>NZ_OZ026536.1:0-2449395 GCF_964020095.1 Spiroplasma endosymbiont of Colias croceus
TGAATGACACTGATAATAAACAAGAAAACTTTCAAAATATTTGAAATAAAGTTAGAAATTTTCTTCAATATGATGAAATGATTGATCCAAGTGTTTTTAATAACTATATTAAAAACACTTATATTTATGATATTTTTGAAAATAAATGTTTAATTATTGTTGATTCACTATTTGCAAAAGAAATTTTAACTAAAAATATAACATTTAAAGTTAAAGAAATTTTGGAAAGAATTATTCAACAAAATCTTCAAATTGAATTTTTAGAACTTAATGAAGCAAAGAAACAAAAAATATATGTAGAAAAAGATTTTGTTGAATTTAATAAATTGCAACAAATTAAAAAACAATTTCAATTTAATAACTTTGTTAAAGGTGAATCAAATAACGATGCTTATCAAGCAGCATTTTCAATTACCATAGAACTTGGTAGGTATTGAAATCCCTTATTTATCTATGGTAATTCTGGATTAGGAAAAACACATTTACTTCATGCTATTGAAAATGAAATACTAACAAAATATAATAATCAAAAAAAAGTACTTTACTTATCTTCTGAAGAATTTGGTCGTATGGTACCAGAAATTATTAAACAAAATGTTAATGATATTGAAAAATTTAAAGATTCATTTAATCAATACGATGTTCTTCTAGTTGATGATATTCAATTTTTAGCTAATCGTAGTAAAACAAATGAAATATTTTTTCATATATTTAATAGTTTTGTTAACAAACAAAAACAAATTGTTATTACATCAGATAAACATCCTGATGATTTATATGGTTTTGAAGAAAGAAATGTTTCAAGATTTCAAAGTGGTTTAAGTGTTGGTATTGATTCACCAGATTTTGAAACTTCATTAATTATTTTAAAAGAAAAAATTAAGTCTTTAAATTATGATCCAAGCATTTTTACTGAAGAATCTTTAAGTTTTATTGCTTTAAATTTTAATAGTGATGTTAGAAAATTAGAAGGAGCATTAAATAGATTAATTTTTTATAGCATTTTATATATAAAGCCTAATCATTTAATAGTGCTTGAAGACGTTATGAAAGCTTTTAAAACATCAAATACTTCATTAAAAGAAAAACTAACTATTAAAAAAATTAAAACAATTGTATCTGAATATTATAATATTCCAATAAAATTATTGATTAGTACTTCTAGAGTTAAAACGATAACAATAGCACGCCATGTAGCAATGTATTTAATAAAAACACTTTTAAATGAATCATATACAAAAATTGGTACTGAATTTGGAGGTAAAGATCATACAACAGTAATGAATGCTTATAACAAAATTAAAAAAAATATTGAAACTAATTATGAATTTAAAAAAAATATTGAAAGATTATCACGTGAATGTTTAAAACACAATTAATCCACTATTTTAATCATAAATTATTAACATATAAAATCCTGATTTTTTACTGATTTTATAAGTTAAAATTAGTTATTCACATTAATCCACATTGTAATATTATTAATAATTAAATAAATAATAGTAATTAATATATATAATATATAATTAATTATTAATGTTTAAAAATGGGAGATATTTATGAAAATCGAAATCAAAAGTTCTATATTATTCAAAATAATAAAAAAAATAATAAAAATAACAATTTCTAATAACAATTATGAAGAATTATCTTGTTTTTTATTAGAAGTTGAAAAAGAAAAAATAATTTTAACCGCATCTAATGGTAATTTATCATTAAAATATGAACTAAATAATAATGAAAAATATTTAAAAATATTAAATATTGGTTTAGTATTAATTAATACTAAAATTATTTATGATATTTTTAGTAAATTAGAAGATGAATGAATTTTATTTGAACTTAAAATTAATAACTTAATCATTAGTAATTTTAAAAATGATAATAATGATTTTATCTTCAAACTAAGTACGTTGACAATTGAAAAATTTCCAAAAATTAACTTTAATAAAAATATTAAAAATAAAGTATCTTTTAATAAAAGTTTGTTACAAAATATAAATGAACAAATTGCTTTTGCAACAAATACAAACAATAATAAACCAGCATTAAGTGGAATTAATTTTAAATTTAATGATCAAAAGTTATTTGTTACAGCAACTGATGGATATTGTTTAGCAAAAAAGTGATTTTCTTTTGAAGAAAAATTAGAATTTAGTAATAAAGAGTTTAATATTCCAGTTCATTTATTAAATGAAATTGATAAAATTACTAGTGATTTAAATTCAAATATAAATTTTTATTTTGAAAATGATTATAATTTAATTATTGAAATTGAAAATTTTTTATTTCAAACACGAATGATTGAAGGTACTTATCCAAATACGGATGATATTATTAAAAATATTATAGAAAAAGAAAAAAATATTATTGAAATTAATAACGTTAGAGAATTTTTAAAAATTATTGAATTATCAATAATTTTAGCAAAAAAAGATACTTCACCTATGATTCAATTTTGAATCAATGTGGAAAAAAATGATTTTAAAATTAATTGTTTATCTAATAATGATAGTATAGGTGAAGTAATTGAACAATTTAAAAAATTTCATATGGTGAAATCTAAAAGTTTAAAAGAAGAAATAAAAGTAGTTTTTAATTCAAAATTAATTATTAATGCTTTAAAATCTTTTAATAAATGTAAAAAAGTAAATTTGAAAATTTCTTGACCAAAAAATTATACAATTATTGATAGTGAAGAAGAAACTGGGTTATTACAACTAGTTTTACCAATTGGAGAAAAATAATATGATATAACTAAAATAGTTATTTTTAATTAATAAGCTAAGAAAAGGTAAAAAATAATGAAGAAGAAATTACAATTGTTAAGTATGTTTCCTATTTTAATTTTTACTAATTTAAATATAATTGCTTGTAAAAATAAGCAAGATAGTATTAGTGAATTTTATGTTTTAGGAGATAGTTTATCAGATACTGGTGCAGGAACATTTGCACAAAATCAATATTTAGAAAATAGTAATAGTAAATTTAAACATTTTCAATTAGATAAACCTTATTATAATAATTGTTGAATTAATAATAAAGTAGCTTCACAATTAATTGCTGAAAAATTAAATATTAATTTTAAACCTGGGTGATTATTTAACATCAATGGTAAAACATTTCAAAGTTTGGGTAATAATTATGCTTATGGAGGAGAAGTTGCTGATAGCAGTGATAATAATTTAGATATTATTAAAACTTTTGATTTGTCTCATCAAACACAAATCTTGTTACTACAACATTCTTTACAAAAAAAAAAGATGTTATTTGAATAGAAATGGGAGCTAATGATATTGGTAATTTAATGAATAAAACAGATCCTATTATTATTAACAGTAAGATTAATAATGTAATAAATGAAGAAAAAAAGCAATAAAATTATTAATTAAAAATGGTGCAAATAAAATTATTATTAGTGATGTTCCTAACTTAACATTAACACCAAAAATTAAAAAGATATTACATAATAATCAACAAAAAATACAAATAGCACGTAAAACATGTATTGAATATCAAAAACGATGAAAAAAAATGATATTAGAAATGAAAATAATTTATAAAAATATTATTACACCTTTTTTTCTTTCAAGAGAATTAGCAACTTGATATGAATAATTTTAAAAATAAAATTCCAGATGGAATTGTTGAAACTAGTGCTACAATTTGTAAAATGATGTCTAAAGAAACAAAATATTCTTATAAACCAGTTTTTAATTCTGGAGTTAATGAAAGTAATTTAAATAAATATTTTTATTTTGATGAGTTTCATCCAGGTATGTGATTTCATCAACAAATGGCAAATAGTATTATTAATTTAATAGAAAATTTTAAATAGATTTTTTGTTAAATATTTTTAAAAAAGTAATTTATTATTTTTGAATAAAGATTTTTTAATTTTTCTTTTAAAAAAATTATGTTGTTTTAAATCAAAAAAAATGTATAATTTATACATAAAATGTAAAATAATATGCTTATTTTAAAGAATAAAAAGTCTTTTTTTTGAATTTATTTTTGAAATTTTAAATATTTTCATTATTAAATTAATGAAAATATTTAATGATGAAAGAGAGTGAAAATAGTGAGCACAAGGACTCCAAATGATTATAATGCTAACTCAATTCAAGTTTTAGAAGGACTAGAAGCAGTTAGAAAACGACCTGGAATGTATATTGGTTCCACTGCAGAAAGAGGATTACATCACTTAGTTTGAGAAATAGTTGATAATGCTGTTGATGAAGTTATTGCCGGTTTTTGTACAAAAATTTCTGTAACTATTACTAAAAATAATGAAATATTAGTAAAAGATAATGGTCGAGGTATTCCTACTGATATACATCCAAAGACTAATATTTCAACAGTAGAAACGGTTTTTACTACATTACATGCTGGTGGAAAATTTGATAATGGTTCTTATAAAGTATCAGGTGGTTTGCATGGTGTTGGTGCTTCAGTAGTAAATGCTTTAAGTAAGTATTTGGAAGTTACTATTTACCGTGATGGTAATATTTTTTTTCAAAAATATATTGAAGGTGGTAAACCAGAATTACCATTGGCAGTTATTGGACAAAGTGATAAAAAAGGAACAACTGTTTTATTTAAACCTGATGAAAGTATTTTTACTGAAACTGTAAATTTTAGTTTTATAATAATTAAAACAAGGTTAAGACAACTTGCTTTTTTAAATAAAGGTTTAACTATTCAAGTTATTGATGAACGTGAAAATAAAGAAGAAACTTTTTGTTATGAAGGGGGCATTAAAGAATATGTTGCCTTTTTAAATAATAAATTTGAACCTTTAAAACATGAAATTATTTATGGAGAGTTTGAAATAAATGGTATAAACACAGAAATAGCTTTTCAATATAATGAAAGTGAAGAATCTCAAATATTTTCATTTTGTAATAATATTAATACACCTGAAGGTGGAACACATGAAGATGGTTTTCGTTTAGCATTAACAAGAGAATTGAATTCTTATGCGAAAAAAAATAATCTTTTAAAAAATAATGATGAAACATTTACTGGTGATGATGTTAAAGAAGGAATTTTAGCAATTATTTCAGTTCAACATCCTAATCCACAATATGAAGGGCAAACTAAAACAAAACTTGGTAATTCTGAAGTTAGAAAAATTGTTTCTAATGTAACTGGAAAAATAATTAATAAATTTTTATTGGAAAACCCTGCTGAAGCAAAAATTATTATTAACAAAGTTATTTTATCAGTAAGTGCACGTTTAGCATCTAAAAAAGCACGTGAGAATATTATGACTTCGAGAAAAAATCCTTTACAATTTTCTAATTTACCAGGTAAATTAGCAGATTGTTCTTCTAAAGATCCAATTAAAACAGAAGTTTTTCTTGTCGAAGGTGAGTCAGCTGGTGGAACTGCAAAGTTGGGAAGAAGTAGAGAAATTCAAGCAATTTTACCATTAAGAGGGAAAATAATTAATGTTGAAAAAGCACGACTTTTAAAAGTTTTTTCTGACGAAGAAATAAATAATCTTATTATTTCCTTTGGTTGTGGTGTTGGTAAAGAATTTAATATTACTAAATTACGTTATCATAAAATTATTATTATGACTGATGCTGATGTTGACGGTTCACATATTAAAACATTATTATTAACATTTTTTTATCGTTACATGCGTCCCTTAATTGATGCTGGTTATATATATATAGCTCAGCCTCCTTTATATAAATTTTATAGTGGTAAATTTGTTAAATATGCATATAATGATCAAGAATTGCAAGAAATTAAAGATAATTTTAATGGAACTAATTTTAACATTCAACGTTATAAAGGTTTAGGAGAAATGAATGCCACACAATTATGAGAAACAACTATGGATCCACAACATAGAATTTTATTACAAGTAAGTATTGATGATGCTTCAGAAGCAGATGAAACTTTTTCAATATTGATGGGGAAAGATGTATTTCCACGAAAAGAATTTATTCAAGAAAATGCTAAATATGTAAAAAACATTGATGCTTAAAAGTTAATAAAATAAAATTAGGAGTTTATATATGAGCGAAATAACTAAAAAAAATGAAACATTTATTTCTAATAAATATGTTCGTAATATATCTGATGAAATGAGAACTAGTTTTTTAGAATATTCAATGTCAGTTATTGTTTCAAGAGCTTTACCAGATGCAAGAGATGGATTGAAACCAGTACATCGTCGAATTTTATATTCTTTAGCAATTTTAGGTATGACATATGATAAACCTTATAAAAAAGCAGCACGTATTGTTGGAGAATGTATTGGAAAATTTCATCCTCATGGTGATATTGCAGTTTATGAAACAATGGTAAGAATGGCACAAGAATTTAATTATCGTTATCCTTTAGCTGATGGCCAAGGTAATTTTGGTTCAATTGATGGTGATAGTGCTGCTGCTATGAGATATACTGAAGTTAGAATGAGTAAAATGGCAGGAGAGTTGGTTAAAGATTTAAATAAAAATACAGTTACTTTTGTTGAAAATTATGATGGTGCTGAAAAAGAGCCTAGTGTTTTACCAGCTTATTTTCCTAATTTATTAGTTAATGGAACAACAGGTATTGCTGTTGGAATGGCAACAAGTATTCCACCACATAACTTAAGAGAAATAGTTGATGCAATTATTTTTGTAGCTCACAATCCTGATTGTGATATTATGGAAATATTAGATATTGTTAAAGGACCTGATTTTCCTACAGGTGCAATGATTTTAGGCGTAAATTCATTTAAAAATGCTTATTTAAACGGAAGATCAACAATAACAGTTCGTAGTAAAACTAAAGTTGAAAAATTATCAAATGGTAAACCTGCAATTATTGTTGAAGAAATACCTTATCAAACTAATAAAACTAATTTAATAAATAATATAGTTAAAGCAGTTCAAGAAAAAAAAGTAAATTATATAACTGATTTGCGAGATGAATCTAATCGTGAAGGAATAAGATTAGTATTAGAAATTAAAAATATTGATTATGCTGAACTTATTTTAAATCAACTATATAAATTTACTTCATTACAAACAACATTCACAATAAATTTATTAGCATTACATAATAAACAACCTAAAGTAATGAATTTAAAAGAAATGATTGAAATTTATATTGAACATCAAATTGAAATTATTCTTAATAAGTCTAATTTTGAATTAAAAAAATATGAACATCAATATCATATTATTTTTGGTCTTGTTAAAGCATTACAAAATATTGATGAAATTATTAAAATAATTAAGGAATCAAAGAAAACAGAAGAAGCATTAACTAATTTACAGAATAAATTTGAATTTTCTGAAAAACAAGCTAAAGCTATTTTAGAAATGAAACTGCAACGTTTAACAGATTTAGAACAAGAAAAATTAAATAATGAATTATCATTTATTAATGAAGAAATTATTCGATTAAGAACTTTAATTAATGAACCTTCTAAGCAAATAGAATTAATGATTTCTCAGTTAACAACAATTAAAGAAAATTATGGTGATGATAGAAGAACTGAAATTATTGAAAATTATGAAGGTGAAATTATTGATGAAGCTTTAATTAAAGAAGAACAGGTGGTTATAACGCTTTCAAAAAGTGGTTATATTAAACGTTTACCTTTAGATACATATAGAACTCAACATCGTGGTGGTGTTGGTGTTAAAGGTGCTGGTGGCACTGATATTAATACTGATGATATTGATAAAGTTTTAATTACTTCAACTCATTCTGATTTGTTAATATTTAGTAATAAAGGAAAAGTTTATCGAATTCGTGCTCATAAGGTACCAAATTATTCAAGAACAGCTAAAGGAACACCAATTGTTAATTTAATAGCAACAGAAAAAAATGAGACTATTAAAACAATAATTGCTATATCAGAAGATTATGATATAAATGCTAATTTATTTTTTGTTACTAAAAAAGGAATTATTAAACGTTCAACTTTAGATCAATTTAAATCTATTTACCAAAATGGTAAGATAGCTATTAAATTGCGTTCAAATGATCAATTAGTAGATGTTCTGAAAACTACAGGTAATAATGAAATAATTATTGCTGTGGCTAATGGACGAGCAGTTAGAATCAATGAAAATCAAGTTAGAGTAATGTCAAGAATAGCCAGCGGAGTAAAAGGAATAGATACAAAAGGTACTCATGTAATTGGAATGTGTTCTAATCAAGATGGTGATTTAGTTGTCTCTATTAGTGAGAAAGGTTATGGAAAAATATCACGATTTGAAGAATATCGTTTAGCAAATCGTGGTGGTAAGGGTGTAATTTCTATGAAATTAGCTCAAAAAACAGGAAAATTAATTGGTATAAATTCAATAAATAACACTAATAATAGTAATGATTTATTAATTATGACTTTAAAAGGTACAGTTATTAGATTTTCTTTAGAAGATATAAGAACTACAAGTAGAAATACTATAGGTGTTAAATTAATTAGATTTAAAACAGAAGATGATGCAATTTCTTCAATTGTAACAATCCCAATCACTAAAGAAAAAACTATTTTTATTGATTAATTTAAGAGGTGCTAAAATGATTGATATAGAAAAAATACGTAATAATTTGGAAAAAACTAATAATAAAATAGAAACAAGGGGCCAAAGTTATAAAAATGAAATAAATAAAATTTTTAATTTAGATTTAGAAATAAGAACTTTAAAAACAAAAAATCAAAAATTAGAAGAAACAAGAAATAAGCAGTCTAAACAAATTGGTGAATTATTAAAAAATAAAAAAAATGATCAAATAAAAAAAATTAAAGATGATATGATTATTTTAAAAGAAAAAATTATAAAAAATAATTTAAAAATTGTAGATTTAGAAGATAAAATATATGAATTACAGTTAGTAATTCCTAATATACCACATTTTTCAGTTCCACAAGGAAACGATGAAACTAATAATCAAGAAGTTAGAAAATGAGGGAAAGTTATTAAAAAAAATAGTAAACCACACTGAGAAATTGCTGAAAAGTTAAATATAATTGATTTTTCAAAAGCAACTAAATTAAGTGGTACTAGATTTATTATGTATAAAAATAAAGGTGCTTTATTAGTTAGAGCATTAATGAATTTTATGATTGATTCTCATTTAAAAAATGGTTATTCTGAATTTTTACCACCATTAATTATTAATAAAGAAAACTTATTTGGTACAGGGCAACTTCCTAAATTTAAAGATGATTTATTTCAATTAAATAACGAACAGTATTTAATTCCAACAGCAGAAGTTCCTTTAACAAATATTTATCGTAATGAAATTATTAATTTTTCTGAATTACCAATAAAAATGTGTGCTTATACACCATGTTTTCGTTCAGAAGTGGGTTCTGCTGGTAGAGATACAAGAGGAATAATTAGATTACATCAATTTAATAAAGTAGAATTAGTTCAAATTGTTGATCCTGAAAAATCTTATGATGCCCTTGAAGAGTTAACTAATAATGCTGAATTAATTTTACAAAAATTAGATATTCCTTATAGAGTTATTAATTTATGTAGTGGTGATATTGGTTTTAGTGCTGCTAAAACTTATGATTTAGAATTATGATTACCTTCTCAAATGTGTTATCGTGAAGTTTCTTCATGTAGTAATTGTGAAGATTTTCAAGCAAGAAGAATGGAAACTAGAGTTAGTCAAGATAATAAGAAAATAGTTCCACATACACTAAATGGATCGGGATTAGCTATTGATCGAGTTGTTGCAGCAATTTTAGAAAATTTTTATGTTGAAGAAGATAATGTTGTAAATATACCTATTGTTTTACAACCTTATATGAATAATTTAAAAACTATTTAATTTATAATGTTTCACGTGAAACATTATAAATTAGACTTCTTGCAAAACTATGATATTAATCACATTTTTTAAGTTTAAAAATTTATTTTAATAACACTTTTAATATTTTTTAAAAATTATTGTTCAAAATATTTTTTATTTTTTGTCATTAAAATACAACAAAAATTATTATTTCAAATAAAAAAATAAAATATTAAATTATCAAATATATTTAAATTAATAATTGTAAATTATAAATTGAAGCTATTAAATTAAATCTTAATGCAAATTTTTTTCTTCTATTTCGATATTTTTCACTAATAATTTTAAATTTTTTAAGAATCGCAAAAACATGTTCAATAACAACTCTCATTTTTGAAATAGCCTTATTATTTTTCTTTTCTTCTTTAGTTAAAGGGTTTTTCTTTGATTTTCGTTTAGGTAATAAGACATTTTTATGTATGTTTTGTATACCTTGATATCCTAAATCTACTAAAATAGTTGTTTCTGATAAAAATTTCGTTTTTGAATTTTTTAAAATTTTAAAATCATGATTTTTACCATAAGAAAAATAAGAACTTATAATTTTTTTACTATCTTTTTCAATTATGACTTGAGTTTTTATTGTATGTTTTTTCTTTTTTCCTGAATAATATTGTTTTTGACTTTTTTTCGGCGTTGAATAGTACTTTCAGTCACATCAATGATAACTGTTTTATCTTTAAAATTATTATTTAACAGTGATTTTTGCCCATCAAGTTGTTGAAAATCAGGATGTTTTATTAAAGTATTTTCTATTCACTTGATATTGCTATAGCAACTACTTTCACTAATTCCATAACTTTTAGCAATATGAAAATAAGTTCGATACTCTCTTCAATATTCTAAAGTCATTAATAAACGATTTTCTAATGATAATTTATTAGGTGTACCACCATTTTTAAACTTTTTTACTTCTTCTGTCTTTAAAATTTCTAGAATTTTATTAAAAATAATATCATTTATACCAGTTAATCTTAATAATTCTGGATTGTTAATAGTTTTTAATTTATCAAACATCATAAGACATATTCCGTAATTAAATTTTTTAAAAGTCAATTAATAATTTTAAAATTTATTTTATAATTTTGTTATTAACAATAAATTTAGAAAAGTGTTGATAAAAATGATTTTTGAAAATTTAAAAAAATTAAAAAATGAAGAATTTTATAGATATTTTGGTATAAAACGTTTTCATTTTAATGAAATGTTAGAAAAATTAATTGAAATAGAAAAATTAGAAAAAAATAAAGGTCGAAAAAATAAACTTTCAGTAGAAGAAAGATTAATGATGACTTTATTATACTGAAAAGAATATTATACTTTTTTTCAAATGAGTATTAAATCTAAAATGAGCCCATCAAGTTGTTTTCGAAATATTACTTGAGTAGAAAATAAACTTAGTAACCACAAAGATTACCAATTTTTAAAAGAAAGATATAAATTAAAAATTGATAAAAAACAAGAAAATTCAAATGAATTTCAATTTTATTTAATTGATTCAACTGAGATTGAAATTGAAAGACCAACTAAAAAAAACTACAGTTAGAATATTTTTCTGGTAAAAGTTGAATGTATTCTATAAAATTTCAAATTGTATATGATTTTTTTAATAAAAAAATTGTTGATATTTTTGCTGATAATGGTAAAGTGCATGATTTTCAAATATTAAAAAATTCAAATCTTGAATTTTCAGAAAAAACAATAATTATTGGTGATTTAGGATATCAAGGTTTACAAAATATTTATAAAAATACAATAATACCAATTAAAAGAACTAAAAATAAAAAATTAACTAAACAAGAAAGAAAATACAATAAGATTGTATCTAAAATTAGAATTAAAGTTGAACATGGCTTTGCTTGATTGAAAAGATTCAAAATTTTAGTAAATAAATGTAGAAAATCTAAATTTAGACTTATGTACTTAAGATTTAACTTACTTTGTGAAATTTTTAATAAAATAAAACCATTAAAATAAAAAAAATATTAAAAATATTTTTTTAAAATTTAAATTTTTATCGAGTTAATATAAAAATATTATTAACAATTTTTTGTTTAAAATGTAAACTCATTTTTTAAACTATTTTTTCAAAAAATATTTATTTCTATATTCAATAACACTAAATAGTTTTAAAACAATTTTATTGACAATTAATTAAATTTAATTACGGAATATGTCCATAGATTACCTATCTTTTTTATTTTTAATTTTATTTTTAATTTTATTTTAAAAATTAAATTTTTAATAGATAGGTTTTGCAAGAAGTCTATTAAAAAAAATGTATTTTTTTATAAAAAAATTGTTATAATTAATAATGCCACTGCAACAATTACATTCGAACCGGGTCAGGACCGAAAGGTAGCAACCATAAGGATTAGGATTGTGTGCGGTGGTTTTATTTTGAAAAATAAAAAAGAGGTTTCTTTAAATGAAAAAACAAAATTATATGGAAATTGCCTTAAAGCTTGCTAAAAAAGCTGCTATTAATGGTGATGTTCCAATTGGTGCAATTATTGTTGATGAAAATGATAATATTATTGGTAGAGGATTTAACAAAAAGGAAAAAGACAAAGATCCAACTCAACATGCGGAAATTATTGCAATAAAAAAAGCATGTAAAAAAATTAATAATTGACGTTTATTAAATTGTACTATTTATACAACATTAGAACCATGTTTAATGTGTGTAGGGGCTTTGTTACAAACAAGAATAAAACATATTGTTTTTGCTTTAAAAGATAGTAAGTTTGGATGCGTTGAATCACTCTATAATTTAACATTAGATAAAAGATTTAATCATCGTAGTGAATATACTTATTCTTTAAACTTAGATAGTAAAGAAATGTTACAAAGTTTTTTTGGAGAAATTCGTAATTTATAATAATTGTTTTTATAACAAATTTTATAAAAAATTGTTAGGATAAATATAGGTGATTTAAATGAAACATAAATCTTTTTATAGAAAGTATCGACCAAATTCTTTTTCAGAAATAATTAGTCAGGATAATATTGTAAGAATATTAAAAAATTCTATTTTAAATAATAGTTTTAATCATGCTTATTTATTTTCAGGCTCAAAAGGTACAGGAAAAACATCAACGGCTAAAATATTTGCTAAAGCAATTAACTGTCAAAATAACATTGATGGAGATGCATGTAATACTTGTGAAAATTGTATAAACATTAGTTCAAATAATTGTATTGATATTTTAGAAATTGATGGTGCTTCCAATAATGGTGTTGATGAAATAAGAAGTATTAGAGATAATATTAACTTATTACCGATGAATTTTAAATATAAAGTTTATATTATTGATGAAGTTCATATGTTAACAACTTCTGCTTTTAACGCATTATTAAAAACCTTAGAAGAACCACCACAACATATTATTTTTATTTTAGCAACAACAGAACCATATAAAGTAATTCCAACTATAATTTCTCGTTGTTTATGATTTGAATTTAAAAAAATTAATGTAAATGAAACTAAAAAACATTTTATTGATGTTTTAACAAAAGAAAAAATTAATTTTGAGGTTGAAGCAGTAGAGGAATTAGCAATATTGAGCGAAGGATCTTTACGTGATGGTTTAAATTATTTAGAAAAAACATTTAATTATGGTAATAATATAACACTTAAAAATGTTGAAAAAATATTTTCTGTTTTATCAACAAAAAATAAAATATTATTTTTAATTAATATATTTAATTGTAATATTGAGCAAGTAATAAAACAATTAACATTATTTGATGAATATACTATTCAATATAAAAAAAATATTATTGATTTTATTTACATTCTTGAAGAAATATTAATTTATGCTATTACTAAAAAAACAGAATTACTTAAAATGATAAATATTCAACAAGTAAATATTTTTTCTGAAGTAGTAAAATCTGATTTACTTTTAATTTTGAATTCATTTAATGACATTTTAATTCAAGAAGATGTTGATGATTTAAAACCAACATTAATACTAAAAATATTAAATTTAATTAAAAATTTTGAGAATAAATATTCATTAAATTATTTAGAAAAAACAAAAATATCTATTATGAATATCGAAAATAAAAGTATAAATTTAAATAGTAAAGATGAAATAACAAAAATTTTAAAAAAAAGCGAAATAGATAAAAATAATGAAGAATTAACTTCAATTTTAGTAAAAGAAGAAAATACTAGTATTAAAGAAAAAGAAATTTTTAATGTACCAACTGTGAAAAATTTAAAAAATGATGAGATAATTGATAAAGCCATTAATTTAATTTTACAAGCTGATAAAAATATTAGAAAAGAAGTTAGTGAAAAGTGAAAAAATATTTCTAAATTTATTAATGATAATAAATTTAGAAACATAATTAAAGTTTATATAAATACTATTATTGCGGCAGCATCTACTAATGGCATTATTATTATTACCAAAAATATTATTCAATCTGATTTAATAAATCAAAGTTTTTTAAGTAAAGAACATAGAGAATTTTTAAATATTTTATTAGAAAATGAATATATGATTTATGCCCTTGATAAAAATCAATGACAGGAAACAAGAAAAAAATATCAAGAGTTACTAACAAAAAAAATATTACCAAAACCAGTAGATATTGTAATATCAAAACCTGTAATTGAGTCATTTACCAATGTAGATAGAGATCCGACTTTAAATTTTATAAAAAAAATATTTACTGAAATTGAAGAAATATAAAAATATGAGGTGAAAAATATGGATATGAAAAGAATGTTAGCACAAGCACAAGCAATTCAAGGACAGTTAACAAAATTTAAAAAAGAAGAATTTACTTTTTCTGATATTGATGGTTTAGTTAAAATTATTATAACAGGTGGACGTAAACTAGTTTCAATTAATATTGAAGGATTATTAAAAGAAGCAGAAAATGATTATTCAAGTATTAATGATATGCTACAAACAGAACTAAATAAAGCATTAAAACAAATAGATGAAAAAGAAAAAAATATTGCTGGCAAGTTTTAGAAAAGTTTAGTAATTTTAGCATAGAAAGAGGTAGAAAAATGTTATTTATTACCTTTGAAGGGCCAGAAGGTGCAGGTAAAACTACAGTTTTAAAAATGATTAAAGAACAATTAAAACAAGATGGTTTTGATGTTATTATTACGAGAGAACCAGGTGGTAGCGAAATTTCTGAACAAATAAGACAAGTTATTTTAAATAAAGAAAATACATTAATGGATCCATGAACAGAAGTTTTGCTTTATATTGCAGCTAGAAGACAACATTTAATTGAAAAAATTCTGCCAAATAAAAACAGTAATAAAATCATTATTTCTGATCGTTTTTCTGACTCAACTTTAGCATATCAGGGTTATGCTAGAAATTTAGATATTGATAAAATAAATCTTATTCAAAAGCTTATTTTTGAAGATTATCAACCTGATTTGACAGTTTTATTTGATATTAAACCAGAAATAGGTTTACAACGAATTTTATTAAGAAAAAGTGAAAAATTGAATAGATTAGATGAAGAAACATTAGAATTTCATCAAAAAGTATATAATGGTTATAAAAAAATTGCTATTAGTAATCCAAATCGCGTTCATACAATAAATGCTAATTTATCAGAAAAAAAAGTTTTTAATAGTGTTTATGAACTAATCATAAATTTAGTTGAAGAAAAAGGTTTTAAAGAAAAAAAAATTAAAATTAGAGGATCTAATGAAGGAAAATAATGTAATTTTATTTGAAAATGAAGAATCAGAAAATTTTTCTATTTTTGCAATGGAAAATATTCCACAGGTAATTTTATTGTATTCGAAAAATAAAATATTAAATATAAATGTTAGTAATAAGTTAATAAAAAAAATTGTTTGTAAAAATAATAATCAATTAAAAAAATGTACTGAAGAAAATATGTGTCAAAATTGTTTTAAAATTAAAACTAATAGTTATTTTGATTTTAAAAAATTTGATTTTAGTAAAAATAATATTATGAATAAAAATATTGTTTTAGAAATTATTAATGATTTTTCTAAAACTAATTTAGAAAAAGATGCTAATAAAATTTATTTAATAAATCAAATTGAATTTTCTTCAACTTCAGCCTCAAATGTTATGCTTAAAACTTTAGAAGAATTATCTAAAAATATTTATGTAATTTTTACTACCACTAATATTAATCAAATACTCCCTACTATTAAATCTCGTTGTCAATTGATAAATTGTTCAAAAGAAAATGATATATTTGTTAGTAACGATTATGATGATGAACAATTATTAATTTTAAAAATATTTTCAAATACTACTTTTTTGACAGATGAAAGCAGTAAACTTAAATTAAAAAAATATATTGAAATTATTAAACAATTTATTATTAATGATAATGATAAAAAAGTTAACAATCAACTTTTGAATAAAAAAATAATTAGTTTAAAAGAAGAAATTATTTACTTTTTTAGATTTTTTAATTTAGTAGTTTTTAATAAATTAACTTTTCTTTTATTTAAAAAGTATGATTTTAATAATTTTTTTATTGAAAGTTTAGTTAATTTATGAAAAAATAGTAATTTAAAAAACATAGCCTATATTTTAGAACAAATTTCATTTACAATTACTAAATTAAAATTTAATGTTAACTTAAATTTATTAATAAATTCTTTTCTTATTAAGGTAAGTGATAATTAAACTATGGAAAGTACAAAAAAAATTTTAATTTTAAATCAAGATGATAAAAAAATTAAGCTTATTCAAAGAAAAGATATGTTTTGTGTTTCTTTGGATACTATTTTATTAAGTAATTTTATTAAAATAAAACCCAGTACTAAAACAATAATTGATTTTGGAACTAATAATGCTGTTATTCCAATAATTTTAGCGGCAAAATTTCAAGGAAAAGTAATTGGTATTGAAATTCAAGAGCCAGCTGTTGAACTTGCTTTAGAAAATATAAAACTTAATAATTTAGAAAAAAGAATTGTCATTGTTCATGAAGACATAAAAATTTATGCTCAAAGAGAAAAAGAAAAAGTTGATTTAATTGTATGTAATCCACCTTTTTTTCCTTTATGAGATAAAAGCAAAGTAAAAGCACAACCTTTAAAAATTGCAGCAAGACATGAAGTATATATTAATTTAGAGGAGATTATTGCTAGCGCAAGTAAATTATTAAAAGACAAAGGGCGATTGGTTATGATAAATAGTGTAGAAAGAATAAACGAAACACTGCTTTTATTAAAAAAATATCAAATTACACCTAAAAAATTACAAATAGTTTATCCTAAAATTAATCAGGCTGCCAATGTTTTTTTAATTGAAGCAGGATTTTTAGCGAAAGAAGGAATGATTGTTTTGCCACCATTGATTTGTCATAATGAAAATAATACTTATATTGATGAAATAGCAAAGTGATATAAATAATCTTAATATAAGTGTAAGGTTAGGTGTTTAAAATGAATATTAATTGATTAAATAAACTTAATAAAAAAATAACTTACTTATTAGCTGTATCAGGTGGTCCAGATAGTATGTTTTTATTAGATAATTTAGTACGTAATGAGTTTAAAATTATTGTTTGTCATGTTAATTATCATAAACGTTGAAGTAGTAATGTTGATGAGCAAATTGTTCGAGAATATTGTACAAATAATAAAATAACTTTAGAAGTAAAAAATATTAAAGAAGAGGAATACAATAAAAAACAAAATTTTCAAAGTCAAGCACGTGTACTTAGATATGATTTTTTTAATGAAATTGCTCAAAAATATCAAGTTTATAATCTTGTTGTAGCACATCATATTTACGATTTACTTGAAACATATATTATTCAAAAACAACGCAAGGCAATAGTTTCTTATTATGGATTAAAATTTAAAACAACATATAAATCTTTATCGGTTTATCGTCCAATGTTAGAATTAAAAAAAGAAGATATTATTGACTATTTAACTTTGTATCATATTAAATATGGATTTGATGAAACAAATGAATTAATTATTTATGAAAGAAATCGAATTAGACAACAACAAATTAATAAACTTACTGATTTTGATATTAATTTAATGTTAAGTGAAATTAAAGAATTAAATAGTGAACAAGAGTTACTGAAAGATGAACTTGAAGTAATTTATAATACCATTATTAATGATGATGTGCTTGCTATTAATGAATTTAAAAAATATGAATTTAAATTACAACAAATGATTATCTATGAATTTTTAAGCCAATATGATGAAGAATTAGTTTTATCTTTAAAAAAGGCTAAAATTAAAGAAATAGTTAGAGTTTTAACTAAATCTAGTAAACCAAATATTACTATTTGTATTTCTGAAAATACTTGAGTTATTAAAGAATATAATTTTGCATATATTAGTGAAAAAAATGAACCAAAACAATTTAGTTATAAAATTTCTAAAATAAATAACTATAATTTTAAGGAAATTACTATTTCTAAAACTGAACCAACAGGTGGTGAATTTCAAGCTTTATATATTAATAAATCAGATTTTCCATTAACAATTAGAACTAATAATGGTGAAGAAGAAATTGAGACACCATTTGGTACAAAAAAAATTAATCGTTTATTTATTGATAATAAAATTCCATATCGTGAACGTCTTATATGACCAGTAATCATAAATTCAAGCGGAAAAGTAGTGGCAATTCCAAAATTATCAGTAAATAAAAACAATATTAGTGAGAAACCTAATTTGTATGTGCTAAAATATTATGGTATTATTTAAGAAAATAAATTAGAAATTAAACGTAGGTGAAAAAATAATGAAAACGCGAATTAAAATTAATTGAATGATTGTTGCACTATTCGTTGCTTTTTTAGTATTTGTTGGAATTTTATTGTGATATTTTTTAAGAGGTAATGCTTTAACTTTAGATCAATTTCAATTAGAAACATTACTTAGAGATGGTAAACTCCCTGGCAATAGTAGTGACACTGTTAGTAAAATTGATGGAGTACAAGTTCAATTTTTTGATCATACTACTTATATTACAGGTTTTTTAGGAATTAATGGTAAGGTAAAACGATTTGAAGCGACAGTTTCTGGAACTGCTACAGGTGGTTTTTATCATGATGTTATTGAAAAATTATTCAGAAAAGATAAAGAGGGTAAAGGCTTTGATATTAACCCCACAATTATTAGTGAATTAGTTCCGTTTTGAAAAACATTTTTAATTAGTATGTTTCCAACATTACTATTAGTTGGTGGTTCATTTTGATTATTTTCTAAAATGAATAAAATGGGTGCCGGTGGTGGCATGAGTCCTTTTTCAATGGGAAAAAGTCGTGCTAAGATTAGAACATCAGATACTAGATTTACTGATGTTGCTGGTATTAAAGAAGAAAAATTGGAATTAGAAGAAGTTGTTCATTTTTTAAAGTTTCCACAAAAATATGCACAAATGGGTGCAAGAGTGCCAAAAGGAGTTCTTCTTGTAGGACCGCCTGGTACTGGTAAGACTTTATTAGCAAAAGCAGTTGCTGGTGAAGCAGGTGTTCCTTTCTTTTCAATTTCTGGTTCTGAATTTGAAGAAGTTTTTGTTGGAGTTGGAGCTTCAAGAATTAGAGAAATGTTTACTACTGCTAAAAAAAGTGCTCCTTGTATTATTTTTATTGATGAAATTGATGCAGTAGGAAGAAAACGTGCCTCAGCTTCAACTGCAACTAATGAACAAACTTTAAACCAATTATTAGTTGAAATGGATGGATTTGAAACTAACTTGGGAGTTATTATTATGGCTGCCACTAACCGTGCTGATGTACTTGATGAAGCGTTATTACGTCCAGGTAGATTTGATCGTCAAATTTCTTTAAGTTGACCTGATATTAAAGAACGTGAAGCAATTTTACGATTACATGCTCGTAATAAAAATATTTCGCCAAAAGTTAATTTTCAAAGAATAGCAGAGCGAACGCCAGGATTTAGTGGTGCACAATTAGAAAATGTATTAAATGAAGCAACGTTGTTAGCTGTTCGTCATAATAAAACAGTTATTGGTTTAGTAGAAATTGATGAAGCTATTGATAGAGTTGTTGGTGGACCTGCTAAAACTTCAAGAGTAATTACTGATATGGATAAAAAAATAGTATCATATCACGAAGCTGGACATGCTCTTATTGGTTTAAAACTAGAATATGCTTCTAAAGTTCAAAAAGTTACAATAATACCACGTGGACAAGCAGGTGGATATACTATTATGACTCCTAAAGAAGATACTATGTTTTATTCAAAAGTACATTTAAGAGCAACTATTACTGGTTATTTAGGTGGTCGCGCTTCAGAAGAAATTATGTTTGGTAATGCAAATATTACTACTGGTGCTCATGATGATTTAGAAAAAGCAACAAATATTGCCAGAAAAATGATAACTGAATATGGAATGTCATCTGAATTAGGATTAGTTCAATTTGAAAGTCCACGTAATGAGTATTCACCTTTTGCAGCAAATAAGTTTTCTGATGATATTGCATCTAAAATTGATGGAGAAATTAAAAAATTATTAGATGTTTGTTATATTGAAGCAGTAGCAACAATTAAAAAACATAAAGATACATTAGAATTAATTGCTAAATCATTAATGACTTTAGAAACAATTACTGCTGAACAAATAGAATATATTGATAAATATAATAAATTACCAATTGAAGTAATAGAAATGCAAAAAGAAATGCAAAAAAATAGTAAAAATCCTTCCAAAGAGGATAATGAATCAAATGATAAAAAGGAAGATAATAATTCAGGGACTGATGATGATACAATATCAGTTGTTCCTAAGAAGAAATAATTAAATTATTATAATAAAAAACAAAACTTACTATTTTAATATTTTCAATAATGTGTAAGTTTTGTTTTATTTTCTTTTTTTATTTGGTAAATATAATATAAAAAGTAATAAGGAGAAAAACAATGTTGGAAAAACATGAATTAGTAGAAAAAATATTATTAAGTACTGATGTAATTAATAATAAAATTATTGAACTTGCAAAATCAGTTAATAGTTATTATAAAGATAATAAAGAGCCCATTATTTTAGTAGGAATATTAAGAGGATGTTTACCTTTTTTATCACAATTTATGTTAAATCTTAAGATTGATTGTTTGGTTGATTTTATGTATTTAGAGTCATATTTAGGGCAAACAAAGGCGGTAAATAAACCAAAAATAAGAATGGATATTATTAATAATGTTAAGGATCGTGATTTATTAATTGTTGAAGATATTATTGATTCAGGTAATTCGTTATTTAAAATTCGTGATCATTTACAAGAACTTGGAGCAAAATCGGTAAAAATAATTACTCTATTAGATAAGAAATCTAAAAGAGTTGCTAAAATTGAAGCTGATTGATATGGTTTTGAAGTTCCTGATCATTTTTTAGTGGGATATGGTCTTGATTACGATGAAAAATTGAGAAACTTACCTTATGTTGGTATTGCTGACCTTAATAAAATTGCAATTTTAGAAAAATGTAAAAAAGTAGTTAAGTAAATAAGTTTAGAAGTTAATAATAATATTAAAATTTTTATTTTTTAATATAGTTCAAATATAATTAGCATTATTTTATTATGATAAAATTATACTATTAGCAGTTTTTAAGTTGTATAAGAATATTGGAGTTATAATGAGCAATCTTTTTGTTAATGTTTTAAGAGGAATCAAGAAAAGATTATTACAATATTTAGGTATTATAATACTATTAGTTATTGTAATTTCTACTCTTTCTGCGCTTTATAGTACAGCATCAAGAGCTGAATCGGGTTTTTATACAGTATTAAACAATAGTGGTAAATATGACTATCGTATTAATTTACAATTATTAAATAATTATAAAGATACTGCTACTATAACATCAAGAATCCAAACAATTATCAAAAAACAATTTGAAGGTCATCTACATGAATCAGAAATTTATGCACAGATAGATGAAATTAAAGAAAATAATCTTAGAAATAATAGTTTTCCTACCCTTCCTTCGGGAGTAGAAATTAATAAAGATTTTGAAAATTATTTGTTAAACTGAGGATTAAGTTATCAAGGAATATTATTTAATGATATTTTAGAAAACGAAGTTAAAAATGATGAAATTTATAATTTGCAACATTATGAACTTGCTAAATCATTTTTTAAAACTTTTGATTATGAAAACGTTATTTCTCTTAAAAAAATTTATTATTCATTAGAAAATGGATTTTATACTTCAGAAAAAAGTGAATCTTTTGATTTTGCTCCAAAAAGAAATAATATTAATGAAGTTTATATTTCCGAAGGCATTAAACCTATTAATCCATTAGAAATAGTGATCAATCCTGAATTTGCACGTATTAATAATATTAAATTAAATGATTATATAACAGTTATTGATAAAGTTGAAAAGTTAAAAGTTGTTGGTTTTGGCTATGCTTATTGGGGAATTACTGGTAGTCGTACTGCAACAAATCCTAATCCGACATCTGAAAATACAAGTCCTGTTTATATGTCAAATCAATGGTTTAATAATTTAATAAAAGATTCTACATTTAGAACTAATTTAAATAATATATTTTTATTAAGAGTTAACAATAACGATAGTTATTTTGTTAGTAAGTTAGAAGAACTTTTAATTAAAACTTTTAGTTTTAGTTTTGGTTCAATTATTAGCAGTGATAGTGAAGATATTCGTTCAGGACAAATTTTAGAGAGTTTTAAAATGGAAAATATAATGTTTACGGCAATTACTCTTGTAGTATTATTAGTTATTATTTTTATCATTATGTCATATGTTAGAAAAGAAATTGATTTACAAAAACCACAGATAGGATTATTAAAAGCTCTTGGTTATAGTAATTTTCATATTGCTATTAGTTTTGTAATTTTAATATTTTTGATAACATTCATTTCTAGTATTATTGGTTTAGGTATTAGTCTAGGATTACAAATATGATTTAATTCGTTAAATAACATTGGGTTTTTTATGCCATTACCAATACTATTTTTTAGTTGGATAGTATTTATTGTAAGCTTAATAATTATTCCTATTATTTTTATAGTAATTAGTTATATGCAATCGGAAACAAAATTACGTGTTAGTCCATTATTATTAATTTATGATATACCAAGTAATTCAAGTTCTAAACTAATTTCAGTTTTAAAATACCCCTTTCGTTATTGACCATTTAAACAACGTTTAGCAATTGCTTTCACTCTAAAATCGGTTGGAAAACTATTTTTAGTATTTTTTACTTTTATTTTTGTTAGTTTTTTATTACTATTTCAAAGTTCAGCTACTGATTTATTTGATAATAAAATAAATAATTTATATGGATATTACAATAAAGATGTTAAATGAAATACATCAACTTCATCAATGTATACATATACTAATGATTCTAATTTAAGTATTGATAAGCAGGTTTTTGATTGAGTTTCAGAAAAAGATATTGCGAAAGATAAAGAAACTGGTACTAATAAATATCATCAATGAGTAGCTGATGATTTTCATATTGATAATGATAGTAAAGCTAAAAAAATTGAAAGTGTTATTATTAATAATAATTTTAAAGATTATTTTATGAATAGCGAAGAAATTAATATCCTTTATCAAAAAACTAAGACTAAATCTGATTGTGAAGATTTTATTAATCCAAAAAAGATACTACCTGAACGATTAATGGAAATTATTTGTCAAAATATTCATCAAATATTTAATTATATTTCAACAAATACAGGTATTAATCCAGAAATAAACCCGTTGCCTGGTATTAGTTTAGGTTTAAATATTTATAATAATAAGTATTATCCAACTATTGAAATAAATTTAAGACCTCCTAATGAATGAAAAGGACATAATCAAGGCCGCATGCTCGCAAAAAAAATTAAAGCAACAGGACTTTATAATGATCCATATCAAGATTTAGTTTGAAAAAATTGATTTAACTTTAAAGAAGCAAAAAATCGTGATATTGATCCTATTTTTAATAATTCTCATAATTTACAAGCACAAAAAGTTACTTATACTGATAATCAAGGACAAAATATAACAACTACAGCTTATATTTTACCAGCAGTTATTTCAAAAACATTATCAATTTTAAATGATTATAAAATTGATGATCACTTTTTAATGTTAGCAAGTTGATATAATTATACAATTCCAGTAATTTATCAAGTTAAAGGAATTATTGAAAATAATTTAGACAATTCGAATGTTTATATTAATCTTGATGATTTACGAACATCTATTGGATTAATAAAACCTTCCCCGTCAGAAGATCCAAAACCAATATCAGATTCTTTTAATCATTGATTATCTAAAGAGAGCAATATTTTTCCATTAAATTATATAAATATTTTGCAACCATCTGTAGAATATACTAAAGAACAAATATTAGCAAAAAATTTAGAACCTATTAATAAAATACCTTTTATTAATGATTTAGTTAAAAGATTATTAGTTGAAATATTTGATGGAATTAGAACAATTATAAATATTACAAAAATTTTAACATTATTTGCTGTAGCTTTTGTATTGGTAATTATTGTTAATATGATTTTAGATAATAATTTATTAATTATTGCAATGATGAAATCTTTGGGTTATCGTGTAAATGAAATTAACAGATTGATTATTGGCTCCTATATTATTGCTTTATTGGTTGCTTTTATTTTAGGTACTATTATTTCTTATGTTGTGTGAAATATTATTACTTTAATTATTGCAACTAAAGCAGGCGTTGTTTTTAATGTGGCTGCTAATCTAGTTACAATTTTATCTTGCTTTGGAATGGTATTTTTAATAATGGTTATTGGCTATGCTGTTGGGTTATATTTAATTAAATACAAACCAGTAACAGCTTTATTACAAGGAAGTTAAAATATTTTTTAAGCATTTCTATATAAATAAGATAAAGTAATTGATAAAATGAGTGTGTTATTTATAAAAGTATGGAATTAAAAACGAGAAATGATAATGAAAAAAGATAATAAGGAAATTAAAAAAGATGATAAAGACATTGGAAGTAAACAAGTAACTAAAAATAAGTTAGAATCTAGTTTTACAAAGAAGTCAGTATTTAAAACCGAAGGTACAATACCACCAGTAACTCATAAATCTCATGATAAACCAGAATCAAAGGAAGAAATAGAAGCTAATAAAGCTAAATTGCAAGCCTTTAAAGATAATCAAAAAGCAATTAAAAAATTAACAAAAACTCATTCAAAAGAAATTTTAGCAGGTAAAATTATATCAATGACTAATAATACTCCTGATACTCAAACTAATGTTATTGAATTATTTGATGTTAAAAAATCTTACTTAACTGGAGACTTAGAATATGAAGTATTAAAAGGAGTTAATTTAAAAATTAAATTAGGTGATTTTGTTGTTATCTTAGGACCATCGGGAAGTCGTAAGACAACATTATTAAATATTATTTCGGGATTGGATAAACCTAATACTGGTGATGTTTTTGTGGCGGGATACAATTTATCTTTATTAAAAGATAGTCATTTAACTAAATTTAGACGAGATAATGTTGGTTTTATTTTTCAACAATACAATTTATTAACTAATTTAACTGCTTGTGAAAATGCTGAAGTTGGTGAAAATCTTGCTAAAAATAAAAATAAAAATATGAGTATTGATGATATTTTTCAAGTTATTGAAATGGATGAACATATGAATAAGTTTCCAAGTCAATTATCAGGTGGACAACAACAAAGAGTATCGATTGGTAGAGCACTAGCAAAGAATCCGACAATTTTATTTTGTGATGAGCCAACAGGAGCACTTGATGAGGAAATGGGGCGTAAGGTGTTAGAGATTTTATTGGATGTTAATCGAGAATATAAAACATCAATTATTATGGTTAGTCATAATCCTAACTTCCAATATGTTGCAAATACTGTTATTAACGTTAAAAATGGTAAAATTATTAGTGTAAAGAATAATGAAAAACCAATGAAACCAAGTGAAATAAATTGAAGTTAATATTATTAATTAAATAAACTAACAAATTGTTAATAGAAAAAATATCATAACAAAGGAGTAAAAATATGATATTTTTTGAAACCCCTAGATTAAAAATTAGACAGTGAAAAGATAGTGATTTAGATGAACTTGTTTTATTAAATTCTGATAAAGATGTCATGAAATATTTTTCTAGTACATTATCAAAAGATGATACAGAAAAATATTTTTTGAAAATTAAAAATAATTTAAATAATAATGGATTTGGTTTTTATGCTGTTGAATTTAAAAAAAGACAATAAATTTATTGGTTTTATTGGCTTTAGCGAAGTTGATTTTATTGTTGATTTTAGACCATGTATTGAAATTGGTTGGCGTTTTAAAAAAAGTGTTTAAGGTCAAGGAATAGCAACAGAAACAGCTAAAGAATGTTTAAAATATGCAAAAAACAATTTAAAATTAACTGAAATTTATAGTTTTACTAGTATATTAAATATTAAATCAGAAAATGTAATGAAACGAATAGGTATGAAAAAAATAAAAGAATTTTATCATCCAAAAATAAATAAAAGTGATATTTTAACAAAACATATTTTATACAAAATTAATATTTAGAAAGTAAAAAATGTTTAATAAATTATCTCTAATTTTTATAGATATCTATTAGTAGAAATATTTAAATTAAACTTTAATCCTTATTATAAATATAAGGGTTTTATTATAAAATTTAAAATTAATTGTTGACAGTAGAATTTGGTATTGAAAATTGATATCATTATGTATAAACCTAAACAATCTTATTTAATTTAATTTTTTTATTTTAAATACTTATTTTAAATACAAAGGATGAAAACAATGAAAGAAACTAAACTTGAAATTAATGGACGTATTTTGACAGAGCAAGAAGCATTAAGATATCAAAAAATACAAGATTTATATAAGCAAAATTATGATATTTATGGGCGTAATTGAGAAAGAAATTATAATTGTGAAACTTTAAAAAGCGAATTTAAAAATAAAAATAAAGAAGAGTTAGCAAAATTTGTTGTTAATTTACCTAATGATCAAATTAAAATGGCAGGTAGATTAATGACAAAAAGAGAAATGGGAAAGGGTTCAATCTTTGCTCATTTGCAAGATCAAACAGGTAAATTTCAAATTTATTTAAAACCAGAATATGTTAATCAAAAAAAATTTGAATGATTTGCAGAATATGCAGATTTAGGCGATTTTTTTGGTATTAAAGGTAAGGTTATGAAAACCAATAAAGGAGAACTAACAGTTCAAGTCTATGATATTGTAATGTTATCAAAAGCACTTAGACCTTTACCAGATAAATTTCATGGTTTAACAGATATTGAAGAACGTTATCGACGAAGATATGTAGATTTAATTATGAATCAAGAAACTAAAAAAACATTTTTACAACGTACACAAATTATTAATGAATTAAGAAGTTTTTTAAATAATAAAGGTTATTTAGAAGTTGAAACACCTATTTTACAAGAAGTATATGGTGGTGCTGCCGCTAAACCTTTTATTACTCATCATAATACATTAAAAACTGATTTATATTTACGAATTGCTACTGAATTACATTTAAAAAGATTAATAGTTGGTGGTTTTGAAAAAGTTTATGAAATTGGTAGATTATTTCGTAATGAAGGTATGAGTAAAAAACATAATCCAGAATTTACAACTATTGAAATTTATGTTGCCTATCAAGATATGAAATATATGATGGATTTAACAGAGTCTTGTATAAAACATTTAATTAATACAGTGCATAATAAATTAACATTAGAATATGATGAAAATATATTAAATTTTGAAAAATCATGAAAAAAAATTAGTATGATTGATTCAATTAAAAAAGCTATGATCAAAGATGAAGAGTTTACTAAAATTTTCCAAGAAATTAGTGATATGATTTTAAAATATCATAATATTGAAGATGATAATATTAGAAATATTGAAAAAAATAAAACATTTAAACTTATATTAAAACTTGCAAAAAATTATAAACTTCATATTCCAGATCATTATAATAGTACTGGTCATATTATTAATTTATTTTTTGAATCTTTTGTTGAAGAAACTTTAATTCAACCTACTTTTATTTTTGATTATCCAATTGAAATTTCACCACTTGCTAAATTAAATAAAAATAGTAAAGAGTTTACTGATCGTTTTGAATTATTTATTGCTGGTAGAGAATATGCAAATGCTTATTCGGAATTAAATGATTCTTTGCAACAATATAATCGTTTTGAAGAGCAAGTAAAAGAAAAAAATAGTGGTAATGATGAAGCAGCAACTATGGATTTAGACTTTGTTGAAGCATTGGAATATGGTATGCCACCAACAGGTGGATTGGGCATTGGTATTGATCGTTTGGTTATGTTAATAACTGGTCAAAATAGTATTAAAGATGTATTATTATTTCCACATATGAAACCCAGAACTGAAAAATAATTTTTGTGATAAATTTTTATTATATAAACATATAATAGTAATTTATCTTTTTTTTAAAAAAAGATAAATTAATTAGTTATAATCAAGATAGTTCTTTAGAATAAGGAGCGTTTTATTGTTATTAACACAAAAGATTGAAAAATATAAGTTTTCAAACCCATTGTTTTATTTAAAAACAATTGGTTTTTTTATTTTATAAATAAAATTTAGGAGAATAAGATTTATGCCTTGATTTAATCAATTAATAAAAAAATTTAGAAATTATCCTTTAACTGATGAAAATTTAGACGAAGTTGTTGAAACTTTTAAGAATTTTTTTAAAGAATACAATGAAAAAGATAATTTTTTTTCTAATTCAGAAGATACTGATTTTGAAAACCCAAGTATATCAGCACCATTAACTCAATTAAAAGAAAATAAAAAAACTGATTTAGATAAATTAATTAAAGAATTAAGAAATGATTTAAAATATAATTTCTTTTCTTATTTTTGAGAAAAAAAACAAAATTTAAAATTAATTAGACAATTAGATTATTTTTTAATAGAACTTGATAGTAAAATTAAAG
Organism: Spiroplasma endosymbiont of Colias croceus; assembly: GCF_964020095.1. NCBI lineage: Bacteria > Bacillati > Mycoplasmatota > Mollicutes > Entomoplasmatales > Spiroplasmataceae > Spiroplasma > Spiroplasma endosymbiont of Colias croceus. The sequence goes on from NZ_OZ026536.1 coordinate 28,799, forward strand.
AACAAAATGAAAAATTATTATCCTTGGAGAAAAATAAAACATTAATTGAACAAAATAAAATTAATAAAGTTAGCCAAAATAGTACTGAGTTTACTGAAATCACAGATTATTTTAATCTTTTTAATTTTTTAAGTGAAACAATAAGTAATGATATTATTTTTTTAAAAACAATAAATTTAAACATTTTTGAAAATAAAAAAGAGTTTTTAAAAAAAACACGAGAATTAAAAATAAAAATTGATAAAGAAATTCGTAGGCTATATCAAAAAAATGAGGAATTAGAAAATAAAAAAGAGAAAATTTTTGAAAACCTTTTTAAAGAAGAAGTTATGACTCAATTAATTTTATCTTTTTGAGCATTTAGAATGAAAAGTGGAGATGAATATAAATTAATTTTAAATGAAGATAAAGATTTAAAAAGTAAATTTGATAAAAATTTTGTATTTTTCTTTGAATTAATAGATGACATATTTAACCGATATATTAAAAAAATTATTAAAAATGAAGAAAGAATATACAATGATATATTTGAAAAATATAATGATCGAGAAAAAGAATTAATAAGTGAACAAGAAGAAATTATTAAAACTAAAGATAAAGTGAAAGAAAGTATAGAATTATTTAAAAATGAATTAGAAGAAAAAAAAGAACAAATTAGAATACATGAGAAAGAGATAGCAGAAAAAAGAAAACAAATTGAAAATTTAGAAAAACGAAAGAAAAATATAAAAATTAAAAAAATTACTTACTTGCAAGATTTAGAAGAAAATAAAAATAATATTGAAAATCTAATATTTATTCCAAATATTTCAGATGATAAAAAAGGAAAAAAACAATATTTAAAAGAAATAGATGTAGTGATTAAAAAAAAGAATAGTGATATTAAGAAAAAGAATGATTATATTGCGGAGTTACAAGATAATATTACAAGACATGATACTGAGTTAAGTATTAATGATAAAAAAATAAAAAAAATTGAAGATAAAATTAATAAAATTGAGGATTTTTTTAAGCAAAATAAACATACGATGATGTTTGAACTTAAAAAAATAAAAGAAAAATGAATTAAAAATATTAGTAAAGATCAAAAAATATTTATTAATTTCTTAAAAGAAGTTAATAAATTAGAAAATATGGAATTTATTAAGATTATTGAAAATTATTGAGAACAAAATGCTGATAGTATTAAAAAATTTAATGAAAATTTTAACGTTCAAAATAATTTAGAAAACATAAGAGAAGAAAATGAAAAAATAGAAAATGAATTTAAAGATGATTTCACAACTTTAGAAATTAATTTTAAATTAAAAGAAAAAGAAATAATAGAAAACGCAATTAGAGAAAAAAAAGAAAAAATTCAGGAGTCTTTAAGAACAATTAATCAATCAAAATTAGTAAGTATTGAAATCCAAACCGAAATAAATGAAGAAAATGAGAAACCTAGTTGACAAGATCAAAAAATTGAAGAACAAAATAAAACCATTGAAAAACTAGAATTTCAAATAAATTATTTAGAAAAAAAATTAATTTCAATAAAGGAATTACATGAAGATGAAGTAAAAGATTTATCTACAACATTGGAAAATATTAGAGATTTTTTTGCAATGGAAATTAAAAAAACTACTGAAAATTGTGATAATTTAAAAAATAGTTTAAATAAAAAAAATTCAAAAAAAGAAGAAGAAAAAATTAAAAATAAATTAAATGAAGAAGAAATAAAATTAACATCTTTAAATGAAGTATGAAAATTAATAAGTACTGAAATTCCAGAGTTACAGCAACCTTTATCAGAAGAATCAAAAAATGCAAGCAAACAAAAATGAGAGAATATGGGCTTAATAGAATCTCAATTACCTTTGGAAACAAAAGCAGAAATATTAAATACAATTTAAACTAATAAGATTAAATTTATTATTGTATCAAGTTTAATTTATAGAAAGAGAAAAAAAGTACATTAGAAAAAAAGAGTATTTATTAATAAGAAAAATGAAAAAATAATACAAGTGATTATGAATAATAACTTAGAAAAAGTTAAATTATTATTTAGGAATGCTGTTAGTATAAATTATGTAAATTAAAGATGGTTTCACTATTTTGATGTTAGCTATCAAAGATAATGATTTAGAGATAGTTAAGTATTTAATAGATAATAATGAAATCTTTATCAAGTAAATGAATATGGACATAATGCTTTAATGTTAGTCGTTTGAAATAATCATTTGGAAGTTTTTAATTTTTTTTAATGCAAAATACTAACGATATTTTAGATGAAGAAATTTTAGAACAAAATGAAGATAAATTATCAACATATGAAAGTATATTAAAAGAAAATAAAGACAAATTACCAACACATGAAGAAGCAATGAAATTTCAAGAAAAAATTAATAAATCTGATTTTTTAAAGATGAAATAGATTGGCAAAAGCAATTATCAACGATAAAAAAATATATAATTTTTAATTCCTTTTATGACAATAATAATTTTATTAAAATATTAAAATAAACATTAATATTTTAATTTTAAAAAATGTATTTTTACCTATATGAATTTCCTTTTGCTTTTTATAAAAAAATAAGTTACAATTCTTAGTGAATATTTAATTATTATTTAGTTTAAGGAGAATAACAATCAAATGCGTAAATTAATCACTTTATTTTCAACACTTAGTTTACTTTCTTCTTCTGTGAGTACTATTGTGGCTTGTGGTACTGGAGATGGTTCAAAAATTGAAACAAATTTTGAAAACGAGCCATCAAACAAAAAAGGTGATCCGTTAGTTGATTATGTTTATAATAAATACTATCAATATGATACTAAACTTTTATACAAACCACTCAATGCATTTATGCAACTAGCAGCAGACAAAATTAGAATTGATCGTAATGCATTAGAAGTTACAGATGCCGTTAGGGATTTTTATAATAGTGACCAATATAAATCAGGTAATTATGAGAGTATTAATTATAATGTTAATAATGATCCAGATAAAGTAATGAATGAACCATTTAGTTGTAAAGATGCAAATGGAAGTCTTTTAGTTTTTGGTTTAACTGATAATGATATATCTAAACAGCAATATTATGGTTATTGATATGTTACATATGAAACAGCAACAGAAGCAGAAAACCCTTCAAAAGTTGCTAAAACTAGTATTGTTTCACCAAAAATTACTGACTTTAAAGATGATAAAAATAAAACCATTATTAAAAAAGGTTGAATTCATTTATTCTTTATAATGAAAGATTCAAAAATGAACAAGACTTTTAAAATTGATTTTAATATTCAAATTGATGTAATTTTTAGTTTATGAGTTGATAAAAATAAAAAAGAAATAGTTATTATTAATCCAAATACTATTGATAAAGCTTTGGGTGATGTTGATTTTCGTAACCCAGATAAAGTGGTTCATGAAAGAATAAATAACATGGCTTTTTCAGAATTATAATGATAAATATTAAAATTGTTTGTATTGGCCAGTTGTCACAAACATATTGAAAATCAGCCGCCAAAGATTATTTAGAACGAATTAAAAAGCGAACTAATATTGAAACAAAAAATATTATCGAATCTAAATTAAATTCAATTCCTAATAATATTAAAATTGAAACTAATAAAATCACCGAATACATATCAAAGAATAATGATTATCAATGATTTTTATTAGATTTATCAGGACAATTAATAAGTAGTGAACAATTATCACAGATGATTAATAAAAATCAAATTTATCAACAAGGTAAAATTGGTTTTATTATTGGCGGTAGTAATGGTGTAGCACAAATATTAAAAGACAATATTAATTTAATTAAAATTTCCTTTGGTAAAATAACATTACCTCATCAATTATGTTATGTTGTTTTATTAGAACAAATATATCGTTCATTACAAATACTTAATAATCAAAGTTATCATAAGTAGTAGGTGAAAAAAATGTATAATAAAACTTTATTTGTTGATTCCTCATGATTAGAATTTTTTCAACAAGAATATAAAGAAGCATATTTTACTAAATTATTAGAAGATATTAAAAAGGAATATCAAACTTATCTTTGTTATCCTCAATGAGAAGAAATATTTCAAGCTTTTAAAATAACTCCTTTATCAAAGGTTAAAGTAATAATATTAGGTCAAGATCCTTATCATCAGCCAAATCAATCTCATGGCTTAGCATTTAGTGTTCAAACAAATACTCCATTACCACCAAGTTTAAAAAACATTTTTCAAGAACTAAAAAATGATTTAAATATTGAAAAAGATAATGATGGTAATTTAACAACTTGAGCTAAACAGGGAGTTTTGCTTTTAAATACAACTTTAACTGTCAGACAAAGTCAACCTAATAGTCATTTACAATATCAATGAGTAACTTTTACTGATCATGTTTTATCATTTTTAAATTTAAACTGTACTAATCTTGTTTTTATTTTATGAGGTAAAAATGCAAGAAATAAAAAAATGCTAATTGATACAGAAAAACATTTTATTATTGAGAGTGCACATCCTTCACCTTTAAGTGCTTATAATGGTTTTTTTAATTCAAGACCATTTAGCAAAACTAATAATTGATTGATTTCAAAAAATAAAACTCCCATTAAGTGATAAAAATAAAAAAATACTAATTTTATTATATGTATTTAAGCAAACAATGTTATGATATATTTGTTAAAATTAATATAGTTTTAAAGAATATTTCGGGAATGGTGGTTATTTAAATGCCCAATAATTTAATATTTAATCACATATTTTCTCAACGATATGATTTAAATACCTTAAATTTATTTAGTAGATCTACAGCTATTTATTTAATTATTACTTTAAGTAGCATAATGTTAGCATATATTTTAATGATTAGTTTTTGAAAATGATTTCGTAAAGATAAATATAAAGGTGTTCGTTTTACTACTAAAAATATTGCTTATATAACAATGTTATCTTCAGTATCAGTTGTGGCAACTATTATTGTTTCTATTACGATACCGATTACAGTATTACCACCAATTAGAATTGCTTTTGAGGGTTTAATGATTAAAATAACCGGTTATATGTTTGGTCCAATTATAGGTATTATTTGTGCTGCAGTAACAGATATTTTAGTAATGTTATTTGTTCCTTCATATATTAGCGTTTATTATATGTTTTCTATTATTTTTACTGGTTTTTTGGCAGGAATTGCTGGAATATTTAAAGTAAAACTAAAAGATTATCCATGAGTTATTTTTGCTTTAATTAATTTTTTTATTATTTTCTTTGCTGGTGGCGGCATGTATATTGTTATTTCAGGTAAGCAATCATCATATTCTATGTCAGGAATTATTGTTAATAAATATGTTCTGGCTAGTATTATGGGTGGTGGTGGCATTATTGGCCTATTAAGTATTTATAGTGTTTTATTTTATTATTTATTGAAAAAAGAAATTTATAGAATTAAAGAAATTTTACCAATTATTTTATTAGCGGTAGTAGCTGAGTATGTAACAACAGTGCTTATAGCCTCCTATGCTGATATGACTTTATTTGATCCTAATGCCAAGGATTATGGAGTAACAGCAATTATGAGAATTATGCAAGCACCTCTTAAAATTATAATTAATTCAATTATAATTTATGTGACTTGAAGAACCGTTAATCCTTTAATTAATATTGATAATAATAATTATTAAATAAAGGATTTTAAAAATATGAATGAAGAATTTTTTAAAAAAATATCTAAATATTCAAATAAAGATTGTTTAAAAAAATTAAAAATTATTAGTCCAAAATATTTAAACAATAATATTAAGTATATTCATGTAACTGGAACAAATGGTAAAGGTTCAGTATCGCGTTTAATTTTTGCTATATTATCACAAACCTTAAAACAAAAAATTGGTTTGTTTACTTCTCCCCATATTGAGTTTGTTAATGAACGAATTATTGTTAATGATAGAATGATTAGTAATCAAGATTTAGTTCGTATTAGAGACTTGATTTTTGATGATATTGAATATTATCAATTAGGTTTTTTTGGTATTTTAACTTTAATTGCATTAATTTATTTTCAAGAACAAAATGTGCAATGAGCAATAATTGAAGTTGGGATTGGTGGAAAAATTGATCCTACAAATATCATTGATGCAACATATGCTATTATCACTTCAATTGGTAAAGATCATCAAGATAGACTTGGTAAAACTACATCTGAAATATTACATCAAAAATTGGGAATAGTAAAACCAATGACAAAAAATCTTTTTATTTCAGGTAATTTAAATAATAAATTAAAAAAGCAAATTGATATGGAAGGTTATAAACCTATATATTCTCCAAGATTAATCAACCAACCATACTATCAAGAAAATAAAAAATTAGTTTTAACAGTAATTTCAAAAACATTTTTAGAAATTAATATTAAACAAGCTTTAAAAATCATTAATGATACTAATATTAGATTACTATTTGAGAAATATCAAATTAATGATAAAACTATTTATTTTGATGCTGCTCATAATATTGATGGTATTAAAGCATTAATTAAAACGCTAAAAATTAATAAAATTATTCCTCAACAAATTATATTTTCTTGTTTAAAAAATAAATATCCACAAAAATTAATTAGTTGTTTAAAAAAAGTCTCAGATAATATTATTATTTGTAGTAATAGTAATTTAAATAGTATTACTGGTGAATTTTTTGATTATCAAAAAATGATTGAATGTAGCCCTCATAAAATAATTTTAATTACGGGTTCTTGTTATTTTTTGGCAGATGTTCTTAATTATTTAAGAACAAAGAAAATAATTATGATAAAAAAGGGTGGTAATTAAATGAATGTGTTGTTATTGAATATAATTAGTGGACTGTTAATTTTAATTACTTTTTTATTGATCACAGTTTTTGATTATAAAGATAATAAAAAAAAGATAAAGCAAATAAAATTTATTTGCTTAAGTGGAATAATGTTAGCATTAGCTGTTTCTTTAAATACAACAGGTGCTTTAATGTTAAAAAGTTTACCATTTTCTAAATATTTTGAAATTAAATTGAGTAATTTTATATTAGTTTTAATAGGTTTCTTTTGTGGTGGAATATTAGGGTTTCTTAGTGGTATTGCCAGTGATTTTTTAGGTTTATTATTTAGTCCTAGTGGTGGATCACCATGTTTATTTTTTACTTTTACTAGTATTTTATGATGTATATTACCTTACTATTTAGTATTAAATTTTAGTAAAATTTATTATAGTAAAAAGACAATTTATTGATATTTGCCAATTGCTTATGCTATTACTTCATTAATTATTACTGGTACTGATCCTATTGCATTAAAAATATTATTTCCTGGATTACCACCTTTATGATTAATGTATTTTCCATTAAGAGTTATAAAATATCCTATTGATTTAACGGTTAATGTTTTTTTAATTATTACTTGTTATTCTGCATTAAAGAAAACTTTAAATTTAGAAAATCAATTTAAAAAATATTATTTCGCTACAGATCCGCAATCTTTACAATATAATAGAGTACCTGAAGAATAAACCAAAAAATAATTATTTAATTAAAATTTCTGATATTTTTTGTAACATTTTTAAATTTATCTCTTTATTGAGAATATATTAAATTAATAGTAATTCTTTAATATTACTATTTTAATTTTAATAGCATGTTTATTTTTATTGATATAGAAATCATGTAAAATGATTGTATTAAAATAATTAAAGATTAGGTGGTAAAGATATATGAAGAAATTACTAAAGACATATTCCGTAATTAAATTTTTTAAAAGTCAATTAATAATTTTAAAATTTATTTTATAATTTTGTTATTAACAATAAATTTAGAAAAGTGTTGATAAAAATGATTTTTGAAAATTTAAAAAAATTAAAAAATGAAGAATTTTATAGATATTTTGGTATAAAACGTTTTCATTTTAATGAAATGTTAGAAAAATTAATTGAAATAGAAAAATTAGAAAAAAATAAAGGTCGAAAAAATAAACTTTCAGTAGAAGAAAGATTAATGATGACTTTATTATACTGAAAAGAATATTATACTTTTTTTCAAATGAGTATTAAATCTAAAATGAGCCCATCAAGTTGTTTTCGAAATATTACTTGAGTAGAAAATAAACTTAGTAACCACAAAGATTACCAATTTTTAAAAGAAAGATATAAATTAAAAATTGATAAAAAACAAGAAAATTCAAATGAATTTCAATTTTATTTAATTGATTCAACTGAGATTGAAATTGAAAGACCAACTAAAAAAAACTACAGTTAGAATATTTTTCTGGTAAAAGTTGAATGTATTCTATAAAATTTCAAATTGTATATGATTTTTTTAATAAAAAAATTGTTGATATTTTTGCTGATAATGGTAAAGTGCATGATTTTCAAATATTAAAAAATTCAAATCTTGAATTTTCAGAAAAAACAATAATTATTGGTGATTTAGGATATCAAGGTATACAAAATATTTATAAAAATACAATAATACCAATTAAAAGAACTAAAAATAAAAAATTAACTAAACAAGAAAGAAAATACAATAAGATTGTATCTAAAATTAGAATTAAAGTTGAACATGTCTTTGCTTGATTGAAAAGATTCAAAATTTTAGTAAATAAATGTAGAAAATCTAAATTTAGACTTATGTACTTAAGATTTAACTTACTTTGTGAAATTTTTAATAAAATAAAACCATTAAAATAAAAAAAATATTAAAAATATTTTTTTAAAATTTAAATTTTTATCGAGTTAATATAAAAATATTATTAACAATTTTTTGTTTAAAATGTAAACTCATTTTTTAAACTATTTTTTCAAAAAATATTTATTTCTATATTCAATAACACTAAATAGTTTTAAAACAATTTTATTGACAATTAATTAAATTTAATTACGGAATATGTCCAAAGAAATTTTAAACATTGATAATAATACCGAATTTGAATTAAAAATTGAAAATCCGATTAATAACTTAAATCGGATTGAAATTAGTGGAATATTTGCTGCTGGTAATTATGATTTAATTTTAATAACTGACAAACAAGAAATCAATTTAAAAAAGATTAATTTATTTGATAAATATAATGAAAATATTTCTTATATAAATATAGAAATTTAATTATCAAAATATCAATCAGGATAGTTACCATCTCATTTTATATCATCTTCATGTTTTGGTTTTTTAGAAAAATATAATTCAAAATATCATTCACTGGTATGTGTATTAACTCATATAGTTGTTGTTCCATACACCATTTCCCCATTTCGTTCTTGATAATATTTAACATTATTACCTATATTATGGGTAAGCACCCCCCATGATTAATCCTATTGTTCCAGTTGTAGCACCAGTTAGTGCTAATGCTAATGTTATTTTACTTAAATTTGTTTTTATTCATGTTTTCATATTAAATTACTCCTTTTTTCCTTTATTTTACTTTAAAATTGTACTATTTTTGATTATTTTTACAAGTATGCTTTTAAATGCAAAATAACGCCTAAATTAAAGGCGTTTATTTTGTGATACCTATTCTATTAATGATATTCAACTTGTTTATTATATTGCAAATGTGAAGATACTTTTTTTCACACTAGCATTATTTTTACCCCTAATTACATTTTTATATGGATACAGTGCATAAAACAGAGCATCATAAGGGTCTTGGTACATATTCTTATCAGGAATGTTAGTTTTTGTTTCATCATAACGTAATTCTTCTAAACATTGAGTAGTTTTTGGTAAATCATCTTTATTTGCATAAAAGTTTCCATAACTCATAATATTTCTCATTCAAACTACTCTATTAGTTAATCCTGCTTCTTGATTTAAATTTGAAGCATGTTTAATAGCAGTTTGTGTTATTAAAATAGTATTATGTTCATCAATTAATTTTTGATTTAATCAATCAATTGCTGTTCTAGCTTTATCATCATAAAAATAAATTGCTTGGTCAAAATTTTCAAAATTATCCATTAATCCTAAAATTTCATTAACATAAGCATTAATTTTTTCATTTTCATTAATAAAATCATTTGGAGTAACTATTAATTCACAAATAACATAAGGGTCATAATATCCACTATTATTATATTCTTTAAACCCAACTACCATAAATACAGTATGGTCTTTTGGTCCCGTAGCTCAATCAATACCAACACTATAAAAATCAAATTTATACATATCTTTTTCTTGATTATAAAATTGTTTTAAATCATATGATTGTCAATATTTTACTGTTTTTTGAAATGGAAAAATTGTTGCATCACTATCTAAAAATTCAAAACCATAATAAACAGTATTATATTCATCTTCATTACTTTTTTTTCATTTCTAATAATTTTCTTTGTTGGATATCCGGTAACTTATCTCAAAATGGTTTAATAGTAAATCTTAAAACAAATAAACCTAAACCACTAAACATGTCTTTATTTTCATAATAAACTTTGCCAATTTTTTTAAGATTTTTCATTACTTCATTATTTAATGGTAAAAATGGCGTACAGTATTTTAAATAAAATGGATGATATTTATCATAAGGATTGCATGTAAAAGTCATAAAAAAGTTTTTATAAAAATAACGAGTAATCTTTTTTCCAAAAGTAGGGCTATATATATTTTTATCAATAAAAGTTCAATTTCATTCTTTAATTGGTTCATTTGACACTTTAATTCTGTTACTTCTAAACATAGATATTTCTAATCGCTCATAGCGATATGTTAATTCTTTATCAGTAAGTGTTTCTTTTTCTTCTGCCATGATTATTTCATCTGTTCTTGAACCTAAAAAACTTGAACCACCTGCTTCTTTTCCAAAAATCTTATTACCAATAGCATAACCAATAAAGTCAATTTGTTGATTATTAGAAAAAATAATACAACCACCATCCTTAGTTATTTTTCATTTAATACCATGTGGATTATTAGGTAATAAATTAATATGATATGTATCTAATAAAACTTGACAAACATTCATTAAAGCACCAATTGTAGTTTCACTATGAGTATTTTCATATCTTCTTACTTCTTGGACACTACTATCACTAAAATTACAACATATAAATAAATCAAATGCTAAGCAGTTTCAAGTTTTTCTTGTTCCACGTGCTGTTGGTATAAAACGATAAAAACAATTATTAGTAAAATATTCTGCTCATTCATCACCAACAAATGCTTTAAAAATATCTCAATTAAAACCATAATTATTATCACTAAAATTAAGATTATATTTTTTATTCAGTTGTGCATAACTACTAATAAAAGCCATATTTTACTCCCTAATTTTTATAAACAATACAATTAAATTATTAACAAACAAAATTTAGAAAGGAACATTAAAAATGTTTATATTACCATTTCCTAATCTTTTTGATTGAGACAAACATGATTTTAATCAAGATGAATTAAGTTTAAAACAAACAGAAGAATTATTTGCAAAAATAGATGATTATTTATGAAGTATATGTGATAAATCTGAATATAAATCATATAGATTTAGAAAAAGAAGATTAAAAGCAAAAAAAGGTTTATTAAATTATAAACGACGTATTTGTACACATTATAACCCAAAAACACAAAAAAAGGAATTTGTTTCATTGTTAGATAATTATCTTGGTGTTAAAAAATATAGTAAACTTGCACCAAATGTTATTAAACAAATTTTAAAATATTTTGCTGATGGTAAAAAGTATCGTGATGTTTGTGATACTTTTATTGAAGATTTAATAAGTACTAGTACAGTTTGTAGAACATATAAAAATTTGAATTACCAAAAGCTAATATTCCAAAAATACCATTACAACCAAATCAAAATTTATACTTAAATATTGATGATGGACATAGAAAATTTAAGTTTAATGAAAGACACAATACTAAAAATTGTAAAAAATGTTCTATGAGATTATTAGTATTTTGTACTGGTAAAAAGAAAAATGGAAAATTAATTAATAAAAGAGCTGTATGTAAAATAAGAATATCAAAAACAGAAATTGGTGCAGAAAAAACAGCAAAATTAATTCAAACATATGGTAATTTATTTTTTGAAAATTTTGACCAAGCAAATTTAATAGTTTGTGGCGATAGTGCAAAATGAATTAGAAAAACTGCTACAATTTTAAATGCTAAATTTATTTTAGATAAATTTCATGCTTTTCATGTTTTATTTCTTGGAATAATGGCTGGAAGAAGAAAAAATAAAATAGCTAAATTACACTATGAAAATGCCATAAATTTATTTGCCAAAGGTCAATATTATGAATTAATTGATTTTTTACAATCACTAACTTTACAATATAAAAAATTAAAAGTTGGTTATTTTATTAATGCAAAAGATGGTGTATTAAACCAAGCATTAGTTGAAAATATTGGTTGCTTTACTGAAACTAATATTAAACAAATTTTAAAGCATATGATTGGTGATAGAACATATAACATTGATATTTATACAAAAATGGTTAATTTTAAATGCTATCAAATAAATACTGCCATCCAGTTATTATAAATTAAAATTAAAGATTTTAAAAAACCAAAAATAAAATAAAACTTATTAAAGTTTACTTTAATAAGAATTTTTGAGTTATAAAAATAAGTATTATTGTTGACTAATATTTTTCAAGTGTTAAGATTAACATACAATTGCATATTGAAGTCAAAATTATTCTCGTCTAACTTTATAATTTTAAGACAAATTTGAATATTATTGACAACATCGGTACGCTCACAAAACACAAATAAAAATATTATTAAAATCTCCTTTTATTTGATTGAATAAACAATTTCAAAAATATAAATATGAAGTAACGTTAAATCAATATCAATCTCAATTAGAAAAATTAGAAAAAGAAATCCAAAAATTAGAAACAAATAAAGGAGGGCGAAATTTTTCTAATAAATTTTGAGTTATTATTAGTTGTGGTCGTTTTAATAATAGTAGAAGCAATGAAATTAAACAACAAAAAAAGGCAAAATTATATGAAATTAAACAAAAGATTTCTGGATTAAGAAATCAAGCAACTATGCAATCTCAATCTTTAACATCTAGACATGCTGTATCTTGAAATGAAATGGATCCTAATCGCTTTTTCAATGAAATTGGATATAACGATGATAGGGGATTTACTTCTTCGTTTTAATATATTAAATAATTGTAATAATAGACTTCTTGCAAAACCTATCTATTAAAAATTTAATTTTTAAAATAAAATTAAAAATAAAAAAGATAGGTAATCTATGATGTTTGATAAATTAAAAACTATTAACAATCCAGAATTATTAAGATTAACTGGTATAAATGATATTATTTTTAATAAAATTCTAAAAATTTTAAAGACAGAAGAAGTAAAAAAGTTTAAAAATGGTGGTACACCTAATAAATTATCATTAGAAAATCGTTTATTAATGACTTTAGAATATTGAAGAGAGTATCGAACTTATTTTCATATTGCTAAAAGTTATGGAATTAGTGAAAGTAGTTGCTATAGGAATATCAAGTGAATAGAAAATACTTTAATAAAACATCCTGATTTTCAACAACTTGATGGGCAAAAATCACTGTTAAATAATAATTTTAAAGATAAAACAGTTATCATTGATGTGACTGAAAGTACTATTCAACGCCCAAAAAAAGTCAAAAACAATATTATTCAGGAAAAAAGAAAAAACATACAATAAAAACTCAAGTCATAATTGAAAAAGATAGTAAAAAAATTATAAGTTCTTATTTTTCTTATGGTAAAAATCATGATTTTAAAATTTTAAAAAATTCAAAAACGAAATTTTTATCAGAAACAACTATTTTAGTAGATTTAGGATATCAAGGTATACAAAACATACATAAAAATGTCTTATTACCTAAACGAAAATCAAAGAAAAACCCTTTAACTAAAGAAGAAAAGAAAAATAATAAGGCTATTTCAAAAATGAGAGTTGTTATTGAACATGTTTTTGCGATTCTTAAAAAATTTAAAATTATTAGTGAAAAATATCGAAATAGAAGAAAAAAATTTGCATTAAGATTTAATTTAATAGCTTCAATTTATAATTTACAATTATTAATTTAAATATATTTGATAATTTAATATTTTATTTTTTTATTTGAAATAATAATTTTTGTTGTATTTTAATGACAAAAAATAAAACATATTTTGAACAATAATTTTTAAAAAATATTAAAAGTGTTATTAAAATAAATTTTTAAACTTAAAAAATGTGATTAATATCATAGTTTTGCAAGAAGTCTATTAAATAGGCCGAATAAAAAATTGGTATATTTTATAAAAATGACATGAGAGATAAAACTCTCATTTTTAATTGTTAAACAATTATAATTAATTATTTTATTAAACCAGCACTTTATTAAAGTAATTAATTATTACATAACTAAATAAAAAATTATTTAGGCTATTGTGCTGGAATATTCCAATAGTAATTTTTAGTGTGGTCTTTTTAAGAAAAGAGAAAGAAAAAGTTTTTTCTCCCCCACACCCCCTCTTTTTCAAAAAGAAAGAGAAAAGAAATTTTTCTCTTTTTAAGACTTCTTTTAAATAAGACTTAAATTAAAGAAAGGATTATATTTTATGTTTAAAGAAAATATTAAAAAAGATTTATCAAAAGAAGAAATTACTAATTTACTTTTAGATTTTGATAAAGATAATATTTTTCAACAAAATTTAGAAGAAAAAGAAATACAAGAATTATTAGAAAAAACTAAAATTAATTTTACTTCTATTTTTTTATCAAAAATAGCAATTATTAATGAAACTAGTAAAGCAAGTTTTATTAAATTATTAAATGAAAATAATTCGAATGTTATTGGTGTATGAATTGATAAAAGATTTATTCATAGAAGTAAAGAAAAAAATGAAATAAGAATAAGTATTAAAAGAAGTTTTGATTTTACTATTTATGAATATGATTTAAAAAATAAAAATAATAAAAAATTAGAAAGTATTAAAGGTTATAAATTACTTTTAAAATTAAAAAATTTAAAAGCAAGTTTACCAATTGAAAATAATTTTTGAGAAAAATTACAAGAAAAAAATAATTTCATTAAAAAAGGTATTAATTATGTTACTTAATGTTGAAAAAATTGAATTAATTAAAAATTTATGTAATGAAAAATTACTTAAAAATAAAAAATATATAGAAATTGAAGAAATATTAAAAATTATAGAAAGAGAGTAAATAATTATGTTGAATTTAAAAGAAGAAAAAAGAATGTATTTAAAACATGAAATAAAAGTATATGGTTCATGTGATATTTGTCATAAAAATTCATCATTTGCAAATAGAACTTGTAATAAATGTTTTTATAAATTAATGAGTGATAATGATGAAATGTAATATACATAATGAAAAATATATATGATTTTCTGAATTAGAAAATACATATTATTGTAATAAATGTATTAATGACATGATTGAAGAAGATATGTATTTAACATCAAATAATTGAGATTACTTATATGAATATTATATTAATGAATTACAATTAGAAAATTTTAAAGGAGTGTAAATAATATGCAAAATAAAGGTTTTCAAGATATCAAAAATGATTATCAACAATTTTTTAAAGATATAGAAAATGGTAAATATGGTGAAAGAATTAAAGAATTATTTATGCAAGAAGAAAGTAGTGAATAAATATGGTAGCAGCTCCAAAAAAGAAACCAGAAGATTTAATTATTAAACAAATTCATATTAGATTAAATAAAAGTGAGTATTATGAATTAAAAAAGATGTGTTTAGAAGAAGATATTACAATTAATAGTTTTGTAAAGAATTTAATTAAAAATGCAATTAAACAATCAAAAAAATAATTTAATTTTTAAAAAAGAAACACATCAATATTTTATAAATAAAAAAGAATTAATATCAGTTAGTAAAATATTAGATTATTATTTAGGTAATTCATATTGTAAATGTAATAACTGTAAATATTGTTTTAATATTCATAATGCAAGAATTCGTGGTAATGCAGTTCATAAAGTAGCAGAATTATATTTTAAAAATATAAATATTAAAAATATTAGTAATCAAATTAAAAATTATATTAAAGATTTATTTTCACAAAATTATTTAAATTATTGTTATACATTATTAGATTATTTACCTACTAAATTTATTAATAATAATGAATATATTAGTGAAAAAATGTTTAATGCAGATATAGTTGCTGGAACACCAGATTTAATTTATAAAGAAAATAATTTAAATATAATAATTGATTTTAAAACTTATAAAGTTTTTACTAAAGAATTATTAGAAAAATCAAAATTACAAATAATAGCATATTATTGATTATTAAAAAATAATAATTATGAATTATCAAATATACATTTTATATGTTGAGTTAAAGAAAATAATATTGAATTAATTAAAGTAGAAATAACAAATGAATTATTAATTGAATGAGAAAAAGCAATTTGAACATGAAAGGAATTAAAATAAAATGGCAAATGAATTATTAGTTAAAAATATTAATAATGGTAATGTAGAAAAATTTATTAGACAAAAAGGTATTGTTAATAATTTAGAAATACAAAAATTTAAAAGTAATGTATTAGCAATTTCAAATCAATATGGTTTAGATAAATCATATCCAGATACTATTATTAATAGTTGTTATCAAGCGGTATTATTGAATTTACCATTAGAAAAGAATTTTGGTTATTGTTATATTGTACCTTATTGAGATAGTAATACTAAAGTAAATAATGCTCAATTTCAAATGGGATATAAAGGTTATATTCAATTAGCATTACGTAGTCAACAATATAAAGAAATTAATGTAAGTGATGTTAGATTAACAGAAATTAAAAAAGTAGATAGACTTAAGGGAATTGAATTTAATTGAATACAAGATGATTTAGAAAGATTAAAACAACCTATTATTGGTTATGTAGCATATTTTCAATTGGTAAATGGTTTTGAAAAAACTTTATATATGTCAAAAGAACAAATTGAAAAACATTTTTTAAAATATTCAAAAACTTATGCAAAAAATAAAGAATTTATTGTTAGTGATTTTGATAGTATGGCATTAAAAACTGTATTAACTCAATTATTAAGAAAATGGGGAATTATGAGTACTGAAATGCAAATAGCATATGAAAGTGACCAAGCAATTATTACTGAAAATGAAAAAATATATATTGATAATCCAAATACTAATAATGTAATTGAAAATAATACAAATTTTCAACAATTAGAAGAAAATATTAATAAATTAGATAATTTGGTATTTAAAAATGAATAAATGTAAGTATTGTAATAAAAGAATTTGATTAACTAATTATTGATGTATGAATTGTTTACAAATAATAGTTATGAATTTAAATAAAAATAAGGAGAAAAAATAATGAATAAAAGAAAACAATTTAAATATAATGAAAAATTAGTTGAACATGGAATTAAAGTAGCAAAAAAAGATAAACAATTAATGAAAATATTAAAAAGACTAAGTTTAAATTAAGGAGAAATAATTATGACTAATTATTTACTTTCAATTGACCCAAGTATTAAAAATACTGGATTTACTTTATGAGAAAAAAGATGTCATGTAATAGATTGTGAAAATAATAATTGTATTGAATTAAAACTATGAACACCAACATGAATTAAAAGTTATAGTTTTGAAAAATTTAAAAATATTAATCCAACATTTGATGAACAAATAATATTTGAATTATTTATGATTGGTGAAATTGGAGATTTTGATAATATGAATATAATTATTGAACGTGGTACTTTTCATTCAAAAAATGGTATTGGTTATGAAACACAAGAACATTTAAGAGGATTTATTGCTGGACAATTTAATAAATTATTAACAAAAAATATGTTAATAAGTCCAAGTGAATGAAAGAAATGATATTTACTTCAAGATTATACAATTATTAATATTACTAGAAAACAAAAATGAACAAAAGAAATTTCATTATTTTTAGTTAATGAATTAATTCAAGAAAATAATTGAAATATAACAATATCAAATCATGATGAAGCTGATAGTTTATTAATTGGTTGATATTATTTAAATAAGGAGAATAAAAATGACTAAACAAGATATTTTAGAAATAATAGATAAATTAAAAGAATTAAAAAATTTAGATGGTATGACTATAAATATAAAAATTGAAGATATTAATATTGAAAATAATTAAGGAGAATTTGATTAATGAAATGTCTATTATGTGAAAATCAAGCAGTAGGAAGTGCAAAAATTGAAAATTATTCTGGATTTAATTTATATTTTTGTAAAACACATTTTATAAAAATATTACAAAACAATGATATAAAAATTGATGATTTAGATTTATAAAAAAAGAAAATGGAGTATTTGATTAATGCAAAAACAAAAACAAGAAAAAGTATTATTAAAATGTATTGTTAAAGATTGTAATAGTAAAGTATTAGTTACTTTAAAAATTGGAAATATTGAAGATAGTGCTGTTCAATTTTTTAATATGTGTTTTTTTCATAAAAAACAATTTAAAAATAAAGTAAAAGAAATAAAAGAATATTATAAAAATAAGGAGTAAATAATGAATTTATGAGACTTTTTAAAATATAGTGATAAATATAATGTTTTTAAAATATATACAAAAAATAAAGAAATATATTTTTCATGAAATGGTGGCAGTAGTGAATTAGATGATGACCGTACTTTATTAGGTTATGAATTAGCTGATTGAAAAGTATTATCATATAAACAATATCCAAATGAAATTAGAGTATTTATTAAATTAGATAATCAAGAAATGTGTTCATATAATCATTTTCCAAAAACAAAAGAAGAAAGATTAAATTATAATAAGGAGTAAATAATGACTAAACGTGAATTTTTAATTAAATGAAAAGTAGATAAAGAAGTAGATATTAAATTACATTATGTTGGTAAAGCTAATTTAGTTTTAAAACATGAACATGAAGATATATATGATGAAGAGAAATTTGATTTTGTAAGAGATGATATTGATAATTATATTGAATTATTAAATGATTATAAAAATATTGAATGAGATAATAATTAAATTATGTATATTTAATATAGAAAATATGATATAATTAATTTATAAAAATAGGTTTCCGTACATTAAATCGTAAGTTAAGAATTCGGTGAGCGTAATTAACTCTAATGTAATAAATAATGAAATATTTTCCTAATTTTTAAAGAAGATAGCCGTAGAAATAAATTTTTAATTTTATTTTGTAGAGCGGTGATATATGATGAATTTCATGTCTTCTTTTTTTTTATTTATAAAAATATAAAAAAAGTTACCAATTAAGGTAACTTTTTAATTAGGTGCCAACCTAATTATTTAGAACTAATATAAATTTGAGAACTTTTTATTTCATATACTTACATAAGTAAGTTATTTAATTATACATTATTTAAGATTGTGAGGGAAATTTACTAAATAATTGTTGTAAAAACAATTACTTCTATAAAAGATAAGAGTGATAATATTAAAAATATAGTACCAATAATGGTTTTTTTTTCTTTAAAATTTATTTTTTTATTTTCATTTACAGAATGACAAAATAATAATACACCAGGTATTAAAGTAAACACTAAAAAAAGAGCTCCTAATATTGCTAATTTAATTCCTAAAATTGGAGTTATACTTACTAAAAATATCATAAAATTATTCCTTACTTTTTTATTTTAATTCTAACATAATTATCTTGGGTTAAAAACAATTTTTGATATATTTAATTTATAGTATTTATAATATCTTATGTATTGTATTAAACCTGAAACTGATTTTTCACTAAAAATTCCAAGTTCTAATTGCATAATATTAGGTAATAATTGTATTTTTCACTTAAATTCTTTATCAGATAAATCACAAAAACCTAATAGTGTATCTTTTTGATTTTCAATACTTTGTGTAGCAATATTATCTTCAATTTTAGTTTGCATGTAAGTATTTTGAATTTTATATAAATTATATTCATTTCTGTCAATTTCTATTCCTATTTTACCATTTCCATAATATCCAGCATATAATCCATGATATGTTATATTATTGTCTTCATAATATTTTAAATTTAGTGGTTTATTGTATATTGACAATTCTTTTAAATTTCTTGAAAAAATAAAATTTTGAATTTTAGATGGTTTAAAAATTTCCATTGTAGAACAACCATCTGACTGATGATTAATAAATTCATCTGTTTCATATTCATAATGTAAATATACATCTACACTTTTATAATATCTTTTTAAATCATTAAAAGTTTTGATTAATAATGTAGGGTCTAAATAATCTTTAAAATTAATATTAATTTCTAATGGTTTGATTTTAGGAACTACATTTTCTACTCATGAATTATAGTCTCATATTAATTTATCTTGTGTATGAGCAAATATAACTGTTTTTGGTATATTAACTTCTACAGTTGGATTTTCTGGAATAATTATAATTTGTTTTGCTATATTTTGAGGACTTGGTGGCAATATTTTTGCAGGATATGAAAATGTTGTTTCTTCACTTTCTTCATATTCATCATGATTTAATTTATATAAAGTTGTTCAATTAAAAGCATTACCAGTTAAATAACCCATATTATTATATCTAAACTGTGCAACTGATATTTCATTATAATCACCTTGATAAGTAAAAGGATTATCACTATAAAATGTATGTCTTTCTTCACCTTGATGTAATGATTGAGTTACAATTGTATCAATAATATAAGCATAATTTGAACCATCAATAACTCCATTACTTGTTGGATTTCATTGACATTCAGTATCTTCATTAGTTAATGGTGAAGCAATATCTAAAAACTCAGTATCTTCTGCTAAAATATAAACTTTATTATTTTTCTTTTGTGATAAATCAACTGTACTTATTTGTTCTTTTACACTTAATTTCTTACCAGTAGTAGGGTCTCATGGATAAACACTAACTCTATCACTTAATTTCATTGTCATAGCAGTTGTTGAAACATTTGCACCTAATAATTTACCAATAGTAAAATCATTATCATTTGTAAATGCATTTAAAGGAATTAAACCACCATTACCAATAATACTTTCTAAATTACTTGTAAAAAATGCACTCATAAAACCATTAAAATATAACATTTTTTTATATTGTTGAGCATTTTGAGTAATAACTCAACTACTTCATATACCTAATGTTAAAGCATTTAATAATTTACCAATTAAAGGAATATCACTTAATGCAAATGGTAATCATTGTTGACTATCATAAGGCATTTGTATTAATGGTGAAAATACTACACTATTAAAATTTAATATTGCTGACATATATTTTTGTGATATTTTTGAATAATCAACAGTTGGACTTCCTATAATTAATCCAGATTCTGGGTCTTTATATTTAAAATTACTACTCATATCAACATTATAATTACCAGTTAAATTATTTATATTTCATTCACTATCTCAAAAGAATTTTGCTTCTCCTACTGATGTACCATTACTTAATCTTGCTTTATCTTTATCAAAAGATAACATACCTTTAAAATCTTTTGTTACAAATAAATTATCTTGAAAATTTAATGAAGTTTTTAATCATTCTGTAAAATTTTTAAAATTAGTAAATCCAGTAGGTTTTGCGTCCATAATATTATAAAATGTTGTTTCTGGATGACTACTTGTAGTTATTTTATCATTTATTCCAGCAAGTAAACCACCATTATTTTTAATATCAGTTGTAGATTTTTCATTATTACCAGCAATAAATAATCTTCTTGAAGCAAATACTTTACTTTCAAATATTTCTTCATTATTTTGTTGTATTGGTTCTTGACCTTGAATTATTGGTCTTCCATAATAATAACAACTTGTTAATAATTCTAATCCATATGATTGTCTATGACTATATCTTACTCCTATATCACGCATTAAAGTACGATTTAAAGTTACTTTTCCTTGTTGAATAGTAGGGAAAGCATAACCACTACCTGGGCTTGCATATTGTACAAAATCAAGTGTATTTTGACCAGTAGAAACTACTCTATCATTTAAACTACTAAAAGTTAATACTTGCATACTAAATGCACCATTATAAGGACTATAATAATTTGTTACATTTGAAATATATAATAATTGTCTATCTTGATTTTTACCACTATTACCACCAATATTTTCATTTTCATCATTAAATACACAAAAAAATTGTAAATAATCATCAATTGTAATATGTTCTTCAAACATTACTAAAGTATATTGTCTTTTAGTTTGTACTGTTTTAAATATTTGATTATTTGGTAAATTACTAAAATCAACACCACTTGTATCATCAATTAAATAAGCATTTCAATAATCACCAATTTTATATTGTTTTGTATAAAATTCATCTTGACCACTAGGTTTATGAGTTATAGGGTCAATTTTACCTTTATTTTTTTGATATATTTTTGTACTATTTTTTCAAATACATACAACTGGAGTAGTACCAGTTAATATTAATTCATATTGACCAAAATCACTTATTTTACTATTAATTGGTTTATAACCAGTTTCAGTTAAAGGAATTGCTCCATTATTAATAACAAATGGAAATATTTTTCAATAACTACATCTCTTTATTAATTGTTGAGTTTGCTTTAATGCTAGATGTGCTTGTTTCATTAATTGAATTTTCATTGCGTTGCTTATTATCATTTGTATTATCTCCTAAATGTTTATTTAAAAATTTACTTTCTTCAATAATATGTTCCAATTTTTGTTTTGCCATTAATGTATCAATATTTTCATATAAACTAATTGCTTCAATTACTGATAATGTACCATTATTTAATCTACTATTAATTAATTCATCTTGTACTAATTGGTCAACCATAGCAATTGGTATAAATTCAAAACTATAAGGTCTTTCACCTTTACCATTTCAATATACTTTTCCATTTTCATCTTTAGAAGAAGTTACTAACATATCAAACATTCTATATAAATAAGTTGTATAATGTGTTATTTTAACTTCTGTTGTTTGCATATCAAATTTATTATTCATTAATGTTTTAGTTTTATTTTCATAATTAATACCATTAAATTCATCATAATCATAACCAGCACCATTAAATATTTGTTTTGCTGTACCATTATAATCAAGTCAATATTCACCAAATTTTGGATTACCTTGTACAATATCAACTCCACCATTACCACCTTTTACATAATTTGCAGTAGTAATATTTAAAAATGCATCTTTAATAATTGATTGAAAATCATCACTTAAATTTAAAGCTTTAAATTTTTCATTATCAATAATTCCATAAAATCTAGTTAAATTTAATATTCTTTCTTTTCTTTTTTGTTTAATAATATGTTGTAAATCTTATATTAAATTTCATACTGGTGCACAATCTGGATATGCATTCATTTGTGTACTATTACCATAAAAATGAATTTGTGGTAAATTTGTAATTTCTACAATTGGTAAATAACCAAATGGATTTTTTAATTCATATTTTTCTTTTAATTGACTTTCTGGTTTAATTTTTGATTTTGTACTACCTAATAAAATTTCTCTATTACCATTAAATATTTCAACTTTTACTTTTGAATTTTCTATTGTTACTCATGTTAAACTACCATTATCACTTTGTTCATTCATAAAAAATAATTCTGCTGATTGTTCTTGTTCATTAAATTTAGCAACACGTGACATAAAACTTGGACTTGGTAAAGTTAAACTTAATTCACCATTTTTAGTTAACATTCATATTAAAAAACATTTACCTAATAATGAATTTTGAATACCAAATTGATATAATTTTTCATTTCATTTATCTTTATCTTTTAATTTATTTAAAAAATTTAATAAATCTTTATCTTCACTTTTAAATAATAAACCTTTACCTAATCATAACATTGTACTTTTATTTGCAATAATTCTAGGTATATCTAATTCTCAATTATCTTCATGTATACTAAAATATTCTGTTGGACTATAATTCATATTATCACTCCTTATTATTAATAAAACTATATTGTTTACCAAATTCAAATTTAGTTTTATTAATTAATAATTCATTATTTATTTGTTCAATTAATCATTTCATATCATTCATTAATGCATAACAATCACTATCTCAAGTATCATCATATAAATCTAACATTTTAGGTTCATTATTTGAATTTTCTATTTTAGATTTAGATAATCATTGAATTAAACTATATTGTCTTTTAGTTTCTGGGCAATTATTTCAATCATAACTTAATATATTTTTAATTAATCCAGTAGTAGTAAAATCAATTCTATCTTTTAAATACATTACTGATTTATCTACTGGTTCAAAATTTAATCAATTCATATTTCTTTTATTTTTTTCTACATTTAAAACATCAATAAATGCTTGACCACCATTACCATAATCAACATAACAAATAAAACCTTTAAACATAGCAAAATATTTTTGTGCTTCAATTAAATAATAATCAATAATACTATTTGCTAATTCATAAGTATTTTTAAAATACATTGCTGGTTGACCATTAATATTAGCATTACTATGATAAAATTCACTTACTTTATGTGCTCTTCTTCCATTATGATTTTCACCAATAAATCATAATGAAGCTGCAGTTGGATGACCACTACTACTTGTTGCCATACCTATATCTAAACCACCAGTTATTTTAGAAACTTGAAAATCTAATTCAGTATTTACTTTATCTAAATATCTTGCAAATATAGCCCCTTGTAAAACACTAGGAACTCCATAATATCAACTTTGTGCTTTTATAGGGTCTAATATTTTTAATTCTTCAAGATTATTAATCTTATCTTGTTTTAAATTATGAGAATTTACTTTTCAATTTGAATAATGAAATAATTTAAACATTTGATTTTCTTCTATTGATTTTATTTGTTCATTATTACATTTCATAATTTCTAAATTAAAAGGTACACGTTCATTCATATAAGTAATAAAATATTGATAAATATTATCTGGATTACAACTTCTTATTTTAATAGTTTTTTTAGCATTACCTAATGCAAATGTAATTGCTTGAAATTCTGCTTGACTAAATTCATTTGCTTCTTCACATCATTCAATTGCTAAATCAAAACCTTTTATTTCACTACGAGAAAGACCTTTTAAAGGTATTCTATCATTACTATTACTATATACACCCATAACTCTAATAAATGATTTACTACCTTTAAAACGAAAATCTGCTTGTTTATTTGGATATTTTAAATTATATTCTTTATAATCAAAACCAATATTAATTAAAGCTTCATCAATTTCTTTAGTTAATTCATTAATATCTTTATTTAATTTTCTAAAACAATATATAGCAATTGATTTATTAACTTTAATTGAAATTGCTATTAATATTGCTAATTCTTCTGCAATACTATATGTTTTACTTGAATATCTACTTCCACTTAAATTATATTCACTATGAGTAAAATCACTTTTATTTAATAATCAATAACTAATTTCATTTAAATAAGTAAATTCTTTATTCATAATTTTATTCCTGTAATTCTTCTAATTTTTTAAAAATATAATCTCTACCCATACCCCACATTATTCTATTGTTATAAATATTAATTTCAGTTTGTTGGTTATTGTTATTATTTGCTATTCATAAACTACTTTTTACAACGCTTGTATCTAATTGATAATAAAAATTAATTATTTGTCAACTATAATTTTTATTATTTTTTTTAGTTGTATAATCACCATAACTTATATAGACATATTCCGTAATTAAATTTTTTAAAAGTCAATTAATAATTTTAAAATTTATTTTATAATTTTGTTATTAACAATAAATTTAGAAAAGTGTTGATAAAAATGATTTTTGAAAATTTAAAAAAATTAAAAAATGAAGAATTTTATAGATATTTTGGTATAAAACGTTTTCATTTTAATGAAATGTTAGAAAAATTAATTGAAATAGAAAAATTAGAAAAAAATAAAGGTCGAAAAAATAAACTTTCAGTAGAAGAAAGATTAATGATGACTTTATTATACTGAAAAGAATATTATACTTTTTTTCAAATGAGTATTAAATCTAAAATGAGCCCATCAAGTTGTTTTCGAAATATTACTTGAGTAGAAAATAAACTTAGTAACCACAAAGATTACCAATTTTTAAAAGAAAGATATAAATTAAAAATTGATAAAAAACAAGAAAATTCAAATGAATTTCAATTTTATTTAATTGATTCAACTGAGATTGAAATTGAAAGACCAACTAAAAAAAACTACAGTTAGAATATTTTTCTGGTAAAAGTTGAATGTATTCTATAAAATTTCAAATTGTATATGATTTTTTTAATAAAAAAATTGTTGATATTTTTGCTGATAATGGTAAAGTGCATGATTTTCAAATATTAAAAAATTCAAATCTTGAATTTTCAGAAAAAACAATAATTATTGGTGATTTAGGATATCAAGGTATACAAAATATTTATAAAAATACAATAATACCAATTAAAAGAACTAAAAATAAAAAATTAACTAAACAAGAAAGAAAATACAATAAGATTGTATCTAAAATTAGAATTAAAGTTGAACATGTCTTTGCTTGATTGAAAAGATTCAAAATTTTAGTAAATAAATGTAGAAAATCTAAATTTAGACTTATGTACTTAAGATTTAACTTACTTTGTGAAATTTTTAATAAAATAAAACCATTAAAATAAAAAAAATATTAAAAATATTTTTTTAAAATTTAAATTTTTATCGAGTTAATATAAAAATATTATTAACAATTTTTTGCTTAAAATGTAAACTCATTTTTTAAACTATTTTTTCAAAAAATATTTATTTCTATATTCAATAACACTAAATAGTTTTAAAACAATTTTATTGACAATTAATTAAATTTAATTACGGAATATGTCCTATATATTCTATAATGTGTTTTATCTTTAAATATATATTTTATATAATTTTGATTATTATTATTTTTATCTGTTATAACTTCTCCTACTTCTTTTCATTCATTAGTTCTTGGATTTGGTGAATCATTATCTCTTAAATCAACATCTCATTCATTTTCTTTAATTTCTAAACTAAGAATTGCTCCATAATTAATATCTCCACCATTAATTTGTAAAATTGATGTTTTTGAATTAATTGTTATATCTAATGTAGCTTCTTCATTACCAATTTTTCCATTAATAATAGTATGTTTTGCAGTATTAAATGCTTTAGCAGTTTTAAATAAAATCATTATTGGATAACCTACTAATTCAGTTTCTCATGTAATAATAACTTTATAAGTTTTATTAATTTGAATTTTAAAATCTGTTCATGTACGATTATTAAGACTTTTACCAACAGCAACTCATTTATCTTTACTTTCTTTTTTATTTATTTCATTAATAGCATCAACAACAGTTTTATTAGTAGTTTCTAAATTAGGAATTTCTTGACCAATAGCATTTATTTGAAATGCAATCGGAAATTGTGCTTTTGTATCTTCTAATTTTTTATCTACTTCTTCTTTTTTATAATAATCAGATAAATCTACTTTACCACCAGTAGCACTAATAGTATTAGTTTTTTCATCAATCTTAATATTTTCACCAGCAATTAATTTATCTTGCTTTTTATCAACATATTCTTTAGTTGTAGCGTCAGTTTCAAAAGTAGGTGTTCCAACATCAATAAGTCTTCTACCATTAACATCAATACCTTTATCATCTTTTGGCTTTATAAAATTAGGATTATCTTTATCAACTTCTCATAATGATTCATCACCACTACCAGTTGTACTAATAACTTTCTTTTCTTGACCTTCTTTACCATCAACTAATTTCATAGTATCATTACTAAAATATTTTGTAAATAATTCAAGTGTTGTTAAATTATCAAATGATTTAATACCCCTAGTATCAATATCAACTACTGAACCCATAATATTTTTTTGATGAGTAATATTAATTTTAGTTCTAGGGTCTGATGATTTTAAATTAATAGTTTGTAAATAAATTTCTCATGGATTTTGTTCACCACCATTACCCATAAATTTTTTAAATCAATTTTGTTTAGGTGAAACATTAAGATTAAAACCTTGCATAATTGGATATTCATTTATTTCTTTTAAATAATTAAATACTTGTGGAACAATATAATAAGGGTCTTCTGGATTATTTTGTGAATAAGTAATACCACCTTGACCAATACTTGCTTGACCACGTGCATATTCAACACCTTTACCTAATAAAAAATTAACATAATGAGTAGTTGCAGTTTGAATATTATCTGTAAATTTAGTAGGATTTATTTCTGGTCATTTTTTTGAAATAGTAAAACCACTTAAAAAATCAATATTACTACTTGCAATTTCTATTGCATATCTAATTTCACTATCTGGTGTTGTAACTTCATCAAATAATGATTTATTAAATCCTTTTCAATTTTTAAATTCTTCAATTGTAATAAACATCAATGGGTCTTTAATAGCCATAATAATTTACTCCTTAATGTAAAATAAAGGGTATTTAAACACTTTAAAATTTAGCTTTAGTTACTTTTTTCTTATCTTTTTCAGTTAATTCTTTACTAGAAGCTCTTTTACTAATAATATGGTTTTCAATTAATTCTTCTTTTTCTTCATTATTATTAAAACTATCTAAAGATTTAGCAACTGATGTAGTTTCTAATTGTAATTGAGAATTTATTTGTTTAATATTATTTGTAATATAATTAATTAATTTTTCTTGCTTTAATTCTTTTGCTAATTTACTTTTTTTTGATTTTATAATTGATTTACCAAATAATAGAAATCCTAATGCAATACATATTTCACTAGCTACTGCTCCTCCTATTACTGCTGATATTAATTCTATTGAAAAATTCATTTTTTATTCCTCCAATTGTATTTTATTTGAATGTTGTTTACATAAATGACATTGGACATATTCCGTAATTAAATTTAATTAATTGTCAATAAAATTGTTTTAAAACTATTTAGTGTTATTGAATATAGAAATAAATATTTTTTGAAAAAATAGTTTAAAAAATGAGTTTACATTTTAAACAAAAAATTGTTAATAATATTTTTATATTAACTCGATAAAAATTTAAATTTTAAAAAAATATTTTTAATATTTTTTTTATTTTAATGGTTTTATTTTATTAAAAATTTCACAAAGTAAGTTAAATCTTAAGTACATAAGTCTAAATTTAGATTTTCTACATTTATTTACTAAAATTTTGAATCTTTTCAATCAAGCAAAGACATGTTCAACTTTAATTCTAATTTTAGATACAATCTTATTGTATTTTCTTTCTTGTTTAGTTAATTTTTTATTTTTAGTTCTTTTAATTGGTATTATTGTATTTTTATAAATATTTTGTATACCTTGATATCCTAAATCACCAATAATTATTGTTTTTTCTGAAAATTCAAGATTTGAATTTTTTAATATTTGAAAATCATGCACTTTACCATTATCAGCAAAAATATCAACAATTTTTTTATTAAAAAAATCATATACAATTTGAAATTTTATAGAATACATTCAACTTTTACCAGAAAAATATTCTAACTGTAGTTTTTTTTAGTTGGTCTTTCAATTTCAATCTCAGTTGAATCAATTAAATAAAATTGAAATTCATTTGAATTTTCTTGTTTTTTATCAATTTTTAATTTATATCTTTCTTTTAAAAATTGGTAATCTTTGTGGTTACTAAGTTTATTTTCTACTCAAGTAATATTTCGAAAACAACTTG
This sequence comes from Spiroplasma endosymbiont of Colias croceus, assembly GCF_964020095.1. Lineage (NCBI taxonomy): Bacteria > Bacillati > Mycoplasmatota > Mollicutes > Entomoplasmatales > Spiroplasmataceae > Spiroplasma > Spiroplasma endosymbiont of Colias croceus. The sequence continues at coordinate 58,466 of NZ_OZ026536.1, forward strand.
ATGGGCTCATTTTAGATTTAATACTCATTTGAAAAAAAGTATAATATTCTTTTCAGTATAATAAAGTCATCATTAATCTTTCTTCTACTGAAAGTTTATTTTTTCGACCTTTATTTTTTTCTAATTTTTCTATTTCAATTAATTTTTCTAACATTTCATTAAAATGAAAACGTTTTATACCAAAATATCTATAAAATTCTTCATTTTTTAATTTTTTTAAATTTTCAAAAATCATTTTTATCAACACTTTTCTAAATTTATTGTTAATAACAAAATTATAAAATAAATTTTAAAATTATTAATTGACTTTTAAAAAATTTAATTACGGAATATGTCTATTCTTTTTTATGTTTTCTAATATTTTTATATTGATATATTAAATAAGGACTTGTAATAATAATTGGTATTGTTATCAATGCATATTTAATTAATTTTCCATAATTACCTAATTTAGTTACTAAATTTAATCCAATATGACCAAACATAGGAAATAACGTTAATATTAAATGGTCAGGTCAAGTAAAATTATATTGATTAGTATAATTACCTATTCCCATTGATATTGGTATTTTAGGTATTAATCAAGGTGTTATTGTAAAAAATAATGTTATAAACATACCAAGACTATGACTAGTTATTTTTAAAATATTTGATATTAAAATTTTAATTTTATCAATATGAGTACTATTTTTATTAAATCAAATCTTATTTAATCTTTTATATTCTTTATTATCTTTACTTAATGGATTAATAGTATTTCATATACCAATTGGTTTAATTGGTTTATCTAATTCAATAATAATTATCACCTACTTTCATGTTTTATAAAAATTAGAATTTTGTTTAATTTTTATATATTTTCTTGTATGTAAAGAATTTTTTAATAATTGTTTTCTTTCATATCTTCATTGTGTACTTCCAATTTCATTTTTAGATAAAGTTTTATATTCTTTTAATTTAAAAAAACCTTTTTCTAATCTATTAATAAAATGCATAGTTTTTTGTACATTAATATTATTAGGATAAATTACATTTGTATCTTGAGACCCGTAATACTTACCTTTTTTAGCTAATTCACTTTTAACATATTTTCTTAATTGACTTGGTAATCATTTTCTATTTCAAAATTTTCAAAATATTGTTCCAGCACCAGAACCATTTTTACCTTTAGCTTGTGTCATTAATATTCATATTTCTTGTGGAAATGTTGGATAAGTATATGGACCATATCATATTTGTCTTTTATCATTATCACTTTGAAATAATGTTGTTAAAGTTCCAATTTTTAAATTTTTATTATCAACAATAAATCTTCCTTTTTTAAATCATGAACTTGATAATACTTCTCATGCATTTTCTGGTATTTCTTCTTCATTTTCTTTAAATAAATTATTAAATTTATTTACATAATTTTTAACAGTTCTAATTTCTGTTGGTATAATAGAATTTTTAAAACTATTTATTGGATTTTTAAATTTATTAATTTCATTTTTTAATATAGATAATTCACTTGGTTTTAATATACTTGTTAATTTTTTAAGTATATTTGGATTAAAAACACTATATGGTTGATGTATTTCTTTTTCACTAATATTTTCACTATCAAATACTGCTTTTAATGATTGATTTTTATAATAAGTTTTTAAAGCATTTATTAATGCTAATTTAATATCATTACTTGCTAATGCATAATATATTCATTCAATAATTAAAGGTAACATTATAAACTCATATGACTATAATCTCATCTTAAATTTGATTCACTAATTTCACTAATAGCACCATATTGACTTATACTATCATTAATAAGATTTGCAGTTTCATTATTAAATGGTGTTTCTTGCATTTCTTCAATATGATTTATAGTTTCCATAGGTAATAAATTATGAATTATTTCACTTGCACCAGCAATTATGGTAGGTATTGCATAAGCATTATTAAAATCATTATTAATACCCATAGCTACACCACTACTAATCAAACATCCACCAGTACCCATATTCGCTATTTTACGTATAGTTTCAAATCTATTAGGAATTAATTCTGTAATTCCATTAATAAGATTTGAAATACCATAAGCATTTAAACTAATATACGTATCTCAATCCATTAAATGATTATCAGTAGTAGAATTACTAAACAATAAATCATCTGGAAATGGATTAGGATTTGGATTAATTGAATTAGTAGTAAATTTAGCATAATTTGATAAACCAATTGTTCCTAAACCTAATAATATTTTTTTAGAACTATTAATTAATTTAGTTTTAGTGTTTGGTCTTTGATTTAAATTTCAAATATCTAAACCTAATTTTTTACCAAATAATAAACTATTAATTGAACCTAATACTGGATTTGCAATTACTTGACCATAATAAGCACTTGTACCAATCATTGCTAATAATGGACTAATTGAAGAACGAATTATCTTTAATAAAGTATAATTATTTGATTGTATATTGTCAGAAATTGGCATTTTCATTAACTCCTTCTACATTAGTTTGTTTTTCTATTTTAATTATTACTTTACCTTCACAATGTATATTATCTCCAACACATATTGCATAACTATCATGTACATCACTTACTATAAAATAATCATTTCTTAATTTAGGATATTCATCTAATAAAATTGCTCTAATATCATTACTTGTAGTTAAATCTGCTGGCTTTGGTGAATAAATAGTAATATGTGCTTTTTCATTAAAATATTTATAAATATATTCCATAATTATTTTTTAGAGAATTTTAATTCAATTTCTTCAATATAATCTTTATCATTACCAGTCATAGTAGCACTTGTTGATGTAATATTACTAAATGTTGCTTTACTTTTTTCATAACCAACATTACCAGCATTTATGATTGCATTTTCTAATTCATCATTAGTTGGTGTATCACCAGCCATAGTTATTTTTCCTAAATTTTTAAAATAAATTAAATCATTTAAACTAATTCTAAAATCATCAAAATCAGCAATTTTAAATGTTACTGGTGATTTTTCTCTTTCTGCTGGAGTTAATTTAATTCAATTAGTTCAACAACGTTTTTGAGCTTCTTTAATTTCATCAGCTGTTGGCATTTTTTCCATAATAATAAATGATAATCAACCACGAATTGCTGTTGTTATACCATAAAGTGCTTTACCTAATGTTTTTTGATTTAATGTATTATTATCAATTAAATTAACAATTTTTTGAAAACTATTAGGTTGTGCAAATGCATTTCTATGTACAAAAACTCCTAATACTTTTTTTAAATCAAATGTTTTTTCTAAATGTAAACCAGTTTTAGTATCTTTAACCATATCTTTATTTAAAAACATATGTTTATATAAAAACATACCAAATACTGATTGTTTATATAATTGACCACTTGCTACAGTATCTGCTGCAATTTGACCATAATTTAATCTTAAATATGCTTTTGTTAATTGTAACATTGGAGTAAATCCTAATGCACCAATAAAATCACTTACATTTGTACCAATTTCAGTTTCAGTTATATTTCCTAATAATTCATTCATTTTATCACCAATTTGATAAAATGCTGATTTTGCTGTATCTTCTGTCATTTCTAACATATTAATAGGAATTACTTGTGATTTAGCAATACAATAATCTTTAATACCTTGTAAAAAAATACATTCTTGTATAAATAAATAATTTCTTAATGCACTTTCTGCTCATATTGATAACATATTTGCTTTTAATGCAATTGGACTTGACATAAATCTATTCATATCAAAATCTTCAGTTCTTCAATCAATAACTAATATTTGGTCTAAAATAACACTAGTTGTTCTTAATGTTGTTCATTGTTTATTTGTTCCAACTTCAACATCATATTTTGAACCTCAACGTAAACGTTCAGCAATACGATAATATGCTTCTACTGCTCCAGGTATTTCACTTATTTGTTCTGCAACTGCACTTGCTTTTAAAAACATCATACTTTCATCATTATAAAGTATACCTTTTACTTGTGCTTCCATAGCAGTTAACATTGCTTTATTTCCATTATTACCACCAGTAATTAAACCAGTTGGAACTTGTGGAATAGCCATAATATCTCTCCTTTTGAGAAATATTTAATTATTTACTAAATAAAAATTCTAAAAATTTAATCATTTCTTGTTTAGTTTTTGCACCAACAACTTCTGTATTTTTTAATAATTCTTCATTTTTAGATGTAATATTATTATCTAATTCAAAAAGTGTTTTTGGATTAAAAAACTCTTGTTTAGATTCTTCATTTTTAATAATTTCTTGTTTTTTAATTTCTTTATTATGTAAATTATTATTAAATATTTCTGCATAATCTTCTTTTATTTTATTTAAAGCAGAATGTTTATCAAGTTCTTTATATTCAGTATTAATTAATGATTTAACTATTTTTAATTGTTTATCATTAAAACCATTAAATAATTCTTTTTCTTGATATTCATTAACTTTATTTTCATATTCTTTTAATTTTGTTTCATATTCACTTAATTTAGGTTCAATATTTTTTTTACTTTCAGCATATACTACATTTCTATGTTGTTTTAGTAAATTTTTAACATCATCTAAACTATAATTCTCTTTTTCATCAAAAGTAAAATCACTCATACTTTTAATCTCCCTTTTATTAAATTTTAATAATTCACTTGGTTAATAGGTCACTTTTATATATGTTAATTTAACATATTCACTTTAATATATTATATCATTTTTTCCCTTTAAAATAAAGAAAAAAACCTATATTTATTATAGGTTTCTAATCATTATTTTCTATTTTTCTAGGTTCACAAATATTAATAATTATATTACTTTTTGAGTTATTATCTTCTTCATTAATATCAAATTCATTTGGATGAGATTTTAATCAATGTGTATAAATTAACTCTGGTTTTACTAATGCTTTTTCTAACATATGAGTTGAAATAATACTACGTGCTTTATCATAACTTTTTAAAAAATTACGTTGTCATGGATTACTTCTGCGTCGGCAATCAAATATAAATTTTCTATCAATTCCAAGTGCATTATTTAATCCTTGTGGTGTTAATGTTTTATTTTTAGTTCTTAAATAATTACTAATCGTAACATCATAATTTCCTAATTCTTTTCTTTTTGCTGGCATATTAATCACCTTATTTAAAACTTATATATTAATTATATCATTTCTAAAATTATTAAATTACAACAATTTAATTTTAATAGTCATATAATCAATTCATAAATTTAAGAAAGGATTTATATCATGCCTTGAATTAATGATAAATATGATTATGATACTTTTGATATTCAACATGCAAATCAAAAATTAGAAGATTATAATAAAGATTTATTAGATTATGATTATTATTGATATAAAAATAAATATGATAAAACTAAATTTAAATTAATACAAAGAAGAATGAAATTATTAATTAATCCTTTTGGAAAATCTTATCTTCCATTAAGAATATATAAAAATTTAGAAACTAATGAAAATATAATTCCAGTTAAACAAGCAATAGGAATTCCTAAATATAAAAATTGTACTAATAATTTAACATTATTTATAATTAAACAAATACATAAAGGTAAAAGACAATCTGATATTAAAGATATGTTACCATATTGTGGAATTTCAAAACAAACTTATAGTAATATAATAAAAAATACAAAAATTGAAATACAATTACCAATAAAAAAATATGAAGTTAAAGATTATTTGCATATTGATATGGATGATTGTTTTGAATATTTAGCAAATGAACAAGGAATAATAGAAAAATATTGTATTAGAATTTTCAGTCTTTATACTCATAAAATTAATATTTATAAAAATAGGAATCAATTACAAAATAAAATATGAGCATATATGATTTTTAAACCAAGTGATAATATAACTCAAGATAAAGTATATGAATTTGTATATGAAACTATTATTAATAATTATGATATTAAACTTAATTATTTAACTAATGTATTTTGACAAAATAATAATTTAATTATTGGTGGAGATGGTGCATTATGAATTAGAGCAATGGCAAAATGATTTGGTGGAAAATATATATTAGATTGTTTTCATGGTATTAGATATTTATGAAAAGCATTTATTAATGTAAAAGGTAAGAAAAAATCTGATACAAATTGACCTAATTATTTTGATACATCATTTAATTTTAAAAATGGTAATTATAATGAATTAATTAATATTTTAAAACCTAATGTTGATAAACAAACATTTAATTACTTTGCTAATAATGAACAAGGAATTATTAATCAAGGTAAAGATTGAAATATTGGTTGTCATGCTGAAAGTACTGTTTCACATTTAGTTAAATCTTTAAAAGGTTATGGTGCAAAATCATATAATTATAAAACATTTGTAAATATGTTAAATACAAGAATTGCTCATATAAATAATCAAAATATAGTTATTTGTTAATGTTATAAAATTAAATAATTCTAAACCTAAATAGTTAGGAATTTTTAGTTTTTATTAATAAAATAAAACACTAAAATACTTTATTTTTTAAAAATAGTATGGTATAATAATACCAACAATTAAAGATATTTTTCTCTCAAAAAAATATACTTTATACGCATTTTTTAAACGGCCATTAAATAAAACAGAAAATTTACCAATTTCTTTTAAAGAAGGTGTTGGACCTTATTTGGTTAAACAAATTAAAAAAGCAATGTTATTTAATAAATATTATAAAATGGGATTAATTCGTTATCCTAATTTAACTAAAGATATTGCTGATTTTTATAATAGTTTAACAATTGATGAATTACAAGATATTAATAAAAAAGAAGTTATTAGTAAAAGACAAGATTTTTATAAAAAAGAAGGATTTCTTTTAAATAGTTCATTTAATAGTGGTGAAATGGAAGGTAAAATTGATGTTTGAAATGGACATAATGATTTTAATGGCAAAACAGTTAAAATAGTTTTAGTTTTTAATAAATACTTTATTAATTTAAAAGAATTAAAACAAAAGATTCAAGAATCTAATAAAGATACTCAAAAAGATTTATTTCAATTATATGAAGATTATAATAATAAATTTGAAATTAATAATTTTTGTTATTTACAAAAATCAAAAATACCCGATTTGTTAGAATATGATCTTGCTAAATCTTATGTTGAGGAAGGTAGTAATAAAAAAACATTAACTAGTGATGATTGAACAAGAGCTTTTAAAGATGGTGGATATTATGTTAAATTTAGCAGTCCATTACGTAACAAATATGATAATCTTTTTTTTAATCCAATTTATATTTTATTAAGAACTGTGGAAGATTACATTTATAATCAAATATGAATTTATTATCAAGTTAAATCAGAAAAAGTTTTAAATGATGAAAATTTTATTGCATTTAAAAATAATATGAATTTATATACTTTGATTAACTATTTTAATTTTATTGAGCACTGAAACCAAATGTGAACAAATTATATGGGATATTATGGTAATTTTTGATTTAAACCATTAGCTTTATCAAGTATTGATTTTAATGTTCAAAAAAATACTTTATTTAGTTATCCTGTTTTTACTTTTCATTTAAATAGCGAATATAAAATTGATGTTAATAATACTACAAGCATACAAAATAATTTGATTGTTAGTTTATTTTACGGTGTGTTGTGTATTGTTTTATTTTTCTTATCATTTTGTTTTTTCTTAAAAAAGAATATTGGATAAGTTAGTTAGGAGACTATTTATGTCAACAAATGATAAAAATAAAATTTTAATTAATGTTCAAAACTATAGTAAAAAATTTAAGAAATTTCACATGAATAATATTAGCTTTACTGTATTTGAAGGAACTATTCATGCTTTAGTTGGCCGTTCAGGAAGTGGTAAATCAGTACTGTTGAAATCAATTATTGGTGCTATTCCAAAAAGTAATTACGAAGGATTAATTACCATTAATGGCTATAAAGCGGGAACAACTTTTTCAAAAAATAGTTTAGGTTATTCTTTGAATATAGAAAATTTTCCTCAAGGATTAAGTGCTTATAATTTTTTGAAATTTTTAGGTAAAACAACAATAATTTCAGAAAGTAAATTACTAATAAATTTAGAAAGATTATTAAAAAATTTTGGTTTATGAGAATCACGTAATAAATCTTTAAATTCATTTTCTTCAGGAATGAAAAATAGAATTATGTTAATTGTTGCCCTAGCACATGATCCAAACCTAGTTATTTTAGATGAACCAGGAGCTAATTTAGATTCAGAATCAAGAAAATTTTTTACTTCTGTTTTACAAGATTTAAAAAAAGAAGGAAAAACTATTTTATTAACAACTCATATGATTGATGAAACAAAAGATATTATTGATAATTGTACTATTATTGAATATGGTAAATTAATTTATACTGGACCAATTGATAAATTTGGGGTTGGTAAAATTTTTGTTTTAAAAACAAGCAATAATCTTGTAGCATCATCACTTTTAAGTTTATATAATTTTCAATTTAAATATAATAAAGATACTGATAGTATTTTAATTAAATTAATTGATAAAAATTATAGGACGGTTGTCAAATTTACGAAATAATTAATTATCATATTAGTAACTTATTTCCAAAATTACCATTTAAAAATGATGATAGACAAATTAAATTCTCTTTTACCCTTAAATTTAATATTCGACGTATTTTAAAAAATATACATTTAAAAGATAAAATAAAAATTATTAACAAGGAAAAAGACAAGAAATAATCTTGTCTTTTTTTGTAATTGTAAAATTTTAAAATTTTTAAGAACCCTCTTTAACGCTATTATCAACACGTGTTAGGGAACTAAAAAAGTGAACTACAACACAGTTGTTAAAAATAGTAGCTAGAGCATGTGGACTTGCATGGATAAATAAAAAGTGGAGTGATACCTAATAAAATATACTAACCAGTAATGGTAATTCTTGGGGTGGGAGCGAATTGGAAACTAGTATATATAGACCTGTTGTAGGGACCTATTGTATTAATTCTATTTTTTATTTAATCAACCTTGCCACTCCCCAGTGAGCAAGTGTTGATTTTATTTTTTATTTTTTTTTGAAAATTTTTTTGGGCGAGAAAATAAATTTCAAACTTGTAAAAAAATTGAGCGAGGCCGGTTCAATTAAAATATTAATTTGTTTAACACAAATTAAATAAATATTGAATCGAATGCCTCAATGTTTTTTAAAATTTCACAATTTATTTTTGAGCCCAGTTTTCATGGAATGAATAAAACGAATAGTAGTAGTATTAATAATCTAAAAATCAAAATATATGTTCTGTTGCTTCTAGCATAAAGAACATATTAGGAAAGGATTATTATGAAAATAGAATTTAAAAAAGAACAAATTATTAAAGATAAACCACAATCTATTCTTATTGATTATGTTGAATATAAATTATCGCTTCCAAAATGAATGATTAAAAATAATTCTTTTATTGTTGATAACAGTTACACATATTGAGTTTTTAATTTAGACAATATTAAAAGAGAATTAAGTGGTAATGAATTAATAAAATTATTAGAACCATATATTAAAGACCAAAAAATAACTGTTAATAAACCAACTGCTCCAAAAGAATATTATCTTAATGATATAAAACTTGAACCATTAACATTTTATGAACAGCATAATAGTTGATTTATGGGTGAAATAACAGATAACAAAACTAAAATTACTAATCCTTGTTTTAAATATAACATTACGTGAGAAGAAAACAGAAAAGGTTTTAAAATAAATAATCAATATAAACATGATGATTTACCAATTAATTATATAGTTACTTTGTATAAGGAAATTTCAACTCATAATGAAAAAGTATTTTTGTTGAACATGTAAACAAAATAAATTAGATTATTTATTCTTTAATACTAATGATATTAAAACAAGAAAATATTTTTTAAGAGATAAAAATAGTAAAGCAATTTGTTATGACTGTATTTTAAATGTTAGGTTAAGTAGGAGGTATAAATATGAATAAACAAAAACCATTTTCTTATAAAGACCAAGAAATTATTAATGAATATAATAAAAAACGTAATCAAGAAATAACAAAAGAACATTTAAATAATATAGAAAAATTAAGAAAAGATTTTAAAAAAGAAGTTATTAATGAATATAAGAAAAATTTAATTTGTTCATTAAATATATTTTTAGGTCATTATATAGAACAATACAAAAAAGAAAAAGAAAGATTTTATCGAAATCAATTAAAAGGTTCAATTGATACTATTCAATTCTTAATTAATAAAATACAATCCAAAGAATTTGATTAATAATGCAATATGACTTAATTATTGGTATTGACCCAGCAGGAATAGGTAGTAATGGAATTGTTATATATTCAAATGAAACTAATAATATTATTTTTAATGAAAAATTCAATACATTAACTGTTTTATGGACTAAAAATATGTATAAAGAAAAATTTCAATTAATTAAAGAAAAATTTATTGATAAAAAAATATTAGTTATTGTAGAAAATTTCTTTTTAAGTTCAAAACAATTATTAACTAATCCATTAGCAACTCCTAAAATTATTGGTTCATTAATGGTATTAGTACAAGATGTTTTCAACTGAGATTATCTAGAAAACCACCCAAAAAATAAAAATAAAATAACAAATTATAAAGGAAATATAAAATTAACAAAACATGAACAAGATGCTTATAAGCATATTCAATATTATTTAAAAAATCATAAGAAAATATTGATTTTTGATAATTATTTAAGGAAATTATAAAAATGAAAGATAAAGCAAATTATGTGAAATTAACAGTAAAACTTAGTAACACTATTGAAGCAAAATATTACGAAAAAGGTAATAAGGAATTATATTATAGTGTTCGTGGTCAATGAAATGGATTAAATTATGTTACTTTAATTTTTAATAACCCAAAACTTTATAGACGCTGTATTTTATTAAACAAAAACGATGAAATTATTGTAACTGGTCAAATCTTTAACACTTTAAACATTCCTAAAAATCGTGCATTTTGTTCAATCAATGTTAAATGATTTAAAAAATGAAAAGAGTAAAAAATGATATTATGAAAAATTTTATTAATAGCACCAATATTAATAACCAGTATAACACTAATAATAATTTTAATATTTATTATTAAAGAATTAAAAAATGAATATAAAGTATTGAAAATATTAAGTGAAATTGCTAATCAAATTAAAAATAAGGAGAATAATTAATGATAATATTACCTACTTTGTTTGAAAATAAAGATGAAATTGAAGTATTATCACCATTTCCAAAAGCAATTCATACAAGTAATGATATTAGAGCAATTATTTTAAGACAATACCCAAATGTTAAATCAAAACACATAATTGTTTCTGACCCCGAAAGTAATCTTGCATTAATAGTTGGTGATAATGATGTTTATCAAGGTTGAATTAAAGTAACAGTTAAAAAATTAGAAATTAAAGGAGATTAAACAAATGCAAAAGGAAAAAATTAAAATTAGAAATTATGAATTTGAATTAAATTCTTATGTAGTAGATTCCTTATTAGATGTTATAAGAGAACTGATAAAAACAAATAAAGGAGAATAAAATGCCAAACGAAAATACACAATCAAAATATACTTTAACCAAATTAATTAGAACTGGTATAAGTCCTATTTGTGCAATGATTGGTACAAGTGCTTATTATCGTCAAGTAATAGATAATTCAATATTGGGTTCAATTAATAGTTTATTATTTGGTAAAAAATTAGGTTTAGATATATGAAATTTAAATCAAAGACCAAATACTAAAACTAAATTAATTAATAGTAGTAAAAAAATATTATTAGGTTTAGGAACAATTGGTTTAGCAAATTATAGTAAATGAAGTGAAAATAATATTACTCCAATTATTCCAACACCACCAACTCCAATAACAACTACAACTACAACTGAGGGTCCTCCGTGATTACTATTAGATAAACAAGAACATCAGTCATTAATGGATTGAGATACATATATTAGTTTAAATGCTTATGGTATTTCAAATCTTATTAGTGGATTAACTGAGTTAATACCTAATAGATTTGAAAATATAAAAAAGATTTGTAATATGGCAACTGGTGGATGTTTGATTAGTAGTGGTGTTGCTATGGGTATTAATAATGATTTTAATAATGCTTATGCAATACCTACCATAGTTGCTGGTGCAAGTGAAATTATTCATAATTTACTTCCAATAGAAACAAATCATAGTAGAGAAATGCAAGAAACAGCATTTAATAATGAAACTTCAAGATTAATTAATGATAATAGATTCACAATTAATAGTGAAACAACTAGTCAATATGGTAGTGATAATATGAGTGAAGTACCATTAAATCACGATAATGCTTCATTAAATTGAGATTATAATCACATGAGTTTATAAAGGAGGTGAATAATTTATGAATAAAGAAAAAATACTTGAATATTATAATAATGAAATTCAGACATATAAAGAAAGATTGGAACAATTAAATAAAGAAATATCTGTATTAGTAGAAATTATAAGTAATTCACAATCAATGATTGAAAGAATTAATGGTGGTCAATTTGATGAATAATTAAAAATTAAAAATAAATAATTGAAAGGAAAATATTCAAATGAAAGAATTTTTACATGAATTAATAATTATTGGAACAAGTGTTGGAACATTAATTTGCAGAGAAATTATTGTTTTATTAAAAAGATTTATCACAACTCCAAAACATGTTAGAGCAAATAACAAAATTATCAAACATCAAAAAAAATTAGCAAAGTTAAATGAAAAGATTAATAAAGAAAATAAATAATAAAGTGGTGATGTAAATGTTAGAAAATGAAAATAATGTTCAACAAACAACTGAACCTTTAACTGAAAACAATGCTTCTTCACAAGAAATAGAAAATAAAGTTAATGAAGCAGAAAATAAGTTAAATAAACTTAATTTAGAAATTAAAGAAAAAGAAATTATTAATATATTTAAAAAATATCAAGTTAAAACTGAATTTTATGATTATTTAAAATTTAAAACTAATAATTTAGAAAATTCAAAAATTGAAGAAACTATTAAAAAAATGATTAAAGAACAACCAGTATTTAAAGAAATAATTAATACAGGTGGCAAACCACAAACAATAATAACAAATCAACCAAATTCAATAAAAAGTACATTATTGGATTATAAAAAGAAAAATAATTTATAACAGAAAGGAAATAAAAAAAATGTCAGTACCATTCAATCAAAATTTAGATAATACCGAAAAATTAGTAGAGGCACCTGAGTTTATAGAATTTTATAAACAATCAAATTCACCATGAGCAAGTTTTTTTCCTATTGAAATGGTTAATTCTACAAAAATTGAATTTATAGTTAAAAAACCAAAAAATTCAGAAATTAAAGTACTAAAATGAAATGATAAAAGCAAAGGATTAGATGTTAGTTACGCTGAAACTATTAAAATTTTAAAAGAAATTAAACAAGAAGCAGTTGCAGGTGAAATAATTGCTAATGTTGATTTAAATGCAGAAAATGGACAAAATTTGTTAAACACAATGCAATATGAAGTTGCTAATGATTTAGCAGATTATTTAGCAAATAATGATACAAATGTAATTACAAAATATGCAACTAAATTAGATATTACTGATAAAACACCAGTAGGATATTTAAAATCAATGCTATCTGCTTGAAATACTTTATTTCAATTAAGAAATAGTAATAATTGTCAATTTTTTATTACTAATAATTTATATGATAGTTTAGTTTATTTAGCAGATAATAAAGGTTTAATTACTGATAACCAAATAGCACAACAATTAAGATTAAATGGAACAAATTTATATATCAAAGGTGTACTATGTCAAATTGTAATGGATGATTATATGACTTTTACTGATAATAATGAAACTAAAATTATGTCTTTTGTTTTAGCAACACCAAGAGCAATGAAAAGATATATGTTACAAAATACAGTTGTATATGTTCAAGATATTAATGATGGTAAAGTTGGAAGAAGATATTTAGTTGGGGGAGAAGTAACTGGTGAAGCAATACCCTATATAACAGATGAAGAAACAACTTCACGCTGAATGTTATGTGGAATTATTAATAGTGATAAAACTGATTTAAAAACTAAAATTACAATTTTAACAACTGATATTACTGCAAATGTTAATAACAATAATAGTGAATTAAATACACAAATAAAAAGTACTAATGAACTTAAATCATTAAATCCTAATTTAACAAATCCAACTATTAAATATTTTAGTGATGCACAAGGCAAAACTAATGTAAGTAATCAAAAACAAAAAGCAGGTGATTTATATATAACTATTATTGCAAATGTTAATGACTTAAATTATAAAGGAACAACAAATCCAATTAAAATAACTCTTAAATAAAGGACATTAATATCATGCCAATCGGTACAACTAATACAGCAATACTTTTAAACATAAATAAACCAAAACATACTAGAATAAGTAAACAACAAGAAAATAAAAGTTTTTGATGAGAAATTTTAGAAATGATTGGTGTACAAGTAATAGCAGTAGCACTTGCTCCTTTTACTGGTGGATTAAGTGAAAGTTTTGCACTTGGATTAGGTGCAAGTGATTTAGTTGCTAGTATTAGTGCTGTTGGTGTAGAATTTTTAACTGATTTTACTATTAATCAAGTTTATGATTATTTAAAAGGAAATGTAACACCATTAAATACTTTTTTTAATATATTACCAGCATTTGCTGGAATTAATAAAATTAGTCGTGGTTATCGTACTACTAAATTTATTAATTTAGCACAAAAAACTAAAACATTAGAACAAATAGGTGTTAAAGAAGCAAAAAATTTACAAGAAATTATTAGTCAAGTAAGTGGAAAAGAAATTTTAACAGATAAAATTGTTGGTAAAAATCGTTATTTATTTAATTACAGTTTTGCTCCAAATCGTGAAACAATAATCCAAAATTTAGGTTATGTTGCTGAAAGACAATATAAAAATAATTTTCAAAAATTAGAAGCACAAGAATTAAAAGATTATTTATTATTACAAAATACATTAATAAAATTAAGTCCACAATTAACTCCTAAATTTAAAATCAAAGATATTGAAAAAGCAAATAACTTTTTAAAAAAATATAATACTGATTTAAAAAAAGTATTATTTATGAACCAACATGATTGATTAAATTTAGTTCATACAATACACACAGAAAATAGATATGGAAAAACTTTAATTTTGGATTTACAAAAAATTCGTGCTAATGCTATTAAATTTAATTTTAAAAATAGTATTATTCATCAACTTGTTTTAAAAGCAAATCAAATTTTTAAATATTTTGATATTAGATTTTATTTAAAAAAAGGTTTAAATAAATTTTGAAAAGATACTTCATATTTTGAAAAAATACGAGAAAGTATATATAAATTACAAGAAAAATTTGAAAAACTAGAAAAACAAGCATTTGAAAAAATTAATAAATTAAAAGAAAAAGCAACTGATTTATTTACTAGTGCAGAAAAAAGAGCAATTAAACACGCACAATTAATTCCATTAAATTCACCAGTATTTATGGGTTGTAAAATTCAACCTTTGTCATTAGATAAATGTGCAATTACTATTTATCATCGTAATCCTAAATATAAACCAATTACAGTTGTTGATAGTATTCTTAAAGCAAAAACTTTTGTTACTCAAATACATCCATTTCATTGATATCGTTGATATAGTGGTTGATACATTGGTTATGGTGTTAATCGTAATAAATGATTAAAAGCAATAGCATTTGCTCCACCAGTTGTACAACAAGTAATTAGAGATAGTTTTAAAGTATATAGAGAAATATTTAGAATAATAAGAACTTATCATAAAGTAGTAAATGTTATTAATAATCCTATTGAAAATATTAATAAATCATTTAAAAATGTTGGTTTAAAGTTTTCAGTAAATACTTTATTTGGTACTTGATTATTACATCATTTAGAAAAATTTGCATATAGTCAAGTTGTAACAAAAAGTAAAAACTTAAAAAAAGGAAAAAATAAAATACAAAAAGAAATTGAACATATCACACATAGAAAAACTAAAACAAAAACTAAACATTATAAAAAAGCATTTTTTAAGGAATGATAAAATATGATTAATAAACTTTGAACTGGTGTCAGTCTTGAAAATTATAATAACTGATATCCATTAACTGGAAAAATTACAGAAACACCACAGCAATATATAAAAACATGACCAAATGTTAATGATTGATTTAAAACATTTGGAATACGTGCGCAAAATGATATTAATGCCTATCTTGATTTTATTTTATCTAAATTTCCTTTTGATAGTTTTAAAGATGAATTAATTAAAGAAACATTAAGAGATATGGTTTATGTAATGGTTGAACATTGAGTATTTAATCGTACACCAATTGAATTTAATGTTGATGCAACTATTCAATTTAATAATGGTAATCAATTTAGTGCAAGTAGTATTCCAACAATTAATGTTTGAGATTTAGCACCTACTAGAATGAAAATATGAGCAAGATTAACAGAATTAAAACAAATATTTTCAAGTTATAATGATGATGAAATAGATGTTGAAAAAATTGACTTAAAAGCATTTTATACTAGAAATCAAGTTGATGAATTAATTAAAGAACAAAAAGAATTTACATTATCAAAACAAATGAAATTATATGATGATTTAGTTGATGATAATGAAAATGAAATATATAGGGGTCCTGTTACAAATTTTATTAATAAGGGTTATGTAGCAACAGATTATGATAAAGAAACTGAAACTATGATTTTAGATTGACCTGATGAAATTGGTACATTACCACCTGACGCATTACAAAATAATCCACAAATTGGGGATTATACACATGCACCAACTTGTGATTTTTCTGCTAAACAACAAAAAAGAATTACTACAAATGAAAATAGTATTAAATTATTAGAAACTAAAGTTGATAATAATATCAAATTATTAGAAAATAAAATTGAGATTAATAAACAAAATATTGATGATATTAAAAATAACTGATTTAATATTGAAACTAGTCCATTATGAAAAGAGATATCTAATGAACTTTCAACTGATAATTTAAATAAAGAAATATTAGTAATATGAGGTTATATTTATGAGAGTAATATTTATAAATATAAATATACTAGAAAATCTATATTTAAATTAGATGAAGAATCTGCAATAAAATCATATACTCTATTAGATACTTTTTATTCAGATGAAACTAATAATATTAGATTATATTTAACTTGCGTTAATTATAAAATTCGCGCTAGTGCTACACCCGGAACATATTATTCAGGATTTATTTCTAAAATATATCAATATCAAGGAATAGATACACCAACTGAATTTATAGCAGAAGAAAATACTGAACGTGATTATTATACAAAACTAGAAACTAATAATTTATTAGATAAAAAACAAAATAAATTAATTGCTGGTGAAAATATTAAGATTGATGAAAATAATAAAATTAGTGCTATTGGTGGTTCTACTGATTTAACTGATTATTATAAAAAAAAAGAAATAGATAAAAAATTAGAAGATACAAAAGCATTATTTCCAATTGCTTTTTCTATGAATGCTATTGGTCAAGAAATTCCTAATTTAGAAACTACTAATAAAACTATTGCTGGGGCTGTTAATGAATTAAAAGAAAAAATAAAAGACAAAAAATTTTCAAATGATTATTTTAAATATAATACTGAAACAAATGAAATTTTATTAAATGATGAAGAAAATTCATTACTTTGTAGGGATTTATTAGAAAATAATGAATATAAAATATTAAAAACTCAAAATAAAAAAATATTACAAGCAATTAATGAAATATTAGAAAAACAACCACAACCAACTCCAACTATAAATAATTGAAAAGAAGTAGGAACAAGAGAAAAAAATAAATGAGATTATTGACAAATTACTTATGATTTTGAAGAGAATAAACATTATAGAGTTTATTATTCTTGAAGTATATATAATCCAGTTTATACTATTCAAGAATTTATTATAACTAATAAAAAAATTGCTGGTGTACAAATACAAACCTTTAATGATAGTGCTAATATAGTAATTTTATCAGTTCAACATGCAAAATTGATTACTATTTATACTGTAAAAGGTAATTTAAAAGGTAATGTATGAAAATTAGAAGAATTACAGGAATAAGATTATGTTTTTTAAAATTATAAAAATTATTTTAGCTTTAATTGGAGTAATTCTATCATCTGCAACTGTTGGTTTAATTATATTTATTATTGTAAAAATTATATTAAAAATTAATCAAATATTTTAAAGAAAGGTGGTGAATATTATGTTAAGTTTATTTAAAAGAAAAGATAAAACAAATATTAGTGATAATCAAAATGAAAAAGTAAAATTTTTAACCAATAAAAATAAAAGTACTCATGCTTCTATTTTAAATTATTTTGGTTTTAATGATTTTAATCATGAAACTTATTTCACTGATTTTGTAGCAGAAAATAATGCTAATTTATATAATGCTCCATTAGATATTAATAATGAAACTATTAAACAATACTTAATTCAACAAGAATTTTATAGAAAAAATTGAAATTCTATTTTTAAATTAAGTAAATTAGGAATTAGTGGTTATTTAATTTATATTGCTAATGATGACTTATATTTTCAAGTAGTAGATATTCAACAAAGAGTTTATGATATTACTGGTAAATTAATTCAATGTACTATTTTTTATGATAACTATGAACAAAATGCACAAACAGTAAGACTATTTGAAGTTTATACATTAAACAATGAAGAAGTAACAATTAATCGTGCAATTTATAGTATTAGTGATAATAAAAAACAATTTCCATTAGATTTTAAATCATTTATTAATAATCCTAATCTATTACAAGAACAAACACTAAATATTAATTATATACCAATAGCAATTATGCGAAATAAAGCAAATGAGTTAGCAGATTGTGATAAAGTAATGGATAAAATTAAAGCATTAGATGTTATTTATGAGCAAATTGTTTTAGATAGCATTTTAAATTCACCTAAATTTATATTTAGTCAAACTTATGGTAATGTTCAATCAACATTAGAAGAAGCAGTAAGAACATTAGTTACTAAAAATTACATATTTAAAAGTGGTGGAGATAATAATGAACAAAACGAAAATATCAATATGACAAATAGTAATTTTAAAGGTAAAAATTTAACTGATATATATGATTGAAATGTTAATGAAATATTTAAACGTTGTGGTATTCATATACCAAGTCAAAAGAAATCTGCACAACAATCAGTTCTAGAAAGTACAGCTGTAAATATTTCAACCATTAATTATATTGAACAAAAATTATGGCAATTTAATATTGATATTCTTAAATTTATTCAAATATTAGTACGTTTAGATAAAGATTTATTAAATAGTAAAACATTTAATATTAATGATGAACAAGAAATTAATAATTTAACAGTTAAATTAAAATTATTTAATCCCGAAAATAACCAATTAATAGGAGAAAACAATGGAAAACAACAACAAACCACAAACGAAGTTTCCACAGAAACAAACTAAACTTAATCAAGCAGAAGTAGAAAATGATTATTTAATTGATAATATTCCTTATGATTTTACTAATATGATGAGTGCTACTAGTGACCCAGATATTAATAGAGCATACGATGAATTTAAAAAAAGAACAATATATATTTATGAAATTGAACGTTTATTTAAAAATAATGAAAATAATAGTTTAAAATTTTCAGCAAATACTATTAAAATTGGATTTATTGATATTGATAAAGTGTTAAAAACTACTGCTGTTGAAACATCTGATTTTACTATGCAATTAAATCAAAGAGCAAGTACTAATATTAATGACAATACAATTGAATATAGTATGACTGATATTAAAAATTTAATATTTCAAGAAATAAATTTATTAAATCAATTTAAGTTATATGCTGTATCTATCAATGAACCATTAACTGAAAATAATATTGATAATTTATATATCATTAATAATTATTCACAACCTTATCAAAATCCAAAAACAAGAAGTACTAAAAGTATAACTATTATAAAAATTAAAGACTTTAAAACAAGAGATGGTTATCCAATCATTATTAAATTACAAAAACCATTAGAAAAAGATACCAAGGTTAAAAGTATAACTTTAAAATTTCCTAAAACAATGTTATTTGGCAATATAAAAGTAAATGGTGAAATTGATGGATTAAAAGTATCACCAAATTTATTAATTGCTGATGATAACCAATTATTTCCATTATATGCTTTACCAATTCAAACTCAACCAAAAGTTAATATTTTACAACAATGATTTAGTGACCAAATTTTAGAGTGAAATATTGCTAAAAATTTCATTAATCAAAATTCTATTTTAGAATATTTAGATATTGGTGAAATTATACCTAATCCACCAGCACAAGAATTTAAACATGTTAAAAAAATTGAGTTTAAAAATGTTGAAACTATAACTACTAATGAAGACAAACAAATAGATAATATTCAAAAAGAACAATATTTTATGTTTTCTAAAGAAAATGAAAGTGATTACATATTAGCATATAATGATTGACAAAGTGGAGTTAATAAAGTTGGAGTTGGAGGAAGTAAAAACCAAAAAGTAAAAATGTCACAAGGTAAAACGGTACAAACTCATTGAAAAATTAATAATATTGATAGTGTATTATTAACTTATGATAAAGTTAAACCACTTACAACATTAGGAAAATTATTAATGGACATGTTAAGTTATACTTATAATTATCAAGCGAATTTTAAAGGTTATGACCCTAAATATGACGAAAAACATGATGATTTACCAGATATTACAAAATTAAGAAATGAATTTGAAAACCAAAAACCACATGATGTTATTACTAATTTATTTGAACAATGAAAATTAGATAATCCAGATTTTATTAATAATCCAAAAATAAAAAAATTTAAGCAAGTAGTTATGATGTTATCAAATTATATACTTTCTTACTTATCAATAAATAAAGGTTTAGATGATGATTATAAATTATTGTTACCCTATTATTTTGAAATAAAATCAAAACCAACAAGAAAATCAACTCATGATAGATGAAATTTTGAAAATGTTTATGTTGTTTTAAAATCTGAGTATTTTGATTTTACTGACCTTAATAATATTAAAATAAAAAACAAAAATATTAATCAAAATGAATGATTTAAACTAAGTAATAATCAATTTAATTGATTATCATTAACTAATGAACTAGAAAATAATAATATACCTTCATTATTAGCACAAGATATGAGTTTAAGTAATGGTGAATATGGAAAGTATATGGTTAAAAGTATAATTAATAATGTTTTAGAATTATTAAAATTATTTAATAGTCAAAAACAATATTTTTCAAGTTGAGATTGATTTAATTTTGTTCAAAAAAATTATTTTAATGATACAGTTAAATTCAATATAGAAAAAGAAATTTCTAATTTACATAAAATAGAAATCTCAGGTATTTTTGGTGCTGGAAATTATGATATTTTATTAGAAATAGAAAATAAAATTATAAACATTAATAATATTTCATTATTTAATAATAATGATGAAACAATATCATATATTAATGTTGAATTTTAATCTCATCAAAAATATCCAGTAGGATACTTACCATCTCATTTTATATCTGTTTTATCTTTTTTATTATTTGCAAAATAAAATGAAACTGTACTTTTATCATAACGATGTTCTCATATAGTCCCCCCAAATACTGCAGTATGGTCTGGTTTTAAATAAAAACTTAATTTTTGTCTTCCGTCTTTACATGCAAAACCTAAGGCAATACATGCAAAAATTAATGCTATAATAGTTGTTATTTTATAGAAATTTCTTTTTATTCATTTTTTTATTTTAGAGTTTATTTTTTCTTGTTGTTGTTCAACTTCATTTTGAATATTTTTTAATATCTCTTTACTATCTTGCATTTTAATCTCCTTTTTTAACTTTTTATTTTTTCCCAATTTTTCAGAAGTTTTTAATCATTTTGGTAATAATTCATGTTCTAAATTAATTGCATGATTTTCACAAAGAAAAAGACTAAATGTTTTTGATTTTAAATCTAATAATACAATATTACTTCATTTGTTATTACAATTTTTACTTTGAGAAATAACATTCATTTTGTAAAATCTTTTTTAAAGATTTCAGTTTATTTATACTTTTTAACTCTTTTTCTCTATTTATCATATCTTATTCCCTTTTTCATAACATTTTATTATTTAATTGTACTTATTTTTGATTATTTTTACAAGTATGCTTTTAAATGCAAAATAACGCCTAAATTAAAGGCGTTATTTTGTGAGACCTATACTATTAATTATATTGAAATTGTTTATTATATTTTAAATATGAAAGCATTTTTTAAAATATTTTTTATTTTATTTAAAATAACACTTATATATTTATATAATAATTAAGTAAATTAATTTTTTAAATATATTTACAATAAATTTAGATTTTTTTAAAATAGTTAGGAGAAGTAAATGTGAATTTTAATTATAAATGAAATTTTAGAGAAGAAAGTGCAAAAATTGATAAATTAGTTTTAGAACATATAACAAATAAATGAGAAAAACGAGATTGAAGAATATTTAAAACAAGAGATAAAAAGAAATATAAAATTGTTGATTATCAATATCGAACTAGAAAAACATTATATGGAATGGTAACTTATAAAAGAAGAATTTATGAATATTTTGATGAAAAATTACAAAAATTAGTTCGTATTTGTTTAGTTGATGAATGACTAGAATTACCTAAATATAAAAGAATTGGTGAAGATGTTGAACAAACTATTATTCAATATTTTGCTGATGGAAAAAGATATCATGATATTTGTGCTATTTGTAAAAAAGCAGGTATTAGTGTTAGTACTATTCATAGAGTTTTTAAAAATTTAGAAGTAATTGAAGCAAATCCAGTAAAAGTAAAACTAGAAAAAAATCAACCTATTTTTGTAGCAATTGATGACGGTCATCGAAAATTTTGAAATTTTAAACGTAAAGGTATAAAACATTCTATGCGATTAATAGTAACATATACAGATAATATTAATCACAAAGTACAAAATAAAAGAGTAAAAGCAATTATAAGACCAACAAGAACAGCAATTGGAGTTAAAAAAACTGCTGAATTTGTTAAAGAACATTGTCAAAAATTTTATGAAAATGTTGAACAAGCAAAAATAATTATTTGTGGTGATAGTGCAGGATGAATTAAAGATGTAGCAGATTATTTAGGTGCACAGTTTGTTTTAGATAAATTCCATTTAATTAGAACATTATATCTTGGAATAATGGCGGGAAATAAAGGAAAATATTTAAAAGAATATAATTACTGTAAAAATTTAATTAATAATGGTCAATATGAACAATTAATTGATTATTTATATAAAGAATTAGATAATCATAAAAAATTAAAGAAAAAATATTTTAAAAATAATAAACAAGGTATTGAAAATCAAGGTGCAAAATGAAATATTGGTTGCTTTACTGAAACTAATATTTGACATGTTTTAAAAGAAATGCTTGGTAATAGAACTTATAATATTTCAATTTATATTAAAATGGTTATTTTTAAATGTAATAAAATAAATACAGAGATGCAATTATTATAAATTAAAATTTAACTTTTTTTTAAAAATCAAAATAGAATAAAACTTATTAAATGTGTTTTAATAAGAATTTTTTTTGTGTATAAATATTAAATTTATTTTTTAATTTTTTAGTAATTTTTAAAAATAATCATTTTAGTTGCATTTAAGTTAAAAAAATTATATTATTTAAATACAATTTCATAAAATTCCAAATTATTTCTTGTCTAACATAATAATAAGACTATATGAATTAATTTATTCCGGATTTTTGACAATCTCCCAAAATTATATATCACAACTTAATTTTATTTTAAGTGAAAAGAAAATTGTTATATATGATTTACATGAAAAAGAATTAGATTTATTTTTTATCAATTCATTTTTTTAATTTATTTTTATTTTATAAATAAGATTTTCAAATTTTTTGATTTTCACTTAAATCATGTGCAGCAGGAGGATATTGATCAGCTAATTTGTTGATTGCATTTACCATTACTTCTTTTTGATAATTATTATTAAATTGTAATTCTTGTTTTGTTTTTTTAGTTTTTTGATATCATTTTTGATTATATATTTTCCTTTTTGCTTTTACCTAGGATTTTTGCTCATATTTTTGCTTTCTTGCCTTCACTTCTGGCCTTTGAGCATATTCTTTCATTTTTTCTTTATTTTTTTGATATCACTCTTGATCATATTTTCTCCTTCTTGCCTTCACTTCAGGTCTTTGAGCATATTCTTTCTTTTTTGCTTTCACTTCAGGTCTTTGTTGATATTCTTTTATTTTTTCTTTATTGCGTTGATATCATTTTTTCTTATACTCTTTTTGTTTTTCGTTATTCATAAATTTATCACCTCTTAAATTTGTGTCATATTTACAATTTTTATTACTGTTTAATTTCTTTTGATCATCATAAATCAAAATCTTCTTTGAACTTTAAAATACAAGTAAAATATTTAATAGACTTCTTGCAAAACCTATCTATTAAAAATTTAATTTTTAAAATAAAATTAAAAATAAAAAAGATAGGTAATCTATGATGTTTGATAAATTAAAAACTATTAACAATCCAGAATTATTAAGATTAACTGGTATAAATGATATTATTTTTAATAAAATTCTAAAAATTTTAAAGACAGAAGAAGTAAAAAAGTTTAAAAATGGTGGTACACCTAATAAATTATCATTAGAAAATCGTTTATTAATGACTTTAGAATATTGAAGAGAGTATCGAACTTATTTTCATATTGCTAAAAGTTATGGAATTAGTGAAAGTAGTTGCTATAGGAATATCAAGTGAATAGAAAATACTTTAATAAAACATCCTGATTTTCAACAACTTGATGGGCAAAAATCACTGTTAAATAATAATTTTAAAGATAAAACAGTTATCATTGATGTGACTGAAAGTACTATTCAACGCCCAAAAAAAGTCAAAAACAATATTATTCAGGAAAAAAGAAAAAACATACAATAAAAACTCAAGTCATAATTGAAAAAGATAGTAAAAAAATTATAAGTTCTTATTTTTCTTATGGTAAAAATCATGATTTTAAAATTTTAAAAAATTCAAAAACGAAATTTTTATCAGAAACAACTATTTTAGTAGATTTAGGATATCAAGGTATACAAAACATACATAAAAATGTCTTATTACCTAAACGAAAATCAAAGAAAAACCCTTTAACTAAAGAAGAAAAGAAAAATAATAAGGCTATTTCAAAAATGAGAGTTGTTATTGAACATGTTTTTGCGATTCTTAAAAAATTTATAATTATTAGTGAAAAATATCGAAATAGAAGAAAAAAATTTGCATTAAGATTTAATTTAATAGCTTCAATTTATAATTTACAATTATTAATTTAAATATATTTGATAATTTAATATTTTATTTTTTTATTTGAAATAATAATTTTTGTTGTATTTTAATGACAAAAAATAAAACATATTTTGAACAATAATTTTTAAAAAATATTAAAAGTGTTATTAAAATAAATTTTTAAACTTAAAAAATGTGATTAATATCATAGTTTTGCAAGAAGTCTAATATATAAAATTAGCGATCTTTTAATTAAGATCGCTAATTTATTAAATATTTAAATTTGGATATTTGCGTTTTAAAAAAAATAATAAAACTTGAATATCAGCAGGACTAACACCAGAAATTCTTGTAGCATGACCAATTGTTAATGGTCTAACGCGCTTTAATTTTTCTCTAGCTTCACCAGTAATACTTTCTACTAAATCATAATCAATATCACTAGGAATTTGTTTTTTTTCTAAACTATTAGTTTGTTGCGCCATTTTTAGTTGCTGATTAATATACCCTGAATATTTAATTGTAATTTCTAATTCCATTAATTCATGATATTGTAAATCATTTATTAAAGGTAACTGTGAAGTAAACATTGATAATTTGACACCTGGGCGTTTTAATAATTCATAAGCAATAATATGATTATCGGGAATTGGACCTAAATTATTATTAATAATATACTTAGTAACTTCTGAATTGGGACTAACTTTAATAGTTTTTAATTTTTCAACAATATTGGACATTAATGTTTGTTGAATATTAAATTGCGATCAACGTTGTTCACTAACTAAGCCAACTTGATAACCATACTTAATTAATCTTGTTTGAGCATTATCATTTCGTAATAATAAACGATGTTCAGCTAAAGAAGTTAATAAACGATAAGGTTCAACTGTTCCTTTTGTTACTAAATCATCAATTAAAACTCCGATATATGCTTCATCACGCTTTAAAATTAATGGTTTTTCTTTTTTTATTTTTAAATGGGCATTAATTCCAGCTATTAAACCTTGACACGCTGCTTCTTCATAACCACTAGTACCATTAATTTGACCAGCACTAAATAAGTTTTTAATTAATTTAGTTTCCAATGTTGGTCATAATTGTGTTGGTTGAAAAGCATCATATTCAATAGCATATGCTCATTTTAATACTTCACAATTTTCTAAGCCAGGTAACGTTCTCAACATTTTATCTTGCACATCAATTGGCAATGATGTTGAAAAACCTTGGACATAAATTGAATCCAAAGCAAGTGATTCTGGCTCTAAGAAAATTTGATGACGAGGCTTATCAGCAAAACGTACTACTTTATCCTCAATACTTGGACAATAACGTGGTCCAGTACCTTGTGCTTCACCATTATACATTGGTGATTTATCTAAATTATTATTAATAATGGTATGAGTTTTATCATTTGTATAAAGTAAATAACAAGGTAACTGTTTTGCTAATGGTAAAAAATTTTTAGTTTCATGTGAAAATGCTAAAGGCAAATCACTACCTAGTTCAATATTAGTTTTGTCAAAATCAATACTATTTTTTTTAATACGAGGTGGTGTTCCTGTTTTTAAACGTATCATATTAAAGCCTACAATTTTTAATTGCTCAGAAATACCATTACTTGTTCTTTGACCATCTGGTCCTTCTGATTTCTTATTATGACCTTGTAAAGTTAAAGCTGTCATATAAGTACCAGTAGTTAAAATCACAATTTCACTTGTAATTTTTTCACCATTCTCTAAAATAACACCCTTAGCAGTGTTTTCTTCAATTATTAATCATTGTACCATAACTTCTAAAATTGTTAAATTTTCTTGTTTATTTATTGCATTTTGCATATATTGTGAATAAGCAATTTTATCAGATTGAGCACGAATAGCTCAAACTGCTGGACCACGTGAATGATTTAATAGTTTCATTTGCAAAGCAGTAGCATCTGCTGCTTTAGCCATTTCGCCACCAAGTGCATCAATTTCACGAACCACAACTCCTTTGGCTGGTCCACCAATAGAAGGATTACATGGCATTAATGCAATTTTAGTTTTATCAAGAGTAATAATAGCAGTTTTATGACCTGCTCGTGCAGAAGATAATGCCGCTTCAACACCAGCATGACCCGCACCAATTACAATAATTTCATAGTCATATTTCATTGATTTCACCTCCATTTCATAAAATATTACATATCAAAATTAATAACATCAAAAATAAGAAATTTTATTTTTAATTTCTTTAGTAATGTTATCATAAACAAGCAAAATATTCATGTACTTTTTAGACTTTTATTAAATAAAAATTGAATTTTAGTTAATAATCTTCTTGATTATAATTGATTATATTTTATACAAGATATAAATATTATTTAAAGAATTAGTGCTGCACTTAAAAATAGCAACTGTTTTAACTAGTAATCATTAATACTAATTTAAAGCCAGTACTTACTTACTTTTAAGTATTTTATTTATTAGCACAAGATGTGTTTTTATTGAAAAGACACTTTTGTCATTAACATTAGTAACTGTATCCAATGGTGATAAAACATATGCAACATCTATTTCTTTTTCCATAACTGTAACCTCTTTTGTATACAATTTGACTTAAATAATTTATCTTAATATCCCTACATAAGTATAATTATAATGTTAATTTTTAAATTTGCAAATTTTTATTTACTATACCTTTAAACTTAAAAAGTATTTTTATATATAAAAATACATCTTATATTAATTAAGATAAAGAATCACCAAATAATCTCCCCATTTTAATATTAAGATTATTACATAAAGTTTTTAAATGGTAATGTTCACTGAAATGTATATTAATTAATTTATGTAAAGTGGTAACATCTGCCAATGGATCATGATGATCAAATTTAATTTGATTACTATGAGCAAGAGCACTTAAACGGTTATTAGGATAATCATATGTTCTTCTAAATAACTTAACTGAACAAATGTAAAAAAAATTAGGGCACTCTAAATCATAATGATTAATTAATGATCTTAAGATATTAATGTTAAAGTTAGCGTGATGAGCAATAACAACAGTATTTTCAGTAAAAAAAGTAACAATGTCTACTCATAATTCTTTAAAATTTGACATTAAAGATACGCTTTCACTTGTAATTCCATGAACATGAGAAAAAGTAAATTCTTCGGGATGTGGTTTAATTAACGAACTATAAGTTTTGACAATTTTACCCTGTGTTACTTTTATCATAATTAATTGACAAGCACTTGTTTTATTCGAATTTGCAATTTCAAAATCAATAAAAACATAATTAGTATTATCAATGCCTCAATCATGAACACTAAATTTTTTCTTACTATTTAATTTTGATTGCTTTCTTTTTAATAACATTTTTTTAGCAAAAAGATTTTTACTATCTTTACTTTTATACTGTTTAAAAGGTGTAATTATTTCTTGTTTTCCTTCTATATTAACTTCTGATTCAGAGTTATCATCTGTTTCAAAATCATCATTTGTCTTCTTGAATTTTACACTTTTAAAAAACATATTAATGGCAATAGCACCTTTCTATCTAAATTTTCATAAATTAATATTAGTTATTCCATTGATAAATTATAACATTGATAAGTTAGAGTAACTATATTTTTACTTATAAAACTTCATTTTTTACAAAATTCAGTCATTAATTATCATTCTTTAACAACTAACTTAATATAATTTATAAAAATAATATTATGAATAAAATATTATATTATTGACAATAAAAAAGATTGCAATTGCAATCTTTTTTTAAATAAGAAAAATATTATAATGAAAATGAAGTTGAAGAATTATTTCTAGTAATTAACGGTTCACTATCATTTACTTCATTTTGAAAATTATTAATTTTGGATGGGTTACAATTTATTGGACACTAATTACGTAGACAAGTAAACAAATTTGTTAAAAGAAAGGAACTATAATTATGGCCAATATTAACTCATATACCGATGAATTTAAAAAACAAATAGTAGCTTTATATCAAAGTGGCAAATCAGTATCTTGCCTTGCTAAAGAATATAATGTTACAAGAGCAGCTACTTACAATTGAATTAAGCAATTTAGTAATTCAGGAAGTTTTAAAACTAAAGATAATCGTTCTTTTGAAGAAAATGAAT
The DNA here is from genome assembly GCF_964020095.1 of Spiroplasma endosymbiont of Colias croceus. Taxonomy (NCBI): domain Bacteria; kingdom Bacillati; phylum Mycoplasmatota; class Mollicutes; order Entomoplasmatales; family Spiroplasmataceae; genus Spiroplasma; species Spiroplasma endosymbiont of Colias croceus. Next base: position 88,044 of record NZ_OZ026536.1, read on the forward strand.
TAATTAAATTAAGAAAAGAATTAAAGCAATTACGAATGGAAAATGATATTTTAAAGCAAGCAGCACTAATAATAGGCAGAAAATAGAAATTATTGTCAAAAATAAAGTTAAATATAAAATTCGCACAATGTGTCGTTTTTTAAAAATATCTAAATCAACATATTATTTTAATTTAAAGAAAAAAGAAAATAAAATCAAAAATAATATTTATGATGAAGCTGTTATTAGTGCTTTTAAAGAAAATAAAGAAGTTTATGGTACTAGAAGATTAAAAAAAATTCTAGAAAACCAAGAAATTTATTTATCGCGCAGAAAAATTAAAAAAATTATGAATGAATATAATTTAATATCAAAATATACTAAATTATCATTCAAAAATCATAATAACAAAGTTAACGATAGTCAAATAATTAATCTTGTTAATAGAAAATTTAAGAATAGGATTAAAAATGAAGTTATTGTTAGTGATTTAACTTATGTACAAGTTAATGGTAGGTGAAACTATATTTGCCTATTAATAGACTTATTTAACCGCGAAATTATCGGACATAGTGTTGGAGTTAAAAAAGATGCATCATTAGTACATCAAGCATTTATGCAATCAAATCGCTGTTTAAAAGATATTCAAATATTTCATAGTGATCGCGGTAATGAATTTAACAATAAAATTATTGATAAACTTTTACTAGCATTCAACATTAACCGTTCTTTAAGTAAAAAAGGTTGTCCTTATGCTAATGCTGTTGCTGACGCAACTTTTAAAACTTTTAAAACCGAATTTATTAATGATAAAAATTTTACATCATTAATCCAATTAAAATTAGAATTATTTGATTACATCAATTGATATAACAATATAAGAATTCACAGCACTTTAAACTACTTAACTCCAGTTAAATATCAACAACAAATGTTTACCAAAAAATAGTCCTAAAAAGTGTTGCCATTCCACCTGAACCAATGTCTGATATAATACACTTCTTGCAAAACCTATCTATTAAAAATTTAATTTTTAAAATAAAATTAAAAATAAAAAAGATAGGTAATCTATAAACATATTCCGTAATTAAATTTTTTAAAAGTCAATTAATAATTTTAAAATTTATTTTATAATTTTGTTATTAACAATAAATTTAGAAAAGTGTTGATAAAAATGATTTTTGAAAATTTAAAAAAATTAAAAAATGAAGAATTTTATAGATATTTTGGTATAAAACGTTTTCATTTTAATGAAATGTTAGAAAAATTAATTGAAATAGAAAAATTAGAAAAAAATAAAGGTCGAAAAAATAAACTTTCAGTAGAAGAAAGATTAATGATGACTTTATTATACTGAAAAGAATATTATACTTTTTTTCAAATGAGTATTAAATCTAAAATGAGCCCATCAAGTTGTTTTCGAAATATTACTTGAGTAGAAAATAAACTTAGTAACCACAAAGATTACCAATTTTTAAAAGAAAGATATAAATTAAAAATTGATAAAAAACAAGAAAATTCAAATGAATTTCAATTTTATTTAATTGATTCAACTGAGATTGAAATTGAAAGACCAACTAAAAAAAACTACAGTTAGAATATTTTTCTGGTAAAAGTTGAATGTATTCTATAAAATTTCAAATTGTATATGATTTTTTTAATAAAAAAATTGTTGATATTTTTGCTGATAATGGTAAAGTGCATGATTTTCAAATATTAAAAAATTCAAATCTTGAATTTTCAGAAAAAACAATAATTATTGGTGATTTAGGATATCAAGGTATACAAAATATTTATAAAAATACAATAAGATTGTATCTAAAATTAGAATTAAAGTTGAACATGTCTTTGCTTGATTGAAAAGATTCAAAATTTTAGTAAATAAATGTAGAAAATCTAAATTTAGACTTATGTACTTAAGATTTAACTTACTTTGTGAAATTTTTAATAAAATAAAACCATTAAAATAAAAAAAATATTAAAAATATTTTTTTAAAATTTAAATTTTTATCGAGTTAATATAAAAATATTATTAACAATTTTTTGTTTAAAATGTAAACTCATTTTTTAAACTATTTTTTCAAAAAATATTTATTTCTATATTCAATAACACTAAATAGTTTTAAAACAATTTTATTGACAATTAATTAAATTTAATTACGGAATATGTCCTATGATATTTGATAAATTAAAAACTATTAACAATCCAGAATTATTAAGATTAACTGGTATAAATGATATTATTTTTAATAAAATTCTAGAAATTTTAAAGACAGAAGAAGTAAAAAAGTTTAAAAATGGTGGTACACCTAATAAATTATCATTAGAAAATCGTTTATTAATGACTTTAGAATATTGAAGAGAGTATCGAACTTATTTTCATATTGCTAAAAGTTATGGAATTAGTGAAAGTAGTTGCTATAGGAATATCAAGTGAATAGAAAATACTTTAATAAAACATCCTGATTTTCAACAACTTGATGGGCAAAAATCACTGTTAAATAATAATTTTAAAGATAAAACAGTTATCATTGATGTGACTGAAAGTACTATTCAACGCCCAAAAAAAGTCAAAAACAATATTATTCAGGAAAAAAGAAAAAACATACAATAAAAACTCAAGTCATAATTGAAAAAGATAGTAAAAAAATTATAAGTTCTTATTTTTCTTATGGTAAAAATCATGATTTTAAAATTTTAAAAAATTCAAAAACGAAATTTTTATCAGAAACAACTATTTTAGTAGATTTAGGATATCAAGGTATACAAAACATACATAAAAATGTCTTATTACCTAAACGAAAATCAAAGAAAAACCCTTTAACTAAAGAAGAAAAGAAAAATAATAAGGCTATTTCAAAAATGAGAGTTGTTATTGAACATGTTTTTGCGATTCTTAAAAAATTTAAAATTATTAGTGAAAAATATCGAAATAGAAGAAAAAAATTTGCATTAAGATTTAATTTAATAGCTTCAATTTATAATTTACAATTATTAATTTAAATATATTTGATAATTTAATATTTTATTTTTTTATTTGAAATAATAATTTTTGTTGTATTTTAATGACAAAAAATAAAACATATTTTGAACAATAATTTTTAAAAAATATTAAAAGTGTTATTAAAATAAATTTTTAAACTTAAAAAATGTGATTAATATCATAGTTTTGCAAGAAGTCTATTATATATTTTCATAATTTTTTTAACACTTGGCAATAGTTTATTAACCTGACTAACACTATAAGTAACTTCCATATTTCTAACAACACCATGTGAAACAAAAGAAGTATTTAAATAATATGTACCATAATAATATTTAAATACTTTTAAACTGCCGCCAGCTGTTAAACCTGTTGCAACAAAACGGACATTTTCATCTTTTACTAAATCTTTAGCAAAATAATATTTATTATATGATAATTTATATTTTTTAATAGCAATATCTTCAATATTAATACGAATTTTAGTATCTTCATCAGTGGGTCATATTGTTTGATAGGAAATTAACTTAGTTTTAATATTGCCGCCAGCACTTAATGCTAATGCTGCCATTAATGCCCCTTCAGGAGCACCACCAATACCATAAACAAAATCTGCTTCCTTATTAATAACATCAATAGCAGCAAGCACATCACCATCACCAATTAAACGAACAATAATACCTAAATCATGCAACTTTTCAATTATTTTTTGATGTCTTGGTTTATCTAAAATAATACCAATTAAATCATTATGTTTTTTCATTTTTTGCATAGTTTTAATATTAGTAATAAAATCATCTTCATTGTTAATAGCATCTTGTAAATCGGGTCCAACAAATAATTTTTCCATATACATTTCTGGTAACTTTAAAATAGTATTAGGTGCTGCTGCTAAACAAGCAATACTACCAGCAATATTATAAGCAGCAGGATAAGTACCTTCTACTGGATCAACTGCTAAATCATAAGTTAAAGTTTTTCCTTTTCCTAACTCTTGATTAACAAATAACATTGGTGCTTGATCTAACTCACCTTCACCAACGATAATACGACATTTAATAGGGGCATTATCTAACATAATTGTCATTGCTTCAACAGCAGCAAAGTCAATAGCATTCTTATTTTTACGACCAATAAATTTATAAGCAGCAATTGTTGCCATTTCTACTGCTCTAATTAAATACATATCCTTATTCATATTTTTCTCCATAATTAAGATGTTCATTGTTAATTATATGATAATTTTTAACAAAAAACTTAATTATTAAATCTCTTTCTTCGTTCATTTTACAAAATTTGTAAATTATAAATTCAAATCATAAAATAAAAAATTACAAAATAAGTAAATAATATTTTAAATTCCAGATAATTTAATTATCTGGAAAATATGCATTATTTATAAGCTTAAAACTTTTGATTATATATTAGACTTCTTGCAAAACTATGATATTAATCACATTTTTTAAGTTTAAAAATTTATTTTAATAACACTTTTAATATTTTTTAAAAATTATTGTTCAAAATATGTTTTATTTTTTTTCATTAAAATACAACAAAAATTATTATTTCAAATAAAAAAATAAAAGGGAGCGTACCGATGTTGTCAATAATATTCAAATTTGTCTTAAAATTATAAAGTTAGACGAGAATAATTTTGACTTTAATATGCAATTGTATGTTAATCTTAACACTTGAAAAATATTAGTCAACAATAATACTTATTTTTATAACTCAAAAATTCTTATTAAAGTTTACTTTAATAAGTTTTATTTTATTTTTGGTTTTTTAAAATCTTTAATTTTAATTTATAATAACTGGATGGCAGTATTTATTTGATAGCATTTAAAATTAACCATTTTTGTATACATATCAATGTTATATGTTCTATCACCAATCATATGCTTTAAAATTTGTTTAATATTAGTTTCAGTAAAGCAACCAATATTTTCAACTAATGCTTGGTTTAATACACCATCTTTTGCATTAATAAAATAACCAACTTTTAATTTTTTATATTGTAAAGTTAGTGATTGTAAAAAATCAATTAATTCATAATATTGACCTTTGGCAAATAAATTTATGGCATTTTCATAGTGTAATTTAGCTATTTTATTTTTTCTTCTTCCAGCCATTATTCCAAGAAATAAAACATGAAAAGCATGAAATTTATCTAAAATAAATTTAGCATTTAAAATTGTAGCAGTTTTTCTAATTCATTTTGCACTATCTCCACAAACTATTAAATTTGCTTGGTCAAAATTTTCAAAAAATAAATTACCATATGTTTGAATTAATTTTGCTGTTTTTTCTGCACCAATTTCTGTTTTTGATATTCTTATTTTACATACAGCTCTTTTATTAATTAATTTTCCATTTTTCTTTTTACCAGTACAAAATACTAGGGAGGTTCCCAAAAAAGTAGGAAGATGAATTACTAGATAAATAAATTCTTTCCAACATTACCATTTCAAAATGATGATAGACAAATTAAATTCTCTTTTACCCTTAAATTTATATTCGACGTATTTTAAAAAATATACATTTAAAAAATTATTATCAAAGGAAAAAGACAAGAAATAATCTTGTCTTTTTTTTGTAATTGTAAAATTTTAAAATTTTTAATAAACCTCTTTAACGCTATTATCAACACGTGTTAGGGAACTAAAAAAGTGAACTACAACACAGTTGTTAAAAATAGTAGCTAGAGCATGTGGACTTGCATGGATAAATAATAAGTGGAGTGATACCTAATAAAATATACTAACCAGAAATGGTAATTCTTGGGGTGGGAGCGAATTGGAAACTAGTATATATAGACCTGTTGTAGGGACCTATTGTATTAATTCTATTCTTTATTTAACCAACCTTGCCACTCCCCAGTGAGCAAGTGTTGGTTTTATTTTTTATTTTTTTGAAAAATTTTTTGGGCGAGAAAATAAATTTCAAACTTGTAAAAAAAATTAAGCGGTGCCGGTTCAATTAAAATATTAATTTATTAAACATAAATTAAATAAATATTGAATCGAATGCCTTAATGTTTTTTAAAATTTCATAATTTATTTTTGAGCCCAGAATTGCTGGAATTAATAAAACGAATAGTAGTATTATTAATAATCTAAAAATCAAAATATATGTTCTTTATGCTAGAAGCAACAGAACATATTAGGAAAGGATTATTATGCAAATAGAATTTAAAAAAGAACAAATTGTTAAAGATAAACCACAATCTATTCTTATTGATTATGTTGAATATAAATTATCACTTCCAAAATGAATGATTAAAAATAATTCTTTTATTGTTGATAATAATTACACATATTGAGTTTTTAATTCTGAAAATATTAAAAGAGAATTAAATGGTGATGAATTAACAAAATTATTAGAACCATATATTAAAGACCAAAAAATAACTGTTAATAAACCAATTACTCCAAAAGAATATTATCTTAATGATATAAAACTTGAACCATTAACATTTTATGAACAGCATAATAGTTGATTTATGGGTGAAATAACTGATAACAAAACTAAAATTACTAATCCTTGTTTTAAATATAACATTACGTGAGAAGAAAACAGAAAAGGTTTTAAAATAAATAATCCATATAAGCATAATGATTTAGCAATTAATTATATAGTTACTTCTTATAAGGAAATTTCAAATCATAATGAAAAAGTATTTTTGTTGAACATGTAAACAAAATAAATTAGATTATTTATTCTTTAATACTAATGATATAAAAACAAGAAAATATTTTTTAAGAGATAAAAATAGTAAAGCAATTTGTTATGACTGTATTTTAAATATTAAGTTAAGTAGGAGGTATAAATATGGATAAAGAATATTTAACTAAAAGAGGAATGATTTGCATACCAGACAGTGATGATATTGAATTTAAAATAGGGCTAATTAAACTGATTGATCATTTAAAAAAATATAATTTAGTTTGTGGTCATAAAGAATTTATTGAAGAATGTAAATATTGTTGATGTAATTGTGATTTAGAAATTATTAAAACGGTTATTAGAGGTTAAGTGGGAGGTATAAATATGAATAAACAAAAACCATTTTCTTATAAAGACCAAGAAATTATTAATGAATATAATAAAAAACGTAATCAAGAAATAACAAAAGAACATTTAAATAATATAGAAAAATTAAGAGAAGATTTTAAAAAAGAAATAATTAATGAATATAAAGAAAAATTAATTAAATATTTAATTAATAATAGAGCAAATGCTTATAATGGAAAACAATTTTTATTATCTTCAAATAGAGACCCAAATATAAAAGGTATTGATGAATTAATTAAAAGAATTAAAAATGGAGAATTTGATTAATAATGGAATATGACTTAATTATTGGAATTGACCCAGCAGGAATTGGTAATAATGGAATAGTTATATATTCAAATGAAACTAATAATATTGTTTTTAATGAAACATTTAATACATTAACTGTTTTATGAACTAAAAATATGTATAAAGAAAAATTGCAATTAATTAAAGAAAAATTTATTGATAAAAAAATATTAGTTATTGTAGAAAATTTCTTTTTAAATTCAAAACAATTACTAACTAATCCATTATCAACGCCTAAAATCATTGGTGCATTAATGGTATTAGTACAAGATGTTATGAATTGAGATTATTTCGAAAACCACCCAAAAAATAAAAATAAAATAACAGATTATAAAGGAAATATAAAATTAACAAAACATGAACAAGATGCTTATAAGCATATTCAATATTATTTAAAAAATCATAAGAAAATATTGATTTTTGATAATTATTTAAGGAAATTATAAAAATGAAAGATAAAGAAAATTATGTCAAATTAAAAGTAAAACTGAGTAATACTATTGAAGCAAAATATTACGAAAAAGGTAATAAGGAATTATATTATAGTGTTCGTGGTCAATGAAATGGATTAAATTATGTTACTTTAATTTTTAATAACCCAAAATTTTATAGACGATGTATTTTATTAAACAAAAATGATGAAATTTTAGTAACTGGTCAAATTTTTAATACTTTAAATATTCCTAAAAATCGTGCATTTTGTTCAATCAATGTTAAATGATTTAAAAAATGAAAAGAGTAAAAAATGATATTATGAAAAATTTTATTAATAGCACCAATATTAATAACAAGTATAACACTAATAATAATTTTAATATTTATTATTAAAGAATTAAAAAATGAATATAAAGTATTGAAAATATTAAGTGAAATTGCTAATCAAATTAAAAATAAGGAGAATAATTAATGATAATATTACCTACTTTGTTTGAAAATAAAGATGAAATTGAAATATTATCACCATTTCCAAAAGCAATTCATACAAGTAATGATATTAGAGCAATTATTTTAAGACAATACCCAAATGTTAAATCAAAACACATAATTGTTTCTGAGCCAGAAAGTAATGTTGCATTAATAGTTGGTGATAATGATGTTTATCAAGGTTGAATTAAAGTCACAATTAAAAAATTAGAAAATTAAAGGAGATTAAAATGCCAAATATAGAAAATCAATCAAATTATACTTTAACTAAATTAATTAGAACTGGTATAAGTCCAATTTGTGCAATGATTGGTACAAGTGCTTATTATGGTCAAGTGATTGCAAATCCAGTATTAGGTTCAATTAATAGTTTATTATTTGGTAAAAAATTAGGTTTAGATATTTGAAATTTAAATCAAAGACCAAATACTAAAAATAAATTAGTTAATAGTAGTAAAAAAATATTATTAGGGTTAGGAACAATTGGTTTAGCAAATTATAGTAAATGAACAGAGAATAATATTACTCCAATTATTCCAACAACACCAATTCCAATAACTACTACAACTACAACAGAAGGTCCTCCATGATTATTATTAAATAAACAAGAACATCAGTCATTAATGGATTGAGATACTTATATTTCATTAAATGCTTATGGTATTTCAAATCTTATTAGTGGTTTAACTGAATTAATACCTAATAGATTTCAAAATATAAGAAAGATAGCAAATATGGCAACTGGTGGTTGTTTAATATCAAGTGGTGTAGCAATGGGTATAAATAATGATTTTAATAATGCTTATGCAGTACCTACCATAATTGCTGGTGCAAGTGAAATAATCCATAATTTATTACCATTGGAAACAACTAATCATATTGAAGAAATGCAAGAAACACCATTTAATAATGAAACTGCAAATCTTATTAATGATAGTGTAAGTGAATATGGTACTACTAGTGAATCAAATTTAAGATGAGATTATAATCACATGAGTTTATAAAGGAGGTGAAAAATAATGAATAAAGAAAAATTACTTGAATATTATAATAATGAAATAAAAACATATAACGAACAAATAGAAGAATTAGAAAAAAAATTATCTGTATTAGTAGAAGTTATAAGTAATTCACAATCAATAATTGAAAGAATTAATAAAGGTGAATTTGATGAATAATCAAAAATAAACAATAAATAGTTGAAAGGAAAATTTGAAATGAAAGAATTTTTACATGAATTAATAATTATTGGAACAAGTGTTGGAACATTAATTTGCAGAGAAATTATTGTTTTATTAAAAAGATTTATCACAACTCCAAAACATGTTAGAGCAAATAACAAAATTATAAAACATCAAAAAAAATTAGCAAAATTAAATGAAAAGATTAATAAAGGAGAAAAATAATATGACAAAAATTGAATTTAATGAAAAATATAGAAAACAAGATATTAGTATTGATAGAGATTTTGATTTACATATTGATAATTGTTTTAAATTTTCTGATATTGATACATTAGAAAATGCAGTTAATGATTATAAAAAACTAATAAGTGAAATGCCACAATTAGTTAAAGATTGATTATTGGGATAAGATTAGGAGAATGTTAAATGTTAGAAAATGAAGATAATGTTCAACAAACAACTGAACCTTTAACTGAAAATAATGCTTCTTCACAAGAAATAGAAAATAAAGTTAATGAAGCAGAAAATAAGTTAAATAAACTTAATCAAGAAATTAAAGAAAAAGAAATGATTAATATATTTAAAAAATATCAAGTTAAAACTGAATTTTATGATTATTTAAAATTTAAAACTAATAATTTAGAAAATTCAAATATTGAAGAAACTATTAAAAAAATGATTAAAGAGCAACCAATATTTAAACAAACAATTAATACAGGTGGCAATAAACAAATAATTATTAATAATAAACCAAATGATAAAGAAAATTTTTTAATTAATTATAAAAAGAAAAATTATTTATAAACGAAAGGAAGAAATAAAATGTCAGTACCATTTAATCAAAATTTAGACAATACAGAGAGATTAGTAGAAGCGCCAGAATTTATAGAATTTTTTAAAATTTCAAATAGTCCATGGGCAAACTTTTTCCCTACTGAAATTGTTGACTCAGTAAATATTGAGTTTATTGTTAAAAAACCAAAAAAACCGGAAGTAAAAATTATTGCTTGGGATGATAAAAGTAAAAGATATGAATTACCATATGTTGATACAGATAAAATTAGTAAAAAAATAACTAAAAAATATCTTGCAGGAGAAATTATTGCAGATGTAGATTTAAAAGCAAATAATGCACAAAATTTATTAGATAGTATGCAATATGAAGTTGCAAATGATTTAGCAGATAAATTGGCAATTGATGATACACAAGCAATTGCAAAATTTGCTACTAAAATCGATATTGAAGATACAACACCAGTAGGCTATTTAAAATCAATGTTATCTGCTTGAAATACTTTGTTTCAATTTAGAAACATTGTAAATAGTAAATTTTTTATTACTAATGGTCTTTATGATAGTTTAGTTTATTTAGCAGATAATAAAGGTTTAATTACCGATAATCAGTTGGCACAACAATTACGTTTAAATGGAAATAATTTATATGTAAAAGGTGTATTATGTGAAATCGTTCTTGATGACTATATGATTTTTACTAATGATAAAAATGAACAACAATTAATGACCTTTATTTTAGCAACACCAAGAGCGATGAAAAGATACATGATAGAAAATACAGTTATTTATGTAGATTTTATTAAAGATGATAAAGCAGGAAGAGCATATAAAGTTGCTGGTGAAGTTGTTGGAGAAGCAATACCATATATTTCTAATAATGAAACAACATCACGTTGAATGTTATGTGGAGTTATTAAAACAGAAAAAACTGATTTAAAAACTAAAATTACAAGTTTAACAACTGATATTACTGCAAATATTAATAACAATAATAGTGAATTAAATACACAAATAAAAAGTACTAATGAACTTAAATCATTAAATCCAAATTTAACAAATCCAACTATTAAATATTTTAGTGATGCACAAGGAAAAACTAATGTAAGTAATCAAAAACAAAAAGCAGGTGACTTATATATAACTATTAGTGCAAATGTTAATGACTTAAATTATAAAGGTTCAACAAATCCAATTAAAATAACTCTTAAATAAAGGAAATTAATATCATGCCAATTGGTACAACTAGTACAGCAATACTTTTAAACATAAATAAACCAAAACATACTAGAATAAGTAAACAACAAGAAAATAAAAGTTTTTGATGAGAAATTTTAGAAATGATTGGTGTACAAGTTATAGCAGTAGCACTTGCTCCTTTTACTGGCGGATTAGGTGCAAGTGTAGCCCTTGGATTAGGTGCAAGTGATTTTATTGCAAGTACTATTAATTTTGGTATTTATGCAACAACTGATTTTACTATTAATCAAGTTTATGATTATTTAAAAGGAAATGTAACAAAATTAAATACTTTCTTAAATTTATTACCTGCATTTGCTGGACTTAATAAAATTAGTCGTGGTTATCGTACAACTAAATTCATTAAATTAGCACAAAAAACTAAAACATTAGAACAAGTTGGAATTAAGGAAGCAAAAAACTTACAAGAAGTTATTAGTCAAGTAAGTAGAAAAGAAATTTTAACAGATAAAATTATTGGTAATAAACGTTATTTAATGAATTATAGTTTTACTCCTAATAGTGAAACAGTATTACGAGATTTAGGTTATGTTGCTGAAAGACAATATAAAAATAATTTTCAAAAACTAGAAACAGAAAAATTAATGGAACACTTATTATTACAAAATACATTAATAAAACTAAGTCCACAATTAACTCCTAAATTTAAAATTAAAGATATTGAAAAAGCAAATAACTTTTTAAAAAAATTTAATACTGATTTAAAAAAAGTATTATCTATGAATCAGCATGATTGATTAAATTTAGTTCATACAATACATACAGAAAATAGATATGGAAAAACTTTAATTTTAGATTTACAAAAAATTCGTGCTAATTCTATTAAATTTAATTTTAAAAATAATATTATTCATCAACTTGTTTTAAAAGCAAATCAAACTTTTAAATATTTTGATATTAGATTTTATTTAAAAAAAGGTTTAAATAAATTTTGAAAAGATACACCATATTTTGAAAAAATAAGAGAAAGTATATATAAATTACAAGAAAAATTTGAAAAGTTAGAAAAACAAGCATTTGAAAAAATTAATAAATTAAAAGAAAAAGCAACTGATTTATTTACTAGTGCAGAAAAAAGAGCAATTAAACATGCACAATTAATTCCATTAAATTCACCAGTATTTATGGGTTGTAAAATTCAACCTTTGTCATTAGATAAATGTGCAATTACTATTTATCATCGTAATCCTAAATATAAACCAATTACAGTTGTTGATAGTATTCTTAAAGCAAAAACTTTTGTTACACAAATACATCCATTTCATTGATATCGTTGATATAGTGGTTGATACATTGGTTATGGTGTTAATCGTAATAAATGATTAAAAGCAATAGCATTTGCTCCACCAGTCGTGCAACAAGTAATTAGAGATAGTTTTAAAGTATATAGAGAAATATTTAGAACTATTAGAACTTATCATAAAGTAGTAAATGTTATTAATAATCCTATTGAAAATATTAACAAATCATTTAAAAATGTTAGTTTAAAATTTTCAGTAAATACTTTATTTGGTACAGGATTATTACATCATTTAGAAAAATTTGCATATAGTCAAGTTATAGCAAAAAGTAAGAAAAAATTAAAAAAAGGTAAAAATAAAATACAAAAAGAAATTGAGCATATAACACATAAAAAAACAAAAAAACATACTCATCATTATAAACAAGCATTTTTTAAGGAATGATAAATTATGATTAATAAACTTTGAACTGATGTCAGTCTTGAAAATTATAATAACTGATATCCATTAACTGGAAAAATTACAGAAACACCACAGCAGTATATACAAACATGACCTAATGTTAATGATTGATTTAAAACTTTTGCTATTCGCGCGCAAAATGATATTAATGCTTATCTTGATTTTATTTTATCTAAATTTCCTTTTGATAGTTTTAAAGATGAATTAATTAAAGAAACATTAAGAGATATGGTTTATGTTATGGTTGAACATTGAGTATTTAATCGTACACCAATTGAATTTAATGTTGATGCTACTATTCAATTTAATAATGGTATTCAATTTAGTGCAAATAGTACTCCTACAATTAATGTTTGAGATTTAGCACCTAGTAGAATGAAAATATGAGCAAGATTAACAGAATTAAAACAAGTATTTTCAAGTTATAATGATGATGAAATAGATGTTGAAAAAATTGACTTAAAAGCATTTTATACTAGAAATCAAGTTGATGAATTAATAAAAGAACAAAAAGAATTTACATTATTAAAACAAATGAAATTATATGATTATTTAGTTGATGATAATGAAAATGAAATATATAGAGGTCCTGTTAGTAAATTTATTAATAAAGGTTATGTTGCAACAGATTATGATAAAGAAACTGAAACAATGATTTTAGATTGACCTGATGAAATTGGTACATTACCACCCGAAGCATTACAAAATAATCCACAAATTGGTGATTATACACATGCACCAACATGTGATTTTTCTGCTAAACAACAAAAAAATATTACAACTTTAACTAATACTAAACAAAATAAATTAAGTACTGGTCATGGCATTAATATTACAGAAGATAATGTAATATCTGTAAGTTCTTATTTAGTAACACCACAAGATTTTTTAAATAATCCACAATGAGAAGAGCAAAAATCAATGATTTTAACAAGAAATACATATTATCAAATTTTTTGGTCACCTAATATGTCAAACGGTCAGGGACTTAAAGGAGTATTTTTCTTTTATGGTGCAGTACCAACAGCTCATAATGTAGCTATTGATTCAGCAGGTTATTATTCAAATTCTACTAATGAAATTAAAGCTCATTTAAGTGTCCAACCCGAAAATGATGAATTAATACTATCATATTTTGATGGTAATTCTTGAATAGTAACTAATCTAGATGAAAATAAACTAGGAACTAAAATATATAAGCCTAAGACAAATAATAAAATTTATAGAATTAAAAGTAATACATTAGATATTACTTCACCAAGTGTAATTAATATAGATAAACCTATAAAAATTAATTCAAAAAGTTTAGAAACAAATGAAATAGAAGAAAATAATTGAGATATTGAATTAAAAAATAATCCAACACCAAGTCCTTGTCCATGTTCAAAATGAAAAGAAGTAGGGACATTAACAAGTGATAAAAAACAAATTGGTTATGAACTAATTCCTAATAAATTATATAAGTTGACTTATAATAACACCGGCAATAAAGAACCTTATTATAGTTATGCACCAAAGTTAGAAATTTTATTTAGACCGCAACCATTACCTTATCAATTATCTTTTTCACCAATAATATGTTATCTTTTTGGAACTATTAAATTTAATTATGGTATAACTGGGGCAATTACTTATCAACACGTTCCTAATAATACCAAATCAAGAAAAATTGTTGGTATTACTACAAGTGATATATATAACACATCTGCTTTATATAAATTAGAAGAATTACAGGAATAAGATTATGTTTTTTAAAATTATAAAAATTATTTTAGGTTTAATTGGAGTTTTATTATCTTCTGCTGTTGCTGGTTTAATTATATTTATTATTGTAAAAATTGTATTAAAAATTAATCAAATTTTTTAAAAAGGTTGTGAATATTATGTTAGGTAGATTTTTTAGAAAAGATAAAAGTAATATTAGTGATAATCAAAATGAAAAAGTAAAATTTTTAACTAATAAAAATAAAAGTACTCATGCTTCAATTTTAAATTATTTTGGTTTTAATGATTTTAATCATGAAACTTATTTCACTGATTTTGTAGCAGAAAATAATGCTAATTTATATAATGCTCCATTAGACATTAATAATGAAACTATTAAACAATATTTAATTCAAGAAGAATTTTATAGAAAAAATTGAAATTCTATTTTTAAGTTAAGCAAATTAGGAATTAGTGGTTATTTAATTTATATTGCTAATGATGATTTATATTTTCAAGTAGTTGATATACAACAAAGAGTTTATGATATTACTGGTAAATTAATTCAATGTACTATTTTTTATGATAGTTATCAACAAAATGCACAAACTGTAAGATTATTTGAAATTTATACATTAAATAATGAACAAGTAACTATTAATCGTGCAATTTATAGTATTAGTGATAATAAAAAACAATTTCCATTAGATTTTAAATCATTCATTAATAATTCAAATTTAGAACAAGAACAAACACTAAATATTAACTATATACCAATAGCAATTATGCGAAATAAAGCAAATGAGCTAGCAGATTGCAATAAAGTAATGGATAAAATTAAAGCGTTAGATGTTATTTATGAACAAATTGTTTTAGATACAATTTTAAATTCACCCAAATTTATATTTAGTCAAACTTATGGTAATGTTCAATCAGCATTAGAAGATGCAGTAAGAACTTTGGTTACTAAAAACTACATATTTAAAAGTGGTGGAGATAATAATGAACAAAATGAAAATATTAATATGACAAGTAGTAATTTCAAAGGTAAAAATTTAACTGATATATATGATTGAAATGTTAATGAAATATTTAAACGTTGTGGTATTCATATACCAACTCAAAAGAAATCTGCACAACAATCAGTTCCCGAAAGTACAGCAGTAAATATTTCAACTATTAATTATATTGAACAAAAATTATGACAATTTAATATTGATATTCTTAAATTTATTCAAATCTTAGTAAGCATAGATAAAGATTTATTAAATAGTAAAACATTTAATATTAATGATGAACAAGAAATTAATAATTTAACTGTTAAATTAAAATTATTTAATCCCGAAAATAACCAATTAATAGGAGAGAACAATGGAAAACAACAACAAACCACAAACGAAGTTTCCACAGAAACAAACTAAACTTAATCAAGCAGAAGTAGAAAATGATTATTTAATTGATAATATTCCTTATGATTTTACTAATATGATGAGTGCTACTAGTGACCCAGATATTAATAGAGCATACGATGAATTTAAAAAAAGAACTATATATATTTATGAAATTGAACGTTTATTTAAAAATAATGAAAATAATAGTTTAAGATTTTCAGCAAATACTATTAAAATAGGTTTTATTGATATTGATAAAGTATTAAAAACTATTGCAGTTGAAACATCTGATTTTACTATGCAATTAAATCAAAGAGCAAGTACTAATATTAATGATAATACAATTGAATATAGTATGACTGATATTAAAAATTTAATATTTCAAGAAATAAATTTATTAAATCAATTTAAATTATATGCAGTTTCTATTAATGAACCTTTAACTGAAAATAATATTGATAATTTATATATCATTAATAATTATTCCCAACCTTATCAAAATCCAAAAACAAGAAGTACTAAAAGTATTACTATTATTAAAATTAAAGATTTTAAAACAAGAGATGGTTATCCAATCATTATTAAATTACAAAAACCATTAGATAAAGATACCAAAGTAATTGGTTTAAAAATTAAAGCCCCTAGAAGCATGATTTTTGGCAATATAAAGGTACTTGGTGAAGTTGACAATATGGAAGTATACCCAAAGTTATTTGTTAAAGATAAGATAGCATTTCCACTGTTATCAATGCCTATTGAAACTCAACCAAAAGTTAGAATATTACAACAATGATTTAGTGAACAAATCTTACCTTGAAATTTAGCAAAACAATTTATAGGAAAAGAAAAATCAGTTTTAGATTTAATTGCTATTGGTGGTGGAAGTGAAACAAGAAAAGAAATTATTAATAATTCAAGAGTAACTAATGCTAAAATTGGTTATGATGTTACTAAAAATTCAAAAGTATGACCCTTATCTGATGAACTAGAATTAAAAGATACAAAATTAGAGTCATGATTTTTAGCAGGTAACTATAATTTATTTATTTCTACAACAAATAAATTTCATGATGTTGAATTAGAAATAAAATATAGACCACCAATTGATAGTTTACAAAAAGTATTATTAGATATGTTAACTTACACTTATACATATAATAGAAATTTTGATGGTGCAAGTTTAGACCCAACAAAAAAACCAAATGAATTAGATAAATTGAGAGCAAAATTTGAGAGTCAAAAACCTGAAGAAGTAATTAGCAATTTGTTTAAACAATGAAAATTAGATTATCCAAATTATATAAATTTACCACAAGTACAAATACTTAAAAAAATAATTATTATGTTATCAAACAATATTTATTCTAATATGTCAATAAACAAAGGTTTAAATGATGATGATAAAATTTTATTACCATATTATTTTGAATTAAAATCTAATCCAATTCATAGAAATTCTGATGAAGTTTGAGAGTTTAAAGATGCAAAAGTAATTTTAAAATCAGAATATTTTGACTTTACAGACATGAATAACATTAAACTAAAAAATAACGACATTAGTCAAAATGAATTATTTAAACTTGATGATAATCAATTTAACTGATTATCTATTACAAATGAATTAGAAAGTAATAATATACCGTCATTAATTCCTGCTGACTGAACATTAGGTAATGGTGAATATGGCAAATACTTTACAAAAATAATTATTAATAATAATAAAATTGAAAACGCTTTAAATTTATATGGTTCAAATAAATCACAATTATTTTCTAAATTACAATTTTATAAAGAAATTTCACAAATTGATAATATTAGTGAATTTGATTTACAAATAGAAAATCCGATTAATAACTTAAATCGAATTGAAATTAGTGGTATATTTGGTGCTGGAAATTATGATTTAGTTTTAATAACTAATAAACAAGAAATAAATTTAAATAGTATTAATTTATTTGATAAATATAACGAAAATATTTCATACATTAATTTAGAAATTTAATTATCAAAATATCCATTAGGATAATTGCCATCTCATTTTTTATCATTATTATTAGCTGGTTTAATTGCAAAATATAAATCTATTTTATAATGGTCGCTTCTTTGACTTTCTCAAATAGAAGCCCCCCCAGTGAGCATTATAATCATGGTCTAAAAAATAAGTTAAATCATTTGTTTTATGATGTGCTATTGAACCAATTATTAAACCATTTACTCCACTGATAGCACCAGTTAGTGCTAATGCTAATGTTATTTTACTTAAATTTGTTTTTATTCATGGTTTCATAATAAATTATTTCTCCTTTATTTTTATTATATTTTTGGTGAATATGGTTTAGATTGATTTTTTGAAATTTGATTTTGTAATTCCATTAAATTTATTTTTTCTTCATCAAAATTATATTGTAAAACATCAATTCCATTTTCTACTTTTTTATTTTTAAAATTATCTATTATTTTACTAAAAAATTTTCTTTTTTTAATTTCTATTTTATTTTCTTTTGTTTGCAAATTATCATCAGCATTTTTAATTTTTAATTCAAGTTCTGTTTGATTTTCTAATAAAACATTAATCGTTTCTTTTCATGTTTCCATATTAAATTACTCCTTTTTTAAATTTTATAAAACTGTACGACTATTTGAGCAATAATTACTTTTTTCATTAGTTTGAATTTGATTATTATTTATACTATTTACTCATTTTTGACAATTTTCATTTTTTCATTTTTTTTCAAAAAATAAATCTCATTTTATAATCACTTTTTTAAGTTTATTTATTTTTTCATTTATTTGCATAATTTTGATTCTATTTTCTTTGTTTTTATTAATTTTTCCAAAAGTAAAAATTGTAATAAAAAAATTTTTTATTTTTGGTTCTTTTTTAATTTTTATTATTTCATTATTTATATCAGTAATTGTACTTTTTGCAAGTTCAATTTTTTCTTTAACTATTTGTTCAGTTGTTTCTCTTGAATTTGTCTTTTCTAAAAAATTAAAAATTCAATTATATTCTTCTTCAATAATATTCATTATTTTAATTACTCCTTTTTTCCTTGATTTTACTTTTAAATTGTACTATTTTTGATTATTTTTACAAGTATGCTTTTAAATGCAAAATAACGCCTAAATTAAAGGCGTTTTTTTTATGAGACTTATACTATTAATTATGTGTCAGTTGTTTATTATATTTTAAATATGAAAGCATTTTTTAAAATATTTTTTATTTTATTTAAAATAACACTTATATATTTATATAATAATTAAGTAAATTAATTTTTTAAATATATTTACAATAAATTTAAAATTTAAAAAAAGTTAGGAGAAAAAATATGAGTTTTAATTATTTATGAACTTTAAAAGAAGCAACAAAAAAAATGTATCAATCATTTAGAGACGATATAAAAAATCAATGAGAAAAAACAGATTGAAGAATATTAAAAGAAAGAGATAGAAAATATATTCCAGTTAAAATTAAAGAAAGAACTAGAAATACTATCAATGGTCTTGTTACTTATAAATGTCGTGATTATAAATATTATGATGAACAATTAAAAAAATGAGTAAGAGTTTGTTTATTAGATGAAGAATTAGAATTACCTAAATATAAAAGAACTTGTCAGGATATCAAAAATAATGTTATTGAACATTTTGCTGATGGAAAAAGATATGTTGATATTTTACATACTATGAAGCAAACAAAATTTAGTACAAGAAGTATTAGTAGATTATTTCAAGAATATCAAGTTAATAAATTAGATGTTCCTAAAATAAAATTAGAACCAAATCAATTTATTTATATTAGTATTGATGATGGACATCGAAAATTTTGAAAATTTAAACGCAATTCTGCTAAATATTCAATGCGTTTAGTATTATTTTGTACAGATAATGTTAATCATAAATTAGTTAATAAAAGAGCAGATGTAATAATAAGACCAACAAAAACAGCAATTGGTGTTAAAAAAACTGCTGAATTTATCAAAGAACAAGGAAATAGATTTTTTGAAAATTTTGACCAAGCAAAAATTATTATTTGTGGAGATAGTGCAGGATGAATTAAAGAAGTTGCTGATTATTTAGGTGCAAGTTTTGTTTTAGATAAATTCCATTTAGTTAAAAAATTATATGTTGGAATAATCGCTGGAAATAAAGGAAAATATTGAGATGAATATAAGATTTGTAGAAATTTTATTGAAAATGGTCAATATGATGAATTAATAAAATATATGAATGAAATATTAAAAAACCATAAAAAATTAAAAAAACAATATTTTAAAAATAATAAACAAGGTATTGAAAATCAAGGTGCAAAGTGAAATATAGGTTGTTTTACAGAAGGTAATATTTGACATATTTTAAAAGAAATGCTTGGTAATAGAACTTATAACATAAATATTTATATTAAAATGGTTATTTTTAAATGTAATCAAATAAATTTAAAAACATAACTTAATTAATTTTTTTTATTAAAATTTTAAAAACTTATTAAATTAAAAGTTAATAAGAATTTTTGTTGTGTATAAATATTAAATTTTATTAGTAATTTTTTAATATTTGTATTTTAATTGAAATTAATTTAATTTAGTAGTAAGATGTATTTACAATTGCATATAATTACAATTATTTCTTGTCTATAATTTTAAAGAAATATTTAAAAAGTAAATATATCCTCCGTTTTTGTTACCGTCCCAAATACTAATAATCTCATAGAACATTTTTTACAATTTTTAGTATTGTGTCTTTCATTAAACTTAAATTTTCTATGTCCATCATCAATATTTAAGTATAAATTTTGATTTGGTTGTAATGGTATTTTTGGAATATTAGCTTTTGGTAATTCAAATTTTTTATATGTTCTACAAACTGTACTAGTACTTATTAAATCTTCAATAAAAGTATCACAAACATCACGATACTTTTTACCATCAGCAAAATATTTTAAAATTTGTTTAATAACATTTGGTGCAAGTTTACTATATTTTTTAACACCAAGATAATTATCTAACAATGAAACAAATTCCTTTTTTTGTGTTTTTGGGTTATAATGTGTACAAATACGTCGTTTATAATTTAATAAACCTTTTTTTTGCTTTTAATCTTCTTTTTCTAAATCTATATGATTTATATTCAGATTTATCACATATACTTCATAAATAATCATCATTTTTTGCAAATAATTCTTCTGTTTGTTTTAAACTTAATTCATCTTGATTAAAATCGTGTTTGTCTCAATCAAAAAGATTAGGAAATGGTAATATAAACATTTTTAATGTTCCTTTCTAAATTTTGTTTGTTAATAATTTAATTGTATTGTTTATAAAAATTAGGGAGTAAAATATGGCTTTTATTAGTAGTTATGCACAACTGAATAAAAAATATAATCTTAATTTTAGTGATAATAATTATGGTTTTAATTGAGATATTTTTAAAGCATTTGTTGGTGATGAATGAGCAGAATATTTTACTACTAATTGTTTTTATCGTTTTATACCAACAGCACGTGGAACAAGAAAAACTTGAAACTGCTTAGCATTTGATTTATTTATATGTTGTAATTTTAGTGATAGTAGTGTCCAAGAAGTAAGAAGATATGAAAATACTCATAGTGAAACTACAATTGGTGCTTTAATGAATGTTTGTCAAGTTTTATTAGATACATATCATATTAATTTATTACCTAATAATCCACATGGTATTAAATGAAAAATAACTAAGGATGGTGGTTGTATTATTTTTCCTAATAATCAACAAATTGACTTTATTGGTTATGCTAATGGTAATAAGATTTTTGGAAAAGAAGCAGGTGGTTCAAGTTTTTTAGGTTCAAGAACAGATGAAATAATCATGGCAGAAGAAAAAGAAACACTTACTGATAAAGAATTAACATATCGCTATGAGCGATTAGAAATATCTATGTTTAGAAGTAACAGAATTAAAGTGTCAAATGAACCAATTAAAGAATGAAATTGAACTTTTATTGATAAAAATATATATAGCCCTACTTTTGGAAAAAAGATTACTCGTTATTTTTATAAAAACTTTTTTATGACTTTTACATGCAATCCTTATGATAAATATCATCCATTTTATTTAAAATACTGTACGCCATTTTTACCATTAAATAA
The DNA here is from genome assembly GCF_964020095.1 of Spiroplasma endosymbiont of Colias croceus. Classification (NCBI taxonomy): domain Bacteria; kingdom Bacillati; phylum Mycoplasmatota; class Mollicutes; order Entomoplasmatales; family Spiroplasmataceae; genus Spiroplasma; species Spiroplasma endosymbiont of Colias croceus. The sequence goes on from NZ_OZ026536.1 coordinate 110,451, forward strand.
TGAAGTAATGAAAAATCTTAAAAAAATTGGCAAAGTTTATTATGAAAATAAAGACATGTTTAGTAGTTTAGGTTTATTTGTTTTAAGATTTACTATTAAACCATTTTGAGATAAGTTACCGGATATCCAACAAAGAAAATTATTAGAAATGAAAAAAAGTAATGAAGATGAATATAATACTGTTTATTATGGTTTTGAATTTTTAGATAGTGATGCAACAATTTTCCCATTTCAAAAAACAGTAAAATATTGACAATCATATGATTTAAAACAATTTTATAATCAAGAAAAAGATATGTATAAATTTGATTTTTATAGTGTTGGTATTGATTGAGCTACGGGACCAAAAGACCATACTGTATTTATGGTAGTTGGGTTTAAAGAATATAATAATAGTGGATATTATGACCCTTATGTTATTTGTGAATTAATAGTTACTCCAAATGATTTTATTAATGAAAATGAAAAAATTAATGCTTATGTTAATGAAATTTTAGGATTAATGGATAATTTTGAAAATTTTGACCAAGCAATTTATTTTTATGATGATAAAGCTAGAACAGCAATTGATTGATTAAATCAAAAATTAATTGATGAACATAATACTATTTTAATAACACAAACTGCTATTAAACATGCTTCAAATTTAAATCAAGAAGCAGGATTAACTAATAGAGTAGTTTGAATGAGAAATATTATGAGTTATGGAAACTTTTATGCAAATAAAGATGATTTACCAAAAACTACTCAATGTTTAGAAGAATTACGTTATGATGAAACAAAAACTAACATTCCTGATAAGAATATGTACCAAGACCCTTATGATGCTCTGTTTTATGCACTGTATCCATATAAAAATGTAATTAGGGGTAAAAATAATGCTAGTGTGAAAAAAAGCATCTTCACATTTGCTATATAATAAACAAGTTGAATATCATTAATATTATTGGTCTCACAAAATAAACGCCTTGCATTTAGGCGTTTATTTTTCATTTAAAAGCATACTTGTAAAAATAATGAAAAATAGTACAATTTATAAGTAAAATCAAGGAAAAAAAGGAGTAATTAAAATGCAAGATAGCAAAGAAATAATAAAAAATGTAGAAAATAAAAAAGAAGAAAAAAGAAAAGAAATAAAAAATTTTAAAAAATGAATTAAAACAAATTATAAAAAAATAATATTATGAAGTGCTGTTATAACCGCATTATTATTAAGTATAATGTCATATTATAAAACTTATAATTATAAGTCATATTTAGGACATGACTATACAGTCTACTGGGGGGGTTGGAACAACAATATGAGAAACTAAAAATTTATATGATGAAAATAAAATAGATTTATATTTTGGTATTAAGCCAACATTTAAAGATGATATAAAATGAAATGGTCAATATCCTGATGGATATTTTGATAATTAAATTTCAATATTTATATATGAAATATTTTCATTATATTTATCAAATAAATTAATATTATTTAAGTTTATTTCTTGTTTATCAGTTTTTAAAATTAAATCATAATTACCAGCACCAAATATACCACTAATTTCAATCCGATTTAAATTATTAATCGGATTTTCAATTTGTAATTCAAATTCATTAATATTATCAATTTGTGAAATTTCTTTATAAAATTCTAGTTTTGAAAATAATTGAGATTTATTTGAACCATATAAATTTAATATATCTTTAATTTTATCTTTATTAATAATTGTTTTTGTAAAATATTTACCATATTCACCATTACTTAATGTTCAATCAGCAGGAATTAATGACGGAATATTATTGCTTTCAAGTTCATTAGTTATAGATAATCAGTTAAATTGATTATCATCTAATTTAAATAATTCATTTTGGCTAATATCATTATTTTTTAATTTAATATTATTAATATCTGTAAAGTCAAAATACTCAGATTTTAACACTACTTTTACATCTTTGAATTTTCAAATTTCTTTATCACTTGGTTTTATAGGACTTGATTTTAATTCGAAATAATAAGGTAATAATATTTTATTATCATCGTTTAATCCTTTATTAATTGATAATGATGAATAAATATATTTTGATAACATAATAAATACTTGTTTAAATATTTGTATTTGTGGTAAAGTTATATAATTTGGATATTCAAACTCTCATTGTTTAAATAAGTTAGTAATTATTTCATCCGGTTTTTGTCCAGAAAATGTATCACGTAATTCTGCCATTTTATTTTTTGCTTTACCTTTATCATCTCTGCACCATTAAAATTCCTATTATAATTATATGTATAACTTAGCATATCTAATAATAATTGTTGTAAACTATCGATTGTTGCTGCATCTTGTATTTCAATTGCTATACTTTTAAATCTATTATTGGTTGCAAGATAAACATATCATCCCTCATTACTATAAGATAAAACTTTTTTATCTTCTAAATGTATTTCGTGTTTTAATGGTCAATTACCATCTCAAACAGCACCCATTTCTCAACCTAGTCAAGTATCAGTTACTCTTGCATTATTAATAACTTCTTTTCTTGTGACAGTACCAGTACTAATTTTAATTAAGTCTAAAACTGATTTTTCTTGTCCTATAAATTGTTTTGCTAAATTTCAAGGTAATATTTGTTCACTAAATCATTGTTGTAATATTCTAACTTTTGGTTGAGTTTCAATAGGCATTGATAATAGTGGAAATGCTATCTTATCTTTAACAAATAACTTTGGGTATACTTCCATATTGTCAACTTCACCAAGTACCTTTATATTGCCAAAAATCAGGCTTCTAGGCGCTTTAATTTTTAAACCAATAACTTTGGTATCTTTGTCTAATGGTTTTTGTAATTTAATAATGATTGGATAACCATCTCTTGTTTTAAAATCTTTAATTTTAATAATAGTAATACTTTTAGTACTTCTTGTTTTTGGATTTTGATAAGGTTGAGAATAATTATTAATTATATATAAATTATCAATATTATTTTCAGTTAAAGGTTCATTAATAGATACTGCATATAATTTAAATTGATTTAATAAATTTATTTCTTGAAATATTAAATTTTTAATATCAGTCATACTATATTCAATAGTATTATCATTAATATTTGTACTTGCTCTTTGATTTAATTGCATAGTAAAATCAGATGTTTCAACAGCAGTAGTTTTTAATACTTTTTCAATATCAATAAAACCTATTTTAATAGTGTTTGCTGAAAATTTTAAACTATTATTTTCATTATTTTTAAATAAACGTTCAATTTCATAAATATAAATTGTTCTTTTTTTAAATTCATCATATGCTCTATTAATATCAGGGTCACTAGTAGCACCCATCATATTTGTAAAATCATAAGGAATATTATCAATTAAATAATCATTTTCTACTTCTGCTTGATTAAGTTTAGTTTGTTTCTGTGGAAACTTCGTTTGTGGTTTGTTGTTGTTTTCCATTGTTTTCTCCTATTAATTGGTTATTTTCGGGATTAAATAATTTTAACTTAACTGTTAAGTTATTAATTTCTTGTTCATCATTAATATTAAATGTTTTACTATTTAATAAATCTTTATCAATTCTAACTAATATTTGAATAAATTTAAGAATATCAATATTAAATTGTCATAACTTTTGTTCAATATAATTAATAGTTGAAATATTTACTGCTGTACTTTCGGGAACTGATTGTTGTGCAGATTTTTTTTGACTTGGTATATGAATACCACAACGTTTAAATATTTCATTAACATTTCAATCATATATATCAGTTAAATTCTTACCTTTAAAGTTGCTACTTGTCATATTGATATTTTCGTTTTGTTCGTTATTATCTCCACCACTTTTAAATATGTAGTTTTTAGTAACCAAAGTTCTTACTGCTTCTTCTAATGCTGATTGAACGTTCCCATAAGTTTGATTAAAAATAAATTTAGGTGAGTTTAAAATAGTATCTAAAACAATTTGTTCATAAATAACATCTAATGCTTTAATTTTATTCATTACTTTATCACAATCTGCTAATTCATTTGCTTTATTTCGCATAATTGGTATTGGTATATAGTTAATATTTAGTATTTGTTCTTGTGCTAAATTAGGATTATTAATGTATGATTTAAAATCTAATGGAAATTGTTTTTTATTATCACTAATACTATAAATTGCACGATTAATTGTTATTTGTTCATTATTTAATGTATAAATTTCAAATAATCTTACCATTTGTGCATTTTGTTCATAACTATCATAAAAAATAGTACATTGAATTAATTTACCGGTAATATCATAAACTCTTTGTTGTATATCAACTACTTGAAAATATAAATCATCATTAGCAATAAAAATTAAATAACCACTAATCCCTAATTTACTTAACTTAAAAATAGAATTTCAATTTTTTCTATAAAATTCTTGTTGAATTAAATATTGTTTAATAGTTTCATTATTAATATCTAATGGAGCATTATATAAATTAGCATTATTTTCTGCTACAAAATCAGTAAAATAAGTTTCATGATTAAAATCATTAAAACCAAAATAATTTAAAATAGAAGCATGAGTACTTTTATTTTTATTAGTTAAAAATTTTACTTTTTCATTTTGATTATCACTAATATTACTTTTTTCTTTTCTCTTAAATGGATTTAACATAATATTCACCACCTTTCTAAAATATTTGATTAATTTTTAATACAATTTTTACAATAATAAATATAATTAAACCAGCAACCGCAGAAGATAATAAAACTCCTATTAAACCTAAAATAATTTTTATAATTTTAAAAAACATAATATTATTCCTGTAATTCTTCTAATTTTTTAAAAATATAGTCTCTACCCATACCCCACATTATTCTATTGTTATAAATATTAATTTCAGTTTGTTGGTTATTGTTATTATTTGCTATTCATAAACTACTTTTTACAACGCTTGTATCTAATTGATAATAAAAATTAATTATTTGTCAACTATAATTTTTATTATTTTCTTTACTAGTATAATCACCAAAACTATAATATATTCTATAATGTTTTTTATCTTTAAATATATATTTTATAAAATTTTGATTATTATTATTTTTATCTGTTATAACTTCTCCTACTTCTTTTCAATTTGAACCACTTGGACTTGGTTGTGGTTGTTTTTCTAATATTTCATTAATTGCTTGTAATAATTTTTTATTTTGAGTTTTTAATAATTTATATTCATTATTTTCTAATAAATCTCTACAAAGTAATGAGTTTTCATCATCATGTAATGCAATTTCATTTGTTTCAGTATTATATTTAAAATAATCATTTGAAAATTTTTTATCTTTTATTTTTTCTTTTAATTCATTAATAGCACCGGCAATAGTTTTATCAGTAGTTTCTAAATTAGGAATTTCTTGACTTACAGCATTTATTTGAAATGCAATAGGAAATTGTGACTTTACATCTTTTATTTTTTTATCTACTTCTTCTTTTTTATAATAATCAGATAAATCAGCTTTACCAGCTGTAGCACTAATAACATTATTTTCAATCTTAATATTTTCACCAGCAGTTAATTTATCTTGTTTTTTATCTAATAAATTATTAGTTTCTTGTTTTGTATAGTATTCACGTTCAGCTTTTTCTTCTGCTATAAATTCAGTTGGTGTTCCAGTACTTATATATTGATATATATTAGAAATAAAACCTGAGTAATATGTTCCAGGTGTAACACTTGCACGAATTTTATAATTACTGCAAGTTAAATATAATCTAATATTATTAATTTCATCTGAATAAAAAGTATCTAATAGAGTATATGATTTTATTGCAGATTCTTCATCTAATTTAAATATAGATTTTCTAGTATATTTATATTTATAAATATCACTTTCATAAATATAACCTCATATTACTAATATTTCTTTATTTAAATTATCAGTTGAAAGTTCATTTGATATTTCTTTTCATAATGGACTAGTTTCAATATTAAATCAATTATTTTTAATATCATCAATATTTTGTTTATTAATTTCAATTTTATTTTCTAATAATTTGATATTATTATCAACTTTAGTTTCTAATAATTTAATAGTATTTTCATTTGTAGTAATTCGTTTTTGTTGTTTAGCAGAAAAATCACAAGTTGGTGCATGTGTATAATCACCAATTTGTGGATTATTTTGTAATGCTTCGGGTGGTAATGTACCAATTTCATCAGGTCAATCTAAAATCATTGTTTCAGTTTCTTTATCATAATCAGTTGCAACATAACCTTTATTAACAAATTTACTAACAGGACCTCTATATATTCCATTTTCATTATCATCAACTAAATCATCATATAATTTAATTTGTTTTGATAATGTAAATTCTTTTTGTTGTTCAATTAATTCATCAACTTGATTTCTAGTATAAAATGCTTTTAAATCAATTTTTTCAACATCTATTTCATCATTATTATAACTTGAAAATATTTGTTTTAATTCTGTTAATCTTGCTCATATTTTCATTCTACTTGGTGCTAAATCTCAAACATTAATTGTAGGAGTACTATTTGCACTAAATTGACTACCATTATTAAACTGAATAGTAGCATCAACATTAAATTCAATTGGTGTACGATTAAATACTCAATGTTCAACCATTACATAAACCATATCCCTTAATGTTTCTTTAATTAATTCATCTTTAAAACTATCAAAAGGAAATTTAGATAAAATAAAATCAAGATAAGCATTAATATCATTTTGCGCGCGAATAGCAAAAGTTTTAAATCAATCATTAACATTTGGTCATGTATTGATATATTGTGGTGGGGTTTCTGTAATTTTTCCAGTTAATGGATATCAGTTATTATAATTTTCTAGATTGACACCAGTTCAAAGTTTATTAATCATAATTTATCATTCCTTAAAAAATGCTTGTTTATAATGATGAGTATGTTTTTTTGTTTTTTTATGTGTTATATGTTCAATTTCTTTTTGTATTTTATTTTTACCTTTTTTTAATTTTTTCTTACCTTTTGCTATAACTTGACTATATGCAAACTTTTCTAAATGATGTAATAATCCTGTACCAAATAAAGTATTTACTGAAAACTTCAAACCAACATTTTTAAATGATTTGTTAATATTTTCAATAGGATTATTAATAACATTTACTACTTTATGATAAGTTCTAATAGTTCTAAATATTTCTCTATATACTTTAAAACTATCTTTAATTATTTGTTGAACAACTGGTGGAGCAAATGCTATTGCTTTTAATCATTTATTACGATTAACACCATAACCAATGTATCAACCACTATATCAACGATATCAATGAAATGGATGTATTTGAGTAACAAAAGTTTTTGCTTTAAGAATACTATCAACAACTGTAATTGGTTTATATTTAGGATTGCGATGATAAATAGTAATTGCACATTTATCTAATGACAAAGGTTGAACTTTACAACCTATAAATACTGGTGAATTTAATAGAATTAATTGTGCGTGTTTAATTGCTCGTTTTTCTGCACTAGTAAATAAGTCAGTTGCTTTTTCTTTTAATTTATTAATTTTTTCAAATGCTTGTTTTTCTAATTTTTCAAATTTTTCTTGTAATTTATATATAGGACATATTCCGTAATTAAATTTAATTAATTGTCAATAAAATTGTTTTAAAACTATTTAGTGTTATTGAATATAGAAATAAATATTTTTTGAAAAAATAGTTTAAAAAATGAGTTTACATTTTAAACAAAAAATTGTTAATAATATTTTTATATTAACTCGATAAAAATTTAAATTTTAAAAAAATATTTTTAATATTTTTTTTATTTTAATGGTTTTATTTTATTAAAAATTTCACAAAGTAAGTTAAATCTTAAGTACATAAGTCTAAATTTAGATTTTCTACATTTATTTACTAAAATTTTGAATCTTTTCAATCAAGCAAAGACATGTTCAACTTTAATTCTAATTTTAGATACAATCTTATTGTATTTTCTTTCTTGTTTAGTTAATTTTTTATTTTTAGTTCTTTTAATTGGTATTATTGTATTTTTATAAATATTTTGTATACCTTGATATCCTAAATCACCAATAATTATTGTTTTTTCTGAAAATTCAAGATTTGAATTTTTTAATATTTGAAAATCATGCACTTTACCATTATCAGCAAAAATATCAACAATTTTTTTATTAAAAAAATCATATACAATTTGAAATTTTATAGAATACATTCAACTTTTACCAGAAAAATATTCTAACTGTAGTTTTTTTTAGTTGGTCTTTCAATTTCAATCTCAGTTGAATCAATTAAATAAAATTGAAATTCATTTGAATTTTCTTGTTTTTTATCAATTTTTAATTTATATCTTTCTTTTAAAAATTGGTAATCTTTGTGGTTACTAAGTTTATTTTCTACTCAAGTAATATTTCGAAAACAACTTGATGGGCTCATTTTAGATTTAATACTCATTTGAAAAAAAGTATAATATTCTTTTCAGTATAATAAAGTCATCATTAATCTTTCTTCTACTGAAAGTTTATTTTTTCGACCTTTATTTTTTTCTAATTTTTCTATTTCAATTAATTTTTCTAACATTTCATTAAAATGAAAACGTTTTATACCAAAATATCTATAAAATTCTTCATTTTTTAATTTTTTTAAATTTTCAAAAATCATTTTTATCAACACTTTTCTAAATTTATTGTTAATAACAAAATTATAAAATAAATTTTAAAATTATTAATTGACTTTTAAAAAATTTAATTACGGAATATGTCTAGTAAATATTGAGTTTATTGTTAAAAAACCAAAAAAACCAGAAGTAAAAATTATTGCTTGAGATGATAAAAGTAAAAGATATCAATTACCATATGTTGATACAGATAAAATTAGTAAAAAAATAACTAAAAAATATCTTGCAGGAGAAATTATTGCAGATGTAGATTTAAAAGCAAATAATGGACAAAATTTATTAGATAGTATGCAATATGAAGTTGCAAATGATTTAGCAGATAAATTGGCAATTGATGATACACAAGCAATTGCAAAATTTGCTACTAAAATCGATATTGAAGATACAACACCAGTAGGATATTTAAAATCAATGTTATCTGCTTGAAATACTTTGTTTCAATTTAGAAACATTGCAAATAGTAAATTTTTTATTACTAATGGTCTTTATGATAGTTTAGTTTATTTAGCAGATAATAAAGGTTTAATTACTGATAACCAAATAGCACAACAATTAAGATTAAATGGAAATAATTTATATGTAAAAGGTGTATTATGTGAAATCGTTCTTGATGATTATATGATTTTTACTAATGATAAAAATGAACAACAATTAATGACCTTTATTTTAGCAACACCAAGAGCGATGAAAAGATATATGATAGAAAATACAGTTATTTATGTAGATTTTATTAAAGATGATAAAGCAGGAAGAGCATATAAAGTTGCTGGTGAAGTTGTTGGAGAAGCAATACCATATATTTCTAATAATGAAACAACATCACGTTGAATGTTATGTGGAATTATTAAAACAGAAAAAACTGATTTAAAAACTAAAATTACAGTTTTAACAACAAATATTACTGCAAATGTTAATAACAATAACAATGAATTAAATACAGAAATAAAAAGTACTAATGAACTTAAATCATTAAATCCAAATTTAACAAATCCAACTATTAAATATTTTAGTGATGCACAAGGAAAAATTAATGTAAGTAATCAAAAACAAAAAGCGGGTGACTTATACATAGGACATATTCCGTAATTAAATTTAATTAATTGTCAATAAAATTGTTTTAAAACTATTTAGTGTTATTGAATATAGAAATAAATATTTTTTGAAAAAATAGTTTAAAAAATGAGTTTACATTTTAAACAAAAAATTGTTAATAATATTTTTATATTAACTCGATAAAAATTTAAATTTTAAAAAAATATTTTGGTAATGTTTAGTAATCTGTGTAACTTACAAAAATAACTATGTTTAATTAATTCTAGTAAATATAATTAAATGACTAGAAAGAGTGAGTTACAGATGGCTAAAAAGCAAAATATTAATAATAATGATCCAATATCAAAAGCAGTAGATTTATTATTAGAAAATACTGAAGATTTAACAACAGTTTTTAAAGAGGGAGGATTGTATAAAGAATTAACAAAAAGATTAGTAGAAAAAATGTTGAATTCTGAGATGCAAAATTATTTGGGATATGAAAAGAATCAACATAGTAATAGTGACAATGCTCGTAATGGTATAAGTTCAAAAAAAATAATAACTCAACAAGGTAAAATTGAGATTGATGTACCACGAGATCGCAATAGTAATTTTAATCCTATAATAGTTGCAAAAAGACAAAGAAGATTTGATGGTTTTGATCAACAAGTTCTTTCTTTATATGCAAAAGGTATGACATTATCAGATATTAGAATGCAATTACAAGAGTTATATCATGGTGCTGATATTAGTGAAAGTGTTATTAGTCAAATTACTGATGATGTTATTGATGATGTAAAAGCATGGCAAAATCGACCATTAGAAAGTGTCTATCCGATTGTTTATTTTGATTGCATAGTAGTGAAAGTACGACAAGATAAAAGGATTATTAATAAATCAGTTTATATAGCTTTAGGAGTTGATTTAGAAGGTAAAAAAGATGTTTTAGGTTTATGAATTAGTGAAAATGAAGGTGCTAAATTTTGATTAGCAAATTTAACAGAAATGAAAAATCGTGGCTTAAATGATATTCTTATTGCCTGCAGTGATAATTTAACAGGCATGTCAGAAGCAATACAATCAGTTTATCTTAAAACAGAACATCAATTATGCATAGTTCATCAAATTAGAAATAGTTTGAAATATGTCTCATATAAGCATAGAAAATCTCTAGTTGCAGATTTAAAACCAATTTATACTGCATGTAGTGAAGAACAAGCAATGCAGGCTTTAGAATCCTTTGAAAATAAGTGAAATAAACAATATCCTCAAATTGCTAAATCTTGATATAAAAATTGAGATAATTTAATGGTTTTTATTAGTTATCCTACAGAAATCAAAAGAGTTATTTATACAACAAATGCTATTGAATCTGTAAATAGTCAATTACGAAAAGTTATCAGAAATAAAAAAGTTTTTCCTAATGATATGGCAGTTTTTAAAATATTTTATTTAGCAATTGAAAATATAACAAAAAAATGAACAATGCCCATTCAAAATTGAAATACAGCAATTGCTCATTTTATGATAAAATTTGAAGATAGAATTAATCTAAACTAGTACTTTGTAAAACAAAGATACACAGATTACATAAAAGCCTCAATATTTTTAATATTTTTTTTATTTTAATGGTTTTATTTTATTAAAAATTTCACAAAGTAAGTTAAATCTTAAGTACATAAGTCTAAATTTAGATTTTCTACATTTATTTACTAAAATTTTGAATCTTTTCAATCAAGCAAAGACATGTTCAACTTTAATTCTAATTTTAGATACAATGGACATATTCCGTAATTAAATTTAATTAATTGTCAATAAAATTGTTTTAAAACTATTTAGTGTTATTGAATATAGAAATAAATATTTTTTGAAAAAATAGTTTAAAAAATGAGTTTACATTTTAAACAAAAAATTGTTAATAATATTTTTATATTAACTCGATAAAAATTTAAATTTTAAAAAAATATTTTTAATATTTTTTTTATTTTAATGGTTTTATTTTATTAAAAATTTCACAAAGTAAGTTAAATCTTAAGTACATAAGTCTAAATTTAGATTTTCTACATTTATTTACTAAAATTTTGAATCTTTTCAATCAAGCAAAGACATGTTCAACTTTAATTCTAATTTTAGATACAATCTTATTGTATTTTCTTTCTTGTTTAGTTAATTTTTTATTTTTAGTTCTTTTAATTGGTATTATTGTATTTTTATAAATATTTTGTATACCTTGATATCCTAAATCACCAATAATTATTGTTTTTTCTGAAAATTCAAGATTTGAATTTTTTAATATTTGAAAATCATGCACTTTACCATTATCAGCAAAAATATCAACAATTTTTTTATTAAAAAAATCATATACAATTTGAAATTTTATAGAATACATTCAACTTTTACCAGAAAAATATTCTAACTGTAGTTTTTTTTAGTTGGTCTTTCAATTTCAATCTCAGTTGAATCAATTAAATAAAATTGAAATTCATTTGAATTTTCTTGTTTTTTATCAATTTTTAATTTATATCTTTCTTTTAAAAATTGGTAATCTTTGTGGTTACTAAGTTTATTTTCTACTCAAGTAATATTTCGAAAACAACTTGATGGGCTCATTTTAGATTTAATACTCATTTGAAAAAAAGTATAATATTCTTTTCAGTATAATAAAGTCATCATTAATCTTTCTTCTACTGAAAGTTTATTTTTTCGACCTTTATTTTTTTCTAATTTTTCTATTTCAATTAATTTTTCTAACATTTCATTAAAATGAAAACGTTTTATACCAAAATATCTATAAAATTCTTCATTTTTTAATTTTTTTAAATTTTCAAAAATCATTTTTATCAACACTTTTCTAAATTTATTGTTAATAACAAAATTATAAAATAAATTTTAAAATTATTAATTGACTTTTAAAAAATTTAATTACGGAATATGTCTTTTAATATTTTAAAACTTAATAAATCTAAACCTAAATAGTTAGGAATTTTTAAATTATATTAATAAAAATAAAACACTAAAATACTTGAATAAATTTATAAAAAGGTATATAATTAAACCAACAATTAATAATTTAAAGTTGTCTTTTATTTAAAGAAAATTAAATTATAACTATTAACTTTACTCACCCCATTGTTAGTAATAGCAAGTACATATTTTAAATCAATACAATTAATAGTGTTAGGTGTTATCATTAAACATATTGGTGCTTTTTGTTTTTCGGCTGCATTATTAATTGCAATTAACATTTCTAAATTATCAAAGTTAAAACTTGGGATTGCGTATTTGTTAATTTGTCCATATTTTAACATTGTTTTCAAGTTAATTTTCAATTACAATCACCTAACTTTTCTTTTTTATTTAATTATATCAATAATATTTATCATGTAAGGAATATAAGATATGTTTTAAATTTTTACTTTTTTCTTTTCTTTTTAATTTTGCTTTTCTTTTTTTTATTAAGTTGACGTAATATTTTTTGATAAAAATCATATAAACGATGTTCAGAAGTTTGATAACGTTTGAACATTAAGTTATTAATTCAAATATAAAAATATTGTAAACTGAAAACTAAACCAAAAACAAAAACAACGGCACTAGCAGCGATTAATCATCCATATTCACCATTTGAATAATCAAAGAAAAAATATGAATATCATGTATCTCTTGGTGGATGACCAGTTTCTATAAAATCTAAATAACGTAAATGACCTCTAATTAGAATAACAATACAATAAATTGCTGGATAAATAACAATTAATCATAAATATATTTTATGTTGTTGTTTCATATTAATATATTGATGACCTGATGTAACAATAAAGCTAGTAATCATAATTATTGGCATTAATAAGTGTAAAATTAATGTTGCAATTCAATTATAAGCACTGTATTGTTTTGGATCTTGCTCAGCAGTAAAAATACCTATTCAAAATACTAACATCGTAATAGTAATATAAACAGTTACTGCTAATCGAGTTTGAAAACTTGGTTTAGTACCACGAAAATAAGAATCAAATAAATAAACACAAAAATAAATAACAACCATATAATTACTCTCAGTAGTAAAAAAAGCATAGTAGTTACTTACTCGTTCACCATATCCTAAATCTTCAAATTTTTCCATTGGATAATATATTGCACTAATTAAATCAATAATTAAAAATAAAATTATCATTATTAATGCAGATAAACGTATATAAAAGTTGGCTTTGTTACTTAATTTATACATAATAATCCCACATCTTTTCTTTTTTCTTTGTATTATAATTCTAACATTAATTGTGTATTTTCTTCTAAATGTTCTAATACTCCTAACTCATTTAATAGTTGATAATTAGTTTTAGTAATATTAGTTCGTAGTTGTAAATCATTTTTTGAAGTAATTGCTTGTTCACTCCTTGCTTTAACAATTGAATTAGCCACAATTTCACCCAATCCATCTAAAGTAATAAAAGGTGGTAGAATTTGTTTTTCACCATTTATTATTTTAACTTGAAAAAATTTAGCATCAGAATGTTCTAAACTAATATTGCTAAATTTAATATTTCTAGCATTCATTTCTAATGCTACTTCTAATAATGGGATTAAATCTTTTTCTTTAGTAGTAACTGTATTTTTTTGACCATCATTTTTTCTTAATCTGTTATTAATATCTTTTAATTTATTAGTAATAGCACCAATGCCTTGTAACATAGTTTTAATATCAAAAATTTCACATCTTGTTGTAAAATAAGTAGCATAATATTCATGGGGATAATAAACTTTAAATCAAGCTACTCTTCATGCCATTAATACATAAGCAGTAGCGTGTGCTTTAGGAAACATATATTTAATTTTTTTGCAAGATTGAATGTATCAATTAGGAACTTTCTTTTCTTGCATTAACTTTTCATATTCTTGTTTAATGCCTTTTCCTTTACGGACATCTTCCATAATGTTAAAGGCAATTTTTGCTGGTAATCCTTGATATACTAAATAAGTCATAATATCATCACGACAACCAATTACATCTTTTAGTTTTAAACCTTGTTGTGAAATTAATTCATCAGCATTATTTAATCAAACATCAGTACCATGTGATAAACCAGATATTTGTACTAATTCAGAAAATGAAGTAGGTAATGTATCACTTAACATTTTACGAACAAAACCAGTACCAAATTCAGGGATACCAATTGCTCCTGTTTTTTCGCCAAGTAAATCATCACTAGTAATATTTAAGGCACTTAAATTAGAAAATAATGATAAAACTTTTTCATCTTGATTAGGAATAGTTTTTGGATCAATACCAGTTAAATTTTCTAACATTTTTAATGCTGTTGGATCAACGTGACCTAGAATATCTAATTTTAATAAATTATCATGAATAGCATTAAAATCAAAGTGGGTAGTTTTTCATGTAGAACTAGTATCATCAGCTGGAAAATTAATTGGTGTAAAATCGTTAATATTATATTCTTTTGGTACAACAATAATACCACCAGGATGTTGACCAGTTGTTCTTTTAATACCAACACATCCTTGACTTAGTAACTCTAGTTTTGCTGCACGCATATCTGATTGACCAATTTTTTCTGCATAAGCTTTAACATAACCATAAGCTGTTTTATTGGCAATTGTTGAAATTGTTCCAGCACGAAAAACATTTTCTTCACCAAACATTTCTTTAGTAAAATCATGAGCTTTATTTTGATATTCACCAGAAAAGTTTAAATCAATATCAGGTGTTTTATCACCATCAAATCCTAAGAATGTTTCAAAAGGAATATCATGACCATCAGTAATTAAATCAATATTGCATTGTGAACATATTTTTTTTGGTAAATCATAACCACACTTATAAGAACCATTACTAATAAATTCACTAGTTTTACATTGTGGGCATAAATAGTGTGGTTGTAGTGGGTTAACCTCAGTAATATTAGCAAAAGTAGCTACTAAAGATGAACCAACTGAGCCACGACTACCAACAAGATAACCATCTTGTAAAGATTTTTCTACTAATTTGTGTGCAATTCAATAAACAACAGCAAAACCATGAGTAATAATTGCATCTAATTCGCGAGTTAAACGTTTTTCTACATATGTTGGTAATGGATTACCGTAACGATTTCATGCTTGTTCATAACAAAGATTACGTAATTTAGTATCAACATTAACAATACTTGGTGTAAATAAGCCATCTTTAATTGGTTTAACCATTTCAAATTGTTTTGCTAAGTGCAAAGGATTATTAATAACAATATCATTAATTAAATTAGGGTCATCTAAAAAGTTAAATTCTGTTAACATTTGATTAGTAGTTCTTAAATGTTGATCGGGATATGATGTAACTTTACCTTTACGATCAAATAATGGGTGTAACAAACCACCAATTGCTTTACTATTAATAATAACATCACGATACATTTTTTCATGGGGATGTAAATAGTGGGCATCGCTACTAGCAATTACTAATTTATTTAATTTAAGAGCATTATTAATAATTTTTTTAATAGTATCATGTAATTGTTCTTTAGTAATATTTCCTAACTGTATTAAGTGTTTATAAACAGCAGGTGGTTGGATTTCAATAAAATCAAATCATTTCATTATTTTAATTAGTTCTTCTTCACTTTTATTTAATGCTGTTTCAAAAACAGCACCATTTATACAACTACTACCAATTAATAATTCTTTTCTATTTTCATTAATTGCTTCTGATATGATTTTTGGTGTTTTATAAAAATACTTTGTATGAGATAGTGAAACTAATTGATATAAATCTTTTAATCCTAATTGATTTTTTGCAAAAATAGTAATATGTTCACCACGAAGTTTAAAATTAATTTGTTCATTAATTAAGTTATTAATTTCTTGTAAATTAATACAATTAAATTCTATTTTTAATTGTTGTAACATTTTTAAAAATACTTGTGCTAATACATTAGCATCATAATCAGCACGGTGGGCAATTTCATCATCATATTTAATGCCATAAGTACGACAAATAGTACCTAATCGATAATATTTTAGTTGTGGTAGAATTGCTCTAGATAATTGCAAAGTATCAATGACAGGATTATTTAAAGGCATAAAACCCAATTGTTTCATTGCTGCTTGTAAAAAACCAAAGTCAAAGTTAGCATTATGAGCAACTATTGTTTTATTGCCAATTATTTCAATAATTGTTGGCAATATTTGTTGTAATGTTTGTTTATCTTTTAACATAACATTGGTAATACTAGTAAGTTCAGTAATATGTTCAGGTACGGGATTATTCGGTTTAATTAAAATTGTATCTTGTTTTAAAATCATATTGTCTTTAACAATTGTATAACCAAATTCAATAATTTCGTGGTAATTGGTTGATAAACCAGTTGTTTCTAAGTCAAGAACAATGTATTCTAAATCTAATAATGGTGTATTAATATTATTTTTAGTAATACTAATATTATTGGGGATTAAATCCATTTCAACACCATACATTACTTTTAAGTTTGGATGTTTTTTAGCGGCATTAGCAATATCTGGGTATGCTTGTACATTTAAGTGATCAGTAAAACCAATTGCTTGGTGTCCTCATTTAGCTACTTGATTAATATAATCACTTGCTGAAGTAATACCATCCATAGCACTCATTTTAGTATGAGTATGAAATTCAATTCTTTTAGTTTTAGCATCATCATTATTGTTAGTATTTTTATTATTTAAATCAATAATTAAATCATCAATTCATAGTACTTGTTCTTTACTATAATTATCATAACGACTATTAGCATTAATTTTTATTCAATCATCAACTTTAATATTATCAAATTTCTCATCTGGTTGATCGCTATTAATAAATGCTTTGCAAGTAATTGCATCACTATAATCAGTAATTCAAAATGAATAAAATCATTTTTGAGTTTTAGTTAAAAATTTATTAATTTTAAAAACTTTACCACTAATAATAATATTGGGTTCATCGCCAATGATATCTTTAATGCTATGAGTTGGGTCTGTTATTTCTAAATTAACTTTTGCTTTTTTGCGATAAGTAGTTGTATTAAAATTTTTACTTATATTGTTGTTAGGAATTTTAGTTTTTAAATTGTTAGTAATTTTGCTAATTTCTGCTTTAGATTCATTTTCATAACTAATAAATGATTGCTCTGCTTTATTTATTTTAGTTTTTAATTGAATTTTTTTAAAACCATATTGTTGAAAGTAGTTAATAAATTGTAAAAATTCATTAGTTATTAATTTTTCTTCAATACTATTATGAATAGTAATGGTAATAATATTATTTTTATAATTAATTGCTGAGTCGGGTAAAGAATAATAAATGCCAGCTAATAGTTGCAACTTATGAGTTTTAATATAATGAAAATATGTTAATACAGTTGATTCATCAGCAGTAAGGGAAACATTAAAATCGACACTAATATTCGAAACAGGTAATTTTTCAAAATGTTGTTCAAAACTTTTTAAAGTAGTAGTTGTTAGAAAATTAGGTAAGTTGATGGTAATTATTACTTGTTGATTATGATGAAAATATTGTACTTTTTTAATAGTAGCATGATTAAATTCATTATTAACATCATTAAAATCCATTTCATGGAAAAGTTTTTGCAAATCTTGATTCATATATGTTTCCCTCTCTTAATACTAAATAATTGACAATAATAACTATATTTTAATTAAAATATATTAAATCATTATTCTAATGTTTAATCAAATTTCATATTTTAATTATAACTTAATTAAAATTCTTATTCTTATTCTTATATAAAAAAAGTATGAAATTTTAGTTATAAAAAATAAAAACAAAATAATTTAATTGCAATAAAAAGTAATGCCTAATATTTAGGCATTACTTTTTATCATGAAGGTATTATTGGATTATTTGTTGGGCGGTTGTCAAAGGGCGCATCACTTTAACCCTTGGATTCATAAATGAATAACAAAGAACGATATAACTATCGTTCTTTTTTTGTTAAAAGATTAAAACTTCATAAAACTGTCGTAGAAGTCTAATAGTGAGTACTTTATGTAAATACTTCTATATCAGAATAAAAGAGCATTTAATGTTAAGCAAGTTAAAATGTTAAACTGTATCGCTTAATGTAATTATAGATTAATTTGAATAGCCTTATTATGGCTCAGTAAAGAACCCATTAATCTATATTAATAATTACATTTGTATTATTTAAAAAATAGGGGGTTTTATATATAAATACATACCTCATTAACAATATCATAACACAATAAAAAATTAAAAGGAGAAAAATAAATATGTCATACATTTATTTAGTAAAATATCAAGTTAATTATACAGATGAAACAAAATATAAAGTTTTTTGTATTTTTATAGATGCTAATAATTTAGTGAGCGTACCGATGTTGTCAATAATATTTAAATTTGTCTTAAAATTATAAAGTTAGACGAGAATAATTTTGACTTCAATATGCAATTGTATGTTAATCTTAACACTTGAAAAATATTAGTCAACAATAATACTTATTTTTATAACTCAAAAATTCTTATTAAAGTAAACTTTAATAAGTTTTATTTTATTTTTGGTTTTTTAAAATCTTTAATTTTAATTTATAATAACTGGATGGCAGTATTTATTTGATAGCATTTAAAATTAACCATTTTTGTATACATATCAATGTTATATGTTTTATCACCAATCATATGCTTTAAAATTTGTTTAATATTAGTTTCAGTAAAGCAACCAATATTTTCAACTAATGCTTGGTTTAATACACCATCTTTTGCATTAATAAAATAACCAACTTTTAATTTTTTATATTGTAAAGTTAGTGATTGTAAAAAATCAATTAATTCATAATATTGACCTTTGGCAAATAAATTTATGGCATTTTCATAGTGTAATTTAGCTATTTTATTTTTTCTTCTTCCAGCCATTATTCCAAGAAATAAAACATGAAAAGCATGAAATTTATCTAAAATAAATTTAGCATTTAAAATTGTAGCAGTTTTTCTAATTCATTTTGCACTATCGCCACAAACTATTAAATTTGCTTGGTCAAAATTTTCAAAAAATAAATTACCATATGTTTGAATTAATTTTGCTGTTTTTTCTGCACCAATTTCTGTTTTTGATATTCTTATTTTACATACAGCTCTTTTATTAATTAATTTTCCATTTTTCTTTTTACCAGTACAAAATACTAATAATCTCATAGAACATTTTTTACAATTTTTAGTATTGTGTCTTTCATTAAACTTAAATTTTCTATGTCCATCATCAATATTTAAGTATAAATTTTGATTTGGTTGTAATGGTATTTTTGGAATATTAGATTTTGGTAATTCAAATTTTTTATATGTTCTACAAACTGTACTAGTACTTATTAAATCTTCAATAAAAGTATCACAAACATCACGATACTTTTTACCATCAGCAAAATATTTTAAAATTTGTTTAATAACATTTGGTGCAAGTTTACTATATTTTTTAACACCAAGATAATTATCTAACAATGAAACAAATTCCTTTTTTTGTGTTTTTGGGTTATAATGTGTACAAATACGTCGTTTATAATTTAATAAACCTTTTTTTGCTTTTAATCTTCTTTTTCTAAATCTATATGATTTATATTCAGATTTATCACATATACTTCATAAATAATCATCTATTTTTGCAAATAATTCTTCTGTTTGTTTTAAACTTAATTCATCTTGATTAAAATCATGTTTGTCTCAATCAAAAAGATTAGGAAATGGTAATATAAACATTTTTAATGTTCCTTTCTAAATTTTGTTTGTTAATAATTTAATTGTATTGTTTATAAAAATTAGGGAGTAAAATATGGCTTTTATTAGTAGTTATGCACAACTGAATAAAAAATATAATCTTAATTTTAGTGATAATAATTATGGTTTTAATTGAGATATTTTTAAAGCATTTGTTGGTGATGAATGAGCAGAATATTTTACTACTAATTGTTTTTATCGTTTTATACCAACAGCACGTGGAACAAGAAAAACTTGAAACTGCTTAGCATTTGATTTATTTATATGTTGTAATTTTAGTGATAGTAGTGTCCAAGAAGTAAGAAGATATGAAAATACTCATAGTGAAACTACAATTGGTGCTTTAATGAATGTTTGTCAAGTTTTATTAGATACATATCATATTAATTTATTACCTAATAATCCACATGGTATTAAATGAAAAATAACTAAGGATGGTGGTTGTATTATTTTTCCTAATAATCAACAAATTGACTTTATTGGTTATGCTAATGGTAATAAGATTTTTGGAAAAGAAGCAGGTGGTTCAAATTTTTTAGGTTCAAGAACAGATGAAATAATCATGGCAGAAGAAAAAGAAACACTTACTGATAAAGAATTAACATATCGCTATGAGCGATTAGAAATATCTATGTTTAGAAGTAACAGAATTAAAGTGTCAAATGAACCAATTAAAGAATGAAATTGAACTTTTATTGATAAAAATATATATAGCCCTACTTTTGGAAAAAAGATTACTCGTTATTTTTATAAAAACTTTTTTATGACTTTTACATGCAATCCTTATGATAAATATCATCCATTTTATTTAAAATACTGTACGCCATTTTTACCATTAAATAATGAAGTAATGAAAAATCTTAAAAAAATTGGCAAAGTTTATTATGAAAATAAAGACATGTTTAGTGGTTTAGGTTTATTTGTTTTAAGATTTACTATTAAACCATTTTGAGATAAGTTACCGGATATCCAACAAAGAAAATTATTAGAAATGAAAAAAAGTAATGAAGATGAATATAATACTATTTATTATGGTTTTGAATTTTTAGATAGTGATGCAACAATTTTCCCATTTCAAAAAACAGTAAAATATTGACAATCATATGATTTAAAACAATTTTATAATCAAGAAAAAGATATGTATAAATTTGATTTTTATAGTGTTGGTATTGATTGAGCTACGGGACCAAAAGACCATACTGTATTTATGGTAGTTGGGTTTAAAGAATATAATAATAGTGGATATTATGACCCTTATGTTATTTGTGAATTAATAGTTACTCCAAATGATTTTATTAATGAAAATGAAAAAATTAATGCTTATGTTAATGAAATTTTAGGATTAATGGATAATTTTGAAAATTTTGACCAAGCAATTTATTTTTATGATGATAAAGCTAGAACAGCAATTGATTGATTAAATCAAAAATTAATTGATGAACATAATACTATTTTAATAACACAAACTGCTATTAAACATGCTTCAAATTTAAATCAAGAAGCAGGATTAACTAATAGAGTAGTTTGAATGAGAAATATTATGAGTTATGGAAACTTTTATGCAAATAAAGATGATTTACCAAAAACTACTCAATGTTTAGAAGAATTACGTTATGATGAAACAAAAACTAACATTCCTGATAAGAATATGTACCAAGACCCTTATGATGCTCTGTTTTATGCACTGTATCCATATAAAAATGTAATTAGGGGTAAAAATAATGCTAGTGTGAAAAAAAAGCATCTTCACATTTGCTATATAATAAACAAGTTGAATATCATTAATATTATTGGTCTCACAAAATAAACGCCTTGCATTTAGGCGTTATTTTTCATTTAAAAGCATACTTGTAAAAATAATCAAAAATAGTACAATTTTAAAGTAAAATAAAAGAAAAAAGGAGTAATTTAATATGAAAACATGAATAAAAACAAATTTAAGTAAAATAACATTAGGATTAGCACTAACTGGTGCTACAACTGGAACAATAGGATTAATCATGGGGGGTGCTTACCCATAATGTTAGTGGAGTTAAATAATATTTAACTCCACATAAACAAGTTGAATGAGGTGTTCAAACTATTTGAACAACTAATCCAAATAATACCTTAAAAAAGATTATAAATTTGAGTTATATTTTGCAGATGAACCATTAAGAAGAAAATTTGATATATCTTTTCAAAATTGATATTACAGTACAGATATAGTATGAAACGGTAAATATCCTAATGGATATTTTAATAAATAATTTATATTTCTAAGTTAATATAAGAAATATTGGGCGCATCACTTTAACTCCTAGTTTCATAAAATAACAAAGAACGATATAACTATCGTTCTTTTTTTGTTAAAAGATTAAAACTTAATACCCTGTCGGAAGAAAAATAAATTACTGTTGGTTATAGACCTATTCTTCTATCAGTATAAAAGGATTCTAATGTTAAGCAAATTAGAAAGTAACAGTATATCGCTTAATGTAATTATAGATTAATTTGAATAGCCTTATGATGGCTCAGTAAATACCCCATTAATCTAATTAATAATTACATTTGTATTATTTAAAAAAATAGGGGGTTTATATATAAATACATACCTCATTAACAATATCATAACACAATAAAAAAAATAAAGGAGAAAAATAAAAATGAAATATGCTTACTTATTAAAATATGAAGTTAATTATACTGGTCAAATAAAATATAAATTATTTTCTACAATTGAAAATGCTAATAACTTTCATAGAAATTATAAACATCATTTAATCAAAGAGGCTTATATTGAAAAATATGAAATATTAGTAATGGAATTAGACATAAATTTAAATAATAAGGAATTAAATAAAAAACTTAATTAATGAAAGGAAAAATATTTATGGAATATAGAGAATATAGAATGGTTGGTTCTTGTGATAAATGTAGAAAACAATCTTCTTTTGGTAATAGATTATGTAATAAATGTTTTTGAATATTAATAGGTAGAAAGGAAAGTTATAAATATGAAAATTAATGGTAAAGAATATGATGGTTTTAAATTTGTTAATAGTTTTTATAGAGATAGATATAAAGAATGTAAAGAAAAAAATATCTCAGATGATTTAATAAATTATGGAATGTTAAAATTATTAGAACATATTATTAAAGAAAAAAAAGATATTGATTATGCATTAAAAATTATTGAAGGATGATATGCTTTTTTAGAAGCAAAATGTGATGAATATGCCTAAATTAATATTTAAAAAAGAAACACATCAATATTTTTTAGAAGATAAAGAATTAATTTCAGTTTCTAGAATTATTGATAATTATTTAGGTTTTGGTTATAGTCATATATCACCAGAAATATTAAAATGCTTCAGTTCGTGGTAAATGAGTTCATAAAATTAATGAATTATATTTACAAAATATTAATAAAGAAAATATTATTAATAATTTATTAAAAAAATTAAAACCAGTAACTAATTCAATAAATTATTCTTATTGTAAAAAATCACTTATGTTTTTAAAAGAAAAATTTAAAGATAAAAATAATTATGAATTTATTATAGAAAAACCTATTGCTGATACCTTAGTTGCTGGAACACCAGATTTAGTTTATGTAGATAAAAAAGAAAATAAATATTATTTAGTTGATTATAAAACATATGCTTGTATTGATGAAGATAAATTAAAAAGAATTAAATTACAATTAACTGCTTATTATTGTTTACTGCTTGCTAATGGTATGACCCCATTTTCATTACCTAATAGAGGTTATGTATATTTAACGAATAAAAATAATCAAGAAGAAATAGAAATAAAAATAACAAAAGAATTAAAAGAAGAATGATTTAATGCAAAAACAAAATATTTTAAAGGAGAAAATCAAAATGGAATATAAACTAGAATATTGTAAAAATAAAAAATGTAATTTTAATGAATTATTAACGAAAAGTATTAATGCTAGAATTGAATTTTTAGAATATAAAATTGAAGAAATTAATTTAAGTCAAATAAATGTATGAGAATTAGATGTTTTAAGAGGTCAAATTAAAGAATTAAATATTTTAAAAAATAATATTAAAGAATGATTAAGAAGAAATAAAAATGATTAATGAGAAATCAATTAAAGAAATAAACATTTATTCTTGTAATTCAATTGAATTTGATAAATTACCTAAAAAATTAGATAGTAATCTAAATAATTGAATTGAGATTAATAGTCATTTAATAGTTAATCCTAGTAAAAATATTGAAGTACATTTAGATAATAGATTTAAAAAAGTTAAAAAATGATAGGAGATAACTTATGGATAAATCAATTTTAATTTTATTAAAACATATAGGCAAAATTAATAAAAAATTAGATGAAATTTTAGAATTATTAAATAAAAAAGGAGAAGAAAATAATGAGTAATAATAAAAATGAATTAAAAATTCCTAATTTTATTAAAAGTAATAAAGAAGAATATGTAAAATTTAGAAATTATTATGAAATGATTATAAATTCTAGTAAAGATTTAAAAAATATGAATACACAAAGTTTAATTAATGCCTTAATTAATTTATATAAATTAAATCTTTCAATTAATCCTATTAAAAAAGAATTAGCATTAATACCTTATGGTGATGAATTACAAGTTCAAATTCAAGAAGATGGTTGATTAACATTATTACAAAGAACTGGATTAGTAATTGATTTTCAAAGAGAAAAAATAACAACAGCACATAAATTTAATCAAGAAAATAATAAATGAGAAATTAATCCAGCATTAATTTTTGAAAGAAAAACTATTAATACAATTGGTTATTATTGTTATATTTCACTTTTAGATAAAAATGGTAAAATTAATAATTTTTATAAAGGAATGACAGTTGAAGAAATAAATCAACATAGAGATAAATATGGAAAAACTTATAATAAAAAAAATCAAGAATGAAAATTAAATCCTATATGAACTTCTGCTTTTGACCAAATGGCTTTAAAAACTGTTGTAAAAGCACTTATTCGTGAAATTAATAAAACACCAATTATTGTATTAAATAATCAAGATGATATTAATTTAGCACTTCAATTAGACCAAGGTGTAGTAATTGATGAACAAACTATTGCATATAAAGATAATAATGGTGATGAAGTTAAAATTATTGATTCAAATCCTAAAATGAAAGAATATCAAGATACTATTGATACTATTACTAATTCAACTGATAATACTGATTTAAATTCTACTTTATCTAAATTAAAAGAATTAGAAAAAGAAGAAGAAATTATAGAAAATTTTGAAGTTTAATAAGGAGTTAAAATAATAGACATATTCCGTAATTAAATTTTTTAAAAGTCAATTAATAATTTTAAAATTTATTTTATAATTTTGTTATTAACAATAAATTTAGAAAAGTGTTGATAAAAATGATTTTTGAAAATTTAAAAAAATTAAAAAATGAAGAATTTTATAGATATTTTGGTATAAAACGTTTTCATTTTAATGAAATGTTAGAAAAATTAATTGAAATAGAAAAATTAGAAAAAAATAAAGGTCGAAAAAATAAACTTTCAGTAGAAGAAAGATTAATGATGACTTTATTATACTGAAAAGAATATTATACTTTTTTTCAAATGAGTATTAAATCTAAAATGAGCCCATCAAGTTGTTTTCGAAATATTACTTGAGTAGAAAATAAACTTAGTAACCACAAAGATTACCAATTTTTAAAAGAAAGATATAAATTAAAAATTGATAAAAAACAAGAAAATTCAAATGAATTTCAATTTTATTTAATTGATTCAACTGAGATTGAAATTGAAAGACCAACTAAAAAAAACTACAGTTAGAATATTTTTCTGGTAAAAGTTGAATGTATTCTATAAAATTTCAAATTGTATATGATTTTTTTAATAAAAAAATTGTTGATATTTTTGCTGATAATGGTAAAGTGCATGATTTTCAAATATTAAAAAATTCAAATCTTGAATTTTCAGAAAAAACAATAATTATTGGTGATTTAGGATATCAAGGTATACAAAATATTTATAAAAATACAATAATACCAATTAAAAGAACTAAAAATAAAAAATTAACTAAACAAGAAAGAAAATACAATAAGATTGTATCTAAAATTAGAATTAAAGTTGAACATGTCTTTGCTTGATTGAAAAGATTCAAAATTTTAGTAAATAAATGTAGAAAATCTAAATTTAGACTTATGTACTTAAGATTTAACTTACTTTGTGAAATTTTTAATAAAATAAAACCATTAAATTTTTATCGAATTAATATAAAAATATTATTAACAATTTTTTGTTTAAAATGTAAACTCATTTTTTAAACTATTTTTTCAAAAAATATTTATTTCTATATTCAATAACACTAAATAGTTTTAAAACAATTTTATTGACAATTAATTAAATTTAATTACGGAATATGTCCAATGAATAAAGAAAAATTAATTAATTGATTAAATAAACAAATTAGTATTTGCTTATGTGATTCTTTAAAAGAAGCCGGCAAACTTACTGCTTATTATAAAGTACTTGAATTTATAGAAAAGGAAGAATAAATAATGAAATTATTTTATATCTTATTAAGAATATTAATTTTACCATTATTTTTATTATTATCTTTAATCTCTATTCCTTATAATTTATTAACATTTATTTTATTTGGTAAATTTAAAATTGAATTTGAAATGAAATGAAAAGAGGAAAGTAAATAATGGGATATTGAACAAAGTATAAATGTGTTTTTTGTGGAGAAATAATGATTGGTGATGAAGAAAATATTGAACATGTAAGAGAACATAGAAAGGGTATTAGATAATGAAAAAAGAAAATAGAGTTAATAAAAGTGTATTACGTAAATATATAACAGATTTAATGTTTAAGTATAAAGATAAAGCAGATTCAATATTAGTTTTACATGAAATATTTTTATGATTAAATGAAAGTTGAGTTGATAATAATGAATAAATTAAAATTAAATTCTTTTGAGAAGTGAATAGAAGCAAACACTAAATTGTATTTTGATGAAAAAGAAGAAACATTTAAAAATAATGATAATAAAAATCAAAAAGAAATAATTGAAATTAAAGAAAATAATTAATATTTAGGCATTTGACATATACCCATATACTCTTTACCCGTTCCTTTTTTTATTTTATTTAATATGTCAATGTAAGTCCTAATTACAATTTTATATCTATACAGAACGAAACTAGGTAAGTGTGAAATTATGTCGCGAGAACGGAATTCTAGAATAATAAGTTATATATTTAATATATACGTACCGTTGGACACTTATAAAGAAACAGGTCTACCTAGTCCACCGTTTACTACGGTGCTGATGAGTTCATAAAAGGAAGTGAAATAATGAGAAATATTAGAACTGAATGATTTTATAATAGACATATTCCGTAATTAAATTTTTTAAAAGTCAATTAATAATTTTAAAATTTATTTTATAATTTTGTTATTAACAATAAATTTAGAAAAGTGTTGATAAAAATGATTTTTGAAAATTTAAAAAAATTAAAAAATGAAGAATTTTATAGATATTTTGGTATAAAACGTTTTCATTTTAATGAAATGTTAGAAAAATTAATTGAAATAGAAAAATTAGAAAAAAATAAAGGTCGAAAAAATAAACTTTCAGTAGAAGAAAGATTAATGATGACTTTATTATACTGAAAAGAATATTATACTTTTTTTCAAATGAGTATTAAATCTAAAATGAGCCCATCAAGTTGTTTTCGAAATATTACTTGAGTAGAAAATAAACTTAGTAACCACAAAGATTACCAATTTTTAAAAGAAAGATATAAATTAAAAATTGATAAAAAACAAGAAAATTCAAATGAATTTCAATTTTATTTAATTGATTCAACTGAGATTGAAATTGAAAGACCAACTAAAAAAACTACAGTTAGAATATTTTTCTGGTAAAAGTTGAATGTATTCTATAAAATTTCAAATTGTATATGATTTTTTTAATAAAAAAATTGTTGATATTTTTGCTGATAATGGTAAAGTGCATGATTTTCAAATATTAAAAAATTCAAATCTTGAATTTTCAGAAAAAACAATAATTATTGGTGATTTAGGATATCAAGGTATACAAAATATTTATAAAAATACAATAATACCAATTAAAAGAACTAAAAATAAAAAATTAACTAAACAAAAAAGAAAATACAATAAGATTGTATCTAAAATTAGAATTAAAGTTGAACATGTCTTTGCTTGATTGAAAAGATTCAAAATTTTAGTAAATAAATGTAGAAAATCTAAATTTAGACTTATGTACTTAAGATTTAACTTACTTTGTGAAATTTTTAATAAAATAAAACCATTAAAATAAAAAAAATATTAAAAATATTTTTTTAAAATTTAAATTTTTATCGAGTTAATATAAAAATATTATTAACAATTTTTTGTTTAAAATGTAAACTCATTTTTTAAACTATTTTTTCAAAAAATATTTATTTCTATATTCAATAACACTAAATAGTTTTAAAACAATTTTATTGACAATTAATTAAATTTAATTACGGAATATGTCCAATGAAAAAAGCCCAAAAGAAATAAAATGTCCAACAGTTGGACTATTAAAAAATAAAGAAGATGCTTTATGTTATTTATTAGCATTAAATTTATATCCAAAATTATATCCACAATATATTTATTATTCATGAATATTAGAAAATAATCAAACTGGTTATTTAATTATTTGTGGTAATAATAGAGATACTATTGGAAATATGCAATTTAAATTTATAAAAGGAGAATAAAAAATGCCAAGCATAGAAAAATTAGAATTAAATTATTATAAATTATTAGTAAAAACATCATCTAAATTAAAAGATATTTGAAATGAATTAAATTATCATGGAAATTATGAAAAATCAGGAAATATGATTGATGAATTGATAAGAAATTTAGATGAGGAGATATATAAATAATGCCAAACGAAAATACGCAATCAAATTATACTTTAACTAAATTAATACGTTCTTCAATTAGTCCATTATCAGCAATGATTGGTACAAGTGCGTATTATGGTCAAGTAATAGGTAATCCATTATTAGGTTCAATTAATAGTTTATTATTTGGTAAAAAATTAGGTTTAGATATTTGAAATTTAAATCAAAAACCAAATACTAAAACTAAATTAATTAATAGTAGTAAAAAAATATTATTAGGTTTAGGAACAATTGGTTTAGTTAATTATGCAAAATTTACTAATTCTTCAATTAATCCAAGCCCAACTGAAAGTCCAATAACTACAACTACTATTGACCCATTTCCACCAGATTTGGGACAAAACATAGTTTTTATGGGACAAAATAATGAATTTATGGGACAAATGGATTGAGATACATTTATTAGTTTAAATAGTTATGGTATTGCTAGTTTGGTTGCTGGTATTACTGAATTAATACCTAATAAATTTGAAAATATAAGAAGAATTGCTAATATGGCAACTGGTGGTTGTTTAATTTCAAGTGGTGTTGCTATTGGGATTAATAATGGTTTTGATAATGCAAGTGCTATTCCAACCATAATTGCTGGTGCAAGTGAAATTATTCATAATTTATTACCTATGGAAACTAATAATCATAATCAAGAATTACAAGAAGTATTTACTGATGAAACTACAAGATTAATTAATGATAATAGATTCACAATTAATAGTGAAACAAGTAGTCAATATGGTAGTGATAATATGAGCGAAGTACCACTAAATAACGATAATGTTTCATTAAATTGAGATTATAATCACATGAGTTTATAAATAAATAAAAATGCCTTTAATAGGCATTTTTTAAGGTAATGTTTAGTAATCTGTGTAACTTACAAAAATAACTATGTTTAATTAATTCTAATAAATATAATTAAATTTCTAGAAAGAGTGAGTTACAGATGGCTAAAAAGCAAAATATTAATAATAATGATCCAATATCAAAAACAGTAGATTTATTATTAGAAAATACTGAAGATTTAACAACAGTTTTTAAAGAGGGAGGATTGTATAAAGAATTAACAAAAAGATTAGTAGAAAAAATGTTGAATTCTGAGATGCAAAATTATTTGGGATATGAAAAGAATCAACATAGTAATAGTGACAATGCTCGTAATGGTATAAGTTCAAAAAAAATAATAACTCAACAAGGTAAAATTGAGATTGATGTACCACGAGATCGCAATAGTAATTTTAATCCTATAATAGTTGCAAAAAGACAAAGAAGATTTGATGGTTTTGATCAACAAGTTCTTTCTTTATATGCAAAAGGTATGACATTATCAGATATTAGAATGCAATTACAAGAGTTATATCATGGTGCTGATATTAGTGAAAGTGTTATTAGTCAAATTACTGATGATGTTATTGATGATGTAAAAGCATGGCAAAATCGACCATTAGAAAGTGTCTATCCGATTGTTTATTTTGATTGCATAGTAGTGAAAGTACGACAAGATAAAAGGATTATTAATAAATCAGTTTATATAGCTTTAGGAGTTGATTTAGAAGGTAAAAAAGATGTTTTAGGTTTATGAATTAGTGAAAATGAAGGTGCTAAATTTTGATTAGCAAATTTAACAGAAATGAAAAATCGTGGCTTAAATGATATTCTTATTGCCTGCAGTGATAATTTAACAGGCATGTCAGAAGCAATACAATCAGTTTATCTTAAAACAGAACATCAATTATGCATAGTTCATCAAATTAGAAATAGTTTGAAATATGTCTCATATAAGCATAGAAAATCTCTAGTTGCAGATTTAAAACCAATTTATACTGCATGTAGTGAAGAACAAGCAATGCAGGCTTTAGAATCCTTTGAAAATAAGTGAAATAAACAATATCCTCAAATTGCTAAATCTTGATATAAAAATTGAGATAATTTAATGGTTTTTATTAGTTATCCTACAGAAATCAAAAGAGTTATTTATACAACAAATGCTATTGAATCTGTAAATAGTCAATTACGAAAAGTTATCAGAAATAAAAAAGTTTTTCCTAATGATATGGCAGTTTTTAAAATATTTTATTTAGCAATTGAAAATATAACAAAAAAATGAACAATGCCCATTCAAAATTGAAATACAGCAATTGCTCATTTTATGATAAAATTTGAAGATAGAATTAATCTAAACTAGTACTTTGTAAAACAAAGATACACAGATTACATAAAAGTCTCTTTTTTAATATTAATAAATACTTTTTACTTCTTGTTGTTTATTAATAGAATTTAGTTTAGTTTGTAATTTATTAATTTTATTTTGTTTTTTAAGTGCTTTTTTATTAGGGTCTGTTAATGATTGACCAAAAGCAATAAATGCTTTTCCTAATTTAACTAATATATAACCCCCATTAATACATAAATTAGCAACTATAATTATTGTTGTAGTATCCATATTAATCACCACCTTTCTAAAATATTTGATTTATTTTTAATACAATTTTTACTATAATAAATATAATTAAACCAGCAACCGCAGAAGATAATAAAACTCCTATTAAACCTAAAATAATTTTTATAATTTTAAAAAAACAGGTAATGTTTAGTAATCTGTGTAACTTACAAAAATAACTATGTTTAATTAATTCTAGTAAATATAATTAAATGACTAGAAAGAGTGAGTTACAGATGGCTAAAAAGCAAAATATTAATAATAATGATCCAATATCAAAAGCAGTAGATTTATTATTAGAAAATACTGAAGATTTAACAACAGTTTTTAAAGAGGGAGGATTGTATAAAGAATTAACAAAAAGATTAGTAGAAAAAATGTTGAATTCTGAGATGCAAAATTATTTAGGATATGAAAAGAATCAACATAGTAATAGTGACAATGCTCGTAATGGTATAAGTTCAAAAAAAATAATAACTCAACAAGGTAAAATTGAGATTGATGTACCACGAGATCGCAATAGTAATTTTAATCCTATAATAGTTGCAAAAAGACAAAGAAGATTTGATGGTTTTGATCAACAAGTTCTTTCTTTATATGCAAAAGGTATGACATTATCAGATATTAGAATGCAATTACAAGAGTTATATCATGGTGCTGATATTAGTGAAAGTGTTATTAGTCAAATTACTGATGATGTTATTGATGATGTAAAAGCATGGCAAAATCGACCATTAGAAAGTGTCTATCCGATTGTTTATTTTGATTGCATAGTAGTGAAAGTACGACAAGATAAAAGGATTATTAATAAATCAGTTTATATAGCTTTAGGAGTTGATTTAGAAGGTAAAAAAGATGTTTTAGGTTTATGAATTAGTGAAAATGAAGGTGCTAAATTTTGATTAGCAAATTTAACAGAAATGAAAAATCGTGGCTTAAATGATATTCTTATTGCCTGCAGTGATAATTTAACAGGCATGTCAGAAGCAATACAATCAGTTTATCTTAAAACAGAACATCAATTATGCATAGTTCATCAAATTAGAAATAGTTTGAAATATGTCTCATATAAGCATAGAAAATGGTAATGTTTAGTAATCTGTGTAACTTACAAAAAAACTATGTTTAATTAATTCTAGTAAATATAATTAAATGACTAGAAAGAGTGAGTTACAGATGGCTAAAAAGCAAAATATTAATAATAATGATCCAATATCAAAAGCAGTAGATTTATTATTAGAAAATACTGAAGATTTAACAACAGTTTTTAAAGAGGGAGGATTGTATAAAGAATTAACAAAAAGATTAGTAGAAAAAATGTTGAATTCTGAGATGCAAAATTATTTGGGATATGAAAAGAATCAACATAGTAATAGTGACAATGCTCGTAATGGTATAAGTTCAAAAAAAATAATAACTCAACAAGGTAAAATTGAGATTGATGTACCACGAGATCGCAATAGTAATTTTAATCCTATAATAGTTGCAAAAAGACAAAGAAGATTTGATGGTTTTGATCAACAAGTTCTTTCTTTATATGCAAAAGGTATGACATTATCAGATATTAGAATGCAATTACAAGAGTTATATCATGGTGCTGATATTAGTGAAAGTGTTATTAGTCAAATTACTGATGATGTTATTGATGATGTAAAAGCATGGCAAAATCGACCATTAGAAAGTGTCTATCCGATTGTTTATTTTGATTGCATAGTAGTGAAAGTACGACAAGATAAAAGGATTATTAATAAATCAGTTTATATAGCTTTAGGAGTTGATTTAGAAGGTAAAAAAGATGTTTTAGGTTTATGAATTAGTGAAAATGAAGGTGCTAAATTTTGATTAGCAAATTTAACAGAAATGAAAAATCGTGGCTTAAATGATATTCTTATTGCCTGCAGTGATAATTTAACAGGCATGTCAGAAGCAATACAATCAGTTTATCTTAAAACAGAACATCAATTATGCATAGTTCATCAAATTAGAAATAGTTTGAAATATGTCTCATATAAGCATAGAAAATCTCTAGTTACAGATTTAAAACCAATTTATACTGCATGTAGTGAAGAACAAGCAATGCAGGCTTTAAAATCCTTTGAAAATAAGTGAAATAAACAATATCCTCAAATTGCTAAATCTTGATATAAAAATTGAGATAATTTAATGGTTTTTATTAGTTATCCTACAGAAATCAAAAGAGTGATTTATACAACAAATGCTATTGAATCTGTAAATAGTCAATTACGAAAAGTTATCAGAAATAAAAAAGTTTTTCCTAATGATATGGCAGTTTTTAAAATATTTTATTTAGCAATTGAAAATATAACAAAAAAATGAACAATGCCCATTCAAAATTGAAATACAGCAATTGCTCATTTTATGATAAAATTTAAAGATAGAATTAATCTAAACTAGTACTTTGTAAAACAAAGATACACAGATTACATAAAAGCCTCTAAAAGCCTCAAATAAATGTGGAAAATCTTTATTTAAATTTGATAATTCTTCATCAATATCTTCTTTATCTCCAAGATATCTTTTTAATAAATTAATATTTTCTTCTGATAAATCATATTTTTTATAACTTTCTGAATGTCTAATTTCTCTATCTTTATCAGTTTTTTCTTTATATAAAGTATTATATTTTTCTTCTAATTCTTTATATTTATCTTCTAAAGTTGGTTCTTTAGATTCTTCTGTTTCTGGTTCTTTTTTGTCTTCAGATTCAGATTCTTTTTCAGTATTTTCTTCTGATTTTACTTCTTCTTCCTTAGTTTCTTCTTGTTCTTCATTTTTTTCTTTTTCTTCCATAGTATTACCTTCTTTCATTTCATTTTCATTTAACATAATTACCACCATCTTTCTAATGGTTATGTCACTCTAGGTGAAATTTGTATATTATTAAAGTTAATATTACTAATTATTTCACTGGTTAAATAATCTGTATTAATATGTAAACTACCAATTAAATTTATAGTAATGTTGAGTTTAGTACCTACAAAACTCATAACTAATCAAGTTTGTAGAAAAGTTACTCTGGTGTCATCTGAACTAACATTATTTGTATCTCCAATTAATACTGAATAATATTTATTACTATCAAGTTCATTTTTTATGTAATATTCTTTCAAACTAGGAGATAAAAGAATTTCTACTTTAAATTTACAATTGTTTCCTTCGTGTTCTTGATTATCATTATAGTGGTAATAAGTTTCTGGATTATTTTCATGAAAATAAGGGGTATATTCTCCTATAAATTGTGGTATATCCTTTAAATCAAGAATAATAAATGAATTGCTACTATTAAATGTATTGTTTTTATTTCCTTCAATTGCAGATATACTAATATTTCAATTTAATTCAAAGTTTTTATAATCATTCAGAAAATCTTTTACGTTTTGATAATCATAATCAGTTAAATCAATGGAAATATCTTTTGTTCATGATTGATAATTAATATTATTTGGATAAATAAAGTATTGATAACGTTTAGAAATGTCTGATACAAATGGAGAAATAAAATTATTGTTTAATTTTTGACCAGATAAATCTATGAATATTGAATGTGGTATTTCCGTTGGTGGTGGTGGATTAACTGCTTTTGGATAATTATATTTATTTTTAAAACTATAAGTATTATTTGCTAATAAAAAATTATTTTTAATTAATCTTATATTACCGCTTGCTTTACCAACTGTTTGATATGTTCCTGCTCAAATACTAAAATCATCACTTACAGCACCTTCATAATCATTTGGCATGCTATAAAATGTTAATTTGAAATTACATTTTCCTTGAACTAAAATATCAATCATATCTATATAAAAACCATTATAATTATCATTACTAAAAATGGGTGATTGTAAATCAAAATCTTCTACTGGTGGCAATAAATATATTTGTTGATTATTATTCGGATTATTTTGTGATATATTAACTAGATTCATATATTTAGTATCAATAATATTATTATTATAGACATATTCCGTAATTAAATTTTTTAAAAGTCAATTAATAATTTTAAAATTTATTTTATAATTTTGTTATTAACAATAAATTTAGAAAAGTGTTGATAAAAATGATTTTTGAAAATTTAAAAAAATTAAAAAATGAAGAATTTTATAGATATTTTGGTATAAAACGTTTTCATTTTAATGAAATGTTAGAAAAATTAATTGAAATAGAAAAATTAGAAAAAAATAAAGGTCGAAAAAATAAACTTTCAGTAGAAGAAAGATTAATGATGACTTTATTATACTGAAAAGAATATTATACTTTTTTTCAAATGAGTATTAAATCTAAAATGAGCCCATCAAGTTGTTTTCGAAATATTACTTGAGTAGAAAATAAACTTAGTAACCACAAAGATTACCAATTTTTAAAAGAAAGATATAAATTAAAAATTGATAAAAAACAAGAAAATTCAAATGAATTTCAATTTTATTTAATTGATTCAACTGAGATTGAAATTGAAAGACCAACTAAAAAAAACTACAGTTAGAATATTTTTCTGGTAAAAGTTGAATGTATTCTATAAAATTTCAAATTGTATATGATTTTTTTAATAAAAAAATTGTTGATATTTTTGCTGATAATGGTAAAGTGCATGATTTTCAAATATTAAAAAATTCAAATCTTGAATTTTCAGAAAAAACAATAATTATTGGTGATTTAGGATATCAAGGTATACAAAATATTTATAAAAATACAATAATACCAATTAAAAGAACTAAAAATAAAAAATTAACTAAACAAGAAAGAAAATACAATAAGATTGTATCTAAAATTAGAATTAAAGTTGAACATGTCTTTGCTTGATTGAAAAGATTCAAAATTTTAGTAAATAAATGTAGAAAATCTAAATTTAGACTTATGTACTTAAGATTTAACTTACTTTGTGAAATTTTTAATAAAATAAAACCATTAAAATAAAAAAAATATTAAAAATATTTTTTTAAAATTTAAATTTTTATCGAGTTAATATAAAAATATTATTAACAATTTTTTGTTTAAAATGTAAACTCATTTTTTAAACTATTTTTTCAAAAAATATTTATTTCTATATTCAATAACACTAAATAGTTTTAAAACAATTTTATTGACAATTAATTAAATTTAATTACGGAATATGTCCTATCAATATCATAAGTTGAAAGTTTAATGTTATTAGTCAAATTAAATGTAAAACTTGTCATATGACTTGATGTTCCTAAAATTGCTGGTAATTCATCAGGTGTACCATTTCTAAAAACATCATAAGGCATAATATTTTTTTCTTTTGCACTTGAGTAAATAACATTTGTATAAAATTTATATAATTCTGCACTCATAAAAAAATTAACAATATTAAATCTCGGTATTAATAAATTTGAAACTTTTTTAAATCCTATATTCATTCCACCAGTAAAAACATTAAAGAAACTACCAAATGCTGGTATTGTATTTAATTGTATTTTTGTAGTTTCTCTGTCTGATAAAGATATTTCATTTAAAGAATTATAAATAAAATACATCAAAGCATTTAAATTTCTTAAATTTTTAAATTTTAAATTATTAATAATATAACCATTAACTTGACCTCTTGATTTTTTATTATTTTTATTAAAATATACAAAATAAGGATTACCAATAGTATAAAATTTATCACTGTCTAAATTTATTCCATTTAAAAAATTACTATCTCAATAAGGAATATATTTACCAGTTTCAGTATCAATCTTGTTAGTTGCTGTTGTTTTTTCAACATCAGTTAATATATGACCTTCAAAAGTCTTTTTTGCACCATCATCATACATTGGTGCTATTACTTCTTGTCATTGTTGATAAGTATCAACTGTTGATTTTGCACCAACTGTTAAAACATAATTAGTTTCTGGTAAAGCACTAAAACTAACTGGGTCATATGTAGATGCCTGATAATTTAAAGGAAAAATTAAATGTGTTGGATTCATAATAATTTCCTTATTATCATTTTTATTAATATTTCTACCCCATAATCCAATAGCAATAGTACCTACCGTTCCATAAAAAGTTATTTGTGCATGTGTAACTGGTCTAGGTGATAAATAGTCTTGGTCTAATATAATATTGTTATTTAAATCAAGTGCAGGTATTGCAACTGGTTCACCAACAGCACCTAATTGTACATATTGATTAATTGCTAATCCACTTGTTGCTAATTTATCATTTAAACTACTAAAAGTACATTGAATATATGCTAATTCTTTATTTTCATTATTATAAGTTTTACTAGCAACTTCAAGAATATATCATTGTCTATCAACTTTAATACTTTTATCAGTATTTATAACTTTATTAATTTCTGGAATCATATATAACTTATATAAATTTGCAACAATATTATTAATAAAATTAAAATTCTTTTTTTCATTTGGAATATTAATAACTACATTTTTAATTGCTTGTTCTTGAATAAAAGCATTATTTGCTGGGGTTGCACTATAAGTAATACCTAATTGGTCTGATAATATATTCCCATAAAATACATCGCCAACTTTTAAAACCTTTTTACCAGTAGAATTTATGGTTTTTAAGTCTGGTTCTATTAAATCAAAACTATTATCTCATACAGATAATATTGCTTCTCTACCAGTGAATATCTTACTAAAACTAGTATAATCATTAGGAATACTAGTTGGTGGTTATAAACCACCATTTGTTG
Organism: Spiroplasma endosymbiont of Colias croceus; assembly: GCF_964020095.1. NCBI lineage: Bacteria > Bacillati > Mycoplasmatota > Mollicutes > Entomoplasmatales > Spiroplasmataceae > Spiroplasma > Spiroplasma endosymbiont of Colias croceus. The sequence continues at coordinate 148,953 of NZ_OZ026536.1, forward strand.
AATTTATAGCACCTAAAATAATAGTAAAAGGACATACACGAAATTGTAAATCTTTATTTTGTGTAAAATCTTTTTCAATTTCACCTGTACTTTTTCATACAGTTTTAATTAATTGATGATTTATTTTCGGTATCATTTTTAGTTTCTCCATCAATATCTTTTACTAATCCATTATCAAAATCAATTTCTTCTTTTCTCATTCTTCTATTTTCTTTAAGAATGTTCATTGCTTCTTCTTCACTAACACCTTCTTCTTGCACAAGAATACGTTTTCTGTTAGTTAAATCTAATGCTAATTTTTTCTCATTAATTTCTAATGATTTTAATCTATCTATAATAGTATTTTCTTTAATTTCAAATGTTCATTTAGATTTATCACCATCTAATCCCATTAATATAAAACATCTTTGAAATATTTCATTTCAATCACTTTGATTAAGTGTTCTTTTAATTCTTGTAGTTTCCATATCTCTACTATTTGTAATTAATACTTCTGCTTCTGTTTTTTGACTTGTAGTATCATTTACTGGAATATAGCCACTACCTTCAAATGCTTTATCAATAATAAATTGTATAAATTCAGCATATTTATCTAAAATGGGATTACCTTGTAATATTGCAATTGGTGGTGTTCCACTAGTACTTCCCATACTTCTTAAATTTGCTTGTAAAATAAATTTACCTATTAATTTTTTTAAATCAAAAGCAGTTTTAGATTGATTTATTTCTTGTTCAGTAATATCTAAAAATACACGAGTTATATTACATTCAAGTTCATGTTCAATTGATTCAAATGTTTTATTTAATAATTTTTGTAAATTTTTAATTGGAGTCATATCTGGATAATAATCACCAATAACTCCACCAAAGAAATTCTTTTTAGGTAAATTTTGCATAAATTTAACTGGAATAATACCTAAATTATGATTTTCTATTAAAGGTAATTTTAAATCTTCGCTTATTTCTTTTTGTATTCCATCTAAAGTAACTGTATTACTAGTAAAATATCTAATAATTTGATTTGGAGTATATGTTGTTTTAACATAAATACTTTGGTCATCATATTGTACTCTTGACCATGTTGATGCACTATATTCAGTTTCTAATACTCTAGCTACTCTTGATTGAGCATATGGTTGAGCAAAATTTAATGCTATTCTTCCAGTTTTACTTCTATCAATTTGAACAATACTATAACCATAACCAGATTTAATATGACAATCTTGATAAAATAAACTATCCAAATTATTTCATTCTTTTAATTTTTCAATAGCATTTTTATATTCTGGATGTTCACTTGTTAAAGTATAACCATTACCTCATAATAATTTACTTGCATGATTTGCTATTATTTCTTGAAGATTTATCATACATCACTTAGGAGTTAATATTTCAGTATTATGATTATTCATATGTTACTTCCTTTCAAAATAAGGATTTATATTTGCACTTAAATTTCTAATATATGGTTCTATAGCATAATCAAAAGCATCTCTGAGGTGGTCATTGCCCGGCAAAGGTATTTGTTTAATACTTTTTTCATCTCATATTGCTAATCTAAATTCATCTAATAATTCTTGTGCATTCATACTAATATTTAAGCGTTCTGAAGCCATTAAAGCCACATTCTTACCTATTCTAAACTCTAACCTTAATTTCACACAATCTTTAAAATAAAGCCATGAATTAACGTTATATTTAATTGCTGTATCATTTAACATTTCAATAAATGTATAATTACTAAAATCACAATATACTGTTAAACCATATTCATATAACAAATTATTTTCTTTTGCTAATTTAATATAAAACTCTACTACTAATCTTGCTAATTGTTTATTATCATAACGTATTAATTTATTTTCTATTTTTAAACAATCAATAACATTAACAAATTTAAAATCATAATCAAAACCTATTAATAAACATGCCATAGCATCATCTTTAAACCCATAATCTAATCCAGCACTAAATCTATAACTTGGTTGTAATAAACGTGATATTTTATGAATTAAATGAGTATATATTCCACCAGATTCATAACCTACTAAACCATGACTTCTTACTCTTGCAGATATTGGGTCAAGTTTTTCTAATTCTAATAATCGTTGACCTTCATGTTCTGGTAATAAATAATTAAGTTTTCAATTTTGATAATAGACTTCTTGCAAAACCTATCTATTAAAAATTTAATTTTTAAAATAAAATTACGAACAAAAAAGATAGGTAATCTATGATGTTTGATAAATTAAAAACTATTAACAATCCAGAATTATTAAGATTAACTGGTATAAATGATATTATTTTTAATAAAATTCTAGAAATTTTAAAGACAGAAGAAGTAAAAAAGTTTAAAAATGGTGGTACACCTAATAAATTATCATTAGAAAATCGTTTATTAATGACTTTAGAATATTGAAGAGAGTATCGAACTTATTTTCATATTGCTAAAAGTTATGGAATTAGTGAAAGTAGTTGCTATAGGAATATCAAGTGAATAGAAAATACTTTAATAAAACATCCTGATTTTCAACAACTTGATGGGCAAAAATCACTGTTAAATAATAATTTTAAAGATAAAACAGTTATCATTGATGTGACTGAAAGTACTATTCAACGCCCAAAAAAAGTCAAAAACAATATTATTCAGGAAAAAAGAAAAAACATACAATAAAAACTCAAGTCATAATTGAAAAAGATAGTAAAAAAATTATAAGTTCTTATTTTTCTTATGGTAAAAATCATGATTTTAAAATTTTAAAAAATTCAAAAACGAAATTTTTATCAGAAACAACTATTTTAGTAGATTTAGGATATCAAGGTATACAAAACATACATAAAAATGTCTTATTACCTAAACGAAAATCAAAAGACATATTCCGTAATTAAATTTTTTAAAAGTCAATTAATAATTTTAAAATTTATTTTATAATTTTGTTATTAACAATAAATTTAGAAAAGTGTTGATAAAAATGATTTTTGAAAATTTAAAAAAATTAAAAAATGAAGAATTTTATAGATATTTTGGTATAAAACGTTTTCATTTTAATGAAATGTTAGAAAAATTAATTGAAATAGAAAAATTAGAAAAAAATAAAGGTCGAAAAAATAAACTTTCAGTAGAAGAAAGATTAATGATGACTTTATTATACTGAAAAGAATATTATACTTTTTTTCAAATGAGTATTAAATCTAAAATGAGCCCATCAAGTTGTTTTCGAAATATTACTTGAGTAGAAAATAAACTTAGTAACCACAAAGATTACCAATTTTTAAAAGAAAGATATAAATTAAAAATTGATAAAAAACAAGAAAATTCAAATGAATTTCAATTTTATTTAATTGATTCAACTGAGATTGAAATTGAAAGACCAACTAAAAAAAACTACAGTTAGAATATTTTTCTGGTAAAAGTTGAATGTATTCTATAAAATTTCAAATTGTATATGATTTTTTTAATAAAAAAATTGTTGATATTTTTGCTGATAATGGTAAAGTGCATGATTTTCAAATATTAAAAAATTCAAATCTTGAATTTTCAGAAAAAACAATAATTATTGGTGATTTAGGATATCAAGGTATACAAAATATTTATAAAAATACAATAATACCAATTAAAAGAACTAAAAATAAAAAATTAACTAAACAAGAAAGAAAATACAATAAGATTGTATCTAAAATTAGAATTAAAGTTGAACATGTCTTTGCTTGATTGAAAAGATTCAAAATTTTAATAAATAAATGTAGAAAATCTAAATTTAGACTTATGTACTTAAGATTTAACTTACTTTGTGAAATTTTTAATAAAATAAAACCATTAAAATAAAAAAAATATTAAAAATATTTTTTTAAAATTTAAATTTTTATCGAGTTAATATAAAAATATTATTAACAATTTTTTGTTTAAAATGTAAACTCATTTTTTAAACTATTTTTTCAAAAAATATTTATTTCTATATTCAATAACACTAAATAGTTTTAAAACAATTTTATTGACAATTAATTAAATTTAATTACGGAATATGTCCTAAGAAAAACCCTTTAACTAAAGAAGAAAAGAAAAATAATAAGGCTATTTCAAAAATGAGAGTTGTTATTGAACATGTTTTTGCGATTCTTAAAAAATTTAAAATTATTAGTGAAAAATATCGAAATAGAAGAAAAAAATTTGCATTAAGATTTAATTTAATAGCTTCAATTTATAATTTACAATTATTAATTTAAATATATTTGATAATTTAATATTTTATTTGAAATAATAATTTTTGTTGTATTTTAATGACAAAAAATAAAACATATTTTGAACAATAATTTTTAAAAAATATTAAAAGTGTTATTAAAATAAATTTTTAAACTTAAAAAATGTGATTAATATCATAGTTTTGCAAGAAGTCTATTCACCTAACTATAGTAATCAACCAACAACAAATATCAAAAAACAAAGTTTGCTAATGATCTAATTAAAAATCTAAAATAACTTTTATTATTTCTTACCTTTAATATTTCTAACTTCTTCTAATTGTTTTTTTAACATTTTTAATTGTAATTGTAAATCTTCATATGATGGTAAATCATCACTTTTAATTTCTTCTTGTTTGTTTTTACTATAATCATTACTTTTTTTTGATAACTGTTGAGGATTAACTCATAAATTTTTTAAGCCATATCAAAAAATAGTAAGTAAACTTAAACCAATACCTGCTCAAGGAATTGTTCATAAATCTTTAAAAGGAATAGTTTGAAAATTTCTAATATTAAAGTAATTAAAAAGTACTAATACAAAAAGTATCAATACTAAGGTTATTAATAACATGTGTATAGCAAAAACTGATCTTGAAAAAGGTTTTTTAATAAAAATTAATGGTATTAAATAAGTTAAATTAAAAATCAATAATGTTCCAAAAGTATATAAAGAAACTATACTATCACTAGTCATTAATTGTTTATAAAAACTACTAGTAATTGGTTCTTTATTAACGATTAAAGTAATAATAATAGCAATATTGTTTTTTAATGGAACACCTCAATTAAATAATGGAAAAATTGATAAACTAATTGTTACTGTTAAAACACTAATAATAACTAATATTTTGCTTAAAATTAAATTATTTTTTTTCATATTATCCATCTCTCATTATCAGTTTACTTTTTCACTCTAATAATATTTTATCATTATTAAAGCAAAAAAATAACTATCAAAATTAAGATTAAGATTTATTTTTAGTTTTAGCTAAATTTAACGCAATTTTTCGCCCAGCAAATGGATCGCGAGGATCATAATGTCAATAATTAGTAAAATATTTTTTAAAATTATTAGACAATGTTGAAGAAGCAATATTAATAGCATGAAAGCGATTAGCTTTTGCTTTTAGTTGCAACATTAAATTAATATTATTTTTAGTAATATTAGCAGATAAAAAATCAGAAACTACCAATAAGTCTGCATTATGATATGTTTTAGATTGCATAATTGTTAAAGCATGACTAATAGCTGGATTAATATTAGTATGTCCTTTAAAACTATGACCTAAAAAATGAATTAGATTGGGAATTGATGAAACTAAATTAGATAAATCATAAGTTTCAAATTTACCAGAAAAATTGATCATATAGCATGGTCTTTTTTCTTGTAAAGCAATTTTACTAATAGCAAGCGCAATTGATTTTGCAATAATTTCTGGACTATGACTCATCGATTTAGATGTATCAATGCATAAGATAAAAGGGCCTTCACTTTCGGGAATTGGTACTTCTACAACTTCTTCAACAAGATGTTCAGTGGCAACTAAATCCATTGATTCAAACTCTGTAATTGCTAACTTTTCTTCAACAAATTTTTTATAAAAAATAGCATTTAACTCTGGAATAGCAAGATTAACTAATTCTAATGGTAATAAATGTTCTAAATCTTTACCCTCGGTAATTCCTACTATTTCTTCAGGCCATTTTCCTAATGGCTTTAATTGATATTCAATTTGTACTTTTTGATGAACCTGCTTTTCTGTTAAACCCGAAATTCCTTTTCAACGACCAAGTAGTCTAGCAATTTCAATAATAGCTGGATTCTTATTTAAAATTTCACCATATTGTATAATAGTATTTAAATTAATTTTTTTAAAATCATTTAAATCTCCTTCTCAAAATCGTCCAAAAAAATTTCAAGCAAAACCAACAATATGTCTTACTTCATTAATAATTTTAATATTATTACTTCACATTGTTAAATATTTTTGACGCATTTGCATAGTTTCAAATAATTTATAATTTACAATTCTTTGAACAATTAAACTTTCTCAATGTCTTATAAAATTATCAAAAGTTAATTTACTATTAAGTTTACGATCCTTAAATTTTTCTTGAAAATAATAAAAATAATTAATCATTGGTGAATGAAGAATTTTTGCCCTAGTGTAAATTTCTTGTCAATTATTTTTTAATCTATCAATACCATTAATCATAACTCAGAAATATAATCGTAATTCTCTTTTAATGATGGGACTAATAACAATATTTTTACTTTTTTCTAAAACTTCATTTAAATAAAAATGACTAATTTGTTGATTAAATTCTGGAGCTAATCAAGCAAAATTTTTTTTAAATCAAGTAAAACTACTTAAATTTGTTTCTGATAAAGACATTTTTTTCAATTTAGTTTCTAAAATTTGTGAAACATGGGATTCAATTAATTGTTCCATAATAATCACCTATCTTAATTAATATCAGAATTATTATTAGTATCATTAACATTTGGAATAGTTATTGGTGAATCTTCAGTTAGTGATTCTGATGAAAGAGTCGTTTCAGTTTCTGCTTTTGGTATTTGCGAAATTTTATCAAAAAATGCCATTTCTAATAGTGATTTAAATTGTTCATCAAAAAATATAGAATTGGTTTTACTTAAACGATGATATTCTTGTTCAAAATGTACTTTTAATTCATTAATTTGTTGCTTTAAATCTTTAATTTGACTATTAATATTTCCAAATTGTGATTTACTATCAGTATTAGTTAATTCAACTTGAATTATAGAATTATTTGTAATATTTATTAATTCACTAGAATTGTTTAATTGTAACTCAAACTTCTGATTACCTTCCATTTTACTTAAACTTTTACCATAAAATAATTGAATATTATGACTCTTTTTATTACGTCGTAATAATAACTGAAAATCCTTTCTACTAATAAAACAAATTGGAAACTCATCACTATGTCATAATAAACGATAATATATGCCTTTAATTTGTTCAGAAAATGGATTGGAGTAAATAGATGGTTGATTTTGACTATCTTTAATGTTTTCGGCATTATTACTTAATGTTTCCAACTCACTTTCCAGTTCAATCTGATTTTGTTTCAATGTGTAAGTTAAATCTTCACAATATGCTTCATTGAAAAGTTTTGTATACTCTTTTTCTTGATCTTCATTATCTCAAATACAGTAAGGAATAATCAATAAATCAGGCTTATCAGTAGTTGTTCTACCATTATAATAAGCTGAAGCTTTTATTAATTTAGCAATTTTTTTTCATCTTCGATCGGAAATGTAAGCTTTACCATTAGTTGCTTCTGTTAAAATTTTACGAAAACGAGAAATAAAATTTAATGTTTCTTTGCTTAAAGTAACAGTAGTTTCCAATTCTTTTAATCACTTTTCATATTCAGAAGTTTTAATTTGTAATTCAAGTGGAACTTTTACTTCTAAACTAGTAATACTTTCTAACATATCATTAAAATTTTCTTCATTAGTTAAACCATAAACTATCATTCTAATAATAAAACGATCAAATAAAGCTTCTAAACCTTTACCACTTTCTGGTAACTCATTAGAAGCTGAAATTAATAGTTTTAATGGTACTTTGATATCAACACCACCATTACGAAAGATTTTTTCATTAATAATAGTTAGTAATGTATTTTGAATTGAAGGGCCTGCTTTTCAAATTTCATCCAAAAAAGCAATATCAACAGCAGGCAAATATTGATCAATAATTCTTACATAGTTACCTTTTAATAAATCTTTGATTGAGATTGGTCCAAAAATTTCTTCTGGAGTAGAAAAACGATTCATTAAATATTCAAAATTTCGCCCATCATGGAGCGCATATTTAATTCGTCGTGAAATTAATGATTTAGCAATTCCTGGTAATCCTAATAAAAATATTGATTCTCCTGATAATAACGACAAAATAGCAAGTTTAAAAACAGTTTCTTTTTCATAAACATCAGCGCTAATTACTTTAATTAATTGTTCAATTCGCTTAGAAAGTAAACTATCTGTACTCATTTATATTCTCCTTTACTTATTATTTATTCGACACTTAATTCTCTTCTTACATCATCACTTTTAACAATTAATAAACAAGCAGCAATTAATCATAAAACAGTTATTAGTAAAACAATAATCATAAATATTGGAACTTCTGCAGAAACAGTTTCATTTACTAATCCATTAACCACTAACAAAATTGTACAAAATACTTCTAAAACTATAAAATAAGCAATTGCTAAAATAATATAAACAATTGATCATCCAAACATAGCACTAGCAGTGCGACCAATCGCTACTGGTAAATAAAATATAAAATTAAATCCCAGAGTTATAATTAAAAATATATAAATTATATAAGTTGGGTTCATGTTACTACCTTTATTACTCAAAATTTGATTAAGCAAATTGTTAGCTAAAAAATAAGAAAAAATTAAATGAAAACAAGAAACTGTAAGTAACAAAATACGAGCAATATTTTCCATTTTTGAACTTCAATACATTCTTTTAAATTTAATACTATCACTTAATAACGGATTATAAGTAGTAAAACGTTGTTCTTCAATATCTTTAAATGATGGATTATCATTATTTGGTTTGATAATACTATTATCAACATTTGACAATGGAGTATTTTTTAAGTCATCTTTTTTTTCTTCCATATATCTAACACTCCTTATTTTTTATTTATATTATAACTTATTTTAGGTATTAAAACTTAATAATAGTATCTGATATAAATTAAAATTATAAGTGTTTAATTTTACAAAATTATCAAATTTAAATTTATTTTTTTAAAATATAATATGGCAAAATTAAAAACAAAAAAATAATTATTTAACTTTGACCATCCAAAATTAAATAATTATTAAAAATATTTTTTAAATAAATAAGAAATTATAAATCATTATAAATCATTGGCCGAATAAAAAATTGGTATATTTTATAAAAATGACATGAGAGATAAAACTCTCATTTTTAATTGTTGAACAATTATAATTAATTATTTTGATAAATCTGTACTTTATTAAAGTAATTAATTATTACATAACTAAATAAAAATTATTAAAGGCTATAGTGCAGATATAACTAATAGTAATTTTTGTGTTGCTCTTTTAAAACTTGATATTTTTTGGTTCCCTTCCCCTAGAACCCCTACCCTCCAAGGCTTATGCTACTTACAGTAGCATAAGCCTTACGTAGTAGTAGAAGTATTTAGTTATTAGTATATAAGCCTTTTATCACTGTAGGTGATAAGGCTTATACGTAGAAAGGATTCGTAATGATTAATGTTAATTTAGATTTGAAAACTAAAATTAGAGAAACATATAAAGATGAAAAAAATAAAGGTGGCATATTATTAGAAATTGGTGAATATGAAACATGATTTCCTAAACAATATACTACTATTGATGAAAAAAATAAAAAAATAGCATTAAAAATAATTGAAGATTTTAATTATAAATTAGGTAAAAAATCAATTACAAAAGATATTGAAAGTATTAAAGGTAGTGAAATTTTAAAATATATAAAAAATATTTCAGATATTACTACAAATGAAAATAAAGATGAGTTAAAACCTTGTGAATTTTCAATACCACATAATGGTTATTATATTTTTACAGATAAGAAAAATCAAAAATGTTTTGAATATAACGTTACATGAGAACAAGATAATAATGGTTTTAAAATAAATAATCCATATAAATATAATGATAAAGTTAAAAATTATATTGTTACACCAATGAAAGATATATCAACTCATAATGAAAAAATCTTTTATTTAAAAGGAAATTAATATGTTATTAAATGTTGAAAAAATAGAATTAATTAAAAATTTATTTAATGAAAAATTACTAAAAAATCAAAAATATATTGAAATACAAGAAATATTAAAAATTATAGAAAGAGAGAATTAATTTATGTTGAATTTAAAAGAAGATAAAAGAATATATTTAAAATATGAAGAAATTGAAAAAATATTTGGTTCATGTGATATTTGTCATAAAAATTCATCATTTGCAAATAGAACTTGTAATAAATGTTTTTATAAATTAATTGGTGAAAAAAATGAAATGTAATATACATAATGAAAAATATATATGATTTAGTGAATTAGAAAATACATATTATTGTAATAAATGTATTAATGACATGATTGAAAACGATATGTTTTTAATATCAAATAATTGAGATTCTTTGGACATATTCCGTAATTAAATTTAATTAATTGTCAATAAAATTGTTTTAAAACTATTTAGTGTTATTGAATATAGAAATAAATATTTTTTGAAAAAATAGTTTAAAAAATGAGTTTACATTTTAAACAAAAAATTGTTAATAATATTTTTATATTAACTTGATAAAAATTTAAATTTTAAAAAAATATTTTTAATATTTTTTTTATTTTAATGGTTTTATTTTATTAAAAATTTCACAAAGTAAGTTAAATCTTAAGTACATAAGTCTAAATTTAGATTTTCTACATTTATTTACTAAAATTTTGAATCTTTTCAATCAAGCAAAGACATGTTCAACTTTAATTCTAATTTTAGATACAATCTTATTGTATTTTCTTTCTTGTTTAGTTAATTTTTTATTTTTAGTTCTTTTAATTGGTATTATTGTATTTTTATAAATATTTTGTATACCTTGATATCCTAAATCACCAATAATTATTGTTTTTTCTGAAAATTCAAGATTTGAATTTTTTAATATTTGAAAATCATGCACTTTACCATTATCAGCAAAAATATCAACAATTTTTTTATTAAAAAAATCATATACAATTTGAAATTTTATAGAATACATTCAACTTTTACCAGAAAAATATTCTAACTGTAGTTTTTTTTAGTTGGTCTTTCAATTTCAATCTCAGTTGAATCAATTAAATAAAATTGAAATTCATTTGAATTTTCTTGTTTTTTATCAATTTTTAATTTATATCTTTCTTTTAAAAATTGGTAATCTTTGTGGTTACTAAGTTTATTTTCTACTCAAGTAATATTTCGAAAACAACTTGATGGGCTCATTTTAGATTTAATACTCATTTGAAAAAAAGTATAATATTCTTTTCAGTATAATAAAGTCATCATTAATCTTTCTTCTACTGAAAGTTTATTTTTTCGACCTTTATTTTTTTCTAATTTTTCTATTTCAATTAATTTTTCTAACATTTCATTAAAATGAAAACGTTTTATACCAAAATATCTATAAAATTCTTCATTTTTTAATTTTTTTAAATTTTCAAAAATCATTTTTATCAACACTTTTCTAAATTTATTGTTAATAACAAAATTATAAAATAAATTTTAAAATTATTAATTGACTTTTAAAAAATTTAATTACGGAATATGTCTTTTATATGAATATTATATTAATGAATTACAATTAGAAAATTTTAAAGGAGTGTAAATATGAATAGATTAGAATTAGAAAATGCAAGAAAATTAATAGAAAAATTTGAAGAATTACAAGAAGAATTTAATGACAAATATGAAGATTTAGAACTTAACATTGATGCTGATTGTGAATTAAACATTAGGAATGATTATTTTACATATGAAGATGTAAATAAATTAGAACAAGCAATTATTGATTATAAAAGAATTATTAAAGGTTAAAGGAGATGAATAAATATGGTAGCAGCTCCTAAAAAGAAACCAGAAGATTTAATAACTAAACAAATTATTATTAGACTTACTAAAAGTGACCATTATGAATTAAAAAAACTTTGTGTAAAAAAAGAAATTACTATTAATAATTTTGTAAGGGATTTAATTAAAAATGCAATAAATAGAAAGAGTGATAAATAATGAATAATTTATATAAAAAAATACTTAAATTACAATTAGAAATTGGTAGTACACCTAAAAATGGTTTTAATAAATTTGGTAATTATAAATATTGATTATTAAGTGATATTTTTAATAAATTTAAATTATTATGTAAAGAATTAAATATTTTTATTACACATGAAGATATATTAACAACTGATAGAAAAATTAGTTATTTAGATAAAAATGAAGTAGAAATAACTTATTTTAAAAGATATACAATTATTGATTTAGATAATGAAAAAGAAATAAAATATTTTGATATACTTGCTTGTGCTAAAAATACAGATATAGCAAAAGCAAAAGGTAGTGCAGAAACTTATGCTTATAGATATTTTTTAATGAATTTATTATTATTAAGTGAAGATGAACTTGACCCAGATAATGATAATGTTAATTTAATACAAAATAATAATAAATCACAAAATAATTATATTAATAATAATCTAAAAATACAAAATGAAAAATGAGAACCAAGTGAAAAACAATTAGATTATTTTGAAAAATATATGATTACAAATACAGTTTTATTTGATGAATGTATAAGAGAAGATATGGAAAGATTAAATCCAAATAATAATAAAGATTTTTTAATATTAATGGGTGAAAATTATTTAAAAGTATTATTTGATAAATTTAAAGAAATTCGTGAAAGATTTAAAAATTTAAAAAATAATAATAAAAATGAGTATAGAAATTATGAATAAATGTAAATATTGTAATAAAAGAATTTGATTAACTAATTATTGATGTATGAAATGTTTAGAAAAAATAGTTGATGAAATAATAAAAGAAAATTTCGAAAAAACTTTTATTGAAATAATTAAAAATAGGGAGAATAAATAATGACTAAGGAAGAATTATTACAATGAGAGAATAATGAAATAGGAAAAATTGAAAGTATTAAAGAAGATAAATTAACGCATAAAAATTGTATTAATAAAGAAAAAATAATTGAATATTTAATTGAACATGACACATTAGATATGGAATTAATAATTGAATATTTAGAAAAAGGTTTATTTGATAATGAATAAAGAAAAATTAATTAAATATTTAATTAATAATAGAGCAAATGCTTATAATGGAAAACAATTTTTATTATCTTCAAATAGAGACCCAAATATAAAAGGTATTGATGAATTAATTAAAAAGACATATTCCGTAATTAAATTTTTTAAAAGTCAATTAATAATTTTAAAATTTATTTTATAATTTTGTTATTAACAATAAATTTAGAAAAGTGTTGATAAAAATGATTTTTGAAAATTTAAAAAAATTAAAAAATGAAGAATTTTATAGATATTTTGGTATAAAACGTTTTCATTTTAATGAAATGTTAGAAAAATTAATTGAAATAGAAAAATTAGAAAAAAATAAAGGTCGAAAAAATAAACTTTCAGTAGAAGAAAGATTAATGATGACTTTATTATACTGAAAAGAATATTATACTTTTTTTCAAATGAGTATTAAATCTAAAATGAGCCCATCAAGTTGTTTTCGAAATATTACTTGAGTAGAAAATAAACTTAGTAACCACAAAGATTACCAATTTTTAAAAGAAAGATATAAATTAAAAATTGATAAAAAACAAGAAAATTCAAATGAATTTCAATTTTATTTAATTGATTCAACTGAGATTGAAATTGAAAGACCAACTAAAAAAAACTACAGTTAGAATATTTTTCTGGTAAAAGTTGAATGTATTCTATAAAATTTCAAATTGTATATGATTTTTTTAATAAAAAAATTGTTGATATTTTTGCTGATAATGGTAAAGTGCATGATTTTCAAATATTAAAAAATTCAAATCTTGAATTTTCAGAAAAAACAATAATTATTGGTGATTTAGGATATCAAGGTATACAAAATATTTATAAAAATACAATAATACCAATTAAAAGAACTAAAAATAAAAAATTAACTAAACAAGAAAGAAAATACAATAAGATTGTATCTAAAATTAGAATTAAAGTTGAACATGTCTTTGCTTGATTGAAAAGATTCAAAATTTTAGTAAATAAATGTAGAAAATCTAAATTTAGACTTATGTACTTAAGATTTAACTTACTTTGTGAAATTTTTAATAAAATAAAACCATTAAAATAAAAAAAATATTAAAAATATTTTTTTAAAATTTAAATTTTTATCGAGTTAATATAAAAATATTATTAACAATTTTTTGTTTAAAATGTAAACTCATTTTTTAAACTATTTTTTCAAAAAATATTTATTTCTATATTCAATAACACTAAATAGTTTTAAAACAATTTTATTGACAATTAATTAAATTTAATTACGGAATATGTCGAAAGAATTAAAAATGGAGAATTTGATAATGAATAATTATTTACTTTCAATTGACCCAAGTATAAAAAATACTGGATTTACTTTATGAGAAAAAGTAAAAGATTATAGAGATTATAAAAATAATATATATGAAGAATATTGAAAACCAATTTGAATAAATAGTTATGATTTTAAAGAATATAGTACTGGAGTTGAAATTAGTAAATCAGATTATATTTATAATAATAACTTTAATTATTTAATACTTAATCAAATAGAAAAAGAATTAGATTTTCAATTAGGAAGTAAAAATTCAAAATCCAACTTTAATTTAATTATAGAACGTGGTTTTCCTAATATGAAAGGTTCTGAAACACAAGACCATCTTCGTGGTTTTATTGCTGGACAATTTAATAAATTATTAAAAAAAGATATGTTAATAAGTCCTAAAGAATGACAAAATTGATATTTAAAAGAATTAAGATATGAAGAAGATGATTTATTTAAAGATAAAAAGTGAAATAAAGAAAAATCATTATATATAGTTGGTGGTTTAATTAGACAACAAAAATGAAATATAACAATATCAAATCATGATGAAGCAGATAGTTTATTAATTGGTTGATATTATTTAAATAAGGAGAATAAATAATAGACTTCTTGCAAAACCTATCTATTAAAAATTTAATTTTTAAAATAAAATTAAAAATAAAAAAGATAGGTAATCTATGATGTTTGATAAATTAAAAACTATTAACAATCCAGAATTATTAAGATTAACTGGTATAAATGATATTATTTTTAATAAAATTCTAAAAATTTTAAAGACAGAAGAAGTAAAAAAGTTTAAAAATGGTGGTACACCTAATAAATTATCATTAGAAAATCGTTTATTAATGACTTTAGAATATTGAAGAGAGTATCGAACTTATTTTCATATTGCTAAAAGTTATGGAATTAGTGAAAGTAGTTGCTATAGGAATATCAAGTGAATAGAAAATACTTTAATAAAACATCCTGATTTTCAACAACTTGATGGGCAAAAATCACTGTTAAATAATAATTTTAAAGATAAAACAGTTATCATTGATGTGACTGAAAGTACTATTCAACGCCCAAAAAAAGTCAAAAACAATATTATTCAGGAAAAAAGAAAAAACATACAATAAAAACTCAAGTCATAATTGAAAAAGATAGTAAAAAAATTATAAGTTCTTATTTTTCTTATGGTAAAAATCATGATTTTAAAATTTTAAAAAATTCAAAAACGAAATTTTTATCAGAAACAACTATTTTAGTAGATTTAGGATATCAAGGTATACAAAACATACATAAAAATGTCTTATTACCTAAACGAAAATCAAAGAAAAACCCTTTAACTAAAGAAGAAAAGAAAAATAATAAGGCTATTTCAAAAATGAGAGTTGTTATTGAACATGTTTTTGTGATTCTTAAAAAATTTAAAATTATTAGTGAAAAATATCGAAATAGAAGAAAAAAATTTGCATTAAGATTTAATTTAATAGCTTCAATTTATAATTTACAATTATTAATTTAAATATATTTGATAATTTAATATTTTATTTTTTTATTTGAAATAATAATTTTTGTTGTATTTTAATGACAAAAAATAAAACATATTTTGAACAATAATTTTTAAAAAATATTAAAAGTGTTATTAAAATAAATTTTTAAACTTAAAAAATGTGATTAATATCATAGTTTTGCAAGAAGTCTATTAAGTTAAATCTAAATTTTAATTTTCAAGAAATATTTTTATAAAGGTTATATTTTCATTTATATTTCATAATTGTCGTTAAACATGTTAATCATCATTTATGATAGAATTTAATATATGAGATTTTAGAGTTGTGAGGTTTTAGTATGGAAGTGTCAGCAGAGAATTATAGAAACATTAATTCTCATAATCGTTGAGGAATTATTGTTAGTTCGGGATTAATGGCAATAACTTTGATTATAAGTTGAGTATTATGACTTATACTTTATCGTACTAATGTTAATGAGATTTTAGTAATTTTAACTGAAGTAATTAATAGTAAAGGCATTACATTTACTCTTACTTTTCAGATTTTAACAATTTTTACTTTAATTTTTTCGGTTATTACTCTAGTGTTTATTACAATTCCATTTATTTTTTTAAATAAATATGGAGTAATAACTTTAGTATGAGCATTAATAGTAGTAGTAATTTCGCTTGTCTTACTTATTAGTTCGGGATTATTAATAAGTTATGGTTATAAAAAAATTTATAGTTATGTTATGGACAAAAAAATTATTAATGTTTTATTTTTTATTTTACCTTGAGGCTTTGCATTAATTAGTAGTTTCTTTTTAGTACTTTTTTCTTTATGATTAATAATGGCTAATTTAAGAAATAAATCAAAAAAAGCATTATCATTGACAAATAATAATGCTTTATCAGCAACAGAAATACCCGCAAGTGTTGAACAAAATTCTCTTTTTGGTGAACAAACTATTGGACCATCATTTACAGATCGATTTTTTAATGAACATGATAAATCAACACAAGGTATAAATATAGTTATTAATAATACTGGTGGAGGTGCACTTCCACAATCAAAATTACTTGATAATCAAGTAACTAGTAATCCAAATCCTGTTCAAACTAATAACAGTAGTAATAACAGTACTAATAACAGTAGTAATGTTGTTAATAGTGAAGTAACTTGAACACCACAACAAATTGAAGAAGTATGAAATAAAGGAGAAATTATTGATGATTATAATCCACAGTTATATCGAAAAGACTATGCGGGTGCGCTAATGTTTAAAAATAACTTTATTAGTAATGTTAAACTTAATGATGATCCTAAAAGTTATAATTGAACTATTATACATCAACGACCTTTATTTCATGGAGGTACTTCTGATATTAGTAATTTACAACCAATGAATAATACTAATGCTATTACTAAAGGTAATAATTATCCACGTTGAAAAACAGCTATTACTTTTAATGGAAAACAAAATTTTTTAAAACAAAAATCATGAAAAGATAAAAAATAGAGTATTAATCATTAATTTAACTGAAGATGATATTAAGCATATTATAAATATAATTGGTATTTTGCTTAGTTGTTAATAATTTAAATTTAATTACACTATTATCTTTTAAAATTTATTTGTTTATGGGAAAATGTATTTAATAATTAAAAGATAGGAGCAATTAATCATGCAAGTTATTGTCCATGGAAAAAATATTAATATTACTTATGAAATTAAAAATGCTATTGATAAAAATTTTAATTATTTACAAGAAAAGTATTCTAAATATATTAAAAAAGATATGATTGCTAAAGTTGGTATTGAAAGAAATAGTAATCATACATATAATATTTCCGTTCATATTCAGTTATTAAATAATAATTTTTTACAGTGTTTACTAGAAAATCACGATCTTTATGTTGGCATTAATAAAACATTAGTTCCGTTGGAAAAACAATTAAGTCGTTTAAAAACGGTTGCTGATAAAACTGGTGCTGAAAGCGTTGGTCAATTTATAACTAAAGAAATTCTTGATGATAATAGTGAAGTTATTATTGACGTAACAGAAAATAAAGATTAAAGAAAACGTTTATGAAAGTATACAATTATTAGCATTAGTTTTTTTGAGGCTTTTATGTAATCTGTGTATCTTTGTTTTACAAAGTACTAGTTTAGATTAATTCTGTCTTCAAATTTTATCATAAAATGAGCAATTGCTGTATTTCAATTTTGAATGGGCATTGTTCATTTTTTTGTTATATTGTCAATTGCTAAATAAAATATTTTAAAAACTGACATATCGTTAGGAAAAACTTTTTTGAGGCTTTTTAATAATCTGTGTTTCTTTGTTTTACAAAGTTACTAATTCAGATTAATTCTATCTTCAAATTTTATCATAAAATGAGCAATTGCTGTATTTCAATTTTGAATGGGCATTGTTCATTTTTTTCTTATATTGTCAATTGCTAAATAAAATATTTTAAAAACTGACATATCGTTAGGAAAAACTTTTTTATTTCTGATAACTTTTCGTAATTGACTATTAACAGATTCAATAGCATTTGTGGTATAAATTACCCTTTTGATTTCTGCAGGATAACTAATAAAAACCATTAAATTATCTCAATTTTTATATCAAGATTTAGCAATTTGTGGATATTGTTTAGTTCATTTATTTTCAAATGATTCTAAAGCTTGCATTGCTTGTTCTTGACTACATGCAGTATAAATTGGTTTTAAATCTGCAACTAGAGATTTTCTATGCTTATATGAGACATATTTCAAACTATTTCTAATTTGATGAACGATGCATAATTGATGTTCTGTTTTAAGATAAACTGATTGTATTGCTTCTGACATGCCTGTTAAATTATCACTACAAGCAATCAGAATATCATTTAAGCCACGATTTTTCATTTCTGTGAAATTGGCTAATCAAAATTTAGAACCTTCATTTTCACTAATTCATAAACCTAAAACATCTTTTTTACCTTCTAAATCAACTCCTAAAGCTATATAAACTGATTTATTAATAATCCGTTTATCTTGTCGTACTTTAACTACTATACAATCAA
Organism: Spiroplasma endosymbiont of Colias croceus; assembly: GCF_964020095.1. Classification (NCBI taxonomy): domain Bacteria; kingdom Bacillati; phylum Mycoplasmatota; class Mollicutes; order Entomoplasmatales; family Spiroplasmataceae; genus Spiroplasma; species Spiroplasma endosymbiont of Colias croceus. The sequence goes on from NZ_OZ026536.1 coordinate 167,948, forward strand.
AATAAACAATCGGATAAACACTATCTAATGGTCGATTTTGCCATGCTTTTACATCATCAATAACATCATCAGTAATTTGACTAATAACACTTTCACTAATATCAGCACCATGATATAACTCTTGTAATTGCATTCTAATATCTGATAATGTCATACCTTTTGCATATAAAGAAAGAACTTGTTGATCAAAACCATCAAATCTTCTTTGTCGGTAATGTTTAGTAATCTGTGTAACTTAGAAAAATAACTATGTTTAATTAATTCTAGTAAATATAATTAAATGACTAGAAAGAGTGAGTTACAGATGGCTAAAAAGCAAAATATTAATAATAATGATCAAATATCAAAAGCAGTAGATTTATTATTAGAAAATACTGAAGATTTAACAACAGTTTTTAAAGAGGGAGGATTGTATAAAGAATTAACAAAAAGATTAGTAGAAAAAATGTTGAATTCTGAGATGCAAAATTATTTGGGATATGAAAAGAATCAACATAGTAATAGTGACAATGCTCGTAATGGTATAAGTTCAAAAAAAATAATAACTCAACAAGGTAAAATTGAGATTGATGTACCACGAGATCGCAATAGTAATTTTAATCCTATAATAGTTGCAAAAAGACAAAGAAGATTTGATGGTTTTGATCAACAAGTTCTTTCTTTATATGCAAAAGGTATGACATTATCAGATATTAGAATGCAATTACAAGAGTTATATCATGGTGCTGATATTAGTGAAAGTGTTATTAGTCAAATTACTGATGATGTTATTGATGATGTAAAAGCATGGCAAAATCGACCATTAGATAGTGTTTATCCGATTGTTTATTTTGATTGCATAGTAGTGAAAGTACGACAAGATAAACGGATTATTAATAAATCAGTTTATATAGCTTTAGGAGTTGATTTAGAAGGTAAAAAAGATGTTTTAGGTTTATGAATTAGTGAAAATGAAGGTTCTAAATTTTGATTAGCCAATTTCACAGAAATGAAAAATCGTGGCTTAAATGATATTCTGATTGCTTGTAGTGATAATTTAACAGGCATGTCAGAAGCAATACAATCAGTTTATCTTAAAACAGAACATCAATTATGCATAGTTCATCAAATTAGAAATAGTTTGAAATATGTCTCATATAAGCATAGAAAATCTCTAGTTGCAGATTTAAAACCAATTTATACTGCATGTAGTGAAGAACAAGCAATGCAGGCTTTAGAATCCTTTGAAAATAAATGAACTAAACAATATCCTCAAATTGCTAAATCTTGATATAAAAATTGAGATAATTTAATGGTTTTTATTAGTTATCCTACAGAAATCAAAAGAGTTATTTATACAACAAATGCTATTGAATCTGTAAATAGTCAATTACGAAAAGTTATCAGAAATAAAAAAGTTTTTCCTAATGATATGGCAGTTTTTAAAATATTTTATTTAGCAATTGAAAATATAAGAAAAAAATGAACAATGCCCATTCAAAATTGAAATACAGCAATTGCTCATTTTATGATAAAATTTGAAGATAGAATTAATCTAAACTAGTACTTTGTAAAACAAAGATACACAGATTACATAAAAGCCTCTCTTTGTCTTTTTGCAACTATTACAGGATTAAAATTACTATTACGATCTCTTGGTACATCAATTTCAATTTTACCTTGTTGGGTTATTAATTTTTTTGAACTTATACCATTACGAGCATTGTCACTATTACTATGTTGATTCTTATCATATCCTAAATAATTTTGCATCTCAGAATTCAACATTTTTTCTACTAATCTTTTTGTTAATTCTTTATATAATCCTCCCTCTTTAAAAACTGTTGTTAAATCTTCAGTATTTTCTAATAATAAATCTACTGCTTGTGATATTGGATCATTGTTATTAATATTTTGCTTTTTAGCCATCTGTAACTCACTCTTTCTAGTCATTTAATTATATTTACTAGAATTAATTAAACATAGTTATTTTTGTAAGTTACACAGATTACTAAACATTACCTTTTATTATAAAATGAGCAATTGCTGTATTTCATTTTTGAATATATATTGTTCATTTTTTTGTAAATTTTCTTGTGGTGTTATTTTTAAATTTCGTTTATAAATATTTGTATCCATTTTGTTTATTATTAAAATGGCATATTCAAGACTTTTTTTTATTTCTTTAATTAATTGGACATATTCCGTAATTAAATTTAATTAATTGTCAATAAAATTGTTTTAAAACTATTTAGTGTTATTGAATATAGAAATAAATATTTTTTGAAAAAATAGTTTAAAAAATGAGTTTACATTTTAAACAAAAAATTGTTAATAATATTTTTATATTAACTCGATAAAAATTTAAATTTTAAAAAAATATTTTTAATATTTTTTTTATTTTAATGGTTTTATTTTATTAAAAATTTCACAAAGTAAGTTAAATCTTAAGTACATAAGTCTAAATTTAGATTTTCTACATTTATTTACTAAAATTTTGAATCTTTTCAATCAAGCAAAGACATGTTCAACTTTAATTCTAATTTTAGATACAATCTTATTGTATTTTCTTTCTTGTTTAGTTAATTTTTTATTTTTAGTTCTTTTAATTGGTATTATTGTATTTTTATAAATATTTTGTATACCTTGATATCCTAAATCACCAATAATTATTGTTTTTTCTGAAAATTCAAGATTTGAATTTTTTAATATTTGAAAATCATGCACTTTACCATTATCAGCAAAAATATCAACAATTTTTTTATTAAAAAAATCATATACAATTTGAAATTTTATAGAATACATTCAACTTTTACCAGAAAAATATTCTAACTGTAGTTTTTTTTAGTTGGTCTTTCAATTTCAATCTCAGTTGAATCAATTAAATAAAATTGAAATTCATTTGAATTTTCTTGTTTTTTATCAATTTTTAATTTATATCTTTCTTTTAAAAATTGGTAATCTTTGTGGTTACTAAGTTTATTTTCTACTCAAGTAATATTTCGAAAACAACTTGATGGGCTCATTTTAGATTTAATACTCATTTGAAAAAAAGTATAATATTCTTTTCAGTATAATAAAGTCATCATTAATCTTTCTTCTACTGAAAGTTTATTTTTTCGACCTTTATTTTTTTCTAATTTTTCTATTTCAATTAATTTTTCTAACATTTCATTAAAATGAAAACGTTTTATACCAAAATATCTATAAAATTCTTCATTTTTTAATTTTTTTAAATTTTCAAAAATCATTTTTATCAACACTTTTCTAAATTTATTGTTAATAACAAAATTATAAAATAAATTTTAAAATTATTAATTGACTTTTAAAAAATTTAATTACGGAATATGTCTAAATTTTAAAATCATGATTTTTACCATAAGAAAAATAAGAACTTATAATTTTTTTACTATCTTTTTCAATTATGACTTGAGTTTTTATTGTATGTTTTTTCTTTTTTCCTGAATAATATTGTTTTTGACTTTTTTTGGGCGTTGAATAGTACTTTCAGTCACATCAATGATAACTGTTTTATCTTTAAAATTATTATTTAACAGTGATTTTTGCCCATCAAGTTGTTGAAAATCAGGATGTTTTATTAAAGTATTTTCTATTCACTTGATATTCCTATAGCAACTACTTTCACTAATTCCATAACTTTTAGCAATATGAAAATAAGTTCGATACTCTCTTCAATATTCTAAAGTCATTAATAAACGATTTTCTAATGATAATTTATTAGGTGTACCACCATTTTTAAACTTTTTTACTTCTTCTGTCTTTAAAATTTCTAGAATTTTATTAAAAATAATATCATTTATACCAGTTAATCTTAATAATTCTGGATTATTAATAGTTTTTAATTTATCAAACATCATAGATTACCTATCTTTTTTATTTTTAATTTTATTTTAAAAATTAAATTTTTAATAGATAGGTTTTGCAAGAAGTCTAATGTTTAAGTATAAAAATAAGACAGTTAAGAATAAGTAATTATTTAATTATTATTGTATTACTTTACTAAAAGTAATATTAATATTAATTTTTAAAATTATAGATAAGACATATTCCGTAATTAAATTTTTTAAAAGTCAATTAATAATTTTAAAATTTATTTTATAATTTTGTTATTAACAATAAATTTAGAAAAGTGTTGATAAAAATGATTTTTGAAAATTTAAAAAAATTAAAAAATGAAGAATTTTATAGATATTTTGGTATAAAACGTTTTCATTTTAATGAAATGTTAGAAAAATTAATTGAAATAGAAAAATTAGAAAAAAATAAAGGTCGAAAAAATAAACTTTCAGTAGAAGAAAGATTAATGATGACTTTATTATACTGAAAAGAATATTATACTTTTTTTCAAATGAGTATTAAATCTAAAATGAGCCCATCAAGTTGTTTTCGAAATATTACTTGAGTAGAAAATAAACTTAGTAACCACAAAGATTACCAATTTTTAAAAGAAAGATATAAATTAAAAATTGATAAAAAACAAGAAAATTCAAATGAATTTCAATTTTATTTAATTGATTCAACTGAGATTGAAATTGAAAGACCAACTAAAAAAAACTACAGTTAGAATATTTTTCTGGTAAAAGTTGAATGTATTCTATAAAATTTCAAATTGTATATGATTTTTTTAATAAAAAAATTGTTGATATTTTTGCTGATAATGGTAAAGTGCATGATTTTCAAATATTAAAAAATTCAAATCTTGAATTTTCAGAAAAAACAATAATTATTGGTGATTTAGGATATCAAGGTATACAAAATATTTATAAAAATACAATAATACCAATTAAAAGAACTAAAAATAAAAAATTAACTAAACAAGAAAGAAAATACAATAAGATTGTATCTAAAATTAGAATTAAAGTTGAACATGTCTTTGCTTGATTGAAAAGATTCAAAATTTTAGTAAATAAATGTAGAAAATCTAAATTTAGACTTATGTACTTAAGATTTAACTTACTTTGTGAAATTTTTAATAAAATAAAACCATTAAAATAAAAAAAATATTAAAAATATTTTTTTAAAATTTAAATTTTTATCGAGTTAATATAAAAATATTATTAACAATTTTTTGTTTAAAATGTAAACTCATTTTTTAAACTATTTTTTCAAAAAATATTTATTTCTATATTCAATAACACTAAATAGTTTTAAAACAATTTTATTGACAATTAATTAAATTTAATTACGGAATATGTCCATAGTATTTTATATTTAATAATTAGGTAGTTTAGTTTTTCTTAATTATGTTTTTATATAAAAAAACCATTATCAATATATAATATCTTTATCTTTAAGATTATTATTGTCTTGATATATTATATTAGGTATAATGTAAAAGACTATAAAAATTATAAGAGATTTTATTTTATATAAATTTAATTTATTATTAATATAATAGGGGTGATTATGTGGAGAAAGATAAAGATATTATGAACATTATTAAAAAAGCATTATCAGAAAGTATTTTATCTGTACCAGGTGTTGCCAATATTTATGAAAAAGATAATAATTATGGAATTAAAGTTAACAAGTCTGATTTAGGTTGAATTATTGATATTAATATAGTTTGTTTTTTTAATAATAATATTTGAAATATTATGAATCAAACTCAGAAAAATTTAAAATATATTGTTGAAAAGATTATTAAACATCAAGACTATATAGTACTTAACATTTTTGTTCATGATTTAATTGAAGAATAAAAGAAAATATAAGGTGAAATTAAATGAAAAAAATTGATATTAAAACCTTAAAAGTTATGCTTATTAGCGGTGCTAATAATCTTTATAATCATCATTTTGAAGTTGATAAATTAAATGTTTTCCCAGTACCTGATGGTGATACTGGAACAAATATGAATTTAACAATGATGAATGGTATAAAAGAATTAAATGGCAAAGAATATGATAGTTTAAAAACATTTGCTACTACTTTTTCTCGTGGTTTAATGATGGGTGCGCGTGGTAATTCTGGAGTTATTTTATCTCAAATTTTTCGTGGTTTTTTTCAAACTATAAAAACAAAAGATTTAAAAAATGATTTCATTAGTAATGAGGATTTATTAAAATCTTGAAAAAGTGCGCAAGATTATGCATATCGTGCAGTTATGAAACCAGTAGAAGGTACTATTCTTACTATTATTAAAGATGGTGCTAATTATATTAATGAATTAGAAATAACAGGCAAAGATTCGCTTTATATTTTTGAAAAATTACTAGAAGGAATGAATGAATCATTAAAAAGAACACCTGATTTATTGCCAATTTTAAAAAAAGTAGGAGTTGTTGATTCGGGTGGTGCTGGTTTAGTTTATATTGTTGAAGGTATGGTGTATGGTTTAAAGCACGGTAAAGCTATTTCACCAAAGAAAAAATTAGAACAACAAGATACAGCAAAATTAGAAATGGTTTTAAATCAAGAAAACTTTGGTTATTGTTCAGAAGTTATTGTAAAACTAAATAAAGTTAGTAAGTTAGATTTTAATTTAAGCAAAACACGAACTGATTTAGAAACAATAGATGGTCAATCAATAGTTTTAGTAGATGATGAAGATTTAATCAAAGTTCATGTTCATACTTTAAAACCAGGTCAAATTTTAAATTATTTTCAGAAATTTGGTGAAATTTTAAAAGTAAAAATTGAAAATATGACCGAACAGGCAAAAGCACATACACAAACTATTAAACCAATTCGTAAATTAAATAATAAATTTGCTTTAATTGCTGCTGTTCCTGGTAGAGGAATTGAAACCTTTTTTAGAGATGAATTAAAGGTTAACAATATTATTATGTATTCAAAAAGAATTAATCCATCAACAGATGACTTTTTAAAGGCAATTGAAATTGTCGATGCAAAAAATGTCTTTATTTTGCCAAATGATAGTAATTTATTTTTAGCAGCAGAACAAGCAAGAAAATTAGAAAAAAAATCAAAAGTTTTTGTATTACCTGCTAAAAATATTGCTCAAGGTATGCGTGCCGCTTTAAATTTCAATCCTGAATTAAGTGCAAAAGAAAATAATAAAAATATGTGAAGTGAAATTAAATATGCTGCTTTTGGTTATGTAACAGTTGCTGATCGTGATGTTCAAATAGATGGTATTAAAATTGGAAAAAAACACTTTTTTTCTGCTGTTAGTTTTCGTAATAAAGATGGTAAAGAAAAAATTATTGCTTCAAACGAAAATTTATTTAATGTAATTAAAGTATTGTTTACTAAATTAATTTGAGATGGTGCAGAAATAATTACTATTTTTAAAGGTAAAGGTTATTCAAAAGATCAAATTAATTTTATGAAAAAAATTTTAGATGAAGATTATGATATTGAATATGAAATTGTTGATGGTGATCAAGAAGTTTATAACTTTCTTTTCGTAGTGGAATAATACTATGTTATAATATTGTAGACTCTATTCAAATAGTTAGAAAGGAGAAGATTATGACTAATTTATTATTATCCTCAGTTAATCCAAATGATCCAAAGACTTGATCAACTAGTTTAATTGTTTTAGCAAGCTTAGTAGCTATTGTTGGTGTAATTTTGTTTGTTGTTACTATGATTTGATTTTTCACTTGAATTAAGTATTCTTGATTCCATCGTGAAAATAGTGCTAATTTAACTGGTGGCGAGTTATCTCAAAAATATTTAAAAACATACGGTATTAATGCAAAAAGAATAAAATTTAAGGGATTTGGTAATATTAATAGTATTACTGTTGAACCTAGGTTTTTTTATTTAAGGCCATATTTATTTAATAATGGTAATTTTACTTTAAGACTATTACCATGAACTTATCACCGTCGTTCTATTTATACTTTAGCAATGGCAATGGAAAGTACTTGGGCAGTAAGTAGTTCAAATAGTAGTCGTTTTAATACTTTTTGATGAGATTTTTCTCGTAAAATAAAATTATTTTTTGTTTTAATTCCTTTTGCACTTGCTATTCTATTTGCTCTTTCACCTGCTAATTCTTGAATTACTTTATCAGCAGCGAGCGCCAATATACTTTCAATTGTTTTATCAATTTTAGGTAGTATTTTATTAATTCTTTTTTCTTCAATGCAAATGATTTTTTATGCTAAATCAAGAAAAGAAATTTGTCAAAATCTTGTTGGTATTTTAAATGAAAAAGAAATACGTGCTATTAGTTGAATTTTCCAAATTAAGTTTATTTATTACTTGATTCGTATGATTTATGAAATATTACAACTTATTTTACGTATTGTGATGTACACACAGCAAAATGAGAAATAATAAAAATTTGTACCTATAATTTAGGTACAAATTTTAAATTTAAAATTATATTAAGTTTTATTGATAAAACATTATTTTCAAAACTTTTATAAAATATTCTATTTTAGTAAGTTTTAAAGTTTTGTTTTTTTAATTTTACATTTAATTACTAAACTAATATTTTTCATTTTCATTTATTATTGTATATTTAAAATTTTATTTTGATAGTTTTAAATTTTAAATATATAATAAAATACACTTATTAATTTAATATATACATATTCATTAGTAATTTTTTTTATATTTATTGCAAAAATATAAAAAAAGGTTTTAAATGTTAACTATGAGAGAAAAAAAAGAATATTTTAAGTTAAGGAGAATACTGAATGCAAAGTAAGTCTGCTATTAATATATATTCAGAATTAATAAATTAAAAATAGTTTTATTACTTGCTAAAATTTTTATCAGAAATGGTATTGGAGTATTTTATATTAAAAAGTTTCTTGTAATGAGTATTATCCAAGATAAAAAAATATGTTCTTACTTAATCAATCAAATTTTGAAAGAATGGAATTCTAAAAAAGAATATATTATTTCACTAGAAAAATATTTAAAACAACTTTCAGTTCAATAATTTATTAACAAAATAATTACTTGCTGTTAATAAATTTGAGTTAAAAATTAAATATAATAATAAATATCCATGTTTATGAAATTACTAATTCTGAATTGTCATGTGGCCAGAGTGTTGCCCATATTGTATATTAATGTTAAATTAAATAAAGATATTAGGAACTGAAAGGAAGACAACATATCATGACTATTAATTTAAAAGGCAGAAATTTTATTTGTTTATTAGATTTTACTTCAGAAGAAATCTATTACTTATTAGAATTAGCTGCTAATTTAAAAATTGCAAAACAAAAAGGAATAGAAAAACAGCCATTAAAAGGCTATAGTGTTGCTTTATTATATCGAAAAGATTCATTAAGAACAAGAAGCGCGTTTGAAGTTGCTGCTTGTGATTTAGGAATGCATTCAACATATTTTGATCCAACTAGTAGTAAATTAGGAGTTAAAGAATCAATTATTGATACCGCTAAATTTCTTGGTAGAATTTATAATGGTATTCAATTTCGTGGATATAAACAAACTGATGTTGAAGAATTAGCTGAAAATGCCGGTGTTCCGATATGAAATGGCTTAACTGACTTATATCATCCAACACAAATACTAGCTGATATTATGACAATTCAAGAGTGTAAAAAAAATAAAGATGTTAAAGGTATTAAATTTGTTTATTTTGGAGATGCTCGTTTTAATATGGCTAATAGTTATGTGATTATTAGTGCAAAATTAGGAATGAATTTAGTAATCTGTACTAATAAAAATTTATGACCATATCCTCAACTATTAAAACAATGTCAAGAAATTGCTCAAGAAACGGGTGGTTCTATTATTTTAACAGAAGATTATAAAACAGCAAGTAAAGATGCTGATGTAGTTGCTACTGATGTTTGAACATCTGTATGTGAAGATAAAATTTTATTAAAACAACGAATTAAAGAATTAATGCCATATCAAGTTAATGATGAAAAAATGAAAATTGCAAAATCAGATGTTATATTTTTACATTCTTTACCAAGTTTTCATGATGGTAATACACAAATTACTCAAGATATTGTTAAACAATATGGTGGAACAGGTGAATTAGAAGTTACTGATGAAGTATTTCGATCTTCTGCATCAAAGGTATTTCAACAATCAGAAAATTGTTTACATACTATTAAAGCTGTAATGTTAGCAACTTTGAAAGGATAATATATGAGAGTATATTAATAATGAAAAGAAGTTTTAATTATTTTATTATTTAATAAACTTATTTCCATTAATTAGTTTTTATTATTCTTATTTTAGAATATTAAATATATTAATTAATTGTTTAATAAAATATTAATGTTAGTTTTTATGTTAAGATATTAATAATTAATTTTATTAAGTCAAATTAGAAAAATAGGAGTAAATTATGATAAGACAAGAAAGAATATCAGAAGATAGTAGACAACAATTAATATATAATTATCAAGGATTAAATATATGAGAAAAAGTGGGTATTATTGGTAGTGGGTTTTTGCTTAGTACAATACCAGGAATTGGTATAACATATTTATGTAATGAAAAAATTGTTAAAGCACTTGGTAGTAATGAAAATAAATTTTCATTACCAATTCGAATGCTAATTGGTGCTGCTACTAGTTCATTATTAGTATTATTTATTATGGGCCGATTTGTACACAAAAAATTATTTCCTGAATGATATGAAAAGAGAGCAGAAGCAAGGTATATAAATAAAACTATTAGTGAAATTGAAAATTTAAGAAATGATTTTATAAATATAAATAATAACTGAAATGAAAATAGTACAGTTAGCTTAATGGAAATATTAACAAAATTGAACAATAAAAAAGAAGAATTACAAAATAAAGAAAAACCATTAATGTTTCATTGAGAATTGGAAAGAATGGTAGATAATTTAATTATTGATTTTAATAATCAATTAATTAGATTTGATCCTATTTCAATTAGAGCAATTAATGATATGTTGGATAATTGAGATAATAATTCAGAATTAAATGATAGTAGTCAATCTTTAATTTGTTATTAAAAATGTTATTCTTTTAAATTAAAAAAAGAATAACATTAGTTAATTTATTTAAAAGTTTTTATATGTTATATACTACTTTTTGTGCTAGTTTATTTTTTACTATTTGTGAGTTTTCAGAATTAAGAAACTCATATTTTTTTTCAACTTTTATTTCTTCTATTTCTTCAGGACTTTGTTCTTTAATGTTTGTACTAGTATCAATAATAAAAGAACTTAAATTTTGTTGTGATTGGGTTGGTATCCTATCATAGTAAATATCAGAAAGTAGCGTTAACGTGTCTGCTTGTTGATCTTCAAATTCTAAAAGACTTGTAGTATCACTTTTTTGATTATTTGTTATGAAAAGACTTGTATATATATTTTCAATTTGTTCAGTTAATTTAATTTTTATTAAAACATTATTGTTATTTTTTAATGATATTGTGCTTATTAAGTTTGTTTCTTTTAATAGTGCTTGTTCTTGATTAAGTTGCAAACCATTTAATAATGGTATTGATTTTCCATATTTTTCTTTAGTTTTTGTTATTCGTTGCTCATAGATTTTCTTGTATTTTTTCAAAAATATTATTGCTTCATTTTTTGTTTTAAAATAATATTTATTAGAGTTATTTTCAAGATTATGTTGTGAGAGATAGTAAGAAGTTAAGTCTATATCTTGTGCATATATTGTAATTTCAATAAACTTAATTTTAAAATTTTCAATTTTTTCTATAAGTAAATTTATTCTTTCAATAAAAACTAAATTTTCTTTTATTTTATTTATTTTTTTCTTAGTTTTTCTTTGTTTAATTTCCATAAATAATTTTTTTAACATTATCTTTTTTTCCCTTTCAATTTATTTTATTAAAAATATGCTTCGTATCATAACTACTAATAGATAATAGAAACTTTGTTTCTTATTGCAGTTAAGTTTTGGTTCATAGTCAACAAATGAGTTTTTAGTTGATATCTATCAATAATATAAATAACTTATTTTTATAATGAAGAGTTGTTATTTATACTTGTTAAAGATTGATTTGAAAAATCTCCTAATTCCATTGAATTAATTTTATCAATATTTAAATTTGATTCGATTTTTTTATCTAAATTTAATTTTCCATAAATAGCTAAACTTAAAACATCATTGCACATGCCTAAAATAGTTTTATTTACAAATTTGGCAGTAATTGTTTTTTCAGCAATAGAACCATCTCCACCACCTTTGTAGGGCTTATTTAAATCTAAATTCATATTTGTTAAATCAATTCCATACAAATGTCATTCTTTGGTACTTATTTTGTTTGAATAATGTTTACCCAAATAATAAATTTTTGCTTTTGTATTATTAACATCAATATTAGCTTCTTCTTTCATTTCATTTATTACTGTGGTGTTAAGATCTTTTTTTTCTACTCCCCCAGTAATAGTGCTATATTCACTAATTTGTTTATTTTTAAATAACGGATTATTTTCTTTAACTAGTAAATAATAATATTCATTATCTTTTAAAACATAAGGTAATATTGCAACACCTTTATTATTAGTTCAAGGCTCTTCAACACCACAGTAAAAGTCTTCTTTAATTAATGGACGGTTGTCAAATTTACGAAATAATTAATTATTACATTAGTAACTTATTTCCAAAATTACCATTTAAAAATGATGATAGACAAATTAAATTCTCTTTTACCCTTAAATTTAAATTTATATTCGACGTATTTTAAAAAATATAGATTTTATAAGATAAAATAAAAATTATTCTCAAAGGAAAAAGACAAGAAATAATCTTGTCTTTTTTTGTGTAATTGTAAAATTTTAAAATTTTTTAATAACCGTCTTTAGCACTATTATCAACACGTGTTAGGGAACTAAAAAAGTGAACTACAACACAGTTGTTAAAAATAGTAGCTAGCATGTGGACTTGCATGGATAAATAAAAAGTGGAGTGATACCTAATAAAATATACTAACCAGTAATGGTAATTCTTGGGGTGGGAGCGAATTGGAAACTAGTATATATAGACCTGTTGTTAGGGACCTATTATATTAATTCTATTCTTTATTTAACCAACCTTGCCACTGACAAGTGAGCAAGTGTTGGTTTTATTTTTTATTTTTTTTGAAATTTATTTTTGAGCCCAGTTTTCATGGAATGAATAAAACGAATAGTAGTATTATTAATAATCTAAAAATCAAATTATATGTTCTTTATGCTAGAAGCAACAGAACATATTAGGAAAGGATTATTATGCAAATAGAATTTAAAAAAGAACAAATTATTAAAGATAAACCACAATCTATTCTTATTGATTATGTTGAATATAAATTATCACTTCCAAAATGAATGATTAAAAATAATTCTTTTATTGTTGACAACAGTTACACGTATTGAGTTTTTAATTTAGAAAATATTAAAAGAGAATTAAGTGGTAATGAATTAATAAAATTATTAGAACCATATATTAAAGACCAAAAAATAACTGTTAATAAACCAATTGCTCCAAAAGAATATTATCTTAATGATATAAAACTTGAACCATTAACATTTTATGAACAGCATAATAGTTGATTTATGGGTGAAATAACAGATAACAAAACTAAAATTACTAATCCTTGTTTTAAATATAACATTACGTGAGAAGAAAACAGAAAAGGTTTTAAAATAAATAATCCATATAATAAAGATGATTTACCAATTAATTATATAGTTACTTCTTATAATGAAATTTCAACTCATAATGAAAAAGTATTTTTGTTGAACATGTAAACAAAATAAATTAGATTATTTATTCTTTAATACTGATGATATAAAAACAAGAAAATATTTTTTAAGAGATAAAAATAGTAAAGCAATTTGTTATGACTGTATTTTAAATATTAGGTTAAGTAGGAGGTATAAATATGGATAAAGAAAAACCATTTGCTGTTAAAGACCAAGAAATTATTAATGAATATAATAAAAAACGTAGTAAAGAAATAACAGAAGAACATTTAAATAATATAGAAAAATTAAGAGAAGATTTTAAAAAAGAAATTATTAATAAATATAAAGAAAAATTAAAAAAAGATTTTAAAAAAGAAGTTATTAATGAATATAAGAAAAATTTAATTTGTTCATTAAATATATTTTTAGGTCATTATATAGAACAATACAAAAAAGAAAAAGAAACATTTTATCAAAATCAATTAAAAAGTTCAGTTGATATTATTGAATTATTAATTAATAAAATAAAATCCAAAGAATTTGATTAATAATGCAATATGACTTAATTATTGGAATTGACCCTGCTGGTATTGGTAATAACGGAATTGTTATATATTCAAATGAAACTAATAATATTGTTTTTAATGAAACATTCAATACATTAACTGTTTTATGAACTAAAAATATTTATAAAGAAAAATTTCAATTAATTAAAGAAAAATTTATTGATAAAAAAATATTAGTTATTGTAGAAAATTTCTTTTTAAGTTCAAAACAATTATTAACTAATCCATTAGCAACCCCTAAAATTATTGGTGCATTAATGGTATTAGTACAAGATGTTATAAATTGAGATTATCTAGAAAGTGAACCAAAAAATAAAACTAAAATAGAAAATTATAAAGGAAATATAAAATTAACAAAACATGAACAAGATGCTTATAAACATATTCAATATTATTTAAAAAATCATAAAAAAATATTAATTTTTGATAATTATTTAAGGAAATTATAAAAATGAAAGATAAAACAAATTATGTCAAATTAACACTAAAACTTAGTAACACTATTGAAGCAAAATATTACGAAAAAGGTAATAAAGAATTATATTATAGTGTTCGTGGTCAATGAAATGGATTAAACTATGTTACTTTAATTTTTAATAAACCAAAACTTTATAGACGCTGTATTTTATAGACATATTCCGTAATTAAATTTTTTAAAAGTCAATTAATAATTTTAAAATTTATTTTATAATTTTGTTATTAACAATAAATTTAGAAAAGTGTTGATAAAAATGATTTTTGAAAATTTAAAAAAATTAAAAAAATGAAGAATTTTATAGATATTTTGGTATAAAACGTTTTCATTTTAATGAAATGTTAGAAAAATTAATTGAAATAGAAAAATTAGAAAAAAATAAAGGTCGAAAAAATAAACTTTCAGTAGAAGAAAGATTAATGATGACTTTATTATACTGAAAAGAATATTATACTTTTTTTCAAATGAGTATTAAATCTAAAATGAGCCCATCAAGTTGTTTTCGAAATATTACTTGAGTAGAAAATAAACTTAGTAACCACAAAGATTACCAATTTTTAAAAGAAAGATATAAATTAAAAATTGATAAAAAACAAGAAAATTCAAATGAATTTCAATTTTATTTAATTGATTCAACTGAGATTGAAATTGAAAGACCAACTAAAAAAAACTACAGTTAGAATATTTTTCTGGTAAAAGTTGAATGTATTCTATAAAATTTCAAATTGTATATGATTTTTTTAATAAAAAAATTGTTGATATTTTTGCTGATAATGGTAAAGTGCATGATTTTCAAATATTAAAAAATTCAAATCTTGAATTTTCAGAAAAAACAATAATTATTGGTGATTTAGGATATCAAGGTATACAAAATATTTATAAAAATACAATAATACCAATTAAAAGAACTAAAAATAAAAAATTAACTAAACAAGAAAGAAAATACAATAAGATTGTATCTAAAATTAGAATTAAAGTTGAACATGTCTTTGCTTGATTGAAAAGATTCAAAATTTTAGTAAATAAATGTAGAAAATCTAAATTTAGACTTATGTACTTAAGATTTAACTTACTTTGTGAAATTTTTAATAAAATAAAACCATTAAAATAAAAAAATATTTTTAATATTTTTTTAAAATTTAAATTTTTATCGAGTTAATATAAAAATATTATTAACAATTTTTTGTTTAAAATGTAAACTCATTTTTTAAACTATTTTTTCAAAAAATATTTATTTCTATATTCAATAACACTAAATAGTTTTAAAACAATTTTATTGACAATTAATTAAATTTAATTACGGAATATGTCCTATTCAACGCCCAAAAAAAGTCAAAAACAATATTATTCAGGAAAAAAGAAAAAACATACAATAAAAACTCAAGTCATAATTGAAAAAGATAGTAAAAAAATTATAAGTTCTTATTTTTCTTATGGTAAAAATCATGATTTTAAAATTTTAAAAAATTCAAAAACGAAATTTTTATCAGAAACAACTATTTTAGTAGATTTAGGATATCAAGGTATACAAAACATACATAAAAATGTCTTATTACCTAAACGAAAATCAAAGAAAAACCCTTTAACTAAAGAAGAAAAGAAAAATAATAAGGCTATTTCAAAAATGAGAGTTGTTATTGAACATGTTTTTGCGATTCTTAAAAAATTTAAAATTATTAGTGAAAAATATCGAAATAGAAGAAAAAAATTTGCATTAAGATTTAATTTAATAGCTTCAATTTATAATTTACAATTATTAATTTAAATATATTTGATAATTTAATATTTTATTTTTTTATTTGAAATAATAATTTTTGTTGTATTTTAATGACAAAAAATAAAACATATTTTGAACAATAATTTTTAAAAAATATTAAAAGTGTTATTAAAATAAATTTTTAAACTTAAAAAATGTGATTAATATCATAGTTTTGCAAGAAGTCTATTATATAGTCATAGAGAACCAACCCCACCATATCCTAGTAAATATATTGCTATTGAATTATCACAGAACTTTAATGATATTGAAATTGAAATAAATGATAAACCACCAATTGATAGTTTACAAAAAGTATTATTAGATATGCTAACTTATACATATACTTATAATCGAAACTTTGATGGTGCATCATTAAGTAATGTTTTAAAAGAAATGAATGATTTAGATAAAATGCGTGCTAAGTTTGAGAGACAAAAACCAAATGAAGTTATTACTAATTTATTTAAACAATGAGAATTAGATTATCCTAAATATACAAATTTACCACAAGTTAAAATATTAAAACAAGTAGTTATAATGCTATCAAAAATATTTATTCAACTATGTCTATTAATAATGGTTTAAACGATGACTATAAATTATTATTACCTTATTATTTTGAATTAAAATCAAATCCTATACATTCTACACCCGATAAGGTCTGAGAATTTAAAGATATAAAAGTAGTATTAAAATCTGCATATTTTGATTTTACAGATATCAATAATATTAAAATAAAAAACAATGACATTAGTCAAAATGAGTTATTGAAATTAGATGATAATCAATTTAACTGACTATCCATAAGTAATGAATTAGAAAGCAATAATATACCATCATTAATTCCGGCAGATTGAACACTAGGTAATGGTGAATATGGTAAATATTTTACACGATTAGTAATTGATAAAAATAAATTAGAAAGTTTTTTAAATTTATATGGTTCAAATAAATATCAATTATTTTCTAAATTAGAATTTTATAAAGAAATTTCACAAATTGATAATAATAATTATTTTGAATTACAAATTGAAAATCCGATTAACAATTTAAATCGGATTGAAGTTAGCGGAGTATTTGGTGCTGGTAATTATGATTTAATTTTAGTAACAGATAAACAAGAAATAAATTTAAAAAATATTAATTTATTTGATAAATATAATGAAAATATTTCTTATATAAATCTAGAGATTTAATTATCAACATATCCATCTGGATAAATACCATCTCATTTTACTGCGTCATCAGTTAATTTATTTGATGCTCAGTAAAGAGTAATTTTATGTTTATTACTTACTGGTCTTGCTCAAATTATTGCCCCCCCAGTGCGCTTCATGGTCGTAATCAAAAAAATATGTTAATTGATTAGTTTTATTATACGAAACTATTCCTAAGATTAAACCGGTAACACCAGTTATTACAGCAAATGATAATGCTATTTTTTGAAAATTTGTTTTTATTCATGTTTTCATCTTAAATTACTCCTTTTTTCCTTGATTTTACTTATAAATTGTACTATTTTTGATTATTTTTACAAGTATGCTTTTAAATGAAAAATAACGGCTAAATACAAGGCGTTTATTTTGTGATACCTATACTATTAATGATATTCAACTTGTTTATTATATAGCAAATGTGAAGATGCTTTTTTTTACACTAGCATTATTTTTACCTCTAATTACATTTTTATATGGATTTAAAAATTATTCTTGATTTGCTTTAATAATTTTTTCAAGTTTTTCATCAGGTAAATTATCTAAAATTTTTGGTAATTCTTTTTCTTCAAAATCATCTGCATGCTCAAAGCAGAAAAAAATTTTCCAAGTTCTTTAATTTCTATAACATTACTTCATTCTTGTGGACACAACATTTTTTGACAAAAAAATAAGATTAGTATTTTCTTCTTTATATTTATTTACTTTATTTATTAACAAATCACAATTTTGATTTTTAAATTTATTTTGTTTTTTTATTTTTTTTACTTTTTTTCTTGTTTTACACCTTGTACTCATTTAAATTCTTCTTTTTTCCTTAATTTTACTTCTAAATTGTACTATTTTTGATAATTTTTACAAGTATGCTTTTAAATTCAAAATAATGGCTAAATACAAGGCGTTTATTTTATGAGACCTATACTATTAATTATATTGAAATTGTTTATTATATGTTAAATATGAAAGTTGTTTTTTAAATAATTTTTATTTAATTTTAAATTACACTTATATATTTATATAATAAACAAGTAAATTAATATTTTAAAAATATTTACAATAAATTTAGATTTTTAAAAAATAGTTAGGAGAATAATATGGATTTTAATTATAAATGAAATTTTAGAGAACAATATGCCAAAATTGATAAACTAGTTTTAGAACATATAACAAATAAATTAGAAAAATGAGATTGAAGAATATTTAAAACAAGAGATAAAAAGAAATATAAAATTGTTGATTATCAATATCGAACAAGAAAAACATTATATGGAATGGTAACTTATAAAAGAAGAATTTATGAATATTTTAATGAAGAATTACAAAAATGAGTTCGTGTTTGTTTAGTTGATGAATGACTAAAATTACATAAATATAAAAGAATTGGTGAAGATGTTGAACAAACTATTATTGAATATTTTGCTGATGGAAAAAGATATCATGATATTTGTGCTATTTGTAAAAAAGCAGGTATTAGTGTTAGTACTGTTCATAGAATTTTTAAAAATTTAGAAGTAATTGAAGCAAATCCAGAAAAAGTAAAATTAGAAAAAAATCAACCTATTTTTGTAGCAATTGATGATGGACATCGAAAATTTTGAAATTTTAAACGTAAAGGTATAAAACACTCTATGCGATTAATAGTAACATATACAGATAATATTAATCACAAAGTACAAAATAAAAGAGTAAAAGCGATTATTAGAGCAACAAAAACAAAAATTGGAGTTAAAAAAACTGCTGAATTTGTTAAAGAACATTGTCAAAAATTTTATGAAAATATTGAACAAGCAAAAATTATTATTTGCGGTGATAGTGCAGGATGAATTAAAGAAGTTGCTGATTATTTAGGTGCACAGTTTGTTTTAGATAAATGCCATTTAATTAGAACATTATATCTTGGAATAATGGCTGGAAATAAAGAAAAATATTTAGAAGAATATAATCATTATAAAAATTTAATTAATAATGGTCAATATGATGAATTAATTAACTATTTATATAAAGAATTAGATAATCATAAAAAATTAAAAAAACAGTATTTTAAAAATAATAAACAAGGTATTGAAAATCAAGGTGCAAAGTGAAATATAGGTTGCTTTACTGAAACTAATATTTGACATGTTTTAAAAGAAATGCTTGGTAATAGAACATATAATATTAGTATTTACATTAAAATGGTTATTTTTAAATGTAACAAAATAAATTTAGAAACATAATTTAATGAATATAGTAATTATTGATTATTTCGCAATTTTGAATAGCATCTCAAAAATTATTATTTTTTATTTTTATTTTTAAACCAATAATGAAAAAAGTAAATAACATAGTTATAAAAAATAAAATTGGAACTAAAATTAAAACCAAAAAAATTCCACTTCGTAATTCAGTTCATTCATAATAATTTTCTTTAATATGATGAGTTCCAAGATTATAAAAATATTTTGCAGAATGCTCTATGATAACACTTAATTGAAAATGTTTTAACATTTTAAATCCATTAATACAATTTAAATTTTTATCAAAATAAAAAAGATTAAAGTGACTAAAATCTATTAATATTAATCCTATAATTAAAGTTAAAATGCTTAAAATAAATAGTAATACAGTTATTAACTGTAATTTTTTCAGTGTTTTAATTTTCATTTTTAAATTCTCCTTAACATTATTTCATAAGTTTAACACTTAATAAACTTAATTATAAGTATTTTAGTTGCATTTAATTTAAAAAAATTATATTATTTAAATACAATTTCATAAAAATCCAAATTATTTCTTGTCTAACATAATAATAAGACTATATGAATTAATTTATTCCGGATTTTTGACAATCTCCCTAATTAATTTTACGAAAGTAGTTTCTTCATTTGTACATGTACCATTAAAAAATGTTGAATTTTTTAAGTTACTATTAATATTTCTTTTTTTATGTTTTTTATGACGATGTTTATGATTAAAAATTTCGGCTTGTTTTAAATTAATTGGTAGTTCTTGTAAATTGGTTAATGATTCTTGTAAGGTTGTTGGGTTAGTTAATGATTTTATTGGCATAGATTGTACTTTTTGTTTTTCATTATGAAATAATGGAATAATTAATATTCATAATTTAAATAAAAAACTTGGATTAAAATATTTCATTTTAACACCCCTTTCAAAATAATAATTAATAAAAATATATCTAAAATTATGTATTTATTTTAACATTTTTTTATTTTTCTTAGGATATTTGCTTTTATAATGCTTTTATAATAATAAACATGGTATATAATTTAAAGCAAGATTACTATACTTTTGTAAATGAAATTTAAATGTATATTATAGTTTTATCGCTATAATTACTAGGTTTATTTTTGGTTTGTATTTTAGATAATAGAAATTTATTTAATAATCATTTATTAATAAATATTAAGTTTAAATTTAATTAAAAATAATAAAAAAAGTATCAATTTTTACCACAAGTGTAAATTTGATACTTAATTAAAATAAAATTATTTTAATTAAAACATTAAATCAGAAAATGGAAAACAAGATTTAAATAGGGTAATATATTTAATAGTTTTTTGTTCACTATAATTTAATTCTGTATTTAATGTCATTAATTGTTTACGAAATTTTTCATAAAACATTGTTCAAAATAATCAACTCATAGTAATAATAAGTAAGCTAAGGAAACTAAAAATTGCTAAGATTTCCTTGTTAATATTATTATTTTGAACTGGAATGTAATATAATAAAGCACAAATAATAGTAATAATAACACTATTTATAAAAAATAAATTAATAATTGGTAGAGCTAAATTACTTCATTTTTGAGAATTATTTTTTCACTTAATAACAAGTACACTACTTAAAGTTTGATATTTATTTCAAGTAGTAGTTTCATTAAAATCACGACTTTTTAATTTTAAAATATTTTTTTTAAAATTATAGTTAAGATATTTAAAAGTAAATTTACTTTTAACTATTTGACAATTAATATTTTCATTGGATAATGCTTGTTGATAGCTAGGTTTTAATTTAGTATCATTTTTTTTAGTTTTTAAAATAATAATTAATCAAAAAATAAATTGGAATAATTGAAATATTAAAACCATCGTAATTAAAAATAAACTAATAAGAATAAAAACACTTGTTGTTTGATCTTGAGTAATCATATATTTTCACTATTTATTTTCTATAGCATTAATACCAGGTAAATCCTTACCTTCTAGATATTCTAATGAAGCACCTCCACCAGTTGAAATATGGCTAAATTTATTTTCATATCCAAATTTAACTGCTGCTGCTGCACTATCACCACCACCAATTAGTGTAAATGCACCTTTTAATTGTGAAATAGTTTTACAAATATTTTTTGTTCCATTAACAAAGTTACTCATTTCAAAAACTCCTAATGGTCCATTTCAAAAAACAGTTTTAGCATTAATTAAACTATTTTCAAATAATTTAATTGTTTTTGGACCAATATCCATTCCTTCATATCCATCATCAATGTTTTCATTATTAGTAATTTTACCTTTGATATCCTTAAATTCCGGAGCAATTACAAAGTCAATAGGTAGTATTAATTTTTCTTTTCCTAATTCAATAATTTCTTTAGCAATATCAATTTTATCTTTTTCTAATAATGAATCACCAATTTTATAATTCAATGCTTTCATAAAAGTATAAGCCATACCACCACCAACAAGAACTTTATCAGCTTTTGTTAATAATTGTTTGATAACATCAATTTTATCTGATACTTTAGCACCACCAAGTACTGCTATGAAAGGATGTTCTGGATTAACAGTGATTTTATTAAGCATTGTTAATTCTTTTTCGATTAATAAACCAACACAACTATTTTTGATATTAGTAGCAATACCAACGTTAGATGCATGAGCACGGTGTGCAGTACCAAAAGCATCATTAACAAATACATCACCTAAATGTGCTCAATATTTACCTAATTCGGGATTATTAGTAGATTCTTTATTACCATTTAAATCTTCAAAACGAGTATTTTCTATTAAAAGTAATTCTTTGTTTTTACGATTATTAATAGCTGTTTCAAGATTTGTACCACGAGTTTCATTAATGAATATTACATTTTCTTTTAAGATTTCAGTTAGTCTTTTTGCAACAGGTGCTAAAGTATTCTTCGCTTTATCAGCCTCAGATTTAATTCTTCCAAGATGTGATAACATGATTATTTTTGCATCTTGATTTTGTAAATACTTAATAGTTTCGATGCTTGCTTTTATTCTTGTATCATCGGTAATTTTACCATTTTCTAATGGTACATTGAAGTCAAAACGAACAATAACTTTTTTATTTTTAAAATCAAGATCCTTTAATGTTTTTTTATTCATATAATTTTCATCTCCTTTTTTCATATTATAATTTTAATATATTTTTAAAGCTATTAATAAAAATGCATCTTGTAATTGGTAAGATGCATTTTTGTAGTTTAATATTTTAATTAAACTATTTAAAAATTATTTTAGCTTTGCTAAGTGTATTACTGTTCTTACTAATTGCGATACATATGACATTTCATTATCATATCAAGCAAAAACTTTAACAATTTGTTTGCCTTCAACTTCAATAACTTTTGTTAATGTTGCATCAAAAATTGAACCAAAACTTGAACCAATAATATCAGTTGAAACAATTGGATCTTCATTATAAGCAAATGATTCGCTACTATGTTTTTTCATTGCTGCATTAACTTGTTCAACAGTAACATTTTTCTTTAATTCAATTGTTAAATCAACAATTGAACCAGTAATAATTGGAACACGCATTGCTGAACCATCTAGTTTTCCTTTAACAGAAGGGATAACTAAACCAATAGCTGCAGCAGCACCTGTAGCTGCAGGAACAATATTAGACATAGCACTACGTCCTCTTCTAAAATCTGAATGTTCTAAGTCTAGTAAACGTTGGTCATTAGTTGCAGCATGAACTGTTGTCATTCATCCCTTAATAATTCCAAATTCTGATTCTAGAGCATGAACAACAGGAGCAAGACAATTAGTAGTACATGAAGCACCAGAAATAATATTATCAGTATTTTTTAGAATATCATGGTTAACATTATAAACAATAGTTTTTAAGTCTCCTTTAGCGGGTGCTGAAATCACAACTTTTTTAGCTCCAGCATCAATATGTGCTTGTGCTAATTCTTTTGTTGTAAAACGTCCAGTTGCTTCAATTACGATATCAACATCATTGGCTTTTCATGGTAATGCTTTTGGGTCTTTTTCTTGACAAACTTTAATTATTTTACCATCAACATTAATAGTATTTTTTGATTTGTCTGCTTTGATTTTTGCATGTTTTCAAGTTCTATGTGCTGAATCATATTGTAATAGATATGCTAGAGCTTCTACATTTCCTAAATCATTGATAGCAACAATATCAATTTCTTTTTTGTCAAATAATTGACGAAAGGCAAGGCGGCCAATGCGCCCAAATCCATTAATTGCAATTTTAATTGCCATTATTAAGTCACTCCTTTTATGTGTTTGTTTTTTATATTGATTAATGACTAGGTATATTATAAACAAATATTGTTAATATTTGTCATAAAATATGGATTTATTTATAAAACATTTATTTTATTAGTAAATTATTTCCTTTATTTTAATTATAGTTTTCATTATTTTATTTTTTTATGAAATTTATATTGGTATATATTCTATTTCATTATTAATATTGTCAATATTATTATTATTTTCAATGGTAGTTTGTGATTCTTCAATAGTTAATTCAATTGGTATAGTTAAAGTTTGAATACGTTCTAATAAACGTTTAACTTTAATTTCTTCTGATTTACTATTTTTTAAATAATAATGTTGATATAGTTCACTAATACTATAGTTAGAATTAATAAATGTAGTTTTTAATGGTAAAATTCGTGCATTAAGAATACTAAATAATAATTCATCACGCTCTCAAGCGCTAACAGTTTCACCGCCTAAATCATCAATAAATAATAAGTCACATGATTTTAATTGTTCAATTTGCTGATTAGTATCAGTATCATTTTTAAAACTTTTTTTAATGTCCATAACAAATTCAGGTCATACAATAAAACAAACAGTTTGATTTTTTTGAATTAATTTATTTGCAAATAAGATAAAAATAAAAGTTTTGCCACTACCTGTGTCACCATATAAGTATAAACCTTGATAACTTTTGTGTTTTAAAGATTGATGTAAATACTGGATGATTTCTTTTCTTGCATTAGTTGAGGCATTAAAATTTTTACTTCATGAAAGTGATAAAAGTTTATCATCATAGTATTTAATTAAAAAATTATTATGTACTTGTTGTTGGACAGATCTATTAATAGAATGAAGACAATCCGTTAGTACTAAACTTATTTTTTGATTAGGTAACATTACTAGTTTATAACGATATCCTTTAACATTTTGTAGACATTTGCTAAGATTCTCTCGTTTTTTACATAAATTGTAGCTATCAATATAAGTTTTTAATAAATCAACATATGATTCTAGTTTGCTGTTAGTTAAGTTGCTTTTTTTAATAAAGTCATGAAGTTCAGCATTGTTAATGTTTTCTTTTAAGATAGTTGTCGCTTTAAGTTTCATGATAATCATTTCCTTACTTAATAATATTGTTTTTTAATAATTAAATTAATGAGCATCAAATTCCTTTAAAATATTATTTATTTCTTCTTGAGTTAATGTTATATCTTTTTTATTAATATTATCAACCTTATATTTTTTAATTAATTTTTTATTGAAATTATTTGTTGTTGATTGTTCTGTAGTAGATCATAATGATTCTTGTTGAAATTGTTGCTGTGGATTTTTTTTGCTACGAGCATAAGCAAGTTTTAAATGAGATAAAGCGTCATCAATACTATTAATTTGATTTTCTTGAAATGTTTCAGCAATTTTAATAATATAGTTTGGTTCTAAACGTTTATTATTTTTAAATCAAACGTATTCAATTAAGCAGTTAATTACAGCATTATTTAATTGAAAGTTATTAGTTAATATTTCTAGTGTTGTTTTTAATTTATCAGTTGGTATTTTACCAGTTAAATTTTTTAAATATTCTTCAGGTAATTTTTGTTGCATTAAATTTAATGTGGTATTAATAACATCAGAATTATCTTTAGATATAATTGTATTACCATTAGAATTTAAATTAACTTTCATAGTGTTAATTTGGTTTTTATTTTGAAATGAATAAATTGGTCTAGAAATTGATGTTTGTTCTTGTTTAGCATAAATATTATTAAGTGCTGTTTTTAATTTTAAAGATTGAGGGATAGTATTTTCCTGTTGAGTAATATTAACATAATTTTCTGTAATTTCAATATCATTTTTCAAAAAATAAAATTTTTGTCTTTCGTAATTTAAAGTTCCTAATTGTTTAAGTAGTTCTGAGTTTAAATGGGTATTAGCAAAAAAATCATCAGCAGATAAGGGAGAACACAATTGATAAATGTAAGTAGATTTTAAAGAATAGTAGTAAGTATTAATAAGGTTAACAGATTCAAGTTGTTGGAAAGCAACAAGTAATTGAGTGGAAGTTATTTTTAATAAAGATTTAATTCGTCCATGATTGAAATCAAGATTAATACGTTTTGTTAATAACTTTTCTTGAACTAAAGTTAAATATAAATTTATTGCTTCAATACCAATTATTGGTTGATATAACATAAATAAAATTTGGTAATCTTCGTTACTAATATATTCTGATTGGTTCAACTTAAAAATATCAATATCATTTATTGTTTTGTTCATATTCATTCCCTAACTTTCTTTTTACTATCCATTTCTTTCATGGTATGATAATTATATGCACATAAAGAATATAAATAAAGTGAAATGATTAAAACACATACTTATCCACATTTATTCCACTTTTTTTTATTAAAAATATTCTTTATTAATATATACTTTTGAGTTTTCCACAGTTAATATTTAATTTGACAGTGATTACAAAAGTAAGTTCCGCGAAGGTTTATTTTTATTTTTTTGATAATAGTATGGCATTTAAAACAAGGCATTTTTGCTCTAGTATGAACTTGTAATTCTTGTTGATAGTAACCTGTTACACCAAGGCTTGAAGTATAACTACTAATTGTTGATCCACCAAGTTTTATTGATTTATCAAGCACAAATCTTGCTTTATTAATGATTTCTTGTAATTGTTTAAGTGTTAAATTTTTAGTAATACTTTGTGGATGAATACTAGCATAAAATAATACTTCATCTGCATAAATATTTCCTAAACCACTCATAACATTTTGTTCTAATAATGTTGCTTTAATACTTTGACTTTTATTTTTTCATTTATTTTTTAAATATTCAGCAGTAACATTTTTATTAAAAGGTTCTGGACCAATATTAATATAAGGTTTTATGTTTTGATATTCATTTTTAGTTTGCAAATGAAAGGTTCCAAACTGTCTTGTGTCATGATATCTTAATTCGTATTTATTGTCTAATTCTAATATTAATAAGACATTTTTTCAATTTATTGATTGATTATTTTGTTGAAAATAATATTTTCCTTCCATTCGTAAATGACTTAATAATACATAATCATCTAATATAAATATTAATAATTTACCAACTCTTTGAACATCATTTATTGTTTGTCCAATAATTTGTTTTGTGAATTGTTCAATACTTGGTGTTTTGATAATTTTATTTAAAAGAATTCTAACACCAATAATTTTATGATTAGTTAAAAGTGGTTGTAAAGTTTTGCGAACAGTTTCAACTTCGGGTAATTCTGGCATTTTTATTTTCCTTCCAATAAAATATAATAAACTAATTTATTTTAAATATTAATAAATTTTTAAAAATTTATTTTAATTCAAATCAGTTATCACCAATACTAGTATTAATTAATAAGGGAACTTTTAATTTAGTAACATTAGACATAATTTTAGTAATTTTAGTAATAACATCATTAACTTTATTATCTTCAACTTCAAAAATTAATTCATCATGAATTTGTGCAATTAATATTGCATCAATATTTTGTTTTTTTATTTCTTCATAAATTTTATTCATTGCTAATTTTAAAATATCAGCAGCACTACCTTGAATTGGCATGTTCATTGCTATTCGTTTACCAAAATTTTGAATCACCTTATTTTTATTTGTAATTTCCATTACTTCTCTTCTACGATTAAAAATTGTTTGAACGTATCCATTTTTTTCACAAAAATCAATTATATTATTAATATAACTTTTAATTTTTGGAAAAACCGAAAAATATTTATTAATAAATATTTTAGCATCTTCAACTTTAATTCCTATTTGTTGTGATAAACCAAAACTAGAAATGCCATAAACAATGCCAAAATTAATAGCTTTTGCATTTTGTCTTTGTTCGTTAGTAACTTCTGCTAAAGGTATATTTAATATTTTACTTGCAGTTTCGCGATGAATATCATACTTTTGTTGAAAAGCTTTAATTAAATTTTCATCTTCACTAATATGAGCTAATATTCTTAATTCAATTTGCGAATAATCACAGGATAGTATTTTAGTATGTGGTTTGCTTGGAATAAAAATTTTGCGAACTTCTCTTTGTTCTTTATCGCGAATACTAATATTTTGCATATTAGGATCTAATGAAGATAACCTGCCAGTACTGGTTTGTACTTGATTATAAATGCTATGAATTTTACCATCATCAAAAATATATTTTTGTAAACCAAGTAAGTAAGTGGAATATAATTTTTGTAATTTACGATATTCTAAAAGAATATCGATGATTGGATGTTGATTTTTTAAACTAATTAAAACTTCAAAAGCAGTACTACCTTTTTTATAATTAGGTAATTTTAATTCTTTAAATAAGTATTCACTAATTTGTTTTGGTGAATTTGGATTTAAATTACTATTACTTTCTTTTTTAATTTGTAATTCTAAATCTTGGATTTTTAGTAAAGTTTTATTAGTTAGTAGTTTTAATTTTTTTTGATCAATGTTAACACCATTACACTCCATATTTACTAATACAAAAGCAGCAGGTAGTTCAATCTCTTGATATAAATTTCAGTTATTAGTATCTTTTAATTTTTTTATAAGAATGAGATGAGAATCTGTTAAAAAATTTAATTTTTTTTCTAAAAAAATAGCTATTTCTTTTTCATCATTGGGAATATTTTTTTTAATACCTTTGCCATAGAAATCATCAGCGCTTAAATTATCTTTAACATTGACATTGAGCATAACAGCAATGTTTTCTGGTAATATTTTTTCATTAGCATAAAGAAGGTAAGCAGCTAACATATGGTCAAAAATAATATTATTTATTATTAATTTTAAACGTAGTCCTGCGATAATAACCTTTTTTAAATCTCAAGTTATTTTTTGTAGTTTTTTATTTTGTAAGAAATGTTGAAAATTAGAACAATTAATTGCATTAATTTTATTAATATAAAATGTTCCTTTTTCATTTTTAATACCAAAAGCAATAATATTATCGCGATTATAATTATCACCAAAAATTTCTAATCATAAGTAATTTGAATCACAATTTCATTCTTGACTTCACTTATTTATAATTTGAACGTGAGATGTACTATTTTTATTAGTTTTAGGATTAGTGTCTTGTGTTAATAAAGAGTTCATATTATATTGTTTGTAAAAGTCTTGTAACTTTTCATTATTTAAATTTTCAACATTATAATTAAACGTTTCTAAATTACCAGTAATTGGTGTATTTAAATTAAGTTGTGCTAGTTGTTTACAAATAATACCATTATTAAAGTTAAGTTTAATTAGTTTACTAACATTTGGTTTTAATTGTTCTACATTTTCAATAATGTTTTCTAATGTGTCATATTCTTTTAATAAACTAATAGCAGTTTTTTGACCAATTCCTTTAATGCCAGGTAAATTATCAGAACTATCACCCATTAATCCCTTTAAATCGGTAACTTGATAAGGTAATAATTCATATTCTGATTGAAATGTAGAAATAGTAATAACCTTTAAATCACTCATCCCTTTTTGTGGATTAAGAATTTTAATATTGTTATCTAATAGTTGTAATAAATCTTTATCACTACTCATAATATCAATTTGATAATTACTAGCAATTTTATTTTTAACAATGCTGCCAATAATATCATCAGCTTCATAATTATTTATTTGTCCCCAAGGAATTTGTGCTAAGTCTAAAAAAATTTTAACTAAATTAAATTGTTCAATTAACTCAACCGGAGTTTCACTTCTTTTTCCTTTATATGTTACTAAAGTTTCATGACGAAATGTTTTACGACCAGCATCAAATGCAACAAAAACACTAGCATAGTTGTTAGATTTTAAGTACTTAGTCAACATTCTAATAAAAGCATAGACGGCATTAGTTGGAATACCCTGTAACGAATGTAGATTAACTCCTTGGTATGCAGTAGCATAATATGCTTTAAATAATAAATTGTTACCATCAATAATTAATGCTTTTTTCATTTATTCACCTAATTTCATAAAATTATTATAACAATAAGTAAGTATAACTTCATATAAAATTAAAAAATTAGCATATAAAAAAAACAAGATTTTTTTCTTGCTATCGAACAATAATTAAGTTACAGATTTAATTGTGTAGAAAACATTATAAATATAAGGTTTTAGGGTTAATTTTAAGAGAATTATTATATTTATAGTGATTAGAGTTCTGTAACTTAATTATTTAAATATTAAGGATATTTATAAATATCCTTAATATTTATTATAACATTCAATTTTTAATTTTTAAATTCATTTTTTTTATATATAAAAAACAAGAGCTTTTCAGCTCTTGTCTACACAAGAATTATTGCTAAGGTAATATGTCATTTATAAAAAAAAAGGGGGGGTTATTTATAAATAAAACTTAAGGTTATTGGGGTTATAGAGTTTAAATTAGGGGTTTTAGATTAATTTTAAATTTTTTATATTTAAAAATATTATAATTGAATAATGTTTTGATATATTACCTTAATTTTAAAGGACCTAGGCTATCTAAATCCTTATAAGAATAATAACAAATAATATTTAAATTGCAAGGAAATTTGTTATTATTTTTAGAAATAATTTATATTTTCAGTTTTTTTTGAAAAATATATTCATACTCTATATAAGTTTTTTATTTTTTTGATAAATATTTTTGGAAAAATTGCAATAATTTTACCCTACTTATCTTAGTTTTATAAAAAATATTAGTGCATTAATGGAGTGTTTATTGACTTTTTCTGGAATTCAGGAATAACTGATGACAAAAAAATACCAAAATTCAATAACTAACTTTTTTAAATTAAATACTAAATTTTATTAGACTTCTTGCAAAACCTATCTATTAAAAATTTAATTTTTAAAATAAAATTAAAAATAAAAAAGATAGGTAATCTATGATGTTTGATAAATTAAAAACTATTAACAATCCAGAATTATTAAGATTAACTGGTATAAATGATATTATTTTTAATAAAATTCTAGAAATTTTAAAGACAGAAGAAGTAAAAAAGTTTAAAAATGGTGGTACACCTAATAAATTATCATTAGAAAATCGTTTATTAATGACTTTAAAATATTGAAGAGAGTATCGAACTTATTTTCATATTGCTAAAAGTTATGGAATTAGTGAAAGTAGTTGCTATAGGAATAGCAAGTGAATAGAAAATACTTTAATAAAACATCCTGATTTTCAACAACTTGATGGGCAAAAATCACTGTTAAATAATAATTTTAAAGATAAAACAGTTATCATTGATGTGACTGAAAGTACTATTCAACGCCCAAAAAAAGTCAAAAAGAATATTATTCAGGAAAAAAGAAAAAACATACAATAAAAACTCAAGTCATAATTGAAAAAGATAGTAAAAAAATTATAAGTTCTTATTTTTCTTATGGTAAAAATCATGATTTTAAAATTTTAAAAAATTCAAAAACGAAATTTTTATCAGAAACAACTATTTTAGTAGATTTAGGATATCAAGGTATACAAAACATACATAAAAATGTCTTATTAGCTAAACGAAAATCAAAGAAAAACCCTTTAACTAAAGAAGAAAAGAAAAATAATAAGGCTATTTCAAAAATGAGAGTTGTTATTGAACATGTTTTTGCGATTCTTAAAAAATTTAAAATTATTAGTGAAAAATATCGAAATAGAAGAAAAAAATTTGCGGTAATGTTTAGTAATCTGTGTAACTTACAAAAATAACTATGTTTAATTAATTCTAGTAAATATAATTAAATGACTAGAAAGAGTGAGTTACAGATGGCTAAAAAGCAAAATATTAATAATAATGATCCAATATCAAAAGCAGTAGATTTATTATTAGAAAATACTGAAGATTTAACAACAGTTTTTAAAGAGGGAGGATTGTATAAAGAATTAACAAAAAGATTAGTAGAAAAAATGTTGAATTCTGAGATGCAAAATTATTTGGGATATGAAAAGAATCAACATAGTAATAGTGACAATGCTCGTAATGGTATAAGTTCAAAAAAAATAATAACTCAACAAGGTAAAATTGAGATTGATGTACCACGAGATCGCAATAGTAATTTTAATCCTATAATAGTTGCAAAAAGACAAAGAAGATTTGATGGTTTTGATCAACAAGTTCTTTCTTTATATGCAAAAGGTATGACATTATCAGATATTAGAATGCAATTACAAGAGTTATATCATGGTGCTGATATTAGTGAAAGTGTTATTAGTCAAATTACTGATGATGTTATTGATGATGTAAAAGCATGGCAAAATCGACCATTAGAAAGTGTCTATCCGATTGTTTATTTTGATTGCATAGTAGTGAAAGTACGACAAGATAAAAGGATTATTAATAAATCAGTTTATATAGCTTTAGGAGTTGATTTAGAAGGTAAAAAAGATCTTTTAGGTTTATGAATTAGTGAAAATGAAGGTGCTAAATTTTGATTAGCAAATTTAACAGAAATGAAAAATCGTGGCTTAAATGATATTCTTATTGCCTGCAGTGATAATTTAACAGGCATGTCAGAAGCAATACAATCAGTTTATCTTAAAACAGAACATCAATTATGCATAGTTCATCAAATTAGAAATAGTTTGAAATATGTCTCATATAAGCATAGAAAATCTCTAGTTGCAGATTTAAAACCAATTTATACTGCATGTAGTGAAGAACAAGCAATGCAGGCTTTAGAATCCTTTGAAAATAAGTGAAATAAACAATATCCTCAAATTGCTAAATCTTGATATAAAAATTGAGATAATTTAATGGTTTTTATTAGTTATCCTACAGAAATCAAAAGAGTTATTTATACAACAAATGCTATTGAATCTGTAAATAGTCAATTACGAAAAGTTATCAGAAATAAAAAAGTTTTTCCTAATGATATGGCAGTTTTTAAAATATTTTATTTAGCAATTGAAAATATAACAAAAAAATGAACAATGCCCATTCAAAATTGAAATACAGCAATTGCTCATTTTATGATAAAATTTGAAAATAGAATTAATCTAAACTAGTACTTTGGACATATTCCGTAATTAAATTTAATTAATTGTCAATAAAATTGTTTTAAAACTATTTAGTGTTATTGAATATAGAAATAAATATTTTTTGAAAAAATAGTTTAAAAAATGAGTTTACATTTTAAACAAAAAATTGTTAATAATATTTTTATATTAACTCGATAAAAATTTAAATTTTAAAAAAATATTTTTAATATTTTTTTTATTTTAATGGTTTTATTTTATTAAAAATTTCACAAAGTAAGTTAAATCTTAAGTACATAAGTCTAAATTTAGATTTTCTACATTTATTTACTAAAATTTTGAATCTTTTCAATCAAGCAAAGACATGTTCAACTTTAATTCTAATTTTAGATACAATCTTATTGTATTTTCTTTCTTGTTTAGTTAATTTTTTATTTTTAGTTCTTTTAATTGGTATTATTGTATTTTTATAAATATTTTGTATACCTTGATATCCTAAATCACCAATAATTATTGTTTTTTCTGAAAATTCAAGATTTGAATTTTTTAATATTTGAAAATCATGCACTTTACCATTATCAGCAAAAATATCAACAATTTTTTTATTAAAAAAATCATATACAATTTGAAATTTTATAGAATACATTCAACTTTTACCAGAAAAATATTCTAACTGTAGTTTTTTTTAGTTGGTCTTTCAATTTCAATCTCAGTTGAATCAATTAAATAAAATTGAAATTCATTTGAATTTTCTTGTTTTTTATCAATTTTTAATTTATATCTTTCTTTTAAAAATTGGTAATCTTTGTGGTTACTAAGTTTATTTTCTACTCAAGTAATATTTCGAAAACAACTTGATGGGCTCATTTTAGATTTAATACTCATTTGAAAAAAAGTATAATATTCTTTT
The DNA here is from genome assembly GCF_964020095.1 of Spiroplasma endosymbiont of Colias croceus. Classification (NCBI taxonomy): domain Bacteria; kingdom Bacillati; phylum Mycoplasmatota; class Mollicutes; order Entomoplasmatales; family Spiroplasmataceae; genus Spiroplasma; species Spiroplasma endosymbiont of Colias croceus. The sequence goes on from NZ_OZ026536.1 coordinate 201,913, forward strand.
CAGTATAATAAAGTCATCATTAATCTTTCTTCTACTGAAAGTTTATTTTTTCGACCTTTATTTTTTTCTAATTTTTCTATTTCAATTAATTTTTCTAACATTTCATTAAAATGAAAACGTTTTATACCAAAATATCTATAAAATTCTTCATTTTTTAATTTTTTTAAATTTTCAAAAATCATTTTTATCAACACTTTTCTAAATTTATTGTTAATAACAAAATTATAAAATAAATTTTAAAATTATTAATTGACTTTTAAAAAATTTAATTACGGAATATGTCTTTTGTAAAACAAAGATACACAGATTACATAAAAGCCTCAATAAAATTGATTATTTAAGTTGATAATCTTCTTGTTAACTTAAAAAAATAATAAAAAACAATTTAAAAATCCATCTTTAAGATGCATTTTATTGTTATTTTAAAAATTAAAGCTTAAAGCAATTATTTAATAATTGCTTTAATTTTAGTAGCAATAATATCAATAGCTACAGTATTATGAAAATCAAAAGGAATAATAATATCAGCATAACGTTTAGTTGGCTCAACAAAAGCATCATGCATAGGTTTAATAGTTAATGCATATTGTTGTAAAACACTGTCAAGAGTACGATTTCTAAAACTAACATCTCGTTTAATTCTTCTTAGTAGTCTAGTATCACTATCAGTATCAACAAAAATTTTGATAGTAGATAATTCACGAATAATAGGATTTTCTAAAGCAAAATACCATCCAGAATGATAACATCACCCGGACCAATAATCTCAGTGTTTTTACTGCGACTATTGATTTTAAAATCATAAATAGGCTCTTCAATAGCATTGCCAAGTAATAATTGTTCTAAATCATGAATTAATAAATTCATATCAATAGCATTAGGATGATCAAAATTAGTTTTTTTTCTTTCTTCAACTTTTAAGTTACTAAGGTCATGATAATAATTATCCATTTGTACAAAAATGACATTTTTTTTATTACAAGCTTCAGCAATTTTTTCTGCTACTGTTGTTTTTCCTGAAGCACTGCCGCCAGCGATAGCGATTAAATTAATTTTTTTATATTTCACATTTATCTCCTAAAATTTAAGATTGAGTTATTTTATCAAAGTATGATTGTAAAATAATAGCAGCAGCCAATTGATCTTTAACTTGTTTTCTTTTATTTGAAAAAACATTAGATTTAATTAATATTTGCTGTGAAGAATAGGTAGTTCTTCTTTCATCTTGTAAAACAATATTTAGTTTATCATTATTTTGTGTTAATTTAAATTTATCAATAAAATTTAAAACAATTTTTGCGCTGGGGCCGACTGTGCTATCCATGTTTAAAGGGTAACCAAAAACAAGAATATCAGCATCATATTCTTTAATAGCATTTTGGAGTTGGATAATAGCATTATTAAAATCATGCTCTGGGAAACGAATAGTTTTTCAAGAAAAAGCAATTTTTCCTTCACCACGAGCAAGCCCTAATGTTTTACTACCTAAATCAATGCCTAAATATTTCATAAATTTATTATACTTAATATTTTTTTTAATTTTAATAATATATTAGACTTCTTGCAAAACCTATCTATTAAAAATTTAATTTTTAAAATAAAATTAAAAATAAAAAAGATAGGTAATCTATGATGTTTGATAAATTAAAAACTATTAACAATCCAGAATTATTAAGATTAACTGGTATAAATGATATTATTTTTAATAAAATTCTAGAAATTTTAAAGACAGAAGAAGTAAAAAAGTTTAAAAATGGTGGTACACCTAATAAATTATCATTAGAAAATCGTTTATTAATGACTTTAGAATATTGAAGAGAGTATCGAACTTATTTTCATATTGCTAAAAGTTATGGAATTAGTGAAAGTAGTTGCTATAGGAATATCAAGTGAATAGAAAATACTTTAATAAAACATCCTGATTTTCAACAACTTGATGGGCAAAAATCACTGTTAAATAATAATTTTAAAGATAAAACAGTTATCATTGATGTGACTGAAAGTACTATTCAACGCCCAAAAAAAGTCAAAAACAATATTATTCAGGAAAAAAGAAAAAACATACAATAAAAACTCAAGTCATAATTGAAAAAGATAGTAAAAAAATTATAAGTTCTTATTTTTCTTATGGTAAAAATCATGATTTTAAAATTTTAAAAAATTCAAAAACGAAATTTTTATCAGAAACAACTATTTTAGTAGATTTAGGATATCAAGGTATACAAAACATACATAAAAATGTCTTATTACCTAAACGAAAATCAAAGAAAAACCCTTTAACTAAAGAAGAAAAGAAAAATAATAAGGCTATTTCAAAAATGAGAGTTGTTATTGAACATGTTTTTGCGATTCTTAAAAAATTTAAAATTATTAGTGAAAAATATCGAAATAGAAGAAAAAAATTTGCATTAAGATTTAATTTAATAGCTTCAATTTATAATTTACAATTATTAATTTAAATATATTTGATAATTTAATATTTTATTTTTTTATTTGAAATAATAATTTTTGTTGTATTTTAATGACAAAAAATAAAACATATTTTGAACAATAATTTTTAAAAAATATTAAAAGTGTTATTAAAATAAATTTTTAAACTTAAAAAATGTGATTAATATCATAGTTTTGCAAGAAGTCTAATAGCTTCAATTTATAATTTACAATTATTAATTTAAATATATTTGATAATTTAATATTTTATTTTTTTATTTGAAATAATAATTTTTGTTGTATTTTAATGACAAAAAATAAAACATATTTTGAACAATAATTTTTAAAAAATATTAAAAGTGTTATTAAAATAAATTTTTAAACTTAAAAAATGTGATTAATATCATAGTTTTGCAAGAAGTCTATTATATAAATTTAAATTATTTTTTAAAAATAATAATAACTAAAATTTAATGATATTTAATTGCAAAAATGAAAAATAATATTTGACAAATAACATTACTTATCCTATAATTAACAAGCATTCACGAAAGCAGCAAATAAGTATTATTAAGTTGCAAATAGTTTACCCTCAAAGATTATTCTTTTTATTAGTAGAATTTTCTATTAATCTTAATAGTAACCAGTGCTGTTCTGGCGAATTGTAAACTATCTTAATGAGAACTTATTAAAGTCTCTTTGTGTTTGTATAAATTCCAAGGAGGTTTTTATTATGTCAAGATATACTGGTCCGGTTTTTAGAAAATCAAGAAGATTAAACTTCTCAATTCTTGAATCTGGTAAAGAATTTGCAAAAGGAAAAAAGCGAACATTCGCTCCTGGACAACACGGTCAAAAAAGAATTAAACTTTCTAACTATGGATTACAATTACAAGAAAAACAAAAAATTCGTTTCACTTATGGTTTAAATGCTCGTCAAATGAAAAATTTATTTGATGAATCAAAAAAAACTCATGGTGTTACTGGTACTAACTTGTTGGTATTCTTAGAATCAAGATTAGATAATATTGTTTTTCGTTTAGGTTTATCTTTAACAAGAAAAGGTGCTCGTCAATTAGTAAATCATGGTCATGTTTTAGTTAATGATAAAAAAGTTAATATTCCTTCATATCGTGTTAAAATAGGAGATAAAATTACTATTACTGAAAAAGCACAAAAAAATGCAAAAATTATTGAAGCATTAGCGCTTAATGCTTCAACATTACCATTTATTGAATTCAATAAAAAAACATTTATTGGTACATATGTACGTCATCCACTACGTGACGAACTAAATACTGATATTAATGAAGCATTAGTTGTTGAATCATATGGACGTGCTTAAAATTAATAATTAATTTAAAATCTGTTATCAATTGATAACAGATTTATTTTTTTAGATGGTAAATATCAATAAAATCATTTATCATTTTTTTTATTTTTGAAAAAATAAAATATAAATTAATTATCTATTAATTAATTTTCTTAAAACAAAAGTAACAATTAATTTTCTACAACCACTATGTTAATTAAATTAAATGATATAATGTTAATTATAGATGAGTAAAGGAAGAATAAAAATGATTAAAAATGAAATTTCTGAAAAAATAGTTAGTATTACTTTTGTGATAGCTGTTATGATAACAGCTATTGGCTGATTAGGAATTAGTAAAAACAAAAAGAAATATTTAATTTTATGAATAGCTATAATTCCTTTAATTTTTAGTAACATATTTTCATTTTTTACTAAAAATTATTATGACAATATTTTACTAATATCAGTATTAACGATATCTTATTTAATTTATATAGGTTTTTTAATCATTAGTACTTATCGATTTATTAAGACAAAAGACAAAAAAGAAAGTAATAATAAACAAGTAGAAAATACTATTGATTTAATAAAAAATAAAATATTGTAAAAGTTACCCTTTGGGGTAACTTTTACATGTTCTCTATAAATAATGATCTTAATATAAGTTCATACTATATAACATTATGAAAACTATTTGAAGCATTACTATTATTAAGAATATGTTCTTGATTTGCTGCATCAATAAAATTTTGTTGTCTTGTTAATGGACCATTTTCTAAAATTTGATTAATTCTTGTTTGTAAGTCAGGATTATTAGGTTCTTTATATTTATTAGCGTTTTTTCAAATGCCAGAATTATTTTCTTCAATTCTATTTCTTATTTCTAATATATTTTTTTCAATATTTCTTAATTTTTCTACTTTCATCTTCATCTTTAATAGCCGTTGATGCTGCAGAAATTAACTTAGTAATATCACTGTAAGTTGACATATAAAAAGGAGTACCAGCAATAATATAACCTCCATTTTTTTCTGCATTATAAATTTTCTCTTCAACTTTTAAATAATTAATGATAGTATTAATATTTTCGTTGATACTTTCTTCTTTTGCATTTGGACCATTTTCTAAAATTTGATTAATTCTTGTTTGTAAGTCAGGATTATTAGGTTCTTTATATTTATTAGCATTCTTTCATCTTGAATTTGGTGCTTCAATTTCTTCTTTTCTAGTAACTAATTCTTTGGACATATTCCGTAATTAAATTTAATTAATTGTCAATAAAATTGTTTTAAAACTATTTAGTGTTATTGAATATAGAAATAAATATTTTTTGAAAAAATAGTTTAAAAAATGAGTTTACATTTTAAACAAAAAATTGTTAATAATATTTTTATATTAACTCGATAAAAATTTAAATTTTAAAAAAATATTTTTAATATTTTTTTTATTTTAATGGTTTTATTTTATTAAAAATTTCACAAAGTAAGTTAAATCTTAAGTACATAAGTCTAAATTTAGATTTTCTACATTTATTTACTAAAATTTTGAATCTTTTCAATCAAGCAAAGACATGTTCAACTTTAATTCTAATTTTAGATACAATCTTATTGTATTTTCTTTCTTGTTTAGTTAATTTTTTATTTTTAGTTCTTTTAATTGGTATTATTGTATTTTTATAAATATTTTGTATACCTTGATATCCTAAATCACCAATAATTATTGTTTTTTCTGAAAATTCAAATCTTGAATTTTTTAATATTTGAAAATCATGCACTTTACCATTATCAGCAAAAATATCAACAATTTTTTTATTAAAAAAATCATATACAATTTGAAATTTTATAGAATACATTCAACTTTTACCAGAAAAATATTCTAACTGTAGTTTTTTTTAGTTGGTCTTTCAATTTCAATCTCAGTTGAATCAATTAAATAAAATTGAAATTCATTTGAATTTTCTTGTTTTTTATCAATTTTTAATTTATATCTTTCTTTTAAAAATTGGTAATCTTTGTGGTTACTAAGTTTATTTTCTACTCAAGTAATATTTCGAAAACAACTTGATGGGCTCATTTTAGATTTAATACTCATTTGAAAAAAAGTATAATATTCTTTTCAGTATAATAAAGTCATCATTAATCTTTCTTCTACTGAAAGTTTATTTTTTCGACCTTTATTTTTTTCTAATTTTTCTATTTCAATTAATTTTTCTAACATTTCATTAAAATGAAAACGTTTTATACCAAAATATCTATAAAATTCTTCATTTTTTAATTTTTTTAAATTTTCAAAAATCATTTTTATCAACACTTTTCTAAATTTATTGTTAATAACAAAATTATAAAATAAATTTTAAAATTATTAATTGACTTTTAAAAAATTTAATTACGGAATATGTCTTTTATATATTTCTTCTAATTTTTTAAACTTTTCTAATTCATCAACATTATTAAGAGCATTTACTATTTCTTTTAATAGTTGGATATTAATTCGATGTTGAAGTAACATATAAAAAGGATTATAAGAAACAGAATATCCTGCTTTACTTTCTGCATTATAAATTTTCTCTTCAACGTCTATATAGTCATTAATATTATTAATTAATTTACCTATATTTATTCTGAAACTGTCAATCATATTTTTCTTATATTCTTTAGGTGTGTTTTCTAATGTTTTTCTTAATAAATCATCTAACATATTCTTTATCTTCCTTTGCTTATTAAAATTAACTTAATAAAAATCCTAATATAGAAAATATCTATACTAGGAAAGAACATTTATTAAATTACTAGGTAATAATATCATATTTTTTTTAAAACACAAAGAAAAATTACTACTCCATTTATAAGTAAAAATTAAATGCCTCAACTATTTTTTTATTTTTATTAAAACGGATTATAAATATTTTTTAAATTTTGAATAATATGTTCTCTTACTATTACATCTTTAATTGAATTAGTAAAAGCAGAAATTTTAGGCTTTAAAAGATTATAACGACCCATATTTTTTGGAAGTGTAGTATCTATTCTTGGCATATCTTTTAAATTATTATCAAATACTTGTACTACTTCCGAATATAAATTAAGTATATTAGCATAAGCATTAAAAACTAATACCATATAATTAACATCTAAAAAATTATCAACTCCGTGTTGTTGCAAGAGTTCTATAATTATTTTTTTATTAGCATTGATATCACCTGTTGATTCCATTTCTTTTAGAGCATTAGCAATTTTATCAGTTTCATCTACTCTTAATATACCTATCATTTTTAACTTTTCAACAGTACTGTAACATTCCTCATAAGTTGTATTATTTTTTAATTCATTTATACTCTGTTTTAATGTTTCACTATTTTGATATAAATCAATAACGGTGTTAATGTCTGTTACATTAACATTTAAAAAAGGAAGATTATTATCAATACTGCTAAATATTTTATGAGTAACAGAAGTTGTTGGTATTTCATTTTTAATAACACCATAACTTAATATTTTATTACCGAAAACACTAGTACCCATCATAATTATTATGATACTACCTAAAATACTCATTCTAATAAAATTAATTAAAATTCCCGCTGTAGCATTTATTGCTTTGTGTTCAATTTTATTTTTATTAAAAAGTACAAAATATAAAATAATATAGATTATTCAAAATAAAATATTAATACCAATAATTCAAACAATAGCATATATCAAAAATCCAATATTATCAGTTAATAAATTCTTAAATGAAGCAAAACTACCGCTAAAGTCACTAAACCATGGTGATACCATATTTTTAAAAGAATTTATTAACATTGGTTTAATGTTGGCATTTAAACCAATACTAAGTAAATTACCAGCGCTAATAAATGTTAATGCTCTTCCCCCAATAAAAAAACCAGTAACAATACCAAAAATAATAATAGCAAAAATAATAATATCCCATAATAATGGAGAAACATTAATAAATATCATATTTAAATACCCTTCCTTATTTATGAACAACTATAAAATAATGACGCTTACCTTTTTTAATAACTGTTACTTGATTATTAATTGCATTTTTTTTACTAATAAGAAAATTTATATTGGTAATTTTTTCACCATTAACAACAATTGAACCTTGCATAATTAGTTCTCTTGCTATTCTTTTTGAATTACAAATTTGATTATTAACTAAAAAATCAATTATTTGTTCATTATGATTAAGATTAAAATGTGGTACATCTTTTAAAACCTGTAAAATCTCAGATGATTTCATTTGATGAATCCGGTCGTGGAAAAAAGCATTAGTAATATTAATAGCACTAAAATATCCATTTAATTTATGAATAAATACTGTTAATAAAGCTGCTAAAATCTTTTGTCCATAATGTTGCTTAACATCACTGTTATGAATTACTAAAATTTTTGCTATTTGTTCTTCACTAAATAAAGTTAAAGAATTAAAAAAAGTAGGCAAATCTTTATCTTCTTGATTAAATAAAAATTGATATAACTCATAAGGTGAAGTTTTTTCACTATTTAAAAATATAGCACCTTTTTCGCTTTTACCAAATTTTTCACCATTAGATTTAGTTAATAAATTAATAGTAATACCAGCAGCATAATGTTCATCACCTTTTTGTTTTTTAATTAAATCTAAACCGGAAGTAATATTTCCTCATTGATCACTACCACCAGATTGAATATAACATTGCTCTTTTTCATATAAATGATAAAAATCATACGCTTGTAATACCATATAAGAAAATTCAGTATAAGAAATTCCAGAATTTAAACGATTAGCAATCATTTCTTTGCCTAACATTTGATTAACATTAAAATGCTTACCAATATCACGCAAAAAAGTTGTAATTGTTAGTGGACCTAATCATGTTTGATTATTAATAATTTTAATTGGCTTAATTTTATTGTTTAATGTTCCCAATGGTAATTTTAAAAATGTAATTCAAGTTTCTACATAACTATCACAATAATTTAACAATTGTTTAAAGGAAAGATTATTTAAATCACTTTTCATAGTAATTCACTTTTGATCAAAATTACAAATTTCATATAAATTTTTTAGTAATGATGCTGATAATCCTAATTCTTCTCAAGGTAAGGGCAATGTTTTTAAAATACTACTTAAAGTTTGTTGATATTGATTATTTGGATTAATACTTTTAATAATCATCTCTAATGTTTCATATTCTTTATCATTTAATAAATTACATGTTTTAATTAATTCTAATGATGTTAAATTATCATTATTTTCATAACTTAATAATGTCACTAACTGCTCTTTTATTTTTCTAACATTAGTTTGTAACACATTTTCATCTAATAAATTACGTTCTTTATTTTTACCACTTGGATCACCAATCATTGCTGTTGTAGCACCAATAACAGCAATTGGTTGAAAACCAAATATAGCAAAACGATGCAATAAAATAATTTGTAGTAAATTACCTAAATGTAATGAATCATTACTTGGATCAAAACCACAATATATTCCTTTTCCTAATTTTCCTGCATTTATTACTTTATCTATGCTACTAATATCTTTTAAGATATTACGTCATTTTAATTCGTCAATAATATTGGATTTTATTATATTATTCATAGCATCTCCTATTTATTTTCATCTAAAATATCATCAACTAACAAATCAATAGTTGTAATAACTGTATCGTTATTATTACTTGCATTATTGTAATTAATAGATGTAGTTTCTTTAAATATTTTATCGCGAAATTCTAGATAGCGCGATGGTAAACTATCATATATTTGTTGTTGTTCTCTATTTTTTTTAATTTGTGCAATTCTAGTATTATCAAGATTACTAGAATTATTATACGCTACTTCTTTTTCACGAAAAATATTTTCTTTAGTTTTTTTATCAACATATTGCTCAATAGCGCTAGAACTACTATCGGCTTTTTTAATATTAATTGGAATCGTAGTTATTTTTTGATGATTAAGACCAAATATAGGTGAAATAATACTACTTAATTGATAAGGCTCTTTTTTAGCATTATCAACATTAGTAGTAACATTTTCAATTTCAACTTCTGTATTTTCTATTGTCATAATAACTCCTTAATGATAATCAATAATTAAATTATAACATTTTAATGATTAATTATTCCTAATATAAGGTGAATAATTTTCATAATCTTCATTAAGATAAAAAATTACTAGTGAATATCAATTAATTTTATAAAAAGTACTAATACTTTTCTCAAATTTATTTTTAATAAAAAATAAAATAATAAAAAAGTAGTACTTATTTATAAAGTACTACTAAAAGTGTATTAAATTGATTTTATTCAACACTAAATGTGTCATATAAATTTGAAGTATCAATATTATCAAACCCTACAGCAAAAAACTCACTAATAGATGAATCCAACCCATTAATTATTTTTAAGATTGCAACTAAAGATACGTTTCTTGTTCCTCTTTCAGCATCAGAAATATAATTACGATGTAGGCCGCTTGCTTCTCCAAGTTTCTCTTGTGAAAATTTTCTACCTTTTTGATTACGTAAAGTTTTCATTCGTTTTCCAAAAGCATTCAATAAATCTTGACGACCTTTGCTTAAAATTTCTTTCTTTTTCATTGTATGGCCTCCTCTTATACTTTTTATTATTAACTTACAATGTTTCTTGATACTTTTTCTTAATTTCGCGAATTAAATGATTAACCCCAGACTTAGTAATGACAAAACCAGTTTCTTGATAGTAAAGCTCACCCAATTCTGAAAGTGATGCTTCAGGATTTTTTAATCTTAAATTTGAAATAATTTGAGCTTTTAATGACAACGCTTTGAAAAGTTTTTTATCCTTTAAAACAGAAATCATTATAACTTGCTGGTCTCCAGCATTTAAAATTTTTTGTTGATTAGAAATATCAATATTATTAAAACGATTAATATTATTAAATAATTCTCGTGAAATGCGTTTATCTTCAAAAGCGAAAACTGCTTGTGGACAATCAATTATTTTTAAAAAGTCAGAAATTACATTAGATTTTTTTAGATAAAGCACCGTTTTATTACGACGTTTTATTGTTTTAAAGTTTAATTTAAAAATTTGTAATAAAATATTTTTAATTTTTTTAGCCAACATATCATTATGAAATTGTAATTCCAAATGGTAGTTAGGTGTTGAAGGAGAATTGATACTGCCAACTACAAGGAAGATTCCTGCGATATACGCTCTTATACAATGCTCTTTTATTATATGCTGGTGCATAGCTTCTTTCTCAATAAAAAGATATTTATCTTGAAGCATTAAATCATTAATAATAAAATCAATTTTATTATTAATACGAATATTATACACCTTTGGACGCTCAAATTTATTTAAAACATCCACCATAACTATAAATTTTACGTCTTTATATTGATTTTTTAAAAATTTATATATTAACCTAATGGTTTTGTTATGAAAACTATGAATAATAATCTCATTATTTATTTTATCTGAATTTGTAATCTTACCATTAATAAGCGAATATGCTGATAGCAAAGATTTCTGACAACAATTTTTAAAACTTTTTTGACAGATTTCATCTTTTACACTTGTTGTAAATGATATCATTACTATCACCTCAATTGTACACTTTATTCATTAAAATTATCAATAAAATTTATTAAATATTGTGCTGCAATCGCTCCATCGTTAACAGCAGTTACTATTTGTCTTAAATTTTTAGCAATTACATCACCAGCTGCATATAATCCTGGGATTTTAGTTTGACACTTATCATTAACTATAATATAACCATTGCTATCACAAATATCTAAATCTTTAACAAATTTTGTAACAGGATCAGAACCAATATAAGGAAATAAGGCATCAGTAGTAATTTCACTAATTTCCTTAGTTTTAATATTTTGAATTTCTAATTTACCTACTTTTTTCTTATCCTCAGTACCTAATACTTTTAATACAACATGATCAGTTATTAAATTAATATTTTCATTATTTTTAACTTTATTAACAGTTTTATCATCAGCACGAAATTGATCACGACGATGAATAAGATTAACTTTATTAGTAAATCTTGTTAAATATAAAGATTCTTCACAAGCAGCATAACCACCGCCAACTACACTAATAATTTTATTCTTAAATAAAGCACCATCACAAACAGCACAATAAGAAACACCACGATTAGCATATTCTTCTTCACCAGGAACACCAATTTTACGTTCTAATGAACCAGTAGCTATAATTACTCCTTTAGCAATAAGAACATCACCACTACTTAAAAGGACTGTTTTAATTTTATGATTTTCACTATCTGTAATTTTAATAACCTCATCAGTAACAAATTCAACTTGTAGTTTCTCAACTTGCTTTTGCATTTTTTCTGATAATTCAGGCCCTAAAATATAATCATAACCTGGATAATTTTCAATTTCAGAAGTTTTAATCATTTTTCCACCAACAATATATTTTTCAATAATCACAGTTTTAAGATTTGCTCTTTGTGCATAAATAGCAGCTGTCATTCCTGCTGGACCACCACCAATAACTACTAAATCATAATCATATTTATTTTCTTTATTAGTATGATTTTTCATATAATCATTCTCCTTTACGAAATCTTGATGGTGCAATAATTTGTGCAAATATTACTAAAATAACGCCTAAAATAATTCACATTCCAGAAACTATCATTGAAGTTGAAACATTGGCTATTTTCATAATGTCTCTATTATCACGAAGTGGTTCTAAAATCATTCTAATAATACCATAAAAGACAAAGTATAAACTACCTGATACTCCTGCATACGTTACTCGATAATTATTAGGATTACACATAGTATTTAAAGATTTAGAATGTGGTTGCATATTATATTTAATCTTTAAATATCATTTTTTTATCTTTGATTTAACTTTTGAATGTTTTTTAACATCTTTTCAAGGTATTTTTTCAAAAATTTTAACACTATTCTTATTGGGTGTAAAATCAAAATATGCTTGTTTTCAACTTTCATATTTAAATTTACGATATCCATGAATTTTTTTAATAACCGTTCAAGCTTTTAAAAAATCTTTTCCAACAATTGGATTAGTCTTTAAAGGCGAAATAAATTGCGAAGAATCTAATTTTCATGGTTTTTTACTAAATATTTGTCCTGTTTTTGGTACAAAAAACGTTAAAAAGAATCAACCAAATAATGAAGATAATGACTCATATAAAAATAAAGGTTGACGATAAACAGCAACAGGATCTGGTTTATCGCTATTAAAACCATAATGTAAATGATTATTTATTCATGTTGGTAATCAACTGAAAGGATGACCAACATCAGTTCCTAGTAATTCTTGATTAAAAAAATTACCTCATCTACCAATTGCTTGACCTAATAAAATATTTGGAACAATACAATCAATAAAAACTCACATTGAAATTTGTAACTGTTTTGAAGTACGATAAAAAATAAAGAACCCCACTATCATTCCAACTGTAACACCTCCTTCAATTGCCATACCGCCTCTTCAAACGGCAACTACATCAAGTGCATTTTCAATTGTGCTAGTATTATTAAGAACATATCATGCTCTTGCTCCTATTAATCCTGCTAATGCAATAACTAATGTTCCTCATTCTAAAGTTTTAGTTGGAATATTACGACGATATAATTTTATTCATGAAGCAATGACAGCAGTTAAAAAACCTATTGCCATTAATACTGAATAAATATGAATTCCCGTTCCCGGAATATCGGTAATTAAACTATTGTATCCATCATCATTAATCATATTTTTTCCTTTTTGATAATTTAATAATTAAATTATTTCTTTTTTGTTAAATTTCTAATTATTTGTTTTTGAAAACTAGCAATAGCGTCTTGACCTTCATCTTTTAACTTTAAACTAATAACTGCTGCTTCAATTAAATCAGCTAAATTTCTTCCTGGACTAACAGGAATAATTATTTTAGGCACTTTAATTTCAAAAAAAACATCAAAGTTATTATGATCACCAAGTCGATCAACTTTAGTTAAACCATCATTTTCAATTCTAATTAAATTAATAATTAAATTTACTTGACTCTCATGCATTATAACATGATATCCATACATTTTGGTAATATCTAGGATACCTATTCCTCTAATTTCAATTAAATTTTTAATAATCGGATTAACTTTTCCTACAATTTTATTATTGACTTTTAAAATATCAATACTATCATCACCAACAAATAAGTGCCCATTACGTAATAAATCTAATGTTGTTTCTGATTTACCAATACCACTTTCACCTGTAATTAGGACACCATAACCAAAAATATTTACTAGAGTACCATGTAAACGTTTAGATTCAGATAAACGTTCAACAATATACGTAGAAACTGTTGCTGCAAATTCAGAAGTAAAAAATAATACTTCAATAATTGGAACTGTTGAATTAATCGCTTTAGCACAGTCACATAATTCTTTTTTAAATTTAAAATTAGGTGTTACAAAAATAGCAGGAATATGATCTTCTAAAATATTACTAAAATGGTTCTTAAATTCTGTTTTTGGTAAAGAGGAAATATATTCGCTTTCTTTACTGCTTAATAAAATTATACGACGACTACGTGAGATTTGTTTAGTTTTAAATCCTGTTAACTCTAAACCACCACGATTAGTACCAATATTAGTAATAATTCTTTTTTCAATTGGAATTTTGGGATTAATATATAAAATTGTTAAATTAAATTTTGTTATTATTTCGCCAACACTAAGGTTTTCCATACTTAATTTCCTGCCTTTTATAATTAAAATTTTTGATTAATTTTAAACATAATATAATTATATATAATATATCAACAGAAAGTTTATTATTAACAAAAAATATACATAAGTTTCTAAAAACATTAAAAAAACTATTGAATAATATAATAAAAAATTATTAAACATTTCATTATCAAATAAAATTATTATGATATAATTTTTTAAAAATTGTTAAAAATTAAAATATTAGAAATTGGTGTTAACTTTTTATGAATAGCAACTATATTCCTTTTGAATTAGTATTAAAAAATATTAGACTTCTTGCAAAACCTATCTATTAAAAATTTAATTTTTAAAATAAAATTAAAAATAAAAAAGATAGGTAATCTATGATGTTTGATAAATTAAAAACTATTAACAATCCAGAATTATTAAGATTAACTGGTATAAATGATATTATTTTTAATAAAATTCTAGAAATTTTAAAGACAGAAGAAGTAAAAAAGTTTAAAAATGGTGCTACACCTAATAAATTATCATTAGAAAATCGTTTATTAATGACTTTAGAATATTGAAGAGAGTATCGAACTTATTTTCATATTGCTAAAAGTTATGGAATTAGTGAAAGTAGTTGCTATAGGAATATCAAGTGAATAGAAAATACTTTAATAAAACATCCTGATTTTCAACAACTTGATGGGCAAAAATCACTGTTAAATAATAATTTTAAAGATAAAACAGTTATCATTGATGTGACTGAAAGTACTATTCAACGCCCAAAAAAAGTCAAAAACAATATTATTCAGGAAAAAAGAAAAAACATACAATAAAAACTCAAGTCATAATTGAAAAAGATAGTAAAAAAATTATAAGTTCTTATTTTTCTTATGGTAAAAATCATGATTTTAAAATTTTAAAAAATTCAAAAACGAAATTTTTATCAGAAACAACTATTTTAGTAGATTTAGGATATCAAGGTATACAAAACATACATAAAAATGTCTTATTACCTAAACGAAAATCAAAGAAAAACCCTTTAACTAAAGAAGAAAAGAAAAATAATAAGGCTATTTCAAAAATGAGAGTTGTTATTGAACATGTTTTTGCGATTCTTAAAAAATTTAAAATTATTAGTGAAAAATATCGAAATAGAAGAAAAAAATTTGCATTAAGATTTAATTTAATAGCTTCAATTTATAATTTACAATTATTAATTTAAATATATTTGATAATTTAATATTTTATTTTTTTATTTGAAATAATAATTTTTGTTGTATTTTAATGACAAAAAATAAAACATATTTTGAACAATAATTTTTAAAAAATATTAAAAGTGTTATTAAAATAAATTTTTAAACTTAAAAAATGTGATTAATATCATAGTTTTGCAAGAAGTCTATTATCTCATCATCTATCAATCAAAATTTAAATCATATTTATGAAACTATTGATAAAAATAAAAATGAAAAAAATACTGGTGATTTAGTTTCTGAAAAATGAGATTATCATTTTATTAATTATTTAAGACAACTAAGTTCAATTGGAAGTGGTACGCCTCCACAATTACCACCAAGAAATAAAATATAAATAAATATTACTAGTTAATATTATCTAAAATTTGAATAATAGTTTTAACTATCTTTGCGGCATTTTTTTCATTCTTAAGAACATGTAAATAATCTTTTAAATATTTAAAATTTTCTATATCATTTTCTATTTTTATAAATATTTCTTTAGCAGCATAACCAGTTGAAGCTATAGGAATTATTATTTTATTTTTATTTCTAGCAATTTCAAATTCATTTAATACACCTTTTGATAAAACAATATTATTATTTTCATCCATTTTATTACCAAAAATAAATAGTACAATGTCTGCTTTATCTATTAACTGATTACGATATTTGGTCAACTTTTTTTAAATTGTTGAGGAAATGGTCATACATCAAGAATTTTATCCAAAACAATACTATTTTCTTTGGCATACTTAACAGCACCACTTACTATTTCATCACCAACGCCGATTCCAAATGCATTTATTATTTTCTTATTTTCTTTACATAAGAAATTTGATAAATCAAATACAAATTTTTTACTTTTCTTTATAGTACCAAATTCTTCATAGGACATATTCCGTAATTAAATTTAATTAATTGTCAATAAAATTGTTTTAAAACTATTTAGTGTTATTGAATATAGAAATAAATATTTTTTGAAAAAATAGTTTAAAAAATGAGTTTACATTTTAAACAAAAAATTGTTAATAATATTTTTATATTAACTCGATAAAAATTTAAATTTTAAAAAAATATTTTTAATATTTTTTTTATTTTAATGGTTTTATTTTATTAAAAATTTCACAAAGTAAGTTAAATCTTAAGTACATAAGTCTAAATTTAGATTTTCTACATTTATTTACTAAAATTTTGAATCTTTTCAATCAAGCAAAGACATGTTCAACTTTAATTCTAATTTTAGATACAATCTTATTGTATTTTCTTTCTTGTTTAGTTAATTTTTTATTTTTAGTTCTTTTAATTGGTATTATTGTATTTTTATAAATATTTTGTATACCTTGATATCCTAAATCACCAATAATTATTGTTTTTTCTGAAAATTCAAGATTTGAATTTTTTAATATTTGAAAATCATGCACTTTACCATTATCAGCAAAAATATCAACAATTTTTTTATTAAAAAAATCATATACAATTTGAAATTTTATAGAATACATTCAACTTTTACCAGAAAAATATTCTAACTGTAGTTTTTTTTAGTTGGTCTTTCAATTTCAATCTCAGTTGAATCAATTAAATAAAATTGAAATTCATTTGAATTTTCTTGTTTTTTATCAATTTTTAATTTATATCTTTCTTTTAAAAATTGGTAATCTTTGTGGTTACTAAGTTTATTTTCTACTCAAGTAATATTTCGAAAACAACTTGATGGGCTCATTTTAGATTTAATACTCATTTGAAAAAAAGTATAATATTCTTTTCAGTATAATAAAGTCATCATTAATCTTTCTTCTACTGAAAGTTTATTTTTTCGACCTTTATTTTTTTCTAATTTTTCTATTTCAATTAATTTTTCTAACATTTCATTAAAATGAAAACGTTTTATACCAAAATATCTATAAAATTCTTCATTTTTTAATTTTTTTAAATTTTCAAAAATCATTTTTATCAACACTTTTCTAAATTTATTGTTAATAACAAAATTATAAAATAAATTTTAAAATTATTAATTGACTTTTAAAAAATTTAATTACGGAATATGTCTATAATTATTAGCTATACCAGAAATAAAAATATTTATCTTCAAATTATTATTAGTTGCAGAATTAAATATTTCTGCTTTTGAATCGCAATAATTGTTTAATAATAATGTTTTAAAATTAATGTTTTTAAAACAATTGTGACTTATAGAATTGAATAACTTACCATAAATTGTCAGAGAAAAAGAATCGTTTGAAAACCGTAATTCTGTTTCAGGAATAAATTTACTATATAAACTATTTTCTCCTATTGTTCCATCACCAACACCATAATATTTATCATTAATATCCAAATTAAGTGCAGTTAAATCAATTGCATAATAATATCATACTTTAGTGCTTATTTTTGAAGCATAATGAGTACCCAAAAAGTAAATAGGTGTATCTTTTGTTAAAAAAATACCAGTTTCTTCTCTCATTTCATTATAAACTGTTTCCAAAGAATTATTATTTTCCACTCCACCAGTAATTGAACTATATTTACCCAACTTATTTTTATTAAATAAAGGATTACTCTCACATGTTTGCATAAAATAACGACTACCATCATCTTTAATTATAAATGGTAATATTGCAACACTTTTGTTATTACATCAAGGTTCTTCAACACCATGCATAAAGTCTACTTTAATTAATTTAACTCATTCTTTTTTCATATTTATTTTTTTCCTTTATAACAAAATTATAACTCTTATAAATAAATATTTCTAATTAATTCTTATTATCATTTATTAATTTAATTAATTCTTGAGCCATAATATTATGTGCTCATTTATTAGGGTGAATGCTATCAAAAAAGAAATAATTATTAATATTTTCTTCATTAACACCTTCATTGAAATGAGGAACAATAATACCATTATTAATTATTTCACTAAAATCAGTAGTAACTGCTGCATCAATAATATTGTTATTAATATTCAAGCTTTTAAACTTATTAATAGCATTTGTTATCGCTGCAAACATATCATATTTAATAATATTTTTTTTATTTTTATTTAATTCTTCAATAACACTATCTAACATTTTATTAAAATTAGTAGTTAAATTTAAAATACGTTCCTTATCTTTTTCTTTATTTTTAAATAAAGGGATAATACTCATATTAGGAACATTACATAATAAAATACGTTGAGCACCCTTATTTATCAATTTAGTTAAAGCATTTTTTATTAACTCAACTGCTTTATTAATAATTTCTTCTTGGTCGTTTAATAATGATTGTTTAAAAGCATATAAAATATCATTACCACCAAACTCTACTAAAATTATATCATTACTATTAATATGATGCTGACTAATTAAAGCATCTACTTGATGAGTAATATCAAAATGATTAATAACAAAACTTTCTACTGTTAATTCTTTTTTTCTACTAGCTAAAGCTCCACTAACTGCATAATTATTACCAATTTGCTCATCAGCAAATAAAAAAAGATCAAATCTTCAAGCAGAAGTTAAATTTATATGCAAATAATCGGCAATAATTTGTGCTGCCACAGGACCATTAGAAAAAGAATTTTTATAAAATGGTGGTAACATTTTAACTATTTTAGGTATTTTTAAATGCTTAAAAAGAGCTGTAAAACCACTTACTAATGCTCCTGTGTCTGATAAACTATCTCCTAGAACATAAAAATTACCTTTTATTTTTTGATTATCATTCATGACTTCTCCTTCTAACAATAAACTTAAACTGAAAATATCTTAACATAATTGATTTAGCTTGTCATAGTACAAAAAATAATTATGCTAAAAGTGGACATTATCATATTTAAATAATAGAATTTCCTCTTTGTTTATAATTTTTAATAATATTAATACTAATTAATGTTGCCATTAAACAAGTAATACAACTAATAATATTTAAAACAACAGCAACAATAGTAATTTGATATGAAAAAACTTTATTATCATTAAATTGAGGTAAAAGCACAATAAGACTAATAATTTCGCAACTTGTTCCAATAATACCTAAACAAAAACTAAGAAAATCAAGCGAAATACTAAATTGATCTTTTCGATATAATTTCATATTTTGTTTTATCAAAGTTTTCTTTAATCTAATTAAACGGAACATTAAGAAAAAAGGTAGAAAAGCTAAAGTAAAACTAGTAATATCAAAAAAAATTGCAACAACAGTTATTCAAAGTGATACTTTATCATTATCTCAAAAAGGTTGTAATGCTAAAATACTTAGAATTCCCAAAAAAATACCTATTAAACCAGTTCCAAAACTTATTAAATCCATTTTAAGAATTTTTTTATTAAACTTTAAAAAATATACTCTTTTTTCCAAAGTGACAAATCCTTTCATGTCTATATATAAGTAAAATTTTATCATATAAATGGAAATAATTTTCTCCAATTTTAGATTACAAATAAAAATAATAACTATAGTTGTGTTATTAATCTATTGTTTGTTGAAATTTCAGTATTTTGTACATTAATTGAATTTATTTCCTTAACAAGAGAGACAATATTTTCTTTAAATAAATTAAGTCTTTGTCTTTTTTTTCTAATTTTTATTTCAACTTTATTCAAACTTTTTTTGATATTACAAATTTTTAATCCAATTTTATAAAGTTGCTCTTTTTGATTATTTAAAACAACTTTTTCACATTAGACTTCTTGCAAAACTATGATATTAATCACATTTTTTAAGTTTAAAAATTTATTTTAATAACACTTTTAATATTTTTTAAAAATTATTGTTCAAAATATGTTTTATTTTTTGTCATTAAAATACAACAAAAATTATTATTTCAAATAAAAAAATAAAATATTAAATTATCAAATATATTTAAATTAATAATTGTAAATTATAAATTGAAGCTATTAAATTAAATCTTAATGCAAATTTTTTTCTTCTATTTCGATATTTTTCACTAATAATTTTAAATTTTTTAAGAATCGCAAAAACATGTTCAATAACAACTCTCATTTTTGAAATAGCCTTATTATTTTTCTTTTCTTCTTTAGTTAAAGGGTTTTTCTTTGATTTTCGTTTAGGTAATAAGACATTTTTATGTATGTTTTGTATACCTTGATATCCTAAATCTACTAAAATAGTTGTTTCTGATAAAAATTTCGTTTTTGAATTTTTTAAAATTTTAAAATCATGATTTTTACCATAAGAAAAATAAGAACTTATAATTTTTTTACTATCTTTTTCAATTATGACTTGAGTTTTTATTGTATGTTTTTTCTTTTTTCCTGAATAATATTGTTTTTGACTTTTTTTGGGCGTTGAATAGTACTTTCAGTCACATCAATGATAACTGTTTTATCTTTAAAATTATTATTTAACAGTGATTTTTGCCCATCAAGTTGTTGAAAATCAGGATGTTTTATTAAAGTATTTTCTATTCACTTGATATTCCTATAGCAACTACTTTCACTAATTCCATAACTTTTAGCAATATGAAAATAAGTTCGATACTCTCTTCAATGTTCTAAAGTCATTAATAAACGATTTTCTAATGATAATTTATTAGGTGTACCACCATTTTTAAACTTTTTTACTTCTTCTGTCTTTAAAATTTCTAGAATTTTATTAAAAATAATATCATTTATACCAGTTAATCTTAATAATTCTGGATTGTTAATAGTTTTTAATTTATCAAACATCATAGATTACCTATCTTTTTTATTTTTAATTTTATTTTAAAAATTAAATTTTTAATAGATAGGTTTTGCAAGAAGTCTATTCTATTCTATTAACTAATCTTATTTCAAAATTATAATAACCAAAAGTGAAAAACCTAACTAATTTACTTTTAAATTTAAAAATCTTACTTGTTTTCTGTTTTTGAAAAACTTCTATTTTTTTAAGACTATTATTATGAAAATTTAAAATAATTTCTTGTTGATTATTAATTTTATATAATTTTTCTTTTAATTCTCATTTTTTACTACTTAATTTACAATTTAATTCTATTTTTAATGCTGTAATTTTATCAATAAGTTTACCCTTTTCCTTCTGTTTTTGTTCCTCTCACATTAAAGTAAATTCAAGTAATTCAAACTCTAATTCTTTATCTCATGGAAAAAAATTTTCTTTTTCAAACTTAAAAGAAAGAAATTCAAGTTCTTTTCTTTCATCATTAAATACTTCATCTTTTACTTTCACTAAAAATTTTTGCATTCATTGATACTGTTTTTCCATTATTTTTAAATTTTTTAAAAAAAATCTTTTTCAAAAAAAATAAATCAATATTCTAAGTATTGTATATTAGAAGAAGTGCTAAAAACTTCTTTTAACTTTATTATATTACTTTTAACATTTTGTATAGTTGAATTTATAAGTATTTCTTTTAAATTTGGTACTACTTCTAAAGACATTTTATTTCTCCACTTCTTTTGTTAAAATTCAAGAATACTACAGAAAATATTTTAATTATTTTCTACTCAAATCGCGATTAATAACTGCTTTTAAATATTGTCCAGTATAAGACTTAGGATTTGTTATTACTTGTTCTGGTGTTCCTGTAGCAATGATTTCACCACCAAATTTACCACCCTCAGGTCCTAGATCAATAATGTAATCAGCAACTTTAATAACTTCTAAGTTATGTTCAATTACAACAACAGTATCACCATGATTAACAATTTTATTTAAAACTTCAATTAACCTTTTAATATCATCAACGTGTAAACCAGTAGTTGGTTCATCTAAAATATACATAGTTTTGCCAGTAGCACGTTTTTGTAATTCTTTAGCTAGTTTCACTCTTTGTGCTTCACCACCAGATAATTCAGTAGCGGGTTGTCCTAATTTTACATATCCTAATCCCACTTCTTGTATCATTGCTAACTTTTTATGGATTTTTGGATGATTAGCAAAAAAAGTTAATGCTAAATCAACAGGCAGTTCTAGTACATCATAAATATTTTTACCTTTATATTTAACTTGTAATGTTTCACTATTATAACGTTTTCCTTCACAAATTTCGCAAGTTACATAAACATCAGGTAAAAAATACATCGCAATTTTAATAACAGCATCACCAGAACAACGTTCACATCTTCCTCCTGGTACATTAAATGAAAATCTACCTTTAGAATATCCTCTAATTTTTGCTTCTGGTGTTTGTGTAAATAAATCACGAATATCATCAAAAACTGAAGTATAAGTAGCAGGATTACTCCTTGGTGTTCTGCCAATCGGTTCTTGCGAAATAGCAACAATTTTATCAATAAATTCAATCCCTTTTATTTCTTTATGTTTTCCTGGTCGTTGTCCCTTTAAACCTAAATACTTTTGAATACTAGTATATAAAATATCATTAACAAGCGTTGATTTACCACTTCCTGAAACACCAGTAACACAAATAAATTTACCTAAAGGTAATTTAACATTTATTTTACGTAAATTATTAGCTTGTGCTTCTTGAATTTCAATAACTTTGCCATTACCACTTCTTCTTGATTTAGGTAATGCAATAAATTTTTCACCATTTAAATATTGTCCAGTAATTGAATTAGGATTATTAGCAACTTGCTGTGGTGTACCTTCAGCAATTACTTCACCACCATAAATTCCAGCTTTTGGACCAATATCAATTAATCAATCTGCTGCTCACATTGTATCTTCATCGTGTTCTACTACTAATAATGTATTATCAAGATCTCGCATTTGTTTTAAAGTTTCAATTAACTTAACATTATCACGTTGATGTAAACCAATTGAAGGTTCATCAAGAACATACAATACTCCCGTTAATTGTGAACCAATTTGAGTTGCTAATCGAATTCGTTGTGATTCACCACCAGATAAAGTTTGTGCCATTCGTGATAAGTTTAAATATCCTAAACCAACATTAGTTAAAAAACTTAAACGATTAATGATTTCTACTAATATTAATTTAGCAATTTCTTGTTGATAAGGTAATAATTTAATATTTAACATAAATGTTAAACTTTCTTCGATGTCTAAATTAGTATATTGACTAATATTCATTTCTTTATTATTTTCATCTTTAATTTTAACTGCTAGTGCAAATTCATTTAATCTTGTTCCTTGACAAGTTAAACAAGTACGTTCACTCATAAATTTACGATAATAATCACGGGCAAAATCACTAGTTGTTTCTAAAAAACGTCTTTCAATTAAAGTGGCAATACCTTCAATATAATCATGATTAGGATATTTACGACCATTTGCCGAAGTAATACTGAAAGTAATGGCTTCATCACTACCACGCATAATATAATTAAGTTGTGCTTTTGTTAAATTTTTTAATGGCTGATTCAAATCAATTAAATAATGATAACAAAGAACTTTTAATTTTTGTCATTCTAAATTACTAGTACCAACTAAGTTTTTATAATACTCAATGCCACCATCATTAATTGATAATTTTAAATCTGGCATTAATAATTCTTCGTCAACTTCTAATTTTACTCCCAAACCTTTACAATCAAAACACGCTCCACTGGGTGCATTAAAAGAAAATAAACGCGGTTCTAAACTGGGAATTGAAAATCCACAAATTTTACAAGCATACTTTTGAGAAAATAATCACGTTTCATTTGTTTGCGATAAAATAACCTTTGCTAAACCATTACTATGATTTAAAGCAACTTCTAAAGCATCATGAATTCGTGAAATAGTATTATCATCATTGGTAAATTTAATACGATCAATAACAATATCAATATCATGACGTAATGATTTATTCAATTCAATTGGTTCATCTAAACTATATATTTTATTATTAATTTTAACTCGCAAAAAATTTTCTTGTTTTAATTTTGCTAATAAATCTTGATGACTACCTTTTTTAGCATTAATAACTGGTGCTAAAATTTCAATATTAGTATTATCTTCTAACGTTTTAATTTTATTAACCATTTCTTTTAAAGTTTGCGTGCTAATTGGACCATGACCCTTATTACAATAAGGAGTTCCAATCCGTGCATAAAGTAAACGCAAATAATCATAAATTTCAGTAACAGTACCAACAGTACTGCGAGGATTATTACTTGTAGTTTTTTGATCAATAGAAATTGCTGGTGCTAAACCATCAATAGCATCAACATCAGGTTTTTCACTGTTTCCTAAAAATTGACGAGCATAGGCTGAAAGTGATTCAACATATCTTCGCCTTCCTTCTGCATAAATTGTATTAAAAGCTAATGATGATTTACCACTTCCTGAGACACCAGTAATAACTACTAACTTATACTTTGGAATTTTAATATTAACATTTTTTAAATTATGTTCACGTGCACCTTTAACAGTAATATATTTTTGATTATCTGTCATTTATTCCTCCACTTATATGCTCTTTCTAATTAATTATATACTATATATAGTTAACTTTAATAGCATTATTGCTAATTAATACTAAAGAATATCAATTATAATTATTTTAAAATATTAGACTTCTTGCAAAACCTATCTATTAAAAATTTAATTTTTAAAATAAAATTAAAAATAAAAAAGATAGGTAATCTATGATGTTTGATAAATTAAAAACTATTAACAATCCAGAATTATTAAGATTAACTGGTATAAATGATATTATTTTTAATAAAATTCTAGAAATTTTAAAGACAGAAGAAGTAAAAAAGTTTAAAAATGGTGGTACACCTAATAAATTATCATTAGAAAATCGTTTATTAATAACTTTAGAATATTGAAGAGAGTATCGAACTTATTTTCATATTGCTAAAAGTTATGGAATTAGTGAAAGTAGTTGCTATAGGAATATCAAGTGAATAGAAAATACTTTAATAAAACATCCTGATTTTCAACAACTTGATGGGCAAAAATCACTGTTAAATAATAATTTTAAAGATAAAACAGTTATCATTGATGTGACTGAAAGTACTATTCAACGCCCAAAAAAAGTCAAAAACAATATTATTCAGGAAAAAAGAAAAAACATACAATAAAAACTCAACTCATAATTGAAAAAGATAGTAAAAAATTATAAGTTCTTATTTTTCTTATGGTAAAAATCATGATTTTAAAATTTTAAAAAATTCAAAAACGAAATTTTTATCAGAAACAACTATTTTAGTAGATTTAGGATATCAAGGTATACAAAACATACATAAAAATGTCTTATTACCTAAACGAAAATCAAAGAAAAACCCTTTAACTAAAGAAGAAAAGAAAAATAATAAGGCTATTTCAAAAATGAGAGTTGTTATTGAACATGTTTTTGCGATTCTTAAAAAATTTAAAATTATTAGTGAAAAATATCGAAATAGAAGAAAAAAATTTGCATTAATATTTAATTTAATAGCTTCAATTTATAATTTACAATTATTAATTTAAATATATTTGATAATTTAATATTTTATTTTTTTATTTGAAATAATAATTTTTGTTGTATTTTAATGACAAAAAATAAAACATATTTTGAACAATAATTTTTAAAAAATATTAAAAGTGTTATTAAAATAAATTTTTAAACTTAAAAAATGTGATTAATATCATAGTTTTGCAAGAAGTCTATTATCTAAATCAATATTTAAAATTTTAAAATTATTTAGTGCAAAAAAAGTATATAAAAACTTAAATTACAAAAAAATGAGCAATTGCTGTATTTCAATTTTGAATGGGCATTGTTCATTTTTTTGTTATATTTTCAATTGCTAAATAAAATATTTTAAAAACTGCCATATCATTAGGAAAAACTTTTTTATTTCTGATAACTTTTCGTAATTGACTATTTACAGATTCAATAGCATTTGTTGTATAAATAACTCTTTTGATTTCTGTAAGATAACTAATAAAAACCATTAAATTATCTCAATTTTTATATCAAGATTTAGCAATTTGAGGATATTGTTTATTTCACTTATTTTCAAAGGATTCTAAAGCCTGCATTGCTTGTTCTTCACTACATGCAGTATAAATTGGTTTTAAATCTGCAACTAGAGATTTTCTATGCTTATATGAGACATATTTCAAACTATTTCTAATTTGATGAACTATGCATAATTGATGTTCTGTTTTAAGATAAACTGATTGTATTGCTTCTGACATGCCTGTTAAATTATCACTGCAGGCAATAAGAATATCATTTAAGCCACGATTTTTCATTTCTGTTAAATTTGCTAATCAAAATTTAGCACCTTCATTTTCACTAATTCATAAACCTAAAACATCTTTTTTACCTTCTAAATCAACTCCTAAAGCTATATAAACTGATTTATTAATAATCCTTTTATCTTGTCGTACTTTAACTACTATGCAATCAAAATAAACAATCGGATAGACACTTTCTAATGGTCGATTTTGCCATGCTTTTACATCATCAATAACATCATCAGTAATTTGACTAATAACACTTTCACTAATATCAGCACCATGATATAACTCTTGTAATTGCATTCTAATATCTGATAATGTCATACCTTTTGCATATAAAGAAAGAACTTGTTGATCAAAACCATCAAATCTTCTTTGTCTTTTTGCAACTATTATAGGATTAAAATTACTATTGCGATCTCGTGGTACATCAATCTCAATTTTACCTTGTTGAGTTATTATTTTTTTTGAACTTATACCATTACGAGCATTGTCACTATTACTATCTTGATTCTTTTCATATCCCAAATAATTTTGCATCTCAGAATTCAACATTTTTTCTACTAATCTTTTTGTTAATTCTTTATACAATCCTCCCTCTTTAAAAACTGTTGTTAAATCTTCAGTATTTTCTAATAATAAATCTACTGCTTTTGATATTGGATCATTATTATTAATATTTTGCTTTTTAGCCATCTGTAACTCACTCTTTCTAGAAAATTAATTATATTTACTAGAATTAATTAAACATAGTTATTTTTGTAAGTTACACAGATTACTAAACATTACCATATTTTTTTTCTAATAAAAAATAATTGGAATAATTTTATTTACTTAAATTATATAAATTTATCCATTAACTTTATTTATCTTATTTTTTTCTTTCTTTTTTATTAACTTTAACTACTACTATTTTCTCCTTGATATTGTCAAAGTTCAGCAAATATTCCAGCAGCTAAATTATTCTCGAGACATATTCCGTAATTGACTTTTAAAAAATTTAATTACGGAATATGTCTTTTTTTTAATAATAAAAATAAAAAAAAATAAAATACATTTAATCATGTTATTTTTAACATAAATTAAAACTCAAAAACTGTATTAATAATTTTTCAAAAGATTCCAAACAGGTTCTAAGAATGGTACATATTTAGAACCTAATGATCCTGAAGTTCTTTCATTAATAAAAACTATTTTTGCTGAAGCAGGAGTGGTTCATACCTGACCATTATTTAAAAATGTATGATTGTGTTTTCCAACACTTCCTGATGTTTTTCCTTCTTTATCACTCTGAACTATTGTTAAACCTTTAGCAAGATCTACTTTTACTCAACCTTCTGGCATTTTTGATCCAACAGGCATTGATTTATATTCACCAGGAATTCATTGTCCTTTACTTTCATCTGATTTTTTATTTTTTTCTTGGCAATCTTTTAACTGTGCTTCTAGTTCTTCTCTTTTTGCTTTACATTCTTTTAAATCTTCTTCTAATTTTTTAACTTTATCTTCAAGACCTTCTAATTTTTTATTTTTTTCTCTACATGCTTTTAATTGTTCTTCCAATTCATCAATTTTATCTTCTAGTTCTTTAATTTTTTTTGATTTATCTAATGATTCTTTTACTGATTTTGCATAAAGACTACTTATTTCTTCTAATTCATTAGCTGTTTCTTGCAATTTTTTATTTAATTTTTCCATTTTTGCTTGACAATCGCTATCATCAACATTAACAGTAGTAATACTATCTTCTTCTACTGTCTTATTTTTTTCATTTATCATTTTTAAGTATCCTCCTTTTTATTAAAATTCTCGTATACTATTTTTATTAATAATGAAAATTATTGAAAATATTATTTTGTTTCAATTTTAAATAAATCTCACTTAAAGTTTACAAATGAAAAAATTACTATACAATAAACTTTCCTACAAAGCAATTATTGATAAAATAGACTTCTTGCAAAACCTATCTATTAAAAATTTAATTTTTAAAATAAAATTAAAAATAAAAAAGATAGGTAATCTATGATGTTTGATAAATTAAAAACTATTAACAATCCAGAATTATTAAGATTAACTGGTATAAATGATATTATTTTTAATAAAATTCTAGAAATTTTAAAGACAAAAGAAGTAAAAAAGTTTAAAAATGGTGGTACACGTAATAAATTATCATTAGAAAATCGTTTATTAATGACTTTAAAATATTGAAGAGAGTATCGAACTTATTTTCATATTGCTAAAAGTTATGGAATTAGTGAAAGTAGTTGCTATAGGAATATCAAGTGAATAGAAAATACTTTAATAAAACATCCTGATTTTCAACAACTTGATGGGCAAAAATCACTGTTAAATAATAATTTTAAAGATAAAACAGTTATCATTGATGTGACTGAAAGTACTATTCAACGCCCAAAAAAAGTCAAAAACAATATTATTCAGGAAAAAAGAAAAAACATACAATAAAAACTCAAGTCATAATTGAAAAAGATAGTAAAAAAAATTATAAGTTCTTATTTTTCTTATGGTAAAAATCATGATTTTAAAATTTTAAAAAATTCAAAAACGAAATTTTTATCAGAAACAACTATTTTAGTAGATTTAGGATATCAAGGTATACAAAACATACATAAAAATGTCTTATTACCTAAACGAAAATCAAAGAAAAACCCTTTAACTAAAGAAGAAAAGAAAAATAATAAGGCTATTTCAAAAATGAGAGTTGTTATTGAACATGTTTTTGCGATTCTTAAAAAATTTAAAATTATTAGTGAAAAATATCGAAATAGAAGAAAAAAATTTGCATTAAGATTTAATTTAATAGCTTCAATTTATAATTTACAATTATTAATTTAAATATATTTGATAATTTAATATTTTATTTTTTTATTTGAAATAATAATTTTTGTTGTATTTTAATGACAAAAAATAAAACATATTTTGAACAATAATTTTTAAAAAATATTAAAAGTGTTATTAAAATAAATTTTTAAACTTAAAAAATGTGATTAATATCATAGTTTTGCAAGAAGTCTAATTAAATAAAAAATTTTTATCTCCAACTAACTATAGAAACTTGATTTTTATGTATATGAAAATTGAAAAATAATTAAATTAACATACATTAATATTTTAAACATTTGATAAGATAGTGTAAAATAATTAGGACATATTCCGTAATTAAATTTAATTAATTGTCAATAAAATTGTTTTAAAACTATTTAGTGTTATTGAATATAGAAATAAATATTTTTTGAAAAAATAGTTTAAAAAATGAGTTTACATTTTAAACAAAAAATTGTTAATAATATTTTTATATTAACTCGATAAAAATTTAAATTTTAAAAAAATATTTTTAATATTTTTTTTATTTTAATGGTTTTATTTTATTAAAAATTTCACAAAGTAAGTTAAATCTTAAGTACATAAGTCTAAATTTAGATTTTCTACATTTATTTACTAAAATTTTGAATCTTTTCAATCAAGCAAAGACATGTTCAACTTTAATTCTAATTTTAGATACAATCTTATTGTATTTTCTTTCTTGTTTAGTTAATTTTTTATTTTTAGTTCTTTTAATTGGTATTATTGTATTTTTATAAATATTTTGTATACCTTGATATCCTAAATCACCAATAATTATTGTTTTTTCTGAAAATTCAAGATTTGAATTTTTTAATATTTGAAAATCATGCACTTTACCATTATCAGCAAAAATATCAACAATTTTTTTATTAAAAAAATCATATACAATTTGAAATTTTATAGAATACATTCAACTTTTACCAGAAAAATATTCTAACTGTAGTTTTTTTTAGTTGGTCTTTCAATTTCAATCTCAGTTGAATCAATTAAATAAAATTGAAATTCATTTGAATTTTCTTGTTTTTTATCAATTTTTAATTTATATCTTTCTTTTAAAAATTGGTAATCTTTGTGGTTACTAAGTTTATTTTCTACTCAAGTAATATTTCGAAAACAACTTGATGGGCTCATTTTAGATTTAATACTCATTTGAAAAAAAGTATAATATTCTTTTCAGTATAATAAAGTCATCATTAATCTTTCTTCTACTGAAAGTTTATTTTTTCGACCTTTATTTTTTTCTAATTTTTCTATTTCAATTAATTTTTCTAACATTTCATTAAAATGAAAACGTTTTATACCAAAATATCTATAAAATTCTTCATTTTTTAATTTTTTTAAATTTTCAAAAATCATTTTTATCAACACTTTTCTAAATTTATTGTTAATAACAAAATTATAAAATAAATTTTAAAATTATTAATTGACTTTTAAAAAATTTAATTACGGAATATGTCTTTAGTAGTTTAGAAAAAACTTAAAAAATGACAGTAATCAACACGTCTGTGAATCAAAAAATTTTATTAACTGGTTATAAAAAATTTTGTTATTCTTTTAGAAAAATTTTATTAGTTATTCTATTATTTCTTTTTGTTTATTTTTATTCAAAAAAATATCAAAAACACTTTTTAGAATTTTGCTTTTCTTATCAAAAAGAAGGTAAATTTAAAATAAATAACGAACAAACAGTTGATATTAATAGTTTTAATTATCATCAATATGATTGTCAAATTAAAGATCTTAATAAATATGGCTATCCAATTGATTGAAAAAAAGAAAATTATCAAGAATTTACCATTAAAAATGATAATAATCAAAACATTAGTTGTCTAACTGTCATTCAAAAAAAGAAAAGTGATAAATGAATTATTGGCTTTCATGGTTGAACAGAAAATAAATATTTAGCATTAAGATTAGTGTCATGATTTTATGAAGAAGGATACAATATTTTAACTTTTGATAGTGTTGCTCACGGTAAAACTTATGGCCAATATAGTGACATTGGTCTTACTTGTGCTGAAAATATTAATTGTTTAATTAATTGAATAAAAGATAATTATCAAGTTAGCAGTATTGGTTTAATTGGTAATAGTATGGGTGCATCAACAATTAATTATTACTTATTTAAATATAAAGTAACCAATTTAATTAACTGGGCAATTACTGATTGTGGATTCTCTAATCTACTTGTTCAATTTCGTTACGTCATGCAATACCGTTATAAAAAACCTTGATGATTAATTAGTAATGGTTTAGCCAAAAGATATCAAAAATTTACAAATACAAATATTTTAGAATATGATTTATTAAAAAAAAGCAAAACAGGTTTTCAAGTTCCTACTTTATTAATTCACGGTAAAAAAGATAATTTTTTCCCATTTTTCATGGCTAATGTCATTCATAATTATCAAGTTAAACTCCATTATAAAAATTATGATTATTTATTTTTGGAAAATATTGGTCATATTGAAACCTTACCAAATGCTTATCAAACTTACATTAATAAAATAAAAAATTTTTTCAATACATACGAAATAAAAAAATAGAGATAGGAAAAAGACATGAAATTAAAAAAGAAGTATTCGTTTTGAGTAATATTAATGATGGCAATTTCTGCCACAGTTGGATCATCAGTACTAATTTCATTTGGACAAGTAGCGTTTCAAAGTGGATTTAATCCGATTTTAATGATATGTGCCTGAATTTTAGGCGGTATTTTAATTTTGCCAGAAATGTTATTACTAGCAGAAACTGCTATTTCTTTTCCAGGAAATGGAAGTGCTTATTATTGATTAAAAAAAGCAAATTGAATGGCTTGTTCGTTTTGATTGGGATGGATTTTAGTTTTAATGGTTAGTGCTACTGCCGTTGCTTCTGCTACTTTAGCATTAGGTAATATTATTGGTACTTTAGCTCATATTACTAACCAATGGTTGATAAAATTATTTGGAATTTTAATTTTATTTGCATTAGCTATAGTCCAAATATTTATTAAAAATAGTTCTGGAAAAACACAAATTATTTTTACAATTTTAAAAGGATTACCAATTACTTTTGTTTTATTTATTGCTATGATTTATGGCAATACAGATAGCTTTAATAGTGAAATAGTTCAAAAAGATTTATCAAAAATTTTTCTTGCAACTTATGTTTTATTACCAGCAACAACAATGACACTATTTGCCTATTCAGGAATTGAAGCAATAACTTATGTTACTGAAGAAGTAGAAAATCCAAGAAAAAATGTACTTTGAGCTTTAATTGTTGCAACAGGACTAATTATCTTTTTATATTTAATACTATTAATTGCTTTGTTAACTATTAATGAACCACTTTCATGATTAGATAAAAATAAAGAATTTAGTAACGTTTGATATTATGCTATTATCAATAATCCTAATATTCCTCGTGTTTTAGCTTATATTTTTTCAGGACTAGCAATTTTATTATTTGTTGGTTCACTAAATGCATTTCTACTTTATCAATCACGTTTAATTTTTAAAATGAGTGAAGAAAAAGATTTGTTTAAACTTTTTCAAAAAACAACTAAAAGAACTAATATGCCATGAGCTGCTATGTTACTATTAATATTTGCTGCTTTAATTTATATTTTATGAAATCAATTGTATGAAGTAACTAATTACTTTATTATTGCTATTAGTTTTTTAAAATTAATTGCTAATTCAGTCATTAGACTTCTTGCAAAACCTATCTATTAAAAATTTAATTTTTAAAATAAAATTAAAAATAAAAAAGATAGGTAATCTATGATGTTTGATAAATTAAAAACTATTAACAATCCAGAATTATTAAGATTAACTGGTATAAATGATATTATTTTTAATAAAATTCTAGAAATTTTAAAGACAGAAGAAGTAAAAAAGTTTAAAAATGGTGGTACACCTAATAAATTATCATTAGAAAATCGTTTATTAATGACTTTAAAATATTGAAGAGAGTATCGAACTTATTTTCATATTGCTAAAAGTTATGGAATTAGTGAAAGTAGTTGCTATAGGAATATCAAGTGAATAGAAAATACTTTAATAAAACATCCTGATTTTCAACAACTTGATGGGCAAAAATCACTGTTAAATAATAATTTTAAAGATAAAACAGTTATCATTGATGTGACTGAAAGTACTATTCAACGCCCAAAAAAAGTCAAAAACAATATTATTCAGGAAAAAAGAAAAAACATACAATAAAAACTCAAGTCATAATTGAAAAAGATAGTAAAAAAATTATAAGTTCTTATTTTTCTTATGGTAAAAATCATGATTTTAAAATTTTAAAAAATTCAAAAACGAAATTTTTATCAGAAACAACTATTTTAGTAGATTTAGGATATCAAGGTATACAAAACATACATAAAAATGTCTTATTACCTAAACGAAAATCAAAGAAAAACCCTTTAACTAAAGAAGAAAAGAAAAATAATAAGGCTATTTCAAAAATGAGAGTTGTTATTGAACATGTTTTTGCGATTCTTAAAAAATTTAAAATTATTAGTGAAAAATATCGAAAGACATATTCCGTAATTAAATTTTTTAAAAGTCAATTAATAATTTTAAAATTTATTTTATAATTTTGTTATTAACAATAAATTTAGAAAAGTGTTGATAAAAATGATTTTTGAAAATTTAAAAAAAT
The DNA here is from genome assembly GCF_964020095.1 of Spiroplasma endosymbiont of Colias croceus. NCBI lineage: Bacteria > Bacillati > Mycoplasmatota > Mollicutes > Entomoplasmatales > Spiroplasmataceae > Spiroplasma > Spiroplasma endosymbiont of Colias croceus. Next base: position 236,209 of record NZ_OZ026536.1, read on the forward strand.
TAAAAAATGAAGAATTTTATAGATATTTTGGTATAAAACGTTTTCATTTTAATGAAATGTTAGAAAAATTAATTGAAATAGAAAAATTAGAAAAAAATAAAGGTCGAAAAAATAAACTTTCAGTAGAAGAAAGATTAATGATGACTTTATTATACTGAAAAGAATATTATACTTTTTTTCAAATGAGTATTAAATCTAAAATGAGCCCATCAAGTTGTTTTCGAAATATTACTTGAGTAGAAAATAAACTTAGTAACCACAAAGATTACCAATTTTTAAAAGAAAGATATAAATTAAAAATTGATAAAAAACAAGAAAATTCAAATGAATTTCAATTTTATTTAATTGATTCAACTGAGATTGAAATTGAAAGACCAACTAAAAAAAACTACAGTTAGAATATTTTTCTGGTAAAAGTTGAATGTATTCTATAAAATTTCAAATTGTATATGATTTTTTTAATAAAAAAATTGTTGATATTTTTGCTGATAATGGTAAAGTGCATGATTTTCAAATATTAAAAAATTCAAGATTTGAATTTTCAGAAAAAACAATAATTATTGGTGATTTAGGATATCAAGGTATACAAAATATTTATAAAAATACAATAATACCAATTAAAAGAACTAAAAATAAAAAATTAACTAAACAAGAAAGAAAATACAATAAGATTGTATCTAAAATTAGAATTAAAGTTGAACATGTCTTTGCTTGATTGAAAAGATTCAAAATTTTAGTAAATAAATGTAGAAAATCTAAATTTAGACTTATGTACTTAAGATTTAACTTACTTTGTGAAATTTTTAATAAAATAAAACCATTAAAATAAAAAAAATATTAAAAATATTTTTTTAAAATTTAAATTTTTATCGAGTTAATATAAAAATATTATTAACAATTTTTTGTTTAAAATGTAAACTCATTTTTTAAACTATTTTTTCAAAAAATATTTATTTCTATATTCAATAACACTAAATAGTTTTAAAACAATTTTATTGACAATTAATTAAATTTAATTACGGAATATGTCCGAAATAGAAGAAAAAAATTTGCATTAAGATTTAATTTAATAGCTTCAATTTATAATTTACAATTATTAATTTAAATATATTTGATAATTTAATATTTTATTTTTTTATTTGAAATAATAATTTTTGTTGTATTTTAATGACAAAAAATAAAACATATTTTGAACAATAATTTTTAAAAAATATTAAAAGTGTTATTAAAATAAATTTTTAAACTTAAAAAATGTGATTAATATCATAGTTTTGCAAGAAGTCTATTATTTTAATTTAAAGAAAAAAGAAAATAAAATCAAAAATAATATTTATGATGAAGCTGTTATTAGTGCTTTTAAAGAAAATAAAGAAGTTTATGGTACTAGAAGATTAAAAAAAATTCTAGAAAACCAAGAAATTTATTTATCGCGCAGAAAAATTAAAAAAATTATGAATGAATGATAATTTAATATCAAAATATACTAAATTATCATTCAAAAATCATAATAACAAAGTTAACGATAGTCAAATAACTAATCTTGTTAATAGAAAATTTAAGAATAGGATTAAAAATGAAGTTATTGTTAGTGATTTAACTTATGTACAAGTTAATGGTAGGTGAAACTATATTTGCCTATTAATAGACCTATTTAACCGCGAAATTATCGGACATAGTGTTGGAGTTAAAAAAGATGCATCATTAGTACATCAAGCATTTATGCAATCAAATCGCTGTTTAAAAGATATTCAAATATTTCATAGTGATCGCGGTAATGAATTTAACAATAAAATTATTGATAAACTTTTACTAGCATTCAACATTAACCGTTCTTTAAGTAAAAAAGGTTGTCCTTATGATAATGCTGTTGCTGAAGCAACTTTTAAAACTTTTAAAACCGAATTTATTAATGATAAAAATTTTACATCATTAATCCAATTAAAATTAGAATTATTTGATTACATCAATTGATATAACAATATAAGAATTCACAGCACTTTAAACTACTTAACTCCAGTTAAATATCAACAACAAATGTTTACCAAAAAATAGTCCTAAAAAGTGTTGCCATTCCACCATCCAGTTTTTAATTTATCAAACATCATAGATTACCTATCTTTTTTATTTTTAATTTTATTTTAAAAATTAAATTTTTAATAGATAGGTTTTGCAAGAAGTCTATTATATAAATTCTGAAAAAAATCTATCTATTTATCGATTTTTTCTCAATTTTTAAATTAAACATAACATTACAGTTTTAAAACTAGATATGTTGTTTAATTTATATGATTTTCTTTTCCATATAAATGAACATGATGTTTTGTAACATTGATACAAAAGTACATGTTGGTAAAAGTCTGATAATTAATTTTAAAAAAACTTTTAAGGAGAATAGACTTCTTGCAAAACTATGATATTAATCACATTTTTTAAGTTTAAAAATTTATTTTAATAACACTTTTAATATTTTTTAAAAATTATTGTTCAAAATATGTTTTATTTTTTGTCATTAAAATACAACAAAAATTATTATTTCAAATAAAAAAATAAAATATTAAATTATCAAATATATTTAAATTAATAATTGTAAATTATAAATTGAAGCTATTAAATTAAATCTTAATGCAAATTTTTTTCTTCTATTTCGATATTTTTCACTAATAATTTTAAATTTTTTAAGAATCGCAAAAACATGTTCAATAACAACTCTCATTTTTGAAATAGCCTTATTATTTTTCTTTTCTTCTTTAGTTAAAGGGTTTTTCTTTGATTTTCGTTTAGGTAATAAGACATTTTTATGTATGTTTTGTATACCTTGATATCCTAAATCTACTAAAATAGTTGTTTCTGATAAAAATTTCGTTTTTGAATTTTTTAAAATTTTAAAATCATGATTTTTACCATAAGAAAAATAAGAACTTATAATTTTTTTACTATCTTTTTCAATTATGACTTGAGTTTTTATTGTATGTTTTTTCTTTTTTCCTGAATAATATTGTTTTTGACTTTTTTTGGGCGTTGAATAGTACTTTCAGTCACATCAATGATAACTGTTTTATCTTTAAAATTATTATTTAACAGTGATTTTTGTCCATCAAGTTGTTGAAAATCAGGATGTTTTATTAAAGTATTTTCTATTCACTTGATATTCCTATAGCAACTACTTTCACTAATTCCATAACTTTTAGCAATATGAAAATAAGTTCGATACTCTCTTCAATATTCTAAAGTCATTAATAAACGATTTTCTAATGATAATTTATTAGGTGTACCACCATTTTTAAACTTTTTTACTTCTTCTTTCTTTAAAATTTCTAGAATTTTATTAAAAATAATATCATTTATACCAGTTAATCTTAATAATTCTGGATTGTTAATAGTTTTTAATTTATCAAACATCATAGATTACCTATATTTTTTATTTTTAATTTTATTTTAAAAATTAAATTTTTAATAGATAGGTTTTGCAAGAAGTCTATTATCTTTTTAAGGCGCAAACATCCAGACTACCAAAAGATTTTTAATAATTTTTCATTTTACTTTTTCATTATTATTGGTTATTTAGGAGCAATAATTGCTATTGTTGGATCATTTTTAGCAATGTATTATTATGGTACACAAAATAATAATATGTGAGCATTATGAAATTCACTAATTTTAATTGCTGTTATGTTAGCAGGATATCCCGTTTATTATATTAAAAATTATGTAGTTAAAATTGTTAACAATTTTAAAAATCAAAAAAAAGATAATCAATCATAAAAAAATAATCTTATACCTTATTTACTTTCTTGTGCTAATAAAAAATTTTTAATATGAGCACCATAAAGATAATTAACAATATTCTTATTTTGATTAACAACACGATGACAAGGAACAATAATTGCTAATGGATTTTTACTTAAAGCTGAACCCACTGCCCTACTTGCTTTTGGATAACCTATCTTTTGTGCTAATTCTTGATAAGTTAAAGTTGTCCCAAATTGAATAGTACAAGTTTTACTCCATACTAATTCTTGAAAAGGAGTTCCTTTTAAAGCTATTGGTAAGTTAAAATCACTTAATTTTTTATCAAAATACATTGCTAGTTGTTTTAAGCAATTAACTACCACTATATTACTACTATCCTTAGCAACTTGACGAGTATTAACAAAACTAACTTTTACTACTTGTTCTGCAACTACTATGATTTCAATTAAACCTATTTTAGTAGTTAAATAACCATATTTTTTCATATTTTTTATTACCCCTTTATTTTATTTAAACTATTACTTTCTTTTACAAGTTCTTGTAATATTTTATTATCAAAATTTTGTTTTAACAAATCTGAATTTTCAACAATCTTTTCAATAGATCAATCTCACCATTTTATATTTTGTAATTTTTGAACTATTTTTTTAGAAAAACGATATTTTATAATTTTAGCGGGATTACCACCAACAATAGCATAAGGAGGCACATTTTTTGTAACTACACTTTTAGCTGCAATTACTGCCCCATTACCAATAGTTACCCCTCTTAAGATTGTCACATCATGACCAATTCAAACATCATTTTCTATCACTGTTGGTGATTTAATCGGAAATTTATCTAATTTATCTTTTTCTGTAACTTCTGATAAATTTAATGATTTATAAAATAATGATAAAGGAAATGTTGAAACTGCATAATAATTATGATTGCCACCATTCATTATAAATAAAACACCTTGTGCAATTGAACAAAATTTACCAATAATTAATTCATCATCTATCATATTTGGAAAATGATAAATTATATTTTTATTTTCAAAATCAATAGCTGCTTGCTCACCATTAAAATCATGATAATAAGTATAATCACCAATAAAAATTTTAGGTTTAGTAATATAATTTTTTATTAAAAATATTGTTGGTATATGAGGATTAATTTTAGTATTTGGACTTATCAAAATACCTTTTTGTATTTTATCGATCAACTTATTTTACTCCTTTATTTTTCACTTTCAATATTCAAAATTAAATCACGAAGTGAAGCTGCCTTTTCAAAATTTAAATCTTTAGCTGCTTGTAACATTTCAACTCTTAAATCAGCAATTATCTTTGTTTTAGCAGCTATTTTTGTTTTACCTTTACTTGAATTTAAAATTTTTAAATCAACATCTAATTCTCTAGTACTTACGATTTCACTCAACGGTTTTTTAACAGTAACTGGTACTATATTATGTTTTTTATTATAAGCAAGTTGAATTTCTCTTCTTCTTTGCGTTTCTTCAATTGCTTGTGTCATTGCCTCTGTCTTAATATCTCCATATAGTATAACATGAGCATTAACATTTCGTGCTGCACGACCAATAGTTTGGATTAATGATTTAGTATTACGTAAAAAACCAGATTTATCAGCATCCAAAATACAGATTAATGACACTTCTGGTACGTCTAATCCTTCGCGTAATAAATTAATACCAACAATAACATCAAAAACACCTTTTCTTAAATCTAACAAAACTTTAGTACGTTCTAATGTTTTTAATTCATTATGAATATAAGCAACTTTAATTTTTTGTTCTTGTAAAAAATTTGATAATTCTTCTGCCATTCTAATTGTTAAAGTAGTAATAAATACTCTTTCATTATTTTTTGTTCGTAATTTTATTTGATTAATAATATCTTCCATTTGATTTTTAGTTGGTTTAATTTCAATTGTTGGATCTAATAAACCCGTGGGACGAATAATTTGTTGAACTGGTACATTAAAGGGTTCAACTTCATTTTTAATTAAAGATAATTCATAATCAGCAGGAGTTGCTGAAGTATAAATAACTTGCTTTAACTTATTAGAAAATTCATTAAAATTTAAAGGACGATTATCCAAAGCACTAGGTAAACGAAAGCCATATTTTACTAATGTTTCTTTTCTGCTACGATCAGTATTATACATTCCTCTAATTTGCGGTAATGTCATATGAGATTCATCAATAATTGTTAAAAAATCATCTGGAAAAAAATCAATTAAAGTATATGGTGCTGAACCCACTTCTCTATTTTCTAAATGACGAGAATAGTTTTCAATACCACTACAAATACCAAATTCTTTTAAGGACTCTAGATCGTGTTCTGTTCTTTGTTCTAATCTTTGCGCTTCTACTAACATATTATTTTTTCTTAGTTGTGCTAATGTTATTTTTAACTCTTCAGTAATTTTAATAACTGCCTGATCAACACGACTTTTGCTAGTAATATAATTTTGCGCAGGAAAAATTGTAATAAAGGGAAAACGTTCTAAAACATTAGCGCCTAATGTATCAATACGTGCTATTTCTTCAATTTCATCACCAAATAAACTAATTCTTAAATAAAATTGATCATTTCAAGATGGAGCTAACTTTATTAAATCACCTTTTGCACTAAAACTACCCGGTTCTAATGTAATATCATTACGTACATATCCATTTTTAATTAGTCTTAATAATAAATCTTTTCTATTAATTTTTTGTCCTTTTCTCAATTCAAAAAAGTTATCTTTATATGCTGTTGGTTCTTGTTCACCATAAATTGCTGCTACTGATGCTACAACAATAACATCTTTACTAATAGATAAACCATTTAAAGCACTTAATCTTAACATTTCAATTTCTTGATTTTGTTTAGAATTTTTATCAATATAAGTATCGGTTTTTGGTAAATATGCCTCGGGTTGATAAAAATCAAAATATGAGACAAAATATTCAACGCGATTTTCAGGAAAAAAAGTTTTCAATTCTCCATATAATTGCATAGCTAATGTTTTATTATGTACTAAAATTAAAGTTGGTTTTTGCACTTGCACAATAACATTGGCCATTGTAAAAGTTTTACCCGTACCAGTGGCTCCTAATAATACTTGGTATTTAATATTATTTTTAATAGCTACTACTAATTTTCTAATTGCTTCAGGTTGATCACCTGTTGGTTTATAAGGCGCTTTTAATTTAAACATAACTTTATATTCCTTTAAAACATTCTATATACAATACCATATTATTTTAAATAAAATAATAATAAAACTTTTATATAATTAAAATTATTATAAAACAATATAAATACTATACTTATTTTTTGATTTTTATAAGTATAAAAAATTATAATAAATTTCTTAAAAAATTTAAAGTTTAGTTATCAAATAAATCCAATGTTTAAAATTGACTTATTATCGTTTATATTTTATTTTACTTAGAATATAGTAAAATTTTAAACAGATAATTAAAATAATTTTTATATAAAGTAAAAAAAACTAAAAAGGAGGAATGATTATGAAAACACTATTAACAGCAGTAAGTCTTTTAACAGTTTCATCATCAATTGGAAACTTAAATTCTATTTTAAACACCGAAATTAAAACTACAAATATTTCAAAAAATGAACCAATAAAATATGATGGTTAAAATAAAATTATTACTAACTATGAAAATCAATATGAACTTGCTATATCGTATATATACATTAATAACAGTACTTTAGATACTTGATTTAAGCTTTTTTCTTTAAATGACCTTGAAAAATTAAGAGAAAAAATATACTATGATACTTCATCTTTTCCTTATCAAGGTAATGGATGAGAAAAGATTAGCATATATGAATTAACTGAAAAATTAATAAATAATTTTTCATCTTTAATTAATGTACGTGGATATAATACCTATGGAATTATAGTAACTTATCATGAAGCACCTAAGGAATTATTTTTTCTAGCACCACAATTTTCACCAAATACTCACGATAAAAATATAATAGAAAAATATTATAAATTTTTATGACATGATACTTTAAAAATTGCATTAAGTCGATATGAATGACAAAAAATTTTAAATACTAATAAAAATATAACTGAAATTTTTAATATTATTTCTAGATTTCCCGAATGAGATGCAAGTGCTTGAAAAGGTTATATTTCAAACGAAGATTTATATACTTTATCTGAAAAAATTATTGAGAATTTTAATCAATTAAAAACTAAATTCGAAAATAGTAATACAGGATGAAAAGTAGTAACTAACACTACTGGCTCATGAACAGAACTTGAACAAGAATAAAATATACTTACAAAAAAAATAATAAGAAAGAGAGAAAAAATATAATGTTTAAAAAATTTAAAGAAATTTTCAAAAAGAAAAAATGACATTGTGATTATTGTAAAGAAAATTATCCTCTACTTTGTCCAATTAAAGGATTAGAAAAAGATGGAGAAGATTTTGAAAAAAAACCAAAAGATTAATTTTATACTTTAAATAAAAATAGGCATTTGCCTATTTTTATTTTTTTCTGTTTATAAATTAATATAAATTAATAAATTCTTTACTAATTTCAATCATCATTTGTGTTGTTAACAAATGATCTTCAGAATGCATAAACAACACTGAAAAAGATAATTGATAACCTTTACCTTCTTCAACAATGACGCTCATATGTGATTGCAAAGCTTTAGTAATATTATCATTTGCTTCATCAATCATTTTTAATGCTGTTTCAAATTGTCCTTCCTTAGCGAGAGTAATTGCTTCTATTGCTAAAGATTTTGCTTTTCCGGCAGAAGAAATTATTTCAAGTGAAATTTTTTCAAAATCAATATTATTACTTTTCTCTTTTTCTTTAATGCTCATAGTATTATTTTTTAAGGACGGTTGTCAAATTTACGAAATAATTAATTATCATATTAGTAACTTATTTCCAAAATTACCATTTAAAAATGATGATAGACAAATTAAATTCTCTTTTACCCTTAAATTTAATATTCGACGTATTTTAAAAAATATACATTTAAAAGATAAAATAAAAATTATTAACAAGGAAAAAGACAAGAAATAATCTTGTCTTTTTTTGTAATTGTAAAATTTTAAAATTTTTAAGAACCCTCTTTAACGCTATTATCAACACGTGTTAGGGAACTAAAAAAGTGAACTACAACACAGTTGTTAAAAATAGTAGCTAGAGCATGTGGACTTGCATGGATAAATAAAAAGTGGAGTGATACCTAATAAAATATACTAACCAGTAATGGTAATTCTTGGGGTGGGAGCGAATTGGAAACTAGTATATATAGACCTGTTGTAGGGACCTATTGTATTAATTCTATTTTTTATTTAATCAACCTTGCCACTCCCCAGTGAGCAAGTGTTGATTTTATTTTTTATTTTTTTTTGAAAATTTTTTTGGGCGAGAAAATAAATTTCAAACTTGTAAAAAAATTGAGCAAGGCCGGTTCAATTAAAATATTAATTTGCTAAACACAAATTAAATAAATATTGAATCGAATGCCTCAATGTTTTTTAAAATTTCACAATTTATTTTTGAGCCCAGTTTTCATGGAATGAATAAAACGAATAGTAGTAGTATTAATAATCTAAAAATCAAAATATATGTTCTTTATGCTAGAAGCAACAGAACATATTAGGAAAGGATTATTATGAAAATAGAATTTAAAAAAGAACAAATTATTAAAGATAAACCACAATCTATTCTTATTGATTATGTTGAATATAAATTATCGCTTCCAAAATGAATGATTAAAAATAATTCTTTTATTGTTGATAACAGTTACACATATTGAGTTTTTAATTTAGACAATATTAAAAGAGAATTAAGTGGTAATGAATTAATAAAATTATTAGAACCATATATTAAAGACCAAAAAATAACTGTTAATAAACCAACTGCTCCAAAAGAATATTATCTTAATGATATAAAACTTGAACCATTAACATTTTATGAACAGCATAATAGTTGATTTATGGGTGAAATAACAGATAACAAAACTAAAATTACTAATCCTTGTTTTAAATATAACATTACGTGAGAAGAAAACAGAAAAGGTTTTAAAATAAATAATCAATATAAACATGATGATTTACCAATTAATTATATAGTTACTTTGTATAAGGAAATTTCAACTCATAATGAAAAAGTATTTTTGTTGAACATGTAAACAAAATAAATTAGATTATTTATTCTTTAATACTAATGATATTAAAACAAGAAAATATTTTTTAAGAGATAAAAATAGTAAAGCAATTTGTTATGACTGTATTTTAAATGTTAGGTTAAGTAGGAGGTATAAATATGAATAAACAAAAACCATTTTCTTATAAAGACCAAGAAATTATTAATGAATATAATAAAAAACGTAATCAAGAAATAACAAAAGAACATTTAAATAATATAGAAAAATTAAGAAAAGATTTTAAAAAAGAAGTTATTAATGAATATAAGAAAAATTTAATTTGTTCATTAAATATATTTTTAGGTCATTATATAGAACAATACAAAAAAGAAAAAGAAACATTTTATCGAAATCAATTAAAAGGTTCAATTGATACTATTCAATTCTTAATTAATAAAATACAATCCAAAGAATTTGATTAATAATGCAATATGACTTAATTATTGGTATTGACCCAGCAGGAATAGGTAGTAATGGAATTGTTATATATTCAAATGAAACTAATAATATTGTTTTTAATGAAACATTCAATACATTAACTGTTTTATGGACTAAAAATATGTATAAAGAAAAATTTCAATTAATTAAAGAAAAATTTATTGATAAAAAAATATTAGTTATTGTAGAAAATTTCTTTTTAAGTTCAAAACAATTATTAACTAATCCATTAGCAACTCCTAAAATTATTGGTTCATTAATGGTATTAGTACAAGATGTTTTCAACTGAGATTATCTAGAAAACCACCCAAAAAATAAAAATAAAATAACAAATTATAAAGGAAATATAAAATTAACAAAACATGAACAAGATGCTTATAAGCATATTCAATATTATTTAAAAAATCATAAGAAAATATTGATTTTTGATAATTATTTAAGGAAATTATAAAAATGAAAGATAAAGCAAATTATGTGAAATTAACAGTAAAACTTAGTAACACTATTGAAGCAAAATATTACGAAAAAGGTAATAAGGAATTATATTATAGTGTTCGTGGTCAATGAAATGGATTAAATTATGTTACTTTAATTTTTAATAACCCAAAACTTTATAGACGCTGTATTTTATTAAACAAAAACGATGAAATTATTGTAACTGGTCAAATCTTTAACACTTTAAACATTCCTAAAAATCGTGCATTTTGTTCAATCAATGTTAAATGATTTAAAAAATGAAAAGAGTAAAAAATGATATTATGAAAAATTTTATTAATAGCACCAATATTAATAACCAGTATAACACTAATAATAATTTTAATATTTATTATTAAAGAATTAAAAAATGAATATAAAGTATTGAAAATATTAAGTGAAATTGCTAATCAAATTAAAAATAAGGAGAATAATTAATGATAATATTACCTACTTTGTTTGAAAATAAAGATGAAATTGAAGTATTATCACCATTTCCAAAAGCAATTCATACAAGTAATGATATTAGAGCAATTATTTTAAGACAATACCCAAATGTTAAATCAAAACACATAATTGTTTCTGACCCCGAAAGTAATGTTGCATTAATAGTTGGTGATAATGATGTTTATCAAGGTTGAATTAAAGTAACAGTTAAAAAATTAGAAATTAAAGGAGATTAAACAAATGCAAAAGGAAAAAATTAAAATTAAAAATTATGAATTTGAATTAAATTCTTATGTAGTAGATTCCTTATTAGATGTTATAAGAGAACTGATAAAAACAAATAAAGGAGAATAAAATGCCAAACGAAAATACACAATCAAAATATACTTTAACCAAATTAATTAGAACTGGTATAAGTCCTATTTGTGCAATGATTGGTACAAGTGCTTATTATGGTCAAGTAATAGATAATTCAATATTGGGTTCAATTAATAGTTTATTATTTGGTAAAAAATTAGGTTTAGATATATGAAATTTAAATCAAAGACCAAATACTAAAACTAAATTAATTAATAGTAGTAAAAAAATATTATTAGGTTTAGGAACAATTGGTTTAGCAAATTATAGTAAATGAAGTGAAAATAATATTACTCCAATTATTCCAACACCACCAACTCCAATAACAACTACAACTACAACTGAGGGTCCTCCGTGATTACTATTAGATAAACAAGAACATCAGTCATTAATGGATTGAGATACATATATTAGTTTAAATGCTTATGGTATTTCAAATCTTATTAGTGGATTAACTGAGTTAATACCTAATAGATTTGAAAATATAAGAAAGATTTGTAATATGGCAACTGGTGGATGTTTGATTAGTAGTGGTGTTGCTATGGGTATTAATAATGATTTTAATAATGCTTATGCAATACCTACCATAGTTGCTGGTGCAAGTGAAATTATTCATAATTTACTTCCAATAGAAACAAATCATAGTAGAGAAATGCAAGAAACAGCATTTAATAATGAAACTTCAAGATTAATTAATGATAATAGATTCACAATTAATAGTGAAACAACTAGTCAATATGGTAGTGATAATATGAGTGAAGTACCATTAAATCACGATAATGCTTCATTAAATTGAGATTATAATCACATGAGTTTATAAAGGAGGTGAATAATTTATGAATAAAGAAAAAATACTTGAATATTATAATAATGAAATTCAGACATATAAAGAAAGATTGGAACAATTAAATAAAGAAATATCTGTATTAGTAGAAATTATAAGTAATTCACAATCAATGATTGAAAGAATTAATGGTGGTCAATTTGATGAATAATTAAAAATTAAAAATAAATAATTGAAAGGAAAATATTCAAATGAAAGAATTTTTACATGAATTAATAATTATTGGAACAAGTGTTGGAACATTAATTTGCAGAGAAATTATTGTTTTATTAAAAAGATTTATCACAACTCCAAAACATGTTAGAGCAAATAACAAAATTATCAAACATCAAAAAAAATTAGCAAAGTTAAATGAAAAGATTAATAAAGAAAATAAATAATAAAGTGGTGATGTAAATGTTAGAAAATGAAAATAATGTTCAACAAACAACTGAACCTTTAACTGAAAACAATGCTTCTTCACAAGAAATAGAAAATAAAGTTAATGAAGCAGAAAATAAGTTAAATAAACTTAATTTAGAAATTAAAGAAAAAGAAATTATTAATATATTTAAAAAATATCAAGTTAAAACTGAATTTTATGATTATTTAAAATTTAAAACTAATAATTTAGAAAATTCAAAAATTGAAGAAACTATTAAAAAAATGATTAAAGAACAACCAGTATTTAAAGAAATAATTAATACAGGTGGCAAACCACAAACAATAATAACAAATCAACCAAATTCAATAAAAAGTACATTATTGGATTATAAAAAGAAAAATAATTTATAACAGAAAGGAAATAAAAAAAATGTCAGTACCATTCAATCAAAATTTAGATAATACCGAAAAATTAGTAGAGGCACCTGAGTTTATAGAATTTTATAAACAATCAAATTCACCATGAGCAAGTTTTTTTCCTATTGAAATGGTTAATTCTACAAAAATTGAATTTATAGTTAAAAAACCAAAAAATTCAGAAATTAAAGTACTAAAATGAAATGATAAAAGCAAAGGATTAGATGTTAGTTACGCTGAAACTATTAAAATTTTAAAAGAAATTAAACAAGAAGCAGTTGCAGGTGAAATAATTGCTAATGTTGATTTAAATGCAGAAAATGGACAAAATTTGTTAAACACAATGCAATATGAAGTTGCTAATGATTTAGCAGATTATTTAGCAAATAATGATACAAATGTAATTGCAAAATATGCAACTAAATTAGATATTACTGATAAAACACCAGTAGGATATTTAAAATCAATGCTATCTGCTTGAAATACTTTATTTCAATAGACATATTCCGTAATTAAATTTTTTAAAAGTCAATTAATAATTTTAAAATTTATTTTATAATTTTGTTATTAACAATAAATTTAGAAAAGTGTTGATAAAAATGATTTTTGAAAATTTAAAAAAATTAAAAAATGAAGAATTTTATAGATATTTTGGTATAAAACGTTTTCATTTTAATGAAATGTTAGAAAAATTAATTGAAATAGAAAAATTAGAAAAAAATAAAGGTCGAAAAAATAAACTTTCAGTAGAAGAAAGATTAATGATGACTTTATTATACTGAAAAGAATATTATACTTTTTTTCAAATGAGTATTAAATCTAAAATGAGCCCATCAAGTTGTTTTCGAAATATTACTTGAGTAGAAAATAAACTTAGTAACCACAAAGATTACCAATTTTTAAAAGAAAGATATAAATTAAAAATTGATAAAAAACAAGAAAATTCAAATGAATTTCAATTTTATTTAATTGATTCAACTGAGATTGAAATTGAAAGACCAACTAAAAAAAACTACAAGACATATTCCGTAATTAAATTTTTTAAAAGTCAATTAATAATTTTAAAATTTATTTTATAATTTTGTTATTAACAATAAATTTAGAAAAGTGTTGATAAAAATGATTTTTGAAAATTTAAAAAAATTAAAAAATGAAGAATTTTATAGATATTTTGGTATAAAACGTTTTCATTTTAATGAAATGTTAGAAAAATTAATTGAAATAGAAAAATTAGAAAAAAATAAAGGTCGAAAAAATAAACTTTCAGTAGAAGAAAGATTAATGATGACTTTATTATACTGAAAAGAATATTATACTTTTTTTCAAATGAGTATTAAATCTAAAATGAGCCCATCAAGTTGTTTTCGAAATATTACTTGAGTAGAAAATAAACTTAGTAACCACAAAGATTACCAATTTTTAAAAGAAAGATATAAATTAAAAATTGATAAAAAACAAGAAAATTCAAATGAATTTCAATTTTATTTAATTGATTCAACTGAGATTGAAATTGAAAGACCAACTAAAAAAAACTACAGTTAGAATATTTTTCTGGTAAAAGTTGAATGTATTCTATAAAATTTCAAATTGTATATGATTTTTTAATAAAAAAATTGTTGATATTTTTGCTGATAATGGTAAAGTGCATGATTTTCAAATATTAAAAAATTCAAATCTTGAATTTTCAGAAAAAACAATAATTATTGGTGATTTAGGATATCAAGGTATACAAAATATTTATAAAAATACAATAATACCAATTAAAAGAACTAAAAATAAAAAATTAACTAAACAAGAAAGAAAATACAATAAGATTGTATCTAAAATTAGAATTAAAGTTGAACATGTCTTTGCTTGATTGAAAAGATTCAAAATTTTAGTAAATAAATGTAGAAAATCTAAATTTAGACTTATGTACTTAAGATTTAACTTACTTTGTGAAATTTTTAATAAAATAAAACCATTAAAATAAAAAAAATATTAAAAATATTTTTTTAAAATTTAAATTTTTATCGAGTTAATATAAAAATATTATTAACAATTTTTTGTTTAAAATGTAAACTCATTTTTTAAACTATTTTTTCAAAAAATATTTATTTCTATATTCAATAACACTAAATAGTTTTAAAACAATTTTATTGACAATTAATTAAATTTAATTACGGAATATGTCCACAGTTAGAATATTTTTCTGGTAAAAGTTGAATGTATTCTATAAAATTTCAAATTGTATATGATTTTTTTAATAAAAAAATTGTTGATATTTTTGCTGATAATGGTAAAGTGCATGATTTTCAAATATTAAAAAATTCAAATCTTGAATTTTCAGAAAAAACAATAATTATTGGTGATTTAGGATATCAAGGTATACAAAATATTTATAAAAATACAATAATACCAATTAAAAGAACTAAAAATAAAAAATTAACTAAACAAGAAAGAAAATACAATAAGATTGTATCTAAAATTAGAATTAAAGTTGAACATGTCTTTGCTTGATTGAAAAGATTCAAAATTTTAGTAAATAAATGTAGAAAATCTAAATTTAGACTTATGTACTTAAGATTTAACTTACTTTGTGAAATTTTTAATAAAATAAAACCATTAAAATAAAAAAAATATTAAAAATATTTTTTTAAAATTTAAATTTTTATCGAGTTAATATAAAAATATTATTAACAATTTTTTGTTTAAAATGTAAACTCATTTTTTAAACTATTTTTTCAAAAAATATTTATTTCTATATTCAATAACACTAAATAGTTTTAAAACAATTTTATTGACAATTAATTAAATTTAATTACGGAATATGTCCAATTAAGAAATAGTAATAATTGTCAATTTTTTATTACTAATAATTTATATGATAGTTTAGTTTATTTAGCAGATAATAAAGGTTTAATTACTGATAACCAAATAGCACAACAATTAAGATTAAATGGAACAAATTTATATATCAAAGGTGTACTATGTCAAATTGTAATGGATGATTATATGACTTTTACTGATAATAATGAAACTAAAATTATGTCTTTTGTTTTAGCAACACCAAGAGCAATGAAAAGATATATGTTACAAAATACAGTTGTATATGTTCAAGATATTAATGATGGTAAAGTTGGAAGAAAATATTTAGTTGGGGGAGAAGTAACTGGTGAAGCAATACCCTATATAACAGATGAAGAAACAACTTCACGCTGAATGTTATGTGGAATTATTAATAGTGATAAAACTGATTTAAAAACTAAAATTACAATTTTAACAACTGATATTACTGCAAATGTTAATAACAATAATAGTGAATTAAATACACAAATAAAAAGTACTAATGAACTTAAATCATTAAATCCTAATTTAACAAATCCAACTATTAAATATTTTAGTGATGCACAAGGCAAAACTAATGTAAGTAATCAAAAACAAAAAGCAGGTGATTTATATATAACTATTATTGCAAATGTTAATGACTTAAATTATAAAGGAACAACAAATCCAATTAAAATAACTCTTAAATAAAGGACATTAATATCATGCCAATCGGTACAACTAATACAGCAATACTTTTAAACATAAATAAACCAAAACATACTAGAATAAGTAAACAACAAGAAAATAAAAGTTTTTGATGAGAAATTTAGAAATGATTGGTGTACAAGTAATAGCAGTAGCACTTGCTCCTTTTACTGGTGGATTAAGTGAAAGTTTTGCACTTGGATTAGGTGCAAGTGATTTAGTTGCTAGTATTAGTGCTGTTGGTGTAGAATTTTTAACTGATTTTACTATTAATCAAGTTTATGATTATTTAAAAGGAAATGTAACACCATTAAATACTTTTTTTAATATATTACCAGCATTTGCTGGAATTAATAAAATTAGTCGTGGTTATCGTACTACTAAATTTATTAATTTAGCACAAAAAACTAAAACATTAGAACAAATAGGTGTTAAAGAAGCAAAAAATTTACAAGAAATTATTAGTCAAGTAAGTGGAAAAGAAATTTTAACAGATAAAATTGTTGGTAAAAATCGTTATTTATTTAATTACAGTTTTGCTCCAAATCGTGAAACAATAATCCAAAATTTAGATTATGTTGCTGAAAGACAATATAAAAATAATTTTCAAAAATTAGAAGCACAAGAATTAAAAGATTATTTATTATTACAAAATACATTAATAAAATTAAGTCCACAATTAACTCCTAAATTTAAAATCAAAGATATTGAAAAAGCAAATAACTTTTTAAAAAAATATAATACTGATTTAAAAAAAGTATTATCTATGAACCAACATGATTGATTAAATTTAGTTCATACAATACACACAGAAAATAGATATGGAAAAACTTTAATTTTGGATTTACAAAAAATTCGTGCTAATGCTATTAAATTTAATTTTAAAAATAGTATTATTCATCAACTTGTTTTAAAAGCAAATCAAATTTTTAAATATTTTGATATTAGATTTTATTTAAAAAAAGGTTTAAATAAATTTTGAAAAGATACTTCATATTTTGAAAAAATACGAGAAAGTATATATAAATTACAAGAAAAATTTGAAAAACTAGAAAAACAAGCATTTGAAAAAATTAATAAATTAAAAGAAAAAGCAACTGATTTATTTACTAGTGCAGAAAAAAGAGCAATTAAACACGCACAATTAATTCCATTAAATTCACCAGTATTTATGGGTTGTAAAATTCAACCTTTGTCATTAGATAAATGTGCAATTACTATTTATCATCGTAATCCTAAATATAAACCAATTACAGTTGTTGATAGTATTCTTAAAGCAAAAACTTTTGTTACTCAAATACATCCATTTCATTGATATCGTTGATATAGTGGTTGATACATTGGTTATGGTGTTAATCGTAATAAATGATTAAAAGCAATAGCATTTGCTCCACCAGTTGTACAACAAGTAATTAGAGATAGTTTTAAAGTATATAGAGAAATATTTAGAATAATAAGAACTTATCATAAAGTAGTAAATGTTATTAATAATCCTATTGAAAATATTAATAAATCATTTAAAAATGTTGGTTTAAAGTTTTCAGTAAATACTTTATTTGGTACTTGATTATTACATCATTTAGAAAAATTTGCATATAGTCAAGTTGTAACAAAAAGTAAAAACTTAAAAAAAGGAAAAAATAAAATACAAAAAGAAATTGAACATATCACACATAGAAAAACTAAAACAAAAACTAAACATTATAAAAAAGCATTTTTTAAGGAATGATAAAATATGATTAATAAACTTTGAACTGGTGTCAGTCTTGAAAATTATAATAACTGATATCCATTAACTGGAAAAATTACAGAAACACCACAGCAATATATAAAAACATGACCAAATGTTAATGATTGATTTAAAACATTTGGAATACGTGCGCAAAATGATATTAATGCCTATCTTGATTTTATTTTATCTAAATTTCCTTTTGATAGTTTTAAAGATGAATTAATTAAAGAAACATTAAGAGATATGGTTTATGTAATGGTTGAACATTGAGTATTTAATCGTACACCAATTGAATTTAATGTTGATGCAACTATTCAATTTAATAATGGTAATCAATTTAGTGCAAGTAGTATTCCAACAATTAATGTTTGAGATTTAGCACCTTATACTAGAAATCAAGTTGATGAATTAATTAAAGAACAAAAAGAATTTACATTATCAAAACAAATGAAATTATATGATGATTTAGTTGATGATAATGAAAATGAAATATATAGGGGTCCTGTTACAAATTTTATTAATAAGGGTTATGTAGCAACAGATTATGATAAAGAAACTGAAACTATGATTTTAGATTGACCTGATGAAATTGGTACATTACCACCTGACGCATTACAAAATAATCCACAAATTGGGGATTATAGACATGCACCAACTTGTGATTTTTCTGCTAAACAACAAAAAAGAATTACTACAAATGAAAATAGTATTAAATTATTAGAAACTAAAGTTGATAATAATATCAAATTATTAGAAAATAAAATTGAGATTAATAAACAAAATATTGATGATATTAAAAATAACTGATTTAATATTGAAACTAGTCCATTATGAAAAGAGATATCTAATGAACTTTCAACTGATAATTTAAATAAAGAAATATTAGTAATATGAGGTTATATTTATGAGAGTAATATTTATAAATATAAATATACTAGAAAATCTATATTTAAATTAGATGAAGAATCTGCAATAAAATCATATACTCTATTAGATACTTTTTATTCAGATGAAACTAATAATATTAGATTATATTTAACTTGCGTTAATTATAAAATTCGCGCTAGTGCTACACCCGGAACATATTATTCAGGATTTATTTCTAAAATATATCAATATCAAGGAATAGATACACCAACTGAATTTATAGCAGAAGAAAATACTGAACGTGATTATTATACAAAACTAGAAACTAATAATTTATTAGATAAAAAACAAAATAAATTAATTGCTGGTGAAAATATTAAGATTGATGAAAATAATAAAATTAGTGCTATTGGTGGTTCTACTGATTTAACTGATTATTATAAAAAAGAAGAAATAGATAAAAAATTAGAAGATACAAAAGCATTATTTCCAATTGCTTTTTCTATGAATGCTATTGGTCAAGAAATTCCTAATTTAGAAACTACTAATAAAACTATTGCTGGGGCTGTTAATGAATTAAAAGAAAAAATAAAAGACAAAAAATTTTCAAATGATTATTTTAAATATAATACTGAAACAAATGAAATTTTATTAAATGATGAAGAAAATTCATTACTTTGTAGGGATTTATTAGAAAATAATGAATATAAAATATTAAAAACTCAAAATAAAAAAATATTACAAGCAATTAATGAAATATTAGAAAAACAACCACAACCAACTCCAACTATAAATAATTGAAAAGAAGTAGGAACAAGAGAAAAAAATAAATGAGATTATTGACAAATTACTTATGATTTTGAAGAGAATAAACATTATAGAGTTTATTATTCTTGAAGTATATATAATCCAGTTTATACTATTCAAGAATTTATTATAACTAATAAAAAATTGCTGGTGTACAAATACAAACCTTTAATGATAGTGCTAATATAGTAATTTTATCAGTTCAACATGCAAAATTGATTACTATTTATACTGTAAAAGGTAATTTAAAAGGTAATGTATGAAAATTAGAAGAATTACAGGAATAAGATTATGTTTTTTAAAATTATAAAAATTATTTTAGCTTTAATTGGTGTAATTCTATCATCTGCAACTGTTGGTTTAATTATATTTATTATTGTAAAAATTATATTAAAAATTAATCAAATATTTTAAAGAAAGGTGGTGAATATTATGTTAAGTTTATTTAAAAGAAAAGATAAAACAAATATTAGTGATAATCAAAATGAAAAAGTAAAATTTTTAACCAATAAAAATAAAAGTACTCATGCTTCTATTTTAAATTATTTTGGTTTTAATGATTTTAATCATGAAACTTATTTCACTGATTTTGTAGCAGAAAATAATGCTAATTTATATAATGCTCCATTAGATATTAATAATGAAACTATTAAACAATACTTAATTCAACAAGAATTTTATAGAAAAAATTGAAATTCTATTTTTAAATTAAGTAAATTAGGAATTAGTGGTTATTTAATTTATATTGCTAATGATGACTTATATTTTCAAGTAGTAGATATTCAACAAAGAGTTTATGATATTACTGGTAAATTAATTCAATGTACTATTTTTTATGATAACTATGAACAAAATGTACAAACAGTAAGACTATTTGAAGTTTATACATTAAACAATGAAGAAGTAACAATTAATCGTGCAATTTATAGTATTAGTGATAATAAAAAACAATTTCCATTAGATTTTAAATCATTTATTAATAATCCTAATCTATTACAAGAACAAACACTAAATATTAATTATATACCAATAGCAATTATGCGAAATAAAGCAAATGAGTTAGCAGATTGTGATAAAGTAATGGATAAAATTAAAGCATTAGATGTTATTTATGAGCAAATTGTTTTAGATAGCATTTTAAATTCACCTAAATTTATATTTAGTCAAACTTATGGTAATGTTCAATCAACATTAGAAGAAGCAGTAAGAACATTAGTTACTAAAAATTACATATTTAAAAGTGGTGGAGATAATAATGAACAAAACGAAAATATCAATATGACAAATAGTAATTTTAAAGGTAAAAATTTAACTGATATATATGATTGAAATGTTAATGAAATATTTAAACGTTGTGGTATTCATATACCAAGTCAAAAGAAATCTGCACAACAATCAGTTCTAGAAAGTACAGCTGTAAATATTTCAACCATTAATTATATTGAACAAAAATTATGGCAATTTAATATTGATATTCTTAAATTTATTCAAATATTAGTACGTTTAGATAAAGATTTATTAAATAGTAAAACATTTAATATTAATGATGAACAAGAAATTAATAATTTAACAGTTAAATTAAAATTATTTAATCCCGAAAATAACCAATTAATAGGAGAAAACAATGGAAAACAACAACAAACCACAAACGAAGTTTCCACAGAAACAAACTAAACTTAATCAAGCAGAAGTAGAAAATGATTATTTAATTGATAATATTCCTTATGATTTTACTAATATGATGAGTGCTACTAGTGACCCAGATATTAATAGAGCATACGATGAATTTAAAAAAAGAACAATATATATTTATGAAATTGAACGTTTATTTAAAAATAATGAAAATAATAGTTTAAAATTTTCAGCAAATACTATTAAAATTGGATTTATTGATATTGATAAAGTGTTAAAAACTACTGCTGTTGAAACATCTGATTTTACTATGCAATTAAATCAAAGAGCAAGTACTAATATTAATGACAATACAATTGAATATAGTATGACTGATATTAAAAATTTAATATTTCAAGAAATAAATTTATTAAATCAATTTAAGTTATATGCTGTATCTATCAATGAACCATTAACTGAAAATAATATTGATAATTTATATATCATTAATAATTATTCACAACCTTATCAAAATCCAAAAACAAGAAGTACTAAAAGTATAACTATTATAAAAATTAAAGACTTTAAAACAAGAGATGGTTATCCAATCATTATTAAATTACAAAAACCATTAGAAAAAGATACCAAGGTTAAAAGTATAACTTTAAAATTTCCTAAAACAATGTTATTTGGCAATATAAAAGTAAATGGTGAAATTGATGGATTAAAAGTATCGCCAAATTTATTAATTGCTGATGATAACCAATTATTTCCATTATATGCTTTACCAATTCAAACTCAACCAAAAGTTAATATTTTACAACAATGATTTAGTGACCAAATTTTAGAGTGAAATATTGCTAAAAATTTCATTAATCAAAATTCTATTTTAGAATATTTAGATATTGGTGAAATTATACCTAATCCACCAGCACAAGAATTTAAACATGTTAAAAAAATTGAGTTTAAAAATGTTGAAACTATAACTACTAATGAAGACAAACAAATAGATAATATTCAAAAAGAACAATATTTTATGTTTTCTAAAGAAAATGAAAGTGATTACATATTAGCATATAATGATTGACAAAGTGGAGTTAATAAAGTTGGAGTTGGAGGAAGTAAAAACCAAAAAGTAAAAATGTCACAAGGTAAAACGGTACAAACTCATTGAAAAATTAATAATATTGATAGTGTATTATTAACTTATGATAAAGTTAAACCACTTACAACATTAGGAAAATTATTAATGGACATGTTAAGTTATACTTATAATTATCAAGCGAATTTTAAAGGTTATGACCCTAAATATGACGAAAAACATGATGATTTACCAGATATTACAAAATTAAGAAATGAATTTGAAAACCAAAAACCACATGATGTTATTACTAATTTATTTGAACAATGAAAATTAGATAATCCAGATTTTATTAATAATCCAAAAATAAAAAAATTTAAGCAAGTAGTTATGATGTTATCAAATTATATACTTTCTTACTTATCAATAAATAAAGGTTTAGATGATGATTATAAATTATTGTTACCCTATTATTTTGAAATAAAATCAAAACCAACAAGAAAATCAACTCATGATAGATGAAATTTTGAAAATGTTTATGTTGTTTTAAAATCTGAGTATTTTGATTTTACTGACCTTAATAATATTAAAATAAAAAACAAAAATATTAATCAAAATGAATGATTTAAACTAAGTAATAATCAATTTAATTGATTATCATTAACTAATGAACTAGAAAATAATAATATACCTTCATTATTACCACAAGATATGAGTTTAAGTAATGGTGAATATGGAAAGTATATGGTTAAAAGTATAATTAATAATGTTTTAGAATTATTAAAATTATTTAATAGTCAAAAACAATATTTTTCAAGTTGAGATTGATTTAATTTTGTTCAAAAAAATTATTTTAATGATACAGTTAAATTCAATATAGAAAAAGAAATTTCTAATTTACATAAAATAGAAATCTCAGGTATTTTTGGTGCTGGAAATTATGATATTTTATTAGAAATAGAAAATAAAATTATAAACATTAATAATATTTCATTATTTAATAATAATGATGAAACAATATCATATATTAATGTTGAATTTTAATCTCATCAAAAATATCCAGTAGGATACTTACCATCTCATTTTATATCTGTTTTATCTTTTTTATTATTTGCAAAATAAAATGAAACTGTACTTTTATCATAACGATGTTCTCATATAGTCCCCCCCAAATACTGCAGTATGGTCTGGTTTTAAATAAAAACTTAATTTTTGTCTTCCGTCTTTACATGCAAAACCTAAGGCAATACATGCAAAAATTAATGCTATAATAGTTGTTATTTTATAGAAATTTCTTTTTATTCATTTTTTTATTTTAGAGTTTATTTTTTCTTGTTGTTGTTCAACTTCATTTTGAATATTTTTTAATATCTCTTTACTATCTTGCATTTTAATCTCCTTTTTTAACTTTTTATTTTTTCCCAATTTTTCAGAAGTTTTTAATCATTTTGGTAATAATTCATGTTCTAAATTAATTCCATGATTTTCACAAAGAAAAAGACTAAATGTTTTTGATTTTAAATCTAATAATACAATATTACTTCATTTGTTATTACAATTTTTACTTTGACAAATAACATTCATTTTGTAAAATCTTTTTTAAAGATTTCAGTTTATTTATACTTTTTAACTCTTTTTCTCTATTTATCATATCTTATTCCCTTTTTCATAACATTTTATTATTTAATTGTACTTATTTTTGATTATTTTTACAAGTATGCTTTTAAATGCAAAATAACGCCTAAATTAAAGGCGTTATTTTGTGAGACCTATACTATTAATTATATTGAAATTGTTTATTATATTTTAAATATGAAAGCATTTTTTAAAATATTTTTTATTTTATTTAAAATAACACTTATATATTTATATAATAATTAAGTAAATTAATTTTTTAAATATATTTACAATAAATTTAGATTTTTTTAAAATAGTTAGGAGAAGTAAATGTGAATTTTAATTATAAATGAAATTTTAGAGAAGAAAGTGCAAAAATTGATAAATTAGTTTTAGAACATATAACAAATAAATGAGAAAAACGAGATTGAAGAATATTTAAAACAAGAGATAAAAAGAAATATAAAATTGTTGATTATCAATATCGAACTAGAAAAACATTATATGGAATGGTAACTTATAAAAGAAGAATTTATGAATATTTTGATGAAGAATTAAAAAAATGAGTTCGTATTTGTTTAGTTGATGAATGACTAGAATTACCTAAATATAAAAGAATTGGTGAAGATGTTGAACAAACTATTATTCAATATTTTGCTGATGGAAAAAGATATCATGATATTTGTGCTATTTGTAAAAAAGCAGGTATTAGTGTTAGTACTATTCATAGAGTTTTTAAAAATTTAGAAGTAATTGAAGCAAATCCAGTAAAAGTAAAACTAGAAAAAAATCAACCTATTTTTGTAGCAATTGATGACGGTCATCGAAAATTTTGAAATTTTAAACGTAAAGGTATAAAACATTCTATGCGATTAATAGTAACATATACAGATAATATTAATCACAAAGTACAAAATAAAAGAGTAAAAGCAATTATAAGACCAACAAAAACAGCAATTGGAGTTAAAAAAACTGCTGAATTTGTTAAAGAACATTGTCAAAAATTTTATGAAAATATTGACCAAGCAAAAATAATTATTTGTGGTGATAGTGCAGGATGAATTAAAGATGTAGCAGATTATTTAGGTGCACAGTTTGTTTTAGATAAATTCCATTTAATTACAACATTATATCTTGGAATAATGGCGGGAAATAAAGGAAAATATTTAAAAGAATATAATTACTGTAAAAATTTAATTAATAATGGTCAATATGAACAATTAATTGATTATTTATATAAAGAATTAGATAATCATAAAAAATTAAAGAAAAAATATTTTAAAAATAATAAACAAGGTATTGAAAATCAAGGTGCAAAATGAAATATTGGTTGCTTTACTGAAACTAATATTTGACATGTTTTAAAAGAAATGCTTGGTAATAGAACTTATAATATTTCAATTTATATTAAAATGGTTATTTTTAAATGTAATAAAATAAATACAGAGATGCAATTATTATAAATTAAAATTTAACTTTTTTTTAAAAATCAAAATAGAATAAAACTTATTAAATGTGTTTTAATAAGAATTTTTGTTGTGTATAAATATTAAATTTATTTTTTAATTTTTTAGTAATTTTTAAAAATAATCATTTTAGTTGCATTTAAGTTAAAAAAATTATATTATTTAAATACAATTTCATAAAATTCCAAATTATTTCTTGTCTAACATAATAATAAGACTATATGAATTAATTTATTCCGGATTTTTGACAATCTCCCTTTTTAATTTCTAACAAACTCATTGCTAATTCTAACGTTTCTTTACCTTGAACCATCGCATAAACTGCTGCTGGAATAACATTAAGAGCAGCATTTCCAATAATATTAGTAAAATCATTTTTCATATAACTTACTTGTGGTCCTAATAAAACAACATCCCATTTTTCACCTTTAGCAAAAGATGCTTTCGCTTCAATAGCACCTAATGCTTTCACTTCATAATCTAAATTTAACTCTTTAATATATTCTTTCATATTTGCTTTTAGTCTTAAAGTGCTCATACCAGCTGAACACGTAAGTAATATCTTTATCATCTATTTTCCTCCTAATAAACAAAAATCAAATATACATAACTAAGAATATTATACATTGATATTAGACTTCTTGCAAAACCTATCTATTAAAAATTAAATTTTTAAAATAAAATTAAAAATAAAAAAGATAGGTAATCTATGATGTTTGATAAATTAAAAACTATTAACAATCCAGAATTATTAAGATTAACTGGTATAAATGATATTATTTTTAATAAAATTCTAGAAATTTTAAAGACAGAAGAAGTAAAAAAGTTTAAAAATGGTGGTACACCTAATAAATTATCATTAGAAAATCGTTTATTAATGACTTTAGAATATTGAAGAGAGTATCGAACTTATTTTCATATTGCTAAAAGTTATGGAATTAGTGAAAGTAGTTGCTATAGGAATATCAAGTGAATAGAAAATACTTTAATAAAACATCCTGATTTTCAACAACTTGATGGGCAAAAATCACTGTTAAATAATAATTTTAAAGATAAAACAGTTATCATTGATGTGACTGAAAGTACTATTCAACGCCCAAAAAAAGTCAAAAACAATATTATTCAGGAAAAAAGAAAAAACATACAATAAAAACTTAAGTCATAATTGAAAAAGATAGTAAAAAAATTATAAGTTCTTATTTTTCTTATGGTAAAAATCATGATTTTAAAATTTTAAAAAATTCAAAAACGAAATTTTTATCAGAAACAACTATTTTAGTAGATTTAGGATATCAAGGTATACAAAACATACATAAAAATGTCTTATTACCTAAACGAAAATCAAAGAAAAACCCTTTAACTAAAGAAGAAAAGAAAAATAATAAGGCTATTTCAAAAATGAGAGTTGTTATTGAACATGTTTTTGCGATTCTTAAAAAATTTAAAATTATTAGTGAAAAATATCGAAATAGAAGAAAAAAATTTGCATTAAGATTTAATTTAATAGCTTCAATTTATAATTTACAATTATTAATTTAAATATATTTGATAATTTAATATTTTATTTTTTTATTTGAAATAATAATTTTTGTTGTATTTTAATGACAAAAAATAAAACATATTTTGAACAATAATTTTTAAAAAATATTAAAAGTGTTATTAAAATAAATTTTTAAACTTAAAAAATGTGATTAATATCATAGTTTTGCAAGAAGTCTATTAAATTCAGAAGGTAATTTAAGAAAATATGATGGTGCTTTTGATGGTAAAGTTTGTTTTGAAAAAAGTCAATTTTATGTTTCTGAAGAAGCCACTTATAACTTTAATGATATAAAATTATTTTTCTTAAAAGCAAGAGTTAGAAATATTTTATTAAAAAATAATAGAGGAAAATTACCAATAGATGAAAATGTTTCACTTATTCAACAAGCATTAGCAAAAATTGGAGAAGATTCACAATTAGACACCGCTAGATTATTAACAATGAAAGAAAGAGTAACTTTATTTATTGAAGCAATCAATCAAATAGCTGAGGCTATAGATCTTTTTGTTTATTATCAAGAATCAGAAGATAAGAAAATTTTAGACATTAATGATGTAATTTTACAAAGTGAATTATTACATAAGTTAAATATTAAAACTGGGTTAAATTTTACTAAAGAAGAGTTAACAAAATTTAAAATTAAGTTAGAAGTTATTGAAAATAATGAAGATGAAGATGATAATATTTTGAAAGTACAATTAAATCTTGCATATAAAGTTGATAATAATACCTGAAGCGCAAACTTTTCTTCTTCTGAATTCCAAATTAAAGCTAAAAGAAAAAATAAAGTAAGTTTATTATTTAATTTACATTGTGGTAAACTTTCAATGATTTCGCTTAAATCAATGTCTATACAAGAAAAGGAAGCATCTTTTTTTTCTAAATTAGATTTTGAAATTAAAAAAATAGATAATGTAATAGAAGAATTTATTAAATTAAGTAATGAAGATAAAAGAACAGTTAATGCTTTATTACAAACACAGCAACAATGAGAAAAAAATATTGCTGATTGAAAAAATGAAAAAGAATTATCTGATACAGAACGTTTAGCAGGTATTAATAAAGATAAAAAAGAATTAGAAAATGTAACTAAAAAAATCGAAGAAATTTTAGTTAAAAATGAAGAACATAAACAAAAAATACTTAATAGTTTACTTATAGATATGAAATTAGTTAATAATTTACAAATGTTAAGTTATTTACAAAAGAGTTTATTTTTAAAAAGTAAAGAATATTTAATAGCAAGTGATGTTTTTTATCAGGTACATAATTCATTTTCACTTCTTTCAATGCAAAATATTGAGAGATATGTAAAAAGTAAAAATCCAGATAACATTTCTCCTCCTATTGGTTCAATTGCTGAAATTGATAATTTATTAAATGATAATTTTTCTGAATTTGTTGAAATATATAAGTTATTACCAATTGAATTTCAGAGTAGACCAGTCTATATTGTTTCTAAATTATTAAATCTTTTAGATAACTTTAAAAAAATAGAAATGAGTAAACTTTTAGGACAAGAAATTATTATTGATTAAGAACATATGGCAAAAGTTTATCTTTCTCTATTAAACTTTTCAGATTATGAAGGATCTTTTTCACAATTTGTATGATTAACCAATGATTTAGAAATAAAATTATCAAAGTCTGTAAAAAATAGTAAAGAATTTAAAGTATATAAACAAGAATTAGAAGACTTAAGGGTTAAATTTTGAAAATCGTATGATTTTACTACATTAATTAATGAATTAGTAAATGTTTATTTTCCTAGTGAAAAACAAGAAATTTTACCTAAATTTAGTTTAGAAGAACACTTTTTATTAGAAGAACAAATATTACAAACTAATATTCTTAAAGACAATGATAGTCATAATATAGCAAAATTAAAACTTATGAAAGCTAATAATATATTAAAAACAAATCAGAAACTATCAGAAGGTTTTCAAAAAGAATTATCTGATGCATTTCAAATTTCAGAAGAAAGAGCAAAAATAAATTTAGGTAAATGAGAAGTTAATGATATTATTGCAGTTAATAGTTTGGTTAATATTGATGGTATTAAAGAAAATGAATTAGTCTATTTTAAGGTTTTACAAAAAAATAGAGATAATTTTACTGTTATTATTCAATATTTAAACTCAAAAAAAACATGAGACTATAAAATAAGAGATATTACAATTAATAATTGTAAATCATTTAATTTTACTTTTTCTAAAGAAAATCTAAACTTCCCAAGTCAAGAAGAAATCATTGATTCACAAACATTAATAAATGATTATATAACTTGAAAAGATAAAACAATACCAGAATATGTATTATTATTACTGGAAAAACTTAAAAAAATTAATGATCCAATTTTAGGTTTTGTAAAAGTTAATAACCAAAATTCTTTTAATGATTGAGAATGAGAAATTAAT
Source organism: Spiroplasma endosymbiont of Colias croceus (assembly GCF_964020095.1). Lineage (NCBI taxonomy): Bacteria > Bacillati > Mycoplasmatota > Mollicutes > Entomoplasmatales > Spiroplasmataceae > Spiroplasma > Spiroplasma endosymbiont of Colias croceus. The sequence goes on from NZ_OZ026536.1 coordinate 266,157, forward strand.
TTGCAAAAAATTAAAGAAAAATTATTAGAGATTATTGATAAAGAAATAATGAATGATAAGCAGTTAATAGAAGAAGGTCAATTGACACATTTAGAACGTTTAAGAAATAATGCAGATTTAAGATATGTTATTAGTAATAATATTTTAACGTTTGATTTTACTGAAAATAGTAAAGAAAAAATTAAAAGTTTAAAAGAAAATGTAAATAAAAAAAGTGTTATATTTGATATTAGTTATCATTCAAATTTTTTAGGTAATTATAAGAAACAAACATCTGCAATTAATTTTAAAATTAATAGAGATAGTTCAATTGCAAAAAAAAGATTAGCAGCCATAAAAGAAGAGGTTAGCAAGATAAGAAATTTAGTAGTAGTAGTTAATAGTAAGATCAGAACCGTAACTAATGATTTACATTACTTACACAATAGTATTCTTAATCTTTTACAAACTAAAAAACAAGAATGGGAAACATTAAGTAATCATACAAATTTAAATGTTCAATTTCAAAATCAACGAGTAATAGCAAAATTAAAATTAGATATTGAACAACTTAATGAACAATTAGTTAATATTAAATATAAAATTTTTAAATTAAGTGCCCAAAAAGTAGAAAATTCATTGTTTTATAATGATTATATAACTTTTATTAGATATTATGATCGAGTTACCAAAGATACACCTTCAGATATGAAAAAATATTTGTATTGAGATAAAAACTATCAAATTATTAAAAATAAGTTAAAAATATATAGTGGTTATAATAATTTTGATCATTATGAAACAGTATCTTTAAATAAAATTAATAATATTAAAGATATTGACATTGAAAATTGTAAAAAATCTTTAGTAGAATTATCAAAAACAAAATTTAAAAAACTTAGTTGATGACAGAAAATAATAAATAAAATATCTTGAACATGAAAAAAAACAAAAATAGCTATTAAGACAGTTAAAGAAAATAATACAAAAAATTTTGGAACTTTAATTGCAAATTTAAATGATAATAAAACATCAATAGATGAAATAAGCGTACCTTATCAAAGACAAAGTATACCAGAACTATTACCAACATCTGAGCCTTGAGATGAATGAATAATTGAAAAAAAACCTAAATTATCACGTTCAAATAGTACTAATAGTGCGATAAGTTCACTTTCTTCTGAATTTGAAGAAAATGATTATTCTATTATTGATAACGATAAAATATTAAGAGAACTTAATAGTTATAGTTTTCCAGAGTATAGTGATTTAGAAAGCAGTACTGAATCATCTCGTCAAGAATTTAATCATTGTCTTACTAGAACAGCATCTAGTGATAGTGGCATTTGTTCTGGTCAGATTACTCCTAAAGCAATTAGTACAAATCCTTTTGATGATGAAAGCGATGATGAAGAACTTGCTGGTAATACTATTAATGAATCTAATAATTTAGTAAATACTGTACCATTACCATCCAAATCAACTTCAAAATTAAATTTTTCTTAATTGATAATTAATTTTATATTTTTCTTTATAATTTATATGATACGATGTAATCATATAAGTAAAAGAAACAGGTGTATATTATATGTTAACTGCTGGTATCGTTGGTTTACCTAATGTAGGTAAATCAACATTATTTAAAGCCATTACCAATTCACAAGTATTAATTGAAAATTATCCTTTCGCTACTATAAAACCAAATATTGGTAGCGTTCCAGTCAATGATTCAAGAATTTTAAATTTAATAAAAATCTTTAATCCACAAAAAATTGTACCAACAATTTTAGAATTACATGATATTGCCGGACTTGTCAAAGGTGCTAGTAAAGGTCAAGGATTAGGTAATCAATTTCTTGCTAATATTAGAACAGTTGATGCAATATGCGAAGTTATTCGTTGTTTTGATGATATTAATGTTAGTCATGTTGAAAATAAAATTGATCCAATTAATGATTTTGAAATTATTGAATTGGAATTAATGTTAGCTGATCAAGAAGTAATAAGTAAACGAAAAGAAAAAGTTCGTAAAAAATCGGAAATAACTAGAGATAAACAAGGTATTGCTGAGGTAGCTTTATTAGAAAAAATTAATAATGAATTAAACAATGGTATTGCTATTCGTAATCAAAAGTTAAGTTCAGAAGAATTACTAATGATTAAACCTTATAATTTTTTAACTGCTAAACCAATAATTGTTATTGCTAATATTAATGAAAAAGATTTAATAACTAAAACCAATAAATATGTTGAACAATTACAACAATATATGAGCAAAAAAAATATTACTGTAATTGTTGTTTGTGCTAAGACAGAATGTGAACTTTCTGAATTAGAAGCAGAAGAAAAAAAAGAAATGTTTAAAGAGTTAAATATTTTTGAATCAGGAATTGATCAAATTGTATTAGCAACTTATAAACTATTAAATTTAGGTACTTATTTTACTGTTGGACCCAAAGAAGTTCATGCTTGAACTTTTATTAAAGGAATGAAAGCACCAGAGTGTGCTGGTATCATTCATACAGATTTCATGAAAGGTTTTATTAGACTTAAAGTTTATAATTATCAAGATATAGAATTATTGGGTAGTGAAAAAAATGTTCAGGAAAAGGGAAAAATGAGAGTTGAAGGTAAAAATTATATAGTTGAAGATGGTGATATTTGTCATTTCCTTTTTAATGTTTAGTTTTAAGATAATATTAATTATAAAAAGGTTATAGTTTTGTTATAATTAATTTGAAAATATACTAGCAAGAAAGGAAAAAATTATTATGTTAAAAAGTAATTTACAAAATCCTGATTCTGACATTCAAGAAAACAATTATGTTCCAAATAAAAAAACTAAAAAGTTTGATGTTCTTAATAAAATAAAAGTTTCAAGGGCTTTACTTTTTTGATCACCAATTGTGCAAATTATTGGTAGTATTGCTTTTTTAATACTATTAATAGTTAATGCATTTGTTGGGCAAAAAATGGGGTTTGAATTTAGTAAACTGCAATTAGCTTTATCATTATCATATGTTGGAATTGCAATTTTAGTCAGTATTATTTGTTTTATGATACCAGCAAAGAAACTTAAAAAGAAATCTTCATTTAGAATTACTGCTATTTCAACATTAATATTATCAACATTAATGTTAAGTGGTAGTCTAGTTTTTTGATCAATACCAGTATTACTATTTTTTTCATTAATATCATTAATTGTATGAATATGTGAAGTAATAGCAGCGATTATTTTAATTTTAGTAGTTGAAGAATTGCCTAATGAAAAATAAAGTAGGTGAAAATAATGAAAATTAAAGATTTAGATAATATTAAAAACAAAGAAACATATTTTATTCCATATGAACAAAAGACTAAAAATGCATATTTTGTTTATTTGGCAATATCAATAGTTCTTTTTTTATCAGTTTTTATTTTTTCTTTATTTGCTACTATTAATGTATCAAAATATAAATTATATAATGTAAAACTTACTGATTTTAATTATCCTATTTTGAATTTATTTTATGCTCCAATTGTTTGTTTAATTGCAATTACTGTAAGTATGATTTTATTAATATTTGCTCCTAGAGTAAGTATTATTGTCTCTTCAAAGTATAGCAGTAGAATGTTTTATACTGCTTTTTGATTATTAATTCTTAGTGTAATGTTAAGTTCAGAAGTACAATTAACTTATATTTCACAATCTGGAATATTGTATAATGAAAATTATCATTGAATTAATCCAATTATTGCAAGAATATTTATTATTTTTAGTCTTTTTTTAATTTTGATTACACAACTATTTTTTTGAATTATGCGTAGAAAGTTTACATTTATGAACTCAGATTATGAAATTTATACTACTAGAAGTATGGAAAAAAAACAAAGACGAATTAGAAAACAAGAATTAAAAAAAATTAAAAAACAAGAAAAGGAATTTAGTAAAAAAACTTTGAATATTAAATAAAGGGGGGCAGATTTATGAGAATTCGTAATTGGTGGTTTATTAGTTTTTATTTATTATTAAGCACATTTATTATTTATGAATTATTTTTTTTAATTGCTTTGTCAAAAAATACAGCTTTAAAAGATTTATATTATTATGGTTTTCAAATTGCAGAACCTTCACCAAGTTTTAATCCTTCAAGTTATACTGCAATTTATTATTTACCAGTAATAGGTTTAGTTGTAAGCAGTTTCGGTTTGATTAGTTGTATTTTTACGGCAAGAGTTTTTCTTGAAAAATCTCCTCGTTTTAAATTTGTATTTTTAGTTGTAAACTTTATAATTTTTGTTGTTGGATTTTTGATAAGTTTTTCTGGTCAATTGCTTTATTGTGAATGAAGTAATGATAGTGCACAAATAATACTTAATAGAGGAGGAACGATTGAAGTACCAAGCTTTTATTATAGAAATTGAGTTTCTTCAACTATTGTTTGATCAATTTTTGGTTTTTATTTTGCATTACTTGTTGCAGCAGTTATTTTATTACTTAAATTAAATTTAATTAATGTTCAAACATATCACTTTTATCGTCAACGTATTGAAGCAGCAATTGATTTTGAACCAGAATTAAAACAACCATTACCAAGTTCTAATGAATTTGATCCAAATGATACACAGACTATTACAATTTTTCTTGATGAAGAAGTAAATGAAAAATTACAATCAAAAACTAATCGTAAAAAAGCATTGAAATCCTCTAAAAATAATAAAAAAAAATTAAATTCTAAAAATAAGACTAATAAAGTAGAAAAAAAAGTTAATAAGATTAAAAAATCTTAAATTAAATAAAGATGGTGAAAATATGAAAATTCGTGTACGATATGCACCTAGTCCTACTGGGTATTTACATATTGGTGGTGCTAGAACAGCATTATTTAATTATTTATTTGCAAAAAATAACAAAGGAGATTTTATAGTTAGAATTGAAGATACTGATTTAGAACGTAATATTGAAGATGGAATTAGTTCACAATTAGATAATTTACGTTGAATGGGAATAATTCCTGATGAAACTATTGATTTACCAGGTAAATATGGTCCTTATAAACAAACTGAACGTTTAAATATATATATTCAACATGCATTAATACTAATAAAAGAAAAAAAAGCATATTATTGTTTTTGTACACCTCAATATCTAGAAGAAATGCGTAAGAAACAAGCAGATAAAAATATTTTAGCTTTCCAGTATGATGGAACATGTTCAAAATTAGAACAGTCTGTAATTGAAGAAAATTTACAAAATAAAATTTCATATGCTATTAGAGTTAAAATACCCACTAATAAAAGTTATAAAATTAAAGATTTAGTTCGTGGTAATGTTGAAATTAATTCAGTAGACTTAGGAGATTATATTATTATTAAATCAAATGGAGTGGCTACTTATAATTTTGCTGTTGTTATTGATGATCATTTAATGGAAATAAGTCATGTTTTTCGTGGTGAAGAACATTTGTCAAATACACCAAAACAATTAGTTATTTATGAATATTTTAATTGGAAAATTCCAATTTTTGCCCACTTAACATTAATTGTTAATAATAAACGTAAAAAATTATCAAAACGTGATGGTAGCATTATCCAATTTATTCATCAATATCGTAAAGAAGGATATTTGCCAGAAGCAATTTTTAATTTTATTGCTTTATTAGGATGAAGTTCTCATGAAGAAAAAGAAATTTACACTAAAAAACAATTAATTAAATTATTTACCCCAAAATATTTAAGTAAAGCACCAAGTATGTTTGATCCAGAAAAATTAGTGTGAATGAATAATTATTATATTAAAAGATTAAATGTTGAACAATACTTAGATTTAGTTACACCTTTTATTAAAGAAAAATATAATTGAAATAGCAAAACTATTGAATGATGAAAAGAAGTATTATTAATTTATCAATCACAGTTAGAATATGGTAGTCAAATTAATGAATTGGTAAGTTTATTTTTTAAAAATAATTTTAAGGTAGATATAGAAGCAAAGACTTTTTTGAATGATAATGAATGTAACTTAGTTTGTACAGCATTTATTAAAAAGATTATTGATTGTAAAAATTGAACTAGTGATAATATTAAAAACATTATTAATGAAGTTAAAAAAGAAACTAATGTTAACGGTAAATTATTATTTATGCCAATTAGAATTATTACAACAGGACAAATGCATGGACCTGATTTAGTTAGCACCATTAAACTATTAGGTTATGATACCATTATTAATAATGTGAAATTAAATTTTAAATATTAAAGAAAAATAAATATTATTACTTATACTAGAAAATATAATATTTGCTTTTGTTATAAATAAAAATTATAAAATTGTTCTTTTTACTCAAAATAATTACTAAAATAGAAGAAAAATTTTATATTATGTTACTATTAAAATAAAAAATTAATAATACCTAAAATTTATAAGATATTAATGAGAGGTTAAAATTTATGTCAAGCAATAATTATAAAGTAACTTTTATTCGTGACGGTATACACAAAAATATTAATATCAGCGAACCCGTTATTCAGGCATTAATATCTTGTAAAGAATTTCAAAGATTAAGATGAATTAATCAACTTGGTGGTGTGCAAATTGCTTTTCCTAATGCAACTCATACTAGATATGTTCATAGTATAGGTGTTTACCATATATTAAATCGTGTTCTTAGTGAAGTTGAAGGCTCTTCTTTATTAACTAAAGAGGAAAAAACAAACATTAAAATTGCTGGTTTATTACATGATTTAGGACACGGTCCTTTTTCACACACTTTTGAAAAAATCATAAACCTTAATGTTAATAAAAAAGAAAATTTTACTCATGAAGATTATACTTGTGCTATTATTATTGATAATAGTACTGAAATTAACATGATTTTAAAACAATTTAATATTAATATTAATGCTATTATTGGTATACTTAAGAAGGATTATAAAAATTATCCTAAATATCAAATTCAATTGGTATCATCGCAATTAGATTGTGATCGTATTGATTATTTAATGCGTGATGGATATTTTACAGGAGTTGGTTATGGAAGTATTGATATTGATTGAATTATTACGAATATGATAATTGATATTAAAGAGGGTTTAGTTTTTTCATACAAGGCAATTTCTGCTATTGAAAATTATTTAATCACAAGGTTCCATATGTATTCTCAAGTTTATTATCATAAAAGTGGAATTCTTTTTGATCTTAATTTACAAAAATTATTTTCAAGAATAACTGAATTATATTTTGATAAAACTTATTCATTTAAAGTCAATATTCATGATTTTATTGCTATTTTTGAGGGAAAAAGCGTTGAAATACAAACATATTTAAATTGAACAGATGGTACTTTAATTAAGTTAATGCAAGATATTATTAATTTTGAAAAAGATAATGAGTTAGTAAAAATATCAAAAGTAATTTTATTTTGTTTTAACTGAGAAAATGAATTGTTGTTATTAACAAGTCAAAATAACACTAATGTTATTGGCGTTAAACAAGATTTAAAAAATGTACTTTATTATTTTAAAAAAGATCCAATTATTATTAAAACAAAAAACGAAGAATATATTACTTTAGAAAAAATCTCACAAATTTTGCAAGATCCAATTAAAGCACCAAATACAATTTATTTTTTAAAAAAGAAATAGAAATTTAAAAGTATTATAAAATGAGGTAATTATGAAAATTTTAAAATCAATTAATAAAGTTTTTGAGTATCCAAATATTTTAGATTTAACGCCAGGAGATTTTTACTTAAATTCACATGAGTATCATTTAGCAACGCAAGAAGTAATAGTGATATTGGGTGTATTAATTAATAAAGAAAAAATTGAAAATGCTATTAAAACTTTAAATTTTACTTGAATAAATTTTAAAGAAAAAGTAATTGTTTATTTTTCTATTTTTGCCTACCTTATAATAGGTAATGAATATAATGATTTAAAATCAGTTAAAATAAATCAAATTAAATTTAAAGATAATACGTTAAAAATTAAATTTAAAGAAACATTACTTACAATGATTAATAAATTTCCAAGAACTTTGCATTTAACTAATGTTTTGGGTAATGATAATGATCGCGCTAATATGTATGCAGTTAACGCTATTTTAAATATTAAAAAAGGGATTGGATATGATAATTTTCATATTACTTTTTTTTCAGTATATCAATCGTTAGAATTAAAATTAAAGCATTGTTTAAGAAAATATATTCAAGTTGAACCTTCAGCTAGTAAGAAAAAATTTAATTTTCATAATTTAATACGATTGATTAAATTAATTAGTACTACAAGAGTTGAAAGTGAGGAAATGAGTAAAATATTATTAAACTTAAGAGAACGTTTGCGTTATTTTGAACAAATTAATCCTGGCGGTCAAGCAGCAAGATATGAAGCTGAGATAAATCATAATTATTTTCATAATTTAAATTCGTATATAATTAATGAACAAGAATTACTAAGTAATTTTGTCAAGGCTTTAAGTTTATTACAAGAATTATATTTAAAATTAATAGAATTATATAAAGATGATAATACTAAAGTTAAAATGCAAAAAAAAATTGATTTAGAATTAGTTAAAGTTTCAGGAATTAAAATCGAAGATGATCCAAAAAAAATTAATGATAAATTAAGAAATGTGCTTGATAATCAAATTTTTGGTAACTATCAAGAATTAATTGATTTAAATTACAATGATGTTGCTATTTTGGAATTTTTAATCAGAATTGGATTTATACAGTATGTTAATGATACAATTGAACAACTTTTATAAAAAAGTATTTATTTTTACTTTTTTATATGATATAAATTAAATTTATGAGTATAATATTTTAGATATTGAAAGGGGTCTGAACTGTGGACAGTTATCTTATTAATGAACTCACTACTATTATTCTTGATGCAGTAGCATTTGCAAATTATGAAATAGAATTGAATCAGGTTGTTATTGAAATTAATAAAAATAATGACTTAGGTGATTATTTTACATCAATAGCAATGATATTAGCAAAAAAATATAAACAAAAACCATTAGACATTGCTGAAATTATAGTTAAAAATATTCATCAGAAACACCCATTAATTAAAAAAATTGATTATATTACTCCTGGTTTTATTAATATTAATATTAATGTTGAAGTATTTAGTTTGTTATTAATCAAAATTATTAATGAGAAATCATTATATGGTCAATCTAATAAAAAAAATATTACTTATAATATTGAATTTATTAGTGCTAATCCAACCGGACTTTTACATTTAGGACATGCACGAAATGCGGCTATTGGTGATAGTTTAGCTAATATATTAGAACATAGAGGATATAATATAGTTAGAGAATACTATATTAATGATGCTGGTAATCAAATTAATGTTTTGGCCAATTCAATTTTCATAAATTATCAAAATCTTTGTGGCAATGCTGTTGAATTACCAAAAGAAAGTTATCGTGGTTCTGAAATTTTAGCTGCTGCACAATCATTTTTGAAATTAAATGGTAATAAATTTGCAAATAAACCTTTTGATGAAACTTCTTCTTTAATTTTTAAAGAATTTGGTATTAATTATATGCTTTCAGAAATTAAAAAAGATTTAAAAAAATTTAAAGTTAAAATTAATATTTGATTTTCTGAATCATTTTTATATAAAGAAAATATTATTTCTAATTTAATCAAACAATTTGAAATGCAAGGCAATACTTATCAACTTGATGGTGCTATTTTTTTAAAAACTACTTTATTTGAAGATGATAAAGATCGTGTAATTGTTAAGAAAGACAAAACTTATACATATATGCTTCCTGACTTAGCTTATCATCATATTAAATTTCAACGTAGTGATGTGTTAATTAATATTTGAGGAGCAGATCATTATGGCTATATTCCAAGAATTAAAGCGGGATTATATATGCTTAATAATGATGCCACTAAACTTGATATTTTATGTATGCAAATGGTAAAAGTTATTGATAATGGTAAAGAACAAAAAATGTCAAAAAGAGCAGGAACATCAATAACTTTAAGACATATGATAGATTTAATTGGAAAGGATGCTTTACGTTATTTTTTAGTATCAAGATCAGTTGAATCACATCTTGATATTGATTTAGCACTTGCTAAACAACAATCTAACGAAAATCCTGTTTATTATGCTCAATATGTTCATGCGCGTATAAATCAAATTATAGAGAATTATCCAAAATTTGAAATTGCAAATAGTATTAATTTATTAACAGAACAAAAGGAAAAAGAATTATTGATTACATTAGATGAATATATAATTATTTTGCAAAAAATTGAAAAACAGCATCAACCACATTTGCTTACAAATTATATTCAAAAATTAGCTAAGTTATTTCATTCTTATTATAATAAACATAAAGTTATTAGTGAAGATCAACAATTAACAATTCAACGATTAACATTAGTTTTAGCAATAAAACAAATAATGGCAAATGCTTTAAATTTAATTGGTGTGGATGCGCCTAAAAAGATGTAAAAAATATATTTTTTATTATTTATAATATACAATTTAGAAGGTGATTAAGAAATGCAAAACAAACAAACATTAGTAGAAGTAGCATATAGTTTTTTATGCAAAAAGAAAAAAAGCAGTTTTAATGAAATTTGAACACATGTTAAAAAACAATGTAATATTTCTAAAGAAGATGAAGAAAAAATTGCTGGTGAACTTTATACTGGAATTATTTTAAATACCAATTTTTTCTTAAAAAATGATAAACTTTGATATCCACGTAATGAAGTCTCATTAGAGGAAATTAAAGAACATATGACAAGAGTAGAAATTCCAAGTAATACAAAAGAAGAAATTGATAGTACTCAAACAGTTACAGATAATGATGAAACTATAGATTTAAGTGAAGACGTAGAAGATGAAGATGATGATTTAAATACCATTAGTATTCAACCATTAGAAGATAGTTATGATGATGAATAATAATGATATTATTAATTAATATTTAGGAGAAAACTAATGAATTCAAAGTATATATTTATTACTGGTGGTGTTGTATCATCTTTAGGTAAAGGAATTACAGCAGCATCGCTTGGGCGTATATTAAAGCAAAAAAATATTAAGATTGTTATGCAAAAATTTGACCCTTATATTAATGTTGATCCAGGTACTATGAGTCCTTATCAACATGGTGAAGTATATGTAACTAGTGATGGTGCTGAAACTGATTTAGATTTAGGTCATTATGAACGTTTTATTGATGAAAATCTGACTAGAGACTCCAATATTACTGCCGGAAAAGTATACCAAACTGTTTTAAAAAAGGAACGCGATGGTTTTTATGAAGGGAAAACTGTACAAGTTGTACCACATGTTACTGATGAAATTAAAAAACATATTTTTAATTCCGCAATTAATAGTAAGGCTGATGTTATTATTACCGAAATTGGTGGAACAGTTGGTGATATTGAATCATTAGCTTTTATTGAAGCCATTAGACAAGTTAAAAACGAAAAAGGTCATGAAAATGTTATTGTTATTCATACTACATTAATTCCTTATTTACATTCGGTTGGTGAATTTAAAACGAAACCCAGTCAACATTCAGTAAAAGAAATATTATCATTAGGTATTCAACCTGATATTTTGGTTTGTCGTAGTGAAACTATGCCACCTGATCATATTTTTGATAAATTATCTTTATTTTGTAATATTAAACGCAGGCATGTTTTAGCAATTCCTGATTGTGATAATATTTATAAAGTGCCATTATCTTTAGAACAACAAAAAATTGATGAAGTAGTTTCAGAATTATTAAAATTAAATAAAACTAAACCAGATATGTCAGAATGACATACAATTGTTAAAAAGTTAGATAATATTAATCAAGAAGTTACTGTTGGTATTGTGGCAAAATATTCGAATTTAAGTGATGCTTACTTATCAGTAATTGAATCATTGAAAATTGCAGGTTATAGTCTTAATACTAAAGTTAATTATAAAATTATTAACGCTGAAAGTTTAGATAGTAAAAACATTAATTCTATGCTTTCTCCTTTCCAAGCAATAATTGTTCCTGGTGGCTTTGGTAATCGTGGTGTTGAAGGTAAAATCAATGCAATTAATTATACTCGAGTTAATAAAGTTCCTTTCTTAGGATTATGTTTAGGTATGCAGTTAGCTTGTATTGAATATGCTCGTAATGTATGTAATTTACAAGATGCTAATTCTACTGAATTTAATGAAAAAACTAAAAATCCTATTTTTGATTTATTACGTGGTAAAAATAAAAATGATCAAATCGGGGGAACTTTAAGATTGGGTAATTATTCAACCACTTTAATTAATGATTCATTAGCAAAATCTCTTTATAAACAAACGATTATTATTGAACGTCATCGTCATCGTTATGAATTTAATAATAGTTATAAAACATTACTTGCAAAAAATGGATTAATTTTTAGTGGTATATATAATAAAGAAGATTTGGTAGAAATGATTGAGTTGCCAAAAGAAGTACATCCATTCTTTATTGCAAGTCAGTTTCATCCTGAGTTCACATCAAGAATTAATAAACCAAATCCTTTATTTTTAGGATTAATTAAAAGTATTATTAAAAAATAATGATAAAGTAAGAAAATTTAATTTTAAAATTGTTATAATTTTTATGAATTGTATATTCTCAAAATATATATGCAACTAGATTTTTTATGAAAATATATAATATAAGGTTATAATATTTTAAGAAAGAAGGAAAAGAAATGAATAAATTTGTTAGTGCAAAAAATATGATTGATAAAGCAAAAGCAGGTAAATATGCCGTTGCTCACTTTAATATTAATAATTTAGAATGAACAAGATCTATTCTTGAAGTTGCACAAGAAACTAAATCATCTGTTATTTTAGGTGTTTCAGAAGGTGCTATTAAATACATGGGTGGATTTAACACAGTTGCTAGTATGACTTTAGCGTTATTGAATGATTTAAATATTACTATTCCAGTGGCATTACATTTAGATCATGGTCAATCAGTAGATTCTTGTAAGAAAGCAATAGATGCTGGTTTTAGTTCTGTTATGTTTGATGGTTCTCATTTAGATTTTAATGAAAATATAAAAGGTACCAAAGAAGTAGTTGCTTATGCTAAGAAAAGAAATGCATCTGTTGAAGCAGAAGCAGGGACTATTGGTGGTGAAGAAGATGGAGTTATTGGTAGTGGTGAGATTGCTAGTGAGGAAGATTGTAAATCATTAGCAGCTTTAGGAATTGACTTTTTAGCAGCCGGAATAAATAATATTCATGGAAAGTATCCTAAAAATTGAGATGTTTTAAATTTTGATGTGTTAAAAAATTTATCAGTAGCTTCAAATAAGCCAATGGTATTACATGGTGGTTCTGGAATTCCAAAAGATCAGGTTAAAAAAGCTATTAATTTAGGAATTAGTAAAATTAATGTTAATACTGAATTACAAGAAGTGTTCGCCGCAGCTATTGAAAAATATGTTACGGAAGGAAAACTTAATGAAGATAAAGGGTTTGATCCTAGAAAAATTTTTAAGCCAGGAATGGAAGCAATTAAACTTAAAGCTAAAGAATTATTAACAGAATTTGGTTCATTAGGAAAATCTTAAATTAAGATAAATTTCAAATATGAAAATTACTTTTATTATCAATAACTTGTGATATTTTTTCATTACTTAAAATATCAATTATTACTTCAGCCTTAATAGAAACTTTCGCGTCTAACATATGACCCCACCAATTACGTTAAAATTATCATTACCAAAAGTAGTATGGCAATGAATAATTGGTTTATTTCTATCTTTTTCATCTCAAATGATTGTTCCAATTGTTGATAACAATTCATATTGTTCAAGAAAAATTTTTTTTACATAATCAGTACTTTTTTTAGGAATATAGCCTAAAGTGACATTAGTAATAGCACCAATCATTTGGAATTGTGCCATTCCTATGTTTTCTTTAATAGCAAATTGCTCTAAAGTTTTAATAATCATTTCATCTTTTTCAATAATTAATGCATACTTATTTCCGATCATTTTTTTAATTTTCATAATAAGAATCTCACCTTTCTTTTAGCAGTATTTTAACATATTTATTAATAGCAATAATGATTAAATTTGATTATTATAGGAAAAAATATTTTTGTTTTTGTAATAAAAATTATTTTAAAAAGAAAATATATTAATTTTAAAATTAATAGGTATAATAAAACTAATATTTAAACTAAGGAAGTGATAAAGTTGAAAACTAATGGTTTAGTAATTGCTATTGGTAATGATCATACCGCTTATGAATTTAAACAACCAATTATTAAATTTTTACATACAGAAGGCTATCAAATTTTAGATTTAGGAACAAATAGCAGTGAGCCTGTTGATTATCCTAATTTTGGTTTTAATGTTGCTAATGCTATTGTTAGTAAAAAAGCAGATTTTGGTATTGTAATTTGTGGTACTGGTATTGGTATTAGCATTGCTACCAATCGTATTAATGGTGTTCGTTGTGCCCTTTGCTATGAAGAAGAAACAGTAAGATTGGCAAGGCTTCATAATGAAGCTAATGTTTTAGCACTAGGTGCTAGAATTATTTCTGATTATAAAGCAGTAGAACTTGTGAAATTATTTTTAAATACTAAAACAAGTGATGAAAAAAGACATCAATTAAGAGTTGCAAAACTAAAATAATTTTACTATTAAATTATTAAAGAGAGGATGTTTAAAAATGGATAAATCTTTTAATAAGGGTCTTGACCCAGAATTAAAAAAAATTGTGAAAGATGAATGACAACGTCAACAAAATCATATTGAATTAATAGCTTCAGAAAACTATGTATCACCAGCTGTACTTACACTTGCTGGAACAATATTAACTAATAAGTATGCAGAAGGTTATCCTGGCAGAAGATATTATAATGGTTGCGAAAATGTTGATAAAATTGAAAATTTGGCAATAGAGCGTTTTAAACAATTATTTAATTGTAATCATAAACCAGGTCAATGTAAAAAAGGTAATTTTCATGCTAATGTACAACCTCATTCTGGTAGTCAAGCTAATGCTGAAGCATATGCTGCTATATTACGTCCAGGTGATACTATTCTTGGTATGGAACTTGATGCCGGTGGTCATTTAACTCATGGTTATAAAATTAATTTTTCTGGTAAAATTTATCACGGTGTTAATTATGGTGTAAGTAAAAAGGATGAATATTTAGATTATGATGAAATTTTAAAAATTGCTAAAGAATGTAAACCAAAAATTATTGTAGCAGGAGCTAGTGCTTATTCAAGACTTATTGATTGATCAAAGTTTCGTAAAATTGCCGATACTGTTGGAGCATATTTAATGGTTGATATGGCGCATATTGCTGGATTAATTGCTGCTGGATTACATCAAAATCCTATTTGTTATGCTGATATTACAACAACAACAACTCATAAAACATTAAGAGGACCACGCGGTGGTGCTATTCTTTGCACCGAAGAATTAAAAAAGAAAATTGATAGTGCGGTATTTCCCGGTAATCAAGGTGGGCCATTGGAACATATTATTGCAGCAAAAGCACAAGCTTTTTATGAAGCATTAACGCCAGAATTTAAAACTTATCAAATGCAAGTAATTAAAAATGCTCAAGCATTAGCGAAAACTTTTCTTGATGCAAAATTTCATGTAGTGGCGGGTGGCACTGATAATCATTTATTAACTGTTAATGTTACTAATATTAACGGTTTAAATGGTAAAGAAGCTGTTGATATTTTAGAAAAGATTAATATTGTTGCTAATAAGAATGGTGTTCCCTTTGATCCTTTACCAGCTGTTATTACTAGTGGTGTTCGTTTTGGTAGTCCAGCAATGACAACGAGAGGTTTTAAAGAAGAGCAGTTTATTGAATTAGGAAAGATTATTATTAGTGCTTGAAAATTACCTAAGGGTATTAATGATGATGGTTTAAATGAATTAAGAAAAAAAGTTGATATGCTTTTAAATAAATTTCCCATTTATGAAGATATAAAATTACCTCAATAATAAAATAATTATTTTATTTTTTTGAATCTTTAATTTCTTTCATTTTTTCAATAAAATTATTATCATATTTAACCGAAGATTGTTCTTTAATAAACTTTATTAATTCTGAAACATCTTCATCACTAATTCATGGTGCTTGTAAACGATTGATATTATTTTGTCCTGGAGCTAAAAATAACATATCGCCTTTACCTAATAATTTTTCTGCTCCAGCAGTATCAAGGATTGTTTTTGAATCAATTCAAGATGCAACTTTAAAAGCAATTCTTGCTGGAATATTATTTTTAATTACGCCAGTAATTACATCTACTGATGGTCTTTGTGTTGCTATTACTAAATGAATTCCTGCTGCTCGACCCATTTGTGTAATTCGCATGATCCCTTCTTCAATTTGTTTGCTTGCTTGTACCATTAAATCTGCTAATTCATCAATAACAATAATATAATAAGGTAATTTATCAATTTCTTGACTTATTTTTTTATTATAACTTTCAATATCACGATTTCCATTTTTTGCAAATAGTTGGTATCGACGCATCATTTCTAAAATTACTACTTGTAATGCTGCTGGTGTTTTGTTTGCTTCATTAATTACTGGAATAATTAAATGTGGGATATCATTATAAATTGCTAATTCTACTCATTTAGGATCGATTAATATTAGTTTTATTTCATGAGGTTTGTATTGTAAGAGCAAAGAAATTAGTAAATCATTAATAAAAACTGATTTTCCTGAACCAGTACTACCAGCAATTAATAAGTGCGGCATTTCTTTTAATGAATGAAAGATGTAATCACCAGTAGTATTTCTACCAATACTAATTAATAATTTTTTATTTTTATATTTTTCGCTTATATTTTCAAATTGTTCTTGCATATTAGTTGGAACAATATTTTTATTACTAACTTCAATTCCAATCATTGATTTACCAGCTATTGGTGCTTCGATTCTAATATTATTATTTGCTAAAACTAGTTTTAGTTCTTCTTCTAACTTAGTAATTTTGTTAATTTTCATTCCTGAAGTGATTGAAACCTCGTATTTTGTTACTGTTGTACCAATAGTAAAATCATTTACTTTTCCTTGAACAGAAAATTCTTTAAATAACTGATTAATTTTTTCTTTATTTTCTAAAGCATATTTTTCATTTTCTTCTTGCTTTTTTATTAGATTATCTGATTTTTTAGTTAATTTTAATGTTGGTAAAATATATTTTTGATTAATTATAGTTTGTTCAGGAAGAAAAGCTTTTGTTTTTTCTTAATTGTTATTTTGTTTTTCAATTTGATTAATAATTTTGTTTTGTTCTTTAACTTTTGTTTCATTATTTTCTAATTTTTGATTATTAATTTTGTTAATATTGTTATTTTCTTGTAATAATTCCTTATTGGTTTCTATATCAAAGGACATATTCCGTAATTAAATTTAATTAATTGTCAATAAAATTGTTTTAAAACTATTTAGTGTTATTGAATATAGAAATAAATATTTTTTGAAAAAATAGTTTAAAAAATGAGTTTACATTTTAAACAAAAAATTGTTAATAATATTTTTATATTAACTCGATAAAAATTTAAATTTTAAAAAAATATTTTTAATATTTTTTTTATTTTAATGGTTTTATTTTATTAAAAATTTCACAAAGTAAGTTAAATCTTAAGTACATAAGTCTAAATTTAGATTTTCTACATTTATTTACTAAAATTTTGAATCTTTTCAATCAAGCAAAGACATGTTCAACTTTAATTCTAATTTTAGATACAATCTTATTGTATTTTCTTTCTTGTTTAGTTAATTTTTTATTTTTAGTTCTTTTAATTGGTATTATTGTATTTTTATAAATATTTTGTATACCTTGATATCCTAAATCACCAATAATTATTGTTTTTTCTGAAAATTCAAGATTTGAATTTTTTAATATTTGAAAATCATGCACTTTACCATTATCAGCAAAAATATCAACAATTTTTTTATTAAAAAAATCATATACAATTTGAAATTTTATAGAATACATTCAACTTTTACCAGAAAAATATTCTAACTGTAGTTTTTTTTAGTTGGTCTTTCAATTTCAATCTCAGTTGAATCAATTAAATAAAATTGAAATTCATTTGAATTTTCTTGTTTTTTATCAATTTTTAATTTATATCTTTCTTTTAAAAATTGGTAATCTTTGTGGTTACTAAGTTTATTTTCTACTCAAGTAATATTTCGAAAACAACTTGATGGGCTCATTTTAGATTTAATACTCATTTGAAAAAAAGTATAATATTCTTTTCAGTATAATAAAGTCATCATTAATCTTTCTTCTACTGAAAGTTTATTTTTTCTTCTTCCAGCCATTATTCCAAGAAATAAAACATGAAAAGCATGAAATTTATCTAAAATAAATTTAGCATTTAAAATTGTAGCAGTTTTTCTAATTCATTTTGCACTATCGCCACAAACTATTAAATTTGCTTGGTCAAAATTTTCAAAAAATAAATTACCATATGTTTGAATTAATTTTGCTGTTTTTTCTGCACCAATTTCTGTTTTTGATATTCTTATTTTACATAGAGCTCTTTTATTAATTAATTTTCCATTTTTCTTTTTACCAGTACAAAATACTAATAATCTCATAGAACATTTTTTACAATTTTTAGTATTGTGTCTTTCATTAAACTTAAATTTTCTATGTCCATCATCAATATTTAAGTATAAATTTTGATTTGGTTGTAATGGTATTTTTGGAATATTAGCTTTTGGTAATTCAAATTTTTTATATGTTCTACAAACTGTACTAGTACTTATTAAATCTTCAATAAAAGTATCACAAACATCACGATACTTTTTACCATCAGCAAAATATTTTAAAATTTGTTTAATAACATTTGGTGCAAGTTTACTATATTTTTTAACACCAAGATAATTATCTAACAATGAAACAAATTCCTTTTTTTGTGTTTTTGGGTTATAATGTGTACAAATACGTCGTTTATAATTTAATAAACCTTTTTTTGCTTTTAATCTTCTTTTTCTAAATCTATATGATTTATATTCAGATTTATCACATATACTTCATAAATAATCATCTATTTTTGCAAATAATTCTTCTGTTTGTTTTAAACTTAATTCATCTTGATTAAAATCATGTTTGTCTCAATCAAAAAGATTAGGAAATGGTAATATAAACATTTTTAATGTTCCTTTCTAAATTTTGTTTGTTAATAATTTAATTGTATTGTTTATAAAAATTAGGGAGTAAAATATGGCTTTTATTAGTAGTTATGCACAACTGAATAAAAAATATAATCTTAATTTTAGTGATAATAATTATGGTTTTAATTGAGATATTTTTAAAGCATTTGTTGGTGATGAATGAGCAGAATATTTTACTACTAATTGTTTTTATCGTTTTATACCAACAGCACGTGGAACAAGAAAAACTTGAAACTGCTTAGCATTTGATTTATTTATATGTTGTAATTTTAGTGATAGTAGTGTCCAAGAAGTAAGAAGATATGAAAATACTCATAGTGAAACTACAATTGGTGCTTTAATGAATGTTTGTCAAGTTTTATTAGATACATATCATATTAATTTATTACCTAATAATCCACATGGTATTAAATGAAAAATAACTAAGGATGGTGGTTGTATTATTTTTCCTAATAATCAACAAATTGACTTTATTGGTTATGCTAATGGTAATAAGATTTTTGGAAAAGAAGCAGGTGGTTCAAGTTTTTTAGGTTCAAGAACAGATGAAATAATCATGGCAGAAGAAAAAGAAACACTTACTGATAAAGAATTAACATATCGCTATGAGCGATTAGAAATATCTATGTTTAGAAGTAACAGAATTAAAGTGTCAAATGAACCAATTAAAGAATGAAATTGAACTTTTATTGATAAAAATATATATAGCCCTACTTTTGGAAAAAAGATTACTCGTTATTTTTATAAAAACTTTTTTATGACTTTTACATGCAATCCTTATGATAAATATCATCCATTTTATTTAAAATACTGTACGCCATTTTTACCATTAAATAATGAAGTAATGAAAAATCTTAAAAAAATTGGCAAAGTTTATTATGAAAATAAAGACATGTTTAGTGGTTTAGGTTTATTTGTTTTAAGATTTACTATTAAACCATTTTGAGATAAGTTACCGGATATCCAACAAAGAAAATTATTAGAAATGAAAAAAAGTAATGAAGATGAATATAATACTGTTTATTATGGTTTTGAATTTTTAGATAGTAGACATATTCCGTAATTAAATTTTTTAAAAGTCAATTAATAATTTTAAAATTTATTTTATAATTTTGTTATTAACAATAAATTTAGAAAAGTGTTGATAAAAATGATTTTTGAAAATTTAAAAAAATTAAAAAATGAAGAATTTTATAGATATTTTGGTATAAAACGTTTTCATTTTAATGAAATGTTAGAAAAATTAATTGAAATAGAAAAATTAGAAAAAAATAAAGGTCGAAAAAATAAACTTTCAGTAGAAGAAAGATTAATGATGACTTTATTATACTGAAAAGAATATTATACTTTTTTTCAAATGAGTATTAAATCTAAAATGAGCCCATCAAGTTGTTTTCGAAATATTACTTGAGTAGAAAATAAACTTAGTAACCACAAAGATTACCAATTTTTAAAAGAAAGATATAAATTAAAAATTGATAAAAAACAAGAAAATTCAAATGAATTTCAATTTTATTTAATTGATTCAACTGAGATTGAAATTGAAAGACCAACTAAAAAAAACTACAGTTAGAATATTTTTCTGGTAAAAGTTGAATGTATTCTATAAAATTTCAAATTGTATATGATTTTTTTAATAAAAAAATTGTTGATATTTTTGCTGATAATGGTAAAGTGCATGATTTTCAAATATTAAAAAATTCAAATCTTGAATTTTCAGAAAAAACAATAATTATTGGTGATTTAGGATATCAAGGTATACAAAATATTTATAAAAATACAATAATACCAATTAAAAGAACTAAAAATAAAAAATTAACTAAACAAGAAAGAAAATACAATAAGATTGTATCTAAAATTAGAATTAAAGTTGAACATGTCTTTGCTTGATTGAAAAGATTCAAAATTTTAGTAAATAAATGTAGAAAATCTAAATTTAGACTTATGTACTTAAGATTTAACTTACTTTGTGAAATTTTTAATAAAATAAAACCATTAAAATAAAAAAAATATTGAGGCTTTTATGTAATCTGTGTATCTTTGTTTTACAAAGTACTAGTTTAGATTAATTCTATCTTCAAATTTTATCATAAAATGAGCAATTGCTGTATTTCAATTTTGAATGGGCATTGTTCATTTTTTTGTTATATTTTCAATTGCTAAATAAAATATTTTAAAAACTGCCATATCATTAGGAAAAACTTTTTTATTTCTGATAACTTTTCGTAATTGACTATTTACAGATTCAATAGCATTTGTTGTATAAATAACTCTTTTGATTTCTGTAGGATAACTAATAAAAACCATTAAATTATCTCAATTTTTATATCAAGATTTAGCAATTTGAGGATATTGTTTATTTCACTTATTTTCAAAGGATTCTAAAGCCTGCATTGCTTGTTCTTCACTACATGCAGTATAAATTGGTTTTAAATCTGCAACTAGAGATTTTCTATGCTTATATGAGACATATTTCAAACTATTTCTAATTTGATGAACTATGCATAATTGATGTTCTGTTTTAAGATAAACTGATTGTATTGCTTCTGACATGCCTGTTAAATTATCACTGCAGGCAATAAGAATATCATTTAAGCCACGATTTTTCATTTCTGTTAAATTTGCTAATCAAAATTTAGCACCTTCATTTTCACTAATTCATAAACCTAAAACATCTTTTTTACCTTCTAAATCAACTCCTAAAGCTATATAAACTGATTTATTAATAATCCTTTTATCTTGTCGTACTTTCACTACTATGCAATCAAAATAAACAATCGGATAGACACTTTCTAATGGTCGATTTTGCCATGCTTTTACATCATCAATAACATCATCAGTAATTTGACTAATAACACTTTCACTAATATCAGCACCATGATATAACTCTTGTAATTGCATTCTAATATCTGATAATGTCATACCTTTTGCATATAAAGAAAGAACTTGTTGATCAAAACCATCAAATCTTCTTTGTCTTTTTGCAACTATTATAGGATTAAAATTACTATTGCGATCTCGTGGTACATCAATCTCAATTTTACCTTGTTGAGTTATTATTTTTTTTGAACTTATACCATTACGAGCATTGTCACTATTACTATGTTGATTCTTTTCATATCCCAAATAATTTTGCATCTCAGAATTCAACATTTTTTCTACTAATCTTTTTGTTAATTCTTTATACAATCCTCCCTCTTTAAAAACTGTTGTTAAATCTTCAGTATTTTCTAATAATAAATCTACTGCTTTTGATATTTGATCATTATTATTAATATTTTGCTTTTTAGCCATCTGTAACTCACTCTTTCTAGTCATTTAATTATATTTACTAGAATTAATTAAACATAGTTATTTTTGTAAGTTACACAGATTACTAAACATTACCAAAATATTAAAAATATTTTTTTAAAATTTAAATTTTTATCGAGTTAATATAAAAATATTATTAACAATTTTTTGTTTAAAATGTAAACTCATTTTTTAAACTATTTTTTCAAAAAATATTTATTTCTATATTCAATAACACTAAATAGTTTTAAAACAATTTTATTGACAATTAATTAAATTTAATTACGGAATATGTCCTTAATAATTCTGGATTGTTAATAGTTTTTAATTTATCAAACATCATAGATTACCTATCTTTTTTATTTTTAATTTTATTTTAAAAATTAAATTTTTAATAGATAGGTTTTGCAAGAAGTCTAATGTATATCAATATCAGAAAATTTAAAACAATTATCAATATGTAAATCAAAATCTCTATCAATATAGATATCATGTTTAAAATTATATTTTTCATTAAATTCAATTTTTGTCATGTTATTTTTCTCCTTTATTAATTTTTTCGTTAAGTTTTGCTAATTTTTTTTGATGTTTGATAATTTTATTATTTGCCCTAACATGTTTTGGAGTTGTAATAAATCGTTTTAATAAAACAATAATTTCTCTACAAATTAATATACCAGTGCTTATTCCAATTGTTTCAAGTGCTTTTAAAAATTCTTTCATTTTAATATCTACCTTTCAATTATGTATTTTTTAATTATTCGTCAAATTGACCACCATTAATTCTTTCAATCATTGATTGTGAATTACTTATAATGCTTACTAATAAGGCAATTTCTTTATTTAATTGTTCCATTCTCTCTTTATATCTATGAATTTCATTATTATAATATTCAAGTAATTTTTCTTTATTCATAAATTATTCACCTCCTTTATAAACTCATGTGATTATAATCTCAATTTAATGAAGCATTATCATGATTTAATGGTACTTCGCTCATATTATCACTACCATAATATTGACTTGCAGTTTCACTATTAATAGTAAATCTATTGTCATTAATTAATCTTGCTCTTTCATCTGAAAACACTTCTTGTAATTGAACAACATTATTTGTATTTCCAAATGGTAACAACAACTGATTTATAATTTCACTTGCACCAGCAACAATTGTAGGTACTGCATAAGCATTATTAAAATCATTATTAATACCCATTGCTACACCACTTGATATTAAACATCCACCAGTTGCCATATTACAAATCTTTCTTATTGTTTCAAATCTTATTAGATATTAACTCAGTTAATCCACTAATAAGATTTGATATACCATAAGCATTTAAACTAATATATGTATCTCAATCCATTAATGACTGATTATCTTGTTTATTTAATAGTAATCATGGTGGACCTTCTGTTGTAGTTGTAGTAGTTATTGGATTTGGTGTTGTTGGAATAATAGGATTAATAGTATTTTCTGTTCATTTACTATAATTTGCTAAACCGATTGTTCCTAAACCTAATAATATTTTTTTAGAACTATTAATTAATTTAGTTTTTGTATTTGGTCTTTGATTTAAATTTCATATATCTAAACCTAATTTTTTACCAAATAATAAACTATTAATTGAACCTAAAATTGGGTCTTTTAAATATTGACCATAATAAGCACTTGTACCAATCATTGCACAAATAGGACTTATACCAGTTCTAATTAATTTAGTTAAAGTATAATTTGATTGATTTTCTATACTTGGCATTTTATTCTCCTTTAATTTTCTAATTTTTTAATTGTTACTTTAATTCAACCTTGATAAACATCATTATCACCAACTATTAATGCAACATTACTTTCAGGGTCAGAAACAATTATGTGTTTTGATTTAACATTTGGGTATTGTCTTAAAATAATTGCTCTAATATCATTACTTGTATGAATTGCTTTTGGAAATGGTGATAATATTTCAATTTCATCTTTATTTTCAAACAAAGTAGGTAATATTATCATTAATTATTTCTCCTTATTTTTAATTTGATTAGCCATTTCATTTAATGTTTTTAAAACTTTATATTCATTTTTTAAATCTTTAATTATATAAATTAAAAATATTATTAATGTTATACTTGTTATTAATATCGGTACTATTAATAAAATTTTTCATAATATCATTTTTTATTCCAATTTATCTTTTATTATTTGATTTTTTCTAATTATTTCTTGTTCTAATGAACAAATATGTTCTGACATTTTATTTATTATTAAATTTATAATGTGTAATTCTTCTTCAATATTATTAAATGCAATAGTTCCTATTTTAATTTTTAAATTTTCTAATACTTTTTCCATATCTTTTTTCATTACTAAATCAGTCATTTGTTTTAGATTTTGATTAAAATTCATTATATTTTTTCTCCTTTTTGTAAAATATCTTTTATTATTTCTAATTCAGTTATTCTAATTTCATTTGCTTTAATAAAGTTTTGCAATCTTTCAATTTCTTTTGTATATTTATTAATATTTTTTTTATGTTGATTAATTCTGTCATTAATATATTCTAATGGTGTATTTTTAATCATTCTTTTACTCTTTTCATTTTTTAAATCATTTAACATTGATTGAACAAAATGCACGATTTATATTCATATTTCAATTATTAAAGATTTCACCACTTACTAAAATTTCATCATTTTTGTTTAATAAAATACATCGTCTATAAAATTTTGGGTTGTTAAAAATTAAAGTAACATAGTTTAAACCATTTCATTGACCTCGAACACTATAATATAATTCTTTATTACCTTTTTCGTAATATTTTGCTTCAATACTGTTACTCAGTTTTACTGTTAATTTGACATAATTTGCTTTATCTTTCATGTTTATAATTTCCTTAAATAATTATCAAAAATTAATATTTTTTTATGATTTTTTAAATAATATTGAATATGCTTATAAGCATCTTGTTCATGTTTTGTTAATTTTATATTTCCTTTATATTCTGTTATTTTATTTTTATTTTTTGGGTGATTTTCGAAATAATCTCAGTTGAAAACATCTTGTACTAATACCATTAATGCACCAATAATTTTAGGAGTTGCTAATGGATTAGTTAATAATTGTTTTGAACTTAAAAAGAAATTTTCTACAATAACTAATATTTTTTTATCAATAAATTTTTCTTTAATTAATTGAAATTTTTCTTTATAAATATTTTTAGTTCATAAAACAGTTAATGTATTGAATGTTTCATTAAAAACAATATTATTAGTTTCATTTGAATATATAACAATTCCGTTATTACCAATACCAGCGGGGTCAATACCAATAATTAAGTCATATTGCATTAATTAAGTTAACCTCTAATAACTGTTTTAATAATTTCTAAATCACAATTACATCAACAATATTTACATTCTTCAATAAATTCTTTATGACCACAAACTAAATTATCTTTTTGTAAACTATCAATAAGTTTAATTAATCCTACTCTATATTCAATATCATCACTATCCGTTATGCAAATCGTTCCTCTTTTAGTTAAATATTCTTTATCCATACTTATACCTCCTACTTAACCTAACATTTAAAATACAGTCATAACAAATTGCTTTACCGTTTTTGTCTCTTAAAAAATATTTTCTTGTTTTTATATCATTAGTATTAAAGAATAAATAATCTAATTTATTTTGTTTACATGTTCAACAAAAATACTTTTTCATTATGAGTTGAAATTTCCTTATAAGAAGTAACTATATAATTAATTGGTAAATCATCATGTTTATATTGATTATTTATTTTAAAACCTTTTCTGTTTTCTTCTCACGTAATGTTATATTTAAAACAAGGATTAGTAATTTTAGTTTTGTTATCTGTTATTTCACCCATAAATCAACTATTATGCTGTTCATAAAATGTTAATGGTTCAAGTTTTATATCATTAAGATAATATTCTTTTGGAGCAATTGGTTTATTAACAATTATTTTTTGGTCTTTAATATATGGTTCTAATAATTTTATTAATTCATTACCACTTAATTCTCTTTTAATATTTTCTAAATTAAAAACTCAATATGTGTAATTGTTATCAACAATAAAAGAATTATTTTTAATCATTCATTTTGGAAGTGATAATTTATATTCAACATAATCAATAAGAATAGATTGTGGTTTATCTTTTATAATTTGTTCTTTTTTAAATTCTATTTGCATAATAATTCTTTCCTAATATGTCCTGTTGCTTCTAGCATAAAGGACATATATTTTAATTTTTAGATTATTAATAATACTACTATTCGTTTTATTCATTCCAGTAATTCTGGGCTCAAAAATAAATTGTGAAATTTTAAAAAACATTGAGGCATTCGATTCAATATTTATTTAATTTGTGTTTAACAAATTAATACTTTAATTGAACCGGCACCGCTCAATTTTTTTTACAAGTTTGAAATTTATTTTCTCGCCCAAAAAATTTTTAAAAAAAAATAAAAAATAAAACCAACACTTGCTCACTGGGGAGTGGCAAGGTTGGTTAAATAAAGAATAGAAATAATACAATAGGTCCCTACAACAGGTCTATATATACTAGTTTCCAATTCGCTCCCACCCCAAGAATTACCATTACTGGTTAGTATAATTTATTAGGTATCACTCCACTTTTTATTTATCCATGCAAGTCCACATGCTAGCTACTATTTTTAACAACTGTGTTGTAGTTCACTTTTTTAGTTCCCTAACACGTGTTGATAATAGCGTTAAAGAGGTTTATTAAAAATTTTAAAATTTTACAATTACAAAAAAAGACAAGATTTTTATTCTCGTCTTTTGTCATTTATTTTTAATTCAAGGGTAAAAAAAGAAAGGAGCTATTTTTAAAACTTTTTAGTTACCGACATCTTCGACACGCTCCCAAAATTTTAAAGACAGAAGAAGTAAAAAAGTTTAAAAATGGTGGTACACCTAATAAATTATCATTAGAAAATCGTTTATTAATGACTTTAGAATATTGAAGAGAGTATCGAACTTATTTTCATATTGCTAAAAGTTATGGAATTAGTGAAAGTAGTTGCTATAGGAATATCAAGTGAATAGAAAATACTTTAATAAAACATCCTGATTTTCAACAACTTGATGGGCAAAAATCACTGTTAAATAATAATTTTAAAGATAAAACAGTTATCATTGATGTGACTGAAAGTACTATTCAACGCCCAAAAAAAGTCAAAAACAATATTATTCAGGAAAAAAGAAAAAACATACAATAAAAACTCAAGTCATAATTGAAAAAGATAGTAAAAAAATTATAAGTTCTTATTTTTCTTATGGTAAAAATCATGATTTTAAAATTTTAAAAAATTCAAAAACGAAATTTTTATCAGAAACAACTATTTTAGTAGATTTAGGATATCAAGGTATACAAAACATACATAAAAATGTCTTATTACCTAAACGAAAATCAAAGAAAAACCCTTTAACTAAAGAAGAAAAGAAAAATAATAAGGCTATTTCAAAAATGAGAGTTGTTATTGAACATGTTTTTGCGATTCTTAAAAAATTTATAATTATTAGTGAAAAATATCGAAATAGAAGAAAAAAATTTGCATTAAGATTTAATTTAATAGCTTCAATTTATAATTTACAATTATTAATTTAAATATATTTGATAATTTAATATTTTATTTTTTTATTTGAAATAATAATTTTTGTTGTATTTTAATGACAAAAAATAAAACATATTTTGAACAATAATTTTTAAAAAATATTAAAAGTGTTATTAAAATAAATTTTTAAACTTAAAAAATGTGATTAATATCATAGTTTTGCAAGAAGTCTAATCAATTTCATCTTTATATTTTCTAAAAATAATACGTTTAAATAACGTATTCTTATCTTTTTCTGGCATATTTAATTTTCCTTTCAATGTTAAAATAAATTATTTTAAATAACATTATAACATCAAATATAATGATAAAAACTTTTACAATAGTATATAATTATAAATAAGTAAGGCTTAAAAATAAATATAACTTTTAGGAGGAAAATATGGAAAAGAAACTTTTAACTTATCCTCATGATATATCAAAAAAGTTATTAATCATACTAGGTATAAGTAAAATTGCAATTGGTTTATCTATCTTATTTGTTTTTATTACAAACTTAATTATCTATACTAATTCAGGATTAATATTTCCTTTTAGAGAAATATCATAAAATAAATTTACAAGATAAAAAATGAGTATAAATGTTTTAAAACATTTATACTCATTTTAAATTTATATTAATTTTAAAAATTCTAAAATTCGATTTAATTCTTTGTGATTACTATAATTGATGATTAGTTGTTTTTTATTGATTTTTACTTTAGTATCTAAAGTTCTTGATAAAGTATTTTCTAATGCTACTAAATGAAGATCTGACTTTTTATTAACATTTTGTTTTTGATTTAAACTTAATTGTTGCATCTTAATAACATCTTCAACCTTACGAACACTCCATTGTTCACTATATGCCCTTTTAGCAATAGTTACCATTAAATTAAGATTAGTGCCTAAACTTAATAACGGTTTAACATGACCCATTGTTAATTCATTGCGTTGAAGCATTTGTAAAATCTCTACTGGCAATTGTAAAATTCGTAAAGTATTAGCAATGTGACTACGTGATTTATTAACTTTTTGTGAGAGTTGTTCTTGAGTTCATTTCATTTTACTAATTAAAGTTTGATATGCTTGTGCTTCTTCAAAAGCATTCAAATCAACACGTTGAATATTTTCAATCAAAGCAAATTCCATTAATTGTTGATCTGTTACTTCAATAGTTACTGCAGAGATCTCTGTTAGACCTGCTAATTTTGCAGCTTTAGTTCTACGTTCACCAGCAACTAATTGAAAAACACCATCTGTTATCGTTTTTTTAACAATAATTGGTTGAATTAAACCATGAATTTTAATTGAATCACTTAGTTCTTTAATTTCTTGTTCATTAAATACTACACGCGGTTGATATGGATTAGGAATAATTTTAGCAAGAGAAATAGTTTGTGAAAAAGTTTTAGCAATTTCTGGTGAACTTTCAATGTTAGTTATCAAATCATTTAAACCTTCACCAAAAATTGATGCTAAGCCTTTAGCAGAAATACGATTTTTTTTATCATTAGACATTATTTAACACCTCATTCACTAAACTTTGATAAGCAATAGCACCACTGCAACGTGGCCGATAACTAAAAATATTTTTACCATGACTTGGTGCTTCACTTAGAGTTACATTTCTTGGAATATAATTTTTATAAACTTTTTCTCTAAAATTTTTTTGAATTTCTTTGATAACTTCAACAGAAGAAGTTGTTCTAATATTAACCATAGTTAATAAAATCCCTTCAATTTCTAAATTGGGATTAAATAATTGTTGTACTAAACGAATAGTAGATAATAATTGTACCAAACCACCTAATGCATAAAACTCAGCTTGCAATGGAATAATAACTGAATTAGCTGAAGCTAAAGCATTACGATTAACTAATCCTAAACTAGGTGGACAGTCAATAATAATAAAATCATATACTTCCTTTACGGGTTCTAATTTTTCTAATAAAATATTTCTTTTATTACGAGATTGCTCTAATAAAAATATTTCGGCTCCCGCCAAAGAAATGGTTGATGGTAATAAATCTACTCCTTGACAAACTTCAGTTTTAAGTACTTTTTCCAATGGAACATCATGTACTAAAACATCATATATATCTTGTTCAACTTTATCAGCAGCAAAACCCATTGAAATAGTAGCACTACCTTGTGGATCCAAATCAATAAGTAACACTTTTTTATTTTTTATACCTAAACCTGCAGCAAGATTAGTAGCAGTAGTTGTTTTTCCAACTCCACCTTTTTGATTAGCAATTGCAATAATTTTGCCCATAATAATTACCTTTCTAAATTAATAGACTAATATTTTATCCTACTAATTAAGTTTAACACTAATTTTAATTAATATTATTTACAAAGGTTTACTTTTAATTTGTTGATAAGGTCTTGGATATTTTAAAGCACATAATTTATATTTTTGAAAATGAAGGATTGTTCTTTGACCATAGTTGTTTGGTAATTGAACAGTAAATTGATTAATTAACTTTGCACCCATTGTGTTAATACTATTTTGTGCCAACGCAAGTTCTTCTTCAACTTTAAGACCCTTATAAGCAATAAATAATCCTTCAACTTTAACTAATCCTAAACATAATTCACTTAAAATATTTAACGGTGCTAATGCTCTTGCTGTTACAATATCAAATGTTTCACGATATTGATGAGCAAATGTTTCTACTCTTTGATTAATTATATAAACGTTTTCTAAGTTTAGTTCAGTAATTACTGTTTTTAGAAATTGACATTTCTTTGTATTCGATTCAATAATAGTTAATTGTAATTTGGGAAAACAAATTTTTAAAATTATTCCTGGTATACCAGCACCACTACCAACATCACAAATATTTTGATCCTCCAAAATGATATTATTACTAATTAAAAGAGAATCATAGAAATGTTTATAATAAACTTCCATTTCTTCAATGATCGTTGTTAAGTTATATTTTTTATTTTCAGCAATTAAAATTTTATAATACTGACTTAATTGTTGTTCCATTATTGGGGTTAAAGTTAAATTAGTTAAACCTATAGCTCAATTTTTATTCATTGCTTACTCCTAAATCAATCATTTAATAAAATACTTTATTTAAAGTAGACTATAAATATAATGTTTTAAATAATTAAATTATATTTAATTATAATGTTTTTTTAGTATATGTTTGAAATTTTATCACATAACTACTATCCTTCAAAATTAAATATTACTAAAAATAATTTAAAACCTTTAAAATATCATTTTCGTTGTATTTTCTTTAAACTCAAATATAATTAACACATATAATAATAATTATTAAAAAATTATAAAAGTTTTTTAACTCATTGCTTAATTTAAAGTAAATGAGTTTTTATGTTTTAATTTATATCATTGAAAGGAAAAATAAAAAAAATGAAAATTTTACTTAATTTTCAAACGAACTAACAAAATCTATTAATAATAATTCATTGGACATATTCCGTAATTAAATTTAATTAATTGTCAATAAAATTGTTTTAAAACTATTTAGTGTTATTGAATATAGAAATAAATATTTTTTGAAAAAATAGTTTAAAAAATGAGTTTACATTTTAAACAAAAAATTGTTAATAATATTTTTATATTAACTCGATAAAAATTTAAATTTTAAAAAAATATTTTTAATATTTTTTTTATTTTAATGGTTTTATTTTATTAAAAATTTCACAAAGTAAGTTAAATCTTAAGTACATAAGTCTAAATTTAGATTTTCTACATTTATTTACTAAAATTTTGAATCTTTTCAATCAAGCAAAGACATGTTCAACTTTAATTCTAATTTTAGATACAATCTTATTGTATTTTCTTTCTTGTTTAGTTAATTTTTTATTTTTAGTTCTTTTAATTGGTATTATTGTATTTTTATAAATATTTTGTATACCTTGATATCCTAAATCACCAATAATTATTGTTTTTTCTGAAAATTCAAGATTTGAATTTTTTAATATTTGAAAATCATGCACTTTACCATTATCAGCAAAAATATCAACAATTTTTTTATTAAAAAAATCATATACAATTTGAAATTTTATAGAATACATTCAACTTTTACCAGAAAAATATTCTAACTGTAGTTTTTTTTAGTTGGTCTTTCAATTTCAATCTCAGTTGAATCAATTAAATAAAATTGAAATTCATTTGAATTTTCTTGTTTTTTATCAATTTTTAATTTATATCTTTCTTTTAAAAATTGGTAATCTTTGTGGTTACTAAGTTTATTTTCTACTCAAGTAATATTTCGAAAACAACTTGATGGACTCATTTTAGATTTAATACTCATTTGAAAAAAAGTATAATATTCTTTTCAGTATAATAAAGTCATCATTAATCTTTCTTCTACTGAAAGTTTATTTTTTCGACCTTTATTTTATTCTAATTTTTCTATTTCAATTAATTTTTCTAACATTTCATTAAAATGAAAACGTTTTATACCAAAATATCTATAAAATTCTTCATTTTTTAATTTTTTTAAATTTTCAAAAATCATTTTTATCAACACTTTTCTAAATTTATTGTTAATAACAAAATTATAAAATAAATTTTAAAATTATTAATTGACTTTTAAAAAATTTAATTACGGAATATGTCTATTGTTATATCAATTGATGTAATCAAATAATTCTAATTTTAATTGGATTAATGATGTAAAATTTTTATCATTAATAAATTCGGTTTTAAAAGTTTTAAAAGTTGCTTCAGCAACAGCATTATCATAAGGACAACTTTTTTTACTTAAAGAACGGTTAATGTTGAATGCTAGTAAAAGTTTATCAATAATTTTATTGTTAAATTCATTACCGCGATCACTATGAAATATTTGAATATCTTTTAAACAGCGATTTGATTGCATAAATGCTTGATGTACTAATGATGCATCTTTTTTAACTCCAACACTATGTCCGATAATTTCGCGGTTAAATAGGTCTATTAATAGGCAAATATAGTTTCACCTACCATTAACTTGTACATAAGTTAAATCACTAACAATAACTTCATTTTTAATCCTATTCTTAAATTTTCTATTAACAAGATTAGTTATTTGACTATCGTTAACTTTGTTATTATGATTTTTGAATGATAATTTAGTATATTTTGATATTAAATTATTTTCATTCATAATTTTTTTAATTTTTCTGCGCGATAAATAAATTTCTTGGTTTTCTAGAATTTTTTTTAATCTTCTAGTACCATAAACTTCTTTATTTTCTTTAAAAGCACTAATAACAGCTTCATCATAAATATTATTTTTGATTTTATTTTCTTTTTTCTTTAAATTAAAATAATATGTTGATTTAGATATTTTTAAAAAACGACACATTGTGCGAATTTTATATTTAGCTTTATTTTTGACAATAATTTCTATTTTCTGCCTATTATTAGTGCTGCTTGCTTTAA
This sequence comes from Spiroplasma endosymbiont of Colias croceus, assembly GCF_964020095.1. Classification (NCBI taxonomy): domain Bacteria; kingdom Bacillati; phylum Mycoplasmatota; class Mollicutes; order Entomoplasmatales; family Spiroplasmataceae; genus Spiroplasma; species Spiroplasma endosymbiont of Colias croceus. The sequence goes on from NZ_OZ026536.1 coordinate 299,667, forward strand.
AATATCATTTTTCATTCGTAATTGCTTTAATTCTTTTCTTAATTTAATTAATTCATTTTCTTCAAAAGAACGATTATCTTTAGTTTTAAAACTTCCTGAATTACTAAATTGCTTAATTCAATTGTAAGTAGCTGCTCTTGTAACATTATATTCTTTAGCAAGGCAAGATACTGATTTGCCACTTTGATATAAAGCTACTATTTGTTTTTTAAATTCATCGGTATATGAGTTAATATTGGCCATAATTATAGTTCCTTTCTTTTAACAAATTTGTTTACTTGTCTACGTAATTAGTGTCCAATAAATTGTAACCCATCCACTGTTTAATTAATTTGCAATAAATTGATTGTTCGATATTAAACTAAGATTTCTTGTATAATTATAAATAAGTATTATTGGTAGGTGGTTTTTATGTTTCGACGTTTTCTATTATTCACTATAATTTTGCCAACAATAACTACTATTAGTAGTAGTATTTATGCTTGTACTTGGAATTTACAGCCAACAGTTTTATTAATAACAAGTTATCAACAAGCACAAAATCCAAACATTTATGACCGACTTGTTTATCAAAAGTTACAAACTTTTTATGGTAAAGATCATGTAGTAACATTGTTTAGTTCTCAAGATGATAATTATTATGCATTAATATTGAGAAACTTTTTATCTACATATAATATCAAAAAAGTTTATATTTTAAATCCTAGTTTTCAAAAGTATATTCCACATCATAGTGAAACTAGTAGTTATTCTACTAAAAACTTAATTAGAGTATTACAACAATTTCAGAATGTTAAATTTTATTTTTTTAATAATATTATTGCTGATACGGTTAAAGTCACTAATAATATTTATGATATTAGATATAATACTGATAACGTAACTAGTAGCCATTTAAATTATGGCAGTAAAATTGCTGAACATTTTCAACAAAATGTTCAGGATGGAATAATAAATAAAAAATATAACTTTGATGTTGATGACAACGGTAAATTGATAGTTAGAATTGGTATTATTAATAATATTGGTATTGATTATGATCAAACTATTTTGAATCAATTTGCTGAGATAATTAATGGTATTGATAATCCAAAAATTACATATAAAATTATTTATGCTAATCCTCATGATAGTTTTGTAACAAGTAATATTTATAGTGCTGATAGTGTTGCCGGTGTTGGTCAGATTGCCCAATCATTATATGAAACACATGGTGTTAATTTTATTATTAATACTAATTATTGATATAACAGTATTATTGCTTATACTGCTAGGTTAATATCTTCACGTCCAACTTATAGTAAAACTATTAGTTTTATTGGATCTAATGTCATTAATAATAATGATTATGTTTATGATGATATTAATTATTTAGCTTTTGGTTTTATGCCTGGTTTGGAAATTTTTGATGAGACATTTAACGAAGAAATTAATCCTAATTTTAAAATTATACCTAGTGCTTCAGAAAGTAAAATACAAACTTATGGTGTTAATAACATTGATTTTACTAATCAGTATGGAGATATATAATTATGGAAAAAACAATATTGAAGTTACAAAAAATTAGTAAATATTATGATACTCGTGTTATATTTGAAAATGTTAATTTAGAAATAACACAAGAAATTCATGCCATTATTGGTAATAATAGCGTTGGTAAATCAACGTTAATTAGAATGCTTGCTGGTTTTGAACAACCTTCTAAAGGAAAAATTGTTATTAATAGTTTAAGAAAACGATGTTATTTTCCTCGTGATCCTAGTGAAATGCTTTATTTTAGAATGGCTTATACTGGTCAAGATGATTTTTTCTTAGACAATCTTACTGTTAAACAAAATATTATACTGGGTAATGAACCAACTATTGCCAAAATTTTTCCTAATTGAAAAGAAGCTGAATTTAAAATTAATAATTTAATGGAAAAATATAAAATTAAACTTAATTTAAATAAGAGAGTATCAACACTTGCGATTGAAGAATTAAAAAAATTATCTTTGCTTCGTGCTTTATTCAAAGAACCTAAAATATTATTGTTAGATGAACCAACTGTTGGTTTATCTGATAGTCAAAAAGTAGAGTTTTGAATGATTTTTAAAACATTTCGTAATGAAGAAATAACGGTCCTTTTCACAACTAGAGATGAAGAATTTGCTAAAATGGTTGCTAATCGAGTATCTTGAATTGAAAACTTAAATATTGGTAAAACAAAAGTAATGAAATTAGAAGAAAATACTAAATTATTTACAACTAATTATTGAGGTAAGATTTTTAATTATAAAAAGCCAAAATCGATAAATTCATTACCAATGCTTTATATTGATAATCTTTCTTTGAATAAACCTAATATTTCAAATTTTCATAAAATTGAATTTGCAATTCGCCCTGGTGAAATATATGGTATTTATGATTATGAAAACCTTTATAGCGAGGTTTTACTTGAAAGTATAGTACGTATGATTAAAACGCAAACAGGACGCATTTTTTTTCAAGAACAAGAAGTAACGTATTTTAAACCGCAAGAAATTAGTAATTTAGGAATTCATTGAATATCTGGACATTATAGTAATACTGCTATAATTCCTGACGCCACTTTATTTGAAAATTTTACCTTTTGAAATTATAATAAAGAAAAATATGTAACTAAATCCGGAGTTGTCAAAACAGCCGTTGTTAATAAAAAGGTACGAGAAATTATTAAAAAATATCAAATATTTAACGATAATAATATTTTTATTAAAATTAATAAATTATCAAAAGGAGAAATGCAGAAATTTGTATTAGCAAGAAGTATTGAAGAGCAACCACAATTATTAATTTTATCTAATCCATTTTCTGATTTAGATGAAAATTCTTCATTATTAATTATTAAAAAGATAATAGAGTTACGCGAAAGTGGCTCAAGCATTTTAATTATTGATACTGATCCGTACTTATTACAATTATTGTGTCAACGAGTAGCAGTTATTTATCACAAACAATTTATTTGTAAATTGGAAAATAAAGATGTTAAAGTTGAAATAATGAACAATCCAGCACTATGACATGATTATCCTATTACAAATGAAATAATTGTTAAAACTGATAAAATGTATCAATTACCACAAACAAAGTGAAGTTTGAAAAAGAAAAAAATAATTAGAACAATTAATTATTTGAAAAGAGCATTTGTCAAAATTACTAGTTGAATTAATAAAAAAATGGAAAATATTAGGTCAAGGTTGGGTTAAAATATGTTGGAAAATATTAAAAAATGAAATTTTTGATTAGTGGGTGCATTATTATTACTAATAACTCTATTTTTTGTTAGTTTATTAATGCTATGTTTACAAGTTAATCCATTATTATTTTGGAAAACTATTTTTATTAATCCTTTAACTAATTTAGTAAGTTTTAGTAATTTAATTGAAACATATAGTATATTAATATTAACAGGATTAGCAGTAGCTATTACTTTTAAGTATCGTATTTATAACTTTGGAGTTAGTGGTCAAATGTTATTTAGTGCTATGGTAACATATGTATTGGCAGTAGCTATTTATAAGAGTGGTGGTCATAGTCAATGAATTACTCCTTTTCTTTTATTAATTGCAGTTTTAATTGGTGGTTTAGCCGGTTTAATTATTGCAATTTTAAAAACTTATTTTAAAATTCATGAAATTATTAGCACTATTTTATTTAATTTTATTGCTTGAGAAGGATATAAAGGTTTAATAGCCAGTAATGTTTATCATAACTTAAACATTCCAACACAAATTACTAATATTAGATTTTCATTAATTAGTGGACCTTTTAGCATTAGTAATTTATTTTCTGCTGGTATTATTATTGCTATTATTGTCTTATTAATCGCAATTATTATTTTTAATAATCGCACTCTTGGTTTTAAATTAAACGCAATTGCTAAAAACCCCGTTGCTGCAAAATATGCCAGATTAAATCCTCAATATCAGGGTTTAATAATTTTACCAATTTCAGGAGCGATAGCAGGAATTGCTGGTTATCTTTATTTTTTAGGAGTTAATAATAATTTACCTTCGCTTTCTGCTCCAATTCAAGAAGGATTTTATGGGATAGTAGTAGCTGCTTTAGCGGGATATACACCAGGAGTTATTTTATTTTCATCATTTTTTATGAGTTTATTTATTAGTCCTATTGAAAATAATGCTTTTATGTATTTGAAAAATCCAGAAATTGCAATAATAGTATTATCAATAACCATTTACATTATTGGTATTTATCCTTTTATTTGGCATTACTTAACTCATTCTATTGCTATTAAAGAATATTTAATAAGACTAAAAAAGAAGCTAATATGAAAAAAAGAATTAATTAAGGATGAACAACAAAATGTTAAAATTGTTAATGTTGAATCAAAATCTTCAAAAATTTTTAAAAAAAATAAAATATTTAAAAGGAAAAGGAGAAAAAAATAATTATGTTACTCTCATTTTCAACAATTTTAGTTAATACATTATTATTTGCTTGTCCATTATTATTGTTATGTACAGGTGGAATTTTAAATACTAGAGCAGGGATTGTTAATTTTGGTTTTGATGGTATTATGTGTACTGGTGCTGCTACATATTGTATAATTGTTTCACAATTAAAAAATAATTTTGGTGGTGGAGTTGCAATTTTGGCATTTTTTATCACTATTATCATCGGAATTGTATTTGGTTTAATTCATAGTTTAGCAACCTTATTGTTTAGAACAAATCAATTTTTAGTATCAATGGTTATTAATTATTTTGGTTATGGATTAGCAGTAATTTTACCATTAACATTTACTGGAGAAATAAATTATTCATTAGCAAGTATTTATATTTATCAGTTTTCTTGAATTGCAATTTTGGTAACCTTTTTAGCAATTTATATTTTTGCAGCTATTTTGTTTTTAACTAAGCTTGGATTATACATTAGAGGAATTGGTGAGAATCCAACTGCAGTGGCTTTAAATTATATTCATGTTCGTCGTTCTCGATTTTATATTTCGCTATTTTCTAGTTCTTTAGCTTGTTTTTCAGGTGCTTTATTTGTTTATGTACTTCCAAGTACTTTTATTTATAGTAATAATTTTGCTGGTATTGGATTTTTAGCAATTGCTTTATGAATGATGGCACATAGTAGATTTTTTTTAACTTCTATTATTTGTTTTATTTTTTCTTTTTTATATCAGTATATTAATGCTTCACAAACATTTATAGTTATTAGTAATAATATTCCAAGTTGATTATGAGGAATGTTTCCATATTTAATAGCATTAGTATCATTAATGATTTTTCGTCCTAATACAGAATTAGTAAAAAGTTGAGCGCAACCTTATGTTAAAGCAGGTAGAAAATGAAAATAAAATTATATGCTAGCAATATTTTAAAACCTTTATCAAGTTTAATAAATATAATGTTTTAAATGTTTTTTAATAAATTCAGTTTTTATTTTTATTCTGTATAATAAATTTATTAAGCAATGAAAAAGGGGAATTTTAAATTATGGTAAAAAACTTAAATGACAGTTTTGAGAAATTGATTGAAGAGAACAATGAAAGTTTAGAAAAAATATTAAAAAAAAGAAAAACATTTAAAAATAATGAGAAAAAAATAATTAATAAAATTTCTAATATTAACTATCAAAAAATTAATGATGATGAAGTAATAGACTTCTTGCAAAACTATGATATTAATCACATTTTTTAAGTTTAAAAATTTATTTTAATAACACTTTTAATATTTTTTAAAAATTATTGTTCAAAATATGTTTTATTTTTTGTCATTAAAATACAACAAAAATTATTATTTCAAATAAAAAAATAAAATATTAAATTATCAAATATATTTAAATTAATAATTGTAAATTATAAATTGAAGCTATTAAATTAAATCTTAATGCAAATTTTTTTCTTCTATTTCGATATTTTTCACTAATAATTTTAAATTTTTTAAGAATCGCAAAAACATGTTCAATAACAACTCTCATTTTTGAAATAGCCTTATTATTTTTCTTTTCTTCTTTAGTTAAAGGGTTTTTCTTTGATTTTCGTTTAGGTAATAAGACATTTTTATGTATGTTTTTTATACCTTGATATCCTAAATCTACTAAAATAGTTGTTTCTGATAAAAATTTCGTTTTTGAATTTTTTAAAATTTTAAAATCATGATTTTTACCATAAGAAAAATAAGAACTTATAATTTTTTTACTATCTTTTTCAATTATGACTTGAGTTTTTATTGTATGTTTTTTCTTTTTTCCTGAATAATATTGTTTTTGACTTTTTTTGGGCGTTGAATAGTACTTTCAGTCACATCAATGATAACTGTTTTATCTTTAAAATTATTATTTAACAGTGATTTTTGCCCATCAAGTTGTTGAAAATCAGGATGTTTTATTAAAGTATTTTCTATTCACTTGATATTCCTATAGCAACTACTTTCACTAATTCCATAACTTTTAGCAATATGAAAATAAGTTCGATACTCTCTTCAATATTCTAAAGTCATTAATAAACGATTTTCTAATGATAATTTATTAGGTGTACCACCATTTTTAAACTTTTTTACTTCTTCTGTCTTTAAAATTTTTAATAGATAGGTTTTGCAAGAAGTCTAATAATTTTTAAATCTAAAAAAAATAAATGTATAGTAATGTAAATTAGATTAAAGCATTTATTTTTTAAGAAAATATTTTTTATAATTTGTATAATAATTTTTAAAAGGGAGCATACCGATGTTGTCAATAATATTCAAATTTGTCTTAAAATTATAAAGTTAGACGAGAATAATTTTGACTTCAATATGCAATTGTATGTTAATCTTAACACTTGTAAAATATTAGTCAACAATAATACTTACTTTTATAACTCAAAAATTCTTATTAGCGTTTACTTTAATAAGTTTTATTTTATTTTTAGTTATTTTTAAATTTAAGTTTTTATTTTATAATAACTGGATGGCGGTATTTATTTGATAGCATTTAAAATTAACCATTTTTGTATACATATCAATATTATAGGTTCTATCACCAATCATATGCTTTAAAATTTGTTTAATATTAGTTTCAGTAAAGCAACCAATATTTTCAACTAATGCTTGGTTTAATACGCCATCTTTTGCATTAATAAAATAACCAACTTTTATTTTTTTATATTGTAAAGTTAGTGATTGTAAAAAATCAATTAATTCATAATATTGACCTTTGGAAAATAAATTTATTGCATTTTCATAATGTAATTTAGCAACTTTATTTTTTCTTCTTCCGTCCATTATACCAAGAAATAAAACATGAAAAGCATGGAATTTATCTAAAATAAATTTAGCATTTAAAATTGTAGCAGTTTTTCTAATTCATTTTGCACTATCTCCACAAACTATTAAATTTGCTTGGTCAAAGTTTTCAAAATATAAATTACCATATTTTTCAATTAATTTAACTGTTTTTTCTGCACCAATTTCTGTTTTTGATACTCTTATTTTACATACAGCTCTTTTATTAATTAATTTTCCATTTTTCTTTTTACCAGTACAAAATACTAATAATCTCATAGGACATATTCCGTAATTAAATTTAATTAATTGTCAATAAAATTGTTTTAAAACTATTTAGTGTTATTGAATATAGAAATAAATATTTTTTGAAAAAATAGTTTAAAAAATGAGTTTACATTTTAAACAAAAAATTGTTAATAATATTTTTATATTAACTCGATAAAAATTTAAATTTTAAAAAAATATTTTTAATATTTTTTTTATTTTAATGGTTTTATTTTATTAAAAATTTCACAAAGTAAGTTAAATCTTAAGTACATAAGTCTAAATTTAGATTTTCTACATTTATTTACTAAAATTTTGAATCTTTTCAATCAAGCAAAGACATGTTCAACTTTAATTCTAATTTTAGATACAATCTTATTGTATTTTCTTTCTTGTTTAGTTAATTTTTTATTTTTAGTTCTTTTAATTGGTATTATTGTATTTTTATAAATATTTTGTATACCTTGATATCCTAAATCACCAATAATTATTGTTTTTTCTGAAAATTCAAGATTTGAATTTTTTAATATTTGAAAATCATGCACTTTACCATTATCAGCAAAAATATCAACAATTTTTTTATTAAAAAAATCATATACAATTTGAAATTTTATAGAATACATTCAACTTTTACCAGAAAAATATTCTAACTGTAGTTTTTTTTAGTTGGTCTTTCAATTTCAATCTCAGTTGAATCAATTAAATAAAATTGAAATTCATTTGAATTTTCTTGTTTTTTATCAATTTTTAATTTATATCTTTCTTTTAAAAATTGGTAATCTTTGTGGTTACTAAGTTTATTTTCTACTCAAGTAATATTTCGAAAACAACTTGATGGGCTCATTTTAGATTTAATACTCATTTGAAAAAAAGTATAATATTCTTTTCAGTATAATAAAGTCATCATTAATCTTTCTTCTACTGAAAGTTTATTTTTTCGACCTTTATTTTTTCTAATTTTTCTATTTCAATTAATTTTTCTAACATTTCATTAAAATGAAAACGTTTTATACCAAAATATCTATAAAATTCTTCATTTTTTAATTTTTTTAAATTTTCAAAAATCATTTTTATCAACACTTTTCTAAATTTATTGTTAATAACAAAATTATAAAATAAATTTTAAAATTATTAATTGACTTTTAAAAAATTTAATTACGGAATATGTCTATAGAACATTTTTTACAATTTTTAGTATTATACTTTTCATTAAACTTAAATTTTCTATGACCATCATCAATATTTATATATAAAGTTTGATTTGGTTGCAATACTATTTTAGGGATATTAATTTTTGGTAATTGAAATTTTTGATATGTTCTACAAACTGTACTATTACTTATTAAACCTTCAATAAAAGTATCACAAACATCACGATATTTTTTACCATCAGCAAAATATTTTAAAATTTGTTTAATAACATTTGGTGCAAGTTTGCTGTATAAGCATAAGAATAATCCTAGTTTAAACTTGCTCTATCTAAATTAATCTCCGACATACTATCATCGTTTAAATCAATATCAACCATACCGTCATCTGTACTTTGATAATCATTAATACTGCCATTAATTAATCTTGCTCTTTCATCAGTAAATACTTCTTGTAACTCTGTATTATTATGTGTATTTCCTAACGGTAATAATAAAGTATTAATAATCTCACTTGCTCCGGCAATAATTGTAGGAATAGCAAAATAATTATTAGACTTCTTGCAAAACTATGATATTAATCACATTTTTTAAGTTTAAAAATTTATTTTAATAACACTTTTAATATTTTTTAAAAATTATTGTTCAAAATATGTTTTATTTTTTGTCATTAAAATACAACAAAAATTATTATTTCAAATAAAAAAATAAAATATTAAATTATCAAATATATTTAAATTAATAATTGTAAATTATAAATTGAAGCTATTAAATTAAATCTTAATGCAAATTTTTTTCTTCTATTTCGATATTTTTCACTAATAATTTTAAATTTTTTAAGAATCGCAAAAACATGTTCAATAACAACTCTCATTTTTGAAATAGCCTTATTATTTTTCTTTTCTTCTTTAGTTAAAGGGTTTTTCTTTGATTTTCGTTTAGGTAATAAGACATTTTTATGTATGTTTTGTATACCTTAATATCCTAAATCTACTAAAATAGTTGTTTCTGATAAAAATTTCGTTTTTGAATTTTTTAAAATTTTAAAATCATGATTTTTACCATAAGAAAAATAAGAACTTATAATTTTTTTACTATCTTTTTCAATTATGACTTGAGTTTTTATTGTATGTTTTTTCTTTTTTCCTGAATAATATTGTTTTTGACTTTTTTTGGGCGTTGAATAGTACTTTCAGTCACATCAATGATAACTGTTTTATCTTTAAAATTATTATTTAACAGTGATTTTTGCCCATCAAGTTGTTGAAAATCAGGATGTTTTATTAAAGTATTTTCTATTCACTTGATATTCCTATAGCAACTACTTTCACTAATTCCATAACTTTTAGCAATATGAAAATAAGTTCGATACTCTCTTCAATATTCTAAAGTCATTAATAAACGATTTTCTAATGATAATTTATTAGGTGTACCACCATTTTTAAACTTTTTTACTTCTTCTGTCTTTAAAATTTCTAGAATTTTATTAAAAATAATATCATTTATACCAGTTAATCTTAATAATTCTGGATTGTTAATAGTTTTTAATTTATCAAACATCATAGATTACCTATCTTTTTTATTTTTAATTTTATTTTAAAAATTAAATTTTTAATAGATAGGTTTTGCAAGAAGTCTATTAAAATTATTGTTTATACCCATAGCAACACCACTACTAATCAAACAACCACCAGTTCCCATATTTGCTATTTTTCTTATATTTTAGACATATTCCGTAATTAAATTTTTTAAAAGTCAATTAATAATTTTAAAATTTATTTTATAATTTTGTTATTAACAATAAATTTAGAAAAGTGTTGATAAAAATGATTTTTGAAAATTTAAAAAAATTAAAAAATGAAGAATTTTATAGATATTTTGGTATAAAACGTTTTCATTTTAATGAAATGTTAGAAAAATTAATTGAAATAGAAAAATTAGAAAAAAATAAAGGTCGAAAAAATAAACTTTCAGTAGAAGAAAGATTAATGATGACTTTATTATACTGAAAAGAATATTATACTTTTTTTCAAATGAGTATTAAATCTAAAATGAGCCCATCAAGTTGTTTTCGAAATATTACTTGAGTAGAAAATAAACTTAGTAACCACAAAGATTACCAATTTTTAAAAGAAAGATATAAATTAAAAATTGATAAAAAACAAGAAAATTCAAATGAATTTCAATTTTATTTAATTGATTCAACTGAGATTGAAATTGAAAGACCAACTAAAAAAAACTACAGTTAGAATATTTTTCTGGTAAAAGTTGAATGTATTCTATAAAATTTCAAATTGTATATGATTTTTTTAATAAAAAAATTGTTGATATTTTTGCTGATAATGGTAAAGTGCATGATTTTCAAATATTAAAAAATTCAAATCTTGAATTTTCAGAAAAAACAATAATTATTGGTGATTTAGGATATCAAGGTATACAAAATATTTATAAAAATACAATAATACCAATTAAAAGAACTAAAAATAAAAAATTAACTAAACAAGAAAGAAAATACAATAAGATTGTATCTAAAATTAGAATTAAAGTTGAACATGTCTTTGCTTGATTGAAAAGATTCAAAATTTTAGTAAATAAATGTAGAAAATCTAAATTTAGACTTATGTACTTAAGATTTAACTTACTTTGTGAAATTTTTAATAAAATAAAACCATTAAAATAAAAAAAATATTAAAAATATTTTTTTAAAATTTAAATTTTTATCGAGTTAATATAAAAATATTATTAACAATTTTTTGTTTAAAATGTAAACTCATTTTTTAAACTATTTTTTCAAAAAATATTTATTTCTATATTCAATAACACTAAATAGTTTTAAAACAATTTTATTGACAATTAATTAAATTTAATTACGGAATATGTCCTTTGAAACCTATTAGGTATTAACTCAGTTAAACCACTAATAACATTCGCTATACCAAAACTATTTAAAGATATATAAGTATCTCAATCTACAAAAGGAACATCAATTATTGGTTTAAAAGTTGTAAATGGTGGATATGTTGGTCTTGGTGGTTCAGTAGGGCATGGTGGTCAAAAACAAGGTTCATCTCTTAATAAAAAAACTGACTTATCTATATACTGAACAAACTTAGCATAATTTATTAAACCAATTGTTCCTAGTCCTAAAAATATTTTTTTATAACTATTAATCACTTTATTTCTAGTAGTAGGTCTTTGATTAATATTCCATATATCAAATCCTAACTTTTTACTAAATAACAAAGAATTAATAGAACCTAAAATTGGGTCTCTTAAATATTGACCATAATAAGCACTAACTCCTACCATAGCAGTCAATAGACTTAACCCAGTTCTAACTAATTTAGTTAAAGTATAATTACTTGTTTGTTCCAACTCATTAGGCATAAATAAAACTCCTTACTTTATATACTAATAAGGAGCTTATTTATGAATTATAATCTAATCCATTGGGGCTTAATGAAATATATATAATCCATATATAAGCCCCTTATTTAATTTTTACTTTTTTCTTTTATTTTCTTTTCTTATTCGTTCCATTTCATTCGCTACACCAAAACATATTTCACAACCATATACTCTTTCATAAGTTCAATCACTACACTTATGTCTCATAATTTAACTTACTCTCTTGCTGTCTCATTGATTTATTTAAAGCAATATCTAATATACAATTTGGACAATAATAATTTTTAGTATATAAGTTTTGTAAAACTCTTTTAGGACAAATAACTTGGTCACAAAGTTTACACATATAAATTGCTAAATGAAATGATTGTTCACATGAACAATTATTATTTTTAGCCATAATTTAAAATTAACTCCTAACATAAATAATTATTTAAAATTACCCTTTTAATAAATAACTATTTTCAATTAGAAAGTTTTTTAATATTACCGCTTAAATCAAGTTCAAGTGAATAAAAATTACCAACTTTTAAATCAACAGTAGATAAACAATTATTAAAATCACTTGCAAATTCCGGATTATATCATTTATCACGTGTTTGGCCAGTTGGCACGCTTGTTTGTTTGTTTATTTCTACAAATTTCAAAACATCAAACTTTAATGTTTGACCTTTATTATTTTTATCGGGAATAATACGCCCTTTTTCAATATTAACTAATTGAACTTTAAACATAAAAAAAAATCAACTCCTAGCCGTAATGTATCTAAAAATACATATATTGAGTATAGTAGGGTAAACCTATACTTATTAATAATATAACACAAAATTATAAAAATACAATAAAAATAAAAAAATTGGCTAATGTACACGGCTAGGTAATACATTAACCTATTAAGCATTATATATATATATATATATATATACAAGTAAAATTATAGAAAAAAAATATTTTTTTTCCTAATGTAAAACTCTTTTCTTAAAATCTATTTTTTCAACTTTATTACCAAAAACTTTTTCCGCCCAATTCAAAACATCTTTATCTCTTTGAATTAAATAACCAATTTCACTAGTCCGTAAATAATAATTATGCGACAAAGCACTTAAATATACATATTTTTCATAATCATCATAATCTTTAAAATAATCATTTACAATAGTACTTTCAATAATACCACCAATCATAACAGTATCACCATTACCATCTTTTTGAGATTTAAAATAAAATACATTTGTTGCATTAAAACTTGCTTTAATTATATCTTGAATTTTCATTTTTTTAATTCCACGAACTACAATCGGATTTTTACAATTACGACTAAAAGCATAAGCCTTTATACCTATATCTGCTTGATTTAAAGATTTAACATCATCTAATGCTTTTGTAACATATTTACCTAAATATTTAATAACAAACTCATTTGTACCTTTTTTAACAACAATTAACTTAATTCCTTGTTTTTCAGCATGTGGTCATCAATCAATTATCATACTGTAAGGTATTTTACGATTAAACAATATATGAAAATGTACTGCTCCACGAGTTTGATATTCATAAACATAAAAATGTTTTAATTCACCTAGATATTTAGAACGTTTAGGGTCATTTCATCATTTCTTTAATTTAATAAAAAATAAACGAATATCTTTTTTTGCTTTTCTAATATCTTGCATATTATCTTTATAAGTTAAAGTAAGAAAACTTAACATTTGACTATCACAAAAATTATGTAATGCTTTTTGTATCAAATTAGTTTTAGTACGAGAAGTATTATTTCTTAACTTTTGTTTATTACCAACATAAGATTTACCCCTAATATTTCCAACATTACTTAAAAAAGAAACAGGTAAAATTACATTTTTAACATAAGAAGCATAAAAAACTTTTTTAATATAAAAATTTTGCTGAATATCCATATATAAAAAATCTAGCCGTTCATTTATTTTATATATTTAATAACAAACAAATCTTAACATAAAAAATTATAAAAGCAAACACAAAACAAAAATGATACTTAATTAAAAGCAAAAAAAGGCTTATTAAATTATAAACGACGTATTTGTACATATTATAACATAGAAAAACAAAAAACTGAATACGTATCTTTATTAGATAACTATCTTGGTGTTAAAAAATATAGCAAACTTGCACCAAATGTTATTAAACAAATTTTAAAATATTTTGCTGATGGTAAAAAATATCGTGATGTTTGTGATACTTTTATTGAAGGTTTAATAAGTAATAGTACAGTTTGTAGAACATATCAAAAATTTCAATTACCAAAAATTAATATCCCTAAAATAGTATTGCAACCAAATCAAACTTTATATATAAATATTGATGATGGTCATAGAAAATTTAAGTTTAATGAAAAGCATAATACTAAAAATTGTAAAAAATGTTCTATGAGATTATTAGTATTTTGTACTGGTAAAAAGAAAAATGGAAAATTAATTAATAAAAGAGCTGTATGTAAAATAAGAGTATCAAAAACAGAAATTGGTGCAGAAAAAACAGTTAAATTAATTGAAAAATATGGTAATTTATATTTTGAAAACTTTGACCAAGCAAATTTAATAGTTTGTGGAGATAGTGCAAAATGAATTAGAAAAACTGCTACAATTTTAAATGCTAAATTTATTTTAGATAAATTCCATGCTTTTCATGTTTTATTTCTTGGTATAATGGCCGGAAGAAGAAAAAATAAAATTGCTAAATTACATTATGAAAATGCAATAAATTTATTTTCCAAAGGTCAATATTATGAATTAATTGATTTTTTACAATCACTAACTTTACAATATAAAAAAATAAAAGTTGGTTATTTTATTAATGCAAAAAATGGCGTATTAAACCAAGCATTAGTTGAAAATATTGGTTGCTTTACTGAAACTAATATTAAACAAATTTTAAAGCATATGATTGGTGATAGAACCTATAATATTGATATGTATACAAAAATGGTTAATTTTAAATGCTATCAAATAAATACCGCCATCCAGTTATTATAAAATAAAAACTTAAATTTAAAAATAACTAAAAATAAAATAAAACTTATTAAAGTAAACGCTAATAAGAATTTTTGAGTTATAAAAGTAAGTATTATTGTTGACTAATATTTTACAAGTGTTAAGATTAACATACAATTGCATATTGAAGTCAAAATTATTCTCGTCTAACTTTATAATTTTAAGACAAATTTGAATATTATTGACAACATCGGTATGCTCCCAACTATTTATTATAATTCAAAATTATTATAACATATTTATATATTAAAAGGTTAGAATTCATATATTAAAAGGTTAGAATTCATGGTAATGTTTAGTAATCTGTGTAACTTACAAAAATAACTATGTTTAATTAGTTCTATAATAAACTTAGAAAGAGTGAGTTACAGATGACTAAAAAGCAAAATATTAATAATAATGATCCAATATCAAAAGCAGTAGATTTATTATTAGAAAATACTGAAGATTTAACAACAGTTTTTAAAGAGGGAGGATTGTATAAAGAATTAACAAAAAGATTAGTAGAAAAAATGTTGAATTCTGAGATGCAAAATTATTTGGGATATGAAAAGAATCAACATAGTAATAGTGACAATGCTCGTAATGGTATAAGTTCAAAAAAAATAATAACTCAACAAGGTAAAATTGAGATTGATGTACCACGAGATCGCAATAGTAATTTTAATCCTATAATAGTTGCAAAAAGACAAAGAAGATTTGATGGTTTTGATCAACAAGTTCTTTCTTTATATGCAAAAGGTATGACATTATCAGATATTAGAATGCAATTACAAGAGTTATATCATGGTGCTGATATTAGTGAAAGTGTTATTAGTCAAATTACTGATGATGTTATTGATGATGTAAAAGCATGGCAAAATCGACCATTAGAAAGTGTCTATCCGATTGTTTATTTTGATTGCATAGTAGTGAAAGTACGACAAGATAAAAGGATTATTAATAAATCAGTTTATATAGCTTTAGAGTTGATTCAGAAGGTAAAAAAGATGTTTTAGGTTTATGAATTAGTGAAAATGAAGGTGCTAAATTTTGATTAGCAAATTTAACAGAAATGAAAAATCGTGGCTTAAATGATATTCTTATTGCCTGCAGTGATAATTTAACAGGCATGTCAGAAGCAATACAATCAGTTTATCCTAAAACCGAACATCAATTATGCATAGTTCATCAAATTAGAAATAGTTTGAAATATGTCTCATATAAGCATAGAAAATCTCTAGTTGCAGATTTAAAACCAATTTATACTGCATGTAGTGAAGAACAAGCAATGCAGGCTTTAGAATCCTTTGAAAATAAGTGAAATAAACAATATCCTCAAATTGCTAAATCTTGATATAAAAATTGAGATAATTTAATGGTTTTTATTAGTTATCCTGCAGAAATTAAAAGAGTGATTTATACAACAAATGCTATTGAATCTGTAAATAGTCAAATACAACATGAAATTTTAATTTTAAATTATAAATTTTGTTAATTAATAAAGTTATCATTTTATAACCATAAATTTCTTTAAATTCATAAAAAATATTTTTAATTATATTAGCTAAAAATTTATCTCATTTATTAAATTCATTCATTCCGTTTTTAATTCATTTGTAATATCCTGATTTTGAAACCTTTAAAAATCAACATAAATAACTAATCTGATATTTTTTCTTCAAGGAGAAAATCAGAAAATATTTCTTCTTTTTTGTCGATTTTTCTAAGGACATATTCCGTAATTAAATTTAATTAATTGTCAATAAAATTGTTTTAAAACTATTTAGTGTTATTGAATATAGAAATAAATATTTTTTGAAAAAATAGTTTAAAAAATGAGTTTACATTTTAAACAAAAAATTGTTAATAATATTTTTATATTAACTCGATAAAAATTTAAATTTTAAAAAAATATTAAAAATATTTTTTTTATTTTAATGGTTTTATTTTATTAAAAATTTCACAAAGTAAGTTAAATCTTAAGTACATAAGTCTAAATTTAGATTTTCTACATTTATTTACTAAAATTTTGAATCTTTTCAATCAAGCAAAGACATGTTCAACTTTAATTCTAATTTTAGATACAATCTTATTGTATTTTCTTTCTTGTTTAGTTAATTTTTTATTTTTAGTTCTTTTAATTGGTATTATTGTATTTTTATAAATATTTTGTATACCTTGATATCCTAAATCACCAATAATTATTGTTTTTTCTGAAAATTCAAGATTTGAATTTTTTAATATTTGAAAATCATGCACTTTACCATTATCAGCAAAAATATCAACAATTTTTTTATTAAAAAAATCATATACAATTTGAAATTTTATAGAATACATTCAACTTTTACCAGAAAAATATTCTAACTGTAGTTTTTTTAGTTGGTCTTTCAATTTCAATCTCAGTTGAATCAATTAAATAAAATTGAAATTCATTTGAATTTTCTTGTTTTTTATCAATTTTTAATTTATATCTTTCTTTTAAAAATTGGTAATCTTTGTGGTTACTAAGTTTATTTTCTACTCAAGTAATATTTCGAAAACAACTTGATGGGCTCATTTTAGATTTAATACTCATTTGAAAAAAAGTATAATATTCTTTTCAGTATAATAAAGTCATCATTAATCTTTCTTCTACTGAAAGTTTATTTTTTCGACCTTTATTTTTTTCTAATTTTTCTATTTCAATTAATTTTTCTAACATTTCATTAAAATGAAAACGTTTTATACCAAAATATCTATAAAATTCTTCATTTTTTAATTTTTTTAAATTTTCAAAAATCATTTTTATCAACACTTTTCTAAATTTATTGTTAATAACAAAATTATAAAATAAATTTTAAAATTATTAATTGACTTTTAAAAAATTTAATTACGGAATATGTCTTAAATACTTTTTTATATCGTTCATTACCTCAATATATTAGACTTCTTGCAAAACTATGATATTAATCACATTTTTTAAGTTTAAAAATTTATTTTAATAACACTTTTAATATTTTTTAAAAATTATTGTTCAAAATATGTTTTATTTTTTGTCATTAAAATACAACAAAAATTATTATTTCAAATAAAAAAATAAAATATTAAATTATCAAATATATTTAAATTAATAATTGTAAATTATAAATTGAAGCTATTAAATTAAATCTTAATGCAAATTTTTTTCTTCTATTTCGATATTTTTCACTAATAATTTTAAATTTTTTAAGAATCGCAAAAACATGTTCAATAACAACTCTCATTTTTGAAATAGCCTTATTATTTTTCTTTTCTTCTTTAGTTAAAGGATTTTTCTTTGGACATATTCCGTAATTAAATTTAATTAATTGTCAATAAAATTGTTTTAAAACTATTTAGTGTTATTGAATATAGAAATAAATATTTTTTGAAAAAATAGTTTAAAAAATGAGTTTACATTTTAAACAAAAAATTGTTAATAATATTTTTATATTAACTCGATAAAAATTTAAATTTTAAAAAAATATTTTTAATATTTTTTTTATTTTAATGGTTTTATTTTATTAAAAATTTCACAAAGTAAGTTAAATCTTAAGTACATAAGTCTAAATTTAGATTTTCTACATTTATTTACTAAAATTTTGAATCTTTTCAATCAAGCAAAGACATGTTCAACTTTAATTCTAATTTTAGATACAATCTTATTGTATTTTCTTTCTTGTTTAGTTAATTTTTTATTTTTAGTTCTTTTAATTGGTATTATTGTATTTTTATAAATATTTTGTATACCTTGATATCCTAAATCACCAATAATTATTGTTTTTTCTGAAAATTCAAGATTTGAATTTTTTAATATTTGAAAATCATGCACTTTACCATTATCAGCAAAAATATCAACAATTTTTTTATTAAAAAAATCATATACAATTTGAAATTTTATAGAATACATTCAACTTTTACCAGAAAAATATTCTAACTGTAGTTTTTTTTAGTTGGTCTTTCAATTTCAATCTCAGTTGAATCAATTAAATAAAATTGAAATTCATTTGAATTTTCTTGTTTTTTATCAATTTTTAATTTATATCTTTCTTTTAAAAATTGGTAATCTTTGTGGTTACTAAGTTTATTTTCTACTCAAGTAATATTTCGAAAACAACTTGATGGGCTCATTTTAGATTTAATACTCATTTGAAAAAAAGTATAATATTCTTTTCAGTATAATAAAGTCATCATTAATCTTTCTTCTACTGAAAGTTTATTTTTTTGACCTTTATTTTTTTCTAATTTTTCTATTTCAATTAATTTTTCTAACATTTCATTAAAATGAAAACGTTTTATACCAAAATATCTATAAAATTCTTCATTTTTTAATTTTTTTAAATTTTCAAAAATCATTTTTATCAACACTTTTCTAAATTTATTGTTAATAACAAAATTATAAAATAAATTTTAAAATTATTAATTGACTTTTAAAAAATTTAATTACGGAATATGTCTTAAATACTTTTTTATATCGTTCATTACCTCAATATATTAGACTTCTTGCAAAACTATGATATTAATCACATTTTTTAAGTTTAAAAATTTATTTTAATAACACTTTTAATATTTTTTAAAAATTATTGTTCAAAATATGTTTTATTTTTTGTCATTAAAATACAACAAAAATTATTATTTCAAATAAAAAAATAAAATATTAAATTATCAAATATATTTAAATTAATAATTGTAAATTATAAATTGAAGCTATTAAATTAAATCTTAATGCAAATTTTTTTCTTCTATTTCGATATTTTTCACTAATAATTTTAAATTTTTTAAGAATCGCAAAAACATGTTCAATAACAACTCTCATTTTTGAAATAGCCTTATTATTTTTCTTTTCTTCTTTAGTTAAAGGCTTTTTCTTTGGACATATTCCGTAATTAAATTTAATTAATTGTCAATAAAATTGTTTTAAAACTATTTAGTGTTATTGAATATAGAAATAAATATTTTTTGAAAAAATAGTTTAAAAAATGAGTTTACATTTTAAACAAAAAATTGTTAATAATATTTTTATATTAACTCGATAAAAATTTAAATTTTAAAAAAATATTTTTAATATTTTTTTTATTTTAATGGTTTTATTTTATTAAAAATTTCACAAAGTAAGTTAAATCTTAAGTACATAAGTCTAAATTTAGATTTTCTACATTTATTTACTAAAATTTTGAATCTTTTCAATCAAGCAAAGACATGTTCAACTTTAATTCTAATTTTAGATACAATCTTATTGTATTTTCTTTCTTGTTTAGTTAATTTTTTATTTTTAGTTCTTTTAATTGGTATTATTGTATTTTTATAAATATTTTGTATACCTTGATATCCTAAATCACCAATAATTATTGTTTTTTCTGAAAATTCAAGATTTGAATTTTTTAATATTTGAAAATCATGCACTTTACCATTATCAGCAAAAATATCAACAATTTTTTTATTAAAAAAATCATATACAATTTGAAATTTTATAGAATACATTCAACTTTTACCAGAAAAATATTCTAACTGTAGTTTTTTTTAGTTGGTCTTTCAATTTCAATCTCAGTTGAATCAATTAAATAAAATTGAAATTCATTTGAATTTTCTTGTTTTTTATCAATTTTTAATTTATATCTTTCTTTTAAAAATTGGTAATCTTTGTGGTTACTAAGTTTATTTTCTACTCAAGTAATATTTCGAAAACAACTTGATGGGCTCATTTTAGATTTAATACTCATTTGAAAAAAAGTATAATATTCTTTTCAGTATAATAAAGTCATCATTAAACTTTCTTCTACTGAAAGTTTATTTTTTCGACCTTTATTTTTTTCTAATTTTTCTATTTCAATTAATTTTTCTAACATTTCATTAAAATGAAAACGTTTTATACCAAAATATCTATAAAATTCTTCATTTTTTAATTTTTTTAAATTTTCAAAAATCATTTTTATCAACACTTTTCTAAATTTATTGTTAATAACAAAATTATAAAATAAATTTTAAAATTATTAATTGACTTTTAAAAAATTTAATTACGGAATATGTCTTTAGTATAATTATTATTAAAAATATTAAAATTACTAGCAATTTTAATAGTAAAAAAATGTAAATCTTTATATAACTATGTTTTTAAAAAATAGTCATTAATTAAAATATTCAGTATAATAAAATAAAAAATAACTTAAAATTAGAGGATAAAAACAAATATGATAAATGATTTAAAAGCAGGTAATGACAAAATTAATATGATACCAATTATAAAATTAATTAATAAAAGAATTAATTTTTTTTGATAATTTAAAATTAAATAAAAAAATAAATTTAAAGAGGGAAAGGGTCACCCATCCAAAAATGATGATATATTTGGTTTTAGTTTTTGAAAATAATAAAGGTTATGATGCTGGTAAAAAGATTTCAGGAATAAAACGTCATATTGTTGTTGATTCTCAAGTTATACGACATAGAATTTACATAACCACAGCAGAAAAAAATCATAATATAATAGTTCTATAATATGTCTTTATTACATATTTTTATGAATAATGTAAAATTATATTAAGAAAATTTAGGGGGTTGTGATTTTGTCTAAGAAAAAAATTATTGCTGGAATTATGGGAAGTCTAACTTTAATAACTGGTGATGGTTCAGTTACCACTTTGGCTTCTATTAGTGAAACAGAAGAAGAAAATAGAAAAATTAAATCTGAATATTGAAAACAAAAAAAAGGAGAAATAAAAGAAATAATTTAAATTTAAAAAATTATAATTTTAATCAAAAGAATTTTGTTGAAAAAATATATAATAAAGATAATGATTTTTGAGAATTATCACTGATTTTATCAAAAGAAAAGTTATTAAACATAATTAAATTATTTTCTCAAAACAATGAAAATAATTTCATATTAGAAACTAAAAAAATAATAACAGAAATCAAAAATAATAATATAAATTTATCTGCAAAATACTTTGATGATAATGCAATTGATGCTTTTGCTTACACAATTTTAAAAAATATTTCTAAATATTGTGATTTATTTTTAAATTTAGGAATAAATCAAAAAATTATGATTAATTTATATATTGAAAATAATATGTTTATCAAAGATGATAAAAAATTATTTCAAGTTATTGGTGAAAAAACAGAAGAAGAAATAAAAATAGAGCCATATTCTTCTGATAAATATGATATAAAAGGATTAAAAGATTATGCAGAAAAAATAGTTTTAAATGAAAATAAAAAAATAATATTTAAATATCAAAAAGATGATCATATTATTATCATTTTAGAAAATCATTTCGCAAAACTATTATTAGAAAATATTTTGTACAAAAAATATGAAGATTTTAAAGATTGATTTATAAGAGAAATAAAATTTTATATTACTGAAACTAATTATTTTTTCAAATTCTATTATTCCTAAAATACCAGAATTTGAAAAAATTGCAAACGTTTTATTTGAAGAAAAAGATTATTATAATATTTTGGCAAACAAAAACTGAGAAAAAATAATATTTAAAATAAATTTAAAAAGTAATGATAATAAAATTTTAGAATTTCAAAATTATAATAGTATCATTGATAATGATATTGAAAATATTTTTGTTGAAAAAATATATAATAAAGATAATGATTTTTGAACATTATCACTGATTTTAGCAAAAAAAATTTGAGAACAAATTGTTAGAATATTTATAAATAATGGAAAAAATAATTTCATAGGACATATTCCGTAATTAAATTTAATTAATTGTCAATAAAATTGTTTTAAAACTATTTAGTGTTATTGAATATAGAAATAAATATTTTTTGAAAAAATAGTTTAAAAAATGAGTTTACATTTTAAACAAAAAATTGTTAATAATATTTTTATATTAACTCGATAAAAATTTAAATTTTAAAAAAATATTTTTAATATTTTTTTTATTTTAATGGTTTTATTTTATTAAAAATTTCACAAAGTAAGTTAAATCTTAAGTACATAAGTCTAAATTTAGATTTTCTACATTTATTTACTAAAATTTTGAATCTTTTCAATCAAGCAAAGACATGTTCAACTTTAATTCTAATTTTAGATACAATCTTATTGTATTTTCTTTCTTGTTTAGTTAATTTTTTATTTTTAGTTCTTTTAATTGGTATTATTGTATTTTTATAAATATTTTGTATACCTTGATATCCTAAATCACCAATAATTATTGTTTTTTCTGAAAATTCAAGATTTGAATTTTTTAATATTTGAAAATCATGCACTTTACCATTATCAGCAAAAATATCAACAATTTTTTTATTAAAAAAATCATATACAATTTGAAATTTTATAGAATACATTCAACTTTTACCAGAAAAATATTCTAACTGTAGTTTTTTTTAGTTGGTCTTTCAATTTCAATCTCAGTTGAATCAATTAAATAAAATTGAAATTCATTTGAATTTTCTTGTTTTTTATCAATTTTTAATTTATATCTTTCTTTTAAAAATTGGTAATCTTTGTGGTTACTAAGTTTATTTTCTACTCAAGTAATATTTCGAAAACAACTTGATGGGCTCATTTTAGATTTAATACTCATTTGAAAAAAAGTATAATATTCTTTTCAGTATAATAAAGTCATCATTAATCTTTCTTCTACTGAAAGTTTATTTTTTCGACCTTTATTTTTTTCTAATTTTTCTATTTCAATTAATTTTTCTAACATTTCATTAAAATGAAAACGTTTTATACCAAAATATCTATAAAATTCTTCATTTTTTAATTTTTTTAAATTTTCAAAAATCATTTTTATCAACACTTTTCTAAATTTATTGTTAATAACAAAATTATAAAATAAATTTTAAAATTATTAATTGACTTTTAAAAAATTTAATTACGGAATATGTCTATATTAGAAACTAAAAAAATAATAACAGAAATAAAGAATAATAGTATAAAATTATCTTCTAAAGACTTTGATGATGGAAACATTGATGCTTTTGCTCATAATATTTGAAATAATTTTAATCATTATTATAATTTAATATCAAAAATAGGCAATAAACAATTGACAATTATTGAATTGTATATTGATAATAAAAATAATTATATTAAAAATGAAAATTTTTTAAAAATTTTTGGCGAAAAAAATAATTTAGAAAAAATAACTGAAAAAGAAAAAAAAGAAAAAATAAAATTATTTAATTTTTTTAAATGTAAAAATGAAAATTCTATTATAAATGAATATAATGTTGTTGAACATTCAACAACATCGAAAATTAAAATTAAAATTAATAAACTAATTTGAATTAGAATTTATATATTATTTTTTTTGATAGAAGATAAAGATATTTTTCTTGAAAAATTAACAAATTTATTTGAAACATTTCCATCAGCATATAATATTACCTATAAACTTAATGAAGAAGAAATTAAATCATTTGTTTATTTAATTTGAAATAATTTTAGTAATTATTATGATATTTCTAAAAAATTAGAAAATAATGAATCCATTCGAATAACTTCATATACTGGTTATCCAGAAGGATATTGATCAGCAGAAAATTTTAATGAATATAATGAAATTACTAATAAAAATAATGATGTTATTGATTGAACAACATTTAATAATAGAACTAAAGATAAAAAAGAAACAAAACTTTTCAAACATGATCAAGACTTTGATATATTTAATCGTAAAAAAAAGATAGATGGTAGTGATCCACAACCAGGACCAAGTTGAAAAAATTTACTTCATATTAATTTAAAAGATATTATAACTAATACATTTGGTTTTAATTTAGAAGATTTACCTAATCTTACTGAAAAAAATATTAAAGACATTTTATATCATAATAATCTTTTATTAGATAAAAACCAAATTTCTATTGATATTGATAAAAAAAAGCTACTATTAAAATTAATTCAATACAAAATTCAAAATATAAAGGCAGTATTTTAATTAATTTATCTAATAAAAATAAAAAAATTGAATCATCAGAAGAAACAATTCTTGATTCTCAAGAATTAAAATTTCAAAATAATCAATACGATGTTATTCCTGATGGAAATTGTTTATTTTGGTCTGTAGCAACAGCTTATTTATTGCCAGTAGTAAATGATTATCATAACTTAAAAAAAAGATTTATTAAGTTATTTGGTCCAGAAAAAATTAAATTTTTCAAAAAATTTAAAGAATTGTTACAAAAATTTAATTTAAGTAATCTTGATAACAATCAAGAATGATACAGAAATTCAAATATTCAAATGTTAATTACACAATTTCGTCGTAGAGTGATTGAATATATAAGTCTTCATTTAGATGATAATCATCGTCAGCCTAGTAGAGCTCGCTTTAGAGAAGCCATTGTTGCAGAAGAGAGAATCTTCCAACATGAAACATCATCATCTCAAATACCATCCACAACAACAGAAGAAAATTTGACTGCATCTTATTTAACAAGAATGTTAGAATCAGGACAATGAGGTGGAACAATTGAGATTGAAGCAATGTCTGATCTTTTAAATACTAATATTATTGTTGATAATGCAAGAATTGAATCAGATATTGACTATGAAAATACTAGTATACAATTATTTCATGTTAATAGAAATCATTATAATTTTGGTTTATCAAATAAAATTGAAAATCTAGAAAAAGTTATAGTTAATACTAATTTAGGATTTATATCAGACAATAGTGAAAATACAATTTTGCAAAGTTTAAAAGAAATAAATCCTGAACTTGATATTAATCAGATTTATATAATTAACATTGAAAAATCTGATTTAGGTCTTACAGAAGTTTATGGAAAAAAAATTCAAATTATATTGGTAAAAAATATATAAAATTTCATTTAAATTCATATCAAAAAAACAAAAAAAGAAAGTGTAATAATATTAATCATATGTCCAAAGTTATAGTTAATACTAATTTAGGATTTATATCAGACAATAGTGAAAATACAATTTTGCAAAGTTTAAAAGAAATAAATCCTGAACTTGATATTAATCAAATTTATATAAAAAAAATTGATGATACTAATGGTAGTGCTGAAGTTTATTCCAAAGAAAATTCAAATTATATTGGTAAAAAATTAATTAAATTTGAAACTAATCTTTCAAAAGAATCGGCTGAATTTAAAAATTTAAAAGATATTATCAAAAATACTGATTTGGGTTTAATACCAAATACTTTTCCATCAATAATTAAAAATCGTTTAAAAGAAATAAATCCTGAACTTGATATTAAAGATATTTATATAAGTAAAATTTATCAAAATAATGTAGAAATTAAATCTGAATATTATTCAGATACAATAGTAGTTACATTTATTTCTTCTTTAAAACCACCAGATGGTGAATGAAAAAATAAAAAAATTAATTTAAATAAAATAATGAAAATACCAATGCAAAGACAAAAAAAGAATGATGATGTTCTCTTGCAGTTCTTGAAAATATTTTAGTTAATTTTTCAAATAATCATAATACTATATTATCTCAAGATGAGTTGTATAATCGTTTTGTTAATTTTGGTTTAGATGTAAATTCTGGATTACTTTTATTTAATCTTTATAGATTTTTTTATAAATATCAAGATATAAAAGATAGCATAAAATTTAATTATAGTCATATAAGTTTTGAAAATAAATTTTGAAATTTATTAACTGATAATGAATTAAAGCTTTTATGATTACAATATTTAATATGAAATTCTTTAAAAATGAATAATCCTATTATAGCTAATACAATATCAGAAAAAAATTCAGGACATTCTATTTTAATAATTGGTATAGAGCCAAATATAGAAAAACCATTAGAAACTAATTATATAATAAGAAACCCTAACCCTGATGAAAATCAATTAATAGAAGAAAAAATTAGTGCAATTGATCTTTTTTCTCTTTTGTTTAACCCATTTTTATGTTTTGGAGAAATATTAATAAATACTACTGTTGTATCAAAATTCTTTATTCCTTATATAATAATTGAACATTTAAAAGTTGGTTCTATTAACATTCAAGATTTACTAAAAAACTTAAATCAATTTACTGATGAAGATTTAGAAACTTTATTATCTAGTGAAGATACTTTATGTAGTAGCGAGGCAGAACAAATTTTATTATCATTATTAAATAAGGAATAAAAATTGGTAATGTTTATTTTTGTTCTGCAATTTTTTGATGCCTGAATTGTAAAAATGAAGTTCATAATTTTATATTGTCTTGAAATCAAAAACGAAGAAAAATACTAAACTATATTTCACCAATCGAATATTTGGATAGAAAAATAATTTAGTTGCACTTACCTTTACAATCTTGCAAATAACAAAAGTTTTACCACTGCCATAATTTGCACCAAAAAGTAATATATTTGTCGAATATCTTTGCTTTTGGGAAAGGGTCA
The DNA here is from genome assembly GCF_964020095.1 of Spiroplasma endosymbiont of Colias croceus. Lineage (NCBI taxonomy): Bacteria > Bacillati > Mycoplasmatota > Mollicutes > Entomoplasmatales > Spiroplasmataceae > Spiroplasma > Spiroplasma endosymbiont of Colias croceus. Next base: position 327,109 of record NZ_OZ026536.1, read on the forward strand.
CTTCTAAGTTGCAAAAAACAATGTTTTAACTTATTAAGGAGACCCTTTTTATGACCAGATATAATAAGGAACTAAAATTAAAAATAATAGAACAATATTTTGCTGGTAAATCTGCTACAACATTAAGCAAAAAAAATAAAATTAGTAGAAAGATAATTTATATTTGAATCCAAAAATGATACTTGCAAGGTGAAAAAAGTTTAGTTTCAATAAGAATTAAAATTAAAAAACAAGAGGTAAATGCTGTGAGTAGAGATTTTAAGAAAAAACCAAAGGAATCATTAAAAAATTATGAAAAACGCGTTGAAAGAGAATTATTATTGTTACAGACTAAAATTGAAATCTTGGAAAAGTCTTATCTCTACCGCAGTCAAAATTGAAAAAACCACAAGCAAAATCAAAACTCCCACGGTAATGTTTAGTAATCTATGTAACTTACAAAAATAACTATGTTTAATTAATTCTAGTAAATATAATTAAATGACTAGAAAGAGTGAGTTACAGATGGCTAAAAAGCAAAATATTAATAATAATGATCCAATATCAAAAGCAGTAGATTTATTATTAGAAAATACTGAAGATTTAACAACAGTTTTTAAAGAGGGAGGATTGTATAAAGAATTAACAAAAAGATTAGTAGAAAAAATGTTGAATTCTGAGATGCAAAATTATTTGGGATATGAAAAGAATCAACATAGTAATAGTGACAATGCTCGTAATGGTATAAGTTCAAAAAAAATAATAACTCAACAAGGTAAAATTGAGATTGATGTACCACGAGATCGCAATAGTAATTTTAATCCTATAATAGTTGCAAAAAGACAAAGAAGATTTGATGGTTTTGATCAACAAGTTCTTTCTTTATATGCAAAAGGTATGACATTATCAGATATTAGAATGCAATTACAAGAGTTATATCATGGTGCTGATATTAGTGAAAGTGTTATTAGTCAAATTACTGATGATGTTATTGATGATGTAAAAGCATGGCAAAATCGACCATTAGAAAGTGTCTATCCGATTGTTTATTTTGATTGCATAGTAGTGAAAGTACGACAAGATAAAAGGATTATTAATAAATCAGTTTATATAGCTTTAGGAGTTGATTTAGAAGGTAAAAAAGATGTTTTAGGTTTATGAATTAGTGAAAATGAAGGTGCTAAATTTTGATTAGCAAATTTAACAGAAATGAAAAATCGTGGCTTAAATGATATTCTTATTGCCTGCAGTGATAATTTAACAGGAATGTCAGAAGCAATACAATCAGTTTATCTTAAAACAGAACATCAATTATGCATAGTTCATCAAATTAAAAATAGTTTGAAATATGTCTCATATAAGCATAGAAAATCTCTAGTTGCAGATTTAAAACCAATTTATACTGCATGTAGTGAAGAACAAGCAATGCAGGCTTTAGAATCCTTTGAAAATAAGTGAAATAAACAATATCCTCAAATTGCTAAATCTTGATATAAAAATTAAGATAATTTAATGGTTTTTATTAGTTATCCTGCAGAAATTAAAAGAGTGATTTATAGGACATATTCCGTAATTAAATTTTTTAAAAGTCAATTAATAATTTTAAAATTTATTTTATAATTTTGTTATTAACAATAAATTTAGAAAAGTGTTGATAAAAATGATTTTTGAAAATTTAAAAAAATTAAAAAATGAAGAATTTTATAGATATTTTGGTATAAAACGTTTTCATTTTAATGAAATGTTAGAAAAATTAATTGAAATAGAAAAATTAGAAAAAAATAAAGGTCGAAAAAATAAACTTTCAGTAGAAGAAAGATTAATGATGACTTTATTATACTGAAAAGAATATTATACTTTTTTTCAAATGAGTATTAAATCTAAAATGAGCCCATCAAGTTGTTTTCGAAATATTACTTGAGTAGAAAATAAACTTAGTAACCACAAAGATTACCAATTTTTAAAAGAAAGATATAAATTAAAAATTGATAAAAAACAAGAAAATTCAAATGAATTTCAATTTTATTTAATTGATTCAACTGAGATTGAAATTGAAAGACCAACTAAAAAAAACTACAGTTAGAATATTTTTCTGGTAAAAGTTGAATGTATTCTATAAAATTTCAAATTGTATATGATTTTTTTAATAAAAAAATTGTTGATATTTTTGCTGATAATGGTAAAGTGCATGATTTTCAAATATTAAAAAATTCAAATCTTGAATTTTCAGAAAAAACAATAATTATTGGTGATTTAGGATATCAAGGTATACAAAATATTTATAAAAATACAATAATACCAATTAAAAGAACTAAAAATAAAAAATTAACTAAACAAGAAAGAAAATACAATAAGATTGTATCTAAAATTAGAATTAAAGTTGAACATGTCTTTGCTTGATTGAAAAGATTCAAAATTTTAGTAAATAAATGTAGAAAATCTAAATTTAGACTTATGTACTTAAGATTTAACTTACTTTGTGAAATTTTTAATAAAATAAAACCATTAAAATAAAAAAAATATTAAAAATATTTTTTTAAAATTTAAATTTTTATCGAGTTAATATAAAAATATTATTAACAATTTTTTGTTTAAAATGTAAACTCATTTTTTAAACTATTTTTTCAAAAAATATTTATTTCTATATTCAATAACACTAAATAGTTTTAAAACAATTTTATTGACAATTAATTAAATTTAATTACGGAATATGTCCTATAAATCACTCTTTTAATTTCTGCAGGATAACTAATAAAAACCATTAAATTATCTCAATTTTTATATCAAGATTTAGCAATTTGAGGATATTGTTTATTTCACTTATTTTCAAAGGATTCTAAAGCCTGCATTGCTTGTTCTTCACTACATGCAGTATAAATTGGTTTTAAATCTGCAACTAGAGATTTTCTATGCTTATATGAGACATATTTCAAACTATTTTTAATTTGATGAACTATGCATAATTGATGTTCTGTTTTAAGATAAACTGATTGTATTGCTTCTGACATGCCTGTTAAATTATCACTGCAGGCAATAAGAATATCATTTAAGCCACGATTTTTCATTTCTGTTAAATTTGCTAATCAAAATTTAGCACCTTCATTTTCACTAATTCATAAACCTAAAACATCTTTTTTACCTTCTAAATCAACTCCTAAAGCTATATAAACTGATTTATTAATAATCCTTTTATCTTGTCGTACTTTCACTACTATGCAATCAAAATAAACAATCGGATAGACACTTTCTAATGGTCGATTTTGCCATGCTTTTACATCATCAATAACATCATCAGTAATTTGACTAATTACCAATAACAATAGTAATAATAGCTAATACAGTTAATCCTTTTCTGTTATTGTTTGGTGGGTTATTATTTTGAATTTGTAATATGAAACTATTTGATTTTTCTGAACCATATTTAATAACAATTTCAACTTTCTCATTTGGTTGAAATTGCATGCCTTTAATTTCAAATGAAACTTTTTTTAAATCATAATTACTTGTATCAAATTTATCAATTGTGATAGTCTTTGGTCTTTGTTGTTTTAATTGTTCAACAATTTGTTCTTTTGAAATTATTTGTTTTGAAGAAACATTACCTTTGGTTTTAAATCAATCAGCAACAGCATTGGCTAGTTGATTATCATTTGCTTGTTTAATTCATGATTTGCTTTCTTTAAACAATTTATTTAGTTGGTGAACAGAATATCCATGAATGTTATCGTGTCCATTTGCTTTTGCTCACTTTTCAAATTGTTTGCCATTATCTGTATCAAAATAATGTGCAATTTCTTGTTTTGGAGCAATTTGTAAATAAATATTGTTATGATTTCCTAAATTATCTTGCAATTCAATAACATATTTTCCTTTGTTTGTTAATAATTGTGAACCATCTAAAACAATACCATTGGTTGGGTCAATTGTTATATTTTGGACATATTCCGTAATTAAATTTAATTAATTGTCAATAAAATTGTTTTAAAACTATTTAGTGTTATTGAATATAGAAATAAATATTTTTTGAAAAAATAGTTTAAAAAATGAGTTTACATTTTAAACAAAAAATTGTTAATAATATTTTTATATTAACTCGATAAAAATTTAAATTTTAAAAAAATATTTTTAATATTTTTTTTATTTTAATGGTTTTATTTTATTAAAAATTTCACAAAGTAAGTTAAATCTTAAGTACATAAGTCTAAATTTAGATTTTCTACATTTATTTACTAAAATTTTGAATCTTTTCAATCAAGCAAAGACATGTTCAACTTTAATTCTAATTTTAGATACAATCTTATTGTATTTTCTTTCTTGTTTAGTTAATTTTTTATTTTTAGTTCTTTTAATTGGTATTATTGTATTTTTATAAATATTTTGTATACCTTGATATCCTAAATCACCAATAATTATTGTTTTTTCTGAAAATTCAAGATTTGAATTTTTTAATATTTGAAAATCATGCACTTTACCATTATCAGCAAAAATATCAACAATTTTTTTATTAAAAAAATCATATACAATTTGAAATTTTATAGAATACATTCAACTTTTACCAGAAAAATATTCTAACTGTAGTTTTTTTTAGTTGGTCTTTCAATTTCAATCTCAGTTGAATCAATTAAATAAAATTGAAATTCATTTGAATTTTCTTGTTTTTTATCAATTTTTAATTTATATCTTTCTTTTAAAAATTGGTAATCTTTGTGGTTACTAAGTTTATTTTCTACTCAAGTAATATTTCGAAAACAACTTGATGGGCTCATTTTAGATTTAATACTCATTTGAAAAAAAGTATAATATTCTTTTCAGTATAATAAAGTCATCATTAATCTTTCTTCTACTGAAAGTTTATTTTTTCGACCTTTATTTTTTTCTAATTTTTCTATTTCAATTAATTTTTCTAACATTTCATTAAAATGAAAACGTTTTATAGCAAAATATCTATAAAATTCTTCATTTTTTAATTTTTTTAAATTTTCAAAAATCATTTTTATCAACACTTTTCTAAATTTATTGTTAATAACAAAATTATAAAATAAATTTTAAAATTATTAATTGACTTTTAAAAAATTTAATTACGGAATATGTCTTTTGTAATGTTTTAATTTCATTGATTATCAGCACCATATACAAATCCAGTTATGACACTACTTTCAGTTGGTTTAATCATTGTGATTTTACTCTCACTATTTGCATAATAGAATGAATTAACTGGATTTGTGATAATAGTTTTATCAATTTGTCCAGCATAGTCAATATCAGTTTGTGTTGATGGTGATTTTGGTTTTAAATCAATCATTAAATCAACAACTGTTGTTGGCACAACATTATATTTAACCACAACTGAACCTTGATAACTTTTACTATCTTTTTTAGCAGTTAATGTTGCAGAATGCATATCTTTTTTCTCGATTTTAATTTGTGAAAAATCAATAATGCGAGAATTAATTTGCTGAATCTTTGTTTCAATAGTACCATCATTGTTATCTAAAATATTTCCTAAGTTATTATCACTACCAAATTTAATTACATCGCTTAAATTTTCTGGTTTTGGAGGAATTGGTGGGTCTATTTTTGTCTGCATTGAAACAATAATTTTACTAGTGTATTGTTTTCCATCCAAAGTAAAAATCACTTGTAAAATATGGTCTTTTTCGCTAGTTTCGGGTTTGACATTGATGTTTCATTGTTTAGCTGTTTGTGGTTGCAAGAAATTATCAAATAAGACCTTATCAATGTTGTTGTTTTGAATTTCAATATTTAACTCACCATCAACAGTAAGTCAGTCATTTCGTGTTCAAGTTTTCTTTTTAGTGCTATCAATTAAATTAAACTGACTTTGTTCTTTTGTTCATGACAAAGAAATTTGTAAAATATAAAGGCCATTTATTTTTGCAAAATATAAGTTATTTGAGTTATCAATAACAGTTGAGAAAATACGATCACTCACTCCATTTATTTTGGTTGGAGTATCTGAATCGACTGATAACTTATAAGCACCTTTATTAGGTCCGGTATAAACATTGTCCAATTTATCAATTGCAATTTAAGAAACAGATTCATTTATACCATTTATTTTGGTTGGAGTATCTGAACCAGCAAAAAGCTTATATAAGCCATTATTAGATGAAAATAGAAAATCACTTTTGCCAAAATAAATATCATCTTTACTATCAATTGCAATTGATATTACAGAAGAACTATTATTTATTTTCATTGGAGTATTTGAACCAACTGATAGCTTATATAACCCATTATTTAAATCTGTAATTCCTTCTATACAGAAATAAATGTTATCTTTACTATCAACAATAACTTTTTGTACACTTTTTCCAAACCCGCTAATTTCTCTTAATGGTACATATTCATTATTTGAATTAGTTATTCCAACATCTTGTTTTGAGTTGGAATAACTGTAGTTAACGTTGAAATTGTTATTAAATTTAAGATTTTTTTCATAATGTTACCCCTATTTTTTGATATCAAAATTTTTAGTGTTTATCTCAAATAATCTTACTATCTTTATCAATATCATTTAAAATTTGTTTTCTTTGATTATTTTGAAAATCAATATAATTATTTGAAGTTTCCCCATATACTTCTTTTTGCTGTTGAGCAAATTTTTCCATATTAAGTTTTGTATAAAGTTTAATATGAGTATTTTTTCTACCAGTTTTAATAATTTCATAATTCATAATAACATCAGTATTTAATAAATCTTTTTTAACTGGTTCTAAAACATACTTTTTTAAATCAAATATATTCTTCAAATAACTACTCTTAATACTTATATTAAAAATTTGAAAAATAGTTTCAAAATTCATTGGTTGATGTTCAAACACAACAGGTTTTGAGTTTTTTGAATTTACATATAAATAACTTCGTAAATATTCATATAATGGTCAGATATATTTTGTTGTTAAAAATTTTGTATATGGTAAATAAAATTTTGTAAAATTTTTAATTTGATTTACAAAATGTTTTTCAAAAATTTCTTTATAAATTTTAAAATATAATTTCCCAGTATTTTTACGATGACCACATTTTAAAAATAAATTTGTAAAATCAAAATCAAGTGGTTCATCAATATATAAAGTTTTTACCTTATAAGATATAAGAATATCCATTTCTTTTTCAATTAAAGTTCCTCCTTTAATTTTATATTCTACTTCAACATTTCTGTATAAGTGATTTAATGGAATTTCATAATATTTAGCAAATTCTGCAAGTGAAATATTAGACTTCTTGCAAAACTATGATATTAATCACATTTTTTAAGTTTAAAAATTTATTTTAATAACACTTTTAATATTTTTTAAAAATTATTGTTCAAAATATGTTTTATTTTTTGTCATTAAAATACAACAAAAATTATTATTTCAAATAAAAAAATAAAATATTAAATTATCAAATATATTTAAATTAATAATTGTAAATTATAAATTGAAGCTATTAAATTAAATCTTAATGCAAATTTTTTTCTTCTATTTCGATATTTTTCACTAATAATTTTAAATTTTTTAAGAATCGCAAAAACATGTTCAATAACAACTCTCATTTTTGAAATAGCCTTATTATTTTTCTTTTCTTCTTTAGTTAAAGGGTTTTTCTTTGATTTTCGTTTAGGTAATAAGACATTTTTATGTATGTTTTGTATACCTTGATATCCTAAATCTATTAAAATAGTTGTTTCTGATAAAAATTTCGTTTTTGAATTTTTTAAAATTTTAAAATCATGATTTTTACCATAAGAAAAATAAGAACTTATAATTTTTTTACTATCTTTTTCAATTATGACTTGAGTTTTTATTGTATGTTTTTTCTTTTTTCCTGAATAATATTGTTTTTGACTTTTTTTGGGCGTTGAATAGTACTTTCAGTCACATCAATGATAACTGTTTTATCTTTAAAATTATTATTTAACAGTGATTTTTGCCCATCAAGTTGTTGAAAATCAGGATGTTTTATTAAAGTATTTTCTATTCACTTGATATTCCTATAGCAACTACTTTCACTAATTCCATAACTTTTAGCAATATGAAAATAAGTTCGATACTCTCTTCAATATTCTAAAGTCATTAATAAACGATTTTCTAATGATAATTTATTAGGTGTACCACCATTTTTAAACTTTTTTACTTCTTCTGTCTTTAAAATTTCTAGAATTTTATTAAAAATAATATCATTTATACCAGTTAATCTTAATAATTCTGGATTGTTAATAGTTTTTAATTTATCAAACATCATAGATTACCTATCTTTTTTATTTTTAATTTTATTTTAAAAATTAAATTTTTAATAGATAGGTTTTGCAAGAAGTCTATTTTAATTTTATCAAATTATCTTGCATTTAAAACTATTTTATTAATATTAGATTTAATATTTGATATATATCTATATGCTCAACTTTTATCAGGTTCTCTTTGCGCAGAATTGGTATATTCTATTTTACCTAAATTACCTTGTAAATAAATAATTCAATTTAATTTTTCAGAGTTATTAATTATACTAAATGCTATAGGGTAATCATTACTTATTTTTTGTTCATAAGAATCATAAGACTTCTTAATTTTTAAATCAAATGCATAACTACATAATAGACTTCTTGCAAAACCTATCTATTAAAAATTTAATTTTTAAAATAAAATTAAAAATAAAAAAGATAGGTAATCTATGATGTTTGATAAATTAAAAACTATTAACAATCCAGAATTATTAAGATTAACTGGTATAAATGATATTATTTTTAATAAAATTCTAGAAATTTTAAAGACAGAAGAAGTAAAAAAGTTTAAAAATGGTGGTACACCTAATAAATTATCATTAGAAAATCGTTTATTAATGACTTTAGAATATTGAAGAGAGTATCGAACTTATTTTCATATTGCTAAAAGTTATGGAATTAGTGAAAGTAGTTGCTATAGGAATATCAAGTGAATAGAAAATACTTTAATAAAACATCCTGATTTTCAACAACTTGATGGGCAAAAATTACTGTTAAATAATAATTTTAAAGATAAAACAGTTATCATTGATGTGACTGAAAGTACTATTCAACGCCCAAAAAAAGTCAAAAACAATATTATTCAGGAAAAAAGAAAAAACATACAATAAAAACTCAAGTCATAATTGAAAAAGATAGTAAAAAAATTATAAGTTCTTATTTTTCTTATGGTAAAAATCATGATTTTAAAATTTTAAAAAATTCAAAAACGAAATTTTTATCAGAAACAACTATTTTAATAGATTTAGGATATCAAGGTATACAAAACATACATAAAAATGTCTTATTACCTAAACGAAAATCAAAGAAAAACCCTTTAACTAAAGAAGAAAAGAAAAATAATAAGGCTATTTCAAAAATGAGAGTTGTTATTGAACATGTTTTTGCGATTCTTAAAAAATTTAAAATTATTAGTGAAAAATATCGAAATAGAAGAAAAAAATTTGCATTAAGATTTAATTTAATAGCTTCAATTTATAATTTACAATTATTAATTTAAATATATTTGATAATTTAATATTTTATTTTTTTATTTGAAATAATAATTTTTGTTGTATTTTAATGACAAAAAATAAAACATATTTTGAACAATAATTTTTAAAAAATATTAAAAGTGTTATTAAAATAAATTTTTAAACTTAAAAAATGTGATTAATATCATAGTTTTGCAAGAAGTCTAATTAATCATTTCATATCATTCATTAATGCATAACAATCACTATCTCAAGTATCATCATATAAATCTAACATTTTAGGTTCATTATTTGAATTTTCTATTTTAGATTTAGATAATCATTGAATTAAACTATATTGTCTTTTAGTTTCTGGACAATTATTTCAATCATAACTTAATATATTTTTAATTAATCCAGTAGTAGTAAAATCAATCTATGGATGGGTTACAATTTATTGGACACTAATTACGTAGACAAGTAAACAAATTTGTTAAAAGAAAGGAACTATAATTATGCCCAATATTAACTCATATACCGATGAATTTAAAAAACAAATAGTAGCTTTATATCAAAGTGGCAAATCAGTATCTTGCCTTGCTAAAGAATATAATGTTACAAGAGCAGCTACTTACAATTGAATTAAGCAATTTAGTAATTCAGGAAGTTTTAAAACTAAAGATAATCGTTCTTTTGAAGAAAATGAATTAATTAAATTAAGAAAAGAATTAAAGCAATTACGAATGGAAAATGATATTTTAAAGCAAGCAGCACTAATAATAGGCAGAAAATAGAAATTATTGTCAAAAATAAAGCTAAATATAAAATTCGCACAATGTGTCGTTTTTTAAAAATATCTAAATCAACATATTATTTTAATTTAAAGAAAAAAGAAAATAAAATCAAAAATAATATTTATGATGAAGCTGTTATTAGTGCTTTTAAAGAAAATAAAGAAGTTTATGGTACTAGAAGATTAAAAAAAATTCTAGAAAACCAAGAAATTTATTTATCGCGCAGAAAAATTAAAAAAATTATGAATGAACATAATTTAATATCAAAATATACTAAATTATCATTCAAAAATCATAATAACAAAGTTAACTATAGTCAAATAACTAATCTTGTTAATAGAAAATTTAAGAATAGGATTAAAAATGAAGTTATTGTTAGTGATTTAACTTATGTACAAGTTAATGGTAGGTGAAACTATATTTGCCTATTAATAGACCTATTTAACAGCGAAATTATCGGACATAGTGTTGGAGTTAAAAAAGATGCATCATTAGTACATCAAGCATTTATGCAATCAAATCGCTGTTTAAAAGATATTCAAATATTTCATAGTGATCGCGGTAATGAATTTAACAATAAAATTATTGATAAACTTTTACTAGCATTCAACATTAACCGTTCTTTAAGTAAAAAAGGTTGTCCTTATGATAATGCTGTTGCTGAAGCAACTTTTAAAACTTTTAAAACCGAATTTATTAATGATAAAAATTTTACATCATTAATCCAATTAAAATTAGAATTATTTGATTACATCAATTGATATAACAATATAAGAATTCACAGCACTTTAAACTACTTAACTCCAGTTAAATATCAACAACAAATGTTTACCAAAAAATAGTCCTAAAAAGTGTTGCCATTCCAAATGGTGCAGTTCATGCTCTAGTAAATATTAATGGTGTGCTTTATGTGGGAACATCAATTTTTGGTAAAGGAAATTTATATAAAAGTAATAGTGATGGCAAATTTGAATTAATGAATAATTGAAAACAAGACAATGGTGCAGTTTGGGCTTTAACAAATATTAATGGTGTACTTTATGTAGGAACATCAACTGCTAATAAAAAGGGAAATTTATATAAAAAAATAAATACTAATGATATTAATGCTAAGATTGAGCCAGTTTCTACTTGAAATAATACTAATGGTGAAGTTTCAAGTTTAACAAATGTTTATAGTACACTTTATGTAGGAATAACAAATAATAATGGTGAAGGAAAAATATATAAAAGTAAAACTGATAAAAGTTTTGGATTGATGCTTGGTTGAGAGAGTACTAATGGTGCAGTTTGAAGTTTAACAAATATTAATGATACTATTTATATAGGAACAATAACTTCTGCTAATAAAGGAAATTTATATATAACTGAAAAAAAATAAAAACATAAAAACGATATCTATCAAAAATTATGAAATTTCAAATAATTAATACTTTTTTAATTATTAATGATTCTCTTTGTTAAAGAGAGTTTTAAATTTAAAAAATTATTTTGTTACAGATTGATATTCTTTACAGTATAATAGAGTATATGAAAACTAAACTTTATTAAGAAGGGTTAATTAAATGATTAAAATTTATGATAGTTTTTCACAAAGATTGCAACTGCTTGCCACTAATAAAAAGCAAGTTAATATCTATTTATGTGGTCCTACTGTTTATAACTATATTCATGTTGGCAATATTCGTGGTGTGCTTGTTTTTGATGTTTTACATCGTTTGTTAATTCATCAAAATTATAAAATAAATTATGTTCATAATATTACTGATATTGATGATAAAATTATTAAGAAAGCTGCGGATTTAAAAATAACAGAACAACAAGTTACTGAAAAATATACGTTAGCATATTATGAAGACTTAGAAAAATTAAATATTATTTTTCCTACAAAATTACCAAAAGTAAGTGAATATATTTCAAAGATTATTGAATTTATTAATAAATTAATTATTAAAGATTATGCATATGTTACGGCTGGTGATGTTTATTTTAAAGTTAATAAGTTAAAAGATTATGGAAGTTTGGCACATAAAAATATTGAAGATTTAATTCCAAATTTTAGAATTAAAAATTTAGTTACTAAAGAAAATAATCTAGATTTTGCTTTGTGAAAATCAACAACAATAGGTATTAGTTGAAATAGTCCGTGAGGAAAAGGAAGACCTGGTTGACATACTGAGTGTGCTTGTTTTGTTGAGGATTTATTTAATGGTCAAACTATTGATTTACATGGTGGTGGTGTTGATTTAAAATTTCCTCATCATGAAAATGAACGAGCTCAATTTGTTGCAGCTAATAATAAAAAAATGTCAAATATTTGATGACATAATGGTCATGTTAATATTGCTAATGAAAAAATGTCAAAATCTTTAAATAATTTTATTTTGGTTAAAGAATTTTGTCAGCAACATCATCCGAATGTATTGCGATATTTAATATTAAATCGTGATCATCAACAACCAATTGATTTCAATAAGGAAACAATTGAAAATGGATTAGTGTCAACAAAAAAATATGAAAATGTTTTAAAACAATGAACATATCAAATATTTATTAACAATATAATATGTAATAATAATCATCATTCAATTTATTATCAACAAATTATTAAAAATTTATCAAATAATATTGATACAACTAATACTATTACTTTAATTGAAAATATGATTAAAAAATTAAATGAAGCACTTATTAAAAAAAATTTTAATGAAGAATTTCAAGAAATTTTTTATACTTTTACCTTTGCTTTAAAAATATTAGGATTTGATTTTAAAGTTGGTAATTATTCTGAAAAGATTAAAAATAAAATTAAAATATGAGAACAACTAAAAAAGGAAAAACAATACCAAGAAGCTGATAAAATTCGTCAAGAATTAAAAGATTTGAATATTATTTAAAGGAGCAAAATTATGGCATTACAATATATTTATGGTTATCACCCTATTATTGCTGCATTATCAACATCATCATTAATAAAAATTAAAAAAGTTTTTTTAGTTCAAGATAAGTACCAAGAATTAAAAAAAGATTTAAAAAGTGTAAATATTCCTTATGAAATTATTAGTTTACAAGCAATGAATAATCTATTAGGTACTACTAAACATCAAAATATTGCGGCTAATGTTAAAGACTATCAATATTTTTCTTTTGATGAATTAATTAATATTGGTTCAACATCTAAATTTTTAAGAATTTTAATTTTAGATCGTATTTCTGATCCACATAATTTTGGTTCAATGTTAAGAATTGCAGCGGGTAATGACTTTGATGGTGTAATTGTTTTAAATCGTAATCAATCTGAAATAAACGGTGCAGTTGCAAAGGCTGCAGCCGGTGCTCTAAGTATTATTGCAATTTGTCAAGTTAATAATTTAACTTCCGCAATTAATAATTTACAAGAAAAATATAAATTTTGAATTTTGGCTGCTGCTAAAACAGCAAAAGCAATTGATTATTTTACTATTGATTGTAGTAGCAACTTAGCATTAATTATTGGTAATGAAGGTGAAGGGATAAGTCCAAAGTTATTAAAACATACCGATTATATTGTTCAAATACCAATAAGTCCAAAAATAGAATCATTTAATGCTAGCGTTGCTTGTGGTATTATTGCAAACTATATTTACGTTGAAACGTTAAAATTATCGTAAATTTTAAGAACCTATATTTTTTGATAATATTTAAATTTATGAAAAAATAAAATATTTTTTTAAAAAGATACTTTTATATTTTAGGTGTAAATGTTTTTTCTTTATTTATTGGATTTGGTTCTGAAAATTTTCATTTTTTTTCTTTTAAATTTTTGCATATATTTATTTGATCAATTAAATGGTTTTCTAATTTCTTTACAATTGTTTTTAATATTTGTATAGTCAGAATTTATCTTATTTATTTTATTATTAATACATTTGTTTTTATCTTTAATTCAAAAAGTAAAAAATTTAATAAAAAAATTTTTATATTTATTTATTTTACTTTTTTCTAATTGTTCTATTTTTATTGTTATTTTCTTTTCTAACATTTCTTCCAAAGTTCAAATTTTTGATCTTAGTTCTAAAATATTTGAAGAAAGTAATATTATTTTAGGAGTGTTATTATTTTCATTAGTTAATTTCTCTAATTCTTTATCTTTTTCTTCACTTATTTTTTTTAATTTTGATAACATTTTTTGTTCATTATAGAAGAAAAAAAACGCTATTTTCAATATCTGTACTGTTATTACTTGGATAATGATTTTTTCTACGTTTAAATAAGTTTTTTAAAATATTTAAATACATCTGTTTCACATTTTCCTTTCAAAATAAAAAAACTCATTTACTTTTTATGAAAGTAATGAGTTAAAAACCTATTATTAAGTTTTATAAATATTATATATTAGACTTCTTGCAAAACTATGATATTAATCACATTTTTTAAGTTTAAAAATTTATTTTAATAACACTTTTAATATTTTTTAAAAATTATTGTTCAAAATATGTTTTATTTTTTGTCATTAAAATACAACAAAAATTATTATTTCAAATAAAAAAATAAAATATTAAATTATCAAATATATTTAAATTAATAATTGTAAATTATAAATTGAAGCTATTAAATTAAATCTTAATGCAAATTTTTTTCTTCTATTTCGATATTTTTCACTAATAATTTTAAATTTTTTAAGAATCGCAAAAACATGTTCAATAACAACTCTCATTTTTGAAATAGCCTTATTATTTTTCTTTTCTTCTTTAGTTAAAGGGTTTTTCTTTGATTTTCGTTTAGGTAATAAGACATTTTTATGTATGTTTTGTATACCTTGATATCCTAAATCTACTAAAATAGTTGTTTCTGATAAAAATTTCGTTTTTGAATTTTTTAAAATTTTAAAATCATGATTTTTACCATAAGAAAAATAAGAACTTATAATTTTTTTACTATCTTTTTCAATTATGACTTGAGTTTTTATTGTATGTTTTTTCTTTTTTCCTGAATAATATTGTTTTTGACTTTTTTTCGGCGTTGAATAGTACTTTCAGTCACATCAATGATAACTGTTTTATCTTTAAAATTATTATTTAACAGTGATTTTTGCCCATCAAGTTGTTGAAAATCAGGATGTTTTATTAAAATATTTTCTATTCACTTGATATTCCTATAGCAACTACTTTCACTAATTCCATAACTTTTAGCAATATGAAAATAAGTTCGATACTCTCTTCAATATTCTAAAGTCATTAATAAACGATTTTCTAATGATAATTTATTAGGTGTACCACCATTTTTAAACTTTTTTACTTCTTCTGTCTTTAAAATTTCTAGAATTTTATTAAAAATAATATCATTTATACCAGTTAATCTTAATAATTCTGGATTGTTAATAGTTTTTAATTTATCAAACATCATAGATTACCTATCTTTTTTATTTTTAATTTTATTTTAAAAATTAAATTTTTAATAGATAGGTTTTGCAAGAAGTCTAATATTATAAAATTTATTTGTTAAAGTAACTATTAACATAAAGTTGAAAATAACATAAGTAGTTTATTGTTCTTTAAATTAATCAAATATGTAATGTCAAAAAATTACAAAAATAATTATTTTTATGATAGTTTTTTTAAAAATAAGTGATTTTTATTTTTGAAAGGAAAATGTGAATAGTATGCAACTAGTAAATGAACTGTTAATTGAAACAGTTGAAGTTGGTGATTTGGAAGCACTTAAAGTTTTATTGGAAAATGGTGCTGATGTTAATTATGAAAATAGATATGGTAATACGCCTTTAATGCAAGCTGTTGAATATGGTTTTTTGGAGGTAGTTAATTTATTGGCAAGTGGTGCTGCTATTAATTATGAAGATCAATATGGTAATACCTCCTTAATGTTGGCTGCTGAAAGTGGTTTTTTGGAAATAGTTAAAGTGGATGGGTTACAATTTATTGGACACTAATTACGTAGACAAGTAAACAAATTTGTTAAAAGAAAGGAACTATAATTATGGCCAATATTAACTCATATACCGATGAATTTAAAAAACAAATAGTAGCTTTATATCAAAGTGGCAAATCAGTATCTTGCCTTGCTAAAGAATATAATGTTACAAGAGCAGCTACTTACAATTGAATTAAGCAATTTAGTAATTCAGGAAGTTTTAAAACTAAAGATAATCGTTCTTTTGAAGAAAATGAATTAATTAAATTAAGAAAAGAATTAAAGCAATTACGAATGGAAAATGATATTTTAAAGCAAGCAGCACTAATAATAGGCAGAAAATAGAAATTATTGTCAAAAATAAAACTAAATATAAAATTCGCACAATGTGTCGTTTTTTAAAAATATCTAAATCAACATATTATTTTAATTTAAAGAAAAAAGAAAATAAAATCAAAAATAATATTTATGATGAAGCTGTTATTAGTGCTTTTAAAGAAAATAAAGAAGTTTATGGTACTAGAAGATTAAAAAAAATTCTAGAAAACCAAGAAATTTATTTATCGGGCAGAAAAATTAAAAAAATTATGAATGAACATAATTTAATATCAAAATATACTAAATTATCATTCAAAAATCATAATAACAAAGTTAACGATAGTCAAATAACTAATCTTGTTAATAGAAAATTTAAGAATAGGATTAAAAATGAAGTTATTGTTAGTGATTTAACTTATGTACAAGTTAATGGTAGGTGAAACTATATTTGCCTATTAATAGACCTATTTAACCGCGAAATTATCGGACATAGTGTTAAGATGCATCATTAGTACATCAAGCATTTATGCAATCAAATCGCTGTTTAAAAGATATTCAAATATTTCATAGTGATCGCGGTAATGAATTTAACAATAAAATTATTGATAAACTTTTACTAGCATTCAACATTAACCGTTCTTTAAGTAAAAAAGGTTGTCCTTATGATAATGCTGTTGCTGAAGCAACTTTTAAAACTTTTAAAACCGAATTTATTAATGATAAAAATTTTACATCATTAATCCAATTAAAATTAGAATTATTTGATTACATCAATTGATATAACAATATAAGAATTCACAGCACTTTAAACTACTTAACTCCAGTTAAATATCAACAACAAATGTTTACCAAAAAATAGTCCTAAAAAGTGTTGCCATTCCAACTTGTTCTATTAAAAATAAAGATTTAATAATAAAAACATTTAAAGAATTTCTAAAATTTAAAAATGAAATAATGATTTCTAAAGGAAATTGTTATGAAAAAATAATCTATATTATAAAGGGAGATGATGATAATTGATTAGAAAAAGAAGAAGCAGTAATAGATTCATTAGAATATTTGCAAAATGAAATTAAAAAATTAAATGAAAAAAATAATTCAAATATTGAAAATTTTTGACAAAAAGAAGTTATTAATAGTTTAGTATTTGATGAACTGAATTATTCATTACTACATATAGCGGTAATAAATGATTGACAAAAATTAGTAACTTATTTAATTAACAAATGACCAATTGATATTGATTATAAAGATAACTCAGGAAATTCAGCATGAAATCACGCTTGTTTACTATTACAAAAAAAATTGCTTTGACAATTAAAAATTATGATCAGTTAACTATTGAAAATAAAATGTTTTTAAAAGATTTTTTTAGTTTATCATCAAATTGAAATCGAAATCAAGAACAGGAAATTGACAAAGTGGCTAATGAAACTAGAAGAGAAATATTTAAGTATTACATACCACAAACAGAAGTAGAAATCGTTAAAGTAAGATAAATTTGTTAGATTCATCATCAATAGTGACTAAAACAACTATTAAACGTGATTATGGATTAAATATGTAATATTAAGAATTTCAAAATTAAATACTAATATATCATAGCTTTAAATAATTAGTTGATTAGTAATTCATAATTAGTTTGTTATTTGAAATATTTAGGAGGACTTAATTATGGACATATTCCGTAATTAAATTTAATTAATTGTCAATAAAATTGTTTTAAAACTATTTAGTGTTATTGAATATAGAAATAAATATTTTTTGAAAAAATAGTTTAAAAAATGAGTTTACATTTTAAACAAAAAATTGTTAATAATATTTTTATATTAACTCGATAAAAATTTAAATTTTAAAAAAATATTTTTAATATTTTTTTTATTTTAATGGTTTTATTTTATTAAAAATTTCACAAAGTAAGTTAAATCTTAAGTACATAAGTCTAAATTTAGATTTTCTACATTTATTTACTAAAATTTTGAATCTTTTCAATCAAGCAAAGACATGTTCAACTTTAATTCTAATTTTAGATACAATCTTATTGTATTTTCTTTCTTGTTTAGTTAATTTTTTATTTTTAGTTCTTTTAATTGGTATTATTGTATTTTTATAAATATTTTGTATACCTTGATATCCTAAATCACCAATAATTATTGTTTTTTCTGAAAATTCAAGATTTGAATTTTTTAATATTTGAAAATCATGCACTTTACCATTATCAGCAAAAATATCAACAATTTTTTTATTAAAAAAATCATATACAATTTGAAATTTCATAGAATACATTCAACTTTTACCAGAAAAATATTCTAACTGTAGTTTTTTTTAGTTGGTCTTTCAATTTCAATCTCAGTTGAATCAATTAAATAAAATTGAAATTCATTTGAATTTTCTTGTTTTTTATCAATTTTTAATTTATATCTTTCTTTTAAAAATTGGTAATCTTTGTGGTTACTAAGTTTATTTTCTACTCAAGTAATATTTCGAAAACAACTTGATGGGCTCATTTTAGATTTAATACTCATTTGAAAAAAAGTATAATATTCTTTTCAGTATAATAAAGTCATCATTAATCTTTCTTCTACTGAAAGTTTATTTTTTCGACCTTTATTTTTTTCTAATTTTTCTATTTCAATTAATTTTTCTAACATTTCATTAAAATGAAAACGTTTTATACCAAAATATCTATAAAATTCTTCATTTTTTAATTTTTTTAAATTTTCAAAAATCATTTTTATCAACACTTTTCTAAATTTATTGTTAATAACAAAATTATAAAATAAATTTTAAAATTATTAATTGACTTTTAAAAAATTTAATTACGGAATATGTCTTATGAATGATAATGAATTAATTTATTTGTATTGTATTGAAAACAATGAATTTGCTTTTAATTTTTTATATAAAAAATATGAATTAAAAAATGATTTTTTTTACGAAATATTATTAAAAAGTTTTTTGCTATTTCTTTGGAAACAAATGATTTAAAATCAACTTTTTATTTTATTTTTTTAAAGGCAATTTTTAAATTTCAAGAAAGAAAAAACAAGTCATTTCAAAATTTTTTATATTATGAAGTAAAATGAGGAGTATTTACTTATGTTAAAAGTTTTTTAAATAATAATCATAAAATTATTAATTGTGCCTTAAAATATAATAGACTTCTTGCAAAACTATGATATTAATCACATTTTTTAAGTTTAAAAATTTATTTTAATAACACTTTTAATATTTTTTAAAAATTATTGTTCAAAATATGTTTTATTTTTTGTCATTAAAATACAACAAAAATTATTATTTCAAATAAAAAAATAAAATATTAAATTATCAAATATATTTAAATTAATAATTGTAAATTATAAATTGAAGCTATTAAATTAAATCTTAATGCAAATTTTTTTCTTCTATTTCGATATTTTTCACTAATAATTTTAAATTTTTTAAGAATCGCAAAAACATGTTCAATAACAACTCTCATTTTTGAAATAGCCTTATTATTTTTCTTTTCTTCTTTAGTTAAAGGGTTTTTCTTTGATTTTCGTTTAGGTAATAAGACATTTTTATGTATGTTTTGTATACCTTGATATCCTAAATCTACTAAAATAGTTGTTTCTGATAAAAATTTCGTTTTTGAATTTTTTAAAATTTTAAAATCATGATTTTTACCATAAGAAAAATAAGAACTTATAATTTTTTTACTATCTTTTTCAATTATGACTTGAGTTTTTATTGTATGTTTTTTCTTTTTTCCTGAATAATATTGTTTTTGACTTTTTTTGGGCGTTGAATAGTACTTTCAGTCACATCAATGATAACTGTTTTATCTTTAAAATTATTATTTAACAGTGATTTTTGCCCATCAAGTTGTTGAAAATCAGGATGTTTTATTAAAGTATTTTCTATTCACTTGATATTCCTATAGCAACTACTTTCACTAATTCCATAACTTTTAGCAATATGAAAATAAGTTCGATACTCTCTTCAATATTCTAAAGTCATTAATAAACGATTTTCTAATGATAATTTATTAGGTGTACCACCATTTTTAAACTTTTTTACTTCTTCTGTCTTTAAAATTTCTAGAATTTTATTAAAAATAATATCATTTATACCAGTTAATCTTAATAATTCTGGATTGTTAATAGTTTTTAATTTATCAAACATCATAGATTACCTATCTTTTTTATTTTTAATTTTATTTTAAAAATTAAATTTTTAATAGATAGGTTTTGCAAGAAGTCTAATGATTATTTATATCAAAAAAATGATTGTGAATATACTTCATTTTTGGAAGAAGTTATTAGTATTACAAATTTTACTACTAATGAAAATGAAGTTTTAAGATTAAAGCGAAGAGGATATAATGTTCATCAAATTATGAAAAAATTAAATTTAAGTTATAAGCAAGTTGATAATGCTTGAACACGAGTAAAGTTAAAATTAAAAAATAGTTACAAAAAATATATTTAATAAAAAATTACTATGATAGAATTAAGATAACAATAAAATTTATATTTTAATTTTATTTTTTTAATTTTAAAAATTAATTTATAAGTTTTATTGTTATATTACTATTTATATAATTTAGCTGTTGCTTTGTAGTGATTTTTTAATCATTATAAAGTTTTTTTATGTTTTATTATCGATTTTTGGTGGAGGAAATAATGTATAAAATTGGTATTAATCAAAATGAAAAATCAAATTATAAGCAAAAACCTAATGTTAAGCAAGAAAAAAAACATTGGTTTAAAATTTTTTCTTTGTTATTTGTTGTTGTTTTAATTATTACTACTATGATTTTAATAATTGCAAATAATCAATGAAATAGTGCCATAAATACTAATAATTCCAACAACTGAAATCCTAATCAAGATAAAAATTGAGAAGATTATTATAAGAATAATTGTCCAAGAAATAAAAAATATAATTTGATAGATTACAAGGATAAATTAAATAATATTAGTTTAATATCTACTGATAAAAAACTAAAATTTTTTTATCTTAGTGATTTATTAAAAAAGATTGATAATGTGTTACAAACAAATAAAATAGATATTCCTAATAATTTTTTTGTACATTTACCAGTAAATCCAGCTATTAATATTAAAATTAATGATGAAAATGCACTTAAAAATAATTTTTCAATAAAAATACCATCTTATAAAGAAAAAATAAAACAATTTAAAATTGAAATGAGTGTTAATCAATTTGGTAGTAATTATGCTTTGCTTCCTTGTGACTTAAATTTCAATTTTAGTGTTGAAAATGATGTTATTCCAGAAAAATTTAATATTTTTGATTTAGACAATAGAATTACAATTCCATCACAAACAATAGTAATGTCAGATGCTACAAAAGGAACTAAAAATGAAATAGAATCTCAAGTCAATAAAATTATTGAAGAGAAATTTTTAGAAGAAATTAATAAAGAAAAATCATTATCAGATAAAGTAACAAAAAGTGATTTTGTTATTAATTATGATTCAATAAAAAATTTTGATAATTATATGATAAAAAAGAAAATAACAGTTGTTATTTGTGCTAAAAATAGTAGTGAAATTATTAAAGGTCAATTAAATATTAATTTTAATGTTCAAGGTAGTTGAACAAAAAAATCATTATCTGTTATTAAAACAGTATTGGAAAATGATGAAAGTGTAATTAATCAATTAATAACTACTGAAGATAATACTAATGTTAGCAAAGTGGATATTGATAATCATATTGCTTTCCTTGTTAGTAAAAAAATAAATGAGTTTGGTAAGCAAAAATGACATCAAGATTTTAATGATCAAGATTATATTATTACTAGTAATGCGATTACTGGAAATTATCAAAAACCAAAATCTATAATAGTAACAATTGTTGGTAAAAATCAATTGCAAGATACTATCGAGTTTTCAATAAATATTCAATGTCAAAATAAAGAACCAAATGAAAAAACCTTTAAAAATAACAATTTTAATGTTAAAGATTTAAATTCTATTGATTTATATCCGAATGTTCTTCTTAGTGGTGTAATATATCCAATTACTTTTAAAGATAATTCTATTTCACTTATTTCACTATTATTTCAAGAAGCTATTAATGATATGAATAATTTTTCTCCTACTAATGACATTAATTTAGAAATGAATATAGGAATTAATATTGATGGCGATAACTATCAAATTCATTTTCAAAAGACAATTAATTTTGATATCATAAAAAAGATAAATAATATTGAACTTGTTAGTGTTTCTGAACAAAATGATAAATATCAGCACTTAAAAAACATTGGTATCATTATTAAATATGATGATGATAAAGAATATAAAATGCTTCAATCCTTGGATGTTAATATTAAAAATAATAATTTAACCTTTATTAATTTTAGTTCTATTGTTAAAATAACTTCACGACGTTAAATTAAAAACAAAGGTGATGAGTATGGATAAGCCACTAGCAACAATATTAAGACCAACTACTGTTAATGATATAATTGGTCAAAGTCATTTGATAAATGATAAAAATGGAATTATTAATCGAATATTAAATCAGAAGTTTTTAACATCATTAATATTTTATGGTAATCCAGGAACAGGCAAAACCACTATTGCTCAAGCACTAGCTAATGATTTAAAATGTGAATTTGGAGTATTTAATGCTGCCATTGATAAAAAAGAAAATTTAGAAAAATTAATTAAAATAGCACAAAATACTAAACCTTATATAATTATAATTGAAGAAATACAACGCATGAATCGTGATCGTCAAGATTTATTATTACAATATTTAGAACATGGCAATTTTATTTTAATGGCTTGTACTACTGAAAATCCTTATTTTGTAATTAATCCAGCTTTACGAAGTAGATGTCTATTATTAGAATTAAAGCCAATTAGTAATGAAGAAATGTTATTAGGCTTAAAAAAAATAATTACTAATAATTCATTTTTTAATTTTAATATTAGTGATGAAATTTTAGAAAAAATCTGTAATTTAGCAACTGGTGATTTACGAATAGCAATTAATATTTCTAAAATATTAATAAAATTATATCCTAATGAAATCATAACTATTGATATTATTAATGCTATTATTCCTAAAGCAAGTAATTGAAATGCTAAAGAGGGAAATGAACATCATGATTTAAAGTCAGCATTACAAAAATCAATTAGAGGCAGTAATGTTAATGCTGCTTTGCATTATTTAGCAAGGTTATTAGCAACTGGTGATTATGAAGCTTTATTAAGAAGAATGTTGATTATTGTTTACGAAGATATTGGACTTGCTAATCCTGCTTTATCAATTAGGGTAAAAACTGCTATTGATACTTTTCGTCAAATTGGTATGCCCGAAGGTATAATTCCACTTGGTTTAGTAGTTATTGAAATGGCACTTAGTGAGAAATCAAATAGTGCTAATTTGGCAGTACAAAAAGCATATAGTGATGTTTTACAAGGAAAAATATATCCAATTCCTGATTATTTGAAGCATAATTGATCTAAAACATTAAAAAAATCAGTAGGTAAAGGTAAATTATATAAATTTCCACATGATTATGCTAATGATTATGTACAACAACAGTATTTACCAACAAAGTTAAAAGATACGAAATATTATCAACCAAAACTCCATAATATTTATGAAAAAAAATTAAATGAAATTTATAATAGATTTACTAAAAAATAAAATTCTGAGGTGCAAAATAGAATGTTAAAAAATAAACATTTATGGTTGGGACTTAGTTTAACATTAGCAACCACTAATATTGTTGCTAACACTAGTATTACTAATAATTTAACAAGTATTAATAAATTAAAACAAGAAAATAAAAATAAAACTGAAATTAATGAAGTCGTTACTAATACTACGTATGGTAATTTAAGTAATAGTACTATTTTAAATAGTCAAAATAAAGATGGAATATATCATCTTTTTGATATTAAAAGTATTATTGATAATCCAAATTTAGAACCTTATGTAAAAGAAATTTATATTGATAATTTTAAATTAACTTATAACCCTGAAAAGATAAATAAAGATGTTATTAATGAGTTTGATAAAGAAATTGCTGCTATTAATTATAAAGAAGAACAATTAACAAGTACTAATGATTTGCAAATTTTTCAAAAACAAAACTTGAGCAAAATATCAACAACAGCTTATATTTCAAATAAAAAGTCTAAAAGTAATTTTACTTTTATTCAATTTGGTGGTGCTAATACTCATATATCATTAACCGGAACAAAAGGTATTGTTGATGTAATTAAGAACTATGATAATTTAAGTGAAACATTGGGATTATATTATATTGCTCAGTCTCATTCAAAAAATAGTAGGGGAATTTGTCTTGACTTTGTTAAACAATTTATTACTAAAAGTAGTTTAAAAAATAATGAAAGCATTGCAGAAAAAATTTCTGAAAATATTTTCAATAATATGATTGATAGTCCAAATTTAGAATCTGTTATTAATAATTTTTCAATTGAAAATAATAGTAAAAAAATAAGTATTAGATATTTAGTTGACAGTACTGGTAACATTATTAGCGTTGGATATTTACAATATGATAGCAAAAATTTGGATACTAATAATAATTTAACATTAAGTCATAGTTTTCCAAAAGATGGAGGAAAACTAATAGATTATAATTCAGAAATAACTACGCTTTTAAAATGAAGTGATTATGCTGATTCATGAAATAATTTTATATTTTTATATCCAACAATTTTTGCTAATTCGACAGACAGCATAACTTATAGTGTTATGAATAATACAACAACAATTAAAAGTAATGAACTAAACTTTAATACAAAAAAAATTCAAGACAAAGATAATCAATTACCAGTTTGACGAGTAGTAAATCAGCCACCTGCAGGTCATAAATCACAAGGATTAGTTATTTATATATTTATGTGACATGATGAAAACACTATATATCAACAACTTAGAAGTAGTTCTATATCTCGTGCTTTTGATATTGGGCCATCTTTCTCAATAAATATTAGTAGATGAACAATTAGTAACATTATTAATGAATAATTATGTATCATTTTATCAATAAAATTAAAAATTTAATTTAAAACTACTTTAACTATGAAAGGAATAAATAAAATGAAAATAAATAAAGAAGAAACATGAACAGAAGTACAATGAGCGTTGAATAATCTTCATGGTCCAATTAGAGCAGGAGCATTAAGTGCACAAAATTGAAGTAATACGACAACAGGAGTTCTACTAACAATAGCAGGACTTAAGTCTGTTACTAGGGATAGTAATATTGAAAAACGTTACCAATTAATTAAAAGTGGAGTAGCTGATATGTTATATGCTGCATTTGGTGGTTGAGTCATTTGACAAGCATATAATTTAAATGAAACTGGGGGTAGTACAACTACCGAACCAAATTTACCTACTTTTCCTACTTTACCACCAAATGATGAAAGACTTTATTCTGAAATTGCTGAACAATTAACAGAAGATGCTGTAAGTAATGAATTAACTCCAGAAATGATTTCTATTGCATTAAATAAATTATTTACTGGTACAAATGGATTAGTTAAAGTGCTTAGTGGAATATCAGGTTTTGATTTATATAAAATTCAAAAAGTAACAAAAACTATTGAATACTTAAAATCACTTACTACTTTTGCAACTGCAGGCATTAACTTTACAAATGGTAATATTGTGGGAGGAAATTTAATGTCAATTTCAGCAATGATGGATGTTAGTCACACATATTTTTCTACAATGAGTAAATCTAATACTTCAAATAGTAAAGAGGAAATTATTATTAAAATTATTAATGAAAGAAAAGAACACATTACGAAAAGTTTTTCTTTATATAAAGGTATTTTAAGTAATAAAGATTTAAAGGAAATATATGAGTATTTAGAAAAAAATAATTGAGATAAGTTTGAAATGAGACATTCAGATAAAACAATTCCTAGTTTTGTTAAACCCGGAAAAATAAAAGATTGAAGACCAACATTGACAAAGTTTAAAGAATGAATAAATAATTATACTCCCGAAAATAAAAAGATGGAATTAGTAACGGAGATTGAAGATAGTAGTCAACGAGAAAGAATAAAGTTAAAAATTCCTGATTATGAGTTTGAACCGGAATTTGTTACAAATGCAAATAATGATATGCCAGAAGTTATCATAGAACCCAATGAAAGACAACCACTTTTAGGAAGTATTAATAGTTAATAAGTTAATAAAAATTATTTTTTATATTATAATGTTTTTTTTAAAAAAACATTATTTTTTATTTATTATTTTATTTTTTCTTGTACAATTATT
This sequence comes from Spiroplasma endosymbiont of Colias croceus, assembly GCF_964020095.1. NCBI lineage: Bacteria > Bacillati > Mycoplasmatota > Mollicutes > Entomoplasmatales > Spiroplasmataceae > Spiroplasma > Spiroplasma endosymbiont of Colias croceus. The sequence continues at coordinate 353,859 of NZ_OZ026536.1, forward strand.
TTAGAAATGATGAATTTTAAAGAAAGATTAAAAATTTAACTTTGTTTTTAAAATAAAAATATTTTAAAATTGACACTTATTCTAAATAATAATATAATTAAAAATGGTTAAATTTTCTAGGTGAATTTAATGAACGAAAAAATAATTTTAATTTGTACTGTATGTTTAAATCGTAATTATCATACATACAAAAATAAGATTAAATATAAAGAGCGTATGGAACTAAAAAAATATTGTGAACATTGTCAAAAACATACTTTACATAAGGAATCACGTTAGGAGAAATTTTCATGAGTGCAGAAGACAAATCAAAAGAAAAACCAAAAATTAATCCTGAAAAATTGGCTCTTTTAAAAAGTAAATTTAATATTTTACGTAAAATTAAACCTTTAAGAACAAAAAGAACTTCTGAAGGAAAACCAAGTTTTGATTCACGAACAGCCGATAAAAATAAAAAGGTTAATATTAGCGAAATTTGAGAAAAAGAACGTAAAAATCGTACGCCTGAAGAACGTTTTTATTATAAAAAAGAAGCGAGAACTTATCATAAATATTTTTTCTTATACTTATCAAGAGAAATTAGAAGAACTCGTTGAACACCAAGAAAACAATTAAATAATAAATTTATTACAACAGTATTATTTATTGCTGTCTTAGCACTATTCTTTTATGGAATTGAGCAGTTATTACTATTTGTATTACCTTTATTAAAAATAATGTAAAAAATGGAGATGCCAAAAAATGAGCGAAAGAATAAAAAAAGAAACCCCTTTAGTGAAAACTACATCATTAGAAGAAACACATAAACATCGAATTGAGCAAGCACAATGATATATTGTTAATTGTAACAAAGGTCATGAAGATAAAGTTGCTGCTGATTTGAAAAATAAAATTGAAAAAAAATTAAATTTAAAAGATAATATTTTTCAAGTTAGGGTTGTTAAAGAAGCAATACCAGATAAAGATAAAAAAATAACTGAAAAAAATATTTTTCCGGGTTATATTTTTGTTCATATGATTTTAACCGAAGATACTTGATATGATATTCGTAATACAACAGGTATTAATGGATTTATTGGTTCTAGTGGTAAGGGTGTACCACCAACTCCACTTTCTACCAAAGAAGTTAATGAAATGTTATATCGTAATTCTAAAAATTCATCACAACCTAAAGTTAAAGAGATAAAAAAAATTATTCGTGATTTTGAGTTGAATGATTTTGTTCATATTACTTCTGGTGCTTTACAAGGTCGAGAAGGACAAGTTATTAAATTAGATGAAGATAAGGGTGTTGCAACAGTTTCTGTTGATATGTTTGGTCGTCAAACTGAAATTAAAGTAGAATATGATAGTTGTAAAAAAATTAAAGTTTAGTTTAAACTATTTAATTTTTATGTAAAATAAAATTAAAATATATTTGACTACTAATTATAATGATGTTATTATTTGTAAAGTACTATTTATATATATAAATAGACTTTAATTATGTTTAAACTTGTGGAAGATTTATTCGTTTGGACCACAGTGACAATCCATTTAGGAGGATTTGCTCATGGCAGATAAAAAAAATATTAATCGTGAAGGTATTATTCAATTACCAGCTGGTAGTGCCAAACCAGGTGCTAGTTTAGCATCATTCGGTATTGATATGCCACGTTTTTGTAGAGAATTTAACGATAAAACCAAAGATCAAAAAGATGATGTTAATCCGGTTCCAATTCCAGTTTTTATTACAGCATATAAAGATAAAACTTTCGACTTTAAAATAAAAACTGCACCAACAACATTTCTTTTAAAAAGAGCATTGAAACTTGCAAAAGGTTCATCAAATGCTAAATTAACAAAAGTAGGAACACTTACTATTGCTCAAATTACAGAAATTGCTCAAATTAAATTACCTGATTTAAATGCTTATTCTTTAGAAGATGCAATTAAAATTGTTGCAGGAACAGCCAAGAATATGGGCATTACTGTTGAAGATGGAAAGCAAGGTGTTTAATATGAATAGAAGTAAAAGATATCTTGCAGTTGCAAAATTAGTTGATAACACTAAAGTTTATCCAATTGATCGTGCTTTAGAATTATCTAAACAAACTTCATCATTAAAATTTGATGCAACAGTTGAAGCAGCATTTCGTTTAAATGTTGATCCAAGACATGCTGATCAAATGTTACGTGGTTCTATTGTTTTACCAGCAGGAACTGGAAAAACACAACGTGTTTTAGTAATAACTACTACTAAACAAAAAGAGGCAATGGAAAGTCAAGCTGATTTTGTTGGTGGTAAGGAAATGATTGAAAAAATTCAAAAAGGTTGATTTGATTTTGATGTTATTATTGCAACACCCGAAATGATGGGTGAATTAGGAAAAATTGGTAGAGTATTAGGACCAAAAGGATTAATGCCTACAGCAAAACTAGGAACAGTAACAATGGATGTTCAAAAAGCAATAGCTGATATTCGTAAAGGTAAAGTTGAATATCGTGTTGATAAACAAGGTAATATTCATGTTATTCTTGGTAAAGTATCATTTGCACAAGAAGGGTTAAAAGATAATTATTTAGCAATTCTTAACACTTTAAGAAAAGTTAAGCCTGCAGCAGTTAAGGGCGCTTATATTAAAAATATAAGTATTACTACAGCAATGGGCCCTGGTATTAAAGTATTAATTGAAGAATAATATAATAATATAGAAAAAATCATTAGTACTTTTACTAATGATTTTTTCTATATTATTATTCATCATTTTTTTATTATTTAAAAAAATTTTACGCTATAATTTATTTATTGTGATAATACCAATTAATACGTTATTTTGGTAAAACAATAAAATAATTAGGTAGTAAAGGAGAAACCTTAATGAAAAATCTTATAAATCTTTTTAAGAAACAAAATTGAGGAATAAAAATTGGCTTTGCCTCACTGGTAATTAGTTTGCTTTGTTTAGCATTAGGACTAATTTTAATTGCAACAGCCAATTTTAAAGTCCCAAGTGGAGGAAGTTCACAATATGCTGGAAATGGCTTTCATGCTATTTCTATATGAGGACTTGATAGTTTTTTAAGCAAAGCTGGCTATGATCAAATGTGAACAGATGCTACTAGTGATAAACTTTTAACTTATCCTCTTGCGCAAGTAGTTGTCGGAATTGTATTTACAGTAATTTTAACTGCTATCTTTCTTGGTGTTAGTGTTTTATCTTTAATATTTGGTTATTTTAAACGTTGATTATATTCTTAGTGTTTAGTAAGTGTTAAATATGGATAAAAATGTAGAATATAAAAAAGTTACATCTTGGGATTGAAAGCAAAAACTAGGATTATTCTTATGCATTTTAACTTTGTTTTTTCTAATAATTATTTTAATATTATTTGGAACAGCTATTTTTAATGATAATTTTAATAATTTTCTTGGTAACGGTTTTTGAAGTTTAAAACACTATGGTATTATTAATTTGTTTTATAATTGAGATCAACTAGATATAGAAGCGGCTAAAAATACTTATGTTTCTCATCCTTTTGAACAAGTTTATTTTGCAATTATTTTTTTAATTATTATTGTACCAATATGTTTTGTTCTTGGAGTTAGTTTATTAGTTAGAGGATGATGAAAGTCAAGAATTTAATATATAGTTACTTCATAAATTTATTTATAGTAAAATTTAATAATCATTATTTCATTAAAAAGGGTGTATTATGATGTTTAATTCTAAAAAAATAATTGTTTTTTTACTAATAAATATTGTGTGAGTAGTAGTTTGGATTATGATAACTATTAGTTACGATAGTTATCGTGATCCAATTTTAAATTATGTACCACATAGTAACGATTATTTAACAAATGAACCAACTAATCAATTGGTTCCTAAAGCAAAAAAACCTAAACATGTAGTTATGGTGGGTGTTGATGGTATGGCGAGTTATGCATTAAAAAGTGGTTATAGTCCAAATATGAATTATTTAATGCATCATGGTGCGTATACACTGGAAGCACGTGATGTTTTACCAACTTCTTCTGCTGCAAATTGAGCAAGTGTTATGTTTGCTACAGATCCTATTAAGCATGGTGTTGTTGATCAAGATTTGTGGAATGTTCATCATACTGTTCATGCTGAAGTAAAAGCTGATCAAGTAAGTATTTTTAGTTCTATTATTGATAAGTATGGTCCTTCAAAAAAATTATTTGGTTATGCTAGCGAAGGTGAAATGATTGCTAATTTTCAACCCAAAGGCCAAGAAAATATAAAAACTTTAATTAGTAGTAATGGTAATTATTGTGCAACAGAAAATGATAAACAAACTTTTGAAAATACCAAAAACGTATTAAAGACATATTCCGTAATTAAATTTTTTAAAAGTCAATTAATAATTTTAAAATTTATTTTATAATTTTGTTATTAACAATAAATTTAGAAAAGTGTTGATAAAAATGATTTTTGAAAATTTAAAAAAATTAAAAAATGAAGAATTTTATAGATATTTTGGTATAAAACGTTTTCATTTTAATGAAATGTTAGAAAAATTAATTGAAATAGAAAAATTAGAAAAAAATAAAGGTCGAAAAAATAAACTTTCAGTAGAAGAAAGATTAATGATGACTTTATTATACTGAAAAGAATATTATACTTTTTTTCAAATGAGTATTAAATCTAAAATGAGCCCATCAAGTTGTTTTCGAAATATTACTTGAGTAGAAAATAAACTTAGTAACCACAAAGATTACCAATTTTTAAAAGAAAGATATAAATTAAAAATTGATAAAAAACAAGAAAATTCAAATGAATTTCAATTTTATTTAATTGATTCAACTGAGATTGAAATTGAAAGACCAACTAAAAAAAACTACAGTTAGAATATTTTTCTGGTAAAAGTTGAATGTATTCTATAAAATTTCAAATTGTATATGATTTTTTTAATAAAAAAATTGTTGATATTTTTGCTGATAATGGTAAAGTGCATGATTTTCAAATATTAAAAAATTCAAATCTTGAATTTTCAGAAAAAACAATAATTATTGGTGATTTAGGATATCAAGGTATACAAAATATTTATAAAAATACAATAATACCAATTAAAAGAACTAAAAATAAAAAATTAACTAAACAAGAAAGAAAATACAATAAGATTGTATCTAAAATTAGAATTAAAGTTGAACATGTCTTTGCTTGATTGAAAAGATTCAAAATTTTAGTAAATAAATGTAGAAAATCTAAATTTAGACTTATGTACTTAAGATTTAACTTACTTTGTGAAATTTTTAATAAAATAAAACCATTAAAATAAAAAAAAATATTAAAAATATTTTTTTAAAATTTAAATTTTTATCGAGTTAATATAAAAATATTATTAACAATTTTTTGTTTAAAATGTAAACTCATTTTTTAAACTATTTTTTCAAAAAATATTTATTTCTATATTCAATAACACTAAATAGTTTTAAAACAATTTTATTGACAATTAATTAAATTTAATTACGGAATATGTCCTAAGTAATAAACCTTTATTTTCGTTTTTTTATTATGTTAATCCTGATTTAGCAGGTCATTCACGTGAATGAAATAGTGAAGAATATTATCAAGCAATTAGTCAGACTGATAAATATATTGGAGGTATTATTGAAAATTTAAAAGATTTAGAAATGTGAGAAGATACCTTATTAATTATTAGTTCTGATCATGGAGGTGTTTCACAATATCATGGTCATTCTTCTAATGCTGAACAAAAAATTCCTTTGCTTTTTGCAGGAAATTGTATTCCAAAACAGGGAATTATTCCAGATAAAATTAAAATTTATGATATTCCAGCTACTATTGCTTGATTATTAGATATTAATTCACCACCAATAATTTGAGATGGTCAGCCAATTTTAACACCTTTTTTTGATATGACAAATATGTATGATCATAGTGAGGAGTTTAAGTAATGGATATTATCAATTTTAAACAAATTAATTTTGGAAATAATGGCATTAGATTACTTATTGTGCTTGCTACTATTTTTATTGTTTGAAATAATGTACAAAATGTTACTTTAAATATTGGTGGTAGTTTACATGCTTTTAATGCTTATTTTTGTTCACCAATGTTATTTGTTATATTGATATCATTTGGTTTTTTAAGTGCCAATAATAATTTTAGTTGAAAAGAGTATAGTAAATTAATACTAGCTATTATGATTTTATCTTTAGTTACAAGTTTTATGTATTTAGATTTTTTTGCTTTTAAAAAAGGATATGTAACAACAGGTTATATGATAGGATTATGATTTAAATTATTATTTTTTGATTATGGTAAATGAATGATATGAATTATTATTGGTGGTAGCGCATTAGTAAAAGTTGTTACTAACCATTTTTCCTTAAGTAATAAAAGTTGAAATATTGTTAAAATAATAACTTTAGTTATTACTAGTATTTTATTAATAATAGTTTTAATATTTAGTATTAACTTGCAACTTACTAGTAAGTTATATTGATATGATAACTTTAATTGAGATTTATTTTATGTATCATTTCGTGAGGGTGGATTTTTACAACTGATACCTGGGTTATTAGCTTTTTTAGTTGGTCTTAATTTTCAGTGATGAGTAAATTGAGAAAAGATAAAAGATAATGTGGTTTATTCATTACTTAGTTTTTCTTTATTTATTGTTATTATTAGTTGTCGAATGATATTTTATTTTCCTTTAATTTATTGAGATATTATGGAAATTTTGCAAGCTTTATTTTTATTTATTCCTTTTATTATGTTAAATATTAATTATAATAAAACTTTAGCCTTTTTATTTCATGGTACTACTTTTATTTTATTTTTCCATATTGCTTTTAATAAAATAATTAGTGTTGAATTTATGACAGGTTTATTATTGCGCTTAATATTTGGATTAAATGTTGCCAGAAGAGCAGTAGAATTTGTAAATAATAATTTTTTTGTTACTATAATTTACTCATTTGTTAAGATGTCAATTTTAATTTTCTTTTGTGCTTTTTTATCAAGACAATATGTAAAACTATTTAAATTTGAAGTATTTGCTATAGAAAAAAAGAAAGCAATTATTCATTGGACATATTCCGTAATTAAATTTAATTAATTGTCAATAAAATTGTTTTAAAACTATTTAGTGTTATTGAATATAGAAATAAATATTTTTTGAAAAAATAGTTTAAAAAATGAGTTTACATTTTAAACAAAAAATTGTTAATAATATTTTTATATTAACTCGATAAAAATTTAAATTTTAAAAAAATATTAAAAATATTTTTTTTATTTTAATGGTTTTATTTTATTAAAAATTTCACAAAGTAAGTTAAATCTTAAGTACATAAGTCTAAATTTAGATTTTCTACATTTATTTACTAAAATTTTGAATCTTTTCAATCAAGCAAAGACATGTTCAACTTTAATTCTAATTTTAGATACAATCTTATTGTATTTTCTTTCTTGTTTAGTTAATTTTTTATTTTTAGTTCTTTTAATTGGTATTATTGTATTTTTATAAATATTTTGTATACCTTGATATCCTAAATCACCAATAATTATTGTTTTTTCTGAAAATTCAAGATTTGAATTTTTTAATATTTGAAAATCATGCACTTTACCATTATCAGCAAAAATATCAACAATTTTTTTATTAAAAAAATCATATACAATTTGAAATTTTATAGAATACATTCAACTTTTACCAGAAAAATATTCTAACTGTAGTTTTTTTTAGTTGGTCTTTCAATTTCAATCTCAGTTGAATCAATTAAATAAAATTGAAATTCATTTGAATTTTCTTGTTTTTTATCAATTTTTAATTTATATCTTTCTTTTAAAAATTGGTAATCTTTGTGGTTACTAAGTTTATTTTCTACTCAAGTAATATTTCGAAAACAACTTGATGGGCTCATTTTAGATTTAATACTCATTTGAAAAAAAGTATAATATTCTTTTCAGTATAATAAAGTCATCATTAATCTTTCTTCTACTGAAAGTTTATTTTTTCGACCTTTATTTTTTTCTAATTTTTCTATTTCAATTAATTTTTCTAACATTTCATTAAAATGAAAACGTTTTATACCAAAATATCTATAAAATTCTTCATTTTTTAATTTTTTTAAATTTTCAAAAATCATTTTTATCAACACTTTTCTAAATTTATTGTTAATAACAAAATTATAAAATAAATTTTAAAATTATTAATTGACTTTTAAAAAATTTAATTACGGAATATGTCTATTAGACTTCTTGCAAAACTATGATATTAATCACATTTTTTAAGTTTAAAAATTTATTTTAATAACACTTTTAATATTTTTTAAAAATTATTGTTCAAAATATGTTTTATTTTTTGTCATTAAAATACAACAAAAATTATTATTTCAAATAAAAAAATAAAATATTAAATTATCAAATATATTTAAATTAATAATTGTAAATTATAAATTGAAGCTATTAAATTAAATCTTAATGCAAATTTTTTTCTTCTATTTCGATATTTTTCACTAATAATTTTAAATTTTTTAAGAATCGCAAAAACATGTTCAATAACAACTCTCATTTTTGAAATAGCCTTATTATTTTTCTTTTCTTCTTTAGTTAAAGGGTTTTTCTTTGATTTTCGTTTAGGTAATAAGACATTTTTATGTATGTTTTGTATACCTTGATATCCTAAATCTACTAAAATAGTTGTTTCTGATAAAAATTTCGTTTTTGAATTTTTTAAAATTTTAAAATCATGATTTTTACCATAAGAAAAATAAGAACTTATAATTTTTTTACTATCTTTTTCAATTATGACTTGAGTTTTTATTGTATGTTTTTTCTTTTTTCCTGAATAATATTGTTTTTGACTTTTTTTGGGCGTTGAATAGTACTTTCAGTCACATCAATGATAACTGTTTTATCTTTAAAATTATTATTTAACAGTGATTTTTGCCCATCAAGTTGTTGAAAATCAGGATGTTTTATTAAAGTATTTTCTATTCACTTGATATTCCTATAGCAACTACTTTCACTAATTCCATAACTTTTAGCAATATGAAAATAAGTTCGATACTCTCTTCAATATTCTAAAGTCATTAATAAACGATTTTCTAATGATAATTTATTAGGTGTACCACCATTTTTAAACTTTTTTTACTTCTTCTGTCTTTAAAATTTCTAGAATTTTATTAAAAATAATATCATTTATACCAGTTAATCTTAATAATTCTGGATTGTTAATAGTTTTTAATTTATCAAACATCATAGATTACCTATCTTTTTTATTTTTAATTTTATTTTAAAAATTAAATTTTTAATAGATAGGTTTTGCAAGAAGTCTATTAAATTATTATAATTAATCTTTTGCTCTTATAATAAAAATAATTATTATCTTTTAATTATTAACCATTTCCCTCATTTTATAATCAACCATCTTTATTTGAAAAATGATAAAATTTTACTAAAATTAGTGTTAAAAAGAGGGAGGATTAATTTATGAAAGCATTATTAACAACATTAGTAAGTTTAACAACTGTTATTACACCAATTATCACAACAACTAATTTATCAGTTACTAGTGAATTAGATAATAATATTAATTATCATCATAAAAATTTACAAATAATATCAAAATCATTATTCAGAACAACTAAAGAAAGCAATATCAAACTTACGCTTACACTAGGAGCAACTTATGGTGAAATTAATAAAGATATTTATAATACAGCAGATGTATTTAAACAACATCAACTAGCTGCTGGTTATCAAGTTAATTATTATAAAAATGATGGTGATAAAGATACTATTAATAACGATGGACAAGAACCAGGGGATGTTTATGTTATAATTACTGCCGATCATCATGATCCTTATTGAAAAGGTCAAACTAAATATTTGAGAATAACAATTCAAAAGGCCAATTTAGATAAGATTACTAATCTTACTGATTTATCTAATATTAAAGTTGATACTACTAAAAAATATCAAGAAATTGATTCAACTGTTTTTAATAGTGCTAAGCAATTTGCGAATAATAAGTTAGCGGCTGGTTTTACTGTTAATTATTTTAGTGATGAAGAAGGAAAAGTGGCAGCAGATAATGAAGAACAGGTTGCTGGTGATATTTGAGTTAAAATTACAGCAGATGTTAATGATCCTTATTGAACAGGAACAACAGCCATTATTAAAATAACATTAATCAGTAATAAGACTAGTTTAGATACAATTACTCATTTAGAAGAAATGCCAGAAATCGATATTGATTTTAAAAAACCAAATAAAGAAATTGATTCAACTGTTTTTAATAGTGCTAAGCAATTTGCGAATAATAAGTTAGCGGCTGGTTTTACTGTTAATTATTTTAGTGATGAAGAAGGAAAAGTGGCAGCAGATAATGAAGAACAGGTTGCTGGTGATATTTGAGTTAAAATTACAGCAGATGTTAATGATCCTTATTGAACAGGAACAACAGCCATTTTAAAAGTAACTTTAACAGATAAGCGTTCTGATTTAAATACAATTAAGGATTTATCAGGAATGGATCCAATTATTGTTAATCCTAATTTAACATATCAACAAATTAATAAGAATGTTATTAATACTTCTAATCAATTAAAGAGTGATCCTTTAACTGGTAATTTCACAATTCAATATTTTAGTGATAAATTTGCTAAACATGTAATTAATAACTATTATCAACAAGTTGGTATGGTTTATGTTATTATTACTCCTGATTTTCATACAGGAACTAAGTGAAAAACTAATAAAATACCAATTGTTTTTTCAATTGGAAGTAATGATAGTTTTTAAATACAAATAAATTAAAGAGATTATTTTTAAATATTTATTTATTATTAGGTTATAATGTAATTATATTTTTTATAAAAATTTATATTTTAATTTTTTTCTTCTAACATTTTTTAAAATACTAAACATGTTTTTTATTTGTGACAGCAATAGATATTTTAGTTATGAGCTTTTATAAAATATAATATTAATTAGATTAATTTTGTTAGAAAGGATAATATTATGGAAAAAGAAAATCTTGCTAAAGTTACTTTCAATAAAAGAACAGAAAGAAATTCAATAAACAAGTTGAAAAGACAAGCTATTTTTAGCACGGCAAATCCATGAAAAGCAATCTTTATTATGGTCACACCACCTTTAATTGCTGTAATTATTTTTTCTACTTATCAAATTTTTGATAAATGAATTGCTACACAATGAGGTGGACAAAGTATTATTGATCGTTATAATAATTATCAAAATTCAGGAATAATGATAACTGCTGAACAAGCATTAAAAATTATTAATATTGCTACTACTTATGCTGCTGTTCCTTCTTCAATGATGGTTTCCTTTGCTTTAATGGTTGCAACTGGAACAGGTATTAAGTTTTCAATTGCATATGGTCAAAATAAACGAGAACAAATGTCAGAATATTTAGGAAATGGGTTTCTATTATCTTTTTTAGTTTCTATTGTTCTTATGATCATTATGTATTTTAGTTGTCAGAGTATTATTGAATTTCAAGCTGGAAGTGATGCTGGAAGTAATCGAGTAATTAGGGAAATAATAATTAAAGAAGCAGTTAGATTTTCACAAATTTTAATTCTTGCTACCCCATTACTTTTTTTTGCTTATTTTTTAGTTTCATTGTTACGTAGTGAAGGAATGATGTTATGAACAATTTTAATTAATGTTGCAGCTTGTTTAGTAAATATATCTTTAGATTTTATTTTTGTTATTCCTGCTAAATTAGGAATGGAAGGCACTGCATATGCAACTATTATTGCTTGAGCAAGCATTAATTTATTTTCAATAGGTATTATTTGATATAGTGCCGATAATTTAAGATTTAAAGTAGCACACTTAAAACTTAAATGAGTAATAGTAACGGGCATTTTATTAATTGGTGCAACTTCTTTATTACAAAATATTGCCCAAAGTATTTTGGCAATGGTTACTACTAAAATTTTAAATACATTGCCACCTCCAGACTATCATGGTGGAGGAAGTACTGGTATTCCGGTTTTTGTTCAATTATATGGCGGTATTATGCCTTGGTTAATTTTAATTAATGCACCTATTATTGGAATTACGCAGGGAGCAAGAGCATTAATTGGTTATGTTTATGGTTCAAAGGACTTTAGTCGTGTTTGACAATTGATGTGACGTTTAACTTTATTACTTTTATTGTTGCTAATTGGTTCAGTATTATTAGTAGTAATAGCAGGACAATATATGATGCAATTCTTTGGCGTAGATTTAGAAATGGCAAGATTCTTTAAAGTTTATATTATTATGCAGTTTGCTTTTTATCCATTAGCTACACTACATTATGTTGCTGTTATTTTCTATCAATCAATTAATCGTGGTAAATTGTCATTATTTGCTAGTTTACAACGAACAATTATAATGCCAATTGTTTGTTTAAGTTTAGGATATTATGTTGCACATGTTTCTCATAATGCTTTTTATTTTTATTTATTTCTTGGCTTTATTGATTTATTTGCTGCTTTTATATTATTACCATTATTAATTTATACATTTTTAAAATCTAAACCATTTATTCATACAACTAAAGATAAAAAAATGCAAATATCTAATTTATCAGAAAAAAAAGTACTTAATAAAAATATAATAGATTAAGTAATTTATAAAAATATATCTTAATATTAATATATGAAGAAAATAAAAAATACTCATTTAAAACAGAGTATTTTTTTAATTATTTAAGATTAAAAAAGGTTGCTAATTTTACAAATTAAAAGGAATGAATATACAATCTATATTTGATTGAAGTCATTCCTAAAATAAAATATTTATTTACCTTCATTAACTCTCTTTTTTAATGCTTTACAAGAATTAAATTTAACTACTCGCTTTCTAGGAATAGCCATCGGTTCTGAATTTTGTGGATTTACTCCCGGTCGAGCTTTGCGGTATTTAATAGTAAAAGTTCCAAAGTTACGTAGTGTTACTTTTTCTCCTTTAATTAAAGCAGTAGCAATTTTATCTAAGATAAATTCTAACACTTCTTTGTATTCTTTTTCTGATAATTCTAATTTTTTTTGTACAGCTCGTGCTATCTGACTTTTTTGCATAAAATTTTCAACCCTTTCTTCACCAATTACCATAAGTATGCTATAAAAACATACCTTAAATGATACTTATTATTATATAACATTTTTTAAAAAAACCTTATTTAATGAAAATCAAAGACTAGTAAAAAAATAAGATTTGAATATATAAATTTATATGTTAATTAACATGTGCAAAGCAAAAAATCTTTACATTAATTTTCTTGTATAGACATATTCCGTAATTAAATTTTTTAAAAGTCAATTAATAATTTTAAAATTTATTTTATAATTTTGTTATTAACAATAAATTTAGAAAAGTGTTGATAAAAATGATTTTTGAAAATTTAAAAAAATTAAAAAATGAAGAATTTTATAGATATTTTGGTATAAAACGTTTTCATTTTAATGAAATGTTAGAAAAATTAATTGAAATAGAAAAATTAGAAAAAAATAAAGGTCGAAAAAATAAACTTTCAGTAGAAGAAAGATTAATGATGACTTTATTATACTGAAAAGAATATTATACTTTTTTTCAAATGAGTATTAAATCTAAAATGAGCCCATCAAGTTGTTTTCGAAATATTACTTGAGTAGAAAATAAAGTTAGTAACCACAAAGATTACCAATTTTTAAAAGAAAGATATAAATTAAAAATTGATAAAAAACAAGAAAATTCAAATGAATTTCAATTTTATTTAATTGATTCAACTGAGATTGAAATTGAAAGACCAACTAAAAAAAACTACAGTTAGAATATTTTTCTGGTAAAAGTTGAATGTATTCTATAAAATTTCAAATTGTATATGATTTTTTTAATAAAAAAATTGTTGATATTTTTGCTGATAATGGTAAAGTGCATGATTTTCAAATATTAAAAAATTCAAATCTTGAATTTTCAGAAAAAACAATAATTATTGGTGATTTAGGATATCAAGGTATACAAAATATTTATAAAAATACAATAATACCAATTAAAAGAACTAAAAATAAAAAATTAACTAAACAAGAAAGAAAATACAATAAGATTGTATCTAAAATTAGAATTAAAGTTGAACATGTCTTTGCTTGATTGAAAAGATTCAAAATTTTAGTAAATAAATGTAGAAAATCTAAATTTAGACTTATGTACTTAAGATTTAACTTACTTTGTGAAATTTTTAATAAAATAAAACCATTAAAATAAAAAAAATATTAAAAATATTTTTTTAAAATTTAAATTTTTATCGAGTTAATATAAAAATATTATTAACAATTTTTTGTTTAAAATGTAAACTCATTTTTTAAACTATTTTTTCAAAAAATATTTATTTCTATATTCAATAACACTAAATAGTTTTAAAACAATTTTATTGACAATTAATTAAATTTAATTACGGAATATGTCCTATGTTAAAATTTAAAAAATAAGTAAATAACTATTTCGGAGGTACTAAGATATGCAAATGAAAAATCTATTAAGACTTATGGGTGCATTAACCCTAACAACAGTAGCTACTACTTCAGTTGTAGCTTGTGGTGATCAAACTGCAGTTAATTTAGATACAGTATTAAAAAAGAAAGAATTAGGTCCAATTCCAGTTGCTGATATTACTAAACCAACTGAGAAAGAACTTAAAGAAGCTATTAAAGCAGTTCCAGAAAATAAAAATATTGATTTAAATGGTATTACAGTTAAAGTTAATACTCCTGAAAAAGATGGAAATCCAATTACTAGTGCAGTAGTTAGTCCTGATGGTAAAATTTATAATGGTGATTCAATAACTATTACATTTACATTAGCACATAAAAAGACAGATGTTGAAGTTACAAATGATATTAAAGCAGCTTTAGAAAAAAGTGTTGATGGTAAATCATTAAATGATTCACAAAAACAAAATGATGCTAAAGATATTATTACAGCAGCAATTAAAAAAGTTACTGATGAAGATAAAGCTGGTGAAGCAACATTTACTTTTGATAAAGGAGATACAGATTTAACTGTAGGAGATAATACAATTAATATTAAAGTTACGCTTGGGCAATCAAAAGATGTTGCAGTTGCTGTTAAATTAACTGGTGTAACAGTACACGAATAAGAAATATAATATTTTATTATAATTAAAATGACATAATTTAAATTGTGTCATTTTTTTCTAATTATTTTTCAAAATTTATTTGACTATTACTATTAAAAACTGGTATTATACTTATTGGACTAAATTTTGATACACTAGGAATTGTGTATATAATTAATTCTTTAAAATCATAAAGGAGGCTAACGATTAATGCCAACAATGAACCAACTATTACGTAAAGGACGTACAGATAAAAAATACAAATCTAAATCACCAGCGTTAAATGTTTCATATAATTCATTAACAAAAACAACTTCTTCAATTAGCAGTCCGCAAAAAAAAGGTGTAGCGCTTGTAGTTACTACAAGAACACCAAAAAAACCTAACTCAGCTTTAAGAAAAATTGTTCGTGCTCGTTTAACTAACGGTATGGAAGTTACTGCTTATATTTCTGGAGAAGGTCATAATTTGCAAGAACATGCTATTGTTGGAATCCGTGGTGGGAGAGTTAAAGACTTACCTGGAGTTAGATACCATGTTATTCGTGGGTATTCTGATACTGCCGGAGTAGTAAATCGTAATCAAGGTCGTTCTAAATACGGAACTAAAAAACCAAAAGATAAGAAATAAGGAGGTAAAACTAAATGCGTAAAAATCAAGCTATTAAAAGAGAATTAGTTGCTGATCCAATTTATGATTCAAAAATTGTTACTCAATTAATTAACGCCATTATGATTGATGGTAAAAAAAGTGTAGCTCAAAAAATTGTTTATAATTCTTTTAAAATTGTTGGAGAAAAAACCCAACAAGTACCATTAGAAGTATTTGAAAAGGCAATTGCTAATATTACACCACAATTAGAAATTAAAACTCGAAGAATTGGTGGCGCAAACTATCAAGTTCCTATTGAAGTTAGTGCTACTCGTAAGATAACTTTAGCAATTCGTTGATTAGTTTCTTATTCACAAGCAAGATATGGTAATAGTATGCAAGATAAACTTGCAGCTGAGATTATGGATGCTGCTACTGGTAATGGTTCATCAATTAAAAAACGTGATGAAATTCATCGTATGGCTGAAGCTAATAAAGCCTTTGCTCACTATAAATGATAATAAAGGAGAGAGAAAATGGCAGAAAAATCAGGTCGAGAATATTCACTAGCAAATACTAGAAATATTGGAATTATGGCTCATATTGATGCTGGTAAAACTACAACAACAGAAAGAGTTTTATACCATACTGGTAAAATTCATAAAATTGGTGAGGTACATGAAGGTGCCGCAACTATGGACTGAATGGAACAAGAACAAGAACGTGGTATTACTATTACTTCAGCTGCAACAACTGCTGTTTGAAGAAATAATCGAATAAATATTATTGATACTCCGGGTCACGTTGATTTTACTGTTGAAGTTGAACGCTCATTAAGAGTTTTAGACGGAGCAGTTGCTGTATTAGACGCGCAAACTGGAGTTGAACCACAAACTGAAACTGTTTGAAATCAAGCAACTAGGTATAATGTACCAAGAATTGTTTTTGCAAATAAAATGGATAAAATTGGGGCTGACTTTGCTCATTCAATTCAAACATTAAAAGATCGTCTTGGTGCTAATGCTCATGCAATTCAATGACCAATTGGTGCAGAAGATGCTTTTGATGGAATTATTGATATAATTGAGATGAAAGCATACCATTTTGATGGTAAACCAAATGAGGATTATAAAGAAATTGCAATTCCTGAAGAACTTAAAGATGTTATTGCAAGTAGACGTGAGGAATTATTAGAAGCACTTTCTCACTTTGATGATGATTTCTTTATGAAATATGCTGAAGGAGAAGTAACGGTTGCTGAAATTAAGACAGTAATTCGTAAAGCAACAATTGCTGCTGAGTTTTTCCCAGTATTATGTGGTAGTGCCTTTAAAAATAAAGGTGTTAAATTAATGTTAGATGCAGTTATTGATTACTTGCCTTCACCATTAGATGTACCTGCAATTAAAGGAATATTACCTGTTTCATCAAAAGAAGTAGAACGTCATTCTAGTGATGAAGAACCTTTCTCAGCGTTGGCATTTAAAATCATGACTGACCCTTTTGTTGGAAGATTAACTTTTTTTAGAGTATATTCGGGAACATTAGAATCTGGTAGTTATGTATTAAACTCAACTAAAGAAAAAAAAGAGCGTGTTGGTCGAATTTTACAAATGCATGCCAATACTCGTGCCGAAATTAAAAAGGTTTATGCTGGTGACATTGCTGCTATTGTTGGCTTAAAAGATACAACTACTGGTGATACATTATGTGATGAAAAACATGAAGTTATTTTAGAAAAAATGGTGTTTCCAGAACCAGTTATTTCATTAGCGCTTGAACCTAAAACAAAAGCTGATCAAGAAAAAATGAGTTTAGGTTTACAAAAACTTGCAGAAGAAGATCCAACATTCCGTGTTTCATCAGACAAAGAAACAGGACAGACAATTATTTCAGGAATGGGAGAACTGCATTTAGACATCTTAACTGATCGTTTAAAACGTGAATTTAAAGTAGCAACTAACATTGGAAATCCACAAGTTGCTTATCGTGAAACAATTAAAGCAGTTTGTGAGCGCGCTGAGGGTAAATATATTCATCAATCAGGTGGTCGCGGCCAATATGGACATGTTATTATTAAATTTGAACCAAATCCAGATAAAGGATTTGAGTTTGTTGATAAAATTGTTGGTGGTAAAGTGCCACGTGAATACATTAAACCAGTACAAGAAGGATTAATTGAATCATTAGCTAATGGTTTAATTGCTGGATATCCAGTTATTGACGTTAAAGCAACATTATATGATGGTTCATTCCACCCTGTTGACTCTTCAGAACGTGCCTTTAATATTGCAGCTTCTAAGTCTTTACAAGATAATAAAGATTTATTAAAACCAGTATTATTAGAACCAATTATGAATGTTGAAGTTATTATTCCAGATGAATATTATGGTTCTATTGTTGGTAAAATTTCTGGTAAAAGAGGTACTATTGAAACAGATGAAATGCGTGGTAACAGTAAAGTTGTTAAAGCTAAAGTGCCTTTATCTGAAATGTTTGGTTATGCTACTGAATTACGTTCAATGACCCAAGGACGTGGAACATATACAATGTCTTTTTCACACTATGAAGAAGCACCAAAATCAGTTGCTGAAGCAGTTGCTGGTAAATATCAAAAAGGAAGAGTTACTAAAAAATAAAATAATTTAATTGAAAGTATAATAACTTTACTTTAAAATTATCTTAGTGTTTAATTTAATTAAATAAAAATAAGTATTAATTATTTCCAAGGAGGAAACAAAAATGGCAGAAAAAGAAGTAAAAAAATCAAAGCCTGTATCAACAGGCCCAAAACAAAAATTTGAACGTACAAAACCGCACGTTAATGTTGGAACAATTGGTCACGTTGACCATGGAAAAACAACATTAACTGCTGCAATTACTAGTTATTGTTCAAAACATGAAGCAGATGGATATAAAGGTATGTTTAAGGACTATGCCTCTATCGATGCTGCTCCAGAAGAAAAAGCACGTGGTATTACTATTAATACAGCTCACGTTGAATATGAAACACCAACTCGTCACTATGCACACGTTGACTGTCCAGGTCACGCTGACTACATTAAAAATATGATTACAGGTGCAGCTCAAATGGATGGTTCAGTGTTAGTTGTTTCTGCAACTGATGGTCCAATGCCACAAACACGTGAACACATTCTATTGGCACGTCAAGTTGGAGTTAAAAAAATTGTTGTATTCTTAAATAAGTGTGATATGGAAAGTGTAGACGATGACGTATTAGAACTTGTTGAAATGGAAATTCGTGAATTACTAACTAAGTATGAATTTGAAGGTGATGATACACCAATTATTCGTGGTTCTGCAAGAGGAGCATTAGATGGTAAAAAAGAATGAGAAGAAAAAATTAAAGAATTATTAACAGCAATGGATGAATGAATTCCAACACCAAAAAGAGAAGTTGATAAACCAGTATTATTAGCTGTTGAAGATGTTTTCACTATTACTGGACGTGGAACAGTAGCTACTGGAAGAATTGAACGTGGAACTTTAAAAGTTAATGATGAAATTGATATTATTGGTATTAACAAAGGTCTTAAAAAAGTTGTTGTTACTGGTATTGAAATGTTCAGAAAATTATTAGATGAAGCACAAGCTGGTGATAACGTTGGAGTATTATTACGTGGAGTTAAACGTGAAGATATTCAACGTGGACAAGTTATTGCTAAACCAGGATCAGTTACTCCACATACTAAATTTAAAGGTGAAGTTTATATTCTAACTAAAGAAGAAGGTGGACGTCATACTTCATTTAATCCAGGATATCGACCACAATTTTATTTCCGTACAACTGATGTTACAGGAAGTATGGGAGACTTTATTAATAAAGGTGAAAAATCGGAATTAATTATGCCAGGTGATAACGTTACTATTACTGTTGAATTAATTCACCCAGTTGCCCTTGAGAAAGGTACTCAATTCTCAATCCGTGAAGGTGGAAGAACTGTTGGTGCTGGACAAGTTACTGAAGTTATTAAATAATCACATTAAATTAAAAATCTTTATTCTCAAAAGAGAATAAAGATTTTTAATTAAAAATATTTTAGTAGTAAAATTAATTTATAGAAAAGAGATGACAAATCAATGCCTTATGTTAAAGAGCTGGAAAGTCTAATTTTAAATCGTAAATCAATTCGTAATTATGATCCTAGTAAAATTATTAGTGATAGTAAAATTAACGATATTCTTAACTATGTGCGTCATACCCCATCTTCATATGGTTTAGAACCATGAAAAATTTTAGTTATTAGTAATTCTAAAATTAAAGCACAATTGCAACTAATCATAAATAATCAACAACAAGTTAGTACTTGTTCACATTTATTTATTTTATTAAGTTATAGTGGTGAAAATTTCAATACTAGTAATCAATGATTTGTTGATACTGTTATGAAAAGACGTAATTTAACAAAACCACAATACGAAATTTATAAATCAACATTTAATAATTTCTTTGATCATGACAAAAAAACACAAATAAATCATTGGGCACAATGTCAAACTTTTATTTTATTACAAAATCTTTTATTATTATTAACTGCTCATGAAATTGATAATGTTGTATTAGGTGGTTTTAATGAACAACAATTATTAACTTACTTAGAATCAAATAAGATTATTGAACCTAATAAGTATCATGTTACAATTTTAGTGTCTGCTGGTTATGGTTATCCATCAAAAACTAAAATTATTAAAAACGAAGTTAGTGAAATCAGTACGCTTATCAAATAAATGTATTAGAAAAGGTATTACAATGGAAAAATTAAAAATAAATAACTTAGATATTGAATTAAATATTAATGTTATTGGTAAATTTTTAGATAAGATTGAATATCCAATTCTTATTTTTGATTTTGAGACTTTTCGTAATTTATTACATAAAAAAAAGAACAATTCGTATGCTCATGATTTTGAAAAAATTTTTTCAATTGCATTATTAATTATTAATAAAAAAGAAGATTTAAGCGTTAGTAATTTACAAAATAAAAAGTTACATTTGTTCGTTAAAACTGTTATTCCACAACCAAATATTTTAAATGAAGATTTAAAGCTTGTTAAACATCAGCAACAGTTTTTTAAATTTTTAACTAATAAGTTATTAAAACATAACATTAAATCTTTGATTTTACTTGGTGCTAGAACTGAGATATTAATGCTAAAAAACTATTTGAGTTATCATAATGATGAAAGTAAATTCAAAAATAAAGTTAGTTATTTTTTTCAAAAACATAAAATTTTTGATTTATATGACATTTGAAATAATGATCAAGTTTTAAATTTACCTTTATATAAAAAAGGTTTACATCTTGATGTTGGTGCTACTAAAAAAACGTCAATACTAATTAAAAATAATAATGATTATTGTAAAATATTAAAAGAACAATTTTCATTAACAAATAATAATATTGGAAGAATTATTGATCAATATTTTTTTAATAATATTTGTTTATTACCTAGTTTTACTACGCAAGTAGCAAATCATAATCAAAATGATGTTCTAATTGGTGCTGCAATCTTATCATTACTTTATACTTTTTGTGATAAATATTAAGAAAATAAAAAATATTAATTATTTAAATTAATATTTTTTATTACATTTTATTTTTTTAGTTCAAATTTTTTGGTGTTTGTGAATTATATATTGTTGTATTTGTTGATAAAGGCATTAAATTATTAATTTCATTAACATTCAATCTTGTTTCACTATTTGAACTTACATCTTGAGTTTATAAATTATCATCATTATTTGTTAATTTAAGTAAATTTTGAAATTGTTCTTCAAGTTCTGTTTTAGATTGACTAATTAAATAAGTATTTTCAAACACTGATTTTTTGCAAGGATATCAATATCGATCTTCATCTCAAATTAAAACATCTTCTTTAGTATATTGTACTTCTTTTTTAGTACCATTTGGACCCCAAGGTAGTGATAATTCTCCACTTTTATTATCTTTATTAAGATTAACTATTTTTATTTTAGAATCGGGATTTGCTCAAGCTTCCCCCTTACTTATATTATTAATAACTGGAATATAAGTAGTTTTAAATTTTTTTTGGTTAACAACTCAATGTTCACCAATAACTCCTGTAATAATATAATCACCGCGATGACAAGTTACTGTTACTTTTTCTAGTGTTTCAATTTTTAATGGATTATTATCTTGATGTAATTGAAATTCATATTTTACAGTAGGGTTTTTAATACAAAATGTAACATTTGAATTTTCTGTATTTTCTTTAAATAACATATTTTCTCCTTCATCTTTTTGTTTTTTTGAATAAAGACTTTATTTTAAAAATAAACATATAGTAAATTTTAAATTTCAATATTTATCTTTATTTTTTTAAAATAATTTAATAAAATTAAAAAAACTAATATAGATAAAAATATCTATATTATTAATAAACATTTAATAAATTATTATTAATAATATCATTTTTTTTATCTTTTTTAAAAATATTTTTGTAATTAAATTATTATATATAATTGTAAATTTATGAGTAAAAGTAGCAATATTATAAATTAAAATCATAATTTTATGATTTACTAACGCCCAAACTAATACCTAATATAAGGTGTACTTATGCTATAATTACTATAGTATATTGTTGACTCTTCGTTAAAATTAAGTTTGAAAAGGAGTATTAACTATGAAAATTGGAATTATTGGAGCATCAAGAAAATCGGGACTTGCTTTAACTAAAGAAGCTTTAAAACAGGGATATCAAGTTGTTGCCATTACTAGAAATCCTATTAAAATGCCAATTCTTAATAATGATAATCGATTGACCATTAAAAAAGCTGATCTTACTAATAAAAGTACTATTAAAGCGGTTGTTAATGATGTTGATATTTTAATTAGTGCTTACGGCCCTACTATTGATAATCCCCAAAATATTCATCAGCAAGTTGCTAAAAACTTAATTACTATCATGCATGAATGTCAAAATATTAAAAGGTTATTAATTGTTGGTGGTGCTGGTAGTTTGTTAGATGATAAGAATGAAATATTAGTAGAAACAAGTGCATTTCCTGAAGCATGAAAAGAACATGCACAACAACAAGTTCAAGCATTAGCTACTTATCGTAGCAGTGACATTAATTGAACATATTTTAGTCCTTCTTTATACTATGACCCAGAATTACCAACTTTAGGTAAATTTAAAATTGGTAACAATCATTTAATTGTTAATAAAGAAGGAAAAAGCGAGATTAGTTATGGTGATGCTGCAATTGCTATTATTAATGAGATTAAAGAACAAAAATTTATTAAAAAACGTTTTACAGCGGGTTATAATTAATATTTTGTTTGAAAGAATATTAGACAAATGGTAAAACTTACAAAAGAACAAATTTTACAAAAAACGATAACTCTAAATAATGGTGTCAAAATTCCTCAATTTGGATTAGGTACATATTTAATGGTTGATAGTAAATCTATTTATAATTCAGTAATTTGTGCTTTGCAAAATGGTTATCGTCATATTGATACTGCAGAATATTATAAAAACGAGGAGATAATTGGTAATGCAATTAAAGATTTTTTAGCAGAAAATCCAGAAGTTAAAAGGGAAGATTTATTTATTACTTCTAAAATTTGAAATGACAATCATGAATATGAACTTACTAAAGATGCTTTGCGTGGTATCCTGACTCGTTTAAAACTAGATTATTTAGATTTATGTTTAATTCATTGACCAACTAAACAAAGTTTTGAATGTTGAAGAGCCTTAGAAGAATTTTATGAATATGGTAAAGTTAGGGCAATTGGTGTTTCAAATTTTAATAGTTCACAATTAAAAGATTTTTTAAAAAAAATAAAAATAAAACCAGCAATTAATCAAATTGAAACACATCCTGGTTTTAATCAAAAAAACACAATAGATTTTTGTTACGAGAATAATATTGCTGTTACTTCATGAAGAACAATGCTAGGTGGTAGAGCAGATGAAATACCATTATTACAAGAATTAGCAAATAAATACAAGGTTACTACTAGTCACATTGCTTTAAGATGAGCTTGACAATTGGGTCAATTAGTTATTCCTAAATCAACTAATCCAGAGCGAATTATTAGTAATCACGATATTGGGGGTTTTGAACTAACAGAAGAAGAAATGTTAAAAATTCAAAAATTACCACAAACTGCTTTAGGCCCACAATCTAATGATAAAAAATTTTGAAAAGGAATTATGATGGATTAAATTTAAAAAGGGGGTTAAATAATTGTGATTTGAAATGATACAACTAAGGAATTAGCAAAAAAATTAAATACTAATTTTGTTACAGGTTTAACTGAAGAAGCTGCAGCTCAATTGCTAATAGAAACAGGACCTAATCAATTACCAGTTACGAAAAAAAAGCCAATTTGAAAAATAGTTTTAGCACATTTTATTGAACCATTTGTTTTAGTATTAATTGCATTAGCAATTATTGCTACTGTTATTGGTCAATGACAAGAAGCATTAGTTGTTTTTTTAATTGTAATTGTTGATGCTACTTTGGCTACTTATCAAGAAGTAAAAGCTGCAGCTTCTTTCGACTCTTTAAAGAAATTAGTTTCTTCACAAGCAGTAGTAATTCGTAATGGTAATAAATACGATATTGATGCTAAAGATTTAGTGGTAGGTGATTTGGTTTATTTAGATGCTGGAATGTTTGTACCTGCTGATCTGCGTATTATTCAGTCTTATAATTTACGTACTAATGAATCACTTTTAACTGGTGAATCAACCTTAATTAGTAAAACTACTGAAGCATTAACTGAAGAAAAATTATCAATTGGTGAAAGAACTAATCTTGCTTTTATGTCTACTTCTATTGCGACAGGTAGTGGTCTTGGTTTAGTTTATGCAACAGCAAAAACTTCTGAAATTGGAAAAATAACTAAGTTATTACAAGAAGAAAAAGAACCTAAATCACCATTAACGCGACAAATGTCTTTTTTAATTAGAATAATTTCAGTTTTTGCTTTATTATTAGGTTTAGCTATGTTTTTACTACAATTTTTCTTAATTAAAGTACCTGCTATTAATGCTTTAATTTTTGGAATTGCTTTAACAATAGCAGTAATACCTGAAAATTTGCAAGTTATTGTCACCGTTTCATTATCACTGGGAAGTTCAAGAATGGCAAAAAAACATGCTATTGTTAAACATTTACCTGCTGTTGAAACATTAGGTCAAGTTGATATTATTTGTTCTGATAAAACCGGAACTTTAACACAAAATAAAATGACTGTTAAAAAATATTATTTAACAAAATCAGTTAATGATAGTAATGACTTTAAAAAGAAAACTAAACAAGAACAATTATTTTTAGATTGTTTAGTATTATGTAATAATAGTGAAGTTAGTAAAAATAAAACTATTGGTGATCCAACAGAAGCAGCACTTATTAATTGATCAGAAACATTAAAGTTTCCAACAAAGGCACTTAGTGATAAACATACTCGAGTTCATGAAATACCTTTTGATTCCAATCGTAAATTAATGTCAACAATTAATGAATACGATAAAGAAACTTATGTTTTTGTTAAAGGCGCGGTTGATAATATGATTAATATTTGTACTCATACGCTTATTAATAACGAAAGGGTAGTATTAACTGCACAAATTAAAAAAGAAATAATTGCAAGTATGGAAGAAATGTCAAATTCAGCATTACGTGTTTTAGGAGCAAGTTATAAAACTGTTAATAATACGAAAGATTATAGTAATATTAGTGAAATTGAAAGTAATTTAACTTTTTTAGGATTAGTTGGAATGATTGATCCGCCAAGAAACGAAGTTAAAGATTCTTTAGTTAAAACTAAAAAAGCAGGTATTGATACAATTATGATTACTGGTGATCATTTAAATACTGCTGTTGCTATTGGTCAAGAATTAGGTTTGATTGAAAATAAAACACAAGCACTTAGTGGTAATACAATTGATGATATTCCAGAAGAATCATTTAATGCTAATATTAATCAATATCGAGTTTTTGCTCGTGTTTCTCCTGAACATAAAGTTAAGATTGTTAAAGCATTACAGAGTCATAATAAGGTTGTTTCGATGACTGGTGATGGTGTTAATGATGCTCCTAGTTTAAAAGCGGCAGATATTGGAGTAGCGATGGGTATTACGGGAACCGATGTTGCTAAAGAATCTTCACAAATAGTATTAACTGATGATAATTTTGCTACTATTGTTGATGCTATTGAAGAAGGGCGTAATATTTACAGTAAAATTAAAAGAATTCTTATTTTTATTTTAATTACTAATATGGCCCAAGTATTTTCAATTGTTATTGGTGCTATTTTTGGATGAAATGAATTATTGCAACCAATTCAAATTTTATGAATTAATTTAATTGTTGAATCTGTTATTGCAATTCCAATGTCAATGGGACCTAATAACCCTGATTTAATGCTTAGAAAACCAACGAAACGGAATGATAGAATTCTTACTGGTAGTTGAGGATTTATTGGTATTGTTAGTATAATATTAAGTACCTTGTTACTATTAGCTTTTCATTTTTTACCTCAAATTTTACATGAAAATAATAGTGAAGGTTTTGTTTTTGTTATAATGACTAATGCTCCTGTTTTTTATGCATTTTCTTTTGTTTCAGGTGCTAATACAAGTATTTTTAATAAGATTACTTGAAAAAATAAATATATTTGAGTTGCGGCGATTAGTGCTTTTGCTATTAATACTTTTATTATTTTTACACCTGTTGTTAGCAATGCTTTTGGTATTGGTGCTGGTTTTCGTGCAGTTGATTGATTACTTTGTATTGCTTTATCAACAATACCAATGTGATTATTAGAAGTGTATAAAGGAATTAGACTTTTAGTTAATAGACTTCTTGCAAAACCTATCTATTAAAAATTTAATTTTTAAAATAAAATTAAAAATAAAAAAGATAGGTAATCTATGATGTTTGATAAATTAAAAACTATTAACAATCCAGAATTATTAAGATTAACTGGTATAAATGATATTATTTTTAATAAAATTCTAGAAATTTTAAAGACAGAAGAAGTAAAAAAGTTTAAAAATGGTGGTACACCTAATAAATTATCATTAGAAAATCGTTTATTAATGACTTTAGAATATTGAAGAGAGTATCGAACTTATTTTCATATTGCTAAAAGTTATGGAATTAGTGAAAGTAGTTGCTATAGGAATATCAATTGAATAGAAAATACTTTAATAAAACATCCTGATTTTCAACAACTTGATGGGCAAAAATCACTGTTAAATAATAATTTTAAAGATAAAACAGTTATCATTGATGTGACTGAAAGTACTATTCAACGCCCAAAAAAAGTCAAAAACAATATTATTCAGGAAAAAAGAAAAAACATACAATAAAAACTCAAGTCATAATTGAAAAAGATAGTAAAAAAATTATAAGTTCTTATTTTTCTTATGGTAAAAATCATGATTTTAAAATTTTAAAAAATTCAAAAACGAAATTTTTATCAGAAACAACTATTTTAGTAGATTTAGGATATCAAGGTATACAAAACATACATAAAAATGTCTTATTACCTAAACGAAAATCAAAGAAAAACCCTTTAACTAAAGAAGAAAAGAAAAATAATAAGGCTATTTCAAAAATGAGAGTTGTTATTGAACATGTTTTTGCGATTCTTAAAAAATTTAAAATTATTAGTGAAAAATATCGAAATAGAAGAAAAAAATTTGCATTAAGATTTAATTTAATAGCTTTAATTTATAATTTACAATTATTAATTTAAATATATTTGATAATTTAATATTTTATTTTTTTATTTGAAATAATAATTTTTGTTGTATTTTAATGACAAAAAATAAAACATATTTTGAACAATAATTTTTAAAAAATATTAAAAGTGTTATTAAAATAAATTTTTAAACTTAAAAAATGTGATTAATATCATAGTTTTGCAAGAAGTCTATTAAATTAATTAAAAAAGAACAAAATAAAGTAAAAGTTAAATAATATAGAATGGAAAATTAATAATGAGAATTATTCCGTATGAATTATTTAGTTATACACCAGATATGAGTTTAACTGCATTACGTAAGAAATTACTAATGTATGATCATTGTTTAAATAAAAAAATTACAAATATGGCAATGCAACCATTTTTAGATTTGGAACGCAACTACTTTAATTTACTTTTATGTAAATGAGAATTAGAAATGCAAAAACGAAATCATTATGTTAATTCATTATTTAAATGTTATACTAAATACAATGATTTTGAATTTGTTGCAACTCCTGATTTTTTAATTATTGAATGTTGCATACAATGAGATTTAAAAGGTTTTCAGCCATATAAATGTAATTTAAATTGATATGAAATTATGATGATGACAATTAAAAATAAGGATAAAATAAATAAAGATTTTTATGAACAACTTTCTTTGTGGTATAAAAGACATATTCCGTAATTAAATTTTTTAAAAGTCAATTAATAATTTTAAAATTTATTTTATAATTTTGTTATTAACAATAAATTTAGAAAAGTGTTGATAAAAATGATTTTTGAAAATTTAAAAAAATTAAAAAATGAAGAATTTTATAGATATTTTGGTATAAAACGTTTTCATTTTAATGAAATGTTAGAAAAATTAATTGAAATAGAAAAATTAGAAAAAAATAAAGGTCGAAAAAATAAACTTTCAGTAGAAGAAAGATTAATGATGACTTTATTATACTGAAAAGAATATTATACTTTTTTTCAAATGAGTATTAAATCTAAAATGAGCCCATCAAGTTGTTTTCGAAATATTACTTGAGTAGAAAATAAACTTAGTAACCACAAAGATTACCAATTTTTAAAAGAAAGATATAAATTAAAAATTGATAAAAAACAAGAAAATTCAAATGAATTTCAATTTTATTTAATTGATTCAACTGAGATTGAAATTGAAAGACCAACTAAAAAAAACTACAGTTAGAATATTTTTCTGGTAAAAGTTGAATGTATTCTATAAAATTTCAAATTGTATATGATTTTTTTAATAAAAAAATTGTTGATATTTTTGCTGATAATGGTAAAGTGCATGATTTTCAAATATTAAAAAATTCAAATCTTGAATTTTCAGAAAAAACAATAATTATTGGTGATTTAGGATATCAAGGTATACAAAATATTTATAAAAATACAATAATACCAATTAAAAGAACTAAAAATAAAAAATTAACTAAACAAGAAAGAAAATACAATAAGATTGTATCTAAAATTAGAATTAAAGTTGAACATGTCTTTGCTTGATTGAAAAGATTCAAAATTTTAGTAAATAAATGTAGAAAATCTAAATTTAGACTTATGTACTTAAGATTTAACTTACTTTGTGAAATTTTTAATAAAATAAAACCATTAAAATAAAAAAAATATTAAAAATATTTTTTTAAAATTTAAATTTTTATCGAGTTAATATAAAAATATTATTAACAATTTTTTGTTTAAAATGTAAACTCATTTTTTAAACTATTTTTTCAAAAAATATTTATTTCTATATTCAATAACACTAAATAGTTTTAAAACAATTTTAAAGAAATGTTTATGAAAATTAATAACAATGGTTCTTTTAAACCTAAGAAATTAAATATGAATATTGTTTTTGAAAAAATAAATAATTTTTTATTGGAAGTGTAATTTAAGTTATATTTTTCTATTAATTTAAAATTAAAAAAAACATCATAATTGATGTTTTTTTTAATTTCTTTGATTTTCTCGTTTATCTCCATATATTAAAGTTTTTAAGAAAAAATGAATAGGAATTCAAATAATTGTAATACATAAAAGTACAGAAATAGCAGTAATGATACGTTTAAAAACTTTCATAATACCTCTTTTTATATTTATAATAATAAATAAATTTTATCATTTTTTGTTTAGAATTAAATATTAAATTTTAATATAGTTTTTAAAACCTTATTATTTTATTTTTAAAAGATTTATATTTTTTTATTTTAATTAAGAAGGAAAATTTATTCATTATGGAACTATTTGAATTAATATTGCAAGGTTAATATATGGTTTATGTGTGGGAACAAAGAAAATATTTGATGAATTAACAGCAATACTGAAATCATGAACATAAGTTAGAGAAGAAGAGTGATAAGAATTAGAGTTATGAAAACAAAAATTTAAATCATTAAAATTAGGAACAAAAGAAGCAAAAGATATGTTAAAAGCATTTAGAAAATGAAATAAAGATAGCTACAGTATTTGATATTTCAAAAGAAACAGTGTTATTATGAAATAAAGTTACTGTAGCTAGAACCAAAGCAGAAGTTTGTATAAAAGTGGTAGAAGTTTCAAAAACATTAGTGTTATTAAAAATGGAAGAACCGATAGAAGTAGTAACAACACTATTCAAAACATTTAAATAAATATTTATAGATTTAATTAAAATTTATAATAGACTTCTTGCAAAACTATGATATTAATCACATTTTTTAAGTTTAAAAATTTATTTTAATAACACTTTTAATATTTTTTAAAAATTATTGTTCAAAATATGTTTTATTTTTTGTCATTAAAATACAACAAAAATTATTATTTCAAATAAAAAAATAAAATATTAAATTATCAAATATATTTAAATTAATAATTGTAAATTATAAATTGAAGCTATTAAATTAAATCTTAATGCAAATTTTTTTCTTCTATTTCGATATTTTTCACTAATAATTTTAAATTTTTTAAGAATCGCAAAAACATGTTCAATAACAACTCTCATTTTTGAAATAGCCTTATTATTTTTCTTTTCTTCTTTAGTTAAAGGGTTTTTCTTTGATTTTCGTTTAGGTAATAAGACATTGGATGGGTTACAATTTATTGGACACTAATTACGTAGACAAGTAAACAAATTTGTTAAAAGAAAGGAACTATAATTATGGCCAATATTAACTCATATACCGATGAATTTAAAAAACAAATAGTAGCTTTATATCAAAGTGGCAAATCAGTATCTTGCCTTGCTAAAAAATATAATGTTACAAGAGCAGCTACTTACAATTGAATTAAGCAATTTAGTAATTCAGGAAGTTTTAAAACTAAAGATAATCGTTCTTTTGAAGAAAATGAATTAATTAAATTAAGAAAAGAATTAAAGCAATTACGAATGGAAAATGATATTTTAAAGCAAGCAGCACTAATAATAGGCAGAAAATAGAAATTATTGTCAAAAATAAAGCTAAATATAAAATTCGCACAATGTGTCGTTTTTTAAAAATATCTAAATCAACATATTATTTTAATTTAAAGAAAAAAGAAAATAAAATCAAAAATAATATTTATGATGAAGCTGTTATTAGTGCTTTTAAAGAAAATAAAGAAGTTTATGGTACTAGAAGATTAAAAAAAATTCTAGAAAACCAAGAAATTTATTTATCGCGCAGAAAAATTAAAAAAATTATGAATGAACATAATTTAATATCAAAATATACTAAATTATCATTCAAAAATCATAATAACAAAGTTAACGATAGTCAAATAACTAATCTTGTTAATAGAAAATTTAAGAATAGGATTAAAAATGAAGTTATTGTTAGTGATTTAACTTATGTACAAGTTAATGGTAGGTGAAACTATATTTGCCTATTAATAGACCTATTTAACCGCGAAATTATCGGACATAGTGTTGGAGTTAAAAAAGATGCATCATTAGTACATCAAGCATTTATGCAATCAAATCGCTGTTTAAAAGATATTCAAATATTTCATAGTGATCGCGGTAATGAATTTAACAATAAAATTATTGATAAACTTTTACTAGCATTCAACATTAACCGTTCTTTGGACATATTCCGTAATTAAATTTAATTAATTGTCAATAAAATTGTTTTAAAACTATTTAGTGTTATTGAATATAGAAATAAATATTTTTTGAAAAAATAGTTTAAAAAATGAGTTTACATTTTAAACAAAAAATTGTTAATAATATTTTTATATTAACTCGATAAAAATTTAAATTTTAAAAAAATATTTTTAATATTTTTT
This sequence comes from Spiroplasma endosymbiont of Colias croceus, assembly GCF_964020095.1. NCBI lineage: Bacteria > Bacillati > Mycoplasmatota > Mollicutes > Entomoplasmatales > Spiroplasmataceae > Spiroplasma > Spiroplasma endosymbiont of Colias croceus. The sequence goes on from NZ_OZ026536.1 coordinate 385,565, forward strand.
TTATTTTAATGGTTTTATTTTATTAAAAATTTCACAAAGTAAGTTAAATCTTAAGTACATAAGTCTAAATTTAGATTTTCTACATTTATTTACTAAAATTTTGAATCTTTTCAATCAAGCAAAGACATGTTCAACTTTAATTCTAATTTTAGATACAATCTTATTGTATTTTCTTTCTTGTTTAGTTAATTTTTTATTTTTAGTTCTTTTAATTGGTATTATTGTATTTTTATAAATATTTTGTATACCTTGATATCCTAAATCACCAATAATTATTGTTTTTTCTGAAAATTCAAGATTTGAATTTTTTAATATTTGAAAATCATGCACTTTACCATTATCAGCAAAAATATCAACAATTTTTTTATTAAAAAAATCATATACAATTTGAAATTTTATAGAATACATTCAACTTTTACCAGAAAAATATTCTAACTGTAGTTTTTTTTAGTTGGTCTTTCAATTTCAATCTCAGTTGAATCAATTAAATAAAATTGAAATTCATTTGAATTTTCTTGTTTTTTATCAATTTTTAATTTATATCTTTCTTTTAAAAATTGGTAATCTTTGTGGTTACTAAGTTTATTTTCTACTCAAGTAATATTTCGAAAACAACTTGATGGGCTCATTTTAGATTTAATACTCATTTGAAAAAAAGTATAATATTCTTTTCAGTATAATAAAGTCATCATTAATCTTTCTTCTACTGAAAGTTTATTTTTTCGACCTTTATTTTTTTCTAATTTTTCTATTTCAATTAATTTTTCTAACATTTCATTAAAATGAAAACGTTTTATACCAAAATATCTATAAAATTCTTCATTTTTTAATTTTTTTAAATTTTCAAAAATCATTTTTATCAACACTTTTCTAAATTTATTGTTAATAACAAAATTATAAAATAAATTTTAAAATTATTAATTGACTTTTAAAAAATTTAATTACGGAATATGTCTTTTAAGTAAAAAAGGTTGTCCTTATGATAATGCTGTTGCTGAAGCAACTTTTAAAACTTTTAAAACCGAATTTATTAATGATAAAAATTTTACATCATTAATCCAATTAAAATTAGAATTATTTGATTACATCAATTGATATAACAATATAAGAATTCACAGCACTTTAAACTACTTAACTCCAGTTAAATATCAACAACAAATGTTTACCAAAAAATAGTCCTAAAAAGTGTTGCCATTCCAACATTTTTATGTATGTTTTGTATACCTTGATATCCTAAATCTACTAAAATAGTTGTTTCTGATAAAAATTTCGTTTTTGAATTTTTTAAAATTTTAAAATCATGATTTTTACCATAAGAAAAATAAGAACTTATAATTTTTTTACTATCTTTTTCAATTATGACTTGAGTTTTTATTGTATGTTTTTTCTTTTTTCCTGAATAATATTGTTTTTGACTTTTTTTGGGCGTTGAATAGTACTTTCAGTCACATCAATGATAACTGTTTTATCTTTAAAATTATTATTTAACAGTGATTTTTGCCCATCAAGTTGTTGAAAATCAGGATGTTTTATTAAAGTATTTTCTATTCACTTGATATTCCTATAGCAACTACTTTCACTAATTCCATAACTTTTAGCAATATGAAAATAAGTTCGATACTCTCTTCAATATTCTAAAGTCATTAATAAACGATTTTCTAATGATAATTTATTAGGTGTACCACCATTTTTAAACTTTTTTACTTCTTCTGTCTTTAAAATTTCTAGAATTTTATTAAAAATAATATCATTTATACCAGTTAATCTTAATAATTCTGGATTGTTAATAGTTTTTAATTTATCAAACATCATAGATTACCTATCTTTTTTATTTTTAATTTTATTTTAAAAATTAAATTTTTAATAGATAGGGTTTGCAAGAAGTCTAATATGTTATAAATATATTTTAATATTTTTTGAAATTTCATCTGTATGATTAGCAATTGTTGGTAAATCTTGTTCTTTATTGATTAATTTTATAGTATTATTATTTAATTGTCTTTTTTCATCAAATACTATCATTTGTTCTTCAGTAAACTCTTGTCCTTGTTTTGTAGTAAATGTTTGTATTTGTGGAATTATATCTTCTAGATTTAAATTATAATTATCTCTTTTCATCGTAGATGTATAATGTGCTTTATATTTATTTATTGAATTTTCTGAATTTAAATTATTATCTAATGTTTGTGTTTTTAAAGATTGTTGATAATTCATGAAATTTGTTTGATTATTAATTATAAAAATTTAATTGATCACTTATTGAATCTAAACTAGTATTTGTTCAATCTTTAATATCTTTATTATCAATTGATTTGGTAGTTTCTTCATTAAAAAATGGTGCACTTAATATTAGTAACTTAAATCAATAAGTTGGACTAAAATACTTCATTTTAAATACCTCTTGTTTAAACATAAAAACTCATTTATTTTTAAAATAAAGCAATGAGTTAAAAAACCTTTTTTAAGTTTTTACATTTTTATTAATCTAAATATCTATTGAGATTAATAAAATTTTATAAAAATAAAGCAATAAAGAACTAGACTTATTCCATAATTGAAATTTTAAAAAGTCAAGTAGAAAATAAATGTGTGTAATGTTTTATATTATCAATATTTTAAGTAAATAGGTTTTTATTTTCTTATTTTGTAATATTAAGATATAATTAAAAAAGTAATATAAAAAAATAAAATTATTTTATAATTTAAAAAATAATTTTAACTATAATAATATAACATAATTATGAAATTATTAATTTACATTTCTAAATGGTTTTATTTTTTATAAATAAAATTTATATTTTAGATGTCTTTGTCATTCTTAATTGCTTTAATATCTTTTTTTAACTGTTCTTTTAAAAATTTAATATCATTCTCACTATTTTTTACTTTTTTTAATGCTTCAATTTTAACTTTAGTATCTTTTTTTAATGCTTGAATCTTATCATTTTTTTCAGATCTAATTAACAATTTGGCTCCAACTTTCTTTGTTAAAATGTGTAAACCCCTAAAAGGGTATTTTTTTAATAAAAGTTTTTCATCTTCAATTAATTCTTGATTGCGAGAAACAATAACAGTAGCTTGTAAACCACCAGAAATATTAACTGCAGTTCTGCCCATATCAAATAAACCATCTAAGGCACCAATAATACCATAAACAGCAGCATAATAGCTACCAAAACCAAGACCACCTAAAACACCAGCTGTTACAACAGCAGCAGTTCCTGGTACTCCCGCAATTCCTAATGAAGCAACTAGTGTTACAATTAAGCCATTAATAAATAAAATAGCGATTGTTCAGTTGGGAAAATTACCAGGAAGGATAACAGTAAATCATAAGAAAGATAAAATAATTCCAGCTTGCACTCCAGCACAGCCACTTAAACCTATTGTTGTTGAAACCGGCATTACTGTATCACTACCTTCTTCTTTCACTTTTAAATCTTCTTTTAAAGTATTCATAGCGATTGGTAAAGCGGCATTAGAAGACTGCGTTGTAAAACCAGCAATAATTGGTTTCTGTGCTTTTACTAATCAACGATAAGGATTAATACCAAATAAATATAATGATAATAAATGTCATAAGAAAATAATAAGTAGTGCTAAATAAGCAACTCCAATAATAATGCCAATATTAGCAAGTGCACCAATTGGTTGATTAATAATTGCTGTTGCTAGCATACTCATAACAGCAAATGGCATAATTTTAATAAACATCATTAATATTGAAATAATAATTTTTCACATTGTTTCTAAAGTGTTTCTTGCTTTGTCCATTCGTTCTTCATTATGCTTAGTTAGTTTTTTAATTGCAAATCCAATTAAAGCACCAAGGACAATGATTGGAATAATTAATGTTTGAGTAAAAACACCAATTAAGCTGCTAGGAACGTAACTAATGATAATTTCGGGAATTGTTTTGGCAGTAGTTTTATCGTAACTACCACCATCAGTTAAATTAAAACCTTGGCCAATTTTAAAAGCAATTCCTAGGCCAAAGGCAATAGTAAAAGCAATAGCCACATTTATTAATAAAATAGTAATACCAACTCCTGAAACTTTAGTTATTGTTTTTGAGTTACTATTTTTTTTACTAGTAATTCTAGCGATAGCTAAAAATACTAATGGAATAGTTAACATAGTAATACCAATAATAAAAATAGTTTTTAATAATTCAATTCAGTGTACAATTTCTGCAACTCAGGGTATATAGTCAGGATTAGGTTTTATTGGTGTTCCAGGTAAGTTAGGATAAGTAATGTTATGACTATTAAAACCAGTAATAGCTTGGATAGTAATACCAAAAATTAGTCCTAATCCCATTCCAGTAAAAATACGAATTGGAAATTTAGGTTTAGTTTTTTTAATAAAAATAGAAAGTGCTAGGATAATACTAAAAAAGACAATTATCCCGATTAGACTTTGTCAGTGTGAAATACCAACAAAGTCTCTTAATAAGTTAATATTGTCACTACTAAGAGTTGTCATAGTTGCTACCTCATTCTTTTTATTTTTTTATAGGTTATGACGATGTTACTTTTCTGCTTGCTATATGAATAATATCACTAGTACGAGCAAAAGAAGGTGAATAAACTAAATCTAAATTTTGTAAATCACGGATGTCCATTTTATTTCAAATGGCAGTAGCAAGAGCATTAATTCTTAATGTGGCATGATTATAACCTGCCATTTGTGCTGCCAGTAATTGGAAATTTGTTTTATCATAAAATAGTTTTAAGTATAAAGGACGAGATTGTTTTAAGTATCTTGGTAGATCATAATCTTTAATATAAACACTACCAATTTTATTTTTATCAATCGTATCAAAACTACCAGTTTTTGTTATTTCTAAATTACCAACACGTAAAATACTTGACCCTAAAGTTCCTGGATATTTATGTTCTGGGTTTTTAATATTATCAGCAATAATACGTGCCATTTTATTAGCATTAGTTGCCAAGGGAACATATATTGATGATTTATCAAATTGACTATATATTTGTGCACAATCACCACCACTATACATATTTGAAAACTTTTTTGTAACATTTTCTTTAGAAGGAATTTGACAGAATTCGTTAATAATAATTGCTTTATTTTTGTTTAATTCAATATTGCTATTTTGTAAAAATTCGTATTTGGTTCAAAACCAACTGCTAGTATTACTAAATCACAAGGTATTGTTTTTCCATTTTTTTTATCATTTACACTTCTTAAACGCAAATCATTAACATTATTATGAGTCATCATTAGTTCTTCAACTTGATAGTTTAGTAAAATAGTGACATTGTTTTTTGATTTAGTTTTATGATTAATATTTTTTTTGGTTAGTTCATCATAAATTAATTGACTAAATTCTTTATCAACAACGTCTGCCATTAATCGATCTTTCATTTCAACGATTGTGACATCTTTTTTTTGTTTTAAGCACGCTTCTGCCATTTCCATGCCAATAAATCCACCACCAATAATAACTATTTTTTTAGCATTTTTCATTGCTTTTTTTAGATTTATGGCATCTTCTTTAGTAAAAACATTATAAACATTATGTGGTAAAATACCATGACTAAAAGGTGGCGGAATTTTTGGTTTGGCTCCTGTTGCAATAACTAAGGCATGATAAGATACAACTTTTGCTTTAGTTTTATCGTCTATTGTTTTTTTGACATGAATTTCTTGTTTTACTGTATCGACTTTAATAACATTTTGATTTAAATGAATTTTAATTTTATTTTTATTATTAGTTTTTTCTGAAAAATCTTTTTTTGTACGGTCATTTAAAAGTTTTTTATCATTAAATTCATTAGCAATATAATAAGGAATACCACAAGCACCAAGTGAAATATAGTTTTTTTCTTGATAAACATGGATATCAAAGTTTTTATCACTATTTTTTTCACTACGTAATAATTTACTCGCAACTCCCATCCCAGTCGCACCAGCACCAATAATAATAACTTTAATTTTCATTTTTATCATCGCTCCACTCTCATTAATTATAATAGACTTCTTGCAAAACTATGATATTAATCACATTTTTTAAGTTTAAAAATTTATTTTAATAACACTTTTAATATTTTTTAAAAATTATTGTTCAAAATATGTTTTATTTTTTGTCATTAAAATACAACAAAAATTATTATTTCAAATAAAAAAATAAAATATTAAATTATCAAATATATTTAAATTAATAATTGTAAATTATAAATTGAAGCTATTAAATTAAATCTTAATGCAAATTTTTTTCTTCTATTTCGATATTTTTCACTAATAATTTTAAATTTTTTAAGAATCGCAAAAACATGTTCAATAACAACTCTCATTTTTGAAATAGCCTTATTATTTTTCTTTTCTTCTTTAGTTAAAGGGTTTTTCTTTGATTTTCGTTTAGGTAATAAGACATTTTTATATATGTTTTGTATACCTTGATATCCTAAATCTACTAAAATAGTTGTTTCTGATAAAAATTTCGTTTTTGAATTTTTTAAAATTTTAAAATCATGATTTTTACCATAAGAAAAATAAGAACTTATAATTTTTTTACTATCTTTTTCAATTATGACCTGAGTTTTTATTGTATGTTTTTTCTTTTTTCCTGAATAATATTGTTTTTGACTTTTTTTGGGCGTTGAATAGTACTTTCAGTCACATCAATGATAACTGTTTTATCTTTAAAATTATTATTTAACAGTGATTTTTGCCCATCAAGTTGTTGAAAATCAGGATGTTTTATTAAAGTATTTTCTATTCACTTGATATTCCTATAGCAACTACTTTCACTAATTCCATAACTTTTAGCAATATGAAAATAAGTTCTATACTCTCTTCAATATTCTAAAGTCATTAATAAACGATTTTCTAATGATAATTTATTAGGTGTACCACCATTTTTAAACTTTTTTACTTCTTCTGTCTTTAAAATTTCTAGAATTTTATTAAAAATAATATCATTTATACCAGTTAATCTTAAGACATATTCCGTAATTAAATTTTTTAAAAGTCAATTAATAATTTTAAAATTTATTTTATAATTTTGTTATTAACAATAAATTTAGAAAAGTGTTGATAAAAATGATTTTTGAAAATTTAAAAAAATTAAAAAATGAAGAATTTTATAGATATTTTGGTATAAAACGTTTTCATTTTAATGAAATGTTAGAAAAATTAATTGAAATAGAAAAATTAGAAAAAAATAAAGGTCGAAAAAATAAACTTTCAGTAGAAGAAAGATTAATGATGACTTTATTATACTGAAAAGAATATTATACTTTTTTTCAAATGAGTATTAAATCTAAAATGAGCCCATCAAGTTGTTTTCGAAATATTACTTGAGTAGAAAATAAACTTAGTAACCACAAAGATTACCAATTTTTAAAAGAAAGATATAAATTAAAAATTGATAAAAAACAAGAAAATTCAAATGAATTTCAATTTTATTTAATTGATTCAACTGAGATTGAAATTGAAAGACCAACTAAAAAAAACTACAGTTAGAATATTTTTCTGGTAAAAGTTGAATGTATTCTATAAAATTTCAAATTGTATATGATTTTTTTAATAAAAAAATTGTTGATATTTTTGCTGATAATGGTAAAGTGCATGATTTTCAAATATTAAAAAATTCAAATCTTGAATTTTCAGAAAAAACAATAATTATTGGTGATTTAGGATATCAAGGTATACAAAATATTTATAAAAATACAATAATACCAATTAAAAGAACTAAAAATAAAAAATTAACTAAACAAGAAAGAAAATACAATAAGATTGTATCTAAAATTAGAATTAAAGTTGAACATGTCTTTGCTTGATTGAAAAGATTCAAAATTTTAGTAAATAAATCTAGAAAATCTAAATTTAGACTTATGTACTTAAGATTTAACTTACTTTGTGAAATTTTTAATAAAATAAAACCATTAAAATAAAAAAATATTAAAAATATTTTTTTAAAATTTAAATTTTTATCGAGTTAATATAAAAATATTATTAACAATTTTTTGTTTAAAATGTAAACTCATTTTTTAAACTATTTTTTCAAAAAATATTTATTTCTATATTCAATAACACTAAATACTTTTAAAACAATTTTATTGACAATTAATTAAATTTAATTACGGAATATGTCCTTAATAATTCTGGATTGTTAATAGTTTTTAATTTATCAAACATCATAGATTACCTATCTTTTTTATTTTTAATTTTATTTTAAAAATTAAATTTTTAATAGATAGGTTTTGCAAGAAGTCTAATATATATTTAATAAAAAAATCAATTAATAGTGTTTATCTTAAGTATTGATTCATTTTTGAACAAATTCTAAAGTAGTGTCACTAATACCCTTATCAGTTACTAAATTATATTCATTAACAACTGTGTGGTCTAAATCACCAATTAAAAAACTTTGACCGTGGTTAGCATCAAGGATAGTGTATAATGAACTTTTTTTTGGTATTTCATAGCGAATTTTTTCTTGAAATAATTCGTTAGCATTAGTGTAGTTAATAAAGTGATCATTTTGACCGTGAAGAAATAACATTGGCATATCAGGTATTAATTTTAAATATTTAATTGGTTGTATTTCTTGTAAACCATCAACACCAAATGTTTTTTGTGCTTTTTTACGACTTAATTTCAGCATTAAATTAGTAGGTAAGAAAGCATAGTTGTATAGTTTTTCACTATAGGTACGATCTAAGCGACTAAATGTACAATCAGAAATAATGAATTTTACTTTTTGATTAATTTTATGTTTTGCATATAAATTGCTTCACATTACTACTGTTGCGCCACCTAATGAAAAACCATATAATCCTAAAGCAGTAGTTTCTTGTTTATATGTTTTACAACAGTATTCAATAATGTCTTGTAAATCTTGTGATTCTTTTAAACCAAAAGTTGTTGGTGATGCATCACTTTCACCATGGTTACGAGCATCATATCAAATAACATTGTAGCCAGCACGTAAAAAAATGAAAGCTTGTTTAAATATTCAAAATCTTGTATTAGTTATTCCGTGTAATAGAATTATTGTTTTATTATTATTTTCATTTTTAAGGGGACTTTTTAAAAAATTACCGTATAATGTTAAATTATCAATTGATGTTTTAATTGAAAAAGGAATTATATTTTCATGTTTTTCTAGGTATTCTCAATATTCAAAATACATTGGCCATTTTGCTAATTCAATTTTAACTTTCGGTTGAAATTGTGAATTATATTGCAAGCATGCTTTAAACATTTCAATTGAATTTATATTAACTTTTTGTCTTAATTTTATTCTATTAATACTACTTTGTTTCATTTGTTTTCCTCACATTTTAGGTCATACATTTTAATAGTCGACATTATTTAGTATTGTTGGTTTTGGTTTACAACGAATATATTTTTTATATTTTTTATAAGGTATAAATTTAATATATTTGTATTTGCTAACTACGTGTTGTCCATTATTTTTACTATTTCGTCGTAAACAGGGTTTTACTTTTTTGATTTTAAAAGTACCAAAATTAGGAATAGTAATTACTTTACCTAGTTGGTTAATATTTTTAATTTCTTCAATTACACAATTAAAAACTATTTCAATATCTTGAATGTTAAATTTAGTTTTATCTGATACTCTTGCAATTAATTCTTTTGCGTTCATAAAAATCAAGCCTATCTGTTTGCCCATATCCTTCTAATATTATTTTATATTATTTTATTTATAAAATGTAATCTTTAAATTTTTCGTACTTTGCTTGTTAATAATTTTATATATAAAAGGCATTTTACATATTTAATTTGAATAATTTTAACATTAAAAATAATAAGAATCAAAGATAAAAATTTCTTTATTATATTCAATAGTATAAGTAAGTATATTCCTTAACTATAATTATAATTTCTATAAAATGTAATTACAAAAATAAAAGTGTTTGGCCATTGCTTTAGTTTTAAAGCAAGTGGTTTTTTATTTTTGAAAGAAAAGAAAGAGAGGTTTAAAATTATTCTAGAGATAGAGACAACAAATGTTTCAATAAGTGATATTGAAAATAAGATTAGAAAATTTAAAGAAAATTTAGAAATTTTTAGGGAGCGTGGCGAAGATGTCGATAACTAAAAAGTTTTAAAAATAGCTCCTTTCTTTTTTAAACCCTTAAATTAAAAATAAATGACAAAAGACGAAAATAAAAATCTTGTCTTTTTTTGTAATTGTAAAATTTTAAAATTTTTTATTATTAACATCCTTTAAATATCTACTACACGCAGTGACCAAGTAGGAGAAAGTTAATAATTAATAACCGTCTTTAACGCTATTATCAAAACGTGTTAGGGAACTAAAAAAGTGAACTACAACACAGTTGTTAAAAATAGTAGCTAGCATGTGGACTTGCATGGATAAATAAAAAGTGGAGTGATACCTAATAAATTATACTAACCAGTAATGGTAATTCTTGGGGTGGGAGCGAATTGGAAACTAGTATATATAGACCTGTTGTAGGGACCTATTGTATTATTTCTATTCTTTATTTAACCAACCTTGCCACTCCCCAGTGAGCAAGTGTTGGTTTTATTTTTTATTTTTTTTTAAAAATTTTTTGGGCGAGAAAATAAATTTCAAACTTGTAAAAAAAAATTGAGCGGTGCCGGTTCAATTAAAGTATTAATTTGTTAAACACAAATTAAATAAATATTGAATCGAATGCCTCAATGTTTTTTAAAATTTCACAATTTATTTTTGAGCCCAGAATTACTGGAATGAATAAAACGAATAGTAGTATTATTAATAATCTAAAAATTAAAATATATGTCCTTTATGCTAGAAGCAACAGGACATATTAGGAAAGAATTATTATGCAAATAGAATTTAAAAAAGAACAAATTATAAAAGATAAACCACAATCTATTCTTATTGATTATGTTGAATATAAATTATCACTTCCAAAATGAATGATTAAAAATAATTCTTTTATTGTTGATAACAATTACACATATTGAGTTTTTAATTTAGAAAATATTAAAAGAGAATTAAGTGGTAATGAATTCATAAAATTATTAGAACCATATATTAAAGACCAAAAAATAATTGTTAATAAACCAATTGCTCCAAAAGAATATTATCTTAATGATATAAAACTTGAACCATTAACATTTTATGAACAGCATAATAGTTGATTTATGGGTGAAATAACAGATAACAAAACTAAAATTACTAATCCTTGTTTTAAATATAACATTACGTGAGAAGAAAACAGAAAAGGTTTTAAAATAAATAATCCATATAAACATGATGATTTACCAATTAATTATATAGTTACTTCTTATAAGGAAATTTCAACTCATAATGAAAAAGTATTTTTGTTGAACATGTAAACAAAATAAATTAGATTATTTATTCTTTAATACTAATGATATAAAAACAAGAAAATATTTTTTAAGAGACAAAAACGGTAAAGCAATTTGTTATGACTGTATTTTAAATGTTAGGTTAAGTAGGAGGTATAAGTATGGATAAAGAATATTTAACTAAAAGAGGAACGATTTGCATAACGGATAGTGATGATATTGAATATAGAGTAGGATTAATTAAACTTATTGATAGTTTACAAAAAGATAATTTAGTTTGTGGTCATAAAGAATTTATTGAAGAATGTAAATATTGTTGATGTAATTGTGATTTAGAAATTATTAAAACAGTTATTAGAGGTTAACTTAATTAATGCAATATGACTTAATTATTGGTATTGACCCCGCTGGTATTGGTAATAACGGAATTGTTATATATTCAAGGGAGATTGTCAAAAATCCGGAATAAATTAATTCATATAGTCTTATTATTATGTTAGACAAGAAATAATTTGGAATTTTATGAAATTGTATTTAAATAATATAATTTTTTTAACTTAAATGCAACTAAAATGATTATTTTTAAAAATTACTAAAAAATTAAAAAGAGGCTTTTATGTAATCTGTGTATCTTTGTTTTACAAAGTACTAGTTTAGATTAATTCTATCTTCAAATTTTATCATAAAATGAGCAATTGCTGTATTTCAATTTTGAATGGGCATTGTTCATTTTTTTGTTATATTTTCAATTGCTAAATAAAATATTTTAAAAACTGCCATATCATTAGGAAAAACTTTTTTATTTCTGATAACTTTTCGTAATTGACTATTTACAGATTCAATAGCATTTGTTGTATAAATAACTCTTTTGATTTCTGTAGGATAACTAATAAAAACCATTAAATTATCTCAATTTTTATATCAAGATTTAGCAATTTGAGGATATTGTTTATTTCACTTATTTTCAAAGGATTCTAAAGCCTGCATTGCTTGTTCTTCACTACATGCAGTATAAATTGGTTTTAAATCTGCAACTAGAGATTTTCTATGCTTATATGAGACATATTTCAAACTATTTCTAATTTGATGAACTATGCATAATTGATGTTCTGTTTTAAGATAAACTGATTGTATTGCTTCTGACATGCCTGTTAAATTATCACTGCAGGCAATAAGAATATCATTTAAGCCACGATTTTTCATTTCTGTTAAATTTGCTAATCAAAATTTAGCACCTTCATTTTCACTAATTCATAAACCTAAAACATCTTTTTTACCTTCTAAATCAACTCCTAAAGCTATATAAACTGATTTATTAATAATCCTTTTATCTTGTCGTACTTTCACTACTATGCAATCAAAATAAACAATCGGATAGACACTTTCTAATGGTCGATTTTGCCATGCTTTTACATCATCAATAACATCATCAGTAATTTGACTAATAACACTTTCACTAATATCAGCACCATGATATAACTCTTGTAATTGCATTCTAATATCTGATAATGTCATACCTTTTGCATATAAAGAAAGAACTTGTTGATCAAAACCATCAAATCTTCTTTGTCTTTTTGCAACTATTATAGGATTAAAATTACTATTGCGATCTCGTGGTACATCAATCTCAATTTTACCTTGTTGAGTTATTATTTTTTTTGAACTTATACCATTACGAGCATTGTCACTATTACTATGTTGATTCTTTTCATATCCCAAATAATTTTGCATCTCAGAATTCAACATTTTTTCTACTAATCTTTTTGTTAATTCTTTATACAATCCTCCCTCTTTAAAAACTGTTGTTAAATCTTCAGTATTTTCTAATAATAAATCTACTGCTTTTGATATTGGATCATTATTATTAATATTTTGCTTTTTAGCCATCTGTAACTCACTCTTTCTAGTCATTTAATTATATTTACTAGAATTAATTAAACATAGTTATTTTTGTAAGTTACACAGATTACTAAACATTACCATTAAAAAATAAATTTAATATTTATACACAAAAAAAATTCTTATTAAAACACATTTAATAAGTTTTATTCTATTTTGATTTTTAAAAAAAAGTTAAATTTTAATTTATAATAATTGCATCTCTGTATTTATTTTATTACATTTAAAAATAACCATTTTAATATAAATTGAAATATTATAAGTTCTATTACCAAGCATTTCTTTTAAAACATGTCAAATATTAGTTTCAGTAAAGCAACCAATATTTCATTTTGCACCTTGATTTTCAATACCTTGTTTATTATTTTTAAAATATTTTTTCTTTAATTTTTTATGATTATCTAATTCTTTATATAAATAATCAATTAATTGTTCATATTGACCATTATTAATTAAATTTTTACAGTAATTATATTCTTTTAAATATTTTCCTTTATTTCCCGCCATTATTCCAAGATATAATGTTCTAATTAAATGGAATTTATCTAAAACAAACTGTGCACCTAAATAATCTGCTACATCTTTAATTCATCCTGCACTATCACCACAAATAATTATTTTTGCTTGTTCAACATTTTCATAAAATTTTTGACAATGTTCTTTAACAAATTCAGCAGTTTTTTTAACTCCAATTGCTGTTCTTGTTGGTCTTATAATTGCTTTTACTCTTTTATTTTGTACTTTGTGATTAATATTATCTGTATATGTTACTATTAATCGCATAGAATGTTTTATACCTTTACGTTTAAAATTTCAAAATTTTCGATGACCGTCATCAATTGCTACAAAAATAGGTTGATTTTTTTCTAGTTTTACTTTTACTGGATTTGCTTCAATTACTTCTAAATTTTTAAAAACTCTATGAATAGTACTAACACTAATACCTGCTTTTTTACAAATAGCACAAATATCATGATATCTTTTTCCATCAGCAAAATATTGAATAATAGTTTGTTCAACATCTTCACCAATTCTTTTATATTTAGGTAATTCTAGTCATTCATCAACTAAACAAATACGAACTAATTTTTGTAATTTTTCATCAAAATATTCATAAATTCTTCTTTTATAAGTTACCATTCCATATAATGTTTTTCTAGTTCGATATTGATAATCAACAATTTTATATTTCTTTTTATCTCTTGTTTTAAATATTCTTCAATCTCGTTTTTCTCATTTATTTGTTATATGTTCTAAAACTAATTTATCAATTTTTGCACTTTCTTCTCTAAAATTTCATTTATAATTAAAATTCACATTTACTTCTCCTAACTATTTTAAAAAAATCTAAATTTATTGTAAATATATTTAAAAAATTAATTTACTTAATTATTATATAAATATATAAGTGTTATTTTAAATAAAATAAAAAATATTTTAAAAAATGCTTTCATATTTAAAATATAATAAACAATTTCAATATAATTAATAGTATAGGTCTCACAAAATAACGCCTTTAATTTAGGCGTTATTTTGCATTTAAAAGCATACTTGTAAAAATAATCAAAAATAAGTACAATTAAATAATAAAATGTTATGAAAAAGGGAATAAGATATGATAAATAGAGAAAAAGAGTTAAAAAGTATAAATAAACTGAAATCTTTAAAAAAGATTTTACAAAATGAATGTTATTTCTCAAAGTAAAAATTGTAATAACAAATGAAGTAATATTGTATTATTAGATTTAAAATCAAAAACATTTAGTCTTTTTCTTTGTGAAAATCATGCAATTAATTTAGAACATGAATTATTACCAAAATGATTAAAAACTTCTGAAAAATTGGGAAAAAATAAAAAGTTAAAAAAGGAGATTAAAATGCAAGATAGTAAAGAGATATTAAAAAATATTCAAAATGAAGTTGAACAACAACAAGAAAAAATAAACTCTAAAATAAAAAAATGAATAAAAAGAAATTTCTATAAAATAACAACTATTATAGCATTAATTTTTGCATGTATTGCCTTAGGTTTTGCATGTAAAGACGGAAGACAAAAATTAAGTTTTTATTTAAAACCAGACCATACTGCAGTATTTGGGGGGACTATATGAGAACATCGTTATGATAAAAGTACAGTTTCATTTTATTTTGCAAATAATAAAAAAGATAAAACAGATATAAAATGAGATGGTAAGTATCCTACTGGATATTTTTGATGAGATTAAAATTCAACATTAATATATGATATTGTTTCATCATTATTATTAAATAATGAAATATTATTAATGTTTATAATTTTATTTTCTATTTCTAATAAAATATCATAATTTCCAGCACCAAAAATACCTGAGATTTCTATTTTATGTAAATTAGAAATTTCTTTTTCTATATTGAATTTAACTGTATCATTAAAATAATTTTTTTGAACAAAATTAAATCAATCTCAACTTGAAAAATATTGTTTTTGACTATTAAATAATTTTAATAATTCTAAAACATTATTAATTATACTTTTAACCATATACTTTCCATATTCACCATTACTTAAACTCATATCTTGTGGTAATAATGAAGGTATATTATTATTTTCTAGTTCATTAGTTAATGATAATCAATTAAATTGATTATTACTTAGTTTAAATCATTCATTTTGATTAATATTTTTGTTTTTTATTTTAATATTATTAAGGTCAGTAAAATCAAAATACTCAGATTTTAAAACAACATAAACATTTTCAAAATTTCATCTATCATGAGTTGATTTTCTTGTTGGTTTTGATTTTATTTCAAAATAATAGGGTAACAATAATTTATAATCATCATCTAAACCTTTATTTATTGATAAGTAAGAAAGTATATAATTTGATAACATCATAACTACTTGCTTAAATTTTTTTATTTTTGGATTATTAATAAAATCTGGATTATCTAATTTTCATTGTTCAAATAAATTAGTAATAACATCATGTGGTTTTTGGTTTTCAAATTCATTTCTTAATTTTGTAATATCTGGTAAATCATCATGTTTTTCGTCATATTTAGGGTCATAACCTTTAAAATTCGCTTGATAATTATAAGTATAACTTAACATGTCCATTAATAATTTTCCTAATGTTGTAAGTGGTTTAACTTTATCATAAGTTAATAATACACTATCAATATTATTAATTTTTCAATGAGTTTGTACCGTTTTACCTTGTGACATTTTTACTTTTTGGTTTTTACTTCCTCCAACTCCAACTTTATTAACTCCACTTTGTCAATCATTATATGCTAATATGTAATCACTTTCATTTTCTTTAGAAAACATAAAATATTGTTCTTTTTGAATATTATCTATTTGTTTGTCTTCATTAGTAGTTATAGTTTCAACATTTTTAAACTCAATTTTTTTAACATGTTTAAATTCTTGTGCTGGTGGATTAGGTATAATTTCACCAATATCTAAATATTCTAAAATAGAATTTTGATTAATGAAATTTTTAGCAATATTTCACTCTAAAATTTGGTCACTAAATCATTGTTGTAAAATATTAACTTTTGGTTGAGTTTGAATTGGTAAAGCATATAATGGAAATAATTGGTTATCATCAGCAATTAATAAATTTGGTGATACTTTTAATCCATCAATTTCACCATTTACTTTTATATTGCCAAATAACATTGTTTTAGGAAATTTTAAAGTTATACTTTTAACCTTGGTATCTTTTTCTAATGGTTTTTGTAATTTAATAATGATTGGATAACCATCTCTTGTTTTAAAGTCTTTAATTTTTATAATAGTTATACTTTTAGTACTTCTTGTTTTTGGATTTTGATAAGGTTGTGAATAATTATTAATGATATATAAATTATCAATATTATTTTCAGTTAATGGTTCATTGATAGATACAGCATATAACTTAAATTGATTTAATAAATTTATTTCTTGAAATATTAAATTTTTAATATCAGTCATACTATATTCAATTGTATTGTCATTAATATTAGTACTTGCTCTTTGATTTAATTGCATAGTAAAATCAGATGTTTCAACAGCAGTAGTTTTTAACACTTTATCAATATCAATAAATCCAATTTTAATAGTATTTGCTGAAAATTTTAAACTATTATTTTCATTATTTTTAAATAAACGTTCAATTTCATAAATATATATTGTTCTTTTTTTAAATTCATCGTATGCTCTATTAATATCTGGGTCACTAGTAGCACTCATCATATTAGTAAAATCATAAGGAATATTATCAATTAAATAATCATTTTCTACTTCTGCTTGATTAAGTTTAGTTTGTTTCTGTGGAAACTTCGTTTGTGGTTTGTTGTTGTTTTCCATTGTTTTCTCCTATTAATTGGTTATTTTCGGGATTAAATAATTTTAATTTAACTGTTAAATTATTAATTTCTTGTTCATCATTAATATTAAATGTTTTACTATTTAATAAATCTTTATCTAAACGTACTAATATTTGAATAAATTTAAGAATATCAATATTAAATTGCCATAATTTTTGTTCAATATAATTAATGGTTGAAATATTTACAGCTGTACTTTCTAGAACTGATTGTTGTGCAGATTTCTTTTGACTTGGTATATGAATACCACAACGTTTAAATATTTCATTAACATTTCAATCATATATATCAGTTAAATTTTTACCTTTAAAATTACTATTTGTCATATTGATATTTTCGTTTTGTTCATTATTATCTCCACCACTTTTAAATATGTAATTTTTAGTAACTAATGTTCTTACTGCTTCTTCTAATGTTGATTGAACATTACCATAAGTTTGACTAAATATAAATTTAGGTGAATTTAAAATGCTATCTAAAACAATTTGCTCATAAATAACATCTAATGCTTTAATTTTATCCATTACTTTATCACAATCTGCTAACTCATTTGCTTTATTTCGCATAATTGCTATTGGTATATAATTAATATTTAGTGTTTGTTCTTGTAATAGATTAGGATTATTAATAAATGATTTAAAATCTAATGGAAATTGTTTTTTATTATCACTAATACTATAAATTGCACGATTAATTGTTACTTCTTCATTGTTTAATGTATAAACTTCAAATAGTCTTACTGTTTGTGCATTTTGTTCATAGTTATCATAAAAAATAGTACATTGAATTAATTTACCAGTAATATCATAAACTCTTTGTTGAATATCTACTACTTGAAAATATAAGTCATCATTAGCAATATAAATTAAATAACCACTAATTCCTAATTTACTTAATTTAAAAATAGAATTTCAATTTTTTCTATAAAATTCTTGTTGAATTAAGTATTGTTTAATAGTTTCATTATTAATATCTAATGGAGCATTATATAAATTAGCATTATTTTCTGCTACAAAATCAGTGAAATAAGTTTCATGATTAAAATCATTAAAACCAAAATAATTTAAAATAGAAGCATGAGTACTTTTATTTTTATTGGTTAAAAATTTTACTTTTTCATTTTGATTATCACTAATATTTGTTTTATCTTTTCTTTTAAATAAACTTAACATAATATTCACCACCTTTCTTTAAAATATTTGATTAATTTTTAATATAATTTTTACAATAATAAATATAATTAAACCAACAGTTGCAGATGATAGAATTACTCCAATTAAAGCTAAAATAATTTTTATAATTTTAAAAAACATAATCTTATTCCTGTAATTCTTCTAATTTTCATACATTACCTTTTAAATTACCTTTTACAGTATAAATAGTAATCAATTTTGCATGTTGAACTGATAAAATTACTATATTAGCACTATCATTAAAGGTTTGTATTTGTACACCAGCAATTTTTTTATTAGTTATAATAAATTCTTGAATAGTATAAACTGGATTATATATACTTCAAGAATAATAAACTCTATAATGTTTATTCTCTTCAAAATCATAAGTAATTTGTCAATAATCTCATTTATTTTTTTCTCTTGTTCCTACTTCTTTTCAATTATTTATAGTTGGAGTTGGTTGTGGTTGTTTTTCTAATATTTCATTAATTGCTTGTAATATTTTTTTATTTTGAGTTTTTAATATTTTATATTCATTATTTTCTAATAAATCCCTACAAAGTAATGAATTTTCTTCATCATTTAATAAAATTTCATTTGTTTCAGTATTATATTTAAAATAATCATTTGAAAATTTTTTGTCTTTTATTTTTTCTTTTAATTCATTAACAGCCCCAGCAATAGTTTTATTAGTAGTTTCTAAATTAGGAATTTCTTGACCAATAGCATTCATAGAAAAAGCAATTGGAAATAATGCTTTTGTATCTTCTAATTTTTTATCTATTTCTTTTTTTTTATAATAATCAGTTAAATCAGTAGAACCACCAATAGCACTAATTTTATTATTTTCATCAATCTTAATATTTTCACCAGCAATTAATTTATTTTGTTTTTTATCTAATAAATTATTAGTTTCTAGTTTTGTATAATAATCACGTTCAGTATTTTCTTCTGCTATAAATTCAGTTGGTGTATCTATTCCTTGATATTGATATATTTTAGAAATAAATCCTGAATAATATGTTCCGGGTGTAGCACTAGCGCGAATTTTATAATTAACGCAAGTTAAATATAATCTAATATTATTAGTTTCATCTGAATAAAAAGTATCTAATAGAGTATATGATTTTATTGCAGATTCTTCATCTAATTTAAATATAGATTTTCTAGTATATTTATATTTATAAATATTACTCTCATAAATATAACCTCATATTACTAATATTTCTTTATTTAAATTATCAGTTGAAAGTTCATTAGATATCTCTTTTCATAATGGACTAGTTTCAATATTAAATCAGTTATTTTTAATATCATCAATATTTTGTTTATTAATCTCAATTTTATTTTCTAATAATTTGATATTATTATCAACTTTAGTTTCTAATAATTTAATACTATTTTCATTTGTAGTAATTCTTTTTTGTTGTTTAGCAGAAAAATCACAAGTTGGTGCATGTGTATAATCCCCAATTTGTGGATTATTTTGTAATGCGTCAGGTGGTAATGTACCAATTTCATCAGGTCAATCTAAAATCATAGTTTCAGTTTCTTTATCATAATCTGTTGCTACATAACCCTTATTAATAAAATTTGTAACAGGACCCCTATATATTTCATTTTCATTATCATCAACTAAATCATCATATAATTTCATTTGTTTTGATAATGTAAATTCTTTTTGTTCTTTAATTAATTCATCAACTTGATTTCTAGTATAAAATGCTTTTAAGTCAATTTTTTCAACATCTATTTCATCATCATTATAACTTGAAAATATTTGTTTTAATTCTGTTAATCTTGCTCATATTTTCATTCTAGTAGGTGCTAAATCTCAAACATTAATTGTTGGAATACTACTTGCACTAAATTGATTACCATTATTAAATTGAATAGTTGCATCAACATTAAATTCAATTGGTGTACGATTAAATACTCAATGTTCAACCATTACATAAACCATATCTCTTAATGTTTCTTTAATTAATTCATCTTTAAAACTATCAAAAGGAAATTTAGATAAAATAAAATCAAGATAGGCATTAATATCATTTTGCGCACGTATTCCAAATGTTTTAAATCAATCATTAACATTTGGTCATGTTTTTATATATTGCTGTGGTGTTTCTGTAATTTTTCCAGTTAATGGATATCAGTTATTATAATTTTCAAGACTGACACCAGTTCAAAGTTTATTAATCATATTTTATCATTCCTTAAAAAATGCTTTTTTATAATGTTTAGTTTTTGTTTTAGTTTTTCTATGTGTGATATGTTCAATTTCTTTTTGTATTTTATTTTTTCCTTTTTTTAAGTTTTTACTTTTTGTTACAACTTGACTATATGCAAATTTTTCTAAATGATGTAATAATCAAGTACCAAATAAAGTATTTACTGAAAACTTTAAACCAACATTTTTAAATGATTTATTAATATTTTCAATAGGATTATTAATAACATTTACTACTTTATGATAAGTTCTTATTATTCTAAATATTTCTCTATATACTTTAAAACTATCTCTAATTACTTGTTGTACAACTGGTGGAGCAAATGCTATTGCTTTTAATCATTTATTACGATTAACACCATAACCAATGTATCAACCACTATATCAACGATATCAATGAAATGGATGTATTTGAGTAACAAAAGTTTTTGCTTTAAGAATACTATCAACAACTGTAATTGGTTTATATTTAGGATTACGATGATAAATAGTAATTGCACATTTATCTAATGACAAAGGTTGAATTTTACAACCCATAAATACTGGTGAATTTAATGGAATTAATTGTGCGTGTTTAATTGCTCTTTTTTCTGCACTAGTAAATAAATCAGTTGCTTTTTCGAGGCTTTTATGTAATCTGTGTATCTTTGTTTTACAAAGTACTAGTTTAGATTAATTCTATCTTCAAATTTTATCATAAAATGAGCAATTGCTGTATTTCAATTTTGAATGGGCATTGTTCATTTTTTTGTTATATTTTCAATTGCTAAATAAAATATTTTAAAAACTGCCATATCATTAGGAAAAACTTTTTTATTTCTGATAACTTTTCGTAATTGACTATTTACAGATTCAATAGCATTTGTTGTATAAATAACTCTTTTGATTTCTGTAGGATAATTAATAAAAACCATTAAATTATCTCAATTTTTATATCAAGATTTAGCAATTTGAGGATATTGTTTATTTCACTTATTTTCAAAGGATTCTAAAGCCTGCATTGCTTGTTCTTCACTACATGCAGTATAAATTGGTTTTAAATCTGCAACTAGAGATTTTCTATGCTTATATGAGACATATTTCAAACTATTTCTAATTTGATGAACTATGCATAATTGATGTTCTGTTTTAAGATAAACTGATTGTATTGCTTCTGACATGCCTGTTAAATTATCACTACAAGCAATCAGAATATCATTTAAGCCACGATTTTTCATTTCTGTTAAATTTGCTAATCAAAATTTAGCACCTTCATTTTCACTAATTCATAAACCTAAAACATCTTTTTTACCTTCTAAATCAACTCCTAAAGCTATATAAACTGATTTATTAATAATCCTTTTATCTTGTCGTACTTTCACTACTATGCAATCAAAATAAACAATCGGATAGACACTTTCTAATGGTCGATTTTGCCATGCTTTTACATCATCAATAACATCATCAGTAATTTGACTAATAACACTTTCACTAATATCAGCACCATGATATAACTCTTGTAATTGCATTCTAATATCTGATAATGTCATACCTTTTGCATATAAAGAAAGAACTTGTTGATCAAAACCATCAAATCTTCTTTGTCTTTTTGCAACTATTATAGGATTAAAATTACTATTGCGATCTCGTGGTACATCAATCTCAATTTTACCTTGTTGAGTTATTATTTTTTTTGAACTTATACCATTACGAGCATTGTCACTATTACTATGTTGATTCTTTTCATATCCCAAATAATTTTGCATCTCAGAATTCAACATTTTTTCTACTAATCTTTTTGTTAATTCTTTATACAATCCTCCCTCTTTAAAAACTGTTGTTAAATCTTCAGTATTTTCTAATAATAAATCTACTGCTTTTGATATTGGATCATTATTATTAATATTTTGCTTTTTAGCCATCTGTAACTCACTCTTTCTAGTCATTTAATTATATTTACTAGAATTAATTAAACATAGTTATTTTTGTAAGTTACACAGATTACTAAACATTACCGCTTTTTCTTTTAATTTATTAATTTTTTCAAATGCTTGTTTTTCTAGTTTTTCAAATTTTTCTTGTAATTTATATATACTTTCTCGTATTTTTTCAAAATATGAAGTATCTTTTCAAAATTTATTTAAACCTTTTTTTAAATAAAATCTAATATCAAAATATTTAAAAATTTGATTTGCTTTTAAAACAAGTTGATGAATAATACTATTTTTAAAATTAAATTTAATAGCATTAGCACGAATTTTTTGTAAATCCAAAATTAAAGTTTTTCCATATCTATTTTCTGTGTGTATTGTATGAACTAAATTTAATCAATCATGTTGGTTCATAAATAATACTTTTTTTAAATCAGTATTATATTTTTTTAAAAAGTTATTTGCTTTTTCAATATCTTTGATTTTAAATTTAGGAGTTAATTGTGGACTTAATTTTATTAATGTATTTTGTAATAATAAATAATCTTTTAATTCTTGTGCTTCTAATTTTTGAAAATTATTTTTATATTGTCTTTCAGCAACATAACCTAAATTTTGGATTATTGTTTCACGATTTGGAGCAAAACTGTAATTAAATAAATAACGATTTTTACCAACAATTTTATCTGTTAAAATTTCTTTTCCACTTACTTGACTAATAATTTCTTGTAAATTTTTTGCTTCTTTAACACCTATTTGTTCTAATGTTTTAGTTTTTTGTGCTAAATTAATAAATTTAGTAGTACGATAACCACGACTAATTTTATTAATTCCAGCAAATGCTGGTAATATATTAAAAAAAGTATTTAATGGTGTTACATTTCCTTTTAAATAATCATAAACTTGATTAATAGTAAAATCAGTTAAAAATTCTACACCAACAGCACTAATACTAGCAACTAAATCACTTGCACCTAATCCAAGTGCAAAACTTTCACTTAATCCACCAGTAAAAGGAGCAAGTGCTACTGCTATTACTTGTACACCAATCATTTCTAAAATTTCTCATCAAAAACTTTTATTTTCTTGTTGTTTACTTATTCTAGTATGTTTTGGTTTATTTATGTTTAAAAGTATTGCTGTATTAGTTGTACCGATTGGCATGATATTAATGTCCTTTATTTAAGAGTTATTTTAATTGGATTTGTTGTTCCTTTATAATTTAAGTCATTAACATTTGCAATAATAGTTATATATAAATCACCTGCTTTTTGTTTTTGATTACTTACATTAGTTTTGCCTTGTGCATCACTAAAATATTTAATAGTTGGATTTGTTAAATTAGGATTTAATGATTTAAGTTCATTAGTACTTTTTATTTGTGTATTTAATTCACTATTATTGTTATTAACATTTGCAGTAATATCAGTTGTTAAAATTGTAATTTTAGTTTTTAAATCAGTTTTATCACTATTAATAATTCCACATAACATTCAGCGTGAAGTTGTTTCTTCATCTGTTATATAGGGTATTGCTTCACCAGTTACTTCTCCCCCAACTAAATATCTTCTTCCAACTTTACCATCATTAATATCTTGAACATATACAACTGTATTTTGTAACATATATCTTTTCATTGCTCTTGGTGTTGCTAAAACAAAAGACATAATTTTAGTTTCATTATTATCAGTAAAAGTCATATAATCATCCATTACAATTTGACATAGTACACCTTTGATATATAAATTTGTTCCATTTAATCTTAATTGTTGTGCTATTTGGTTATCAGTAATTAAACCTTTATTATCTGCTAAATAAACTAAACTATCATATAAATTATTAGTAATAAAAAATTGACAATTATTACTATTTCTTAATTGAAATAAAGTATTTCAAGCAGATAGCATTGATTTTAAATATCCTACTGGTGTTTTATCAGTAATATCTAATTTAGTTGCATATTTTGTAATTACATTTGTATCATTATTTGCTAAATAATCTGCTAAATCATTAGCAACTTCATATTGCATTGTGTTTAACAAATTTTGTCCATTTTCTGCATTTAAATCAACATTAGCAATTATTTCACCTGCAACTGCTTCTTGTTTAATTTCTTTTAAAATTTTAATAGTTTCAGCGTAACTAACATCTAATCCTTTGCTTTTATCATTTCATTTTAGTACTTTAATTTCTGAATTTTTTGGTTTTTTAACTATAAATTCAATTTTTGTAGAATTAACCATTTCAATAGGAAAAAAACTTGCTCATGGTGAATTTGATTGTTTATAAAATTCTATAAACTCAGGTGCCTCTACTAATTTTTCGGTATTATCTAAATTTTGATTGAATGGTACTGACATTTTTTTTATTTCCTTTCTGTTATAAATTATTTTTCTTTTTATAATCCAATAATGTACTTTTTATTGAATTTGGTTGATTTGTTATTATTGTTTGTGGTTTGCCACCTGTATTAATTATTTCTTTAAATACTGGTTGTTCTTTAATCATTTTTTTAATAGTTTCTTCAATTTTTGAATTTTCTAAATTATTAGTTTTAAATTTTAAATAATCATAAAATTCAGTTTTAACTTGATATTTTTTAAATATATTAATAATTTCTTTTTCTTTAATTTCTAAATTAAGTTTATTTAACTTATTTTCTGCTTCATTAACTTTATTTTCTATTTCTTGTGAAGAAGCATTGTTTTCAGTTAAAGGTTCAGTTGTTTGTTGAACATTATTTTCATTTTCTAACATTTACATCACCACTTTATTATTTATTTTCTTTATTAATCTTTTCATTTAACTTTGCTAATTTTTTTTGATGTTTGATAATTTTGTTATTTGCTCTAACATGTTTTGGAGTTGTGATAAATCTTTTTAATAAAACAATAATTTCTCTGCAAATTAATGTTCCAACACTTGTTCCAATAATTATTAATTCATGTAAAAATTCTTTCATTTGAATATTTTCCTTTCAATTATTTATTTTTAATTTTTAATTATTCATCAAATTGACCACCATTAATTCTTTCAATCATTGATTGTGAATTACTTATAATTTCTACTAATACAGATATTTCTTTATTTAATTGTTCCAATCTTTCTTTATATGTCTGAATTTCATTATTATAATATTCAAGTATTTTTTCTTTATTCATAAATTATTCACCTCCTTTATAAACTCATGTGATTATAATCTCAATTTAATGAAGCATTATCGTGATTTAATGGTACTTCACTCATATTATCACTACCATATTGACTAGTTGTTTCACTATTAATTGTGAATCTATTATCATTAATTAATCTTGAAGTTTCATTATTAAATGCTGTTTCTTGCATTTCTCTACTATGATTTGTTTCTATTGGAAGTAAATTATGAATAATTTCACTTGCACCAGCAACTATGGTAGGTATTGCATAAGCATTATTAAAATCATTATTAATACCCATAGCAACACCACTACTAATCAAACATCCACCAGTTGCCATATTACAAATCTTTTTTATATTTTCAAATCTATTAGGTATTAACTCAGTTAATCCACTAATAAGATTTGAAATACCATAAGCATTTAAACTAATATATGTATCTCAATCCATTAATGACTGATGTTCTTGTTTATCTAATAGTAATCACGGAGGACCCTCAGTTGTAGTTGTAGTTGTTATTGGAGTTGGTGGTGTTGGAATAATTGGAGTAATATTATTTTCACTTCATTTACTATAATTTGCTAAACCAATTGTTCCTAAACCTAATAATATTTTTTTACTACTATTAATTAATTTAGTTTTAGTATTTGGTCTTTGATTTAAATTTCATATATCTAAACCTAATTTTTTACCAAATAATAAACTATTAATTGAACCCAATATTGAATTATCTATTACTTGACGATAATAAGCACTTGTACCAATCATTGCACAAATAGGACTTATACCAGTTCTAATTAATTTGGTTAAAGTATATTTTGATTGTGTATTTTCGTTTGGCATTTTATTCTCCTTTATTTGTTTTTATCAGTTCTCTTATAACATCTAATAAGGAATCTACTACATAAGAATTTAATTCAAATTCATAATTTCTAATTTTAATTTTTTCCTTTTGCATTTGTTTAATCTCCTTTAATTTCTAATTTTTTAACTGTTACTTTAATTCAACCTTGATAAACATCATTATCACCAACTATTAATGCAACATTACTTTCGGGGTCAGAAACAATTATGTGTTTTGATTTAACATTTGGGTATTGTCTTAAAATAATTGCTCTAATATCATTACTTGTATGAATTGCTTTTGGAAATGGTGATAATACTTCAATTTCATCTTTATTTTCAAACAAAGTAGGTAATATTATCATTAATTATTCTCCTTATTTTTAATTTGATTAGCAATTTCACTTAATATTTTCAATACTTTATATTCATTTTTTAATTCTTTAATAATAAATATTAAAATTATTATTAGTGTTATACTGGTTATTAATATTGGTGCTATTAATAAAATTTTTCATAATATCATTTTTTACTCTTTTCATTTTTTAAATCATTTAACATTGATTGAACAAAATGCACGATTTTTAGGAATGTTTAAAGTGTTAAAGATTTGACCAGTTACAATAATTTCATCGTTTTTGTTTAATAAAATACAGCGTCTATAAAGTTTTGGGTTATTAAAAATTAAAGTAACATAATTTAATCCATTTCATTGACCACGAACACTATAATATAATTCCTTATTACCTTTTTCGTAATATTTTGCTTCAATAGTGTTACTAAGTTTTACTGTTAATTTCACATAATTTGCTTTATCTTTCATTTTTATAATTTCCTTAAATAATTATCAAAAATCAATATTTTCTTATGATTTTTTAAATAATATTGAATATGCTTATAAGCATCTTGTTCATGTTTTGTTAATTTTATATTTCCTTTATAATTTGTTATTTTATTTTTATTTTTTGGGTGGTTTTCTAGATAATCTCAGTTGAAAACATCTTGTACTAATACCATTAATGAACCAATAATTTTAGGAGTTGCTAATGGATTAGTTAATAATTGTTTTGAACTTAAAAAGAAATTTTCTACAATAACTAATATTTTTTTATCAATAAATTTTTCTTTAATTAATTGAAATTTTTCTTTATACATATTTTTAGTCCATAAAACAGTTAATGTATTGAATTTTTCATTAAAAATAATATTATTAGTTTCATTTGAATATATAACAATTCCATTACTACCTATTCCTGCTGGGTCAATACCAATAATTAAGTCATATTGCATTATTAATCAAATTCTTTGGATTGTATTTTATTAATTAAGAATTGAATAGTATCAATTGAACCTTTTAATTGATTTCGATAAAATCTTTCTTTTTCTTTTTTGTATTGTTCTATATAATGACCTAAAAATATATTTAATGAACAAATTAAATTTTTCTTATATTCATTAATAACTTCTTTTTTAAAATCTTTTCTTAATTTTTCTATATTATTTAAATGTTCTTTTGTTATTTCTTGATTACGTTTTTTATTATATTCATTAATAATTTCTTGGTCTTTATAAGAAAATGGTTTTTGTTTATTCATATTTATACCTCCTACTTAACCTAACATTTAAAATACAGTCATAACAAATTGCTTTACTATTTTTATCTCTTAAAAAATATTTTCTTGTTTTAATATCATTAGTATTAAAGAATAAATAATCTAATTTATTTTGTTTACATGTTCAACAAAAATACTTTTTCATTATGAGTTGAAATTTCCTTATACAAAGTAACTATATAATTAATTGGTAAATCATCATGTTTATATTGATTATTTATTTTAAAACCTTTTCTGTTTTCTTCTCACGTAATGTTATATTTAAAACAAGGATTAGTAATTTTAGTTTTGTTATCTGTTATTTCACCCATAAATCAACTATTATGCTGTTCATAAAATGTTAATGGTTCAAGTTTTATATCATTAAGATAATATTCTTTTGGAGCAGTTGGTTTATTAACAGTTATTTTTTGGTCTTTAATATATGGTTCTAATAATTTTATTAATTCATTACCACTTAATTCTCTTTTAATATTGTCTAAATTAAAAACTCAATATGTGTAACTGTTATCAACAATAAAAGAATTATTTTTAATCATTCATTTTGGAAGCGATAATTTATATTCAACATAATCAATAAGAATAGATTGTGGTTTATCTTTAATAATTTGTTCTTTTTTAAATTCTATTTTCATAATAATCCTTTCCTAATATGTTCTTTATGCTAGAAGCAACAGAACATATATTTTGATTTTTAGATTATTAATACTACTACTATTCGTTTTATTCATTCCATGAAAACTGGGCTCAAAAATAAATTGTGAAATTTTAAAAAACATTGAGGCATTCGATTCAATATTTATTTAATTTGTGTTAAACAAATTAATATTTTAATTGAACCGGCCTCGCTCAATTTTTTTACAAGTTTGAAATTTATTTTCTCGCCCAAAAAAATTTTCAAAAAAAAATAAAAAATAAAATCAACACTTGCTCACTGGGGAGTGGCAAGGTTGATTAAATAAAAAATAGAATTAATACAATAGGTCCCTACAACAGGTCTATATATACTAGTTTCCAATTCGCTCCCACCCCAAGAATTACCATTACTGGTTAGTATATTTTATTAGGTATCACTCCACTTTTTATTTATCCATGCAAGTCCACATGCTCTAGCTACTATTTTTAACAACTGTGTTGTAGTTCACTTTTTTAGTTCCCTAACACGTGTTGATAATAGCGTTAAAGAGGGTTCTTAAAAATTTTAAAATTTTACAATTACAAAAAAAGACAAGATTATTTCTTGTCTTTTTCCTTGTTAATAATTTTTATTTTATCTTTTAAATGTATATTTTTTAAAATACGTCGAATATTAAATTTAAGGGTAAAAGAGAATTTAATTTGTCTATCATCATTTTTAAATGGTAATTTTGGAAATAAGTTACTAATATGATAATTAATTATTTCGTAAATTTGACAACCGTCCTATATTTCAAATGAAACTAATAATATTGTTTTTAATGAAACATTCAATACATTAACTGTTTTATGAACTAAAAATATTTATAAAGAAAAATTTCAATTAATTAAAGAAAAATTTATTGATAAAAAAATATTAGTTATTGTAGAAAATTTCTTTTTAAGTTCAAAACAATTATTAACTAATCCATTAGCAACACCTAAAATTATTGGTGCATTAATGGTATTAGTACAAAATGTTTTCAACTGAGATTATTTCGAAAATCACCCAAAAAATAAAAATAAAATAACAGAATATAAAGGAAATATAAAATTAACAAAACATGAACAAGATGCTTATAAGCATATTCAATATTATTTAAAAAATCATAAAAAAATATTAATTTTTGATAATTATTTAAGGAAATTATAAACATGAAAGATAAAGCAAATTATGTCAAATTAAAAGTAAAACTAAGTAACACTATTGAAGCAAAATATTACGAAAAAGGTAATAAAGAATTATATTATAGTGTTCGAGGTCAATGAAATGTTTTAAACTATGTTACTTTAATTTTTAACAACCCAAAATTTTATAGACGATGTATTTTATTAAACAAAAATGATGAAATTTTAGTAAGTGGTGAAATCTTTAATAATTGAAATATGAATATAAATCGTGCATTTTGTTCAATCAATGTTAAATGATTTAAAAAATGAAAAGAGTAAAAGAATGATTAAAAATACACCATTAGAATATATTAATGACAGAATTAATCAACATAAAGAAAATATTAATAAATATACAAAAGAAATTGAAAGATTGCAAAACTTTATTAAAGCAAATGAAATTAGAATAACTGAATTAGAAATAATAAAAGATATTTTACAAAAAGGAGAAAAAATATAATGAATTTTAATCAAAATCTAAAACAAATGACTGATTTAGTAATGAAAAAAGATATGGAAAAAGTATTAGAAAATTTAAAAATTAAAATAGGAACTATTGCATTTAATAATATTGAAGAAGAATTACACATTATAAATTTAATAATAAATAAAATGTCAGAACATATTTGTTCATTAGAACAAGAAATAATTAGAAAAAATCAAATAATAAAAGATAAATTGGAATAAAAAATGATATTATGAAAAATTTTATTAATAGTACCGATATTAATAACAAGTATAACATTAATAATATTTTTAATTTATATAATTAAAGATTTAAAAAATGAATATAAAGTTTTAAAAACATTAAATGAAATTGCTAATCAAATTAAAAATAAGGAGAAATAATTAATGATAATATTACCTACTTTGTTTGAAAATAAAGATGAAATTGAAATATTATCACCATTTCCAAAAGCAATTCATACAAGTAATGATATTAGAGCAATTATTTTAAGACAATACCCAAATGTTAAATCAAAACACATAATTGTTTCTGACCCTGAAAGTAATGTTGCATTAATAGTTGGTGATAATGATGTTTATCAAGGTTGAATTAAAGTAACAATTAAAAAATTAGAAAATTAAAGGAGAATAAAATGCCAAGTATAGAAAATCAATCAAATTATACTTTAACTAAATTAATTAGAACGGGTATAAGTCCTATTTATGCAATGATTGGTACAAGTGCTTATTATGGTCAATATTTAAAAGACCCAATTTTAGGTTCAATTAATAGTTTATTATTTGGTAAAAAATTAGGTTTAGATATATGAAATTTAAATCAAAGACCAAATACAAAAACTAAATTAATTAATAGTTCTAAAAAAATATTATTAGGTTTAGGAACAATCGGTTTAGCAAATTATAGTAAATGAACAGAAAATACTATTAATCCTATTATTCCAACAACACCAAATCCAATAACTACTACAACTACAACAGAAGGTCCACCATGATTACTATTAAATAAACAAGATAATCAGTCATTAATGGATTGAGATACATATATTAGTTTAAATGCTTATGGTATATCAAATCTTATTAGTGGATTAACTGAGTTAATACCTAATAAATTTGAAACAATAAGAAAGATTTGTAATATGGCAACTGGTGGATGTTTAATATCAAGTGGTGTAGCAATGGGTATTAATAATGATTTTAATAATGCTTATGCAGTACCTACAATTGTTGCTGGTGCAAGTGAAATTATAAATCAGTTGTTGTTACCATTTGGAAATACAAATAATGTTGTTCAATTACAAGAAGTGTTTTCAGATGAAAGAGCAAGATTAATTAATGACAATAGATTTACTATTAATAGTGAAACTGCAAGTCAATATTATGGTAGTGATAATATGAGCGAAGTACCATTAAATCATGATAATGCTTCATTAAATTGAGATTATAATCACATGAGTTTATAAAGGAGGTGAATAATTTATGAATAAAGAAAAATTACTTGAATATTATAATAATGAAATTCATAGATATAAAGAGAGAATGGAACAATTAAATAAAGAAATTGCCTTATTAGTAAGCATTATAAGTAATGCACAATCAATGATTGAAAGAATTAATGGTGGTCAATTTGACGAATAATTAAAAAATACATAATTGAAAGGTAGATATTAAAATGAAAGAATTTTTAAAAGCACTTGAAACAATTGGAATAAGCACTGGTATATTAATTTGTAGAGAAATTATTGTTTTATTAAAACGATTTATTACAACTCCAAAACATATTAGGGCAAATAATAAAATTATCAAACATCAAAAAAAATTAGCAAAACTTAACGAAAAAATTAATAAAGGAGAAAAATAACATGACAAAAATTGAATTTAATGAAAAATATAATTTTAAACATGATATCTATATTGATAGAGATTTTGATTTACATATTGATAATTGTTTTAAATTTTCTGATATTGATACATTACAAAACGCAGTTAATGATTATAAAAAATTAATAAGTGAAATGCCACAATTAGTTAAAGATTGATTATTGGGATAAGATTAGGAGGACATATTCCGTAATTAAATTTAATTAATTGTCAATAAAATTGTTTTAAAACTATTTAGTGTTATTGAATATAGAAATAAATATTTTTTGAAAAAATAGTTTAAAAAATGAGTTTACATTTTAAACAAAAAATTGTTAATAATATTTTTATATTAACTCGATAAAAATTTAAATTTTAAAAAAATATGGTAATGTTTAGTAATCTGTGTAACTTACAAAAATAACTATGGACATATTCCGTAATTAAATTTAATTAATTGTCAATAAAATTGTTTTAAAACTATTTAGTGTTATTGAATATAGAAATAAATATTTTTTGAAAAAATAGTTTAAAAAATGAGTTTACATTTTAAACAAAAAATTGTTAATAATATTTTTATATTAACTCGATAAAAATTTAAATTTTAAAAAAATATTTTTAATATTTTTTTTATTTTAATGGTTTTATTTTATTAAAAATTTCACAAAGTAAGTTAAATCTTAAGTACATAAGTCTAAATTTAGATTTTCTACATTTATTTACTAAAATTTTGAATCTTTTCAATCATGCAAAGACATGTTCAACTTTAATTCTAATTTTAGATACAATCTTATTGTATTTTCTTTCTTGTTTAGTTAATTTTTTATTTTTAGTTCTTTTAATTGGTATTATTGTATTTTTATAAATATTTTGTATACCTTGATATCCTAAATCACCAATAATTATTGTTTTTTCTGAAAATTCAAGATTTGAATTTTTTAATATTTGAAAATCATGCACTTTACCATTATCAGCAAAAATATCAACAATTTTTTTATTAAAAAAATCATATACAATTTGAAATTTTATAGAATACATTCAACTTTTACCAGAAAAATATTCTAACTGTAGTTTTTTTAGTTGGTCTTTCAATTTCAATCTCAGTTGAATCAATTAAATAAAATTGAAATTCATTTGAATTTTCTTGTTTTTTATCAATTTTTAATTTATATCTTTCTTTTAAAAATTGGTAATCTTTGTGGTTACTAAGTTTATTTTCTACTCAAGTAATATTTCGAAAACAACTTGATGGGCTCATTTTAGATTTAATACTCATTTGAAAAAAAGTATAATATTCTTTTCAGTATAATAAAGTCATCATTAATCTTTCTTCTACTGAAAGTTTATTTTTTCGACCTTTATTTTTTTCTAATTTTTCTATTTCAATTAATTTTTCTAACATTTCATTAAAATGAAAACGTTTTATACCAAAATATCTATAAAATTCTTCATTTTTTAATTTTTTTAAATTTTCAAAAATCATTTTTATCAACACTTTTCTAAATTTATTGTTAATAACAAAATTATAAAATAAATTTTAAAATTATTAATTGACTTTTAAAAAATTTAATTACGGAATATGTCTTATGTTTAATTAATTCTAGTAAATATAATTAAATGACTAGAAAGAGTGAGTTACAGATGGCTAAAAAGCAAAATATTAATAATAATGATCCAATATCAAAAGCAGTAGATTTATTATTAGAAAATACTGAAGATTTAACAACAGTTTTTAAAGAGGGAGGATTGTATAAAGAATTAACAAAAAGATTAGTAGAAAAAATGTTGAATTCTGAGATGCAAAATTATTTGGGATATGAAAAGAATCAACATAGTAATAATGACAATGCTCGTAATGGTATAAGTTCAAAAAAAATAATAACTCAACAAGGTAAAATTGAGATTGATGTACCACGAGATCGCAATAGTAATTTTAATCCTATAATAGTTGCAAAAAGACAAAGAAGATTTGATGGTTTTGATCAACAAGTTCTTTCTTTATATGCAAAAGGTATGACATTATCAGATATTAGAATGCAATTACAAGAGTTATATCATGGTGCTGATATTAGTGAAAGTGTTATTAGTCAAATTACTGATGATGTTATTGATGATGTAAAAGCATGGCAAAATCGACCATTAGAAAGTGTCTATCCGATTGTTTATTTTGATTGCATAGTAGTGAAAGTACGACAAGATAAAAGGATTATTAATAAATCAGTTTATATAGCTTTAGGAGTTGATTTAGAAGGTAAAAAAGATGTTTTAGGTTTATGAATTAGTGAAAATGAAGGTTCTAAATTTTGATTAGCAAATTTAACAGAAATGAAAAATCGTGGCTTAAATGATATTCTTATTGCCTGCAGTGATAATTTAACAGGCATGTCAGAAGCAATACAATCAGTTTATCTTAAAACAGAACATCAATTATGCATAGTTCATCAAATTAGAAATAGTTTGAAATATGTCTCATATAAGCATAGAAAATCTCTAGTTGCAGATTTAAAACCAATTTATACTGCATGTAGTGAAGAACAAGCAATGCAGGCTTTAGAATCCTTTGAAAATAAGTGAAATAAACAATATCCTCAAATTGCTAAATCTTGATATAAAAATTGAGATAATTTAATGGTTTTTATTAGTTATCCTACAGAAATCAAAAGAGTTATTTATACAACAAATGCTATTGAATCTGTAAATAGTCAATTACGAAAAGTTATCAGAAATAAAAAAGTTTTTCCTAATGATATGGCAGTTTTTAAAATATTTTATTTAGCAATTGAAAATATAACAAAAAAATGAACAATGCCCATTCAAAATTGAAATACAGCAATTGCTCATTTTATGATAAAATTTGAAGATAGAATTAATCTAAACTAGTACTTTGTAAAACAAAGATACACAGATTACATAAAAGCCTCAAAAATATTTTTAATATTTTTTTATTTTAATGGTTTTATTTTATTAAAAATTTCACAAAGTAAGTTAAATCTTAAGTACATAAGTCTAAATTTAGATTTTTTACATTTATTTACTAAAATTTTGAATCTTTTCAATCAAGCAAAGACATGTTCAACTTTAATTCTAATTTTAGATACAATCTTATTGTATTTTCTTTCTTGTTTAGTTAATTTTTTATTTTTAGTTCTTTTAATTGGTATTATTGTATTTTTATAAATATTTTGTATACCTTGATATCCTAAATCACCAATAATTATTGTTTTTTCTGAAAATTCAAGATTTGAATTTTTTAATATTTGAAAATCATGCACTTTACCATTATCAGCAAAAATATCAACAATTTTTTTATTAAAAAAATCATATACAATTTGAAATTTTATAGAATACATTCAACTTTTACCAGAAAAATATTCTAACTGTAGTTTTTTTTAATTGGTCTTTCAATTTCAATCTCAGTTGAATCAATTAAATAAAATTGAAATTCATTTGAATTTTCTTGTTTTTTATCAATTTTTAATTTATATCTTTCTTTTAAAAATTGGTAATCTTTGTGGTTACTAAGTTTATTTTCTACTCAAGTAATATTTCGAAAACAACTTGATGGGCTCATTTTAGATTTAATACTCATTTGAAAAAAAGTATAATATTCTTTTCAGTATAATAAAGTCATCATTAATCTTTCTTCTACTGAAAGTTTATTTTTTCGACCTTTATTTTTTTCTAATTTTTCTATTTCAATTAATTTTTCTAACATTTCATTAAAATGAAAACGTTTTATACCAAAATATCTATAAAATTCTTCATTTTTTAATTTTTTTAAATTTTCAAAAATCATTTTTATCAACACTTTTCTAAATTTATTGTTAATAACAAAATTTTAAAATAAATTTTAAAATTATTAATTGACTTTTAAAAAATTTAATTACGGAATATGTCTACTGAGTCAACAATTTCAGTAGGGAAAAAGTTTGCCCATGGACTATTTGAAATTTTAAAAAACTCTATAAATTCTGGTGCTTCTACTAATCTCTCTGTATTGTCTAAATTTTGATTAAATGGTACTGACATTTTATTTCTTCCTTTCGTTTATAAATAATTTTTCTTTTTATAATTAATTAAAAAATTTTCTTTATCATTTGTTTTATTATTAATAATTATTTGTTTATTGCCACCTGTATTAATTGTTTCTTTAAATATTGGTTGTTCTTTAATCATTTTTTAATAGTTTCTTCAATTTTTGAATTTTCTAAATTATTAGTTTTAAATTTTAAAAAATCATAAAATTCAGTTTTAACTTGATATTTTTTAAATATATTAATCATTTCTTTTTCTTTAATTTCTTGATTAAGTTTATTTAACTTATTTTCTGCTTCATTAACTTTATTTTCTATTTCTTGTGAAGAAGCATTGTTTTCAGTTAAAGTTTCAGTTGTTTGTTGAACATTATTTTCATTTTCTAACATTTAACATTCTCCTAATCTTATCCCAATAATCAATCTTTAACTAATTGTGGCATTTCACTTATTAATTTTTTATAATCATTAACTGCGTTTTGTAATGTATCAATATCAGAAAATTTAAAACAATTATCAATATGTAAATCAAAATCTCTATCAATATAGATATCATGTTTAAAATTATATTTTTCATTAAATTCAATTTTTGTCATGTTATTTTTCTCCTTTATTAATTTTTTCGTTAAGTTTTGCTAATTTTTTTTGATGTTTGATAATTTTATTATTTGCCCTAACATGTTTTGGAGTTGTAATAAATCGTTTTAATAAAACAATAATTTCTCTACAAATTAATATACCAGTGCTTATTCCAATTGTTTCAAGTGCTTTTAAAAATTCTTTCATTTTAATATCTACCTTTCAATTATGTATTTTTTAATTATTCGTCAAATTGACCACCATTAATTCTTTCAATCATTGATTGTGAATTACTTATAATGCTTACTAATAAGGCAATTTCTTTATTTAATTGTTCCATTCTCTCTTTATATCTATGAATTTCATTATTATAATATTCAAGTAATTTTTCTTTATTCATAAATTATTCACCTCCTTTATAAACTCATGTGATTATAATCTCAATTTAATGAAGCATTATCATGATTTAATGGTACTTCGCTCATATTATCACTACCATAATATTGACTTGCAGTTTCACTATTAATAGTAAATCTATTATCATTAATTAATCTTGCTCTTTCATCTGAAAACACTTCTTGTAATTGAACAACATTATTTGTATTTCCAAATGGTAACAACAACTGATTTATAATTTCACTTGCACCAGCAATAATTGTAGGTACTGCATAAGCATTATTAAAATCATTATTAATACCCATTGCTACACCACTTGATATTAAACATCCACCAGTTGCCATATTACAAATCTTTCTTATTGTTTCAAATTTATTAGGTATTAACTCAGTTAATCCACTAATAAGATTTGATATACCATAAGCATTTAAACTAATATATGTATCTCAATCCATTAATGACTGATTATCTTGTTTATTTAATAGTAATCATGGTGGACCTTCTGTTGTAGTTGTAGTAGTTATTGGATTTGGTGTTGTTGGAGTAATAGGATTAATAGTATTTTCTGTTCATTTACTATAATTTGCTAAACCGATTGTTCCTAAACCTAATAATATTTTTTTAGAACTATTAATTAATTTAGTTTTTGTATTTGGTCTTTGATTTAAATTTCATATATCTAAACCTAATTTTTTACCAAATAATAAACTATTAATTGAACCTAAAATTGGGTCTTTTAAATATTGACCATAATAAGCACTTGTACCAATCATTGCACAAATAGGACTTATACCAGTTCTAATTAATTTAGTTAAAGTATAATTTGATTGATTTTCTATACTTGGCATTTTATTCTCCTTTAATTTTCTAATTTTTTAATTGTTACTTTAATTCAACCTTGATAAACATCATTATCACCAACTATTAATGCAACATTACTTTCAGGGTCAGAAACAATTATGTGTTTTGATTTAACATTTGGGTATTGTCTTAAAATAATTGCTCTAATATCATTACTTGTATGAATTGCTTTTGGAAATGGTGATAATATTTCAATTTCATCTTTATTTTCAAACAAAGTAGGTAATATTATCATTAATTATTTCTCCTTATTTTTAATTTGATTAGCAATTTCATTTAATGTTTTTAAAACTTTATATTCATTTTTTAAATCTTTAATTATATAAATTAAAAATATTATTAATGTTATACTTGTTATTAATATCGGTACTATTAATAAAATTTTTCATAATATCATTTTTTATTCCAATTTATCTTTTATTATTTGATTTTTTCTAATTATTTCTTGTTCTAATGAACAAATATGTTCTGACATTTTATTTATTATTAAATTTATAATGTGTAATTCTTCTTCAATATTATTAAATGCAATAGTTCCTATTTTAATTTTTAAATTTTCTAATACTTTTTCCATATCTTTTTTCATTACTAAATCAGTCATTTGTTTTAGATTTTGATTAAAATTCATTATATTTTTTCTCCTTTTTGTAAAATATCTTTTATTATTTCTAATTCAGTTATTCTAATTTCATTTGCTTTAATAAAGTTTTGCAATCTTTCAATTTCTTTTGTATATTTATTAATATTTTCTTTATGTTGATTAATTCTGTCATTAATATATTCTAATGATGTATTTTTAATCATTCTTTTACTCTTTTCATTTTTTAAATCATTTAACATTGATTGAACAAAATGCACGATTTATATTCATATTTCAATTATTAAAGATTTCACCACTTACTAAAATTTCATCATTTTTGTTTAATAAAATACATCGTCTATAAAATTTTGGGTTGTTAAAAATTAAAGTAACATAGTTTAAACCATTTCATTGACCTCGAACACTATAATATAATTCTTTATTACCTTTTTCGTAATATTTTGCTTCAATAGTGTTACTTAGTTTTACTGTTAATTTGACATAATTTGCTTTATCTTTCATGTTTATAATTTCCTTAAATAATTATCAAAAATTAATATTTTTTTATGATTTTTTAAATAATATTGAATATGCTTATAAGCATCTTGTTCATGTTTTGTTAATTTTATATTTCCTTTATATTCTGTTATTTTATTTTTATTTTTTGGGTGATTTTCGAAATAATCTCAGTTGAAAACATCTTGTACTAATACCATTAATGCACCAATAATTTTAGGTGTTGCTAATGGATTAGTTAATAATTGTTTTGAACTTAAAAAGAAATTTTCTACAATAACTAATATTTTTTTATCAATAAATTTTTCTTTAATTAATTGAAATTTTTCTTTATAAATATTTTTAGTTCATAAAACAGTTAATGTATTGAATGTTTCATTAAAAACAATATTATTAGTTTCATTTGAATATATAACAATTCCGTTATTACCAATACCAGCGGGGTCAATACCAATAATTAAGTCATATTGCATTAATTAAGTTAACCTCTAATAACTGTTTTAATAATTTATAAATCACAATTACATCAACAATATTTACATTCTTCAATAAATTCTTTATGACCACAAACTAAATTATCTTTTTGTAAACTATCAATAAGTTTAATTAATCCTACTCTATATTCAATATCATCACTATCCGTTATGCAAATCGTTCCTCTTTTAGTTAAATATTCTTTATCCATACTTATACCTCCTA
Organism: Spiroplasma endosymbiont of Colias croceus; assembly: GCF_964020095.1. Classification (NCBI taxonomy): domain Bacteria; kingdom Bacillati; phylum Mycoplasmatota; class Mollicutes; order Entomoplasmatales; family Spiroplasmataceae; genus Spiroplasma; species Spiroplasma endosymbiont of Colias croceus. The sequence goes on from NZ_OZ026536.1 coordinate 425,901, forward strand.
CTTAACCTAACATTTAAAATACAGTCATAACAAATTGCTTTACCGTTTTTGTCTCTTAAAAAATATTTTCTTGTTTTTATATCATTAGTATTAAAGAATAAATAATCTAATTTATTTTGTTTACATGTTCAACAAAAATACTTTTTCATTATGAGTTGAAATTTCCTTATAAGAAGTAACTGAACATCTAGAATAAAGTAGACACAGAATTGTAACCTTTGTGTTAAAAATACTTTAAGGAAGGTGTTAATTTTTTTTATGGCTAAATGACTATCAAAAGAAGAAAAGTTAAAAATAATAAAAATAAGTAAAATTAAAACGATTGATAAAACTGCATTAGAATATGGTATTGGCCGATCATCAATAAAAGAATGAATTAAAGCATACAAATTATTAGGTGAAGAAGGTTTAGAATATGGCAATGGAATTCGTGCTAAAAAAACCAAAAGAACAGGTCAAACCAAATCTTTAAATTTTAATGAAATGACAAAACAAGAATTAATTCAATATATTGAGGTAATGAACGATATAAAAAAGTATTTAGAAAAATCGACAAAAAAGAAGAAATATTTTCTGATTTTCTCCTTGAAGAAAAAATATCAGATTAGTTATTTATGTTGATTTTTAAAGGTTTCAAAATCAGGATATTACAAATGAATTAAAAACGGAATGAATGAATTTAATAAATGAGATAAATTTTTAGCTAATATAATTAAAAATATTTTTTATGAATTTAAAGAAATTTATGGTTATAAAATGATAACTTTATTAATTAACAAAATTTATAATTTAAAATTAAAATTTCATGTTGTATATAGATATATGAAAAATATGGGTTTAAAAGCTAAGGTTCGCATAAAGAAATTTGATTATAAAACTAAATCAGGAAGTTTAAGATATGATAATTTATTAAATCGTGATTTTTCAACTACTGATTTAAATCAAAAATTAGGTACTGATATAACTTATTTATTGACTAATGGTAAAACATATTATTTATCAATTGTTAAAGATTTTCATAATAATGAAATATTAGATTATAAAATAAGCGCAAGTTTAGATATGACATTTGTTGTCCAAAACATTATTCAAGCTTGAGTTAATGCTCAAAAACCTACTTCATGAATTTTACAATCAGACCAAGGATTTCATTATACAAATCCTTCTTATAAAACCTTATGTGACGAATTAAAAATAAAAATTTCGATGTCTAGAAGAGATAATTCTTGTGATAATGGTGCTACTGAATCTTGATTTGGAACAATGAAAACAGAATTTCTATATCAAATTCTAAGAAAAAACAGAACTATTGAATGAATAAAAGAAAATTTACCCAAATATATTTACTTTTATAATAACGATAGATCTCAAACAAAATTAAAAGGAATGAGTCCAATCGAATATCGATTAGCTAATTCCAAATCAACAAATAATTACTTCATATCTACAAATTTAACACTTACAAACACTATTTTATAAAATTTAATAAAAGGTTACTTTAATTGTCCACTTTTCTTGACAAATTCAAATTTAATGGTTTTTATTAGTTATCCTACAGAAATCAAAAGAGTGATTTATACAACAAATGCTATTGAATCTGTAAATAGTCAATTACGAAAAGTTATCAGAAATAAAAAAGTTTTTCCTAATGATATGGCAGTTTTTAAAATATTTTATTTAGCAATTGAAAATATAACAAAAAAAATGAGCAATGCCCATTCAAAATTGAAATACAGCAATTGCTCATTTTATGATAAAATTTGAAGATAGAATTAATCTAAACTAGTACTTTGGACATATTCCGTAATTAAATTTAATTAATTGTCAATAAAATTGTGTTAAAACTATTTAGTGTTATTGAATATAGAAATAAATATTTTTTGAAAAAATAGTTTAAAAAATGAGTTTACATTTTAAACAAAAAATTGTTAATAATATTTTTATATTAACTTGATAAAAATTTAAATTTTAAAAAAATATTTTTAATATTTTTTTTATTTTAATGGTTTTATTTTATTAAAAATTTCACAAAGTAAGTTAAATCTTAAGTACATAAGTCTAAATTTAGATTTTCTACATTTATTTACTAAAATTTTGAATCTTTTCAATCAAGCAAAGACATGTTCAACTTTAATTCTAATTTTAGATACAATCTTATTGTATTTTCTTTCTTGTTTAGTTAATTTTTTATTTTTAGTTCTTTTAATTGGTATTATTGTATTTTTATAAATATTTTGTATACCTTGATATCCTAAATCACCAATAATTATTGTTTTTTCTGAAAATTCAAGATTTGAATTTTTTAATATTTGAAAATCATGCACTTTACCATTATCAGCAAAAATATCAACAATTTTTTTATTAAAAAAATCATATACAATTTGAAATTTTATAGAATACATTCAACTTTTACCAGAAAAATATTCTAACTGTAGTTTTTTTAGTTGGTCTTTCAATTTCAATCTCAGTTGAATCAATTAAATAAAATTGAAATTCATTTGAATTTTCTTGTTTTTTATCAATTTTTAATTTATATCTTTCTTTTAAAAATTGGTAATCTTTGTGGTTACTAAGTTTATTTTCTACTCAAGTAATATTTCGAAAACAACTTGATGGGCTCATTTTAGATTTAATACTCATTTGAAAAAAAGTATAATATTCTTTTCAGTATAATAAAGTCATCATTAATCTTTCTTCTACTGAAAGTTTATTTTTTCGACCTTTATTTTTTTCTAATTTTTCTATTTCAATTAATTTTTCTAACATTTCATTAAAATGAAAACGTTTTATACCAAAATATCTATAAAATTCTTCATTTTTTAATTTTTTTAAATTTTCAAAAATCATTTTTATCAACACTTTTCTAAATTTATTGTTAATAACAAAATTATAAAATAAATTTTAAAATTATTAATTGACTTTTAAAAAATTTAATTACGGAATATGTCTTTTGTAAAACAAAGATACACAGATTACATAAAAGCCTCTGATATAACTCTTGTAATTGCATTCTAATATCTGATAATGTCATACCTTTTGCATATAAAGAAAGAACTTGTTGATCAAAACCATCAAATCTTCTTTGTCTTTTTGCAACTATTATAGGATTAAAATTACTATTGCGATCTCGTGGTACATCAATCTCAATTTTACCTTGTTGAGTTATTATTTTTTTTGAACTTATACCATTACGAGCATTGTCACTATTACTATGTTGATTCTTTTCATATCCCAAATAATTTTGCATCTCAGAATTCAACATTTTTTCTACTAATCTTTTTGTTAATTCTTTATACAATCCTCCCTCTTTAAAAACTGTTGTTAAATCTTCAGTATTTTCTAATAATAAATCTACTGCTTTTGATATTGGATCATTATTATTAATATTTTGATTTTTAGCCATCTGTAACTCACTCTTTCTAGAAATTTAATTATATTTACTAGAATTAATTAAACATAGTTATTTTTGTAAGTTACACAGATTACTAAACATTAGACTTCTTGCAAAACTATGATATTAATCACATTTTTTAAGTTTAAAAATTTATTTTAATAACACTTTTAATATTTTTTAAAAATTATTGTTCAAAATATGTTTTATTTTTTGTCATTAAAATACAACAAAAATTATTATTTCAAATAAAAAAATAAAATATTAAATTATCAAATATATTTAAATTAATAATTGTAAATTATAAATTGAAGCTATTAAATTAAATCTTAATGCAAATTTTTTTCTTCTATTTCGATATTTTTCACTAATAATTTTAAATTTTTTAAGAATCGCAAAAACATGTTCAATAACAACTCTCATTTTTGAAATAGCCTTATTATTTTTCTTTTCTTCTTTAGTTAAAGGGTTTTTCTTTGATTTTCGTTTAGGTAATAAGACATTTTTATGTATGTTTTGTATACCTTGATATCCTAAATCTACTAAAATAGTTGTTTCTGATAAAAATTTCGTTTTTGAATTTTTTAAAATTTTAAAATGATGATTTTTACCATAAGAAAAATAAGAACTTATAATTTTTTTACTATCTTTTTCAATTATGACTTGAGTTTTTATTGTATGTTTTTTCTTTTTTCCTGAATAATATTGTTTTTGACTTTTTTTGGGCGTTGAATAGTACTTTCAGTCACATCAATGATAACTGTTTTATCTTTAAAATTATTATTTAACAGTGATTTTTGCCCATCAAGTTGTTGAAAATCAGGATGTTTTATTAAAGTATTTTCTATTCACTTGATATTCCTATAGCAACTACTTTCACTAATTCCATAACTTTTAGCAATATGAAAATAAGTTCGATACTCTCTTCAATATTCTAAAGTCATTAATAAACGATTTTCTAATGATAATTTATTAGGTGTACCACCATTTTTAAACTTTTTTACTTCTTCTGTCTTTAAAATTTTTAGAATTTTATTAAAAATAATATCATTTATACCAGTTAATCTTAATAATTCTGGATTGTTAATAGTTTTTAATTTATCAAACATCATAGATTACCTATCTTTTTTATTTTTAATTTTATTTTAAAAATTAAATTTTTAATAGATAGGTTTTGCAAGAAGTCTATTACCTTTTTTTTCCTTTCAAAAAAATTAATTTATTTTAATTTTTAAAATAAACTATAAATAATAATAATAAATGATTATCTAAAAAACATAAAAAATGCTTTTAACACTATTAAAGTTTTTATTATTACTTTTTTTTGAAATTTGACTTATTTTGAAATAATATAAAAGATTCTAAAGTTGACAAATTTTTTTTATTTTCTATACTGTATATAACTAAATATTAGTTTTTAATCTATTTACTTTCATAAAAAGTAAATGGGTTTTTTATTTTGAAAGGAAAATTAAATATGCCAAAAAAATCAAATTTTGAAAAAAAGATTGAAAAGAAAAAGAAAAATTTGATGAAGAACAAATAATCCACTCAAGTATTTTTCATACAATAACAATTTTAGAAGTTTTAAATGATAATAGTATAATATTTTTTAAAAAATTAAATCATATTATTAAAGAACTATATATAGGACATATTCCGTAATTAAATTTAATTAATTGTCAATAAAATTGTTTTAAAACTATTTAGTGTTATTGAATATAGAAATAAATATTTTTTGAAAAAATAGTTTAAAAAATGAGTTTACATTTTAAACAAAAAATTGTTAATAATATTTTTATATTAACTCGATAAAAATTTAAATTTTAAAAAAATATTTTTAATATTTTTTTTATTTTAATGGTTTTATTTTATTAAAAATTTCACAAAGTAAGTTAAATCTTAAGTACATAAGTCTAAATTTAGATTTTCTACATTTATTTACTAAAATTTTGAATCTTTTCAATCAAGCAAAGACATGTTCAACTTTAATTCTAATTTTAGATACAATCTTATTGTATTTTCTTTCTTGTTTAGTTAATTTTTTATTTTTAGTTCTTTTAATTGGTATTATTGTATTTTTATAAATATTTTGTATACCTTGATATCCTAAATCACCAATAATTATTGTTTTTTCTGAAAATTCAAGATTTGAATTTTTTAATATTTGAAAATCATGCACTTTACCATTATCAGCAAAAATATCAACAATTTTTTTATTAAAAAAATCATATACAATTTGAAATTTTATAGAATACATTCAACTTTTACCAGAAAAATATTCTAACTGTAGTTTTTTTTAGTTGGTCTTTCAATTTCAATCTCAGTTGAATCAATTAAATAAAATTGAAATTCATTTGAATTTTCTTGTTTTTTATCAATTTTTAATTTATATCTTTCTTTTAAAAATTGGTAATCTTTGTGGTTACTAAGTTTATTTTCTACTCAAGTAATATTTCGAAAACAACTTGATGGGCTCATTTTAGATTTAATACTCATTTGAAAAAAAGTATAATATTCTTTTCAGTATAATAAAGTCATCATTAATCTTTCTTCTACTGAAAGTTTATTTTTTCGACCTTTATTTTTTCTAATTTTTCTATTTCAATTAATTTTTCTAACATTTCATTAAAATGAAAACGTTTTATACCAAAATATCTATAAAATTCTTCATTTTTTAATTTTTTTAAATTTTCAAAAATCATTTTTATCAACACTTTTCTAAATTTATTGTTAATAACAAAATTATAAAATAAATTTTAAAATTATTAATTGACTTTTAAAAAATTTAATTACGGAATATGTCTATAGAAACTATTTTATTAAAAATGCCAAATACATATGGTTCAAATGCTAACTCAGAGTTTTATTATATAAATCAAAAAGCACAATATGATTACTTTTCAATTACTGTAAATATTGAACAAAAAGCGTTAAAATTATTTTTTTGTTCAAAAAGTTTATACCTACAAGGATTTACTTTTGAAACAACTTATTATTATTTTGAAGATAGCACATTAATAAATCCTAATATAAAAAATATTTTTTGTCAATCTTTACCTTTTGTAGGAAGTTATGTAGCAAGTAATGGACTCCAGGCACATAATAATTATTCTTGACAAACAATACATAATGATTTTTTATTGTTAACAAATTCTAACTTAAATGAAAATCAAATTAAATGCTCATTAATAGGAGTAATTCTAGCTACATCAGAAAGTATTCGTTTCAGAAGTGTTAAATATTTTATTCTTCAAAGTCAAAGACCTATAAATCCAATAATACAAAGTTGAGTTTTTTTTCAAAAAATTATAAGAAATTGAGATCGCGGAACACATAATGCTATTAATTATCTTTTAAATAATAAAGGTAACTTAAATAAATATTTTCACCAAGAATTAAGTAATAATGGATTAAGAATAATGGTTTTTAACACAAGCATGTATCATGCAATTAACAATTATCAAAATCCACCATTAATAACTCCAAATCAAAAATGAAAAATAAAAAAATTACAAGATTGAATAGATATTGGTATTAAAATCTGTGAAAAACAAAAATACGCTATTGCTAAAGAAATAAATAAATTTCAAAACTTAAATAATCTTATTGAAATACTGAAAAATTTTAAAAATGATATTATTACAAATAAAAAATTACAAGACGAAATAAAAACAGCAAAAGATTTTGCTGATAATATTATTGAAATAAATAAGGTTTTTGATATAAAGACAAACCCAGAAAATATAAAAAGTTGTTATATTTAAAAAATAAATTATTCTTTTATTTTAACTCTTTTGACTCAATTTCATCAATGTTGTTACTTCTTCTTCTGTCAAATAACGATATTCACCCATTGCTAAACCTTTTAAAGTAATATTAGCAACTTGTAAACGCTTTAAATTAATTACTCTACTTCCTACTGCTTTAATCATACGTTTAACTTGTTGATTTTGTCCTTCATGAATAGTGAGATGTAGTAAAGTATTTTCTTTTTTTATATTTTTATAAATTATTTTAACAATAGCAGGAGAAGTTGTAAATGAAGTTGATAAAATAATACCGTCTTGTAGTTTTTTAATAGCATTTGATGACAAAATACCACTTGCCAATACTTCATATACCTTATCTATTTTATAACGAGGATGAATAATAGCATTAGTAAATTCACCATCATTAGTCATTAACAACAAACCTGAAGTATCAAAATCTAAACGACCGACTGGGTAAATTCTACTATTAATATTAGTAAAATAATTCATTACCGTTGGTCGATTTTTAGGATCACTTACTGTTGTTAAACAATTGGGTGGTTTATAAAATACTAAATAAATATGATTGGATTGTTGAATAATTTGATTATTAACCTTAATAATATCACTACTTGTAACTTTAAAACCTAACGTTGTAATAATTTGCCCATTAACTGTTACTTGCCCATTAATAATTAGTAATTCTGCTTTTCGTCGTGAACATACTCCAGAATTAGCAATAACTTTTTGCAAGCGTTCTAAATCATTATTCATTAGTAAAGTTGTAAATTTCTTGTTCATCATTTTGGTTATTAAATTGGGGCAAAGTTGGTAATTGAGTTAAAGATTCGATATTAAAATGATCCATAAATTCATCAGTTAAATCATATAAAATTGGTTTTCCTGGTAATTCACTACGACCAATCTCGGTAATTAAATTTAAACTTTTTAGTTTAAAAATAATAGAATCACAATTTACACCACGAATATCTTCAATTTGTGGTTTAGTAACTGGATGATTATAAGCAATAATAGCAAGTGTTTCTAAAGCTGCTTGTGATAAACGTATTAAAGGTTGTTGTTTTAATACTTGATAACGATTATAATGAATAGGTTTTGTTGTTAATTTATAAATATTACCAACTTTAATTAAACTTAAACCACTGGTATCATCATCATTTAATTTCATTTGTAAAGATACAATTAAATTTTCAACAGTTTTTGGTTTTTTTGTTAATTCTAAATATTCAGCAAGTGTTAATAAATCAAGGCCTTCATTCCCAACAATAAATAATAAACCTTGTAAAACTGCTAATCTTTCGTTTGTTTTTCAATTGCTATTATTCATTTTTCTCACCTCGATAAATTACTGTAATTTCAGTAAAAGTATTAGTTTGTATAATATGTAACATTTGATGATTTGCAAGATCTAAAATTGCAATAAAAGTAATAATAAAATAATGTAAAGTTAATGTTTTAGTAAAAAATAATTGTTCTAAAGTAAAGTGTTGCTTGGGATTTTTTTTCAGTAACTGTTTAATTTCTTTAGCTCGATCTTCAGCTGAAATTAAGTTTAATGCTAAATTAACTGGTAATTTATTTTCATTTTGTAATCTATTAAATAAATTTAACATTGCTTGTGTTAGTTTATTAACATTATTTTTTACCAAAATTGGTGTAATTTCATCAACTAAATATGTTTTTAAATCACTAGGTGCTTTTGTTAATAATTGGGTTCTATATACAGCCTGTTCTTTAAAATAATTACTTATTTCTTTAAATTTTTTATATTCTAATAAACGAGCAATTAATTTTTGACGATTAACTTCATTTTCATAAGCACTATCTACTACTAGTTCTTGTTTTGGTAATAATTGTTTTGATTGCAATTCTAATAAATAAGCAGCAATCGGTAAATATTCACTTACTAAATCAATGTTTTTAATTAATTCTTCATTAATAAAATGAACATATTGGTTAGTAACATCATTTAGATTTAAATCTAAAATATCAATATTTTTTTCTTTAATTAAATGCAAAAGCAAATCCATTGGTCCTTGAAAAGATTCAATTGTAATTACTGGTTGTAACATTATTCTCGTTCCCTCAATATCATTTTATACTTATTAATATTAATTATAACTTAATTTAATAGTACTTGATTAATCTTTAATAAATAAAAAAACTTATTTTTAATTTTTTAATGATTAAAATAAGTTTTAAAAGTTATTATATATTTAAATATTATTATTTAACTTCACGTAACGTAATATGAATATTTTCGGCAGATATTTCAAATTCTGAAGCTGTCTTTATATCTGGAAAGCCTTTACTTAGATCATATTCTAATTTAAAGTTTAAATTAAAATAACCATTTTTTTCATTAGGATTAAGATTAAATCCACTTTCAGGGTTAGTAATAGTTATTACACTATCATTTGATTTAGAAGCAAGAATACTATAAATTTTATTAATTTTAGCAAAATAACCATTTGTTATAACTTGTTCTTTTATTTTTCCATCTTTGTCATAATCTGAATACTTATCTGAAGCTTTTGGTAATTCCTTTACTGTATCAACTGTTCAGTCAGAAAATATTTTTGAAATTTGTGTTGTTGCATCAACAAAAGTTTGGTTAATCTTAATAGCAGTAGTACTTTCAATATCACCAGTATTAAAAGTAGATTTACCATCATTACCAACTAAGAAATCAATAGTAATATTACTAACATTACCATTAAATACAATTGATTTATCATCATTATTGGTCACCGTTGGATCTGTCATTTTAAATAAAGTTGATTTAGGAACATTTGAAAAATCACCTGAAAATTCAAAACTTAAACTTAAACTAGAATATTGAACTTTATCTTTAATGGCAACATTTAAATTTTGTTTAATATATGATAACTGAGTTCTAGCAATTTCTTCTTTATCTTTTTTTTCTGCTCCTTTAATTTCTCCGGTTATTGGTAAATTTTCAACATTAATATTTAAATTATCTTTAGTAATTTCTTCTTTAATAAAGTATCTAATTGCATCAGCTTTTTTTTGATCACTAGTATGACTTGTATCATTATTAATTGTAATTTTAATATTTTTAGTAACTGATCGTAAATTTAAATAAGAGATTTCTGCTTTTACTCATAAATGACCATTGACTAATTCACTACCAGTTGGTAAAACAAACTTAGGTTTGTCTTTTTCATCATTATCATTATCTTTTTTTGGAACATAGTCCATAATTTTGACATGTGCATCAGGGTGATATCAATTTGTTGGATGTTCATTGGTACTTTCTTTAAGTTTACTAGAGAAAAAGTTACCAATAGCTGTTTGCACAGAAGTATCTAATTCGCTAAAAATTTTACCTTTCATTTCTCCTATATTGGTATCATCTGATAAATTAAGATCAGCCTTAATTTGCACACTACTATCAGTAACAAAAGAGGCAGCAAAATTAAGAATATCCCTTGGAGTCATTTGATTATTTTCACTACCACAAGCAACAACTGTTACAACTGGTGTTGTTGCTAAAGCAAGTGTGCCCAGTAATTTTAATAAAGATTTCACAAAAACGCTCCTTATCATTTCATTTAATTAATATTTTTAAAATACTGTAACATTATAAACAATTTTAAACTAAATTACATTATTATTTCTAAAATTATTGGTTTAATATCGTATTTTTTATTAGTAATCTGAAATGTAGAAATTGCCAAATCTAAAAATTGTTGATGAAAATGTTGATCTTTATTAGTATGGAGTTCCATAATTACACTATTTTTTTCAACTTTTTGACCATGAATTTGTTTTAAATAAATTCCTGCCACTGGATCAATGATATCAGTTTTAGTAGTTCTTCCTGCTCCTAATATTACTGATAATTCACCTAAAGCATAATTATTAGTAACATCTAAATAGCCCGATAATTGTGCCTTAACTTTAATAATATATTTAGCTGGTGGTAATTTATCAATATTATCAAGATATTTAGTATCTCCACCTTGACTTTTAACAAAATCATAAAAAATTTGTAGTGGTTTTTCACTAGTAAACATAGCATTAGCTTTATCAATACCCTCTTTTAAGGTTTTTACGTTTTTAGCTCCCAATAAGGCTAAAGCTACTAAATTACTAACAAGAATTTTCAAATCTTCTGGTCCTTTATTTTTTAAGCTTAAAATAACTTCTTGTAATTCTAGTGCATTACCAATTGTTTGTCCTAAAGGCTTATTCATATCACTAATAATAGCATAAATTTTTTTATTAAAAGCTTTACCAATATGTACCATTAATTTTGCTAACTTTCTTGCAGTTACTATATCCTGAACAAAGGCACCTTTTCCACATTTAATGTCTAGTAAAATTAAATCAGCACCCATCGCTATTTTTTTAGACATAACACTAGCAGCAATTAATGGTAATGAATCAACTGTTCCTGAAACATCACGTAATGCATATAATTTTTTATCAGCAGGCACTAAATTACTAGTTTGACTAATAATACTCATACCAACTTTATTAACAACTTTAATAAAATCTGATATTGCCAAATAACATTTAAAATTTGGAATTATTTCCAATTTATCAATAGTACCACCAGTAATACCCAATCCTCTTCCAGAAATTTTTGCAACCTTTAATCCACAAGCAGCAGCTAATGGACCAAATACTAAACTAGTTTTATCACCAACACCACCAGTTGAATGTTTATCAATACTAAAGCCAGTAATTTGTGATAAATCCATGGTTTCACCACTATTAATAACGGCTTTTGTATATTCTACTAATTCATCATTAGTCATTCCCTGAAAATAAACAGCCATTGCTCAAGCACTAATTTGATAGTCTGGTATTGTTTCATTAACAATACCTTCTGTTAAAAATTTTAGTTCTTCTTTATTTAAACTTTGTCCTAATTTCTTTTTAGAGATTAAATCAATCATATACATTTTAATAAAACACCTTACTTTCTTTTTATTAAATAACAATTGCAATTGCAATTGCATTAGTTTCATTATGTGATAAAGATAAAAGTAATTGATAATTCTTAATGATAGTTATTGGTTGATTATATTGATTATAATTAATATCAATATTTTTAAATGTTAACTTTTCTTGTGGTAATGCCTTAAAAATTGCTTCTTTTAATGCTCATCTTCCTGCCAAAAATTCCTGTTGACGTTGTAAAGAATATTGATTAAAAAGTATAATTTCTTTCTTACTTAAAATTCTTTTAGCAAATTCTTCAATATTTTCTATTCGATTTACTTCAATAATATCTATACCTACACTACGCATTGTTAACTCCTTATATAAAATAAAAGGTTAAAACCCTAAAATCCTTGTTTTTATTATATAATTAATATTAAAGAAAGTGTGATATTAATTTCAATAAATCAAATAAATTTTGAAAAGATGGTGGTATATTAATGACATTTTACTTAAATCAAAAACAAAAATCATTAATTAAAGAACACTACCAAAACTATAAAGTTGATAATAAAAATAGTAGTTATGAATTATTTCAATATCATAATATAACAATTGAAATTTATCAAGAAAAAGTTATTTTTAAAGGTACTAAAGAGGATATTATTGCAGAATATCGTAGAATTTGAAATCAACTTGATGAAAATCAATCACTAGTCATTGGCAATGCTGAATTTGGTATTAATAATTTTTTTGGTCCACTTGTTATTATTAGTTCTTATATTGGTTCGGGTAATTTAGAAAAATTACGTTTACTTAACATTCGCGATTATAAAGACTTATCACAAAGTAAATTTATTGAATTAGCACAAGATATTATGAAAACAATTATTTTTGAGTCAGTAATCATTAACAATCGTAAATATAATCAATGAATTGATGCGGGTTATAGCCCCAATATTATTAAAACCTGAGGAGAAAATCAAGCATTAGTTCGTATGTTACAACATAGAATTCAATATGATACTATAGTTATTGATCAATATATTAATGAAGATACATATTACAAATACATTGAAAATATGAAAGATAATCGTAATAAAATTATTAAAGATAAAGTTCAATTTGTTACTAATGCAGAAAGTAAGTATTTAGCTATCGCTTGTAGTACTATTATTAGTCGTTATTTATTTTTAGAAGAAATTAAAAAAATAAAAGGTATTGACACTAATACAATTCCATTAGGTACTGGAAAAGAAGTTAATATATTTTTAGAAAAAATTAAAAATGAAAAAACAATTGAATTTAATAAATTTCTTGAACGTCATAGCAAAAAATCATTTACTGAATTTTTTAAATAAATAATTAAAACTTAATTTTTATTAACTATATATAAAAAATATTTTTTATTTAAAAACTATCAAATAAATGATATAATCCAAATCAGATATATGTTTAAATATATTTTTAAGTCCTATTTTGTTTATAAAAACAAAATAGGACTTTTATACTTAAAGGAGAAAATAAAATGCCAAAAGAAGAAAAAAAACCTTTATTAGAAAAAAATAAACATACTAATTATGGAATTACCCAGCAACAATCTTCTATAAATAATAGTAATTCAAGTAGTACTGAAAGTCTTAATAGTTCAAGTACAATCATCGAAATAGAAGATAGTGAAGAAAATAATTGAATAACTTGTAATAGTCGTTATGGAGGAACAACACAAAAAAAACTCGATGATAATGGAAATTGAAAATATGAAACCCAAATTAGAAATAACTTTGATAGTTTAACTTTTTTTAATGAAAGCACTATTACCATTAATAACAATCAATACTGACAAAAACTAACATTTGTTGAAAAAAATGGAACAGTAATTATAGTGATTTTAGAATTATTAAAAATAAACTTTAATAGAAATACAATAGAAATATATAAAAAAGAATACAATGATGTTGATGAATATATTGATGATAATTTAGATTTAAAAACTTTTCAAAAAAAAGAAAGAAAATTATCACTTGAAGATCAATTCTTAGAAGGTATTACTATAAAAACTATTAATAATCTTAATAAATTTATAACAAATACCAACTCACTTAATGAACAATTAAAATTATTTAAAGAAAATTCTAATAATAGAGATTTAAATGTTTTATTAAAACTATATAAATATTTAACAATAATACAAAATTTTATTGATCAAACAAAATCAGGAATAATAAGAAATATTGCATATAAATTTTTAGGATTATTAGAAATTTATATTGGACTTACTGGTAAAAATTTACAAAGAGTAGTTTCTAATTTTCCCATTGATGGTAAAGAACATACATCCCAAGATTATATTGATGCTATATTTTGAAATTGACAAAATTATGTTATGGTATTACTTGATACTGCACTTGGCACATTTTTCACTTCAGCAGCTTCAAGTTGATCACGAGATGTTTTTTTTAATAAAAAAAACAAAACAAATCCCATTGAAATCAATCAATTTAATACCAGTGATTTTGAAAAATATAAAGAAATATTTGAAACACTTTTATTTGAAGAAGACCATCAAAAATTAATGAAATATTTTTCAAATATTTCCATACTTAATGATTTAATACAGAAATTTAATCAAATTGAAAATTGTGTAGAAACAGAATTTGAATATCATCCAAATTTTAAAAAAGAAATTGAACGAATTAAAAAACTAATTATTAATTCACAAAATGAAAATAATAATGCTAATAATGATAGTGAAATTAAACAAGTAATATCTTTAGCAAATAAAACAATTAAAACTATGGAACAACAAAATAATAAACCAATAGCATTAGTAACTAATTGAGGACGTAATCTTTTAGTTAATTTAACTTTAGAAACACTAACATGGGCAGGTAGTCATATTATTCTAACTGGTTCATCAGAAAATACTTCTAAAGAAGATTTTAATTTACATGATTGAATCACGAAAGACATTTTTACTACAGGTGCTTTAGCAGCAAATATAAGTCGTTATTTTGTTATGAGACCAATTAATAATATTTTTAAATCGGGTTTAACAAACTTAGGAATTCCAACTAATCTTTGTCCTGAAAAACTTTCAAAATGAGTTGAAAAACAAACTCGATATAAAAAAATATTAATGGCAATCCCTTTATTTTTATCAGTCACTTGTACTGTTAATGCTGTTAAAACAGAAGCTGCATTAGTTACTGAATATGGATTTCAAAAAGCCACAAAATTATTTTATGAAAAATTTGTTAGATGAACAACATTAGGATTTTCAATTGGTGTAACAGCAATTGATATGATTGCTTTTGCTATTTCTGATTTTTATAAAGATGTATTTAATCAACCAATAACTATAAAAAAAATAACAGAAATATTAACTAGTTGTTGTGGATTTACTAAAAAAGAAGCAGTTTTTCTTGAAAAACATTTAGAAAAATTAGAAAACAATGGGAAATTCACAACTTTTGATGAATTGTTTAAAAAATATCAGGAAGAAGAATTTGAAGATTCTGGTATTGAAGAAGTTTTATCACAACAAATAGAATCAGAAAAATCATCAAATGAAAAAGAAACTGATGACGAAACATCAATAGAAGAATTTCCTATTGACAATCCATATGAATTTGCAAATGATATAAATAACCAACCATCAACAAGTACAGGAATATACCATCCAATGCCATTCAATTAAAAGCACTATTTAAATTTAATTTTTAGTCACTCTTTTAAAAAGAGTGACTTTTTTAATATTTTATATTTATTTTTTTTCTAAAAAATGTACACTGATTTTGGTTATTTTAGATGTATAAGAATAAATATACCAAAAAAGTAGTGAGAAAGGGATTTTTATGGATGAAAAAAATAAAAGAGAAAAAGAAATAGCAAGAATAAAAGAAAAAATTGCAGCTAATAAATTAAAAAAAGAATCCGAAAAAGCTGAAAAAGAAAGACAACAACAAGAAATCGAAAATAAGAAAAAAAATGAAAATAAAAAAACTTTATAAAATTAATATTTAAAGAAAAAATCACTTAATAATTAAGTGATTTTTTTATAAAAATGAATAATTTTAATATTTTGGTTTTCTTTTTCATTTTGAATTATTATCAACATTACGTTTAAAATCATTTCTATTATTATGAGATGAAAAATTTAATTTAGTTGGTACTTTAACAACATTTTTAGGTAAATCTCAACCTGTAGTATCTAGTAAAGTAATTTCATGATTTTGATAATATTGAATTTCTTGAATTTCATTATATTGAACTCTATTACTTACTAAAGTAATAGCAGTTCCTTGTGCTCCAGCACGAGCTGTTCTACCAATACGATGAGTATAGTATTCATATTCACGTGGAATATCATAATTAAAAACATAATCAATGCCATTAATGTCAATTCCTCTAGCAACAACATCAGTAGCAATTAATACTCTAACCTTACCATTTTTAAATTGTCTCATTGCTTCCATACGTTCTCTTTGACTTTTATCGCCGTTAATAACAGCACATTTAATATTATTTTGTTCTAATAATTGTGCAATTTTGTTAGTAAAAGCTTTTGTATTTGAAAAAACAATACTTAATTGTGGTTGTAATTTTTGATATAAAGTAACTAATGCAGTTTCTTTTGTTATATTACGACAATCAAAATAATATTGTTTAATATTTGCTTGTTGTAATTTTTGACTTTCATCTTCAACAGTAATACTAACTGGATTATTTTGATAATCATCAGCAATTTTTAAAACTGGTTTTGACATTGTTGCTGAAAAAAGGACAGTTTGAATATTTTGTGGTGAATTCTCAAATAAGAAATCAATATCTTTTTTAAATCCCATTTTTAACATTTCATCTGCTTCATCTAAAACTAATGTTTTAATTGAATTTAATCTTAAACTACCACGATTAATATGATCAGTAATTCTTCCTGGTGTTCCAACAACTATATTACTAGTTCTTAAATCATATAATTGATTTCTAATATTAACACCACCACATAATAA
Source organism: Spiroplasma endosymbiont of Colias croceus (assembly GCF_964020095.1). Taxonomy (NCBI): domain Bacteria; kingdom Bacillati; phylum Mycoplasmatota; class Mollicutes; order Entomoplasmatales; family Spiroplasmataceae; genus Spiroplasma; species Spiroplasma endosymbiont of Colias croceus. The sequence continues at coordinate 442,991 of NZ_OZ026536.1, forward strand.
AGCAACATTAACACCATTTAAAAAATAAGCATATTTTTTTACTTGTTTAGCAACTTGGATTGCCAATTCTCTAGTTGGACAAACAATAATGGCTTGATTACGATATAATTTTATATCTAAATTATGTAATATAGGTAAGACAAAAGCAGCAGTTTTTCCGGTTCCGGTATGACTTTTTCCAATAATATCTTTTTTTTGTAAAGAAACTGGAATTGTCTTCTTTTGAATTGGTGTTGGGGTAGTATAACCTCATTTAGCAATAGCAGCAGTTAATTCTTGTTTTAAATTTAGTTCTGTAAAACTCATATATTTCTCCTTAAAAATAAATTTTGAATAAATTTAGAAAAAATGATAATTATAACCTGAAAAATAACCTCTAAAAGAGGATTATTTTAAAAAAGGATTAGTTTTATTTATTATTTATATATAATATACTTACTTACATTTTAAAGTATTAATTCATCTAATTTTTCTAAAATTAAAAGTTGTCAAATAATTTCATTATATTATTTATTTCTTTGACATCATTAACAACTTTTTGATATTTTTTTATCAATCATATCTTAAAAGAAAATTGCGAATTAATCAACAACTTAAATATAATACACTATTTTTAATTAAATGTAAAGATAAATTTGGGAGCATACCGATGTTGTCAATAATATTCAAATTTGTCTTAAAATTATAAAGTTAGACGAGAATAATTTTGACTTCAATATGCAATTGTATGTTAATCTTAACACTTGTAAAATATTAGTCAACAATAATACTTACTTTTATAACTCAAAAATTCTTATTAGCGTTTACTTTAATAAGTTTTATTTTATTTTTAGTTATTTTTAAATTTAAGTTTTTATTTTATAATAACTGGATGGCGGTATTTATTTGATAGCATTTAAAATTAACCATTTTTGTATACATATCAATATTATAGGTTCTATCACCAATTATATGCTTTAAAATTTGTTTAATATTAGTTTCAGTAAAGCAACCAATATTTTCAACTAATGCTTGGTTTAATACGCCATCTTTTGCATTAATAAAATAACCAACTTTTATTTTTTTATATTAGACTTCTTGCAAAACCTATCTATTAAAAATTTAATTTTTAATAGATAGGTTTTGCAAGAAGTCTATTAATTGATAAAATTTCTTTAAATATACAATTTATTAGTTCTTGTTTATTACAGATTGCTTCTCAAATTTCATTATCTCTTTTCTTCATTATCAAATTCTCCTTTAATCTTTTATTTTGTTTTTGTTTACATAAGTTATTACATTTATGAGCAAAAACTCTACCATAACCACATTTATTATTCTTTTTAATTTTTATTATCATTAGTTTTAAATGTTTCTTCTTTTTCATCTCAATATAATTTGGTATTTGTTTCTATTCACTTCTCAAAAGAATTTAATTTTAATTTATTCATTATTATCAACTCAACTTTCATTTAATCATAAAAATATTTCATGTAAAACTAATATTGAATCTGCTTTATCTTTATACTTAAACATTAAATCTGTTATATATTTACGTAATACACCTTTATTAACTCTATTTTCTTTTTTCATTATTTTTTCTCCTTATTAAACTTCAAAATTTTCTATTATTTCTTCTTCTTTTTCTAATTCTTTTAATTTAGATAAAGTAGAATTTAAATCAGTATTATCAGTTGAATTAGTAATAGCATCAATAGTATCTTGATATTCTTTAAACTTAGGATTTGAATCAATAATATCAATAATATGATTATTTGGATTATCAATATATATTTTTTCATTTTCAGTAATAATTGCTTGGTCATTTTCATAAGCAGTTTGCATATCAACTGACATAATTCCTCATTTTCTTAATAATTGAGTTAATACAGTTTTTTTAGCTATACTATCAAAATCACTAACAATAAATTTTTGATTCTTTTTATATGTTTCACTATATTTATTAAAATGTTCTATTATTTGTTCAGTTGTTCAATATAAATTTTTTTCAAAACCATTTTTTAATTTAAAATAAGCACAATAACCTACTATTTTTGATTTTAATCTTTCAATAGGATTTTCAATAAATTTAAATTTTATTTCATCTTTTAAATAATCAATTTTTTTTAATTCTCCTTCTCTAACTTCAATAACATTAATTTTTTTATATTGTTGACTTCTTTGTGCTAATTGAATATAACCTTTATATCCCATTTGAAACTGTGCTTCTTTAACAGTTAATCAATTACCTTTTTCATCTTTATATTTACGATTAAAAGGTACAACTCAACAATAACCAAAATTCTTTTCTAATGGTAATTGTAATAATGTTGCTTGATAACATGCTTCTAATATTGTAGTTAAACTAGTTTTTGCTAAACCTAATTGATTTTTAATTGCTAAAGCATTGCTTTTAAATCTTTGCACTTCTTTTTCACTCATATTATTACCTTGATTTTTATTAGTAAATCATTGTTCAATAGTTAATGAATTTTTATTATTAGTTAAATCATTACTCATTATTTTCTTCTCCTTTTTTATTTAATAATTCTAAAATTTCATCTAATTTTTTATTAATTTTGCCTATATGTTTTAATAAAATTAAAATTGATTTATCCATAAGTTATCTCCTATCATTTTTTAACTTTTTTAAATCTATTATCTAAATGTACTTCAATATTTTTACTAGGATTAACTATTAAATGACTATTAATCTCAATTCAATTATTTAGATTACTATCTAATTTTTTAGGTAATTTATCAAATTCAATTGAATTACAAGAATAAATGTTTATTTCTTTAATTGATTTCTCATTAATCATTTTTATTTCTTCTTAATCATTCTTTAATATTATTTTTTAAAATATTTAATTCTTTAATTTGACCTCTTAAAACATCTAATTCTCATACATTTATTTGACTTAAATTAATTTCTTCAATTTTATATTCTAAAAATTCAATTCTAGCATTAATACTTTTCGTTAATAATTCATTAAAATTACATTTTTTATTTTTACAATATTCTAGTTTATATTCCATTTTGATTTTCTCCTTTAAAATATTTTGTTTTTGCATTAAATCATTCTTCTTTTAATTCTTTTGTTATTTCTATTTCTTCTTGATTATTTTTATTCGTTAAATATACATAACCTCTATTAGGTAATGAAAATGGGGTCATACCATTAGCAAGCAGTAAACAATAATAAGCAGTTAATTGTAATTTAAATCTTTTTAATTTATCTTCATCAATACAAGCATATGTTTTATAATCAACTAAATAATATTTATTTTCTTTTTTATCTAAATAAACTAAATCTGGTGTTCCAGCAACTAAGGTATCAGCAATAGGTTTTTCTATAATAAATTCATAATTATTTTTATCTTTAAATTTTTCTTTTAAAAACATAAGTGATTTTTTACAATAAGAATAATTTATTGAATTTGTTATTGGTTTTAATTTTTTTAATAAATTATTAATAATATTTTCTTGATTAATATTTTGTAAATATAATTCATTAAGTTTATGAACTCATTTACCACGAACTGAAGCATTTTTTAATACTTCTGCTGAGATATGACTATATCCAAAACCTAAATAATTATCAATAATTCTAGAAACTGATATTAATTCTTTATCTTCTAAAAAATATTGATGTGTTTCTTTTTTAAAAATTAATTTAGGCATATTTATTTCTACCTATTAATATTCAAAAACATTTATTACATAATCTATTACCAAAAGAAGATTGTTTTCTACATTTATCACAAGAACCAACCATTCTATATTCTCTATATTCCATAAATATTTTTCCTTTCATTAATTAAGTTTTTGATTTATCATGTCTGATTCTTCTTTTGAAATATAAACTTCCAATACTAATATTTCATAATGTGTAATATATGCATCTTCTAATAAATGATGTTTATAATTTTTATGAAAATTATTAGCATCTATAAAAGTACAAAAAACTTTATATTTTGTTTCAAATGTATAATTAACTTTATATTTTATTAAATAAACGTATGACATATTTATTTTTCTCCTTTATTTTTTTTATTGTGTTATGATATTGTTAATGAGGTATGTATTTATATATAAACCCCCTATTTTTTTAAATAATACAAATGTAATTATTAATTAGATTAATGGGGTATTTACTGAGCCATCATAAGGCTATTCAAATTAATCTATAATTACATTAAGCGATATACTGTTACTTTCTAATTTGCTTAACATTAGAATCCTTTTATACTGATAGAAGAATAGGTCTATAACCAACAGTAATTTATTTTTCTTCCGACAGGGTATTAAGTTTTAATCTTTTAACAAAAAAAGAACGATAGTTATATCGTTCTTTGTTATCCAATTATGAATCTAAGGGTTAAAGTGATGCGCCCTTTGACAACCGTCCGTAAATAATGTTCGTGCTAATGTCTTACCATCACTTAATAAATAATCAGCATGATTAGTATCATAACTATAATATTTATTGTCTATTATTGATTGATTAGTAATTCAATCATTATTATTTAAATAACCATATTGATTATTAAATAATGATTTATTTTGATCTATTGGAATGACAGGTAGTATTTTCTTTTTACTAGCAATATTATTTTTTTGAACTACTATCATCATACTATTAAACATTGTATTACTTGCTATTGTTAATGTTGTTACTGTACTTAGAGTTAATAAAAACTGTTTCATTTACAATACCTTCTTTTACTTTTTACCATTTTTAAAATCATAATTAAATTTAATAATAAATAATTAATTTGAAAAAAACATATTTATTTAATTCATAATATTATTAAATGTTATATTATTTAATTTAATATCAGAATATGAAGTTGATCCTAAAAAAGTAGCTGTCATTATATGTCATTTTCAATAAATATTATTATCATCATGTCAAAGTTCTAAATAAATATCAATGGCAGTTCCTACACCTCCTGGGTAATTTGGATCATATGGTGGTCACGTACTAATATTAACTTGAAAAATTGAATTATCAATATCTTTTTGTTGATTAGTTTTTATATTTGTTGTTGTGACTTGAGAATTTAGAGATTTATAGTCTTCTTTACCACTTCCCGTTGAAACTTTTAAATATGAATTAGCATCAAAATTAAAAGTTGGATATTTATTAGTAAAAGTATTTCAATCGCTTGCATAGTCAGTTCATTTTACTATTGTATATGTATTAGAATAATCACTATAATTTGAACTAAATCAATTATATGAGTCATTTCATTTATAATTTAAGTTATTTTCTATATTTGATTTATCAAACTCAGTATAATAAACTTCAATTAAATTATTATCTTTATCAAAAATATAATTAATTGAATAATTTTTATCATTTACGTTCATTGGTGCACTATATATAAAATTAAAAATATTATTATTGCTACTAATTAAATTAATAATAATATTAATTAAATTATCATTAATTTGCCCTTTTAAACTACTTTGTGTCATAAAATATTGACCTATTTTATTAGCAATACTATTATCAATTAAATTATTTTTTGCTGCTTTTGCAATATAATATAAACCTAATGTTTCACTTAAACTATTGCTATGTTCAACTTTATCAGCACCTGCTTGTTGGGAAATATCAATATGTTTTTCAACGCCACCAAATTGAATATATTGTCAATCAGTATTATCACCACTAAAATATGTGTGAGAATATTCACTTTTACTATATGGATTATATTTATCTTTAACTGTGGTATTTTTTTTATGAGTAATCATTTCTTGTTTAGTAGCATCAATTTCGACTTTATCTTTTGGTGGTATTACAGCATCCTTTTTATAAACTAATTCACCTTTATTATCAACAGTAAATAATGTTCGTGCTGATGTCTTACCATCACTTAATAAATAATCAGCATGACTAGTATCATAACTATAATAGTTATTATCTATTTGATTAGTAATTCAATCACTACTACTTAAATAACCATATTGATTATTGAACACTGAAGATAAAGTATCATTTATTGATGATTTATTTGTTAATAGTTTATTAACGGTAGTGTTAGTAACATCAATAGTATTAATAATACTACTTGTTAAAGTTAATGTTGTTAATGTACTTAAAGTAATTAATAATTGTTTCATTGTATTTTTCCTTTCTATTTTTAGTATCCTAAAATAATATTTTTTATAAATTAAAATATCTTATTAATCTATAATAATAGATATAACATTTTATAAATTTTATTTCATAATGTTAATAAAAGATGATTGATTTAGTGTAGTTGAGAAAAAAGCACCTTCCGTTGCAAATTTAGAATATTCATATCATCTATAACTAATATAAATATTATGATCATCATGTCAAATTTGTGCATCAGCTTTTATTTCAACATGAGCCCCAAATATTCCTCCATCATGATTAACACTTACTGATCAAAAGTTATGATTAAAATTGTAACTAGTATCAATTTTAGAAGTATCAATGCTTAATTTTGAACCACTATATTGCTCCTTACCATATTGACAATAAACAGAAAAAAATGAATTATCATTAAAAGTTAATGTTGGATATATAGTAATAAAATCTTTTCAGCTAGCAATCTTACCATCTTGCGTAAAATTACTAATAACAGTTGTAGGTCCATAATATCACATACCATAATCATTATTTCCACTATAACTTTCATAAGTTTTAACATTGATATTTGAAACAAGATTATCATTATTTCATTTTGTATAATAAATAGAAATTATATTATTATTACTATCAAAAATATAATTGATTGAATATTTTTTATCATTTATGTTCATTGGTGAACTATATATAAAATTAAAAATATTATTATTACTACTAATTAAATTAATAATTTTACTAGTTAAATCTTTATTAAAATTATCTTTAATAATTGTTTGACTCATAAAATATGTTCCTAAATTAACAGCCACTGCTTTAGTAATTTTATTTTGATATGCTGCTTTTGCAATATAATATAAACCTAATGTTTCACTTAAACTACTACTATGTTCAACTTTATCAGCAGCTAGTTGTTGGGAAATATCAATATGTTTTTCAACTCCACCAAATTGAATATATTGTCAATCAGTATTATCACCACTAAAATATTTGTTAGAATATTCACTTTTACTATATGGATTATAAATATTATTAATACTATCAATTTTTTTATGACTAATCATTTCTTGTTTAGTATTATTAACATCAACTTTATCTTTTGCTGGTATTATAGCATCTTTTTTATAAACTAATTCACCTTTATCATTAACAATAAATAATGTTCGTGCTGATGTCTTACCATCACTTAATAAATAATTGGCATGACTAGTATCATAACTATAATATTTATGATCTATTATTGATTGATTAGTTATTAGACTTCTTGCAAAACTATGATATTAATCACATTTTTTAAGTTTAAAAATTTATTTTAATAACACTTTTAATATTTTTTAAAAATTATTGTTCAAAATATGTTTTATTTTTTGTCATTAAAATACAACAAAAATTATTATTTCAAATAAAAAAATAAAATATTAAATTATCAAATATATTTAAATTAATAATTGGAAATTATAAATTGAAGCTATTAAATTAAATCTTAATGCAAATTTTTTTCTTCTATTTCGATATTTTTCACTAATAATTTTAAATTTTTTAAGAATCGCAAAAACATGTTCAATAACAACTCTCATTTTTGAAATAGCCTTATTATTTTTCTTTTCTTCTTTAGTTAAAGGGTTTTTCTTTGATTTTCGTTTAGGTAATAAGACATTTTTATGTATGTTTTGTATACCTTGATATCCTAAATCTACTAAAATAGTTGTTTCTGATAAAAATTTCGTTTTTGAATTTTTTAAAATTTTAAAATCATGATTTTTACCATAAGAAAAATAAGAACTTATAATTTTTTTACTATCTTTTTCAATTATGACTTGAGTTTTTATTGTATGTTTTTTCTTTTTTCCTGAATAATATTGTTTTTGACTTTTTTTGGGCGTTGAATAGTACTTTCAGTCACATCAATAATAAATGTTTTATCTTTAAAATTATTATTTAACAGTGATTTTTGCCCATCAAGTTGTTGAAAATCAGGATGTTTTATTAAAGTATTTTCTATTCACTTGATATTCCTATAGCAACTACTTTCACTAATTCCATAACTTTTAGCAATATGAAAATAAGTTCGATACTCTCTTCAATATTCTAAAGTCATTAATAAACGATTTTCTAATGATAATTTATTAGGTGTACCACCATTTTTAAACTTTTTTACTTCTTCTGTCTTTAAAATTTCTAGAATTTTATTAAAAATAATATCATTTATACCAGTTAATCTTAATAATTCTGGATTGTTAATAGTTTTTAATTTATCAAACATCATAGATTACCTATCTTTTTTATTTTTAATTTTATTTTAAAAATTAAATTTTTAATAGATAGGTTTTGCAAGAAGTCTATTATATCACTATCATTTAAATAGCCATATTGATTATTAAATAATGAAGTTACAGAATCACTTATTGATGATTTATTTGCTAATAATTTATTAATGGTAGTATTAGTATCATCAATAGTATTAATAATACTATTACTTGCCAAAGTTAATGTTGTTAATGTACTTAAAATGATTAATAATTGTTTCATATTACTTTTTCCTTTTTTTAACTTACTAACTGGTAATTAAAATTAAAATTAAAATCAGGGAATGTTAAAGTAGCACGATCACTAATAGTTTTGCCAGCAAACCTTTCTGATAAATCAAGAGTATAAAGTGTATTATCTTTAGTTGGTTGTGTTTCGCTGTCAGTAAATACTAGTTTTACATTATTTAACTCTCAACCCGATTTTGTTGTTACTGCAACATCGGTTTCTAAAAAAATACTTTTTGTTTTAGTAATTAAATCTCAAAAATTATTTGCCTTACCACCTTTAATTTCTTTACTAATATCAACTGACATACCATTTGGTTTTGTGTCACCATCTAATAAATAATTCATAGTGAACTCTCCAGTAAATGCATTCTCAACTGGATGATAAGAATTGTTATTAATTGTATTTAATAAACTATCTTTATTAGTAATTCAATTACCTAATAAATTATCTTGTTCATAAAAATGTTGACCTTCTTGTAAAATATTTGCATCTTGACCATCTTTTAATCAAATACCTTTTAATGCAAAATCTTTTGGCGAAGGATAATTACCAGTAATATTATTTTTATTATGACCATGAACAATAGCTTTAGCATTTAAAGAACCATCTAATTTATAACTATTATCAGTAGCTTTTATTGTTATTTCAATATTTTTACCTAATTTATTATTAAAAATATTATAACCAACTTTTAAATTTGTTGATATTGTATAATCACTATCTTTAATATTAAGATCTGAATAATTTTTTTGGAAATAAGATTGACAAATCTTCTTTACACTCTCAATAATTTGACTATTAACAAATTTAACATCTTCTTCTGATAATTTACTATCGGCATTAATAAAATTACCATTTTTATCTTTTTGATTATCTAAAGTAATTTGAAAGTTTTTATTATCTTTATCATTATTATATTGTGTTTCAATTTCATTAGTTAATTCTTTCATAGTACTTAAATCAGCAATATCATTTTTAACATTTATAGTGCAATTATCTTTTTTTCCTGTAAAGTTTCAAGAATTATTATCTAAAGATGTAATTGAAAATTGAACAGGAACACTTTTAGTAAAGTTTTGTGGTTCTGAACCATTTTGAAATTCAATTTTGTAATAACTAGGTTTAATTTCTTTTTTGGGTACATTTAATGCTTTACTTAAAATTGTTTCAAATTGTTCTTGAATTGTTGGAATTAATCATTTATCTTTTATTGAATCAATAGTAGCATTTTCAGGATTAGTAATATTAATAATTTTATTAAGAAAGTTAACTGGTAAACTAGCAATATTAATTGCAACTTGATTTATAATATTAATATTAATTTCGATATTAACGTTAGTATTTTTAATACCAAAAATTGATGCTTGATCATTAGTTGTTAAATTTAAAACATAACTTTTAGACTCATTAAAATTCTTTGGCAAAGTAAAAGAAGTATTAGTTATCGGCTTTTTATCCTTACCAACAGTAAAGTTAACTGCTGGATTATAATTAGCATTTAAGAAAAAATTAATTGGTAATAAAGTTGAATTATCATTATCAACATCACTTTCAATTTTAGGATCAGTTTTTTGTAAATTATTATCAATACTACTTAAAACATTTGTAAAATCAATATTACCATTATCAGCAGCATTTTCAATAACATTAAAATTAACAATATTTGTTGATTTACGAAAATAAGCAATAGTAGAATCTAAACTAATAGGTCCAGAGTTACGATGATGTTTTTGATAATATTCATCTCATAATTTATTATTAGAATTCGGATTAAATTCAGAATTATTGAAAGCAGCAGTAGTATGTAAGAGTAATATCGTAGTAACTGTTGTAGAACCAAATGCTAATAAATACAACGAAAATAATAAGATTCTTTTCTTCTTATTTTTTTTAACATTAATTGTATATATTGAATTAGATCCTGTTTTTATCTTTTTATGTTTATCCTGATTAACCATATCTTTACTCGGGCTATTACTATTTATTTTATATTTCATTTTAACAATCCTTTCCTAGCATTATTTTTAAAATAATCTAAAGTGAAAAATATAGCTTAACGCTTTAACTTGCTATTTTTAACTAAAATATTAAAATAGGAAAAAATATTAAAATAGTTTAAACCTTAGTTTTAATAAAATAAAACTAAGGTTTAAAGTAAACCAATTAAATTTAGTTTTTATATTTTAATATTAATAATTTTAATAATTATATAAACTTTGCTATACACCTATTAAAATTATAAGGAAAGAAATACTCTGTCCTTAAAAATAATATTACACTTATTATAAAAAAAGACAATATTCTTTTTAAAAAAAGATTGAATATTTTTAATTAAAAAGAACACTAATAGTAAAATAATTTTCAAAATAATTTTTCTTAATTAAGATAAAAATTAAATTAAAAATTCAATGATTAAATTAAATATTCATTGAATTTTTAAATTATGATTAATTTTTTTTAATATTACATTCAACATGCATTGGTTGTAAATTTTCTAAACTATTATTATTTGGATCACCATCAATGTGATCAATATTTCAAGCAAATGCTGAAGTTGGTTGTTCACCTTGATAAGCACCTTTTATCATTGGCAAACAACACCACGGACAAGGAGCTTGCACATTCAATGTTCAAAATTCAGATAATCCTTTAAAATATTTCTCCATTTTTTGAATAGAATAGTTTCATATTTTTTCTTTGTCTTCTTTTTCTCACTTTTTACGACGTGCCACAATGAATTAACCCCTTTCGTATTAAATTATACTATAAGTTACAATATTTTTTTATATTTTTTTAAACTTAATATTACAATTTATTTTATTAACGTGCTAATAATCTATTATAAGCGGTTTGCATTTGTGGGTCAAAACTACGAGTATATAAACCGTTAAAATATCCTTCATGATGCTTACTTGGATCTAATGGATCAGGTAATTGGCCATTTTTTGGAATATACACATGCTTTCAAATTTCTGCTGAAAAATTAGTACTAACTTCATCCATGGCTGCTTGTAAAGGTGAGGTATAACCAAATTCACTACTTAAATCAACTTGTGTTTGTTTTTGCATTATATAATTAATAAATTTAAAAGCTAAATCTTTATGAGGAGAATCTTTACTAATTACCATATCATCATTTCAAACATTAGTCCCCATATATGGTCTAACAATAAGGTACTTACCATTATAAGAATCAGGATCATCAGCAATTCCAGATAATAAATCACCATTATACATCATTGCTACATCCCACTTATTTTCATTACTAATTTCATCAACAATATCATCATTTAATAATTTTGTATTTTTGATAACTGGTTCTAACCAGTCGCTTGCATCTTTAATTTCAATTGGACTATGAGCATTAATATTATCACTAAATTCATTTCCTACTTGATTATATTGACCTGAACCGTTATTTTCTCCTCATTTATTTTTATAGTGTAAATCAGTAAGCGCAGTCATAAATAAGTTATGCATATCATCATTTAAAACGATACGTTTACCTAATTTTGCAGCATCTGTTAAAACACTTCATTGAACATTTGAACCATCAGCTTTAATACCAAGATCACTAAGATTATTTGTATTAGTAGTATTAATTACTAATACAACATCACCTCAAAAATAAGGAATACTATAACTATTTAAACCAAATTCATTTAAAATTCCATCACTATTTTCAACTCGATAATTATTCATTAATTCATATAAATCATGATTAATATCTTCTTTGGGATTAAAATCAATTCTACTATCATACTCAATATCACCTGCAGAATTTTTTGATGCAATTGGAAAAAGTCTATCTTCACTTGCTAATTTAGCCACCATATAATCACTAGGAACCATTACATCATAACTAGTAGTATACAATTTAGAATACAATGATTCATTATCATCAAAAGTTGAATATTTTATTTTAACTTGATATTTATTTTCAAATTCTTTTAAAATATTGGGATTCATATACTCGCCTCAATTAGCAATTGATAAATCATAAACATTAGTATAAATGTAGAAAGCACCCAAACTAATAAAACTTGATAATAAGATGATACTAATCATAATTAATTTTCACGGTCATAGTAAAAAACGATATTTCTCTCTTCTTGATTTTGAGCGTTCTTCTTTTAACTCTTTCTTTTTTTTAATCTTATTCTTTATATGTTCAATTCAAATTGATTCCATCTCAAGTTTTGCTTCAAGTTTAGAAATTTGATTAATAAGTTTCGGGTGATTTTTAATATAATCCTGAATTTTAATAATATCTTGCTCAGTTACAATTTCAAAATTACCATCACTATATAATGATTTACGTTTTCTACCTTTACTCTTAACCTTTTTATAGTTAAAACCATTTAATTGTAAATAATATTTAGTTAACAACTTCTCAGTTTTAATAATTTTTTTATCATGATAAATACCTTTATCAATTTTTTCATTACGTTGTTTAATTTGTTTTTTGCAAAGAACATAAGTATTTCAAGAAATAATAAGTACTGCAATTAATAAAATAATTATTGTTGAAAAAGCATTAATATAAGGCTTAATTCGTTTTAAAGAATAAATAAAAGTTGAAACGTTAGAAGTATTACCGCCAGTAAAATAAGAAATTAAAAAATCATCAAAACTCATAGCAAACGCAATAGCTGCTCCAGCAATAATTGCTGGTTTAATTGTTGGTAATACAATTTTGCGTAACGTATATCAAGGGGTCGCACCTAAATCTTGACTTGCTTCTAATTGTGACATATTTATTGATCTAATTTTTGGTAAAACAGTAATAATAACATAAGAAATATTAAAAGAAATATGAGCGAAAATTAATGTTCCAAGACCAAAACTAAAACCAAATGCCATAAATAATAACATTAAAGAAACAGCAGTAACAATATCAGCATTAACTAAAGGAATATTAGTAATCCCTAAAGTAATATTACGTGTTATTTTTTTTGTTTTACTTAAACCCAAAGCAGCAAACGTACCAATAATAACAGCAACAAAAGTAGAAATAAAAGCAACAATTAATGTTACACTAACCGATTCTCAAAGTTCACTTTGTTGAAATAAATCGTAATAAGGTTGCAATGATCAAGAATTTCAACTACGAACTGAATCGCCACTATTAAAAGAGAATATCATTAAAACTAAAATTGGAGTATAAAATAATAAAAAGATAATAGCTAAATAACTATTTTTAAAAAAAGATCTAATTAATTAATACCTCCTATTTTTTTACCAGTAGCTCAACTACCAATCGCTTTTAAAGTAAAAATAATAATTAAAACAATAATACCTAAAATAACAGAAATAGCAGCACCATAAGCAAAATTAGCACCACGATAAAAATATGATTCAATAATATTTGCAATTAAAATAGTTTTTCCTTCACAAATATATTTAACTACTACTAGTGAAGTCATAGCACTTAACATCATTAAAGTAAAACCAGAAACAATACCAGGCACTGAAAAACGAAAGGTAACTTTTCAAAATGTTTTCATCTTAGAAGCTCCTAAATCTTGACTTGCTTCTAATAAATTGCGATCTGTTTTTTCTAAAGAATTATAAATTGGTAAAATAACGAAAGGCATAAACATATAAACCATTGCTAAAATAATACCAATTGGAGTTCCTAATAAAACATTAGGACCTAAAATACTAAAAATAATTTGTAATCCAATTGTACGTAATAAAATGTTAATTCAAATTGGTAAAGTAACTAAAACTCAAATATTTTTTGAAGCAATTTTTGTTGACATAAAAGCCATAATATAAGCAATGGGATAACCAAAAATAACAGCAATTAAAGTGGCAACAAATGAATAACCAATTGAACGTAATAAAACCATAACATAACTATTTTCTTTAAAAAAATCATTAAAATTACTAAATGTAAAACGAAATATTCAAGCATTATTAGTTGCTTTAATAATTGAATATAAAATTACAATTAATAATGGCAATACAATTAAAATTACCATCACCAATAAATATGGATAAGCAAGCGTAACTCATGATTTAAAACCAAAATTTACTGATTTATCTTTGATTTTATTTTTAATAAAACTTATTTTTTGATTTGTTTTTTTTCAACATAACAATGCTTTTTTCTTTTTTACTCGTTTCATTTTCGATTTATTTTTTGCTACTTCTTGTAAAAAAAAATTATTTTTTTTAAGTTTAAACCATTTTTTAAATCTATACTTTTTTTTATTTTGATTATCAATGCTTTTTTCTGGATTTGAATTATTAACTAACATATCTTGTGATTTTAAAATTTGTGTTTTAATATTACGTTTAAACAAATTTTTCATTTTACTCTTCAATTTCCTTTCACATAACATGAATATCTTCAACATTTCATTTTAAACCAACACGGTTACCTACTTCAAAATTATCAGTAGTATGAACTATCCATTTGCGTTTATTAGTAATAATTTCAATTTCTCATAATAATCCTTTAAAAGCAATAGTTTTAATAGTTCCATCAAAAAAACCACTACCTGCATTAACTAAATCAATATCTTCTGGTCGAATAACAATATCAATATTACGTTCTTGTTCACCAAAACCAGTATCAGAGCATGCAAATTTTTTACCGTCAAAACGAACACAATAATCATTAACAAATACACCATTTTCAATAACATTCGAGCTACCAACAAACTGTGATGTTCATTTATTTTCAGGCTCATTGTAAATATCTTGTGGTGTCCCAATTTGTTGAATTTGACCTTGATTTAAAACAACTACCCGATCTGACATAATAAATGCTTCTTCTTGATCATGAGTAATAAAGATAAAAGTAATATTAATTTCTTCTTGAATTTTTTTTAATTCTACTTGCATTTGTTGACGTAATTTCAAATCCAAAGCAGCAAAAGGTTCATCTAATAATAAAATTTTAGGATTAAGAACTAATGCTCTAGCTACTGCTACTCTTTGTTTTTGACCACCAGATAAATCATTAACATCTTTATCTTCCATACCATTTAATTTAACCAAATCTAAAGCTTTTTTAACTTCTTTTTTGATTTTTTCACGATCAATTTTTCTTAACTTTAAACCATAAGCAATATTATCAAAAACATTTAAATGTGGAAATAAAGCATAATTTTGAAAAATAGTATTTATTTCTCTTTTATGAATTGGAATTTTAGTTAAATCCTTACCTTTAAACAATAATTGACCATTGTTTGGTTGTTCAAAACCAGCAATAATCCTTAATAATGTTGTTTTACCACAACCACTAGGACCAAGAATGGTAAGAAATTCACCTTCATGAATATTTAAACTAATTCCTTTTAAAACAACTTTACCATCATATTCTTTGGTAATATTACGTAATTCTAAAATATTTAAACTCATAATTTCCTCCTTTAAATGGTTTAAAAAATTGGTGGATTTGAAACTCATAAAATAGTTGCAATTGAATTATTGGGATTTTCTAAATAATGTTTTTCATTACCTTTAATATAAAATGCTTCATTAGCTACTGCTTTTACTCTAGTTGCACCATAATGAACAAATACTGTGCCACTTAATACATATCCAAAGATCTGACCTTGAAATGGCGGAATTTTATTTGAATTACCAAATGGTTTTAAAGTTAAAATTACTGGTTCTAATGTTAATTTTTGAGCATTAGGAATAATTCATTTTATTTGATAATCTTCTTCGTCACTAACAGTAACATCTTGTGATTTAAAAACTATTTTTTCTTTAACTTCACCAGCAAAAAAGGTTGATAATGGACAATCAAAAATATCTAAAATACTTTTTAGTGTTTCAATACTAGGTGAAGAAACATCATGCTCTAACTGACTAATAAATCCCTTTGATAAATCACAACGTTTCCCTAACTCTTCCATAGTTAAATTGTGTTTCAATCTTAAAGTTTTTAACTTTCTTCCAATTTTCATATTGATTATTTTCTCCTTTTGTTTATTTATACTAAACTTTAAGTTAAATAATACAAATAAAATTATATAATATTTTTTTAAAAAAACAATTATTTATTTTATGAATTTGTCAAGAAAAGTGGACAATTAAAGTAACGTTTTATTAAATTTTATAAAATAGTGTTTGTAAGTGTTAAATTTGTAGATATGAAGTAATTATTTGTTGATTTGGAATGAGCTAATCGATATTCGATTGGACTCATTCCTTTTAATTTTGTTTGAGGTCTATCGTTATTATAAAAGTAAATATATTTGGGTAAATTTTCTTTTATTCATTCAATAGTTCTGTTTTTTCTTAGAATTTGATATAGAAATTCTGTTTTCATTGTTCCAAATCAAGATTCAGTAGCACCATTATCACAAGAATTACCTCTTCTAGACATCGAAATTTTTATTTTTAATTCGTCACATAAGGTTTTATAAGAAGGATTTGTATAATGAAATCCTTGGTCTGATTGTAAAATTCATGAAGTAGGTTTTTGAGCATTAACTCAAGCTTGAATAATGTTTTGGACAACAAATGTCATATCTAAACTTGCGCTTATTTTATAATCTAATATTTCATTATTATGAAAATCTTTAACAATTGATAAATAATATGTTTTACCATTAGTCAATAAATAAGTTATATCAGTACCTAATTTTTGATTTAAATCAGTAGTTGAAAAATCACGATTTAATAGACTTCTTGCAAAACCTATCTATTAAAAATTTAATTTTTAAAATAAAATTAAAAATAAAAAAGATAGGTAATCTATGATGTTTGATAAATTAAAAACTATTAACAATCCAGAATTATTAAGATTAACTGGTATAAATGATATTATTTTTAATAAAATTCTAGAAATTTTAAAGACAGAAGAAGTAAAAAAGTTTAAAAATGGTGGTACACCTAATAAATTATCATTAGAAAATCGTTTATTAATGACTTTAGAATATTGAAGAGAGTATCGAACTTATTTTCATATTGCTAAAAGTTATGGAATTAGTGAAAGTAGTTGCTATAGGAATATCAAGTGAATAGAAAATACTTTAATAAAACATCCTGATTTTCAACAACTTGATGGGCAAAAATCACTGTTAAATAATAATTTTAAAGATAAAACAGTTATCATTGATGTGACTGAAAGTACTATTCAACGCCCAAAAAAAGTCAAAAACAATATTATTCAGGAAAAAAGAAAAAACATACAATAAAAACTCAAGTCATAATTGAAAAAGATAGTAAAAAAATTATAAGTTCTTATTTTTCTTATGGTAAAAATCATGATTTTAAAATTTTAAAAAATTCAAAAACGAAATTTTTATCAGAAACAACTATTTTAGTAGATTTAGGATATCAAGGTATACAAAACATACATAAAAATGTCTTATTACCTAAACGAAAATCAAAGAAAAACCCTTTAACTAAAGAAGAAAAGAAAAATAATAAGGCTATTTCAAAAATGAGAGTTGTTATTGAACATGTTTTTGCGATTCTTAAAAAATTTAAAATTATTAGTGAAAAATATCGAAATAGAAGAAAAAAATTTGCATTAAGATTTAATTTAATAGCTTCAATTTATAATTTACAATTATTAATTTAAATATATTTGATAATTTAATATTTTATTTTTTTTATTTGAAATAATAATTTTTGTTGTATTTTAATGACAAAAAATAAAACATATTTTGGACATATTCCGTAATTAAATTTAATTAATTGTCAATAAAATTGTGTTAAAACTATTTAGTGTTATTGAATATAGAAATAAATATTTTTTGAAAAAATAGTTTAAAAAATGAGTTTACATTTTAAACAAAAAATTGTTAATAATATTTTTATATTAACTTGATAAAAATTTAAATTTTAAAAAAATATTTTTAATATTTTTTTTATTTTAATGGTTTTATTTTATTAAAAATTTCACAAAGTAAGTTAAATCTTAAGTACATAAGTCTAAATTTAGATTTTCTACATTTATTTACTAAAATTTTGAATCTTTTCAATCAAGCAAAGACATGTTCAACTTTAATTCTAATTTTAGATACAATCTTATTGTATTTTCTTTCTTGTTTAGTTAATTTTTTATTTTTAGTTCTTTTAATTGGTATTATTGTATTTTTATAAATATTTTGTATACCTTGATATCCTAAATCACCAATAATTATTGTTTTTTCTGAAAATTCAAGATTTGAATTTTTTAATATTTGAAAATCATGCACTTTACCATTATCAGCAAAAATATCAACAATTTTTTTATTAAAAAAATCATATACAATTTGAAATTTTATAGAATACATTCAACTTTTACCAGAAAAATATTCTAACTGTAGTTTTTTTTAGTTGGTCTTTCAATTTCAATCTCAGTTGAATCAATTAAATAAAATTGAAATTCATTTGAATTTTCTTGTTTTTTATCAATTTTTAATTTATATCTTTCTTTTAAAAATTGGTAATCTTTGTGGTTACTAAGTTTATTTTCTACTCAAGTAATATTTCGAAAACAACTTGATGGGCTCATTTTAGATTTAATACTCATTTGAAAAAAAGTATAATATTCTTTTCAGTATAATAAAGTCATCATTAATCTTTCTTCTACTGAAAGTTTATTTTTTCGACCTTTATTTTTTTCTAATTTTTCTATTTCAATTAATTTTTCTAACATTTCATTAAAATGAAAACGTTTTATACCAAAATATCTATAAAATTCTTCATTTTTTAATTTTTTTAAATTTTCAAAAATCATTTTTATCAACACTTTTCTAAATTTATTGTTAATAACAAAATTATAAAATAAATTTTAAAATTATTAATTGACTTTTAAAAAATTTAATTACGGAATATGTCTTTTGAACAATAATTTTTAAAAAATATTAAAAGTGTTATTAAAATAAATTTTTAAACTTAAAAAATGTGATTAATATCATAGTTTTGCAAGAAGTCTAATAAATTATCATATCTTAAACTTCCTGATTTAGTTTTATAATCAAATTTCTTTATGCGAACCTTAGCTTTTAAACCCATATTTCTCATATATCTATATACAACATGAAATTTTAATTTTAAATTATAAATTTTGTTAATTAATAAAGTTATCATTTTATAACCATAAATTTCTTTAAATTCATAAAAAATATTTTTAATTATATTAGCTAAAAATTTATCTCATTTATTAAATTCATTCATTCCGTTTTTAATTCATTTGTAATATCCTGATTTTGAAACCTTTAAAAATCAACATAAATAACTAATCTGATATTTTTTCTTCAAGGAGAAAATCAGAAAATATTTCTTCTTTTTTGTCGATTTTTCTAAAGACATATTCCGTAATTAAATTTTTTAAAAGTCAATTAATAATTTTAAAATTTATTTTATAATTTTGTTATTAACAATAAATTTAGAAAAGTGTTGATAAAAATGATTTTTGAAAATTTAAAAAAATTAAAAAATGAAGAATTTTATAGATATTTTGGTATAAAACGTTTTCATTTTAATGAAATGTTAGAAAAATTAATTGAAATAGAAAAATTAGAAAAAAATAAAGGTCGAAAAAATAAACTTTCAGTAGAAGAAAGATTAATGATGACTTTATTATACTGAAAAGAATATTATACTTTTTTTCAAATGAGTATTAAATCTAAAATGAGCCCATCAAGTTGTTTTCGAAATATTACTTGAGTAGAAAATAAACTTAGTAACCACAAAGATTACCAATTTTTAAAAGAAAGATATAAATTAAAAATTGATAAAAAACAAGAAAATTCAAATGAATTTCAATTTTATTTAATTGATTCAACTGAGATTGAAATTGAAAGACCAACTAAAAAAAACTACAGTTAGAATATTTTTCTGGTAAAAGTTGAATGTATTCTATAAAATTTCAAATTGTATATGATTTTTTTAATAAAAAAATTGTTGATATTTTTGCTGATAATGGTAAAGTGCATGATTTTCAAATATTAAAAAATTCAAATCTTGAATTTTCAGAAAAAACAATAATTATTGGTGATTTAGGATATCAAGGTATACAAAATATTTATAAAAATACAATAATACCAATTAAAAGAACTAAAAATAAAAAATTAACTAAACAAGAAAGAAAATACAATAAGATTGTATCTAAAATTAGAATTAAAGTTGAACATGTCTTTGCTTGATTGAAAAGATTCAAAATTTTAGTAAATAAATGTAGAAAATCTAAATTTAGACTTATGTACTTAAGATTTAACTTACTTTGTGAAATTTTTAATAAAATAAAACCATTAAAATAAAAAAAATATTAAAAATATTTTTTTAAAATTTAAATTTTTATCGAGTTAATATAAAAATATTATTAACAATTTTTTGTTTAAAATGTAAACTCATTTTTTAAACTATTTTTTCAAAAAATATTTATTTCTATATTCAATAACACTAAATAGTTTTAAAACAATTTTATTGACAATTAATTAAATTTAATTACGGAATATGTCCTAAATACTTTTTTATATCGTTCATTACCTCAATATATTGAATTAATTCTTGTTTTGTCATTTCATTAAAATTTAAAGATTTGGTTCGACCTGTTCTTTTGGTTTTTTTAGCACGAATTCCATTGCCATATTCTAAACCTTCTTCACCTAATAATTTGTATGCTTTAATTCATTCTTTTATTGATGATCGGCCAATACCATATTCTAATGCAGTTTTATCAATCGTTTTAATTTTACTTATTTTTATTATTTTTAACTTTTCTTATTTTGATAGTCATTTAGCCATAAAAAAAATTAACACCTTCCTTAAAGTATTTTTAACACAAAGGTTACAATTCTGTGTCTACTTTATTCTAGATGTTCATTTTTAACGCAGCCGCTTTTTTATTAGGTGATGTTTTTAACTTTAATCTATCTAAATGACTAATCTTTGTTTGACTTTTTTCTTTATTCATAAATTTTCTCCATTCAAATTAATAATCTTATTTAATTTTATTATATGACCAAGTTCTCCATTAATACCTAATATTTTAACTATTAATAAATTCATTATTTAAATAACATAGTTATTCGAAAATTATTATTTTTATTTATTTTACTGTTTTATTTAACATATCTTTTTATCTTTTTTTTCTCTAAAACTTTAATTTAATAAAAATTATAGTTTATTTTTTTAGTCTATCAATAAATATGCTTATTACTAATTTTATTAACACTATAAAATTTAATTAAATATTATCATCTTAATAAAAAGACTTTCATTTTATTTAAAAAACCAATATTAATAGAATAATATATTAATATTATTCATTTTTCCAGTCCAATTAATTACACGACACTATCTTAATTTTTAATTTGATATAATTATAAAAAGAGTAAGTATATTAAAAATAGATTGGGGTATTTTTATGATAGAGGAAATAAATTCTAGTTCAGTGAAAGAACCAAAAATTTATCGTATTGGTCTATATAGCAAATTAACAATTCTTATTAATGGCCTTCTAATTACTACGAGTTTAATGATAGGTTGGGCTTTATGAGCAACTATTGGTCGAGATGCAATTGATAACTATATTAAATGATTCAATAATCGACAACAACCTAATTCTAATTTACAAATTAGTTTCAATATAATAAGTATTATTGTTTTCATAGTCTCTGGTTTATCTTTAGCATTAGTAGTCGTACCTTTTATTTTTTTAAAAACTAAAAATAGTGTATCAGCACTTTTTTGTTTAATAAGTTTTATTTTTTCAGCAATATTTGTTATCTTTCTTATTGTATTTTTTATTTTTAGATTTAAAACTTTTACTTTCTTAGCTAATAAAAAAGACGGCGAAATAATAAATACAACTGGTAACTTTCTAATAGCTTTTTTACCATGAATGTTGGCTGAACTATTTGCAATACTTTTATTAAT
This sequence comes from Spiroplasma endosymbiont of Colias croceus, assembly GCF_964020095.1. Lineage (NCBI taxonomy): Bacteria > Bacillati > Mycoplasmatota > Mollicutes > Entomoplasmatales > Spiroplasmataceae > Spiroplasma > Spiroplasma endosymbiont of Colias croceus. Next base: position 465,475 of record NZ_OZ026536.1, read on the forward strand.
CCACAGTCTCTGATTAATTATTAATATTACCTCTAAATACAAATCAAATACACTATTAATGCCTATTGCTAAACCAAAAGCAAAACAAGAAACAGTAATAGCAAAACAAGAAGTTGATGATACGATAACGCTTCCTAACGTCGTACCAATACCAGTACCTCAAAATAATGAAGAACAACAAGTAGCAAACCAAGAAACTAACAATACTGTTCTTAAGCAAGATCTAACACAAGAAAAAATAATCACTAACCCTTCAACAGCAACTGTCCATTATACTAATCATGAACTATCACAAACACCAACGCAAGGTGCTTATCATGCCGAAACTGTTTCACCAACACCAGGTATTCTTACTAATCTTAAATCCGAATCTATTACAAATGAAGAAGAAATAAATGATAATATCGAAAATGCAACAATATATTCAGAACCAACAGTTGAAAAAACAAGTGTAGAAGATACAACAATATATTCAAAATCACCAACAACAGAAAGTAATATTAATAGCGAAACTAATTACCAACCAAAAAATCAAGGTGGTTTTGATGTTAAAGACAGTAGTTATTCTGAATCTGAAATATCTAATTTTAATGAACAAGCAACAACAATAACTGTTGAAGAAACACAACCAATAATAGATAAAACAAACACAAACACAAAAAAAGAAACAATTGAAGTGCAAAAAGTTACTACTCACCATTGAACATTAGAACAAATTGAAGCTGTTTGAGAAAAAGCGGAAATAATTGATGGTGTTAGTGATAAATTATATCGTAAAGATTATGGTGGTGCTTGAATGTTTCGTGATTCATTTACCACTGATTATAGCGCAGCAGATAACTTAGAAACTTACTCTTGAACTATTGTTCTACATCGTCCTACTAGTCAACAAGGAACAACTGAATTATATAATCTAGATCCAATGAATATTGTTAATGCAAAAAGTAAAGGTGAAAATTACCCTTCTTGAAAAACTAAAATTTCTTCAAAAGGAAATAAAAATATTGCAAAAGAACAACATTGAAAAGCACGAACATAAATATAATAAAAAAGATTTATTTTAAAATAAATATAGTATCATTTATTTATGAATACACAAACTACCATTGAACATTTATATATAGAAATACCTAATTTTAAACATGAAGTAAATACTAACTATTCTTATTTTATAGAAAGCATTAAAAAAGAATTAACAAAAATAATAAATAAATACCAATTAAAGTTAAAAACAATTTATCTTGCTAACAAAAATAAGTCAGTTTTACCAATTAATTTTTTAGAACAACTATTAATAATACTTAAACCATTAACAACCACTATCAAAGAATACAACTTTGAATGTACTATTAATAATACCAATTTCACAACTCTACAATTATTTTCCAAATTTCAAATTAATCGTTTAATTTGAAAAATAATTAGTTTTCAAAATCAATTAAATAACAAATTTAATTGTCAACAAAGTATAAAAATTATTAATGATGCTATTAACTTAAAAATTAATAATTTCTCAATTGATTTAAAATATAATCTTCCTCATCAAACAGTAATTGATGTTAATAATGATTTACAAATATGTATGCAATTAAAAACACCTCATATTAGCTATGATAGTTATAATCACAAACAAAATCTTACTATTAAAAGATACATTAATAATTTCTTAAAAAAGCACAAATATGATAACTATGAATACTATAGTTATAGTAAAAATACTAATAATCAATCAAAATATATTATTGCATATTGTTTATTAGAAAACTATTATGGAATTGGTCCAAATGCTGTTTCATATATTAAAACAGAAGATAAAGCAATAATAATTACTAATAGCAATAACATTAATAATAACAATCAAAAAAATAGTATTTTATCAACAAATGAAATTTTAATCCAAAAATTAATACAAGGTTTATTACTAAAAAAGGGAATAAAATTTAACAAAAATGATAATATTCTAGAGCAGCCACTGATTAGTAAATTAATCAAAAATAAACAAATAAAAATAAAAAATAATCATTTATCTTGCACAAATAGTTCCTGATTATTGTTAAATGATTTAATAGTTGATATTATAACTAATACTACTATTTAAATTTATATATCAAGGAGTGAATAAATATGGAATTCAATGAAAAATTGCTAAAAGAAAAATATTTTCCGCAAGCATTAACAAAAATAAAAGAAATTGTTAAAATTCAATCATATGCTCAACCACCCACAACAGCAGCACCTTATGGGCCTGGTGTTAAGGAAGTATTAGATTATGCTATTAATTTAGGACAAGAATTAGGTTTTAAAACTTATCGTGATAAAAAAAATAAGTATGGATATTTAGAATATGGTGATGGTAAAGAAATATTTGCCATGTTAGGTCATCTTGATGTTGTACCACCAGGTAATTTAGAAGAATGAAAAATTCCACCTTTTTCGCCAGAAATTATTAATGATATTTTATATGGACGAGGTGTATTAGATGATAAAGGTCCAACAATTATTATTCTATACTGTTTAAAATATTTAAAAGATCATGGCTATCAACCAAATCGTCGAATTAGAGTTATCTTTGGTTTAACTGAAGAAACAACATGAGATTCAATTAACACATATATGAAGCAAGAAGGTACTCCAACTTTTGGTTTTACTCCTGATGGTATGTTTCCGCTAGTATATGCTGAAAAAGGAATTATTAACTTAGATATTATTGGTACAGGTCATAAATCCATTGTTATTAATGCAGGTGATGCTTACAATGTCACTTGTTCTACTAGTAATATTAATGGTGTTGATATTGAATCATTTGTTAAAATTGGGAAAAATAAGAAATATCGAATTGAAAATAATAATCAACAAATTACCATTCATGGTAAACCAGCACATGGGTCACGACCAGATGAAGGAATTAATGCAGGATTAAGAAGTTTATTAATTTTAAATGAACTTAAAGTTGAACATAATCTAATTAAATTTGTTGGTGATATTTTACAAGAAGATACTGCTTTAACAAAATATTTTGGTGATTTAGATGATGAATCTGGAAGTTTTACTATTAATGTTGGCATTGTTGAAATTAATAGCAAAAGTTCAAAATTAGGATGTAATATCCGTATTCCAGTTAAAACTGATTTACAAGAAATTTTAAATAGATTAATAAAAATATTAAAACCTTATAATTTAACAATAAAACAACAACATTATGATAAACCATTATATATGCCACAAGAATCAACAATTGTTATTAAATTAATGGAAATTTATCAAGAAGTTACTGGTGATAAAAAAGCAAAACCAATTGCAATTGGTGGTGGAACTTATGCTAGAGCAATGCCAAATTGTGTAGCATTTGGTGCGATATTTGATCATACTAACTCAACTGAACATCAATATAATGAATGTATTAAAGTTGACGAATTATGAAAATCAATGTTAATTTATGTACGTGCTATTAGTACACTGGGAAGTTTAGAAATTGATAAATTATAAAAAAAGTTAGAATAGTTTATTCTAACTTTTTATATTTTCATTCAAATAAATTTTATGCAATTGAAGGAGTTCTAGGACAACCAACAAAAGCAGGACCATTAATACTATTAATAACACTTACCAATTCATCATTAAAGTTATTACTTAATTGTCGTTCATCACTACTATTAATACTCATATAATTACTATTAGTTACTATTTCCTCTAATTCATTATTTGGAGTAGACGTAAAAAATTTCTGTCATTGTTTTTTAGCATATTTATTTAATACTTTATTACCAATAGTATCATTGATAATTAAACCAAACATAATAGCAAACATTGGAACTTGAAAAAATGTAGATTCAAATTCTGGTAATCTATCAGCAGTATACATAACAGCTGCAGTTTTAATTGCATTATCTATTATAGTTGCTATTACCATTGCTGTTAAATAACCACCACTTTTTAAAAGACTCATACATTTTGATTGTTGAAAAAGTAATGATTCTAACTCATCATTTTCATTATTATTATTTAAACAGTTAAAATATCTTTTGAAAGCAAACCACATATGTGTTTTTGTTAAATATTCTATACCCTTATCTATTAAGATAGAAGTATAACATAAAACTTCTGCTCGTATAATTGTGAATTTGTCAAGAAAAGTGGACAATTAAAGTAACCTTTTATTAAATTTTATAAAATAGTGTTTGTAAGTGTTAAATTTGTAGATATGAAGTAATTATTTGTTGATTTAGAATGAGCTAATCGATATTCGATTGGACTCATTCCTTTTAATTTTGTTTGAGGTCTATCGTTATTATAAAAGTAAATATATTTGGGTAAATTTTCTTTTATTCATTCAATAGTTCTGTTTTTTCTTAGAATTTGATATAGAAATTCTGTTTTCATTGTTCCAAATCAAGATTCAGTAGCACCATTATCACAAGAATTACCTCTTCTAGACATCGAAATTTTTATTTTTAATTCGTCACATAAGGTTTTATAAGAAGGATTTGTATAATGAAATCCTTGGTCTGATTGTAAAATTCATGAAGTAGGTTTTTGAGCATTAACTCAAGCTTGAATAATGTTTTGGACAACAAATGTCATATCTAAACTTGCGCTTATTTTATAATCTAATATTTCATTATTATGAAAATCTTTAACAATTGATAAATAATATGTTTTACCATTAGTCAATAAATAAGTTATATCAGTACCTAATTTTTGATTTAAATCAGTAGTTGAAAAATCACGATTTAATAAATTATCATATCTTAAACTTCCTGATTTAGTTTTATAATCAAATTTCTTTATGCGAACCTTAGCTTTTAAACCCATATTTCTCATATATCTATATACAACATGAAATTTTAATTTTAAATTATAAATTTTGTTAATTAATAAAGTTATCATTTTATAACCATAAATTTCGTTAAATTCATAAAAAATATTTTTAATTATATTAGCTAAAAATTTATCTCATTTATTAAATTCATTCATTCCGTTTTTAATTCATTTGTAATATCCTGATTTTGAAACCTTTAAAAATCAACATAAATAACTAATCTGATATTTTTTCTTCAAGGAGAAAATCAGAAAATATTTCTTCTTTTTTGTCGATTTTTCTAAATACTTTTTTATATCGTTCATTACCTCAATATATTAGACTTCTTGCAAAACCTATCTATTAAAAATTTAATTTTTAAAATAAAATTAAAAATAAAAAAGATAGGTAATCTATGATGTTTGATAAATTAAAAACTATTAACAATCCAGAATTATTAAGATTAACTGGTATAAATGATATTATTTTTAATAAAATTCTAAAAATTTTAAAGACAGAAGAAGTAAAAAAAGTTTAAAAATGGTGGTACACCTAATAAATTATCATTAGAAAATCGTTTATTAATGACTTTAGAATATTGAAGAGAGTATCGAACTTATTTTCATATTGCTAAAAGTTATGGAATTAGTGAAAGTAGTTGCTATAGGAATATCAAGTGAATAGAAAATACTTTAATAAAACATCCTGATTTTCAACAACTTGATGGGCAAAAATCACTGTTAAATAATAATTTTAAAGATAAAACAGTTATCATTGATGTGACTGAAAGTACTATTCAACGCCCAAAAAAAGTCAAAAACAATATTATTCAGGAAAAAAGAAAAAACATACAATAAAAACTCAAGTCATAATTGAAAAAGATAAGACATATTCCGTAATTAAATTTTTTAAAAGTCAATTAATAATTTTAAAATTTATTTTATAATTTTGTTATTAACAATAAATTTAGAAAAGTGTTGATAAAAATGATTTTTGAAAATTTAAAAAAATTAAAAAATGAAGAATTTTATAGATATTTTGGTATAAAACGTTTTCATTTTAATGAAATGTTAGAAAAATTAATTGAAATAGAAAAATTAGAAAAAAATAAAGGTCGAAAAAATAAACTTTCAGTAGAAGAAAGATTAATGATGACTTTATTATACTGAAAAGAATATTATACTTTTTTTCAAATGAGTATTAAATCTAAAATGAGCCCATCAAGTTGTTTTCGAAATATTACTTGAGTAGAAAATAAACTTAGTAACCACAAAGATTACCAATTTTTAAAAGAAAGATATAAATTAAAAATTGATAAAAAACAAGAAAATTCAAATGAATTTCAATTTTATTTAATTGATTCAACTGAGATTGAAATTGAAAGACCAACTAAAAAAAACTACAGTTAGAATATTTTTCTGGTAAAAGTTGAATGTATTCTATAAAATTTCAAATTGTATATGATTTTTTTAATAAAAAAATTGTTGATATTTTTGCTGATAATGGTAAAGTGCATGATTTTCAAATATTAAAAAATTCAAATCTTGAATTTTCAGAAAAAAAAATAATTATTGGTGATTTAGGATATCAAGGTATACAAAATATTTATAAAAATACAATAATACCAATTAAAAGAACTAAAAATAAAAAATTAACTAAACAAGAAAGAAAATACAATAAGATTGTATCTAAAATTAGAATTAAAGTTGAACATGTCTTTGCTTGATTGAAAAGATTCAAAATTTTAGTAAATAAATGTAGAAAATCTAAATTTAGACTTATGTACTTAAGATTTAACTTACTTTGTGAAATTTTTAATAAAATAAAACCATTAAAATAAAAAAAATATTAAAAATATTTTTTTAAAATTTAAATTTTTATCGAGTTAATATAAAAATATTATTAACAATTTTTTGTTTAAAATGTAAACTCATTTTTTAAACTATTTTTTCAAAAAATATTTATTTCTATATTCAATAACACTAAATAGTTTTAAAACAATTTTATTGACAATTAATTAAATTTAATTACGGAATATGTCCATAGTAAAAAAATTATAAGTTCTTATTTTTCTTATGGTAAAAATCATGATTTTAAAATTTTAAAAAATTCAAAAACGAAATTTTTATCAGAAACAACTATTTTAGTAGATTTAGGATATCAAGGTATACAAAACATACATAAAAATGTCTTATTACCTAAACGAAAATCAAAGAAAAACCCTTTAACTAAAGAAGAAAAGAAAAATAATAAGGCTATTTCAAAAATGAGAGTTGTTATTGAACATGTTTTTGCGATTCTTAAAAAATTTAAAATTATTAGTGAAAAATATCGAAATAGAAGAAAAAAATTTGCATTAAGATTTAATTTAATAGCTTCAATTTATAATTTACAATTATTAATTTAAATATATTTGATAATTTAATATTTTATTTTTTTATTTGAAATAATAATTTTTGTTGTATTTTAATGACAAAAAATAAAACATATTTTGAACAATAATTTTTAAAAAATATTAAAAGTGTTATTAAAATAAATTTTTAAACTTAAAAAATGTGATTAATATCATAGTTTTGCAAGAAGTCTAATTTATCTTTGGTTATTAAAAGTTTTATTTTTGGTGATAGTTTACAACATATAGTTTCAATGCCAGCACCGTTGTTAGCAATTATTTTAGTACTTTTTACTTTTTCATTAATTTTAAAATTATTAAAAATTATATAGGAGTAGTTTATTATGGGGGTCGCCTTTATTTCAAAAATTTTAGAATTATTTGCACAAATTTTTATGAAATTTTGAAATTTGCCAATGGCAGATTTAGGTTTTAATTTGGGAACTTTTGTTGTTTTTATTCTTTTAATAAAGTTTGCTATGTCGGTTTTTTTAAATATTGATATTCAGCCAGTTTCTACATCGGGGACAGTAAAGCAAAGTTATAGAAATATTAAAGGTAGTTCAAAATTTGTTGGAAAGAAAATTGCTAAACAACATGAAAGAAAGCGTTTAAGAAATAAGGCAAAAGGTATTGAAAATAAAAAAGGGAAGTTTGTAGGTAATTAATTATGAGTGACTTTGTGAATAGTATATTGCATTTAATTTTTATATTTTCTAGTAATGATATTGGTATATTTTTAAATCAAACTAATATTACTGATGAAGTTTATATTTTGTTTAATTTGACTTTTTGGTTGGTATTGGGTGTATTTTTTAATTTTATTTATCGTAGTATTAAATTTATTTTTAGGTCATTGTTTGGGTAGGTGTTAATATGAATATTTGAGATATTTACAATAAAATAAATCAATGTATAGTTGATTATTGAACTATGTTTATAGGTAGTCCAGTTGATGATTTTACTACTATTTTATGAAATTTAGTAGTTTATGGAACTCAGTTTTTTATTGGATTTATTATATTTTATGGTTCATGGTGAATTTTAAAATGTTTATTTGGTAAATAATTATGTGATTTAAGTTTGCAAAATTATTTTTTGTTGTAAATACTTCTGTTCAAGCACCTACTAGTTTGATTGCTTTAAATGACCCTAATGTTGTTAATTATGATATTACAAAAGATATGGTTAAACATGTTAAATACCATAGTTTTGATGATTGAGCAACAATTCCATGAAATTCTGCTTATTTTGATGTTGACCAGCCGGATTTAAAATTAGTAAGTGGTGAATTTATAGCTAATAATGAAGGTTTATATACATGTTATTATTATAGTGATACAGTTGGTGTTCCTTCACAAATGATAGATATGGGAACTGGTGTTTATACTTTTAATAGAAAACAATTAGATGAATTTTCACGTATTATGTTTAATCATAATTATGTTGCAAAGAATAATACTAATAATTTAAATTTTGTTAATACTGGTAAAAGTATTATAAATTTTCAAACACAGTTAAATTTTGAAATTGATAAACCTTTAAGTTTTTATATTCAAGGTTTTATGTTTTATTTTGAATATGAATATTTTAAAACTTTTACTGCTGATTTTACTTTTAGTTTTTTAGATTATGTTGGTGATACAAAATATGTTTTTAAAGGTAAAGTTGATAATGATATTTATCAACAAGATTTATATAATTTTGTTACTATGCCTATTCGTGTTCCAAATTTAAGACATTTAACAGTATTTTTTGATGTTCATGGTGAATTAACTAGGCCAACTTTTTCACCACAGTTCAATTTTGGTCAAATTAATATTTTTTCAAGTGAAAATATAACTCCAGTGCCACCAAATAGTCCTTTTAATCCTGAATATGAAAGACCAAGTTGATATGATGTTTTTGGACATTTACGTAATGCTTTTAGATGAGTGCTTTATGGTGTTGTTGGTAAGGTTTTACGAGTTGAGCCATTAAGACAGTTTCTTTTTACAACAGATAGTTTATTAAGACATATTTTTTCAGATACTATTAGTACTGCTTTAAATGTTGACATTGTTAGTGGAATAGAAAATATTATACCTTTGTGATTATTTGTTAGAGCAATTAGTTTAATTATAGGTTAGGAGTTTATTATGAAAAAGAAAGATTTATTTGAAATTTGTAGTGGAGTTGTTTTTTGTTTTTTAATATCATTGTTTACTGCTTTATTTTTTGATTTTGATGTAGATAAATTAAAGTTATTTTTTGAAAATGCTAGTTTTGGTTCAAAATTTTTAATTTTCTTTTTTGATTTTATTTTTCCTTTTATTTTAAGTTCATATTTTATAAAATTTTGTTTTTGAATTAAAAATAAATTTAAAAACAAAAATAAGGTGGTTAAATAATGCCTTGATATGGTTATGTGTTATTAGTTATAGGTTTAATTATAATTATTTATCCAATTTGTATAACTATTCGTAATGTTAAAATTTTAAAACGTGTAGGTAGTTATATTATTTCAGCACCTCCAAGAACGGGTAAATCTGCTCTTGCTTGTTGTTTAGCACAAACTCATAAGAAACGAGTAGTTAGTCCCTTTCCTATTAAATTAAAAAATGGTTATTCTTATTTGGTTAATTATAATGATGTTTTTACTTTTAATCAGTTAGCAAGTAATTATGCTTTTGAAGAACAAGATTTGGAATGGCAACACTTTTTAGGACTATTTTTTGGTAAACATTTGTTGTTGATATTTAACTGGAGTTAAGTAGTTTAAAGTGCTGTGAATTCTTATATTGTTATATCAATTGATGTAATCAAATAATTCTAATTTTAATTGGATTAATGATGTAAAATTTTTATCATTAATAAATTCGGTTTTAAAAGTTTTAAAAGTTGCTTCAGCAACAGCATTATCATAAGGACAACCTTTTTTACTTAAAGAACGGTTAATGTTGAATGCTAGTAAAAGTTTATCAATAATTTTATTGTTAAATTCATTACCGCGATCACTATGAAATATTTGAATATCTTTTAAACAGCGATTTGATTGCATAAATGCTTGATGTACTAATGATGCATCTTTTTTAACTCCAACACTATGTCCGATAATTTCGCGGTTAAATAGGTCTATTAATAGGCAAATATAGTTTCACCTACCATTAACTTGTACATAAGTTAAATCACTAACAATAACTTCATTTTTAATCCTATTCTTAAATTTTCTATTAACAAGATTAGTTATTTGACTATCGTTAACTTTGTTATTATGATTTTTGAATGATAATTTAGTAGACTTCTTGCAAAACTATGATATTAATCACATTTTTTAAGTTTAAAAATTTATTTTAATAACACTTTTAATATTTTTTAAAAATTATTGTTCAAAATATGTTTTATTTTTTGTCATTAAAATACAACAAAAATTATTATTTCAAATAAAAAAATAAAATATTAAATTATCAAATATATTTAAATTAATAATTGTAAATTATAAATTGAAGCTATTAAATTAAATCTTAATGCAAATTTTTTTCTTCTATTTCGATATTTTTCACTAATAATTTTAAATTTTTTAAGAATCGCAAAAACATGTTCAATAACAACTCTCATTTTTGAAATAGCCTTATTATTTTTCTTTTCTTCTTTAGTTAAAGGGTTTTTCTTTGATTTTCGTTTAGGTAATAAGACATTTTTATGTATGTTTTGTATACCTTGATATCCTAAATCTACTAAAATAGTTGTTTCTGATAAAAATTTCGTTTTTGAATTTTTTAAAATTTTAAAATCATGATTTTTACCATAAGAAAAATAAGAACTTATAATTTTTTTACTATCTTTTTCAATTATGACTTGAGTTTTTATTGTATGTTTTTTCTTTTTTCCTGAATAATATTGTTTTTGACTTTTTTTGGGCGTTGAATAGTACTTTCAGTCACATCAATGATAACTGTTTTATCTTTAAAATTATTATTTAACAGTGATTTTTGCCCATCAAGTTGTTGAAAATCAGGATGTTTTATTAAAGTATTTTCTATTCACTTGATATTCCTATAGCAACTACTTTCACTAATTCCATAACTTTTAGCAATATGAAAATAAGTTCGATACTCTCTTCAATATTCTAAAGTCATTAATAAACGATTTTCTAATGATAATTTATTAGGTGTACCACCATTTTTAAACTTTTTTACTTCTTCTGTCTTTAAAATTTCTAGAATTTTATTAAAAATAATATCATTTATACCAGTTAATCTTAATAATTCTGGATTGTTAATAGTTTTTAATTTATCAAACATCATAGATTACCTATCTTTTTTATTTTTAATTTTATTTTAAAAATTAAATTTTTAATAGATAGGTTTTGCAAGAAGTCTAGTATATTTTGATATTAAATTATGTTCATTCATAATTTTTTTAATTTTTCTGCGCGATAAATAAATTTCTTGGTTTTCTAGAATTTTTTTTAATCTTCTAGTACCATAAACTTCTTTATTTTCTTTAAAAGCACTAATAACAGCTTCATCATAAATATTATTTTTGATTTTATTTTCTTTTTTCTTTAAATTAAAATAATATGTTGATTTAGATATTTTTAAAAAACGACACATTGTGCGAATTTTATATTTAGCTTTATTTTTGACAATAATTTCTATTTTCTGCCTATTATTAGTGCTGCTTGCTTTAAAATATCATTTTCCATTCGTAATTGCTTTAATTCTTTTCTTAATTTAATTAATTCATTTTCTTCAAAAGAACGATTATCTTTAGTTTTAAAACTTCCTGAATTACTAAATTGCTTAATTCAATTGTAAGTAGCTGCTCTTGTAACATTATATTCTTTAGCAAGGCAAGATACTGATTTGCCACTTTGATATAAAGCTACTATTTGTTTTTTAAATTCATCGGTATATGAGTTAATATTGGCCATAATTATAGTTCCTTTCTTTTAACAAATTTGTTTACTTGTCTACGTAATTAGTGTCCAATAAATTGTAACCCATCCAATTTAATAATTTTAGATGAATTAGCATTAAAGATAAATTCTAATGATTTAGGAATGCAGTTTAAAAATCAACAAGAAAGTTTAGGACAATTTTGTAAGTTAATAGGTCATATGTTTAATGGTACTATGTATTTGATTGAACAACACCCTAATAGAATACCAGTACAAGCAAGAGAAAAAGTAGAGTATGTTGTGCAAGTTAAACGCATGCATTTTTTGTGCTTTGTTGTTATATTTAATCTTAATTTATATACTAATATTGATGATTATAATAAAGTTGTTTTTAGTCGTAGAAAAACTAAAAAAATGATTAAAAGAGGTATAATGCCTCCAAGTTATAGTGGTGAAGCAATGGCTATGACTTTATTTTTTCCTAGACATTGGTTAAAAAGGTATAATTTACGTGCTTTACATTATGTGCATGAACTTAAAAGTGAATTGTCACCTAAAAAATACCTTAAAGAAGCAAATAGCATTGATATGACTTATAGTGATATTAAATCTGCTGGTTTGGATAAATTAGATAATATTTTAAAGAAAAAAGATAAACCTAAAAATAAAGATAAATAAAAATAGTTATAGTCGCAGTGAACCTACTGCGACTATAATTTGTGTGAGCCACGTAGTGGCGAGGGACGTAGTCCCTATATACTTGTTAAAAATAAATATTTAAAAGAAAGGGAGAAAAAATATTATGAATGAAAAAGAAAAAGCAGCAAAATTATTACATGATGCAGAACAAGAAAGTAGAAAACTTGATTTATTACTTGCAAAAGCTAAGAAACAAGAAGAGACATTAAAAAAAATTGAAGAAGAAAAACAAATAAACAAACATAAATCAAGAAATCCGAAAATTTAAATGTACATTATTTAATTTTAGATAAAAACTCATGTAATAAAATTGTAATTTTATATAGTTTTAATATATTTCTAAATTTATTATTTTTTTATTTTAAAAAGAAATATATTAGACTTCTTGCAAAACCTATCTATTAAAAATTTAATTTTTAAAATAAAATTAAAAATAAAAAAGATAGATAATCTATGATGTTTGATAAATTAAAAACTATTAACAATCCAGAATTATTAAGATTAACTGGTATAAATGATATTATTTTTAATAAAATTCTAGAAATTTTAAAGACAGAAGAAGTAAAAAAGTTTAAAAATGGTGGTACACCTAATAAATTATCATTAGAAAATCGTTTATTAATGACTTTAGAATATTGAAGAGAGTATCGAACTTATTTTCATATTGCTAAAAGTTATGGAATTAGTGAAAGTAGTTGCTATAGGAATATCAAGTGAATAGAAAATACTTTAATAAAACATCCTGATTTTCAACACCTTGATGGGCAAAAATCACTGTTAAATAATAATTTTAAAGATAAAACAGTTATCATTGATGTGAGTGAAAAGACATATTCCGTAATTAAATTTTTTAAAAGTCAATTAATAATTTTAAAATTTATTTTATAATTTTGTTATTAACAATAAATTTAGAAAAGTGTTGATAAAAATGATTTTTGAAAATTTAAAAAAATTAAAAAATGAAGAATTTTATAGATATTTTGGTATAAAACGTTTTCATTTTAATGAAATGTTAGAAAAATTAATTGAAATAGAAAAATTAGAAAAAAATAAAGGTCGAAAAAATAAACTTTCAGTAGAAGAAAGATTAATGATGACTTTATTATACTGAAAAGAATATTATACTTTTTTTCAAATGAGTATTAAATCTAAAATGAGCCCATCAAGTTGTTTTCGAAATATTACTTGAGTAGAAAATAAACTTAGTAACCACAAAGATTACCAATTTTTAAAAGAAAGATATAAATTAAAAATTGATAAAAAACAAGAAAATTCAAATGAATTTCAATTTTATTTAATTGATTCAACTGAGATTGAAATTGAAAGACCAACTAAAAAAAACTACAGTTAGAATATTTTTCTGGTAAAAGTTGAATGTATTCTATAAAATTTCAAATTGTATATGATTTTTTTAATAAAAAAATTGTTGATATTTTTGCTGATAATGGTAAAGTGCATGATTTTCAAATATTAAAAAATTCAAATCTTGAATTTTCAGAAAAAACAATAATTATTGGTGATTTAGGATATCAAGGTATACAAAATATTTATAAAAATACAATAATACCAATTAAAAGAACTAAAAATAAAAAATTAACTAAACAAGAAAGAAAATACAATAAGATTGTATCTAAAATTAGAATTAAAGTTGAACATGTCTTTGCTTGATTGAAAAGATTCAAAATTTTAGTAAATAAATGTAGAAAATCTAAATTTAGACTTATGTATTTAAGATTTAACTTACTTTGTGAAATTTTTAATAAAATAAAACCATTAAAATAAAAAAAATATTAAAAATATTTTTTTAAAATTTAAATTTTTATCGAGTTAATATAAAAATATTATTAACAATTTTTTGTTTAAAATGTAAACTCATTTTTTAAACTATTTTTTCAAAAAATATTTATTTCTATATTCAATAACACTAAATAGTTTTAAAACAATTTTATTGACAATTAATTAAATTTAATTACGGAATATGTCCAAAGTACTATTCAACGCCCAAAAAAAGTCAAAAACAATATTATTCAGGAAAAAAGAAAAAACATACAATAAAAACTCAAGTCATAATTGAAAAAGATAGTAAAAAAATTATAAGTTCTTATTTTTCTTATGGTAAAAATCATGATTTTAAAATTTTAAAAAATTCAAAAACGAAATTTTTATCAGAAACAACTATTTTAGTAGATTTAGGATATCAAGGTATACAAAACATACATAAAAATGTCTTATTACCTAAACGAAAATCAAAGAAAAACCCTTTAACTAAAGAAGAAAAGAAAAATAATAAGGCTATTTCAAAAATGAGAGTTGTTATTGAACATGTTTTTGCGATTCTTAAAAAATTTAAAATTATTAGTGAAAAATATCGAAATAGAAGAAAAAAATTTGCATTAAGATTTAATTTAATAGCTTCAATTTATAATTTACAATTATTAATTTAAATATATTTGATAATTTAATATTTTATTTTTTTATTTGAAATAATAATTTTTGTTGTATTTTAATGACAAAAAATAAAACATATTTTGAACAATAATTTTTAAAAAATATTAAAAGTGTTATTAAAATAAATTTTTAAACTTAAAAAATGTGATTAATATCATAGTTTTGCAAGAAGTCTAATATAATTAAAAATATTTTTTATGAATTTAAAGAAATTTATGGTTATAAAATGATAACTTTATTAATTAACAAAATTTATAATTTAAAATTAAAATTTCATGTTGTATATAGATATATGAGAAATATGGGTTTAAAAGCTAAGGTTCGCATAAAGAAATTTGATTATAAAACTAAATCAGGAAGTTTAAGATATGATAATTTATTAAATCGTGATTTTTCAACTACTGATTTAAATCAAAAATTAGGTACTGATATAACTTATTTATTGACTAATGGTAAAACATATTATTTATCAATTGTTAAAGATTTTCATAATAATGAAATATTAGATTATAAAATAAGCGCAAGTTTAGATATGACATTTGTTGTCCAAAACATTATTCAAGCTTGAGTTAATGCTCAAAAACCTACTTCATGAATTTTACAATCAGACCAAGGATTTCATTATACAAATCCTTCTTATAAAACCTTATGTGACGAATTAAAAATAAAAATTTCGATGTCTAGAAGAGGTAATTCTTGTGATAATGGTGCTACTGAATCTTGATTTGGAACAATGAAAACAGAATTTCTATATCAAATTCTAAGAAAAAACAGAACTATTGAATGAATAAAAGAAAATTTACCCAAATATATTTACTTTTATAATAACGATAGACCTCAAACAAAATTAAAAGGAATGAGTCCAATCGAATATCGATTAGCTCATTCCAAATCAACAAATAATTACTTCATATCTACAAATTTAACACTTACAAACACTATTTTATAAAATTTAATAAAAGGTTACTTTAATTGTCCACTTTTCTTGACAAATTCAGTCTACTGATAAATACAAAAAAGTTAGGTAATACTTATTTTAAAAATATTACCTAACTTTTTTTATGTTAAAGTTTTAATAAATTTTAGAACTTCATCATAGTTTGGTTCTAATGTTACTTCTTTAACAATTTGTAAATATATAACTTTATTATTTTTATCAACAATGATAATAGTACGTGCTAATAATTGGATTTCATCAATTAATAAATTAGTAGTATTACTAAAATTATTTTCATTATTACGATAATCACTTAAAATATGAAAATTATTATTCATTTTTAGTTTTTCACAAAAGCGACTTTGAGCAAATGGTAAATCTTTGGAAATAGTAATGATAACTAAATCTTTTAATTTAGTAGCCTCTTTATTAAAGTGTATAGTTTGTAAAGCACAAGTTTTAGTATCAATGCTTGGTACACTAGAAATAATCTTAAATTTATTAGTGAATTGTTCTAAATTCATATTATCCATTGTTTTATTAACTGCAGAAAATGATAAAGTATCTCCAACTTTGATTATTTCATTTTTAATATGAACGGGTTTACCTTTAATTGTTAATTGCAACATAATATTTTTTTCTCCCTTTTTATCAAATGTATTTATAATATTATTATAACTAAATTTATTAAAGATAATCTATTAAGGAGTAACAAAGTGTTAAAAATTTTAAATAAATTTAAAATTGCTATTCAAGAATTTAAAATGGTTTTTAAAGCAGTGGGGACTAAACACATTTATAAAAATAAAAGAACAATTATTAAAAGTATTGCACTATGTTTTATTCCATTTTTATATGCTTTTATTGCTTTATGAGCTTTTTTTAATCCATTGGGAAATATTAATCGTTTACCAATTGCTTTAGTTAATAACGATAGTTCTGCAGTAGGAATTAATCGTGTTATTAATCGACATAATTTAAATTTGGATAATGAAAATCCTAATAGTAGTGGTGCTTATGAATTTAAAATTAATGATTTACAAATTAACAATGAGAAAAAAACATTTACTGTTTATTATTATGATGATTGAAAAAGTTATTATCAACATCAAAATGACAAAACTTTTTTAACTGAAATTATTATTGATAGTTGTTTTACTAAGGATTTTAATGATTTTTTTAAACAAGCTTTTAAAGTAGTTAATGATAATATTAAAACTCCAGAAAGAATTTGGAATCTTATTAATCAAATTACTATTAGACCAAAAATTAGTTTACAAGCTTCATATAAAGTTAGTCCGATTTTAGGTGAAATTAATGATTTTGCTTTAAATGCATTAAAAGATAATATTTTTAGTAAGTTTTTACCTGTTGTTATTAGTGATCAAGTATTTGATTATTGAGATAAAGATGCTTCTGATTCAGGTTATCACCATTTACAACCAATTTTAAAAGAAATTTATGGTATTCTTTCAATTGTTGTTCCTGGTTTAGGTCCTCATGCCGAACAATTTAATGATAATATTGATAGTGTAACAAGAAACGAAGAGATTAAACATATTAAAGTTTTAGAACATGATTATTGAATGAATCATACTTTATTGGCACCTATTAACTTTATTAATTTTAATATTAATATTGAAGGTCAAGATAAATCTCCTTATGGATTTGGTTTGGGTCCATATTTCATGTGTATTGGAATGTGAGTAGGTACTTTATTATTAACTTTTACTTTTATTAGAAATAAAGATATTCCAAAAACTAAATTTTGATCAAACTATTTAGCTAAATCAGCATGAATGATTATTTTTGGTTTAATTCAGTCAACAATTTTAGTAACTTCATTATTACTATTATTTAATAATATTGATTTATGACAACGATTTTGACAAATGTTTTTATACATGTGATTAATAGCAATTATTTTTGATTTGGTTGTTCAATCAATTGCTCACATGTTTCGTAATCATGATTTGGGTAGATTTTTAATTGTTATTCTTTTAATACTACAACTTTCTTCATCAAGTGGTACTTTTCCTGTTGAATTAGAACCCAAGTTTTTTCAAGTAATGTATAATTTTTTACCATTTAGTTATGCAATAAAAGGATTAAGAGAAATTCTTATTAATCCTAATCCAATGACTATTTTATGAAGTATTGGTTGTTTATTAATATTTATTATTATTTTAGTACCATTATCGTTGTTACTTAATTGATGACATGATCATAAAGATGCAAAAAATGAAGTTGGAAATAAAAAAAATAAATTAGTTGTTAATAATTCTTCATCATTAAAAAATAAAACTACTACTGATGAGAACTAAACATTATATTTTTAGGTGTCCTTTTTATTAATACTTTCTAATAAAAATAGAGTAATTAAAAGAATGTTGTATATTATTTTTTTCAATTATAAACTTAAATTAATATCTACAAAAGATATATCTTTTGTAGATATTAATTTATAAAATAAAAAACATAAATATTTAAAAAAAATAATAAAAAAGTAAAAAAGGAAAAAAACTTATGCATTTTAAAAAATAATAAAAAAGTAAAAGAGGAAAAAAACTTATGCATTTTAAAAAATTATTAACAATGTTTACTATAACATTTTTTGCTAGTTCAGGGATTATGCTTTCAATTAATACTCATGTTTCTAATAACAAATTAATTAAAAATTGTTTGGTTAATAACCATGAAACATTTTCAAAATTGGAAGGAACTAGTGGTGTAATTCAATGGGCGCATAACTTTAATGGATAGATTAATAAAATAATGCATAACAAAGAACGATATAACTATCGTTCTTTTTTTGTTAAAAGATTAAAACTTCATAAAACTGTCATAGAAGTCTAATAGTGAGTACTTTATGTAAATACTTCTATATCAGGATAAAAGAGCATTTAATGTTAAGCAAGTTAAAATGTTACACTGTATCGCTTAATGTAATTATAGATTAATTTGAATAGCCTTATTATGGCTCAGTAAAGAACCCATTAATCTAATTAATAATTACATTTGTATTATTTAAAAAAATAGGGGGTTTATATATAAATACATACCTCATTAACAATATCATAACACAATAAAAATTTAAAAGGAGAAAAATAAATATGACATACGTTTATTTAATAAAATATAAAGTTAATTATACATTTGAAACAAAATATAAAGTTTTTTATACATTTAAGGAAGCAAATAATTTTCATAAAAATTATAAACATCATTTATTAGAAGATGCATATATTATCCATTATGAAATATTAGCATTTGAATTAGATATGCACAATATAAATGAAAAACTTAAAGAAAAACTTAATTAATGAAAGGAAAAATATTTATGGAATATAGAGAATATAGAATGGTTGGTTCTTGTGATAATTGTAGAAAACAATCTTCTTTTGGTAATAGATTATGTAATAAATGTTTTTGAATATTAATAGGTAGAAATAAATATGAGTAAATTAATTTTTAAAAAAGAAACTCATCAATATTTTTTAGAAGATAAAGAATTAATATCAGTTTCTAGAATTATTGATAATTATTTAGGTTTTGGATATAGTCATATAGCACTAGAAGTATTAAAAAATGCATCAGTTCGTGGTAAATGAGTTCATAAACTTAATGAATTATATTTACAAAATATTAATGAAGAAAATATTATTAATAATTTATTAAAGAAATTAAAACCAGTAACTAATAATATAAATTATTCTTATTGTAAAAAATCACTTATGTTTTTAAAAGAAAAATTTAAAGATAAAAATAATTATGAATTTATTATTGAAAAACCTATTAATGATAGTTTAATTGCTGGAACACCAGATTTAGTTTATTTAGATAAAAAAGAAAATAAATATTATTTAGTAGATTATAAAACTTATGCTTGTATTGATGAAGAAAAATTAAAAAGAATTAAATTACAATTAACGGCTTATTATTGTATGTTACTTGCTAATGGTATATGACCGTCTAATAAAACTTATTTTTATTTAACAAATAAAAATAATCAAGAAGCAATTGAAATTGAAATAACAAAAGAATTAATCATTGAATGAATGAATGCAAAAACAAAATATTTTAAAGGAGAAAATAAAAATGGAATATAAATTGGAATATTGTAAAAATAAAAAATGTAATTTTAATGAATTATTAGTTAAAAATCTTAATTCTAGAATTGAATTTTTAGAATATCAGATTGAAGAAATTAATTTAAATCAATTAAATTTATGAGAATTAGATGTGTTAAGAGGTCAAATTAAAGAATTAAATATTTTAAAAAATAATATTAAAGAATGATTAAGAAGAAATAAAAATGATTAATGAAAAATCAATTAAAGAAAAAACTATTTATTCTTGTAATTCAATTGAATTTGATAAATTACCTAAAAAATTAGATAGTAATGAGAAAAATTGAATTGTTATTAATAGTCATTTAATAGTTAATCCTAGTAAAAATATTGAAGTACATTTAGATAATAGATTTAAAGGAGTTAAAAAATGAAAGTAGTTAATACTAAAAAATTACCAATATGAGCAAAGATATTATTTTCACCAATAGCAATATTGTTTATTCCGGTTTGCATAATAGGTTTTATATTAACTTATATTGGTGGAATTATAACAACAATAGGAATGATGATAACATGTTCAATATTCGGAAAAATTACAATTACAAAGGAAGAAATTTATGGATAAATCAATTTTAATTTTATTAAAACATATAGGCAAAATTAATAAAAAATTAGATGAAATTTTAGAATTATTAAATAAAAAAGGAGAAGAAAATAATGAGTAATGATTTAACTAATAATAAAAATTCATTAACTATTGAACAATGATTTACTAATAAAAATCAAGGTAATAATATGAGTGAAAAAGAAGTACAAAGATTTAAAAGTAATGCTTTAGCAATTAAAAATCAATTAGGTTTAGCAAAAACTAGTTTAACTACAATATTAGAAGCATGTTATCAAGCAACATTATTACAATTACCATTAGAAAAGAATTTTGGTTATTGTTGAGTTGTACCTTTTAATCGTAAATATAAAGATGAAAAAGGTAATTGAGTAACTGTTAAAGAAGCACAGTTTCAAATGGGATATAAAGGTTATATTCAATTAGCACAAAGAAGTCAACAATATAAAAAAATTAATGTTATTGAAGTTAGAGAAGGAGAATTAAAAAAGATTGATTATTTAAAAGATGAAATAAAATTTAAATTTATTGAAAATCCTATTGAAAGATTAAAATCAAAAATAGTAGGTTATTGTGCTTATTTTAAATTAAAAAATGGTTTTGAAAAAAATTTATATTGAACAACTGAACAAATAATAGAACATTTTAATAAATATAGTGAAACATATAAAAAGAATCAAAAATTTATTGTTAGTGATTTTGATAGTATGGCTAAAAAAACTGTATTAACTCAATTATTAAGAAAATGGGGAATTATGTCAGTTGATATGCAAACTGCTTATGAAAATGACCAAGCAATCATTACTGAAAATGAAAAAATATATATTGATAATCCAAATAATCATATTATTGATTCAAATCCTAAGTTTAAAGAATATCAAGATACTATTGATACTATTACTAATTCAACTGATAATACTGATATAAATTCTACTTTATCTAAATTAAAAGAATTAGAAAAAGAAGAAGAAATTATAGAAAATTTTGAAGTTTAATGAAAGGAAAGTAAATATGAATAGATGTACATTTACTCAAACTACTAAATTTACTAGTTTAATACTATCAGATGATAAACACTTTGAACAAATACAATGTGAAAATATGACAGAAGAGCAATTTGATGAATATGGTAGAGCATATTGTCAAGAACATAGAATTAAAGTTGATGAAATTAATAAATCAAGACATAAAAATTGTATTAATAAAGAAAAATTAATTAATTATTTAAATAATGATTTATATCAAGTAAGTAATGCACAGTTTTTATATATAAAATCATTAATAAAATGTATAAAAAATGGAGACTTTGATTATGAATAAAGAAAAATTAATTGCTTGTATAAAAGAAAGAATAGATTTTTTAAAAAATGTATTAAGACAAGATTCATCCAAACTTTATGAGTTAGAAGACTGAATTATAAGACTTGAAAGAGGTGAATTTGATAATGAATAAAGATAATTTAAAACCATGTAAACATTATATATATTATAAAGTCCAAAATTATTATTTTGGAGAATGTGATATGTGTGATGAAGAAAAGGAAGTGAAATAATGAGAAATATTAGAACTGAATGATTTTATAATGAAAAAAGTCCAAAAGAAATAAAATGTACCACAGTAGGATTATTAAAAAATAAAGAAGATGCTTTATGTTATTTATTAGCATTAAATTTATATCCAAAATTATATCCACAAGATATTTTTTATTCATGAATATTAGAAAACGGACAAACTGGATATTTAATTATAGTTGGTAATAATAGAGATACTATTCGACATATGCAATTTAAATTTATAAAAGAAGGTTAATAATGAATAACATGGAATTATTAATATCTTTAATAGAAGATTACAAAGAATGTAATTTTTATAACAATTATTTAATTTATAAAATTATGAACATTATTATAAAAGGAGAATAAAAAATGCCAAATACAGAAAATACAAACTCAAATTATACTTTATTAAAATTAATAAGAACTGAGGCTTTTATGTAATCTGTGTATCTTTGTTTTACAAAGTACTAGTTTAGATTAATTCTATCTTCAAATTTTATCATAAAATGAGCAATTGCTGTATTTCAATTTTGAATGGGCATTGTTCATTTTTTTGTTATATTTTCAATTGCTAAATAAAATATTTTAAAAACTGACATATCGTTAGGAAAAACTTTTTTATTTCTGATAACTTTTCGTAATTGACTATTTACAGATTCAATAGCATTTGTTGTATAAATCACTCTTTTGATTTCTGTAGGATAACTAATAAAAACCATTAAATTATCTCAATTTTTATATCAAGATTTAGCAATTTGAGGATATTGTTTATTTCACTTATTTTCAAAGGATTCTAAAGCCTGCATTGCTTGTTCTTCACTACATGCAGTATAAATTGGTTTTAAATCTGCAACTAGAGATTTTCTATGCTTATATGAGACATATTTCAAACTATTTCTAATTTGATGAACTATGCATAATTGATGTTCTGTTTTAAGATAAACTGATTGTATTGCTTCTGACATGCCTGTTAAATTATCACTGCAGGCAATAAGAATATCATTTAAGCCACGATTTTTCATTTCTGTTAAATTTGCTAATCAAAATTTAGCACCTTCATTTTCACTAATTCATAAACCTAAAACATCTTTTTTACCTTCTAAATCAACTCCTAAAGCTATATAAACTGATTTATTAATAATCCTTTTATCTTGTCGTACTTTCACTACTATGCAATCAAAATAAACAATCGGATAGACACTTTCTAATGGTCGATTTTGCCATGCTTTTACATCATCAATAACATCATCAGTAATTTGACTAATAACACTTTCACTAATATCAGCACCATGATATAACTCTTGTAATTGCATTCTAATATCTGATAATGTCATACCTTTTGCATATAAAGAAAGAACTTGTTGATCAAAAGAGGCTTTTATGTAATCTGTGTATCTTTGTTTTACAAAGTACTAGTTTAGATTAATTCTATCTTCAAATTTTATCATAAAATGAGCAATTGCTGTATTTCAATTTTGAATGGGCATTGTTCATTTTTTTGTTATATTGTCAATTGCTAAATAAAATATTTTAAAAACTGACATATCGTTAGGAAAAACTTTTTTATTTCTGATAACTTTTCGTAATTGACTATTTACAGATTCAATAGCATTTGTTGTATAAATCACTCTTTTGATTTCTGTAGGATAACTAATAAAAACCATTAAATTATCTCAATTTTTATATCAAGATTTAGCAATTTGAGGATATTGTTTATTTCACTTATTTTCAAAGGATTCTAAAGCCTGCATTGCTTGTTCTTCACTACATGCAGTATAAATTGGTTTTAAATCTGCAACTAGAGATTTTCTATGCTTATATGAGACATATTTCAAACTATTTCTAATTTGATGAACTATGCATAATTGATGTTCTGTTTTAAGATAAACTGATTGTATTGCTTCTGACATGCCTGTTAAATTATCACTGCAGGCAATAAGAATATCATTTAAGCCACGATTTTTCATTTCTGTTAAATTTGCTAATCAAAATTTAGCACCTTCATTTTCACTAATTCATAAACCTAAAACATCTTTTTTACCTTCTAAATCAACTCCTAAAGCTATATAAACTGATTTATTAATAATCCTTTTATCTTGTCGTACTTTCACTACTATGCAATCAAAATAAACAATCGGATAGACACTTTCTAATGGTCGATTTTGCCATGCTTTTACATCATCAATAACATCATCAGTAATTTGACTAATAACACTTTCACTAATATCAGCACCATGATATAACTCTTGTAATTGCATTCTAATATCTGATAATGTCATACCTTTTGCATATAAAGAAAGAACTTGTTGATCAAAACCATCAAATCTTCTTTGTCTTTTTGCAACTATTATAGGATTAAAATTACTATTGCGATCTCGTGGTACATCAATCTCAATTTTACCTTGTTGAGTTATTATTTTTTTTGAACTTATACCATTACGAGCATTGTCACTATTACTATGTTGATTCTTATCATATCCTAAATAATTTTGCATCTCAGAATTCAACATTTTTTCTACTAATCTTTTTGTTAATTCTTTATACAATCCTCCCTCTTTAAAAACTGTTGTTAAATCTTCAGTATTTTCTAATAATAAATCTACTGCTTTTGATATTGGATCATTATTATTAATATTTTGCTTTTTAGCCATCTGTAACTCACTCTTTCTAGTGATTTAATTATATTTACTACAATTAATTAAACATAGTTATTTTTGTAAGTTACACAGATTACTAAACATTACCGATCAAAACCATCAAATCTTCTTTGTCTTTTTGCAACTATTATAGGATTAAAATTACTATTGCGATCTCGTGGTACATCAATCTCAATTTTACCTTGTTGAGTTATTATTTTTTTTGAACTTATACCATTACGAGCATTGTCACTATTACTATGTTGATTCTTATCATATCCTAAATAATTTTGCATCTCAGAATTCAACATTTTTTCTACTAATCTTTTTGTTAATTCTTTATACAATCCTCCCTCTTTAAAAACTGTTGTTAAATCTTCAGTATTTTCTAATAATAAATCTACTGCTTTTGATATTGGATCATTATTATTAATATTTTGCTTTTTAGCCATCTGTAACTCACTCTTTCTAGTCATTTAATTATATTTACTAGAATTAATTAAACATAGTTATTTTTGTAAGTTACACAGATTACTAAACATTACCACTATTTACAGATTCAATAGCATTTGTTGTATAAATCACTCTTTTGATTTCTGTAGGATAACTAATAAAAACCATTAAATTATCTCAATTTTTATATCAAGATTTAGCAATTTGAGGATATTGTTTATTTCACTTATTTTCAAAGGATTCTAAAGCCTGCATTGCTTGTTCTTCACTACATGCAGTATAAATTGGTTTTAAATCTGCAACTAGAGATTTTCTATGCTTATATGAGACATATTTCAAACTATTTCTAATTTGATGAACTATGCATAATTGATGTTCTGTTTTAAGATAAACTGATTGTATTGCTTCTGACATGCCTGTTAAATTATCACTGCAGGCAATAAGAATATCATTTAAGCCACGATTTTTCATTTCTGTTAAATTTGCTAATCAAAATTTAGCACCTTCATTTTCACTAATTCATAAACCTAAAACATCTTTTTTACCTTCTAAATCAACTCCTAAAGCTATATAAACTGATTTATTAATAATCCTTTTATCTTGTCGTACTTTCACTACTATGCAATCAAAATAAACAATCGGATAGACACTTTCTAATGGTCGATTTTGCCATGCTTTTACATCATCAATAACATCATCAGTAATTTGACTAATAACACTTTCACTAATATCAGCACCATGATATAACTCTTGTAATTGCATTCTAATATCTGATAATGTCATACCTTTTGCATATAAAGAAAGAACTTGTTGATCAAAACCATCAAATCTTCTTTGTCTTTTTGCAACTATTATAGGATTAAAATTACTATTGCGATCTCGTGGTACATCAATCTCAATTTTACCTTGTTGAGTTATTATTTTTTTTGAACTTATACCATTACGAGCATTGTCACTATTACTATGTTGATTCTTATCATATCCTAAATAATTTTGCATCTCAGAATTCAACATTTTTTCTACTAATCTTTTTGTTAATTCTTTATACAATCCTCCCTCTTTAAAAACTGTTGTTAAATCTTCAGTATTTTCTAATAATAAATCTACTGCTTTTGATATTGGATCATTATTATTAATATTTTGCTTTTTAGCCATCTGTAACTCACTCTTTCTAGTGATTTAATTATATTTACTAGAATTAATTAAACATAGTTATTTTTGTAAGTTACACAGATTACTAAACATTACCTAAGAACTGGAATATCGCCATTATCAGCAATGATTGGTACCAGTGCTTATTATGGTCAATTAATAGGAAATCCTATTTTAGGAAGTATTAATGCTTTATTATTTAGTAAAAAATTAGGAATTGATATATGAAATTTAAATCAAAGACCAAATACTAAAACTAAATTAATTAATAGTAGTAAAAAAATATTACTAGGATTAGGAACAATTGGATTAGTTAATTATAGTAAATTTACTAATGCAGATATTAATCCTAATCCAACTGAAAGTCCGACCACAACTACAACAGTAAATCCATTTCCGCCAGATTTATTATTAAGCACTACTAATACTGATGCTAATCATTTAATGGATTGAGATACTTTTATTAGTTTAAATTCATATGGTATTGCTAATTTAGTTGCTGGTATTACTGAATTAATACCTAATAAATTTGAAACAATAAGAAAGATTTGTAATATGGGTACTGGTGGATGTTTGATTAGTAGTGGTGTTGCTATGGGTATTAATAATGATTTTATGAATGCTTATGCAGTACCTACTATAATTGCTGGTGCAAGTGAAATTATTCATAATTTATTACCAATGGAAACTACACATCATAATGAAGAAATGCAAGAAACATCATTTAATGATGAAACTGCAAGATTAATTAACGAGCATGGAGATAGATTTTATTATGATCATGTAAGTTTAAATTCTAGTATGAGTGAAGTTATTTTAAATAATGATGATAATCATTCATTAAATTGAGATTATAATCACATGAGTTTATAAATAAGTAAAAATGCCTATTAAAGGCATTTTTTATTATTAATAAATACTTTTTATTTCTGGTTGTTTATTAATAGAATTTAATTTACTTTGTAATTTATTAATTTTATTTTGTTTTTTAAGTGCTTTTTTATTAGGGTCTGTTAAAGATTTACCAAAAGCAATAAATGCTTTTCCTAATTTAACTAATACATAACCTCCATTAATACATAAATTAGCAACTATAATAATTGTTGTAGTATCCATATTAATCACCACCTTTCTAAAATATTTGATTAATTTTTAATACAATTTTTACAATAATAAATATAATTAAGCCAGGAACTGCAGAAGATAATAATACTCCGATTAAACCTAAAATAATTTTTATAATTTTAAAAAACATAATATTATTCCTGTAATTCTTCTAATTTTAAAAGTTGACCATATCTTGTAGGGTCACTAACAATAGCAATTGTATCATTCTGCATTTGTAAAGAAAGCATTATTCTACCATTAATATTATCTCAATCTAAAGTTTGAACATCAGTATTTAACTCACCATATAAAAATTCTTTACAAATAAAAGCAAATTTTTTAATACTTGTTTGGCTTTCAAAATTATAATAAATTTTATATTTAGTATTTACTTTAAAATCATATTTAATATGATTTATATTAACTTTTGTCCCTACTTCTTTTCATTGTGGAATACTTGGACTTGGTGTTGGAGGAATATCTTTTAATTCAATATCTCAAATATTTTCTTCTACTTCATTTGTAGTTAAACTACCAGACCTTATTTGTAATTTTGATTGAATATCAACTTTAAGAGTATCTTGTAATTCTTCTAATGAAAATATATTCCCATATTGTTTATTTCCACCAATAATAATTAATTGACTTTTATTATCATCAACAGTTCCTAATTTAATAATTAATGAAGAATCTTCATTATCAATTTTACCTTTAACAAGCATATAATCTCCACCTATATATGCAGAACTTTTAAACTCTATTTTTAGTTTTACACTTGTTTGATTAAAAGGTGGTTTATCTCATGTTATAAATACTCTATAATATTTATTAAAACTAAGAGCAAAATCTTCTCATGTACGATTATCTAAACTTTTACCTATTATTTTTCAATTTTCTTTATCTTGTTTTTTATCAATAGACATATTCCGTAATTAAATTTTTTAAAAGTCAATTAATAATTTTAAAATTTATTTTATAATTTTGTTATTAACAATAAATTTAGAAAAGTGTTGATAAAAATGATTTTTGAAAATTTAAAAAAATTAAAAAATGAAGAATTTTATAGATATTTTGGTATAAAACGTTTTCATTTTAATGAAATGTTAGAAAAATTAATTGAAATAGAAAAATTAGAAAAAAATAAAGGTCGAAAAAATAAACTTTCAGTAGAAGAAAGATTAATGATGACTTTATTATACTGAAAAGAATATTATACTTTTTTTCAAATGAGTATTAAATCTAAAATGAGCCCATCAAGTTGTTTTCGAAATATTACTTGAGTAGAAAATAAACTTAGTAACCACAAAGATTACCAATTTTTAAAAGAAAGATATAAATTAAAAATTGATAAAAAACAAGAAAATTCAAATGAATTTCAATTTTATTTAATTGATTCAACTGAGATTGAAATTGAAAGACCAACTAAAAAAAACTACAGTTAGAATATTTTTCTGGTAAAAGTTGAATGTATTCTATAAAATTTCAAATTGTATATGATTTTTTTAATAAAAAAATTGTTGATATTTTTGCTGATAATGGTAAAGTGCATGATTTTCAAATATTAAAAAATTCAAATCTTGAATTTTCAGAAAAAACAATAATTATTGGTGATTTAGGATATCAAGGTATACAAAATATTTATAAAAATACAATAATACCAATTAAAAGAACTAAAAATAAAAAATTAACTAAACAAGAAAGAAAATACAATAAGATTGTATCTAAAATTAGAATTAAAGTTGAACATGTCTTTGCTTGATTGAAAAGATTCAAAATTTTAGTAAATAAATGTAGAAAATCTAAATTTAGACTTATGTACTTAAGATTTAACTTACTTTGTGAAATTTTTAATAAAATAAAACCATTAAAATAAAAAAAATATTAAAAATATTTTTTTAAAATTTGAGGCTTTTATGTAATCTGTGTATCTTTGTTTTACAAAGTACTAGTTTAGATTAATTCTATCTTCAAATTTTATCATAAAATGAGCAATTGCTGTATTTCAATTTTGAATGGGCATTGTTCATTTTTTTGTTATATTTTCAATTGCTAAATAAAATATTTTAAAAACTGCCATATCATTAGGAAAAACTTTTTTATTTCTGATAACTTTTCGTAATTGACTATTTACAGATTCAATAGCATTTGTTGTATAAATAACTCTTTTGATTTCTGTAGGATAACTAATAAAAACCATTAAATTATCTCAATTTTTATATCAAGATTTAGCAATTTGAGGATATTGTTTATTTCACTTATTTTCAAAGGATTCTAAAGCCTGCATTGCTTGTTCTTCACTACATGCAGTATAAATTGGTTTTAAATCTGCAACTAGAGATTTTCTATGCTTATATGAGACATATTTCAAACTATTTCTAATTTGATGAACTATGCATAATTGATGTTCTGTTTTAAGATAAACTGATTGTATTGCTTCTGACATGCCTGTTAAATTATCACTACAAGCAATCAGAATATCATTTAAGCCACGATTTTTCATTTCTGTTAAATTTGCTAATCAAAATTTAGCACCTTCATTTTCACTAATTCATAAACCTAAAACATCTTTTTTACCTTCTAAATCAACTCCTAAAGCTATATAAACTGATTTATTAATAATCCTTTTATCTTGTCGTACTTTCACTACTATGCAATCAAAATAAACAATCGGATAGACACTTTCTAATGGTCGATTTTGCCATGCTTTTACATCATCAATAACATCATCAGTAATTTGACTAATAACACTTTCACTAATATCAGCACCATGATATAACTCTTGTAATTGCATTCTAATATCTGATAATGTCATACCTTTTGCATATAAAGAAAGAACTTGTTGATCAAAACCATCAAATCTTCTTTGTCTTTTTGCAACTATTATAGGATTAAAATTACTATTGCGATCTCGTGGTACATCAATCTCAATTTTACCTTGTTGAGTTATTATTTTTTTTGAACTTATACCATTACGAGCATTGTCACTATTACTATGTTGATTCTTTTCATATCCCAAATAATTTTGCATCTCAGAATTCAACATTTTTTCTACTAATCTTTTTGTTAATTCTTTATACAATCCTCCCTCTTTAAAAACTGTTGTTAAATCTTCAGTATTTTCTAATAATAAATCTACTGCTTTTGATATTGGATCATTATTATTAATATTTTGCTTTTTAGCCATCTGTAACTCACTCTTTCTAGTCATTTAATTATATTTACTAGAATTAATTAAACATAGTTATTTTTGTAAGTTACACAGATTACTAAACATTACCTAAAATTTAAATTTTTATCGAGTTAATATAAAAATATTATTAACAATTTTTTGTTTAAAATGTAAACTCATTTTTTAAACTATTTTTTCAAAAAATATTTATTTCTATATTCAATAACACTAAATAGTTTTAAAACAATTTTATTGACAATTAATTAAATTTAATTACGGAATATGTCCAATATTAGTTTTATTTTCATTAATAGCATCAACAATATTTTTATTATTAGTTTCTAATCTTCCATAAGTATTATTATGTAATAATGATATAGCAAGAGAACTATTTGAACTATCATTTATTCATAATTGGTCTCTATCATCTTTATATGTAAAATATCCTTTCATAAAAACAGATTTTTTATAATAATTAGTTAAATCTGGTATTTTATTATCAACATATTTTTTAGTTGTAGCATCACTTAAAAATGTAGGAGTACCAACATCAATAATTCTTTTACCATTAACATCAATACCTTTATCATCTTTTGGCTTTATAAAATTAGGATTATCTATATTAATTTCTCATAATGAATCAATATTACTATCAACATGAATTTTTAATTTAGGTATAGTATCAGTAATATCATCTATTTTTATACCAGTACCAGCAATTATTCCTTCTTTTCGTAAAAATGTTTTATTACCAGAATCTCAAGTAATAACTCTTCTATCGCTTTCATCAAAAATACTAGGTGTATTAAAATTATCTGTATTACATGAAATAGGATTATTAATTGCTTTTCTTGGAGTATGTAAATTTGCTTGTTGTAATAAATTATATACTTCCATTAATACATAATCTGGTTCACTTGGTGGACTAATACTACTTGATAAACCATTACCACTAATAGATACTGAACTTCTAATAAATGCCATTCCATCAGTTAAATAATATATAGTCATTCTTGCTGTTGCTCTTTTAACTAAAGTTTGTTGAGTTTCATTAAGATTTTTAAATCCTATTACTTCAATTTGATTACCAGTAATAGTATTTGTACGCTCACTTGAAATAGCAATTGCCATAATAGTAAAATCAGTTTTAGTATTATCAGTAGTAGTTTGGTCAGCATCTGGTATAAAACCATATATAGTTTTTAAATCATCTTTTGTAATATAATTTAAATTTACATTTCAATCAATATTATTTTTGTTTTCCATAATCTTTATACCTTCCATATCCTTGTACTGCTTGTGATTTATTAACTACACCAATAACTGATTTATATTTAGATTGTTGAGTAACTTTTTTATTCATATTTTTAACATTAGTTCTGGCTCTTTGTTCTCTATCAGATTTTGATAAACCACCGTGATAATATTGATTTTGAAATATCTTATTAGCACCAGTACCATAAGCACCTGTTGCTTTACACATATCAATTCAAGTTTCTCTAGAAACCATAAAATAATCATAACTTTTAGATAAATTAGTTCTATAAGTTAATGTAGCAATACCATAAGTACCCGACTGTTGTTGTATTACTGGAGTTCATATACCACCCGCTAATGCACTACTAGAAAGATTTACATAAACTCCAATCATAGAATCATAATCTTCTTGTGTTAAAGAATTCATAATAATTTCTTTACCTTTATCCATTAATGATTTACCATTTAAATATTGTTTTTGAATATGTTGTAATTTAGCAATATTATTATTAGTAATATGTGTCATTATTTTTTTATGAATTACTGGTAAATTTGTTAATTTTTGTAAAACTTGTTGAAATTCAGCTAATTCTTTTTGTGATTTACCTTGTCCTAAAACTTTTGACATTAATTGATTTTTTAATATTCCTGCTGGATTTTTTAAAAAACTATTAAATAATGAATTATTTTTTTTAAATTTTTCTATTAATTCAGCAGTTTGTATATCACTAACAGCAGTTTCTAATATCATTCTTAAAAGTAATATAATAGGCATTTAAATTACTTCTTTGTAAAAGTTACTTGTAAAGAACCATCATATAAAGTTTTACCTTCAACATTAGCACTTGTTGCTGTTAAATCTGAAAAATTAGCATTACCTTTTCGATAATTAGGATTTTTAGCAATAACTGCTTTTTCTACTTCATCTGCAGTTGGAGCATCACCAGCCATAGTTATTTTTCCTAAATTAGTAAATTCAATTGCTGTAGCAATATCAATACTTGAAGTAACTGTAAATCCTTTAACTAAATCTGGTCTTAATGCTTTACCTTCTGAAACTAAAAACTTATGAAAATTCTTAACATTACCATTACTTTGTAAAACAAAAGTATTATCTTGTCCTCTATTAAATGGAAATGCTAATGCTTCTTTATGTACAAGAACTGCATCACATCCTAAAAAATTAAATGATTCTTGTTTATCAATAACTCCAGCCGGATAATTTCTACCTAATCATGGACATTCCATAATTTTAATACCACCAATTTCTAATACTTTACCACTAGCTAATGCTTGACTAGAACTTTCACTACCTAAATTAGCATTTGCTAATAAAACTAACGGTTTAAAAAAACTAGATACTCATAATGTATAATCTTCTTCATCTGTACCAATATATTCATCATTAATTCTTGCTTTTAATGTTGCTAATGTAGTTGAAATTTTTAATCATAATAACGCTCTATAATCTTCTGTTTTAGGATTAGTTGGTAATGCAATATTAATAATTCCATTATTTTTTGCTGTTTTAACTGCTAATGATAATAATTTTGCAACTAAATATATTTCTACTGATTTTGCTTTTGCATCAATTCAACTTGATGCTAAACTATCTGATACAAGAACATTACCATCTTCATATCTTGCACCTAATCTTTTTAAATCAAGTGTTTCTTCTTCAAAATTAATTTCTTTCTTTTTATTTAAAAGAATTTGTATTGTATCTGCTGTTGTTAAATTATTTGCACCAGCACCAGCAGTATAATCTTCAGTAGGATTTCTTTTAGTAATATTATAAATAGCAGTACCAGCATCTAATTGCTCTCTATTTTCTACTGTTGCATTAATTAACGCTACTCTTTTTGATAATAAAACTTTTAAATTTTTAATATATTTAACTGATAAATCTAATTTACCCGTTGGATTACTTGGGTCATTAATTGTTGTTGATTGTGTTGTAATAATTGCCATTTTATTTATCTCCTTCTATATTAGCCTAATAGTCAATTTTTAACTAATTGTGGCATTTCACTTATTAGTTTTTTATAATCAATAATTGCTTGTTCTAATTTTTCTACATCTTCATATGTAAAATAGTCATTACTAATGCGTAATTCATAATCAGCATCAATGGTAAGTTCTAAATCATGATATTTATTATTAAATTCAATTTTTGTCATATTTTTAACCTACCATTCCTATTTTTCTAGTATCTACTTCATCTTCTTTTTCTTCTTTAAATTTATCTTTTACATCTAAAGAAGAACTAATATTTGTATCTTTATTTTTATTAAATAAATGTGGAAAATCTTTATTTAATAATGATAATTCTTCTTCAATATCTTCTTTATCTCCAAGATATCTTTTTAATAAATTAATATTTTCTTCTGATAAATCATATTTTTTATAACTTTCTGAATGTCTAATTTCTCTATCTTTATCAGTTTTTTCTTTATATAAAGTATTATATTTTTCTTCTCATTCTTTATATTTTTCTTCTAAAGTTGGTTCTTTAACTTCTTCAGTTTCTTTGTCTTTTGATTCACTTTCTACTGGTTTTAATTCATTTTCTTCGGTTTTTGATTCACTTTTTGGCTCTTTTGATTCATTTTCTGTTGGATTTAATTCATTTTCTTGTTTTTCATTTTTTTCTTTTTCTTCCATACTATTACCTTCTTTCATTTCATTTTCATTTAACATAA
The DNA here is from genome assembly GCF_964020095.1 of Spiroplasma endosymbiont of Colias croceus. NCBI lineage: Bacteria > Bacillati > Mycoplasmatota > Mollicutes > Entomoplasmatales > Spiroplasmataceae > Spiroplasma > Spiroplasma endosymbiont of Colias croceus. The sequence goes on from NZ_OZ026536.1 coordinate 500,362, forward strand.
TTATCACCACCTTTCTAATTGTTAAGTTAATCTTGGTGAAATTTGTATATTATTAAAGTTAATATTACTAATTATTTCACTAGTTAAATAATCCGTATTAATATGTAAACTACCAATTAAATTTATAGTTATATTTAATTTAGTACCTACAAAACTCATAACTAATCAAGTTTGTATAAAAGTTACTCTTGTATCATCTGAACTAACATTATTTGTATCTCCAATTAATACTGAATAATATTTATTACTATCAAGTTCATTTTTTATATAATATTCTTTCAAACTAGGAGATAAAAGAATTTCTACTTTAAATTTACAATTATTACCTTCATGTTCTTGATTATCATTATAGTGATAATAAGTTTCTGGATTATTTTCATGAAAATAAGGTATATATTTTCCTATGAATTGAGGTATATCTTTTAAATCAGGAATAATAAATGAATTACTACTATTAAAGGTATTGTTTTTATTTCCTTCAGTTGCCGATATACTAATATTTCAATTTAATTCAAAATTTTTATAATCTTTTAGAAAATCTTTTACGTTTTGATAATCATAATCAGTTAAATCAATTGAAATATTTTTTATTCATGACTGATAGTTAGTATTATTTGGATAAATAAAATATTGATAGCGTTTAGAAATATCTGATACAAATGGAGAAGTAAAATTATTGTTTAATTTTTGACCAGATAAATCTATGAATATTGAGTGTGGTATTTCTGTTGGCGGTGGTGGATTAACTGCTTTTGGATAATTATATTTATTTTTAAAACTATAAGTATTATTTGCTAGTAAAAAATTATTCTTAATTAATCTTATATTACCACTTGCTTTACCAACTGTTTGATACGTCCCTGCTCAAATACTAAAATCATCACTTACAGCACCTTCATAATCATTTGGCATGCTATAAAATGTTAATTTAAAATTACATTTTCCTTGAACTAAAATATCAATCATATCTATATAAAAACCACTATAATTATCATTACCAAAAATTGGTGATTGTAAGTCAAAATCTTCTACTGGTGGTAATAAATATATTTGTTGACTATTATTTGGGTTATTTTGCGATATATTAACTAGGTTCATATATTTAGTATCAACAATATTATTATTATCAATATCATAAGTTGAAAGTTTAATGTTATCAGTCAAATTAAATGTAAAACTTGTCATATGACTAGATGTTCCTAAAATTGCTGGTAATTCATCGGGTGTACCATTTCTAAAAACATCATAAGGCATAATATTTTTTTCTTTTGCACTTGAATAAATAACGTTAGTATAAAATTTATATAATTCAGCACTTATAAAAAAATTAACAATATCAAACCTTGGTATTAATAAATTTGAAACTTTTTTAAAACCTATATTCATTCCGCCGGTAAATCCATTAAAGAAACTACCAAATACTGGTATAGTATTTAATTGAATTTTAATTGTTTCCCTTATTGATAAGGGTATTTCATTCATAGAATTATAAATAAAATACATTAAAGCGTTTAAATTTCTTAAATTTTTAAATTTTAAATTATTGATAATATAACCATTAACTTGACCTCTTAATTTTTTATTATTTTTATTAAAATATACAAAATAAGGATTACCAATAGTATAAAATTTATCAGTTTCTAAATTTGCTCCATTTAAAAAATTACTATCTCAATAAGGAATATATTTACCAGTTTCAGTATCAATTTTGTTAGTTGCTGTTTTTTTTCAACATCAGTTAATATATGATCTTCAAAAGTCTTTTTTGCACCATCATCATACATTGGTGCTATTACTTCTTGTCATTGTTGATAAGTATCAACTGTTGATTTTGCTCCTACGGTTAAAACATAATTTGTTTCTGGTAAAGCACTAAAACTAAGTGGGTCATATGTAGATGCCTGATAATTTAAAGGGAAAATTAAATGTGTGGGATTCATAGTGATTTCTTTATTATCAGTTTTATTAATATTTCTTCCTCATAATCCGATAGCAATAGTGCCAACTGTTCCATAAAAAGTTATTTGTGCATGTGTAACTGGTCTAGGTGATAAATAATTATTATCTAAAATAATGTTTTTATTTAAATCAAGTGCAGGTATTGCAACTGGTTCACCAACAGCACCTAATTGTACATATTGATTAATTGCTAATCCGCTAGTTGCTAATTTATCATTTAATGAACTAAAAGTACATTGAATATAAGCAAGTTCTTTATTTTCATTATTATAAGTTTTACTTGCAACTTCAAGAATATATCATTGTCTATCAACTTTAATTGATTTATCAGTATTTATAACTTTATTAATTTCTGGAATCATATATAACTTATATAAATTTGAAACAATATTATTAATAAAATCAAAATTCTTTTTTTCATTTGGAATATTAATAACTACATTTTTAATTGCTTGTTCTTGAATAAAAGCATTATTTGCTGGAGTTGCTGAATAAGTAATACCTAATTGGTCACTTAAAATATTTCCATAAAATACATCACCAACTTTTAAAACCTTTTTACCAGTAGAATATATTGTTTTTAAATCTGGTTCTATTAAATCAAAACTATTATCTCATACAGATAATATTGCTTCTCTACCAGTAAAGATTTTACTAAATGAAGTATAATCATTAGGAATTGAAGTTGGTGGTTTATAACCCGTTTCTGTTGAATTTATAGTACCTAAAATAACGGTAAAAGGACATACACGAAATTGTAAATCTTTATTTTGTGTAAAATCTTTTTCAATTTCACCAGTTGATTTTCAAACTGTTTTAATTAATTGATGATTTATTTTCGGTATCATTTTTAGTTTCTCCATCAACATCTTTTATTAATCCATTATCAAAATCAATTTCTTCTTTTCTCATTCTTCTATTTTCTTCAAGAATGTTCATTGCTTCTTCTTCACTAACACCTTCTTCTTGCACAAGAATACGTTTTCTATTAGTTAAATCTAATGCTAATTTTCTCTCATTAATTTCTAATGATTTTAATCTATCTATAATAGTATTTTCTTTAATTTCAAATGTTCATTTTGATTTATCACCATCTAATCCCATTAATATAAAACATCTTTGAAATATTTCATTTCAATCACTTTGATTTAAAGTTCTTTTAATTCTTGTAGTTTCCATATCTCTTGAATTAGTAATTAATACTTCTGCTTCTGTTTTTTGACTTGTAGTATCATTTACTGGACTATATCCACTACCTTCAAATGCTTTATCAATAATAAATTGAATAAATTCTGCATATTTATCTAATATTGGATTACCTTGTAAAATAGCAATTGGTGGTGTTCCACTAGTACTTCCTAAACTTCTCAAATTTGCTTGTAAAATAAATTTACCTATTAATTTTTTTAAATCAAAAGCAGTTTTAGATTGATTTATCTCTTGTTCAGTAATATCTAAAAATACACGAGTAACATTATATTCAAGTTCATGTTCAATTGATTCAAATGTTTTATTTAATAATTTTTGTAATTTTTTAATTGGAGTCATATCTGGATAATAATCACCAATAACTCCACCAAAGAAATTCTTTTTAGGTAAATTTTGCATAAATTTAACTGGAATAATACCTAAATTATGATTTTCTATTAATGGTAATTGTAAATCTTTACTTATTTTTTTTTGTAATCCATCTAATGTAATAAAATCACTAGTAAAATATCTAATTATTTGATTTGGAGTATATGTTGTTTTAACATAAATACTTTGGTCATCATATTGTACTCTTGACCATGTTGATGCACTATATTCAGTTTCTAATACTCTTGCAACTCTTGATTGAGCATATGGTTGAGCAAAATTTAATGATATTCTACCAGTTTTACTTTTATCAATTTGAACAATACTATAACCATAACCAGATTTAATATGACAATCTTGATAAAATAAACTATCAAAATTATTTCATTCTTTTAATTTTTCAATTGCTCTTTTATAATTATCATCTTCACTTGTTAAAGTATAACCATTACCCCATAATAATTTACTTGCATGATTTGCTATAATTTCTTGAAGATTTATCATACATCACTTAGGAGTTAATATTTCAGTATTATGATTATTCATATGTTACTTCCTTTCAAAATAAGGATTTATATTTGCACTTAAATTTCTAATGTATGGCTCAATTGCATAATCAAATGCATCACGTAAATGGTCATTACCTGCTAATGGTATTTGTTTAATACTCTTAGGGTCTCATACAGCTAATCTAAATTCATCTAATAATAATTGAGCATTATTCTTTATGTTTATATTTAATCGTTCTGATGCCATTAAAGCCACATTTTTACCTATTCTAAACTCAAGTCTTAATTTCACACAATCTTTAAAATATAGCCATGAATTAACTTGATATTTAATTGCTGTATCATTTAACATTTCAATAAATGTATAATTACTAAAATCACAATATACAGTTAAACCATATTCATATAACAAATTATTTTCTTTTGCTAATTTAATATAAAATTCAACTACTAATCTTGCTAATTGTTTATTATCATAACGAATTAATTTATTTTCTATTTTTAAACAATCAATAACATTAACAAATTTAAAATTATAATCAAAACCTATTAATACACATGCTAAAGCATCATCTTTAAATCCATAATCTAATCCAGCACTAAATCTATAACTTGGTTGTATTACTCTACTAATTTTAGGAAGTAAATGTGAATATATTCCACCAGATTCATAACCAACTAAACCATGACTTCTTACTCTTGCAGATATTGGGTCTAGAACTTCTATTTCTAATAATTGCTGTTTATCACTATCTTCTAAATGAGTATTTAATTTTCAATTTTGATAATGATAAATAGTATTATTAATAATAGTAAATTGTTCATATTCATTAATAATTTGCTTTTCATTTTGAGGACAAGCTGTTACTGTCTTTTTAATAAATTCATTAAGAATTGACCAAGGATTACAACTTTCAATTTCTAATAATTGTTTTGCTCCACGAATAGCATCTTTTAAATCTTGATAATCATTTTCAGTAATTTCATATCTTTCATCACTTCATATAATTACATAATCATATAAATAATTACTTGCTAATCCAGTTAATTTAACATTACTATTATCTTGTGAATGTAAATATTTACAAGTTATTTTACTACCATTAAATTCAATAGTTTTTTTAGTTTCACTAATAATAAAGTTAATTGAAGGATAAGTTGCTCTAATAATTTGTTTTAATTCTTGTCAACTATCATTTAATTGTTTTGACATATTACGAATTAAATAAGCATGAATATTAATATTATCTAACATTAATAAAATACCAAAAAATTCAATATCACTAAATGTTTTACCAGATTTACGACTACCTAATTGTTTAATTTTAGTAATATTTAAAGGTTGTTTTAAATACATTTTTTTAGCAATATCTAATAAATAACCAAAATTACTTAACATTTATTCTTACCTTTATTTTCTAAACTAATTGCTATAGGGGCGACGTTATCACTATTCTTTATATCAATTTTAGTTGATAAATGATATTTATTAACATATGCTCTTTCTAAATATCATGATGAAGTATTAGCATTAGAAGTTAAATATCTTTGTAAATTTAAGTGTTCAATTTGAGAATGCGCTCAATTAATTTGTTGTAAAAAAGTATTTCTCTTTTTTTGTTTTCAAGTCCTAATAGTACTTTCTGTTATATCTAAATAAATTAACATACCTAATTTTGTAGGAACTTCTTTATTATCACTACAATGAGTAAAATAATTTACTAATTCTTGTTTTAAGACTTTTGCATCATTAAAAATTGTTCTTATTTTTATTTTTTCTTCTTGCACATAAAAATCTCCTTTCATATGCTTTAAAAAAACAAAAATTTATGATATAATTAATATAATCTTTAAGTTAGAATTGCTGAAAAAATAACTTATTAACTTTATTAATTACTTCATATATTTTTTTATTTAATTTTTATAATATAATTATAACAAAAAATAGCATTATACTGCTATTTTTTTATTTTTTCTCTTAATTTTAAAAATATTTTTTATAGTTTTTCAAAATTTAAAATCTGGATTTTCTTTTTTAAATATTTTATTTGCTCAAAATAAACCAATAATATTTAATGAAATAAACATAAAAAATATACCCATTTTTTTTGTCTATGACATAATTCAGTACCTTTTACACCGAGTAATACTAGTGCAAATATTATTAAGTATATTGAAAGTGCTATCGCTAATAGTGGTCATTCACCCAATTTTAACATTTTTATTTTCCTTTTCTATTTACATTTTTCTTTATTGTACATTATTTTATTAAAAAAGAAAAGATAACTAATAAAAGTTATCTTTAAACGCTAAACTAGAAATACATCATTATCATCAATTTTATCGTTCCTAAATATTATACTATAAAACTAAACATTTTTCAACATTAAATTAATAAATTTGATACAATGCTTGGAGTTAAAAAATCAATAGAAAGGTGTTGAAAGATGTTTAATTTTCAAAATTATTTGAACAATAAAATCAATGATATTAAATCATATTTTGTCAAAGAAGTCGAGGATTGAGATGAAAATTTTTTTCAAAATAGAACTAAAGAAGAAAAAGAAAGATATAAAGTTTCAAAAAAACGTAATAGAACAGTAAATACTGAAATTGGATTTGTAACTTTTAATAGAAGAATATATTAAGATATTATAGAAAAAAGAACTCGTTATTTTACTGATGAAGAATTTAATATTGAAAAACGTGCAAGAGTTATGAAAGATTTAAAATTAAAAATACTTAGTAATTTAATAAAAAACTTAATAACTAAAAAAACTTATACACATATTCAAGCAGAATATGAATATACTTATTTTTCTAAAAATTTTATTTCAAGAATTTTTAAAAATGCAAAAATTGAAAAATTAATACCAGAACAAAAATTTAAAGTATTAGATAATCAAAAATTAAATATATGTGCAGATGATTCCTTTGTTACTTGTTGAGATGAAAATGGTTTAAAACAACAATATTGTTGTAGACTTTTAACTTATAATTTAGGAAGAAAAGAAATTTATTCATATAGAAATAAATTAGATAAAAAAATAACTTCATTTATGTTATTTAAAACTGGTAATGGTTTAAATCAACATGAATTATATCAATTTACAACACAAACTATTCTTAATCATTATGATATTAATTTAAATATATTAGGTGTTCAATGAGAATATCATAATTATAATTTAGTAGTTGCTGGTGATGGTGCATTATGAATTAAAGCAATGGCTACTTGATTGGGATGTTATTATATTTTAGATAAATATCATGCTTATAGTTATTTATGAAAATCTTTTGTTGGAGTTCGTGGTAAGAAAAAAAATCTCATGATTGAACTAAATATATTGATGGAACAACTACTTTTGCAAGTGGTGATTGTAATCAATTACTTTCTTTTTTAAAACCTAATGTTAATGAAAAAACTTATAATTATTTTAAAAATAATGCTCATGGTATTGTCAATCAAAATGCTTCATGAAATATTGGATGTTCTGCAGAAAGTTATGTATATCATTTTTTAAAATCTTTAACTAATGGAGCAAAAATATATAATTATCAAACATTAAATAATATGTTAATAGCAAAAGCAAATTATTTAAATTCTAGAAGTTACATGAATAGTAGTTAATAAATTAAAACTTAATATTTTTAAAAACTAATTTTAAAATTAGAATTTTTGTGTTATTTAAATGTAATTTTAAAATTATATTTTTAAATATTCATGTATTTTATGATATAATAAAAGTAACAAAAAATAGAAATACATCAGTTTATTGTTCTTGTTGTCTCTTTCTATCGATTAATCTCATACGTCCAATTCAATAGACTTCTTGCAAAACCTATCTATTAAAAATTTAATTTTTAAAATAAAATTAAAAATAAAAAAGATAGGTAATCTATGATGTTTGATAAATTAAAAACTATTAACAATCCAGAATTATTAAGATTAACTGGTATAAATGATATTATTTTTAATAAAATTCTAGAAATTTTAAAGACAGAAGAAGTAAAAAAGTTTAAAAATGGTGGTACACCTAATAAATTATCATTAGAAAATCGTTTATTAATGACTTTAGAATATTGAAGAGAGTATCGAACTTATTTTCATATTGCTAAAAGTTATGGAATTAGTGAAAGTAGTTGCTATAGGAATATCAATTGAATAGAAAATACTTTAATAAAACATCCTGATTTTCAACAACTTGATGGGCAAAAATCACTGTTAAATAATAATTTTAAAGATAAAACAGTTATCATTGATGTGACTGAAAGTACTATTCAACGCCCAAAAAAAGTCAAAAACAATATTATTCAGGAAAAAAGAAAAAACATACAATAAAAACTCAAGTCATAATTGAAAAAGATAGTAAAAAAATTATAAGTTCTTATTTTTCTTATGGTAAAAATCATGATTTTAAAATTTTAAAAAATTCAAAAACGAAATTTTTATCAGAAACAACTATTTTAGTAGATTTAGGATATCAAGGTATACAAAACATACATAAAAATGTCTTATTACCTAAACGAAAATCAAAGAAAAACCCTTTAACTAAAGAAGAAAAGAAAAATAATAAGGCTATTTCAAAAATGAGAGTTGTTATTGAACATGTTTTTGCGATTCTTAAAAAATTTAAAATTATTAGTGAAAAATATCGAAATAGAAGAAAAAAATTTGCATTAAGATTTAATTTAATAGCTTCAATTTATAATTTACAATTATTAATTTAAATATATTTGATAATTTAATATTTTATTTTTTTATTTGAAATAATAATTTTTGTTGTATTTTAATGACAAAAAATAAAACATATTTTGAACAATAATTTTTAAAAAATATTAAAAGTGTTATTAAAATAAATTTTTAAACTTAAAAAATGTGATTAATATCATAGTTTTGCAAGAAGTCTAATCAATAACTAGTGATCAAAAAGGCAATGTTTATGCTGCTAATGATGAAGGTATTATTTATTATATTAGTGAAAATAATAAAGATATTAAACCAATATTTAAAAGTGAAGGTATTATTCAAGCAATAGCAACTTCTAATAATGGTAATGTTTATGTAGTTATAAAAGAAACAAAAGACATATTCCGTAATTAAATTTTTTAAAAGTCAATTAATAATTTTAAAATTTATTTTATAATTTTGTTATTAACAATAAATTTAGAAAAGTGTTGATAAAAATGATTTTTGAAAATTTAAAAAAATTAAAAAATGAAGAATTTTATAGATATTTTGGTATAAAACGTTTTCATTTTAATGAAATGTTAGAAAAATTAATTGAAATAGAAAAATTAGAAAAAAATAAAGGTCGAAAAAATAAACTTTCAGTAGAAGAAAGATTAATGATGACTTTATTATACTGAAAAGAATATTATACTTTTTTTCAAATGAGTATTAAATCTAAAATGAGCCCATCAAGTTGTTTTCGAAATATTACTTGAGTAGAAAATAAACTTAGTAACCACAAAGATTACCAATTTTTAAAAGAAAGATATAAATTAAAAATTGATAAAAAACAAGAAAATTCAAATGAATTTCAATTTTATTTAATTGATTCAACTGAGATTGAAATTGAAAGACCAACTAAAAAAAACTACAGTTAGAATATTTTTCTGGTAAAAGTTGAATGTATTCTATAAAATTTCAAATTGTATATGATTTTTTTAATAAAAAAATTGTTGATATTTTTGCTGATAATGGTAAAGTGCATGATTTTCAAATATTAAAAAATTCAAATCTTGAATTTTCAGAAAAAACAATAATTATTGGTGATTTAGGATATCAAGGTATACAAAATATTTATAAAAATACAATAATACCAATTAAAAGAACTAAAAATAAAAAATTAACTAAACAAGAAAGAAAATACAATAAGATTGTATCTAAAATTAGAATTAAAGTTGAACATGTCTTTGCTTGATTGAAAAGATTCAAAATTTTAGTAAATAAATGTAGAAAATCTAAATTTAGACTTATGTACTTAAGATTTAACTTACTTTGTGAAATTTTTAATAAAATAAAACCATTAAAATAAAAAAAATATTAAAAATATTTTTTTAAAATTTAAATTTTTATCGAGTTAATATAAAAATATTATTAACAATTTTTTGTTTAAAATGTAAACTCATTTTTTAAACTATTTTTTCAAAAAATATTTATTTCTATATTCAATAACACTAAATAGTTTTAAAACAATTTTATTGACAATTAATTAAATTTAATTACGGAATATGTCCAAAAAATGAAACAAAAATTTATATAAAAAATAATGATAGTAATAATTTTAAACTACTTGAAAAATTTGATTTTAACTTATTATCAATGATAGTCTATACTTCTAATGATGGTGAAGAATATCTTTATATGGGTACAGATAATGATGTTAAAGCATATTATCAATCATTTGGACAAGAATGATTGCAAACTATTCCTGGAACTAAAGGAAAAATTTCTGCAATAATTAAAGATAATAATAATAATGATAAATGTATTTACGCTGCTACTACTGATGGTCAAATTTATAAAACTATTGGTGATGATCAAAAATTTAAGGAACTTCTTACTACTGGTAGTAAAATTACTGATTTAACATTTGATAATTTAGGTAATGTTTATGCTACTGAGATGTCAGGGCAAGTTTGAAAAAAAGATAATAATAAGAATTCTTTTTTTAGATTTCAATTACATCCATTATCAAATTGTTTAACATCTATTGTCATTAATAATGATAACTGTATATATGTTGGTGATAATACTGGTAATCTTTGAAAAAGTTATGGATCATCAACCTTTGATAAACTTCAATTTAAAGTTAATATTAGTATTAAAAAATTAATATTCAATGGTGCAACTAAAAAAATGTATATTGGAAGTAGTAATGGTGTTTATTATTCAGATTAAGTAAATTAGATATTTTTATTATTACTATTATTTTTGCAAAAAAATAAAAGAAATAAGTTATAGATGAAGAAAAATTATTAATTAAAAAAGAATACTAACATTAATATTAGTATTCTTTTTTAATTAATATATAGTTTTCTAGTATTTTATTTATTAATAATATATTCATCATTTCTATATTATTTTAGAAAAAGTAATAAATAAAGTTTAATATAATTTTTGCTAAAAGTTTTTAAAAAAGAATAACTTTAATATGTGTAGAAATATATGATATATTCATATAGTTTAAAGATAATTTTATGATGATTGTTAGTTGTTTAATAGTAAAAATAAAAGTACTTTAATTATTAATCAAAGTGAAAAATTTTCTTAGACCACACTTTATATATAATTTGATAAAATAGACTTAGAAAATATTACAGTTAGGAGTAGAAAATGAAGAAAATTATTTTAAATCCAAATATTTGTGCTGATGAGATTGAACTTACTATTAAAAAACAAGGTTGAGAAATTATTGATAAAAAATATGATTTTTATCAACCATACGTTAGTATTTTTGATAATTTAAATTATGAAGCAAAAGTAGATTTATATATTGCTTTTAAAACTGCAGGTAACTTTGTTCATAAGGTATATTGCTATTTTTTAGAATTTGATACAAATAATATTTTTAAAATATCAGAAATTAAATCACCAGAGCATCCTAAGGGACAAATGACAACACGAGTTGCTGATTTTAAGTATTATAAAACTACTGGTAATCTAGGTTTTACTCCTTATAAAAGCCCAATATCTGGTCAACCATATAACTTAAGTCATAATTATCACAGTTTTTTTAATTCATTAATTGAATCAGAAGCAAGAAATGAATTAAACTATGTTTGTATTTTATTAAAATATGATAATCATGCTCGAAGCAAGAAAAGACTTCGATATTTTGTTAATTCGTATAAAAAGTTTATTAAATCATTTCTTTTTAAATTTGAAAAATTTGAAATTAGAAAAACACGTGCTTTATTAAGAGCAGAAATATTAAAAGGACAAAAAAAGAAAAAAGTTAGCAAGCCCGCAAAACGAAACGTTATTAAACCTAATAATACTGAAACTGTTATTATTGAAGGTAATTTAAAAACTATTTTTGATCATAAAAATATGACTGTTAAAGTTATTAAAGAAACAGATAATATAGAAAAATCTACTTTAGTATCTAAAAATAAACTTAAAAATAGTAATCAAAAAAATAAAAAATAAATGTTGATAAACCTTCACTTAAAATTGTTAAAGAAGTGTTATAATTATTTATAAAAGAGAGGAAATATTTATTATGCTACTAAGTTTTATTTTATATACAACTTCATTTGAATCCGAGCACTTAGATTCTTTTTTATCAAAGATTTTTGTAAATAAAAAAACTAATTTTGAAGTTGTTGATGATGATGATGGCATTAACAATGAAAATTTGGAGATATTTAGTAAATATTTTAAATTATATCCACAAAATTTAAAAATGATTACTAAATATCAAGTATCAGGTATTGCCATTAGTCGTAATCTTGGCCTTAAATATATTTCCGGACAATATGTAGTTATTTTAAATCCAACTGAAATTCTTAGCGTTAATTTTGTTGAAACAGTTAATAAAATTTTAGATAATAATAAGGATTTAGATTGTATTGAATATTGTGTTCGTTATGAATTTGATATAAATAATGTTTTTCATTCAACAATTAGAACTGAAGTTAATAAAATATATAATTTAAATACAACACAAGGAAAAATAGTCTTTTCTTTAACAACACCAGTTTTAACAACAAAAATCATGAAAGTTAGTATTATTAATGAATATAATTTACAATTTCGTAAAGAAATCCAATTTGATAGTTTATTTTTATACTCATTTTTAGCACATTGTAAAACATATTATGCAATTAATGAAACATTATTAACGTCTAAAAATAACACATTGGAAAATGATAATATTTTTGAACTAATGCACCAATGAATACATATTTTAAACTATTATAATAATTATAAAATTAAAAAAGTTTTATATGAAGAGTTGGAATATGCTTTTGTTAGATACTATCTATATACTCTTTTAAGATTTATTAGTATTTCTAAAAAACCTGCATTAATTGAAAAAACATATAATCGTGTCAAAGAAATTATTGAATTTAAATTTAAAAATTTTAAAAAAAATTCTTATTTTAATACTATTAATCCAAATGATAAATTTACCACTTATGCTCCTGATCTAAGTACTTATTTTAAGAAATATTTTAAAGATAATAATATTAGAGATGATTCAAAATATTGAGAGTAAAAAAATGAATATTAAAAAATTAGATACAACAGAAACATATATAATAGCTAAAACATGAAAACGTATTATTGCACGTATTTTTGACGTGATTTTTGTTAGTTTAATCCCATTAATAATTGGATTAGCAATTCATTATTTAGATAATAAAGGTAATCAAGAATCATGACAATTAATAATTATTTTTATTATTAATATAATTGTTGTCATTATATATTTTGTTATTATCCCATGAAAATGTAAGGGTCAAACTTTGGGAAAATTAATTTTTCAAATAAGATTAGTAAATGAAAAAAATCAAGATTTAAAGTTAAAACATTTTTTTTATCGTGAACTATTTTTAGTTTTTATTCCTCTATTATTAACCACTTCAATAATTCTTTTTATGAAATTGACTTTTAATGAAAACATTGCTACTATTAATAGTAATAGTACTTTAAATTCTTGATTAAATATTCTTATTCGTTCTGTAGTTAGTTTTGATTTTGCTTGGTATTGTGGGATTATGATGGTCACTAAAATTGATAAATATCATCAGCTATTCTTTGATCGTTATCATAAAACTTTTGTCATTAACAAGAAACCACTTGCAACTAATAAAAGGAAGATATCAACTAACGTTAATAATCCACATATTCATTTAGTTTATTCTCAACCAGGAAATATTAATGATGACGAATTAGAAAATATAAATAGTCTTTAATAGTATATACTCTTACTAACTTAAGGATAAATAACATGGATAAAACAAAACTTTTAGAAAATCTAAATGAACAACAACTACAAGCAATTATTAATGTTGATGGCCCATGTCGTATTATTGCGGGGGCTGGAGTTGGAAAGACGCGGGTTATAACATATAAGATTGCTTACTTAATTAATGTAATTAAAATTGCTAGTGAAAAAATATTGGCATTAACTTTTACTAATAAAGCAGCACGTGAAATGAAAGAACGAATAATGCAACTTTTAAATGATACTAACATTAATGTTAATATTGTTACTTATCATGCATTATGTGCCAAAATATTAAGAAGAGATATTCATCATTTAAATATTAATAATAATTTTAATATTATTGATCAAGAAGATCAAGGAAAAATATTAAAAGATATTTTTCAAAAAGAATTTTCACATAAAGCTGAATTGCAGGAGTTAAGATTATTAAGTTCTAATATTTCTAACTGAAAAAATAATTATCTTTCTCAAGATCAATTATTAGCTGATTATCAAAATCAAGATGAGTGAATTTTACGTATCAAAGTTTTTGAATCGTATAAAAAATATCAATTTATTAATTCATGTTTAGATTTTGATGATTTATTATTATTAGTTGAACGTCTATTTAAAGAATTTCCACATATTTTAACAAAATGAGAAAAGAAATTTGATTTTATTTTAGTTGATGAATTTCAAGACACTAATGATATTCAATATAATATTTTATTATCACTTGCTAAAAATCATAAAAATATTACTGTAGTTGGTGATCCTGATCAAACTATTTATAGTTGAAGAGGAGCAAATATTAATTTAATATTGAATTTTACTAAACAATTTCCTAATACACAAACATTTATTTTAAATCAAAATTATCGTTCAACAACTAACATTTTAAATACAGCTAATAGTTTAATTAAAAATAATGTTCAACGTATTGAAAAAGAACTGTTTACTAAAAATGATCTTGGTAATGATATTGTTATGTATCATGCTAGTAGTAGTGATCAAGAAGCACATTGAGTTGCAACAACTGTTAAAAAAATTCATTTAAAATATCATTTAGATTTGAATAAAATTGCTATTCTTTATCGTAATAATTATTTATCAAAAGATTTAGAACAAGCTTTGATTAATAATAATATAAATTATAAAATTTTTGGTGGTTATAAATTTTTTGAACGTAAAGAGATTAAAGACATTTTGGCGTATTTAAAAATTATTGTTTGAAATGATAATATATCAATGATTAGAATTTTAAATGCAACACCTAAAATTGGACCAAAAGCTATTGATAACTTATTATTACTTGCTAATGAACAATCACTAACTTTAAATGAATACTTATTTAAATTTCAGTATGGATTACCAAAAAATTATCGTCAACATTTACAACCTTTAATTAATTTAATTAATGAGATGCAAACTAATATCAAAGATGTTACTTCTTTACATAACATGGTTGAAAATTTATTAAATAAAACTAATTATTTAAAAAAACTAGAAGATAATCTTGAAAAAGAAAGAATTGAAAATGTTCAACAATTATTAGAACAATTGCTTGAATATGATAGTAGTAATAATGAATTACAAGGCGAAGAATTATTAACGTCATTTTTACAAGAAGTAAGTTTATATACTGATTTAGATGAAAATAGTACTAATAAAGCCGTTAATTTAATGACAATTCACAGTGCTAAAGGTCTAGAATTTGATGTTGTTTTTATAGTTGGCATTAATGAAGGTATTTTACCTGGAATAGGTAAATTTAGTATAGAAAACTTAGATAAAATTGAAGAAGAACGACGACTTTTTTATGTTTCAATTACTAGGGCAAAAAAATGATTATTTTTATCTAGTGCCAGTGGATATTCATATATCTTGGATCGTATGAAACAACCATCTCGTTTCTTAAAAGATTTAGATCTTAAATATTTAAAAATCATTAATAACGAACACCAAGAAATGGCAGCAACTTATCAAAATCGTAATCATTCTAAATTTAATTACTATAAAGCTGATAATAAAGATAAGGTTGAAATAACTAATAATTGAAATGTTGGAGATATAATTATTCATGAAATTTTTGGAAAAGGTATTATTACTAAATTAATTGGTGATAAAATTCAAGTTGCTTTTCATAAAAATCATGGTGGTATTAGAATTATTAGTTCTAATCATATTGCTATTAAAAAATTTGTATAAATTTATTTTTATTAAAAATGTCTATTTTTTGGATATTTTTAAGTATTTTTAAAAAATTTCTTATAAAAAAATATTTTTTTATAAGAAATTTTTTATTACATATTAATTTTTTCAAGTATAAAATTAGAATTAAGATTTATTTTAATTTAATTTTCCTAATAACATTTTAAAATTGGTGCTAAATTGCCAATTATTTTTTATTTTGAAATAACTTTAGAAAAATTAATATTTTAATAAATCTTATTATTTTAATGAAAGGAAAAAAGTAATTATGATAAAAATAAATTTAGAAGCGTGAAAAGGTTTAATTCGTAATTGAATTGAAGTTAACCCCAATCGTGATGGTCAATCAGTTACTAATAAAGTTAAACAACATGCTAACTATTTATTGCAACCTTATTATGATGGAGGATTATGAATAGGAACAACTCCTAGAGACTTAATTAATGGTAAAGAAATTATATTACATGATGGTAAAAAAGTTTTTAATAAAATAAAAGATTTAAAATCTATTACTTTGTCTTTTGTTCAGCAAGCAATTGCAATTAAAGATAAGTTAGAATTAACTATTGCTGGACAGTCTTTGGGCGCTGGATATGATTATTGAGTAGAAAATAAATTAAAACCAGAAGTGCTTAAATCTTTAGTAAAGAATGATGGCTTTAATAATATTGTTGTTGCATATGATGGAGCTGCTTCAGCGGTTGGATATAATCCATGAGATGTTGCATATGGGCTATCTAATAAAGATATTAATAAAGCAGTAGCAATGTTACAACCAGCTTTTATTGAGTATCAAGAACGAATTACTAAATTTGCAGGTTTTGAAACTAAAGATATGCCGTTAAATTTAGACTTAGATATTGAAGGTATAAACTTTGATAATGATCATATTAATAGAATGAAGGTTTTATTTACTACATTAACAAAAATGAAAAGAAATAATCAAAATTGAAACTTTAGTGTTACATTACCAGTAATGCCAACGGGGCTAGTTGGTAGAGATATTGAGAATGTTATTAAAATAGCTTTAGAAATATATCAAAAAGCAGATTTAAAAGTTGAAGATTTATTTACAATTAACATTATGGCTATGGATTATGGTGAAATTGTTGGACAAGAAGTAATTGATAAAGGTTTAACTTTTTTTGATATTGCTAAACAAGCAATTAAAAGTACTGCTAACCAATATTTTGAATTAATAAAACAATATTTTCCAAAGTCTAATTTATTACTTACTGATGTTTATCAAAAACTAGGTATTACACCAATGATTGGTATTAATGATGTAAATAATAACTATTTTACTTTAGAAGATGCTAAAGATTTATATAATTGAGCACAAACAAATAAATTAGCAAACATTAGAATATGATCACTAAATCGTGATAGTAATGGTAAGATATATGAAGTTTGAGGAACAAATAATCACGGATTAAAATATTTAAATGAAGGTGATTTTTGAAATGTTTTTACTGGTAATTGAACTTATTGAGTAAAAAGTCCAGTTCGTAAAGTTTAATGTTTTTTTGATAATTATTATAAAAAATATCAAAATTTAAATAAGAAGAAATTAAGTTTTTTTACTCATTATTTAGGGAAAATTAAAAGTAAAATAATTAGTAACTATTTATATAACAAATTATAATAATATAATTTGTTATATTTTATTGTTTAATTTGCTAATCACTTTAAAACTACTTTTGTTCTAATATCATAAAATTTGATAATTAAAAAATAAAAATATTTTTATTTAAGTTATAATTAAAAATAATTTATTTTTTGAAAGGAATTACTAATTGAATGTTTAATTTAAAAAAATTAAAATTTTGAGCAAAATCATCTCGTACTAATAATGAAAAAATTAGTCTTAATGAATTAATATGAATTGGTTTTAACTATACTTGTGGTATTGCATTTCCAATGGCATTAATTGGCATTTATTATTGAAATAATGGTGGCGTTGGTTTACATATGCTATGACTTATTTTATTATGTGCTTTAATTGCTGCGGGAACTGCACTTGCTTTTACTAAATGTAGTCGTGTTTATCATGACACTAATGGTGGTGCTTATGTTTATGTTCGTGGAGTTTTTGGTCGTTTTTGAGGATGAATAATTGGTTTTATTCAATATATTACTTTACCTTCAACAATTATTGTAACTATTATTTCTATGTTTCGAGTGAATTTAGATCAATTATCAATTTTTAATTGAGTTTCTGAACGATGATCGAGTTTAATGATTGATAGTATTGGTATTTTTATTTATGCTGCTGTTGCTAGTTGCATGTATTTTGGAATGAAGGGATTTCGTTGATTTGTTAATATTTCTGGTATTATTAAATGAGGTTCTGCTTTGTTTTTAATTGTTTGTGCTATTATTTTGGTAGTAACTAATAAAGGTTTAGCATTTTCACAAGCGGCTGAAGGAACAAAAAACATTAATTTAACTTTACCAAAAATTAATAATGCATTTAGTGGTTTCTTCTATTTCTTTATTGGTTTTGAAACTTTTATTGTTGTTGGAAAAAATGTTAAAAATCCAACTAAAAACTTTGGTAAAGGTATTTTAATAGTTTTATTATTATCAACTATTTTTTATTTAGCTGTATCAGTATTAGTATTTGGTGCCATTACTATTGACGGTACAAATGGCCAAAATGGTTGATCTGGAGCTACTAATGAATATAATCCAAATAATGTTATATCAGGAATTGCTGGTATTACTGGTATGATTGTACTAGTTATTTCTACTTTATCATTGAAATTAAATGGTGCTATGCAAAATTCTTTATATTCTGGTGGTATGATTCAACCATTAGCCAAAGAAGGATATATTACCGAAAAATTAGCCAAATTAAATAAAGAAAATATTGCAATGCGTGCTAGTACAGCTAATTTAATTATTACTATTATTGCTTGTATTATTATGTTAATAATCCCAGATTTAATTGGTGCACCTTTTGATTTTAATACAGTACTAGGATTTTCTACTAACATTACTATTGCTGTATATATTTTTGTGTTAGCTGCCACGTGTGTTATGGGTTATCGTAAACAAATTAAAATTAAAATTTGAGAATGAATTGTTTTTGTTGCTTGTGGTTTATTTTTACTTAGTCAGTTTGTTGTTTTTAACTATGGTATGATTAATGACATGATTAATAAAAGAGGGGAAGTATTAATAGCTGTTATTATTGAATTCTTAATGTTTTGAATGTTTATTGTAATTGCTGTTATTTGATATTTTATTTATTATCAACCAAAATTAAAAATGCGTTTAGCATCAAATTTAGATTATCAAAATCAATTAGATCAAGAATTCATACCAATGACTGAAGAAGAAGCAATAAAATATTTACTTAATGAACCCGAAACAGAATTAGAACGAATTAAAATTGATGAAAATGAAGCCAGATCAGTTACAACTTAATTTCTTTAAATTATATTTTAACTTTTAAGAGTAATCATTAATAAATGATTACTCTTTTTCATATGCTCTTATCATTAATATCAATATTTTTAATTATATTTTAAAGAAATTAAAATCTATCATAAAATAATTATTACTGTAATCTATTTTATTTTTTGTTAAAAAATGATTTAATTACTATTATATTTGGAGGAAAAAAAATGATAAATACACAAGTATTGATTTTAGATTTTGGAAGTCAATATACACAATTATTAGCAAGAAGAGTAAGAGAAGCAAATGTTTATACTGAAGTTTTATCTTTTAATATTAGTTATCAAAAAATAAAAACATATCCCAACTTAAAAGCAATTATTTTATCTGGTGGACCATCAAGTGTTTATTTACAAAATGCTTATAAAATTGATCAAGCGATTTTTAATTTACCAGTTGCCATTTTAGGAGTTTGTTATGGCATGCAATTATTAACAAATCATTTTAAAGGAAAAGTAGAATTGGCAGATGAACAAGAATTTGGAAAATCAATTTTATATCTTGATCAACCAAATAATAAATTATTTAAAAAAGTTGCTAATCAATCAAAAGTATGAATGAGTCATGCTGATCATGTAACAAAAATTCCAAAAGATTTTATACAAATAGCTCATTCTGATTCTTCAATTTCAGCAATTGCACATTTGACTAAACCAATTTATGGTATCCAATTTCATGCTGAAGTTACCCATTCAGAATTTGGTAAGCAAATAATCGAAAATTTTTTATTTACAATAGCAAATTGTACAAAAGATTGAAGTTTAGATGATTTTATTAGTAATCAAATTTCAGAAATTAAAAATAAAGTCGAAGATAAACAAGTTATTTTAGGTTTAAGTGGTGGAGTTGATTCTTCAGTTGCCGCTGCCATTATTTCTAAGGCAATTGGTAAACAGTTGACTTGCATTTTTGTTGATACAGGTTTATTGAGAAAAAATGAAGCAATTGATGTCATGGAAATTTATAAACAAAATTTTAAACTTAATCTTGAAATGATTGATGCAAGTAAACATTTTTTTACTGCTTTAAAAGGTGTTAAAAATGCTGAAGAAAAAAGAAAAATTATTGGTAAACAATTTATTGATGTATTTACAACAGCAGCAAGAAAATTTAAAACGGCTGATTTTTTAGCACAAGGAACAATTTATCCGGATATTATTGAATCTTCAAGTAAACATGCAAGTTCAAAAACAATTAAAACTCATCATAATGTTGGTGGTTTACCTGATGATTTACAATTTAAATTGTTAGAACCATTAAAAACCTTATTTAAAGATGAAGTAAGAGAAATTGGTTTAAAACTTGGATTACCTGAAACATTAATTAATCGTCATCCTTTCCCTGGTCCTGGATTAGGAGTTAGAGTTATAGAAGAAGTAACAAAAGAAAAATGTTTAATTTTACAAGAAGTTGATCATATTTTTATTACCAAATTGAAAGAAAAAAATATATATAATCAAGTATCGGGTGAGTAAAGTTAATAGTTATAATTTAATTTTCTTTAAATAAAAGACAACTTTAAATTATTAATTTTTGGTTACATTATATACCTTTTTATATTTATAATCAAGTGTTTTAAGTTATTATTTTACAATTATCTAAACTAAAAATTCCTAACTATTTAGGTTTAGATTTATTAATTTTTTAAAATATTAAAGTAAAAGATTTAATTTATTAATTCTTGCTGAATTAATAATAAGCATATTATCAAGAACTTTATCATTAAAAATTTTAGCACCATATCCTTTTAAAGATTTAACTAAATGTGATACATCACTTTCAGCACAAACTCCTTGATTTCAATTTTCTTTTTGATTTATAACACCATCTTTATTATTTTTAAAATATTTATATACTTCTTCATTTACATTATTTTCTTTTAAAAAATCTAATAATTTATAATATTCACCATTAACAAATAATTCATATGCATTAGTTAATTTTTTATTATCTACTTTTCTATTAATAATAAATCCTTTTTTAAGTGCTTTAAATGCATGATGTCTATCAATTACATAAGGAATATTTTCTTTTTTAGCAGTAGTTTTAATTCAAGGTGCACCATCACCAATAAATATTAAACTACTTTTACTATAAATATATTGTAAATCAAGAAATTCATAAATTTTATCAATTAATTCTTGTCTTTTAATTCTTTGACCATTTTTAGTTTTCATATAAGTAATTTTTTTATCTTTTAA
Organism: Spiroplasma endosymbiont of Colias croceus; assembly: GCF_964020095.1. NCBI lineage: Bacteria > Bacillati > Mycoplasmatota > Mollicutes > Entomoplasmatales > Spiroplasmataceae > Spiroplasma > Spiroplasma endosymbiont of Colias croceus. The sequence goes on from NZ_OZ026536.1 coordinate 522,229, forward strand.
AACATTTCTACTTTTAGTTGATTTATCTAAATCTTTACCCTTATTTGCACTAATAGTACGAATACGATTTTTTTGTTTTTTGTTATTAAATAATGAAGAAATAAAACAATCATCCATATTTATAAATAATTTTTCATTTGGTAATACTACTTTTTTCTCTTTTATTTTTTCAACTTCAATTATTGCATTTTTCATTACATTAGTCATATATGTTTTAGAAAAATTAGTATTTTTTATTATATCTTGTACATCAGATTGTCTTTTACCATTACCTGAATTTTTTATTATTGTATGTTCTAAACTTGTAAGTGTTCTTTTTCTTTTTTTAATTTTTATATAATTATCTAAAGGATAATAATATTTATTAGTTTCTAATATTAAATAACCTCTACGATAAAAATTATTTATTTTACCATATTGAGTATTTGGATTTCTTTTTGCAGTTTTAACATATTTATATTTAGTTTTATCATATATATTTTGATATCAAAAATCATCATATGCTTTTAATAGATTTGTAAAATAATTTAAACCATTATTTTTAATTTGATTATCAAGTTCATCATAATTAAGTTCATTATTAAGAAAATTCATAATATTATTTCCTTTCTTAATTTATGATTTTCATTATAGTAATTTTAGAAAAAAAGTTTGGAAATATGATAATTGTAAAATGATATAATTAAATATATATGTTTTAAAATAAGGTGATTAATATGCCAGCAAAAAGAAAAGAATTAGGAAATTATAAAGAAAAAATAAATGAATATTTTAGAGATAATAAAAATGTTCCAACTAGAATGACAAAAACTGGTTTAAATTTAGCATTAGGAATTGATAGAAAATATATATTTGATTGCCGACGCTACCAGACAAAATGACAACAAAAATTTTTAAAAGATTATGATAAAGCATGTCAAAAAATTGCTAATTATTTATTAAGAAGTACTATGCAAGACCCAAAGTATCAATGAGAATATTTAAGAAAATGTCATCCAGAAGAATTTGATGATTTACAAGAAAATTATCAAGATAATACCACTAAAAATAATATAATTATTAATATTTGTGAACCAAGAAAAATTGAAAATGATGATTAAAGGTCTATATTATATATAGATTTTTTCTTTATTTTAAAGGGAAAAAAGGTAATGTTTAGTAATCTGTGTAACTTACAAAAATAACTATGTTTAATTAATTCTAGTAAATATAATTAAATGACTAGAAAGAGTGAGTTACAGATGGCTAAAAAGCAAAATATTAATAATAATGATCCAATATCAAAAGCAGTAGATTTATTATTAGAAAATACTGAAGATTTAACAACAGTTTTTAAAGAGGGAGGATTGTATAAAGAATTAACAAAAAGATTAGTAGAAAAAATGTTGAATTCTGAGATGCAAAATTATTTGGGATATGAAAAGAATCAACATAGTAATAGTGACAATGCTCGTAATGGTATAAGTTCAAAAAAAATAATAACTCAACAAGGTAAAATTGAGATTGATGTACCACGAGATCGCAATAGTAATTTTAATCCTATAATAGTTGCAAAAAGACAAAGAAGATTTGATGGTTTTGATCAACAAGTTCTTTCTTTATATGCAAAAGGTATGACATTATCAGATATTAGAATGCAATTACAAGAGTTATATCATGGTGCTGATATTAGTGAAAGTGTTATTAGTCAAATTACTGATGATGTTATTGATGATGTAAAAGCATGGCAAAATCGACCATTAGAAAGTGTCTATCCGATTGTTTATTTTGATTGCATAGTAGTGAAAGTACGACAAGATAAAAGGATTATTAATAAATCAGTTTATATAGCTTTAGGAGTTGATTTAGAAGGTAAAAAAGATGTTTTAGGTTTATGAATTAGTGAAAATGAAGGTGCTAAATTTTGATTAGCAAATTTAACAGAAATGAAAAATCGTGGCTTAAATGATATTCTGATTGCTTGTAGTGATAATTTAACAGGCATGTCAGAAGCAATACAATCAGTTTATCTTAAAACAGAACATCAATTATGCATAGTTCATCAAATTAGAAATAGTTTGAAATATGTCTCATATAAGCATAGAAAATCTCTAGTTGCAGATTTAAAACCAATTTATACTGCATGTAGTGAAGAACAAGCAATGCAGGCTTTAGAATCCTTTGAAAATAAGTGAAATAAACAATATCCTCAAATTGCTAAATCTTGATATAAAAATTGAGATAATTTAATGGTTTTTATTAGTTATCCTACAGAAATCAAAAGAGTTATTTATACAACAAATGCTATTGAATCTGTAAATAGTCAATTACGAAAAGTTATCAGAAATAAAAAAGTTTTTCCTAATGATATGGCAGTTTTTAAAATATTTTATTTAGCAATTGAAAATATAACAAAAAAATGAACAATGCCCATTCAAAATTGAAATACAGCAATTGCTCATTTTATGATAAAATTTGAAGATAGAATTAATCTAAACTAGTACTTTGTAAAACAAAGATACACAGATTACATAAAAGCCTCGGAAAAAATGATACAATATATTAAAGTGAATATGTTAAATTAACATATATAAAAGTGACCTATTAACCAAGTGAATTATTAAAATTTTATTAACAAGGGAGATTAAAAGTATGAGTGATTTTACTTTTGATGAAAAAGAGAATTATAGTTTAGATGATGTTAAAAATTTACTAAAACAACATAGAAATGTAGTATATGCTGAAAGTAAAAAAGATATTGAACCTAAATTAACTAAATTAAGTGAATATGAAATAAAAATAAAAGAATATGAAAATAAAATTAATAGTTTTGAAGAGCAACAATTATTTTCTAATATTAAAGATACAAAAAAAGTAAATTTAATTAAAAATTTAATGAGTACTGATAATTATAAATCTTTATCTAAACAAGAAGCATTTAATAAAATAAATGAAGATTATAAAGAATTTCTTATTGATAAAACAGAACCTATTAAATCAGAAAATAAACTTAATTCAAATGATTTTAATCCTAAAACTCTTTTAGATTTACATACAAATAGTATTAATCCAGAAGAATTAGAAAGAAAATTAAATGAAAAAGCAAAAACTACAGGTATTACTGACCCTAAAGAATTAGAAAAACTTGTAAATTTAGCAAGAGGAAATGCACTTCAATCTATTAAATAGAAAGAGGATAATATGGCAATTCCACAAATACCTAAAGCATTTATTATTGGTGGTAATTCTCCTACTGAAAATGCTGTTTTAAGTGTACTTGAAGCACAAGTTCGTGGTGAATTAACTGCTGAATTAAGTACTTTATTTATGAGAAATACTGTTACTGCTGACCAAATAGCAAATATTAGTGGTGTAGCAATGGCAATATATAGAGCAACTGTTCGTGTATTATGAGGTTCAACATGAGATGAATTTACTGGTACTAAAAGACAAAAAGGAACAGTTAAAACAACAACATTAATTATTGATAAAGAATTAACAATTGATTTTAATATTCCAGAATTTGATATTGAAAGATTTATGACTTCACCAGCAAATGTAGCAACACAAATTGTTTCAAATTGAACAAGTTCATTTATGAGAAATTTAAGAGAAAACTTTGAATTAATATTTTTACAAGGTACAAAAGATTATGCAATTGCTAAATCATTAGTATTACCTTTAAATTTAAATAATATGACTAAAGAACAAGCATTAAATGCTTATTATATAATCGGAGAAAGAAATAATAAATTAATTAAAAAAGTAGATGATATTACAGTTGGTATTAATAAAGCAGATTTAACTGGTGCTTGTGGTATTGATAGTAGTTTTAATTTAGCAAAAGCATTTACATTATTAAATTATGGACAAATTGCTGCAAATACTTTAGCAACTGGTAAAAGATATACAAATCAAATTATGGGAATGGAATTTTATGAAAGTTTTTATTTAGAACAAGATTTTATTCATGATACTGTTTCTGGTATGCATTTAGAAAAAGATTATAAATTATTAGATTTATTTGGAGTAGTTTATAACAGATATATGTGAGGTATGCCTATTTCATTTACTAAAGTAAGAAATAAATTAGATAATGCTACTGATAATATTCGTATTATTGGTAAAGCATTATATTCATTACCAGCAGCAATAAGACCTAATTTAATGTATATAATTCAAGAAAAAATGCCTACAATAGATGAAATTAAAGAAGCAAGAGCAAAAAATTATAAAGTTGATGCAACTAATATTAATGCAAGTTATCAATCAACTGATTATGATAATATGAATATTTTAGATTTACAAGATGTAATTTATTATAAAAATTTAGGAAAAATTACTATGGCAGGAACTACTCCTACTAATGATGAATTAGAAACTGTAATATTAAATATTGGTAATAATGGTTATGAAAAAGGTAAAGTAACATTTAGTAATATTACATCAACAAGTGCTACTATTTCTGGCAATAATAAAGATTATTATGGAACAGTAAAATTAGAATTTACTAAAAAATAATTATGGAATTTATATATAAATATTTTGATGAAAAAGCACATATTACTATTTATTCACCTAAACCAGAAGATTTAACTAGTAGTAATGATATAAGAGCAATTTTATTAGATGAATATCCTAAATTAAGAAATGATTATTTTATAGTAAGTGATGTACATGATAATTATGCTATATGTGTTGGAGATAATATTCATTGTGAAGGTAAAGTAATTATTAAAATAGAAAAACAAACTAATTTATTAAAAGGAGTAAATGAAAATGCCAAATGACATTACTATACAATCAAATAATTATACTTTATTAAAGATAATTCGTTCTTCAATTAGTCCATTATCAGCAATGATTGGTACAAGTGCTTATTATGGTCAAGTAATTGCAAATCCAGTATTAGGTTCAATCAATAGTTTATTATTTGGTAAAAAATTAGGTTTAGATATTTGAAATTTAAATCAAAGACCAAATACTAAAACTAAATTAATTAATAGTTCTAAAAAAATATTATTAGGTTTAGGAACAATTGGATTATCAAATTATAGCAAATTTACTAATTCTTCAATTAATCCAAATCCATTTCCAGATTTATTATTAAAAAATAATAAATTAATGGATTGAGATACATATATTAGTTTAAATGCTTATGGTATTTCAAATCTTATTAGTGGATTAACTGAATTAATCCCAAATAGATTTGAAACTATACGTAAAATAGCAAATATGGGTACTGGTGGTTGTTTAATATCAAGTGGTGTTGCTATGGGTATTAATAATGATTTTAATAATGCTTATGCAATTCCAACAATAGTTGCTGGTGCATCTGAAATAATTCATAATTTATTACCTATGGAAACTACTAATCATGTTGAAGAAATGCAAGAAACACCATTTAATAACGAAACTGCAAGATTAATTAATGATAATAGTTTCACTATTAATAGTGAAACAACTAGTCAATATGGTAGTGATAATATGAGTGAAGTAATATTAGATAATGCTTCATTAAATTGAGATTATAACCATATGAGCTTATAATGTTACCTTTAATTATTAGAATTATTTATTCTGCATTAGAAACTAATGATATAAGAACTGCAATTATTAGTTTATTAAAATTATATAGTAAAAATCAAAGTTTAAAATCAATTTTAGATAGTGAAAATGTTAGTAATGAAGAACTTGACCAACCATATTCAACTTTTAATCCAAATATTATTAAAAAACTTATTTCAATTTTAAAACCTAGTCAATTAACTGAATTAAAAACTCAATTAGATAAATTAATATTTAAACCTATAAAAAAAGTTAATAATTTGTTTAAAGAAGATAAAAAAGATATTAATGATAAAGATATTAAACAACACAATAATAAAGATTATAAAGGATGAGTAATATTATCAAGTTCTTGATTTAAAAAAGGTTTATTTTATAAATCAAATAAATCATTAAAAGTAGGAATATTACAGGGTTTATTTCAAAGTGATACAAGTAAAAATAAACGTTGATATGGTCCTTATACTTATCCAAATGTACCAGAAGAAACTTGAAATTTAATGAAAGTTCAAAAAGGTAAAAATGGTTCTGGTGCTGGAACAATATTTTGAAGATATTTTTTAAGAGGGTTTTTACCAAGTCAAATACGTTTATATGTAAAGAAACAACTTAAAGAACAGAAAGGTATTAGTAAAGGTAAACAACGTTATAACATTATTAAATCAACTAATATTAATGTTTTAAAAACAACTGCATTTATTAATAGATTAGAACGTGGATTTTTTAAACTTAAAGATTTTAAAACTTTACCAAAAACTGAATTAGGTAGTAGAGCATGAAGAGTAGAAAGAAAAGAATATTTAACTTTTCATAAAACTAATAATTTAAATAAAAATATTGGTATTTCAATTTATAAAAATAAAAGTAAATATAAAACATGAAAGTAGGTGGTAATTATTATTGAATTAGATAAACCAATTAAACCAATTGGTATATGAAATACTATTAATCCTATAAGTAAAGATAATAAAGAATATAAAAGATTAAATAAGATTTGATTTAATAAAAATAGTACTCATATTGATAAAATTAAAATTTTAATATCAAATATTTTAAAAATAACTAGTCATATTATTGGTATATTAATAACATTATTTTTTACTAGTACACCTTGATTAATACCTAAAATACCAATAGAAATGGGAATAGGAAATTATACTAATCAATATAATTTTACTTGACCTGACCATTTAATATTAACTTTATTTCCTATGTTTGGTCATATTGGATTAAATCTTATTAGTAAATTAGGTAATTATGGAAAATTAATTAAATATATATTAATAACTATACCAATTATTATTACAAGTCCTTATTTAATATATCAATATAAAGAAATTAAAAAACATAAAAAAGAATGTCATTTATGTAAACAACATTCAAATAAAATACAATTGGAGGAATAAAAAATGAATTTTTCAATAGAATTAATATCAGCAGTAATAGGAGGAGCAGTTGCTAGTGGAATATGTATTACTTTAGCATTTCTATTATTTGGAAAATCAATTAAAAAATCAAAGAAAAATAAATTAGCAAAAGAATTAAAAAGAGATAAAGAAATTGAATTTATTAAATCAAATATTAAACAAATAAATTCTCAATTACAATTAGAAACTACATCAATTGCTAAATCTTTAGATAGTTTTAATAATGATAATGAAAAAGATGAAGTATTTAAAAATACTATTATTAGTCAAAGAGCTTCTAAAAAAGAATTATCAGAAAAAGATAAGAAAAAAGCAACTAAAGTTGGAATTTAAAGGGTTTAAATACCCTTTATTTTACATTAAGGAGTAAATTATTATGGCTATTAAAGACCCAATTTTATTTATAACAGTTGAAGAATTTAAAAATTCTAAATATTTTAATGATTTATTATTTGATAAAGTTACTACTCCAGATAATGAAATTTGATTTGCAATATCTGTAGCAAGTAGTAATATTAATTATTTAAGTGGTTTTACTATTTCAAAAAAATGACCAGAAATAACACCAACTGATTTTACAGATAATATTCAAACAGCAACTACTCATTATGTTAGATTTTTATTAACTAAAGATGTAGATTATTTACGTGGTCAAGGTTCAATTAGTCAAGGTGGATTAACTTATAGTGAAACTAATCCAGATGACCCTTATTTTATACCACCCGAAGTATTTAATTGTTTAAGAAAAATTAAAGAATATCCAAATATTAAAGGTTTTAATTTAAAAGGTATAGAATCACAAAAAAATAATTGATTTAATAAATTTATTTCAAATTGTGGTGAAGATAGTCCATTAAATGCATATATACCTTATAATAATATAAAATCATTAGATTCTAGAACTAAAATTACTATTACTCATCCACAAAATATGTTAAGACCAATAGTTAATATTGATACTAGTGGAATTAAAACAGATATTGATAATTCATTATGAGAAGTTATTGAAGATAATTCTAATTTTATTAAACCAAAAGATGATAAAGGTATTGATGCTAATAGTAAAAGAATAATTGATGTTGGTACACCTACATTTTTAACAGATGCTACAACTAAAGAATATGTTGATAATAAAATACCTAATTTAACTGATTATTATAAAAAAGAAGAAACTGATAATAAATTGTTATTAAAACAAGATAAATTAATTGCTGGTGATAATATTAAAATTGAAAATAATGTTATTAGTGCTAAGGGTAGTAGTGTTGAATCATTATGAGAAATAGACCCTAATTCGCCTAATATTATTCAACCTAAAGAAAAAAGATTAATTACTTCTAATAATAAAAGAATTATTTATATAGCAGACCCTGAACAACCACAAGATGCTGTAAACAAAAGATATGTTGATAATAAAATACAACCAAGTCCAAGTATTCCACAATGAAAAGAAGTAGGAACAAAAGTTAATATAAATCATATTAGATATAATTTTATAACTAATAAAAAGTATAAAATTTATTATAATTTTGAAAGTCAATCAAGCATTAAAAAATTTGCTTTTATTTGTAAAGAATTTTTATACGGTGAGTTAAATACTGATGTTCAAACTTTGGATTGAGATAAAGTTAATGATAGAATAATGGTTTCTTTACAAATGCAAAATGATACAATTGCTATTGTTAGTGACCCTGTAAGATATGGTCAACTTTTAAAATTAGAAGAATTACAGGAATAATATTATGAATAAAGAATTTACTTATTTACATGAAATTAGTTATTGATTATTAAATAAAAGTGATTTTACTCATAGTGAATATAATTTTAGTGGAAGTAGATATTCAAGTAAAACATATAGTATTGCTGAAGAATTAGCAATATTAATAGCAATTTCAATTAAAGTTAATAAATCAATTGCTATATATTGTTTTAGAAAACTTAATAAAGATATTAATGATTTAGTTAAAGAAATATATAATGCTTTAATAATAATTAGTTTTAATGATTATAAAGATTTTACTTTAAAATATCCAAATAAACAAGCAGATTTTAGATTTAAAGGTAGTAAATCATTTATTAGAGTTATGGGTGTATATAGTAATTCAAATGATAGAATACCTTTAAAAGGTCTTTCTCGTAGTGAAATAAAAGGATTTGATTTAGCAATTGAATGATGTGAAGAAGCAAATGAATTTAGTCAACAAGAATTTCAAGCAATTACATTTGCATTAGGTAATGCTAAAAAAAGAATAAAAATTAAAAGTTGTAATCCAGATAATATTTATCAATATTTTATTGAATATATGAATAATATTGTACCTTTTAACTTAGAACCTGTTTAAAATCTTTTTAATAAAATTTAACTAAAACAAGGAATAATAATTTATAAGTAGGTATTTAATTAACATTTTATTTTCTTTTTCATTTTTTCGTTAAAAAGATTTTATCATTTTATGACTTATCGACTAAAAATCTATTTTTTATTATAAAATAACTATCATAATGTTCTTCTTATTAAAAATTAATCAAAAAAGATTTTAAACAGGTTCTTAGAAATTATGAAATCTAATAATGAACAAATTAAATCAGTATTTGATAATAATATATTTAAATTATTTCATTATTCAAATTGAAAAGTAAATAATCATAATTTGACATTAGATATGATTAATGATTTAGAAGAATTAAAAGTATTAGACCCTATTAAAGCACAAAGTTGATATTATGGTGTACCTAGTATTTTAAGTGGTGCTATATTTGCAAGATATTTAGATAAAGTAGGAACTAAATTAGATTTTCAAGTACAAAGATTAACTGGTGGATTAGATATTGGTATGGCAACAAGTAGTAGTGGTCATCCAACTGCTGCTTCATTATGATTTATTGGTGAAAATGAAAATGGAAGAAGAGCGCATAAAGAAAGTGAATTTTATCATAGTAATGTTACTATGCAATATAAAGATACTGATACTTTAGCAAATGATATTATTAATTATTATTTAAATGAAAGTAAACGTTATATAGCAATGATATTTGGTTTTACTTGTTATGTTGATTATGGTAATGGTGGATTAGTATTTATTGATGTTTTAAAAAGTTGAGTTAAAAAACGTAATATAACATGATTAAAATTTATAGCAGTAGATAAATTAACTTTATATTTAAATGATAGAATTGATTTTACAACAATTTGTATGCTTAAAAATATTATTAGTTTTAATTGAGAAAAATGTCTAGAAACTAAAAGACAATATAGTTTAATGCAATGATTAGATAAAAAGAAATTAGATACTAATAATAATACTCCCAAAATGTTAGATTTACATGATGATACTTGAGATAGTGATATGTATGCTTTAATGCATGAAATGAAATGATTAATTAATGGTATTAATAATAAATTATTAATTAATAAAAATAAATTTAATGGTGATGAATTATGATAAATACAATGGAATATTTAAGTTGTGATAAATCAAATTGATATATTGATATACCTATGATTATTGCTCAAAAATCAACTAAATTATGATTAGGTAAAGGTTTTTTATTTAATTCAAGTAAAAAAGAAATATTAGATTATTTAAATGAAATGAATTTAAAAGATAAATGATTAGAAAAATTTTATAAATTTGGTTTACAAAATAGTTTAATGGGAAAAGTATTTATAATGATTATAGTAAATGAAGATAATAGTAAATCACTTAAAATATTACCTAATAGTTTTTGTGGTAGAGTTGCTAAATATAATGAACAAGAACAAGCAGCTGAATTTTATTTTATTAATGAACAAGCAGATAGTGCAACTTTAACTTGAGTAACAATTCAAAATGGAAAAGTTAAATATGAAACATATAAAGATAATAATAAAGATATTATTTTAGGTTCTACAAGAACTAAATTAAAACCAAATATTACTCCATTAAAAACTTATGAAATTAAAAATCCATTTAATTATATACCTATTTTTGAAATTACTAATTTACCAATTATAAATTTATATGGTAATGCTACAACTTTAAATGCATATCCAGATTGTACACCAGTATGAGATTTAATTTGAGATTTAAATCGTGTAATTAGACAAAAAAGATTAGAAAGAGAATTAAATGTTACTACTTTATTTGCATCATTAGATAATGAAACAGTTAAAGAAATGCAAGAAAATGGCAATATTGTAGAAAATCCTAAAAAAGATATGTTTGTTAATGTTGGTAGTGCTGGTTATGATAAAAATGGTAATGGTGGTATGCAAATTATTCAAGGTGACCCTAAATTTAATGAATATTGATTAGATTATAATGGTACTGCTAAAGTAATATTTAATGGTGCTGGATATGATTATGATGAACATGGTAATGATGTTTATACTAATAAAACAGAAAGTATGTTTAATAATAAATATGATATGGAGACAACAGAAATAAAAATAGCATTTTATAGTGCTTATTTTTATCGTATATTTGATTTATTACTTATTAGTGAAAATTTATGAAATGGTATTGGAGAAAGACCTTATAGTTTTAAATTTATTCCAATTGCTATGACTGACCAAATAATACAAGACCAAATTATTAATTCAAGATTAAATAATGGCACAATGACAGTCATTGAAGCAATTGGTGAATATGATAATATTGACCAACTTATGGCTGAAAATAAATTAGAAAATATTATTAATGAAAATCAAAAATTAAATAAAGATTTAGGAGGTAATAATAATGAGCAGACATCAACAAATACAATTAATGAAACACGCTCACATGAGATTAAAGATGCAACAAATATTGATTAAAAGACAAAGTCATTGAAAAATATTTCCATTTGTTATAAATAATGGTGCTATACCTTTAACTGAAACTGGTTATAAACCAATTAATAGTAAAATAAGTGATTTTGGACAATATGAATTAATATTAACTGGTAATACTCCAGTTGTATGTATTTGAAAAAATAGTACAAAAATATATCAAAAAAATAAAGGTATAACAGACCCAAATACTCATAAAACTACAGGTCAAGATGAATTTTATACAAAAGAATATAAAATTGGTGATTATTGAAATGCTTATTTAATTGATGATACAAGTGGTGTTGATTTTAGTAATTTACCAAATAATCAAATATTTAAAACAGTACAAACTAAAAGACAGTATACTTTAGTAATGTTTGAAGAACATATTACAATTGATGATTATTTACAATTTTTTGTTGTATTTAATGATGAAAATGAAAATATTGGTGGTAATTCTGGTAAAAATCAAGATAGACAATTATTATATATTTCAAATGTAACAAATTATTATAGTCCTTATAATGGTGCATTTAGTATACAAGTATTAACTTTTAGTAGTTTAAATGATAGAGTAATTAGTAGTGGTCAAAATACACTTGATTTTGTACAATATGCAAGTCCTGGTAGTGGTTATGCTTTTCCTACTATTCAACAAGGAAAAGTAACATTAAATCGTACTTTAATGTGTGATATAGGAGTAAGATATAGTCATAGACAAAGTTATGGATTAGAATTATTATCAAGTTGTTATTATTATGGAAGACCTATTATTCAAGGACAAAAACCAATACAACAAAATAATGAAGAAATATTTGAAAGTAAAGTATTTGCTTCAAGAAGATTATTTATTGCTGGTAATAATGAAAAATCTACAACTGATATTAAAAATAATGGTGGTTTACTTGCTGGTATAAATGATAAAATAACAACAAGTAGTCATCCAGAAACTACATTTTATAATATTATGGATGCAAAACCTACGGGATTTACTAATTTTAAAAATTTTACAGAATGATTAAAAACTTCATTAAATTTTCAAGATAATTTATTTGTAACAAAAGATTTTAAAGGTATGCTTTCTTTTGATAAAGATAAAGCAATAAAAAGTAATGGTACAGCAATTGGTAATGCTAAATTCTTTTGAGATAGTGAATGAAATATTAATAATTTAACGGGTAATTATAATGTAGATATGAGTAGTAATTTTAAATATAAAGACCCAGATACTCATTTAATTATAGGAAGTCCAACTGTTGATTATAGTAAAATATCACAAAAATATATGTCTGCAATATTAAATTTTAATTCAGTTGTATTTAGTCCATTAATACAAATGCCTTATGATTCAAATCAATGATTACCTTTTGCTTTAAGTGATATTCCTTTAATTGGTAAATTATTAAATGCTTTAACATTAGGTATATGAAGTAGTTGAGTTATTACTCAAAATGTTCAACAATATAAAAAAATGTTATATTTTAATGGTTTTATGAGTGCATTTTTTACAAGTAATTTAGAAAGTATTATTGGTAATGGTGGTTTAATTCCTTTAAATGCATTTACAAATGATAATGATTTTACTATTGGTAAATTATTAGGTGCTAATGTTTCAACCACTGCTATGACTATGAAATTAAGTGATAGAGTATCAGTATATCCATGAGACCCTACTACTGGTCATAAATTAGAAACTAAAGAACAAATATCAACTGTTGATTTATCACAAAAGAAAAATAATAAAGTTTATATTTTAGGAGAAGATACTGAATTTTTAGATATAGCAAGTCCATTTACAAATGAAGATACTGAATGTCAATGAAATCCTACAAGTAATGGTGTTATTGATGGTTTAAATTATGCTTATATTGTTGATACAATTGTAACTCAATCATTACATCAAGGTGAAGAAAGACATACATTTTATAGTGATAATCCTTTTACTTATCAAGGTGATTATAATGAAATATCAGTTGCTCAGTTTCGTTATAATAATATGGGTGCTTTAACTGGTAATGCTTTTAATTGAACAACTTTATATAAATTAAATCATGATGAATATGAAGAAACTGAAGAAACTACATTTTCATATCCAGCAAAAATATTACCACCAAGTCCACAAAATATAGCAAAATCAATTATTATTATTCCAGATTTAAAAGTAGAATTAAATTATAAAGATATACCATTAGTAACCACTCCTAACAATTCTATTACTGATAATAGTGATGAATGATTTAATACGAATAATCCAATTTCTAAAAACATAGATATTGATATTAAATCAAAATTAGACCAAACATTATTAATTAACACTTTTAATGATTTAAAAAGATTTTATAAATCAGTAACTATTTATTATAATTATAATATAAACTCTATAAGTAATAAACATGGTGGTGGTTATGATACTAAAGAAAGTTTTAATCCAGCAAAAGAATTAAATAGTTCAATTGAAATTAATTTAAATGATTTAATATTTTCAAAGTCAATGCCTAATATTGATAAAAAAAAGCATTTTGAAAAAGGTAAAATTGGTAACCATTCTTCTGGATATGCTTATGCTTATTATGAAGGTAATAAATCACAATATAATTTAGTAACTTATCAATTCACAGTAATTGCCGGTATTGAATCAAAATTTAGTAATAATAATCCGATTGGATTTGATATATTAAGTAATTCAAACGATAATTTAAATTGAAAAATTAATATTTTTGTTACACCTTGTAAAGGTCATGTAGAAACTATTATAGATTTTGGTGAAAATTCTTATGCTAAAATATATACAAATCAAGAAGTAGCAACTATTTATAAAATAATTTTAAATGCAAGATAAAAATAGTATATAATTATAATAATTTTAAATATTATGATATGGAGAAGTTTAAATATGATTGAACTATGATTAGCAGATTTAATAATACTTTTAGTAATGTTTGGATTAGTATTTTTATTATTAATTACATGTAAAGGTCATGATTTATGTCATAGACAAAAAAAAATGGGTATATTTCTTATGTTCATATCTTTAAACTTTTTTGGTTTATTTTGAGCAAATAAAATATTTAAAAAAGAAAATCCAAATTTTAAATTTTTAGATATTTTCAAAAGAAAACCTAAACAAAATAATATTTTTCCACAATCTTAAATATTAATGTATAATTTATCTAAATACTTATTAAGTGTTATAGAGAAATATAAGTATTACATTTTCATTCTTATATAAGTTAGGTTGGCACCTAATTAAAAAGTTACCTTAACTGGTAACTGGTAATGTTTAGTAATCTGTGTAACTTACAAAAATAACTATGTTTAATTAATTCTAGTAAATATAATTAAATGACTAGAAAGAGTGAGTTACAGATGGCTAAAAAGCAAAATATTAATAATAATGATCCAATATCAAAAGCAGTAGATTTATTATTAGAAAATACTGAAGATTTAACAACAGTTTTTAAAGAGGGAGGATTGTATAAAGAATTAACAAAAAGATTAGTAGAAAAAATGTTGAATTCTGAGATGCAAAATTATTTGGGATATGAAAAGAATCAACATAGTAATAGTGACAATGCTCGTAATGGTATAAGTTCAAAAAAAATAATAACTCAACAAGGTAAAATTGAGATTGATGTACCACGAGATCGCAATAGTAATTTTAATCCTATAATAGTTGCAAAAAGACAAAGAAGATTTGATGGTTTTGATCAACAAGTTCTTTCTTTATATGCAAAAGGTATGACATTATCAGATATTAGAATGCAATTACAAGAGTTATATCATGGTGCTGATATTAGTGAAAGTGTTATTAGTCAAATTACTGATGATGTTATTGATGATGTAAAAGCATGGCAAAATCGACCATTAGAAAGTGTCTATCCGATTGTTTATTTTGATTGCATAGTAGTGAAAGTACGACAAGATAAAAGGATTATTAATAAATCAGTTTATATAGCTTTAGGAGTTGATTTAGAAGGTAAAAAAGATGTTTTAGGTTTATGAATTAGTGAAAATGAAGGTGCTAAATTTTGATTAGCAAATTTAACAGAAATGAAAAATCGTGGCTTAAATGATATTCTGATTGCTTGTAGTGATAATTTAACAGGCATGTCAGAAGCAATACAATCAGTTTATCTTAAAACAGAACATCAATTATGCATAGTTCATCAAATTAGAAATAGTTTGAAATATGTCTCATATAAGCATAGAAAATCTCTAGTTGCAGATTTAAAACCAATTTATACTGCATGTAGTGAAGAACAAGCAATGCAGGCTTTAGAATCCTTTGAAAATAAGTGAAATAAACAATATCCTCAAATTGCTAAATCTTGATATAAAAATTGAGATAATTTAATGGTTTTTATTAATTATCCTACAGAAATCAAAAGAGTTATTTATACAACAAATGCTATTGAATCTGTAAATAGTCAATTACGAAAAGTTATCAGAAATAAAAAAGTTTTTCCTAATGATATGGCAGTTTTTAAAATATTTTATTTAGCAATTGAAAATATAACAAAAAAATGAACAATGCCCATTCAAAATTGAAATACAGCAATTGCTCATTTTATGATAAAATTTGAAGATAGAATTAATCTAAACTAGTACTTTGTAAAACAAAGATACACAGATTACATAAAAGCCTCTGGTAACTTTTTTGTTTATATTTTTATAAACTTGTTATATTATTTGTAGCAAAATTTGTTTTATTAGTTATTGGTAAATGTTGTTCATGATTAATAGTTTTTGTAAAATCATCAGTTCATTTAGTTACATTTTTTTCTTCTAAATTATTTATATCAAATATTTCTCTTTTTGTTCTTATAAATTCATCATCATTATATAATCTAATGCCATTTCCTAATCCTAAAAAACAAGAACCACCTATAGATCCACTTGTATGACCATAACAAGAATCAATTATTTGAAAATGATAATTATCATTTTGTCAATATCAGGTTAAACCAACACTCTGATATATATCAACTCAACCAGCACCTCATCGTCTTGTAGCATAGTTTTGTATTGGTATTTTATTGTAACTAATTGGATGTGATGAAGTGGAATCAGAAAAGTGTTCATTACTGATTATAGAACTATCTAAATTTCTACCATTAAAATCGGTAAGTATGTTATTAGGTTCATAAGGTACATTTCCTCAACTAATTCTTGTTTCACTAAAATCTTCTTTTTTTCCTAAAAATTGTATTTTTTTATAATTTAAAGGATTAATTTTTAATAAATTAAAATCTTGAATTAATTTGTTATAATATTTATTATCACCTCAAGATTGATCATAGATTCTTGCTGATTTATCATTATTATAATATAATTTTAATTCTTTATTTAAATCACAACTTTCCATATTTGATAATTTTTCAGAACCTCATCCAATTAAATTTAAATGATAAATTTCACATTTGTCATTAATTATATAAGCACTACCATTTCCATCTAAAATAATATCTTTTATTGGAAAATTTAAATTATCAAATCTACTTACATGTCCTTCAGGATAAATTAAATAAACACCATTATCTGTTCCTACATATATAGTCCCTTCTTTTAAATTACCACCTTGTGTCTTTTCATCTAAAACTTTTATAGCAGTTATTTTTCCTTGAATTTTATCAATTTGTGGTTTTAAATCACAAAATTTTTCATGTCAATAATTATTATTTATTATTTGTCTTGCTTGTCTTCTATTACAATTATCTAAATTTCGTTTAATAAAAAAAGATAATATAATTCTAATATTGCTATGTCCCAGAATATTTGTAAGTTGATTTATTGGCAAAATTAATATTCTTGATAAGAAATTTACAAAATGTTCATCGTCTCTTCTTCTTAAATAGCCAAATTCAGTCAATATGTTTCTTGCTTCTTGATTTGAATTTGGATTATGTCTTCTATCATTTGGAGTTGAAAGTAAATCTATTATAAGAGATTGAGTACGAGATTCTTCACTTCAATTAACTAATGTATTGTAAATAGGATTGCGATTATTACGTCCTAAAGTAATATATTCATTATTATTAACTAATTGTTGAATAATATGAGTATGAAGTGATCAAAATCTTAATGATTCTGCAGTAACTAAAATTACATCACCCAAAGATCTAGCTAAATTTCCTAAAGCACCTTCTATTAAAATTCCTTGCTCATTAAAATTATCATCCATACGATTTATCAATTGAAAAAAAGAACCTCAAATATTACTTCAGTAAATATTTTCATCGTTTTCACGTATCATATCCCTGTAATCTGGACTAATTCCATTTAACACTATATTATTTTGTATTCCTTCAATTCGTTCTAAAAGAGGAACCGAACCATCTCTAACAGCTTGTGGTTGCATATTCATATTGATATTTGTAAAATCAAAATGATAATAATAATTATTAACTATAAATCCTTGAAGATATAAATTATCTGTTCTTAAAACTAATTCTAAATTATTTTCAATACTTTGTGTATCTTGTTCTCATCGAATTGCAACTGGTAATCTAAAATAACCATAATTTGATTCAGGATTTAAAGCCAAAATAGTATTATCTTCACAAATAAAATCAGCATTAACTAATACATTTAGATCTCTAATTCTTCTTAATACTCCTCTATCAACTAATTCATTAATAATAGTTTGAAAACTAATTTGATATTCTCTTCGATTATTTTGATTAATAATTATTTTTTCATTTAATTTCAAAATTTCTTTAGATGGTCTTGGATTTGGTGTCACTTGTTTTTTAATTCTGTTTCTACTTTTTTGATGACGGTGTTTATGATGTTGATTATGTATAGTTAAATTGCTATTTCATAATGGTAAATTTAATAAAGATGTTTGATTATTTGATAAAGTTAATTCTTGATTTATTGATTCTAAACTACTAGTATTTTTGCTAGCTCAATCTTTAATATTTTGATTATCAATTGACTTAGCATATATACCTTGATTTTCAGAATTAAATAATGGTCCAGATAATAGTCATAATTTAAATCAATAAGTTGGATTAAAATATTTCATTATAAATATTTCCTTTCATTAATAAATATGTGTTAAAAACAAAAAAAGAAAAAACTACTCTAACTTCAACGAATTAGAAAGGCTCTTCTTTTTATTTTATTTATTTAAATAAAAATATTTTCATTAAGTTTTTAACAATTAAATTATACATATAAAAATTTTAAAGTGTGAAAATATAATTTTTTAAAATTTAATTTAATTATTTTTATAATATTCTTTTATTTCTTTTACTTTATTTTTAAATTGTTTTTTATGAAAATAACACATATTAAAAAATTGAACTACACTATCTTCTACATTTAAAGTTTTTAAAGTAACTAATACTTTACTATTACAATCTTTAACAATACATTTTAATAATACTTTTTCTTCTTTTTGTTTTTGCATTATTTAACTTCCTTATTATTTTTAA
This sequence comes from Spiroplasma endosymbiont of Colias croceus, assembly GCF_964020095.1. Classification (NCBI taxonomy): domain Bacteria; kingdom Bacillati; phylum Mycoplasmatota; class Mollicutes; order Entomoplasmatales; family Spiroplasmataceae; genus Spiroplasma; species Spiroplasma endosymbiont of Colias croceus. Next base: position 541,434 of record NZ_OZ026536.1, read on the forward strand.
TTATTTTATTAAAAATTTCATATTTATTTACTTCAAAAATAATATTTTTTTTCATACCTTCAAATATTTCAATATTTCATTTAACTTTTTTTAATTCATCAACATTTTTTTCCATTTTTTTATAATTTAAAATAGTAGGATTTTGAATAAATTTTTTCTTTTCTAAATAAATCAATTCTTCAATAACTTTTATTTTTTCTTTGCTCATTATTTATTCTCCTTATTTAAATAATATCAACCAATTAATAAACTATCTGCTTCATCATGATTTGATATTGTTATATTTCAATTATTTTCTTCTATTAAATTTTCACACGTAAATAAAGAAACATTTTTATCTCATTTATAATTTATACCATTTACAAATGTAATAGCAGAAAAATATTTATCATTTTTTACATATCATTTTTTTCATTCACTTGGACTTATTAACATATTTTTTGTTAATAATTTATTAAATTGTCCAGCAATAAAACCTCTTAAATGTTCTTGAGTTTCATAACCAATACCATTTTTTGAATGAAAAGTACCACGTTCAATAATTAAATCTATATCTTCATCTCTTTTTCTCTGAAAAAATATTTCACCTTGAAAATCAATAAAATCTAATTTTTTATTGTTAAAACTAAAACTTCCCATTCATATTGGCTTTCATTTGTATACATATTCAATTTCATTATAATTAACTTCACATTCACTAATTCTTTTTGTTTTTTCTCATAAAGTAAATCCAGTATTTTTAATACTTGGGTCAATTGAAAGTAAATAATTATTCATAATTATTTCTCCTTAATTTAAACTTAGTTTTTTTAATATTTTCATTAATTGTTTATCTTTTTTTGCTACTTTAATTCCATGTTCAATTAATTTTTCATTATATTTAAATTGTTTTCTTTTATTCATTATTTTTTTTCCTTATTTTTATTTAAATTTATAACTAATATTTTTAAACAATTCATACATCAATATTGAGAAAATCAAATTCTTTTATTACAATATTTACATTTATTCATAATTTCTATACTCATTTTTATTATTATTTTTTACATTTTTAAATCTTTCACGAATTTCTTTAAATTTATCAAATAAAGTTTTTAAATAATTTTCACCCATTAATATTAAAAAATCTTTATTATTACTTGGATTTAATCTTTCCATATCTTCTCTTATACATTCATCAAATAAAACTGTATTTGTAATCATATATTTTTCAAAATAATCTAATTGTTTTTCACTTGGTTCTCATTTTTCATTTTGTATTTTTACATTATTATTAATATAATTATTTTGTTGCTTATTATTTTGTATTAAATTAACATTATCATTATCTGGGTCAAGTTCATCTTCACTTAATAATAATAAATTCATTAAAAAATATCTATAAGCATAAGTTTCTGCACTACCTTTTGCTTTTGCTATATCTGTATTTTTAGCACAAGCTAATATATCAAAATATTTAATTTCTTTATCATTATCTAAATCTATAATTGTATATCTTTTAAAATAAGTTATTTCTATTTCTTTAGTATCTAAATAATTTATTTTTCTATCAGTTGTTAATATATCTTCATGTGTAATAACAATATTTAATTCTTTACATAATAATTTAAATTTATTAAAAATATCACTTAATAATCAATATTTATAATTTCCAAATTTATTAAAACCATTTTTAGGTGTACTACCAATTTCTAATTGTAATTTAAGTATTTTTTTATATAAATTATTCATTATAATCACTCTTTCTATTTATTTATTGCTTTTTTAATTAAACTTCTTATAAAACCATTAATTTTCATATTTTTTTCTTCACAAATTTCTTTTAATTTTTCATAATCTTTTTCAGTAAATCTTAAATGAACAATAATTTGTTTAATCATTAAATCTTCTGCTTTCTTTTTTGGGGCTGCTGCCATATTTATTCACTACTTTCTTTTTGTATAAATAATTGTTTAATTCTTTCGCCATATTTACCATTTTCAATATCTTGAAAAAATAATTGCATATCATTTTTTATTTCTTTAAAACTTTTATCTTTCATGATTTATTACACTCCTTTAAAATTTTCTAATTGTAATTCATTAATATAATATTCATATAAGTAATCTCAATTATTACTTGTTAAATACATATCTTCTTCAATCATTTCATCTATACATTTATTACAATAATATGTATTTTCAATTTCATGTAATTCAGAAAATCATATATATTTTTCATTATGAATATTACATTTCATTTTTTTCACCTATTAATTTATAAAAACATTTATTACAAGTTCTATTTGCAAATGATGAATTTTTATGACAAATATCACATGAACCAAATATTTTTTCTTCTTCATATTTTATATATATTCTTTTATCTTCTTTTAAATTCAACATAATTAATTCCTTTCTATAATTTTTAATATTTCTTGTATTTCAATATATTTTTGATTTTTAAGTAATTTTTCATTACATAAATTTTTAATTAATTTTATTTTTTCAACATTTAATAACATATTTAATTTCCTTTAATACTTCAAATAAAATATTTTATTATTATGAGTTGATATATCTTTCATTGGTGTAACAATATAATTTATTGCTAAATCATTATGTTTATATGGATTATTGATTTTAAAACTTTTCATATCTTGTTCTCATGTAATGTTATATTTAAAACATTCTTGATTTTTATCATTTTTAAAAATATAATAACTATTATATTGTTCATAAAATTCACAAGATATTAATTCATTTTCATTTGTATTAATATTTGGAATATTTTTAATATATTTTAAAATATCACTACCTTTAACACTTTCAATATCTTTTGTTATTGATTTTTTACCTAATTTATAATAAAAATCTTCAATTATTTTTAATGCTATTTTTTTATTTTTTTCATCAATAATAGTATCTTTAATAGGAAATCATGTTTCATATTCACCAATTTCTAATAACATACCTTTAGTTGTTTCTTTAATTTTATTTTTAATATCTAAATTAACATTAATCATTACGTATCCTTTCTATGTATAAGCCTTATCACCTACAGTGATAAAAGGCTTATATACTACTAACTACTTATCTACTATACGTAAGGCTTATGCTACTGTAGGTAGCAAAGCCTTGGAGGGTAGGGGTTCTAGGGGAAGGGAACCAAAATTTCTGAAATTTTCAAAGAGCAACAGAAAAATTACTATTGGTTAATTCCAGCACAATAGCCTACATAATTTTTTATTTAGTTATGTAATAATTAATTACTTTAATAAAGTGCTGGTTTAATAAAATAATTAATTATAATTGTTTAACAATTAAAAAATGAGAGTATTATCTCTCATTTAACTTCTTTTTAAATCTAACCATTAACTTTATACGCCCTCAAGTATCACAAGCATTTGCCACTTTGCTACCAGTTAAAACTGTGGGCGTAATGGGTGATAATCGCACTTATGATTATGTTGTTAGTTTAAGAAGTGTTAATACAATTGACTTTATGACAGCAACAAGTTCACATTTACCATGAGAATTTCTAGATGAAGTTGCAAATGAGATTATTAATAAAGTAGATGGTGTTAATAGAGTAGTTTATGATATTACATCAAAGCCACCAGGTATTATAGAATGGGAGTAAACTATGAATAAAGATTTAAATCAAAAAATAATATGTGAAGGAATTACTTTTGATGATGTATTATTAGTTCCAGGATATTCAGAAGTTTTACCAAATCAAGTTTCTTTAAAAACTAAATTAACAAATAAAATTGAATTAAATATTCCAATTTTATCTGCTGCTATGGATACAGTTACTGAATCTGATCTAGCAATTGCCATGGCAAGAGTTGGTGGTATTGGCATTATTCATAAAAATTTATCAATTGCTGAACAAGCTTTAGAAGTACAAAAAGTGAAAAGAAATGAGTCAGGTTTTATTACTGATCCAATTACTATTGGTGTTCAAACTTTAATTAGTGAAGCAAAATCAATTGTGAGTACTTATCGAATTTCTGGATTGCCTGTTGTAAATGAAGAAAATCAACTAATTGGAATTGTTACTAATCGTGATTTAAAATATCTTGATAATGATAATGCATTAGTTAAAAATATTATGACTACCAAAAATTTAATTGTTGGTGATAAAACAACAACAATCGAACAAGCAAAACAAGTTATGTTAAAAAATAAAATTGAAAAACTACCAATTGTTGGTTCAAATAATAAATTGATTGGTTTAATTACAACAAAAGATATTGATAAAGCTATTGATTATCCAAATGCTTGTAAAGATGATCAAGGACAATTAAGAGTTGGTGCTGCTGTTGGTGTTGGTGAAGACACTTTAGCAAGAGTTGAGGCATTAGTTAAAGCAAAAGTTGATGTATTAGTTGTTGATTCAGCACATGGTCATAGTTTAGGGATTTTAAAAACAGTTAAAGTAATTCGTAAAACTTATCCAAAATTAGATATTATTGCTGGAAATATTTGTACTGCAGCTGGAGCACAAGCACTTTATGAAGCTGGCGCAAATTGTATTAAAGTTGGTGTTGGTCCTGGTAGCATTTGTACTACTAGAATAATAGCAGGAGTTGGTGTGCCACAAATTACTGCTATTAATGATGTTTATAATTGAGCAAAAAATAAAAACGTAACTGTCATTGCTGATGGTGGTATTAAATATTCTGGTGATATTGTAAAAGCAATTGCTGCTGGTAGCAATTGTGTAATGTTAGGTAGCATTTTAGCTGGAACAGAAGAATCACCAGGTGAGGAAATTATTGTCAATGGTAAAAAATATAAAAATTATGTTTGTATGGGTTCATTAGTTGCCATGAAACGTGGTAGTAGTGATCGTTATTTTCAAAAAGGAATTAAAAAATTAGTGCCAGAAGGAATTGAAGCACGTGTTCCTTTTAAAGGGAAAGTACAAGATGTTGTTTTTCAATTAGTTGGTGGTATTAGAAGTGGTATGGGTTATGTTGGTGCTAAAAATATTTTATCTTTAATCCAAGATTCTAAATTTGTAAAAATTTCAAGTGCTGGTTTAAGAGAATCACATCCTCATGATGTTGAACTAACAAAAGAAGCACCAAATTATAATAAATAAAAAAATTGTATATTTAAAAAAACTAAGTTTTATTAAAACTTAGTTTTTAATTTTAATTAATATTTAATTTTTTTATTAATAACAATTTCATCATTTTGTTGTACGTTATGACGTTTAATTGTAATTTCTTTGTTAGTTTTATTTATAGAAATTTCAGAATAACCACCAAAAAGTGCAGTACCACTTAAAACATCATAAATTGTTTTTTTACCAACATTAACTGCAATTATTTTTTCATCATATTTGGTTGGTACAAAGTGTTGATGTCCAGTTAACATTAAAATAACATTATATTTTGCTAAAATTTCATTTTCAAATTCAGTTCTTTGTTCTTTACTTCATCATTCTTGATCAATTGAAAAATCATCATATCCATAATGAAAAGTTAAAACAATTGGCATATTACTCAAACCAACATTTTTTCTACTAATCTTTTTGTAATTCAGTTAATGCTGGCCCAGGATCACTTCTTCCAAAATTTCAAGCTGAAGTATCTTTATTAATTGGCGCTAAACTGCATTGAACAAAATGTATACCTAATCAATTTCAAGAATATACAGGAACTTCATTTTTTGAAGTATAATAGAGTAAGTGAGCTGCTGTCATAGCATTTTGTTTAACAATATTTTGGTTAAGTCAAGTTTGGTTAACTTTACAAGTAGTATCAGAATCATGGTTACCAAAACCTGCTAAAAGATGATTAGAGATTGATGCTAACATTAATTTATAAGAAAATAAATTTCCTGTATATTTAACATAACCTGTTAAATCACCAGAAATAATAATACCTCTATTATTATTTCTGGTAAATGTTTAGCAAGGGCACTAATTGTTTTGTCACTAACTGATTGAGGATATCCAGCATGAATATCTGCTGTAGCTAAAAAATTAATTTCATCACTACTTTTTAGTGTACTTGTTAAATTTGAATTAATATTATAAGAAAAATTACTATTGGTCATTGATAAAGTATTACTTATTGCAAGTAGTACTAATATTTTTTTCATATCTTTTCCGCTCCATATTAATTATAAACTTGCACTTATTGCTGGATTTAATACTAATGGTGGTTCTACTTCATTATTATTTATTGAATTTATTTGTGTTTGTGATAGTAAAGGTGTTGTTTCATCAATTTCTCTAGTATTTGTTTGTCTTCTATTTTCATAAAGTGTTTTTACATATTCAACAGTTTTTACACTAACAGTTGAAGTTATTGCCATTGTTACTGCTGAAATTAAACCTCATATTAAAACACCTTTAACTGTACAACGATATCGATTAAAATCATTGTTTATATAATTATGAATAAAATCATATTCCATAATATCTAATCATTCAGCAATCATTGTTGGGATTGAATATCATCCAGCAATATTTCCTATAACTTCAACGAAAATGGTTGAACTTAGTATAATTTTATTTTGTATTTTCATTTTTCTTTTTATGTCCTTTTTAAAATATAAAAAACTATTTACTTTTAAACTAAAGTAAATGGTTAAAATTTAAAACTTATATTAAGTTTACAATTAAGTACTATATCAGAAAAAATAAAAGATATAAGAAATTAGATATATGTGTAATAAATTAATAAAATTGGTAAATTTGGTTTATATTCTTTTACTGTATGTTGTATATTTTGTAAATTATCTATTTTTTCATCATTTGCCTTATTTTTTATATGATTAAAATTATTATTAAGAATGGTAGGTATTTTATCTAATTTTTGGTTAAGTATTATTTCTAATTCATTAATTTCTTTTTCCAAAATTTGGCATTCTTCTTTTAATTTTAGTGCTCTTTTTTCTTGATCCATTACTTTTTTTCATTAGACTTCTTGCAAAACTATGATATTAATCACATTTTTTAAGTTTAAAAATTTATTTTAATAACACTTTTAATATTTTTTAAAAATTATTGTTCAAAATATGTTTTATTTTTTGTCATTAAAATACAACAAAAATTATTATTTCAAATAAAAAAATAAAATATTAAATTATCAAATATATTTAAATTAATAATTGTAAATTATAAATTGGACATATTCCGTAATTAAATTTAATTAATTGTCAATAAAATTGTTTTAAAACTATTTAGTGTTATTGAATATAGAAATAAATATTTTTTGAAAAAATAGTTTAAAAAATGAGTTTACATTTTAAACAAAAAATTGTTAATAATATTTTTATATTAACTCGATAAAAATTTAAATTTTAAAAAAATATTTTTAATATTTTTTTTATTTTAATGGTTTTATTTTATTAAAAATTTCACAAAGTAAGTTAAATCTTAAGTACATAAGTCTAAATTTAGATTTTCTACATTTATTTACTAAAATTTTGAATCTTTTCAATCAAGCAAAGACATGTTCAACTTTAATTCTAATTTTAGATACAATCTTATTGTATTTTCTTTCTTGTTTAGTTAATTTTTTATTTTTAGTTCTTTTAATTGGTATTATTGTATTTTTATAAATATTTTGTATACCTTGATATCCTAAATCACCAATAATTATTGTTTTTTCTGAAAATTCAAGATTTGAATTTTTTAATATTTGAAAATCATGCACTTTACCATTATCAGCAAAAATATCAACAATTTTTTTATTAAAAAAATCATATACAATTTGAAATTTTATAGAATACATTCAACTTTTACCAGAAAAATATTCTAACTGTAGTTTTTTTTAGTTGGTCTTTCAATTTCAATCTCAGTTGAATCAATTAAATAAAATTGAAATTCATTTGAATTTTCTTGTTTTTTATCAATTTTTAATTTATATCTTTCTTTTAAAAATTGGTAATCTTTGTGGTTACTAAGTTTATTTTCTACTCAAGTAATATTTCGAAAACAACTTGATGGGCTCATTTTAGATTTAATACTCATTTGAAAAAAAGTATAATATTCTTTTCAGTATAATAAAGTCATCATTAATCTTTCTTCTACTGAAAGTTTATTTTTTCGACCTTTATTTTTTTCTAATTTTTCTATTTCAATTAATTTTTCTAACATTTCATTAAAATGAAAACGTTTTATACCAAAATATCTATAAAATTCTTCATTTTTTAATTTTTTTAAATTTTCAAAAATCATTTTTATCAACACTTTTCTAAATTTATTGTTAATAACAAAATTATAAAATAAATTTTAAAATTATTAATTGACTTTTAAAAAATTTAATTACGGAATATGTCTATTGAAGCTATTAAATTAAATCTTAATGCAAATTTTTTTCTTCTATTTCGATATTTTTCACTAATAATTTTAAATTTTTTAAGAATTGCAAAAACATGTTCAATAACAACTCTCATTTTTGAAATAGCCTTATTATTTTTCTTTTCTTCTTTAGTTAAAGGGTTTTTCTTTGATTTTCGTTTAGGTAATAAGACATTTTTATGTATGTTTTGTATACCTTGATATCCTAAATCTACTAAAATAGTTGTTTCTGATAAAAATTTCGTTTTTGAATTTTTTAAAATTTTAAAATCATGATTTTTACCATAAGAAAAATAAGAACTTATAATTTTTTTACTATCTTTTTCAATTATGACTTGAGTTTTTATTGTATGTTTTTTCTTTTTTCCTCAATAATATTGTTTTTGACTTTTTTTGGGCGTTGAATAGTACTTTCAGTCACATCAATGATAACTGTTTTATCTTTAAAATTATTATTTAACAGTGATTTTTGCCCATCAAGTTGTTGAAAATCAGGATGTTTTATTAAAGTATTTTCTATTCACTTGATATTCCTATAGCAACTACTTTCACTAATTCCATAACTTTTAGCAATATGAAAATAAGTTCGATACTCTCTTCAATATTCTAAAGTCATTAATAAACGATTTTCTAATGATAATTTATTAGGTGTACCACCATTTTTAAACTTTTTTACTTCTTCTGTCTTTAAAATTTCTAGAATTTTATTAAAAATAATATCATTTATACCAGTTAATCTTAATAATTCTGGATTGTTAATAGTTTTTAATTTATCAAACATCATAGATTACCTATCTTTTTTATTTTTAATTTTATTTTAAAAATTTAATTTTTAATAGATAGGTTTTGCAAGAAGTCTATTTCATTGTATGTCTTTGTCCACTAATTTTCATTTCTTGTCCTCATTTTTTATTTAATTCTGGATTATCTTCAATTAAATATTTATTACGTATTATTTTATATTTAAGACATATTCCGTAATTAAATTTTTTAAAAGTCAATTAATAATTTTAAAATTTATTTTATAATTTTGTTATTAACAATAAATTTAGAAAAGTGTTGATAAAAATGATTTTTGAAAATTTAAAAAAATTAAAAAATGAAGAATTTTATAGATATTTTGGTATAAAACGTTTTCATTTTAATGAAATGTTAGAAAAATTAATTGAAATAGAAAAATTAGAAAAAAATAAAGGTCGAAAAAATAAACTTTCAGTAGAAGAAAGATTAATGATGACTTTATTATACTGAAAAGAATATTATACTTTTTTTCAAATGAGTATTAAATCTAAAATGAGCCCATCAAGTTGTTTTCGAAATATTACTTGAGTAGAAAATAAACTTAGTAACCACAAAGATTACCAATTTTTAAAAGAAAGATATAAATTAAAAATTGATAAAAAACAAGAAAATTCAAATGAATTTCAATTTTATTTAATTGATTCAACTGAGATTGAAATTGAAAGACCAACTAAAAAAAACTACAGTTAGAATATTTTTCTGGTAAAAGTTGAATGTATTCTATAAAATTTCAAATTGTATATGATTTTTTTAATAAAAAAATTGTTGATATTTTTGCTGATAATGGTAAAGTGCATGATTTTCAAATATTAAAAAATTCAAATCTTGAATTTTCAGAAAAAACAATAATTATTGGTGATTTAGGATATCAAGGTATACAAAATATTTATAAAAATACAATAATACCAATTAAAAGAACTAAAAATAAAAAATTAACTAAACAAGAAAGAAAATACAATAAGATTGTATCTAAAATTAGAATTAAAGTTGAACATGTCTTTGCTTGATTGAAAAGATTCAAAATTTTAGTAAATAAATGTAGAAAATCTAAATTTAGACTTATGTACTTAAGATTTAACTTACTTTGTGAAATTTTTAATAAAATAAAACCATTAAAATAAAAAAAATATTAAAAATATTTTTTTAAAATTTAAATTTTTATCGAGTTAATATAAAAATATTATTAACAATTTTTTGTTTAAAATGTAAACTCATTTTTTAAACTATTTTTTCAAAAAATATTTATTTCTATATTCAATAACACTAAATAGTTTTAAAACAATTTTATTGACAATTAATTAAATTTAATTACGGAATATGTCCTTAGAATATAATTTTTCTTGTTCTTTTTTAGTATTTGATATTTTTATTTTTTGCTGTTTATAAAGATTATTTAATTCATTAAATTTGTCGATAAGAATTCATATTGATTCATGATATTTTTTAATTTCTAAATTTAGTTGATTAATTTCTATTTTCTGTTTTTCAGTCATTTTAACTACCTTTTATAAATTAATTATTTAAAAAATAATTAATTTATATTTCCTTTCATTTTTCTAAATAAAAACCTATTATTTTTATTTAAAAATAATAGGTTAAAAACTCATATCAAGTTTAACTAAATACTATCATATTTGATTAATAAATATAGAAAATTGATTAGAAGATTTATAATTATATTTCAACTCCTTTTAAATCATTGATGTTTACTCTTATTTTTGATATAAATAATTTGTATTTAAAAATAATACAAATTATTTATTGAAAATAGAAGAATATTATTCTTAAATATTTGGTAGTTTTAAGAACTTTATTCACTAAAATAAAGTTCTTTTGATTTTACTATACAATTAAATTATACGTTTGAAGAAAGGTTGGTTGATAATGCAATTTTTTAAAAAGAAGCATATAGAACAAAAAACAACAACCATGTTTAAACAATTTTCGCAACTATCGAAAGAAGAAGTTATCCAACAATTAGATGGTAGTATGTACGGATTAAAAAAGGAAGAAGTAGAAGACAGACTTAAAAAATATGGTAAAAATGTTTTTTCTCATAAACGATTTGTTTGATACAAAAAATTAATGCACAATATTTTTAATCCTTTTATTATTGTTTTAATGATAATAGTTATCTATAATTTTATTAGTTACAGTATTATTGATACTAATACTGATAAAAATGTTGATTTGTACAGTGCTATTATTGTTTTAGTAATGATTATTTTGAGTGTTTTTATATCTTACTTTCAAGATTATCGTTCCTATAAATTTTCAGAAAAATTACGACAATTAATTGAAACAACAGCCAGTGTTTTTCGATTTAGTAATAAAAATAAAAAAATTGATTTTAATGCTTTAAATAGTGTTGCCAATTTTACAAAAGAAGTATTAATTGAAAATTTAGTACCAGGTGATATTATTTTCTTATCTTCTGGTGATATGATTCCTGCTGATGTTCGAATTTTAGTTTCAACCGATCTATTTATTAATCAATCAGCACTAACTGGTGAAACATTTCCTGTTGAAAAACATACTATTAATACTAAAGATGATAATAAAAAAAGTAGTATCCTAGAATTAGAAAACATATGTTTTATGGGTACTAGTATTGTTTCGGGCGGTGCTATTGCTATTGTTATTGCATCAGGTGTTAATACTTATTTTGGATCAATTGCTAGTGCAGTAACTAGTAAACGTCCTGTTACTAGTTTTAGTAAAGGTATTAAAAAAGTTACCTACATTCTTATTGGTTTTATGTGTGTAATGGTACCATTAATATTTATTGTTAATGTAATTACTAAAAATAATATTTTAACAGCGTTAATATTTTCAATATCAGTTGCTGTTGGTATTACGCCCGAAATGCTGCCAATGATTGTTAGCGCTAACTTAGCAAAAGGTGCAATTAGATTATCACATAAAAAAGTAATTGTTAAAAATTTAACTAGTATTCAAAGTTTTGGTGCAATGGATGTTTTATGCACTGATAAAACCGGTACTTTAACTGAGGATAGAATTGAGTTAGTTAAACACTTAGATCCAGAAGGTGTTGAATCAAACAAAGTTTTAGAAATGGCATATTTAAATAGTTCTTTACAAACTGGATTAAAAAATAATATTGATAAAACAATTGTCCAACACATTAAAGCTCATCATAATAAAATAGTTGAAATGCCCTATCGTAAAATTGATGAAATACCTTTTGATTTTATAAGAAGACGAATGTCAATAGTAGTTTCAAAAGATAAAATTAATAATACTTTAATTTGCAAAGGAGCAGTAGAAGAAATATTAAAAATTTGTACTAAAGTTGAAATTGGGGGGAAAGTAATTACCTTAACTCATAAAATTAAAGAAAATGTTTTAAAATTAAGTACGGAATTAAATAATGATGGTTTACGAGTAATTGCAATTGGCTATCAAGATTTTGCTAGTGACAAAACAGTTTTTAAAATAGAAGATGAATCTAATTTAGTTTTATTAGGATATATAGGTTTTTTAGATGTACCTAAACCTAGTGCTATTAAAGCAATAACAACTCTTAATCAACACGGAATTGATGTTAAAATTTTGACTGGTGATAATGAAATTGTTACTAAAGCAATTTGTAAAAAGGTGGGATTAGAGCCAGGAATTCCTTTATTAGGTAGTGACATTGAAGATATGGATGATCAACATTTACAAGCATTAGTAAATAAAACTACTATTTTTGCGAAAATGGATCCATTACAAAAATCAAGAATTATTGACATTTTAAAGTTAAATGGTCACACTGTTGGCTTTTTAGGTGATGGTATTAATGATGCTGTTGCTTTGCATCACGCTGATGTTGGAATATCTGTTAATAGTGCTACTGATATTGCCAAAGAAGCATCTGATATTATTTTATTAGAAAAAGATTTAGATGTTTTAGAGCAAGGAGTGATCAGCGGTAGAAATACTTTTGGTAATATTTTAAAATATATTAAAATTACTATTTCTTCTAATTTTGGTAATTCATTAAGTATTTTAATTGCTTCAATTTGGTTACCTTTTTTACCAATGATGGCAATTCAAATTTTACTACAAAATTTATTATATGATATTTCTCAATTAGCAATTCCTTGAGATAGGGTTGATGAAGACTTTATTAAAAAACCACAAAAATGAAATGCAAAAAGCATTTTACCTTTTGCATTCTGGAATGGACCGCTAAGTTCAATATTTGATATAACCACCTTTTTATTTTTAGGATATGGTTTACATATCTTTGCCAATTTTGCTAATGTAGATCCTAATAGTGCTGCTGGCATATATCAACAATCATTATTTCATACTGGATGATTTATTTTAGGAGTTACTTCACAAACATTAATTGTACAATTATTACGAACTTCTAAGGTACCTTTTATTCAAAGTATGCCATCTCATCAGCTATTTTTAACAACAATTATAATTACTATTATTGGCATTAGTATTCCATATACACAATTAGGAGCTACTATTGGTTTAACACCAATTCCTTTAATTTTTTATGCTTATTTAGCGGGTGTTGTTATTGTTTATTTCATTGCTAGTCAATTATTAAAAATGATATATATAAAGGTTAATAAACGCTGATTGTAAACTAAATTTTAATTTTAAGAAAAATGTATTGGTTTTTTTAAAGTTATGATACAAATAAATGTAAAACTAAAGAAAGTTTTTGTATTCCTGTTACTTTTAATAAAGTAACAGGAATTTTATATTATAGATAGGAACAAATAAAAGTATGCTAACATTAAATTACCTTATTGATCAATTTCAAAAGAAAAGAATTCAATTTTCTATTATTGAAGATTTTATGAATAATCCAAACATTAGTGATGAGGAAGTTATTAGTTTAGATAATAACAATAGAAATGCCCTTCATAATAGTTTTTTATTAGATTTAGATGAAGGAGCAGAAATAGAAGATGAATATAACTATGATCCACATGAGGAAGGTTGAGAAACTTCAAGTGAATTAATAGAATTTATAACTAATAAAATAAAACTTATTAATTGATTAATAAATTTTAAAAAAATGATAAAAATTTTTTAAATTAACAAGATATTGAAGGAAATTCACCCTTACATTTAGCAATTATGAAACAATATATTGTAGACTGAAAACTTGGAGGAGAGTTTAAAAATATAGGAAAGCAACTAATTAATAATTCACAAGTTAATCCCAATTTAGTAAATTTGCAAAATGAAACTCCATTTTGCAAATTATTAATACAAGAAATTAATAAAGCTGATACATACCCGACAAATGAAGAAATTCGTGAATTAGTTAATGATTTTCAAAATAATTATCATTTTAATATTAATAGTGTTAATAATAAAAAACAAAATCTTTTACATATTATTGCTAAAGAAGGTAATAAAACTGATTTTAGAATTAATTTTGCTATCACTAAAAAAACTAATTTTTATCAAATAGATGATAATGGTAATATACCTTATGAAATAGCAATCCTAAACAACAATTTTGATATGTTAGAAATAATAGAAAATTGCAAATATTTTGATATTAATACACCTATTGATAAGTTTAATAACACTATATTACATAGAGCAATTAGAAGTAATAATAAAAAGGGAGATTGTCAAAAATCCGGAATAAATTAAATCTATATAGTCTTATTATACTTAGACAAGAAATAATTTGAAGAGGCTTTTTAATAATCTGTGTTTCTTTGTTTTACAAAGTTACTAATTCAGATTAATTCTGTCTTCAAATTTTATCATAAAATGAGCAATTGCTGTATTTCAATTTTGAATGGGCATTGTTCATTTTTTTGTTATATTGTCAATTGCTAAATAAAATATTTTAAAAACTGACATATCGTTAGGAAAAACTTTTTTATTTCTGATGACTTTTCGTAATTGACTATTAACAGATTCAATAGCATTTGTGGTATAAATTACCCTTTTTATTTCTGCAGGATAACTAATAAAAACCATTAAATTATCTCAATTTTTATATCAAGATTTAGCAATTTGAGGATATTGTTTATTTCATTTATTTTCAAATGATTCTAAAGCTTGCATTGCTTGTTCTTCACTACATGCAGTATAAATTGGTTTTAAATCTGCAACTAGAGATTTTCTATGCTTATATGAGACATATTTCAAACTATTTCTAATTTGATGAACTATGCATAATTGATGTTCTGTTTTAAGATAAACTGATTGTATTGCTTCTGACATGCCTGTTAAATTATCACTGCAGGCAATAAGAATATCATTTAAGCCACGATTTTTCATTTCTGTTAAATTTGCTAATCAAAATTTAGCACCTTCATTTTCACTAATTCATAAACCTAAAACATCTTTTTTACCTTCTAAATCAACTCCTAAAGCTATATAAACTGATTTATTAATAATCCTTTTATCTTGTCGTACTTTCACTACTATGCAATCAAAATAAACAATCGGATAGACACTTTCTAATGCTCGATTTTGCCATGCTTTTACATCATCAATAACATCATCAGTAATTTGACTAATAACACTTTCACTAATATCAGCACCATGATATAACTCTTGTAATTGCATTCTAATATCTGATAATGTCATACCTTTTGCATATAAAGAAAGAACTTGTTGATCAAAACCATCAAATCTTCTTTGTCTTTTTGCAATTATTATAGGATTAAAATTACTATTGCGATCTCGTGGTACATCAATCTCAATTTTACCTTGTTGAGTTATTATTTTTTTTGAACTTATACCATTACGAGCATTGTCACTATTACTATGGACATATTCCGTAATTAAATTTAATTAATTGTCAATAAAATTGTTTTAAAACTATTTAGTGTTATTGAATATAGAAATAAATATTTTTTGAAAAAATAGTTTAAAAAATGAGTTTACATTTTAAACAAAAAATTGTTAATAATATTTTTATATTAACTCGATAAAAATTTAAATTTTAAAAAAATATTTTTAATATTTTTTTTATTTTAATGGTTTTATTTTATTAAAAATTTCACAAAGTAAGTTAAATCTTAAGTACATAAGTCTAAATTTAGATTTTCTACATTTATTTACTAAAATTTTGAATCTTTTCAATCAAGCAAAGACATGTTCAACTTTAATTCTAATTTTAGATACAATCTTATTGTATTTTCTTTCTTGTTTAGTTAATTTTTTATTTTTAGTTCTTTTAATTGGTATTATTGTATTTTTATAAATATTTTGTATACCTTGATATCCTAAATCACCAATAATTATTGTTTTTTCTGAAAATTCAAGATTTGAATTTTTTAATATTTGAAAATCATGCACTTTACCATTATCAGCAAAAATATCAACAATTTTTTTATTAAAAAAATCATATACAATTTGAAATTTTATAGAATACATTCAACTTTTACCAGAAAAATATTCTAACTGTAGTTTTTTTTAGTTGGTCTTTCAATTTCAATCTCAGTTGAATCAATTAAATAAAATTGAAATTCATTTGAATTTTCTTGTTTTTTATCAATTTTTAATTTATATCTTTCTTTTAAAAATTGGTAATCTTTGTGGTTACTAAAGACATATTCCGTAATTAAATTTTTTAAAAGTCAATTAATAATTTTAAAATTTATTTTATAATTTTGTTATTAACAATAAATTTAGAAAAGTGTTGATAAAAATGATTTTTGAAAATTTAAAAAAATTAAAAAATGAAGAATTTTATAGATATTTTGGTATAAAACGTTTTCATTTTAATGAAATGTTAGAAAAATTAATTGAAATAGAAAAATTAGAAAAAAATAAAGGTCGAAAAAATAAACTTTCAGTAGAAGAAAGATTAATGATGACTTTATTATACTGAAAAGAATATTATACTTTTTTTCAAATGAGTATTAAATCTAAAATGAGCCCATCAAGTTGTTTTCGAAATATTACTTGAGTAAAAAATAAACTTAGTAACCACAAAGATTACCAATTTTTAAAAGAAAGATATAAATTAAAAATTGATAAAAAACAAGAAAATTCAAATGAATTTCAATTTTATTTAATTGATTCAACTGAGATTGAAATTGAAAGACCAACTAAAAAAAACTACAGTTAGAATATTTTTCTGGTAAAAGTTGAATGTATTCTATAAAATTTCAAATTGTATATGATTTTTTTAATAAAAAAATTGTTGATATTTTTGCTGATAATGGTAAAGTGCATGATTTTCAAATATTAAAAAATTCAAATCTTGAATTTTCAGAAAAAACAATAATTATTGGTGATTTAGGATATCAAGGTATACAAAATATTTATAAAAATACAATAATACCAATTAAAAGAACTAAAAATAAAAAATTAACTAAACAAGAAAGAAAATACAATAAGATTGTATCTAAAATTAGAATTAAAGTTGAACATGTCTTTGCTTGATTGAAAAGATTCAAAATTTTAGTAAATAAATGTAGAAAATCTAAATTTAGACTTATGTACTTAAGATTTAACTTACTTTGTGAAATTTTTAATAAAATAAAACCATTAAAATAAAAAAAATATTAAAAATATTTTTTTAAAATTTAAATTTTTATCGAGTTAATATAAAAATATTATTAACAATTTTTTGTTTAAAATGTAAACTCATTTTTTAAACTATTTTTTCAAAAAATATTTATTTCTATATTCAATAACACTAAATAGTTTTAAAACAATTTTATTGACAATTAATTAAATTTAATTACGGAATATGTCCTAAGTTTATTTTCTACTCAAGTAATATTTCGAAAACAACTTGATGGGCTCATTTTAGATTTAATACTCATTTGAAAAAAAGTATAATATTCTTTTCAGTATAATAAAGTCATCATTAATCTTTCTTCTACTGAAAGTTTATTTTTTCGACCTTTATTTTTTTCTAATTTTTCTATTTCAATTAATTTTTCTAACATTTCATTAAAATGAAAACGTTTTATACCAAAATATCTATAAAATTCTTCATTTTTTAATTTTTTTAAATTTTCAAAAATCATTTTTATCAACACTTTTCTAAATTTATTGTTAATAACAAAATTATAAAATAAATTTTAAAATTATTAATTGACTTTTAAAAAATTTAATTACGGAATATGTCTTATGTTGATTCTTTTCATATCCCAAATAATTTTGCATCTCAGAATTCAACATTTTTTCTACTAATCTTTTTGTTAATTCTTTATACAATCCTCCCTCTTTAAAAACTGTTGTTAAATCTTCAGTATTTTCTAATAATAAATCTACTGCTTTTGATATTGGATCATTATTATTAATATTTTGCTTTTTAGCCATCTGTAACTCACTCTTTCTAGTCATTTAATTATATTTACTAGAATTAATTAAACATAGTTATTTTTGTAAGTTACACAGATTACTAAACATTACCAAAATTTATATAATTACTTCAATTATATTAATTTACTATAACTTGTATTGGGTTTATTACTATCATTATACTTTTTTTCATGATTAACAATACTCTTAATGTTATTGAAATTATTTTTTTGTTGTTCTAAAATTCTATTTTTTTTATCTTTTTCTATCCTTAATAAATTCATTTCAGATTTTAAATTGTTTTTTTCTTGTTCTTGATTTTTAATTAAAAATTCTAAGTTAATAATTTTTCCTTCAATATATTTAATATGTCTTCAATGAAATGTAATTCTTTCTCTCATTGCTCTATTTTCTTGACAATTTCCACTTTTTTCTAAACATGGTGAAGATAATAATTTTTTATGTTCTGAATCTTTTCTTTTAAGTTCTTCTAAATAATTAGATACTTGTCTTTGATTATCACTTATATTTTGATAAAAGTTGCTAAATTACTTTTAATAATAGCCATTTTTTGTTCAATTAAACTTATTTCTACATTTAATATATTTATTTCTTGCTCTCTATTCATCATTTTTTTCTTTTCAATCTAAACTCATTTATTTTAAAATAAAAACTATATTAAGTTTATAATAATTATAAATTAATAATTTTTAATTTTAATTTTTAAACTTACTTTGTATATCCTTTTTTAGTTATTTACTTAATTTATATAAAAAGATATTAAAAATGAGATTATTATCTCTCATTTATCTTTTTAATAAAAATTAATATTTCAAAATTATATGATTAACAGTAAAACTAAATAAATATAATCTGTTAAATTCTAACTAAAAATTACACCTTGCAAGTTAATATTCCATACTCGATCACGGAAACATTTAACTGTATCAATGCTTCAATTAATGCTTACATAAATATTTTCTTCATCATGTCAAATATGAATATAACCATGTAATTCAAGAAAGGCTCCTCAAAATCCACCATCATAATAATAACTAAGTTCAAATATATTTTTGTTTCTATCATTATTAATATCATTAGTACTAATACTTAATTGTGAACCTTTTAATTTTTGATCAGTATAAGTATTACAATAAAGACTAAAATACGAATTATCACCAAAACTTAATTTACTAAACTTATTAGAAAAACTATCTCAATCTGGTGCATAATTTTTTCAATTAGATAATAGAGTAATATCGGGGCTGGTTCAAGTACTTTTTAATGAACCAACACTATTAGTTTCACTATAATTATAATTTAGTTGATCATTATTAATAATACTACTATCAATAGTAAAATCAGCAACTATTTTCCCTTTATAAATAGTTTCATCACCACTAATAGTTATTTGTTGATTAGTAATATCATCTTCACTAAATTTAATTGCATCTAACTTTACATTTGGATTACTTTTACTAATCGCAGTTTTAATTTCTTCAATATTTGGTTTTGATAATCCATTAGTTTTGATTGTTCCTAAATTTAAATTTTTAAAAACATCACTTAAAAGTTCTGTTTTATCACAATCATAAGTAACAACAATACTATCATTGCTATAAAATTTACCATCACCATTAATAACTGCACTATTATCAGTAATTTTATCAACTATAATTTTGCTTACATCAAGATTATAGTTAGCGGTTTTAAGTGCTGAAATTAATTGTCCTTTACTTGGTTTGTTTTGTCCAGGAATATTAAAAGTTGGTAATTTATTATTTAAAACACTATTGAAATCAATAAGTAAATTATCAATTACTACATTAGGACCAGTGTATACATATTGATTAATAGATTTAATAGTAACACTATTATTTTGCAACGTTACTTGAATAGCATTCATATTTAAGTTTGAATATTGTTTTTTCAATGCACTATTAACATCTTCTAAAGTTATTACTTTTCCTATAATAGCAATTTTACCTAATCCCTTATTAATAACGTCTTTAAGAGCAATTCTAATATCAAGATTTAAATTTAGTATTACTTTACCAGTATATTTTTTTTGATTTGTACTAGTAATAGTGGCACTATTAGTAGCAGTAATTTCTATTGCAATAAAAGAAGTATCTAACTTTTCTTGGTAAGTATCACGTAATGCTCTCATTACATCATTATTTGATGGTATATCATGACCGTTGGTCTTAACCGTTAAATCTTTTTTATTAATAATAGTGCTTAAATCAACACTATCATTAGTACTAAATGTAACTGTTACCTTACCAGTATAAAGAGGAATAACATCATCACCCGTAATACCTGTAATAGTTGCTTCTTTATTAGAAATAACGTCAATTTTAAGACGATCCATTTGTAAATTAGAATATTTTTCTTGAATACGACTGTAAACAGCTTCCACAGTAGGTTTTTGACCACTAGTACTAAAATTACCAATGGATGCTCCATCAACAATTATTGTTCTAATATCAATAGTTTGGATTTGATAAGTAATTTTAATTTTATCTTGATTATAAAAAATACCATCACCAATAACAAAAGCATAATTAGTGGTTTTATTAATAATTTTAATATTATCAGTATGAAGTTCATGATTTAAAATAAATAGTTGTGATTTTAATTCATAATCTGTAGGTATTGTTCCTCGATGTTCCTCTGGTACAATTTTTAAATCTGTTTGTGTTAAATCTTTTTTTAAATCTTTTTTGAATATAGTTAGATTATTACATGCCGTTGTAGTAGCAGTGACTGCACTTGATAATAATAATGCACCCATAAATGATAATGGTTTTTTCATATATATACCTCATTTAAATATTAGACTTCTTGCAAAACTATGATATTAATCACATTTTTTAAGCTTAAAAATTTATTTTAATAACACTTTTAATATTTTTTAAAAATTATTGTTCAAAATATGTTTTATTTTTTGTCATTAAAATACAACAAAAATTATTATTTCAAATAAAAAAATAAAATATTAAATTATCAAATACTGGAATGGCAACACTTTTTAGGACTATTTTTTGGTAAACATTTGTTGTTGATATTTAACTGGAGTTAAGTAGTTTAAAGTGCTGTGAATTCTTATATTGTTATATCAATTGATGTAATCAAATAATTCTAATTTTAATTGGATTAATGATGTAAAATTTTTATCATTAATAAATTCGGTTTTAAAAGTTTTAAAAGTTGCTTCAGCAACAGCATTATCATAAGGACAATCTTTTTTACTTAAAGAACGGTTAATGTTGAATGCTAGTAAAAGTTTATCAATAATTTTATTGTTAAATTCATTACCGCGATCACTATGAAATATTTGAATATCTTTTAAACAGCGATTTGATTGCATAAATGCTTGATGTACTAATGATGCATCTTAACACTATGTCCGATAATTTCGCGGTTAAATAGGTCTATTAATAGGCAAATATAGTTTCACCTACCATTAACTTGTACATAAGTTAAATCACTAACAATAACTTCATTTTTAATCCTATTCTTAAATTTTCTATTAACAAGATTAGTTATTTGACTATCGTTAACTTTGTTATTATGATTTTTGAATGATAATTTAGTATATTTTGATATTAAATTATGTTCATTCATAATTTTTTTAATTTTTCTGCGCGATAAATAAATTTCTTGGTTTTCTAGAATTTTTTTTAATCTTCTAGTACCATAAACTTTTTTATTTTCTTTAAAAGCACTAATAACAGCTTCATCATAAATATTATTTTTGATTTTATTTTCTTTTTTGTTTAAATTAAAATAATATGTTGATTTAGATATTTTTAAAAAACGACACATTGTGCGAATTTTATATTTAGCTTTATTTTTGACAATAATTTCTATTTTCTGCCTATTATTAGTGCTGCTTGCTTTAAAATATCATTTTCCATTCGTAATTGCTTTAATTCTTTTCTTAATTTAATTAATTCATTTTCTTCAAAAGAACGATTATCTTTAGTTTTAAAACTTCCTGAATTACTAAATTGCTTAATTCAATTGTAAGTAGCTGCTCTTGTAACATTATATTCTTTAGCAAGGCAAGATACTGATTTGCCACTTTGATATAAAGCTACTATTTGTTTTTTAAATTCATCGCTATATGAGTTAATATTGGCCATAATTATAGTTCCTTTCTTTTAACAAATTTGTTTACTTGTCTACGTAATTAGTGTCCAATAAATTGTAACCCATCCATTAATAATATAACACAAAATTATAAAAATACAATAAAAATAAAAAAATTGGCTAATGTACACGGCTAGGTAATACATTAACCTATTAAGCATTATATATATACAAGTAAAATTATAGAAAAAAAATATTTTTTTTCCTAATGTAAAACTCTTTTCTTAAAATCTATTTTTTCAACTTTATTACCAAAAACTTTTTCCGCCCAATTCAAAACATCTTTATCTCTTTGAATTAAATAACCAATTTCACTAGTCCGTAAATAATAATTATGCGACAAAGCACTTAAATATACATATTTTTCATAATCATCATAATCTTTAAAATAATCATTTACAACAGTACTTTCAATAATACCACCAATCATAACAGTATCACCATTACCATCTTTTTGAGATTTAAAATAAAATACATTTGTTGCATTAAAACTTGCTTTAATTATATCTTGAATTTTCATTTTTTTAATTCCACGAACTACAATCGGATTTTTACAATTACGACTAAAAGCATAAGCCTTTATACCTATATCTGCTTGATTTAAAGATTTAACATCATCTAATGCTTTTGTAACATATTTACCTAAATATTTAATAACAAACTCATTTGTACCTTTTTTAACAACAATTAACTTAATTCCTTGTTTTTCAGCATGTGGTCATCAATCAATTATCATACTGTAAGGTATTTTACGATTAAACAATATATGAAAATGTACTGCTTCATGAGTTTGATATTCATAAACATAAAAATGTTTTAATTCACCTAGATATTTAGAACGTTTAGGGTCATTTCATCATTTCTTTAATTTAAGAAAAAATAAACGAATATCTTTTTTTGCTTTTCTAATATCTTGCATATTATCTTTATAAGTTAAAGTAAGAAAACTTAACATTTGACTATCACAAAAATTATGTAATGCTTTTTGTATCAAATTAGTTTTAGTACGAGAAGTATTATTTCTTAACTTTTGTTTATTACCAACATAAGATTTACCCCTAATATTTCCAACATTACTTAAAAAAGAAACAGGTAAAATTACATTTTTAACATAAGAAGCATAAAAAACTTTTTTAATATAAAAATCTTGCTGAATATCCATATATAAAAAATCTAGCCGTTCATTTATTTTATATATTTAATAACAAACAAATCTTAACATAAAAAATTATAAAAGCAAACACAAAACAAAAATGATACTTAATTTAAAGTAATTATATCATAATTTAAAAAAAATTAAATTCTAGAATTTTAAATGATTTTATAGACATATTCCGTAATTAAATTTTTTAAAAGTCAATTAATAATTTTAAAATTTATTTTATAATTTTGTTATTAACAATAAATTTAGAAAAGTGTTGATAAAAATGATTTTTGAAAATTTAAAAAAATTAAAAAATGAAGAATTTTATAGATATTTTGGTATAAAACGTTTTCATTTTAATGAAATGTTAGAAAAATTAATTGAAATAGAAAAATTAGAAAAAAATAAAGGTCGAAAAAATAAACTTTCAGTAGAAGAAAGATTAATGATGACTTTATTATACTGAAAAGAATATTATACTTTTTTTCAAATGAGTATTAAATCTAAAATGAGCCCATCAAGTTGTTTTCGAAATATTACTTGAGTAGAAAATAAACTTAGTAACCACAAAGATTACCAATTTTTAAAAGAAAGATATAAATTAAAAATTGATAAAAAACAAGAAAATTCAAATGAATTTTAATTTTATTTAATTGATTCAACTGAGATTGAAATTGAAAGACCAACTAAAAAAAACTACAGTTAGAATATTTTTCTGGTAAAAGTTGAATGTATTCTATAAAATTTCAAATTGTATATGATTTTTTTAATAAAAAAATTGTTGATATTTTTGCTGATAATGGTAAAGTGCATGATTTTCAAATATTAAAAAATTCAAATCTTGAATTTTCAGAAAAAACAATAATTATTGGTGATTTAGGATATCAAGGTATACAAAATATTTATAAAAATACAATAATACCAATTAAAAGAACTAAAAATAAAAAATTAACTAAACAAGAAAGAAAATACAATAAGATTGTATCTAAAATTAGAATTAAAGTTGAACATGTCTTTGCTTGATTGAAAAGATTCAAAATTTTAGTAAATAAATGTAGAAAATCTAAATTTATACTTATGTACTTAAGATTTAACTTACTTTGTGAAATTTTTAATAAAATAAAACCATTAAAATAAAAAAAATATTAAAAATATTTTTTTAAAATTTAAATTTTTATCGAGTTAATATAAAAATATTATTAACAATTTTTTGTTTAAAATGTAAACTCATTTTTTAAACTATTTTTTCAAAAAATATTTATTTCTATATTCAATAACACTAAATAGTTTTAAAACAATTTTATTGACAATTAATTAAATTTAATTACGGAATATGTCCTATTAAAAAATAACGTGTTATATATTTTACATTTTTAATGTATGTACTTTTAATGAAGGAGTTGAAACCGAAATATTTTGTACATCTTTATTAATTTTTTTAATAACAAAATTTGATATTTTATTATCATTTTCTAATTTTTTCTTTACAAAAAATTGTTTTTTATAACATTCAAAATACTGTTCTTTTCAATATTTAACTATTTCTTTTTCTTTTTTATAAAGTTTAATAGAAAATTTATATCAGAATTTATTGATTGATAATTCTAACTCAAGATTATTAACTAAGAATTCATTATTTATATTTTTACTTAATAAAAAATTTTGATGTTCTAAAAGTTGAATTTTTATTTCTTGAAAATTATAATTTTGTTCTAAAATTCAATCTTTTATCATATCTATATCTTCGTCACAATAGTTATTTCTATTAAATATGATTTCATTTAAAATTTCATTATTACGTTTATATAATTTTTTTATATTTAATATTTTTTCATTTATCTCTTTTAAATGTTCTTCTTTCATTTTTTTTGAGGCTTTTTAATAATCTGTGTTTCTTTGTTTTACAAAGTTACTAATTCAGATTAATTCTGTCTTCAAATTTTATCATAAAATGAGCAATTGCTGTATTTCAATTTTGAATGGGCATTGTTCATTTTTTTGTTATATTGTCAATTGCTAAATAAAATATTTTAAAAACTGACATATCGTTAGGAAAAACTTTTTTATTTCTGATGACTTTTCGTAATTGACTATTAACAGATTCAATAGCATTTGTGGTATAAATTACCCTTTTTATTTCTGCAGGATAACTAATAAAAACCATTAAATTATCTTAATTTTTATATCAAGATTTAGCAATTTGTGGATATTGTTTAGTTCATTTATTTTCAAATGATTCTAAAGCTTGCATTGCTTGTTCTTCACTACATGCAGTATAAATTGGTTTTAAATCTGCAATTAGAGATTTTCTATGCTTATATGAGACATATTTCAAACTATTTCTAATTTGATGAACGATGCATAATTGATGTTCGGTTTTAGGATAAACTGATTGTATTGCTTCTGACATGCCTGTTAAATTATCACTACAAGCAATCAGAATATCATTTAAGCCACGATTTTTCATTTCTGTGAAATTGGCTAATCAAAATTTAGAACCTTCATTTTCACTAATTCATAAACCTAAAACATCTTTTTTACCTTCTAAATCAACTCCTAAAGCTATATAAACTGATTTATTAATAATCCGTTTATCTTGTCGTACTTTAACTACTATACAATCAAAATAAACAATCGGATAAACACTTTCTAATGGTCGATTTTGCCATGCTTTGACGTCATCAATAACATCATCAGTAATTTGACTAATAACACTTTCACTAATATCAGTACCATGATATAACTCTTGTAATTGCATTCTAATATCTGATAATGTCATACCTTTTGCATATAAAGAAAGAACTTGTTCATCAAAACCATCAAATCTTCTTTGTCTTTTTGCAACTATTACAGGATTAAAATTACTATTACGATCTCTTGGTACATCAATTTCAATTTTACCTTGTTGGGTTATTAATTTTTTTCAACTTATACCATTACGAGCATTGTCACTATTACTATTTTGGACATATTCCGTAATTAAATTTAATTAATTGTCAATAAAATTGTTTTAAAACTATTTAGTGTTATTGAATATAGAAATAAATATTTTTTGAAAAAATAGTTTAAAAAATGAGTTTACATTTTAAACAAAAAATTGTTAATAATATTTTTATATTAACTCGATAAAAATTTAAATTTTAAAAAAATATTTTTAAATTTTTTTTATTTTAATGGTTTTATTTTATTAAAAATTTCACAAAGTAAGTTAAATCTTAAGTACATAAGTCTAAATTTAGATTTTCTACATTTATTTACTAAAATTTTGAATCTTTTCAATCAAGCAAAGACATGTTCAACTTTAATTCTAATTTTAGATACAATCTTATTGTATTTTCTTTCTTGTTTAGTTAATTTTTTATTTTTAGTTCTTTTAATTGGTATTATTGTATTTTTATAAATATTTTGTATACCTTGATATCCTAAATCACCAATAATTATTGTTTTTTCTGAAAATTCAAGATTTGAATTTTTTAATATTTGAAAATCATGCACTTTACCATTATCAGCAAAAATATCAACAATTTTTTTATTAAAAAAATCATATACAATTTGAAATTTTATAGAATACATTCAACTTTTACCAGAAAAATATTCTAACTGTAGTTTTTTTTAGTTGGTCTTTCAATTTCAATCTCAGTTGAATCAATTAAATAAAATTGAAATTCATTTGAATTTTCTTGTTTTTTATCAATTTTTAATTTATATCTTTCTTTTAAAAATTGGTAATCTTTGTGGTTACTAAGTTTATTTTCTACTCAAGTAATATTTCGAAAACAACTTGATGGGCTCATTTTAGATTTAATACTCATTTGAAAAAAAGTATAATATTCTTTTCAGTATAATAAAGTCATCATTAATCTTTCTTCTACTGAAAGTTTATTTTTTCGACCTTTATTTTTTTCTAATTTTTCTATTTCAATTAATTTTTCTAACATTTCATTAAAATGAAAACGTTTTATACCAAAATATCTATAAAATTCTTCATTTTTTAATTTTTTTAAATTTTCAAAAATCATTTTTATCAACACTTTTCTAAATTTATTGTTAATAACAAAATTATAAAATAAATTTTAAAATTATTAATTGACTTTTAAAAAATTTAATTACGGAATATGTCTTTAGAAAAAATTAGTATTAATAATAAAAATATCTTTTCTTTTCGTAATGTTTAGTAATCTGTGTAACTTACAAAAATAACTATGTTTAATTAATTCTAGTAAATATAATTAAATGACTAGAAAGAGTGAGTTACAGATGGCTAAAAAGCAAAATATTAATAACAATGATCCAATATCACAAGCAGTAGATTTATTATTAGAAAATACTGAAGATTTAACAACAGTTTTTAAAGAGGGAGGATTGTATAAAGAATTAACAAAAAGATTAGTAGAAAAAATGTTGAATTCTGAGATGCAAAATTATTTGGGATATGAAAAGAATCAAAAGACATATTCCGTAATTAAATTTTTTAAAAGTCAATTAATAATTTTAAAATTTATTTTATAATTTTGTTATTAACAATAAATTTAGAAAAGTGTTGATAAAAATGATTTTTGAAAATTTAAAAAAATTAAAAAATGAAGAATTTTATAGATATTTTGGTATAAAACGTTTTCATTTTAATGAAATGTTAGAAAAATTAATTGAAATAGAAAAATTAGAAAAAAATAAAGGTCGAAAAAATAAACTTTCAGTAGAAGAAAGATTAATGATGACTTTATTATACTGAAAAGAATATTATACTTTTTTTCAAATGAGTATTAAATCTAAAATGAGCCCATCAAGTTGTTTTCGAAATATTACTTGAGTAGAAAATAAACTTAGTAACCACAAAGATTACCAATTTTTAAAAGAAAGATATAAATTAAAAATTGATAAAAAACAAGAAAATTCAAATGAATTTCAATTTTATTTAATTGATTCAACTGAGATTGAAATTGAAAGACCAACTAAAAAAAACTACAGTTAGAATATTTTTCTGGTAAAAGTTGAATGTATTCTATAAAATTTCAAATTGTATATGATTTTTTTAATAAAAAAATTGTTGATATTTTTGCTGATAATGGTAAAGTGCATGATTTTCAAATATTAAAAAATTCAAATCTTGAATTTTCAGAAAAAACAATAATTATTGGTGATTTAGGATATCAAGGTATACAAAATATTTATAAAAATACAATAATACCAATTAAAAGAACTAAAAATAAAAAATTAACTAAACAAGAAAGAAAATACAATAAGATTGTATCTAAAATTAGAATTAAAGTTGAACATGTCTTTGCTTGATTGAAAAGATTCAAAATTTTAGTAAATAAATGTAGAAAATCTAAATTTAGACTTATGTACTTAAGATTTAACTTACTTTGTGAAATTTTTAATAAAATAAAACCATTAAAATAAAAAAAATATTAAAAATATTTTTTTAAAATTTAAATTTTTATCGAGTTAATATAAAAATATTATTAACAATTTGTTGTTTAAAATGTAAACTCATTTTTTAAACTATTTTTTCAAAAAATATTTATTTCTATATTCAATAACACTAAATAGTTTTAAAACAATTTTATTGACAATTAATTAAATTTAATTACGGAATATGTCCTAAATAATTAATAATTATCTTGTTAAAACTTTTAATCAATTGATAACTTTTTTCATTTATAAAACTATTAAAACTTTTTATTTTTTTATATGTTATACATAAGTTTGAACAATCATAATTTTGATTAAAGATAAAAATTCAACAATCTAAAAGACTATATTTATTTAAATTGATTTTTATTTCTGGTAAAGAAACTATTTTAACACCATAATTTGATGTTAAAATGGTAACATTATTTATTAGACTTCTTGCAAAACCTATCTATTAAAAATTTAATTTTTAAAATAAAATTAAAAATAAAAAAGATAGGTAATCTATGATGTTTGATAAATTAAAAACTATTAACAATCCAGAATTATTAAGATTAACTGGTATAAATGATATTATTTTTAATAAAATTCTAGAAATTTTAAAGACAGAAGAAGTAAAAAAGTTTAAAAATGGTGGTACACCTAATAAATTATGATTAGAAAATCGTTTATTAATGACTTTAGAATATTGAAGAGAGTATCGAACTTATTTTCATATTGCTAAAAGTTATGGAATTAGTGAAAGTAGTTGCTATAGGAATATCAAGTGAATAGAAAATACTTTAATAAAACATCCTGATTTTCAACAACTTGATGGGCAAAAATCACTGTTAAATAATAATTTTAAAGATAAAACAGTTATCATTGATATGACTGAAAGTACTATTCAACGCCCAAAAAAAGTCAAAAACAATATTATTCAGGAAAAAAGAAAAAACATACAATAAAAACTCAAGTCATAATTGAAAAAGATAGTAAAAAAATTATAAGTTCTTATTTTTCTTATGGTAAAAATCATGATTTTAAAATTTTAAAAAATTCAAAAACGAAATTTTTATCAGAAACAACTATTTTAGTAGATTTAGGATATCAAGGTATACAAAACATACATAAAAATGTCTTATTACCTAAACGAAAATCAAAGAAAAACCCTTTAACTAAAGAAGAAAAGAAAAATAATAAGGCTATTTCAAAAATGAGAGTTGTTATTGAACATGTTTTTGCGATTCTTAAAAAATTTAAAATTATTAGTGAAAAATATCGAAATAGAAGAAAAAAATTTGCATTAAGATTTAATTTAATAGCTTCAATTTATAATTTACAATTATTAATTTAAATATATTTGATAATTTAATATTTTATTTTTTTATTTGAAATAATAATTTTTGTTGTATTTTAATGACAAAAAATAAAACATATTTTGAACAATAATTTTTAAAAAATATTAAAAGTGTTATTAAAATAAATTTTTAAAGTTAAAAAATGTGATTAATATCATAGTTTTGCAAGAAGTCTATTGATTTAATGTAGTTAATGTTTAAAATCAAACCAGTATCAATATTAAACATATTTTAACTATAACCTAACTCTTTTAATTTTCTAGGATTATTTCTTCAATCAGGTATTACTTTTACAAAAGTTTTTAATATAATATGAGAATCAAAAATACTTTCTAAATCTGTTCTAGCTCTTATTCCAATTTCTTTAATCATACTACCTCCTTTACCAATAATAATTCCTTTTTGTGAGTCGCGTTCAACAACAATAACAGCATTAATATCAGTAATATTAGTATTTGGATTATAATTAATACTTTCAATTAATACTGCTACACTATAAGGAATTTCTTCTTCTGTTAAATTTAAAATTTTTTCACGAATAATTTCCTTAATTAAAGTATTATCTGAAACATCATCGTTATTTTCAATTAAATAATTCTTTTCACCAATTGGTAAATACTCATATAGTTTTTTCACTAATATATCTAAGTTCATTTCTTTTATAGCAGAAATTGGAATTATTTCTTTAAATGGTAATAAATCTTTTCACTCATTAATTTTATCCATTAATTTTTCTTTTGTTACTAAATCAACCTTAGTTAATAAAAGTAGAATAGTTGTATTTACCCTTTCTGATAATAATTTAATAATATGTTTATCGCTATTTCCAATGTATTCATTACATGGCGCTAATAAACAAATAATGTTAGTTTCTTTAGTGGCACGGTTAGCATCGCGATTCATCATTCGTCCAAGTTGGTTATTATGTTTATGAATGCCGGGAGTATCAAAAAATATGATTTGCATATCATCACTATTATAAATACCTTGAATTTGATTTCTAGTTGTTTGTGGTTTATTAGATACAATTGCCTTTTTTTCTTGAAGAATGGTATTTAATAAAGTTGATTTTCCAACATTACTTCTACCAATAAAACTAACAAAACCTGATTTAAAATTATTAGTCATAAATTAATTCCCTTTCAATGAACTTGGTTTAAACGCTAAAGGTAATAAGTCTTTTACTAATATTTTACAAATTATTTTAGTATCATTATTTTCATTTTTATTACTAATATAAACAGGGCATGTTTCTGGCATAATTTCAATCATAAATTGACGACACATACCACAAGGAGAACCAACCGTTTCACTATCAGTAATTAAAAATAGACTAATAATATCTTCTTTTTTATAACCTTGAGCAATAACTTGTGACAAAGCTGCTCTTTCAGCACAAATACCTACTGAGTATGCAGCATTTTCAACATTTACTCCTAACACTTCTTTACTATTTTTCAAAATTACTATTGCAGCAACTCTAAATAAAGAATAAGGCGCATAAGCATTTTTTTGTATTACTTTTGCTTTTTTCAATAATACTAATAAATCTATATCTTGTTCCATTATACCACTCCTTATTTTCTAGTAATACCAAGAATATTTAAAATTTCATCTTGTAAATCAAACATAACCTTTTCTTCTACACTATTTTGATGATCATATCCTAATGTATGAAGTAATCCATGAATAAAAAGAAATGATAATTCTCTAATTAAACTATGACCATATTCTTGTGCTTGCGCTACTGCCTTTGAATAACAAATATAAACATCGCCTAAATCTCTAATATCAATATTAATATTTGGAAAATCATCATCATTATTTCCAAATGATAAAACATCAGGAACATAATCTTTATGACGATACATTTTATTTAATTCAATACTAGTCTGTTCGTCATTAAAAATAACAGCAATACACCATGTAATTTTCTGTTTTAACTTAATAGCTACTGCATTTAAAATATTTTCTGATAAAATATTAAAATTTTTAATGTCATAGTTATGATCATTGTAAATATTTACAATATTAATTTTTGCTGGCATTTATCTACCTAACTTCTTTTTGATTAAATTATATCAATTTTTACATTTATGTTGTAATATTATTTCAAATAAATGTTAACAAACTTTCTTTACCAATAATTATTAATACCATTTGATTTAAATATGTATTAGAATTAATGTTTTCTTCAATTAAAAGTTGATTATTATCATTTCATTTTGGAAAAAAAATTGTTAAGTAACATTTATTAATAGAGAAAAAAATAGTAATTTGATTAAAACTATTAAACTTTAAACATTCTTCTCTTTTAAAATCTAATAAATAAGCAAAGTGTCCCTTATTTTCATATCTTGTCTCACTTATAAAAATAGTTTGACCATTAACAGCATAAACATGAGGAATATTAATAATTTTTAAACCTAATAAGAGTCCTAAAAAAAGAAAAATTGAACTACTTCCTAATAAATAAGTACTTTTTCTAAAAAAAATCATTACTCATTACCATCTATACTTTTATAATTATTTAAATCAATTACATTTTTAAATAATTTTACTAGTGTTAAATCATGACCTGCATAAATAATAATTATTTTTTTATAATGATTCAATAATAAAGTTATTAACTTTATTTTTAAATCATTATTGATGTTACTCAAAATTTCATCTAATAAAATTACTTTTCAATCATAAAAAAATAAACTTAAGAAAATAATTATTTGTTTTTGACCTTGACTAAGATTAGCCCCATATTCTTGACAATAATAAAATGTTGTTAAACCTAAACTGCCCAAGAGATCATTAAATCCTAATTTTTGAAAATTTATTAATTTTTCTTTTGTAATATTAAATGATAAAATATTTTCTAAAACTGTACCGTTATGAATAATAGAATTTGAATGCAAATAAATACATTTTTTTGTCAAAATTCATATGAAATATTATCTAATCCAATTTCATTATTAATTAAAATCTTACCTTTAAAAGGCACATATTTCTGAATTAATAATGATAATAAGGTTGTTTTACTAATGCCAGAAGGACCAATAATAATATTACTTTGTTTTAATATTAAATTTAAATTGCTAAAAACTACTTTATTTCTTAGGACATATTCCGTAATTAAATTTAATTAATTGTCAATAAAATTGTTTTAAAACTATTTAGTGTTATTGAATATAGAAATAAATATTTTTTGAAAAAATAGTTTAAAAAATGAGTTTACATTTTAAACAAAAAATTGTTAATAATATTTTTATATTAACTCGATAAAAATTTAAATTTTAAAAAAATATTTTTAATATTTTTTTTATTTTAATGGTTTTATTTTATTAAAAATTTCACAAAGTAAGTTAAATCTTAAGTACATAAGTCTAAATTTAGATTTTCTACATTTATTTACTAAAATTTTGAATCTTTTCAATCAAGCAAAGACATGTTCAACTTTAATTCTAATTTTAGATACAATCTTATTGTATTTTCTTTCTTGTTTAGTTAATTTTTTATTTTTAGTTCTTTTAATTGGTATTATTGTATTTTTATAAATATTTTGTATACCTTGATATCCTAAATCACCAATAATTATTGTTTTTTCTGAAAATTCAAGATTTGAATTTTTTAATATTTGAAAATCATGCACTTTACCATTATCAGCAAAAATATCAACAATTTTTTTATTAAAAAAATCATATACAATTTGAAATTTTATAGAATACATTCAACTTTTACCAGAAAAATATTCTAACTGTAGTTTTTTTTAGTTGGTCTTTCAATTTCAATCTCAGTTGAATCAATTAAATAAAATTGAAATTCATTTGAATTTTCTTGTTTTTTATCAATTTTTAATTTATATCTTTCTTTTAAAAATTGGTAATCTTTGTGGTTACTAAGTTTATTTTCTACTCAAGTAATATTTCGAAAACAACTTGATGGGCTCATTTTAGATTTAATACTCATTTGAAAAAAAGTATAATATTCTTTTCAGTATAATAAAGTCATCATTAATCTTTCTTCTACTGAAAGTTTATTTTTTCGACCTTTATTTTTAGATTAAAATAGCAATCTTTTAATACTATTTTATTAATTGATATTGAAAAAAATTTTTTGTTATTCTTATATTGTAATCTACAATGGACATATTCCGTAATTAAATTTAATTAATTGTCAATAAAATTGTTTTAAAACTATTTAGTGTTATTGAATATAGAAATAAATATTTTTTGAAAAAATAGTTTAAAAAATGAGTTTACATTTTAAACAAAAAATTGTTAATAATATTTTTATATTAACTCGATAAAAATTTAAATTTTAAAAAAATATTTTTAATATTTTTTTTATTTTAATGGTTTTATTTTATTAAAAATTTCACAAAGTAAGTTAAATCTTAAGTACATAAGTCTAAATTTAGATTTTCTACATTTATTTACTAAAATTTTGAATCTTTTCAATCAAGCAAAGACATGTTCAACTTTAATTCTAATTTTAGATACAATCTTATTGTATTTTCTTTCTTGTTTAGTTAATTTTTTATTTTTAGTTCTTTTAATTGGTATTATTGTATTTTTATAAATATTTTGTATACCTTGATATCCTAAATCACCAATAATTATTGTTTTTTCTGAAAATTCAAGATTTGAATTTTTTAATATTTGAAAATCATGCACTTTACCATTATCAGCAAAAATATCAACAATTTTTTTATTAAAAAAATCATATACAATTTGAAATTTTATAGAATACATTCAACTTTTACCAGAAAAATATTCTAACTGTAGTTTTTTTTAGTTGGTCTTTCAATTTCAATCTCAGTTGAATCAATTAAATAAAATTGAAATTCATTTGAATTTTCTTGTTTTTTATCAATTTTTAATTTATATCTTTCTTTTAAAAATTGGTAATCTTTGTGGTTACTAAGTTTATTTTCTACTCAAGTAATATTTCGAAAACAACTTGATGGGCTCATTTTAGATTTAATACTCATTTGAAAAAAAGTATAATATTCTTTTCAGTATAATAAAGTCATCATTAATCTTTCTTCTACTGAAAGTTTATTTTTTCGACCTTTATTTTTTTCTAATTTTTCTATTTCAATTAATTTTTCTAACATTTCATTAAAATGAAAACGTTTTATACCAAAATATCTATAAAATTCTTCATTTTTTAATTTTTTTAAATTTTCAAAAATCATTTTTATCAACACTTTTCTAAATTTATTGTTAATAACAAAATTATAAAATAAATTTTAAAATTATTAATTGACTTTTAAAAAATTTAATTACGGAATATGTCTAATTAATAAAATTATTAAATCTTTGAAATGATTTAATAAAAACCGGAAAGAAAATAAGACTATTACCAATATTTTGAAAAAAAGAATTAATATAAATACTAATACTAGTAATAAATATTAATTGAGATAGATTAATTTTACCATCAAAAATTAATATTAATGATAAATATATAGTAATAAAACTAATAATATTTTTAATAAAACTTGTTAACGAACTATTATTAATAACTAAATTATTTAATTGTCAATAATTATTAATATGTGTATTATACTTTTTAACTAATATACTTTTAATATGCAGTTGCAAATTACGAAAATAGGCATCTTCAAAACTTTTTTGAGTTAAAATTATTTGTTGCTGCAAATCTAATTTGGTAACTAGTTCTTTTTTTACTAATGGTTTTTTTCATAACATTATTATAAAATTAATTAATACTGTTATAAAACCATTTAATAAATTTACTAATCAAATCATAAAATGAATCTTAATCAAAACTATGCTAACAATAACACTAGTAATAAAATTAATAATTATCTCTAAACTATTATGACAAAACATAGTTGATATGTTATTAATATCTTGATATATTTGTAAAAAATCACTACCATTATATTTTTGTATTTCTATTGGTTTACTTTTAAATCATTTATTATGAAATAAATCTACTAAAGATATATTCCGTAATTAAATTTTTTAAAAGTCAATTAATAATTTTAAAATTTATTTTAAAATTTTGTTATTAACAATAAATTTAGAAAAGTGTTGATAAAAATGATTTTTGAAAATTTAAAAAAATTAAAAAATGAAGAATTTTATAGATATTTTGGTATAAAACGTTTTCATTTTAATGAAATGTTAGAAAAATTAATTGAAATAGAAAAATTAGAAAAAAATAAAGGTCGAAAAAATAAACTTTCAGTAGAAGAAAGATTAATGATGACTTTATTATACTGAAAAGAATATTATACTTTTTTTCAAATGAGTATTAAATCTAAAATGAGCCCATCAAGTTGTTTTCGAAATATTACTTGAGTAGAAAATAAACTTAGTAACCACAAAGATTACCAATTTTTAAAAGAAAGATATAAATTAAAAATTGATAAAAAACAAGAAAATTCAAATGAATTTCAATTTTATTTAATTGATTCAACTGAGATTGAAATTGAAAGACCAACTAAAAAAAACTACAGTTAGAATATTTTTCTGGTAAAAGTTGAATGTATTCTATAAAATTTCAAATTGTATATGATTTTTTTAATAAAAAAATTGTTGATATTTTTGCTGATAATGGTAAAGTGCATGATTTTCAAATATTAAAAAATTCAAATCTTGAATTTTCAGAAAAAACAATAATTATTGGTGATTTAGGATATCAAGGTATACAAAATATTTATAAAAATACAATAATACCAATTAAAAGAACTAAAAATAAAAAATTAACTAAACAAGAAAGAAAATACAATAAGATTGTATCTAAAATTAGAATTAAAGTTGAACATGTCTTTGCTTGATTGAAAAGATTCAAAATTTTAGTAAATAAATGTAGAAAATCTAAATTTAGACTTATGTACTTAAGATTTAACTTACTTTGTGAAATTTTTAATAAAATAAAACCATTAAAATAAAAAAAATATTAAAAATATTTTTTTAAAATTTAAATTTTTATCGAGTTAATATAAAAATATTATTAACAATTTTTTGTTTAAAATGTAAACTCATTTTTTAAACTATTTTTTCAAAAAATATTTATTTCTATATTCAATAACACTAAATAGTTTTAAAACAATTTTATTGACAATTAATTAAATTTAATTACGGAATATGTCCTAAAAAGTTATTGAAATAAAAATAAAATTTTTGACATATTTTATTTAAAATATATTCAATTAAAATTTTCATTAAATTAATAAAAAAGAAACTTAATAATAAAATCATTGCTAACTGTAAACTATTATTTAAAATAATTTGATTAATAAAATGCTTATAAAATACTTGTGCTATAAAAAAGGTAGTAACTAAAAATAAATTATTAATTATAATAATTAATGAATAATATAAATAATTTGGAATCAAAAATGGTGAAAAATTTTTAATTTTATTCATCTTTTTTTATTACTAATAAAAAATTTATTTATTAGACTTCTTGCAAAACCTATCTATTAAAAATTTAATTTTTAAAATAAAATTAAAAATAAAAAAGATAGGTAATCTATGATGTTTGATAAATTAAAAACTATTAACAATCCAGAATTATTAAGATTAACTGGTATAAATGATATTATTTTTAATAAAATTCTAAAAATTTTAAAGACAGAAGAAGTAAAAAAGTTTAAAAATGGTGGTACACCTAATAAATTATCATTAGAAAATCGTTTATTAATGACTTTAGAATATTGAAGAGAGTATCGAACTTATTTTCATATTGCTAAAAGTTATGGAATTAGTGAAAGTAGTTGCTATAGGAATATCAAGTGAATAGAAAATATTTTAATAAAACATCCTGATTTTCAACAACTTGATGGGCAAAAATCACTGTTAAATAATAATTTTAAAGATAAAACAGTTATCATTGATGTGACTGAAAGTACTATTCAACGCCGAAAAAAAGTCAAAAACAATATTATTCAGGAAAAAAGAAAAAACATACAATAAAAACTCAAGTCATAATTGAAAAAGATAGTAAAAAAATTATAAGTTCTTATTTTTCTTATGGTAAAAATCATGATTTTAAAATTTTAAAAAATTCAAAAACGAAATTTTTATCAGAAACAACTATTTTAGTAGATTTAGGATATCAAGGTATACAAAACATACATAAAAATGTCTTATTACCTAAACGAAAATCAAAGAAAAACCCTTTAACTAAAGAAGAAAAGAAAAATAATAAGGCTATTTCAAAAATGAGAGTTGTTATTGAACATGTTTTTGCGATTCTTAAAAAATTTAAAATTATTAGTGAAAAATATCGAAATAGAAGAAAAAAATTTGCATTAAGATTTAATTTAATAGCTTCAATTTATAATTTACAATTATTAATTTAAATATATTTGATAATTTAATATTTTATTTTTTTATTTGAAATAATAATTTTTGTTGTATTTTAATGACAAAAAATAAAACATATTTTGAACAATAATTTTTAAAAAATATTAAAAGTGTTATTAAAATAAATTTTTAAACTTAAAAAATGTGATTAATATCATAGTTTTGCAAGAAGTCTATTATATTAGTTGAAATAACAACATTCGTAAAAATTTTTGTAAAATCTTCAATATTTTTTCAACTAAGTTCAATATCTTCTGGATTTGCCACCAGTCATTTATTTTTTTTCTTTTTGTAAATAACTATAAAATGAAATCCGACATTAGCATTATATATTTGAATAATTAATGGTTTAACAATTATTAGTGATTTTAATTTATCAAAATTAATATTATAAGCTTTTAATAATAAATTATAATTACTAGCCAATTGTTTTAATTATAAAAGATTAATTCCCAATTTTGTTAAAAATATATCTTTTTTTATGTCATTAATTAATAACTTCTTCTTAAGACATATTCCGTAATTAAATTTTTTAAAAGTCAATTAATAATTTTAAAATTTATTTTATAATTTTGTTATTAACAATAAATTTAGAAAAGTGTTGATAAAAATGATTTTTGAAAATTTAAAAAAATTAAAAAATGAAGAATTTTATAGATATTTTGGTATAAAACGTTTTCATTTTAATGAAATGTTAGAAAAATTAATTGAAATAGAAAAATTAGAAAAAAATAAAGGTCGAAAAAATAAACTTTCAGTAGAAGAAAGATTAATGATGACTTTATTATACTGAAAAGAATATTATACTTTTTTTCAAATGAGTATTAAATCTAAAATGAGCCCATCAAGTTGTTTTCGAAATATTACTTGAGTAGAAAATAAACTTAGTAACCACAAAGATTACCAATTTTTAAAAGAAAGATATAAATTAAAAATTGATAAAAAACAAGAAAATTCAAATGAATTTCAATTTTATTTAATTGATTCAACTGAGATTGAAATTGAAAGACCAACTAAAAAAAACTACAGTTAGAATATTTTTCTGGTAAAAGTTGAATGTATTCTATAAAATTTCAAATTGTATATGATTTTTTTAATAAAAAAATTGTTGATATTTTTGCTGATAATAGTAAAGTGCATGATTTTCAAATATTAAAAAATTCAAATCTTGAATTTTCAGAAAAAACAATAATTATTGGTGATTTAGGATATCAAGGTATACAAAATATTTATAAAAATACAATAATACCAATTAAAAGAACTAAAAATAAAAAATTAACTAAACAAGAAAGAAAATACAATAAGATTGTATCTAAAATTAGAATTAAAGTTGAACATGTCTTTGCTTGATTGAAAAGATTCAAAATTTTAGTAAATAAATGTAGAAAATCTAAATTTAGACTTATGTACTTAAGATTTAACTTACTTTGTGAAATTTTTAATAAAATAAAACCATTAAAATAAAAAAAATATTAAAAATATTTTTTTAAAATTTAAATTTTTATCGAGTTAATATAAAAATATTATTAACAATTTTTTGTTTAAAATGTAAACTCATTTTTTAAACTATTTTTTCAAAAAATATTTATTTCTATATTCAATAACACTAAATAGTTTTAAAACAATTTTATTGACAATTAATTAAATTTAATTACGGAATATGTCCTTAAAATAAAACCTATATATCATAGCAAGACATGCCAAACCACAATCATTTTCTGTTTTTTGTTGAACAAAAGGATATTTCATATAAAAAATCACCGCCAATAATAATTAACAGTGATTACCATTTTTTCCTTTTTATTACTTACGATGTTTTTTCTTTTTAGCAGCAGCGCTTTGTTTTTCGCGTTTTTCATCACGCGCAGAAAGAAAATGTTTATGTCTTTTTTCTGCTCTTTTAGTTTCTTGGGCCTTTTTACTAAATCCTTTTAAAAGACGTTGAAACTCTTGTTCACTACTTGTTCGTTCTTCGTTTTCTTTGTTGTCTGATGATGGTGATTTTTTCACTGAATGCATTCATGTCAGCTCCTATTTTTTATTTTACTTTAACAATTATATTAGTAAATTAAAAAATTATCAATATTTTTATACAATATTAAACTTTTTATTTTAAAAAAAAATTAAAAGTAAGATTATCTTTTAAAATTTCACACTTACTAACTATTATTTAATAATACTTAATGATTTTATCATATTTTAAATGTTTATTTTTTTAATAAATAAAACAAAAAAATTATTTATAAAATAAATCTAAATGAACGATTTGATACTAAAAATGGAATAAAATTTAAATCTTCTTTAGAAAGTTTGCCAACAACGTTACGAATACCATCATTTTTAATTTTATTTGTAATAATATGTAATTCACCACGATAATTTTGTGCTTTATTATTAAGAATAACAACATCACCTTTTTCTAATCATTGATTAGTATTGTTAGCAGGGATATCTAATTCTTGATATATAACTCGAGAAATAACACTACGAATTATATCACGTGCTAAATCAGATCTAACTTTATGAATATTTTTGTCAAAAAGAATCTGTTGTTCACTATCAGTAATATTAGAATTTAACTCAATTTTTAACGATAAATTTTTATAATCAATTTCATTTATCATTTTCAAATCATATTCTGTTAAAACTGGTTAGCAATAATTATCATATCAATGCATAAAGCAATATAATGACGAATTTGTGTTACCAATGGTCAATCACGATGCAGTTCTAATGTTGGTAAATTATCATTATATTTTCAAGGTCCAATTTTATCTTTTCCTAATAATGTAACAAAGCTGGCAAATGGAATTTTATTAACAACGCTTTCAGATTGATTTAAACAAAAAAAGTCAATATCAGCAGCGGTATATCTTTGTGGATAAAAATTATAACAACTAATAAGGTTATTAACATTAGCTTTATAAAATAATATTAAGTAGTTGATATCATTAACAACATATGAATCATTAATAAATATTTTAAAATTTAAACGATTTTGACTTAATTTTGCTTGATGCTTAATATCAATTCCTTCGTTGCAACGAATACCCGATAAACCATACATTTTAAAAAACTTTATGAAATCAAGTCGTTTATTAAGATTCAGATTAAATTCATTAATAAATTCAATATTAATATCTGCAAAAACATGCATATTATACTTTTTAGCAATTTGTGTTAATACTACTAATTTTTTTAAATTTTCATAATCTGTTTTTTTAAAACTAATTAAAGTTGTAAAAATAGTTTTAATATTATTCTTGGCTAATAATTCGGTATAATTTTTAATTTCTTCTAAATTTGCTAAATGTAAATAAACTGCAGCACCAATTTTTTCCATTTACTTCCTCCTTTACTTTTTATATATTAATTTTATCATTTTGTAACTTAATAATTTTTAATTTTTACAATAGACTTCTTGCAAAACTATGATATTAATCACATTTTTTAAGTTTAAAAATTTATTTTAATAACACTTTTAATATTTTTTAAAAATTATTGTTCAAAATATGTTTTATTTTTTGTCATTAAAATACAACAAAAATTATTATTTCAAATAAAAAAATAAAATATTAAATTATCAAATATATTTAAATTAATAATTGTAAATTATAAATTGAAGCTATTAAATTAAATCTTAATGCAAATTTTTTTCTTCTATTTCGATATTTTTCACTAATAATTTTAAATTTTTTAAGAATCGCAAAAACATGTTCAATAACAACTCTCATTTTTGAAATAGCCTTATTATTTTTCTTTTCTTCTTTAGTTAAAGGGTTTTTCTTTGATTTTCGTTTAGGTAATAAGACATTTTTATGTATGTTTTGTATACCTTGATATCCTAAATCTACTAAAATAGTTGTTTCTGATAAAAATTTCGTTTTTGAATTTTTTAAAATTTTAAAATCATGATTTTTACCATAAGAAAAATAAGAACTTATAATTTTTTTACTATCTTTTTCAATTATGACTTGAGTTTTTATTGTATGTTTTTTCTTTTTTCCTGAATAATATTGTTTTTGACTTTTTTTGGGCGTTGAATAGTACTTTCAGTCACATCAATGATAACTGTTTTATCTTTAAAATTATTATTTAACAGTGATTTTTGCCCATCAAGTTGTTGAAAATCAGGATGTT
Organism: Spiroplasma endosymbiont of Colias croceus; assembly: GCF_964020095.1. NCBI lineage: Bacteria > Bacillati > Mycoplasmatota > Mollicutes > Entomoplasmatales > Spiroplasmataceae > Spiroplasma > Spiroplasma endosymbiont of Colias croceus. The sequence goes on from NZ_OZ026536.1 coordinate 584,342, forward strand.
TTATTAAAGTATTTTCTATTCACTTGATATTCCTATAGCAACTACTTTCACTAATTCCATAACTTTTAGCAATATGAAAATAAGTTCGATACTCTCTTCAATATTCTAAAGTCATTAATAAACGATTTTCTAATGATAATTTATTAGGTGTACCACCATTTTTAAACTTTTTTACTTCTTCTGTCTTTAAAATTTCTAGAATTTTATTAAAAATAATATCATTTATACCAGTTAATCTTAATAATTCTGGATTGTTAATAGTTTTTAATTTATCAAACATCATAGATTACCTATCTTTTTTATTTTTAATTTTATTTTAAAAATTAAATTTTTAATAGATAGGTTTTGCAAGAAGTCTAATAAATAATGTAAAGGATTCTTAGTTTGATAAAATAACTACTTCTACATAAAATAAGAAAATTGACTACGCTAATCTTAATTTTAATACAACTTATACATTAATAAATCTACTACTTATATTTATTCGTGTTAAATATTAACTTTATAAATATAATTATTTTTTATGCTAATATTTATTTATAATTTAATAAAAGTTGATTCCTAATATAGAAATTTATCTATATTAGGTTTTTTATTAAATTAAAATTAAAGAAAGGAAAAAGATTAAAAGATATGCCTTTAAATTATATAGAAAAAGAAAAACTATTTCAAAAGGAATGAGAAAAAAGAAAAAAAGAAGCATTAAAAAATATTAACAAAAAAATACCAGATGAATATTTATTAAAAATATTTGAAACTATAATCTTAGATAATGATACAAAAGTTAACGAGGAAAATCCTCAACAATCTCAAGAATTCAAAACGTTGGAAGAAAAACCATTAGAAACTAATTATATAATAAGAAACCCTAACCCTGATGAAAATCAATTAATAGAAGAAAAAATTAGTGCAATTGATCTTTTTTCTCTTTTGTTTAACCCATTTTTATGTTTTGGAGAAATATTAATAAATACTACTGTTGTATCAAAATTCTTTATTCCTTATATAATAATTGAACATTTAAAAGTTGGTTCTATTAACATTCAAGATTTACTAAAAAACTTAAATCAATTTACTGATGAAGATTTAGAAACTTTATTATCTAGTGAAGATACTTTATGTAGTAGCGAGGCAGAACAAATTTTATTATCATTATTAAATAAGGAATAAAAATTGGTAATGTTTATTTTTGTTCTGCAATTTTTTGATGCCTGAATTGTAAAAATGAAGTTCATAATTTTATATTGTCTTGAAATCAAAAACGAAGAAAAATACTAAACTATATTTCACCAATCGAATATTTGGATAGAAAAATAATTTAGTTGCACTTACCTTTACAATCTTGCAAATAACAAAAGTTTTACCACTGCCATAATTTGCACCAAAAAGTAATATATTTGTCGAATATCTTTGCTTTTGGGAAAGGGTCACTTCTAAGTTGCAAAAAACAATGTTTTAACTTATTAAGGAGACCCTTTTTATGACCAGATATAATAAGGAACTAAAATTAAAAATAATAGAACAATATTTTGCTGGTAAATCTGCTACAACATTAAGCAAAAAAAATAAAATTAGTAGAAAGATAATTTATATTTGAATCCAAAAATGATACTTGCAAGGTGAAAAAAGTTTAGTTTCAATAAGAATTAAAATTAAAAAACAAGAGGTAAATGCTGTGAGTAGAGATTTTAAGAAAAAACCAAAGGAATCATTAAAAAATTATGAAAAACGCGTTGAAAGAGAATTATTATTGTTACAGACTAAAATTGAAATCTTGGAAAAGTCTTATCTCTACCGCAGTCAAAATTGAAAAAACCACAAGCAAAATCAAAACTCCAACGGTAATGTTTAGTAATCTGTGTAACTTACAAAAATAACTATGTTTAATTAATTCTAGTAAATATAATTAAATGACTAGAAAGAGTGAGTTACAGATGGCTAAAAAGCAAAATATTAATAATAATGATCCAATATCAAAAGCAGTAGATTTATTATTAGAAAATACTGAAGATTTAACAACAGTTTTTAAAGAGGGAGGATTGTATAAAGAATTAACAAAAAGATTAGTAGAAAAAATGTTGAATTCTGAGATGCAAAATTATTTAGGATATGAAAAGAATCAACATAGTAATAGTGACAATGCTCGTAATGGTATAAGTTCAAAAAAAATAATAACTCAACAAGGTAAAATTGAGATTGATGTACCACGAGATCGCAATAGTAATTTTAATCCTATAATAGTTGCAAAAAGACAAAGAAGATTTGATGGTTTTGATCAACAAGTTCTTTCTTTATATGCAAAAGGTATGACATTATCAGATATTAGAATGCAATTACAAGAGTTATATCATGGTGCTGATATTAGTGAAAGTGTTATTAGTCAAAAGACATATTCCGTAATTAAATTTTTTAAAAGTCAATTAATAATTTTAAAATTTATTTTATAATTTTGTTATTAACAATAAATTTAGAAAAGTGTTGATAAAAATGATTTTTGAAAATTTAAAAAAATTAAAAAATGAAGAATTTTATAGATATTTTGGTATAAAACGTTTTCATTTTAATGAAATGTTAGAAAAATTAATTGAAATAGAAAAATTAGAAAAAAATAAAGGTCGAAAAAATAAACTTTCAGTAGAAGAAAGATTAATGATGACTTTATTATACTGAAAAGAATATTATACTTTTTTTCAAATGAGTATTAAATCTAAAATGAGCCCATCAAGTTGTTTTCGAAATATTACTTGAGTAGAAAATAAACTTAGTAACCACAAAGATTACCAATTTTTAAAAGAAAGATATAAATTAAAAATTGATAAAAAACAAGAAAATTCAAATGAATTTCAATTTTATTTAATTGATTCAACTGAGATTGAAATTGAAAGACCAACTAAAAAAAACTACAGTTAGAATATTTTTCTGGTAAAAGTTGAATGTATTCTATAAAATTTCAAATTGTATATGATTTTTTTAATAAAAAAATTGTTGATATTTTTGCTGATAATGGTAAAGTGCATGATTTTCAAATATTAAAAAATTCAAATCTTGAATTTTCAGAAAAAACAATAATTATTGGTGATTTAGGATATCAAGGTATACAAAATATTTATAAAAATACAATAATACCAATTAAAAGAACTAAAAATAAAAAATTAACTAAACAAGAAAGAAAATACAATAAGATTGTATCTAAAATTAGAATTAAAGTTGAACATGTCTTTGCTTGATTGAAAAGATTCAAAATTTTAGTAAATAAATGTAGAAAATCTAAATTTAGACTTATGTACTTAAGATTTAACTTACTTTGTGAAATTTTTAATAAAATAAAACCATTAAAATAAAAAAAATATTAAAAATATTTTTTTAAAATTTAAATTTTTATCGAGTTAATATAAAAATATTATTAACAATTTTTTGTTTAAAATGTAAACTCATTTTTTAAACTATTTTTTCAAAAAATATTTATTTCTATATTCAATAACACTAAATAGTTTTAAAACAATTTTATTGACAATTAATTAAATTTAATTACGGAATATGTCCAAATTACTGATGATGTTATTGATGACGTCAAAGCATGGCAAAATCGACCATTAGAAAGTGTCTATCCGATTGTTTATTTTGATTGTATAGTAGTTAAAGTACGACAAGATAAACGGATTATTAATAAATCAGTTTATATAGCTTTAGGAGTTGATTTAGAAGGTAAAAAAGATGTTTTAGGTTTATGAATTAGTGAAAATGAAGGTGCTAAATTTTGATTAGCCAATTTCACAGAAATGAAAAATCGTGGCTTAAATGATATTCTTATTGCCTGTAGTGATAATTTAACAGGCATGTCAGAAGCAATACAATCAGTTTATCTTAAAACAGAACATCAATTATGCATCGTTCATCAAATTAGAAATAGTTTGAAATATGTCTCATATAAGCATAGAAAATCTCTAGTTGCAGATTTAAAACCAATTTATACTGCATGTAGTGAAGAACAAGCAATGCAAGCTTTAGAATCATTTGAAAATAAATGAACTAAACAATATCCACAAATTGCTAAATCTTGATATAAAAATTGAGATAATTTAATGGTTTTTATTAGTTATCCTGCAGAAATAAAAAAGGTAATTTATACCACAAATGCTATTGAATCTGTTAATAGTCAATTACGAAAAGTCATCAGAAATAAAAATTTTTTTCCTAACGATATGTCAGTTTTTAAAATATTTTATTTAGCAATTGACAATATAACAAAAAAATGAACAATGCCCATTCAAAATTAAAATACAGCAATTGCTCATTTTATGATAAAATTTAAAGACAGAATTAATCTGAATTAGTAACTTTGTAAAACAAAGAAACACAGATTATTAAAAAGCCTCTTACTTATTTTTTCTTGTGCTGGTTTAGCGCCTAATCTTCAATTATCAGTTCTTTCTGCTCATACCATTCAACATTGTTGATGTTCTAAAAATTCAGGAATAACATAAAAATCATCACTATTTGGTGTTGAATAAATTTTTTGTGCCATTAATAGTAGCTTTCCTTTCTTACTTAGTAGCTACTGAATAATTCCCTTATTTTATTGATGATTCCTTTTTTATTATACTAATAATTTTATTTTTTTAAATAGTGTTTTATAGTAATTATTAAATAATTACTATAAAAAAATTTTAAATTTAAAAAATTAAAATGAGATTATAAATCTCATTTTAATTCTTTTTATTCATTTGAAGAATTATTATTTTTGATATTTTTTAATATTTCTTGAATGTTTTTAACTCTAGTGTTGGTATTATCATATTTAAAGCTTAATTCTGGAACTTTATATTTATTACTTGTTTTGGCAAGTGCGCTTCGACAAAAACCTTTCGCTTTTTCTAAAGCATTACTAATGGTTTTAATATCTAAATTATCTAAGTAAACTGTTCAATAAATGGTAGCATAACTGTTATCTTTTGTTATTTTTACATTAGTAATAGTGATATCTTTGAAAAGAATATTTTTTGATTCTTTTTTTAATATATTAGTAATTTCTTTTTTTAAGAAACTTTCTTGTTGTTCAAATTTAATGATAGACATCCTATTTTGTCTCCACTTCTTCTACTAAATATGATTCAATAATATCATTTTCTTTTAAGTCATTAAAATTTTTAATAGTAATACCGCATTGAGTTTCTTTTTTAGCAATTTTTAAATCATTTTTTTCATGTTTTAAACCACTGATTTCACCGTTATAAATAACAACATCATCACGAATGATATGAACTTTGCTATTACGTTGAATGAAACCATTAATGACAACACAACCAGCAATTCTTCCTACTTTTGAAAAATGAAAAGTTTTAATAACTCGTGCTTGACCAAGAATTTTATCTTCATAAGTTGGTTCTAATAAACCTTTAGCAGCCAATTCTAATTCTTCAGTTATTTTATAAATGATATTATGTAATCTAATTTCAACACCGGCATTGTTAGCAGCTTCACGAATAACATGATTGGGACGAACATTGAAACCATAAATAATACTTCCTGAAGTTTGAGCAAGTTTAATATCTGATTCACTAATACCACCAAGAGTTGCTCTAATAAACTTAACAGTAATATCATTAACATTAATTTTATTTACTGCTTGAACGATTGCTTGCACTGAACCTTGAGTATCTGCTCGTAAAATAACATTAATTTGTTTTAATTCACCTGTAGCAACATCTTGTATTAAATTACCTAAACTAATTTGTCGATTATTTCTAATTTTATTTGTTTCTTCTGTTTGTCGTACTAGTGCTACTTTTCTTGCTAATTTATCATCATTAAAAACAATAAAAGATTCACCAGGAGTAGGGGCTGTTTCAAATCCTAAAACTTGAACAGGCATTGAAGGTCCAGCTTTAGTAATTATTTTACCAGTATCATTAATAAGGCGTTTAATTTTTCCTTTAACTCTACCCGCAACTACAATATCAGTAACTTTTAGTGTTCCACCTTGTATTAATAAAGTACAAATTGAACCAACATTTTTATCATGATGAGATTCGATAACAGTTCCATTAGCAAAACGATTTGGATTAGCATTTAGTTCTTTTAATTCAGCAATTACTAATATGGCTTCTAATAATTCATCAATTCCTTGATTTTTTAAAGCACTACCATAAACAAAAATAGTATCGCCACCTCATTCTTCACTAGTTAAATCACAATTAGCTAGTTCATTCATAATGCGATCAGTATTAACATTTGGTTTATCCATTTTATTAACAAAAACAATAATTGAAACACCAGCTACTTTTGCATGGTCAATTGCTTCACGAGTTTGTGGCATCACACCATCATCACCAGCAACTACTAGAACAACAATATCAGTAATTTTAGAACCACGTGAACGCATTTCAGTAAATGCTTCATGACCTGGGGTATCAATAAAAGTAATTAATTTATTATTAGTTTTAATTTGATAAGCACCAATATGTTGAGTAATACCACCGTGTTCTTGATTAGTAACTTTAGAATTACGGATAGTATCTAATAGTGTTGTTTTTCCATGATCAACATGACCCATAATTGTAACAACAGGTGGTCGAGTTACTAAATTTTTTTTATCATCTTCGAGATTAATATTTTCTAATAAGTTTTCATATGTTACCACTTTAGCTTTTTCAAAATCAATATTTCATTCCAAACAAAGTTCAAGCATTAATTCTTGAGTTAATATTTGATTTTGATTAAATAGTTTGCCTTGTTTCATGAAGTATTTAATAATGTCAGTTACTGGATGATGCAATGCTTTAGCAAATTCTGAAATAGTTAAAGGTTCGTTATATAAAAATACTCCTTTTTCATTAATTTGAGATGTTTTTTGTTTTAGTTGTTGATTAATATTTTGTGTTTGTTGAGATATTCGTTTTTTTGCCATTTGCATCCCGCCTTTCGCTTGGGAAAATTAATCTCAATTTTTTTTAATTTCATTAATTAGTTGTTCATAAAATTCATTTGGAATTTTTGTTTTTAATGCTCTTTCTAATGCCTTATTTTTAATAAGCAAAGGTATTAATTCAAGTTTAGGTTGGATGTAGGCACCTCGACCATTTTGTTTGCCAGTTTTATCAATGAATAATTGTCCTTGTTTATTAATAACAATTCTAATTAATTCACGTTTAGGTAAAATAGTATTTGTAACTATACATTTACGCATTGGTATTTTTTTACGTTGAATTAAAGGTATTTTATTCATAACGACCTACTTTATTGTTTATTGATTTTTATTTTTTCATTGTGTTTTTTTTAATAATTCAGATATAAACTTTTCATATTCACTTTCTTTAATATTACCATTTCAAGTAAATTTAATATTATTTTCATTTGCTTGTTCTAATGAAGTAATATTAATATTTCAGTGAGTTACACCGGCAACTAATTTAGCAGCCATACCATTTTTACCAATAGCTAATGATAATTGTTCAGTAGGAACAATAATATTTGCTTGTTTTTCTTCTTCATTAATATCAATTGAAATAACTTTAGCTGGTGTTAAAGCGTTAATTATATATTCTTTTATATTAGGATTTCAGGCAATAATGTCAATTTTTTCGCCACTTAATTCTTGCGTAATTAATTTTGTTCTTTCGCCTTTTGGACCAATACATGCACCAATACCATCAATGCTTGGATCATGACTAACAATTGCAACCTTAGCTCTAATTCCAGGAATACGAGCAATATCTTTAACTTCGATTACACCTTGTGCTATTTCAGGAACTTCTAATTCTAGTAAACAACGTAAAAAATTAACGTGAGTTCTTGATGCTAAAATTTGACCATAGTTTTTATTTTTAATAATATCTTCAACATAAAATTTGATGTAAGTATTATTAGCGATTGGTTTATTTTTTGGTAAGATCTCACTAGGGATTTGATTTTGTTTTGGTAAGAAAGCATAGGCTCTACCAATTTTAATTAACATATAAGTTTCTTCAACGCTTTCAATAGTACCAATTAATATGTGATCTTTTTTATCAATAAATTCATCATAAATTGATGTTTTTTCTGCTTCACGAATTGATTGTTTCACTACTTGAATAGCTTTAAAAATTGATAAACGAGAGAATTGATCACTAGGAATTATTTGCGTATATGTATAACCAATTGTTAAGCCGGGATTCTTTGTTTTAATAGTTGAAAGTGCAATTTCTAATTCAGGATCTTCAACTTTTGGAACAACAATTAAATCCTTTAAAATTTTAATAGTACCTTTATTTTGATCAATTTCAATTCTGATATTTGTACTATCATCACGATGACTTTGATATTCATATGCTTTTTTTAGTCCTTCTTTTAAAGCTTCAATGATATCTTCTTTTGCTATTTGTTTTTCTTCAGCAATTTCATTTATGGCATTTAAAATGATTTGACTAATTTCTTTGTCCACTTTTTCTCCTCCTTGTTTTTTATAAACATTGTTGTTTATTATTTAATAGTATTTGAAATAGATTTATTTCAAAATGAAAATATACTTAAATAAAAAAATAAAATATATTACACTAGAAATAATAAAGACAGCTGGTAGCTGTCTTGCTATAATTCTAATTCATTGTTTATTATACAATATTATTAATTTGAAAACAATAGAAATTTATTAAATGATAGAGTTTTATTATCGTAGATTACACTTCTTGCAAAACCTATCTATTAAAAATTTAATTTTTAATAGATAGGTTTTGCAAGAAGTGTAATGTAAAAAGACCTGAAAATTTTTCAGGTCTTTTTACATTATATTACTCAATAATCTTGGAAGTACTGTAGAGTATATATAAAAAATAATAAGAATGTTCAGTTAATGAACAATTTAATCATAACATTTTTGAAATTATTTTCTTAAAAAAAGCAAAATAACACTTAATAATGAAAAATATTATAAAAAGAGCACCAAATAAAAAAGAATGTATAATTAACAGCAGAAAATAGTTTATATTTTTCAGAAAAATTATCTAAGGGGGAAAAACAATATGAGAAACATGAAAACATTACTACGACTAATGGGTGCTGCTGCTTTAACAACAGTTGCAGCAAGTTCGGTTGTTGCATGTGGAACTCAAACAAAAGCGCCAGCATTGAATGGCAAATATGCAACATTACTAGGATGATATAGTAATGAAAATACAAGCTTAATTAATCAAGAATTAAAAAAGGATGATACTGCTGGTAAAGAAAGTTATTCAATTTCTGTTCCTGCTGCTGATAATACAAAAATTACAGCAACTAAATTTAACGAAAAATTATTAAAAGCAGGTACTGGTGCTGATTCTGATAAATTTCAAGCAGTAAGTGATGATGCTGCAGCCTTTTTAAAGGATTTAGGATTTACACCTGATAGCAAGAAGTTTTATTCAGCTGATGATGTTAAAAAGATTACTGCTTTATCTGCAAAAGTTGAAAGTACTGAAGCAGGTAAAATTGAAGCTGCTGGTACAACTGATTTTAAAGTTGAAGCTGGTACTTATCAAATTAATATTATGGATAAGGCAACTGGAGATGATGCCAAATCTATAAAAAAATATACTATTAATAGTCTTAAGAAAGATGCATTAGGTGTTCCTGCTGCAGTATATACGCTTGTAGAATTAGCAAAATTGGATTTAACTAAAGCTAACGGATTTGAACAAGGCAAAGATGTACTTAAGTCTTTACCTTGAAAAGCTGCTAATTCTAAAGAAAAAAATCTATATAATTCTTTAGTTAATTTATTTAGCAAAGATAAAGTATCATTAGTTTGAACTTCTGATGATCAAGGTCAAACAGTGGTACCTAAGTATACAGATCAAAAAGTATACTTAACCGTAAAATTTGGAGAAGTAAAAGTTACAAATACTCTAGATTTTGGAACTCCACAAGCTTAAATATATTTTAAAAGATTGCAATTGCAATCTTTTTTAATTTATATTCTTTTTTTGAACATCTAGAATAAAGTAGACACAGAATTGTAACCTTTGTGTTAAAAATACTTTAAGGAAGGTGTTAATTTTTTTTATGGCTAAATGACTATCAAAAGAAGAAAAGTTAAAAATAATAAAAATAAGTAAAATTAAAACGATTGATAAAACTGCATTAGAATATGGTATTGGCCGATCATCAATAAAAGAATGAATTAAAGCATACAAATTATTAGGTGAAGAAGGTTTAGAATATGGCAATGGAATTCGTGCTAAAAAAACCAAAAGAACAGGTCGAACCAAATCTTTAAATTTTAATGAAATGACAAAACAAGAATTAATTCAATAGACTTCTTGCAAAACCTATCTATTAAAAATTTAATTTTTAAAATAAAATTAAAAATAAAAAAGATAGGTAATCTATGATGTTTGATAAATTAAAAACTATTAACAATCCAGAATTATTAAGATTAACTGGTATAAATGATATTATTTTTAATAAAATTCTAGAAATTTTAAAGACAGAAGAAGTAAAAAAGTTTAAAAATGGTGGTACACCTAATAAATTATCATTAGAAAATCGTTTATTAATGACTTTAGAATATTGAAGAGAGTATCGAACTTATTTTCATATTGCTAAAAGTTATGGAATTAGTGAAAGTAGTTGCTATAGGAATATCAAGTGAATAGAAAATACTTTAATAAAACATCCTGATTTTCAACAACTTGATGGGCAAAAATCACTGTTAAATAATAATTTTAAAGATAAAACAGTTATCATTGATGTGACTGAAAGTACTATTCAACGCCCAAAAAAAGTCAAAAACAATATTATTCAGGAAAAAAGAAAAAACATACAATAAAAACTCAAGTCATAATTGAAAAAGATAGTAAAAAAATTATAAGTTCTTATTTTTCTTATGGTAAAAATCATGATTTTAAAATTTTAAAAAATTCAAAAACGAAATTTTTATCAGAAACAACTATTTTAGTAGATTTAGGATATCAAGGTATACAAAACATACATAAAAATGTCTTATTACCTAAACGAAAATCAAAGAAAAACCCTTTAACTAAAGAAGAAAAGAAAAATAATAAGGCTATTTCAAAAATGAGAGTTGTTATTGAACATGTTTTTGCGATTCTTAAAAAATTTAAAATTATTAGTGAAAAATATCGAAATAGAAGCAAAAAATTTGCATTAAGATTTAATTTAATAGCTTCAATTTATAATTTACAATTATTAATTTAAATATATTTGATAATTTAATATTTTATTTTTTTATTTGAAATAATAATTTTTGTTGTATTTTAATGACAAAAAATAAAACATATTTTGAACAATAATTTTTAAAAAATATTAAAAGTGTTATTAAAATAAATTTTTAAACTTAAAAAATGTGATTAATATCATAGTTTTGCAAGAAGTCTAATATATTGAGGTAATGAACGATATAAAAAAGTATTTAGAAAAATCGACAAAAAAGAAGAAATATTTTCTGATTTTCTCCTTGAAGAAAAAATATCAGATTAGTTATTTATGTTGATTTTTAAAGGTTTCAAAATCAGGATATTACAAATGAATTAAAAACGGAATGAATGAATTTAATAAATGAGATAAATTTTTAGCTAATATAATTAAAAATATTTTTTATAAATTTAAAGAAATTTATGGTTATAAAATGATAACTTTATTAATTAACAAAATTTATAATTTAAAATTAAAATTTCATGTTGTATATAGATATATGAGAAATATGGGTTTAAAAGCTAAGGTTCGCATAAAGACATTTGATTATAAAACTAAATCAGGAAGTTTAAGATATGATAATTTATTAAATCGTGATTTTTCAACTACTGATTTAAATCAAAAATTAGGTACTGATATAACTTATTTATTGACTAATGGTAAAACATATTATTTATCAATTGTTAAAGATTTTCATAATAATGAAATATTAGATTATAAAATAAGCGCAAGTTTAGATATGACATTTGTTGTCCAAAACATTATTCAAGCTTGAGTTAATGCTCAAAAACCTACTTCATGAATTTTACAATCAGACCAAGGATTTCATTATACAAATCCTTCTTATAAAACCTTATGTGACGAATTAAAAATAAAAATTTCGATGTCTAGAAGAGGTAATTCTTGTGATAATGGTGCTACTGAATCTTGATTTGGAACAATGAAAACAGAATTTCTATATCAAATTCTAAGAAAAAACAGAACTATTGAATGAATAAAAGAAAATTTACCCAAATATATTTACTTTTATAATAACGATAGACCTCAAACAAAATTAAAAGGAATGAGTCCAATCGAATATCGATTAGCTCATTCCAAATCAACAAATAATTACTTCATATCTACAAATTTAACACTTACAAACACTATTTTATAAAATTTAATAAAAGGTTACTTTAATTGTCCACTTTTCTTGACAAATTTAAAAATTACTACCTTATCTGCAAAAGTTACAAGTACTGAAGCAGGTAAAACTGAAGAAAATAATACAGGAACTGATTTTAAAGTTCTTGCTGGTACTTGTCAAATTGATATTATAAGCAAAGATGATGATAGTGTAGTAAAATCTTATACTATTAATACTGCTAAAAATGATGGATTAAACATTTCAAATATAGTTATTACTGAACTTATTAGTGATAAAAATGGTTTAAAATTAACTGCTGCTCAAGGATTTAAACAAGGTGAGTCTGTTGATGATTTTAAATTAGTAATAAAATCAGAAAGTAAACAAAAACAATTTGATTCTCTAGTTCAACTATTAAATACAAATGTTAGTACCCAGTTTCATGCTAGCGTTGCTGATGGTCCATTAGTAACAGGAAATTTTAGAAATTTAAAAGTTTATTTAGCAATATATTTTGGTGATGTTCATCTTTTACCTAGAATAGACTGTGGTATACCATCAACTGTTTAAATCATTAAATATTTTAAAAAATATAATGACAGTTGTTGTTAATTATCATATTTTTTTGTTACTATTAATATAAATCAAAATTATTAATAATTAGACATTTGAAATTAATAGTAATTAAAGTGATAACATTTATAAGTTAAAAAACTAAACTTTAAGTGAGGACACAATTGTATATTTCAATTTTATTAAGTGATATTATTAATTATAAAAATTAAAGAAGGAGAAAAAAATGTTAAAAGCAGGAAGTATATTAATATTTATTGTTTTTATTTTAGAATCAATATTTATAATTCCTTTATTATGAACAATACCCGGTTTTATTTTATACAAAAAAGTAAGTAAAGGTGAAGCGACTACTGATCAAAAAATTGCTTTAGCAATATTAGGAATTATCTTTGGTGCTGCATTAGGTATTATTGGTGGTATTTTTATATTAGTTGATTTAAACAATGATGAAAATAAAATCCAAAGATATTAATAAAAAACATCATTAATTAATGATGTTTTTTATTTTTTTAAATAGTTTTCCATTGGTTTTAATAAAAATTATTATATAATTTTTATAGTTTGATTTAAAAACAACTTAAAATTATTAACTAGGAGGAAAACAAATATGGAAGTTATTATTTTAGAAGCCACAAATCTGATGAATGAAATAATTTTACGTTATAAAAATGAAATTAACAAAATTCGCACCGGAAGAGCTAATCCTAATATCTTAGAAGGAATTAATGTTAGATGTTATGGTGGTGTTGATAGTTTAAGTAATATTGCCCAAGTTAAAGTAGCAGAAGCACATCAATTATTAATTAAACCATATGATCGTAGTTTAATTAAAGACATTACAGAAGCTGTTACAAAAGCTGATTTGAAATTACAAATTAAAAGCGAAGCAGAGAATATACGTTTAATTTTCCCACAATTAACAGAAGACGTTCGTAAAACTTTAGTTAAAGATTTGAGTAAAAAAACTGAAGAATATAAAGTTAAAATCCGTAATTGTCGACGTGATGCTGTTCAAAATCTGAAAAAAATAAAATTACCAGAAGATCAAGAAAAGCATGCAGAAACTACAATTCAAGATTTAACTGATAGTAAAATTAAAGAACTTGTATTAATAGAAAACAATAAAAAAGCCGATTTAATGAAAATTTAGCAATAAAGCAATAAATAGTTAGGGGTTAAATATTGTGAAAAAAAAGATAATAAATAAAGAAAATATAAAATCTAAAGTTTCTTTTTTTGCAAAACTTAGTAATTTTTTTAGAACCTATCGAAATCGTATTCTTACAAGCTTTATGTTAATTGCTTGTGGTGTATTATGAATGTTTATTGGGGCAGTTTATTTAGAACCAATTTTTGGTAATAAACCACAGTGATCAGCCTATACATTTATGATAATTAATACTTTAATTTTTATTGGTTGTTTATGAGAAATTATTAATTTAAAAAAAGAATCAAATTGATCAATTGTACTTAAAATTTCTATAATTTTAACAGGAGTCATACTTTTATGAGTTCCGCTTGGTAAAGAAACTTTTGGTCCATATATTTATAATCATTATTGATTTGAAACTTGAATGACTTTATTAATTTTATTATTTTTCATTTGTATTTTTATTTTAATTGCTTGACGAAGTAAAAATTTTCAATTAAGTGATGTTATTTTTAATTTTACTTGAATTATTTATTTAGTGTTTGTTGTTAAAGCTGTTAATTTTTTAATGTTATCAGAAATTAAACTTTCAAAACTAGGATGACCAACATTATTGTTTTTATTCATTATTGTTATGTCTAATGATGTTGGTGCTTTTATTGGTGGTATAATTTATGGTAAAACAAAAATGGCAGCAAGTGTATCACCAAATAAAACTTGAGAAGGTGCTATTACTGGTTTAATAACAGCAATTATTTTAAGTATGATAACAGTAACTGTTTTTTTAGAAACAAGTAATTATAATCCCTTACCTTTTTTAGAAGTTAATAGTAAAGCACCAATCTATATTGCTTATTTTGCTACTAGTTTTATTCTTTCAATTGCTAGTCAAATGGGTGATTTATTATTTTCTTATTTGAAACGTAATTATCATGTTAAGGATTTTTCAAATATTCTACCTGGACATGGAGGATTATTAGATCGTTTAGATTCATTTTCAACAGTAGTTATTTTTGGTTTTCTAATTACTCTAGCAGCTATTGCTTAATATATAAAATTTAAGGATGAAGTTATGTATATATTTTTAGCCATTTTAATTGGTTTATTTACAATATTATTTTTAATTACCTTGCATGAATTTGCTCATTTTGTAATTGCTAAATTATCAGGAGCATATGTATATGAATTTGCTATTGGTATGGGACCAAAACTTTTGCAGTGAGGTAAAAAAGAAACACGTTATACTTTAAGACTATTACCATTGGGTGGTTATGTTTCTATTGCTTCAGAAATTGCTGATGCTCCTAAAGGACGAGAAGATGAAGTAATTGATAGTAAACGAATGATGGAAAACTTGCAACGTGGTAAAAAAGCAGCTTTCATTAGTGCAGGTGCACTAATGAATTTATTATTAGCTTTTATTTTATTAATGATTGGATATGGAATTTATCCACATAAATATGATCCTAACTTGCCACCAACCTATGCAACAACAGGACCATTATATGAAGCTGTTCAAAAATATAATAAAGATAATCCAAGTTTACCAATTTTAGATACTGATGCTATTACTAGTATTTATAATACTGGTGATATTGAATCTAAACAATCAATTAAATCATATTATGATTTACAAACATGATTAAGTAAATATAATAAAAAGACTACTAATGGTACAGTTATTGCTGATTACAAAATTACTTTTGATAATAAAGACGATAAAACTGTTACTTTTAAACCTGTAGAACAAAAAGGGGTGCTATTCATTGGTGTTAGTCAAGGTAGTTATTATTTAAATGCAGGGCAAGTTATTAGTAATGGTATCATTGATACTTTTAAAGATAGTTACAGTCTTTTACAAGCATTAGGACAATTAGTTACTTTTCATTGACAAAATTTATCAGGACCTGTTGGTATTGTTAAATCAACTAATAGTTTTTTAAATCCTGATTTATCATCAACACAAGCAGCAAGTACATATTTTCGTTGAGCAGCATTATTATCATCTAATTTATTTTTATTAAATATGTTATCAATTCCGCCATTGGATGGTTATAAATTTGTTGAAAATGCAGTTGAAGCCGTAACAAGAAAAAAATTAAATGAAAAATATAAAATTATTGTCAGTATTGCTGGAGCTATATTATTTTTAGTTATCTTTATTGCTATTACTATTAAAGATATATTTTTTTAATCTTTACTTTATAATAAACTCCTATTATAAATAGGATAATAAATTTGAATGAAAAAGTTTTGACCAATTTTCTTAATTATTTATATTTTAAAAAAATAAAATAGTAACTATTTTAAGTGAACAATATTGTTCACTTTTTATTTTGAAATAAAATCTATAAGTATAAAAACTAAAATTTATATCGATTATTTGCTCCTAAGAGAATTATTTTTTCTTCAACAAATTTCTGAATAGCTATCATTGCATTTTCTATTAAGGTATTAATATTAGATAAATTAGAATTAGTTTGCAAACTTTTTTTTAGACTTTCAACATAAATCTTTCTTAAATCACTGCTAATATTAACTTTAGTAATACCAGCTTTAATTACTAGAGCTAATTGTTCATTATTAATAGTAACATTATCATGTAATACTAAAAAAATTTCAGGCATTTTAATAGCAATTTCTTTAATTAGAGAAATTTTTAAATCTTGTCTATTATCTTGATGATGACTATTGATAGCAGTAAATACAAGACCATTAATATTAGTTTTATTTCTAAATAATATTGCTTGTTCAATTAAATTAATATCATTAGTAATATCTCCTTTTGTATTATTGTAAAAAATCTCTGATTCAACAACAATACCCAAAGGAGCAGCAAAATGAACAATATCTTTAGTTTTTTCAATATTTTCTTTAATTGGATAGTTGCTGTAATTTAACATAACTGAACTAAAATCAGATGTAATTTTAGTTTTAATAAAGTGTGGATCAAGACAGTGGTCTAGTTGTAAAAAAATTGGTACTTTTGCACGATTAATAACATTGTTAGGGGCGTATTTCATTAATAGTTAGATTTAATAAGAAATTAAATGAGAGTTTTATCTCTCATGTCATTTTTATAAAATATACCAATTTTTTATTAGGCCTAAAAAATAGTAATTTTTCTAAAACATATATGACTAATGTAATGAAAAATGCAATAATTGAAGTTGAAAAAATAAAAGAGAAAAAAGTAGTATTACCAAATGAAAAATTATTTATAAATATGGATGATTGTTTTATTTCTTCATTATTTAATAACAAAAAACAAAAAAATGGTATTCGTACTATTAGTGCAAATAAAGGTAAAGATTTAGATAAATCAACTAAAAGTAGAAATGTTTTAAAAGATAAAAAAATTACTTATATGAAAACTAAAAATGGTCAAAGAATTAAAAGACAAGAATTAATTGATAAAATTTATGAATTTCTTGATTTACAATATATTTATAGTAAAAGTAGTTTAATATTTATTGGTGATGGTGCACCTTGAATTAAAACTACTGCTAAAAAAGAAAATATTCCTTATGTAATTGATAGACATCATGCATTTAAAGCACTTAAAAAAGGATTTATTATTAATAGAAAAGTAGATAATAAAAAATTAACTAATGCATATGAATTATTTGTTAATGGTGAATATTATAAATTATTAGATTTTTTAAAAGAAAATAATAGACATATTCCGTAATTAAATTTTTTAAAAGTCAATTAATAATTTTAAAATTTATTTTATAATTTTGTTATTAACAATAAATTTAGAAAAGTGTTGATAAAAATGATTTTTGAAAATTTAAAAAAATTAAAAAATGAAGAATTTTATAGATATTTTGGTATAAAACGTTTTCATTTTAATGAAATGTTAGAAAAATTAATTGAAATAGAAAAATTAGAAAAAAATAAAGGTCGAAAAAATAAACTTTCAGTAGAAGAAAGATTAATGATGACTTTATTATACTGAAAAGAATATTATACTTTTTTTCAAATGATTATTAAATCTAAAATGAGCCCATCAAGTTGTTTTCGAAATATTACTTGAGTAGAAAATAAACTTAGTAACCACAAAGATTACCAATTTTTAAAAGAAAGATATAAATTAAAAATTGATAAAAAACAAGAAAATTCAAATGAATTTCAATTTTATTTAATTGATTCAACTGAGATTGAAATTGAAAGACCAACTAAAAAAAACTACAGTTAGAATATTTTTCTGGTAAAAGTTGAATGTATTCTATAAAATTTCAAATTGTATATGATTTTTTTAATAAAAAAATTGTTGATATTTTTGCTGATAATGGTAAAGTGCATGATTTTCAAATATTAAAAAATTCAAATCTTGAATTTTCAGAAAAAACAATAATTATTGGTGATTTAGGATATCAAGGTATACAAAATATTTATAAAAATACAATAATACCAATTAAAAGAACTAAAAATAAAAAATTAACTAAACAAGAAAGAAAATACAATAAGATTGTATCTAAAATTAGAATTAAAGTTGAACATGTCTTTGCTTGATTGAAAAGATTCAAAATTTTAGTAAATAAATGTAGAAAATCTAAATTTAGACTTATGTACTTAAGATTTAACTTACTTTGTGAAATTTTTAATAAAATAAAACCATTAAAATAAAAAAAATATTAAAAATATTTTTTTAAAATTTAAATTTTTATCGAGTTAATATAAAAATATTATTAACAATTTTTTGTTTAAA
Source organism: Spiroplasma endosymbiont of Colias croceus (assembly GCF_964020095.1). Classification (NCBI taxonomy): domain Bacteria; kingdom Bacillati; phylum Mycoplasmatota; class Mollicutes; order Entomoplasmatales; family Spiroplasmataceae; genus Spiroplasma; species Spiroplasma endosymbiont of Colias croceus. The sequence continues at coordinate 603,077 of NZ_OZ026536.1, forward strand.
ATGTAAACTCATTTTTTAAACTATTTTTTCAAAAAATATTTATTTCTATATTCAATAACACTAAATAGTTTTAAAACAATTTTATTGACAATTAATTAAATTTTTTAAAAGTCAATTAATAATTTTAAAATTTATTTTATAATTTTGTTATTAACAATAAATTTAGAAAAGTGTTGATAAAAATGATTTTTGAAAATTTAAAAAAATTAAAAAATGAAGAATTTTATAGATATTTTGGTATAAAACGTTTTCATTTTAATGAAATGTTAGAAAAATTAATTGAAATAGAAAAATTAGAAAAAAATAAAGGTCGAAAAAATAAACTTTCAGTAGAAGAAAGATTAATGATGACTTTATTATACTGAAAAGAATATTATACTTTTTTTCAAATGAGTATTAAATCTAAAATGAGCCCATCAAGTTGTTTTCGAAATATTACTTGAGTAGAAAATAAACTTAGTAACCACAAAGATTACCAATTTTTAAAAGAAAGATATAAATTAAAAATTGATAAAAAACAAGAAAATTCAAATGAATTTCAATTTTATTTAATTGATTCAACTGAGATTGAAATTGAAAGACCAACTAAAAAAAACTACAGTTAGAATATTTTTCTGGTAAAAGTTGAATGTATTCTATAAAATTTCAAATTGTATATGATTTTTTTAATAAAAAAATTGTTGATATTTTTGCTGATAATGGTAAAGTGCATGATTTTCAAATATTAAAAAATTCAAATCTTGAATTTTCAGAAAAAACAATAATTATTGGTGATTTAGGATATCAAGGTATACAAAATATTTATAAAAATACAATAATACCAATTAAAAGAACTAAAAATAAAAAATTAACTAAACAAGAAAGAAAATACAATAAGATTGTATCTAAAATTAGAATTAAAGTTGAACATGTCTTTGCTTGATTGAAAAGATTCAAAATTTTAGTAAATAAATGTAGAAAATCTAAATTTAGACTTATGTACTTAAGATTTAACTTACTTTGTGAAATTTTTAATAAAATAAAACCATTAAAATAAAAAAAATATTAAAAATATTTTTTTAAAATTTAAATTTTTATCGAGTTAATATAAAAATATTATTAACAATTTTTTGTTTAAAATGTAAACTCATTTTTTAAACTATTTTTTCAAAAAATATTTATTTCTATATTCAATAACACTAAATAGTTTTAAAACAATTTTATTGACAATTAATTAAATTTAATTACGGAATATGTCCTTAATAGTTTTTAATTTATCAAACATCATAGATTACCTATCTTTTTTATTTTTAATTTTATTTTAAAAATTAAATTTTTAATAGATAGGTTTTGCAAGAAGTCTAATATATAAATTCAATAATTTAAAAATATTTATTTGGGTATTTATTATATATTTGTTACAATTATTAAGCATTTATGAAAAGTATTAAGGAGTAAAAAATGACAGAAAAAAAACGCATTGTTGTTGGTATGAGTGGTGGTGTTGATTCATCAGTAACAGCAGCACTTTTACAAGCAGAAGGCCATGAAGTTATTGGTCTTTTTATGCGTAATTGAGATTCACTTTTAAATAATGATTTACAAGGTAACAATAATCAAGATATTTGTCCACAAGAACAAGATTATCTTGATGCTTTAGCTGTTTGCCAAAAATTAAATATTAAATTAGAAAGAATTGATTTTGTTAAGGAATATTGAGATAATGTTTTTACTTATTTTCTTGAAGAATTTAAAAAAAGTCGTACTCCTAATCCCGATATTCTATGTAACAAATATATTAAATTCGATGCTTTTTTAAAATATGCACAAAAAAATTTAAAAGCAGATTATATTGCAATGGGGCACTATGCACGAATTAACTACAATCCAATTACTAAACAATATCAGTTATTAAAAGGAATTGATGATAATAAAGATCAAAGTTATTTTTTATGTCAATTAACACAAAAACAATTAAAATATAGTTTATTTCCTTTAGGTAATAAAACTAAAACTGAAGTTAGGGAATTAGCAAAAAAATATAATTTACCAACAGCAACAAAAAAAGATTCTACTGGCATATGTTTTATTGGTAATCGTAATTTTCAAACATTTTTAACAAATTATTTACCAGCTAATCCTGGCAAAATTGTTGATATTAATACCAAAACTACTATTGGTAATCACAATGGTGTTTACTACTATACACTTGGTCAAAGAAAAGGTATTAATCTTTCAGGAATGAAAGTTCCATATTTTGTTGTTGAAAAAGATGTTACTAATAATATCCTTTATGTTGCTAATGATAATGAAAATAAATGACTAATGAATAGCAGTTGTACTGTTAAATCATTGAATTGAATTAATAATAGTACATTAAAAAACTCTTTAAAATGTAATGCAAAATTTCGCTATCGTCAATCTGATATTGCTGTTATTATTAATTTTATTAATAATGATGAAATTAAGGTTGAATTTTCAGAAAAGATACGCGCTATTACGCCCGGTCAAACCGCTGTTTTTTATGATGGTGATATTTGTCTTGGTGGTGGAGTTATTGACCAAATATTTCGCTAATCAATTATTAAAAAACTAATATAAATAATAAAATTTTTAATTACATATTTTTTTATAATTTTCAAGATTCAAAAATTACTATTAAACTATTTTTTTTAGTTTTTAGATACTTTTATTGCATTTTCTTTTTTACGTTTTTAAAATATAAAATAACATATTATTATAAAAGTTATAGAAAAAAACAAAAAGGAGATTTTTAATGAAAAAAATATTAACAATATTAACTATCTTAGCATTTACAATAACTATTGAAAATTGTATTAATAATTTTAACTTAAGCACAATCACATTACAAAATGATTGTTTTAAAAAAAATAATGTTCATCAAAGCAATAATGATTTTATTTTTTCTGATTTATATAAAAATAATAAAGGTGAAATATATTCAATAACTAATGATGGTATTTATAAATATAGTAATGATAAAAATACATTCATAAAAATGAAAGGCATAAATGGATTAATAATAAGTTTAAAATTTGACGCAAAAGATAATATTTATGCTTTAAAAACTAATGGCATTTATAAATGTCTAGTCAATAAAAATGAATTTAAAAAAATGAAAGTAACAACTAATACTAATAATTGGAGTAATGTTTAGTAATCTGTGTAACTTACAAAAATAACTATGTTTAATTAATTCTAGTAAATATAATTAAATGACTAGAAAGAGTGAGTTACAGATGGCTAAAAAGCAAAATATTAATAATAATGATCCAATATCAAAAGCAGTAGATTTATTATTAGAAAATACTGAAGATTTAACAACAGTTTTTAAAGAGGGAGGATTGTATAAAGAATTAACAAAAAGATTAGTAGAAAAAATGTTGAATTCTGAGATGCAAAATTATTTGGGATATGAAAAGAATCAACATAGTAATAGTGACAATGCTCGTAATGGTATAAGTTCAAAAAAAATAATAACTCAACAAGGTAAAATTGAGATTGATGTACCACGAGATCGCAATAGTAATTTTAATCCTATAATAGTTGCAAAAAGACAAAGAAGATTTGATGGTTTTGATCAACAAGTTCTTTCTTTATATGCAAAAGGTATGACATTATCAGATATTAGAATGCAATTACAAGAGTTATATCATGGTGCTGATATTAGTGAAAGTGTTATTAGTCAAATTACTGATGATGTTATTGATGATGTAAAAGCATGGCAAAATCGACCATTAGAAAGTGTCTATCCGATTGTTTATTTTGATTGCATAGTAGTGAAAGTACGACAAGATAAAAGGATTATTAATAAATCAGTTTATATAGCTTTAGGAGTTGATTTAGAAGGTAAAAAAGATGTTTTAGGTTTATGAATTAGTGAAAATGAAGGTGCTAAATTTTGATTAGCAAATTTCACAGAAATGAAAAATCGTGGCTTAAATGATATTCTTATTGCCTGCAGTGATAATTTAACAGGCATGTCAGAAGCAATACAATCAGTTTATCTTAAAACAGAACATCAATTATGCATAGTTCATCAAATTAGAAATAGTTTGAAATATGTCTCATATAAGCATAGAAAATCTCTAGTTGCAGATTTAAAACCAATTTATACTGCATGTAGTGAAGAACAAGCAATGCAGGCTTTAGAATCCTTTGAAAATAAGTGAAATAAACAATATCCTCAAATTGCTAAATCTTGATATAAAAATTGAGATAATTTAATGGTTTTTATTAGTTATCCTACAGAAATCAAAAGAGTTATTTATACAACAAATGCTATTGAATCTGTAAATAGTCAATTACGAAAAGTTATCAGAAATAAAAAAGTTTTTCCTAATGATATGGCAGTTTTTAAAATATTTTATTTAGCAATTGAAAATATAACAAAAAAATGAACAATGCCCATTCAAAATTGAAATACAGCAATTGCTCATTTTATGATAAAATTTGAAGATAGAATTAATCTAAACTAGTACTTTGTAAAACAAAGATACACAGATTACATAAAAGCCTCATAATTGGAATGGCAACACTTTTTAGGACTATTTTTTGGTAAACATTTGTTGTTAATATTTAACTGGAGTTAAGTAGTTTAAAGTGCTGTGAATTCTTATATTGTTATATCAATTGATGTAATCAAATAATTCTAATTTTAATTGGATTAATGATGTAAAATTTTTATCATTAATAAATTCGGTTTTAAAAGTTTTAAAAGTTGCTTCAGCAACAGCATTATCATAAGGACAACCTTTTTTACTTAAAGAACGGTTAATGTTGAATGCTAGTAAAAGTTTATCAATAATTTTATTGTTAAATTCATTACCGCGATCACTATGAAATATTTGAATATCTTTTAAACAGCGATTTGATTGCATAAATGCTTGATGTACTAATGATGCATCTTTTTTAACTCCAACACTATGTCCGATAATTTCGCGGTTAAATAGGTCTATTAATAGGCAAATATAGTTTCACCTACCATTAACTTGTACATAAGTTAAATCACTAACAATAACTTCATTTTTAATCCTATTCTTAAATTTTCTATTAACAAGATTAGTTATTTGACTATCGTTAACTTTGTTATTATGATTTTTGAATGATAATTTAGTATATTTTGATATTAAATTATGTTCATTCATAATTTTTTTAATTTTTCTGCGCGATAAATAAATTTCTTGGTTTTCTAGAATTTTTTTTAATCTTCTAGTACCATAAACTTCTTTATTTTCTTTAAAAGCACTAATAACAGCTTCATCATAAATATTATTTTTGATTTTATTTTCTTTTTTCTTTAAATTAAAATAATATGTTGATTTAGATATTTTTAAAAAACGACACATTGTGCGAATTTTATATTTAGCTTTATTTTTGACAATAATTTCTATTTTCTGCCTATTATTAGTGCTGCTTGCTTTAAAATATCATTTTCCATTCGTAATTGCTTTAATTCTTTTCTTAATTTAATTAATTCATTTTCTTCAAAAGAACGATTATCTTTAGTTTTAAAACTTCCTGAATTACTAAATTGCTTAATTCAATTGTAAGTAGCTGCTCTTGTAACATTATATTCTTTAGCAAGGCAAGATACTGATTTGCCACTTTGATATAAAGCTACTATTTGTTTTTTAAATTCATCGGTATATGAGTTAATATTGGCCATAATTATAGTTCCTTTCTTTTAACAAATTTGTTTACTTGTCTACGTAATTAGTGTCCAATAAATTGTAACCCATCCAGAAAATGACCCTGATTGTACTTTTTGTCGTAAAGATTTTGAAAAGAAGAAACGTAAATTAGAAATGGAAAAACAACAAAAAGAATTAGAGAAAGGGGGTGATTAATATGCCCGCTGGATTATCAGCATTATTAAATATGATTGGTGGTGTAGGACAACAATTATTAAATGCTTTTACTTATATTTTTGGTTGAGTATTTACAACTGGCGACGGTGGAACACTTACAAATTGACCGGTGTTAATTTCAATTGTATTTATGGTTCTTGTATTTATTAAGCAGTTTGTTGGTCATATTATCCATGGAACTCATTAGTAATTAGAAAGGAGTAAGCAAATGGTAAAGTTATTTTTTAGTTTGGTTTTTGTTTTACCTTTATTGGGTAGACTTTTACCAGTTGTTAATACTTTGGTACAAACTATTTATATGCAGTATTTAAGTTCTTTTGCTGGGTTACATACTGTGACACTTTTTATTAAGTCGTTCTTTTATGATAGTTTATACACTTTACCTTTGCCTATTCTTGCTTTAATAAATGTTAGTTTTGTATTTTATTTAATTTTAGGATTATTTAGATTTACAAGACATTAGGATGTGAAATTATGTTTATACCTTTTATTACAACTGTTATGCAATTATTTGCTTCAATTTTTATGAAGTTTTTTAGTTTTCCACTTGGTGATTTAGGTTTTAATTTGGGTACGTTGATGATATTTTTGATTTTGCTTAGATTTGCATTTAGGGTTATTTTACCTGAGTTGATGTTACCAACATTAGCATTAGGACGTAATGTTAAAACTATTGGTCGTTTTGCTAGTAATGTAAATAATGTTGTTGGTACAAGTATTGCCAAACATCATTTAAGAAAATTGGAACAAAAAGAAGTTAAAGAAAGAATGGAACGACGTGCTAATTACGTAAGACTTAAATATGGTGAATAGTTATGTCTAGTTTTGTTGTTAGTATATTGCATTTTATTTTTATATTTTCTAGTAATGATATTGGTATATTTTTAAATCAAACTAATATTACTGATGAAGTTTATATTTTGTTTAATTTGACTTTTTGATTGGTATTAGGTGTATTTTTTAATTTTATTTATCGTAGTATTAAATTTGTTTTTAGGTCATTGTTTGGGTAGGTGTTAAGTATGAGTGTTTTAGAAATTTACAATAAAATACATCAATGTATCGTTGATTATTGAACTATGTTTATAGGTAATCCAGTTGATGATTTTACTACTATTTTATGAAATTTAGTAGTTTATGGAACTCAGTTTTTTATTGGATTTGTTTTGTTTTATGGTTCATGGTGAATTTTAAAATGTTTATTTGGTAAATAATTATGTGATTTAAGTTTGCTAAATTATTTTTTGTTGTAAATACTTCTGTTCAAGCACCGACTAGTTTAATTGCTTCAAATGACCCTAATGTTGTTAATTATGATATTACAAAAGAAATGGTTAAACATGTTAAATATCATGATTTTGATGATTGAGCAACAATTCCATGAAATTCTGCTTATTTTGATGTTGACCAACCGGATTTAAAATTAGTAAGTGGTGAATTTATAGGAAATAATGAAGGTTTATATACATGTTATTATTATAGTGATACAGTTGGTGTTCCATCACAAATGATAGATATGGGAACTGGTGTTTATACTTTTAATAGAAAACAATTAGATGAATTTTCACGTATTATGTTTAATCATAATTATGTTGCAAAGAATAATACTAATAATTTAAATTTTGTTAATACTGGTAAAAGAATTATAAATTTTCAAACACAGTTAAATTTTGAAATTGATAAACCTTTAAGTTTTTATATTCAAGGTTTTATGTTTTATTTTGAATATGAATATTTTAAAACTTTTACTGCTAATTTTGTTTTTAGTTTTTTAGATAATGTTGGTGATACAAAATATGTTTTTTAAAGGTAAAGTTGATAATGATATTTATCAGCAAGATTTATATAATTTTGTTACTATGCCTATTCGTGTTCCAAATTTAAGACATTTAACAGTATTTTTTGATGTTCATGGTGAATCAACTAGACCAACTTTTTCACCACAATTAAATTTTGGTCAAATTAATATTTTTTCAAGCGAGAAAGTTACGCCAGTACCACCAAATAGTCCTTTTAACCCTGAGTATGAGCGAGTTAGTTGATATGATGTTTTTGGTCATTTACGTAATGCTTTTAGATGAGTACTTTATGGAGTTGTTGGTAAAGTTTTACCGGTGGAACCATTAAGAGAATTTTTTACTAAACTTGATGGATTATTGAGACGTATTTTTGATGATACTATTAGTTCTGTTTTAAATGTTGATTTTACTAGTGGTTTAGAACAAGTTTTAACTTTATGAGTATTTTTAAAAGCAGTAGGATTTTTAGTTGGTTAGGAGTTGAAATAATGCCTTGATATGGTTATTTACTTTTAGGAGTTATATTATTAATAATATTTTATCCATTTTTAATAACTAGAAAAAATATAAAGATATTACAACGTGTAGGTAGTTATATTATTTCAGCACCACCACGTACTGGTAAATCTGCTCTTGCTTGTTGTTTAGCACAAAAACATAAGGGTAGGGTAGTAAGTCCTATTCCTATTAAAGTTCGTAATGATTATAGTTATCGTTGTTCTTATGATGATGTTTTTAAATTTAATCAATTAAATAGTAATTATGCTTTTAAAGAGTGTGATATGGTTATTTTAGATGAGTTAGGTTTGAAAATTAATAGTAATGATTTGTCGTCCGAATTTAAAGAAACACAAGAAAGTTTAGGAATGTTTTGTAAATTAATAGGTCATAATTTTAATGGAATTATGTATATGATTGAACAACACCCCGATAGAATACCAAAACAAGCACGTGAAAAAGTGGAATATATTGTGCAAGTTAAAAGAATGCGTATTTTGTTATTTTTAGTTAAGTTTAAACTAAAGACATATTCCGTAATTAAATTTTTTAAAAGTCAATTAATAATTTTAAAATTTATTTTATAATTTTGTTATTAACAATAAATTTAGAAAAGTGTTGATAAAAATGATTTTTTAAAATTTAAAAAAATTAAAAAATGAAGAATTTTATAGATATTTTGGTATAAAACGTTTTCATTTTAATGAAATGTTAGAAAAATTAATTGAAATAGAAAAATTAGAAAAAAATAAAGGTCGAAAAAATAAACTTTCAGTAGAAGAAAGATTAATGATGACTTTATTATACTGAAAAGAATATTATACTTTTTTTCAAATGAGTATTAAATCTAAAATGAGCCCATCAAGTTGTTTTCGAAATATTACTTGAGTAGAAAATAAACTTAGTAACCACAAAGATTACCAATTTTTAAAAGAAAGATATAAATTAAAAATTGATAAAAAACAAGAAAATTCAAATGAATTTCAATTTTATTTAATTGATTCAACTGAGATTGAAATTGAAAGACCAACTAAAAAAAACTACAGTTAGAATATTTTTCTGGTAAAAGTTGAATGTATTCTATAAAATTTCAAATTGTATATGATTTTTTTAATAAAAAAATTGTTGATATTTTTGCTGATAATGGTAAAGTGCATGATTTTCAAATATTAAAAAATTCAAATCTTGAATTTTCAGAAAAAACAATAATTATTGGTGATTTAGGATATCAAGGTATACAAAATATTTATAAAAATACAATAATACCAATTAAAAGAACTAAAAATAAAAAATTAACTAAACAAGAAAGAAAATACAATAAGATTGTATCTAAAATTAGAATTAAAGTTGAACATGTCTTTGCTTGATTGAAAAGATTCAAAATTTTAGTAAATAAATGTAGAAAATCTAAATTTAGACTTATGTACTTAAGATTTAACTTACTTTGTGAAATTTTTAATAAAATAAAACCATTAAAATAAAAAAAATATTAAAAATATTTTTTTAAAATTTAAATTTTTATCGAGTTAATATAAAAATATTATTAACAATTTTTTGTTTAAAATGTAAACTCATTTTTTAAACTATTTTTTCAAAAAATATTTATTTCTATATTCAATAACACTAAATAGTTTTAAAACAATTTTATTGACAATTAATTAAATTTAATTACGGAATATGTCCTAAATATTTATACTAATGTTGATGATTATAATAAAGTTGTATTGTCTAAAAGACAAACAAAGCGAATAATTAAACGTGGTGGATTACCACTTAGTTATAGTGGTGAAACTATGACTTTTAGTTTATGATTTCCTAGGTCTTATTTACAAAGATATAATAGTCGTGCTTTAAATTATATTCATTCTTTAAAGAGTGAATTAAGTACTGTTAAAGACTATGAACAATCACAAGCATTAGATTTTACTGTTGATGATATTAGAGCAGTAGGATTAGATAAGTTGGATAATATATTACAGACTGAAAAGAAAGAAACTGAAAATACTGTATGCCGTACTTGTTATTATAGAAATAAATATTCTAAGAAAAATAAGAAAGATGTTAAAATAGAGTAAACCTATATTATTGGTCGAAGCCAACCAGAACCTTGGTTGGTTGGCCGTGGCGTTTACGCCACTGGGGTGAGTTGCGAAGCAACTAGGGGCAAAGCCCCTATATACTTGAGGGGTAGAAATATCCTGCTGGGTAACCAAACCTAGTGCAAATTTAGAACCATTAGGTTCTTTTTTATTAACTAATTTTGTTATATAATTTCTGCAATAAGTTCTTCATATACTTGTTTTTTAACGTCAATAGTTAAGAAATCGTTATAAAAACTTCTATAACGAAAAGAAATACTATTTTGTAAATTCAATAAAAATATTTTCCAATAATTCTCCTTTAGAAATATTAAATTGTTCCGCTAAAGCTTGCATCTTATCATTTATTGAAGATTTAATATAAATGGTTGTATAAACTTTTCTTTCTTTTTTAGGTTTAGCAATTTTTGCTTTTAAAGATTTAATATTTTCATTATTATTTATATTAAATTGTTTGATAGAAGTTAATGATTTAGATAATTCAGTTTTTTTTGGTATTTTTTCTTTGAGTGGAAACATATCTTCATTTAATATCATTTCATTAAGTTGATAATAATTATCTTCATTATTTTTATCTTTTTGATCAATACTAATAATTGATTGCTTTAACATATTTTTAAAATCGTTACTACTACTTTTTTTCATAATTATAAAACTTCTTTTTCTATTAATTCTTTGGACATATTCCGTAATTAAATTTAATTAATTGTCAATAAAATTGTTTTAAAACTATTTAGTGTTATTGAATATAGAAATAAATATTTTTTGAAAAAATAGTTTAAAAAATGAGTTTACATTTTAAACAAAAAATTGTTAATAATATTTTTATATTAACTCGATAAAAATTTAAATTTTAAAAAAATATTTTTAATATTTTTTTTATTTTAATGGTTTTATTTTATTAAAAATTTCACAAAGTAAGTTAAATCTTAAGTACATAAGTCTAAATTTAGATTTTCTACATTTATTTACTAAAATTTTGAATCTTTTCAATCAAGCAAAGACATGTTCAACTTTAATTCTAATTTTAGATACAATCTTATTGTATTTTCTTTCTTGTTTAGTTAATTTTTTATTTTTAGTTCTTTTAATTGGTATTATTGTATTTTTATAAATATTTTGTATACCTTGATATCCTAAATCACCAATAATTATTGTTTTTTCTGAAAATTCAAGATTTGAATTTTTTAATATTTGAAAATCATGCACTTTACCATTATCAGCAAAAATATCAACAATTTTTTTATTAAAAAAATCATATACAATTTGAAATTTTATAGAATACATTCAACTTTTACCAGAAAAATATTCTAACTGTAGTTTTTTTTAGTTGGTCTTTCAATTTCAATCTCAGTTGAATCAATTAAATAAAATTGAAATTCATTTGAATTTTCTTGTTTTTTATCAATTTTTAATTTATATCTTTCTTTTAAAAATTGGTAATCTTTGTGGTTACTAAGTTTATTTTCTACTCAAGTAATATTTCGAAAACAACTTGATGGGCTCATTTTAGATTTAATACTCATTTGAAAAAAAGTATAATATTCTTTTCAGTATAATAAAGTCATCATTAATCTTTCTTCTACTGAAAGTTTATTTTTTCGACCTTTATTTTTTTCTAATTTTTCTATTTCAATTAATTTTTCTAACATTTCATTAAAATGAAAACGTTTTATACCAAAATATCTATAAAATTCTTCATTTTTTAATTTTTTTAAATTTTCAAAAATCATTTTTATCAACACTTTTCTAAATTTATTGTTAATAACAAAATTATAAAATAAATTTTAAAATTATTAATTGACTTTTAAAAAATTTAATTACGGAATATGTCTTTTAATTAAAATTCCAATAGGATTTTTTTGGGTAATTGATGAAAATTTCATTAACATAGTTTCTCTTTGTTTTACCTTTGATAAAGGTATCATTGTATTAAGCATTTTATTTCCGATATCCGTATCTCTTAAAATATCAATTACAGCTTCATGAGTTTTATTCCTTTGAACTTTATTAATTAAAAAATAATTCATATTATTTTTTATATTTAATCCAACTTCATTTAACGTTTTAATAGCACTTTCATATGGTTCAGAAATAGTTTTAAAACCTTCGTAACTAAATTTGTGTGGTTCAATCGGAATTATTATTTCATCACTAGCAAGTAAAACGCTTAATAAAATTTTATTCATTGATGGAAATGAATCAAAAAAAATGTAATCTATTTTATCTTTTCATTGTTTTTTCATTTTTATTAAATTGTTTTTTAAAATTAACTCGCTCATACTTTTTGCAGTTACACTATTATTAGTTTCTAAAACAATATTACTATATGCTGGAATTATATAAACATTTGTCAAATTTGTTTTTTCAATTGAATTTAATAATTCTTTTTCATCAGAGTTTTTAAATCATAATTCTATATTTTTTTTACTAGTATAATTTGATAATAATGCTCTACTTAAATTGGCTTGCGGATCAATATCAAAAACAATAATTTTTTTATCTAATTGAGATAAAACATTAATTAAATTTAAAGTTAATGTAGTTTTTCCAACTCCACCTTTTGAATTAGTTAAAAGACATATTCCGTAATTAAATTTTTTAAAATTATTAATTGACTTTTAAAAAATTTAATTACGGAATATGTCTAAAATATATTTCTGTTGAATTTTACATAAATAATAAAAAATATGATAATTATTACTAAAAACTGTGATTATTTATTAGAAGTAAAAAGAAAAGTTAAATATCAAAATTTAACTTTAGAAGATAAAAAAAAGATATGAAAATGAAATTAAAAAATAAAAAAGTTATCTAAGAAAATTTGTTAAAACTCACTTAGATAACTTTTTTTAAGAAGTGTATACAACTTATTTTTTCTCCATAACCCCTCTATAGGTAAGTATTTTCATTATACATAAATACTAAAAATTTTTGATTTTTTTAATAAAAATATTGTAAAATATACAAAATTTGTTAAAAAATAAGTAAAATTTTTTAAACTTACGAGGTAACAAAAAATGAAAAAAATTAAAATATTAAAATTGATAACTGCAATATTGTTTGCATTTATAATTTTAATTGCAATTATAGGTTTATATTTAATTTGATTTAGTGATTTTCATCATTTTATTTATTATAAACATCATAAACACTCAAAGTACTCTAGTGGATTTTCTGTATTAAAACACTTTGGTTTAAGTTTTATATTATTTCATTCTACAACTTACATTTGCAATGCAACACATCACGCAGAAAATTATCAAGCTTGAGTACAATTACAAACTGGAGTTATTTTATGTTTAATAATAAGCCCAATGTTACTATATATGACAATTTTATTCATAATTATTATTTTTATTTTTAAAATAAAAAATAAAAATAATAATTTTTGAGATGCCATTCAAAATTGTGAAATAATTAATAATTACTACATTCATTAATCACTATCAATATTATTTAAAATCTTTTTTACCTGTTCATCATTTAATAATAATGGTTTAATTATGGCTTTTCTCAGCATTTATGTGATAAAATTTAAAATAGTACATAAAGGGAGAAAAGCCCTTTAAAAAAATTGATTAGCTTTGATAATAACATAAATCAAAAATTAGATATGATTTTACAAATTTTAAATGAACAAAAAAATAGTAATAATAATTCTAATCAAAGTTCATGAAAAGATTAGGAGAATAAAATTATGCAATTAACAAATAAAGAACAAGAACTTCTATCAAAGTATCAAAATTGATTAAAGAAGAATAATTTAAGTGATAAATGTAATGTTTATTTTCTTGAACAAAATTCTACGCTAGTCTTTCAAACTTGAAAATGAAAAGAAATGATTAGTGAAACAATTTGATTAAAAATTGACAATAAAGAATGAAAATTTTATATTAAAAATTTAGGTGAAAAATTTAATAAATCTTTTTCATTAAGTGAAATTATAGAAATTGAAAAAGATTTTGTAGTAAAAATTTTTAAAGAAAAACAGAATTTGTAAACAACATGTAACAATGTATAATAATATAGTGTTTGAATAATTAAAAAGCGTTGAATTTAAGAATATGAATGGTTTTGTATTCATATTCTTAAACCTCACTAAAAACAACAAATATAAGCAAATAAAGGCATCTTAATTTGGATGGTGGTTTTATGCAAAAAGTTGATGGTAAAGATATAGCGTGTGGAATGGCAACACTTTTTAGGAATATTTTTTGGTAGACATTTGCTTTTGATAATTAACTGGAGTTAAGTAGTTTAAAGTGCTGTGAATTCTTATGTTGTTGTATCAGTTGATGTAATCGAATAACTCTAATTTTAATTGGATTAATGATGTAAAATTTTTATCATTAATAAATTCAGTCTTAAAAGTTTTAAAAGTTGCTTCATCAACAGCTTTATCATAACGACAGGCTTTTTTGATTAAAGAGCGGTTAATGTTGAATGCTAGTAAAAGTTTATCAATAATTTTATTATTAAATTCATTACCGCGATCGCTATGAAATATTTGCATATTTTTTAAACAGCGATTTGATTGCATAAATGCTTAATATACTAATGATGCATCTTTTTAGTACCTACACTATGTCCGATAATTTCGCGGTTAAATAGGTCGATTAATAAGCAAATATAGTTTCATTTGCCATTAACTTGCACATAAGTTAAATCACTAACAATAGCTTCATTTTTAGCTTTATTACTAAAGTTTCTATTAACAAGATTAGTTATTTGACTATCATTGACTTTATTATGATGATTTTTGTATCTTAATTTAGTGTATTTTGATATTAAATTATGTTTATTCATAATTTCTTTAATTTTTCTGCGTGATAAATAAATTTCTTGGTTTGATATTATAACTTTTAATCTTCTAGTACCATAAACTTCTTTATTTTCTTTAAAAGCACTAATAACAGCTTTATCATAAATATTATTTTGAATTTTATTTTCTTTTTTCTTTAAATTAAAATAATATGTTGATTTAGAAAGTTTTAAAAAACGACACATTGTACTAATTTTATATTTAGATTTATTATTTACAATAATCTCTACTTTCTGCCTATTATTAGTGCTGCTTGCTTTAAAATATCATTTTCCATTAGTAACTGTTTTAATTCTTTTCTTAATTTAATTAACGGACTTCTCCCCACATGTACTTGTGGAGGAAACAATGAAATTGAATGAGTTTAATAATACTTTTCAAACTGAAAAACAATGTCTTGCATATATAGCAAGTTTGAAACAAAGCAAATGTATTAGGTGTTCTAGTTTTAATTTGAATATTTCAAATTTAAGAAAAATGAGATGTTTGAAATGTCATCAAACATTCAGTATTCTCACGGGCACTATATTTTCAAAGTGACAAACACCTTTAATATCTTGGTTTTATCTCATCTTTAGATGAATAAACACCAAACATGGAATTCCATCAACTGATGTTGCAAAAGAATTGGGAGTGACCTTGAAAACAGCTTGAAGAATGGGTCATAAAATCCGAAGTGTCATTGTTAAACAAGAACCTCAATTCATTGTTGAGGGCATAGTGCAAATGGATGAAATGTATCTTTCACATATGGGTTTTAAAAAACAAGGAAGATCCTTGTTGAACAAAACCTTGATTGTTGGTATCTATGAAAAAACAACCAACAATCTGATTGTGAAAGTATTGAAAAACGCAAACATTAAAAATCTTTTGCAGTTTGCAATAAACCACATTTCTTCAAAGTGTGATGTACATACTGATTCTTGAAAAGGATATCGCGATTTGAAATTGGTTTTCACTAAGCATGAAACAGTTAACCATCAAGATGTCTATGTTTCAAAAACTGGTGTAAATACCAACCAAATTGAGTCAGTATGAAAACATATAGGAAGAACATTTAAAACACATATCAAAGTTGCAAAACATCATATTCATTTATATTCAAAAGAAGCTGCATATAAATTCAATAACATAACTAGTTTTGAAACTGTAATGCTATGTTTGATTTAAAAATGTGGGGAGAAGTCCGTAGATAGGCTTTTCTCAGCATTTATGTGATAAAATTTAAAATAGTACATAAAAAGAGAAAAGCCTATTTTTATTTAGAAGAAATTAAAAAACTTATTTTTGATTTTAAATTAGAAACAAAAATGCTAAATACAAAACTTAAAGAATCAGAAATATTCAAAGCGGTTGAAAATAAATTATGTTCAATTTGAGAAAATCCTTATTATTGACGTCAAAAACAAGCATATGAAGAACTTATTGCAGAAATCATATAAAATTAAATAATCATGATATCAAAAAACAAGAATGTGATGAAATCATAAAAAAAACATGTAAAATTAACTTTAAATAATAATATACATTTCAATTTAAGGAGAATAAAATATGAAAAAAATAAAAATTAAAGAAAATTTTAATTTATTTAAATTATCAAAAGAAGAAATCATCGTCTTTTCAAAAAGATTTGATAAGTTATTAAAATTGAATGATAGTTCATATAGTATTTTACTAAATGAATATCAAAAAAAACATATAAAAAAACAAAATCAAAAAGTACTAAAAAAAATATGCCCAATTTATTAAATTCAGTTTTAATTTAAAAAATGAATTTAATTTTTTATCAATAAAAAATGTAAATTATCTCAATAATAAATTAAATAAATTAGATTTTTTTATAGAAAAAGAGAAGTCTATTATAAAAAAATCTGAAAAATCTGAAACTCATAAAAAAATCCAAGAGGAATTTTTAGAAAAATTAATGATTGAAATCAATGTAGAAAATTTGAAAAATCAAGTTAAAAAAATCCAAGAAAAACCCAAAAAGAAAAAAATTATTTCTGACATTACTACTGTAATTGCAACAACAACTTCTTGTATTCCAATTATAGGACAAATAACAGCAGGTATAAAAAGCACTACTAATTGTTTATCAGCAACCGATTCACTTTTAAATCTAACTGAAATTAATAAAGAATTTAAAGAAAAAGTAAAATCAAAATTAAAATCATTCAGTTTAATGTAAACTTAAAAATAATATTAATTAATTTAAAAAAGAAAGAGTTGTTAACTAAAATGGCAAATATTAATATTTTAATAAATGTACCAAAAGATGGAAACTGTTTATTTTGAGCAGTAATGGTTTCATATTTAGAACAAGTTAAAATTAATCAAGAAGAATTTAAAAATAGATATACATCACTTTTTGGTAGTGAAATAGGTTGAGAACGAATTTTTAATTTTGATGATTTTAATTTTTCTGATAAAGAAAATGAAAAATTAGTTAAAATTTTTCGTGATCGTATTTGTGATTATATTGAAACAAATTTAAATACAAAACGTCCGAATAATAAAGCTAATTTTAGATCCGCTTTGTTAGATAGTGAAATTGCTAATAAATTTTTTAATAAAGAAGGTAAAAAAGAAATTAAGGAAGAAAATCAAATAAAAATAATTTTAGAAAAAATGAGAAAAAATGGTACTTGAGGCGGATCAATTGAAATCGAAGCAATGACCAATCTTTTAAATTGTAAAATTAATAGAAATGGTGAAATCTTTGAACCAGATAATAAAATATCAAATCTGATTGAAATAAAATTAAATTTTGAAAATCAACATTATCAATATATTTCGAATTTATCTTCATTTGAAAAAAATAAAAATTTAATAGATAATCAAACATCTTTAAATATAATTAATAATTTAGCAAGTTATCAAAATGAATTTAATTATCATAATTTTTCGTATTTACCAAGTTATCAAAATGAATTTAATTATCAGAATTTTTCGTATTTACCAAGTTATCAAAATGAATTTAATTATCAGAATTTTTCGTATTTACCAAATTATAAAAATTACGATGACCAAAAGAAAAAAATCAATGAATTAAAAAGAAAAATCAATCAATTAAAAAAAGAAAATTCAAATTCTGAAAAAGAAATAACTCGTATAAGAAAAATTTGTGATGATTTAGAACTTGAAAATCATGATCTTTGACATGAAAATAAAAAACTTAAAAAAAATGATAATAAAAAATATTTTTTAGAAGACAATTTGATAAAAATTAAAGTTAATAATATTTTTTCTACACTAGATTCAAATTCTGAAAAAGAAATAACTCAATATAACAAAATTTGTGATGATTTAGAACTTGAAAATCATGATCTTTGACATGAAAATAAAAAAATTAAAAAAAATGATAATAACACTAATTCATTTTTTTCCTTTTCAATAGAAAAAATATTACAAAAAGAACCTAATAACAAGGAAAATAGATTATCTGAACAAAGTACTAGTCCAATATCAAATTTTAGTAGTTTTAGTAAAACTACTATAAATACAAATGTTTCTTCTATAGGTACTATTAGTTGTTGAAATAATAACAAGGAAAATAGATTATCTGAACAAAGTACTAGTCCAATATCAAATTTTAGTTAGAACCTGTTTAAAATCTTTTTGAAAATAAGTTAAAATGATTATATATTTTAAAAATAATAGGTATATATGATTAAAAATTATTGGATGGGTTCCACTTTATTGGACACTATTTAACGAAAATTGAAATTGAACATCTAGAATAAAGTAGACACAGAATTGTAACCTTTGTGTTAAAAATACTTTAAGGAAGGTGTTAATTTTTTTTATGGCTAAATGACTATCAAAAGAAGAAAAGTTAAAAATAATAAAAATAAGTAAAATTAAAACGATTGATAAAACTGCATTAGAATATGGTATTGGCCGATCATCAATAAAAGAATGAATTAAAGCATACAAATTATTAGGTGAAGAAGGTTTAGAATATGCCAATGGAATTCGTGCTAAAAAAACCAAAAGAACAGGTCGACCCAAATCTTTAAATTTTAATGAAATGACAAAACAAGAATTAATTCAATATATTGAGGTAATGAACGATATAAAAAAGTATTTAGAAAAATCGACAAAAAAGAAGAAATATTTTCTGATTTTCTCCTTGAAGAAAAAATATCAGATTAGTTATTTATGTTGATTTTTAAAGGTTTCAAAATCAGGATATTACAAATGAATTAAAAACGGAATGAATGAATTTAATAAATGAGATAAATTTTTAGCTAATATAATTAAAAATATTTTTTATGAATTTAAAGAAATTTATGGTTATAAAATGATAACTTTATGAATTAACAAAATTTATAATTTAAAATTAAAATTTCATGTTGTATATAGATATATGAGAAATATGGGTTTAAAAGCTAAGGTTCGCATAAAGAAATTTGATTATAAAACTAAATCAGGAAGTTTAAGATATGATAATTTATTAAATCGTGATTTTTCAACTACTGATTTAAATCAAAATCGGACTTCTCCCCACATGTACTTGTGGAGGAAACAATGAAATTGAATGAGTTTAATAATACTTTTCAAACTGAAAAACAATGTCTTGCATATATAGCAAGTTTGAAACAAAGCAAATGTATTAGGTGTTCTAGTTTTAATTTGAATACTTCAAATTTAAGAAAAATGAGATGTTTGAAATGTCATCAAACATTCAGTATTCTCACGGGCACTATATTTTCAAAGTCACAAACACCTTTAATATATTGGTTTTATCTCATCTTTAGATGAATAAACACCAAACATGGAATTCCATCAACTGATGTTGCAAAAGAATTGGCAGTGACCTTGAAAACAGCTTGAAGAATGGGTCATAAAATCCGAAGTGCCATTGCTAAACAAGAACCTCAATTTATTTTTGAGGGCATAGTGCAAATGGATGAAATGTATCTTTCACATATGGGTTTTAAAAAACAAGGAAGATCCTTGTTGAACAAAACCTTGATTGTTGGTATCTATGAAAAAACAACCAACAATCTGATTGTGAAAGTATTGAAAAACGCAAACATTAAAAATCTTTTGCAGTTTGCAATAAACCACATTTCTTCAAAGTGTGATGTACATACTGATTCTTGAAAAGGATATCGCGATTTGAAATTGGTTTTCACTAAGCATGAAACAGTTAATCATCAAGATGGCTATGTTTCAAAAACTGGTGTAAATACCAACCAAATTGAGTCAGTATGAAAACATATACGAAGAACATTTAAAACACATATCAAAGTTGTAAAACATCATATTCATTTATATTCAAAAGAAGCTGCATATAAATTCAATAACATACCTAGTTTTGAAACTGTAATGCTATGTTTGAATTAAAAATGTGGGGAGAAGTCCGTAGATAGGCTTTTCTCAGCATTTATGTGATAACATTTAAAATAGTACATAAAGGGAGAAACGCCTATTTTTATTTAGAAGAAATTAAAAAACTTATTTTTGATTTTAAATTAGAAACAAAAATGCTAAATACAAAACTTAAAGAATCAGAAATATTCAAAGCGGTTGAAAATAAATTATGTTCAATTTGAGAAAATCCTTATTATTGACGTAAAAAACAAGCATATGAAGAACTTATTGCAGAAATCATATAAAATTAAATAATCATGATATCAAAAAACAAGAATGTGATGAAATCATAAAAAAAACATGTAAAATTAACTTTAAATAATAATATACATTTCAATTTAAGGAGAATAAAATATGAAAAAAATAAAAATTAAAGAAAATTTTAATTTATTTAAATTATCAAAAGAAGAAATCATCGTCTTTTCAAAAAGATTTGATAAGTTATTAAAATTGAATGATAGTTCATATAGTATTTTACTAAATGAATATCAAAAAAAACATATAAAAAAACAAAATCAAAAAGTACTAAAAAAAATATGCCCAATTTATTAAATTCAGTTTTAATTTAAAAAATGAATTTAATTTTTTATCAATAAAAAATGTAAATTATCTCAATAATAAATTAAATAAATTAGATTTTTTTATAGAAAAAGAGAAGTCTATTATAAAAAAATCTGAAAAATCTGAAACTCATAAAAAAATCCAAGAGGAATTTTTAGAAAAATTAATGATTGAAATCAATCTAGAAAATTTGAAAAATCAAGTTAAAAAAATCCAAGAAAAACCCAAAAAGAAAAAAATTATTTCTGACATTACTACTGTAATTGCAACAACAACTTCTTGTATTCCAATTATAGGACAAATAACAGCAGGTATAAAAAGCACTACTAATTGTTTATCAGCAACTGATTCACTTTTAAATCTAACTGAAATTAATAAAGAATTTAAAGAAAAAGTAAAATCAAAAGTAAAACCATTCAGTTTAATGTAAACTTAAAAATAATATTAATTAATTTAAAAAAGAAAGAGTTGTTAACTAAAATGGCAAATATTAATATTTTAATAAATGTACCAAAAGATGGAAACTGTTTATTTTGAGCAGTAATGGTTTCATATTTAGAACAAGTTAAAATTAATCAAGAAGAATTTAAAAATAGATATACATCACTTTTTGGTAGTGAAATAGGTTGAGAACGAATTTTTAATTTTGATGATTTTAATTTTTCTGATAAAGAAAATGAAAAATTAGTTAAAATTTTTCGTGATCGTATTTGTGATTATATTGAAACAAATTTAAATACAAAACGTCCGAATAATAAAGCTAATTTTAGATCCGCTTTGTTAGATAGTGAAATTGCTAATAAATTTTTTAATAAAGAAGGTAAAAAAGAAATTAAGGAAGAAAATCAAATAAAAATAATTTTAGAAAAAATGAGAAAAAATGGTACTTGAGGCGGATCAATTGAAATCGAAGCAATGACCAATCTTTTAAATTGTAAAATTAATAGAAATGGTGAAATCTTTGAACCAGATAATAAAATATCAAATCTGATTGAAATAAAATTAAATTTTGAAAATCAACATTATCAATATATTTCGAATTTATCTTCATTTGAAAAAAATAAAAATTTAATAAATAATCAAACATCTTTAAATATAATTAATAATTTACCAAGTTATCAAAATGAATTTAATTATCAGAATTTTTCGTATTTACCAAGTTATCAAAATGAATTTAATTATCAGAATTTTTCGTATTTACCAAGTTATCAAAATGAATTTAATTATCAGAATTTTTCGTATTTACCAAATTATAAAAATTACGATGACCAAAAGAAAAAAATCAATGAATTAAAAAGAAAAATCAATCAATTAAAAAAAGAAAATTCAAATTCTGAAAAAGAAATAACTCGTATAAGAAAAATTTGTGATGATTTAGAACTTGAAAATGATGATCTTTGACATGAAAATAAAAAACTTAAAAAAAATGATAATAAAAAATATTTTTTAGAAGACAATTTGATAAAAATTAAAGTTAATAATATTTTGTCTACACTAGATTCAAATTCTGAAAAAGAAATAACTCAATATAACAAAATTTGTGATGATTTAGAACTTGAAAATCATGATCTTTGACATGAAAATAAAAAAATTAAAAAAAATGATAATAACACTAATTCATTTTTTTCCTTTTCAATAGAAAAAATATTACAAAAAGAACCTAATAACAAGGAAAATAGATTATCTGAACAAAGTACTAGTCCAATATCAAATTTTAGTAGTTTTAGTAAAACTACTATAAATACAAATGTTTCTTCTATAGGTACTATTAGTTGTTGAAATAATAACAAGGAAAATAGATTATCTGAACAAAGTACTAGTCCAATATCAAATTTTAGTAGTTTTAGTAAAACTACTAAAAATACAAATGTTTCTTCTATAGGTACTATTAGTTGTTGAAATAATAACAAGGAAAATAGATTATCTGAACAAAGTACTAGTCCAATATCAAATTTTAGTTAGAACCTGTTTAAAATCTGAACATCTAGAATAAAGTAGACACAGAATTGTAACCTTTGTGTTAAAAATACTTTAAGGAAGGTGTTCATTTTTTTTATTGCTAAATGACTATCAAAAGAAGAAAAGTTAAAAATAATAAAAATAAGTAAAATTAAAACGATTGATAAAACTGCATTAGAATATGGTATTGGCCGATCATCAATAAAAGAATGAATTAAAGCATACAAATTATTAGGTGAAGAAGGTTTAGAATATGGCAATGCAATTCGTGCTAAAAAAACCAAAAGAACAGGTCGACCCAAATCTTTAAATTTTAATGAAATGACAAAACAAGAATTAATTCAATATATTAAGGTAATGAACGATATAAAAAAGTATTTAGAAAAATCGACAAAAAAGAAGAAATATTTTCTGATTTTTTCCTTGAACAAAAAATATCAGATTAGTTATTTATGTTGATTTTTAAAGGTTTCAAAATCAGGATATTACAAATGAATTAAAAACGGAATGAATGAATTTAATAAATGAGATAAATTTTTAGCTAATATAATTAAAAATATTTTTTATTAATTTAAAGAAATTTATGGTTATAAAATGATAACTTTATGAATTAACAAAATTTATAATTTAAAATTAAAATTTCATGTTGTATATAGATATATGAGAAATATGGGTTTAAAAGCTAAGGTTCGCATAAAGAAATTTGATTATAAAACTAAATCAGGAAGTTTAAGATATGATAATTTATTAAATCGTGATTTTTCAACTACTGATTTAAATCAAAAATTAGGTACTGATATAACTTATTTATTGACTAATGGTAAAACATATTATTTATCAATTGTTAAAGATTTTCATAATAATGAAATATTAGATTATAAAATAAGGGCAAGTTTAGATATGACATTTGTTGTCCAAAACATTATTCAAGCTTGAGTTAATGCTCAAAAACCTACTTCATGAATTTTACAATCAGACCAAGGATTTCATTATACAAATCCTTCTTATAAAACCTTATGTGACGAATTAAAAATAAAAATTTCTATGTCTAGAAGAGGTAATTCTTGTGATAATGGTGCTACTGAATCTTGATTTGGAACAATGAAAACAGAATTTCTATATCAAATTATAAGAAAAAAACAGAACTATTGAATGAATAAAAGAAAATTTACCCAAATATATTTACTTTTATAATAACGATAGACCTCAAACAAAATTAAAAGGAATGAGTTCAATCGAATATCAATTAGCTCATTCCAAATCAACAAATAATTACTTCATATCTACAAATTTAACACTTACAAACACTATTTTATAAAATTTAATAAAAGGTTACTGGAATGGCAACACTTTTTAGGACTATTTTTTGGTAAACATTTGTTGTTGATATTTAACTGGAGTTAAGTAGTTTAAAGTGCTGTGAATTCTTATATTGTTATATCAATTGATGTAATCAAATAATTCTAATTTTAATTGGATTAATGATGTAAAATTTTTATCATTAATAAATTCGGTTTTAAAAGTTTTAAAAGTTGCTTCAGCAACAGCATTATCATAAGGACAACCTTTTTTACTTAAAGAACGGTTAATGTTGAATGCTAGTAAAAGTTTATCAATAATTTTATTGTTAAATTCATTACCGCGATCACTATGAAATATTTGAATATCTTTTAAACAGCGATTTGATTGCATAAATGCTTGATGTACTAATGATGCATCTTTTTTAACTCCAACACTATGTCCGATAATTTCGCGGTTAAATAGGTCTATTAATAGGCAAATATAGTTTCACCTACCATTAACTTGTACATAAGTTAAATGACTAACAATAACTTCATTTTTAATCCTATTCTTAAATTTTCTATTAACAAGATTAGTTATTTGACTATCGTTAACTTTGTTATTATGATTTTTGAATGATAATTTAGTATATTTTGATATTAAATTATGTTCATTCATAATTTTTTTAATTTTTCTGCGCGATAAATAAATTTCTTGGTTTTCTAGAATTTTTTTTAATCTTCTAGTACCATAAACTTCTTTATTTTCTTTAAAAGCACTAATAACAGCTTCATCATAAATATTATTTTTGATTTTATTTTCTTTTTTCTTTAAATTAAAATAATATGTTGATTTAGATATTTTTAAAAAACGACACATTGTGCGAATTTTATATTTAGCTTTATTTTTGACAATAATTTCTATTTTCTGCCTATTATTAGTGCTGCTTGCTTTAAAATATCATTTTCCATTCGTAATTGCTTTAATTCTTTTCTTAATTTAATTAATTCATTTTCTTCAAAAGAACGATTATCTTTAGTTTTAAAACTTCCTGAATTACTAAATTGCTTAATTCAATTGTAAGTAGCTGCTCTTGTAACATTATATTCTTTAGCAAGGCAAGATACTGATTTGCCACTTTGATATAAAGCTACTATTTGTTTTTTAAATTCATCGGTATATGAGTTAATATTGGCCATAATTATAGTTCCTTTCTTTTAACAAATTTGTTTACTTGTCTACGTAATTAGTGTCCAATAAATTGGAACCCATCCAACCCAGTTTTATTATTATTTTTTATAGAAAAATGATAGTTAGAAAAATAATTCTTAATTGAATTACAGCATTTGTTTTTTTATTTGGTTTACTCTCTTTGGGTATTTTGTTTTTCTTAAATAATCAATATGATAATGGAAATAAAGACTTTTATATTGGTTTTTGAAAATTATTTTCACTTAAAAATTTAGATAGTGAAATTAATATTACATTAATTATTTTAATTATTGTATATGCAATAAATATTTTTTCTTTAATTATTACCAAGAAAAACAAAAATGATATTATTAAAAATTTTGGATATGAAGTAATTTCAAGTGAAGAAATTGAAAATTTAAAGAAAAAAACTAATAAGATTTGTTTGATTGTTTTTCTTTCAGTTATTACTATTTTATTATTTTTAATTTTTATTTTATTAAGAAAAAGAAAATTGAAAAAAATCTAATTAAAATTATTATCGGACTTCTCCCCACATGTACTTCTGGAGGAAACAATGAAATTGAATGAGTTCAATAATACTTTTCAAAATGAAAAACAATGTCTTGCATATATAGCAAGTTTGAAACAAAGCAAATGTATTAGGTGTTCTAGTTTTAATTTGAATACTTCAAATTTAAGAAAAATGATATGTTTGAAATGTCATCAAACATTCAGTATTCTCACGGGCACTATATTTTCAAAGTCACAAACACCTTTAATATCTTGGTTTTATCTCATCTTTAGATGAATAAACACCAAACATGGAATTCCATCAACTGATGTTGCAAAAGAATTGGGAGTGACCTTGAAAACAGCTTGAAGAATGGGTCATAAAATCCGAAGTACATTGCTAAACAAGAACCTCAATTCATTGTTAAGGGCATAGTGCAAATGGATGAAATGTATCTTTCACATATGGGTTTTAAAAAACAAGGAAGATCCTTGTTGAGCAAAACCTTGATTGTTGGTATCTATGAAAAAACAACCAACAATCTGATTGTGAAAGTATTGAAAAACGCAAACAGTAAAAATCTTTTGCAGTTTGCAATAAACCACATTTCTTCAAAGTGTGATGTACATACTGATTCTTGAAAAGGATATCGCTATTTGAAATCGGTTTTCACTAAGCATGAAACAGTTAATCATCAAGATGGCTATGTTTCAAAAACTGGTGTAAATACCAACCAAATTGAGTCAGTATGAAAACATATACGAAGAACATTTAAAACACATATCAAAGTTGCAAAACATCATATTCATTTATATTCAAAAGAAGCTGCATATAAATTCAATAACATACCTAGTTTTGAAACTGTAATGCTATGTTTGATTTAAAAATGTGGGGAGAAGTCCGTAGATAGGCTTTTCTCAGCATTTATGTGATAAAATTTAAAATAGTACATAAAGGGAGAAAAGCCTTAAATTATTTTTTTTATTGTCTTTTGTATACTTTTTAAAGTATACAAAAGAACTCATTGCGGAAATATTGTAAAATTGTAATGTACATTTAAATTTAAGGGGGGTAAAATTAAATGTACATTACAACGAAATGTTATTTAGCATCATGTGAAAAAGAGTATAAATTTGATTTTTTATATAGAGATAAATTTATTTATTGTAGTGGTAAATGCTATCAAAAATCATTTGATAATACAGTAACAAAATTTACACAAAAATAAAATTTGGGAGGTGAAAAAATGTCAAATAAAGTGAAAAGACCAATGAATGCTTACATGCTTTTTAGTAAAGAAAAAAGAGTAGAGATTATTCAACAAAAACCAGAACTTAAATCAAAAGTTGCAGAAATTGCAAAATTGGTTGGTAATCATTGAAAAGAAATGACAAATGAAGAAAAATCTAAATATGTAAAAATGGCAGAAGAAAACAAAAAAATATATGAAAGTGAAGTTCAAAAATAAATATTTAATTGATTTAGAAATTTATTTTAAACACAATGGTATATGAGAGAATTCATATATCGTTGTTTTATTTTAAAAAAAATAAAAAGAAAGGATGCAATTTATGAATAAAGAAATAATCGGTTGATTAGCAGTTGTTGTAAATAGTTTTATTTTTTTACCTCAAATTATAAAAATTATAAAAACAAAAAGAGTACGTGATTTATCGTTTTTCATGTTATTAATTCAATTTTTATCTGGTTTTTTATGAATAACTTATGGAATATTCATAAAAAATTGAGAAGTTGTAAGTTTAGATTCAATAATTTTAATATCTACAATTATTATTTTAGGTTTTAAATTAAATATTCATCATAAAGAACCATAAAAATAGACCACCATAATTATGGTGGTCTATTTACATTAAAAACTTTTCTTTTTAACAAACCGTTATTTTTTAAATAATTTCCAAAATAAACTTCATCTAGAACTTAAATTCTTTACAAATGTTTTCATAAAAAATCAACTCCTTGAAATAAATTTAAATTTAAAATTCCTTAATAAAATTTTTTAAATAGGAATATTTATATTTTAATAAATTAATATATTTTTTCAACTTTTTTGCTTAAACTGTCATTATTTAGTGATAATTTCCTATTAGTTATCGAGTAAAAATTTCCCAAAAGTGAAGTTAAATATACTTGGTGATAAATATGGAAAGAAGCATGACTATGAAATAAAAATATAAATACAAAATTATAAATGACATTGTTATTAACAAATTATCTAAATATCAAGCCAAAAATAAACTTAACCTAACTATTACAAAAATTAATCAATTAATTCAAATTTTTAATAGAGAAGGTAAAGCTGGTTTTATTCATAAATCTCGCAATAAAATTTCTAATAACGGAACAAATTTTGAAATCAAAATTAAGATTATAAATTTATATAAAACCAAATATTATAATTTTAATTTTCAACATTTTCATGAGAAATTAATTAATGAAGAAAAAATTAAAATTTCATATAGTACACTTTATAATATACTGATCCAAGAAAAATCACTTCACCAAAAAGACATAAGAATAAGAAAAATAACTTACATCCTATAAGAAATCGTAGAACAAATTTTGGTGAATTAATTCAAATGGATGCCAGTAATCATCATTGACTTGGTAGTGATAAACCAAAAGCATTTTTACATGCTGCAATTGACGATGCTACAGGAAATATTGTAGGCTTATGATTTGATCATCAAGAAACATTAGATGCTTATTATAATGTCTTTTATCAAATTTTAACTAAATATGGGATACCAAAAACATTTTATACTGATAATAGAACAGTTTTTGGATATAAGAAAAAAATCGATGCTGGTAAAATAAACACAGAAAATGACACTTATACTCAATTCCAAAAGTGCTGTAATGATTTGGGTGTTGAAATAATTAGAACTTCGATTCCACAAGCTAAAGGTCGAATTGAACGCTTATTTGGAACACTTCAAAGTCGATTAATTAGCGAACTAAGACTTAATAAAATTAAAACTCTAGAAGAAGTTAATCAATTTCTTAAAGCATACATAGACACTTTTAATAATCAGTTTGCTTTTCCTATTGATGATAATAAATCTGCTATGATTAAAGCTCCAAACCAAGAAGAAATAAATATTTATCTTTCAAGATTTTCTAAAAGAAAAACAGATAGTGGCTCAACTATAACATATTATGGTAAAAAATATTTTCCTTATAAAAATAACAAAGTTCAATACATACAACCTAGAATTGATGTAATTGTACTTAAATCCTTTATTAATGTGCTATATCTTAGTTACAATCTTCAAATATATGAACTAAAAGAAATAGCCCTAAAACCAATTATTAAAGACAATTTGATAAAAACTAAAAAAGTTTATATACCAAATAAAAATCATCCTTGAAGATATGGATATTAATAATTCCTAATTAAACTTATATAAGATTTACATTTTGTAAATACTAGACCATATAAAATTTTAAATCGTTTGTATATGAGCAAATTTGGTATCTTAAAATTAATCTTAAATATATGAAAAGATTGCAATTAGAATCTTTTATTTTTTATATTCTTGCTGTTGTATATCCACTTATTGAGGTTTGATTTCGATAATCTATTGAATTTATTTCATCTGAATCAAAATCATTTTTGTAATCTTTAATTATATTAAGCATTTTTCTTTTCTCTATCATTTGTTCTATTTTTTCTTTCTTTTCTTCATTAAATGTTTTTTCTAATTGAAATTTTAAAAATTTTATAGTTAATTCTACAATACCTTTAGAGGAAACAAAAAATTTACATTCTAGTTTTAAACGATACATTTCATTCTCTAATAATTGTTTAATTGTTTGTCCTTATTTATTTCGAATATTTAACTTTGCACCATTTTCAACTAATAAATTAAAAATTTCAGCATTATTAACATACTGAGCGTTAAATAAAGGAGTTTCACCATCATTATCTTTAATATTTAAATTGGTATTATTTTTCTTTTTAGAAAATGCAAGTGTTATTGGTGTTTTATCTTTATTTCTGGGATTTTTGTAGTTTAAATTAGCGCCATATTCTAATAAAACTTTAACCAAATTTGGTTCTTTTTTAAAATTGCTGCTTCTAATACACTCTTTTTATATCATGTATTTTTTTGAGTTGTAATAGTTACAGGTTCTTGTGCAAAATTACCAATTAAATTTTCATCAGCTCCATTATTAATCATCATATCTGATATTATTTTATTATTATGTTTTGCTTTATATACTACCCTTTCTAAAATATTAACTGGTGAATCAAATATTGGCATTTCGCTATGTGGAACTTGTGAAACATAATATGGAGAATCAACATATAAATTTTTAAAATCTCATTTTTTTATTTCTTCTTTAAAATTTTTTTACGGACTTCTCCCCACATGTACTTGTGGAGGAAACAATAAACTTGAATGAGTTCAATAATACTTTTCAAACTGAAAAACAATGTCTTGCATATATAGCAAGTTTGAAACAAAGCAAATTTATTAGGTGTTCTAGTTTTAATTTGAATAATTCAAATTTAAGAAAAATGAGATGTTTGAAATGTCATCAAACATTCAGTATTCTCACGGGCACTATATTTTCAAAGGCTTTTCTCAGCATTTATGTGATAAAATTTAAAATAGTACATAAAGGGAGAAAAGTCTAAAAATAATACTAGTAGGCTAATAAGCAATAATTTTGTGTGTCTTAAATTTATTATAACACTGTGAATTTGAAAATCAATAAAATTTTCTTAATTTTATTATCAAAATATTATTTTAAATAAAAAATTAGTACCACATATAATGGTACTAATTTAATAATATTTTATTTTAAAGTACTTTATTATCTTGATTTTTTGTTCATAATAATGCTAATGAAATAATAGCAACAACAATAGAACTATAAAAGAAATAAAATACATAATCTCAATTTTTATTATTATCACCAACAATAGTAGCAACTACTACTTTTGAAAAAAGAGCATCACCAAGGAAATAACCAGTTAATCCTGTAAATCCTGAAGCAGTAGCAGCTGCTTTTTTATTCGTTAGTTCAATAGCAGTAGCACCAATCATCGCTTGTGGCATATAAATACCAAAACCAGCAAGTATTAAAGCAGTAATAATTATAGCCATGTTGCCATGAGGAGCAAATTGCAATAAAACTAATCCACCAAGAGAAATTAACAATCCAAATATCATTAAAGGGGCTTTACGATTATTAAAAAATCACTTAGCAAAATATGCAGCAGAAATACCACCAATTAAACCAGATAATTCAAAACAAGAACTAAATCATTTACTATTTTTTAAATCTAAACCGTGAACATTGTTTGCTAATTTAAACATTCAATATCCTACGCCTTGTCGTACAAAATATACTCAAATATTAGCAAATGCTAAAATTCATAAAAATTTATTTTTTAAAATATATTTTACAAAAATTTCCTTTCAATTAAGTTCTGTCTTTTCTTCTTTATGTTCTGGAATTCCCTTTCATTTTTCAACAGTAGGTAATCCTTCTGCTTCAGGACGATCACGTAATCCTCAAAAACATAACGGAATCATAACTAAAGCAAAAATACTAGGAATTCAAAAATACAACCCATATATTCTTCCATCTGGATCAAGGGCACTTATTAAAGAAATAACAATAATTGGTAATAAAGCAGCACCAATATTTTGTCCTGAGTTTCAAATACCAATACGTCCTGAACGTTCTTTATCAGTAAATCAATTAGAAAATAATCTAGCAGTAGCTGGTCAACCCATACCTTGGAAAACAGCTAACATTGAAATGATAGCTAATAACATTACAAAGGGACCAATACTAATTGTAGTACCAGCCAAGGTAACAATACCACCCATAATAATATTTAAAATAGCAGAAACAAGTAATCCAACAATCATAATTATTCGTCCTGAACTACGGTCAGCAACATTTCCAACAATAAATTTAGCACTACCATAAACAACAGCAAAAACTGTACCCATTAAGCCCATTTCTAATGTGGTTATGACATGTTGTTGTTCTAATTTAGTAGCTGCTATTGTAAATGCTTGACGAGTAAAATAATAAAGGATATATGATAAAATACTAAAACCAAAAACTTGATTACGTAAAATAATAAATTTTTTATTAATTTGTTTTAAATCTTCACTAAAAACTTCTTTTTTTGCAGGTGGTTTAAAAACAGACATTTTTTTAATCTCCTTCTAAAAGGATGAATAAATTATAGTAACCCAAATAACCTGCTCTTAAAAACTTAATATAAACATACTTTTTAACACATAGGTTTTTACAATTTTTGTTTTTGCGGAAAAATAAATAATATTAAAATTAAAAATAACTCTTTACTAAACTATTTTTGAAATACTATAAAAAAATATTAACTCTACACCTTTTAAAATTCATTTACATTTACTTATTAAATAGTTTTACAAAATGTAGTAATAATCTATTTATCCCCTTCTCAAATTGTTTAGTCCTAACCTATATATTTCAGATTATAACAGATATATTCTAAAAATGAAAAAATATTTCTTTAATTTATAAAAAAATGTAATTTTTTTTTATAAATTTATCCTAAAAAATTATAAGAATTTAGATACTAATAATTTAAAAAAAATTATGGCTTTTCTCCCTTTATGTAGTATTTTAAATTTTATCACATAAATGCTGAGAAAAGCCTATCTACGGACTTCTCCCCACATTTTTAATTCAAACATAGCATTACAAGTTTCAAAACTAGGTATGTTATTGAATTTATATGCAGCTTCTTTTGCATATAAATGAATATGATGTTTTGCAACTTTGATATGTGTTTTAAATGTTCTTCGTATATGTTTTCATACTGACTCAATTTGGTTGGTATTTACACCAGTTTTTGAAACATAGACATCTTGATGGTTAACTGTTTCATGCTTAGTGAAAACCAATTTCAAATCGTGATATCCTTTTCAAGAATCAGTATGTACATCACACTTTGAAGAAATGTGGTTTATTGCAAACTGCAAAAGATTTTTAATGTTTGCGTTTTTCAATACTTTCACAATCAGATTGTTGGTTGTTTTTTCATA
Source organism: Spiroplasma endosymbiont of Colias croceus (assembly GCF_964020095.1). NCBI lineage: Bacteria > Bacillati > Mycoplasmatota > Mollicutes > Entomoplasmatales > Spiroplasmataceae > Spiroplasma > Spiroplasma endosymbiont of Colias croceus. The sequence goes on from NZ_OZ026536.1 coordinate 636,132, forward strand.
GATACCAACAATCAAGGTTTTGATCAACAAGGATCTTCCTTGTTTTTTAAAACCCATATGTGAAAGATACATTTCATCCATTTGCACTATGCCCTCAACAATGAATTGAGGTTCTTGTTTAGCAATGGCACTTCGGATTTTATGACCCATTCTTCAAGCTGTTTTCAAGGTCACTGCCAATTCTTTTGCAACATCAGTTGATGGAATTCCATGTTTGGTGTTTATTCATCTAAAGATGAGATAAAACCAAGATATTAAAGGTGTTTGTCACTTTGAAAATATAGTGCCCGTGAGAATACTGAATGTTTGATGACATTTCAAACATCTCATTTTTCTTAAATTTGAAGTATTAAAATTAAAACTAGAACACCTAATACATTTGCTTTGTTTCAAACTTGCTATATATGCAAGACATTGTTTTTCACTTTGAAAAGTATTATTAAAATCATTCAATTTCATTGTTTCCTCCACAAGTACATGTGGGGAGAAGTTCGATTTTTAATATCGTCGAATTCATCAACTACATTACTTCTAATTACACTTGCTATTAATTTTTTATTAAATTCTTTAATCTGTTTAAATATTACTCTTTTTTTAAAAAAATAAAAAAAGTTCCTATATAAAATTAAGGAACTAAAGTTTTTAGGCGTTATTTGTAATTTGTGTTTATGTTTAAATTATATTCATTTTTTAAAATTATTTGTTCTATACAAAATAAGAACAATTTAATTATAACATTTTATTTCATATTTTAAAACTTATTTATGTCATTAAATATTTCAATTTTCGTTAAATAGTGTCCAATAAAGTGTAACCCATCCAATAATTTTTAATCATATATACCTATTATTTTTAAAATATATAATCATTTTAACTTATTTTCAAAAAGATTTTAAACAGGTTCTAACTAAAATTTGATATTGGACTAGTACTTTGTTCAGATAATCTATTTTCCTTGTTATTAGGTTCTTTTTGTAATATTTTTTCTATTGAAAAGGAAAAAAATGAATTAGTGTTATTATCATTTTTTTAAGTTTTTTATTTTCATGTCAAAGATCATCATTTTCAAGTTCTAAATCATCACAAATTTTGTTATATTGAGTTATTTCTTTTTCAGAATTTGAATCTAGTGTAGACAAAATATTATTAACTTTAATTTTTATTAAATTGTCTTCTAAAAAATATTTTTTATTATCATTTTTTTTAAGTTTTTTATTTTCATGCCAAAGATCATGATTTTCAAGTTCTAAATCATCACAAATTTTTCTTATACGAGTTATTTCTTTTTCAGAATTTGCATTTTCTTTTTTTAATTGATTGATTTTTCTTTTTAATTCATTGATTTTTTTCTTTTGGTCATCGTAATTTTTATAATTTGGTAAATACGAAAAATTCTGATAATTAAATTCATTTTGATAACTTGGTAAATTATTAATTATATTTAAAGATGTTTGATTATCTATTAAATTTTTATTTTTTTCAAATGAAGATAAATTCGAAATATATTGATAATGTTGATTTTCAAAATTTAATTTTATTTCAATCAGATTTGATATTTTATTATCTGGTTCAAAGATTTCACCATTTCTATTAATTTTACAATTTAAAAGATTGGTCATTGCTTCGATTTCAATTGATCCGCCTCAAGTACCATTTTTTCTCATTTTTTCTAAAATTATTTTTATTTGATTTTCTTCCTTAATTTCTTTTTTACCTTCTTTATTAAAAAATTTACGGACTTCTCCCCACATGTACTTTTGGAGGAAACAATGAAATTGCATGATTTTAATAATACTTTTCAAACTGAAAAACAATGTCTTGCATATATAGCAACTTTGAAACAAAGCAAATGTATTAGGTGTTCTAGTTTTAATTTTAATACTTCAAATTTAAGAAAAATGAGATGTTTGAAATGTCATCAAACATTCAGTATTCTCACGGGCACTATATTTTCAAAGTGACAAACACCTTTAATATCTTGGTTTTATCTCATCTTTAGATGAATAAACACCAAACATGGAATTCCATCAACTGATGTTGCAAAAGAATTGGCAGTGACCTTGAAAACAGCTTGAAGAATGGGTCATAAAATCCGAAGTGCCATTGCTAAACAAGAACCTCAATTCATTGTTGAGGGCATAGTGCAAATGGATGAAATGTATCTTTCACATATGGGTTTTAAAAAACAAGGAAGATCCTTGTTGAACAAAACCTTGATTGTTGGTATCTATGAAAAAACAACCAACAATCTGATTGTGAAAGTATTGAAAAACGCAAACATTAAAAATCTTTTGCAGTTTGCAATAAACCACATTTCTTCAAAGTGTGATGTACATACTGATTCTTGAAAAGGATATCGCGATTTGAAATTGGTTTTCACTAAGCATGAAACAGTTAACCATCAAGATGGCTATGTTTCAAAAACTGGTGTAAATACCAACCAAATTGAGTCAGTATGAGAACATATACGAAGAACATTTAAAACACATATAAAAGTTGCAAAACATCATATTCATTTATATTCAAAAGAAGCTGCATATAAATTCAATAACATACCTAGTTTTGAAACTGTAATGCTATGTTTGAATTAAAAATGTGGGGAGAAGTCCGTAGATAGGCTTTTCTCAGCATTTATGTGATAAAATTTAAAATAGTACATAAAGGGAGAAAAGCAAAAATAAAAATAAAAACATCATGAAAAATGTTTTTATTTAAAACTGTGTTATTATTTTATTGGAGACACTTTTGCTTTCCTATGCTTTGTGTCTTTAAAGTTGTAGTTAGTATTTTTGACTGAAGATTGGTTAATCCAATTCTTCAGTTTTTTTTATGTCGAGCTGTCGTTGTTGATAATTAGTAGATTGATATGAATTTGATATGTTGTTATTAATATTTGTTAAATTGTTTTCAGATACTTTGGTATCTTTATTTTTTTGTAAAGATAATAAATAGTCTTTGAATCGTTGTTTTTCTTTTGCAATTTGTTTTCTATGTCATTCCATGCTTTCTTGTGCATTTTTAAATTGCATTAAAAATGGATTTGATTGTTGCATGTTTTTAAATCTTTGGTTTTCAACAGTTAAAAAATGTAAACCTTTGAATTTGTCAAGAAAAGTGGACAATTAAAGTGACCTTTTATTAAATTTTATAAAATAGTGTTTGTAAGTGTTAAATTTGTAGATATGAAGTAATTATTTGTTGATTTGGAATGAGCTAATCGATATTCGATTGGACTCATTCCTTTTAATTTTGTTTGAGGTCTATCGTTATTATAAAAGTAAATATATTTGGGTAAATTTTCCTTTATTCATTCAATAGTTCTGTTTTTTCTTAGAATTTGATATAGAAATTCTGTTTTCATTGTTCCAAATCAAGATTCAGTAGCACTATTATCACAAGAATTACCTCTTCTAGACATCGAAATTTTTATTTTTAATTCGTCACATAAGGTTTTATAAGAAGGATTTGTATAATGAAATCCTTGGTCTGATTGTAAAATTCATGAAGTAGGTTTTTGAGCATTAAATCAAGCTTGAATAATGTTTTGGACAACAAATGTCATATCTAAACTTGCGCTTATTTTATAATCTAATATTTCATTATTATGAAAATCTTTAACAATTAATAAATAATATGTTTTACCATTAGTCAATAAATAAGTTATATCAGTACCTAATTTTTGATTTAAATCAGTAGTTGAAAAATCACAATTTAATAAATTATCATATCTTAAACTTCCTGATTTAGTTTTATAATCAAATTTCTTTATGCGAACCTTAGCTTTTAAACCCATATTTCTCATATATCTATATACAAAATGAAATTTTAATTTTAAATTATAAATTTTGTTAATTCATAAAGTTATCATTTTATAACCATAAATTTCTTTAAATTCATAAAAAATATTTTTAATTATATTAGCTAAAAATTTATCTCATTTATTAAATTCATTGATTCCGTTTTTAATTCATTTGTAATATCCTGATTTTGAAACCTTTAAAAATCAAAATAAATAACTAATCTGATATTTTTTCTTCAAGGAGAAAATCAGAAAATATTTCTTCTTTTTTGTCGATTTTTCTAAATACTTTTTTATATCGTTCATTGGACATATTCCGTAATTAAATTTAATTAATTGTCAATAAAATTGTTTTAAAACTATTTAGTGTTATTGAATATAGAAATAAATATTTTTTGAAAAAATAGTTTAAAAAATGAGTTTACATTTTAAACAAAAAATTGTTAATAATATTTTTATATTAACTCGATAAAAATTTAAATTTTAAAAAAATATTTTTAATATTTTTTTTATTTTAATGGTTTTATTTTATTAAAAATTTCACAAAGTAAGTTAAATCTTAAGTACATAAGTCTAAATTTAGATTTTCTACATTTATTTACTAAAATTTTGAATCTTTTCAATCAAGCAAAGACATGTTCAACTTTAATTCTAATTTTAGATACAATCTTATTGTATTTTCTTTCTTGTTTAGTTAATTTTTTATTTTTAGTTCTTTTAATTGGTATTATTGTATTTTTATAAATATTTTGTATACCTTGATATCCTAAATCACCAATAATTATTGTTTTTTCTGAAAATTCAAGATTTGAATTTTTTAATATTTGAAAATCATGCACTTTACCATTATCAGCAAAAATATCAACAATTTTTTTATTAAAAAAATCATATACAATTTGAAATTTTATAGAATACATTCAACTTTTACCAGAAAAATATTCTAACTGTAGTTTTTTTTAGTTGGTCTTTCAATTTCAATCTCAGTTGAATCAATTAAATAAAATTGAAATTCATTTGAATTTTCTTGTTTTTTATCAATTTTTAATTTATATCTTTCTTTTAAAAATTGGTAATCTTTGTGGTTACTAAGTTTATTTTCTACTCAAGTAATATTTCGAAAACAACTTGATGGGCTCATTTTAGATTTAATACTCATTTGAAAAAAAGTATAATATTCTTTTCAGTATAATAAAGTCATCATTAATCTTTCTTCTACTGAAAGTTTATTTTTTCGACCTTTATTTTTTTCTAATTTTTCTATTTCAATTAATTTTTCTAACATTTCATTAAAATGAAAACGTTTTATACCAAAATATCTATAAAATTCTTCATTTTTTAATTTTTTTAAATTTTCAAAAATCATTTTTATCAACACTTTTCTAAATTTATTGTTAATAACAAAATTATAAAATAAATTTTAAAATTATTAATTGACTTTTAAAAAATTTAATTACGGAATATGTCTATAGATACCAACAATCAAGGTTTTGTTCAACAAGGATCTTCCTTGTTTTTTAAAACCCATATGTGAAAGATACATTTCATCCATTTGCACTATGCCCTCAACAATGAATTGAGGTTCTTGTTTAGCAATGGCACTTCGGATTTTATGACCCATTCTTCAAGCTGTTTTCAAGGTCACTCCCAATTCTTTTGCAACATCGGTTGATGGAATTCCATGTTTGGTGTTTATTCATCTAAAGATGAGATAAAACCAAGATATTAAAGGTGTTTGTGACTTTGAAAATATAGTGCCCGTGAGAATACTGAATGTTTGATGACATTTCAAACATCTCATTTTTCTTAAATTTGAAGTATTCAAATTAAAACTAGAACACCTAATACATTTGCTTTGTTTCAAACTTGCTATATATGCAAGAAATTGTTTTTCAGTTTGAAAAGTATTATTAAACTCATGCAATTTCATTGTTTCCTCCACAAGTACATGTGGGGAGAAGTCCGTTTTTAAAAATAAATAATTTTATGAAAATACTTTGAAATTCTATCCAATTTCACTACTTATTTGATTTTTTTATTAAAAATCATTACAATTTAAAGACAAATTAAAGGAGTTGGAATTAATGACAACTAATAATTTTAATAATAGATATGTTAATAATACTGTTAATCCTTCCTTAAGAGGATGATTAATCTTTGCACAATTTACTGGAACAATTTTATCAGTTATTGGTTTAATGACATTTATTTATTATATGAAAAATATATCAAACAGTTTATCAAGTAATGATACTACTGGTAAATCTTTATTTGCTTTAATATTATCTATTTTAGTTTACTTTGTTTGAAGAAGTATTTATACATCTTGAGTTATTGTTCGCTTTGCTAAAAATTCAACTGATGAAGAATTGTGTGCTAATCGTTATATTATTTCTGCTCTTAGCTTAGGCGTTGGTGGTTTATTTACACCATTCTTAATGACACAATTTCCAAATATGACAACCACATCAACAATGAAACCACGTTATTTTTTGTCAAAAATAATGGGAACTTGCATTTTAATTGGATCTCCAATTTTTGCAATTACTTACTTGTTATCTAACCTTTTTAGTATTAATAGAATTAGTATGTTATTTGATATAAGTCAAACTTCTGGCTTTATTTCAGTAGTCGTCTTAGTTGCTTCCGTTTTATTTTTCCTATTTGGATTAGTAACTACCAGTTTATTTCATAAAAAGGAAACTCTTAATGAATTTGAAAATCATAATATTTCCCCATCATTGAAAGTAATTTCAACAATTTGAATGGTAATTTTAACAATTGAATTATTAGTTGTCATTTTAATGGCTATAATTCGTTTAATGGGTGCTTTTTTGGAACTATTCAAAAGTTTAGAACGCAACAGTGGAATATTTATGTTTGTTATTGGTTTATTTAATTTAATGATTACTTTCTCATATGTCATGATGGTTGTCTATGTGACAAAGCGAACAATGTTAGGATTATGAGCAAACGATGGAGTTGTAGTAATTAAAGAATATAGACATAATACTGTAGCACAAAAACGAATGGCTGCAATTTCAAATATCTAATTTAAGAAATTATTATTTGAAATAGTAAACAAATTTTAACAATGCATTTTCATTTGGTAAAATCATGATTTTAAAATTTTAAAAGATTAAAAAATAATTATCTTAAATTCATTCAAAACAGCCCTAAATTAGGGTTGTTTATTTTTTTAATACTAAACATATAAATATTTATTTCGTTTGTCTATGAGCAAATTAGATCGATTAAAATTGATTTTAAAGATATAAAGATATTGCAATTGCAATATCTTATTTTACATTTGTGGTGAGCTTGGTTTATATCCGCTTGTTGAAGGTTGATTATGTAAATCTGTTGAATTTATTTTTTGTTTATCAACTCTTCAATTTTTTTCTAAAAGCATGTTTTTGATTGTATCAGAAGAATAAATTCAAGGTTTTTGTCTTCCACCAGAATAAATTCCCATTCTTGTTTGTTCATCTGTTTTATAACGAATAATTTGACTTTGTTTTATAATTTCTTCATCTTTTAAAATTTTTAATACATTAACTACATCATTAATATCTGTATAATCTTTTGTATAAACCATAATGGCATAACTATTTGACTTATTACCGTTATTTGTAGAAACTTTTGAATGTCAAAGTTTACCATTTTGAATATTTTTTTTAATCTTATTTCAAATATTATTTACTTCTTTGTCATTAGGAAACAACATTCATTTTCCAACTTTTTTTGAATTTATTTCTATATTTTCATATTTATTATTATTTGCTCATAATCAATCATAATTTTGACTTTCTTTATCAGTTGGTAATAATTTACTATCATTTATTATTTCATTTTTATGAATATCATATTCATAAATGTTTTTCATATTAACACCTCTTTTAAATTTAAAATTCATTAATTAGGAATACTTATATTTTAATAAATTCAAATATTTTTTTCAATTTTTTTACTTAAAAGTCAAATTAAACATAAAAATTACTTGATTTTTAATATTAATTTGGTTTAAAATAAATTTGTAATTAGCAATCCAATACCTTAATTGCTAATTTAATAAAAACGGAGGTGTTAATTATGAAAAATGAAATTTCACAAACAAAAAAGAAATTAGATGTACAAAACAATTTTTCTAGACGTAATTTTTTAACTGATATATTTGATAATTTTTTTAATGATGTTATAGATTTTTCTTATCCTTTAACTTCCAAAAACGACGGAGAAAGAACATTTTTACCAAAAACAGATGTTTTTGAAAATGATTCTGAATACTGTTTAGAAATTGAATTACCTGGTGTTTTACAAGAAAACATTGATTTAAAAATAAATAATAACGTTCTTACAATAGAAGCTAAAAAAGAAGATGTTAATGAAAATAAAAATAAAAATTATCATATTAAAGAAAGATATTATGGCTCATTCTCTCGATCTATTAATTTACCATCTAATATAAGCGAAGAGTCTATAGATGCTAATTTTAAAAATGGTATATTAATTGTTAAGATACCTAAAAAAGAGCAAACAAAAACTAAAAAAATTACGATTAAATAACTAAAATAAGTATTTTTAATTCATTTAAAACAAGCCTAATTAGGCTTGTTTATTTTTTGAATACTAAACTATATAAATTTTTAAATCGTTTGTCTATGAGTAAATTAGATCGATTAAAATTGATTTTAAAGATATAAAGATATTGCAATTGCAATATCTTATTTTACATTTGTGGTGAGCTTGGTTTATATCCGCTTGTTGAAGGTTGATTATGTAAATCTGTTGAATTTATCTCTAAAAAATTAAAATTAATTTGGCTTTTCCCCACATTTTTAAATCAAACATAGCATTACAGTTTCAAAACTAGGTATGTTATTGAATTTATATGCAGCTTCTTTTGAATATAAATGAATATGATGTTTTGCAACTTTGATATGTGTTTTAAATGTTCTTCGTATATGTTTTCATACTGACTCAATTTGGTTGGTATTTACACCAGTTTTTGAAACATAGCCATCTTGATGGTTAACTGTTTCATGCTTAGTGAAAACCAATTTCAAATCGCGATATCCTTTTCAAGAATCAGTATGTACATCACACTTTGAAGAAATGTGCTTTATTGCAAACTGCAAAAGATTTTTACTGTTTGCGTTTTTCAATACTTTCACAATCAGATTGTTGGTTGTTTTTTCATAGATACCAACAATCAAGGTTTTGTTCAACAAGGATCTTCCTTGTTTTTTAAAACCCATATGTGAAAGATACATTTCATCCATTTGCACTATGCCCTCAACAATGAATTGAGGTTCTTGTTTAGCAATGGCACTTCGGATTTTATGACCCATTCTTCAAGCTGTTTTCAAGGTCACTCCCAATTCTTTTGTAACATCAGTTGATTGAATTCCATGTTTGGTGTTTATTCATCTAAAGATGAGATAAAACCAAGATATTAAAGGTGTTTGTCACTTTGAAAATATAGTGCCCGTGAGAATACTGAATGTTTGATGACATTTCAAACATCTCATTTTTCTTAAATTTGAAGTATTCAAATTAAAACTAGAACACCTAATACATTTGCTTTGTTTCAAACTTGCTATATATGCAAGACATTGTTTTTCAGTTTGAAAAGTATTATTAAACTCATGCAATTTCATTGTTTCCTACAAAAGTACATGTGGGGAGAAGTCCAAAAATTATTTTATCGTTTAATGTTTTAAAAATTAAAACTAATGATAGAATTAAACCATAAAACAAATTAAAAGAAAAGGTAGTAAACATATGCATAATGAAAGCAAAATAAAACATATTAATTCTATAACAGAAGTTGATCAACTTTTAAACTCAGGAAAAATCACAGTAATTGATTTTTCAGCAGAATGATGTGGTCCTTGTAAAATGTTAGGTCCAAGATTTGAAAAAGTTGCTAATGACACAAAACACAATAATATTAATTTTATTAAAATCGATGTTGACAGTGCTAAAGAATTAGCAAATAAGTATGAAATTCAATCAATCCCAACATTAATTTATTTTAATAAAAAAGGAAAAGAAGTTAAAAAAACTTTTGGTTTAGTTGCCGAAAAAGACATCAATAATATTATTGAAGAAATAGAAAAAGAAAAATAAGGTATTTATAATGGCTATTAAATTAATTGTTCTTGATCTAGATGGAACTTTATTAAAAAGTAGATGAAAAATCCACCCTAAAAACCTAATTGCAATCCAAAAAGCATATCAAAAAAATATTAAAGTTATTATTGCAACAGGAAGAGCACCAAGTTCAACAATTGATATTGCCAAAGCATGTTTAATGCATGAGAAAACAGGTCATATTATTTGCTATAATGGTGGTAATATTATTGATATTACTAATGATAATAGACTAGATATATTATATGAAAAATCATTAACTAAAGAACAAATACAAACAATAATTAAATTTGCTAATAAAAATAATTTAGCAATATGAGGATATAGTACTGATAATAAAACAGGCTTAATTAATCGCAGATCACTAAAAGTTAAAATTATGGAGAATTTTAATAACTTACCAACTAAACAAATTGACGAAAATACTAATGAAGGTATGTATAAAATCTTATTATTTTGTAAAAAGAAAAAACAAGTTAATCCAATTTTAGAACAATTAAATACTATTAAAGACTTAGAACTTGCTACTTCTTCACATAGTGTTATTGAAATTAATCCAATCGGTGTTAATAAGGCGGCTGCTGTTCAATTTTTATGTAAAAAATGAAATATTACTGCTGACCAAGTATTAGCTTGTGGTGATGGTATGAATGATTATAAATTAATAAAATGAGCTAAATATGGTATTGCAATGCAAAATTCTCACTCTAACTTAAAAGAAATAGCATATGACGTTACTAGTAAAAATACTTGTGGTGGTGTTGCAAAAGCTATTGATAAATATGTATTTCCTAAATCAGAGTTTGAATAAATAATTAACGGACTTCTCCCCACATTTTTAAATCAAACATAACATTACAGTTTCAAAACTAGGTATGTTATTGAATTTATATGCAGCTTCTTTTGAATATAAATGAATATGATGTTTTGCAACTTTGATATGTGTTTTAAATGTTCTTCGTATATGTTTTCATACTGACTCAATTTGGTTGGTATTTACACCAGTTTTTGAAAAATAGCCATCTTGATGATTAACTGTTTCATGCTTAGTGAAAACCGATTTCAAATCGGATATCTTTTTCAAGAATCAGTATGTACTGAACATCTAGAATAAAGTAGACACAGAATTGTAACCTTTGTGTTAAAAATACTTTAAGGAGGGTGTTCATTTTTTTATGGCTAAATGACTATCAAAAGAAGAAAAGTTAAAAATAATAAAAATAAGTAAAATTAAAACGATTGATAAAACTGCATTAGAATATGGTATTGGCCGATCATCAATAAAAGAATGAATTAAAGCATACAAATTATTAGGTGAAGAAGGTTTAGAATATGGCAATGGAATTCGTGCTAAAAAAACCAAAAGAACAGGTCGACCCAAATCTTTAAATTTTAATGAAATGACAAAACAAGAATTAATTCAATATATTGAGGTAATGAACGATATAAAAAAGTATTTAGAAAAATCGACAAAAAAGAAGAAATATTTTCTGATTTTCTCCTTGAAGAAAAAATATCAGATTAGTTATTTATGTTGATTTTAAAGGTTTCAAAATCAGGATATTACAAATGAATTAAAAACGGAATGAATGAATTTAATAAATGAGATAAATTTTTAGCTAATATAATTAAAAATATTTTTTATGAATTTAAAGAAATTTATGGTTATAAAATGATAACTTTATGAATTAACAAAATTTATAATTTAAAATTAAAATTTCATGTTGTATATAGATATATGAGAAATATGGGTTTAAAAGCTAAGGTTCGCATAAAGAAATTTGATTATAAAACTAAATCAGGAAGTTTAAGATATGATAATTTATTAAATCGTGATTTTTCAACTACTGATTTAAATCAAAAATTAGGTACTGATATAAATTATTTATTGACTAATGGTAAAACATATTATTTATCAATTGTTAAAGATTTTCATAATAATGAAATATTAGATTATAAAATAAGCGCAAGTTTAGATATGACATTTGTTGTCCAAAACATTATTCAAGCTTGAGTTAATGCTCAAAAACCTACTTCATGAATTTTACAATCAGACCAAGGATTTCATTATACAAATCCTTCTTATAAAACCTTATGTGACGAATTAAAAATAAAAATTTCGATGTCTAAAAGAGGTAATTCTTGTGATAATGGTGCTACTGAATCTTGATTTGGAACAATGAAAACAGAATTTCTATATCAAATTCTAAGAAAAAACAGAACTATTGAATGAATAAAAGAAAATTTACCCAAATATATTTACTTTTATAATAACTATAGACCTCAAACAAAATTAAAAGGAATGAGTCCAATCGAATATCAATTAGCTCATTCCAAATCAACAAATAATTACTTCATATCTATAAATTTAACACTTACAAACACTATTTTATAAAATTTAATAAAAGGTTACTTTAATTGTCCACTTTTCTTGACAAATTCAGTAATAGGTAGCAACACGTTTATTTTTCAAATTTACTAAATAAAAGAAAGATGTAAATAAAAAAAACTAGATAGGTCTTAATTTTGGCGATGTACCTAATACTTAGTATTTAATTTTTATACCTTTAATTTATCACATTTAATTAAAATTGCAAATAGAATCTTAAACTTGTCATTATTTAGTAAAAATTTCCCATTGATTATCGAATAATAATTTCCTAAAAATAAAGTTATTTTATACTACCAAATATTTAATTTAAAAAATCTCTAATTAGAGATTTTTATTTTTTGAATATTAAACCATATAAATTTTTAAATCGTTTGTATATAAGCAAATTTAATGATTTAAAATTAATTTTAAATATATAAAGATATTGTAATTTCAATAGACATATTCCGTAATTAAATTTTTTAAAAGTCAATTAATAATTTTAAAATTTATTTTATAATTTTGTTATTAACAATAAATTTAGAAAAGTGTTGATAAAAATGATTTTTGAAAATTTAAAAAAATTAAAAAATGAAGAATTTTATAGATATTTTGGTATAAAACGTTTTCATTTTAATGAAATGTTAGAAAAATTAATTGAAATAGAAAAATTAGAAAAAAATAAAGGTCGAAAAAATAAACTTTCAGTAGAAGAAAGATTAATGATGACTTTATTATACTGAAAAGAATATTATACTTTTTTTCAAATGAGTATTAAATCTAAAATGAGCCCATCAAGTTGTTTTCGAAATATTACTTGAGTAGAAAATAAACTTAGTAACCACAAAGATTACCAATTTTTAAAAGAAAGATATAAATTAAAAATTGATAAAAAACAAGAAAATTCAAATGAATTTCAATTTTATTTAATTGATTCAACTGAGATTGAAATTGAAAGACCAACTAAAAAAAACTACAGTTAGAATATTTTTCTGGTAAAAGTTGAATGTATTCTATAAAATTTCAAATTGTATATGATTTTTTTAATAAAAAAATTGTTGATATTTTTGCTGATAATGGTAAAGTGCATGATTTTCAAATATTAAAAAATTCAAATCTTGAATTTTCAGAAAAAACAATAATTATTGGTGATTTAGGATATCAAGGTATACAAAATATTTATAAAAATACAATAATACCAATTAAAAGAACTAAAAATAAAAAATTAACTAAACAAGAAAGAAAATACAATAAGATTGTATCTAAAATTAGAATTAAAGTTGAACATGTCTTTGCTTGATTGAAAAGATTCAAAATTTTAGTAAATAAATGTAGAAAATCTAAATTTAGACTTATGTACTTAAGATTTAACTTACTTTGTGAAATTTTTAATAAAATAAAACCATTAAAATAAAAAAAATATTAAAAATATTTTTTTAAAATTTAAATTTTTATCGAGTTAATATAAAAATATTATTAACAATTTTTTGTTTAAAATGTAAACTCATTTTTTAAACTATTTTTTCAAAAAATATTTATTTCTATATTCAATAACACTAAATAGTTTTAAAACAATTTTATTGACAATTAATTAAATTTAATTACGGAATATGTCCAATATCTTATTTTTTACATTTTTGGTGAGCTTGGTTTAGTGCTACTTGTTAAATATTTAATATTTTTTGATATTTTATTTTCTATTTGGTTAATTTCCAACGCCATTTTTTAAAGATTTAAAAGTTTTTTGTCTAAATGTTTTAATCTTTAATTAATTTGCTTATTTTCAAGTATAAGATTGTTATTTTTTTTATTTAAATAATTTACTTTTTGATTTATATTTTCTATAAATAAATTGTCATTTCTTTTTTTCGATTTATTAATTTCATCTTTAAAATAATCAAAGGCTTCAATACCAATTTCATTTTTATTAGTATTTATTCTTTTTAATTCAATACTATCTTGTTTTTGTTCTTTATTTTCTAAAAACATTATTTCTCATTCTGGATTCATTTTCTTTTTCATAATAACTTCAGTCCTTAATAATTTAAATTTTTACTGAGTTTAATTTAGTACTAATTGTTGAAAGTTGATTTTGCAAATCTATAGAATTTATTTCATTTTTACAATTCAATGAAAAAGTTTTGTTTGATTTTAAAAATTTAGGATTAAAAATGTTTCCTGTTATTAAACAAGGTTTATTTGAAAATAAATTCATCTGTTTTAGTATTTCACTTTTATTAATTAAAAATTTTATTTCTTGTTTTTTATTTTGAAAAATAGGTGATTGATTAATATAATTTGCACCTAAATTAACAAATTTTTGTTTTTCATCACTTAATCTATCTTTTCACATAAGCCCAAATAACTCTTTAAGAGCTTCTTTATCAAGACCATCAAATTCTGGTTCTCCCTTATCGTTACACTTAAATTTAGACTTTTCTATAAAATCAATCATTTTTTTAGTTTCTATTAGTTCTTTAAATATTACTTTATAAGTATTTTTATACATTTGTCAAAATATAATTTTATTCATAAAATCTTTCTCTCAAATAAAAAACTCATTTATTTTAAAATAAAATAATCAGTTAAAAACTTATATTAAGTTTAATTAAATTATACAAAAAAAGTTCCTATATGAAAACAAGGAACTAAAATTTTTAAGCGTTATTTGAAATTTGTATTTATTTAAAACTGTAATTTTCCAAAATAATTTAATTTTTTAATAAATATTTTTGGGGAATTTTCACTCGATATTGACAATAGAATCTTAAACTTTAATTAAATATAATCGTTACAAGTGCCATCGCCAGACCACACCAGTAACTAGATAATTGTATAATAAATTAGTATTTAAATGAATTAAAATAGGCTTTTCTCAGCATTTATGTGAAGTGATAACTTTTAATATTTTCTACCATTTAAATAAGTTGAAAAAATATTTGAATTTATTAAAATATAAATATTCCTATTTGAGGAATTTTAAATTTAAATTTATTTCAAGGAGTTGATTTTTTATTAAAACATTTGTAAAAAATTTAAGTTCTAGATGAAGTTTATTTTGGAAATTATTTAAAAAAGAACGGTTTGTTAAAAAGAAAAGTTTTTAATGTAAATAGACCACCATAATTATGGTGGTCTATTTTTATGGTTCTTTATAATGAATATTTAATTTAAAACCCAAAATAATAATTGTTGAAATCAAAATTATTAAATCTAAACTTACAACTTCTCAATTTTTTATAAATATTCCATAAGTTATTCATAAAAAACAATATAATAGTTGAATTAATAACATGAAAAATGATAAATCGCGTACTCTTTTTGTTTTAATTATTTTGATAATTTGGGGTAAAAATATAAAACTATTTACAGCAACTGCTAATCAACCGATTATTTCTTTATTTATAAATTACCTCTTTTGTTTTATTTTAAAATTTCATAACTGTGTTGTTTAGGATATGCTTCAATGGAGTTGATTTTATTTTCAATTCAATTGGCAATTGTTTGTGAATTTGTAATTCAGTGAATTTTACCACCATCAACAAGTCATTGACGTATATTAATTAAGGCTTTTCTCCCTTTATGTACTATTTTAA
Source organism: Spiroplasma endosymbiont of Colias croceus (assembly GCF_964020095.1). Lineage (NCBI taxonomy): Bacteria > Bacillati > Mycoplasmatota > Mollicutes > Entomoplasmatales > Spiroplasmataceae > Spiroplasma > Spiroplasma endosymbiont of Colias croceus. The sequence continues at coordinate 652,051 of NZ_OZ026536.1, forward strand.
ATTTTATCACATAAATGCTGAGAAAAGCCTATCTACGGACTTCTCCCCACATTTTTAAATCAAACATAGCATTACAGTTTCAAAACTAGGTATGTTATTGAATTTATATGCAGCTTCTTTTGAATATAAATGAATATGATGTTTTGCAACTTTGATATGTGTTTTAAATGTTCTTCGTATATGTTTTCATACTGACTCAATTTGGTTGGTATTTACACCAGTTTTTGAAACATAGCCATCTTGATGGTTAACTGTTTCATGCTTAGTGAAAACCAATTTCAAATCGCGATATCCTTTTCAAGAATCAGTATGTACATCACACTTTGAAGAAATGTGGTTTATTGCAAACTGCAAAAGATTTTTACTGTTTGCGTTTTTCAATACTTTCACAATCAGATTGTTGGTTGTTTTTTCATAGATACCAACAATCAAGGTTTTGTTCAACAGGGATCTTCCTTGTTTTTTAAAACCCATATGTGAAAGATACATTTCATCCATTTGCACTATGCCCTCAACAATGAATTGAGGTTCTTGTTTAGCAATGGCACTTCGGATTTTATGACCCATTCTTCAAGCTGTTTTCAAGGTCACTACCAATTCTTTTGCAACATCAGTTGATGGAATTCCATGTTTGGTGTTTATTCATCTAAAGATGAGATAAAACCAAGATATTAAAGGTGTTTGTGACTTTGAAAATATAGTGCCCGTGAGAATACTGAATGTTTGATGACATTTCAAACATCTCATTTTTCTTAAATTTGAAGTATTCAAATTAAAACTAGAACACCTAATACATTTGCTTTGTTTCAAACTTGCTATATATGCAAGACATTGTTTTTCAGTTTGAAAAGTATTATTAAACTCATTCAATTTCATTGTTTCCTCCACAAGTACATGTGGGGTGGATGGGTTACACTTTATTGGACGTTAATTACGTAGACAAATAAACAAATTTGTTAAAAGAAAGGAACTATAATTATGACAAATATTAACTCATATACCGATGAATTTAAAAAACAAATAGTAGCTTTATATCAAAGTGGTAAATCAGTATCTTGCCTTGCTAAAGAATATAATGTTACAAGAGCAGCTACTTATAAATGAATTAAGCAATTTACTAATTCAGGTAGTTTTAAAACTAAAGATAACCGTTCTTTTGAAGAAAATGAATTAATTAAATTAAGAAAAGAATTAAAAGAGTTACGAATGGAAAATGATATTTTAAAGCAAGCAGCACTAATAATACGCAGAAAGTAGAGATTATTGTAAATAATAAATCTAAATATAAAATTAGTACAATGTGTCGTTTTTTAAAACTTTCTAAATCAACATATTATTTTAATTTAAAGAAAAAAGAAAATAAAATCAAAAATAATATTTATGATAAAGCTGTTATTAGTGCTTTTAAAGAAAATAAAGAAGTTTATGGTACTAGAAGATTAAAAGTTATAATATCAAACCAAGAAATTTATTTATCACGCAGAAAAATTAAAGAAATTATGAATAAACATAATTTAATATCAAAATACACTAAATTAAGATACAAAAATCATCATAATAAAGTCAATGATAGTCAAATAACTAATCTTGTTAATAGAAACTTTAATAATAAAGCTAAAAATGAAGCTATTGTTAGTGATTTAACTTATGTGCAAGTTAATGGCAAATGAAACTATATTTGCTTATTAATCGACCTATTTAACCGCGAAATTATCGGACATAGTGTAGGTACTAAAAAAGATGCATCATTAGTATATCAAGCATTTATGCAATCAAATCGCTGTTTAAAAAATATGCAAATATTTCATAGCGATCGCGGTAATGAATTTAATAATAAAATTATTGATAAACTTTTACTAGCATTCAACATTAACCGCTCTTTAAGCAAAAAAGGCTGTCCTTATGATAATGCTGTTGCTGAAGCAACTTTTAAAACTTTTAAGACTGAATTTATTAATGATAAAAATTTTACATCATTAATCCAATTAAAATTAGAGTTATTCGATTACATCAACTGATACAACAACATAAGAATTCACAGCACTTTAAACTACTTAACTCCAGTTAATTATCAAAAGCAAATGTTTACCAAAAAATAGTCCTAAAAAGTGTTGCCATTCCAATCTTGAAAATTGAGGCTTTTATGTAATCTGTGTATCTTTGTTTTACAAAGTACTAGTTTAGATTAATTCTATCTTCAAATTTTATCATAAAATGAGCAATTGCTGTATTTCAATTTTGAATGGGCATTGTTCATTTTTTTGTTATATTTTCAATTGCTAAATAAAATATTTTAAAAACTGCTATATCATTAGGAAAAACTTTTTTATTTCTGATAACTTTTCGTAATTGACTATTTACAGATTCAATAGCATTTGTTGTATAAATAACTCTTTTGATTTCTGTAGGATAACTAATAAAAACCATTAAATTATCTCAATTTTTATATCAAGATTTAGCAATTTGAGGATATTGTTTATTTCACTTATTTTCAAAGGATTCTAAAGCCTGCATTGCTTGTTCTTCACTACATGCAGTATAAATTGGTTTTAAATCTGCAACTAGAGATTTTCTATGCTTATATGAGACATATTTCAAACTATTTCTAATTTGATGAACTATGCATAATTGATGTTCTGTTTTAAGATAAACTGATTGTATTGCTTCTGACATGCCTGTTAAATTATCACTGCAGGCAATAAGAATATCATTTAAGCCACGATTTTTCATTTCTGTTAAATTTGCTAATCAAAATTTAGCACCTTCATTTTCACTAATTCATAAACCTAAAACATCTTTTTTACCTTCTAAATCAACTCCTAAAGCTATATAAATTGATTTATTAATAATCCTTTTATCTTGTCGTACTTTCACTACTATGCAATCAAAATAAACAATCGGATAGACACTTTCTAATGGTCGATTTTGCCATGCTTTTACATCATCAATAACATCATCAGTAATTTGACTAATAACACTTTCACTAATATCAGCACCATGATATAACTCTTGTAATTGCATTCTAATATCTGATAATGTCATACCTTTTGCATATAAAGAAAGAACTTGTTGATCAAAACCATCAAATCTTCTTTGTCTTTTTGCAACTATTATAGGATTAAAATTACTATTGCGATCTCGTGGTACATCAATCTCAATTTTACCTTGTTGAGTTATTATTTTTTTTGAACTTATACCATTACGAGCATTGTCACTATTACTATGTTGATTCTTTTCATATCCCAAATAATTTTGCATCTCAGAATTCAACATTTTTTCTACTAATCTTTTTGTTAATTCTTTATACAATCCTCCCTCTTTAAAAACTGTTGTTAAATCTTCAGTATTTTCTAATAATAAATCTACTGCTTTTGATATTGGATCATTATTATTAATATTTTGCTTTTTAGCCATCTGTAACTCACTCTTTCTAGTCATTTAATTATATTTACTAGAATTAATTAAACATAGGACATATTCCGTAATTAAATTTAATTAATTGTCAATAAAATTGTTTTAAAACTATTTAGTGTTATTGAATATAGAAATAAATATTTTTTGAAAAAATAGTTTAAAAAATGAGTTTACATTTTAAACAAAAAATTGTTAATAATATTTTTATATTAACTCGATAAAAATTTAAATTTTAAAAAAATATTTTTAATATTTTTTTTATTTTAATGGTTTTATTTTATTAAAAATTTCACAAAGTAAGTTAAATCTTAAGTACATAAGTCTAAATTTAGATTTTCTACATTTATTTACTAAAATTTTGAATCTTTTCAATCAAGCAAAGACATGTTCAACTTTAATTCTAATTTTAGATACAATCTTATTGTATTTTCTTTCTTGTTTAGTTAATTTTTTATTTTTAGTTCTTTTAATTGGTATTATTGTATTTTTATAAATATTTTGTATACCTTGATATCCTAAATCACCAATAATTATTGTTTTTTCTGAAAATTCAAGATTTGAATTTTTTAATATTTGAAAATCATGCACTTTACCATTATCAGCAAAAATATCAACAATTTTTTTATTAAAAAAATCATATACAATTTGAAATTTTATAGAATACATTCAACTTTTACCAGAAAAATATTCTAACTGTAGTTTTTTTTAGTTGGTCTTTCAATTTCAATCTCAGTTGAATCAATTAAATAAAATTGAAATTCATTTGAATTTTCTTGTTTTTTATCAATTTTTAATTTATATCTTTCTTTTAAAAATTGGTAATCTTTGTGGTTACTAAGTTTATTTTCTACTCAAGTAATATTTCGAAAACAACTTGATGGGCTCATTTTAGATTTAATACTCATTTGAAAAAAAGTATAATATTCTTTTCAGTATAATAAAGTCATCATTAATCTTTCTTCTACTGAAAGTTTATTTTTTCGACCTTTATTTTTTTCTAATTTTTCTATTTCAATTAATTTTTCTAACATTTCATTAAAATGAAAACGTTTTATACCAAAATATCTATAAAATTCTTCATTTTTTAATTTTTTTAAATTTTCAAAAATCATTTTTATCAACACTTTTCTAAATTTATTGTTAATAACAAAATTATAAAATAAATTTTAAAATTATTAATTGACTTTTAAAAAATTTAATTACGGAATATGTCTATAGTTATTTTTGTAAGTTACACAGATTACTAAACATTACCCAAAATTATTCTCGTCTAACTTTATAATTTTAAGACAAATTTGAATATTATTGACAACATCGGTACGCTCCCAAATTAGTTATGATATTTTTTTGAATATGGAACAAATATATAATGATGAAAATCAAAGTAATTTTCAAAAATTATTTTATAACATTATTATCGATTTTACTAAAAAAGATGAGACTGGGTTTGCTGGTGGTATTTTAGAATCAGATTATACTACAGCAATTTCAATAATAATTGAACATTTTGAAGAAATTAATCAATTTTTTAAAACTTTATCACAAGGCCAAGGTATAAAAATTATTACAAATAGAATTGGATCATGAGATAAAAATGATAATATGGGAATATTTAATCAGTAAAACCTAATTATAATTAAGTAATATTTAGTTTTTATTTTGATATTTTTTTTTAAAATTATTTTGAAAAAAATATTAATTTAAAATTCGTGGTTTAGATTGAAAAGTATTACTAATACCATTATTACTACTATTACTATCAACAGTATTATTTATAATTGGCTTAATACGCATATCAAATATAGTAATAGCAACATTTTTAATACTAATAAAAAATTGCTTTAAAAAATCTAATTGTTCAAATGTAAAATTTAGTTCTTGATTAGTAATCAAATCATTAATTTTTTTAATATCATAATTATTTTCATAATATACAGCAAAATTATCACATTGATTTTGTTTGATCAACATAAAAAAAGAATCAATAGTATTATTATCCAACTCTTCAATTGGTAATGCTTTTAAAATTTTAGGTTCAGTATCATTATAAGTTGTTGTTACTTTATATAAAATTTTTAAATCATTATCAATTTTATATTTTTCTAATTTATAATTTTTTAATTGATTGTTATCATTAACATAATATGATTTGTTTGCCATTTGATTACCACCTTTAAATAAAATAAATCCTTTTTCAATTTAAATAAATGAAAAGAGATTTAAAAAATCAAGTATTAGTTCTTATTTAATTTTACAACTAAATTATTTAGAAATAAAGTAAATCTATAATAAAATATATTATTTTATTATAGATTTAAATTTAATTTATATTAATTAGAAAATTTATTATTTGCCTGGAGTTCCAACAGCCATTTTTTTTCAAGAATAACACTATCAAAATGTAACTGTAAAAATGCGGGTTCACCATCATTAAAAGTTTTTATTTCTTCTGTGCCGGTAGGTGAACTAAAAAAATGAGTTGTAAAAGATGTATTTAATACTTTAAGTAAAGACTCAAACTTTGTTTTGTTTAATTCATCAGTAAACTCTAATTTAAAACCAGAAGTTGGCTGATCGGCCTTGAATCCTTGATCAGCAGTTAGTTTTAAATCAGTTAAAGGTTCTTTTATAATATTACTTGTTATTACCTTTGAAACATTTAAATTTGCTGCCTTTATATTAATATTATAAGATTTAACAAGCTTAGCAGCAGTTTTGCTACTCATAATATCAATTTGACAAATACCATCCGCTACTTTAAAGTCAGTTGTGTCAGCAACTGATATTTCACCTGGAGCAGCAGTTTTAATTGTTACAATTAAATTGGTAATAGCATCAACATCGGATTCTGAATAATCATTATCTTGATTACCAGATGTAAATCCTAATTCCCTTAAAAAGGTTGCAGCATCAGCATCTTTTGCTTTCCATTTACCATCAGTAGAACCTTCAACTAATAACTTTTCTTTAAACAAATTATCTTTAATAAGATTAGTAGAGTCAGTAGTGATAATACAAGTTCCAAGATTATCAAAATTTATTACTTCATCAATTATACTTGTATTTTCATCACTATATCATCCTAATAATTCTGCATATTTCCCATTTAATTGCGGATTATTAGGAATATTTGAACCATTATTACCGCACGCAACAACTGAAGGAGTTGCTCCTACTGTTAATGCAAGGGCACCTATTAATCTTAATATATTTTTCATATTCACATATACCTCCAATAATATTCTTTAAACTTATTATAATAACTATAAATCAATAACTTAGTTACTTTTTTTAATATAACATCGTATAATAAGTTCTCCAATATTTATTATATACTATATGTTTATAATTTTTAAAAATATGAAAAATAAACATTTTTTAAAAATAAATTACTTCTTTTAAATTAAAAGGAGTAATTTATTTTTATTTTATAAAATTATGCAACTGTTAATGTAGTTTTTACAGTAGTAGGATCAAAATTAACATCACCTGTTTTATAACTTATTTCTAATTTTTTACCTTCTGCTCATGTTCCTTCAGCATCAGTCGATTCCATTTGCGCAGAAATTTTTAAGCCAGTTAACGTATTTAAAGCCATAAATTGTTTTCCATTATCTGTTTTATCAACAATACTTATTGCTGCTCCTTGTTTAGCACCTGGTGGAATATTTCCATCTTTTACAAATAAAATATTTGAATTTGTAACAACATCAGTATCTACTATTTCAATTTTACCAGCTATTGCAGCAAGACCAGCAGCAATAACACCTTTTGTTTTATCAGCTTTTAACTTAATGCCATAAACATCACCAAGTGCCTCTTCACCTTTTTTAAATTGGAAGTTAAAAGTACCACCAGTAATAGCATAATCTTTACTATCATCCATTTTAGCTAATTCTGGTTTAATATTAGTAACTTCAGCAGTTATTGCGTCTAATACAGCTTTATCAAAAACTCCATCAGCAAAACTAGTTCCCTCTTTTGGTTTAACTTTTAATACATTAGTAATAAAATCAAAACATGATTGATTTGCCGCTTTATCTCCCTCTCCTAATAATTTACTAGCTTTAATTGCTGATGCTTCAGCAACAGCTCAACTAACATTATCCTTGACAGTTGTATCAAGTGAAGCTGTTTGTACACCTTCTCCTTTTTCATCTGTTAACCCTAATTGTTTTGATACTTCTACGTTCATGGCTACACCAGCTTTATCACCACAAGCAACAATTGAAGTAGTAGCTGCTGTTGTTAATGTTAATGTACCCATTAATCTTAATATATTTTTCATATTCATATATAGTACCTCCAATAATATGACTTTTGAACTACAAATACAATAACCACAATTTAGAATTAATTCTAAACATAATATTGAAATGAATCCAATTAACATTATACATCATATTTTACTTTCTACCATCAATATACTTTATAATAATATAAAAAAATATTCATTATTAACACCTTTAATATTAGTATAAAAATTTATCAAAAATAATAAATACTAAAAATGTATTGGTTATTATAACCAATACATTTTTAAACTTTTTTTATTCTTCGTCTTCACGCCATTCGCCTTCTGACATCAATAATTCTTTACGTACATTTTTAGCAATTGTATAATTAGGGTTTTTATCATCACCATTAATTAAAACATTACGTACTAAATAATTTTCAATTTCATTTTGTAGATTTTTTGCAACAAAAGGTCAATCATCTTTCACTCTAAATTCGCTATCCAATTCTTCTTGTAATTTAGGATTTGTAAGCATTCTTTTTCTTTGCATTGGCTTATAATAAGCAAAGTATCAAATTAGAGCAAACGCAATGCTAGCAATTAAATAAATTAATTGTAAAACATTAGAAGTTATATCAGATATTCCTTTTGTAGTATCAGTTCCACCTTTACCAATAAGACTTGCACCCGAAATTAAACCATTGATTAAAGATCTTAATCATTCTTCAAATTGTCAAACTAAGAAAAGTGTTGCTGCAAGTCAAATAATAATTTCAAAAATATTTTTTTTCAATTTCTTTTTTATAGACAGTTTAATTGCAATGGAAAGTACAAAAACATAAATAATAACCATAATAATACCGGCTTCAGCGGTTAATGTTCCATAATTAACAATCGAACTTAAAACTAATTGTCCATCCTTATAAACAGGATGCAACGTATCAACTATTACTCCAATAATATCAGGTAAAATTAATCATACAAAAGCTGAAGAAAAAGTAATAACTAAATTTAATCTAGAAGCTTTAAATGGAATGTTATCTTTTGATAATTCTTTATATTTAGGTGAAATATACCCCTCAACAGATAATGGTTCTAAAATAGCACCACTATATAAAGCATTTTGCATTCCAGCATTAGACTTTAATGAAATAGTACAAATTAACATTACAAGGATACCAATTATTCCTAATCATTGTGTATGAGCTTTATCACCTAAAATTTTAAAAATACTTAAGTTGGGATTATCTGAAAAATTACCAGCAACAGCACCAATCATAAGGATTGTTACTGCCATATAAAAAATAGTAGATAAAATCATAACAATAACTAATGAACGACTAATATTTTTTTCAGGATTTCTAACATTTTTACCAATTGCTGAATAGGTTTCAAATCCTAAAAAGAAAAAGAAACACATGGCAAAAGCTTGTGAAAAGTTATTAGCAGTTAATTGTTGATGAGAAGTAGTCATATCTCAATTTGAAGTTCCTGCCATCACAAATAATATAATAGTTGCTATGATTAATAAAAAAGTTGTTCCTCATTTTAAATAACTAGAAATATTCACAAATTTTTTAAATGCAGCCATTCCTAAAAATAATACACAAGAAGCTAAACCATAAATTAGAATTCCAATCAAATCTAATCCTAAATGTTGTCATACTCCTCAATTAGCATATAAAAAAGAGGGAGCGTACCGATGTTGTCAATAATATTCAAATTTGTCTTAAAATTATAAAGTTAGACGAGAATAATTTTGACTTCAATATGCAATTGTATGTTAATCTTAACACTTGAAAAATATTAGTCAACAATAATACTTACTTTTATAATTCAAAAATTCTTATTAAAGTTTACTTTAATAAGTTTTATTTTATTTTTGGTTTTTTTTAAATCTTTAATTTTAATTTATAATAATTGGATGGCAGTATTTATTTGATAGCATTTAAAATTAACCATTTTTGTATACATATCAATGTTATAGGTTCTATCACCAATCATATGCTTTAAAATTTGTTTAATATTAGTTTCAGTAAAGCAACCAATATTTTCAACTAGTGCTTGGTTTAATACACCATCTTTTGCATTAATAAAATAACCAACTTTTAATTTTTTATATTGCAAAGTTAATGATTGTAAAAAATCAATTAATTCATAATATTGACCTTTTTCAAATAAAGTTATTGCATTTTGATAGTGTAATTTAGCAATTTTATTTTTTCTTCTTCCAGCCATTATACCAAGAAATAAAACATGAAAAGCATGGAATTTATCTAAAATAAATTTAGCATTTAAAATTGTAGCAGTTTTTCTAATTCATTTTGCACTATCACCACAAACTATTAAATTTGCTTGGTCAAAATTTTCAAAAAATAAATTGCCATGTTTTTGAATTAATTTAGCTGTTTTTTCTGCACCAATTTCTGTCTTGGAAACTCTTATTTTACATACAGCTCTTTTATTAATTAATTTTCCATTTTTCTTTTTACCAGTACAAAATACTAAAGACATATTCCGTAATTAAATTTTTTAAAAGTCAATTAATAATTTTAAAATTTATTTTATAATTTTGTTATTAACAATAAATTTAGAAAAGTGTTGATAAAAATGATTTTTGAAAATTTAAAAAAATTAAAAAATGAAGAATTTTATAGATATTTTGGTATAAAACGTTTTCATTTTAATGAAATGTTAGAAAAATTAATTGAAATAGAAAAATTAGAAAAAAATAAAGGTCGAAAAAATAAACTTTCAGTAGAAGAAAGATTAATGATGACTTTATTATACTGAAAAGAATATTATACTTTTTTTCAAATGAGTATTAAATCTAAAATGAGCCCATCAAGTTGTTTTCGAAATATTACTTGAGTAGAAAATAAACTTAGTAACCACAAAGATTACCAATTTTTAAAAGAAAGATATAAATTAAAAATTGATAAAAAAACAAGAAAATTCAAATGAATTTCAATTTTATTTAATTGATTCAACTGAGATTGAAATTGAAAGACCAACTAAAAAAAAACTACAGTTAGAATATTTTTCTGGTAAAAGTTGAATGTATTCTATAAAATTTCAAATTGTATATGATTTTTTTAATAAAAAAATTGTTGATATTTTTGCTGATAATGGTAAAGTGCATGATTTTCAAATATTAAAAAATTCAAATCTTGAATTTTCAGAAAAAACAATAATTATTGGTGATTTAGGATATCAAGGTATACAAAATATTTATAAAAATACAATAATACCAATTAAAAGAACTAAAAATAAAAAATTAACTAAACAAGAAAGAAAATACAATAAGATTGTATCTAAAATTAGAATTAAAGTTGAACATGTCTTTGCTTGATTGAAAAGATTCAAAATTTTAGTAAATAAATGTAGAAAATCTAAATTTAGACTTATGTACTTAAGATTTAACTTACTTTGTGAAATTTTTAATAAAATAAAACCATTAAAATAAAAAAAATATTAAAAATATTTTTTTAAAATTTAAATTTTTATCGAGTTAATATAAAAATATTATTAACAATTTTTTGTTTAAAATGTAAACTCATTTTTTAAACTATTTTTTCAAAAAATATTTATTTCTATATTCAATAACACTAAATAGTTTTAAAACAATTTTATTGACAATTAATTAAATTTAATTACGGAATATGTCCATTGCACAATTATATAAGTTTTTAGTTGGCAAAGCTGATAATTCAGAGATTAAAACACTAAAAAGACCGACATTATTTTTATTAGATGAATTTTTTAATTAATTCATCTTTAAAACTATCAAAAGGAAATTTAGATAAAATAAAATCAAGATAAGCGTTAATATCATTTTGAGCGCGAATAGCAAAAGTTTTAAATCAATCATTAACATTAGGTCATGTTTGTATGTATTGCTGTGGGGTTTCTGTAATTTTTCCAGTTAATGGATATCAGTTATTATAATTTTCAAGACTGACATCAGTTCAAAGTTTATTAATCATAATTTATCATTCCTTAAAAAATGATTGTTTATAATGATGAGTATGTTTTTTTGTTTTTCTATGTGTTATATGTTCAATTTCTTTTTGTAGTTTATTTTTGCCTTTTTTTAATTTTTTCTTACTTTTTGCTATAACTTGACTATATGCAAACTTTTCTAAATGATGTAATAATCCTGTACCAAATAAAGTATTAACTGAAAACTTCAAACCAACATTTTTAAATGATTTATTAATATTTTCAATAGGATTATTAATAACATTAACTACTTTATGATAAGTCCTTACTATTCTAAATATTTCTCTATATACTTTAAAACTATCTCTAATTATTTGTTGAATAACTGGCGGAGCAAATGCTATTGCTTTTAATCATTTATTACGATTAACACCATAACCAATGTATCAACCACTATATCAACGATATCAATGAAATGGATGTATTTTAGTAACAAAAGTTTTTGCTTTAAGAATACTATCAACAACTGTAATTGGTTTATACTTAGGATTACGATGATAAATAGTAATTGCACATTTATCTAATGACAAAGGTTGAATTTTACAACCCATAAATACTGGTGAATTTAATGGAATTAATTGTGCGTGTTTAATTGCTCTTTTTTCTGCACTAGTAAATAAATCAGTTGCTTTTTCTTTTAATTTCTGAATTTTTTCAAATGCTTGTTTTTCTAACTTTTCAAATTTTTCTTGTAATTTATATATAGGACATATTCCGTAATTAAATTTAATTAATTGTCAATAAAATTGTTTTAAAACTATTTAGTGTTATTGAATATAGAAATAAATATTTTTTGAAAAAATAGTTTAAAAAATGAGTTTACATTTTAAACAAAAAATTGTTAATAATATTTTTATATTAACTCGATAAAAATTTAAATTTTAAAAAAATATTTTTAATATTTTTTTTATTTTAAGGTAATGTTTAGTAATCTGTGTAACTTACAAAAATAACTATGTTTAATTAATTCTAGTAAATATAATTAAATGACTAGAAAGAGTGAGTTACAGATGGCTAAAAAGCAAAATATTAATAATAATGATCCAATATCAAAAGCAGTAGATTTATTATTAGAAAATACTGAAGATTTAACAACAGTTTTTAAAGAGGGAGGATTGTATAAAGAATTAACAAAAAGATTAGTAGAAAAAATGTTGAATTCTGAGATGCAAAATTATTTGGGATATGAAAAGAATCAACATAGTAATAGTGACAATGCTCGTAATGGTATAAGTTCAAAAAAAATAATAACTCAACAAGGTAAAATTGAGATTGATGTACCACGAGATCGCAATAGTAATTTTAATCCTATAATAGTTGCAAAAAGACAAAGAAGATTTGATGGTTTTGATCAACAAGTTCTTTCTTTATATGCAAAAGGTATGACATTATCAGATATTAGAATGCAATTACAAGAGTTATATCATGGTGCTGATATTAGTGAAAGTGTTATTAGTCAAATTACTGATGATGTTATTGATGATGTAAAAGCATGGCAAAATCGACCATTAGAAAGTGTCTATCCGATTGTTTATTTTGATTGCATAGTAGTGAAAGTACGACAAGATAAAAGGATTATTAATAAATCAGTTTATATAGCTTTAGGAGTTGATTTAGAAGGTAAAAAAGATGTTTTAGGTTTATGAATTAGTGAAAATGAAGGTGCTAAATTTTGATTAGCAAATTTAACAGAAATGAAAAATCGTGGCTTAAATGATATTCTTATTGCCTGCAGTGATAATTTAACAGGCATGTCAGAAGCAATACAATCAGTTTATCTTAAAACAGAACATCAATTATGCATAGTTCATCAAATTAGAAATAGTTTGAAATATGTCTCATATAAGCATAGAAAATCTCTAGTTGCAGATTTAAAACCAATTTATACTGCATGTAGTGAAGAACAAGCAATGCAGGCTTTAGAATCCTTTGAAAATAAGTGAAATAAACAATATCCTCAAATTGCTAAATCTTGATATAAAAATTGAGATAATTTAATGGTTTTTATTAGTTATCCTACAGAAATCAAAAGAGTTATTTATACAACAAATGCTATTGAATCTGTAAATAGTCAATTACGAAAAGTTATCAGAAATAAAAAAGTTTTTCCTAATGATATGGCAGTTTTTAAAATATTTTATTTAGCAATTGAAAATATAACAAAAAAATGAACAATGCCCATTCAAAATTGAAATACAGCAATTGCTCATTTTATGATAAAATTTGAAGATAGAATTAATCTAAACTAGTACTTTGTAAAACAAAGATACACAGATTACATAAAAGCCTCTATTTTAATGGTTTTATTTTATTAAAAATTTCACAAAGTAAGTTAAATCTTAAGTACATAAGTCTAAATTTAGATTTTCTACATTTATTTACTAAAATTTTGAATCTTTTCAATCAAGCAAAGACATGTTCAACTTTAATTCTAATTTTAGATACAATCTTATTGTATTTTCTTTCTTGTTTAGTTAATTTTTTATTTTTAGTTCTTTTAATTGGTATTATTGTATTTTTATAAATATTTTGTATACCTTGATATCCTAAATCACCAATAATTATTGTTTTTTCTGAAAATTGAAGATTTGAATTTTTTAATATTTGAAAATCATGCACTTTACCATTATCAGCAAAAATATCAACAATTTTTTTATTAAAAAAATCATATACAATTTGAAATTTTATAGAATACATTCAACTTTTACCAGAAAAATATTCTAACTGTAGTTTTTTTTAGTTGGTCTTTCAATTTCAATCTCAGTTGAATCAATTAAATAAAATTGAAATTCATTTGAATTTTCTTGTTTTTTATCAATTTTTAATTTATATCTTTCTTTTAAAAATTGGTAATCTTTGTGGTTACTAAGTTTATTTTCTACTCAAGTAATATTTCGAAAACAACTTGATGGGCTCATTTTAGATTTAATACTCATTTGAAAAAAAGTATAATATTCTTTTCAGTATAATAAAGTCATCATTAATCTTTCTTCTACTGAAAGTTTATTTTTTCGACCTTTATTTTTTTCTAATTTTTCTATTTCAATTAATTTTTCTAACATTTCATTAAAATGAAAACGTTTTATACCAAAATATCTATAAAATTCTTCATTTTTTAATTTTTTTAAATTTTCAAAAATCATTTTTATCAACACTTTTCTAAATTTATTGTTAATAACAAAATTATAAAATAAATTTTAAAATTATTAATTGACTTTTAAAAAATTTAATTACGGAATATGTCTATACTTTCTCGTATTTTTTCAAAATATGATGTATCTTTTCAAATTTTATTTAAACCTTTTTTTAAATAAAATCTAATATCAAAATATTTAAAAGTTTGATTTGCTTTTAAAACAAGTTGATGAATAACATTATTTTTAAAATTAAATTTAATAGCATTGGCACGAATTTTTTGTAAATCTAAAATTAAAGTTTTTCCATATCTATTTTCTGAATGTATTGTATGAACTAAATTTAATCAATCATGTTGATTCATAGATAGTACTTTTTTTAAATCAGTATTAAATTTTTTTAAAAAGTTATTTGCTTTTTCAATATCTTTAATTTTAAATTTAGGAGTTAATTGGGGACTTAATTTTATTAATGTATTTTGTAATAATAAGTGTTCTTTTAACTTTTGTGTTTCTAATTTTTGAAAATTATTTTTATATTCTCTTTCAGCAACATAACCTAAATCTCGTAATACTGTTTCACGATTAGGAGTAAAACTATAATTCATTAAATAACGTTTATTACCAATAATTTTATCTGTTAAAATTTCTTTTCCACTTACTTGACTAATAATTTCTTGTAAGTTTTTTACTTCTTTAATTCCAACTTGTTCTAATGTTTTAGTTTTTTGTGCTAATTTAATAAATTTAGTTGTACGATAACCACGACTAATTTTATTAAGTCCAGCAAATGCAGGAAGTATATTAAAGAAAGTATTTAATTTTGTTACATTTCCTTTTAAATAATCATAAACTTGATTAATAGTAAAATCAGTTAAAAACTCTACACCAACAGCACTAATACTAGCAACTAAATCACTTGCACCTAATCCAAGGGCTACACTTTCACTTAATCCACCAGTAAAAGGAGCAAGTGCTACTGCTATAACTTGTACACCAATCATTTCTAAAATTTCTCATCAAAAACTTTTATTTTCTTGTTGGTTACTTGTTCTAGTATGTTTTGGTTTATTTATGTTTAAAAGTATTGCTGTACTAGTTGTACCGATTGGCATGATATTAATTTCCTTTATTTAAGAGTTATTTTAATTGGATTTGTTGTTCCTTTATAATTTAAATCATTAACATTAGCAGTAATAGTTATATATAAGTCACCTGCTTTTTGTTTTTGATTACTTACATTAGTTTTTCCTTGTGCATCACTAAAATATTTAATAGTTGGATTTGTTAAATTTGGATTTAATGATTTAAGTTCATTAGTACTTTTTATTTGTGTATTTAATTCACTATTATTGTTATTAACATTTGCAGTAATATTTGTTGTTAAACTTGTAATTTTAGTTTTTAAATCAGTTTTTTCTGTTTTAATAACTCCACATAACATTCAACGTGATGTTGTTTCATTATTAGAAATATATGGGATTGCTTCTCCAACAACTTCACCAGCAACTTTATATGCTCTTCCTGCTTTAGCATCTTTAATAAAATCTACATAAATAACTGTATTTTCTATCATATATCTTTTCATCGCTCTTGGTGTTGCTAAAATAAAGGTCATTAATTGTTGTTCATTTTTATCATTAGTAAAAATCATATAATCATCAAGAACGATTTCACATAATACACCTTTTACATATAAATTATTTCCATTTAAACGTAATTGTTGTGCCAACTGATTATCAGTAATTAAACCTTTATTATCTGCTAAATAAACTAAACTATCATAAAGACCATTAGTAATAAAAAATTTACTATTTGCAATGTTTCTAAATTGAAACAAAGTATTTCAAGCAGATAACATTGATTTTAAATAGCCTACTGGTGTTGTATCTTCAATATCGATTTTAGTAGCAAATTTTGCAATTGCTTGTGTATCATCAATTGCCAATTTATCTGCTAAATCATTTGCAACTTCATATTGCATACTATCTAATAAATTTTGTCCATTATTTGCTTTTAAATCTACATCTGTAATAATTTCTCCTGCAAGATATTTTTTAGTTATTTTTTTACTAATTTTATCTGTATCAACATATGGTAATTCATATCTTTTGCTTTTATCATCTCAAGCAATAATTTTAACTTCTGGTTTTTTTGGTTTTTTAACAATAAATTCAATATTTACTGAGTCAACAATTTCAGTAGGAAAAAAGTTTGCCCATGGACTATTTGAAATTTTAAAAAATTCTATAAATTCTGGTGCTTCTACTAATCTCTCTGTATTGTCTAAATTTTGATTAAATGGTACTGACATTTTATTTCTTCCTTTCGTTTATAAATAATTTTTCTTTTTATAATTAATTAAAAAATTTTCTTTATCATTTGTTTTATTATTAATAATTATTTGTTTATTACCACCTGTATTAATTGTTTGTTTAAATACTGGTTGTTCTTTAATCATTTTTTTAATAGTTTCTTCAATTTTTGAATTTTCTAGATTACTTGTTTTAAATTTTAAATAATCATAAAATTCAGTTTTAACTTGATATTTTTTAATTATATTAATCATTTCTTTTTCTTTAATTTCTTGATTAAGTTTATTTAACTTATTTTCTGCTTCATTAACTTTATTTTCTATTTCTTGTTGAACATTATTTTCAGTTAAAGGTTCAGTTGTTTGTTGAACATTATTTTCATTTTCTAACATTTAACATTCTCCTAATCTTATCCCAATAATCAATCTTTAACTAATTGTGGCATTTCACTTATTAATTTTTTATAATCATTAACTGCATTTTCTAATGTATCAATATCAGAAAATTTAAAACAATTATCAATATGTAAATCAAAATCTCTCTCAATACTGATATCTTGTTTTCTATATTTTTCATTAAATTCAATTTTTGTCATATTATTTTTCTCCTTTATTAATCTTTTCATTTAATTTTGCTAATTTTTTTTGATGTTTTATAATTTTGTTATTTGCTCTAACATGTTTTGGAGTTGTGATAAATCTTTTTAATAAAACAATAATTTCTCTGCAAATCAATGTTCCAACACTTGTTCCAATAATTATTAATTCATGTAAAAATTCTTTCATTTCAATATTTTCCTTTCAACTATTTATTGTTTATTTTTGATTATTCATCAAATTCACCTTTATTAATTCTTTCAATCATTGATTGTGAATTACTTATAACTTCTACTAATACAGATAGTTTTTTTTCTAATTCTTCTATTTGTTCTTTATATGTTTTTATTTCATTATTATAATATTCAAGTATTTTTTCTTTATTCATAAATTATTCACCTCCTTTATAAACTCATGTGATTATAATCTCAATTTAATGAAGCATTATCATGATTTAATGGTACTTCGCTCATATTATCACTACCATATTGACTGGTTGTTTCACTATTAATTGTGAATCTATTATCATTTACTAATCTTGCAGTTTCATCATTAAATGATGTTTCTTGCATTTCTTCATTATGATGTGTAGTTTCCATAGGTAGTAAATTATGGATTATTTCACTTGCACCAGCAATTATGGTAGGTACTGCATAAGCATTCATAAAATCATTATTAATACCCATTGCTACACCACTTGATATTAAACATCCACCAGTAGCCATATTACAAATCTTTCTTATTGCTTCAAATTTATTAGGTATTAACTCAGTTAATCCACTAATAAATTTGAAATACCATAAGCATTTAAACTAATATATGTATCTCAATCCATTAATGACTGATGTTCTTGTTTATTTAATAGTAATCATGGTGGACCTTCTGTTGTAGTTGTAGTAGTAATTGGAGTTGGTGTTGTTGGAATAATTGGAGTAATATTATTTTCTGTTCATTTACTATAATTTGTTAAACCAATAGTCCCTAATCCTAGTAATATTTTTTTAGAACTATTAATTAATTTAGTTTTAGTATTTGATCTTTGATTTAAATTTCATATATCTAAACCTAATTTTTTACCAAATAATAAACTATTAATTGAACCTAATATTGGATTTGCAATTACTTGACCATAATAAGCACTTGTACCAATCATTGCACAAATTGGACTTACTCCAATTCTTATTAATTTTATTAATGTATAATTATTTGTTTCCATTTTTTTCTCCTTTAATTTGTTTTAAATCATTTAATAGTTCTATAAATTTATTCATGTATTCTGAATAATAATCAATCATTAAATAATTATCATTTCAATTAAACATTACACATGTGTCACTTGTACAAAATTCAATATTATCAATAAAAAATAATTTTTCATCTACATTTCATTTAATTAAAAATTCGCGTTTAGTAATGGTTATTCTCTTTCTATTTCTAATTTTTTAATTGTTACTTTAATTCAACCTTGATAAACATCATTATCACCAACTATTAATGCAACATTACTTTCTGGGTCAGAAACAATTATACGTTTTGATTTAACATTTGGGTATTGTCTTAAAATAATTGCTCTAATATCATTACTTGTATGAATTGCTTTTGGAAATGGTGATAATATTTCAATTTCATCTTTATTTTCAAACAAAGTAGGTAATATAATCATTAGTCAAATTCTCAATTTTCTATTTTTTCTAATATATTTGCATAAGTATCTGTTTTTGATTGAAATCATTTGTCTTGAACTTGATTAAAACTATTATAAAATTCAAGTAAAAAAGATTTTAATTTTTCTTTATTAATACAATTTTTATGTGTTTTTTTATCTGTTATAATACTTTCAATTTTACCTAATTCATTATGCCTTCATTGTGCTAATTCTTCCTTAGTCATTATTTATTTTCCTTTCTATATTTTTTTCTTGATGTATTAATAAATTTATTAAAATTATTTGTTTATCAATGTCACCTAATTTTTTTAAAAGATATTCATATCTTTTTTTAAAATCTTCACTATCAATATCTCTATCTTTATAAATTATATTTTTCAGTTTTTTTTATTTTATATAAGGTTTTTGGAGAATATATTTCTCCATCCATACAAAGAAAACATTTCATTATTTTATTTCCTTATTTTCAATTTGATTAGCAATTTCATTTAATATTTTTAATACTTTATATTCATTTTTTAATTCTTTAATAATAAATATTAAAAATATTATTAGTGTTATAGATGTTATTAATATTGGTACTATTAATAAAATTTTTCATAATATCATTTTTTACTCTTTTCATTTTTTAAATCATTTAACATTAATTGAACAAAATGCACGATTTTTAGGAATATTTAAAGTGTTAAAGATTTGACCAGTTACTATAATTTCATCGTTTTTGTTTAATAAAATACAGCGTCTATAAAGTTTTGGTTTATTAAAAATTAAAGTAACATAGTTTAAACCATTTCATTGTCCACGAACACTATAATATAATTCCTTATTATCTTTTTCGTAATATTTTGCTTCAATAGTGTTACTTAGTTTTACTGTTAATTTGACATAATTTTCTTTATCTTTCATTTTTATAATTTCCTTAAATAATTATCAAAAATCAATATTTTCTTATGATTTTTTAAATAATATTGAATATGCTTATAAGCATCTTGTTCATGTTTTGTTAATTTTATATTTCCTTTATAATTTGTTATTTTATTTTTATTTTTTGGGTGGTTTTCTAGATAATCTCAGTTAAAAACATCTTGTACTAATATCATTAAAGCACCAATAATTTTAGGAGTTGCTAATGGATTAGTTAATAATTGTTTTGAACTTAAAAAGAAATTTTCTACAATAACTAATATTTTTTTATCAATAAATTTTTCTTTAATTAATTGAAATTTTTCTTTATAAATATTTTTAGTTCATAAAACAGTTAATGTATTGAATGTTTCATTAAAAACAATATTATTAGCTTCATTTGAATATATAACCATTCTATTATTACCAATTCCAGCGGGGTCAATGCCAATAATTAAGTCATATTGCATTATTAATCAAAGTCTCCATTTTTAATTATTTTAATTAATTCATCAATACCTTTTATATTTGGATCTCTATTTGAAGATAATAAAAATTGTTTTCCATTATAAGCATTTGCTCTATTATTAATTAAATATTTAATTAATTTTTCTTTATATTCATTAATTACTTCTTTTTTAAAATCTGCTCTTAATTTTTCTATATTGGACATATTCCGTAATTAAATTTAATTAATTGTCAATAAAATTGTTTTAAAACTATTTAGTGTTATTGAATATAGAAATAAATATTTTTTGAAAAAATAGTTTAAAAAATGAGTTTACATTTTAAACAAAAAATTGTTAATAATATTTTTATATTAACTCGATAAAAATTTAAATTTTAAAAAAATATTTTTAATATTTTTTTTATTTTAATGGTTTTATTTTATTAAAAATTTCACAAAGTAAGTTAAATCTTAAGTACATAAGTCTAAATTTAGATTTTCTACATTTATTTACTAAAATTTTGAATCTTTTCAATCAAGCAAAGACATGTTCAACTTTAATTCTAATTTTAGATACAATCTTATTGTATTTTCTTTCTTGTTTAGTTAATTTTTTATTTTTAGTTCTTTTAATTGGTATTATTGTATTTTTATAAATATTTTGTATACCTTGATATCCTAAATCACCAATAATTATTGTTTTTTCTGAAAATTCAAGATTTGAATTTTTTAATATTTGAAAATCATGCACTTTACCATTATCAGCAAAAATATCAACAATTTTTTTATTAAAAAAATCATATACAATTTGAAATTTTATAGAATACATTCAACTTTTACCAGAAAAATATTCTAACTGTAGTTTTTTTTAGTTGGTCTTTCAATTTCAATCTCAGTTGAATCAATTAAATAAAATTGAAATTCATTTGAATTTTCTTGTTTTTTATCAATTTTTAATTTATATCTTTCTTTTAAAAATTGGTAATCTTTGTGGTTACTAAGTTTATTTTCTACTCAAGTAATATTTCGAAAACAACTTGATGGGCTCATTTTAGATTTAATACTCATTTGAAAAAAAGTATAATATTCTTTTCAGTATAATAAAGTCATCATTAATCTTTCTTCTACTGAAAGTTTATTTTTTTGACCTTTATTTTTTTCTAATTTTTCTATTTCAATTAATTTTTCTAACATTTCATTAAAATGAAAACGTTTTATACCAAAATATCTATAAAATTCTTCATTTTTTAATTTTTTTAAATTTTCAAAAATCATTTTTATCAACACTTTTCTAAATTTATTGTTAATAACAAAATTATAAAATAAATTTTAAAATTATTAATTGACTTTTAAAAAATTTAATTACGGAATATGTCTATTATTTAAATGTTCTTTTATTATTTCTTGATTACGTTTTTTATTATATTCATTAATAATTTCTTGGTCTTTATAAGAAAATGGTTTTTGTTTATTCATATTTATATCTCCTACTTAATCTAACATTTAAAATACAGTCATAACAAATTGCTTTATTATTTTTGTCTCTTAAAAAGTTTTGTCTTGTTTTTATATCATTAGTATTAAAGAATAAATAATCTAATTTATGTTGTTTACATGTTCAACAAAAATACTTTTTCATAATAGTTCTTTCTAATATATTCTGTTGCTTGTAGCATAAAGAATATATATTTTTATTTTTATATTATTAATACTATTAGTTTTATTCATTCCAGCAATTCTGGGCTCAAAAATAAATTGTGAAATTTTAAAAAACATTGAGGCATTCGATTCAATATTTATTTAATTTGTGTTAAACAAATTAATACTTTAATTGAACCGGCACCGCTCAATTTTTTTTACAAGTTTGAAATTTATTTTCTCGCCCAAAAAAATTTTCAAAAAAAATAAAAAATAAAACCAACACTTGCTCACTGGGGGGTGGCAAGGTTGGTTAAATAAAGAATAGAATTAATATAATAGGTCCCTACAACAGGTCTATATATACTAGTTTCCAATTCGCTCCCACCCCAAGAATTACCATTAATGGTTAGTATATTTTATTAGGTATCACTCCACTTTTTATTTATCCATGCAAGTCCACATGCTAGCTACTATTTTTAACAACTGTGTTGTAGTTCACTTTTTTAATTCCCTAACACGTGTTGATAATAGCGTTAAAGACGGTTATTAAAAATTTTAAAATTTTACAATTACAAAAAAAGACGAGAATTTTATTCTCGTCTTTTGTCATTTATTTTTAATTTAAGGGTTTAAAAAAGAAAGGAGCTATTTTTAAAAATTATTAGTTATCGACATCTTCGACACGCTCCCAAAAAAGAAGATGGATCAGTAAAGTTAATTCTAATCATTGATACAATTTGTGAACTAACTATAACAGGTAAAGTAGCATACTGTAAAAAAGAAATTAATCAACCTCAGAAGCGACCATAAGTACTTCTAACATAAATATAAGCAGCACCATTATTACCCGGATGTACTCTTGAAAGTCTTGAGAAAGCTCAAGCACAAGTTCCTGCAATTAATCCTTCTACTAAAAAAATTCAAATCATATGAGAACCTAAATTTAAACTATCTTTATTAATTAAAATTGCAAAGTTAGCAGTAAAAGTAATTCCAACAGTATAATTAAAACCAAACCAGATTAATTCTGATAAAGTTAATTTATGATTTGTCCTTTCTTTTTTCTTAAAAAGTTTTAACATAATATTCTCCTTTCAATTATAATAATTATATACCTTTAAAGTGATTTCATTAATTAATGAAATAGTCAATAAAATCAAAAAAAAAATATATGTAATTGATAATAACTAATTTTATTTTAAAATACTACTAATATTTAATTAAATTTTCAAATAATACTAATAAAAAAATAACATTTTTTTAAAAACTATTATTATAATAATGTTACTTAAATAAAAATACTACTTTTTTAATAAGTTATTTTAAAAAATAAGCTTAAACATCTTTTATTCTACATGATAAATAGTGTATTATATAATTAATAATACTTTTAAAAAAATAAAGAAGGAGGTATTAATCATATATGGGAATTACCAAAAAGAAAAAATTTCGTTTATTTCCATTTAAAATGCCAACAGCAATTACAGTCTTATTCTTTATTATTGCTCTAATTATTATTATTTCTTGGATTCCAGGAACAACAGGTAAATGATTAGAAGATGAATCAAAGACTGTAAGCACTGATAACCCCTGACAAGACGGTGCGCCATTAGGTATCATGGACTTATTTTTGGCTCCAATTAAAGGTTTCATTGGTAGCAGTGATATTATTGTTTTTGTTTTAGTAATTGGTGGATATATTGGCATAGTCATGAAATCAGGTGCACTAGATGCAGGAATTGGTCGTTTAGTTAAACGTCTAAACGGAAAAGAAATTTGAATTATTCCTTCAATTATGACTATCCTATCGATTGGTGGAACAGTTGAAGGAATGTGTGAAGAAACTATTCCTTACTATTTAATTATTATTCCAGCAATGTTAGCTGCTGGTTTTGATGTTGTTACAGCTGTATTAATGATTTTATTGGGTGCTGGTGTTGGTGTTATGTTTTCAACACTTAATCCCTTTGCTATTGCCACAGCTTCACAAGCTAGTGGTTTAAATCCGGGTGATGGAATCAGCTGACGTTTAATTTGTTGATTTTTAGCAACTATCGGTACTATTGCTTTTGTTATGTGATATGCAATCCGTGTTAAACGTAATCCTGAAAAATCAGTTGTTTTTCACTTACATAGTGAGCATCATGAAGAATTTATTAATAAAGAAGAAATCCCTGAATTTACTAAACGTCGTAAAATTATTTTAGCACTATTTGGATTAACATTTTTAATTATGGTGCTTTGTATTATTCCATGAGGTAAAATTACAGGAATAACTATTTTTGATGATTTTCACAATACATTAATTAAATATTTTCCATATTTCACAAGTCAAATTAATGCATTTGGTGACTGAAATATTGAAATGTTAGCTTTCTTATTTTTCTTTGTTTCAATTATCATTGCAGCAATTGATTGAAAAGGCGAAGAACAATATGTTCGTAATTTTATTAGTGGTTCTTCAGAATTATTAGGTGTTGCTTTAATAATTGCTGTTGCTGGTGGAATTAGCTGATCATTACAACATTCAGGAATGCAACATGTTGTTGTTGGTCAATTGCAAAGTATTGATAAATTGCCAAGATTTGCTATTGTTATTATTGGTTTTTTTGCTTTTCTTTTGATTGCCTTTGTTATTCCTTCAACATCAGGATTTGCAAAAGCTGTTTTCCCTATTGTTTCAAAAATAGTAATTCCTTTAGGATTAGGTTCAGGAATGATTACTACTTTTGTTATGGCTAGTGGTTGAATTAATTTATTTGCACCAAGTGCAGGTGTAATGATGGCAGGACTTGCCATTGCTAAAGTTCCCCTAACAAGTTTTTATCGAGCAATCTGACCATATACTATTGGTATTACTGTCTTTGCCTTAATAATGTTAAGTATTGGAACTTTATTACCTCAATCAATATTTTAGTAAAATTTAAAGCACTATGTTAATTAAAACTTTTCTCTAATTAGAAAAAAGTTTTTTAATTTTTATTTCATTTTTATAAAATTAAACATCGTTTGGGAAAACATTCACTTTCACGATTTGTTTGCGTTTGTTCATTATTTAGTAGACTTAATTGATCATCTGCTAATTCTGAAATTTCTACAACTTCATCTTCTGGTAAAAAAATTTGTTCTAATATTTTATTAATATTATTTCAATCATTTACAAAATTTTCACCCATTTTACTGTCTCTAATTATTTTTCTAGTAGCAGGATCATATTCTGTTGATTGATAAGAATTTAACAACATTTCTTCAACAAAAGCAGAAACTTTATAAATAATTAATAATTTTTCGTTAATATTATCATCACTTTTTTCTTTCTGTAATTGCTGTTTATACTTACTTAATTCATCTCATAATGATTTAATATTTTCCTTTTTTGCTTCTATTTTTCTAAAAATTTCTATAATTTCTTTATAATCAAGTTTTATTTCAGATAGTAAAAATTTTAAATTCATATTTTTCCCCTTTCAAAATAAAAAACCTACTTGCTTAAAACTTAAACAATAGGTCAAAAACTTATATTTTTTTATTTATAGAAATATTATACTTTATTATTTTTATTTTTTTCAGATATTACTTTATAACAATAAATACTAATATAATTTTAATTTTTAATTAAAATCTTAAATATTTTTAATATATTTTGATTATATTAAAAATTAAAATTATAAGTGTTTTTTATTTAATTTTACTATTAATAATTTATAAATACACTCTTAAAGATGTAAAAAAACCATAAAATTTTTTTTATGTATTATAATAGTGTTAGTGAGTTATTTAAAATAATATGTTTTACATAAGATTATTGAAGATAATTTCTCACATCTATTCTAGATTTAACTGAGGAGGTTAAGAGAAAAATGAGGAATATGAGAACATTATTAAAGTTATTAGGTGCTAGTGTCATAACAACAGTACCAGTAACTACTGTTATAGCTTGTGGTAACAACAAAGAAGATCAGGTAAAAATATTACTAGATCAAGTATCAATAAATTTAGGTTTAACAAATGATGAAGGAAACAGTTTAAAAACTATTAGACTTGATTGAGAAAAAGATACATCCTTTTTCTTAATTGATAATTCCGATATTTTGGTTACTAAATTATTAGAAAAAGAGGCAACTACTGGTCAACCCAAAGCTAAAGATAAAGACAGTTTCTATTTTTTAAAATCTGTTTTACAACAGAAATTAACATCAGGAACAACACCTGAAGATGGTACTTTTGATGCAGCGGAAGTTGCTAAAATTAAAAATAAAATATCTAATATAAAAGTTTCTACTAGTAAATTTGTAGAACCAAATGATGATGAAAAACTTGTAGTTGGTGATGGGACATATAATTTACAATTCTTTAAAGAAGATGGTAAAACAAATTTAGGGGATAAATATACAGTAAAAGTAATGACTGGAACTGATGCTTTATTTAATATTTTTGCAAGTTATAGTGCTGCTAAGTTAAGTTATAATGAATTTGTTTATGAAGGAAGTTCTATTGAGTATTTCCAAGCGGGTTATAAATTAGAAGAAACTGTTAATAAATGATTAAAAGATAAAACAGAAGTACCATTAATAAGCAAAAGCAGAACTGAAAAAGCTATTAAATTTAATAACTTTGAACAATTAGTTGGTTGAAAAGCAAAATTTAATGTTATAAGTTTTAAGAAGGGTAATGTTTAGTAATCTGTGTAACTTACAAAAATAACTATGTTTAATTAATTCTAGTAAATATAATTAAATTTCTAGAAAGAGTGAGTTACAGATGGCTAAAAAGCAAAATATTAATAATAATGTTCCAATATCAAAAGCAGTAGATTTATTATTAGAAAATACTGAAGATTTAACAACAGTTTTTAAAGAGGGAGGATTGTATAAAGAATTAACAAAAAGATTAGTAGAAAAAATGTTGAATTCTGAGATGCAAAATTATTTGCGATATGAAAAGAATCAAAATAGTAATAGTGACAATGCTCGTAATGGTATAAGTTCAAAAAAAATAATAACTCAACAAGGTAAAATTGAGATTGATGTACCACGAGATCGCAATAGTAATTTTAATCCTATAATAGTTGCAAAAAGACAAAGAAGATTTGATGGTTTTGATCAACAAGTTCTTTCTTTATATGCAAAAGGTATGACATTATCAGATATTAGAATGCAATTACAAGAGTTATATCATGGTGCTGATATTAGTGAAAGTGTTATTAGTCAAATTACTGATGATGTTATTGATGATGTAAAAGCATGGCAAAATCGACCATTAGAAAGTGTCTATCCGATTGTTTATTTTGATTGCATAGTAGTGAAAGTACGATAAGATAAAAGGATTATTAATAAATCAGTTTATATAGCTTTAGGAGTTGATTTAGAAGGTAAAAAAGATGTTTTAGGTTTATGAATTAGTGAAAATGAAGGTGCTAAATTTTGATTAGCAAATTTAACAGAAATGAAAAATCGTGGCTTAAATGATATTCTTATTGCCTGTAGTGATAATTTAACAGGCATGTCAGAAGCAATACAATCAGTTTATCTTAAAACAGAACATCAATTATGCATAGTTCATCAAATTAGAAATAGTTTGAAATATGTCTCATATAAGCATAGAAAATCTCTAGTTGCAGATTTAAAACCAATTTATACTGCATGTAGTGAAGAACAAGCAATGCAGGCTTTAGAATCCTTTGAAAATAAGTGAAATAAACAATATCCTCAAATTGCTAAATCTTGATATAAAAATTGAGATAATTTAATGGTTTTTATTAGTTATCCTACAGAAATCAAAAGAGTGATTTATACAACAAATGCTATTGAATCTGTAAATAGTCAATTACGAAAAGTTATCAGAAATAAAAAAGTTTTTCCTAATGATATGGCAGTTTTTAAAATATTTTATTTAGCAATTGAAAATATAACAAAAAAATGAACAATGCCCATTCAAAATTGAAATACAGCAATTGCTCATTTTATGATAAAATTTGAAGATAGAATTAATCTAAACTAGTACTTTGTAAAACAAAGATACACA
Source organism: Spiroplasma endosymbiont of Colias croceus (assembly GCF_964020095.1). NCBI lineage: Bacteria > Bacillati > Mycoplasmatota > Mollicutes > Entomoplasmatales > Spiroplasmataceae > Spiroplasma > Spiroplasma endosymbiont of Colias croceus. The sequence continues at coordinate 680,431 of NZ_OZ026536.1, forward strand.
GATTACATAAAAGCCTCCATTCTAATATCTGATAATGTATACTACACCAGGTTCAAATCTCGTACGATATTTTCAACGTTCATTAATATCCAATCTTTTTTGTGTTATTCCACCATAACGACTATTAGTATCATCTATTCACTCTTCTTCATCGCTTGTTGAAAATTGATCTTGACTTTCTGTTCTTGTGTAATTAATATTGGCTTTATTTATAACTTCTAAATTTTCTTGATGATATCCATTAACATGTTCTTGACTTGTTGAAGGTTGATCTTGATTTTTGATTGCATTGTAATTATTGTTATTTTTATTTAATAAAGGTGTTTGTTCTGAATTCTTTTTTGTTTTCATTTTTCCCCCTTTTAATTATAAAAGTCCTGCTTTACTTTTAATAAGTAAAATAGGACTACTTAAACATACATTTCAATTGAATGACATTCTCTTTTAATACTTATAAATAAAAATTATAATTAATAAACTAGATTGTTACTAAATTATTTTTATTTTTTTACAATAAAAGAGTCTAAATAAAAATTAGAAATTTTAAAAAATTTTAATAGTAACTAATACTAACTATGATATATAATTTTTATGATTTAACTTTACCATATTTAATTAAAAAAAATAGAAAAATAATAATATCAGTATAGTTATTAAAATGGTTCAATATATATTTTATTAAAGAAGATTTTGTTGTGAATTTGAACAACTGTTTAAAAAGGGATTATTTAATTCTTCACCATTTGCTGATTGTTTATCAAATTTTTTTCATCAGTTACTTTTTGATCTTGTAATAATGGCATAGTTTCCGTTGAAATTAATGATGAATGTGGTGTTTCATTATTTTTTATCTCTAACAACAAATTTTTAATTTCAATATTTTTAGCATTTATTATTTCTTTTATTTCTTTATTTTTATTAATACATCCAAAACTAAAAACTTTAATAACAAAATTTAAAATTGGATTTATCTTTTTTTTCTCTAACTTGACAATATCACTTTTTAATTTTGTTATTTTTTCTTGTTTTAATAATAATTTATCTTCTAAATGTCTTTCTTCTTGTTTTATTTTGTATTCTTCTTCAGTTATGAATATAATAAATGAAGTTCCTAAACATGAGTTTATTTCATTTATTTTTTCTAATATTTGTTTTTGTTTATTAGGTGGATGACTATCAAATTCCGCTTTTGATAAGCAAATTTGTTTTATATCACGTGCAAATAAGATTCTAGAATAAACATGAGCCTCTATATAATTTCCTTGACTTTTACCAAAATTACGATGAGGAACAAAATTTTTTCCATTAGCTTTATTAATTAAACTTTCTAAACAATTATATCCAAATAAATCATTTTGACAATATCTTATCAATCTTGGGAAGTGTAAAAAAGTAGATATTTTATCTTTTAATTTCCTACCACTGAACGTAGGTGGTGAATACGTATCATAAGGACTATATGTACAATTATGTTTTACATAATCTTTTAGTATAATAAAAGATTTTCCATACATAGGAGCTCCACCCATAGGATTTTCCAAAAAATCTAATGCTGCATAGCAAGGTCTACTTGTTCACTGAAAATTAGCACTTCTTTTTGTTTGATCGCCAGTAGGGGTTGAAAAACGTCCAAATTTTTCATACTTACTATTATCAAATAATTGATTTAGATAAAATGCAACTTCCTCTATACTTGCTCGACCTACATTATAGTTAGAAATTTCATTTGGTTTTTCCTTATAAGCAAAACAGTTTAAAACCTCTGGTCATTTATTATTAATATCGTATATTTTTGAAAAATCAAAATTAATTGTTAACCTTGATGATTGTAATATTTTAGTAATCTTTTCTAATAAATCTTTTGCATTTTCTTGACTCATCTTGCATTTTTTAGATAATATTTTTAAAGCAGATTCATAATCTTCTTGTTGAGAGGATTTGCATAGTTCATAAATTTGATGTAAAATTTTACTTCTAAACAATTGACCATAAATCTCTTTTTTTAATCTTTCTTCATCTTTTGAATTATTTGATGAAGTTGAAGGCAAACCACCATTAATATGTGATAAATCAGATTGTTTGTTATATGCCATAATATTTATCTCCTCTATACTTAAGATGGACATTTGAAATCTATTTTATTGGTTTAAGCAATATAGTATTTCTAATACACCTATTGTATTTTTTATGTTTTTTATTTATTAAATACAATAAAAACTCATTTATTTTTAAATTAAAATAATGAGTTAAAAAACCAATATTTAGTTTACACTTAGTTATTTTATTAAATTTTAGAAAAAATACAAGTTATTAATTAAAAAAATGTATTTTTTCTAAAATTATTATCACTACTATTTTTCTATATTTCATCAATAAGAAATTATAAAAGATTATGCAATTACTGTAATAATGTTATATATGATTGTAAAACATTATTGATGTTGAACATATATTATTGTATATCATATAATATTTATATAAATTAATACATATAAGCATTAAGTTTAATATATAATTTTATTAATTTCTTTTTCTGTAATAAACTTATCAATCTTCCCTTGCGCTAAGATTGGGCTACCGCCACCCTTACCATTATATGTTTTTAATATTTTTTGTAAAATATTATTACTTTGATACTGTTTATTATTATGGAATTCTTTACTTGAAGCAACTAATACTAAATATTCTTGATTATTATTTTTATTAATAAAAATAATAATAATATTTTGATATTGATTACGATAATGTTCAATTATTTCTCTTAATGTTTTAATATCTAAATTTTCAAAATTTGCAATTAATAGTTTATAATTATTTTCATTTTTTGGAACTAAAGTTAAATATTTTTTCACTATCTTCTGACGATTTAATTCTTCAAAATTAATTTGTCATTTTTTAAATAAACTATGTAATTCTAGTAATAACATTTTTCCTTTTCTTCAATCAGCAGCTACCACTTTTAAATTATTAATAGCATCATATATTTTTTCAATTTCTTCTTGCATACGGTTATCTTTATTTTTTTGATATTGAATAAATAAACTATTGCTTTGTTCTTTAATCATCATTATTTGTTGTGTTAAGTATTCATTAATAGTTTTTAATGATGTTAAAGCATGAATTCGATAAGAACCAGATCCTTTTGATTCAACATTAGTTATTAATAACTGTTCTACTTCTTGTGAATTATAACAATGAGTACCCCCACAAAGTTCAATTGAAAAATCACCAAACTTAATTACTCGAACTTTTTCTTCATATTTTTCACCAAAAAAAGCTAAAGCTCCAATTTTGATTGCTTCTTCATATGTACAATAAATAATTTCACAAGGATATTTACCTTTAATTCATTTACTTACTTGTTGTTCTATACTTATAATTTGTTCTAAAGTTAACATTTCATAATGACTAAAATCTAATCGTAAATATTGATAATTATTAAAACTTCCAGATTGCATAACATGTAAACCTAATAATTTTCTTAAAGCAGCATGTAATAAATGAGTTCCTGAATGATTTTTTCTTGTATAAAAACGATGTGAACTATTAATTTGTGCTTCAACAATTTCTGTTTGTGTTAATTCACCTTTTACTTCCACTTGATGAATATGCTGTTTTTGTGGTCCTTGTTGTACATCAATAACAGAGGCCGTTCCATTTTCTCCTTTGATAATACCATCATCAGATGCTTGCCCCCCCTTTTCTGCATAAAAAGGTGTTTCATTTAAAATTAAATAACCTTTTTCATTTTTTAAAAATTTTACCTCATGCTCTGATTTAAACATAAAAACAATATTTGTATTTATTTGTTCTTTATCATAACCAACAAAGGTTGAAGGAACTTTTAAATTAGTTAGTAATGAAGATTGAATTGTTAATGCTTGATGATTAATTCTTACTTTTCTTGTATTATCTTTACTGTTATCCAATAACTTTTGAAAACCTTTTAAATCAACAGTCGCATTTTCTTCATTTGCAATCTCTAATGTTAATTCAATAGGATAACCATAGGTATCAAATAATTTAAAAGCCGCAGTTGCATCTACTTTTTTATTATCTTTAATAACTTGTAATAATAATTGTTTTCCTGTTATCAATGTTGTTCAAAATTTTAATTCTTCGCTTTTAATAATATTAGTTACTAAATCGACTTTTTTATGTAATTCTTGATAATGTTGACCCATAACTTTGATAATAATTGAAACTAACTTAAACAAAAATGGTTCATTAATATTAAGTTTTTGTCCATATACAACAGCTCTTCTAATCAATCTTCGTAATACATAACCACGATCTTTATTACTAGGAAAAACACCATTACTAATTGCAAAAACTAAGCAACGAATATGATCAGCAATAATTTTAAATGCAGTATTAATAGTTTTTTGCTTAATCTCTTGTGTAAAATAATTATTAATATCATAACGAAAATTTGTCAATTTTTCACATTCATGAATAATATTTTGAAATAAATCAGTATCAAAGTTAGTTGGCACATCTTGTAAAATTGCTACTAGTCTTTCTAATCCTGCACCAGTATCAATATTTTTTCTTGGTAAATCAGTATAATTATTTTTGCCATCATTATTAAATTGTGAAAAAACAATATTTCAAATTTCAATATAACGATCATTTTCAATATCATCTTTTAATAATTTAATACCAATATTTTTAGGATCATATTTAATACCACGATCATAATAAATTTCAGTATTAGGACCACAAGGACCTTGACCCATATCTCAAAAGTTAGTAGATCTTGTACCTTTAATAATACGTTCTTTTGGTAATTTAATAATATTTAATCATAAATTATATGTTTCTTCATCTTCATTAAAAACTGTTACATATAATAAATTAGCATCTAAATTTAATCACTTTTTACTAGTTAAAAATTCTCATCCTCAAACAATAGCTTCTTTTTTAAAATAATCACCAATTGAAAAATTACCTAACATTTCAAAAAAAGTTTGATGTCTTGCTGTAATACCAATATTTTCAATATCATTAGTTCTAATTGCTTTTTGTGAATTTGCTAATCTTTTAGCAATTGGGGTTTGTCGTCCATCAAAATATGGTTTTAATGTAGCAACTCCAGAATTAATCCACAATAGTGAAGGATCATCATTTGGAACAAGTGATGCACTTTCTAAAATGTGATGATCATAACTTTTAAAAAAATTTAATCAAGTTGTTCTAACTTTATCTGTTGTTCATTTTATTGACATAATAATTTCTCCTCAAAATAATAAAAATTCCTATGAAAATAGGAACGTTTTTTAACGCGGTACCATCCTAATTCACTTACAAAGTAAATGCACTTAATTAATGATTAAAATTGTTAAATTAGGAGCTTCTAATTAATAATGGTTAAGTGCTTACACTATTCACTCTCGCTGAAAACTAATTATTATTAATTATACTTATCTAATTTAGATTAATATAAATATTAATTTCAATTTTAATATTAACCATAAATATTAGTTATTACAAGCAAAAAGATAAAATTATGAAATATTTTTATAAATTAAAAAGAAAAAAATATTAATTATTAACTTTATAGAATAAAAATTACAAGAAAGATTTTTTCTATTTAATCAAAAATATAATTTAACTGGTATTTTTTTTATTGTATATTCATTTTTTCAGATATAAACTTTAGTTAAGATTTGCTTAGAGTAATTTTTAAAAAATAAAATTTATTATTAAATTATATAAAATTAATTCATTTAATTCAATATTATTTACTATTTAATATAGTAACTAATTTAATATATTAATGCATTTTTTATATTTTTAAATCTATAATTTTGAACAAAAAAATATTTTAAGTAAATCTTGAATATAAAAAATAAAAATGATAATTAATTGAAATTTTACAATTAAATCTAGCATTAAAAATTTTATTAATTTATTAAAATTAATCATTTTACTGATATATTTTGACAAAATAATAATTTAATTATTGGTGGAGATGGTGCATTATGAATTAGAGCAATGGCTAAATGATTTGGCGGAAAATATGTATTAGATTGTTTTCATGGTATTAGTTATTTATGAAAAGCATTTATTAATGTAAAAGGTAAGAAAAAAGCAGATACAAATTGACCTAATTATTTTGATACATCATTTAATTTTAAAAATGGTAATTATAATAGACTTCTTGCAAAACTATGATATTAATCACATTTTTTAAGTTTAAAAATTTATTTTAATAACACTTTTAATATTTTTTAAAAATTATTGTTCAAAATATGTTTTATTTTTTGTCATTAAAATACAACAAAAATTATTATTTCAAATAAAAAAATAAAATATTAAATTATCAAATATATTTAAATTAATAATTGTAAATTATAAATTGAAGCTATTAAATTAAATCTTAATGCAAATTTTTTTCTTCTATTTCGATATTTTTCACTAATAATTTTAAATTTTTTAAGAATCGCAAAAACATGTTCAATAACAACTCTCATTTTTGAAATAGCCTTATTATTTTTCTTTTCTTCTTTAGTTAAAGGGTTTTTCTTTGATTTTCGTTTAGGTAATAAGACATTTTTATGTATGTTTTGTATACCTTGATATCCTAAATCTACTAAAATAGTTGTTTCTGATAAAAATTTCGTTTTTGAATTTTTTAAAATTTTAAAATCATGATTTTTACCATAAGAAAAATAAGAACTTATAATTTTTTTACTATCTTTTTCAATTATGACTTGAGTTTTTATTGTATGTTTTTTCTTTTTTCCTGAATAATATTGTTTTTGACTTTTTTTGGGCGTTGAATAGTACTTTCAGTCACATCAATGATAACTGTTTTATCTTTAAAATTATTATTTAACAGTGATTTTTGCCCATCAAGTTGTTGAAAATCAGGATGTTTTATTAAAGTATTTTCTATTCAATTGATATTCCTATAGCAACTACTTTCACTAATTCCATAACTTTTAGCAATATGAAAATAAGTTCGATACTCTCTTCAATATTCTAAAGTCATTAATAAACGATTTTCTAATGATAATTTATTAGGTGTACCACCATTTTTAAACTTTTTTACTTCTTCTGTCTTTAAAATTTCTAGAATTTTATTAAAAATAATATCATTTATACCAGTTAATCTTAATAATTCTGGATTGTTAATAGTTTTTAATTTATCAAACATCATAGATTACCTATCTTTTTTATTTTTAATTTTATTTTAAAAATTAAATTTTTAATAGATAGGTTTTGCAAGAAGTCTAATGAATTAATTAATATTTTAAAACCTAATGTTAATGAAAAAACTTATAATTATTTTAAAAATAATGAACAAGGAATTATTAATCAAGGTAAAGATTGAAATATTGGTGTTTCTGCTGAAAGTACTGTTTCACATTTAGTTAAATCTTTAAAAGGTTATGGTGCAAAATCATATAATTATAAAACATTTGTAAATATGTTAAATACAAGAGTTGCTTATATGAATAATCAAAATATTATTATTTGTTAATGTTATAAAATTAAATAAATCTAAACCTAAATAGTTAGGAATTTTTATTTTGTAATAGTAAAATAAAACACTAAAATACTTTATTTATTAATAATTATATGATATAATTATATCAAGAATTAAAGATATTTTTCTCTCAAAAAAATATACTTTATACGCATTTTTTATTCGGCCATTCTCATTTTAAACACCACCTAATGTATAAGCATAAGAATAATCCCAATTTAAACTTGCTCTATCTAAATTAATCTCAGACATACTATCATCATTTAAATCAACATCAACCGTACTGTCATTTGTACTTTGATAATCACTAACACTAGCATTAATTAATCTTGCTCTTTCATCAGTAAATACTTCTTGTAACTCTGTATTATTATGTGTATTTCCAAATGGTAACAATAAAGTATTTATAATCTCACTTGCACCAGCAATTATTGTTGGAATTGCATAAGCATTATTAAAATCATTATTTATATCCATAGCAACACCAGTTGAAATTAAACATCCACCAGTACCCATATTTGCTATCTTTCTTATATTTTGAAATTTATTAGGTATTAACTCAGTTAAGCCACTAATAACATTCGCTATACCAAAACTATTTAAAGATATATAAGTATCTCAATCTACAAAATGCTTATTAATTACTGGGTTAGGAGTTGGTATTGGTGTAGGAATTGGTGGTTCAGTAGGACATGGTGGTCAAAAACAAGGTTCATCTCTTAATAAAGAAACTGACTTATCTACATACTGAACAAACTTAGCATAATTAACTAAACCAATTGTTCCTAATCCTAATAATATTTTTTTATAACTATTAATCACTTTATTTTTAGTAGTTGGTCTTTGATTAATATTCCATATATCAATTCCTAACTCTTTACTAAATAACAAAGAATTAATAGAACATAATACTGGGTCTTTTAAATATTGACCATAATAAGCACTAACTCCTACCATAGCACTTAAAGGACTTAATCCAGTTCTTAATATTTTAGTTAAAGTATAATTACTAGTTTGTTCTAACTCATTAGGCATAAATAAAACTCCTTGCTTTATTAATAAGGAGCATATTTATACTAATTAGAGTAAGGGGCAAAAATACACTAAAAAGTATATATATGCCCCTTATTTAATTTTTAATTTTCTTTTTGTTGTAATTGTTCTTTTTGTTTAACCAAAGCAATATTTAATATACAATTTGGACAGTAATATTTCCCAGTATATAAATTTTGTAAAACTCTTTTAGGACAAATAACTTGGTCACAAAGTTTACATACATACATTGCTAAATGAAAATGTTGTTCACAAGCACAATTATTAATTTTTGACATAACTTAAATCCTTTAAATAATTATTTAACAATTACCCTATAATAAATAACTATTTAGTTTTTAAATTATGTATGTCAATAATTTTTGCTTCTCATGTTATTTCAACATCATAATAAGAACCAAGACTTAAATTCATTTTAGAAAGTTTAGTAAATAATTCACTATCATGTAAAACTCATTTATCTTTAGACTTTTCACCAGTTGATATTTTAATACCTTTATCAGTAACATAAAACGGCGAAAAAGTAAGTACATCATAATTTTTGGACTTACCACTTTTCTCATCTTTAATTACTTCATTACTTCTAATTTTTGTCAATTGACAAAGAAAATACATTTTATTAACCTCCTAGGAATTAGGTTATATTAATAACCAGATTAATAATGTGGGTAATTAACATTATTAATTATAATATAACATAAAAATTAAAATTTACAACAAAAAAACGCAAAAACATAAAGTTAAATTCCTAGGTAAAACCTTACATTTTTGCTATTAACCATTATATATATATATATATATATATACAAGTATTTTCTTTAAAAATCATATTAAGATTTAACAGTTTGAACTTTTTTTTCACGTTTATCACCGTAAATTAAAGTTTTAAGCATAAAATGAAATGGAATTCAAATAATAGTCAAACATAAAAATATTGAAATACACATAATAACTCTTTTTAAAATATTCATTTAAGTTCAACTCCTTTCTTAAATAAATATACCAAAAATAAAGTTTTAAAAAACAATTAAAATATAATTTAATGTAAAATTCTAGGTACACGCTTAATTGCATTCCTAAACCTAATACTATGAATTGAAATAAATTCATCATAATCTTTAAAATTATCACCAAAAACAGTAGTATCAAAACTACCATCAAAAAGTATAGTACGACCCAAATTATCAATTTTCTTTTTAAAAAATTGTGTATGTAAAGCATTAACAGAAGCGTCAATTAAACGTTGATATAACATTATCTTTTGACCTTTAACTACTTTTGGATTAGAACAATTACGAGAAAAAGCATAAGCACGAATTCCTAAATCATACTGATTTTGTGATTTAATATCATTTTGTACTTTTACAACATATTTACTTAAATACTTAACTATATTTTCATTAGTACCTTTTTGAACAACTCTTACATCATTAAAACCAAATGGTCATCATTGTGGCAACATACTTTTATGTATTTTTCTATTAAATAATATATGAAAATGAATAGCACCACGCTTTTGATATTCATAAACATACATATATTTTAACTCACCTAAATATTTAACACGTTTAGGGTCATTTCATCAACGCTTTAAACGTTTAAAGAATATAGCAATATCATGTTTTGCTTTATTAATATCTTGCATATTTTCAGCATAAGTTAAAGTAACAAAACTTAAAACTTTTGAATTATAAAAATTATGATACGCTTTATGTATTAATTTTGTTTTAGTACGAATACTACTATTACGCAACTTTTTATCATTAATACCTAAATTTTTAATACCGACTTCATTACGCTTATTATTTAATATAGCACTCATAGGTAAAATTATATTTTTAACATAAGCACCATAATAAACTTTTTTAATATAAAAATTTTCTTGCATATATAAAAATCCTAGGAATTAATTATAATTTTATATATTTTAATAACAAAATAATCATAACACAAAAAACAAAATAATTAATAAATTATCTTGCGGTGAATTGTGTTACTTAATAAATATCCAAAATACAGTATAAAATTTTTCATAAAAATTAAAAGATAAAATAAATATTTTTAAATAAAATTATGATTTATTAACTCAAAAGTAAGGATGTTATTTTTTTAATTATTGTGCTTAAAAATTGAAAATATGTTATACTAACATCATAATAAACTAAATTATTAAAGACCATTAGGTTCGACTTATTCTTTTTTATTAGATAAGTGAAACCTAATTATTTTTAAATAAAAAAGGATGTGAAAATTATGTCAGCGCAACAACAGCAACAACCAAGTAAAGAAATTTTTGATAAATTACAAGGTGAAAAAAATAAAAAAGAAAAAGCAACTTCTTCTGGTGGTGGTAGTAGAAATTGAATTGTAAAATTTGCAAAAGATGTCGCTTATATTTCTTTTTTTCCATACATATGATTAAAAAAACTTTTAGTTTCACTATTTAATAATCGAACTAAAAAGCCTAAACTAAATCAATCAGTTAATATTATTAAAAATAAAGATAATGTTAATCAAAAAAATAATGTTTCTACAAATAGTAATGGACAAGTTAGTTTTAAAGAAGTAGATGCACTAGATCCAGAAAATGAATCAGTAGCAGAAACAACAGCAGAAGCACTAAAATTAAATGGTAATACTACTAATCCATTCCAAAATGTTGCACATAGTTGTAATCGTGAAGAAATTCCAGTAGTTTCAACAACAACTTCTGGAAAAAAATTAACTACTTAAATTATTTAAAATATTTATTAGTTCGTTCTAAATCAATAATATTATCAACATCCCAATGACAATCAAATGATAAAACATAAGGTTTTAATTCAAAATTATGTTTAATACTATTACTAATTAAATATTTACCAACCATTGTTGTTTGCAATACAAGTTCTTGTTGTTGATTTATTAAATCTTCACCAAGAACTTTTGCTCATTTTTTAGTAATATAACTTCATTCTCCCGCCAAGAAACTATCCTTTTTTTTACTTTTAATAATATCAATAATATTACCATTCTTGTTTAATTTATAACTTCAATCTTCTTTGATATTATCATGATCACGCTTAATAGCGGCCATCATATTAGTTGAAAAATTATTTAAAAAAATATTTTTTGTACTAATCATATCACCAGAAATAATAAAAATATCATCTTGACCATTAAAATATGATGATACTAATGTCAAAGCATAACCACTATTATAATCAAGGAAATGTTGATTATTTATTAAGATTAATTTTGAATATTTATGAGTAAGAAAATTAAATTCATCTTTTAAATGACCAGTAATGACAATAATTTTTTTTAAATCATGTATTTCAATTAAATGATTAATTATATTTTCAATTAAAGTTAAACCTTTAAATTTAATTAACGATTTATGAACATTATTTGAGATAGGTTGTAATCTACTGCCAATTCCTGCTGCAAAAATAATAGCAACTTTCATTATTCTTCCTTTACTTAACAACAAAATTAACAATCTTATTTGGTATACAAATTGTCTTAATAATTGTTTTATCTTGCAATCAATGTTTTACTTTTTCTTCATTATTAACTACTTTTAAAAGTTCTTGATTATTTAAATTTTCTTTTACTACTAAAGTTATTTTCGTTTTACCATTAATCTGGATAGCAATAGTAACTTCACTAGTAATCAAAAATTTTTCATCATAACTTGGAAACTGACTTTTATTAATACTTTCTTTATTACCAAATTGAAATCATAATTCTTCAGCAATATGTGGAGCAAATGGATTTAATAATTTTAAAAAATTAACTAAATATTGTTGATAAATAGTTGGTGCTTTATAACAAGCATTGATAAAAATCATAAGTTGTGCAATAGCAGTATTAAAATTTAAATCATTAATATCATTAGTTACTTTTTTTACAGTTTGATGATAAATTGTATCTAATGATTTATCATTCTTAGTAGTAATTTTTATTTTATACTCATCTTTATTAACAAGACGATAAATACGCATTAAAAACTTATAACAACCAACCAAACCACTATTTAATCACGGTAAAGATGCTGTTAATGGCCCCATAAACATTTCATATATTCGCAAAGTATCAGCACCATATTCATTAATAATATAATCTGGATTAACAACATTACCGCGTGATTTAGACATTTTTTCATTATTTTCACCAAGAATCATACCCTGATTTACCAATTTTAAAAATGGCTCTTTAACATTAACTAACTTTAAATCATATAGCACTAAATGTCAGAAACGAGCATACAATAAATGTAAAACAGCATGTTCTTGACCACCAATATATAAATCAACCGGTAATCAATAGTTAAAACGTTTTTGCGCAATAGCACTATTAAAATCACAATAAGTACCATCATCATTTTTTAAAATATATGCTAAATAATATCAACAACTACCTGCTCATTGTGGCATTGTATTAATTTCTCTTTTTCCTTTTACACCATCTTTTCTAGTTACATGTAATCAGGAATTTGGTGCATTAGTTAAAGGTGCATTCCCCGAATTAGATGGCTTAATATTAGTCATTTTTGGTAATAATACTGGTAATTGTTGTTCATCTACTGTTGATATTGTACCATCTTCTCAATAAATTATCGGAAAAGGTTCACCTCAATAACGTTGACGAGAAAAAAGTCAATCTCGTAACTTATATGCAGTATGTACTTTTCCTTGTTTTAAAGTTAGTAATTTTTTAACAATTAAATTAGTAGCTGTTTCTAAATCCTTACCATTAATAAAATCAGAGTTAATATATTCACTAGTACCCAAAAATGGTTCATTTTTATTATTAGTTTTCATAATAAAATTGATTGGTAACTTTTTATTTTTAGCAAAAATAAAATCACGACTATCATGTGCAGGAACACCCATAATTGCTCCTGTCCCATAATAATTTAAAACATAATCACCAACTCAAATTGGTAATTTACTTTTATTAAAAGGATGAATAGCATAACTTCCAGTAAAAACACCAGATTTTAAAGTATCATCTTCTTGACGCATTAAATCTGTTTTAGTTTTAGCAGCTAAACAGTATTGAGTAACTGCTTGCGAATATTCACTAGTTGTTAAATCATGAATTAATGGATTTTCAGGGGCAAGTACTAAAAATGAAACACCAAAAATAGTATCAACCCTTGAAGTAAAAATAGAAACCTTACATTTATTATTTTCAACTATAAAATCAACTAGTGTTCCAAGACTTTTACCAATTCAATTACGTTGTAATTCCTTAACACTATTTGGTCAGTCTAAATCATCTAATCCTTTTAATAATTTTTCAGCATACTTAGTAATTTTTAAAACCCACTGACGCATTGGTTTTTTAATAACTGGGAAATTACTACGTTCAGAAACCATATGACCATTAATGTTAATTATTTCTTCATTAGCTAAAACAGTTCCTAACTGTTCACAAAAATTAACTTCAACATCTTTAATTTCAGCTAACCCTTGTTCATAAAGTTTAATGAAAATTCATTGTGTTCACTTATAATATTGAGGATCTGTAGTATTAACTTCTTTATTATAATCAAAACTTAGACCAATACTTTGTAATTGTTTACGAAAATTATTAATGTTTTGTTTAGTAAATGTCTCTGGATTATTACCTGTATTTAAGGCATATTGTTCAGCTGGTAAACCAAAAGCATCTCAACCAATTGGATGCAAAACATTAAAACCATTCATTATTTTAACTCGTGAAATAACATCAGTAGCACAATAACCTTTAGGATGGCCAACATGTAAACCTGATCCTGAAGGATAAGGGAACATATCAAGAATATATGATTTTGGTTTTTTATTATCATCAATATTTGTTTTAAAAGTTTCATTTTTTAATCAATACTGCTGTCATTTTTTTTCTATTTGTTGGTGATTATAACTCATGTTTTTCTCCTTTAATATGTTCAGGTAAAGTAATCATAAAACCATAATATCATAATCATTTAACAAGTTGCAATGTTTACTTATTGATTAAATTATATTTTAAATATTTTGTTAATTATCAATCAATTATCATTGATGTGACTGAAAGTACTATTCAACGCCCAAAAAAAGTCAAAAACAATATTATTCAGGAAAAAAGAAAAAAACATACAATAAAAACTCAAGTCATAATTGAAAAAGATAGTAAAAAAATTATAAGTTCTTATTTTTCTTATGGTAAAAATCATGATTTTAAAATTTTAAAAAATTCAAAAACGAAATTTTTATCAGAAACAACTATTTTAGTAGATTTAGGATATCAAGGTATACAAAACATACATAAAAATGTCTTATTACCTAAACGAAAATCAAAGAAAAACCCTTTAACTAAAGAAGAAAAGAAAAATAATAAGGCTATTTCAAAAATGAGAGTTGTTATTGAACATGTTTTTGCGATTCTTAAAAAATTTAAAATTATTAGTGAAAAATATCGAAATAGAAGAAAAAAATTTGCATTAAGATTTAATTTAATAGCTTCAATTTATAATTTACAATTATTAATTTAAATATATTTGATAATTTAATATTTTATTTTTTTATTTGAAATAATAATTTTTGTTGTATTTTAATGACAAAAAATAAAACATATTTTGAACAATAATTTTTAAAAAATATTAAAAGTGTTATTAAAATAAATTTTTAAACTTAAAAAATGTGATTAATATCATAGTTTTGCAAGAAGTCTAATGAAAAATTAAATATATGTGCAGATGATGCTTATATAACTTGTTGAGATGAAAATGGTTTAAAACAACAATATTGTTGTAGACTTTTAACTTATAATTTAGGAAGAAAAGAAATTTATTCATATAGAAATCAATTACAAAAGAAAATAACTTCATTTATGTTATTTAAAACTAATAATGCTCCAAAACAAGAAGAATTACATAATTTTACAATGCAAACTATTAATACTCATTATGATATTAAATTAAATATATTTGCTATTAATTGAGAATATAATAATCATAATTTAGTAGTTGCTGGTGATGGTGCATTATGAATTAGAGCAATGGCTAGTTGATTGGGTTGTTATTATATTTTAGATAAATATCATGCTTATAGTTATTTATGAAAATCTTTTGTTAATGTTCGTGGTAAACATCAAAAGAAAGCACTTGATTGAACAAAATATTTAGATGTAACAACTACTTTTTCAAATGGTAGTTATAATCAATTAATTACTATTTTAGAAAATAATCATAATAAAGTTACTAAAAAAACTTATAATTATTTTAAAAATAATGAACAAGGAATTATTAATCAAAATTCTGATTGAAATATTGGTTGTAGTGCAGAAAGTGATGTATATCATTTTTTAAAATCTTTAACTAATGGAGCAAAAATATATAATTATCAAACATTAAATAATATGTTAATAGCAAAAGCCAATTATTTAAATAGTAGAAGTTATCTTAATAGTACTTAATAAGTTAAAACTTAATATTTTTTATTTCTAATTTTAAGATTAGAATTTTTGTGTTATTTAAATGTAATTTTGAAATTATATATTTTAATATTTTTAAAATATATGTTATAATTAAATTAAAAAATCATAGAATTTGCAGTTATATTGTTAATGTTACTCATAATTCTAAGGGTTAATCTCATACGTCCTTTGACAACCGTCCAAAAACCAATAGTAGTGACAAGTTAATTTTATAATGATATTTAAAAATATTTATATATGATCTATAAATAAAAAAAGTGTAAAAAAATTACTTTAATTTTCTAAGTAAAAAATTAAAGTAATCATTATTTTTAAATAACCTTATTAATTTGATTTTTTGTTTTATATTCAATAAATATTTTTTGAAAAAGAGGATCTGTTAAAACATTATTTAATACTAGTTGTTCATATGTTTCATAGTTGTGATTTCTTTGCACATAATATGTTTCATAAGCAAATAAGTGCATAATCATATTACCAATGGTAGGATTACTTTCTTTATTATTTTTTCAAAGTATTTCTTGTAGTTTAATACCGTGTTTTTTAAATAACATATTCATTGAATGTTTTATTTTATGTGGTCTAGTTAATATTAATTTTTCAATAGCACTACTAATATTAAGACCATTAGCAAATATATCATCTAAACTATGAATAAAATTTCTCAATTGAATTAATTCGAGATCTTCAAATAATTGTTCATTATCTTGCAAAATTTTTTTCATTAATAACATTTTAACATGACTATCATTTTGTTCAATATAAATAGGAATTTTAATCATATTAGTGAAACTTCTAATGATTGGAATTAATTCTTGTTTAAATTGATAGCCTAAATGGTAGTGAATTATAAAAAATAATAATAAAAGATTTTCATATATTTTATTTAAATTCAAAAAGGTAAGTGATTTTTTATGTTCATCTATTGTTTTAATAAATGACTGATGGAATTGAGTGATAATATTAATAATATCTTGTGAAGTATTTTCCAAACATATGTTTTTAAAATTGGTAAGTATAGTTTTTTTATATATAAGATTTGCATTATTAAATTCTTTTAAAGCATTTTTATAATAATCTGTTGTGAATGTTTCTGAAAGTTCTTTTTGTAAACTATTAATTTTTTCTTCATCACAAAGAATAACTGCATCTTGATAGTTTAAAAATAAAACAATTCAATTTATACACATTTTTTTTTGATCAACAGTTAAATTTGTATCAACGAAACATTGGAATAAAGCACCACCAGTTTCAATTATACACTCATCAGCTGTTTTGTTAATTAACATTATTTGGCACCTAACTTTCTTTTTTGTAGTTTTAATAATTTAATTAAAAAGTGTTTTAAGGTCAACTATCTTCTTTAATATTCTATCATTATAAATGACTTTTTTAAATTTTAGTAAAAATTACCAATTTTAATAATTTTTTTTAAACAAGTTAAAAAATGACTATTAACTTTAGATTTTTAAATCACTTGAAAAAATATTTAAAAATTTTTTAAATCATTAGATAATCAGATGTATTTTTTTGTTCAATAGTTAAGTTTGCATCAATGAAACATTGAAATAAAAAACCTCTATTTTAATGATGCAATTATTAGTTGTTATATTAATTAACATTATTTGGCACCTAACTTTCTTTTATAATTTGATAACTTTTAATTAAAATATATTTTAAAAGTCAGTGATCTCTTTTAATCTCCTATCATTATAAATGACTTTTTTAAATTTTAGTAAAAATTACCAATTTTAATAATTTTTTAAATTGAACATCTAGAATAAAGTAGACACAGAATTGTAACCTTTGTGTTAAAAATACTTTAAGGAAGGTGTTAATTTTTTTTATGGCTAAATGACTATCAAAAGAAGAAAAGTTAAAAATAATAAAAATAAGTAAAATTAAAACGATTGATAAAACTGCATTAGAATATGGTATTGGCCGATCATCAATAAAAGAATGAATTAAAGCATACAAATTATTAGGTGAAGAAGGTTTAGAATATGGCAATGGAATTCGTGCTAAAAAAACCAAAAGAACAGGTCGAACCAAATCTTTAAATTTTAATGAAATGACAAAACAAGAATTAATTCAATATATTGAGGTAATGAACGATATAAAAAAGTATTTAGAAAAATCGACAAAAAAGAAGACATATTTTCTGATTTTCTCCTTGAAGAAAAAATATCAGATTAGTTATTTATGTTGATTTTTAAAGGTTTCAAAATCAGGATATTACAAATGAATTAAAAACGGAATGAATGAATTTAATAAATGAGATAAATTTTTAGCTAATATAATTAAAAATATTTTTTATGAATTTAAAGAAATTTATGGTTATAAAATGATAACTTTATTAATTAACAAAATTTATAATTTAAAATTAAAATTTCATGTTGTATATAGATATATGAGAAATATGGGTTTAAAAGCTAAGGTTCGCATAAAGAAATTTGATTATAAAACTAAATCAGGAAGTTTAAGATATGATAATTTATTAAATCGTGATTTTTCAACTACTGATTTAAATCAAAAATTAGGTACTGATAGAACTTATTTATTGACTAATGGTAAAACATATTATTTATCAATTGTTAAAGATTTTCATAATAATGAAATATTAGATTATAAAATAAGCGCAAGTTTAGATATGACATTTGTTGTCCAAAACATTATTCAAGCTTGAGTTAATGCTCAAAAACCTACTTCATGAATTTTACAATCAGACCAAGGATTTCATTATACAAATCCTTCTTATAAAACCTTATGTGACGAATTAAAAATAAAAATTTTGATGTCTAGAAGAGGTAATTCTTGTGATAATGGTGCTACTGAATCTTGATTTGGAACAATGAAAACAGAATTTCTATATCAAATTCTAAGAAAAAACAGAACTATTGAATGAATAAAAGAAAATTTACCCAAATATATTTACTTTTATAATAACGATAGACCTCAAACAAAATTAAAAGGAATGAGTCCAAGGTAATGTTTAGTAATCTGTGTAACTTACAAAAATAACTATGTTTAATTAATTCTAGTAAATATAATTAAATGACTAGAAAGAGTGAGTTACAGATGGCTAAAAAGCAAAATATTAATAATAATGATCCAATAGACTTCTTGCAAAACTATGATATTAATCACATTTTTTAAGTTTAAAAATTTATTTTAATAACACTTTTAATATTTTTTAAAAATTATTGTTCAAAATATGTTTTATTTTTTGTCATTAAAATACAACAAAAATTATTATTTCAAATAAAAAAATAAAATATTAAATTATCAAATATATTTAAATTAATAATTGTAAATTATAAATTGAAGCTATTAAATTAAATCTTAATGCAAATTTTTTTCTTCTATTTCGATATTTTTCACTAATAATTTTAAATTTTTTAAGAATCGCAAAAACATGTTCAATAACAACTCTCATTTTTGAAATAGCCTTATTATTTTTCTTTTCTTCTTTAGTTAAAGGGTTTTTCTTTGATTTTCGTTTAGGTAATAAGACATTTTTATGTATGTTTTGTATACCTTGATATCCTAAATCTACTAAAATAGTTGTTTCTGATAAAAATTTCGTTTTTGAATTTTTTAAAATTTTAAAATCATGATTTTTACCATAAGAAAAATAAGAACTTATAATTTTTTTACTATCTTTTTCAATTATGACTTGAGTTTTTATTGTATGTTTTTTCTTTTTTCCTGAATAATATTGTTTTTGACTTTTTTTGGGCGTTGAATAGTACTTTCAGTCACATCAATGATAACTGTTTTATCTTTAAAATTATTATTTAACAGTGATTTTTGCCCATCAAGTTGTTGAAAATCAGGATGTTTTATTAAAGTATTTTCTATTCACTTGATATTCCTATAGCAACTACTTTCACTAATTCCATAACTTTTAGCAATATGAAAATAAGTTCGATACTCTCTTCAATATTCTAAAGTCATTAATAAACGATTTTCTAATGATAATTTATTAGGTGTACCACCATTTTTAAACTTTTTTACTTCTTCTGTCTTTAAAATTTTTAGAATTTTATTAAAAATAATATCATTTATACCAGTTAATCTTAATAATTCTGGATTGTTAATAGTTTTTAATTTATCAAACATCATAGATTACCTATCTTTTTTATTTTTAATTTTATTTTAAAAATTAAATTTTTAATAGATAGGTTTTGCAAGAAGTCTAATAAAAAAATTACTAAATGAAAAAATAATTTTTTAAAAATTATTACTTTTGGTTTTTGAGATTGAAATAAAAAAATAACAGTTCAACAAGAAGAATTAGAAAATTATAAAATTAATAATGAAGAATTGATAAAAGGGAAAGAATTAGAAAATGAAAAACTAAAACAAGAAAAAACTACTATTTTGATTGAAAAACTAAAGAAAAATATGTTTGAAATAACTAGTGTTCTTGCAGAAGTTGACATTTTAGAAGAAGAATTTAAAAAAATGCTCAGTGAAAAAGCTAATAATGAACCTGAATGTGAAATTGCAGAGGAAGCAATTGAAGTACTAAGTAAAAAAAGAAGTTCATTTTGTTCACAAGATAGTGGTTTTGATTCAAATGCAAGTAGCGATAGTGAAGAATCTTCTTATCCAGAAAAATTAAATCCATTTATTAATGATGATGATGTAAGTTCTCAATCAACCAGTATTTTTAGTAAACCAATTTTGCCAAAAATGTAAATAGATAAATATAGTTATTAAAATAATTGTTAATTTTAATAATTAAATATTAATAAATAAATTATTTAAATACTTACATCAGTAAGTGTTTTTAATAGAAAAACTTATTTATTTAGAAAAAATATGTAACTTAGTAAAAATAAAGAAATTATTATTTTAAAATCTTTTTATCTGTTAAGTATTTTAACTTGACATCATTATGTGAATAAGATATTATTAAAAAGGTTTATTTGCCACAAATTAATAGAAGGAGGTAATTTATGGTTAAATTACGCTTAATACCAACAGGAAAAAGTAAATCAGTGCAACCTAGTTACAGAATTGTTGCGATTGATGCAAGAACAAAACTTAATGGTAGATATATTGATAAATTAGGTACTTATAATCCAACAAGCAAAGAAAAACAAGTAACTATTGATGAAGTAAAAGCATTAAAATTTTTATCAAATGGTGCTCAACCAACAGAAACTGTTCGTAGTTTATTATCAGCAGAAGGAATTATGACTAAATTTCATAATTTAAGACAAGAGAGAAAAAGTAGCAAACCTAAAAAAATAACAAAAAAAGTTACTGTAAAAAATAAAAAAACTGCTACTACTGATTCTATTAAAAAAGAAGAAGCACCCGCTACTTAATATTAAAATATGCTACAAGTGATTAATTAATATGTATGTAACATTGTTAGAACGTTTAATTGAACCAATTTTACTTGATAAAATTTGTGAAGTTGAGATTCGCGAATTAGTAGAAAAAAATCACTATGATTTAATATTAATGGTACCAAAATCATTAATATCAGTATTGATTGGTAAAAAAGGAAATACTATTCGTGCATTATCAACAATTATTGAAAGCAAAGCATATTTAGAAAACAATACTATTAAATTAGTAATTAATGAGTTTTAAGATGAAATATTTAGAGTTAGGTACTATTGTTAATACTCATGGTCTTATTGGTGAAGTTAAGGTTTTATGTAATTATTATGGTAATAAATTTTCATGAAAAGAAAAAACAACAGTTTATTTAGAAGAAACTAAACAACTAACACCTTTAATTATTTCAAGAGTAAGAAATCATAAGCAGTTTTTATTATTAACATTTGAAAATTATAATACTATTGAGTTAGTAGAAGGTATGAAAAATAAAAATTTAGTTATTAATACTGAAGAAATAATTAATGACAACTTACCTTGATTTTATGAAGATATTCTAAATTATGAAGCATTTGATGCTAATAATAATGCTTTTTTAGGAAAAGTTATTGCTTTCTTAGATAATAATCATCAAGGTTTATGAGAAATAAAAATGACTAATAAAAAAACCTTTTTTATTCCTAATAATAAAGTATTTATTAATAAAATTAATAAAGAAGAACAAAAAGTTTATTTTAATATTATTGAAGGATTAATTAATAATGACTAAAAACCAATTCACAATTATAACTTTATTTCCCAATGCTTTTAATGATTTTATGCAAACATCAATCATCAAACGAGCTATTACTAAAAAACAAATTAGCATTGATATTATTGATATTAGAAGTTTTGCTAATAATAAACACCAACAAGTTGATGATGCTCCTTATGGTGGTGGCAATGGTATGGTTTTACAAGCAATGCCAGTAATTAATGCTATTAATAGCGTAAAAATTAAATATCCTGAGGCTAAAACAATTTTACTTAGTCCACAAGGTCAACAATGAAATCAACAATTAGCTTATAAATATAGTCAAAAAAATATTAATTATATTTTAGTTTGTGGTCATTACGAAGGTATTGATGAACGCATTATGTCTTATATTGATGAAGAGATTTCAATTGGTGATTATGTATTAACTGGTGGTGAATTACCAGCAATGGTTATTATTGATTGTATTACTAGGTTAATTCCTAATGTTATTCAACATCAATCTTATCTTAATGATTCTTTTAATAACTCATTATTGGATTATCCAACATATACAAGACCAGAAGAAGTACTAGGTATGAAAGTTCCAGAAGTTTTAATTGGTGGTCACCATGAAAAGATAGCAGAATATCGTCATCAACAAGCATTAATTAATACTTATAAAAAAAGAATTGATTTATTTAAAAAATATCAATTATCTGCAAAAGATAAAATAATAATTAAAGAATATAAATCTTCAGTTAAAAAAAATAAACGAAAGGAGAAATAAAACATGCAAAATGCAATTATTAAATTAGTTAGCGAAAGTCAACTAAATCATAATCTTCCTAATTTTAAATCTGGAGATACAATCCAAGTTTTTTCTAAAATTAAAGAAGATAAAAAAGAACGTATTCAAATGTTTGAAGGAGTAGTTATTGCTCGCAAAGGTTCAGGAATTACGCAAAATGTTATTGTTCGTAAAACTTTTGGTGGTAAAGGTGTCGAAAAAACATTTGCTTTACATTCACCATTAATTGATAAAATTAACGTTATTCGTAAGGGTAAAGTAAGAAGAGCACGTATTTTCTACTTACGTAAATTAAGCGGTAAAGCTGCTAGAATTAAAGAAATTAAAACAGTAAAACCCGTTAAATAATAATTAAACCACCGTTATTAAAATCAATGGTGGTTTTCTAAATTGATATAAAATAATAATAAAATGTATTAAAGGAGTTAAAAAAATGCCTAATGAAAGTACCCATAATCAAATTCATTGATTCCCTGGTCATATGATGAAAGCCATTAAAGCAATTGAAACTAAGTTACCAATTATTGATGTTGCAATTGAAGTTTTAGATGCACGAGCACCATTAGCAACAAAAAGTACTTTATTAGATCGTTTATTAGAGAAAAAAATAAGAATTATTGTTCTTAACAAAGTTGATTTAGCAGATGATAATTTTACTAAAGAATGAGTTACTTTTTTTGAAAGTCAAGGTTTTTCTGTTTTATTGGCAAAATCATTAACTACAAAAATGAAACCGCAGTTGTTAAATTTAATTACTAAATTAATGGAACCACAAATGGAAAAAGAATTGCCAAAAGGTATTGTTAATCCAAAAATTAAGGTATTAATTATGGGATTACCAAATACGGGTAAATCAACATTTATCAATAATTTATTACAACGTAAAGTAACACAAACTGCTAATATACCTGGTGTTACTAGAGGTCAACAATGAATTAAATTAAATCCAACGATTGATTTGTTAGATAGTCCTGGTATTTTACCACCAAAAATGAATGATCAAAAAGTAGTAATGATTTTAGCTTTAATTAAAGCAATTCCTGTTAAACATTTATTTTTAGAAGAAATGGCTAATTTTGCTTTAACATTTTTACTTGAAAATTATTATGAAAGATTAGTAAAATATTATAATATTAATTTTGAAATTAAAAATATTAATGATGAAACATTATTTCTTTATTTTAAGAAATTAGCACAAAAATATCATTTAAAATTGGCTAATGATGAAGATAATACTCATCGTGCCATGAATTTATTTATTAATCATTTACAAGTAGGGAAACTAGGATTAATTTCATTTGAAATACCACCTAAGATTTTAAAACATGAAAAGTAGTTTACGATACGAAATTGATAATTATTCATCAGGAACATTAATTGCTGGTTTTGATGAAGTGGGAAGGGGAGCTATTGCAGGACCAATTGTTGTTGCAAGCGTTATTCTTAAACCAAACTTTAATCATCCTTTAATTAAAGATTCAAAACAATTATCAGCAAAACAACGAATAGCAATGTATCAAATTATAATTGATAATACACTAACAGTTGCTGTTAGTATTAAAAGTCATCAATTTGTTAATATTCATAATCCTAAGCAGACTAGTATTTTAGCAATGATAGAAGCATTTAATAAATTAAAAATAGTACCTGATGTGTGTTTAGTTGATTTTGAAAAACCGCAATTTCCTAATTTTCTAGGAAAAGTTGAAGCAATAGTTAAAGGTGATCAAAAATCACTTAATATTGCTAGCGCTTCGATTATTGCTAAAGTAGTAAGAGATAAAATTATGATTGATTATGATACTCAATATCCTAATTATGGGTTTAAAAATCATAAAGGGTATTATACAAAAAATCATCAGATAGCATTACAAAATTATGGTATTTGTGATATTCATCATATTAGTTGTGCGCCCGTTAAAAAATATAGCGGAATTATATAATAGAGAAACTTTTATTATTACAATTATTTACTGGTAATAAGCTATTATCTAATTTATTTATATCTGTTGTTAATATTTTATTATTTTGAATATTAAAAATTTCTTTAATTGGTTTAGTTCCTTGATTTATCAAAATATTTTTAAATGATTGAAGTCCATGTTTTTGTAAATTCTTTTCTAATTGGCTTGTAGGTGTTGTAATATTATAGGCAACTTCTAAATAAAAGAATCTTTTTTGAAAATCATGGTCAAAATCTTGATATTTTTTATAGATTTTTTCTATTTTATTTATTAGAACCTGTTTAAAATCTTTTTAATAAAATTGAAATAAATGAAAGAATAACCATTTGTAAACTAGTATTTAATTTTCTTTCACAATTTTTTCATAATCTTCTACATTTTTCTAATCATGCAAAACTTCGTTCTACAACTCATCTTTTTGGTAATACTACAAAAGTATGTAGTTCATTACGTTTTACAAATTCAACATTTGCGTTTATAATTTCTTTTATTTTAGAAGCAAATTTTTCACCACTATAACCAGCATCTACTATTATTTTTTGAACTGCAGAAAGATTTTCTTTTTCATTTTGAATCATTATTATAGCGCTATTACGATCTGTTTTTTCAGCTGTAGTTATGTAAATTGCATGTGGTAAACCTTGAGAATCAACAGCAATATGACGTTTTATTCCTGAAATTTTTTTACCAGCATCATAACCTTTATTTTTAGTAGTATCTGTATTTTTAACACTTTGTGAATCAATTATGCAAAAACTAGTTTGTTCTTTTCTACCATTATTGACTCGAATTTTTATAACTGATTTTTTTTAAAATTAGTTGCAATACACTAGGTTCTTTGCCATTATTTTTACTTCAAACTTGAAAATAATAATATACAATTTGTCATTTTGGAAAATCTTTTGGTAACATTCTTCATTGACAACCACTTTTTAATACATATAAAACCGCACAAAACACTTCATATAAATCTAAACTTCTTGGTTTTGTTTTCTTTTTGCTATTTTCTAAAATTAATCTTATGTTTTCAAATTGCTCTTTACTAACATTACTTGGATAATTTTTAATCATATACACCTCTTACTTTTAAAGTATATAATGATTTTACTTTATTTTCTAAAAGATTTTAAACAGGTTCTTAGACTTCTTGCAAAACCTATCTATTAAAAATTTAATTTTTAAAATAAAAATTAAAAATAAAAAAGATAGGTAATCTATGATGTTTGATAAATTAAAAACTATTAACAATCCAGAATTATTAAGATTAACTGGTATAAATGATATTATTTTTAATAAAATTCTAGAAATTTTAAAGACAGAAGAAGTAAAAAAGTTTAAAAATGGTGGTACACCTAATAAATTATCATTAGAAAATCGTTTATTAATGACTTTAAAATATTGAAGAGAGTATCGAACTTATTTTCATATTGCTAAAAGTTATGGAATTAGTGAAAGTAGTTGCTATAGGAATATCAAGTGAATAGAAAATACTTTAATAAAACATCCTGATTTTCAACAACTTGATGGGCAAAAATCACTGTTAAATAATAATTTTAAAGATAAAACAGTTATCATTGATGTGACTGAAAGTACTATTCAACGCCCAAAAAAAGTCAAAAACAATATTATTCAGGAAAAAAGAAAAAACATACAATAAAAACTCAAGTCATAATTGAAAAAGATAGTAAAAAAATTATAAGTTCTTATTTTTCTTATGGTAAAAATCATGATTTTAAAATTTTAAAAAATTCAAAAACGAAATTTTTATCAGAAACAACTATTTTAGTAGATTTAGGATATCAAGGTATACAAAACATACATAAAAATGTCTTATTACCTAAAGGAAAATCAAAGAAAAACCCTTTAACTAAAGAAGAAAAGAAAAATAATAAGGCTATTTCAAAAATGAGAGTTGTTATTGAACATGTTTTTGCGATTCTTAAAAAATTTAAAATTATTAGTGAAAAATATCGAAATAGAAGAAAAAAATTTGCATTAAGATTTAATTTAATAGCTTCAATTTATAATTTACAATTATTAATTTAAATATATTTGATAATTTAATATTTTATTTTTTTATTTGAAATAATAATTTTTGTTGTATTTTAATGACAAAAAATAAAACATATTTTGAACAATAATGCCTTTGCTAATATTTTCTAATAAATAGTGTAGTGGAAATAATTCAGTAGAATAACTAGTAACATTTTTATATGGTAATAATAAGTCATTGATTATTTCTTTTTTAATATTGTATTTTTGTCTAATTTTATTAGAAGTTTTAATTATATTTATTTTAAAACAAAATTTATTATCTTTATTATCAATTACTAACATAGTTGAAAATATTTCTTTATATATTTTTTTTAACATTTTATTTTTCCTTTTTTATTTGGATATTTAATTTAATAAAAATCCTAATATAGAAAAATAGCTATATTAGGTATATACATTTATCAAGTTATAGGGGCTTTGCCCCTCGTTGCTTCGCAACTCACCCCAGTGGCGTAAACGCCACGGCCAACCAACCAAGGTTCTGGTTGGCACCGACCAATAATATAGATTTACTCTATTTTAACATCTTTCTTATTTTTCTTAGAATATTTATTTCTATAATAACAAGCACGACATACAGTATTTTCAGTTTCTTTCTTTTCAGTCTGTAATATATTATCCAACTTATCTAATCCTACTGCTTTAATATCATTAACAGTAAAATCTAATGCTTGTGACTGTTTATAGTCTTTAACACTACTTAATTCATTCTTTAACGAATGAATATAATTTAAAGCACGACTATTATATCTTTGTAAATAAGACCTAGGAAATCATAAACTAAAAGTCATAGTTTCACCACTATAACTCGGTAGAAAACCACCTCTTTTAATAATTTTCTTAGTTTGTCTTTTAGATAAAACAATTTTATTATAATCATCAACATTAGTATAAATATTAAGTTTAAATTTAACTAAAAATAACAAAATACGCATTCTTTTAACTTGAACAATATATTCCACTTTTTCACGTCCTTGCTTTGGTATTCTATCGGGGTGTTGCTCAATCATATACATAATTCCATTAAAATTATGACCTATTAACTTACAAAACATTCCTAAACTTTCTTGTGTTTCTTTAAATTCGGGTGATAAATCATTACTATTAATTTTCAAACCTAACTCATCTAAAACAACCATATCACACTCTTTAAAAGCATAATTACTATTTAATTGATTAAATTTAAAAACATCATCATAAGAACAACGATAACTATATTCATTACGAACTTTAATAGGAATAGGACTTACTACTCTACCTTTATGTTTTTGTGCTAAACAACAAGCAAGAGCGGATTTACCAGTACGTGGTGGTGCTGAAATAATATAACTACCTACACGTTGTAATATCTTTATATTTTTTCTAGTTATTAAAAATGGATAAAGTATTATTAATAATATAACTCCTAAAAGTAAATAACCATATCAAGGCATTATTTCAACTCCTAACCAACTAAAAATCCTACTGCTTTTAAAAACACTCATAAAGTTAAAACTTGCTCTAAATCACTAGTAAAATCAACATTTAAAACAGAACTAATAGTATCATCAAAAATACGTCTTAATAATCCGTCAAGTTTAGTAAAAAATTCTCTTAAAGGTTCAACTGGTAAAACTTTACCAACAACACCATAAAGTACTCATCTAAAAGCATTACGTAAATGTCCAAAAACATCATATCAACTAACACGCTCATACTCACGGTTAAAAGGACTATTTGGTGGAACTGGTGTTACTTTCTCACTTGAAAAAATATTAATTTGACCAAAATTTAACTGTGGTGAAAAAGTTGGTCTAGTTGATTCACCATGAACATCAAAAAATACTGTTAAATGTCTTAAATTTGGAACACGAATAGGCATAGTAACAAAATTATATAAATCTTCTTGATAAATATCATTATCAACTTTACCTTTAAAAACATATTTTGTATCACCAACATTATCTAAAAAACTAAAAACAAAATTAGCAGTAAAAGTTTTAAAATATTCATATTCAAAATAAAACATAAAACCTTGAATATAAAAACTTAAAGGTTTATCAATTTCAAAATTTAACTGTGTTTGAAAATTTATAATTTTTTTACCAGTATTAACAAAATTTAAATTATTAGTATTATTCTTTGCAACATAATTATGATTAAACATAATACGTGAAAATTCATCTAATTGTTTTCTATTAAAAGTATAAACACCAGTTCCCATATCTATCATTTGTGATGGAACACCAACTGTATCACTATAATAATAACACGTATATAAACCTTCATTATTACCTATAAATTCACCACTCACTAATTTTAAATCCGGTTGGTCAACATCAAAATAAGCAGAATTTCATGGTATTGTTGCTCAATCATCAAAATCATGATATTTAACATGTTTAACCATTTCTTTTGTAATATCATAATTAACAACATTAGGGTCATTTGAAGCAATTAAACTAGTTGGTGCTTGAACAGAACTATTTACAACAAAAAATAATTTAGCAAATTTAAATCACATAATTATTTACCAAATAAACATTTTAAAATTCACCATGAACCATAAAACAAAACAAATCCAATAAAAAACTGTGTACCATAAACTACTAAATTTCATAAAATAGTAGTAAAATCATCAACTGGATTACCTATAAACATAGTTCAATAATCAACTATACATTGATGTATTTTATTGTAAATTTCTAAAACACTCATAATTAACACCTACCCAAACAATGACCTAAAAACAAATTTAATACTACGATAAATAAAATTAAAAAATACACCTAATACCAACCAAAAAGTCAAATTAAACAAAATATAAACTTCATCAGTAATATTTGGTTGATTTAAAAATATTTGAATATCTTTACTAGAAAATATAAAAATAAAATGCAATATACTAAAAACAAAATCAGACATAATTATTTACCTACATTTATTCCACTAACATCTTGTGTTTGTTTATGACCCTTGGCAATTGTTTTACCAACTAAAACAGAAGACTTAGCAATTTTTTTAACACCATAACCTAAACCTAATGTTGGTAACATTAATTCGGGTAAAATAACCCTAAATGCAAATCTAAGCAAAATCAAAAATATGATTAAAGTACCTAAATTAAAACCTAAATCACCAAGTGGAAAACTAAAAAACTTCATAACAATTGAAGCAAATAATTGCATAACAGTTGTAATAAAAGGTATAAACATAATTTCACATCCTAATGTCTTGTAAATCTAAATAATCCTAAAATTAAATAAAATACAAAACTAACATTTATTAAAGCAAGAATAGGCAAAGGTAAAGTGTATAAACTATCATAAAAAAACGACTTAATAAAAAGTGTCACAGTATGTAATCCAGCAAAAGAACTTAAATACTGCATATAAATAGTTTGTACCAAAGTATTAACAACCGGCAAAAGTCTACCTAATAAAGGTAAAACAAAAACCAAACTAAAAAATAACTTTACCATTTGCTTACTCCTTTCTAATTACTAATGAGTTCCATGGATAATATGACCAACAAACTGCTTAATAAATACAAGAACCATAAATACAATTGAAATTAACACCGGTCAATGTGTAAGTGTTCCACCATCGCCAGTTGTAAATACTCAACCAAAAATATAAGTAAAAGCATTTAATAATGAGGCTTTTATGTAATCTGTGTATCTTTGTTTTACAAAAGACATATTCCGTAATTAAATTTTTTAAAAGTCAATTAATAATTTTAAAATTTATTTTATAATTTTGTTATTAACAATAAATTTAGAAAAGTGTTGATAAAAATGATTTTTGAAAATTTAAAAAAATTAAAAAATGAAGAATTTTATAGATATTTTGGTATAAAACGTTTTCATTTTAATGAAATGTTAGAAAAATTAATTGAAATAGAAAAATTAGAAAAAAATAAAGGTCGAAAAAATAAACTTTCAGTAGAAGAAAGATTAATGATGACTTTATTATACTGAAAAGAATATTATACTTTTTTTTCAAATGAGTATTAAATCTAAAATGAGCCCATCAAGTTGTTTTCGAAATATTACTTGAGTAGAAAATAAACTTAGTAACCACAAAGATTACCAATTTTTAAAAGAAAGATATAAATTAAAAATTGATAAAAAACAAGAAAATTCAAATGAATTTCAATTTTATTTAATTGATTCAACTGAGATTGAAATTGAAAGACCAACTAAAAAAAACTACAGTTAGAATATTTTTCTGGTAAAAGTTGAATGTATTCTATAAAATTTCAAATTGTATATGATTTTTTTAATAAAAAAATTGTTGATATTTTTGCTGATAATGGTAAAGTGCATGATTTTCAAATATTAAAAAATTCAAATCTTGAATTTTCAGAAAAAACAATAATTATTGGTGATTTAGGATATCAAGGTATACAAAATATTTATAAAAATACAATAATACCAATTAAAAGAACTAAAAATAAAAAATTAACTAAACAAGAAAGAAAATACAATAAGATTGTATCTAAAATTAGAATTAAAGTTGAACATGTCTTTGCTTGATTGAAAAGATTCAAAATTTTAGTAAATAAATGTAGAAAATCTAAATTTAGACTTATGTACTTAAGATTTAACTTACTTTGTGAAATTTTTAATAAAATAAAACCATTAAAATAAAAAAAATATTAAAAATATTTTTTTAAAATTTAAATTTTTATCGAGTTAATATAAAAATATTATTAACAATTTTTTGTTTAAAATGTAAACTCATTTTTTAAACTATTTTTTCAAAAAATATTTATTTCTATATTCAATAACACTAAATAGTTTTAAAACAATTTTATTGACAATTAATTAAATTTAATTACGGAATATGTCCAAAGTACTAGTTTAGATTAATTCTATCTTCAAATTTTATCATAAAATGAGCAATTGCTGTATTTCAATTTTGAATGGGCATTGTTCATTTTTTTGTTATATTTTCAATTGCTAAATAAAATATTTTAAAAACTGCCATATCATTAGGAAAAACTTTTTTATTTCTGATAACTTTTTGTAATTGACTATTTACAGATTCAATAGCATTTGTTGTATAAATCACTCTTTTGATTTCTGTAGGATAACTAATAAAAACCATTAAATTATCTCAATTTTTATATCAAGATTTAGCAATTTGAGGATATTGTTTATTTCACTTATTTTCAAAGGATTCTAAAGCCTGCATTGCTTGTTCTTCACTACATGCAGTATAAATTGGTTTTAAATCTGCAACTAGAGATTTTCTATGCTTATATGAGACATATTTCAAACTATTTCTAATTTGATGAACTATGCATAATTGATGTTCTGTTTTAAGATAAACTGATTGTATTGCTTCTGACATGCCTGTTAAATTATCACTGCAGGCAATAAGAATATCATTTAAGCCACGATTTTTCATTTCTGTTAAATTTGCTAATCAAAATTTAGCACCTTCATTTTCACTAATTCATAAACCTAAAACATCTTTTTTACCTTCTAAATCAACTCCTAAAGCTATATAAACTGATTTATTAATAATCCTTTTATCTTGTCGTACTTTCACTACTATGCAATCAAAATAAACAATCGGATAGACACTTTCTAATGGTCGATTTTGCCATGCTTTTACATCATCAATAACATCATCAGTAATTTGACTAATAACACTTTCACTAATATCAGCACCATGATATAACTCTTGTAATTGCATTCTAATATCTGATAATGTCATACCTTTTGCATATAAAGAAAGAACTTGTTGATCAAAACCATCAAATCTTCTTTGTCTTTTTGCAACTATTATAGGATTAAAATTACTATTGCGATCGTGGTACATCAATCTCAATTTTACCTTGTTGAGTTATTATTTTTTTTGAACTTATACCATTACGAGCATTGTCACTATTACTATGGACATATTCCGTAATTAAATTTAATTAATTGTCAATAAAATTGTTTTAAAACTATTTAGTGTTATTGAATATAGGACATATTCCGTAATTAAATTTAATTAATTGTCAATAAAATTGTTTTAAAACTATTTAGTGTTATTGAATATAGAAATAAATATTTTTTGAAAAAATAGTTTAAAAAATGAGTTTACATTTTAAACAAAAAATTGTTAATAATATTTTTATATTAACTCGATAAAAATTTAAATTTTAAAAAAATATTTTTAATATTTTTTTTATTTTAATGGTTTTATTTTATTAAAAATTTCACAAAGTAAGTTAAATCTTAAGTACATAAGTCTAAATTTAGATTTTCTACATTTATTTACTAAAATTTTGAATCTTTTCAATCAAGCAAAGACATGTTCAACTTTAATTCTAATTTTAGATACAATCTTATTGTATTTTCTTTCTTGTTTAGTTAATTTTTTATTTTTAGTTCTTTTAATTGGTATTATTGTATTTTTATAAATATTTTGTATACCTTGATATCCTAAATCACCAATAATTATTGTTTTTTCTGAAAATTCAAGATTTGAATTTTTTAATATTTGAAAATCATGCACTTTACCATTATCAGCAAAAATATCAACAATTTTTTTATTAAAAAAATCATATACAATTTGAAATTTTATAGAATACATTCAACTTTTACCAGAAAAATATTCTAACTGTAGTTTTTTTAGTTGGTCTTTCAATTTCAATCTCAGTTGAATCAATTAAATAAAATTGAAATTCATTTGAATTTTCTTGTTTTTTATCAATTTTTAATTTATATCTTTCTTTTAAAAATTGGTAATCTTTGTGGTTACTAAGTTTATTTTCTACTCAAGTAATATTTCGAAAACAACTTGATGGGCTCATTTTAGATTTAATACTCATTTGAAAAAAAGTATAATATTCTTTTCAGTATAATAAAGTCATCATTAATCTTTCTTCTACTGAAAGTTTATTTTTTCGACCTTTATTTTTTTCTAATTTTTCTATTTCAATTAATTTTTCTAACATTTCATTAAAATGAAAACGTTTTATACCAAAATATCTATAAAATTCTTCATTTTTTAATTTTTTTAAATTTTCAAAAATCATTTTTATCAACACTTTTCTAAATTTATTGTTAATAACAAAATTATAAAATAAATTTTAAAATTATTAATTGACTTTTAAAAAATTTAATTACGCAATATGTCTTAAGATTAACTGGTATAAATGATATTATTTTTAATAAAATTCTAGAAATTTTAAAGACAGAAGAAGTAAAAAAGTTTAAAAATGGTGGTACACCTAATAAATTATCATTAGAAAATCGTTTATTAATGACTTTAGAATATTGAAGAGAGTATCGAACTTATTTTCATATTGCTAAAAGTTATGGAATTAGTGAAAGTAGTTGCTATAGGAATATCAAGTGAATAGAAAATACTTTAATAAAACATCCTGATTTTCAACAACTTGATGGGCAAAAATTACTGTTAAATAATAATTTTAAAGATAAAACAGTTATCATTGATGTGACTGAAAGTACTATTCAACGCCCAAAAAAAGTCAAAAACAATATTATTCAGGAAAAAAGAAAAAACATACAATAAAAACTCAAGTCATAATTGAAAAAGATAGTAAAAAAATTATAAGTTCTTATTTTTCTTATGGTAAAAATCATGATTTTAAAATTTTAAAAAATTCAAAAACGAAATTTTTATCAGAAACAACTATTTTAGTAGATTTAGGATATCAAGGTATACAAAACATACATAAAAATGTCTTATTACCTAAACGAAAATCAAAGAAAAACCCTTTAACTAAAGAAGAAAAGAAAAATAATAAGGCTATTTCAAAAATGAGAGTTGTTATTGAACATGTTTTTGCGATTCTTAAAAAATTTAAAATTATTAGTGAAAAATATCGAAATAGAAGAAAAAAATTTGCATTAAGATTTAATTTAATAGCTTCAATTTATAATTTACAATTATTAATTTAAATATATTTGATAATTTAATATTTTATTTTTTTATTTGAAATAATAATTTTTGTTGTATTTTAATGACAAAAAATAAAACATATTTTGAACAATAATTTTTAAAAAATATTAAAAGTGTTATTAAAATAAATTTTTAAACTTAAAAAATGTGATTAATATCATAGTTTTGCAAGAAGTCTATTATAATTAATGAGAGTGGAGCGATGATAAAAATGAAAATTAAAGTTATTATTATTGGTGCTGGTGCGACTGGGATGGGAGTTGCGAGTAAATTATTACGTAGTGAAAAAAATAGTGATAAAAACTTTGATATCCATGTTTATCAAGAAAAAAACTATATTTCACTTGGTGCTTGTGGTATTCCTTATTATATTGCTAATGAATTTAAAGATAAAAAACTTTTAAATGACCGTACAAAAAAAGATTTTTCAGAAAAAACTAATAATAAAAATAAAATTAAAATTCATTTAAATCAAAATGTTATTAAAGTCGATACAGCAAAACAAGAAATTCATGTCAAAAAAACAATAGACGATAAAACTAAAGCAAAAGTTGTATCTTATCATGCCTTAGTTATTGCAACAGGAGCCAAACCAAAAATTCCGCCACCTTTTAGTCATGGTATTTTACCACATAATGTTTATAATGTTTTTACTAAAGAAGATGCCATAAATCTAAAAAAAGCAATGAAAAATGCTAAAAAAATAGTTATTATTGGTGGTGGATTTATTGGCATGGAAATGGCAGAAGCGTGCTTAAAACAAAAAAAAGATGTCACAATCGTTGAAATGAAAGATCGATTAATGGCAGACGTTGTTGATAAAGAATTTAGTCAATTAATTTATGATGAACTAACCAAAAAAAATATTAATCATAAAACTAAATCAAAAAACAATGTCACTATTTTACTAAACTATCAAGTTGAAGAACTAATGATGACTCATAATAATGTTAATGATTTGCGTTTAAGAAGTGTAAATGATAAAAAAAATGGAAAAACAATACCTTGTGATTTAGTAATACTAGCAGTTGGTTTTGAACCAAATACGAATTTTTACAAAATAGCAATATTGAATTAAACAAAAATAAAGCAATTATTATTAACGAATTCTGTCAAATTCCTTCTAAAGAAAATGTTACAAAAAAGTTTTCAAATATGTATAGTGGTGGTGATTGTGCACAAATATATAGTCAATTTGATAAATCATCAATATATGTTCCCTTGGCAACTAATGCTAATAAAATGGCACGTATTATTGCTGATAATATTAAAAACCCAGAACATAAATATCCAGGAACTTTAGGGTCAAGTATTTTACGTGTTGGTAATTTAGAAATAACAAAAACTGGTAGTTTTGATACGATTGATAAAAATAAAATTGGTAGTGTTTATATTAAAGATTATGATCTACCAAGATACTTAAAACAATCTCGTCCTTTATACTTAAAACTATTTTATGATAAAACAAATTTCCAATTACTGGCAGCACAAATGGCAGGTTATAATCATGCCACATTAAGAATTAATGCTCTTGCTACTGCCATTTGAAATAAAATGGACATCCGTGATTTACAAAATTTAGATTTAGTTTATTCACCTTCTTTTGCTCGTACTAGTGATATTATTCATATAGCAAGCAGAAAAGTAACATCGTCATAACCTATAAAAAATAAAAAGAATGAGGTAGCAACTATGACAACTCTTAGTAGTGACAATATTAACTTATTAAGAGACTTTGTTGGTATTTCACACTGACAAAGTCTAATCGGGATAATGGTAATGTTTAGTAATCTGTGTAACTTACAAAAATAACTATGTTTAATTAATTCTAGTAAATATAATTAAATGACTAGAAAGAGTGAGTTACAGATGGCTAAAAAGCAAAATATTAATAATAATGATCCAATATCAAAAGCAGTAGATTTATTATTAGAAAATACTGAAGATTTAACAACAGTTTTTAAAGAGGGAGGATTGTATAAAGAATTAACAAAAAGATTAGTAGAAAAAATGTTGAATTCTGAGATGCAAAATTATTTGGGATATGAAAAGAATCAACATAGTAATAGTGACAATGCTCGTAATGGTATAAGTTCAAAAAAAATAATAACTCAACAAGGTAAAATTGAGATTGATGTACCACGAGATCGCAATAGTAATTTTAATCCTATAATAGTTGCAAAAAGACAAAGAAGATTTGATGGTTTTGATCAACAAGTTCTTTCTTTATATGCAAAAGGTATGACATTATCAGATATTAGAATGCAATTACAAGAGTTATATCATGGTGCTGATATTAGTGAAAGTGTTATTAGTCAAATTACTGATGATGTTATTGATGATGTAAAAGCATGGCAAAATCGACCATTAGAAAGTGTCTATCCGATTGTTTATTTTGATTGCATAGTAGTGAAAGTACGACAAGATAAAAGGATTATTAATAAATCAGTTTATATAGCTTTAGGAGTTGATTTAGAAGGTAAAAAAGATGTTTTAGGTTTATGAATTAGTGAAAATGAAGGTGCTAAATTTTGATTAGCAAATTTAACAGAAATGAAAAATCGTGGCTTAAATGATATTCTTATTGCCTGCAGTGATAATTTAACAGGCATGTCAGAAGCAATACAATCAGTTTATCTTAAAACAGAACATCAATTATGCATAGTTCATCAAATTAGAAATAGTTTGAAATATGTCTCATATAAGCATAGAAAATCTCTAGTTGCAGATTTAAAACCAATTTATACTGCATGTAGTGAAGAACAAGCAATGCAGGCTTTAGAATCCTTTGAAAATAAGTGAAATAAACAATATCCTCAAATTGCTAAATCTTGATATAAAAATTGAGATAATTTAATGGTTTTTATTAGTTATCCTACAGAAATCAAAAGAGTTATTTATACAACAAATGCTATTGAATCTGTAAATAGTCAATTACGAAAAGTTATCAGAAATAAAAAAGTTTTTCCTAATGATATGGCAGT
Organism: Spiroplasma endosymbiont of Colias croceus; assembly: GCF_964020095.1. Lineage (NCBI taxonomy): Bacteria > Bacillati > Mycoplasmatota > Mollicutes > Entomoplasmatales > Spiroplasmataceae > Spiroplasma > Spiroplasma endosymbiont of Colias croceus. Next base: position 718,234 of record NZ_OZ026536.1, read on the forward strand.
TTTTAAAATATTTTATTTAGCAATTGAAAATATAACAAAAAAATGAACAATGCCCATTCAAAATTGAAATACAGCAATTGCTCATTTTATGATAAAATTTGAAGATAGAATTAATCTAAACTAGTACTTTGTAAAACAAAGATACACAGATTACATAAAAGCCTCGGGATAATTGTCTTTTTTAGTATTATCCTAGCACTTTCTATTTTTATTAAAAAAACTAAACCTAAATTTCCAATTCGTATTTTTACTGGAATGGGATTAGGACTAATTTTTGGTATTACTATCCAAGCTATTACTGGTTTTAATAGTCATAACATTACTTATCCTAACTTACCTGGAACACCAATAAAACCTAATCCTGACTATATACCCTGAGTTGCAGAAATTGTACACTGAATTGAATTATTAAAAACTATTTTTATTATTGGTATTACTATGTTAACTATTCCATTAGTATTTTTAGCTATCGCTAGAATTACTAGTAAAAAAAATAGTAACTCAAAAACAATAACTAAAGTTTCAGGAGTTGGTATTACTATTTTATTAATAAATGTGGCTATTGCTTTTACTATTGCCTTTGGCCTAGGAATTGCTTTTAAAATTGGCCAAGGTTTTAATTTAACTGATGGTGGTAGTTACGATAAAACTACTGCCAAAACAATTCCCGAAATTATCATTAGTTACGTTCCTAGCAGCTTAATTGGTGTTTTTACTCAAACATTAATTATTCCAATTATTGTCCTTGGTGCTTTAATTGGATTTGCAATTAAAAAACTAACTAAGCATAATGAAGAACGAATGGACAAAGCAAGAAACACTTTAGAAACAATGTGAAAAATTATTATTTCAATATTAATGATGTTTATTAAAATTATGCCATTTGCTGTTATGAGTATGCTAGCAACAGCAATTATTAATCAACCAATTGGTGCACTTGCTAATATTGGCATTATTATTGGAGTTGCTTATTTAGCACTACTTATTATTTTCTTATGACATTTATTATCATTATATTTATTTGGTATTAATCCTTATCGTTGATTAGTAAAAGCACAGAAACCAATTATTGCTGGTTTTACAACGCAGTCTTCTAATGCCGCTTTAGCAATCGCTATGAATACTTTAAAAGAAGATTTAAAAGTGAAAGAAGAAGGTAGTGATACAGTAATGCCGCTTTCAACAACAATAGGTTTAAGTGGCTGTGCTGGAGTGCAAGCTGGAATTATTTTATCTTTCTTATGATTTACTGTTATCCTTCCTGGTAATTTTCCCAACTGAACAATCGCTATTTTATTTATTAATGGCTTAATTGTAACACTAGTTGCTTCATTAGGAATTGCGGGAGTACCAGGAACTGCTGCTGTTGTAACAGCTGGTGTTTTAGGTGGTCTTTTTTGGTAGCTATTATGCTGCTGTTTATGGTATTATTGGTGCCTTAGATGGTTTATTTGATATGGGCAGAACTGCAGTTAATATTTCTGGTGGTTTACAAGCTACTGTTATTGTTTCTCGCAATCAAGAATTAATTGAAGATGAAAAACTTTTATTAAAAAAATACCCTTTTAGGGGTTTACACATTTTAACAAAGAAAGTTGGAGCCAAATTGTTAATTAGATCTGAAAAAAATGATAAGATTCAAGCATTAAAAAAAGATACTAAAGTTAAAATTGAAGCATTAAAAAAAGTAAAAAATAGTGAGAATGATATTAAATTTTTAAAAGAACAGTTAAAAAAAGATATTAAAGCAATTAAGAATGACAAAGACATCTAAAATATAAATTTTATTTATAAAAAATAAAACCATTTAGAAATGTAAATTAATAATTTCATAATTATGTTATATTATTATAGTTAAAATTATTTTTTAAATTATAAAATAATTTTATTTTTTTATATTACTTTTTTAATTATATCTTAATATTACAAAATAAGAAAATAAAAACCTATTTACTTAAAATATTGATAATATAAAACATTACACACATTTATTTTCTACTTGACTTTTTAAAATTTCAATTATGGAATAAGTCTTATGTTGATTCTTATCATATCCTAAATAATTTTGCATCTCAGAATTCAACATTTTTTCTACTAATCTTTTTGTTAATTCTTTATACAATCCTCCCTCTTTAAAAACTGTTGTTAAATCTTCAGTATTTTCTAATAATAAATCTACTGCTTTTGATATTGGATCATTATTATTAATATTTTGCTTTTTAGCCATCTGTAACTCACTCTTTCTAGTCATTTAATTATATTTACTAGAATTAATTAAACATAGGACATATTCCGTAATTAAATTTAATTAATTGTCAATAAAATTGTTTTAAAACTATTTAGTGTTATTGAATATAGAAATAAATATTTTTTGAAAAAATAGTTTAAAAAATGAGTTTACATTTTAAACAAAAAATTGTTAATAATATTTTTATATTAACTCGATAAAAATTTAAATTTTAAAAAAATATTTTTAATATTTTTTTTATTTTAATGGTTTTATTTTATTAAAAATTTCACAAAGTAAGTTAAATCTTAAGTACATAAGTCTAAATTTAGATTTTCTACATTTATTTACTAAAATTTTGAATCTTTTCAATCAAGCAAAGACATGTTCAACTTTAATTCTAATTTTAGATACAATCTTATTGTATTTTCTTTCTTGTTTAGTTAATTTTTTATTTTTAGTTCTTTTAATTGGTATTATTGTATTTTTATAAATATTTTGTATACCTTGATATCCTAAATCACCAATAATTATTGTTTTTTCTGAAAATTCAAGATTTGAATTTTTTAATATTTGAAAATCATGCACTTTACCATTATCAGCAAAAATATCAACAATTTTTTTATTAAAAAAATCATATACAATTTGAAATTTTATAGAATACATTCAACTTTTACCAGAAAAATATTCTAACTGTAGTTTTTTTTAGTTGGTCTTTCAATTTCAATCTCAGTTGAATCAATTAAATAAAATTGAAATTCATTTGAATTTTCTTGTTTTTTATCAATTTTTAATTTATATCTTTCTTTTAAAAATTGGTAATCTTTGTGGTTACTAAGTTTATTTTCTACTCAAGTAATATTTCGAAAACAACTTGATGGGCTCATTTTAGATTTAATACTCATTTGAAAAAAAGTATAATATTCTTTTCAGTATAATAAAGTCATCATTAATCTTTCTTCTACTGAAAGTTTATTTTTTCGACCTTTATTTTTTTCTAATTTTTCTATTTCAATTAATTTTTCTAACATTTCATTAAAATGAAAACGTTTTATACCAAAATATCTATAAAATTCTTCATTTTTTAATTTTTTTAAATTTTCAAAAATCATTTTTATCAACACTTTTCTAAATTTATTGTTAATAACAAAATTATAAAATAAATTTTAAAATTATTAATTGACTTTTAAAAAATTTAATTACGGAATATGTCTATAGTTATTTTTGTAAGTTACACAGATTACTAAACATTACCTTAATAATTGTTGTCCAACACCACCTATCATGGTTAATAATGCTGATAGTCCAGCGGGCATATTAATCACCCCCTTTTTCTAATTCTCTTTGTTGTTTTTCCATTTCTAATTTACGTTTCTTCTTTTCAAAATCTTTACGACAAAAAGTACAATCCGGTTCACTATCATTCTCCTTTATATGTTTTCTATGTTTATATTTTTCTATACCCTCACGTATTCAATTTCTACAAAACCAAAGAATTAAACAAAAACCACCAATATATAACGCATATTTTATAATTTCTTTAAAATCCATTATTTAACACTTCCTTTTTTTCTTTTTTTTTAAAAAAATCAATTAAACTAAATAATTCATAAACAATTACTAAAACAAAAAGTAAAATATTAATTCCTAAATCTAAACCAATAAAAAAGTCAAATGGATGGGTTACAATTTATTGGACACTAATTACGTAGACAAGTAAACAAATTTGTTAAAAGAAAGGAACTATAATTATGGCCAATATTAACTCATATACCGATGAATTTAAAAAACAAATAGTAGCTTTATATCAAAGTGGCAAATCAGTATCTTGCCTTGCTAAAGAATATAATGTTACAAGAGCAGCTACTTACAATTGAATTAAGCAATTTAGTAATTCAGGAAGTTTTAAAACTAAAGATAATCGTTCTTTTGAAGAAATTGAATTAATTAAATTAAGAAAAGAATTAAAGCAATTACGAATGGAAAATGATATTTTAAAGCAAGCAGCACTAATAATAGGCAGAAAATAGAAATTATTGTCAAAAATAAAGCTAAATATAAAATTCGCACAATGTGTCGTTTTTTAAAAATATCTAAATCAACATATTATTTTAATTTAAAGAAAAAAGAAAATAAAATCAAAAATAATATTTATGATGAAGCTGTTATTAGTGGTTTTAAAGAAAATAAAGAAGTTTATGGTACTAGAAGATTAAAAAAAATTCTAGAAAACCAAGAAATTTATTTATCGCGCAGAAAAATTAAAAAAATTATGAATGAAAATAATTTAATATCAAAATATACTAAATTATCATTCAAAAATCATAATAACAAAGTTAACGATAGTCGAGGCTTTTATGTAATCTGTGTATCTTTGTTTTACAAAGTACTAGTTTAGATTAATTCTATCTTCAAATTTTATCATAAAATGAGCAATTGCTGTATTTCAATTTTGAATGGGCATTGTTCATTTTTTTGTTATATTTTCAATTGCTAAATAAAATATTTTAAAAACTGCCATATCATTAGGAAAAACTTTTTTATTTCTGATAACTTTTCGTAATTGACTATTTACAGATTCAATAGCATTTGTTGTATAAATAACTCTTTTGATTTCTGTAGGATAATTAATAAAAACCATTAAATTATCTCAATTTTTATATCAAGATTTAGCAATTTGAGGATATTGTTTATTTCACTTATTTTCAAAGGATTCTAAAGCCTGCATTGCTTGTTCTTCACTACATGCAGTATAAATTGGTTTTAAATCTGCAACTAGAGATTTTCTATGCTTATATGAGACATATTTCAAACTATTTCTAATTTGATGAACTATGCATAATTGATGTTCTGTTTTAAGATAAACTGATTGTATTGCTTCTGACATGCCTGTTAAATTATCACTACAAGCAATCAGAATATCATTTAAGCCACGATTTTTCATTTCTGTTAAATTTGCTAATCAAAATTTAGCACCTTCATTTTCACTAATTCATAAACCTAAAACATCTTTTTTACCTTCTAAATCAACTCCTAAAGCTATATAAACTGATTTATTAATAATCCTTTTATCTTGTCGTACTTTCACTACTATGCAATCAAAATAAACAATCGGATAGACACTTTCTAATGGTCGATTTTGCCATGCTTTTACATCATCAATAACATCATCAGTAATTTGACTAATAACACTTTCACTAATATCAGCACCATGATATAACTCTTGTAATTGCATTCTAATATCTGATAATGTCATACCTTTTGCATATAAAGAAAGAACTTGTTGATCAAAACCATCAAATCTTCTTTGTCTTTTTGCAACTATTATAGGATTAAAATTACTATTGCGATCTCGTGGTACATCAATCTCAATTTTACCTTGTTGAGTTATTATTTTTTTTGAACTTATACCATTACGAGCATTGTCACTATTACTATGTTGATTCTTTTCATATCCCAAATAATTTTGCATCTCAGAATTCAACATTTTTTCTACTAATCTTTTTGTTAATTCTTTATACAATCCTCCCTCTTTAAAAACTGTTGTTAAATCTTCAGTATTTTCTAATAATAAATCTACTGCTTTTGATATTGGATCATTATTATTAATATTTTGCTTTTTAGCCATCTGTAACTCACTCTTTCTAGTCATTTAATTATATTTACTAGAATTAATTAAACATAGTTATTTTTGTAAGTTACACAGATTACTAAACATTACCCGATAGTCAAATAACTAATCTTGTTAATAGAAAATTTAAGAATAGGATTAAAAATGAAGTTATTGTTAGTGATTTAACTTATGTACAAGTTAATGGTAGGTGAAACTATATTTGCCTATTAATAGACCTATTTAACCGCGAAATTATCGGACATAGTGTTGGAGTTAAAAAAGATGCATCATTAGTACATCAAGCATTTATGCAATCAAATCGCTGTTTAAAAGATATTCAAATATTTCATAGTGATCGCGGTAATGAATTTAACAATAAAATTATTGATAAACTTTTACTAGCATTCAATATTAACCGTTCTTTAAGTAAAAAAGGTTGTCCTTATGATAATGCTGTTGCTGAAGCAACTTTTAAAACTTTTAAAACCGAATTTATTAATGATAAAAATTTTACATCATTAATCCAATTAAAATTAGAATTATTTGATTACATCAATTGATATAACAATATAAGAATTCACAGCACTTTAAACTACTTAACTCCAGTTAAATATCAACAACAAATGTTTACCAAAAAATAGTCCTAAAAAGTGTTGCCATTCCAAAATTTGCTAATCAAAATTTAGCACCTTCATTTTCATTAATTCATAAACCTAAAACATCTTTTTTACCTTTTAAATCAACTCCTAAAGCTATATAAACTGATTTATTAATAATCCTTTTATCTTGTCGTACTTTCACTACTATGCAATCAAAATAAACAATCGGATAGACACTTTCTAATGGTCGATTTTGTCATGCTTTTACATCATCAATAACATCATCAGTAATTTGACTAATAACACTTTCACTAATATCAGCACCATGATATAACTCTTGTAATTGCATTCTAATATCTGATAATGTCATACCTTTTGCATATAAAGAAAGAACTTGTTGATCAAAACCATCAAATCTTCTTTGTCTTTTTGCAAATATTATAGGATTAAAATTACTATTGCGATCTCGTGGTACATCAATCTCAATTTTACCTTGTTGAGTTATTATTTTTTTTGAACTTATACCATTTACGAGCATTGTCACTATTACTATGTTGATTCTTTTCATATCCCAAATAATTTTGCATCTCAGAATTCAACATTTTTTCTACTAATCTTTTTGTTAATTCTTTATACAATCCTCCCTCTTTAAAAACTGTTGTTAAATCTTCAGTATTTTCTAATAATAAATCTACTGCTTTTGATATTGGAACATTATTATTAATATTTTGCTTTTTAGCCATCTGTAACTCACTCTTTCTAGTGATTTAATTATATTTACTAGAATTAATTAAACATAGTTATTTTTGTAAGTTACACAGATTACTAAACATTACCTTAATAGATAAAAATGTATCTATATTTTTATTACTAAAACTTTCAGTAGTTGAATATTTTAACCCTAATAAATTACCTATATTATTAATTTCTTCTATAGTATCAAAATTATATTTATAATAAATATCTACACTTTTATAAAATCTTTTTAAATCATTAAATGTTTTAATTAATAAAGTTGGATCTACTAAAGACTTTATATCAAATGTTTCATTCAATATTGGAATATTATTATCTACAATTCATGAATTAGTATTATCAGACATATCATTAGTATTAACTAAAGTAGTATTATTACTATTATAATTAATAGATAAATTTTTAGTATTAATAATTATTGTTTTAGCAATATTTAGTGGGTCGGGTGGTAATATATTTGCTCGATAACTGAATGTTGTTTCTTCACTTTCTTCATATTCATCATGATTTAATTTATATTGTGTTGTTCAATTAAAAGTATTTCCAGTTAAAGCACCATTATTATTATATCTATATTGTGCAACTGATATTTCATTATAATCACCTTGATAAGTATAAGGATTATCACTATAAAATGTATGTCTTTCTTCACCTTGATGTAAACTTTGACTTATTATATCAGTAATAATATAAGCATAATTAGAACCATCAGCAATACCATTACTTGTAGGATTTCATTGACATTCAGTATCTTCACTTGTAAAAGGACTTGCTATATCTAAAAATTCTGTATCTTCTGCTAAAATATAAACTTTATTATTTTTCTTTTGTGATAAATCAACAGTTGATATTTGTTCTTTTACTGTTAATTTTTGTCCAGTTTTAGCATCTCATGGATAAACACTTATTCTATCACTTAATTTCATAGTCATAGCAGTTGTACTAACATTAGCACCTAACATTTTACCTAATTCAAAATCACTTGTATTTGAAAAAACATTTAAAGAAATAAATCAATTATCATCATTTTCTCCAATAATGGAACTTAAATTACTTGCAAAAAAAGCAGACATAAATCCGTTAAAAAATGCCATTTTTTTATATTGCTGATAATTTTGAGTTTTAATTCAACCAATTGGAATACCTAAAGTTAAAGCATTTAACATTTTACCAATTAAAAGATAAGAACTATATGCTACTGGTAATCATTGATTTGAATCATAAGGCATTTGAACTAATGAAGAAAATACTACACTATTAAAATTTAATATTGCTGACATATATTTTTGTGATATTTTACTATAATCAACAGTTGGACTTCCTATAATTAAATTAGTATCTGGGTCTTTATATTTAAAATTACTTGACATATCAACATTATAATTGCCAGTTAAATTATTAATATTTCATTCACTATCTCAAAACATTTTTGCTTCTCCAATTGCTGTTCCATTACTTTTAATTGCTAATTCTTTATTACATGCTAATAAACCTTTAAAATCTTTTTCTGCTAACATATCAAATCTTTTTGCTTCTAAAAATTTTTGTCAATTATCATAATTAGTATATCCAGTTGGTCTTGCATCCATTATATTATAAAATGTAGTTTCTGGGTGACTACTTGTAGTTATTTGGTCATTAATTCCTGCTAATAAACCACCATTATTTTTAACTTCAGTAGTACTATAATCATTATTACCAGCAATAAATAATCTTCGTGAAGCAAATACTTTACTTTCAAATATTTCTTCATTACCTTGTTGAATAGGTTCTTGTCCTTGAAAAATAGGTCTTCCATAATAATAACAACTTGATAATAATTCTAATCCATATGATTGTCTATGAGCATATCTTACACCTATATCTTTCATTAAAGTTCTATTAAGTGTTACTATACCATTTTTAATTGTTGGAAAAGCATAACCACTACCAGCACTAGCATATTGAACATAATTTAATGTAGTTTGACCACTAGCAACTGCTCTATCATTAACTGAACTAAAAGTTAATACCTGATGAGCAAATAAACCATCAAAAGGACTATAATAATTAGTTGCATTACTTAAATATAATAATTGTCTATCTTGATTTTTACCAGTATTACCACCAATATTTTCATTTTCATCATTAAAAACACAAAAATATTGTAAATAATCATCAACAGTTATTTTTTCTTCAAATACAATTAAAGTATATTGTCTTGTAGTTGATATAGTTTTAAAAATAGTATTACTACTTAAACTACCAAAATCTACACCACTAATATCTTCTACTAAATAAGCATTTCAATAATCACCTATTTTATATTTTTTAGTATAAAATTCATCTTGACCAGTAACTTTATGTGTTTCTTTATCAATTTTACCTTTATTTTTTTGAGATATTTTTGTACTATTTTTTCAAAGAGCAACAATTGGCGTATTACCACTAAGTACTAATTCCATTTGTCCAAAATCAGTTATTTTACTATTAATATGTTTATAACTCGTTTCAGTTAAAGGAATTGCTCCATTATTAAGTACAAAAGGAAATATTTTTCAATGACTATAACTTTTAATTATTTGTTGATTCAATTTTATTGTTTTGTGACTCATTTGCATTAATTTTATTCGAATATTGTTGTTCATTATTGCCATTTTCATTATCTCCTAACTTTTCATTTAATATTTGTGTTTCTTTAATAATATTATTTAATTTTGCTTCTGCCATAAGTTGGTCAATATTATCATATTCTCCAATTGCTTCACTTACTGACATTGTGCCATTATTTAATCTTGAATTAATAATTTGGTCTTGTACTATTTGGTCAGTCATAGCAATTGGTATAAATTTAAATGAATAAGGTCTTTCTCCTTTTCCATCTCAATAAGGTTGTCCATCTTCTTTTTTACAATAGACTTCTTGCAAAACTATGATATTAATCACATTTTTTAAGTTTAAAAATTTATTTTAATAACACTTTTAATATTTTTTAAAAATTATTGTTCAAAATATGTTTTATTTTTTGTCATTAAAATACAACAAAAATTATTATTTCAAATAAAAAAATAAAATATTAAATTATCAAATATATTTAAATTAATAATTGTAAATTATAAATTGAAGCTATTAAATTAAATCTTAATGCAAATTTTTTTCTTCTATTTCGATATTTTTCACTAATAATTTTAAATTTTTTAAGAATCGCAAAAACATGTTCAATAACAACTCTCATTTTTGAAATAGCCTTATTATTTTTCTTTTCTTCTTTAGTTAAAGGGTTTTTCTTTGATTTTCGTTTAGGTAATAAGACATTTTTATGTATGTTTTGTATACCTTGATATCCTAAATCTACTAAAATAGTTGTTTCTGATAAAAATTTCGTTTTTGAATTTTTTAAAATTTTAAAATCATGATTTTTACCATAAGAAAAATAAGAACTTATAATTTTTTTACTATCTTTTTCAATTATGACTTGAGTTTTTATTGTATGTTTTTTCTTTTTTCCTGAATAATATTGTTTTTGACTTTTTTTGGGCGTTGAATAGTACTTTCAGTCACATCAATGATAACTGTTTTATCTTTAAAATTATTATTTAACAGTGATTTTTGCCCATCAAGTTGTTGAAAATCAGGATGTTTTATTAAAGTATTTTCTATTCACTTGATATTCCTATAGCAACTACTTTCACTAATTCCATAACTTTTAGCAATATGAAAATAAGTTCGATACTCTCTTCAATATTCTAAAGTCATTAATAAACGATTTTCTAATGATAATTTATTAGGTGTACCACCATTTTTAAACTTTTTTACTTCTTCTGTCTTTAAAATTTTTAGAATTTTATTAAAAATAATATCATTTATACCAGTTAATCTTAATAATTCTGGATTGTTAATAGTTTTTAATTTATCAAACATCATAGATTACCTATCTTTTTTATTTTTAATTTTATTTTAAAAATTAAATTTTTAATAGATAGGTTTTGCAAGAAATCTAATATAAAAATTTAAGTCAATACAAAAATGATCTTTTATTAATAAATAATAATAATAATTTTGATAGAATACCAATCAAAGAGTTTATAAAAGAACAAACAGAATGTAAAGAAAAACCATCTATAGCGGAATTCACAATGTGGGGTGTTATTTCAGTACTTTTTGTTGGTGTTCCAATATTGATTTCTTGTTTACCCTTTGTAAGGAGGGAAATTGCAACAGAATTAAAAGACAAACTTATAGTTGGTTTAATTTCAATTACGCTTGGCTTATTTATTAAAACTGCTGGAACAACAGTTTCAACTGCAATAAAAAAAGTTGATTCATGAATTTATAATAAAATGTTTAAAAATCAAGAAAAAATTGAAAAAGATAAAAAAGAATTTAAAACAATAATTAGAGACTTGACAAGTGATAAAGTAGAAACTCAATTAGAAAGACAATTTAATATTTTAAAACAAGAATTAGATAATAGGAAAAAGCAAAAAATAAATAAACTATTAAGTAATAAAACAACGTGAGAAAACCCAGATAAAGCAAAACCAACAGTTACTAATCCTGTTGCTAAAAATTTTGATTTAAGTGTTATAGTTAATTCTTCTGATATACAACCCCCAATTAGTCCAGTAACAAAACAACGAAGTTATTCGAGGCTTTTATGTAATCTGTGTATCTTTGTTTTACAAAGTACTAGTTTAGATTAATTCTATCTTCAAATTTTATCATAAAATGAGCAATTGCTGTATTTCAATTTTGAATGGGCATTGTTCATTTTTTTGTTATATTTTCAATTGCTAAATAAAATATTTTAAAAACTGCCATATCATTAGGAAAAACTTTTTTATTTCTGATAACTTTTCGTAATTGACTATTTACAGATTCAATAGCATTTGTTGTATAAATAACTCTTTTGATTTCTGTAGGATAACTAATAAAAACCATTAAATTATCTCAATTTTTATATCAAGATTTAGCAATTTGAGGATATTGTTTATTTCACTTATTTTCAAAGGATTCTAAAGCCTGCATTGCTTGTTCTTCACTACATGCAGTATAAATTGGTTTTAAATCTGCAACTAGAGATTTTCTATGCTTATATGAGACATATTTCAAACTATTTCTAATTTGATGAACTATGCATAATTGATGTTCTGTTTTAAGATAAACTGATTGTATTGCTTCTGACATGCCTGTTAAATTATCACTGCAGGCAATAAGAATATCATTTAAGCCACGATTTTTCATTTCTGTTAAATTTGCTAATCAAAATTTAGCACCTTCATTTTCACTAATTCATAAACCTAAAACATCTTTTTTACCTTCTAAATCAACTCCTAAAGCTATATAAACTGATTTATTAATAATCCTTTTATCTTGTCGTACTTTCACTACTATGCAATCAAAATAAACAATCGGATAGACACTTTCTAATGGTCGATTTTGCCATGCTTTTACATCATCAATAACATCATCAGTAATTTGACTAATAACACTTTCACTAATATCAGCACCATGATATAACTCTTGTAATTGCATTCTAATATCTGATAATGTCATACCTTTTGCATATAAAGAAAGAACTTGTTGATCAAAACCATCAAATCTTCTTTGTCTTTTTGCAACTATTATAGGATTAAAATTACTATTGCGATCTCGTGGTACATCAATCTCAATTTTACCTTGTTGAGTTATTATTTTTTTTGAACTTATACCATTACGAGCATTGTCACTATTACTATGTTGATTCTTTTCATATCCCAAATAATTTTGCATCTCAGAATTCAACATTTTTTCTACTAATCTTTTTGTTAATTCTTTATACAATCCTCCCTCTTTAAAAACTGTTGTTAAATCTTCAGTATTTTCTAATAATAAATCTACTGCTTTTGATATTGGATCATTATTATTAATATTTTGCTTTTTAGCCATCTGTAACTCACTCTTTCTAGTCATTTAATTATATTTACTAGAATTAATTAAACATAGTTATTTTTGTAAGTTACACAGATTACTAAACATTACCAGTTATTCAATAGACTTCTTGCAAAACTATGATATTAATCACATTTTTTAAGTTTAAAAATTTATTTTAATAACACTTTTAATATTTTTTAAAAATTATTGTTCAAAATATGTTTTATTTTTTGTCATTAAAATACAACAAAAATTATTATTTCAAATAAAAAAATAAAATATTAAATTATCAAATATATTTAAATTAATAATTGTAAATTATAAATTGAAGCTATTAAATTAAATCTTAATGCAAATTTTTTTCTTCTATTTCGATATTTTTCACTAATAATTTTAAATTTTTTAAGAATCGCAAAAACATGTTCAATAACAACTCTCATTTTTGAAATAGCCTTATTATTTTTCTTTTCTTCTTTAGTTAAAGGGTTTTTCTTTGATTTTCGTTTAGGTAATAAGACATTTTTATGTATGTTTTGTATACCTTGATATCCTAAATCTACTAAAATAGTTGTTTCTGATAAAAATTTCGTTTTTGAATTTTTTAAAATTTTAAAATCATGATTTTTACCATAAGAAAAATAAGAACTTATAATTTTTTTACTATCTTTTTCAATTATGACTTGAGTTTTTATTGTATGTTTTTTCTTTTTTCCTCAATAATATTGTTTTTGACTTTTTTTGGGCGTTGAATAGTACTTTCAGTCACATCAATGATAACTGTTTTATCTTTAAAATTATTATTTAACAGTGATTTTTGCCCATCAAGTTGTTGAAAATCAGGATGTTTTATTAAAGTATTTTCTATTCACTTGATATTCCTATAGCAACTACTTTCACTAATTCCATAACTTTTAGCAATATGAAAATAAGTTCGATACTCTCTTCAATATTCTAAAGTCATTAATAAACGATTTTCTAATGATAATTTATTAGGTGTACCACCATTTTTAAACTTTTTTACTTCTTCTGTCTTTAAAATTTCTAGAATTTTATTAAAAATAATATCATTTATACCAGTTAATCTTAATAATTCTGGATTGTTAATAGTTTTTAATTTATCAAACATCATAGATTACCTATCTTTTTTATTTTTAATTTTATTTTAAAAATTAAATTTTTAATAGATAGGTTTTGCAAGAAGTCTAATATAAAATATTGTTTTAAAAATAATTTTACTGAGTATTTAAAGGGTAGAAAAAATATTCAAAAAATAATAAAGGAAGTAAAAAATATGCCATGAGAACCATATGAAAAATGAAGTACAAAAGATAAAGATTCACTTGCAAAAAAATTAGATGAAGTAAATAATAGTTTTGGAAAAGAAAAAGAAAGAGAAAGACGAGGAAAAGTTGCTGCTACATTCGAAGAAAGTAATAAAAATAAGAACATAATAAATGATAAACCTTTAGTAAACATAGATAATAATGCTACTACTAAAGTTGCAAAATGTATTATTTTATAAATAATTAAAAACTACTTAATTAATTAAGTAGTTTTTAATTTAGGACATATTCCGTAATTAAATTTAATTAATTGTCAATAAAATTGTTTTAAAACTATTTAGTGTTATTGAATATAGAAATAAATATTTTTTGAAAAAATAGTTTAAAAAATGAGTTTACATTTTAAACAAAAAATTGTTAATAATATTTTTATATTAACTCGATAAAAATTTAAATTTTAAAAAAATATTTTTAATATTTTTTTTATTTTAATGGTTTTATTTTATTAAAAATTTCACAAAGTAAGTTAAATCTTAAGTACATAAGTCTAAATTTAGATTTTCTACATTTATTTACTAAAATTTTGAATCTTTTCAATCAAGCAAAGACATGTTCAACTTTAATTCTAATTTTAGATACAATCTTATTGTATTTTCTTTCTTGTTTAGTTAATTTTTTATTTTTAGTTCTTTTAATTGGTATTATTGTATTTTTATAAATATTTTGTATACCTTGATATCCTAAATCACCAATAATTATTGTTTTTTCTGAAAATTCAAGATTTGAATTTTTTAATATTTGAAAATCATGCACTTTACCATTATCAGCAAAAATATCAACAATTTTTTTATTAAAAAAATCATATACAATTTGAAATTTTATAGAATACATTCAACTTTTACCAGAAAAATATTCTAACTGTAGTTTTTTTTAGTTGGTCTTTCAATTTCAATCTCAGTTGAATCAATTAAATAAAATTGAAATTCATTTGAATTTTCTTGTTTTTTATCAATTTTTAATTTATATCTTTCTTTTAAAAATTGGTAATCTTTGTGGTTACTAAGTTTATTTTCTACTCAAGTAATATTTCGAAAACAACTTGATGGGCTCATTTTAGATTTAATACTCATTTGAAAAAAAGTATAATATTCTTTTCAGTATAATAAAGTCATCATTAATCTTTCTTCTACTGAAAGTTTATTTTTTCGACCTTTATTTTTTTCTAATTTTTCTATTTCAATTAATTTTTCTAACATTTCATTAAAATGAAAACGTTTTATACCAAAATATCTATAAAATTCTTCATTTTTTAATTTTTTTAAATTTTCAAAAATCATTTTTATCAACACTTTTCTAAATTTATTGTTAATAACAAAATTATAAAATAAATTTTAAAATTATTAATTGACTTTTAAAAAATTTAATTACGGAATATGTCTTTAGTTTCATGATAAAAGAAAAAAGAAATTTTATATTTTATAAATTAAAGATGATAGTTAAAACTTGTTAATTTGAGTTTTACCTTATGTTATAATCAAATTAGAGGTGGACTATGGAATGCTACTTTACTAACCATAAAACTAATAATATTTTAATATTAGATGAAGAAGATAGTAAACATCTAATTAAAGTATTACGTCATAAAATTAATGATGAAATAGTTATTATTCATCAAGAACAAAAATATTTAACAAAAATTATTGAAATTACATCAGTTATTAAATGCCAAATTATAAAAACAGTGCCAAATAGTAATTCAGAATTAAGATGTAAAATCACATTAGTAATATCGTTATTAAAAGAACAAAAATTTGATTTAGTCATTCAAAAAGCAGTAGAATTGGGAGTTTATCAAATTGTGCCATTGCAGTTAAAACGATGTGTTAGTATTTTAACAAGAACAAAAGCAGAACAGAAAGTTTTACGTTGACAAAATATTGCAAAAGCTGCTGCCAAACAATCAAATCGCAATTTAATTCCGATTGTTACACCCGTTGTTTTTGATTTAAAACAATTAGAACGATATCGGTCTCATCTTAATTTGGTTGCATATGAAAATTCATCAGAAACTAGTTGGATTAGTCAAATAAATAATAAATTATCATCAATAACAATTATAGTTGGACCCGAAGGAGGAATCACTAAAGAAGAAATTGCAACTTTAACACAACTTAATTTTAGTAATATTAGTTTAGGAAAATTAATTTTACGTGCCGAAACTGCACCTTTATTTTTAATGTCAATCATTAATTATGAAACAAGTTTAAAAAGTTAAAGGAGTACAAGATGATTAGAATTGGTATTATTGGAACTGGAAAAATTGTTCAAAGATTTATAAAGCAATCGTTAACTAATAAAAAAGTTAAAATAACTTGTATATATTCAAGAAGTTTAGATAAAGCAGAAACATGAGCAAAAAAATATAATATTGCCCATAGTACTGATGATTTAAATAAAATGATAGAACATATTGATGCTATTTATATTGCTTCACCAAATCGTTTGCATTACAAACAAAGTAAATTATTTTTAAATAATAATATTCATGTTTTAGTAGAAAAAACTATTACTTTTACAGTTGAAGAAGTTAAAGACCTAATTTCTTTAGCAAGAAGTAAAAAATTAATTTTATTAGAAGCTTATGTTACTGTTCATTTACCTATTTTTTCTAAATTAAAAAAATTAGTTCATGAAATAAATCCAGAAGTAGTTAACCTTAATTTTAATCGTATTTCTTCAAGAATGCCATCAGTTGAAAAAGGAATATATGATTCTGTTTTTGATAAAGATTTTGGTAAAGGTGCAACTTATGATAGTTTAGTATATCCATTACAATTAGTATTGTATTTATTAGGTAAAGTAAAAACAGTTAAAGCGATGGCAATTAAATTACCTAATGGTGTTAATTTAAGTAATCATGTTATTTTGAAGCATGAAAATGGAACTATTACTACTATTACTTGTAGTAAAGGAGTAACCTCTTATGCACAAAGTGAATTTATAGGTCATAATAGTAGTCTTGTTTTATCACAAGTTCATCCATTAAGTGGAATTAAGGTTTATACTAAAAACGGAATAAAAGAAATCGCAGATAATACTAATGAAGAAAGTTTAATGACATATGAATTAAATGATTTTGTAAAAATGATTAAAAATAAAGATTATTTAAGTCGAGATTATTGATTAAATCATAGTTTAATGAATCTTGAAGTTATTGAAGCAATTATTAAAAGTGAAAATGAATTAGGAGTTGAAGTTTATGAAAAGTAATATTAATTTAAATGAATATATTGATCATACATTATTAAAACCAGAAGCAACATTATCAATGATTGATACATTATGTAAAGAAGCTAAAACTTATTATTTTAAAGCAGTTTGTATTAATCCATTTTATGTTAATCGTGCTGTTACTTTATTAAAAAATAGTAATGTTAAAGTATGTACAGTGGTTGGTTTTCCATTGGGTGCCAATACTACACAAACTAAAGTAGCAGAAACAATTAATGCGATTAAAGATGGTGCTCAAGAAATTGATGTTGTTATTAATATTGGTGCATTAAAGGATAATGATCAAAAACTTGTATTGCAAGATCTACAAGCAGTTGGTAATGCATGTCCACAAAATATTATTTTAAAAGTAATAATTGAGTGTAGTTTATTAACAACAGAACAAAAAATTATTGCTTGTCAGTTAGTAACTAAAGTAAAAGCAGATTTTATTAAAACTTCAACTGGTTTTGCTAATGGTGGTGCCACGGTTGCTGATATTAAATTAATGAAAGCAAATATTGGTCCTCATGTTGCAATTAAAGCTTCTGGTGGTATTAAAAATCAAGATGATGCAATGGCGATGATTAATGCTGGTGCTACTAGAATTGGTACTAGTAATGGTGTTGCTATTATTTCAGGACAAGAAACTAAGGGTGGTTATTAATTAATGTAAATCAACAATTATATACTAAATATAAAAGAAAGAACAAAATATCTAAAACAGAAAATGAGAAAACAATAATCATTAACTTCATTTATTTATTATCTTTAAATAATTAAAATCAATTTATGAAAACTAATAATTTTGATAAAAATTGATATTTAAGGATTGTTTTTAAAGAAGTTTTTTCTTTAATAGACAAAATTATTTTTGAAAAATGCTTATATTATTTTTTAAAAAAGATTGATTTTGATAGGAAAATTATTGAAAATAATACTGTTTAAAAATATTTAACATTGAATTTACTAAGCAAAGATAATTAATCATCAATTACAAAAAGTCATCAGAAATAAAAAAGTCTTTCTTAATGATATGGCAGTTTTTCAAAATATTTTACTTAGTAATTAAAATATAACAAAAATTGAACAATTCATTTCAATTTTGAATAGGAATTGTTCAATTTATAATAGATTTAAAGATAGAATTAATCTGAACTAGTACTTTGCAAAACAAATATGTACAGGTTTCTAAAAAACCTCTTTCATTCTTTTATTTAGAGATCTTTGCTTTGATAGTGTACTGTAAAATCTCATTTATTTCAATCGCCATCTCTATTTGTTTTGACTACTAAACCTTGTGATCCATCTGTTGGTAATTTTGTTCAAAAATTTCTTATTTCTGGAAAGTTTTTATAAAGAATGTTAAAACCTGTTTCTATATCTGTAAGTCAAATATTTGATTTAGTATTATCAATTCGTGGAAACCTTCTTAGTTCTTCAAAAAGACGAGCTTCTGTAGAAACATTTGAAACATAAATATCTATCAAATTTTTAAATGTAAAATAATCAATTCAAATTTTTATATAATTTGCTTTCGTCATCCTATACTCTAATTCAAATGCTAAACAATTGGGAATCTCATCTTTTCATTTTGATGAATATTGCTTTTCATTTTGATTGAAAGTAGTTTGTTCGTTTTTATTTTGTTGTGACATAATTGTTTTTACTCCTTGTTAATTTTATAATTTAAAAAAATCATATACAATAAAAGTTACTAATGAAAGTTACAATTTTTTTATCTAAATTTATTTAAGTAACATTAATAAATATAGTATTAAAATTTTTTTAATCGAAAATAGTATAATTAAAGGTGATAATATTTAAAATATAAATAAGAATGATTTTATTTCTCCATTTTATGTTAAAGGAAAAATTATCAAAGTTGATAATACAACTGTTAGTCAAATTAAAAAATGTTAAAAAAGAAAAAGAGAATTAGCCAAATATGAAAATAAAATATTAAAAATAGAAAATATAAATAAAGATGTTATTTTGGAAATTTATGAAAGAATGTTTGAACAAGTAAAAGCTGAAATTAATTACTTACATAATGAACTAACTGAAGTTCAAAAAGAAATTGATATAAAAGACTGAAATATAGATAATTCTTTTCAATATAAATATGTAACACGATTATAAATAACTTATTTTAGGATTATAAAATAAATAAAATATTTTTTATTTTATAACAATAAATAAAATATTTGATTTATTAGTATTTTATTTCCAAAAATTTGAAAAACTTATCAAAAAAAATAGATTTTTCTGATAAATCAATATATAATTTATGAGATACGAAAGTAAGGAGGCAACAGACTATGGCAGTACCAGCAAGAAGAACGTCAAAAATGCGTAAAAATACACGTCGTGCCCATGATAGTTTATCTGCAACAACTACAACTAACTGTTTAAATTGTGGAGCAATTACTAAACCACATCATGCCTGTATGAAATGCAAGACATACAAAGGTGTAAGTATTACTAATCCATTACAAGCAGAAAAAACATCATCAACAGAAAAAAAATAAAATATGAATATATCTTATCTTAGATTACCTTCCTCTTATTTATTTAAAATAATATTTTAAATATTAGAGGTTTTTTACTTTACAAAATTATTTTATAATAGTTAATAATTTATTAAAATATAGATTATAATTTATTAAAATAGACACTATTTATTATTAGGAAGTGTAGAGTATGAAAAATAAGGGCTATTATGATTTATTATTAAAGATTAGTGATGATATTACCAATAATTTCCAAACATCACATATTAATGATGAAAAAGAATTAATTAAAGACATTGATCATTATTTAGTTAAACAATTAAATAATACTTTAATTGAACAATTAAAAAGGATTAAATCACCAGAAGCAAAAATTGATTTTTTAAATCAAATCATAAGTAATTTTACTACTAATAAATTTAGTAATAACATTTTATTACAAGTAAATGATAGTATAATTGATAATCCTTTAAATTCTAATATTAGATTAAGTGACAATTTTCTATTTACTAATGAAAACCAACAAGTATTAATTAATCATTTAAATCAGGAAATCAGAACTTGTGATGAAGTATACTTTATTTATCCTTTTATATCAAATTCAATTATAAATAAGTTACGTTCATCATTTACTTATGCTTTAAATCATAATATTACTATTAATTTTATTACTACTACTTTTGATGATATGGCTTTATTTGTTAATTTATATGCATTAGTTAAAATAATAAAAAAGTATCCTAATATTAAAGTTAAAGTTGAAAATAATTTAGAAAAACGTAGTGAAAGAATTCATATTAAAGCTGCCATCTTTAAACGAAATTCAGGTTTTTCTTCAGCAATAATTGGTTCATCAAATTTAACGCAAAAAGGTTTAGCTAGTGGTCGTGAATGAAATATTAAAATTAATGAATTTGATAATAAGCAACTATATCAAAATATTTTAAATCAGTATTATAAATTATGAAATGATAATTTAGTTGATTTAAATAATGAACAACAACGATTACAATTACTATCGCGAATTGAATATAATCGATTGCTTGTAAATAAAAAAGATGAACAATGATTAGCAACTAATTATTTTCTTTATGATTTTCAAATTGCCTTAATTAATAAATTAAAGTTAAGAAGAAAACTTAAAAAAACAAAACATTTAATTGTCATGGCAACAGGTGTTGGTAAAACAGTAGTATCTGCTTTTGACTATTTAAATCAAATCAAAGAAAATAATAATCAAAAACCTTCAATTTTATTTTTAGCACATCAAAGAGAAATTATTGAACAAGCATTTATTACTTTTCGAAAAGTAATAAATGATAAAAAATTTGCAACTATTTTAAATAGTAAACAAAATAATTTTCAAGAACAATATTTATTTGCAACAGTACAAACTGTACATAGACATCTAAATAAGTTTAAACGTCAACAATTTGATATTATTATTTTTGATGAAGCTCATCATTTGGCTGCCAAAACTTTTCAGACAATGTTAAATTATTTTCATCCTAAACAAATTATTGGTTTAACAGCAACACCAGAACGAGAAGATAATAAAAACATTATTAATTATTTTGATAATGAGTTTGCACATGAATTACGATTGTGAGATGCAATTAATGAAAAACTTTTATCACCATTTGATTATTATTGTATTGATGACATTACTGCTGATTTAACTGGTATTGATTTAAATAATGATCAACAATTATTTAAAAAATTAAATACTGAAGCAAGAAATAAGTTATTATTAGATGTAATTAATGACTATATTGGATTTTATAGTAATCGGATTTGTTTAATTTTTTGTATTAATATTACTCATGCACAAATTGTTGCTAGATTTTTGCAAAATCAGGGCTTAAAAGCAGACTTTTTAACAAGTAAAAATAAAACTAATCGTAGTAAAATAATTAATGATTTTAAAAATAGAATTATTAATTATTTATGTGTAGTAAATATTTTTAATGAAGGAATTGATATTCCTGAAATTGATACTATTATTTTATTACGACCAACTAATTCAAAAACAGTATATTTGCAACAGTTAGGAAGAGGATTGAGAAAAACAGAAACTAAACATTGTTTAGAGGTTTATGATTTAATTGCTAATATTGATAAAAAATATGACATAACGATTGGTATTAAAAATCTTTCAAATTCACATATTATCAATGTTAATAAACAATTACCTAATAGTTTTAATTTACCTTATGGATGTACTATTACTTTAGAACCAAGAAGTCAAAACGTCATTTTAACTAATTTAAAGCAATGATATCAATCGCGAAAAAAAATTTATTTGGTAATTCAATCATACTATCAACTTTATAATGATAATGCTATTTTTAAAATATTAATTGATTATGATTTGACAATTCAAGAATTTTATAATTTTTTAAATGATTTTTATTTACGAATAGCAAAAAAAATAAAAAATTATCAAACCCATGATAATGATACTAATCGTAATCAAAATATCTTAAAACAATTCTTATTTTTAAATGATTATCAAATAGTTAATTATTTTTATTTAAGATTAAGTCAAGAATTAGATACTAAATTAATTAATTATCATTATGACAATTTATTAATAGCATCATTATTATATGAGGTTACAAGTAATAAAGTATTTAATCGTATTTTTCCAAATTTTAATGAAATACCATGTTTAGTTACAAATTTCATTGAAAATAACAAATTAGTTGTTAATGAACTAAAAATTATTCTTAAATATAAACTAGATTATGAAACATTATTACTCAATGAACATTTTAATCAAGATTACCCTTTATTATCTTATCAATCAACATTTACTGTGCATCAGGCACTATGTGCAATTAATCGTGTTAATTTTAATAAAAAACTTGGAGCTTTAAAAATTATTGCCTTTCAAGCAGGTCATTTGACATTTAATGAAAATAAATCAGTAATTTTTGCAGATATTGATGGAACAAATTATGGTAAATTAACTAGTTATAATAAATTAACAAAAGAATATTACTGATCAATACCAGAAAATAAAACGATTAATTCAAAATTAGTGAAAGATTTACAAAATAATAATATTGAAAAAATATTATTTTTAAATAATGATTGTAATAAAAAATTTAAAAATCTTGCTTTAAAGTTGTATGACTTTATTGGTATTGGTCAATATCAATTAACAATTAAAAGTGATTATATTACTATTAAATTTTTAATAGAATAAATAATATTTTATTTTTTTAATTTTATAAAAAATTTTAAAAATTTTAATTTTAAAAAAATAATGCTTTTTTATGATAATTAGGTTGACAATAATTATGGCATGTTGTACTATTGTTATTGTCCCAAAAATAAATGGGTTACAAACTAGAAAAAACGATCTTTGAAAACTAAATAGAACAAGAATTAATCCGTCAATTTTTTATTAAAAATTAAATAAGTCAGACATCATCTTTTAACAAAAACAATTTTATTGAGAGTTTGATCCTGGCTCAGGATTAACGCTGGAGGCATGCCTAATACATGCAAGTCGAACGAAAGTAGCAATACTTTAGTGGCGAACGGGTGAGTAACACGTATCTAACCTACCATTTAGTGGGGAATAACTGTTGGAAACGACAGCTAATACCGCATATGTTATTTATTTGCAATGATAAATAATGAAAGGAGCATTTGCTTCGCTAATTGATGGGGATGCGGCGCATTAACTAGTTGGTAAGGTAATGGCTTACCAAGGTAACGATGCGTAGCCGATCTGAGAGGATGAACGGCCACATTGGGACTGAGACACGGCCCAAACTTCTACGGAAGGCAGCAGTAGGGAATTTTTCACAATGGGCGAAAGCCTGATGAAGCAATGCCGCGTGACTGATGAAGGTCTTCGGATTGTAAAGGTCTGTTGTAAGGGAAGAAGTGCTAGAATAGGAAATGATTTTAGTATCGACCATACCTTACCAGAAAGCCACGGCTAACTATGTGCCAGCAGCCGCGGTAATACATAGGTGGCAAGCGTTATCCGGATTTATTGGGCGTAAAGCGTGCGTAGACGGTTTTGCAAGTCTGAGGTTAAATTTAGGGGCTCAACCCCTAACCGCCTTGGAAACTACATTACTAGAGTATAGGAGAGGTTAGTGGAATTTCATGTGTAGCGGTGGAATGCGTAGATATATGAAGGAACACCAGTGGCGAAGGCGGCTAACTGGCCTATTACTGACGTTGTGGCACGAAAGCGTGGGGAGCAAATAGGATTAGATACCCTAGTAGTCCACGCCGTAAACGATGAGTACTAAGTGTTGCCATGAGGCAGTGCTGTAGCTAACGCATTAAGTACTCCGCCTGAGTAGTATGCTTGCAAGAGTGAAACTCAAAGGAATTGACGGGGACCCGCACAAGCGGTGGAGCATGTGGTTTAATTCGAAGCAACGCGAAGAACCTTACCAGGTCTTGACATACCTTGCGAAGCTATAGAGATATAGTAGAGGTTAACAAGGATACAGGTGGTGCATGGTTGTCGTCAGTTCGTGTCGTGAGATGTTTGGTTAAGTTCAGCAACGAACGCAACCCTTGTCCTTAGTTGCCAGCATTAAGTTGGGGACTCTAAGGAGACTGCTAGTGTAAGCTAGAGGAAGGTGGGGACGACGTCAAATCATCATGCCCCTTATGACCTGGGCTACACACGTGCTACAATGGCTGATACAAAGAGTCGCTAAACCGCGAGGTCAAGCAAATCTCAAAAAGTCAGTCTCAGTCCGGATTGAAGTCTGCAACTCGACTTCATGAAGTCGGAATCGCTAGTAATCGCGAATCAGCAATGTCGCGGTGAATACGTTCTCGGGTCTTGTACACACCGCCCGTCAAACCACGAGAGTTGGCAATGCCAGAAGTCGGTGTCCTAACCGTAAGGAGGGAGCTGCCAAAGGCAGGGTTGATGATTGGGGTTAAGTCGTAACAAGGTATCCCTACCGGAAGGTGGGGATGGATCACCTCCTTTCTATGGAGTTTAGTTTCTAATAAGAAACCAAGACAACAAGAAAAAATAGATGGATGATTTATTGGATTACTTCTTTTGTTCTGTTTAGTTTTCAGGGATTGTTTTCTCTGAGCAATTGTTCTTTAAAAACTGGATAATAGACATCTTTTAAAAAAAATAAGATAATTTTTATCTTGCAATAGGATATTCTAAAAATAAATTATTAAGAGCGTATGGTGGATGCCTTGGAATTGGAAGACGATGAAGGACGCGATTACCTGCGATAAGCTTCGGGGAGCTGGAAATAAGCTTTGATCCGGAGATGTCCGAATGGGGAAACCCACTATCTTTAATCAGATAGTACTGTACAATGAATTCATAGTTGTGCAGAGTGATACCTAGAGAATTGAAACATCTTAGTACCTAGAGGAAAAGAAAGCGAATGCGATTCCCTTAGTAGCGGCGAGCGAAAAGGGAGCAGCCTAAACCAGTCGTCAGACTGGGGTTATAGGACTGTCTATTAGGTTCGACCTATGAAGAGTTACAAAATTTATATATAGCAGAAGTTGTTGGGAAGCAACGCCATAGATGGTGAAAGCCCAGTATGCGAAATGTATAAATTTCTTGACAGTATCCTGAGTACGGCGAGGCACGTGGAACCTTGTCGGAATTTGCGCAGACCACTGCGTAAGGCTAAATACTAACCAATTACCGATAGTGAACCAGTACCGTGAGGGAAAGGTGAAAAGTACCCCGAGAGGGGAGTGAAATAGTTTCTGAAACCATATGCTTACAACAAGTCGGAGCCCGTTAATGGGTGACGGCGTGCCTTTTGTAGAATGAGCCGGCGAGTTACGATTACATGCAAGGTTAAGTTGAAAAGACGGAGCCGAAGTGAAAGCGAGCCTGAATAGGGCGTTTAGTATGTAGTCGTAGACCCGAAACCAGGTGATCTAGCCATGAGCAGGTTGAAGTTAATGTAACAGTTAATGGAGGACCGAACCAACGTTCGTTGAAAAGACCGTGGATGACTTGTGGCTAGCGGTGAAATTCCAATCGAACCTGGAGATAGCTGGTTCTCCCCGATATAGTTTTAGGACTAGCGTCAGAATTAGTGCAATGGAGGTAAAGCTCTGAATGTATGATGGCCCCACCTCGGGGTACTGAATGCAATTAAACTGCGAATGCCATTGTTACATATCTGGCAGTCAGTCTATGGGTGATAAGGTCCATGGACGTGAGGGAAACATCCCAGATCATCAGCTAAGGTCCCCAAATCAATGCTAAGTGGAAAACGATGTGGAATTGTTCAGACAGCTAGGAGGTTGGCTTAGAAGCAGCCATCCTTTAAAGAGTGCGTAACAGCTCACTAGTCGAATGATTCTGCGCGGAAAATGTACCGGGGCTAAGCATTGTACCGAAGCTATGGGTCTATATATATATGTTTAGATATATTGTGGGCGGTAGGGGAGCGTTCTAATCTGCGACGAAGTTAGACCGGAAGGACTAGTGGAGCGTTTAGAAGTGAGAATGCCGGCGTGAGTAATGATTGAAGGTGAGAATCCTTCATGCCGATTGACCAAGGTTTCCTGGGCTAGGTTCGTCCACCCAGGGTTAGTCAGGACCTAAGGCGAGGCCGAAAGGCGTAGTCGATGGATAACAGGTTGATATTCCTGTACCACCATGGTGACTGATGGAATGACGGAGAAGGCTAAAATGTCCCAGTGATTGGTAGTGCTGGGCTAAGTACAAAGAGGGTTGTGTAGGCAAATCCGCACAGCGTTAACCTTGAAGTACGATGGGGAGTGAACGGTTCGCTTAGTAACGAAGCATTTGATGCCATACTTCCAAGAAAAGTTTCTAAAGACATCACCATGGTGCCTGTACCGAGAACGGACACACGTGGTCAAGGAGAATATCCTAAGGCAAGCGAGATAACTATAGCTAAGGAACTCTGCAAAATAACCCCGTAAGTTAGCGAGAAGGGGAGCTCATAGCAATATGAGTCGCAGTGAAGAGGTCCGGGCGACTGTTTAGCAAAAACACAGCTCTCTGCTAAGTCGTAAGACGATGTATAGGGGGTGACGCCTGCCCAGTGCTGGAAGGTTAAAGAGATTTGTTAGCGTAAGCGAAGCTTTGAACTGAAGCCCCAGTGAACGGCGGCCGTAACTATAACGGTCCTAAGGTAGCGAAATTCCTTGTCAGGTAAGTTCTGACCCGCACGAAAGGCGTAACGATCCGGACGCTGTCTCGGCTATAGACTCGGTGAAATCTTAGTACCTGTGAAGATGCAGGTTACCCGCGATTAGACGGAAAGACCCCGTGGAGCTTTACTACAACTTGATATTGAATTTTGGTGTAGTTTGTACATCATAGGTGGGAGACGTTGATATGCAGACGCTAGTAGGCATGGAGTCACCATTGGGATACCACCCTTGCTATATTGAAATTCTAACTTGAGACCATAATCTGGTCTAAGGACAGTGTCTGGTGGGTAGTTTGACTGGGGCGGTCGCCTCCTAAAAAGTAACGGAGGCGCCCAAAGGTACCCTCAATATGAATGGAAATCATATGTAGAGCGCAAAGGTAAAAGGGTGCTTGACTGCGAGACATACAAGTCGAGCAGGAACGAAAGTTGGGCTTAGTGATCCGGCGGTGCTGTGTGGAAAGGCCGTCGCTCAACGGATAAAAGTTACCCCGGGGATAACAGGCTAATCTCTCCCAATAGTTCATATAGACGGGGAGGTTTGGCACCTCGATGTCGGCTCATCGCATCCTGGAGGTGTAGTCGCTTCCAAGGGTTGGGCTGTTCGCCCATTAAAGCGGTACGCGAGCTGGGTTCAGAACGTCGTGAGACAGTTTGGTCCCTATCTGTCGTGGGCGCAAGAAATTTGAGGAAAGCTGTTCCTAGTACGAGAGGACCGGAATGGACCTACCTCTGGTGCACCAGTTGTCACGCCAGTGGCACAGCTGGGTAGCTATGTAGGGAATGAATAAGCGCTGAAAGCATCTAAGCGCGAAGTCAGTTCCAAGATGAGATTTCTCATTCGAAAGAAGTAAGATCCCTTGAATACTACAAGGTTGATAGGTCAGGTGTGTAAGCATAGTGATATGTTCAGCTTACTGATACTAATAGATCGAGGATTTATTGAAGAATATATTCTCTATTGCAAATGAAAAGTAATCAAATTTAAAGATGTCTGTTTCTAGTTTTTAGGGAGCAATTGCTAAACTATTTGGTGTCCATGGCGGAGTGGTCACACCTGTTCCCATCTCGAACACAGCAGTTAAGCACTCCAGCGGCGAAAATACCAGCAATGGGAAAATAGCACGATGCCAAATTTTTTTTATTGTGTTAATATTTAATTTAAAATTTAAATTTTTTTTATGTTAAGATTGAGAATATTAAAATGTAAAAAAGATTTTAAGAAAAAAGGAGAAAAAATGGATAAGGGTGAAAAGAAATTAGATAAAAAATTATACATTGGAGCTAAAATTGGATTCATAACAAATATTATAAGTATTATTTGAAGTGTAATTATTACAATTATTTTAGACAGCAATTAGTGTTATTTTTAACAGTTTTACAAAATATGATCACACTTCATTAACATCAGGAGTTAGTACAATATTTGTTGTTGGATTGATTTTTGGACTTTTAATTGCAATTGGATTTTCAATTGCAATAATTATCATGTGCAATAACGTTTTAAAAGGAAATGCTAATAGTGGTTTAGCTGTTGGAATTGTAACTTTAGTTTTAGCAGGTTTTTCTTTAATAGCTATGTTTTCATCACATTTTAATTTTATTAGTGGTATTAATATTATTTTTTTAGGACTTAATATTGCTTCAGGTGTATTATTAATTATTGGTAAATATCTTCCAGTTACTAATAAACCAGAAGAAGTAGTTTCTATGGTAAATGAATAATTAAAAATATTTAATAAATTATATAAATAAGGCTTTTAATTTCTAAAGCCTTATTTTATTTTTTTATAATTTAAAACCATAAGGATAAGTAATGATTGGAAAATTTGGTTTATCATCATCATGCTTTTTTTTATATTGTATATTATTAATTCATAAATAAAGGTATTGTAAACTAATACTAATAATTAACAGAAAAATAATAGCAGTAATTAATACTCCTACACCATATTTTTGGTAGTTGAAAAAAAAGTAAGGATAACAAGTATTAATATTTTCTCCTTGTTTAACACGTAATACACCACGAACCATTACCATTACTACATAAAAACAAGGATAAAATAAAATAAATCACATATAAAATTTATGATGATTTTTTAGTGAATAAAAATCACGTCCACATGATAAAGCAAAATTTAAAATCATAACAATTGGCATAATTAGATTTAGAATTATTGTTTTAAATCATAAATAAATATCAGTTCCATATTTACTTCTTTCTTGGCTATTACTAATGATACCTATTCAAAATACTAACATTGTAATTGTAATATAAATAGTAATGCTTAATAAAATATAAAAACTTGGTTTTGAGTTTTCTTTAAATTTACTTTCAAATAAAAAAGCAAATAAATAAATGAGTACTAAATAATTAGTTTGAGTTGTAAAATAAAAATAATAAATTGCTAATCTTTCAGTTGGTTTATCAACATTAGGAACAATGAAAGCATTGGGATAATTAATAGTAATTATTAAATCAAAAATTAAAAATAAAGAAATAATAAGTAGGCCAAATAAACGTCAAATAAATTTAATAAGATTTCTTTTTTTTAATAGGTATTCACTACTATTTTTTCAATTCATATTTTTTCTCCTATTTATATTAGAATTAAATTTAATTAAATTTTTGATAGGAAATTTAATTTTTTATTATGATTGAATATGCTACTTATTTAGTATATCAAGTTTTTCCTTATCACTATTAATATTTACTAACTGATTATTTAAAACACTTAATAAGTTAAAAAAAATTAACTTATTAATTATTTAATCTTGATTTTTTGCTAATAAAGTTTATTATTAATGTTAAGGATATAATTTTTATCCTTATAATTTTAATGAATATATAAGTAATTATATAAGTATTAAAATTATATATGTTGATTTAACAAAAAGTTTAATAATTGATTATATATCCTTAGTTTTATTTTATTAAAACTAAGATTTTAAGTATTTAATTAAATATGCTTAATTTAATATTATAATTATAAACACAAATAATAGGTAAAAAAGGAGTAATCATAATGACAAATTTCTTATCTTTTAGTTGTTTTAAAACTAAAAGTTTTAAAACAATAAGTTTGGCTTTGGCATTATCTCTTACTAGTAGTTTAATGATAGTTACTAATCATCAATCTAATATTAGTACTGTTAATGAGAGTAACAAACTTTCTGGGTTTCATATTACTGTTAAGGAAAATAATAAAAATTTAATTAGTGAAGCTAATACTTGAAATTCAATTAATAATAATTATGAAGATTTTATTAGATTGCATAAAGAAGTAATAACAGAACAATTTAATGATATTAATAAGGTTAATAATAATCCAAATGATAATCTTAGTAAAGATGTTAATGAGAAATTTAAGAAACAAATTAAAAACAAAGCTAATAATATCTTGCCAGATAATGGTATTAAATATTTTACTGATAAAGTTATTGGTCGTAGTGTTGCTAAACAAAGTTTTAATGATATTGCTAGTTTTGGCTATGTTTATGTTGGTTACCATGATAATAGTTTACCAGCGCAGATTAACAATGGTATTTTTGCAACGGTAAATCCTAGGGCAGATTTTAATAATTATTTTAGTATTCCTTATATGATTAAACCAAGCGATGATTTTTTAAATACTCATAAAAGTGTTCAAGATCGGTTAGCAATTTTACCACTTAATAATGGTAATCCCAATGATACTAATCAACCAATGTTAGCTATTTTAGCAAAAAATAAAAATGATAAGAATGAACAATTATTAATAAATGATAAAAATGATGAAGTTTTTGATAATGGTTCAATTAGTTATGCAATATTAAATCATAAACCAGATGATCATTTAAAATCAACTATTTTTAATGTTAGTGTTAAAGATAGTGGTTATAGTAAAACTATTAAGTTAACAAATAATAGTTCAAATATTCAATTTAGTACTATTAGTGATGAAAAAGTTAAAGAAAATCCTGTAATTGTACCTCAATATTTAGTTCAAAATAATTCACAAGATAATAAAAATACATTAATAGTTATGAATAAAGCTATTGAGAAAGCTAAAGTAAATATTAGTGATTCACAACAACATTGACTAAAATGAAAAGTTGATTCACAAACTTTACAAAAAGCAAAAAATGATTTGGGAACACCTATTAAAGATGGTGATAATTTAACTCTTAATCAAGGAAGTAATTTTCAAGTTTATTGTATAGGTTTAGATACATCTGACTTACAACGTCAAGCTGCTTCTGAACAATATATTACTGTTTATAGAAGCAATACAAAAATACCTAATTTTCCAAATTGTACTGATTTTTTTGAAAAAACTAATAATTTATTAGCGGGTTTTCAACAATATTTAACTAGTGCTACTAACAATAGTATTAAAATTGAAGATTTAAAAAATAATGCTGCTGGTGAGTTTTTATCATGATTTATTCAATATCAAGGTGATATTACTAAACAAAATTATGTTAATTATTTACAAAGTAATAATTCAGATCGTCCCTGAGATGTTAATATATCATTAACAACTAAAATGTTAGTTAATAATTGAAATATTATTATCATTTGTGGATTCATTATTAGTTTTTTAACTATAATTCCAATAGTTGTTGTTATTATTCGTAAAAAGAAATATTTAAAATAAAGTTTGTTATTTTTAAGTAGTACTTGTTAAAAAACAATATTTTATATAAAAATATAAAATGATAAGTGTAAAAAATGTTATTACTTGTTTTTTCTTTTTAGTGAGTTACAATAAAAATGGCAGTTATAAATGTTTAGAAAATATTTATGTAATGCCGGTTTTATTTTTATATTTGACTTTAAGTCCTTGTATACTATATATGCGATACAAGGAATTTTTATATAATTTTAAAATAAAATATATTAAGAAAAAAGAGGCAAAAAATAACAAAATAATATTTAAAAAAAATAATACAATTTCAAATTTTTACTTTTCACAAATATATATTCCTCCCTACAATTATTTTTCAATATTTTTTAAATAATAAATAATAGTAATAAAGTGTACTAGTTTATAAACTAGTACACTTTATTTATAAATTATTTTACATTAAAAATTTGTATCTCTTAAAGCCGCTATTGGTTTATTATTTTTTTTATAAAGGATATTATTATAAAGAGTAAAAAGTAACATCAAAATTAAGTATAGCATTAAAATTGCAAAGATATAAATAAAGAAAGTAGTTAAACTTTTATGAAAATCTAAAAATGGATATGGAAATGAATAATCAATTTCTGTTGTTCCTTTTCTTAAAAAACCAACAAAATTTCCTTTAGCAAGTGCATAACCTAAATATACAAACATGTAAATAGAAATAATTGGTATTCAAAGATATGTTTGTTTTCCAAGTTTTCAGTAGTATTTACCAGCAGAAAACATAAAATATAAAATCACTATCACTGGTACTATTAAATGTAATAAAAATGTATTTATAAAATTTAATATGCTAATACTATTACTACTATCTAAATTATTTATCATTGGTTTAAATAATACAGCAAAAAATACGATAAGAGTTACGGTAATATAAACAGTAATTGCTAATGAAAAGCGCCCAAAAACAAATTGTGCGCGATTGTCATGAAAACGATTTGTTAATACAAAAGAAAAGAAAAGAAAAACTAAAAAATTTGACTGAATAGTAAAGGTAGAAATCATTGTTCAAATACCAACTCATGGGCCATCTGGAGTTCATAAATTATGAGGATTAGGTGTTCCAACTGTTATTGGTTTATACTCAATTAAAACTATTGCAAATTGCATTATTAGACCTATAACAGCAATAATTAGTCCAGATCAAAGTAAAAAATCAGAAAATTTACTTTTAAATCCTATATTTTTTCCTATTCCCATATGGATCAACTCACAATTCTATATTTTTTCTATTTTAATTACATTATACATGATATTATAATAAGTATGTAAGATATTAGAAAATTATTAATAGCAACTAAATGAAATAATAAGGTGATGTTATGTATCAATTATATTTAGATACAACAAATAACAAATTAACAGTGGTGATTTTGCAAGCTAATAAAATTTTAGCAAGTTCATCATTTATTGCTTGACAAAAACAAACAGAATTGGCAATTCCAACTATTACTAATTTACTTGTAAAATGTAAAATAAAATTAAAAGATATTTCAAAAGTAGTTATTGCAAATGGTCCTGGCAGTTATACTGGAATTAGAGTAGCAATTACTTTTGTCAAAACACTTAAAGTTTTGAATAGTTTTTTAACGGTTTTTACTATTAATAGTTTATTATTACAGGCAGGATTAATAAAATCAATAAGTGTTTTGTCAGCATACAATAATAAAAGTTATTTGGCAGTATGTGATAATGGAAAAATAATTATTCAGCCGCAATTAGTAGATGAAAATGCTAAAATTGGTATTATTAGTGATTTACTAGATTATAAAATAATTGAAAATTTAGAAAAGTGTAATATTGTGGAAAATTTTCAAAAGTTGTCACCATATTTTATCGAAGTAAAAAACATGGAAGATTTGCAACCATATTATATTAATGATCCATTTTCATCACATAATTAAAAAATAATAATATTTAAATATTTTACATTAGTTTAAAAAGGAGTTTTTACATGCTTATCAATGATAATTTTTGATCTAGAGTATCAAAGGAAGAAAATAATTTCACAAAAAAAGAAAAAGTTCTTATTAACTATATTAATAAGAATAGTCAAAAAATGGATCAAGTTACTATTAGTTCTTTGGCTAAAGAAAATACTGTTGGTTATAGTGTTGTTTATAATTTAATTAAGAAATTGGGATTTAAAGGTTATCGTGAATTTATCATTAGTTTAGCTGCGCAAGAAACTACTTTCAAAGCTTTAAATCGTGAGTTTTTTGGTGATCGTAGTGTTTTAAAAGAACATTATAAAAAACTAATGGATTTAAATGATTCAACGATTAATTATGAGGAATTACAAAGATTTATTAATTGAATAGATGCTAATCGTAAAGCTTGTATTTATTTAGCAGGTATTGGTCATTCTGGTTTAGGTGCGGAGGATTTATCAAATAAATTATATCGGTTTGGTTTACGATCAATCTGTTTAAATAAAGATGATGATAGTATTTTAATGCATGCTTCTTTAATTATTCCAGAAGATGTAATAATTCTTTTTTCATTATCAGGTAAAACCGCTACTATTGTTGAAGCAGCTAAACTTGCTAAAAAGAATAATGCTAAAATTGCAGTTGTTACATCACAAGATAAAACTGAATTAGTGACTTATGCTGATTGAACATTTAATATTGTTTCTTCAGGACTTTATGAAGCACAAGAAATATTTATTTCTCCATTATTTGCTATTACTTATTTTAATGATTTAGTAACAACATATTTATTAAAATCAAAGCATAAAGATTGATATTTAGAAAATAGAATTAAAACTAATAAAGTAATTAAAAAATTTAATTAATTTTTTAAATAAAAAAACTGTTTTTTTTAAAATAATAATTTAATATTATGTCATGAATATTTATTAAGTAAGGAGATGAAGTATGTTGTCTAAACAAGATGATATTTTGACAGTAGAACACGTTTTTCTTGAATCTGATTGTAAAACACAAGCAGAAGCTTTTCAAGAAATAGCAACTTCTGCTAAAAAATTAGGTTTTTTGAAAAAAAATATTAGTGAAAAATCACTAGTTAATAGTTTTCTACAAAGAGAAGGAGAAGGAACTACTGGTTTTGGTGGTGGTGTTGCTGTGCCACATGCTCGTAATGAAGATATTGTTAAATCAGGAATTTTTATTATGCGTTTTAAACAGCCAATTCCTTGGAAAGCACTAGATGAACAACCCGTTAAAGCAATTATTGCTTTAATTGTGCCACTAAAAAGTGCTGGTAATGAGCACTTGGAAATTTTATCAAAAGTGGCACAAAGATTAACAAAACCGGAATTTCAATCAATATTATTTAATTCAAAAGATAAAAAAGTAATTATTCAATCACTAAATATTAATAATAAATCTAATGTTGAAACTAGTAGTAAAACTATTAGTGAAGATATGAAAGGTTCTTCAAAAAAAACTAAAAATATTATAGCAATTACTGCTTGTCCAGTTGGGGTAGCACATACTTATATTGCACAAGATAAATTAGAAATTGCTGCAAAAAATTTAGGCTATAATATTAAAGTTGAAACTCATGGTAGTATTGGTATTAAAGGTGCTTTTACAGCAACTGATATTGCCAATGCTGATTTAGTTATTATTGCAGTATCGGCCGGTGTTGCAGATTTAAAATTAGAACGTTTTAATAATAAACCATTATATAAAGTAGAAATTAGCAAAGTTATTAAAAATCCTGAAAGTATTGTTAATGATGCTTTTGCTAACGCAAAACCTTATGAAATAAACAAGTCAGAATCGGGACAAAAAGCGGAAAAAGTAAATAAATCAAATGATTTATTTACTACTGATAAACAGGGAATTATGAAACATATTATGGCTGGTGTTGGCTATATGGTGCCATTTGTTGTTTTTGGTGGAATTATGTTAGCATTATCAATTGGTATTGCTAAAGCAGTTTATGGTGCTGACTTTGATATTTCCAAGTTACCACATAATCATTTTCTTTATTTTATGAATCAAGCTGGAAGTATTGCTTTTACATTAATGATTCCAATTTTAGCTGGTTTTATCGCTAATTCAATTGCAGGACGTGCTGCCTTGGTTCCGGCAATGGTAAGTGCATATGTTGCTAATACAGCAGGATTAGTTTATCCAATTGCTGGTTTAGAGCCAAAGGTTTCTGCTGGATTTTTAGGAGCATTATTAATTGGTCCAAGTGTTGGATATTTAGTAAGATGAATTATTACTTGAAAAGTACCAAAGACTATTGCTCCAATTAT
This sequence comes from Spiroplasma endosymbiont of Colias croceus, assembly GCF_964020095.1. Lineage (NCBI taxonomy): Bacteria > Bacillati > Mycoplasmatota > Mollicutes > Entomoplasmatales > Spiroplasmataceae > Spiroplasma > Spiroplasma endosymbiont of Colias croceus. The sequence continues at coordinate 754,457 of NZ_OZ026536.1, forward strand.
GCCAATTTTCTTTATTCCTATTGTAGTAACATTTTTAATTAGTTTCACTTTTATTTATGCAATTGGAGCTCCAATTGGTTGAATAATGGAACAATTTCAAAATGGGTTAACCCACATGCCACGTGAAGCAATGGCAGCAATTGGAATGTTGCTAGGAGCCATGGTTGGATTTGATATGGGTGGTCCAATTAACAAAGTTGCTTTTTTAGCAGCTTCAACAACGATAACTGCTGATCCTAGCTCACAATTATTTATGGGAGCAGTAGCTGCAGCTATTCCTGTTGCACCACTTGGAATGGGTTTAACAACTTTGATTTTTCGTAAATTCTTTAATGAAAGTGAACGTACATTAGGTTTAACAGCAATGTTAATGGGGTGTATTGGTATTTCTGAAGGTGCGATTCTTTTTGCAGTAAGAGATCCAAAACGTGCTATTATTAGTAATATTATTGGTAGTGCTGTTGCTGGTAGTATTGCTGGTGCTTTCTTATTAACTGATGCTGCTGGTCATGGTGGTCCTATTGTTGCTATCTTAGGTGCAGTTAGTTCAGTTAATTATGTGCTTTGGGTAAGTATTCTTTTATTCTTTTTAGCCATTATTGTTGGAAGTATTGTTACTTGTTTAGTATATGGTGGATTATTAATTATTCAATCACGTAATATTAAGGTTTTTAAATTAATGAATGAAAGAATCATGAAAATATTTAATAGTAAAAAAACTAAATCTAAAAATAGTAAAAATAAAGTTTAATTGAAGAAATAATCAAAGTTTAGGAGAGTGAATATGAATAATAGCACATCACAAATAATTTTTTTAAAACCTGCTTTTATTCGCAAATTATGAGGTAGTCAAAAATTAGCACACAAATTTAATTTTGATTTACCTAAAAATACACCAATTGGTGAAGCATGATTAGTTAGTGCTCATCCCAATGGAATGAGTTATGTTTTAAATGGCGAGTATAAAGGATTAAGTTTAGCAGAATTGTTTAAACAGCAACCTAGTTTATTTGCTAATCTTGATAGTTCAGGTAGTGTGATTAATAAAGAATATCCGTTGTTAACAAAAATTTTAGACGCAAATGATAGTTTAAGCGTTCAAATTCACCCCGATGATAAATTCGCAGAAAAAAATCATCAATGTTTAGGAAAAACTGAATGTTGGTATATATTAGAATGTTTACCCAAAGGTAGAGTTATTTTGGGTCATAATGCTAAAACCAAAGATCAGTTTAATCAATGATTGGCAAAAGAACAATGACATAAACTATTAAAATATATACCAATTAAAAAAGATCAATTTATTTATGTTCCTTCTCTAAAAATTCATGGTTTATTGGCACATACTATGGTTTTTGAATTACAACAATCATCAGATATTACATATCGTTTATATGATTATGATCGTAAAGATGAACTTGGTAATTTACGAAATTTGCATTTGAAAGAAGCATCAACTATTGTTTTAGCTCCTGATTTAAATAGTAGTGAAGCTAATGGTCATGATAATTATTTAGTTGATAACAAGTTTTTTAAGTTAATTAAATTAATTAATGAGGGAATTAAGCATTATAGTTATCCTAATACTAGATGATTGCAAATCTCAGTATTGGATGGTAATGGTATAATTGATGATACTAGTATTAAAAAAGGTGACTCATTTATTTTACCAAATGGTTATACTGATTTTTGTTTAAGTGGTAATATGTTGTTGATGGTTGCATATTGCTAATAAATTGTTTCATTTATAAATAATTATTATAGTTTTTTTAATGCTTGTTCCAAATCATTTCACAAATCTTCAACATATTCAATACCAATTGAAAGACGAACAAGACCTTCTGAAATATTTGCATCTGCTAATTCTTGTGCATTATAAGTAGAATGTGTCATTGAAGCAGGATGTTCAATCAATGACTCAACTCCACCTAAAGAAACTGCCAAAATTATTAATTTTAAATTATTTAATAGTTTGATTCCTCCATCATATCCACATTTTAATTCGAAACTAATCATTGCTCCTGGTAATTTCATTTGTTGTTCATAAAGTACTTGTTCTGTTGCTGAATTAGTTAGTCCAGGATAAAATACTTTTTTAATCTTAGGATGTTTTTTTAATCTTGCTGCAATTATTCTTGCATTTTTGCAAGCTCTTCATAATCGTAATTCTAAAGTTGATAGTCCTCTTAAAACAAGAAAGGCATCATGAGGTGATAATACAGCTCCTGTTAAATCTTTTAATCCTTCAAAACGAATTTTATTTATTAAAGTACTTTTACCACAAACAATTCCGGCCATAACATCAGAATGACTGTTAATATATTTTGTTGCTGAATGGATAACAATATCAGCACCAAAAATTAAAGGTTTAGTAATGATTGGTGTAGAAAAAGTATTATCAACAATTACTTGAATTTGTGGATTATATTGCTGGACAATATCACTAATTGCTTTAATATCTAAAATTTCTAAAGTAGGATTAGCTGGTGTTTCGAAAAAAACAACTTTAGTATTTGGTTTTAAATTTTTTTTAATTTCATCAAGTTTAGTAAAATCAGCAAAATCAACTTCAATTTGAAAGCGTGATATTCCTTTTTCAATAAGTGAATGAGTACCAGCATAAATTGTTTTTGATGATAATAAATGGTCAATAGCATTCAATAATGTTCAAAAAGTAGATGCAATGGCCCCCATACCTGATGAGAAAGCAATTGCTTTTTCTGATCCTTCTAAATGTGCCATTCGTTTTTCTAAAACAGTTGTTGTTGGATTACCAATTTTTGTATAAACATATCCTTCTTCTTGTAAATTAAATATCCTACCACCTTGTTCGGCACTATCAAAAGCAAAAGTTGTTGATAGATAAATAGGGGTAGAGCGGCTCCAAATTTATCATTATAATTACCACAATGAACTAATTTAGTTGCAATGTGGTAATTATTTTTATTTTTTTTAATTTTTGTCATAATTATCTCCTTATAGATATAAATTTATTTTATTTTTATGTTATTTCCATTTAATTTGTATTTTAAAACTACCTTTTATATAAATAAAGGTAGCAAGTTTATATTAAAGTATATAAATATCTTAGATTAATGTTAACAATCCTGTTTTAAAAAAGTAGTTATAATCTAATATTCAATTTTTATATGAAAATACTACAATATCTTTTTGTTATTTTATAGTAAATTTTTTTTAATAAAAAAGGTTATCTTTTTACTAGTAATCTTTAAATTCATATTTTAAATTCAATACTTATTATAGTTTTTATTAATTAACATAATTTTAGTGGATGGGTTACAATTTATTGGACACTAATTACGTAGACAAGTAAACAAATTTGTTAAAAGAAAGGAACTATAATTATGGCCAATATTAACTCATATACCGATGAATTTAAAAAACAAATAGTAGCTTTATATCAAAGTGGCAAATCAGTATCTTGCCTTGCTAAAGAATATAATGTTACAAGAGCAGCTACTTACAATTGAATTAAGCAATTTAGTAATTCAGGAAGTTTTAAAACTAAAGATAATCGTTCTTTTGAAGAAAATGAATTAATTAAATTAAGAAAAGAATTAAAGCAATTACGAATGGAAAATGATATTTTAAAGCAAGCAGCACTAATAATAGGCAGAAAATAGAAATTATTGTCAAAAATAAAGCTAAATATAAAATTCGCACAATGTGTCGTTTTTTAAAAATATCTAAATCAACATATTATTTTAATTTAAAGAAAAAAGAAAATAAAATCAAAAATAATATTTATGATGAAGCTGTTATTAGTGCTTTTAAAGAAAATAAAGAAGTTTATGGTACTAGAAGATTAAAAAAAATTCTAGAAAACCAAGAAATTTATTTATCGCGCAGAAAAATTAAAAAAATTATGAATGAATATAATTTAATATCAAAATATACTAAATTATCATTCAAAAATCATAATAACAAAGTTAACGATAGTCAAATAACTAATCTTGTTAATAGAAAATTTAAGAATAGGATTAAAAATGAAGTTATTGTTAGTGATTTAACTTATGTACAAGTTAATGGTAGGTGAAAGTATATTTGCCTATTAATAGACCTATTTAACCGCGAAATTATCGGACATAGTGTTGGAGTTAAAAAAGATGCATCATTAGTACATCAAGCATTTATGCAATCAAATCGCTGTTTAAAAGATATTCAAATATTTCATAGTGATCGCGGTAATGAATTTAACAATAAAATTATTGATAAACTTTTATTAGCATTCAACATTAACCGTTCTTTAAGTAAAAAAGGTTGTCCTTATGATAATGCTGTTGCTGAAGCAACTTTTAAAACTTTTAAAACCGAATTTATTAATGATAAAAATTTTACATCATTAATCCAATTAAAATTAGAATTATTTGATTACATCAATTGATATAACAATATAAGAATTCACAGCACTTTAAACTACTTAACTCCAGTTAAATATCAACAACAAATGTTTACCAAAAAATAGTCCTAAAAAGTGTTGCCATTCCAAAATTTTTTTGTCCCATTTTTTATTATCTTCTTCATTAGTAAAAGCAATTCCTGAACCATTTTCAATTGGATATGCTCTGTCTTGTTCATAGTCTGCTAATAAAATTAGATTATTCTCTTTATCAATTGTATAAAAATCAATATTATTGTCTTTAATAATAACACCAAATATTTTATCATTAATTTTTGATATTGCTTGTAATCCATAAACTGGTATAGATTGTTCACTATTTCATTGAAAAGAAATAGACTTCTTGCAAAACCTATCTATTAAAAATTAAATTTTTAAAATAAAATTAAAAATAAAAAAGATAGGTAATCTATGATGTTTGATAAATTAAAAATTATTAACAATCCAGAATTATTAAGATTAACTGGTATAAATGATATTATTTTTAATAAAATTCTAGAAATTTTAAAGACAGAAGAAGTAAAAAAGTTTAAAAATGGTGGTACACCTAATAAATTATCATTAGAAAATCGTTTATTAATGACTTTAGAATATTGAAGAGAGTATCGAACTTATTTTCATATTGCTAAAAGTTATGGAATTAGTGAAAGTAGTTGCTATAGGAATATCAAGTGAATAGAAAATACTTTAATAAAACATCCTGATTTTCAACAACTTGATGGGCAAAAATCACTGTTAAATAATAATTTTAAAGATAAAACAGTTATCATTGATGTGACTGAAAGTACTATTCAACGCCCAAAAAAAGTCAAAAACAATATTATTCAGGAAAAAAGAAAAAACATACAATAAAAACTCAAGTCATAATTGAAAAAGATAGTAAAAAAATTATAAGTTCTTATTTTTCTTATGGTAAAAATCATGATTTTAAAATTTTAAAAAATTCAAAAACGAAATTTTTATCAGAAACAACTATTTTAGTAGATTTAGGATATCAAGGTATACAAAACATACATAAAAATGTCTTATTACCTAAACGAAAATCAAAGAAAAACCCTTTAACTAAAGAAGAAAAGAAAAATAATAAGGCTATTTCAAAAATGAGAGTTGTTATTGAACATGTTTTTGCGATTCTTAAAAAATTTAAAATTATTAGTGAAAAATATCGAAATAGAAGAAAAAAATTTGCATTAAGATTTAATTTAATAGCTTCAATTTATAATTTACAATTATTAATTTAAATATATTTGATAATTTAATATTTTATTTTTTTATTTGAAATAATAATTTTTGTTGTATTTTAATGACAAAAAATAAAACATATTTTGAACAATAATTTTTAAAAAATATTAAAAGTGTTATTAAAATAAATTTTTAAACTTAAAAAATGTGATTAATATCATAGTTTTGCAAGAAGTCTAATAAAAAAATAAAATTAGAAAAATTATTTTAAATAAGCAATTGCTTCAATTTCAATTAATGCATCTTTGGGAATTCTAGCAACTTGAACTGCTGCTCTTGCTGGAGCGTGTGTACCAAATATTTCTTCATAAACTTTATTCATTTCAACAAAGTGATTTAAGTCTTTTAAGAAAATATTAACTTTTACAATATTATTTAAAGTAATATTAGCAGCTTCACAAATTGCTTTAATATTTAATAAACTTTGCTTAGTTTGTGAAGAAATGTCAGTGCCAATAAATTCACCTGTTTTACTATTAATTGGTAATTGTCCAGAAATATATAAAAAGTCACCTGCAATTATTGCTTGACTATATGACCCAATAGCAGCAGGAGCATTAGGCGTATGGATAATATTTTTCATAGGTTATCACTCTTTCTAAAATTATTATGTTTTTGCATCATTGAATATATTAGTAAAATGTAGCGTTATTTTTAAGTTATTTACGTGGTATTAAATAATTAATTAGTAATATAAAATTAGCATCATTAATTATTAAAACTTGAACAACTATAAATATATTTTACATGTTTTTCTTTTCGTTTTTTTAATAATTATTTTTCATTTTAATATTTTTTCATTTTAATTTTAATTAAATATTTATTTAATATTTTATTATCAGTATTGAAAATTAAATTTTATTTTTATTTTTTAATCTTTATAAGTGTAAAAAAAATATTATTCAAATAATTTTATCATTTTTTTAGAAAAAAAATACATTTTATGGTTCACTTTATAAAATGTTACTATATAATTTGATTACAGACCAGTAACATTTTTAAATTGGTTTGAAGATAACGTAGTTATAATAATATCTATAATAGACATTATAATTATAATTCTTAAAACATTAGGAGGAAATTTTTATGGCAAAAAGTAATTCTAAAACAAAGACAGAAATTATTAAGATAGTGGCGCAAAAGTCTGACGTCACAATTGCCTTAGCGACTAATATTATTGATTTATTTTTTGAAGAGATAAAAGTTGAAGTTGCAAATGGTGGTAAAATTAATATACCAAAATTTGGAATATTTGAAACTATTATTCGTGAAGCAAGAACAGGTCGTAATCCCCAAACTGGTGAATCTATTGTAATTAGTGCTTCTAAAGCACCTAAATTTAAAGCGAGTTCTGAATTTAAAAAACATACTAATCAACAAACAGAAACTTTAGCTTCTTAAATTAAAAATTTTAAAAAATCAAGATAAAATGGATATATAATTTCTAATTTATATCCATTTTGTTCTACTTTTTTATATGTCAGTGCTTTTTTTTGAACTTTTAAAAATTTTAATTTTTCTCAAAAAACTAAAAAAAAGGCATTATGTTCTGAAAAATAAATAATAACAAAACTAATAGCATTAAGATAAAAAGCATTTTCTAAGTATTCAAGTTGATGTTTTTTAAAATTATTTCATGGTAATGTTAAAGACTTAGTACTTTTTGCTTCAAAACAAAAATATTTACCATGATAAACTCCATGATAATCAACATTACTTTTTTCTTTAAAAATTTTATTGTTTTGATATAAAATTGATGGATTTTGTTTAAAAATTAGTGCTTGTTTTTCATTATTTATAATTTCAATAGTATAATTAATTATAGTTTCAAGAAACATTCCACGGTTAGCATAAAACATTATTTTAATTCCCCCTTACATATAGAATATTACTAACTTTGGAATAGTTTTCCTTTTAATTAAAGGAGGTATAAGTATGAATATTTGTAAAAAGGATATTATAGATAAAGAATTTACTGTTGATTATAAAGGCTATGATTCTAAAGAAGTAGATTTATTTCTTGATTTAGTAGCTACTAATTATGAAATACTAGAAGAATTTGTAAATAAACTAAAAAAGCAAAATGCAATTTTAGAAAATAATAATTACAAGTTACTTAAAGAAATTGATGTTTTAAAAACACAAATTTTAGTTTTAAAACAAGAAAAACAAAAATTAGAAGAAAAAGGTGTAGAAAATGTTGATATTATTACGAGGTTAAGCAAATTAGAAAGTATTGTACATGAAGAATAAATATGTTATAATTTTTTTCTAAAAGAATAAAAAATGAGCTAATCGCTGCATTAGTATGTAGAGGAAAGTCCACGCTCGCACTTTCTGCGATGAAAGTAATGTTTGTGTTAGAGAAAACAATAACTCTAAGCAGTAATTCTGACGGCTGACAAAAACCTAAGTTTTTTATTAAATAAGGTTCTAGTCTATAAAAGTGTCATAGAGACGAGTTTTAAGGAAACTTAAAAGCTGGAACGAGATAAACCCCACAAGCGAGAAACCCAAATTTAGGTAGGGGCATTGGTTTATTAGAAATGAATAATAAACGGAACTATTGTTTACAATAGTAGATAAATGGTTAGCACTTGCAAGAAGCAAGAACAGAACGTGGCTTATGATTTTTTTATTCTTTTTTTGTATTGTAAATTATTTGATTGAAGGTTTAAAAATGAATGAACTTTTAGTTTTATTAGATAAATTTAATTTTAGAATTAGTTGTTGTGAAAGTATTACTGGTGGACTTTTTGCTCAAGAGATTACTAGTATTGCTGGTGCTTCTAAATATTTTAGTGGTGGTTTTATAACGTATACTAATGAATCAAAAATCAATATTGTTAAAATTAAAAAAACAACCATTGAAAAATATGGTGTAATAAGTAAACAATGTGCTATAGAAATGGCTTTAAATACACAAAAAATTTTAAAAACAAATATTGCTATTAGTTTTACTGGAAATGCAGGACCTAATGCTCTAGAAAATAAACCGGTTGGTTTAGTATATGTAGGTATTGTTATCAATGATAATGTTTGATGTGAAGTGTTAAATATTTCAGGTAATAGAAACGAAATTAGATCAACTATAGTAGCAAAAGCAGTAGTTATTTTAAAAAAAATTTTATTAAGTTTTTAAATTTTAAAAAGGAATTATCTTACAGAGTTATTAATATTTTGTAGGGTGATTTTATGGAAATAAATATTAAAGAAAAAGAGCAATTATTAGAAAAAGCCATTAAGCAAATTGAAAAAGAATTTGGCAAAGGTGCTATTATGTTATTAAGTGATAGTAGTATTGGCGATATTGAAGTTATTAGTTCAGGAAGTATATTATTAGATGATATTTTAGGTGTTAAAGGTTTTCCAAAAGGTCGTATTATTGAAGTTTATGGACCAGAATCGGCAGGTAAAACTACATTAGCATTAATGGCTTTAGCAGAAGTTCAAAAACAAAATGGTAGAATAGCATTTATAGATGCTGAACATGCATTAGATCGTCAATATAGTCAAAAATTAGGTGTTGATATTAGTCGTTTATTAATTACACAACCAGATTCAGGAGAACAAGCATTAGAAATACTAGATATTCTTGTTAAATCAGAAGCTTTAGATATGATTGTTGTTCATTCAGTAGCAGCATTAGTTCCACAAATTGAACTTGATGGTGATATGAATGATCAAACAATTGGTGCTCAAGCGCGATTAATGTCTAAAGCATTACGAAAAATTAGTGGAAGTATCTCAAAAACTAATTGTATTGTTTTATTTATTAATCAAATTCGAGAAAAAGTTGGTATTATATATGGTAATCCTGAAATAACACCCGGAGGAAAAGCATTACGTTTTTATAGTACAATTAGACTAGAAGTACGTAAAGGTGAACAATTAATCAAAAGTAATCAAATAATTGGTCATAAAATAAAAATAAAAGTTGTAAAAAATAAAGTAGCACCACCATTTAAAACAGCAAGTCTTGATTTTTGTTTTGAAGAAGGATTTTCAAAAATTAGTGAAATCATTACAATTGCTGTTGAGAAAGAAGTTATTAATAAATCTGGTGGTTGATACACTTATGAAGATGTAAAATTAGGACAAGGAAAAATAAAAGCAAAAGAAAGTTTAGAAGCAAATACTTTTCTTTTAGAACAAATTAAGGAACCAATCAAGTTTTAAAAATTAATATTTAAAACATGCTAAAATTAATGTAGGATTATTATCCTACTTATTTCTGTGTAGATATTAAAGAAGAAAAATATAAAATTTTAATTTTATTTAAGTTTTTGAGTGTAAGGATTCTTTTTCTTGTAGGTGTTTTACAGCAAGGAGAGAAATATAAATGGAAAAAAATATGTTAGCTATATTATCAAATATAAGTAGTCAACAGTTTGGAATGTGAGTAGGTATATCAATTTTTCTAGCAATGATAGTAGGGATAATTGCTGGATTTCTAATTAGAAAAATGTATTTAAAAATTAAAGAACAACAAAGTTTTACTAATATTTTAAAGAGAGAAAAAGAATCTCAAAAATTAATTCAATCCTCAAGAGCCGATGCAAAAATTGAAATAAGTAAAATGAAAAAAGATTTGTATTTAGAGATTGAATATCGTAAAGAACAAAATTTAGAATATGAGAAACTTTTAAATAAAAGAGAACGCAAATTAAGTGAACGTGAAGAAATAATTGAAACACAAACACAAAATCTTTATCATCAACGTGAAATTGTAAAAAATGTTAAATTAGAATATCATCAAAAAATTGATCAAATTATTATGGAATTAGAAAAAATTTCTGGTATGACTCGAAATGAAGCAAAAGATGAATTGTTTAGTAAATTAAAAGAAAAATTATCATTAGAATTTAATAAAATTATTAAAAATCATGAATATAATATTAAACTTCAATCTAAAGAGTTAGCCAATAATATTGTTAGTGAAGCAATAGAACGTTATGCAAGTAATTTTATTGTTGATAAGTCAGTATCATATGTTAAGTTACCTAATGAAGAAATGAAAGGCAGAATTATTGGTAAAGAGGGTAGAAATATTAAATCTTTTGAGTTAACAGCGGGTGTAGATATTATCATTGATGATACGCCAGAAACAATTCAAATTTCTTCATTTAATCCGATCAGAAGAGAAATTGCAACTAGAGCTTTAGAAGAATTAGTTAAAGATGGAAGAATTCATCCAATTAGAATTGAAGAAATCTTGAGATTTCATGAGCAGGAATTAAATGAAGGTTTTAAAGTTGATGGTAAAAAAATTATTGATGAGTTAAAATTAACTGGTTTTGAACCAGAGTTAGTATCTTATATTGGAAGATTAAAATATCGTACAAGTTATGGGCAAAATGTTTTATTGCATTCCTTTGAAGTTGCCAAACTTGCAGGAGCAATTGCAGCTGAATTAGGTTTAGATGTTAATATTGCAAAACGTGCTGGTTTATTACATGATATTGGTAAAGCTGCTGATTATGAATTAGAAGGTTCACATGTTTATAATGGTGTGATTTTAGCAAAAAAATATGGTGAAAGTGATATTATTATTAATGCTATTCATTCTCATCATGGTGATGTTGCAAAAGATAATGTTTATTCTTCTTTAGTTTCAGCTGCTGATACATTATCAGCAGCTAGACCTGGTTCAAGAAATAATTCATTAGAAGAATTTATAACTAGAATTAAAGAAATTGAAGATTTGTGTAAATCTGTTAAAGGCGTAGAAAAAGCATATGCTGTTCAGGCAGGAAGACAAATTAGAGTTATTGTTGATCCTAAAGTTATTAATGATTTTGATGCTCATATATTAGCAAGAAACTTAAAACAAAAATTAGAACAAATGATTACAATACCAGGCGATATTCATATTACTGTTATTCGTGAAGTAAGAGCAACAGAATTAATTAATTAATTAATTTTTAGAGAACCCTTAGGTTCTCTTTTTAACTTTATAAAATAGACTTCTTGCAAAACCTATCTATTAAAAATTTAATTTTTAAAATAAAATTAAAAATAAAAAAGATAGGTAATCTATGATGTTTGATAAATTAAAAACTATTAACAATCCAGAATTATTAAGATTAACTGGTATAAATGATATTATTTTTAATAAAATTCTAGAAATTTTAAAGACAGAAGAAGTAAAAAAGTTTAAAAATGGTGGTACACCTAATAAATTATCATTAGAAAATCGTTTATTAATGACTTTAGAATATTGAAGAGAGTATCGAACTTATTTTCATATTGCTAAAAGTTATGGAATTAGTGAAAGTAGTTGCTATAGGAATATCAAGTGAATAGAAAATACTTTAATAAAACATCCTGATTTTCAACAACTTGATGGGCAAAAATCACTGTTAAATAATAATTTTAAAGATAAAACAGTTATCATTGATGTGACTGAAAGTACTATTCAACGCCCAAAAAAAGTCAAAAACAATATTATTCAGGAAAAAAGAAAAAACATACAATAAAAACTCAAGTCATAATTGAAAAAGATAGTAAAAAAATTATAAGTTCTTATTTTTCTTATGGTAAAAATCATGATTTTAAAATTTTAAAAAATTCAAAAACGAAATTTTTATCAGAAACAACTATTTTAGTAGATTTAGGATATCAAGGTATACAAAACATACATAAAAATGTCTTATTACCTAAACGAAAATCAAAGAAAAACCCTTTAACTAAAGAAGAAAAGAAAAATAATAAGGCTATTTCAAAAATGAGAGTTGTTATTGAACATGTTTTTGCGATTCTTAAAAAATTTAAAATTATTAGTGAAAAATATCGAAATAGAAGAAAAAAATTTGCATTAAGATTTAATTTAATAGCTTCAATTTATAATTTACAATTATTAATTTAAATATATTTGATAATTTAATATTTTATTTTTTTATTTGAAATAATAATTTTTGTTGTATTTTAATGACAAAAAATAAAACATATTTTGAACAATAATTTTTAAAAAATATTAAAAGTGTTATTAAAATAAATTTTTAAACTTAAAAAATGTGATTAATATCATAGTTTTGCAAGAAGTCTATTATAATAACCATCTAATGTTTCTTGATGGTCAAATCATAGCCCGACAATATTGCCTGTAGCATCATCAATTGCAGCATGTAAAAATGCTTTTGGTTTATCGTTACCAAATCAATGATGATTACTGGCATCCATTTGAATTAATTCACCAAAATTTGTTCTACGATTTCTTGTTGGATGTAAGTTATTTTTCTTATTTTTATGTTTTTTTGGTGAAGTGATTTTTTCTTTAATTAATATAGTATAAAGTGTGCTATATGAAATTTTAATTTTTTCTTCATTAATTAATTTTTCATGGAAATGTTGAAAATTAAAATTATAATATTTGGTTTTATACAAGTTTATAATTTCATTTTTAATCTTAATATTGTTGCTTTATTAGAAATTTTATTACGTGATTTATGAATAAAACCAATTTTACCTTCTCTATTAAAAATTTGAATTAATTGATTAATTCTTCTAATAGTTAAGTTAAGTTTACTTTTAGCTTGATGCTTAGATAATTTTTTAATAGTAATGTCGTTTATAATTTTATATTTATATTTTTCTTTCATAGTCATGCTTCTTTCCATATTTATCACCAAGTATATTTAACTTCACTTTTGGGAAATTTTTACTCGATAACTAATATGAAATTATCACTAAATAATGATAAATTAAAGATTGCAGTTGAATTTTTAATTAAATGTGATAAAGTTAAAATATAAAAATTGAATATTTAGCATTAAGTACACCTACGAAATTATTAAGCCTATCTAATTTTTTATTTACATTTTTCTTTCTTTTTATAAGGAATTTTGCAAATAAGTAAGTTGTAACCTATGCTGGTTACAACTTACTTATTTTTGAAAATTTTATTTGAAAGGAAGATATTTTTTATGAATAAAGAATAGACTTCTTGCAAAACCTATCTATTAAAAATTTAATTTTTAAAATAAAATTAAAAATAAAAAAGATAGGTAATCTATGATGTTTGATAAATTAAAAACTATTAACAATCCAGAATTATTAAGATTAACTGGTATAAATGATATTATTTTTAATAAAATTCTAGAAATTTTAAAGACAGAAGAAGTAAAAAAGTTTAAAAATGGTGGTACACCTAATAAATTATCATTAGAAAATCGTTTATTAATGACTTTAGAATATTGAAGAGAGTATCGAACTTATTTTCATATTGCTAAAAGTTATGGAATTAGTGAAAGTAGTTGCTATAGGAATATCAAGTGAATAGAAAATACTTTAATAAAACATCCTGATTTTCAACAACTTGATGGGCAAAAATCACTGTTAAATAATAATTTTAAAGATAAAACAGTTATCATTGATGTGACTGAAAGTACTATTCAACGCCCAAAAAAAGTCAAAAACAATATTATTCAGGAAAAAAGAAAAAACATACAATAAAAACGGGCGCATTGCAAACTTGGATATGATTTAATAAAAATATAAATGAGAGATAAAACTCTCATTTATAATTGTTGAACAATTATAATTAATTATTTTATTAAACCAGCACTTTATTAAAGTAATTAATTATTACATAACTAAATAAAAAATTATGTAGGCTATTGTGCTGGAATTAACCAATAGTAATTTTTGTGTTGCTCTTTGAAAATTTCAGAAATTTTGGTTCCCTTCCCCTAGAACCCCTACCCTCCAAGGCTTATGCTACTTACAGTAGCATAAGCCTTACGTATAGTAGATAGAAGTATTTAGTTAGTAGTATATAAGCCTTTTATCACTGTAGGTGATAAGGCTTATACGTAGAAAGGAATTTATATGACAACTGTTAATTTTGACATTAAAAGTAAAGTTGGAGAATCATATAAAAATGAAAAAAATAAAGGTGGTATATTATTAGAAATTAGTGAATATGAAACATGATTTCTTAAACAATATACTACTATTGATGAAAAAAATAAAAAAATAGCATTAAAAATATTTGAAAATTTTGATTATAAATTAGGTGAAAAATGAGTACAAGAAAATATTGAAAGAAATATTGAAAGTATTAAAGGTAGTGATATTTTAAAATATATAAAAAATATTCCAGATATTACTACTAATGAAAATGAATTAATATCTTGTACATTTTATGAACAATATAATGGTTATTATATTTTTACAAATGATAAAAATCAAGAATGTTTTAAATATAACATTACATGAGAACAAGATATGAAAAGTTTTAAAATAAATAATCCATATAATGATAATGATTTAGCAATAAATTATATTGTTACACCAATGAAAGATATAAATACTCATAATGAAAAAATATTTTATTTAAAGTATTAAAGGAAATTAATATGTTATTAAATGTTGAAAAAATAGAATTAATTAAAAATTTATGTAATGAAAAATTACTTAAAAATAAAAAATATATAGAAATTGAAGAAATATTAAAAATTATAGAAAGGGATTAAAAATGGAAGAAAAAGATAATTTAGAAATACAAGAAGATAATAAAGAATTACAAAATAAGTTATTAAAAGAACAAATTGAATTAATTGAAGAACAAAAAGAATTTTATAAAAAATCATGAAAAAGTAGAATTATATTTTTAACAATTTGAATAATTATTATGATTTTAACATTAATAATTATTGCTTCTAAACATTAATGAAAGGAATGAATAATTATGGAATGTAGAGAATATAGAATTAAAGGCTCATGTGATATATGTCATAAAAATTCATCATTTGCAAATAGAACTTGTAATAAATTTTTTTATAAATTAATAGGTGAAAAAAATGAAATGTAATATCCATAATGAAAAATATATTTGATTTTCTGAATTAGAAAATACATATTATTGTAATAAATGTATTGATGAAATGATTGAAAACGATATGTATTTAACATCAAATAATTGAGATTACTTATATGAATATTATATTAATGAATTACAATTAGAAAATTTTAAAGGAGTGTAAATATGAATAGATTAGAATTACAAAATGCAATGAAATTAATAGAAAAATTTGAAGAATTACAAGAAGAATTTAATAGTAAATATGAAGATTTTGAAGTTGAAATTGATAATGATGGGGATTTAAAAATTAGTAATGATTATTTTATATATGAAGATGTAAATAAATTAGAACAAGTAATTATTGATTATAAAAGAATTATTAAAGGTTAAAGGAGATGAATATAAATGGTAGCAGCAGCACTTAAAAAACATGAAGATAAATTATTAATTAAAAATTTAAAAATTCGTCTTACTAAAAATGACCATTATGAATTAAAAACATATTGTTATGAAAGAAATATAACTATGAATGATTTTGTAAGGGATTTAATTAAAAATGCAATTAAAAAAAATAGAAAGAGTGATTATAATGAATAATTTATATAAAAAAATACTTAAATTACAATTAGAAATTGGTAGTACACCTAAAAATGGTTTTAATAAATTTGGAAATTATAAATATTGATTATTAAGTGATATTTTTAATAAATTTAAATTATTATGTAAAGAATTAAATATTGTTATTACACATGAAGATATATTAACAACTGATAGAAAAATAAATTATTTAGATACTAAAGAAGTAGAAATAACTTATTTTAAAAGATATACAATTATTGATTTAGATAATGATAAAGAAATAAAATATTTTGATATACTTGCTTGTGCTAAAAATACAGATATAGCAAAAGCAAAAGGTAGTGCAGAAACTTATGCTTATAGATATTTTTAATGAATTTATTATTATTAAGTGAAGATGAACTTGACCCAGATAATGATAATGTTAATGTAATTCAAAATAATAAGCAACAAAATAATTATATTAATAATAATGTAAAAATACAAAATGAAAAATGAGAACCAAGTGAAAAACAATTAGATTATTTTGAAAAATATATGATTACAAATACAGTTTTATTTGATGAATGTATAAGAGAAGATATGGAAAGATTAAATCCAAGTAATAATAAAGATTTTTTAATATTAATGGGTGAAAATTATTTAAAAACTTTATTTGATAAATTTAAAGAAATTCGTGAAAGATTTAAAAATGTAAAAAATAATAATAAAAATGAGTATAGAAATTATGAATAAATGTAAATATTGTAATAAAAGAATTTGATTTTCTCAATATTGATGTATGAATTGTTTAAAAATATTAGTTATAAATTTAAATAAAAATAAGGAAAAAAAATAATGAATAAAAGAAAACAATTTAAATATAATGAAAAATTAGTTGAACATGGAATTAAAGTAGCAAAAAAAGATAAACAATTAATGAAAATATTAAAAAAACTAAGTTTAAATTAAGGAGAAATAATTATGAATAATTATTTACTTTCAATTGACCCAAGTATTAAAAATACTGGATTTACTTTATGAGAAAAAACAAAAAGAATTAGTGAATGTGAAGTTAATTATAATGAAATTGAATATGTATACAAATGAAAGCCAATATGAATGGGAAGTTTTAGTTTTAACAATAAAAAATTAGATTTTATTGATTTTCAAGGTGAAATATTTTTTCAGAAAAAAAGAGATGAAGATATAGATTTAATTATTGAACCTGGTACTTTTCATTCAAAAAATGGTATTGGTTATGAAACTCAAGAACATTTAAGAGGTTTTATTGCTGGACAATTTAATAAATTATTAACAAAAAATATGTTAATAAGTCCAAGTGAATGAAAAAAATGATATGTAAAAAATGATAAATATTGTTCTGCTATTACATTTGTAAATGGTATAAATTATAAATGAGATAAAAATGTTTCTTTATTTACGTGTGAAAATTTAATAGAAGAAAATAATTGAAATATAACAATATCAAATCATGATGAAGCAGATAGTTTATTAATTGGTTGATATTATTTAAATAAGGAGAATAAATAATGAGCAAAGAAAAAATAAAAGTTATTGAAGAATTGATTTATTTAGAAAAGAAAAAATTTATTCAAAATCCTACTATTTTAAATTATAAAAAAATGGAAAAAAATGTTGATGAATTAAAAAAAGTTAAATGAAATATTGAAATATTTGAAGGTATGAAAAAAAATATTATTTTTGAAGTAAATAAATATGAAATTTTTAATAAAATAATTAAAAATAATAAGGAAGTTAAATAATGCAAAAACAAAAAGAAGAAAAAGTATTATTAAAATGTATTGTTAAAGATTGTAATAGTAAAGTATTAGTTACTTTAAAAACTTTAAATGTAGAAGATAGTGTAGTTCAATTTTTTAATATGTGTTATTTTCATAAAAAACAATTTAAAAATAAAGTAAAAGAAATAAAAGAATATTATAAAAATAAGGAGTAAATAATGACTAAACGTGAATTTTTAATTAAATGAAAAGTAGATAAAGAAGTAGATATTAAATTACATTATGTTGGTAAAGCTAATTTAGTTTTAAAACATGAATATGAAAATGAATATGATGAAGAAAAATTTGATTTTGTAAAAAATGATATTGATAATTATATTGAATTATTAAATGATTATAAAAATATTGAATGAGATAATAATTAAATTATCTATATTTAATATAGAAAATATGATATAATTAATAAAGAGAAATTACTCATTCCTAAATAATTTCTCTTTTTTTATTTTTTTTAATTTATAATATTATTAACAAATAAAAAAATGGGAATGAGTTTTTATTTATGAGTAATAATATAAAAGAATATTGAATATTTATTGATGATAGTGGTAAATTATATGATAATAAAAAATTTGCAAACTATACTGCAGTAGTATTTGATAATAAAGAAAAATATTTAAATTTTAAAAAATGTTTTCGCGAATTACTAAAAGAAATTAATGGTGGAAAAGAAATAAAAGGTTCTAAATTTTGAAGTAGAACATCACATAAAAATAAAATCTTAAAATTATTAAGTGAACATAATATTAAAAGTTTTTCACTAATGATTAATATAAATAAACTTAAAAACAAATATAAAAATGATATTCAAACTGAAAGAATACTAAATATTTGTATTGCAATTTTATCTCAATATATTATTAATCAACTTAATTTATTAAATTGTAAAATATCATTATATATTGATGAACAAATTAGAAATCAATTTAATAAATTAAATGGAAAAAGTATTGAAAATTTTTTAAATTATAAATCTAATAATGATAAATATACTATTTTTTCACAATGAATTTTTAGAGAAAAAAATATAATATTTTATGTAAAAGATGATTGTAAATCACATTTATATAGTGGTATTATGGTAGCAGATAAAATAGCAAATGGAATTAATAGAATATATAATGATAAAAACAAAGAAGTTGAAAATTATTTAAAAATTCATAATATTAAAGTAAAAAAGAAATTTTGACCTAAATTTTGGTAATGTTTAGTAATCTGTGTAACTTACAAAAATAACTATGTTTAATTAATTCTAGTAAATATAATTAAATGACTAGAAAGAGTGAGTTACAGATGGCTAAAAAGCAAAATATTAATAATAATGATCCAATATCAAAAGCAGTAGATTTATTATTAGAAAATACTGAAGATTTAACAACAGTTTTTAAAGAGGGAGGATTGTATAAAGAATTAACAAAAAGATTAGTAGAAAAAATGTTGAATTCTGAGATGCAAAATTATTTGGGATATGAAAAGAATCAACATAGTAATAGTGACAATGCTCGTAATGGTATAAGTTCAAAAAAAATAATAACTCAACAAGGTAAAATTGAGATTGATGTACCACGAGATCGCAATAGTAATTTTAATCCTATAATAGTTGCAAAAAGACAAAGAAGATTTGATGGTTTTGATCAACAAGTTCTTTCTTTATATGCAAAAGGTATGACATTATCAGATATTAGAATGCAATTACAAGAGTTATATCATGGTGCTGATATTAGTGAAAGTGTTATTAGTCAAATTACTGATGATGTTATTGATGATGTAAAAGCATGGCAAAATCGATCATTAGAAAGTGTCTATCCGATTGTTTATTTTGATTGCATAGTAGTGAAAGTACGACAAGATAAAAGGATTATTAATAAATCAGTTTATATAGCTTTAGGAGTTGATTTAGAAGGTAAAAAAGATGTTTTAGGTTTATGAATTAGTGAAAATGAAGGTGCTAAATTTTGATTAGCAAATTTAACAGAAATGAAAAATCGTGGCTTAAATGATATTCTTATTGCCTGCAGTGATAATTTAACAGGCATGTCAGAAGCAATACAATCAGTTTATCTTAAAACAGAACATCAATTATGCATAGTTCATCAAATTAGAAATAGTTTGAAATATGTCTCATATAAGCATAGAAAATCTCTAGTTGCAGATTTAAAACCAATTTATACTGCATGTAGTGAAGAACAAGCAATGCAGGCTTTAGAATCCTTTGAAAATAAGTGAAATAAACAATATCCTCAAATTGCTAAATCTTGATATAAAAATTGAGATAATTTAATGGTTTTTATTAGTTATCCTGCAGAAATCAAAAGAGTTATTTATACAACAAATGCTATTGAATCTGTAAATAGTCAATTACGAAAAGTTATCAGAAATAAAAAAGTTTTTCCTAATGATATGGCAGTTTTTAAAATATTTTATTTAGCAATTGAAAATATAACAAAAAAATGAACAATGCCCATTCAAAATTGAAATACAGCAATTGCTCATTTTATGATAAAATTTGAAGATAGAATTAATCTAAACTAGTACTTTGTAAAACAAAGATACACAGATTACATAAAAGCCTCGCCAGTAGACCTATCTATTTAACACTATTAAACTAATCTCTGGGTGCAGATAACAGTTATATAATTTTAATTGATGTTTTATCTCCGATTAGTATAACTAAACCACCTTTATGAGGTGGTTTTAAATTTAAAAAATAAAGAAAGCCGAGAACAAATATGAGTAACCATGTCCAAAAATTAATTCGTATCTTGATTATTCCTTCATATGCAGCACTAGTTTTTGCTTTAAAAGAAGTACTAGCAATATTACCAAATATTGAAGTTGTAACTTTTCTATTAGCATTTTCAGCATTAGTTTTTCCACTATATATGTCAATTACTATTCCTTTAATTTTTGCTTCATTAGAAATTGTACTTTACGGTGGTAATAGTTGAATATTTTTGTATTTTAGTATATGACCAATATTGGTCATAATAATTTGAATATTTCGTCATTTAATTAAAAAGCATTGATGAATTTTTGTAATAATTACAAGTTTATGAGGTTTTACTTTTGGTACATTTGATGCTCTAATTCATTTAATATTATTCGGTAAATCCAGTTTTTATCTTTACTGATTATCTGGATTAAGTTTTGATGCTATTCATGGCATTGGTAACTTCATGTTTAGTAGTTTTCTGTATAAACCAATTATCAGTATTTGAAATAAATATTTACAATATTATATTATTTTTGATAATAATATTATTGAAGAAAGCAATGATGAACAAACATCAAATAATGAATTATTAGTTGAACCATAAATATAAATTTATATTTAAATAATTAACTATTCATATAATATTATTTATATCATTAAACTGATGATGAAAAGTATTTATTTCAATCTCTTATTGAATCTTTTTCTTCTAAATTAAATGAATTTATATATTTTTTCAAATCATTTTCTTTTGCAAATAATTCTTTAAGATCTTCTTGTAATAAGTTTTGCTCATTAATTAATATTTGCATATTAGTTTTTACTATATCATATTTTTCTTTTAAATTTTCTTTTTCCCTATTAGTTTTTATAAATTCATTTTTATTTTCACATAGTTCTTTTTCTGTTCTTTTATTTCAATCATAAAAACCTAAAGTAATACATTTAATATAAAAATTAATTCTTGGATTTATTTTTTTTGTATTTAAATTAATAATAGATTTTCTTAATTTAGAACTTTTTGACTGTAAAGTTAAAAAGTTCTTTTTCTAATTTCTTTAATTCTATTTTAAAATCAAGTATTTTAGGTAATAACTCAATATAATTTTTTTTCATTTTTTGATCAATTTCTTTTTTAAATATCTTAAATTTTTGCTTAGCTAAAATTTCTTCTTTTTGTTTATTTTGAAATGTTTCTTGTTCTGCTTGTTGTTTTTTTAAGTTTTCTTTCCATATTTTATTAGTTTTTTCTTCATATTCTTTTTGTTTAACTAAAACATTACGCGCTTCACTTAATTTTTGAAAATTAATAGTTGCTTCTGGATTATTAGTATTTTTATCTGGATGTAATTTTAAAGATAAACGTCTAAAAGATGCATTAATTTCAGGAATTGTTGCACCAATAGATAAACCTAATAATTCATAATATTGTTCCATTTTTAGTTTTTTTTCCTTTTTAATAAGCACTACTATATTCATAAATAATGGTTATATTTATGGTAAGTTTTGTACACGATCATTTACTGGTGTTTGACTAGTTAATTCTAAATCATTAATTTCTTCAACAAATTTAGAACAAGAAAATTCTTTAGCTGGTGAAGTATTTTTTATACTATTTTTTTTATCATTAATATTTTTTCATAATTCAGTTAATTTAATTAAATTATTTAACTCATCATTAATTTTTTTTCTTTCTAAACTAATATTTTCAAATATTATTTTTAAATCTGTTCGTTCATTAGTTTTTTCTTGTATTTCCTTTTTATTTTTATTTAGTTTTTTTTCTATTCTTTTATTTTTATTAATACAACCAAAACTAAACATTGTAATAATAAAATTTTTAAAATTGCCGATTTTTTGTTTTTCCAAAAAAACATTTTCTTCTAATAAACTAGTTATTTTAGAAGTAGCATCAGTAATTACATCAATATAATCTGATAATATTATGGTTCTTTTTTCAACTTCTTTATCTAATACTTCAATTTTTTCATTAAATACTTGAATTTGTTCAATTGATAATGATTTAATATCATCTTCGGTAAGTAATTGAATTTGCTCATCTGTAAATATTTTAATTTGTAAATCTTGTTTATCCTTATCCTTATCTAATGGCATATTTTACTCCTTATTTAATAAGCATTTTTGTTAAGTTGTTTTTTAACTTCATTAATCATTTTTTCTAATTGATTAATTGCTTCTATTTGTTCTGCAATTCCTTTTTTAGTTTCCTTAGAAACAGAAACTGTTTCTGATTCACTTTGTAATTTTATTAATTTATCTTTTTCTTTTTGTAATTTTTCTTGTCCAATTTCTATTTTTGATTTTAACTCATTGCTAGATGTTTGTGTTTTACTTTCTTGCTGTTCCATAAGTTCATCTCCTTTTTAACATAAAAAACCCATTTGCTTTAAAATTAAAACAATGGGTTTAAAAACATTATAAATTCATTATATGCCTTTCTAAGTGAAAATCAATTAAAAACATAATAAACTTCCTTTTTTAAATTTTTACTGGAATAAAATTGTTATCAACTAATATCTTTACTCCATAAATGCTCATAACTTATATTTTCTAAAATTTAATAATCAAGTAATAATATAAGCACTAATATAAACAATAATATTAATAGCAAAAGCTAATAAAAAATATCATCAACGAAAAATAATTGGATAAATAACATGACTAAAAGTAATTAACTGTTGTGATAATATATTAATTAATATTGGACTAATAAAAACACTAAAAACTGAAAAAATTAAAATTAAAGAGACAATAATTATAATAAACTTGTACGATACTTCCATAGTATTATATCCCAATACTTTTAAAATATTAATCAATATTCAATTATCACGAACTAAAATATTAGTAACCAAAGTCATAATCATCAAGTATATAGGGGCGTTGCCCCTTGGGTGCTACGCACCCACACCCCACTCACTTTAAAAAAGTGAGACAAAGGGCGTAAACGCCCCAACCAACCAAACCAAAGGTTCTTGGTTGGTTCCGGTAATACATATACATTTTACTTCTTAACAAACTTTTTATTCTTATCATAACTACGTTTACCACGAACCTTAACAACATCCTTTTTGTTATCTTGTAAAATATTATCTAATTTATCTAATCCTACTGCTCTAATATCATCAACAGTAAAATCTAATGCTTGTGATTGTTCATAATCTTTAACACTACTTAATTCACTCTTTAACGAATGAATATAATTTAAAGCACGACTATTATATCTTCGTAAATAAGACCTAGGAAATCATAAACTAAAAGTCATAGTTTCACCACTATAACTAGGTGGTAATCCACCACGTTTAATTATTCGCTTTCTTTGTCTTTTAGATAATACAACTTTATTATAATCATCATCAACATTAGTATAAATATTTAGTTTAAACTTAACTAAAAATAACAAAATACGCATTCTTTTAACTTGAACAATATATTCAACTTTTTCACGTGCTTGTTTTGGTATTCTATCGGGGTGTTGTTCAATCATATACATAATTCCATTAAAATTATGACCTATTAACTTACAAAACATTCCTAAACTTTCTTGTGTTTCTTTAAATTCAGGTGATAAGTCATTACTATTAATCTTTAATCCTAATTCATCAAAAACAAGCATATCATTCTCTTTAAAAGCATAATTACTATTTAATTGATTAAATTTAAAAACATCGTCATAAGAACAACGATAACTAAATTCATTACGAACTTTAATAGGAATAGGACTAACTACCCTACCTTTATGTTTTTGTGCTAAACAACATGCAAGAGCAGATTTACCGGTACGTGGTGGTGCTGAAATAATATAACTACCTACACGTTGTAATATTTTTATGTTTTTTCTAGTTATTAAAAACGGATAAAGTATTATTAATAATAAAACTCCTAAAAGTAAATAACCATATCAAGGCATTATTTAACCACCTTACTTTTATTTTTAAACTTATTTTTAATTCAAAAACAAAACTCTACAAAATATGAACGGACGTATTTCAAATGTGGATATAATTTAATTTTCTTTAAATAAAAGATAAAATAAATTATTAATTGTTGGTATATTTATATACCTTTTTATAGATTTATTCAAGTATTTTAGTATTTTATTTTTATTAATATAATTTAAAAATTCCTAACTATTTAGGTTTAGATTTATTAAATTTTATAAATTTAAACAAACACTTTTAATTTATTAATCCTTGCTTGTTTTAATTTTAATAAATTAAAAAATGCTTCTTTTGAATAAATTTTTGCATTATTATTAGATATAGATTTTGTTAAATGATAAACATCACTTTCAGCACTACAACCTATATTTCAAATAGCATTTTGATTTCTAATACCTTCTTTATTATTTTTAAAATATTCATATATTTTTTCATCAGCATTATTTTCTTTTAAATAATCTAATAATTTATAATAACAACCATTTAAAAATAATTCATAATATGCATAACTTAATTTTTTATTATTTTCTTTTGTTCTTTTACCTTTTCCTACAATAAATACTTGTTTTAATTTTTTTAATGGATGTCATTTATCTACAGCATAATCAATTTTTAAATAATTAGCAGTAGATTTAAGATAAGTTGCACCATCACCAGTTAATTTTAAATTTTCATTAGTATAACCAATAAAAATATTAGACTTCTTGCAAAACTATGATATTAATCACATTTTTTAAGTTTAAAAATTTATTTTAATAACACTTTTAATATTTTTTAAAAATTATTGTTCAAAATATGTTTTATTTTTTGTCATTAAAATACAACAAAAATTATTATTTCAAATAAAAAAATAAAATATTAAATTATCAAATATATTTAAATTAATAATTGTAAATTATAAATTGAAGCTATTAAATTAAATCTTAATGCAAATTTTTTTCTTCTATTTCGATATTTTTCACTAATAATTTTAAATTTTTTAAGAATCGCAAAAACATGTTCAATAACAACTCTCATTTTTGAAATAGCCTTATTATTTTTCTTTTCTTCTTTAGTTAAAGGGTTTTTCTTTGATTTTCGTTTAGGTAATAAGACATTTTTATGTATGTTTTGTATACCTTGATATCCTAAATCTACTAAAATAGTTGTTTCTGATAAAAATTTCGTTTTTGAATTTTTTAAAATTTTAAAATCATGATTTTTACCATAAGAAAAATAAGAACTTATAATTTTTTTACTATCTTTTTCAATTATGACTTGAGTTTTTATTGTATGTTTTTTCTTTTTTCCTGAATAATATTGTTTTTGACTTTTTTTGGGCGTTGAATAGTACTTTCAGTCACATCAATGATAACTGTTTTATCTTTAAAATTATTATTTAACAGTGATTTTTGCCCATCAAGTTGTTGAAAATCAGGATGTTTTATTAAAGTATTTTCTATTCACTTGATATTCCTATAGCAACTACTTTCACTAATTCCATAACTTTTAGCAATATGAAAATAAGTTCGATACTCTCTTCAATATTCTAAAGTCATTAATAAACGATTTTCTAATGATAATTTATTAGGTGTACCACCATTTTTAAACTTTTTTACTTCTTCTGTCTTTAAAATTTTTAGAATTTTATTAAAAATAATATCATTTATACCAGTTAATCTTAATAATTCTGGATTGTTAATAGTTTTTAATTTATCAAACATCATAGATTACCTATCTTTTTTATTTTTAATTTTATTTTAAAAATTAAATTTTTAATAGATAGGTTTTGCAAGAAGTCTAATATTTTGAAATAACATGCCATTAATAATTAAAAAATATAGTTGTGATTGCAAAGAAATATCAATTGTATTATATTCATGATTAGCGTATGATATTTTATGATAAATTTCATCTTGATAAATTTTTAATGCTTTATCATTTAAAATAAAATAGTTTACTTGATTAATATTTGTCTTTCCATCATAAACATAACTATTAATTAAATTACGCATTGCATTTTTATATTGTTCAGAAGAGTTATAACCTTGATGATAATCATTAGGAACTAATAGTTTAAAATCAACATAATCATGATGATATTTAGTAGATATATTATTTCCAATTTGTAAATAATTATTAGCATGAGAATCACTTAAATCACTACTACCATTAAAAATAAAACGATAAGTATCGGTATTAGCATTAACTAAAGCAATTTGAAAAGTTGCATGATTTAATTTAAAAGTATCAATACTATCATCTTGTTTATAATATGACATATTTTCCAATCATAATCCTAAATGTGTTTTATAATAATTATATTCTTTTTCAAAACTATTTTTTTCAATTGGTAATTCATTTAATTCTTGAAAATTAGTATTTTGACTAATATCATTTAAATATTGATTTTCTACATATTGATCAGAAAATTGAATGCTTAAAAAAGTTAGAATCATAATCATAACTAAAAAGCCTAACCCTAAAACTTGAATAATATTTTTTCTTTGTTCACGCAAATAATTAAAAAATATTTTTACCATATTTCACTAACCTCAGTTGATACTTCAAATTAATTTTATCAATTTAAAAATATTTTTTAAAATTAAAACATTTTAATGTGTAATTTTTTATTTAATAGCAGCAAACCAGATTATATATTATTTAGTTAATGTCATTAATTGTTTATTATTAACGTGTAACTTTCAAGTAATAATGTATGAGACTAAATAAATTAAAATATTTATACTAATCATCAATGCAAAATATCATCAACGAAAAACAATAGGAAATGCGATTTTTGCAAAAGTTGCTAATAAATTAGAAAGTACCATTACTAAAGAAGGAACAATAAAAACAGCAACCAAACTACTCATTACCAATGCCGGTATTATTACCAGAAAGAAATTATAAGAAACTTCTAATGCAGTATAACCTAAACTTCATAAAATATTAATTAATATTAAATTATCACGAACACTAATATTAGTAACAATAACAATAATCATTAATGATAATATAACACTAAAAATACCAAAAAATGAAATGATTATTTGTAAACTATATTGATTATTCTTCATAATACTACGTAAATTACTAATATCATACACTGATGATAATGAAGTACTAATACCTTTACTTTCCAAATATCCTGAGTGTGAAATTTGTGCTAAATCAATATTATAATAATTTTTATTACTAATAATTGGTAAGTAATGTTTAAACTCATTATCAGTAAATTTGCTTAATTTACTATTAGCAAAATTATTTTCTAATAAATCACTTTTACTACCAAACAAAATATCATTAAGCCAAAGTTTAGGCATTACTATTATTTTTGGATCTAATTTATTAATATAATCATAAGCAATACCAATTATATATTTTATTTGATTATCTAATCCTTTATACCTATAAATAACACTATTATTAAGTTGTTCTCCACCATTATAAACATTGAAAACCGAAGGTAAAACAGAAGTAGCCATTGGAATAAATTGAACAGCACTACTATCTGGATTTTTAATTCCTAATTTTTGAATTAAATGATTACGAATATTAATAAATTGTTTATCTTGCCAATTATTAGAAACTTCCATATCAGCTAAATTTAATTTACTAAAAGTAGAGAAATCACTTATACTAAAATTTAGAGATAAAAAATCACTTAAACTATCATCAATACCATAAGCAGTTCTTGGTGCACTTCAATTTTTAAAAGATTCTTTTGATAAGGTTTGTGTATCATTATCAAAAACAGCACCACGCTGATTAGGAAGTAACAAACTAGCCTTATCAAGTTCTAATTGTGTGTATGGTACTTCATACTGTTCATCATAAGGAATTAAACCAAAACTTATCAATAAATCAGTATTGCTTTTACCATTATTATTGGTTAAATAATTAAATAATATTTTATTTTTTTCTAAGAAATCCTTAACTATGGGTGAAATCTTTGATGGATTAGCAGCAATTCACTGTTTTATTTTTAATAATTCACTACCCATAATATAACGATTTTGAACATTAATCATAATTGATTTATTAGGATTAAGAGGATCAAATCGTTTAATTGTAGCTAATAATTCTGGATATAATGAAATTTTGCTTTTAATATTATCAACACTATTAAATTGATACATTAATTTATTTTCGTTATTAATAAAATTAGTTTTAATATTATCATCAAATTGATAACCATTTTGATAATTAAAATTAGTTCCCGCAAATTGTGAACCTAACATATTATTAACTAAACCACTAGCAGCAAGCGCAAAGAATACTAATGTTGCAGCAAAAATACTAGTAAAACACATAATTAATGTTTTACCAAAACTACGTAGTGAAGTAGTAACGGCCAACTTATTACGATAACTAAATCTACCAATCACATATCTTGCAATAAAAGTAAAAGTTGAACTAATATTTATTTTATATTTTTTTTTTGAAATATTATTAGTAATTAAATCTAAGGGTTTACTTCTTAATAAGAATAATACCATTAAAAAACTAATGAAAGTTAAACTAATGATTGGAATAACAAGTAATAAAATAGCGGTAACAATATTAAAGTACCAACCATAACTAATTAAGGCAAGAGTACTAATATTAGTAATATAAATTAAATAATGCGCAACTGGAATAGAAATTAAAACACCAATAATAGAAAAAATAATTAAAGGAGCAATAATTGAAATTACTAATGATATACTTAACTGTCAACTTTTATATCCTGTTGCTTTTAAAATTCCAATTAATTTTTTATTACGATCAATCATTTTAAAAGTAATAATAAAAATAATAATAGTAGTCACAATAAAAATCAAAATTAAAAATAAACTAGAAATCTCTTCAATAACATTAATTCTATTATTAATGGAACTAAAAGATCATTCTTGCATACTAGTATAAAATCTAAGATTATTGATACTTAAAGGAGAAACTATTTTATTATAATCAATACCATTATTATAATATTTTGTACTTGCTATATCAGTAGGTGTTTTATAAGTTGCATGAAGATAATTATAAATTCATTCATTGTTTATTTGTGAATCAATATTTTTAGACAAATCAGGATTAATACCTAAAAAAAAATCATCAATATTACTGCTAAATGCCTTTAAATCAGATTCAACTTTGCACATCGTATTACCATTAGTAAAAGCGACAGTATTATTTTTTAAATCAAGTGAATTACCAAAATAACGACCAACAAATGCTGCTAATGAGCTTGTAGCATAACCACGAATAATAAACGTTTGTCCAGCAATTACATAATTTTGACCAATATGTAAATTATTTAGTTCAGCAAAATGTTTGTAAATTAAAATTTCATTATCTTGTAATGGTTTTTCTGTTAAACTTGGGCCACCATCTTTGACAATAATTGCTTTATTAACAATATATTCGGGTCCTGTTTCAATAAAAGCAAAATTTTTACTAGTAATTAATAAATCACGGACCATAACAGCATGTTGTCATTCAATATCTTTATATAACATTCCCATTGACATTATTTCATATAACTTAGCTTCATTTTTAATATCTATTTCACTATAGTTTCGATTAGCATATGACAATTGTCCCTTAAAATTATCGTTATAAAACTGTAAAGCAGCTTCACTAGTAATCATAAAATTTGTTGCATTTTCTGGATGTAATGGATCATATAGATATTGATTTAGAATATTAGCATATTGTTCTATCGTTGCTTTATCAGTATCATAAGATGGATAATTAATAGGAATATTAATTTTAAAATCAATATAATTATGGCTAGTATCATTAAAAAGACTATCACCAATAGCAAAATATTCTTTACTATTAGCGTCCCCACCATAAAAAGTAAAACGATATATATCAGGTCTAGTAGCATCTGGTATTGTTAACTGAAAAGTAGCTTTTGCCATCTTTTCTTTATCAATAGTATTATCTTTTTGATAATAATTAATATTATTTAAATAAGAACCAGCTTTATCTTTTTCATTATATTTTCCATCAAAATTAACATATTCGATTGGTGAAAAAAATGTATATTGATTAAATTCATTATGAGCAATATCGTTAACATATTGTTCAAATAAATAATTATTAGAAAAATTTAATGATAAAAAGGCAATAATCATAATCATTACTAAAAAACCTAAACCAAACATTTGTAATAAATTGTTTTTTTGTTCACGAATATAATTACGTAATAATTTAAACATGTTTATCCCTTCTTATGATCACTTATTAATAAATTAGATTTTGACAGTTTTGCTAAAGCTGACTTTGCTGCTTCTTGCTCAGCTTTCTTTTTATTTGTTCCTACTCCTTTCCCCATTAGTATTTTATTATCTAAATACACATGAACAATAAAATAAGTAATATTATCTTTTTTAATTTGTTCCATAGTTTTATAATTAATAGGATCTCTTTTTTCTGCCTGTACTAATTCTTGTAATTTAGTTTTATAATCAATAATTGTTTCTAACTGATTAGTTTTAATTAATTCAAATAAGGTTAAGTCTAAGATTTTTTTCACTGCACTATTTCCTAAATCAAGATATACTGCAGCAAGAAATGATTCAAAAACATCTGATAAAATGCTTTCGCGTTGTTGTCCACCTGTATTTTTTTCACCATTTCCCAAAAATAAATAATCTTGTAATCCTAGAGCAATTGCCACTGCTGCCAATGTTTCTTGTCTAACTGCTTTACTACGTAAACTTGTTAATTGTCCCTCATCTTTATTTGGA
This sequence comes from Spiroplasma endosymbiont of Colias croceus, assembly GCF_964020095.1. NCBI lineage: Bacteria > Bacillati > Mycoplasmatota > Mollicutes > Entomoplasmatales > Spiroplasmataceae > Spiroplasma > Spiroplasma endosymbiont of Colias croceus. Next base: position 785,705 of record NZ_OZ026536.1, read on the forward strand.
AATAAGTGTCAAATGTAAGTTGAAATATTTTCCCCTAAAATCGAATCACCCAAAAATTCTAATCGCTCATATGAATAATCTAAATTATGTTCATTTGAAAAAGAACGATGAGTAAATGCTTCACGATAATTACGATTAGATTTAATTTTTTCTAAAATACTCGATTTTAAAATATGTTCAATATTAATCATATTTTTCTCCTTAATACTTATTTATAAATTATAATTCTTGAATTTGTTTAGCTATTTTATTAGTAACATCTTGCTCAATAGCACGAATTAAAAGTTTTAAAGTACTATAATAAGATTTTTTATCACTAGATCCATGTGCTTTAAAAGCAATGCCATTAATACCTATTAATTGAGCACCACCTGTATTCTTATAATCAAAAGTCTTTTTAATATTTTTAAAAATACCAATTGACATTAAACCTAAAAATTTAGTTCATAAATTTTTTTTATAACCATTTTTAATTAATGTAAATAATAATGATGCCATGCCTTCAACTGATTTTAAAACAATATTACCTGAATAACCATCACAAATAATAATATCAACATCACCACTTAAAACATTTCCTGCTTCAATATTACCGTGAAAATTTAAAAAACTTAACTTTTCACTTTTTTGTGTTAATTGTTTTAGTTTAGCATATGTTGCTTTAGTTACTTCTGGACCTTTGCTTTCTTCAATACCAATATTTAGTAAACCAATTTTAGGACGTGAAATATTTTGAATAGTTTGACAATAAATATGACCCATTAATGCAAAATTAATTAATTCATCAACAGTGTTTTCAATATTTGCTCCAACATCCAATAATACTACTTGTCGATCTTTTATTAAAGTAGGCATAATTGGCATGAATGCCGGACGTTTAATGCCTTTGATTTCGCCTAATAAAAAATGACAAGCACCAAGATAGGCAGCAGTTGAACCAGAAGTTAGAATCCCATCTGCTTTTTTATTTTTAACTAACTGAATGGCTTGATTCATAGAAGAATCAGTCATTCTAATACCAGCGAGTGGACCATCATTCATAGTTATTACTTGGGTTGTTGCTAGTATTGTTATTCTTGATGATAATGGCTTATTTTTTAATAAAATCTGCAAGTTTCCATTAATTTGTTTTTCATCACCAACTAAACAAATTTCAACGTTTTTGAATTCTTTAATAACTTCTAACGCTGCAGCAATAGCGGGCAAACTACCATGGTCTGAACCCATTACATCAAAAGCAATTTTCATAGTTCCTCCTAAAAACAAAAAATAATTTAAGAAACCTTAAATAATATTATATTATAATTATTGATAGTTTAATTATACGTTAATTTTTTTAATTCCTTAAGATTAACAATCCAACTAATACTGCATTTATTTATTTATTTTTAAATATGAATATTTCATTATTTGCTAGTAAAAAGTTAAAAAACAATTTATCTCTAATTATTTTGATATTGGTTTTCTAAATAATTGTTTTTATTTACACCAGTTTTTTTTAAAGACCAAAACCCTTTTATTTATTTTATTAATAAAAAAACTTTAAAAGCAAAAAACTAATATAAATATAAAAATATCTTATCATAATTTTACTAAAATCAAAAATAATCAAAGAATTAAAAAAATATTAAAACATTTAATAGTGTTTATTTTTATTTATAAATTAAACACTATTAAATTGATTATTATTCATAAAAATAAAAATAAAGTTAATTAAAAATAATTTTTATTGTATTTTATTTTAAAAACTTTAGAATTTAGTTACTTCTTATTATATATCTAAGAAGGTATTGGGAAAAAATTAATAACACAACTAAAAACTTTACTTATAAACAGTAATTTTTTGGATATGATTTTAAAATACTTATAAATTGTTATAGTAAAACTAATTCAAAAAAATTAATACTACTGCTTTTGAGGATCTTGTAATATGATCCTTTTTAAAATATATAACTACTGTTATTAATAACAAATTAATATATTAGACTTCTTGCAAAACTATGATATTAATCACATTTTTTAAGTTTAAAAATTTATTTTAATAACACTTTTAATATTTTTTAAAAATTATTGTTCAAAATATGTTTTATTTTTTGTCATTAAAATACAACAAAAATTATTATTTCAAATAAAAAAATAAAATATTAAATTATCAAATATATTTAAATTAATAATTGTAAATTATAAATTGAAGCTATTAAATTAAATCTTAATGCAAATTTTTTTCTTCTATTTCGATATTTTTCACTAATAATTTTAAATTTTTTAAGAATCGCAAAAACATGTTCAATAACAACTCTCATTTTTGAAATAGCCTTATTATTTTTCTTTTCTTCTTTAGTTAAAGGGTTTTTCTTTGATTTTTGTTTAGGTAATAAGACATTTTTATGTATGTTTTGTATACCTTGATATCCTAAATCTACTAAAATAGTTGTTTCTGATAAAAATTTCGTTTTTGAATTTTTTAAAATTTTAAAATCATGATTTTTACCATAAGAAAAATAAGAACTTATAATTTTTTTACTATCTTTTTCAATTATGACTTGAGTTTTTATTGTATGTTTTTTCTTTTTTCCTGAATAATATTGTTTTTGACTTTTTTTGGGCGTTGAATAGTACTTTCAGTCACATCAATGATAACTGTTTTATCTTTAAAATTATTATTTAACAGTGATTTTTGCCCATCAAGTTCTTGAAAATCAGGATGTTTTATTAAAGTATTTTCTATTCACTTGATATTCCTATAGCAACTACTTTCACTAATTCCATAACTTTTAGCAATATGAAAATAAGTTCGATACTCTTTTCAATATTCTAAAGTCATTAATAAACGATTTTCTAATGATAATTTATTAGGTGTAGCACCATTTTTAAACTTTTTTACTTCTTCTGTCTTTAAAATTTCTAGAATTTTATTAAAAATAATATCATTTATACCAGTTAATCTTAATAATTCTGGATTGTTAATAGTTTTTAATTTATCAAACATCATAGATTACCTATCTTTTTTATTTTTAATTTTATTTTAAAAATTAAATTTTTAATAGATAGGTTTTGCAAGAAGTCTATTGTTTATTTCACTTATTTTCAAAGGATTCTAAAGCCTGCATTGCTTGTTCTTCACTACATGCAGTATAAATTGGTTTTAAATCTGCAACTAGAGATTTTCTATGCTTATATGAGACATATTTCAAACTATTTCTAATTTGATGAACTATGCATAATTGATGTTCTTTTTTAAGATAAACTGATTGTATTGCTTCTGACATGCCTGTTAAATTATCACTGCAGGCAATAAGAATATCATTTAAGCCACGATTTTTCATTTCTGTTAAATTTGCTAATCAAAATTTAGCACCTTCATTTTCACTAATTCATAAACCTAAAACATCTTTTTTACCTTCTAAATCAACTCCTAAAGCTATATAAACTGATTTATTAATAATCCTTTTATCTTGTCGTACTTTCACTACTATGCAATCAAAATAAACAATCGGATAGACACTTTCTAATGGTCGATTTTGCCATGCTTTTACATCATCAATAACATCATCAGTAATTTGACTAATAACACTTTCACTAATATCAGCACCATGATATAACTCTTGTAATTGCATTCTAATATCTGATAATGTCATACCTTTTGCATATAAAGAAAGAACTTGTTGATCAAAACCATCAAATCTTCTTTGTCTTTTTGCAACTATTATAGGATTAAAATTACTATTGCGATCTCGTGGTACATCAATCTCAATTTTACCTTGTTGAGTTATTATTTTTTTTGAACTTATACCATTACGAGCATTGTCACTATTACTATGTTGATTCTTTTCATATCCCAAATAATTTTGCATCTCAGAATTCAACATTTTTTTACTAATCTTTTTGTTAATTCTTTATACAATCCTCCCTCTTTAAAAACTGTTGTTAAATCTTCAGTATTTTCTAATAATAAATCTACTGCTTTTGATATTGGATCATTATTATTAATATTTTGCTTTTTAGCCATCTGTAACTCACTCTTTCTAGAAAATTAATTATATTTACTAGAATTAATTAAACATAGTTATTTTTGTAAGTTACACAGATTACTAAACATTACCCTACTGGCTTAACTTCATTTTACTTGTTACCCTTCTCAAAATCTTTGATTTCAATGGATTATGTAACTTTTATCAGTATCACAGTTGCTGGGGCAGCTTAAGATTACTTAATTCCCTTTTATGAACAGTTGTTCATCTATTTAATTTTATTCAGTTGTATTTAAGGATAAATGATTTAATATATTAAAAATATATTACACTTTTTGTTTATTTTTTGTTTAATAATGACACTAATTGTGCTTTTGGTAAATTATTCATTTCATTTTGATATTCTTTAAACATATTTTTACATGTTGTAAGTTCAGTTAATGCTTCTTTTAAGTTACCTCAACCTTCAATTATGACTTTCTTTTTTTGTAATTCTTTATATTGTAAAAAGAAATTAACAATTTCATTACGTAAATGTTGTGGTACATCTTTTAGATCTTGATACTCATTAAAGCGTGGATCAGAATTAACAACACCAAATAATTTAGTATCAACTTCACCACCGTCAATCATTTTAATCATTCCTAAAACTCTAACTTCTACTAAGCAACCAGGGAAAGTTGGATAAGTAATTAAACTAATAATATCTAAAGGATCACCATCATAATCTAAAGTTTCAGGAATATATCCATATTCACCGGGATAAAAATTAGCACCATAAAGAACACGATCTAATATCATAGTTTTAGATTTTCAATCATATTCATATTTATTACTTGATCCTTTGGGAATTTCAACTACCATTTGCACAATGTTATTTTCACTTTTATTCATTAATACTTCATCTCCTTTTAAAAATTAATTTTATTATATAATAAATAAACGTTTTTTTATATATAATTAAAATAATAAATGTATTTTAAGGAGTAAAAGATGAGTTTAAAATATGAGAAAAAGTGACAACAATTTAAAAGTAATATTAACAATTCTTTAAAATTAACTACTCATAGGATAGCATTAATTAGTAGTTTATTGGCAGTTACGACATTAATGACCTTATTAGAAACACCACCTATTTTTTTACCTTTTTTAAAAATTGATTTTGGTAATACTATTAATTTAATTGCATTGTTAATTATTAAACTTCCTTATAGTTTGTTAAATGCCATTATTGTTCCTTGACTAAGTTTAATCTTACCTCATTTTCCTTCTGGTAATGCTGAACCAATTGGTGAATTTGCTTATATGTTAAGTACCATTACTTTATTGTTATTATATAGTAGTTTTAAATTATTATTTAAGCAATTACCATTTTGAAAAACGCAATCTAATAATTCTTGAAAACGATTAATGATTATTGAAATACCAACAGTTGTTATTACTTGTATTTTAGTATCATTAATTAGTGCTTTTTATAATTGAGCTTTTATTTTAGACATGTATGGTGCTGGTGGTCTTAAAGATAAGATTTGAATTGTATTTGTACCATTTAATTTAATTAAATTTACTTCAGTTTTGCTTTTATATTTATTATTAGTTAGGCCAGTACAAATTTTAGTACAACATTTTAATATTTAAATAATAGACTTCTTGCAAAACCTATCTATTAAAAATTTAATTTTTAAAATAAAATTAAAAATAAAAAAGATAGGTAATATATGATGTTTGATAAATTAAAAACTATTAACAATCCAGAATTATTAAGATTAACTGGTATAAATGATATTATTTTTAATAAAATTCTAAAAATTTTAAAGACAGAAGAAGTAAAAAAGTTTAAAAATGGTGGTACACCTAATAAATTATCATTAGAAAATCGTTTATTAATGACTTTAGAATATTGAAGAGAGTATCGAACTTATTTTCATATTGCTAAAAGTTATGGAATTAGTGAAAGTAGTTGCTATAGGAATATCAAGTGAATAGAAAATACTTTAATAAAACATCCTGATTTTCAACAACTTGATGGGCAAAAATCACTGTTAAATAATAATTTTAAAGATAAAACAGTTATCATTGATGTGACTGAAAGTACTATTCAACGCCCAAAAAAAGTCAAAAACAATATTATTCAGGAAAAAAGAAAAAACATACAATAAAAACTCAAGTCATAATTGAAAAAGATAGTAAAAAAATTATAAGTTCTTATTTTTCTTATGGTAAAAATCATGATTTTAAAATTTTAAAAAATTCAAAAACGAAATTTTTATCAGAAACAACTATTTTAGTAGATTTAGGATATCAAGGTATACAAAACATACATAAAAATGTCTTATTACCTAAACGAAAATCAAAGAAAAACCCTTTAACTAAAGAAGAAAAGAAAAATAATAAGGCTATTTCAAAAATGAGAGTTGTTATTGAACATGTTTTTGCGATTCTTAAAAAATTTAAAATTATTAGTGAAAAATATCGAAATAGAAGAAAAAAATTTGCATTAAGATTTAATTTAATAGCTTCAATTTATAATTTACAATTATTAATTTAAATATATTTGATAATTTAATATTTTATTTTTTTATTTGAAATAATAATTTTTGTTGTATTTTAATGACAAAAAATAAAACATATTTTGAACAATAATTTTTAAAAAATATTAAAAGTGTTATTAAAATAAATTTTTAAACTTAAAAAATGAGTAATGTTTAGTAATCTGTGTAACTTACAAAAATAACTATGTTTAATTAATTCTAGTAAATATAATTAATTTTCTAGAAAGAGTGAGTTACAGATGGCTAAAAAGCAAAATATTAATAATAATGATCCAATATCAAAAGCAGTAGATTTATTATTAGAAAATACTGAAGATTTAACAACAGTTTTTAAAGAGGGAGGATTGTATAAAGAATTAACAAGAAGATTAGTAGAAAAAATGTTGAATTCTGAGATGCAAAATTATTTGGTATATGAAAAGAATCAACATAGTAATAGTGACAATGCTCGTAATGGTATAAGTTCAAAAAAAATAATAACTCAACAAGGTAAAATTGAGATTGATGTACCACGAGATCGCAATAGTAATTTTAATCCTATAATAGTTGCAAAAAGACAAAGAAGATTTGATGGTTTTGATCAACAAGTTCTTTCTTTAGACATATTCCGTAATTAAATTTTTTAAAAGTCAATTAATAATTTTAAAATTTATTTTATAATTTTGTTATTAACAATAAATTTAGAAAAGTGTTGATAAAAATGATTTTTGAAAATTTAAAAAAATTAAAAAATGAAGAATTTTATAGATATTTTGGTATAAAACGTTTTCATTTTAATGAAATGTTAGAAAAATTAATTGAAATAGAAAAATTAGAAAAAAATAAAGGTCGAAAAAATAAACTTTCAGTAGAAGAAAGATTAATGATGACTTTATTATACTGAAAAGAATATTATACTTTTTTTCAAATGAGTATTAAATCTAAAATGAGCCCATCAAGTTGTTTTCGAAATATTACTTGAGTAGAAAATAAACTTAGTAACCACAAAGATTACCAATTTTTAAAAGAAAGATATAAATTAAAAATTGATAAAAAACAAGAAAATTCAAATGAATTTCAATTTTATTTAATTGATTCAACTGAGATTGAAATTGAAAGACCAACTAAAAAAAACTACAGTTAGAATATTTTTCTGGTAAAAGTTGAATGTATTCTATAAAATTTCAAATTGTATATGATTTTTTTAATAAAAAAATTGTTGATATTTTTGCTGATAATGGTAAAGTGCATGATTTTCAAATATTAAAAAATTCAAATCTTGAATTTTCAGAAAAAACAATAATTATTGGTGATTTAGGATATCAAGGTATACAAAATATTTATAAAAATACAATAATACCAATTAAAAGAACTAAAAATAAAAAATTAACTAAACAAGAAAGAAAATACAATAAGATTGTATCTAAAATTAGAATTAAAGTTGAACATGTCTTTGCTTGATTGAAAAGATTCAAAATTTTAGTAAATAAATGTAGAAAATCTAAATTTAGACTTATGTACTTAAGATTTAACTTACTTTGTGAAATTTTTAATAAAATAAAACCATTAAAATAAAAAAAATATTAAAAATATTTTTTTAAAATTTAAATTTTTATCGAGTTAATATAAAAATATTATTAACAATTTTTTGTTTAAAATGTAAACTCATTTTTTAAACTATTTTTTCAAAAAATATTTATTTCTATATTCAATAAAACTAAATAGTTTTAAAACAATTTTATTGACAATTAATTAAATTTAATTACGGAATATGTCCTTTATATGCAAAAGGTATGACATTATCAGATATTAGAATGCAATTACAAGAGTTATATCATGGTGCTGATATTAGTGAAAGTGTTATTAGTCAAATTACTGATGATGTTATTGATGATGTAAAAGCATGGCAAAATCGACCATTAGAAAGTGTCTATCCGATTGTTTATTTTGATTGCATAGTAGTGAAAGTACGACAAGATAAAAGGATTATTAATAAATCAGTTTATATAGCTTTAGGAGTTGATTTAGAAGGTAAAAAAGATGTTTTAGGTTTATGAATTAGTGAAAATGAAGGTGCTAAATTTTGATTAGCAAATTTAACAGAAATGAAAAATCGTGGCTTAAATGATATTCTTATTGCCTGCAGTTATAATTTAACAGGCATGTCAGAAGCAATACAATCAGTTTATCTTAAAACAGAACATCAATTATGCATAGTTCATCAAATTAGAAATAGTTTGAAATATGTCTCATATAAGCATAGAAAATCTCTAGTTGCAGATTTAAAACCAATTTATACTGCATGTAGTGAAGAACAAGCAATGCAGGCTTTAGAATCCTTTGAAAATAAGTGAAATAAACAATATCCTCAAATTGCTAAATCTTGATATAAAAATTGAGATAATTTAATGGTTTTTATTAGTTATCCTACAGAAATCAAAAGAGTTATTTATACAACAAATGCTATTGAATCTGTAAATAGTCAATTACGAAAAGTTATCAGAAATAAAAAAGTTTTTCCTAATGATATGGCAGTTTTTAAAATATTTTATTTAGCAATTGAAAATATAACAAAAAAATGAACAATGCCCATTCAAAATTGAAATACAGCAATTGCTCATTTTATGATAAAATTTGAAGATAGAATTAATCTAAACTAGTACTTTGTAAAACAAAGATACACAGATTACATAAAAGCCTCAAAAAATGTGATTAATATCATAGTTTTGCAAGAAGTCTAATATATTTTAATTGATCTTTTTTTAATTCTATTACTAAAGATTCTTCACTATTTTGTTTTATTTCTGACTCTTCTCAAGGTCTTCAAATATTTACTTCTTCTTTATAATCTTCATCAATTACTAATCGTTCTGAATCACTATCTTCTTCTGAATTATCAAAATAGTTGTTTTCTATTTGTTTGTTAATATTTAGTGATAATAAATTTATTGCTTGCTGTTGATTTAAAAATTCTTCTTTATAATTTTGATTTTCATTATTATCACAATTTATTTCTGCAATATTGATGGTTGCTTCTAATATATCTCTTGGAGCTGAGTTGACTGAATGTTTTGCTTTAAGTTCATTCTTTCTTGCTTTTTGCTTTCAAATTCAAATTGTTGTTTTTGAAATGCCAGTTTCTTTTTTGATTTCACCATAACTTTTACCATCTTGTAAATATTGTAATACTTTTTCTTTTATTTCCGGTGTATATTTTTTTGCCATCTTTTAATCTTCCTTTTCTTTTAGCAATTTTATTTAATAAAAATCCTAATACAGAAAAATATCTATATAAGGATTTAACATTATTTAAATTAATGATTAATATTATAATTTATTTTTTTAGTTTTTGTTATTTTTATTGTTAATTAATTTTCTAAATTAGAGTAGTATTAATAGTTTTTATAAAAATTTAATAAATGTCTTGTTTTTTGATTAAAATTAATTTATAATTTTTATAAATAAGTATTTAATTAATTAAATACCTATTTTAAAAAGGAGAAGTTATAATGATAGTTAAAAGTGTTGACCAAGAAAAAGAAAAAGTAGATATAAAAACAAAGAAAAAAATAAAGATTAATTCAAAACAACAAATTTTTAATATTACTTTGACAGGAATTTTATTGGGATTAGCTGTTGCTTCTTCATTAATTGAAATACCTATTCAGTTTATGGGAGTAATTTTACCATTAAGAATTTTTGATTCATTAATTATTGCTTTTGCTTTACCAATTATTGGTTTATATTATACATTAGCAATTGGTATTATTGAACCTTGATTACATTTATTAGCAGATAGTGATCATCCGCCAATTCAAATTTTCTTTGATAATATTGCTAATATTTTATTTATTGTTTCTTTTTATTTTATTTACTACTATCTTTTTAAATTGTGTAATAAAAGTAAAAATTTGAAAGTAGATACTATCAAAAAAGTAAGTGCTGGTCTAGTAATAGTACCCTTAAATGCGATTATTGCTACTTTATCTTTTGCTTTAACTTTAGTAGTACTTTATTTTAGTCCTAACCTACCAAGACCTGATGAATATGATAATAATATTCTTAATTTTAATAATCATTCAGTAATTATATTATTTATTTTACTTGGTATTGAAATTTTAAGATTTATTTTTATCTTTATCTTATTTAGCTTAGTTGAAAGAAAGATAGGTTCTGCTAAACGTTATTATTTTTAATAAAAAGTATTTTATTTTATAAAATAAAATGTTAAATTAATAGTTATTAATTAAAAATAAAATGTGGGAGTAACATATGAAGTTAATAGTTATTTTAATTATTATCATGAGTATTATTTTTTTAATTGGTTTTATAATAATATTTTTTCTGAAATTAAGAAAAAAAAATAACATCATCAAGGAAAATAAAATATCGTTTATGTGATCCAAATTCTTATCATAGTAGCATTATCAAGAATAGAAAGTTTAAATTTAAAAGTAATAATGATTTAGTAAATAATAAAAAAGTATTGGAAATGTTAACATATTTACAGGAAAGAGATATCGCTAATTATAATAATATTATTCCTACTTTTTATAGCATTTTGGAAAAACCTATCCAACATAATTTGGAAGCTAATAAAAATGTTAATTATTTATTAACTAATATTGTTGATATTTTATGTCACCATCATCACTCTATGGTAAATCCCTTACATTTGATTAAACATTTGTTTAATAAATGTAATAATAAATTACATCAACACAAAAAAAATTTCATTTTACTCAAGAGAATAATCATTCAGTTAAACCAACACATGTTTTTAATAAAACACAAACTAATGCTTATACACCAAAAACTAATGTTTCTACAACAAAAAAATATAATAAACATACTTTCTCATAAATTTATAAATATTCCTTTACTAGTTATTAGTCCTAACTTAACAAAAACGGAATATCTAATTAAATTCATAATTAAAATGTATTAAATATCTACTAATTTAACTTATTAGTAGATATTTTTTTTAAAAATAAAATTTACTGTACATTATTTTGTAATAGTTTATAATAATAAGAAAATCATTATAAATGGAGTGTAAAATATGAGACAAAAATTAAATTTATTTTTTACTACCAGCCTTTTATTAAGTTCTAGCATGTCGCTTTTAGCATTCACAATTGATACAAGCAATATTAGTATTAATAATTTTGCCAACAACAATGTTGATACTAAAACAGCAACTAAGTATGCTAATGAAACCTCTATTGTTGGTAAATCGTTATTAATTGCTAAAAATAAAGGTTTTAATACTAATAATTTATTAAATGATATGTATAATCAAACCCCTTCTATTCAAATTGATAATCTTACAGGTAAGAATACTGGAAATGATTTTATTAATGATTGAACTAGTAACTTAGATGGTAATAGTATTAATACTATTCAGTTTTTATTTCAACGTAATGGTATTAATCAATCTAAAGTTGATGCTATCACTAATAATATTAATAACTATAGTAGTTATCATGACATATTGCCAATGCTTAAAAATTATTTAAATAATTCTATTTTATCTAATGATGATACTGTTAATATGATTGATGGAATGTTAAAAAATATTAAAAATTTAATACCAAATATTAATGATTACTTATCTTATACTAATTATATTCCAATTATAACTAATACTATTGATGAATTATTAGCAGATTGAGATCAAGAAGATAATTTTAGTGGTAATACTACTTTTGAAAAAATGCAAGATTATATGTCAAAGAAAGCGACATTTGCTCAAGCTTGAAATATTCCAAGTCATGAAAAGTGATACTATGTTAAAGATGAAGCAAAAAATTGAAATTGAAATCAATTTTATGAATATATAGCTGGTGTTAATTTTAATTATATGTTTAAGTCAATATCAGGAAAATATATTGGGGAAATGATTAGCGATAATATTAAATATGCTTTATGAGGTGCTGGACCTATCGGTTTTAATTCTGATAATTTTAATGCTACATTTAGTGAAACTCTTAATAAGATTTTAACAAATCCAGTGGCATGACCTTATTTAATAAAAACAATAATACCAATGGTTAAAAGTGAAGTATTAAAATTAACTAATCCAACTCTTGGTATTGATAGTATTACTTGAGATGATAAAACACCACTTAAAAATAATACAGTTCAACTAAAAAAAGTATTAACTATTTTTCAAGAATTAATATCTTCAAAAGATAATATGCTTAAATTAGTTACCAATTTAATGACCGGACCTTTTGGTGAAGATATTATTGCGAAAGCTACCTTTGCATGAACTGATTCATATTGAACATTACCTGAGATTCAAAAGAAATTTTCTTTTATTTCAGCTATTAGTGATATTCCTCAACAAGTTGTTAATAGTTTAGAATCAGCAATTAAAAATGTTCCAATTAATGACACAATTAATAAAATATTTGAGTTTACTAACAAATATTTAACAACAAATCCATTAATTGATTTAAAAGATTTAGTAAAATATTTAGATTTAACTTTCGGTAGTAAAGATTTTATTAATGCTTTAAATAATCTTAAATATATTATTAATCACCCAACAACAGATAATATTAGTAAAACTAAAGAAATATTACAATTATTAGGTGTTCAATTTGCTGATGAAACTAATTTTAAACAAGATAGTGTTCTTGCAAACTTTTCTAATTGATTAAATACTCCTACTATCAGTTTAAATTCCTTACTAAATATAATAGTTGATAAAACACATCATAATGGTATTCTTGATAATATGTTAAAGGACCAAGAAAATTTATATAAAGATATGTATAGTAAATATTTTGATATTAACAATAATAGTTATTTTACTTTAAGTGATATTGCAATGAATACATTTAAACATGATGATGGTAGTGTTAGTGCAGTTTTAAGTTATAAAATTAAAAATAATTTAGATAATAAAAGTTATGATATTACATTTAAAAATGCTAATTTTCTTACAAGTAAAATCTTTAAAATAAAATTATTTCATATTAGTCAATAATTTTTAATAATTTCCTTCAATAATTAGATATTTTAATTTAAAAAGTATATTAATATACAAGTCAGTTATTGCATTTCTCTTTAAACAATTTAAAATATAGATAACTTATAGATTTAAGAAAAAGTTATTGGGGAAAATAAAGGGGACTAATTATGAAATCATTATTAACAATATTAAGTGTTTTAACACTTGCAACAACTACAGGAAATTTAATCAATATTTTAAATACAATTGAAGAAAAAACTAATATTACAACTAATTACATTCAAAGTAAAACACAACAAGATACAATTTACAAAAATAAAAATGGAGAAAAAATAAAAACTAATATAGAAGATTTGTCAGAGATAGAAAGTAAAGAGGTTGTTCAAATTGGTTTTTATAAGAATCGACAAGGTGAAATTCAAGTTGCTAGAGTGCCAAAAACAATTCAAAAAGTACCAGATCAGTTACCATCAGAAATAACATCTTTGAGTTATATGTTTACTCGTGCGAAATCATTTAATCAGGATTTGTCAGCTTAATGTAACAAATATGAGCAGTCTGTTTAGTGACACATTAGTATTTAATGGTAATATTGCTAATTGAAATGTGTCGAAGGTGACAACTATGAAACAAATGTTTTATTATGCAGCCACATTTAATCAGGATTTGTCAAAATGAGATGTATCTAATGTAACAGATATGTCTGCTATGTTTAGTAAAACTTGAGAATTTAATGGTAATATTACTAATTGAAATGTGTCGAAGCTGACAACTATGAATAATATGTTTAGTGCTTCTGGATCATTTGAAGGTTCATCATCATTTAATCAGGATTTGTCAGAATGAAATGTATCTAATGTCACAGATATGAGTGGTATGTTTAGTAGAACTTGAAAATTTAATGGTAATATTTCAACTTGAGATGTATCTAATGTTACAAATATGAGTGATATGTTTGCATATGCAACTTCCTTCAATCAAAATATTTCAAAATGAAAAGTTGAAAAAGTAAAAAACCATGATAATTTTGCTATTGAGTCAGGAATTGCATCAGATCTTAGTAAATGACCAAAATTTAATAAATAAAATAAATGTTTCAAGAAGAAACAATAAAAAATAATATAAAAAATGATTTTAAACAAATATTATTTAAAATCATTTTTTTAATTTTTTATTGATAATCTAAGTAAAGATTATTATTTACATTACTTAAGATAATTTTTATTTTCTTTATTTTGAATATTGTTTTTTAAATGTTTTGATTTTATAATGTATATGAACAGCCAAGAAATATATGCTTAAATCATTAAGCCTGTTTAGTATTATTACCTAAACAGGTTTTTTTGCTGTTTAATTAGAGAAATTTTAACTTAGAAAGAAGAGTAATTAAATGATAAATAATCAAGAAAAGTATAAAAAAATTATTACTATTGCTTTAAATGCTATTGGTGCTGGTAGTGCTGGTGCAACTACTAAATTATTACATAATGCTCGTCAAGTTTCACAATGATTAAATTTAGCAAATGCTTTAAATAGGGGTGTTTTTGGGACAGCATTTACATTTTTACCAGATAGTAAAAAAGTAGCAACATTAATAGAAGTTTGAAAAATATTAACAAATACCTCATATATAGTTACAACATTAGATGTTAATTTTATTAAAACAATATTTACTAAAGCAAGTAATTGAGATTTAACAATTCCTAATTTACTACGATTTATTATTTTTGAAATATCTGCTATTTCTGGTGTTTTGGCTGGAACAACAACACTTACACGTATTTATTTTACTAATAAAGATTTAGCAACTAATAAAATATTAAAGTCAATTAAAGATGGTTTTAATTTATTATGTCCTTTTGCTGCAATTATTGGAGGAGGATCATTATTTTGAACACCTGGTCTTGATTCAAAAATTATTGCTCCAATTTTTGCTACACTTGATGGAGTTTCTGGAACTACTAATTGATTAATAAATAAATTTTGAAATCGTATTGATTTTGAGACTAATAATGAAAATCAGAGCATATTGGATAATGAAGAAAATGGTACTTTATTAATTAATGATGAAGAATTTAAGACAAGATGTAATGAAACAAATATTGATAATGATTCATCTTCATTAAACTCTGTTAATTCAGTTTTTGTTGCTAATTAGTAATAGTTTTTTGTTAAATTTATTTAAATAGATTTTTAAAATTTAATAATAAAAAACTACTAGCATCTTTGTTGTTGCTAGTGGTTTTTTATTGTTTGATTTGTTAATGTTGTGCTAAAAGTAGTGTTTTGTGGGAGTATAAATATTTGTTATTGCATTATCTTAAAAAGCATTCTAAGATATAAATAACTTATAGATTTAATAAAAAGTTATTGAATAAAATAAAAAGGGAGGTTTTCAATATGAAAACATTGATTACTGCACTAAGTGTTTTAACATTTGGGACATCTATTGGAACTTTAAATACTGTTTTAAATAAAACTCCACAAAAAATTGAACTTTTAGATAATAAAACACAACAAGATACAATTTACATTGATAAAGATGGAAAAGAACAAACAACTAATAAAAGAGATTTATCAAATATAAAAACTACCAAAATTATTCAAATTGGTTTTTATAAAAACAAACAAGGTGAAATTCAAGTTGTTAGAATGCCAGAAACAATTAAAGAAGTACCTGACAAATTACCACCAGAAATAACTTCTTTAAATGTTATGTTTTTGGGTGCTTCACAATTTAATCAAGATTTATCAACTTGAGATGTATCTAGAGTAACAAGTATGTTGAGTGTATTTGCTGGTGCTACTTCATTTAATGGTGATATTTCAAATTGAGATGTATCTAATGTAACAGATATGCTTGTTATGTTTAATGGTAGTTTAAAATTTGATCAAGATCTTTCAAAGTGAAATGTATCTAATGTAAGAAGTATGGGTGGTATGTTTGCTGGTGCTTTATCATTTAATGATAATATTTCAACTTGAGATGTATCTAATGTATGGATGGGTTACAATTTATTGGACACTAATTACGTAGACAAGTAAACAAATTTGTTAAAAGAAAGGAACTATAATTATGGCCAATATTAACTCATATACCGATGAATTTAAAAAACAAATAGTAGCTTTATATCAAAGTGGCAAATCAGTATCTTGCCTTGCTAAAGAATATAATGTTACAAGAGCAGCTACTTACAATTGAATTAAGCAATTTAGTAATTCAGGAAGTTTTAAAACTAAAGATAATCGTTCTTTTGAAGAAAATGAATTAATTAAATTAAGAAAAGAATTAAAGCAATTACGAATGGAAAATGATATTTTAAAGCAAGCAGCACTAATAATAGGCAGAAAATAGAAATTATTGTCAAAAATAAAGCTAAATATAAAATTCGCACAATGTGTCGTTTTTTAAAAATATCTAAATCAACATATTATTTTAATTTAAAGAAAAAAGAAAATAAAATCAAAAATAATATTTATGATGAAGCTGTTATTAGTGCTTTTAAAGAAAATAAAGAAGTTTATGGTACTAGAAGATTAAAAAAAAATTCTAGAAAACCAAGAAATTTATTTATCGCGCAGAAAAATTAAAAAAATTATGAATGAACATAATTTAATATCAAAATATACTAAATTATCATTCAAAAATCATAATAACAAAGTTAACGATAGTCAAATAACTAATCTTGTTAATAGAAAATTTAAGAATAGGATTAAAAATGAAGTTATTGTTAGTGATTTAACTTATGTACAAGTTAATGGTAGGTGAAACTATATTTGCCTATTAATAGACCTATTTAACAGCGAAATTATCGGACATAGTGTTGGAGTTAAAAAAGATGCATCATTAGTACATCAAGCATTTATGCAATCAAATCGCTGTTTAAAAGATATTCAAATATTTCATAGTGATCGCGGTAATGAATTTAACAATAAAATTATTGATAAACTTTTACTAGCATTCAACATTAACCGTTCTTTAAGTAAAAAAGGTTGTCCTTATGATAATGCTGTTGCTGAAGCAACTTTTAAAACTTTTAAAACCGAATTTATTAATGATAAAAATTTTACATCATTAATCCAATTAAAATTAGAATTATTTGATTACATCAATTGATATAACAATATAAGAATTCACAGCACTTTAAACTACTTAACTCCAGTTAAATATCAACAACAAATGTTTACCAAAAAATAGTCCTAAAAAGTGTTGCCATTCCAGTAAGAAGTATGAGCGCTATGTTTACTGGTTGTTTTTTATTTAATCAAGATTTATCAACTTGAAATGTATCTAGTGTAGAAGATATGGTTGGTACATTTGCCAATACTTTAGCATTTAATAAAGATTTATCAAAATGAAATGTATCCAATGTAAGAATTATGACTGGTATGTTTGCTGGCGCAGTATTATTTGATCAAGATCTTTCAAATTGAGATGTATCCAATGTACTAAATCACACTCATTTTGCTGTTGGTTCAGCAATTTCTAATTCTAATAAATTACCTAAATTTAAAAACTTTTTTATTAATAACACTATTTAATTTGATCAAAAGTATTTAATTTCTAAGTAAGTAATTATAATAAAACTTAGAATAATATAATAAAATATTATATTTGTTTTTTTATAAAAGCATATAATATTGACAAACGGTAAATTTAAAAAGTTTTAACTCATTTCTTTATTTTTTTAAAGTAAATGAGTTTTTATTTTTATTATTATATGTTCTTTTATTTTACTGACTAGTCATACATTTAAAGTAATCAATTGCAATTATATGCCAAAGGTTATATAATATGGGTAATAGTGGGAAAGTGTGGGTGATATTATGCTAATAGGACAATCATTGTCAACATTAGATGAAAAGAAACGAATGATAATTCCTTCTAAGTTTAGAAATTATTTTCATAACAATGAGATTGTTATTGTTTCTAAAGGTTTTGAAGGCTGTTTAGTTATTCGTAACGAAATTGAATTTATTAAATGACAAGATAAAATCTTATCACAATCCGAAGGTCAGAAAGAAGCCAGAATTTTAGCAAGACAAGTATTTGCTAATTCAGAAGAATTAACTATTGATAGTAAAGGTCGCATTAATATTCCACATTCATTATTGACACTAGCTGATATTAAACAAAAAGTAATTATGATTGGACTATCGAATAAAATTGAGATTTGATCAGAAACTAATTGAAATAGTTTTAATCAAGATACCAAGGATAAAATTGAGTCGGCGGCAGCAGCTCTAGATGAGATATAAAAATTATGAATAATATCAATGCAAGACACATTTCTGTAATGTTAACAGAAGTAATTGATTTCTTAAATATTAAACCTGATGGTATTTATGTCGATTGTACATTAGGACGAGCAGGTCATAGTAAAGTTATACTATCAAAACTTACCTCTGGCAAACTATATGCTTTTGATCAAGATCAAATGGCCATTGATAATAGTAAAATTATTTTAAAAGATTTTAAAGATAAATATGAAATAATTAAAAGTAATTTTGCAAATATTCAATCTGAGCTTTTAAAAAGAAATATTACTAAAGTTGATGGTATATTATATGATTTAGGTATATCATCACCACAAGTTGATGAAGATATTAGAGGATTTAGTTATATGAAAGATGCTAAGTTAGATATGCGTATGGATCAAAGTCAAAAATTAAATGCGTGAGATATTGTTAATAATTATAATTATGAGCAATTAAAAACAATTATTAAAAATTATGGTGAAGAAGTATTTGCTAGTAGTATTGCTAAAAATATTATTAAAACAAGAACTTTTCAACCAATTGATACCACTTTACAATTGGTTACGATTATTAAAAAATCATTACCAGTAAGAGTATTAAATAAGCATCATCATCCTGCCAAAAAGACTTTTCAAGCATTAAGAATTGCTGTTAACAATGAGTTAGAAACATTAAAATCTTCTTTAAAACAATCTTTGAAATTATTAAAATCTAATGGTAGAATTGTTGTTATTAGTTTTCATTCTTTAGAAGATCGTATTGTTAAACAAACTTTTAATGAAGTTTTAATTGATCCACAAGCACAATTATATGCTAAATTACCAGTTCACAATAATTGAAAAACAAAATATCAGTTAATAATTAAAAAACCAATTACACCAAAGCCTGATGAAATAAATAAAAATCCAAGAGCACGAAGTGCAAAACTAAGAGTTATTACTTATATTGATTCATAAAAATGTTTGGAGGTGAGCAATATGAATTTTCAAGAACTATATGTTGTATGTCAAATTGAAGATTTTAGTTTAAAAGTTATGGTTAATAATTATGTTAATAATCAAATTCAGGTTTTATATAAAGAAACTGTTGATACTGAACAGTTTTCTGAAAATGGTGTAATTATTAATTCAATTGCTACAGGTAAGTTATTAAGGCAAATTATTAATAAAATTAATAATACTTTAAATATAAAAGTACAACGTATTGCCTTAACTTTACCTTCAAATAATTTAAAAATTTATCAATCACAAGCATCACTTGATTTTAAAGATGCTAATCACATTATCACTGATGAAGATTGTAGTAAAGTGATTGAAATGGCTAAAAACATTACTATTGATAATAGTGAAATTATTTGTTTAACTAAACCATACAATTTTAAAGTTGATCATGCAATTGGTAATTGTTCATTACCAATTGCAAAAAAAGGACAAGTTATGCATGTTGATGCTTTAGTTTATTCATTACCTAAAAGTTTATATAATTCTCACCTCGAAGTATTAACTAATGCCGAAACAGAATTGTTAACTGTTACTTTAGATCAATTTGCATTAGTATGTAATATTAAAAATATTGATTTTAATCGTAATACAGTTTTAGTTGATTGAAATATTAATAGTACTAAGATTAGTGTTTTTAGTAATTCAGTATTATTTGCAACAACTAATATTAAAATTGGTTGAAATCAAATAATTCAATCATTAATGAAGCAAATGCATTGTGGTTATGATAAAGCTGAAAGATATTTACAAAAAATTATTAATATAAGTAGTAATTATTTATGCGATGTTGTTGTTGATAAGTATGTTGATGATCAAACAAAATCTATTGTTCGTTTAACAAAAACTGATTTACAAGCAACAGTTAAAAGACAAATTAATGAAATTATTTCTTGTATTGAATATTTTCTTGATGAAGTTAGTGATAATAATAGTTCAGATATGGAAATTATTTTTACGGGAATTACTATTGGTTTATGTGGTTTTGCCAACTATTTTAAAAATAATAGTAAACTAAAAGAAGTAAAATATATGCTTAGTCAAACTCCTGGTGCATATAGTTATCAGTGAACTACTTTAATCGGTAATACTCACTACCAACATTTAGTAAATGTTTTTAGTAATAATTATATTTCATCAATACATAAACCAGAAATTGTATCAAAATTAAATCATTATACGCATTCTAATAATCATGATAATAAGCATTATAATTCCCCCTTTCAACCAAATTATCAGTATAATGATGGTAGTAAATAGAAGAAGACAATTTGATTACTCAGGAGGAAAATAAAATGGAACATAATAATTCACAATTTAAACCAATAGCATCAATTCGGGTAATTGGTATTGGTGGTGCTGGTAATAATGCTGTTAATAGAATGATTGAAGCAGAGGTACAAGGTGTTGATTTTTATGTTGCTAATACTGATGCACAAGTAGTTAATGCATCACCAGCTGAAAATAAAATTATTTTGGGCAAAGAATTATCAAAGGGACTTGGAGCAGGAGCTAATCCCGAAATTGGTAAACAAGCCGCAATTGAAAGTGAAGCAGAAATTAAACGTGCTTTAGATGGTGCAGATATGGTTTTTATTGCTTCTGGTATGGGTGGTGGTACTGGTACTGGTGCTGCATCAATTGTTGCAAGAATTGCTAAAGAATGTGGTGCTTTAACAATTGCTATTGTTACTAAACCATTTAAATTTGAAGGACGTAATCGTAATGCTCATGCTATAGTTGGAATTGAAAATTTAAAGAAACAAGTTGATGCAATTATTATTATTTCTAATGATAAATTATTACAAGTAATTGGTAATATCCCTCTTAAAGATTCGTTTAAAGAAGCAGATAATATTTTACGTCAAGGTGTACAGACTATTACTGACTTAATTGCTGTTCCTGCTTTAATAAATTTAGATTTTGCTGATGTTCGTACTATTATTGAAAATAAAGGTAATGCTTTATTTGGTATTGGAATGTCAAAGGGTGAACATAAAGCTAAACAAGCCGCAACAAAAGCTATTTCTTCTCCTTTACTTGATGATGTGACAATTAAGGGTGCTAAAAATGCTATTGTTAATGTTACTGGTGGAACAACAATGACATTAACTGATGCTAATATTGCTGTTGATTTAGTTCGTGATGCTGCGGGTAATGATGTTAATATCATTTTTGGTGTTGCTGTTAATGAAAATTTAAATGATGAAATGATTGTAACAGTTATTGCCACTGGTTTTGATGAAGAAGGTGCTAATGCTAATAATTTTGTTTATAGTTCAAAAGTTGATAATCATGAATTTATTACCAATAAGACTCAATATTTAAGTGAAGAAATTAAAGAACAAACAAAGAAAAAAGAAGAAGAACAACAAAATTTAGTCCAAGAAGCAGCAATGGAAGCAGATGATGATTTACCATCATTTTTACGAAGACGAAAGGGAGTTTAATTAATTATGGGATGAAGAAGTAAAAAATATAAAGACAATGATGAAAATAGTAATTATAAAACCAGTTTTCAAGAACAAATACAAGAATTTGCTCCTAAAAATTATCAAGAAATTGAATCAGTTGCTAATGCTATGATTTTACAAAAACCAATTAAAGTTAATTTAACAACAACTGTTGAAAATGATCGAAGAAGAATTATTGATTTTCTTTGTGGTATTTCGTATGTTATTGGTTTTGTTGTTGATAAAACTGATATTCATATTTATGAATTTAAAAATGAATTAAGTTAATCTTGAACAAATAGGTTTTTTATTGAGGCTTTTATGTAATCTGTGTATCTTTGTTTTACAAAGTACTAGTTTAGATTAATTCTATCTTCAAATTTTATCATAAAATGAGCAATTGCTGTATTTCAATTTTGAATGGGCATTGTTCATTTTTTTGTTATATTTTCAATTGCTAAATAAAATATTTTAAAAACTGCCATATCATTAGGAAAAACTTTTTTTATTTCTGATAACTTTTCGTAATTGACTATTAACAGATTCAATAGCATTTGTGGTATAAATTACCCTTTTTATTTCTGCAGGATAACTAATAAAAACCATTAAATTATCTCAATTTTTATATCAAGATTTAGCAATTTGTGGATATTGTTTAGTTCATTTATTTTCAAATGATTCTAAAGCTTGCATTGCTTGTTCTTCACTACATGCAGTATAAATTGGTTTTAAATCTGCAACTAGAGATTTTCTATGCTTATATGAGACATATTTCAAACTATTTCTAATTTGATGAACGATGCATAATTGATGTTCGGTTTTAGGATAAACTGATTGTATTGCTTCTGACATGCCTGTTAAATTATCACTACAAGCAATCAGAATATCATTTAAGCCACGATTTTTCATTTCTGTGAAATTGGCTAATCAAAATTTAGAACCTTCATTTTCACTAATTCATAAACCTAAAACATCTTTTTTACCTTCTAAATCAACTCCTAAAGCTATATAAACTGATTTATTAATAATCCGTTTATCTTGTCGTACTTTAACTACTATACAATCAAAATAAACAATCGGATAAACACTATCTAATGGTCGATTTTGCCATGCTTTGACGTCATCAATAACATCATCAGTAATTTGACTAATAACACTTTCACTAATATCAGCACCATGATATAACTCTTGTAATTGCATTCTAATATCTGATAATGTCATACCTTTTGCATATAAAGAAAGAACTTGTTGATCAAAACCATCAAATCTTCTTTGTCTTTTTGCAACTATTACAGGAATAAAATTACTATTACGATCTCTTGGTACATCAATTTCAATTTTACCTTGTTGGGTTATTAATTTTTTTGAACTTATACCATTACGAGCATTGTCACTATTACTATGTTGATTCTTATCATATCCTAAATAATTTTGCATCTCAGAATTCAACATTTTTTCTACTAATCTTTTTGTTAATTCTTTATATAATCCTCCCTCTTTAAAAACTATTGTTAAATCTTCAGTATTTTCTAATAATAAATCTACTGCTTGTGATATTGGATCATTATTATTAATATTTTGCTTTTTAGCCATCTGTAACTCACTCTTTCTAGTCATTTAATTATATTTACTAGAATTAATTAAACATAGTTATTTTTGTAAGTTACACAGATTACTAAACATTACCTATTAAAGCAAACTTTAATAAGAATTTTTGAATTATAAAAGTAAGTATTATTGTTGACTAATATTTTACAAGTGTTAAGATTAACTCACAATTGCATATTGAAGTCAAAATTATTCTCGTCTAACTTTATAATTTTAAGACAAATTTGAATATTATTGACAACATCGGTACGCTCCCAAATATTTAAATGAAACTTGCAAAAAAAGTAATTATTTTAACAATGATTGATAAATTATTCAGATATTTTTGTTGAAGATAAATCATAAAATTTACCTTTAATAATATATACTATTGTTTCACAAATGTTAACTAAGTGATCACCTAGTCTTTCAATATATTTCAACTGTTGCATTGTTGATGTATATTGAGAGAGTTGATCATTATTTTTGTTTACTTTTAACATATTGACAATGTTTTTCATTGATTCACGAAAACGATTATCAATATCGATATCATATTCTGCTGCTTGATAAGCTTTGTTAATATCATTTTCATTTATAGATTCACCAATTAAATCCATCATTTTAAATACTTTTTTCATTAATCCTGATAATTGAGATGTTAATTTAATTTCTGGTTTATATTTGACATTAAATTTGGATAAATTTTTAGCATAATTTGAAATACGTTCTAAATCACGAATAATATTCATATAGCCAATAATAGTACGTAAGTCAGTAGCAAAAGGATTTTGTTGAGCAATACTTCAAATTGCAGTAATTGTTAAACTTTCAGCGACTGTTCTAATTTCTTTATCGGTTTCAACAATTCTTTTTGACATATCAAAATCTTGTGTTTCCATTGCTATTAAAGCGTCTTTATGTTCTTTTTTTACTTCTTTTAATAAAGTTAATAAGTTTTGTTTTAAATTTATGATATCTAAATCAAATCTACGGTTAATTATTTTCATTTTTTCCTCCTTTCTCTATAATTAATTATATATATTTTTAACCAAATCTGCCGGTAATATAATCTTCTGTTCTTTTATCTTTTGGTCGTGAAAATATTTTTTTAGTATTATTATATTCAATGACTTCTCCATTTAAGAAAAAAGCAGTTTTATCAGAAATTCGTGCTGCTTGTTGCATTGAATGAGTAACAACAATAATTGTAAAGTCTGATTTTAAATCATTCATTAAGTCTTCAATTTTAGATGCGGCAATCGGATCTAGAGCTGAAGTTGGTTCATCCATTAATAGTACTTCTGGTTTTAGGGCAATAGCACGAGCAATACATAAACGTTGTTGTTGGCCACCTGATAATGATAATGCTGAATCAAATAAGTGTTGAGCAACTTCATCTCATAAAGCCGCTTTTTTTAAAGCATCTTCGACAATTTGATTTAGAATGTTTTTGTTTTTAATGCCTTGATTTTTTGGACCATATGCAACATTATCATAAATTGACATTGGAAAGGGATTAGGTTTTTGAAATACCATTCCAACTTTAGTTCGTAATGAAATAATATTTTTTTTATTTTCATAAATATCTTCATTATTGAATAATATTTGTCCATTAATTTTAACACCATCAATTAAATCATTCATTCTATTTAAAGTTCGTAGTAATGTTGATTTGCCACAACCACTTGGTCCAATAAAAGCGGTTACTTGATTACGACTTATTTCTAAATTTATATTAAATAAAGCTTGTTTTTTACCATGATTATAGAAGAAATTTAAATTTTTAATAGTAAAAACATAATTACTTTTTGGAATATTTTCTATATTTGATAAATTATTTGATTTGTTATTTGGTTTTTTCTTAAATTTATCTTTCACTTTTAAAAAGTAAGGTTTAATCACATTTACTTTTCTTTTTTTATTGCTATTCGCTGATTCTTTCTTGCTTTCATTTTTTCTTTTAATAATTCAATTGAGCATTTTGTTTTCACCCCGATTCCTGTTGTTAAACTTTTTTCAAAATGTTTTGCTATAAAATTTAAAATAAATATTAGTATAACTGTTATTAGTGCTGTTTGGTACATCATTCCTAATTTATTAGGGTCATTTGATTCTTTATTAACTAATAAAATATGGGTTGTTAAAGTTTGTCCTGAACTTAAGAAACCTTTATTGGGAAAAGCAACAGTGCTTCCTAATGTTAGATAAACTGGTGCTGATTCACCAATAATTCTACCCATTGATAAAATCATACTAGTAATAATGCCACCAATGGCAGCTGGAATAACTACTTTTCTTATTGTTTCAAATTTACTAGCACCTAGTGCTAATGATGCTTGACGATATTCAATAGGTACTGATTTTAATGTATCTTCTACTGCTCTAATAATAAGTGGTAAAATAACAATTGTTAATGTTAAACTAGCAGCAATTGCTGAGAAACTTATTTGTAAGAAAGTAATAAAAAAAGTAAATCCAAACATACCAAAGATAATTGATGGCGTAGAAGTTAAGGTATTTAGCACAAAACGTAATATTGAAGCAAATCAACCATTTTTGGCATATTCTTGAAGATAAATTGCGCCAATAATACCTAATGGCATAGCAATAGTAATTGTTGTTAATACCAATAAACATGTCATTGTGATAATTGATAAGTAACCTTCATCACTGGTTGTTCAAATTAAAGCCGCAAAATTAAAATTGAAAACGCTACTACCAGCATTACCACTAATGTTGAAGATACCATTAATAATAATATCACCAATAATTCAAATAATTAATCCCATAGTAATAAAACAAGCTAGCCCCATAAAGAATAATCGAAAATAGTCTTTAAAGTGTTTTCAGCCTTGATTTTTAATAGTTTTTTCACTAATAGTTAACATTAGTTGATTATCAGATAGATTTATTTTTTTTAAATTATAATTTCGTGGTTTTTTATGACCTTTTGCTTTTTTATCACTACGTTTATAAATTATTAAAACAATAAAGTTAATGATTGAAACTATAATAAATAAAAATAAACCAATTCCATATAATGCTGATATTTGTTGAGAACTAACTGCTTCTCCAATTTCTAGTCCAATTACTCCCGCTAAAGTAGAAATTGAACTAAATAAAAATGCAAGTGGACCATGTGCAAAATTGGGGGTTAGAGTACTATTACCAGCAATCATGACAACGGCCATTGTTTCACCAATGACTCTTCCAAATCCAAAAATTATTGCACCAATGATTTTGGTTTTTGCCGCTTTAAAAATGACTTTAAAACTAGTGTCAGTCCTGCTAATACCTAGTGCTAATGATGCATATAGATAAGATTTTGGTACTCTAGTAATAGCATTAACAGATAATGAAATAATTGTTGGTAATGCCATCATTGATAAAATAAAACTTGCTGTCATCATATTTTCTTTGGTTGGTGCTCCCATTTTTACAAAAATAGGACCAATGGTCATTAAACCAAAAGCACCAAAAACAACTGAAGGAATACCAGATAATAATTCTACTAAAGTTAATGTTGTTTTTTTTAATTTTGGTGGTAAAAATTCACATATAAATAATGATGTTAGTAAACTTAAAGGAACAGCAAGTATCATTGAAAATAGCGCAACTCAAAAAGTGGCAACAACAAAGGCAATAATACCAAAACTATTAGCACTAGGTAATCATTTACTATTTCCTAACATTTTAAATCAATTAAGAAAACTCATATTACTAAATGTTTGGCCGATAATAAAACCAATTAATAATGAAGCGGCAATTAGTGCTAATGAAGATATAGACAATACACAAATTTTAGCAATCAAATCATAAGTATGTTTTTTTTGTTCACTAATAAAAACATTTTTTGGATCATGATTTTTATTAAAATGATTAAAAGTTATTTTATGTCAAAACTTTTTAAAAGATTTGGATTTCATTTATTAATACTCCTTTATGGAAAATTGTTTAATCACTGATTTAAATCATGATTTAATTTGTCAGTTAATGGTACTGCTGATTGTGCGTATTGAGCTTCTGAAAAAGCAGGAACTACGTATTCGTTATGACCTGGATAGCCAGGAATAAACAAGAATTTTAGAAATTTAACTAAAGTATTAATTTGTTTAAAATTTTTATTTATTAAACCTGTAAATGGTCGTGATAACTGATAAGTACAATTTTTAATGGTATCTAAACTTGGAGCAATTTTTTCTCAATTAGCAATATGAATATTAGTGAATTGTTTATTTGAATCTAATTGTTTTTTATCTGAATATGAACTATAACCAACACCACCACTAGACATATTAAACATTTGTGTACTTGAATTAACGGTTATTGCTTGTGGATAATATGCTTTTGAATCACCCAGAACTTTTTCATTAAAAACATCTCGTGTTCCTGAACCATTTTCTCTAGTATAAGGTAAAATTTTGAGGTCACAAGTTGGTTTGATTCAACCTTGATTTGGTTCTGAAGTATTTTGTGGAAATAAATCTCTTCAGAAAATAGACGATTTTAAATACATTTTTTTTACTTTATCTTGTGTAAAATTTAGAGGTTTATCATTACCTAAGCAATCTTTTGGTAAATTATAAACTAAAATCATGCCATCTTTTGATAAAACAAAAGAAATTAAATTATTATTAGGAGTTGTATATTCCTTTGAAAGTCAGCCAATACCAAACATATTTTTATTAACGGGAATTACTGCTGCATCTGAACCTAAACTGTTATAAGTAAAATCTGCTTCTTTATGATTATCAGGATAGTCTTCCATTAATGTATGCATTAAAGGTGCTACTGAAGTTGAACCACCCATAATAAAATAGGGTTTATGACTAACTAAAGTTACAATAAAAATAGTAATCATTGTGATTAATCAAAATAATGACAAAATTCTTTTTTTTAGCATATAAATCCACCCAACTGAGAGTTTTCTTTATCATACACGTATTATAACAATATAATTGATAAAAACTAGAAAAATTATTTCATTTTTATAAAAAATGTAGGTTCTAGACTATATTATTAATATTTTTAATTTAATATAAAAAAATAAAAGAAAAGTATTTCTTTCTTTTATTAGTATTCTTTATTTATATAATTCAAAAGATAAAATAACTTTATTTTTTATTATCTAAAGCATTATTTTTCTTTAAAGTTTTTAAAGTATGAGCACTAATCATTAAAGTTTTTCCACCAATTTTTACTGGTTGTAAGTTTGGATTTCATTTTCTTCTAGAAGAGTTCATCGCATGCGAACGGTTGTTACCAGCTAGTGGACCAATACCACTTAAAGCACATTTTCTTGCCATAGTTATTTTCTCCTTATTAATGTTTTAACTAATAAATAATACCATATTTATTTATTTATTTTAAAAAAAATTAAAATTTATTTGTAAAAAATTGAATATTTACTAGGACATTATTTTAATAAGAAAAATTTAAATTATATATTTTTTTTATTAAAATAAAAAATATGTTATAAATAAACTATATTATACAAATTTTTAAGAAATCTTGGAGGAAAAAAATGAATTGTATTATTTATGCTGTGCAAATTAATGATGAAAAAAAGATTGGTTTACATGCACGACCAATAGCCAAAATTGCTGCTGCTATTAGTAAGTATAAAAATATTGAGGTAGAAGTCATTAAATTACCTGATAATGCAGATATTACGAAGCCAGTAAAACTTACTGGTAATGAAACTAAAGTTAAAGCTAAGTCAGTTCTTAATTTTCTAGGTTTACAAGCAAAAAATTTTAGTAAAATTGCTTTTATTATTACAAAAATGGATGAGAAAGAAGAAGATAAAAAACTTGAAGAAGTTAAAACAGAAATTATTTCTTTATTAAAAGAAGAAAAATTAATAAAGTAAATGGTTTTAAAAAAAGTATTCTTTTGAATACTTTTTTTAAAACCATTTACTTTATGATATAATTATTTACGTTCTTAAAATATTAAATTATATAAATGGAGGCATTTAATGAGCGAAATTAACAAAAATAAAGAAATAATAATTTCAGAACAAGGTTTAGAAAAGTTAAAAACTGAATTATATAAACGAATTAATGTTGAACGTGAATCGATAAAAGAACGATTAAAAGCAGCTAGGGCTGATGGTGATTTATCAGAAAATGCTGATTATACTAGTGCGCGTGAAGAGCAAGGTAAAAATGAAGCACGCATTCAAGAACTTGAAACGATTATTACTAGTGCTGTTATTCTTGAAGAACAAAAACAACGTAAAAATAGTAATATCAAAGCAGTTCGTGTTGGTAGTTGAGTAACAATTGTAAAAATTAAAGATGGTAAAATTGTTTCTGATTCAGAAGAAAAATTTAAAATTGTTGGAAGTATTGAAAGTAATCCATTTGAAGGATTAATTTCTAATGAGTGCCCATTAGCAGTATCAATTATGAATTGTGTTGTTGGTGATATTGTTGATATTAAAGGTATTAAAGAAACATATAGGGTAAAAATTATAGAAGTAAAAAATCAATTATAAATAATTTAATTAAAAATGACCACTAATAAATAGTGGTTATTTTTAATTATTTATTAATTTATAATTGAACAGAATGATAATTATAAGTTTTGTTTTCTTTAGTATCTAAATTACTTTGTTGTTTGATTTTTTCAAAATTATTATCTGGGATTTTTAAACAATCATTTAGTAATTCTTTTATGTTAGAATTTTCAATATTAAAGTTTTCACATATTTCTTTTAAAGAAAGTTTAGTTTCAAAGTATGTTTCATCATTTTTAATAGTTATATCTTCTTTAATAATTTTATTTTTTAAGTCATTAGACTTCTTGCAAAACCTATCTATTAAAAATTAAATTTTTAAAATAAAATTAAAAATAAAAAAGATAGGTAATCTATGATGTTTGATAAAGTAAAAACTATTAACAATCCAGAATTATTAAGATTAACTGGTATAAATGATATTATTTTTAATAAAATTCTAGAAATTTTAAAGACAGAAGAAGTAAAAAAGTTTAAAAATGGTGGTACACCTAATAAATTATCATTAGAAAATCGTTTATTAATGACTTTAGAATATTGAAGAGAGTATCGAACTTATTTTCATATTGCTAAAAGTTATGGAATGAGTGAAAGTAGTTGCTATAGGAATATCAAGTGAATAGAAAATACTTTAATAAAACATCCTGATTTTCAACAACTTGATGGGCAAAAATCACTGTTAAATAATAATTTTAAAGATAAAACAGTTATCATTGATGTGACTGAAAGTACTATTCAACGCCCAAAAAAAGTCAAAAACAATATTATTCAGGAAAAAAGAAAAAACATACAATAAAAACTCAAGTCATAATTGAAAAAGATAGTAAAAAAATTATAAGTTCTTATTTTTCTTATGGTAAAAATCATGATTTTAAAATTTTAAAAAATTCAAAAACGAAATTTTTATCAGAAACAACTATTTTAGTAGATTTAGGATATCAAGGTATACAAAACATACATAAAAATGTCTTATTACCTAAACGAAAATCAAAGAAAAACTCTTTAACTAAAGAAGAAAAGAAAAATAATAAGGCTATTTCAAAAATGAGAGTTGTTATTGAACATGTTTTTGCGATTCTTAAAAAATTTAAAATTATTAGTGAAAAATATCGAAATAGAAGAAAAAAAATTGCATTAAGATTTAATTTAATAGCTTCAATTTATAATTTACAATTATTAATTTAAATATATTTGATAATTTAATATTTTATTTTTTTATTTGAAATAATAATTTTTGTTGTATTTTAATGACAAAAAATAAAACATATTTTGAACAATAATTTTTAAAAAATATTAAAAGTGTTATTAAAATAAATTTTTAAACTTAAAAAATGTGATTAATATCATAGTTTTGCAAGAAGTCTAATATTTAACTCCACTAACATTATGGGTAAGCACCCCCCATGATTAATCCTATTGTTCCAGTTGTAGCACCAGTTAGTGCTAATCCTAATGTTATTTTACTTAAATTTGTTTTTATTCATGTTTTCATATTAAATTACTCCTTTTTTCCTTTATTTTACTTTAAAATTGTACTATTTTTGATTATTTTTACAAGTATGCTTTTAAATAAAAAATAACGCCTAAATGCAAGGCGTTTATTTTGTGAGACCAATAATATTAATGATATTCAACTTGTTTATTATATAGCAAATGTGAAGATGCTTTTTTTCACACTAGCATTATTTTTACCCCTAATTACATTTTTATATGGATACAGTGCATAAAACAGAGCATCATAAGGGTCTTGGTACATATTCTTATCAGGAATGTTAGGTTTTGTTTCATCATAACGTAATTCTTCTAAACATTGAGTAGTTTTTGGTAAATCATCTTTATTTGCATAAAAGTTTCCATAACTCATAATATTTCTCATTCAAACTACTCTATTAGTTAATCCTGCTTCTTGATTTAAATTTGAAGCATGTTTAATAGCAGTTTGTGTTATTAAAATAGTATTATGTTCATCAATTAATTTTTGATTTAATCAATCAATTGCTGTTCTAGCTTTATCATCATAAAAATAAATTGCTTGGTCAAAATTTTCAAAATTATCCATTAATCCTAAATTTCATTAACATAAGCATTAATTTTTTCATTTTCATTAATAAAATCATTTGGAGTAACTATTAATTCACAAATAACATAAGGGTCATAATATCCACTATTATTATATTCTTTAAACCCAACTACCATAAATACAGTATGGTCTTTTGGTCCCGTAGCTCAATCAATACCAACACTATAAAAATCAAATTTATACATATCTTTTTCTTGATTATAAAATTGTTTTAAATCATATGATTGTCAATATTTTACTGTTTTTTGAAATGGGAAAATTGTTGCATCACTATCTAAAAATTCAAAACCATAATAAACAGTATTATATTCATCTTCATTACTTTTTTTCATTTCTAATAATTTTCTTTGTTGGATATTCGGTAACTTATCTCAAAATGGTTTAATAGTAAATCTTAAAACAAATAAACCTAAACCACTAAACATGTCTTTATTTTCATAATAAACTTTGCCAATTTTTTTAAGATTTTTCATTACTTCATTATTTAATGGTAAAAATGGCGTACAGTATTTTAAATAAAATGGATGATATTTATCATAAGGATTGCATGTAAAAGTCATAAAAAAGTTTTTATAAAAATAACGAGTAATCTTTTTTCCAAAAGTAGGGCTATATATATTTTTATCAATAAAAGTTCAATTTCATTCTTTAATTGGTTCATTTGACACTTTAATTCTGTTACTTCTAAACATAGATATTTCTAATCGCTCATAGCGATATGTTAATTCTTTATCAGTAAGTGTTTCTTTTTCTTCTGCCATGATTATTTCATCTGTTCTTGAACCTAAAAAACTTGAACCACCTGCTTCTTTTCCAAAAATCTTATTACCATTAGCATAACCAATAAAGTCAATTTGTTGATTATTAGGAAAAATAATACAACCACCATCCTTAGTTATTTTTCATTTAATACCATGTGGATTATTAGGTAATAAATTAATATGATATGTATCTAATAAAACTTGACAAACATTCATTAAAGCACCAATTGTAGTTTCACTATGAGTATTTTCATATCTTCTTACTTCTTGGACACTACTATCACTAAAATTACAACATATAAATAAATCAAATGCTAAGCAGTTTCAAGTTTTTCTTGTTCCACGTGCTGTTGGTATAAAACGATAAAAACAATTAGTAGTAAAATATTCTGCTCATTCATCACCAACAAATGCTTTAAAAATATCTCAATTAAAACCATAATTATTATCACTAAAATTAAGATTATATTTTTTATTCAGTTGTGCATAACTACTAATAAAAGCCATATTTTACTCCCTAATTTTTATAAACAATACAATTAAATTATTAACAAACAAAATTTAGAAAGGAACATTAAAAATGTTTATATTACCATTTCCTAATCTTTTTGATTGAGACAAACACGATTTTAATCAAGATGAATTAAGTTTAAAACAAACAGAAGAATTATTTGCAAAAATTGATGATTATTTATGAAGTATATGTGATAAATCTGAATATAAATCATATAGATTTAGAAAAAGAAGATTAAAAGCAAAAAAAGGTTTATTAAATTATAAACGACGTATTTGTACACATTATAACCCAAAAACACAAAAAAAGGAATTTGTTTCATTGTTAGATAATTATCTTGGTGTTAAAAAATATAGTAAACTTGCACCAAATGTTATTAAACAAATTTTAAAATATTTTGCTGATGGTAAAAAGTATCGTGATGTTTGTTGATACTTTTATTGAAGATTTAATAAGTACTAGTACAGTTTGTAGAACATATAAAAAATTTGAATTACCAAAAGCTAATATTCCAAAAATATCATTACAACCAAATCAAAATTTATACTTAAATATTGATGATGGACATAGAAAATTTAAGTTTAATGAAAGACACAATACTAAAAATTGTAAAAAATGTTCTATGAGATTATTAGTATTTTGTACTGGTAAAAAGAAAAATGGAAAATTAATTAATAAAAGAGCTGTATGTAAAATAAGAATATCAAAAACAGAAATTGGTGCAGAAAAAACAGCAAAATTAATTCAAACATATGGTAATTTATTTTTTGAAAATTTTGATCAAGCAAATTTAATAGTTTGTGGCGATAGTGCAAAATGAATTAGAAAAACTGCTACAATTTTAAATGCTAAATTTATTTTAGATAAATTTCATGCTTTTCATGTTTTATTTCTTGGAATAATGGCTGGAAGAAGAAAAAATAAAATAGCTAAATTACACTATGAAAATGCCATAAATTTATTTGCCAAAGGTCAATATTATGAATTAATTGATTTTTTACAATCACTAACTTTACAATATAAAAAATTAAAAGTTGGTTATTTTATTAATGCAAAAGATGGTGTATTAAACCAAGCATTAGTTGAAAATATTGGTTGCTTTACTGAAACTAATATTAAACAAATTTTAAAGCATATGATTGGTGATAGAACATATAACATTGATATGTATACAAAAATGGTTAATTTTAAATGCTATTAAATAAATACTGCCATCCAGTTATTATAAATTAAAATTAAAGATTTTAAAAAACCAAAAATAAAATAAAACTTATTAAAGTAAACTTTAATAAGAATTTTTGAGTTATAAAAATAAGTATTATTGTTGACTAATATTTTTCAAGTGTTAAGATTAACATACAATTGCATATTGAAGTCAAAATTATTCTCGTCTAACTTTATAATTTTAAGACAAATTTGAATATTATTGACAACATCGGTACGCTCCCTAATAATTATTTAATACTAAATTAATTATATATTATGTTGGATTTTAATGTAGTAATAGGAGTTTTAAATAACATTATAAGTTTAATTTAAAAAGATATTATTAAAATATTATTATTTTAGAATAATAAGTTATTTGGTGTACGAGGAAAAGGAATAACATCTCTAATATTATTAATACCAGTAATAAACATTAAAAATCTTTCTAGACCTAAACCAAAACCAGCACTTGGTGCATATCCATATTTTCTTAAATCAAAATATCATTGTAGATCATTACCCTCAATTTTGAATTGGGTTTTATTTTTTAGTAATTGTTCATAATTATCTTCACGAACAGAACCACCAATTAATTCACCAATCCCTGGCACTAATAAATCCATAGCTGCCACTGTTTTTTGTTGTGGATAATTACTATCAATTGGATTAAGTTTCATGTAAAAAGCTTTGATGGTTTGTGGATAGTTAATAACAAAAGTTGGCTGCTTAGTTATTTCTTCACATAAATATCTTTCATGTTCTGATTGTAAATCAATTCCTCATTTAATTTCATTAAATTCAAATTTTTTTCCTTTTTTTTGTGCATTTAAAAGTAATTCAATTACTTCTGTATAAGTAATAACTTTAAAATCAGATTTAAAATCGGCAATTTTTTCTAATTTTTCAATTAGTGATTGTTTATTTTTAGTTTCTTGTTTTTGTTCTAAAAATTTTAATTCAGAATTACAATTATTTAGAACATCTCTAATAACAGTTTTTATTAGTTTTTGGGCTAGTATAATATTATCTTGTAGATTACTAAAGGTAAATTCTGGTTCTACCATTCAAAATTCTGCTGCATGACGTGTAGTATTAGATTTTTCAGCACGAAATGTTGGTCCAAATGTATAAACTTTTTGTAAAGATTGAGCGTAGGCTTCAGCATTTAACTGACCACTAACAGTTAATGAGGCTTTTTTCCCAAAAAAATCCTTTTCATATTTATCATTAGTTATAGTAGTAACAATAAAATTTTCACCAGCACCTTCAGCATCATTAGCTGTAATAAGAGGACTATGTAGGTAAATAAATTGATTATTATGAAAAAAATTATGAATAGATCATGATACTTGATCACGAATTCTAAATAATGACAAGAAAGTATTAGTACGAACACGTAAGTGTGCATGTTCACGAAGAAATTCATTTGTATGTTCTTTTTTTTGGATTGGATAATCATTAGCGCATATGTTGTAGACAGTAGCAGTAATTACTTTTAGTTCAAATGGTTGTTTCGCATTTGGTGTTAAAATTAAATTACCAGTAATAGTAACAGCACTACCAGTAGTAACATTAGTTAAATTGTTAGTATTTTCTAAATTTGGATCATATACTACTTGTAAGTTATTAATTGAAGAACCATCGTTTAAATCTAAAAACCCAACTTTTTTACTATTTCGATTAGAACGAACCCAACCGTTAACAGTTACTTGTGTTGGTATTTTTTTAGTTTTATCGTTACTATTAATAAATAAATTATTAATTGTGTAAATCATTATTGTTCCTCCTATTTATTTTTATATAATAAATAAATTATATATTAACTATTATCTTAGTAGGGAATTATTTATGATTTTTTTCATTAATATTTGGGATAAATTTTATTTTTAGTTAGTATAAAATTTCAAATTGAATTTTAAGTTAATGTTATAATATTACTTATAGTAAAGGGGGTTTATTATGGGCAAATTTTTAAAGTTAATTACTAATGGCTTTATGACAGGTGTTAGTGAACCATGATGTAATAATGAAGGAGTTGGAGTTTTACCTTTTGTATATAAATACAATCAATATTGATTTTTATTAATGAAAGAAAAGAATCCTTTATTTGAAAATAAAAAGATATCATTTTTTAGTACTCTAACAGGTGGTTGTAAATTAGGTAAATCATCACTAGAAACTGTTAAGAATGAAATTTTAGAAGAGACAGGAATTAATATTAGAAGCTTAAAACTTGATTGTATTTATAGACTTGGTAGTTACTATGCTAATAAAACTTCAATAAAAATATGAGATTTTTATGCTGTTGATTTATCTAGTTTGAATTTAGATTTAAAGTTAAGTTATTTTGGTAAAGGTGATGGTAGTATTGGTGAAAATGGTATTAATGGTATTTTCATTAATGAGAGTGAACTAGATAAAGTTAATGATGCACTTACATTGGCAATTTATGGAAAATTACGATTGAATAATACATTAGTGAACATAAATAAATAAATAAATTTAAAAGGAAGAAAATATGTTTAAAGATATAAAATTTAGATTTATAAAAAGAAAGAAAAATATAAAAGAATTTTTATTATCAATACCCAAAGATCTTAATAAAATTCGAGGCTTTTATGTAATCTGTGTATCTTTGTTTTACAAAGTACTAGTTTAGATTAATTCTATCTTCAAATTTTATCATAAAATGAGCAATTGCTGTATTTCAATTTTGAATGGGCATTGTTCATTTTTTTGTTATATTGTCAATTGCTAAATAAAATATTTTAAAAACTGACATATCGTTAGGAAAAACTTTTTTATTTCTGATAACTTTTCGTAATTGACTATTTACAGATTCAATAGCATTTGTTGTATAAATTACTCTTTTGATTTCTGTAGGATAACTAATAAAAACCATTAAATTATCTCAATTTTTATATCAAGATTTAGCAATTTGAGGATATTGTTTATTTCACTTATTTTCAAAGGATTCTAAAGCCTGCATTGCTTGTTCTTCACTACATGCAGTATAAATTGGTTTTAAATCTGCAACTAGAGATTTTCTATGCTTATATGAGACATATTTCAAACTATTTCTAATTTGATGAACTATGCATAATTGATGTTCTGTTTTAAGATAAACTGATTGTATTGCTTCTGACATGCCTGTTAAATTATCACTGCAGGCAATAAGAATATCATTTAAGCCACGATTTTTCATTTCTGTTAAATTTGCTAATCAAAATTTAGCACCTTCATTTTCACTAATTCATAAACCTAAAACATCTTTTTTACCTTCTAAATCAACTCCTAAAGCTATATAAACTGATTTATTAATAATCCTTTTATCTTGTCGTACTTTCACTACTATGCAATCAAAATAAACAATCGGATAGACACTTTCTAATGGTCGATTTTGCCATGCTTTTACATCATCAATAACATCATCAGTAATTTGACTAATAACACTTTCACTAATATCAGCACCATGATATAACTCTTGTAATTGCATTCTAATATCTGATAATGTCATACCTTTTGCATATAAAGAAAGAACTTGTTGATCAAAACCATCAAATCTTCTTTGTCTTTTTGCAACTATTATAGGATTAAAATTACTATTGCGATCTCGTGGTACATCAATCTCAATTTTACCTTGTTGAGTTATTATTTTTTTTGAACTTATACCATTACGAGCATTGTCACTATTACTATGTTGATTCTTATCATATCCTAAATAATTTTGCATCTCAGAATTCAACATTTTTTCTACTAATCTTTTTGTTAATTCTTTATACAATCCTCCCTCTTTAAAAACTGTTGTTAAATCTTCAGTATTTTCTAATAATAAATCTACTGCTTTTGATATTGGATCATTATTATTAATATTTTGCTTTTTAGCCATCTGTAACTCACTCTTTCTAGTCATTTAATTATATTTACTAGAATTAATTAAACATAGTTATTTTTGTAAGTTACACAGATTACTAAACATTACTTAAAATTCCATTTTCTGCTAAAGTAGCTATTATTTGTTTAGGGATTTTTATGTTATGAAATACATTTTTTGATTTGAATCATTTTATTAATTCTAATTTATATTCTTCGGTTTGAACTATTGTAAATCGTCAAGCTTATCATCCTTGACAGCAAGTATTATTATTCTTAAATGGTATTGCTGCTTTTACTAATGTTATTTGTATAATTTTAATTTCATTTGGTAAAATTTCTAATTTTTTTTGAGGCTTTTTTGCTGTTAGTATTTATGGTTGTATTGCTTTAGTTTGAGATTATGTTGGTGATATGCAGTTGAATTTATTTTTCTTTTTGCCTTTTCAATTTATTGGCTATAGTTTATGGAAATTTCATTTAGATTCACAACAAGAAATAATTTCTAAACGTTTAAATTTAAAAACAAGTATTGTTACTATTTACTTTGCAATTGTTTTATCAGTATTTTTTTATTTTGAAATTCCTGAATTTTCACGTGTAATTTTAGGGAAATATGATTTTGATGGTAATACTTTTCAACAAGTTTTACCACATATTGTAGATTCATTAACTAATTCTTTAAGTATTGTTGCGCAAATACTAATGTTATTACGTTTTCGTGAACAATGAATTTTTTGAATAATTGTTAATATTTTTCAAATAGCTATGTATTCGGGAGTTGCTCATAATCGTTTGGATGTAAATCTTTTATTAATGTGAATTGTTGCTCTTGGTAATTCTGGTTTTGGTTTTTATCAATGATTTTTTGTAAGAAGTAAAGAAAAAGTAGTAGTTAAAAAAGAAACATATGAGCAGTAATAACTTTTAAATAAGAAAAATAATAATTTAGAAAATAAGTTATTATTTTGTATAATAGTTTGTAAAGTATAAAATAATTATCAAAGAAGGTTATTATGAAAAAAAAAGTATATATATTAAAAAATTTAGATGACACTAATACTCTTGCCAAAATAATTGCTAAAATTGCTAAACCAAATTTAATTTTATTATTAAATGGTCCGCTTGGTAGTGGTAAAACGCAAATTACTAAATTAATTGGTAATTTACTTGGAGTTAAAAATATTATTAATTCCCCAACTTTTATTATTTGAAATAAGTATCAAACTAAATATGAATGAAATTTAATTCATATGGATGCTTATCGTTTAATTAATCCTCATTTAGAAGAATATTATGAAATAATGATGAATAATTTTATGATAATTGAATGATCAGAAAGATTAAAAATTAATTTTAATAATTATTCATATATTGCTATAGATTTTAAAATTATTGATATTAATAGTAGACAGATATTTATTAATACTAATCTTCTTACAAAAGAGGAAGAAAAGTATTTATTTGATGCATTAAAAAAAATATAGAATTTTATTTATAAAAAAAAGTAGGATTTTTCCTACTTTTTTTTATACTTGTATGTGAAAGTAATTAAGCATAATACTATTAATAGTACTTTGACTAATTAGACCAAGTTTTTGATATTGTTTTAATACTTCTAAAGTATAATTATTATCATCAACAGGATAATAATTATTTAAACCCCAAAGTAAACCAGCAAATAATACTAATGAACCAATAGCAATTGGACTAAAAGCATAATACACAGTTATTTTACGATTATGATATCCGATTAAAGAAGCAAATAATCATCCTGTGACAAAAGCAATCATTCAATATAATAATGTCACTACTTGTTGATCAGTTATAAATCAAAATATTAACATTAATAAAATAGTTGTAAAGAAACGACTCATAATTGGAGTTTTAAATAATTTATAATTTCAAATGAAAGGTAACATTGCTCCTAATGAAATTACAGGAAAA
Source organism: Spiroplasma endosymbiont of Colias croceus (assembly GCF_964020095.1). NCBI lineage: Bacteria > Bacillati > Mycoplasmatota > Mollicutes > Entomoplasmatales > Spiroplasmataceae > Spiroplasma > Spiroplasma endosymbiont of Colias croceus. Next base: position 826,393 of record NZ_OZ026536.1, read on the forward strand.
ACTCAAAATCCTGACATGATATTAATATTATCAACAACACTTTGTAAAATACCGGTTAGAATCATTGCACCAATTCAAATGAAAATTGCTTTTCATCATCCATAAAATCCTTCAACAAATCTACCAACACGATAAAACATTCAAAGTGAAAATATTAAATTAATAGGAGCTGAAGGATTTATATCATTACCAGCAAATGGATAAATTAATCACCTTCAATATTGATAAGCACCAAATATTAAGTTATGATAATTGGCACCAAAAAGCAAATGTTGTTGTTTATAATCTAATGCTAATCAATCATCTTGACTAAGATTTATAATTACTAGAAAAACAACAAGTGTAATAATAGGAATTATAAAAAGAAATCAGGTAACTGCCAAATTAGCATTAGTACATTTTTTTAATGTTTCGCTTAAGTAACGACGGTTTTGAAAATTAACTTTTTTTCAATTATCACTTAAAGTTCCAGTACCATTATCTTCATTAGTCTCTTCATTATTTTCGGTTTCAGTTTCAAGTTGGGGTAAGTCTACCTTAATAAATTTAGTAATACTAGTATAAAATTTAGATAATTCTTGAACAATTTTGTCACTAGTAGCAATAATAACATCAACCGCTGGTGACATTCGATTTTCGTTTTGGTTATCATCATTTAAAATAACCATTAAATAACGAATATCTTTAACACCTTCATCTGCTAATTGTTTATGTAAAATTTCATAAACTTCATCTTTATTTTTTAAATGGTGAGGATTAAAATTATTTTCTTTAATAATTTTAATGATATGATAAGTATTACTATCTTTATTAGTTAGATATACTTCACCTTTAACATGTAGTTTTAATTCTTTAGGAACATTAAATGGTCGATAATCTTGATGACTAATAAAATAATCAACTAATTGTAAACCTAAAATATCTAGAATATTATCATCCATTATTTAACACTTTCCTTTCGTAATAATTGTAATTTATTTTCAAAAAAATCAGGTAAATTACATTCAAAAGTCATAACTTTTTTAGTTGTGGGATGAGTAAAAGTAATGACTTTAGCATGTAAGTATTGTCCAATATTAGCATTTTCCAATTTAAACTTGCTGTATAAAGGGTCATTTACAATTGGATGTTCAATTCACTCAAAATGAACACGAATTTGGTGTGTTCGACCAGTTTCTAATTGACATTGAACTAAAGTATAGTATTTAAATCGCTCAATAACTGTAAAATGAGTAGTTGCTTTCTTACTATTTTGTTCATTGACCATCATTTTTAGACGATTATTATTGCTTCTAGCAATAGGCGCTTTAATGGTTCCTGATCTACTTTTAATTGTACCATGAACTAATGCAATATAAATTCGTTTAATTTCATGTTTTTGTAATTGTTCTGCTAAAATATGATGACTAATTTTATTTTTAGCTACTAATAATAACCCTGTCGTTTGTTTGTCAATACGATGAACAATGCCTGGACGTAAATTATTTTCATCAATATTTTCAATTTTAGATTGGAATAATAATCCGTTAACTAAAGTATTATCTCAATTACCTGCTCCTGGGTGGACAACTAAATTATTAGGTTTGTTAATAACAAGAATTTCATTATCCTCATAAATTATTTCAAAATCAATTGCAGTTGCTTTTAAAGTGTTCTCTTTTTCATTTTTAATAATAATATTTATTTCATCATTATTTTTTAATAATAAGTTAGCTGATGAAATAGTTTTATTATTAACTATTACTTGCCCATTAGTGATTAAATTTTGGATAAAATTTCGTGAATAATGATGTTCTGTTAATATCATTGCTAAATATTTGTCGATGCGGATATTTTTGTTTTCATGATATGTTAGTTTTATCATCTTTTGATTTTCTATCATTGATGATTGTTGTGAATGTTCCGTTGTTGACTTCATTATTGTGTTCTCCAAACTTTTCTTTATAGGCATTAATTATGGTTCCAATAATTATTTGTAGAATAATAATTGTGATACCAATGGTAATAAATATATCCGCAGTATTAAAAATAGTATATGGTGGGAATAGTTGTCATAATAAAAAGTCAATAACACCACCATTATGTAAAAATCTATCGGTTAAATTACCGATTGTTCCTGCAATAACAAAACTGAGACCTAGTGCTCTGTTAATAGATTTAGTAAATAATAGTCAGGTGCTACTAGCAATTGCTACTAGAAAAGCAAAAGTTATTAGAAAGATTTTTTGATTTTGAAAAAAACTAAAAGCAGAACCATAATTAATAATAAATTTTAAATTAATAAATCCGGGTATGAATTTATATTCTTCACCAACTTTTATTCCATTTTGTACTGCTAATTTTATCATTTGATCAGTGACAATTAGAATAATAATTGCACAAAAACAAATTATTTTAGTTAATCATTTTCAATCACGTGTTTTTAAATGATTTTTAATTGCTAATCAAGAAAATTCCATAATTACTTCTTTCTAAACTAATATTAGTTATTTACATTATTAAGGATAACACTTCAAAACAACGATTACAAACATCTTCTTTTGTTTCATTAACAATTAATCAACAGCGAGGACATTTAGTACCCTCTTTTGTTTTAACATTAATAGTTCAGTCATTAACGTTGCTATTATTATAATTAATATTAACTTCACTAACAATTAATAATTGTGCTAATTCTTTTTCATCAATTGTTGATAAGATATTATGATTATCTTTAAAAATAATAGTCACTATTGTTTCTAAGGCTGTTTTAACAATTTTGTCTTTTTTAGCTTGTTCAATAACTTTATTAACTTCATTTTTAAAGTTAATAAAATATTCTCATTTTTCCATTAGTTTTGTTGGTTTGTTTAAATTTCATGGTTGTGGAAATTTTTTTAAATGAATAGAATCACTGCTTGTGTTTAAATCTTTTTTAGTTAAACTTTGGAATGCTTCTTCAGTAGTGTGTGGTAAAATAGGGGCTAATAAACCAATTAAAGTTTTTACTATTAAAAACATTGTCATTTGTACTTGTTTTCTTCTAATGTCATTTTTGCTATTAACATATAAAATATCTTTAGTAAAATCACAATAAAAAGCAGACAAATCATTAGTAACAAAATTTAAAATTAAATGATAGATAGTATTAAATTGGTAAGTTTGATAATTTTCATTAATTTTAGTCACTAATCCGTTTAATTTATTTAAAATATATTGATCAACTTCTGATAAACTATTAATAATTTCTTCTTCTGTTTTATTTTCAATAGTTTTGATATCTAAATCAAATAAATTACCTAGTAAGAAACGAAAAATATTTCTGATTTTACGATAGTTTTCACTAACTTGTTTTAAAATTTCAGTACCAATTCTTGTATCATCAGTAAAATCAACACTGGCTACTCATAATCGTAAAATATCAGCACCATTAGTATCACAAATTGATTTAACACTAATAACATTACCAATTGATTTTGACATTTTATTGCCTTTAGCGTCAGTTACAAAACCATGTGCCAGCAAGTTTTTATAGGGACTACTATTATTAGTAATAGTTCCTGTTGTTAAACTTGAATTAAATCAACCACGAAATTGATCATTACCCTCCAAATATAAATCTGCTGGTCAAGGTAAATTATTATTTTTAATAACTGCCAAGTGGGAAACGCCACTATCATATCAAACATCCATGATGTCTTGTTCTTTATAAAAAATACCATTTGGACTATCTTTATGTTGATATTTAGGTGGTAATAAATATTTTGCTTCTTTTTCGAATCAAATATTTGAACCATGTTTAGCAAATAAATCAGCAACATGATTAATAAGGTTTATATCCATGATTGGTTCTTTTTTTTCGGTGTAAAAAATTGGAATTGGTAATCCTCAAGCACGTTGACGAGAAATGCATCAATCATAGCGATTATTTGTCATTAATAACATTCTTTTTTTTGCTCATTCAGGAACAAAATTTACTTTATTAATATTTTTAGTAAGTAATGGTTTGATTTTTTCAATAGCGATAAATCATTGTAAAGTAGCACGATAAATAACGGGTTTTTTAGTTCGTCAATCATGTGGATATTGATGTTTAAATCATTTCATACCAATTAATGTACCATTATTTTTTAAGCGCTCAACAATAATTTTATTAGTATCATCATAAAATTTATTGACTAATTGTTCATCATTGATTTCTGCTGTAAATTGACCTTGATCATTAATTGGACAAAGAATTTTGATATTATGTTTTAATCCTAAATCAAAATCTTCTTCACCAAACGCTGGAGCAGTATGAACAATTCCAGTTCCATCATTTATAGTAACATGAGAACCATGAACGATTGGAGTTTTTCTTTGATATAATGGATGTAATGCTGTTAATCCAATTAAATCTTTACCAGAAATTGTTTTAACAACTATAAAATCGGTGATGTTGTTTGCTTTAGTAAAAGAATCAATCAATGGTTGTGCAATAATATATTGTTGTTCATTAGTTTTAATAATACTATATGTAAATTCTTCATTTACTGCTAACATTTGATTGCTAGGAATGGTTCATGTTGTTGTTGTTCAAATTATTAGTGAGGTAGGTAAGTTAAATATTTTTTTTTCATCATTTAGTAAAAAGGCAACATAAATAGCAGCACTAGTTTTTGTTAAATATTCAACTTCAGCTTCAGCTAAGGCACTTTCGCTTGATGGTGATCAATATACAGGATATAAATTACGATATACTAGTTTTTTTTCTACCATTTTAGCAAAAACTTTAATTTGTTCAGATTCATATTTTTTATCATAAGTAACATAATGATCTTCAAAATCTGTTAATAATCCTAATGTTTTAAATTGATTAATTTGATTAGCAACTTGCAGTTCTGCATATTTTTGACATTGTTTTCTAAAATCTGATACTGCTATTGTTTTATGATTAATTCCCGAGTTAGTAACTGCTGTTTCAATAGGTAAACCATGCGTATCTCAACCTGCAATATAGGGTGCATAATAATTGCTACTATTATAATAGCGAACAATAATATCTTTTAAAATTTTATTTAATGCATGTCCTAAATGTAGATCACCATTAGCATATGGAGGTCCATCATGAAGAATAAAAGTTTTCGTAGATTTTTTATTTTTGTTAATTAGTTGTTGATATATTTTTTGGTCTTGTCAATATTTTTGTAGTTGTGGTTCTTTTATAGTTAAATTAGCACGCATTTCAAAGTTAGTTTGAGGCATTAATAATGTATCTTTATAGTTTTTATTCATGTATATTATTCTCCTTTAAAATAACAAGTTTTATTTGTACTAATTATTCTTTTTTATTCTTAAATCATTATACTAGTAATTACTTGAAATTTGTATAATATTTACTTTATTTTAATAATAAGATTTTATAAAACTTAAAAGTTAAAAATATTACTTTTAGTGAGTATTATTTTATAATAAAGGACATATTCCGTAATTAAATTTAATTAATTGTCAATAAAATTGTTTTAAAACTATTTAGTGTTATTGAATATAGAAATAAATATTTTTTGAAAAAATAGTTTAAAAAATGAGTTTACATTTTAAACAAAAAATTGTTAATAATATTTTTATATTAACTCGATAAAAATTTAAATTTTAAAAAAATATTTTTAATATTTTTTTTATTTTAATGGTTTTATTTTATTAAAAATTTCACAAAGTAAGTTAAATCTTAAGTACATAAGTCTAAATTTAGATTTTCTACATTTATTTACTAAAATTTTGAATCTTTTCAATCAAGCAAAGACATGTTCAACTTTAATTCTAATTTTAGATACAATCTTATTGTATTTTCTTTCTTGTTTAGTTAATTTTTTATTTTTAGTTCTTTTAATTGGTATTATTGTATTTTTATAAATATTTTGTATACCTTGATATCCTAAATCACCAATAATTATTGTTTTTTCTGAAAATTCAAGATTTGAATTTTTTAATATTTGAAAATCATGCACTTTACCATTATCAGCAAAAATATCAACAATTTTTTTATTAAAAAAATCATATACAATTTGAAATTTTATAGAATACATTCAACTTTTACCAGAAAAATATTCTAACTGTAGTTTTTTTTAGTTGGTCTTTCAATTTCAATCTCAGTTGAATCAATTAAATAAAATTGAAATTCATTTGAATTTTCTTGTTTTTTATCAATTTTTAATTTATATCTTTCTTTTAAAAATTGGTAATCTTTGTGGTTACTAAGTTTATTTTCTACTCAAGTAATATTTCGAAAACAACTTGATGGGCTCATTTTAGATTTAATACTCATTTGAAAAAAAGTATAATATTCTTTTCAGTATAATAAAGTCATCATTAATCTTTCTTCTACTGAAAGTTTATTTTTTCGACCTTTATTTTTTTCTAATTTTTCTATTTCAATTAATTTTTCTAACATTTCATTAAAATGAAAACGTTTTATACCAAAATATCTATAAAATTCTTCATTTTTTAATTTTTTTAAATTTTCAAAAATCATTTTTATCAACACTTTTCTAAATTTATTGTTAATAACAAAATTATAAAATAAATTTTAAAATTATTAATTGACTTTTAAAAAATTTAATTACGGAATATGTCTAAAGTATAAACTTATTAAAGTTTATAAAAAATATTTTTAAAATTTTAAAAAAGAGGTTAATTAATAATGTTAAAAATTTTTATTTCATATCATCATTTAAGAGAACAAAAAGCAAAGGATGAATTATCAGAATTAATTTCGCAATGTTATGGAGAATATTTTGAAGTGAAAGAGGTATCTGTAAAACTAGGTGATATTGATCCGCAATTGCCTCCTAAAAAGATATTTAAAACTATTAGAGAAGAGTATTTAAAAGATTCAGATATTACTGTAGTTATTTTAGGAAAACATACAAAATGTAGAAAACATATTGATTGAGAAATTGCATCTTCATTATCAATAGACTTCTTGCAAAACTATGATATTAATCACATTTTTTAAGTTTAAAAATTTATTTTAATAAGACTTTTAATATTTTTTAAAAATTATTGTTCAAAATATGTTTTATTTTTTGTCATTAAAATACAACAAAAATTATTATTTCAAATAAAAAAATAAAATATTAAATTATCAAATATATTTAAATTAATAATTGTAAATTATAAATTGAAGCTATTAAATTAAATCTTAATGCAAATTTTTTTCTTCTATTTCGATATTTTTCACTAATAATTTTAAATTTTTTAAGAATCGCAAAAACATGTTCAATAACAACTCTCATTTTTGAAATAGCCTTATTATTTTTCTTTTCTTCTTTAGTTAAAGGGTTTTTCTTTGATTTTCGTTTAGGTAATAAGACATTTTTATGTATGTTTTGTATACCTTGATATCCTAAATCTACTAAAATAGTTGTTTCTGATAAAAATTTCGTTTTTGAATTTTTTAAAATTTTAAAATCATGATTTTTACCATAAGAAAAATAAGAACTTATAATTTTTTTACTATCTTTTTCAATTATGACTTGAGTTTTTATTGTATAGACATATTCCGTAATTAAATTTTTTAAAAGTCAATTAATAATTTTAAAATTTATTTTATAATTTTGTTATTAACAATAAATTTAGAAAAGTGTTGATAAAAATGATTTTTGAAAATTTAAAAAAATTAAAAAATGAAGAATTTTATAGATATTTTGGTATAAAACGTTTTCATTTTAATGAAATGTTAGAAAAATTAATTGAAATAGAAAAATTAGAAAAAAATAAAGGTCGAAAAAATAAACTTTCAGTAGAAGAAAGATTAATGATGACTTTATTATACTGAAAAGAATATTATACTTTTTTTCAAATGAGTATTAAATCTAAAATGAGCCCATCAAGTTGTTTTCGAAATATTACTTGAGTAGAAAATAAACTTAGTAACCACAAAGATTACCAATTTTTAAAAGAAAGATATAAATTAAAAATTGATAAAAAACAAGAAAATTCAAATGAATTTCAATTTTATTTAATTGATTCAACTGAGATTGAAATTGAAAGACCAACTAAAAAAAACTACAGTTAGAATATTTTTCTGGTAAAAGTTGAATGTATTCTATAAAATTTCAAATTGTATATGATTTTTTTAATAAAAAAATTGTTGATATTTTTGCTGATAATGGTAAAGTGCATGATTTTCAAATATTAAAAAATTCAAATCTTGAATTTTCAGAAAAAACAATAATTATTGGTGATTTAGGATATCAAGGTATACAAAATATTTATAAAAATACAATAATACCAATTAAAAGAACTAAAAATAAAAAATTAACTAAACAAGAAAGAAAATACAATAAGATTGTATCTAAAATTAGAATTAAAGTTGAACATGTCTTTGCTTGATTGAAAAGATTCAAAATTTTAGTAAATAAATGTAGAAAATCTAAATTTAGACTTATGTACTTAAGATTTAACGGTAATGTTTAGTAATCTGTGTAACTTACAAAAATAACTATGTTTAATTAATTCTAGTAAATATAATTAAATGACTAGAAAGAGTGAGTTACAGATGGCTAAAAAGCAAAATATTAATAATAATGATCCAATATCAAAAGCAGTAGATTTATTATTAGAAAATACTGAAGATTTAACAACAGTTTTTAAAGAGGGAGGATTGTATAAAGAATTAACAAAAAGATTAGTAGAAAAAATGTTGAATTCTGAGATGCAAAATTATTTGGGATATGAAAAGAATCAACATAGTAATAGTGACAATGCTCGTAATGGTATAAGTTCAAAAAAAATAATAACTCAACAAGGTAAAATTGAGATTGATGTACCACGAGATCGCAATAGTAATTTTAATCCTATAATAGTTGCAAAAAGACAAAGAAGATTTGATGGTTTTGATCAACAAGTTCTTTCTTTATATGCAAAAGGTATGACATTATCAGATATTAGAATGCAATTACAAGAGTTATATCATGGTGCTGATATTAGTGAAAGTGTTATTAGTCAAATTACTGATGATGTTATTGATGATGTAAAAGCATGGCAAAATCGACCATTAGAAAGTGTCTATCCGATTGTTTATTTTGATTGCATAGTAGTGAAAGTACGACAAGATAAAAGGATTATTAATAAATCAGTTTATATAGCTTTAGGAGTTGATTTAGAAGGTAAAAAAGATGTTTTAGGTTTATGAATTAGTGAAAATGAAGGTGCTAAATTTTGATTAGCAAATTTAACAGAAATGAAAAATCGTGGCTTAAATGATATTCTGATTGCTTGTAGTGATAATTTAACAGGCATGTCAGAAGCAATACAATCAGTTTATCTTAAAACAGAACATCAATTATGCATAGTTCATCAAATTAGAAATAGTTTGAAATATGTCTCATATAAGCATAGAAAATCTCTAGTTGCAGATTTAAAACCAATTTATACTGCATGTAGTGAAGAACAAGCAATGCAGGCTTTAGAATCCTTTGAAAATAAGTGAAATAAACAATATCCTCAAATTGCTAAATCTTGATATAAAAATTGAGATAATTTAATGGTTTTTATTAGTTATCCTACAGAAATCAAAAGAGTTATTTATACAACAAATGCTATTGAATCTGTAAATAGTCAATTACGAAAAGTTATCAGAAATAAAAAAGTTTTTCCTAATGATATGGCAGTTTTTAAAATATTTTATTTAGCAATTGAAAATATAACAAAAAAATGAACAATGCCCATTCAAAATTGAAATACAGCAATTGCTCATTTTATGATAAAATTTGAAGATAGAATTAATCTAAACTAGTACTTTGTAAAACAAAGATACACAGATTACATAAAAGCCTCGATTTAACTTACTTTGTGAAATTTTTAATAAAATAAAACCATTAAAATAAAAAAAATATTAAAAATATTTTTTTAAAATTTAAATTTTTATCGAGTTAATATAAAAATATTATTAACAATTTTTTGTTTAAAATGTAAACTCATTTTTTAAACTATTTTTTCAAAAAATATTTATTTCTATATTCAATAACACTAAATAGTTTTAAAACAATTTTATTGACAATTAATTAAATTTAATTACGGAATATGTCCTAAGAAAGCAAAAAAAATTGTGATTTTAATGATAATGATTACAAAACTTTAATTAATGAACAAAATTCTACTCCAAGAATTTATGAAAATGTAATAAATAACTATGCAATCGTTGAAAGTTTTTCAAATGTAGTTTCAAATCCTTTAAAGTTAAAAAAATTACTTGATAAATGTCAAGATAAAGTTAAAACTGAAAAATTGAAAGAAAACTTTGATCTTTTCAAAGAAATAAATTTATTTGAAGAAAATATAGAAGATTGTCCAAAAAAATCTAAAAATAAACTAAATTGTTATTTTTCACAAAAACATAAATCAAAAAAATTATTTTTTGAAAAAGTTAAAACTGAAGTTAATAATAACGAACATTATTTTGAAAAACTTTTTAGTTGTGAAAATCTTTTAAAAGATTTTCAATATTATTATTAAGGTTAAAAATTAAAAAATATACTTTTTTATCAATTATTTAAGAAAATTTTATGTAATCAGAATGTTGTTTTAAATAATATTTTTAATTAGAAAAAAATAAATAATTGAATACCAATAAGAATACAGATGTATATTAGTAGTTAATTATAAATATCAAAAATATATAAAATTAAAAAGGTTTTAATTTTTTTAGTAAATAAAACTAAAAAAACTTTATTTTAGTAGTATAATAAAAATACTTACTTAGTTAAGGGTAAGTAAATATTCATTGCGGTTGGCACCTAACAGTGAATAGGAGTTACCATTATTGGTAACTCTTTTATTTTAAATAATTATTATATACCTCAAAATTTAATAATATTTAAATTATTTATATAATAGACTTCTTGCAAAACCTATCTATTAAAAATTAAATTTTTAAAATAAAATTAAAAATAAAAAAGATAGGTAATCTATGATGTTTGATAAATTAAAAACTATTAACAATCCAGAATTATTAAGATTAACTGGTATAAATGATATTATTTTTAATAAAATTCTAGAAATTTTAAAGACAGAAGAAGTAAAAAAGTTTAAAAATGGTGGTACACCTAATAAATTATCATTAGAAAATCGTTTATTAATGACTTTAGAATATTGAAGAGAGTATCGAACTTATTTTCATATTGCTAAAAGTTATGGAATTAGTGAAAGTAGTTGCTATAGGAATATCAAGTGAATAGAAAATACTTTAATAAAACATCCTGATTTTCAACAACTTGATGGGCAAAAATCACTGTTAAATAATAATTTTAAAGATAAAACAGTTATCATTGATGTGACTGAAAGTACTATTCAACGCCCAAAAAAAGTCAAAAACAATATTATTCAGGAAAAAAGAAAAAACATACAATAAAAACTCAAGTCATAATTGAAAAAGATAGTAAAAAAATTATAAGTTCTTATTTTTCTTATGGTAAAAATCATGATTTTAAAATTTTAAAAAATTCAAAAACGAAATTTTTATCAGAAACAACTATTTTAGTAGATTTAGGATATCAAGGTATACAAAACATACATAAAAATGTCTTATTACCTAAACGAAAATCAAAGAAAAACCTTTTAACTAAAGAAGAAAAGAAAAATAATAAGGCTATTTCAAAAATGAGAGTTGTTATTGAACATGTTTTTGCGATTCTTAAAAAATTTAAAATTATTAGTGAAAAATATCGAAATAGAAGAAAAAAATTTGCATTAAGATTTAATTTAATAGCTTCAATTTATAATTTACAATTATTAATTTAAATATATTTGATAATTTAATATTTTATTTTTTTATTTGAAATAATAATTTTTGTTGTATTTTAATGACAAAAAATAAAACATATTTTGAACAATAATTTTTAAAAAATATTAAAAGTCTTATTAAAATAAATTTTTAAACTTAAAAAATGTGATTAATATCATAGTTTTGCAAGAAGTCTAATATATTTTGATAATAATGAAAAAAATGAGGTTGAAGTTTGAAAACAAACTAAAAAGTACCAGAGTATTGAAGAATATAAAAAAAGCACTTGTTTAATTGATAAAGAAAATGCAAATAATATTAGTACAATGCCAGTTAAAGAATTATTAAAAGAACAAATGGAATTAAAATCAAAGCCATCTAAAACGGAGTGAAAAGTTTGGGTTATTATTTTAGTCATTACTATTGTTATTGCTGTTCTTCCAAATTTGCTTTCTGTGATTTTAGCTCCTTATTTGGCTGCTGCAGTAGTGGCAACAATTAAGATTGATATTGCTATTGCTTCAGTTTTTATTAGTGGAGGTTTTAAAGCAATTACATCAGTTTTTTCAACTGCATCAAAAAAAGTTGAATCATGAATTTATAATAAAATAGACTTCTTGCAAAACCTATCTATTAAAAATTAAATTTTTAAAATAAAATTAAAAATAAAAAAGATAGGTAATCTATGATGTTTGATAAATTAAAAACTATTAACAATCCAGAATTATTAAGATTAACTGGTATAAATGATATTATTTTTAATAAAATTCTAGAAATTTTAAAGACAGAAGAAGTAAAAAAGTTTAAAAATGGTGGTACACCTAATAAATTATCATTAGAAAATCGTTTATTAATGACTTTAGAATATTGAAGAGAGTATCGAACTTATTTTCATATTGCTAAAAGTTATGGAATTAGTGAAAGTAGTTGCTATAGGAATATCAAGTGAATAGAAAATACTTTAATAAAACATCCTGATTTTCAACAACTTGATGGGCAAAAATCACTGTTAAATAATAATTTTAAAGATAAAACAGTTATCATTGATGTGACTGAAAGTATTATTCAACGCCCAAAAAAAGTCAAAAACAATATTATTCAGGAAAAAAGAAAAAACATACAATAAAAACTCAAGTCATAATTGAAAAAGATAGTAAAAAAATTATAAGTTCTTATTTTTCTTATGGTAAAAATCATGATTTTAAAATTTTAAAAAATTCAAAAACGAAATTTTTATCAGAAACAACTATTTTAGTAGATTTAGGATATCAAGGTATACAAAACATACATAAAAATGTCTTATTACCTAAACGAAAATCAAAGAAAAACCCTTTAACTAAAGAAGAAAAGAAAAATAATAAGGCTATTTCAAAAATGAGAGTTGTTATTGAACATGTTTTTGCGATTCTTAAAAAATTTAAAATTATTAGTGAAAAATATCGAAATAGAAGAAAAAAATTTGCATTAAGATTTAATTTAATAGCTTCAATTTATAATTTACAATTATTAATTTAAATATATTTGATAATTTAATATTTTATTTTTTTATTTGAAATAATAATTTTTGTTGTATTTTAATGACAAAAAATAAAACATATTTTGAACAATAATTTTTAAAAAATATTAAAAGTGTTATTAAAATAAATTTTTAAACTTAAAAAATGTGATTAATATCATAGTTTTGCAAGAAGTCTAATATTTAAAAATAATAAAGATAAAAAAGAAAAAGAAAAAAAGAAGTTAAATCAGTATCTAAGGATTTAACAAGTGATAAATTAGAAACTAAGTTAGAAACACAATTTAATATATTAAAACAAGAACTGGATGGTAGAAAACTTAAAACTATAAATGAACTAATGAATGATAAAACAATAATAAATGTTGAAAATAATATAATTCCAGTTGAAAATCAGTTTGATGTAGATAAAGATAATTCTATGGACAATATGCAACCTCCTAAAAATGTAAGACAACGACGTTATTCATTTTAAAATATAACGATAATTAGTTTAATTATTCTTACTTAATTAAGTAAGAATAATTTTTTATATATTTTTATATATATTTTTAATAAAAAATATATAATTTTATTGAGTATTTAAAGGTAGAAAAAATATTCAAAAAGTGAAAGGAATAATAAATTATGCCATGAAAATCTATTGAGAATAATAAATTAAAACAAGAAGCACATGCTAAAAATGCTGATAAAATAAATAAAGCTTGAGGAGAAAAAAATGAATCTGAAAGAAGAGAAAGAGTTTGTAAAAATCTTGAGTTAGATAAATCAAAAATAAATAGTGAATCTTCTTCAAGTGAAAGTAAAAACTCTAGTAGTAAAAACAGTAACCAGTTATAAAAAAAACAATTTTTTTAATTTATTTTTTTAATCTTAATTAAGATATTGATGAAATTAGCATTTATGTTATTAAAAATAGTGTTTATAACTTAAAAGATATATAATAAAAAATTATTTATTTAATCTTTTGTAAATTTTTCTTGATTTTAATATATATATATCATATAATATACAAGCTAGAATAAGCCAAAGACAGCAACGCACTTTTGTCTTAATTATGTTGCTCAGGTAATTTCCATCATTATATATGCATGTGATTTACTCGGTTTTGCTCCGAGTTTTATTTACTACTTATTGCTAGTTATTTTAGAATAATAAGGAGGTGTACTTATGCGCCCAGCAATGGTTGAAAAACAAAAAACTATTGATTTAATTGCTAAGCAAATTAATGATTCAAAAACAACAATTGTTGTACAATATCAAGGTATGAATGTTGAAGAAATTAGTTCTTTACGTAAGAAATTAAGAGCTAAAGGTGCAACATTCACTATTTATAAGAATAATTTAGTTGCTCGTGCTTTAAAAAAAGAATATTCATCGCTTGAAAGTAGTTTAGTTGGCCCAAATGGTTTTATCTTTGGATTTGAAAACGACTTAGAAACAGCTAAAATAGTTTCTAATTATGCTAAAATTAATAAATTATTAGTATTAAGAGGTGGCATTTTTGAAGGGAAAGTTATTGACCAAAGTGAGTTACAAAAAATAGCTTCATTACCATCAAAATTAGAATTAATTTCAATGTTAGCTTCTTGTTTACAAGCACCAGTTCGCAATTTGGCTTTAGCAATTAAAGCAGTAGCCCAACAAAAAGAAAACGCATAATTAACACTTATTAAATAAAAAAAATATGGAGGAAAAAATAATGGAAAATATTACAAATAAACAAATTATTGAACATGTTAAAACAATGACAGCAGTTCAATTAAAAGAATTAGTTGAATTAATTGAAACAACTTTTGGAGTAACTGCAGCAGTTGCTTCTGCACCAGCAGCAGCTAAAGAAGAAGCAACAAAACCATCAACAGTTTCTGTAATCTTAAAAGAAGTAGGAGACAAAAAAGTTGATGTTATTAAAGCAGTTAAGGCAATTGTTGGTGGTACAATGTCTTTAATGGATGCTAAAAAAATGGTTGATGCAGTAGCAACAGGACCACAAAAGATTTTAGAAAATATTGATACAGCAAAAGCAACAGAACACGAAGCAACGTTAAAAGCCGTTGGTGCTATTGTTGAAGTTAAGTAGTTCAAATATTAAAAATTTATATGAAAACCAGTATTAATTAAAACTGGTTTTCTGTTTGTTATTTAACTAAAAATTATCAACTTAAAACTTAATATTTTATCAAACTAATTAGTAATTTAATACTAATTAACTGAAATCAAATTATTTGATTTTAATAAATTTTTAAAATTGGAGATGAACCAATGTCATATACTACAAAACAATTTGGTCATTATGCTAAAAGACGTGACTATACTAAAGTATCAGGAAATTTAGATCTTCCTGATTTAATTTCAATTCAACGTGATACTTATAAATGATTTATTGATACAGGAATACAAGAAGTATTTAATGAAATATTTCCGGTAACTGATAATGATAATCGTATTATTTTATCATTGATTGATTGAGAATTTCGTAAACCAAGAAGAACATTAAAAGAAGCAAAAGATGAGTCAAAAACTTATGAAGCACCAATCTATACAAAATTATCTTTATCAATTCATGAAAATAATCGTCATTTAACTATTGCTGCTAAAGATAATATTTTAGATTATTTAATGCGTTGAATTAAAGACCAATTTGGTATTAAAAACATTAATGAACCAAAAGTTAGCGATAATATATATTATTTTGAAGAAAAAAATGTTCATGCTAATAGTGAATTTTCAACTATTGAAGTTACTATTAAAAGTAGAGAAGAAGATGTTTTAATTGTTGATTATACATTAACTCGTGAAGGAGATGTATTTTTAGGTGATTTTCCATTAATGACACAAAAAGGAACCTTTATTATTAATGGAAGTGAAAAGGTTGTTGTTTCACAATTAGTTCGTTCACCAGGTGCATATTTTAAAATTGAAATTGATCCAAAAACCGGATTATATAAATTTTTAGGTGATTTAATTCCATCACGTGGAACTTGACTAGAATTTGAAACTGATTCTAAACGTAATAAATTAGTTCGTAATAAAAATGCAATTAAAGATATTATTCAAGTTAAAATTGAAAAATCACGTAAAATTGCAGTAACCACTTTACTTACTGCCTTAGGATTAACTAAAGATGATGTTATTAATATAATTGGTAAAGATGATGTTTTATTAAATACTTATGAATATGATGAACATCAAAATTGACCAGCAGCAGTACAAGAAATTTATAAAAAAATTAAAGCCGGAGAAACTGCCAGTGTTGATGGTGCTGGAAAATTTTTAACTGGATTATTATTTGATTCAAAAAAATATGATTTAACAAAAGCAGGAAGATATAAGTTAATTCAAAAATTAGCTATTACAGATCGTGTTTTAAATTACACTCTAGCTGAAGATATTAAAGATATTAGAGGTAAAGTTGTTTTATCCAAAAAAACAGTAATTGGTAAATCACAATTAGAAATTCTAAAAACAGTATTAGAAGAAGGAGCATGTTTAGTACCTTTAAAAACATCAATTAGTGATAGTGAACCAAAACATTATGTGCAGTTAATTAAAGTTTATAATGATAAAGAAAGATTAAATGAAGTTATTAATGTTGTTGGAATTAATCCTAAATGTAAAGAAGTAATTATTACTATTGCTGATATTTTAGCAATTCTTTCTTATATTTTAAATTTTGTTCATGGTATTGGTAATGCTGATGATATTGATCACTTAGCAAATCGTCGTATTCGTACAATTGGTGAATTACTACAAAACCAATTTCGTATTGGGATGGGACGTATTGAAAAAAATGTTAAAGAAAAAATGTCAACTACTGATAGTGATAAAATGAAACCAGCAAATATTATAAATAATAAACCATTAACAGCTGTTATTGGTGAGTTTTTTAACTTATCACAATTATCACAATTTATGGATCAAACTAATCCATTAGCAGAATTGGCTAATAAAAGACGTTTAACTGCTTTAGGACCTGGTGGATTATCACGTGATCGTGCTAGTTTAGAAGTTCGTGATGTTCACTATTCTCACTATGGAAGAATTTGTCCAATTGAAACTCCTGAAGGACCTAATATTGGTTTAATCAATAATTTAGCCACTTATGCTCGTATTAATGAATACGGTTTTATTGAAACACCTTACCGTCAAGTAATTGCAGGTAAAATTACTAATGAAATTAAATATTTAACTGCCGGTGAAGAAAAGAATTATATCATTGCACAAGCTAATATTGAATTAGATACTAATAATGTTATTAAAAATAATAATGTTATTGCTCGTAGTAATGGTCAAAATATTATTGTTGGACCAAACGAAGTTGAATATATTGATGTTTCACCAAAACAAATTGTGTCAATAGCTACAAGTTGTATTCCCTTTTTAGAAAATGATGATGCTAACCGTGCTTTAATGGGTGCTAATATGCAACGTCAAGCAATTCCATTATTAAAACCACAAACACCAATTGTTGGTACGGGTGTTGAGTATGCTGTTGCTCGTGACTCAGGATTAGCTATTGTTGCTAATTTACCGGGAGTTGTACAATATGTTGATTCTCATGAAATTATTATTAAATCAGAAGATGAAATAACAACTTATGAGTTAAGTCGTTTTGAACGTAGTAATCAAGGAACAGCAGTAACTCATGTGCCATTAGTAAAAGTTGGTGATAAAGTTGAAGTTAATCAAATTTTAGCAGACGGACCTTCAATGAAAGATGGTGAACTTGCATTAGGACAAAATGTAATTATTGCTTTCATGACTTGACATGGTTATAACTATGAAGATGCTATTATTATTAGTGAACGTTTAGTAAAAGATGATGTTTATACTTCAATGCATATTGAAGAATATAATTTAGAATGTCGAAAAACAAAACAAGGTAAAGAAGAAATTACACGTGAAATCCCTAATACTTCTGAACAATCAAGACGTTATCTTGATGATGAAGGAATTGTTTTAATTGGAACTGAAGTTAAAGAAGGAGATATTCTTGTTGGTAAAGTTACACCAAAAGGTCAAACACAATCAACTGCTGAAGAAAAATTATTAGCAGCTATTTTTGGTGAAAAATCACGTAATGTTAAAGATAATTCATTACGAGTACCTAATGGTGGTGCTGGAATTGTTCAAGGTATTAAACGTTATAAACGTGAAGATGGTTTTGACTTACCTTCAGAAGTAGAAGAAGTAGTTAAAGTATTTATTGTACAAAAACGTAAAATCCGAGAAGGAGATAAAATGGCTGGAAGACACGGAAATAAAGGTGTTATTTCTAAAGTCTTACCAATTGAAGATATGCCTTTCCTAGAAGATGGAACACCAGTTGATATTATGTTAAATCCATTAGGAGTACCATCGCGGATGAATATTGGACAAATTCTTGAATTACACTTAGGAATGGCTGCTAAAACTTTAGGAATTAAAGTAGCAACCCCTGTTTTTGATGGTGCAAAAAATCAAGACTTGTTAGATATTATGAAAGAAGCAAAATATAATTACTTTGATAAATTAACATTATATGATGGTTTAACTGGTGAAAAGTTTGCCAAGAAAATTTCAGTTGGTGTTATGTATATGTTAAAACTATCACACATGGTAGATGATAAATTACATGCTCGTAATGTGGGCCCATATTCATTAATTACTCAACAACCATTAGGTGGTAAGGCACAAAATGGTGGACAAAGATTTGGAGAAATGGAAGTTTGAGCATTAGAAGCTTATGGTGCTGCTCATACTTTACAAGAAATCCTAACTATTAAATCTGATGATATTAAAGGTAGAATTAAAACTTATGAAGCGATTCTACGTAATAAACAAATTCCAACGCCAGGTATCCCTGAATCATTTAATGTTTTAACAAAAGAACTACAAGGTTTAGGAATAAATATTGTGTTAATTGACGAAAAAGGTCAAGAACAAAAAGTTGTAACTTACGATGAAGAAGTCGAAAGTTATCTTGAGGATTAGAAAAGGAGTAATAAATATATGCAAATGCAAAAAAATTCAAAACATTATACTGCCCTTAAAATTTCTCTTGCTTCTCCCGATCAAATTCGCTCATGATCACATGGAGAAATTACAAAGCCAGAAACAATTAATTATAAGTCATTAAAACCTGAAAAAGATGGATTATTTGATGCACGAATATTTGGACCAACTAAAAATTATGAATGTACTTGTGGTAAATATAAGAAAATAAAAAATAAAGGTAAAGTTTGTGAACGTTGTTTAGTAGAAATTACTGAAGCAATTGTTCGACGTGAACGTTTAGGACACATTGAGTTAGAAGAGCCAGTAACTCATATTTGAATGTTAAAGGCTTCTCCTTCAAGAATTGCGTTAGCATTAGATATGAAAGCTAAAGATTTAGAAGAAGTAGCATATTTTGTTTCTTATATTGTTTTAGATCCAGGGACTGCTAAAGGTTTAAAACAAAAAATGATTATGGATTTAGGTAATGCTAAATCTTCAACTGATACTCGTAATCGTTTACGTAAAGTATTTGCACAAATTTTAGAACAATTAGAACCTTCTTCTTTTGCTTATACTCGTGCTCAAATGTTAACTGATACTTTAGCAGATACTTCACGTCCATTTTCAATGGATGAATGTGCTCAATTTATTACTAAACATACTGGAACAAAATTTGGAATTGGTGCTTCAGCTATTGAGTATTTATTAAAAAATATTAATTTAGAAAAAGAATTTCTTGCCATTAAAAAACAATTGACAAACAAGAAATCACAAACTGATCGTAGAAAACTAGAACGTCGTTTAGATGTTATTGATTCATTTGCTAAATCAGGAAATAAACCAGAATGAATGGTATTACACGCTATTCCGGTGATTCCACCTGATATTCGTCCAATTATTCAGTTAGATGGTGGTCGTTTTACAACATCAGAAATTAATGATTTATATCGAAGAATTATTATTCGTAATGAACGCTTAAAAAAAGTAAAGCAAATGGGAGCACCAATCTTAATTATTAATAATGAAAAAAGAATGTTGCAAGAATCAGTTGATGCTTTATTTGATAATGAACGTAAAGCACGTCCAGTAACAGGAAGAGATAAACGTCCATTAAAATCTTTAACTTCAACATTAAAAGGAAAACAAGGACGTTTCCGTCAAAACTTATTAGGTAAGCGTGTTGATTATTCAGGTCGAAGTGTTATTGCTGTTGGTCCGGAATTAAAAATGTATCAATGTGGTATTCCTCGTGATATGGCAATTATTTTGTTCAAACCTTTTGTTGTGCAAAGATTAGTTCATCAAGAATTAGCTTTAAATATTAAAATTGCTGAAAAATTAATTGAAATTCAAGATGAACGAATTTGAGATGTTTTAGAAGAAGTAATTAAAGATCGTCCTGTCTTATTAAACCGTGCTCCAACTTTACACCGTTTAGGAATTCAAGCATTTGAACCAATTCTAGTTAAAGGGAAAGCTATTCGTTTACACCCACTAGTAACTCCTGCTTTTAATGCTGACTTTGATGGTGACCAAATGGCTGTTCACGTGCCAATTACTCAAGAAGCAGTAGCTGAAGCAAGAAGTTTAATGTTAGGTTCAAAAAATATTTTAAGTCCTAAAGATGGTAAACCAATTGTTACGCCAACTCAAGATATGGTTCTTGGTAATTATTATTTAACTATTGAAAAATTAGATGAATTAGGTCAAGGTTCAATTTTTAAAGATGTTAATGAAGCAATTAAAGCTTATGATACAAAACAGGTTTCATTACATGCTATTATTGGAATTCGTGTTGCTAGTTTAGGTGCAAGTAAATTTGCTGCTACCGATCAAAATAAATTTTTAATTACTACTATTGGTAAGATTATTTTTAATCAAATGTTTTCAGAAAGAATGCCATTTATTAATCGCCCAAATATTATTAATTTAACTGAAACTCATAATGAAGATTTAGTTGCAACTGATGTTGATTTTCGTGAATTTATTAAAAAAAGAGTTATTGTTGAACCATTTAAGAAAAAAGCTTTAGCAGATATTATTCATAAATATTTTAAAACTTTTGGAACTCAATTAACTGCACAAATGTTAGATAAAATGAAAAATCTTGGTTTTAAATTTTCAACAATTTCAGGAACAACAATTTCTGCAGGCGATGTTGTATCTTATTCAGGTAAAACAAGATTATTTAAAGAAGCAGATGAATATGTTAAAACAATTAACAAGTTTTATAAACAAGGTATGTTAACTAATCGTGAGCGTCATTACCATATTATTAATAAATGAAGTGGTATTAAAAACAATATTCAAGTTGAACTAGAAACAGTTTTAAGAAAAGATATTGAAAATCCAATCTTTATGATGTGAGATTCAGGTGCTAGAACTAATATTAGTAACTTTACTCAATTAGTAGGGATGCGTGGTTTAATGAATAATCCAAAAGGAGAAGTTATTGAATTACCAATTAAATCTTCATTCCGTGAAGGATTAAATGTTTCAGAGTTCTTTATTTCTACCCATGGTGCTCGTAAAGGAATGGCAGATATGGCGCTTAAAACTTCTGACTCAGGTTATTTAACAAGAAGACTAGTTGACGTTTCACAAGATATTATTGTTACTGAAGAAGATTGTAATACCGGTAATGGCTTTATAATTAGTGACGTTGTTGACCAAAAACGTAATAATATTATTGTGCCGTTACGTGACCGTTTATTTGGACGTTTTGTTCAAGGTGATGTTGTGGATAGTAAAAATAATGTAATTGTTGCAAATAATGAATTAATTACTGAAAAATTAGTAGAAACAATATTAGAGGCAAAAATTACAAAAATAAATATTCGTTCAGTTTTAACTTGTGAAGCAAGTTATGGTGTTTGTCAAAAATGTTATGGTATTAATTTAACAACAGGTTCTATTGTTGCTATTGGCGAAGCAGTTGGAATTATTGCGGCGCAATCAATTGGTGAACCAGGAACTCAACTAACGATGAGAACTTTCCATACTGGAGGAGTTGCTGGTGGTAGTGATATTACCCAAGGATTACCAAGAATTAAAGAATTATTAGATATTACTAATCCCAAAGGTGCTGTTGCTATTATTAGTGAATTTGATGGTAAAGTAACAGATATTCGTGAAGAGCAAGGAATTTATACAATTACTGTAAAGTCAAAACTTGACTATAAAGAATACAAAACTCAATATAATGCGCAGGTAAGAATTAAAATTGGTGATAATGTTAAGATTGGCCAAAAACTAACTGAAGGTGCAATTAATATTACACAATTACTAGAAGTAGCAGGAATCATTGAAGTTCAACAATATATTTTAAAAGAAGTACAACGTGTTTATCGTTTACAAGGAATTGAAATTTCTGATAAGTATATTGAAATTATTGTAAAACAAATGTTGAATCGTATTTTTGTAGTTGAAGGTAATGATTCACCATTATTGCCTGGAGCGATTGTTGATATCAAAGAATTTAAGAATGTTAATGCCAAAATTATTGTTGCTGGTAAAAAACCTGCTTTTGGTCATCCAATTATTTTAGGGATTAAAAAAGCACCATTAGAATCAGAATCATTCTTGGCTGCTGCTTCTTTCCAAGATACAACAAGAGTATTAACTAATGCTGTTATTAAGTCAAAACAAGATAATTTACGTGGTTTAAAGGAAAATGTTATTTTAGGAAACTTGATACCGGCCGGTACTGGTTTAATGCCAACTGAGAAGTTAATAGGTATGGGTAATTCTTCACTTGAAGAAGAATACTAAATTAAATATTTAAAAAGTGAGAATAAAATTCTCACTTTTTAAATATTTAATTTAATTTTACTAGTTGTATGTTTTAAAGATACGATAAATATATTTCTGGACATTCTTGTGTATAATTAATTTTACCAGAATTTATAAATTTTTTTGTTTTTTTATTAAACTCTTGCATTGTTTTTTCAGATTTTTCTTTTGCTTCACATTCTTCTGAATTATCTTTTTTATGGAGATGTATTCTTTTAAAATTTTCGTCTTTCAGTATACTTATTTCTTGTCGTTCACTACCAATTCCACTATCTTTACTATTATGTTTTAAAGATAATTTTCTTAAAAGATTACTTTTATTATCATCTTTAGTAAAGTCCATTGTAATTTCTTGTAGTAATTGATTATTAATTTCACTATCTTGACTTGAAGTTAATATTACATTATTTATTTTTTCTTCTGATTTAGAAGCTACTACACTATCACTATCATCATCTTTGTTAAAATCATTATCTTTATTTGAAGTTAATTTTGCATTATCTATTTTTTCCTCTGATTTAGAAGCTACTACACTATCACTATCATCATCTTCGTTAAAACCACTATCTTGACTTGAAGTTAATTTTGCATTATCTATTTTTTCCTCTGATTTAGAAGCTACTACACTATCACTATCATCATCTTCGTTAAAACCACTATCTTGACTTGAAGTTAATTTTGCATTATCTATTTTTTCCTCTGATTTAGAAGCTACTACACTATCACTATCATCATCTTCGTTAAAACCACTATCTTGACTTGAAGTTAATTTTGCATTATCTATTTCTTTTTTTTCATTAAAAACAGTATCTTTAGTAAAGTCCGTTGTAGTTTCTTGTTGTTGTAATTGATTGCTAACTTCAAATCAAGATAGTGAAGTTAATTTTGCATTATCTATTTCTTCGTCTGATTCAGAAAGTATTTCAATATCACTATCTTCTTCTTTAAAACCATTATCTTTATTTGAAGATAATATTGCATTATCTATTTCTTTTTTTTCATTAAAAACAGTATCTTTAGTATTATCTTTTAAAACAGTTGGTTTTAAAAAACTAGGGCTGATAACATTTTGATAAAACATTTCTTCTTTTTTATGATTAGATTGAACTTTATCAAGTAAATTTTTAAGAATTATTATATCTGAAAAGATTTCATCATAAGTAGCAATAATTGCATGTTTATTTATTACGGTTTCATATATTCTTTGACCAGCATTTTCTTGGGTGATTAAAGAAGAATAATCACAAGTGTTATTAAAATTACAATTTGTTTTTGCTTTTTTAATAAAATCAGCAGTTAAAAGTATTATAAAACTATTTATCTTCTTTCTTCTATTTAAACTTCCATATTTATTTAATGAAGCTTCAATTTCTCAGTCAATATGTTGTCTACATTTTGTATGTATTCCTAGAATAAGAATAGTAATAGTTGTATCTTTTAAATGATTTTCTCTAATAGTTTTAGCGATTTTATTATTTGATCATGTGGTATCAATATCCCCTATTTCTACAGACATGTCTTTTATATTTAAATAATTAGCATACTTTTTAATTAACTCTGCTAATTGGTTTTTTTCTTCTTGTTCTCTTAGATGATGATATGAAATAAAAATTTTTCTCACTGTTTAACTCCTTTTTTTTAACATTATTAAAAATTATGTTTTATAATTTTTTTGATTATAAAACATAAGTCTTAATAGGTAATTTTAAAGATATTGTTTTAAAAATTTAAATTTGTTTTTTACTTATATTTTATTTAAACATTTAATATTTTAATCTGTGTAGTTTAATAATTTTTTGATTTGTTCATTAGTTGCAGTTGAAAGTGAAAGTATTGAAATAAAATATAAGTATTTGTTTTCTATTAAATCTTTTCTAACTTTATCAATTTGTTTTCAAAAATCTTCGATTTCTTTTTTGCTTAAATTTTCATCATTAATGATGAAATTACCATTAGTGTCTATTTTTGTTAGTGATCTACTAGCAATTAAGATTGGTCTGATTTTTAAATTAATAATTTTAAAAATTACATCTGTTACTAAGTTATTGTTATCGGAAGTTAATAATATTTGTTTACTTTCATCAAAAGTATTTTTAATACTTTTAATTGCTTCAGAAACTCTTCCTTCGGATTTATTTACTAATATTGAACTTGTCAAAATTATAAAAAAATTTCAGGCAATTTTTGTTGGTTTTTTATTAACTCCACTTTCTGATTTTAGAAATTTTTTAAATAAATTTATATCAACATCTCTAATAAATATTTCTTTAAAATATTTTCTTAGTTTTATTTTTAATTCTTTTTTCGTTCCTATGATTTGACTAAAATCATTTGAAGAAAGTATTCTTTTAACTTTGTTTTTTTGTTTATAATTTAATAAAAATTTTATTAGTAAAAACATTAAAAGTAATATGAAAAAAATAAGTAAAGCGATACTTGAAATATAAGCTATTCAATTAAATATTTTAGTTGTAGTCAATTTGCTTTTCCTTAGTTTTATCCATAAAATGTTAAACATAATAGTATAAAAAATACATAACTTTTATATTTATAATTTGGGGTATTAGTTTAAAAAAATAAAAAGATTTAGTATTATAATTTTTTAATTAAATAGTTACTTGTTTTCTGTTAGTTATTAATTTTATTTTAGATTCTTATTAATATTTGTTGAAAATTATTATGATATAATAATAATATTCCATTTTAATTATATACATATATAATTTAAAAAATCTATTAAAAAGCAACATAATATAAGAATTTTTTAAAAAAATTATTGTTATAATGCTTCTTTTTTATGTATTTTATACTAATTTGTGTAGTTTAATAATTTTTTGAGTTGTTCATTAGTTGCAGTTGAAAGTGAAAGTATTGAAATAAAATATAAATATTTGTTTTCTATTAAATCTTTTCTAACTTTATCAATTTGTTTTCAAAAATCTTCGATTTCTTTTTTGCTTAAATTTTCATCATTAATGATGAAATTACCATTAGTGTCTATTTTTGTTAGTGATCTACTAGCAATTAAGATTGGTCTGATTTTTAAATTCATAATTTTTAAAATTACATCTGTTACTAAGTTATTGTTATCGGAAGTTAATAATATTTGTTTACTTTCATCAAAAGTATTTTTAATACTTTTAATTGCTTCAGAAACTCTTCCTTCGGATTTATTTACTAATATTGAACTTGTCAAAATTATAAAAAAATTTCAGGCAATTTTTGTTGGTTTTTTATTAACTCCACTTTCTGATTTTAGAAATTTTTTAAATAAATTTATATCAACATCTCTAATAAATATTTCTTTAAAATATTTTCTTAGTTTTATTTTTAATTCTTTTTTCGTTCCTATGATTTGACTAAAATCATTTGAAGAAAGTATTCTTTTAACTTTGTTTTTTTGTTTATAATTTAATAAAAACATTAAAAGTAATATAAAAGAAATAAGTAAGCTAGAACCAGAAATAACACCTATTCAACTAAATACTTCATTTTGACTCAATTTAATTTTCCTTTCAAATAACATGAAATATGATATTGATATTTAATCTTAATTATACATAGGACATATTCCGTAATTAAATTTAATTAATTGTCAATAAAATTGTTTTAAAACTATTTAGTGTTATTGAATATAGAAATAAATATTTTTTGAAAAAATAGTTTAAAAAATGAGTTTACATTTTAAACAAAAAATTGTTAATAATATTTTTATATTAACTCGATAAAAATTTAAATTTTAAAAAAATATTTTTAATATTTTTTTTATTTTAATGGTTTTATTTTATTAAAAATTTCACAAAGTAAGTTAAATCTTAAGTACATAAGTCTAAATTTAGATTTTCTACATTTATTTACTAAAATTTTGAATCTTTTCAATCAAGCAAAGACATGTTCAACTTTAATTCTAATTTTAGATACAATCTTATTGTATTTTCTTTCTTGTTTAGTTAATTTTTTATTTTTAGTTCTTTTAATTGGTATTATTGTATTTTTATAAATATTTTGTATACCTTGATATCCTAAATCACCAATAATTATTGTTTTTTCTGAAAATTCAAGATTTGAATTTTTTAATATTTGAAAATCATGCACTTTACCATTATCAGCAAAAATATCAACAATTTTTTTATTAAAAAAATCATATACAATTTGAAATTTTATAGAATACATTCAACTTTTACCAGAAAAATATTCTAACTGTAGTTTTTTTTAGTTGGTCTTTCAATTTCAATCTCAGTTGAATCAATTAAATAAAATTGAAATTCATTTGAATTTTCTTGTTTTTTATCAATTTTTAATTTATATCTTTCTTTTAAAAATTGGTAATCTTTGTGGTTACTAAGTTTATTTTCTACTCAAGTAATATTTCGAAAACAACTTGATGGGCTCATTTTAGATTTAATACTCATTTGAAAAAAAGTATAATATTCTTTTCAGTATAATAAAGTCATCATTAATCTTTCTTCTACTGAAAGTTTATTTTTTCGACCTTTATTTTTTTCTAATTTTTCTATTTCAATTAATTTTTCTAACATTTCATTAAAATGAAAACGTTTTATACCAAAATATCTATAAAATTCTTCATTTTTTAATTTTTTTAAATTTTCAAAAATCATTTTTATCAACACTTTTCTAAATTTATTGTTAATAACAAAATTATAAAATAAATTTTAAAATTATTAATTGACTTTTAAAAAATTTAATTACGGAATATGTCTATAGACATAATAAAAAATAAATATTTATTAAGTGTATTTTACAAATTTTTGAATATGTGAAAGGGTCACCCCTAAGTTGCAAAAAACAATGCTTTAAGTTAGTAAGGAGACTCTTTTTATGACAAGATATAGTAAGGAACTAAAATTAAAAATAATAGAACAATATTTTGCTGGTAAATCTGCCACAACATTAAGGCAAGAAAATAAATTTAGTAGAAAGATAATTTATATTTGATTTATAGAACCTAATTTACTAAAACAATCTGATGATAGCATTAGTTTTATTTTTAATAAACCATTAGAAAAAATTGCTTTAGATATTAGTGAATTTAAAATTAATAATCAAAAATTATATTTATGAGCATTTGTTGATTTTTATTCACGAAAAATAGTATATCACCACTGATCTAAAAATCAAGAAAAATCACATCTTATAAAATCTTTAAAAAACATGTCTAAGCATGACAGATGGCTATGCTTCATATCAAAATGCAATTGTTGAAACTGTATTTAAAACTTTAAAAGTTGTTTATTTTAAAAGATAAAAATTCAAAAATATAAATGTATTTTTATTACATATGAATCATGATATTTGAAAATATAACAATACAAGATTCCATACAAAAATAAAAAATATCCCAGAAAAAGTGTTTCAATTACTTTTTCACTAGAGTGTAATTATTGCAACTTAGGGGTGATCCTTTCCCTCAAAATATCAAAAGTGGTCCAGTAAATTAGGAACTAATCACCTTTGAAAATTAAATTTATTGTTGGATAAGGTAAATTAAAATTATCCAATTCTTTTCTATCATTAAATATAAATCCATTTTTTAAATAAAAACTGTAAGCTCTAGTATTTTGTTCATTGACATCAACTTGATTTATATTAAATTCTTTAATTAATTTTTTTAATATTTTTGAACCAAATCTTTGATTTAAATAATTTATATCTAAAAATAAAGCTTCTAATTTTTGTTCTAAAATAATCGAAAATCCAATAACTTGGTGGAATGCCAACCTTTTTTAGGACTATTTTTTAGTAGACATTTGTTTTTGATAATTAATTGGAGTTAAGTAGTTTAGAGTGCTATGAATTCTTATGTTGTTATATCAAATGATATAATAGACTTCTTGCAAAACTATGATATTAATCACATTTTTTAAGTTTAAAAATTTATTTTAATAACACTTTTAATATTTTTTAAAAATTATTGTTCAAAATATGTTTTATTTTTTGTCATTAAAATACAACAAAAATTATTATTTCAAATAAAAAAATAAAATATTAAATTATCAAATATATTTAAATTAATAATTGTAAATTATAAATTGAAGCTATTAAATTAAATCTTAATGCAAATTTTTTTCTTTTATTTCGATATTTTTCACTAATAATTATAAATTTTTTAAGAATCGCAAAAACATGTTCAATAACAACTCTCATTTTTGAAATAGCCTTATTATTTTTCTTTTCTTCTTTAGTTAAAGGGTTTTTCTTTGATTTTCGTTTAGGTAATAAGACATTTTTATGTATGTTTTGTATACCTTGATATCCTAAATCTACTAAAATAGTTGTTTCTGATAAAAATTTCGTTTTTGAATTTTTTAAAATTTTAAAATCATGATTTTTACCATAAGAAAAATAAGAACTTATAATTTTTTTACTATCTTTTTCAATTATGACTTGAGTTTTTATTGTATGTTTTTTCTTTTTTCCTGAATAATATTGTTTTTGACTTTTTTTGGGCGTTGAATAGTACTTTCAGTCACATCAATGATAACTGTTTTATCTTTAAAATTATTATTTAACAGTGATTTTTGCCCATCAAGTTGTTGAAAATCAGGATGTTTTATTAAAGTATTTTCTATTCACTTGATATTCCTATAGCAACTACTTTCACTAATTCCATAACTTTTAGCAATATGAAAATAAGTTCGATACTCTCTTCAATATTCTAAAGTCATTAATAAACGATTTTCTAATGATAATTTATTAGGTGTACCACCATTTTTAAACTTTTTTACTTCTTCTGTCTTTAAAATTTCTAGAATTTTATTAAAAATAATATCATTTATACCAGTTAATCTTAATAATTCTGGATTGTTAATAGTTTTTAATTTATCAAACATCATAGATTACCTATCTTTTTTATTTTTAATTTTATTTTAAAAATTAAATTTTTAATAGATAGGTTTTGCAAGAAGTCTAATAAGTAAAAAAGGTTATTTTAATATTCAATCAGAATTTAAATATACTTCTTTTTCTAAAAATCTTATTTCAAGAATTTTTAAAAATGTAAAAATTGAAAAATTTATACCAGAACAAAAATTTAAAGTATTAGATAATGAAAAATTAAATATATGTGCAGATGATGCTTTTATTACTTGTTGAGATGAAAATGGTTTAAAACAGCAATATTGTTGTAGAATTTTAACTTTTAATCAAGGTAAAAAAGAAATTTATTCATATAGAAATAAATTACAAAATAAAATAACTGCATTTTTATTATTTAAAAGTGGTAATGGGTTAAATCAAGAACAATTATATAATTTTACAACACAAACTATTCTTAATCATTATGATATTAAATTAAATATATTAGGTGTTCAATGAGAATATCATAATTATAATTTAGTACTTGCTGGTGATGGTGCATTATGAATTAAAGCAATGGCTACTTGATTGGGATGTTATTATATTTTAGATAAATATCATGCTTATAGTTATTTATGAAAATCTTTTGTTGGAGTTAAAGGTAAGAAAAAAGAATCTCATGATTGAACTAAATATATTGATGGTACTACTACTTTTGCAACTGGAGATTGTAATCAATTACTTAGTTTTTTAAAACCTAATGTTAATGAAAAAGTATATAATTATTTTAAAAATAATGCTCATGGTATTGTAAATCAAAATGCTTCTTGAAATATAGGTTGTAGTGCTGAAAGTGATGTATATCATTTTTTAAAATCTTTAACTAATGGAGCAAAAATATATAATTATCAAACATTAAATAATATGTTAATAGCAAAAGCCAATTATTTAAATAGTAGAAGTTATCTTAATAGTACTTAATAAGTTAAAACTTAATATTTTTTATTTCTAATTTTAAGATTAGAATTTTTGTGTTATTTAAATGTAATTTTGAAATTATATATTTTAATATTTTTAAAATATATGTTATAATTAAATTAACAAATCATAGAATTTGCAGTTATATTGTTAATGTTAATCATAATTCTAAGGGTTAATCTCATACGTCCAATCAAATAATTGTAGTTTTAATTGGATAAATGATGTAAAAATTTGTTATTAATAAATTCGGTTTTGAAAGTTTTAAAATTTGCCTTAGCAACAGCATTGTCATAAGGACAGCCTTTTTTGCTTAAAGAGCGGGTAATGTTGAATGCTAGTAAAAGTTTATTAATAGTTTTATTATTAAACTCATTACCGCGATCAGTATGAAATATTTGAATATCTTTTAAACAGCGATTTGATTGCATAAATGCTTTATGTACCAATGATGCATCTTTTTAGTACCTACACTATATCTCCAATAATTTCACGGTTAAATAGGAAAGGGTTGCCCCTAAGTTGCAAAAAACAATGTTTTAACTTAGTAAGGAGACTCTTTTTATGACAAGATATAGTAAGGAACTAAAATTAAAACTTAGATAAAAAAATATTTTTTGTTAAAATATAATTGATTTAATTTGATTTATGAAAGAGGTAATGATTATGAAACAATATTTAGATTTATGTCAATATGTTTTAGAAAAAGGATATAAAAAAGCTGATAGAACAGGCACTGGTACTGTTTCTACTTTTGGTTATCAAATGCGTTTTGATTTACAAAAAGGTTTTCCCATATTAACTACAAAAAAAGTTCATTTTGCTTCTATTGTTCATGAGTTATTATGATTTATTGCTGGTGATACTAATATTGAATATTTAGTTAAAAATAATGTTAGAATTTGAAATGAGTGACCTTATAAGAAATTTATGGAAAGTAAAAAATATCAAAATGAAACTTTAGAAGAATTTGTTGAAAAAATTAAAACTGATCATCAATTTGCTCTTGAATTTGGTGATTTAGGACCTGTTTATGGTAGACAATGACGTAATTTTAATGGTGTTGATCAATTGCAGGAGTTAATAGAAAATTTAAAAAACAATCCTTTTTCACGAAGACACATTTTATCAGCATGAAATCCTGCAGAAATTAAAAATATGGCACTACCACCATGTCATACTTTAATTCAATTTTACGTTTCTGATGATAAAAAATTATCTTGTCAATTATATCAACGTAGTGCAGATATTTTTTTAGGAGTTCCTTTTAATATTGCTTCTTATGCATTATTAACAATAATGTTAGCACAAATATGTGGCTATCAGCTAGGAGAATTTATTCATACTTTAGGTGATGCTCATATTTATAGTAATCATTTTTCACAAATTAATGAACAATTAAGTAGAAAACCAAAATCATTGCCAATTTTAGTTATTAATAAAAATATTACTAATTTATTTAATTTTAAATTTGAAGATTTTAAATTAGAACAATATGATCCATATCCGTTGATTAGAGGTCAGGTTGCAGTATAATGGTAATTTTAGTTTGAGCAATGACCAAAGAAAAGGTAATTGGTTTTAATAATAAATTGCCCTGAAAAATTAAAGAAGAAATGCAATATTTTCAGAGCATTACTTTAAATAAAAATGTATTAATGGGTTCAAAAACTTTTGAAAGTATTGGCAAACCACTAAAAAATCGTTACAATATAGTTGTTACTAATCATCAAGAACGTTATCAACAATTTCTAAATGATAATAATATTACTTTCACAAATGATATTATTTCATATTTAAAACAATATCAAGGTAATAAAAAAAGAGATATTTGTATTATTGGTGGTGCTGAAATTTATAAGCAGGCATGAGATTATGCTGATTATTTATATGTTTCAGTCATTAAAAATTTATATAATGGTGATCTTTTATTTCCTGTTAGTAATTTTTCTGATTTTAAATTAATCAAAACAACAGAATTTGCAGAATTTGTAGCGAATGTGTATCAAAGAAAGGAAAAAAAATAATAATGAACATTTGAAAAGCAATTTTAACTTGACCTTATTTATTACAAACTTATAGTAAATCAGGTTCAATGACAAGAAAGGTATTAAAAGACCCAAGTTTAGTTTCTGAAGCAAAACGATATATTTGATTGAAAAAACGTGTGCGTTATATTAAATGATTATATAATATTAAATTAACCGTTCATAACATTGAAAATTGACCAAAAAGAAAAGGTTGTGTAATGGTTGCCAATCATCAATCAAATTTTGATCCATTATTAGTATTATTGGTAAATGATTATAGTTTATATGCACCTTTAGGTTTTATTGCAAAAGAAGAATTAAAAAAAAGACATTTGGCACGAAGATTTATTTTTTTAATTGATGTTTTATTTATTGATCGTAATAATCCACGCACAGCCATTACGACTTTTCAAGAAGCAAAGGAATTAATTAGAATTCCGCGTACAATGATGATTTTTCCAGAAGGAACAAGAAGTCATCAACAAGAAATGCAAGAATTTAAAGCAGGTGCTTTTAATATGGCATATCAATCTTATGTACCAATTATTCCTGTTACTATTATTAATTCTTATCAAATTTTTGATCGAAAATATAAGGGCAAAAAAGATATTCATCTTATTTTTCATAAGGCAATTGAACCAAGTGAATTTATTAAATTATCTACTGATGTATTATCAAAGCAAGTATTTAATATTATTAAAAAAGGAATTGATGATTTTAGCAATAATAAAATTTAAGTAGTAATAATAAAAGGTTGTTAGTTAACAACCTTTTATTATGTTTAAGAGTCAATAATTAATTTCTGATGTGATTTTTGTTTTTTATAATTACGTAAATTTTTTACTGATGTAATTATTAGTGAAGAAGATGTATATCAAATTATTACGATAATTAATCATAGTATGATATTAATAAATTGTTCTTTATTTAAGCCAAGACCATTTTGTAATAATAAAAATACACTTAAGTAAGCACAAATAACACCAATTGATCCACCTAGTGTGAAAGCAATTGCTGGTTTAATTTCATAGTTTTTATCTTTAATAAAACGTGTACCAGCAACTGGCATTAAAAAAGCTGCAGATCCCATCATAATTGGAAAAGCACATTCAGCGTTAAGACCTAATAAATAAGTAGTTGCCATTGCTGGAGCATAAATACCAATGCCTAATGCCATGAAAGCACCAAGGATAAAGAATATACTAATACCAACCAAATATTTTCATCAAATATCAAGACTATTATTATTACCCGCTGTTGGCATAATTCCAATTTGTTTTTGACCTAAAAGCATGATAATTGAAACAATAAATAATAGAACACCAATAAATAATTGTGATCAACTAAGTTTAATTTTATTTGCGATAATGGCGCCTAAATAGGCACCTAATGTTGCAGCAGAAATTAATGAAACTAGTGTTGGTCATGCTACTTGAATTAAAGCAATAAAAATAATTGCTTCTAAGCAAGTAGGAATACTATGACCAACATTCATAATTCCTAAAATTTTTGGATGGGTTACAATTTATTGGACACTAATTACGTAGACAAGTAAACAAATTTGTTAAAAGAAAGGAACTATAATTATGGCCAATATTAACTCATATACCGATGAATTTAAAAAACAAATAGTAGCTTTATATCAAAGTGGCAAATCAGTATCTTGCCTTGCTAAAGAATATAATGTTACAAGAGCAGCTACTTACAATTGAATTAAGCAATTTAGTAATTCAGGAAGTTTTAAAACTAAAGATAATCGTTCTTTTGAAGAAAATGAATTAATTAAATTAAGAAAAGAATTAAAGCAATTACGAATGGAAAATGATATTTTAAAGCAAGCAGCACTAATAATAGGCAGAAAATAGAAATTATTGTCAAAAATAAAGCTAAATATAAAATTCGCACAATGTGTCGTTTTTTAAAAATATCTAAATCAACATATTATTTTAATTTAAAGAAAAAAGAAAATAAAATCAAAAATAATATTTATGATGAAGCTGTTATTAGTGCTTTTAAAGAAAATAAAGAAGTTTATGGACTAGAAGATTAAAAAAAATTCTAGAAAACCAAGAAATTTATTTATCGCGCAGAAAAATTAAAAAAATTATGAATGAATATAATTTAATATCAAAATATACTAAATTATCATTCAAAAATCATAATAACAAAGTTAACGATAGTCAAATAACTAATCTTGTTAATAGAAAATTTAAGAATAGGATTAAAAATGAAGTTATTGTTAGTGATTTAACTTATGTACAAGTTAATGGTAGGTGAAACTATATTTGCCTATTAATAGACCTATTTAACCGCGAAATTATCGGACATAGTGTTGGAGTTAAAAAAGATGCATCATTAGTACATCAAGCATTTATGCAATCAAATCGCTGTTTAAAAGATATTCAAATATTTCATAGTGATCGCGGTAATGAATTTAACAATAAAATTATTGATAAACTTTTACTAGCATTCAACATTAACCGTTCTTTAAGTAAAAAAGGTTGTCCTTATGATAATGCTGTTGCTGAAGCAACTTTTAAAACTTTTAAAACCGAATTTATTAATGATAAAAATTTTACATCATTAATCCAATTAAAATTAGAATTATTTGATTACATCAATTGATATAACAATATAAGAATTCACAGGACTTTAAACTACTTAACTCCAGTTAAATATCAACAACAAATGTTTACCAAAAAATAGTCCTAAAAAGTGTTGCCATTCCATTGTAAATATAATTCATTAAGTTTATGAACTCATTTACCACGAACTGAAGCATTTTTTAATACTTCTGCTGAGATATGACTATATCCAAAACCTAAATAATTATCAATAATTCTAGAAACTGAAATTAATTCTTTATCTTCTAAAAAATATTGATGTGTTTCTTTTTTAAATATTAATTTAGGCATATTCATCACATTTTGCTTCTAAAAAAGCATATCATCCTTCAATAATTTTTAATGCATAATCAATATCTTTTTTTTCTTTAATAATATGTTCTAATAATTTTAACATTCCATAATTTATTAAATCATCTGAGATATTTTTTTCTTTACATTCTTTATATAGACATATTCCGTAATTAAATTTTTTAAAAGTCAATTAATAATTTTAAAATTTATTTTATAATTTTGTTATTAACAATAAATTTAGAAAAGTGTTGATAAAAATGATTTTTGAAAATTTAAAAAAATTAAAAAATGAAGAATTTTATAGATATTTTGGTATAAAACGTTTTCATTTTAATGAAATGTTAGAAAAATTAATTGAAATAGAAAAATTAGAAAAAAATAAAGGTCGAAAAAATAAACTTTCAGTAGAAGAAAGATTAATGATGACTTTATTATACTGAAAAGAATATTATACTTTTTTTCAAATGAGTATTAAATCTAAAATGAGCCCATCAAGTTGTTTTCGAAATATTACTTGAGTAGAAAATAAACTTAGTAACCACAAAGATTACCAATTTTTAAAAGAAAGAGATAAATTAAAAATTGATAAAAAACAAGAAAATTCAAATGAATTTCAATTTTATTTAATTGATTCAACTGAGATTGAAATTGAAAGACCAACTAAAAAAACTACAGTTAGAATATTTTTCTGGTAAAAGTTGAATGTATTCTATAAAATTTCAAATTGTATATGATTTTTTTAATAAAAAAATTGTTGATATTTTTGCTGATAATGGTAAAGTGCATGATTTTCAAATATTAAAAAATTCAAATCTTGAATTTTCAGAAAAAACAATAATTATTGGTGATTTAGGATATCAAGGTATACAAAATATTTATAAAAATACAATAATACCAATTAAAAGAACTAAAAATAAAAAATTAACTAAACAAGAAAGAAAATACAATAAGATTGTATCTAAAATTAGAATTAAAGTTGAACATGTCTTTGCTTGATTGAAAAAATTCAAAATTTTAGTAAATAAATGTAGAAAATCTAAATTTAGACTTATGTACTTAAGATTTAACTTACTTTGTGAAATTTTTAATAAAATAAAACCATTAAAATAAAAAAAATATTAAAAATATTTTTTTAAAATTTAAATTTTTATCGAGTTAATATAAAAATATTATTAACAATTTTTTGTTTAAAATGTAAACTCATTTTTTAAACTATTTTTTCAAAAAATATTTATTTCTATATTCAATAACACTAAATAGTTTTAAAACAATTTTATTGACAATTAATTAAATTTAATTACGGAATATGTCCTATCTATCTCTATAAAAACTATTAACAAATTTAAAACCATCATATTCTTTACCATTAATTTTCATATTTATAACTTTCCTTTCTACCTATTAATATTCAAAAACATTTATTACATAATCTATTACCAAAAGAAGATTGTTTTCTACATTTATCACAAGAACCAACCATTCTATATTCTCTATATTCCATAAATATTTTTCCTTTCATTAATTAAGTTTTTGATTTGTATATTCCATATCTAATTCCATTACTAATATTTCATAATGTGTAATAAAAGCATTTTCTAATAAATGATGTTTATAATTTCTATGAAAATTATTAGCATCTTTAAATGTAGAAAAAACTTTATATTTTGTTTCATCTGTATAATTAACTTGATATTTTATTAAATAAACGTATGCCATATTTATTTTTCTCCTTTATTTTATTTATTGTGTTATGATATTGTTAATGAGGTATGTATTTATATATAAAACCCCCTATTTTTTTAAATAATACAAATGTAATTATTAATTAGATTAATGGGTTCTTTACTGAGCCATTATAAGGCTATTCAAATTAATCTATAATTACATTAAGCGATATACTGTTACTTTCTAATTTGCTTAACATTAGAATCCTTTTATACTGATAGAAGAATAGGTCTATAACCAACAGTAATTTATTTTTCTTCCGACAGGGTATTAAGTTTTAATCTTTTAACAAAAAAAGAACGATAGTTATATCGTTCTTTGTTATCCAATTATGAATCTAAGGGTTAATGTGATGCGCCCATTCTTTATTGCCTGCAGTGATAATTTAACAGGCATGTCAGAAGCAATACAATCAGTTTATCTTAAAACAGAACATCAATTATGCATAGTTCATCAAATTAGAAATAGTTTGAAATATGTCTCATATAAGCATAGAAAATTTCTAGTTGCAGATTTAAAACCAATTTATACTGCATGTAGTGAAGAACAAGCAATGCAGGCTTTAGAATCCTTTGAAAATAAGTGAAATAAACAATATCCTCAAATTGCTAAATCTTGATATAAAAATTGAGATAATTTAATGGTTTTTATTAGTTATCCTACAGAAATCAAAAGAGTGATTTATACAACAAATGCTATTGAATCTGTAAATAGTCAATTACGAAAAGTTATCAGAAATAAAAAAGTTTTTCCTAATGATATGGCAGTTTTTAAAATATTTTATTTAGCAATTGAAAATATAACAAAAAAATGAACAATGCCCATTCAAAATTGAAATACAGCAATTGCTCATTTTATGATAAAATTTGAAGATAGAATTAATCTAAACTAGTACTTTGTAAAACAAAGATAGACAGATTACATAAAAGCCTCTTTTTTATTCATAGTTTTGTTCCTTTTTCTTTTAAATTTATTTTTGTGTTATTTAGAATTTTATCATGAAAAAATACAAAAAAATATTATTATTTTTTAATTTTTATATTTCTATTTTTAAAAATTATATTTTTAAAGAATTTGATTTATCACATTTATTTGGTAAAAGATGATTTTGTAAATCTGTAGAATTTATTTGTTCTTTTCAAGAATTTGATTCATTAATTATTTTTTGTATTTCTAAATGTCCATTTCTAGTAGCTCATGTTAAAGCACTATCACCATTAGCATCTAAATGACTAATATCTACACCATTTTTTATTAAAGTGTTAACTACATCTAGGTGTCCTTCTTTGGCAGCTCATATTAGAGCATTATCACCAAAGTAATTAATATGATTAAGGTCAATTCCATTTTTTATTAAAGTGTTAACTACATCTAGGTGTCCTTCTTTGGCAGCTCATATTAGAGCATTATTACCAAATTTAGTTATATGATTAATAATATCACTATTTTTTGTTAATAAAGTATCAACTATTTTTGTGTGTCCGTTTCTGGAAGCTCATATTAAGGCATTTTCACCAATATTATTTTCATGATTAATGTTAATATCATTTTTTATTAAAATTTTAACTATATCTAAGTGTCCATTTTTAGCAGCTATTATTAAAGCAGTATTATTAAATTTAGTTCTATGTAGAATTACATCAGAGTTTATTTTAATTTAAGTATCAACTATTTCTGTGTATCCGTTTCTGGTTGCTATTATTAAAGCACTATCACCATTACCATCTATGTGATTAATATCAACATTTTTTGTTTTTAGGAAATTGATAACTATTTTTGTGTGTCCGTTTTCAATAGATAATATTAAAAACGTGTTTTTATTTTTGTCTATATAATTAACATCAACATTATTTTTTAATAAATTATTAATTATTGCTATGTGTCGATTTTCGGTGGATATTGTTAAAGCAGTATCACCAAAGTCATTTATATAATTAATAATATCACTATTTTTTGTTAATAAAGTATCAACTATTTTTGTGTGTCCGTTTCTGGCGGCACATATTAGAGCAGTATCGCCATTTATATCTTTATCATAAACATTAGCATTATTAGTTAATAGTATGTTAACTATTTCTGTGTGTCCGTTTCTGGCGGCACATATTAGAGCAGTATCATCATTTGTATCTTTATGATTAATATTAGCACCATGTTCTAGTAAAGTGTTAACAATTTTTGTATAACCATTTTCAGCTGCTCATATTAGAGCACTATCATTAAAGTCATTTGTATGATTAAGGTCAATTTTATTTTTTATTAAAGTGTTAACTACATCTAGGTGTACTTCTTTGGCTGCTCATATTAAAGCACTATTTTTGTTTTTATCTACATTATTAATGTTAGCACCATATGCTAGTAAAATTTTAACTATTTCCAAATAACCTTTTCTGGCGGCTATTATTAAAGCAGAGTCACCAAGGTTGTTTACATGATTATTAACGTCATTATCTTTTGTTATTAAAACTTTAACTGTTTCTGTGTGTCCGTTTTCAGTAGCTCATATTAGAGCAGTATCACCAAATATATTTGTATCATTAATATAAGCACCATTTTTTAATAAAGTTTTAATTGTATTTACATGCCCATTTTGTGCTGCTGATATTAGAGCAGTATTACTAATTCAATTTTTGTGATTAATAATCTTACTATTTGTTGCTAATAAAGTGTTAACTACTTCTGTGTGTCCATTTTTAGCAGCCATTCTTAAAGCATCATCACCAAAATCATTTATATGGTTAATATTATCGTTATTTTTTAATAAAGTTTGAACAATTTTTAAATTACCATGTTCAGCAGCTATTGTTAATGGACTATTACGATGTTCATCTACATAATTAACATCAGCGTTATTTTTTAATAAAGTTTGGGTTAATTCTAAATCATCATGTTTAGCGGCTTTAATTAATTTTTCATTTTTATTAATATTTATAGTTGTATTTAATTTAGATATTTCTTTTAAATTAGACATTTTTTTCTCCTATCAAATTAAAAAACCTATTTATTTTAAAACTAAAATAAATAGGTAAAAACTTATATTAAGTTTGAAAAAATTATAGCATAAGATTTATTTCTATAGTAAATATAGATAATTGCTATTTAAAATTGCAAACTTTAAGATTAATTAGCTGTTATAATATTTTTTTAAATACTTTAATATATCCCATTTTTATTAATTGACTTAGCACACAATAAGTCATGATTATTCCTAAAACAATTGGAATATAGACTGGCGGTGGTCCTACCATATTCATTTGATGACCAATGTAAGTATAAGGTAAACTTAATCCAATGGTACAAATAACAATTGCCATTATATTTACTGGTCAAGTACCACGACTTTGAATAAAAGGAATTTTTTCAGTTCTAAACATTTGTACTATTAATGTTTGCGTTAATAAACCTTCAATAAATCATCCTGAGTTGAACATATTAATATTTTCTGCAGAAGTATTAGCAAAGACACCAAATCCAAATCCTAAAATTGCAAAAGTAGAGATATCAAAAATGCTACTTATAGGTCCATTAATAAAAGCAAATGGTAACATTCCTTTTGGATTTCAGCGTTGTGGTTTTAATAAAAATGATGGATCAACACGATCAAAGGCAATAGTAAATTGTGAAATATCATATAATAAATTTTGAAATAATAATTGTACTGGTGACATTGGTGCAAAAGCAAATCATGCTGATGCTACTAGCACACTAAAGACATTACCAAAGTTAGAAGCAATCGTAATTTTAATATATTTTAAAATATTACCAAAAATGCGACGACCTTCAATAATCCCTTTTTCTAAAACTAATAATGATTTTTCTAATAAAATGATATCTGATGCTTCTTTTGCAATATTAGTAGCATTATCAACAGAAATTCCAACATCAGCATTTCTTAATACTAAAGCATCATTAATACCATCACCCATGAAACCAACGACGTGATCATTACTTTTTAAAGTTTGAATAATCTTTGCCTTTTGTAATGGGTTTAGTTTAACAAAAATATTATTATTTTCAACAATTCTTTTTAATTCATATTCAGTTAGGCCAGTTAATTGTTCACCAGAAATTAATCCTTTAATTTCTAGATTAACACGATTACAAATTGCTCTTGTTACTAATTCATTATCACCAGTTAATATTTTAAGATCAACACCATGTGTTTTTAGCAATTTGATCATTTTTGT
The DNA here is from genome assembly GCF_964020095.1 of Spiroplasma endosymbiont of Colias croceus. Lineage (NCBI taxonomy): Bacteria > Bacillati > Mycoplasmatota > Mollicutes > Entomoplasmatales > Spiroplasmataceae > Spiroplasma > Spiroplasma endosymbiont of Colias croceus. The sequence continues at coordinate 868,077 of NZ_OZ026536.1, forward strand.
TGCTGTAGGTTTTGGTGTATCAAGAAAAGTTACAAAACCAAGAAAAATTAAATTTTTTTCGTTTGTTTCATTATATTTATTATTAGTAAGATTTGTATCTTCATATGAGACACCTAAGACACGTAATCCTTGTTCATTTAATTTTGTTATTTTTTTATTAATCATTTTCATTAAATCAGAATTTAATGGTATTACTTTATCTTGATAAACTATACGATTACATGTATTAATAACTTCTTCAATTGCACCTTTACAAATTAATTTTTTATTATTTAATTTATCTTCTAAAACAACTGTTAATTTACGACGATTAAAATCAAAAGGAATTTCATCAATTTTTTGATAATAATTACTTATATTTTTTAATTTATTTTTTTCTCCAAATTCAAGTATTGAATTATCCATTGGATTTTTTATTCCTGTTTGAAAATAACTATTTAAATAAATAAACTTAATTAAATAGTTATTTGTTTTATTGTCCAATGTTATATGGTTGACTACTTCAATATTATCATTAGTTAAAGTTCCTGTTTTATCAGTGGACATATTCCGTAATTAAATTTAATTAATTGTCAATAAAATTGTTTTAAAACTATTTAGTGTTATTGAATATAGAAATAAATATTTTTTGAAAAAATAGTTTAAAAAATGAGTTTACATTTTAAACAAAAAATTGTTAATAATATTTTTATATTAACTCGATAAAAATTTAAATTTTAAAAAAATATTTTTAATATTTTTTTTATTTTAATGGTTTTATTTTATTAAAAATTTCACAAAGTAAGTTAAATCTTAAGTACATAAGTCTAAATTTAGATTTTCTACATTTATTTACTAAAATTTTGAATCTTTTCAATCAAGCAAAGACATGTTCAACTTTAATTCTAATTTTAGATACAATCTTATTGTATTTTCTTTCTTGTTTAGTTAATTTTTTATTTTTAGTTCTTTTAATTGGTATTATTGTATTTTTATAAATATTTTGTATACCTTGATATCCTAAATCACCAATAATTATTGTTTTTTCTGAAAATTCAAGATTTGAATTTTTTAATATTTGAAAATCATGCACTTTACCATTATCAGCAAAAATATCAACAATTTTTTTATTAAAAAAATCATATACAATTTGAAATTTTATAGAATACATTCAACTTTTACCAGAAAAATATTCTAACTGTAGTTTTTTTTAGTTGGTCTTTCAATTTCAATCTCAGTTGAATCAATTAAATAAAATTGAAATTCATTTGAATTTTCTTGTTTTTTATCAATTTTTAATTTATATCTTTCTTTTAAAAATTGGTAATCTTTGTGGTTACTAAGTTTATTTTCTACTCAAGTAATATTTCGAAAACAACTTGATGGGCTCATTTTAGATTTAATACTCATTTGAAAAAAAGTATAATATTCTTTTCAGTATAATAAAGTCATCATTAATCTTTCTTCTACTGAAAGTTTATTTTTTCGACCTTTATTTTTTTCTAATTTTTCTATTTCAATTAATTTTTCTAACATTTCATTAAAATGAAAACGTTTTATACCAAAATATCTATAAAATTCTTCATTTTTTAATTTTTTTAAATTTTCAAAAATCATTTTTATCAACACTTTTCTAAATTTATTGTTAATAACAAAATTATAAAATAAATTTTAAAATTATTAATTGACTTTTAAAAAATTTAATTACGGAATATGTCTAGTACATAAAATATCAATTGCACCTAAATTTTGAATAGCAGCTAGTTGTTTAACAACTACTTTTTGTTTACTCATTTTACTAGCACCTCGTGCTAGATTAGAGGTAACAATCATTGGTAGCATTTCAGGAGTCAAACCAACAGCAACCGAAATTGAAAAAATAAATGCTGCAGGTCAATCGTTTTTTAAAAGGCCATTGATAATTAACACAATGGGTACCATTACTAGCATAAAGCAAATTAACATTAAAGTAACGCGTTTAATTCCTTTGGAAAAACTGCTTAATGGACGTTGTTTATTTATTGTATCAGCAATAGTAGCGAAGTAAGTGTTAGTAGCTGTTGCTATAACAATAGCAATTGCACTTCCAGAAACAACACTTGTTCCCATAAAACAAATATTTTGTAAATCAAATAAGTTTTGATATGCAGGCTCGTTAATAGCGTGTTTTTCAGTAGGTAGTGATTCTCCTGTTAATGATGATTGATTAATAAATAAATCGTTGCTTAATAAAATTTTTAAATCAGCAGGAATTAAATCACCTGCTGATAAATAAATTAAATCACCAGGTAACAATTCATTAACATTTATTTCTTGTGCTTGTTTAATTATTTTAATTGAGTTTTCTTTAGTAATTTGATTAATGTTTATATTACGAATAACAGTAGTTGTATTTTTGACCAAAATTGTTAAATGTTTAGTAATAAAAAAAGCTCGTATTGATTGAATGTAAATTAGGGTTCCGCTTAATAAAATCATAGTTCCAACAATAATAGCGGCAACCAATGAATAAATTGAAGTATCATTTGTTGTAAAATATGAGAATAAATTATAGATAGTAATAATTGCTAAAATTATATTGAATGGTCCAAAATATGCTTTTAAAAATTCTAAAATTTAATTAAATTTTGTATTTTTTAAAGTATTAATACCATATTTTTTTCTTCTTATTTCAATTTGGTCTGTTTTAAGACCAAAATTATGTAAATCTAAATTTTTTAGTAATTGTTTTTGGTTAAATTGTGCAATTTGTTTAATATAATCACCATTTGTGTAAACTAATGGTTTTTTAAAACTAAATTGTAATTTAAAATAAATTTTGTTTAAAAAAATCTTCATAATTTCTTTACCTCGTTATTTTTCTTATTTTAAGACTTTTAAATAAGGATTTAGAAATTTATTAACACGCTAAAAAAATATTTTTTTAGTAAAAATACTAGGAGAATATTTGACTGAATCTTTATTTAAAAGTACACTTTTAAAATTACTAATTTTTAAATTAGTATTATTTTTATTATTATAAATGGAATCGCTGTCAGTCATGATATCACTCTCCTTTATCCTTTGACATTTTAACATGTTTCTCTTTAAAAAGATAACTTTTTTTAATTTATATAATTTTAGAAAAAAGATGATTACTATAAAATATTCAAATTTATTTTATGTTATTATTAATTAATGTTACGTGTTACTTTAATAATTAAAATAATAGGAGGTAAACATGAATACATTTGTAATAGTTGGTATTATTATAATAGCTATTGCTATTATTAGTTTTATGTTATTATTTAAAATTATAAAATGACTTGCTATTTGTATTATTGTTGGTGGTATCATTTTTGCTGCATTATTTTTTGGTTTTGGTATATGACCATTAGATAATATTCATTTTACTAATTTTATTAATATTAATAAAAATTAAAATAATAAATAATAATTAGTTTAAATTTTAACTATTGACTATAATATATTTTTGAATAAGAGGTAAAAAATGGAACGAATTAAGCAAGCACAATTTTTAACTAGTGCTATTAAAGAAGAACAATGGCCGCAGGATGAAATTCCTGAATTTTGTTTTGTTGGTCGCAGTAATGTTGGTAAATCAACATTTTTAAATACAATTTGTAATAATGGTAAGTTAGCTAGAGTTTCACAAACACCTGGTAAAACACAAATGCTAAATTTTTTTACAATTAATAATAATATTTGTCGCTTTGTTGATGTTCCTGGCTATGGTTTTGCTAAAGTATCAAATGAAAAAAAAATCCAATTTGCGACAATGATGGATGAATATTTTCAGTCACGAAAAAATTTAAAAGCAGTTTTTTTATTATTAGATTTAAGACATGCACCCAGTAAAGATGATATTGATATGTTGGAATATTTACAACATTATCATTTAAAAATTCATTTAATTGCTACTAAAGTTGATAAAGTTAAAAATAGTCAATTAGTAAAAAATAAAAAATTAATATTATCAACTTTAAAACTTAGCACTAATACTCCTATTATTTTATTTTCTAGTATTAGTAAACAAGGAATTGATTTAGTAATTAGTAAATTAGCAGATGATGTTAATACTGATGAAGTTGAAGTAGAAACTTAATAGTATAATATTTGTTGCTATAAAAAAAGATAAAAGTTGTTTAATATGTATATATTCTTATCTATTTATTTATATTGATTATAAACCAGTATATTTATAAATTGTATATGATAGTTTGTAATTATTAAAAATATCAATATTCAGTATAGAATATAATAATAATTAAATTTAATATAAGTTTTTAACTCATTATTTTGATAAAAATAAATGAGTTTTTATTTGAAAGGAAGATTAAAAGAAATGCCTATAAAAAATGAAATTTTACAAAATTTTGAAGCAAAATCAGAAGAAAATGTAGAACAAAAACCTACAAAATGAAAAGAGTTTAAAACAAAACATCGAACAACCGCAAAAATTATAAAAGTGACTAAAGGTGTTGCTACTGGTGCTGCTGGTGGTGGCTTATATATTAATCCTATTGCTCAAATGAGCGCTTTAGTTAATGCTACTGTTGCGGGTGGTGTTAGTGTTGTTAGTGACCGTTCTGAAGAACAATTAGAAACTGATATGATAACTGCTGCTAGTGCTGGTGCTGTTGGTGGGATTGTCAATGCTGTAATATTACCTGTTTGTATTCCTGTTGGTGCTGGTATTGGTGCTGTTGGTGGTGCTATTACTTTTGGCATAGATGCAGCAAAAAAATTTGATGAAAAACAAAGAAGACAAATTGAAGTTGACAATGATAAGTTTGCAGATAAAAAAACTGCTATAAATAATATAGATTCACAAATTGAAGTAAAAATAGAATCAAAGAAAATGGCCAGTTTATAATTAATTTTTAGATTTAAGATAGTCTATGTTATAATATAAATATATTACTTTTTAATTACTTTTTAAGGTAATAAATCGCCAATCATGTTATTGGGTATTTAGTTTTTTTAATATTTTTTAACATTAAAATGTGTATAATTTATTTTTGTATATATTGTGTGTTAAAAAATAATAAAAAAGATTAAAATATTAAAATTTGAGGAGATGAAGTTAATATGAATAATACAAGTGATATAAATGATAATTTTGTTATTAGTAGAGCAGTACTGTCAGATGTTTCATGTACCTCTTGTGCTAGTGTCATCGAAAGACATTTTACCAAAGAAGATGGTATTACTGTTAGTATCAATTTTGCTACTAAAAAAGCACAATTTAGTTATGATCCTAAGTTTTGAAATGAAAAAAAATTAAAAAAGCAATGCATCATTTAGGATATGAAATTTGTAAGTTTGAAACTGAGATTAAAGATATAAAAACGAGTCACCAAGTTGATATGAAAGATATTACAGATGATCATAGTAGTCATAGTCATCATAGTAGTCATAGTCATAGTAGTGAACAACATCAATCTCATATGTCAGAACAACATCATAATCATCAACATAATGTTAAATTACGTGATTTAATTGAACTTCTTATTGGTTGAATATTGTTACTACCATTATTATTAATTATGATACCTAATACTTCATTTTTTGATAGTTTACGTAATCCTTATGTCCAACTTGCACTAGCACTTCCAATTCAATTTTATTTTGGTCGTAAATTTTATATTGGTATTTATCGAGAATTAATTAAACAAAAATGACCTGGTATGCATACTTTAGTAGCACTAGGAACAACAACGGCATTTATTTTTTCTATTTATTTAATGATAATTAATAAAATCGAACACTTATATTTTGAAGTTAGTGCTTCAATTATTATGATTGTTTTACTTGGTGATTTAATTAGTGCTGTTGCACAGAAAAGGGCTACTAGTGGCTTAGAAAGTTTAATGTCATTAAAACCAAAATCAATCTTAAAATATGATTATAATACCAAAACAGAAACTTTTATTAATATTGAAGATGTACAATTAAATGATATTTTAATTATTCGAAAAGGTGAAAATATTCCTACTGATGGTCAATTAATTAGTGAAGAAGCATTTATTAATGAATCAATTTTAACTGGTGAATCGCAAGTTATTACGAAACAAGTTAACCAAAATTTAATTGGTGGAACTAATAATGTTGGTGATACTTTTAGGATGAAAGCAACTAAAATTGGTAAAGACACAGTATTAGCAAGTATTATTAAGGCAGTTGAAGATGCACAATCTCAGAAACCAAAATTACAAAAATTGGCTGATAAAATTTCTGGGTGATTTACACCAACTGTTATTTTAATTGCCATTTTAGTTTTTCTTATTCGTTATTTTGCAGTAGGTAATGGTGTGCAAGAATCATTAGAAATTGCAATTGCAACTTTAATAATTGCTTGTCCTTGTGCATTAGGGATTGCAACACCATTAGCAGTTGCTGTTGGAATTAATAAAGCAGCAAAAATAGGAATCATTTATAATAAGGCTAGTGCTTTTGAAAAAATTACTAAGATTGATACCATTTGTTTTGATAAAACAGGAACATTAACTACTGGTAATTTGGTTATTACTAAAATTTATGGTCAAGAAAAACATGTTAATAAGGCAATTGCTATGGAAAAACATTCAACACATCCTTTGGCTTTAGCTTTTTCTTTATATGCTAATACTAATAATGTTGGACAATCATTGACAATTACCGAAGTTAAAGAACAAATTGGTTTTGGTATTAAAGCAAAATATCAAACTGAAGAATTACAAATTTCATCACTTGAAAATTTACAAAAAGCAAAAATGCCATTTAGTCCATTTCTAAAAACATTTGATTTTGAAACAGTTACTCCTAGCCAGAAAGTATTGGCATTGGCAATTAATAAAGTTGTTACTAATATTTTTATTTTAGAAGATGAATTACAAACAAATGCATTATTAACAATTGAAAAAGTTAAAAAACAGGGAATTGAGGTTATTTTAATTAGTGGTGATAATGAATCACAAACACTTGCTATTGCTAATCGCATTGGGATAGAAACATACTTTGCTAATGTTACACCACAAGGTAAATCACAAATTGTTGCTGATTTACAAGCAAAAGGGAAAAAAGTAGCGTTTGTTGGTGATGGTATTAATGATGTTATTGCCTTAGAACAATCTGATTTAGCAATTGCAATGGGATCTGGTAGTGATATTGCTAAAAAAATTGGTGATATTACTATTCTTGATAATGATATTAGTATTGTTTATAAGGCTATTGTTTTAACTAAAAAAACTAAAAATAATATTTGAATGAATTTTATTTGAGCATTTAGTTATAATATTATCATTATTCCATTAGCTGCTGCCGGATTTATTATTCCACCGTTGGCTGCAATTGCGATGGCTCTTTCTGATATAACTGTTGTTGGAAATTCATTAATTTTTAAATGAAGAAAATATAAATATTAGATAATAGACTTCTTGCAAAACCTATCTATTAAAAATTAAATTTTTAAAATAAAATTAAAAATAAAAAAGATAGGTAATCTATGATCTTTGATAAATTAAAAACTATTAACAATCCAGAATTATTAAGATTAACTGGTATAAATGATATTATTTTTAATAAAATTCTAGAAATTTTAAAGACAGAAGAAGTAAAAAAGTTTAAAAATGGTGGTACACCTAATAAATTATCATTAGAAAATCGTTTATTAATGACTTTAGAATATTGAAGAGAGTATCGAACTTATTTTCATATTGCTAAAAGTTATGGAATTAGTGAAAGTAGTTGCTATAGGAATATCAAGTGAATAGAAAATACTTTAATAAAACATCCTGATTTTCAACAACTTGATGGGCAAAAATCACTGTTAAATAATAATTTTAAAGATAAAACAGTTATCATTGATGTGACTGAAAGTACTATTCAACGCCCAAAAAAAGTCAAAAACAATATTATTCAGGAAAAAAGAAAAAACATACAATAAAAACTCAAGTCATAATTGAAAAAGATAGTAAAAAATTATAAGTTCTTATTTTTCTTATGGTAAAAATCATGATTTTAAAATTTTAAAAAATTCAAAAACGAAATTTTTATCAGAAACAACTATTTTAGTAGATTTAGGATATCAAGGTATACAAAACATACATAAAAATGTCTTATTACCTAAACGAAAATCAAAGAAAAACCCTTTAACTAAAGAAGAAAAGAAAAATAATAAGGCTATTTCAAAAATGAGAGTTGTTATTGAACATGTTTTTGCGATTCTTAAAAAATTTAAAATTATTAGTGAAAAATATCGAAATAGAAGAAAAAAATTTGCATTAAGATTTAATTTAATAGCTTCAATTTATAATTTACAATTATTAATTTAAATATATTTGATAATTTAATATTTTATTTTTTTATTTGAAATAATAATTTTTGTTGTATTTTAATGACAAAAAATAAAACATATTTTGAACAATAATTTTTAAAAAATATTAAAAGTGTTATTAAAATAAATTTTTAAACTTAAAAAATGTGATTAATATCATAGTTTTGCAAGAAGTCTAATATATAAATTAATAATAAATAAAAAAGTACTTTATTTTTTTGAAAGGGGAAATTTAAATGGCTAGACAAAACAAAGAAAAAAGAGCAGAGCTTGATCAAAAGATATCTATTTTACAGGAAATGATACGTATTATAGAAGAAAAAAATAATGTTGAACCAAACCCTGATGAAAAGTTGATTAGAATTAATCAACTGATAATTGATGATTATAAGAACAAACTTTCTCTATTAGTAAAAGAAAGAGAAAATAATGATTGAGAAACAATTAATTTAGAAGATATTGATAAACCTTCAACAAGTCAAAATAAATGAAATTTATCAAAAATATAAAAAAAGTTACCAATTAAGGTAACTTTTTTTATATTTTTAAAAATTAAAAGGTAATGTTTAGTAATCTGTGTAACTTACAAAAATAACTATGTTTAATTAGTTCTAGTAAATATAATTAATTTTCTAGAAAGAGTGAGTTACAGATGGCTAAAAAGCAAAATATTAATAACAATAGACATATTCCGTAATTAAATTTTTTAAAAGTCAATTAATAATTTTAAAATTTATTTTATAATTTTGTTATTAACAATAAATTTAGAAAAGTGTTGATAAAAATGATTTTTGAAAATTTAAAAAAATTAAAAAATGAAGAATTTTATAGATATTTTGGTATAAAACGTTTTCATTTTAATGAAATGTTAGAAAAATTAATTGAAATAGAAAAATTAGAAAAAAATAAAGGTCGAAAAAATAAACTTTCAGTAGAAGAAAGATTAATGATGACTTTATTATACTGAAAAGAATATTATACTTTTTTTCAAATGAGTATTAAATCTAAAATGAGCCCATCAAGTTGTTTTCGAAATATTACTTGAGTAGAAAATAAACTTAGTAACCACAAAGATTACCAATTTTTAAAAGAAAGATATAAATTAAAAATTGATAAAAAACAAGAAAATTCAAATGAATTTCAATTTTATTTAATTGATTCAACTGAGATTGAAATTGAAAGACCAACTAAAAAAAACTACAGTTAGAATATTTTTCTGGTAAAAGTTGAATGTATTCTATAAAATTTCAAATTGTATATGATTTTTTTAATAAAAAAATTGTTCATATTTTTGCTGATAATGGTAAAGTGCATGATTTTCAAATATTAAAAAATTCAAATCTTGAATTTTCAGAAAAAACAATAATTATTGGTGATTTAGGATATCAAGGTATACAAAATATTTATAAAAATACAATAATACCAATTAAAAGAACTAAAAATAAAAAATTAACTAAACAAGAAAGAAAATACAATAAGATTGTATCTAAAATTAGAATTAAAGTTGAACATGTCTTTGCTTGATTGAAAAGATTCAAAATTTTAGTAAATAAATGTAGAAAATCTAAATTTAGACTTATGTACTTAAGATTTAACTTACTTTGTGAAATTTTTATCGAGTTAATATAAAAATATTATTAACAATTTTTTGTTTAAAATGTAAACTCATTTTTTAAACTATTTTTTCAAAAAATATTTATTTCTATATTCAATAACACTAAATAGTTTTAAAACAATTTTATTGACAATTAATTAAATTTAATTACGGAATATGTCCAATGATCCAATATCACAAGCAGTAGATTTATTATTAGAAAATACTGAAGATTTAACAACAGTTTTTAAAGAGGGAGGATTGTATAAAGAATTAACAAAAAGATTAGTAGAAAAAATGTTGAATTCTGAGATGCAAAATTATTTAGGATATGATAAGAATCAACATAGTAATAGTGACAATACTCGTAATGGTATAAGTTCAAAAAAATTAATAACCCAACAAGGTAAAATTGAAATTGATGTACCAAGAGATCGTAATAGTAATTTTAATCCTGTAATAGTTGCAAAAAGACAAAGAAGATTTGATGGTTTTGATCAACAAGTTCTTTCTTTATATGCAAAAGGTATGACATTATCAGATATTAGAACCTGTTTAGGATCTTTTTTCATGTTCAAAAAATTTTAACAAAATACAGGCAAATTATTTAAAAAGCACTTATATTTTTTTTAATAATAAAAATAAAAAAAATAAAATACATTTAATCATGTTATTTTTAACATAAATTAAAACTCAAAAACTGTATTAATAATTTTTCAAAAGATTCCAAACAGGTTCTTAGAATGCAATTACAAGAGTTATATCATGGTGCTGATATTAGTGAAAGTGTTATTAGTCAAATTACTGATGATGTTATTGATGACGTCAAAGCATGGCAAAATCAACCATTAGATAGTGTTTATCCGATTGTTTATTTTGATTGTATAGTAGTTAAAGTACGACAAGATAAACGGATTATTAATAAATCAGTTTATATAGCTTTAGGAGTTGATTTAGAAGGTAAAAAAGATGTTTTAGGTTTATGAATTAGTGAAAATGAAGGTGCTAAATTTTGATTAGCCAATTTCACAGAAATGAAAAATCGTGGCTTAAATGATATTCTGATTGCTTGTAGTGATAATTTAACAGGCATGTCAGAAGCAATACAATCATTTTATCCTAAAACCGAACATCAATTATGCATCGTTCATCAAATTAGAAATAGTTTGAAATATGTCTCATATAAGCATAGAAAATCTCTAGTTGCAGATTTAAAACCAATTTATAGTGCATGTAGTGAAGAACAAGCAATGCAAGCTTTAGAATCATTTGAAAATAAAAGAACTAAACAATATCCACAAATTGCTAAATCTTGATATAAAAATTGAGATAATTTAATGGTTTTTATTAGTTATCCTGCAGAAATAAAAAGGGTAATTTATACCACAAATGCTATTGAATCTGTTAATAGTCAATTACGAAAAGTCATCAGAAATAAAAAAGTTTTTCCTAACGATATGTCAGTTTTTAAAATATTTTATTTAGCAATTGACAATATAACAAAAAAATGAACAATGCCCATTCAAAATTGAAATACAGCAATTGCTCATTTTATGATAAAATTTGAAGACAGAATTAATCTGAATTAGTAACTTTGTAAAACAAAAAAACACAGATTATTAAAAAGCCTCAATTAAAACGTACCTTTCTCTATAACCCTACTAGGTAAGTATTTTGATTATACTTTATCATTGTTGATTTGTATAGCAATTTTAGTGTTTTTTTAAAATTTTAATATTTTTTATATTTAAAAGAGTCAGATTTTAAATCTGACTCTTTTAAGGAATTATCTATCTATCTATTTGTTTTTAGGATTTTCTTTAGCATTAGCTCATAATGCTGCTGCTTTTCCAAAAGCCTCAGTGTGTTTTAATTCTGGGTGTTCTGCTTTAACTTTTGGCAATGTAGTTTTCATAAAGATATTAAAAACAGTAGGTTTTTTTTGCTGCCATATTTTCCTTCTCCTTTCACTTTTCTTATATTATTATTATAATATATTTTAATTATTAGTTTGTTAATAAACTATAAGAGTATATTTTTAAAAATATTAAGTTTTTATTTTTTAAAAACATAATTATTAATAATATATCCAACTCCATGTTCATCATTATTTGGAGCAATAGTTTTACCATATGGTTTTAAAGCAATATTAGCATTTTCCATTACTATTGGATGACCAGATACTTCAAACATTGGTAAATCATTAAATCCATCACCAATCGTTAATGCATCTTTAGTGTCAATATTTAAATGATTACATAATCATTGTAGTGCTGAACCTTTATTAATGTTTTTATTACCAATTGAAAAAACATTTGTATGATATTGAACAATTGTTAAATCCGGAAAGTTAGTTTCAAAATTATTAATGAATTTTGTAATTTCATTAGCCTTTCAATATTTTTCTAAAATAACCATTACTTTTGAAATTGGCATTTTAATATCAGTACTATTAGTTAACTTAATAATTTTAATTTGCAGATTTTCAACTCATGTACTTCAACTATTAGCCGCATGGTTAACATACAAAGTATCAATACTATTAAAATGTAAAATCATTTGTTTATTATATTTGGTTAATCATTCATAAAGTTTAATTGTTGTTTCTGAATTTAATTGTTGTAAATAAATTCATTTTTGTTTAGTATATGATCAAATTTCAGCGCCATCATTACCAATAATATAACCATCATATTTTTCAGCATTAATCATTTTACCAACACGAATAGCATTTTCACCATATCTACCTGTATTAATTACAACTTTAATATTATTTTTTTGAGCTTTTAAACAAGCATTAAGATTAATTTCACTTAACGCACTGCCACTATCAAATAAAGTACCATCTACATCAGTAAAAATTATTTTTACCATCAATCATTTCCTGCTTTCTTTTTTCTATTATTTTATTAATATTATAAAGATAAAATAATAAAATACTATATATTTCCATAGAATAAAATTTCTTAAATTAAAATAAAATATTATATTTTAAATATAATATTTTATTTTAATTTTTATATAATAAAAATTTCAAAAAAGAAAAAACCTTTAATGAAAAACATAAAGGTTAATAAAATAATGTATGGTGCGGAACAAGGGACTTGAACCCTCATGCCTTTCGGCGCCAGAGCCTAAATCTGGTGCGTCTGCCAGTTTCGCCAATTCCGCATTTTTGGTGTCCCGTATAGGCCTCGAACCTACAACCCTCAGATTAAGAGTCTGATGCTCTGCCAATTGAGCTAACGAGACATCTAGGGGAATAAAAAACAAGTAATTATAATACTTGCAGTCTAAATATTAATTAATGGTGACTCGTACGGGGATCGAACCCGTAATGTAGGAATGAAAATCCTATGTGTTTACCAATTCACCAACGAGCCGTAGAAAACAAGAGTTTAGAATAATGGCGCCCAGTATAGGATTTGAACCTATGACACTTCGATTAACAGTCGAATGCTCTGCCGCTGAGCTAACCGGGCATTTACTAAACCTTAATTATTATATTGAAGAAAAGTATAATTTGCAATAACTAATAAAGTTTTTTTTATTTTTTTCTTGATTACGGCAATGTATATGATTTATTAATCATTTTTTTAAATTAAATATAATAATAACTTAAGTATTATTTGTAATAATGAATACTATTAATCGTAAAAGTAATTAGAAAGAAGTAAACATAGAAATCATGTAGAATTACATTATTAATATAAAGGGGTTTTAATTTATGAAGTTATTATTAGCAACATTAAGTTTTTTAACATTTGGAACAACTGTAGGAACTTTTGGAAATGTATTAAGTACGAATCTAAGCAAAATAAATAATAGTATTAAAGAAACTTATACTATAATTCCTAATTCATTTAGTTTGAAAAATGAATTAAGAAAAGAAAAAATGAATACTGATAATATTGATATTGATATGTTAGATGGAATGACAAAGGCTATTATTCGTTATATGTCAGATTGGAATGGCAACACTTTTTAGGACTATTTTTTGGTAAACATTTGTTGTTGATATTTAACTGGAGTTAAGTAGTTTAAAGTGCTGTGAATTCTTATATTGTTATATCAATTGATGTAATCAAATAATTCTAATTTTAATTGGATTAATGATGTAAAATTTTTATCATTAATAAATTCGGTTTTAAAAGTTTTAAAAGTTGCTTCAGCAACAGCATTATCATAAGGACAACCTTTTTTACTTAAAGAACGGTTAATGTTGAATGCTAGTAAAAGTTTATCAATAATTTTATTGTTAAATTCATTACCGCGATCACTATGAAATATTTGAATATCTTTTAAACAGCGATTTGATTGCATAAATGCTTGATGTACTAATGATGCATCTTTTTTAACTCCAACACTATGTCCGATAATTTCGCGGTTAAATAGGTCTATTAATAGGCAAATATAGTTTCACCTACCATTAACTTGTACATAAGTTAAATCACTAACAATAACTTCATTTTTAATCCTATTATTAAATTTTCTATTAACAAGATTAGTTATTTGACTATCGTTAACTTTGTTATTATGATTTTTGAATGATAATTTAGTATATTTTGATATTAAATTATGTTCATTCATAATTTTTTTAATTTTTCTGCGCGATAAATAAATTTCTTGGTTTTCTAGAATTTTTTTTAATCTTCTAGTACCATAAACTTTTTTATTTTCTTTAAAAGCACTAATAACAGCTTCATCATAAATATTATTTTTGATTTTATTTTCTTTTTTCTTTAAATTAAAATAATATGTTGATTTAGATATTTTTAAAAAACGACACATTGTGCGAATTTTATATTTAGCTTTATTTTTGACAATAATTTCTATTTTCTGCCTATTATTAGTGCTGCTTGCTTTAAAATATCATTTTCCATTCGTAATTGCTTTAATTCTTTTCTTAATTTAATTAATTCATTTTCTTCAAAAGAACGATTATCTTTAGTTTTAAAACTTCCTGAATTACTAAATTGCTTAATTCAATTGTAAGTAGCTGCTCTTGTAACATTATATTCTTTAGCAAGGCAAGATACTGATTTGCCACTTTGATATAAAGCTACTATTTGTTTTTTAAATTCATCGGTATATGAGTTAATATTGGCCATAATTATAGTTTCTTTCTTTTAACAAATTTGTTTACTTGTCTACGTAATTAGTGTCCAATAAATTGTAACCCATCCAAATTTAAAAAGTTAAATATGATTGTAAATAAAAAGGCTAAAATTGAAATAAATATTGAAATAAATGATGATCAATTTCTTTTTCATCAATTAGAATTTTTATATTTATAACCTTTAGTAGTAATTTCAGTTTCAGTTTCAACATATTTTATTGTAATTTCATGATTTCTTTTAAATAATAGTTCTTTTATTAAAAAATCTGATGAATTTCTAAAAGTAAAACGTAATTTTTCATTTAAAGAAACTTCTTTATTTAAAGTATCTTTATCTGTTCATCAATATCCAACATCGTTAAATTCTTCTCAATCTTTTTCAAAGGAAGAAATATTGAAATTATTTTTTTCTATTTTTGAGGTTCAAACTTTTACAACGTAAATATTATTTTTTGATATTAAATTATTTTTTAAAAGAAATAAGTTTTGATTAATTTTATTAATAAACTCATTAGTTTTTAAATTATATTCAGTGTTAATATTTATATATTTTTTACTTAAAATATAATCTCAAGCAAAATTATTCATTCCTTTTATTCAATCATCATATAATTTTTGTGTATTAACTTCTATTTTAAAAATAATAGTATTATTTTCATTATGTATTTGATAATCTGAATAATTTTCTGGTTTTAAAAAATGTAAAGGACTATCAAAATAAACACTATTTGTTGAAATAGTTTCTTTTAAAAACTTAAATTTTAATAATTCTAAATTATTTTTTTCAATATTATTTAATCTTTTTTTAATCCAATTTTTCTTTAACAATTGATTCTCCAATTTAATTATATTTATTATTTAATTGATAGCAAATCATTAAATTTTCTAATAACATGGCAATAGTCATTGGTCCAACACCACCAGGCACAGGAGTAATTGCTGAAGCGGTATTTTTCATTGTTTCAAAATTAATATCACCAACAACTTTTTTTTCTTTACCTTGATAATTAATTGCTACATCAATAATAACAACATCATGTTTAACTTGACTACTATTAATAATATTATAGACACCAGTAGCACTACAAATGATATCAGCTTCTTTAGTATAAAGAGTTAAGTCTTTAGTTAATTTATGAACAATGCTAACAGTTGCTCCCATATTAGTTAATGATAAAGCCAATGGTTTACCAACAATATTACTATCGTTAATGATAGTAATATTTTGTTTAGAAATGGGAATTTGATAGTGATTTAGTAATTTTAAAATACCTTTTACTGTACAAGGCAACATTGCTTTTTTATCACCTTGTAATAATCTTCCGGCATTAATATTTGTTAAACCATCAACATCTTTATTAATAGTAATGCTATTAATAATTGCTAATGTATCTAAATGTTTTGGTAGTGGTAATTGTACTAAAATTCCATCAATATTATTATCACTATTTAATTGTTCAATTTTATTAATTATTTCTTTTTGTGTTACTACTGTTGTTAGTGAAAATACTTGTCCATCAATACCACATTCTTGACATGCTTTAATTTTAGTTCGTACGTAAATTTGTGATGCTAAATCTTCACCAATAATTATTACTGCTAGTTTAGGTTTACGATTAGTAATAGTTGTTACTTGTGCTTTAATTTTTGCTTTAATTTGCTGGGCAATTATTTTACCATCTAAAATTTTTATCATATGTGTTCACCGTTTCTTAATTTATCCAATTAATACGTTTTCTTCAACTCTACTTATCGTTGGTTTTGATTTACGATCACTTCAAGCAAGAACAGTAGTTGATACTCCTAATTGTCCCACAAACATGACAAAAATTAAACTAAGTTGACTAAAAATACCTAATTTCGAATTATCAAATAATGAAAGTCCTGTTGTTCCAAAAGCACTTGAAACATCAAAAATTACTTGTGCAAAGGTCATATCAGAATTATCTGTTATAAAAACATTTTCAATTGTGATAATCATTACTGATACAAAAACTAAAATAAAACCAAGTGTGCCGACTATAAATGACATACGAACAGTTTGATTAGGAATTTTACGCTTGAATACAAAAACATCATTACGGCCACGGGCAATATTAAAAATTGTTAAAAGAATGATTGCTAAAGTTGTCGTTCTAATTCCTCCGGCAGTACTTGCTGGTGAAGAACCAATTCACATCATTAATGATTGGATCATTTGTGAGGCAAGGTGAAATTTATTTAAGTCAACTGTATAGTATCCAGCATTTCTTGTTGACATTGTATTAAAAAAAACAGCCATAATTGCATCAGATGTCGATAAATTTTTAAAAATGGGCTCTTGCCTTGATGGAGTTATGACATTACGTGAAAAATATTCAATAAACATAACACTAATAACACCCAATATCGCAACTAAAAAATATGTTATTAATGTTAGTTTAGTAAATAAACTAAATCTAAATTTTTTACCATGAGTTTTATTTTTAATTCAATGATATAAATCATAATAAACAGGAAAACCAATACCACCAATTACAAATTCAATAATAAAAATTCACTGCACAAAATAATCACTCTGAAAAGGTTCTAATGAAGTTATACCAACTATATCAAAACCAGCATTATTAACAGCAGAAATCGAGTGGAAAATTCCCGATCATAATGCTAATAGTATGTGATTATAGTAACCTGTATTATTGTTTATACCATATTCTATTCCTGAGATAGGCACAAAATAAAAATATAAAAATAAAACAATTGCTCCCAAAAATTCAGTAATTGTCATAACAATAATCCCAATTTTTAATACATCAATAGTCGTTCCTAATTTATTAGAGCCACGTTCACCTTGCATTAGTAATCTTTCTCTTAAACTAGTATGTCGATTAAATACAAATAAGGATAATATTGCTAGTTTAACTGTAATTAAACCAATACCACCAAATTTAATTAAAATTAAAATAATAAATTGCCCAAAGAAAGTAAAGTCATTAGCAGTGCTTTTTACTGTTAAACCAGTATCAGAAAACGCACTACTAGCAGTAAAAAGGGCAGGCAAAAAGTTTCATTGTCCTTTTGTTGTGGCAATTGGTGTCATTAAAATTATTGTTCCAACTAATAAAGTGAAAAAATATAAATTAAACATTTGTCGGGGACGAGTTTTACCAACAAAAATAATTTTAAAAATATTTTTTACACTACGATAATTAACCTTAGATAGCATCAAAAAACTCCTAAAATAACATTTTCTTTTATTATTATACTATACTATAGTCATTTCTATTAAATATTAGTTTTAAATTTAAAATACCAATATTTTAAGAATTAGTTTATAATTTAGTATAATATAACATATTTAAGTAAATATTATTTAAGGAAGAAGGATATAGATGTCTTCATCAGAAAATGATTTTTGTGTCATTGGTTTAGGTAAATTCGGAATTTCAGTTGTTAAAACTTTAGAAGAATTAGGTAAAGTTACATTAGCTATTGATAAAAGAGAAGACCGTTGTCAATTAGTTTCATCAATAGCTTCTGAAACTTTAATTTTAGATTCAACTAATCGTGATGCATTAGATGATGCCGGAATTCACAAAGTGCAAAATATTATTATTGCTATTGGTTCTGATTTAGCAGCTTCAATTGTTACTGCTGTTCATGTTTTAGCAATTCATCGTGAACACAATACATTATCATCACTTAATCTTATTGCTAAAGCTGTTGATAGTACTCACCAACTAATCTTAGAAGCAATTGGTATTACTAATATTATTTTATCTGAAACAGAAGCTGGTAAGAAAGCTGCATATCGTGCTATTTGAAAATTAGGAGTAGATTTAACTACAGTTGATGAAAAGTACTCAATAGCTAATGTAATTGTTAAAAATACTAAGTTTACAAATAAAAAACTAGAAACTTTAAAAATTCCTAGCAATTATAAAATTAACTTAGTTGCAATTAAACGTCATGGTAAAGTTATTATTCCTAGTAGAAATGAAATATTAATGTTAAATGATGAACTATTATTTATTAGTTCTAATGAAAATATTAATTCTGTTTGTAATGATTTTTCAATTGGTGATACTAATAAAATATTTGAACCTACTATTAATAAAACGGTAAAGAAAAAGCGTTCATTTTGAAATTGATTCAGAAGAAATAAGAAAAAGAAAAAACATAAAAAATTAAAGAAAAAGGAAGTTAAGAAAGAAAAAAAACACTAATAAAAAAACAAAATTAATTATAAGAAAATTGTTTTTTATTTTTAGAAATATTAATGTATTATCATTGTAATAAAATTTCTAAATTTTAATTTAAATATAAGTTTTTAACCGATTGCTTTATTTTTTAAAGTAAATAGGTTTTTTATTTTTTGAAGGAAAATATTATGTATACAATGGAAAAAAATAAGAAAGTACTAATTAAAAAAATAGAACAAATTTTTGAAATAATTCAAATTAATCAAAAAAATTTAAGCAAAGAAAGAATACGGAAACATAACCAAAAACCTGAGGTTGGAACTAAAAAATTAAAATATGCTCAAAGGCCTGAAGTGAAAGCAAGAAAGCGAGAATCTTATCAAAGATGGTCTCAAAAAAATAAAGAAAAAATACAAAAATATAATCACAGATGATGTCAAAAAAATAAAGAAAAAATACGAAAATATTATCAAAGACCCGAAGTGAAAGCAAGAAAGCGAGAATATAATCAAAAACCTGAAGTGAAAGCAAGAAAACGAGAATATTATTACAGATCATGTCAAAAAAATAAAGAAAAAATGAGAGAACATATTCAAATTCCTATAGAGTGAGATAATACTCAAATTTGCAAAAATTCAAAAGACATTAAAACAAAATATGCGACAGTAATAGTAAAGCAAAAAGTTGATGATAAGATAATGCTTTCTAACATCGTACCAATGCCAGTAACTCAAAGTAATGAAGAACAAGAAATAGTACACAAGGCAGATATATTTAACGTTAAAGGTTTATCTAATGGTATTAATAACATTGAAACTAATATTTTTGAAAGACCAGAGGTACCTAAAACGCCCGAGATTATTGATATCATTTTAGACATGTCAGAAAATAAGATATTTTCTAATGTCAATGGTAAAGTAATTAGTAATAGTATTTAAAAGGAAAAAATATCAAAAGTATAAGTAAATTCTATTAATATTTAATAATTTACTAAATTAAGGAAAATTTATTTATTTAGTATTTAAAATAATAATTTTATGCAAAGGATGAAGAACAATGGACAATTATATTTATTTTTTTAGTAATAAATGAACACAATATAAAATAAAATGTTTGGATAAAAAAATACCAATTCTAAAAGAGAAATTTGATTCACTTAAAATTATTGAAGATTGAACAAATTCCTTAATCTTAGAATTAAATGATGAAATAAATAATTATTCATATAATTTTCAATTAACTACTTTAAAAGAGGTTTTTTTACCAAAAATACTTGAAGATTTTATTAATTTTAAAAAAAATAAAAGTATTAAATTTGTTTATTAATAAACAAATTGAAAAAGATAATTTTTCTAAAAAAACATTTAAAGAAAATTTTATTGAAAGTATTAAGATTTAGATCTTATTTTAATAGTAAATTGATAGAAACAGAAAGCGATTTACTAACTTTAAATAGTAAAATAAAACTTTTATGAAAAGAAATTTTTGATAGAGACATAAAATTTTTACAAAAACAACAGCAGAAGTTAAAACAAAAAAATATCTTGATAGAAAATCAAAAGACAAAATTAAAAGAAAATATTAAAGATATTAAAGATAAATTAGAAAAAGAATTAAAAGCTGATTATCAAAATAATAAACTTACTAATTTTAAAGTTCTTTTAGAAATACCAAAAAAAGCAAATTTTAAAATAGCATCTTTAGAAAAACAAATTACTAATTTAGAAATTAAGCAATATGAATTACATGTTCAAATGCAAACATTACAACAAAAAAATAATGAATTACATGAAAAGATACAACAATTACAACAAAAAAATAATGAATCAAATTTGAATCAAAGAAATATTAATAATCAAACAATAACTATCCAATTAAAAAAACCAGAATTGACAAATAAAACATTAGTTAATAATTTAACAATGTCATTACAATTTTTAAGACCAACAAGTAATTTTAATTAAAATTAAGAAAGTTACTTAAAAGAATAAAAATAAATATTTTATTAAAATATTCATTAATTGTTAATAAGACAAATGATGATTTAGTAATTAAAGGAAATTTAATTGAAAATATAGATTTTAAATAAAATATTAGTATATAAAATTGAGAGGCTTTTTAATAATCTGTGTTTCTTTGTTTTACAAAGTTACTAATTCAGATTAATTCTGTCTTCAAATTTTATCATAAAATGAGCAATTGCTGTATTTCAATTTTGAATGGGCATTGTTCATTTTTTTGTTATATTGTCAATTGCTAAATAAAATATTTTAAAAACTGACATATCGTTAGGAAAAACTTTTTTATTTCTGATAACTTTTCGTAATTGACTATTAACAGATTCAATAGCATTTGTGGTATAAATTACCCTTTTTATTTCTGCAGGATAACTAATAAAAACCATTAAATTATCTCAATTTTTATATCAAGATTTAGCAATTTGTGGATATTGTTTAGTTCATTTATTTTCAAATGATTCTAAAGCTTGCATTGCTTGTTCTTCACTACATGCAGTATAAATTGGTTTTAAATCTGCAACTAGAGATTTTCTATGCTTATATGAGACATATTTCAAACTATTTCTAATTTCATGAACGATGCATAATTGATGTTCGGTTTTAGGATAAACTGATTGTATTGCTTCTGACATGCCTGTTAAATTATCACTACAAGCAATCAGAATATCATTTAAGCCATGATTTTTCATTTCTGTGAAATTGGCTAATCAAAATTTAGAACCTTCATTTTCATTAATTCATAAACCTAAAACATCTTTTTTACCTTCTAAATCAACTCCTAAAGCTATATAAACTGATTTATTAATAATCCGTTTATCTTGTCGTACTTTAACTACTATACAATCAAAATAAACAATCGGATAAACACTAGACTTCTTGCAAAACTATGATATTAATCACATTTTTTAAGTTTAAAAATTTATTTTAATAACACTTTTAATATTTTTTAAAAATTATTGTTCAAAATATGTTTTATTTTTTGTCATTAAAATACAACAAAAATTATTATTTCAAATAAAAAAATGAGACTTTTATGTAATCTGTGTATCTTTGTTTTACAAAGTACTAGTTTAGATTAATTCTATCTTCAAATTTTATCATAAAATGAGCAATTGCTGTATTTCAATTTTGAATGGGCATTGTTCATTTTTTTTGTTATATTTTCAATTGCTAAATAAAATATTTTAAAAACTGCCATATCATTAGGAAAAACTTTTTTATTTCTGATAACTTTTCGTAATTGACTATTTACAGATTCAATAGCATTTGTTGTATAAATAACTCTTTTGATTTCTGTAGGATAACTAATAAAAACCATTAAATTATCTCAATTTTTATATCAAGATTTAGCAATTTGAGGATATTGTTTATTTCACTTATTTTCAAAGGATTCTAAAGCCTGCATTGCTTGTTCTTCACTACATGCAGTATAAATTGGTTTTAAATCTGCAACTAGAGATTTTCTATGCTTATATGAGACATATTTCAAACTATTTCTAATTTGATGAACTATGCATAATTGATGTTCTGTTTTAAGATAAACTGATTGTATTGCTTCTGACATGCCTGTTAAATTATCACTGCAGGCAATAAGAATATCATTTAAGCCACGATTTTTCATTTCTGTTAAATTTGCTAATCAAAATTTAGCACCTTCATTTTCACTAATTCATAAACCTAAAACATCTTTTTTACCTTCTAAATCAACTCCTAAAGCTATATAAACTGATTTATTAATAATCCTTTTATCTTGTCGTACTTTCACTACTATGCAATCAAAATAAACAATCGGATAGACACTTTCTAATGGTCGATTTTGCCATGCTTTTACATCATCAATAACATCATCAGTAATTTGACTAATAACACTTTCACTAATATCAGCACCATGATATAACTCTTGTAATTGCATTCTAATATCTGATAATGTCATACCTTTTGCATATAAAGAAAGAACTTGTTGATCAAAACCATCAAATCTTCTTTGTCTTTTTGCAACTATTATAGGATTAAAATTACTATTGCGATCTCGTGGTACATCAATCTCAATTTTACCTTGTTGAGTTATTATTTTTTTTGAACTTATACCATTACGAGCATTGTCACTATTACTATGTTGATTCTTTTCATATCCCAAATAATTTTGCATCTCAGAATTCAACATTTTTTCTACTAATCTTTTTGTTAATTCTTTATATAATCCTCCCTTTTTAAAAACTGTTGTTAAATCTTCAGTATTTTCTAATAATAAATCTACTGCTTTTGATATTGGATCATTATTATTAATATTTTGCTTTTTAGCCATCTGTAACTCACTCTTTCTAGTCATTTAATTATATTTACTAGAATTAATTAAACATAGTTATTTTTGTAAGTTACACAGATTACTAAACATTACCAGACTTAGCTCATTTTTCATTATTTTCCCCTCCTAATCTTTTTAATAACGCTTCGCTATCATACATACCTATTTTATATTCTTTAAATTTAGTTTTAACATATTCTTCAATACTTCCATATTCTTTAACAACAGTTTTAACATCATTTATACTAATAATTGAACCTTCAAACATGAAGATAATTTGTTGACAAAAACGTTCAATTTCTTGCATATTATGTGAAACAATTAATACTGAAAGATTAGGTTTAATAAAAACTTCTTTTTCTAGTAATTCATAAATTCGCTCACGTACCTCTAAATCTAATCCCGTAGCTAATTCATCTAAAATTAATAAATCCGGTTCAACAATTAATGCTAATAAAATATTTATTTTTTGTTGTTGACCACCCGATAAAGTAATAATAGGTTTATTAATAAATGCTTCGGCGTCCAAATAGTACAATAACTTTTGAATGTCTTCAACAGACTTATTTAAACGATAAGCTCTCATATAATATTGGGCCATATCTCAACCAGTTAAACCACGAGGAAATTTAGTTTCTTGTAATTGCATGCCTATTTTTAAATCAGATTTAATATTAATAGTACCCGTTGTTGGTTTACGAAGTTGGGAAATCATTTCACATAATGTTGTTTTTCCAGTACCATTGGGGCCAACAATACCAATTTTGGCACCAATAGCAATATTCAGACTAACATTTTTAATGACTTCATTACTATCATAGTTTTTACTGACATTAATGATTTCAAAATTATTTTTTTTATCTTTAATCATAATTACTTTCTTCCTATAACTTTATAATTTTATCATAATTACTACATAAATATTACTTGTTTTTTAAGATATAAAAATTAAAATATTAGACTTCTTGCAAAACTATGATATTAATCACATTTTTTAAGTTTAAAAATTTATTTTAATAACACTTTTAATATTTTTTAAAAATTATTGTTAAAATATGTTTTATTTTTTGTCATTAAAATATAACAAAAATTATTATTTCAAATAAAAAAATAAAATATTAAATTATCAAATATATTTAAATTAATAATTGTAAATTATAAATTGAAGCTATTAAATTAAATCTTAATGCAAATTTTTTTCTTCTATTTCGATATTTTTCACTAATAATTTTAAATTTTTTAAGAATCGCAAAAACATGTTCAATAACAACTCTCATTTTTGAAATAGCCTTATTATTTTTCTTTTCTTCTTTAGTTAAAGGGTTTTTCTTTGATTTTCGTTTAGGTAATAAGACATTTTTATGTATGTTTTGTATACCTTGATATCCTAAATCTACTAAAATAGTTGTTTCTGATAAAAATTTCGTTTTTGAATTTTTTAAAATTTTAAAATCATGATTTTTACCATAAGAAAAATAAGAACTTATAATTTTTTTACTATCTTTTTCAATTATGACTTGAGTTTTTATTGTATGTTTTTTCTTTTTTCCTGAATAATATTGTTTTTGACTTTTTTTGGGCGTTGAATAGTACTTTCAGTCACATCAATGATAACTGTTTTATCTTTAAAATTATTATTTAACATTGATTTTTGCCCATCAAGTTGTTGAAAATCAGGATGTTTTATTAAAGTATTTTCTATTCACTTGATATTCCTATAGCAACTACTTTCACTAATTCCATAACTTTTAGCAATATGAAAATAAGTTCGATACTCTCTTCAATATTCTAAAGTCATTAATAAACGATTTTCTAATGATAATTTATTAGGTGTACCACCATTTTTAAACTTTTTTACTTCTTCTGTCTTTAAAATTTCTAGAATTTTATTAAAAATAATATCATTTATACCAGTTAATCTTAATAATTCTGGATTATTAATAGTTTTTAATTTATCAAACATCATAGATTATCTATCTTTTTTATTTTTAATTTTATTTTAAAAATTAAATTTTTAATAGATAGGTTTTGCAAGAAGTCTATTATATAATATAATGTAAACTTCATTAGGTTTTTACTCATTATTTTCATAAAAAGTAAATGAGTTTTTATTTTTAAAAAAGGAGAAAATTATGAAAAAAAATGCACAAAAAAAAGAAATAAAAAAATTAAAAAAAGAGAAAAAAGAATTAGAAAAAAGTTTGAATCCATTTAACAAAAATTTTAGTCTTAATAATAAAGAAAAGGTATTAAAAGAAATTGCTTTAATCAATGAAAAAATTATTAACTTAAAACAAAAATTATTAGTAGATTATGAAGAAGATTTAGATGAAATTGAAAATGGAAATCTAGAATTTAATTTCAACATCCAACAGTTAAATAATGAAGATCAATATTTAAAAGATAGTACTTTTCTAATAACTAATGATGATATAAATAGTATAAATTCAGAAGAATTAATTAATATGCAATATGGTAAAAAATGTTGTCCACCATGCACAATTTTCTAATTTTAAATATTTTTATATAAAAATTTAAATAATTATTAATAACAACACTTTTATTATTCATAATTTAATTTTTGAATTATAAAATTAAAATAATATATAATAGACTTCTTGCAAAACCTATCTATTAAAAATTTAATTTTTAAAATAAAATTAAAAATAAAAAAGATAGGTAATCTATGATGTTTGATAAATTAAAAACTATTAATAATCCAGAATTATTAAGATTAACTGGTATAAATGATATTATTTTTAATAAAATTCTAGAAATTTTAAAGACAGAAGAAGTAAAAAAGTTTAAAAATGGTGGTACACCTAATAAATTATCATTAGAAAATCGTTTATTAATGACTTTAGAATATTGAAGAGAGTATCGAACTTATTTTCATATTGCTAAAAGTTATGGAATTAGTGAAAGTAGTTGCTATAGGAATATCAAGTGAATAGAAAATACTTTAATAAAACATCCTGATTTTCAACAACTTTATGGGCAAAAATCACTGTTAAATAATAATTTTAAAGATAAAACAGTTATCATTGATGTGACTGAAAGTACTATTCAACGCCCAAAAAAAGTCAAAAACAATATTATTCAGGAAAAAAGAAAAAACATACAATAAAAACTCAAGTCATAATTGAAAAAGATAGTAAAAAAATTATAAGTTCTTATTTTTCTTATGGTAAAAATCATGATTTTAAAATTTTAAAAAATTCAAAAACGAAATTTTTATCAGAAACAACTATTTTAGTAGATTTAGGATATCAAGGTATACAAAACATACATA
Organism: Spiroplasma endosymbiont of Colias croceus; assembly: GCF_964020095.1. Lineage (NCBI taxonomy): Bacteria > Bacillati > Mycoplasmatota > Mollicutes > Entomoplasmatales > Spiroplasmataceae > Spiroplasma > Spiroplasma endosymbiont of Colias croceus. The sequence goes on from NZ_OZ026536.1 coordinate 894,882, forward strand.
AAAATGTCTTATTACCTAAACGAAAATCAAAGAAAAACCCTTTAACTAAAGAAGAAAAGAAAAATAATAAGGCTATTTCAAAAATGAGAGTTGTTATTGAACATGTTTTTGCGATTCTTAAAAAATTTAAAATTATTAGTGAAAAATATCGAAATAGAAGAAAAAAATTTGCATTAAGATTTAATTTAATAGCTTCAATTTATAATTTACAATTATTAATTTAAATATATTTGATAATTTAATATTTTATTTTTTTATTTGAAATAATAATTTTTGTTGTATTTTAATGACAAAAAATAAAACATATTTTGAACAATAATTTTTAAAAAATATTAAAAGTGTTATTAAAATAAATTTTTAAACTTAAAAAATGTGATTAATATCATAGTTTTGCAAGAAGTCTAATATAAAAACAAACTTGATCAAAGTTTTAACCCATTACTTTATTTTAAAAGTAAAGGGTTTTTTATTTTTTAAAAGAGGAGACATTAAAAAATGGATATTAATGATTTAGAAAGAGAAGTTAACTTTATAGCAGATAATTATCATATTATTAATCTTTATTTACATTTTCCAATTGAAACTTATAGTAAAGATTACAATGATATTTTTGACTTTTGACAAAATAATAAAAAAAATACTCAAAATCATCATCAATTTTTAAATAAAAAAATAAAAACTTTAGAATCTTTAAAAAAATTAGAAAATAATTTTATAAATTCAATAAATAACCTATCAAAAAAATTAAATAATAAAAAAATAAATAAAATAATAAAAGTACTTACTATTGGATTATTTAATTGAAATAAAAAAATAGAAACAAAAATAACTATTTTAACAAAAATCAAAGAAATTAAACAACAAAATTTAGTAAAAATAAATGAACTAATATTACGAATTAACAAAAAAAATATAATTAATAATGTAAATTCAGAAATTAATTTGAGGCTTTTTAATAATCTGTGTTTCTTTGTTTTACAAAGTACTAGTTTAGATTAATTCTATATTCAAATTTTATCATAAAATGAGCAATTGCTGTATTTCAATTTTGAATGGGGATTGTTCATTTTTTTGTTATATTGTCAATTGCTAAATAAAATATTTTAAAAACTGACATATCGTTAGGAAAAACTTTTTTATTTCTGATGACTTTTCGTAATTGACTATTAACAGATTCAATAGCATTTGTGGTATAAATTACCCTTTTTATGGAATGGCAACACTTTTTAGGACTATTTTTTGGTAAACATTTGTTGTTGATATTTAACTGGAGTTAAGTAGTTTAAAGTGCTGTGAATTCTTATATTGTTATATCAATTGATGTAATCAAATAATTCTAATTTTAATTGGATTAATGATGTAAAATTTTTATCATTAATAAATTCGGTTTTAAAAGTTTTAAAAGTTGCTTCAGCAACAGCATTATCATAAGGACAACCTTTGTTACTTAAAGAACGGTTAATGTTGAATGCTAGTAAAAGTTTATCAATAATTTTATTGTTAAATTCATTACCGCGATCACTATAAAATATTTGAATATCTTTTAAACAGCGATTTGATTGCATAAATGCTTGATGTACTAATGATGCATCTTTTTTAACTCCAACACTATGTCTGATAATTTCGCGGTTAAATAGGTCTATTAATAGGCAAATATAGTTTCACCTACCATTAACTTGTACATAAGTTAAATCACTAACAATAACTTCATTTTTAATCCTATTCTTAAATTTTCTATTAACAAGATTAGTTATTTGACTATCGTTAACTTTGTTATTATGATTTTTGAATGATAATTTAGTATATTTTGATATTAAATTATATTCATTCATAATTTTTTTAATTTTTCTGCGCGATAAATAAATTTCTTGGTTTTCTAGAATTTTTTTTAATCTTCTAGTACCATAAACTTCTTTATTTTCTTTAAAAGCACTAATAACAGCTTCATCATAAATATTATTTTTGATTTTATTTTCTTTTTTCTTTAAATTAAAATAATATGTTGATTTAGATATTTTTAAAAAACGACACATTGTGCGAATTTTATATTTAGCTTTATTTTTGACAATAATTTCTATTTTCTGCCTATTATTAGTGCTGCTTGCTTTAAAATATCATTTTCCATTCGTAATTGCTTTAATTCTTTTCTTAATTTAATTAATTCATTTTCTTCAAAAGAACGATTATCTTTAGTTTTAAAACTTCCTGAATTACTAAATTGCTTAATTCAATTGTAAGTAGCTGCTCTTGTAACATTATATTCTTTAGCAAGGCAAGATACTGATTTGCCACTTTGATATAAAGCTACTATTTGTTTTTTAAATTCATCGGTATATGAGTTAATATTGGCCATAATTATAGTTCCTTTCTTTTAACAAATTTGTTTACTTGTCTACGTAATTAGTGTCCAATAAATTGTAACCCATCCATTATTTCTGCAGGATAACTAATAAAAACCATTAAATTATCTCAATTTTTATATCAAGATTTAGCAATTTGTGGATATTGTTTAGTTCATTTATTTTCAAATGATTCTAAAGCTTGCATTGCTTGTTCTTCACTACATGCAGTATAAATTGGTTTTAAATCTGCAACTAGAGATTTTCTATGCTTATATGAGACATATTTCAAACTATTTCTAATTTGATGAACGATGCATAATTGATGTTCGGTTTTAGGATAAACTGATTGTATTGCTTCTGACATGCCTGTTAAATTATCACTAGAAGCAATCAGAATATCATTTAAGCCACGATTTTTCATTTCTGTGAAATTGGCTAATCAAAATTTAGAACCTTCATTTTCACTAATTCATAAACCTAAAACATCTTTTTTACCTTCTAAATCAACTCCTAAAGCTATATAAACTGATTTATTAATAATCCGTTTATCTTGTCGTACTTTAACTACTATACAATCAAAATAAACAATCGGATAAACACTATCTAATGGTCGATTTTGCCATGCTTTGACGTCATCAATAACATCATCAGTAATTTGACTAATAACACTTTCACTAATATCAGCACCATGATATAACTCTTGTAATTGCATTCTAATATCTGATAATGTCATACCTTTTGCATATAAAGAAAGAACTTGTTGATCAAAACCATCAAATCTTCTTTGTCTTTTTGCAACTATTACAGGATTAAAATTACTATTACGATCTCTTGGTACATCAATTTGAATTTTACCTTGTTGGGTTATTAATTTTTTTGAACTTATACCATTACGAGCATTGTCACTATTACTATGTTGATTCTTATCATATCCTAAATAATTTTGCATCTCAGAATTCAACATTTTTTCTACTAATCTTTTTGTTAATTCTTTATATAATCCTCCCTTTTTAAAAACTGTTGTTAAATCTTCAGTATTTTCTAATAATAAATCTACTGCTTGTGATATTCGATCATTATTATTAATATTTTGCTTTTTAGCCATCTGTAACTCACTCTTTCTAGAAAATTAATTATATTTACTAGAACTAATTAAACATAGTTATTTTTGTAAGTTACACAGATTACTAAACATTACCATTAATTTTTCTGTAACAAATAAAAGTAAATCAAATTTATCACAAATATAAAAATATAAAAAAAGTAAATACTTGTTTTTAGTATTTACTTTTTTTAAAGTTATAGTTATTAATAATTTAATTAGATTTTAACCTTCATCAATAATACTTGAAGTTGGTTTAATATTATTAATAGGTGAGTGAATTTTTGCTTTATGTTTATTAAAAATAAAATCATATACTTCAGAATAAAATTCAACTGAAACAATATTTAATTTTTTCTTTACTTCTTCTGGAATATCTTCTAAGTCTTTTATATTAGCTTTTGGAATTAAAATTGTTTTTAGTCCACTACGATGAGCAGAAATTGATTTTTCTTTTAATCCACCAATTGGTAATACATGACCACGAAGTGTAATTTCACCTGTCATACCAATATCTTTTGATACAGGTCTACTTGTCAGAGCAGAAATAATTGCAGTTGTTAAAGTAATACCAGCACTTGGACCATCCTTTGGCACTGCTCCTTCAGGAACATGGATATGAATATCATGTTCTGCAAAGAAAGTATCAGGAATATTGAAAGTAATAGCATTTGCTTTAATATAATCTAAAGCAATAGTAGCAGATTCTTTCATGACCTCACCTAATTTACCAGTTAATACCAAATTACCTTTTCCTTTAAAGTAGTTTACTTCAATTGGTAAGATATCACCACCATATTGAGTATAAGCAAGACCAGTTACCACTCCAATTTGTGATTCATTTTCTTTTTTAGTATAATCGAAAATTTGTTTTCCTAAATAATCTTTAACATTATCAGCAACAATTTCTTCAGTACTAATTTTTTTATTTAAAAGTTTAACAATAAATTTACGAGCAATTTTATTTAATAATCTTTCTAACTGTCGAACACCTGATTCTCTTGTATAATATTTAATTATTTCTTCAATTGAATTTGGTTTAAATTTTAACATTTTATTATTTAAACCAGTAATTTCAATAACACGAGGAATTAAATATTTTTTTGCAATTTCAAGTTTTTCTAATTCTGTATATGAAGAAAGTTCAATAATTTCCATTCGATCTTTTAATGGTTCAGGAATACCTTCCATATAATTAGCTGTTGCTAGAAACATAACTTGTGATAAATCATAATTTTCTTCAATATAATGATCTGAAAAATTAGCATTTTGTTCAGGATCTAATACTTCTAACATAGCACTAGCTGGATCACCACGATAATCAGATGACATTTTATCAATTTCATCTAATAAAAATAATGGATTAATAACTTTAGCACGTTTCATACCTTGGATAATTCTTCCTGGCATCGCACCAATATAAGTTTTACGATGACCACGAATTTCAGATTCATCTTTAACTCCACCAAGTGAAATTTTAACGAAAGTACGCCCCATCGCTTCAGCAATTGATTTAGCTAAAGAAGTCTTACCAACACCAGGAGGGCCAACTAAACAAATAATTTGTCCTGGCATTGCCTTAGCCATTTTTTTAACAGCAAGATATTCAATAATTCTTTCTTTAACTTTTTCTAAACCATAGTGATATTTATCAAGAATTTTTTTTGCATTAATTAAATCAAATTTTTCTTCACTTTTTTGAAATCAAGGTAAAGTCATCATTCAATCAATGTATGTACGAATTATATTTGATTCACTTGAAGCTTGCGGCATATCTTCATAACGACTAATTTCTTCTTTAACACGCGTTTTGATTGCTTCAGGAAACTCTTCTGTTTCTAAGCGTTCTAAATAACGTTTCATTTCATTAGACTTACCATCAATTTCGCCTAATTCTTCTTTAATAGCACGCAATCTTTCTCGTAAATAATATTCACGTTGTTGTTCATCAATACGATCTTTAATTTTAGCTGTTAAATCCTTTTCAATGGCACCAACTTGTTTTTGACCACCAACATCTTTCAATAATAAATCTAAACGTTTATTAATATCAGTTTCTTGTAAAATTTCTTGGCGTTTATTAATAGTTAAAAATGGTAAAAATTGAGCCATTTTATCAATAATTTCACTAGCTTTCATTCCATCGGTGATTTGACTAATTACACCTTGTGGAATTGAACCATGAACATCTAAAATCTGTTGTAAATTATTTACAATTCTTTGAATCAACTCTTCTTCTAATGATTTTGAAACATTAGGACTAACTAAAGTTTCAGCATCTCCTGTATAAAATTTATCATCATAAAACTTAGAAACTTTAACTCTTTGTTGTCCATAAAAAGATACGGTAAGTGTACCATCATTATGACTTTTTTGAATTTGCACTTTACACAAAGTACCATGATTGTAGACTTCACTTAATTGCGGATTATCTACTTTCGGATCCTTTTGCGAAACTAAAATAATTTCTGAATTAAACTTAGCTACCGATTCATTAATTGCCGCTACTGATTTATGTCTGCCAACTTCTAGTTCTATTTCAACTGTTGGGAAAACAAAACTTCCTCTTGTTACTAGTACTGGAATATTAGTAATATTTTTTATCTTCATTGTCTCACCTCAAATAATGTATTAACTGGATTATAATATAAAACATTAGCACTTGCAATAGTTAATTGCTAAAATATCTAATTTTTGATTTATACTATACTATTACAGCAGCACTTATTAATTCATATTTAATTTATACTAGTAGTATTTTATTACATTTATTTTTTTTTTGATAATTTTTACTTTTTGAAAAAAATAAACGATAAAATAACCTAATTATTAAATTGGTAATTAGGTTATATAATAATTATCAAATTAAATTAAGCACTTGTTGTTTGCTTTTGGTTTTTACCGTTACTTTCTCATAATAAATCAAAGGCTTTATTACGTTTTAGGGTAGTAGTAACTAAACTTAAATCTTTAATATTTGCTTTAACTTCTTCAATGCTTATTTTAAATTGGTCGGCAAATGTTGTTAATTGTTTTTGAACTTCTTCTTCGGTAATTTCTATTTTTTCTTGTTTAATAATTTCTTCAATAACTAAAAAATTCTGAAGTTGCATAATTGCATCCTTTTTTATTTCATTAATAATTTCTTCATGAGATAAACCAGTTGCTGCCATATAGTTTTCAATTGTAAAGTTTTGATTAGCTAATTGTTTTTTAAATTCATTTTCTAAACGTTCAGTTTCATTTTTAACAGCAAAACTTGGAATTATTATTTTTGAATCTTTAACAATTTTAGCAATAAGTTCTTCCATAAATTGTTCCTTAATTGTCATTGTTTTTTGTACTTCAATTTGTTTTTTAATATTTTCTAATAATTGTTCAGTAGTAGTAACATCTGGAATGTTAACATCTTTTACTAATTCTTCTAAATCTTCATTAATAACTTTTGTTTTTATTTCGTTTAATTCAATTTCAAATTGTACTAATTGACCTTTTAAATTTGGAACATGATAATCTTCTGGGAAAGTTACTTCAATAGTTTTTTTAGATTTAGGTTCCATACCGATCATTCCTTCTTCAAAACCAGGAATAAATTTACCAGAACCAATTTCTAATTCCATGTTTTTAGCTTCACCGCCAGGGAATTTTTTACCGTCTAAAAAACCAGTGAAATTAAAAACTGCAGTATCATCTTTTTCTAATTTTCCTTTTTCTTTTGGATTAAAAATAGCAAAACGATCTTGTAATAGTTTAATTTGAGTATCAATTTCTTCTTGATTAACAGTTGCTACAGGTTTTACTATATCAATACCATGATATTTACCAATAGTAATTTCTGCTGGTAAATCAAATACAAACATTATTTCACACTCTTTAATAGTAGATTTTTCCACATTAACTTCGGGTTGATTAGTAGGCATTAAGTTAGGTTTTTGTTTTAAGGCAAAATCATAAGCAATAGTAATAACTGCTTTAGTTGCTGTTTGTAAAGTTTGTTCTTCAGTTACATGTTTTTTAGCCATTTTAGTAGGAACTTTTCCTTTACGAAATCCAGGAATTTCTACTTGTGCAATCAATTTATTTTCAGCTTTTGCCAATTGATCTTTTCAAGTTTTAGTATCAATGGTAACATGTCATTTTCCAAGACCATTTTTTTCATCTTTTATAATATTTAATGTCATTTTTCAAATCTCTCCTTATGTAATTTGTTGTTGAATCATAATACTTAAGTATTTTTTTATTAAAGTAGTAGTAGTTTTAAATTTTTTAGCACTTTCTACCAATTTTACACTAATAAACTGGAAACTACAAGCACGAATATACAAAGCAGCTGCTAATGCTGCTGCTTGATTTTTATTAGGTAATGTTGGAAACAAATTCTCAAAATAACTATCCAATAAAAACAAGCAAATACCATAAATACCTGGATTATCAATATGAACTTTATCTTCAAATATTTTTGTAATTTTTAAATAAACGAGTGATTCCTGTCATTGTGTTATTTTTTTTGGATTAATTTTAAATGTATCATGACCTTTTATTACTTCTATTTCTTCATCAATACCTTGATTATTTAATATAAATAATAGTTGTGTTTTATTTATATTATTTATATTTTTATTTGTAAGATAAATCTTAATTGTTGGCAAAATTAACCTAGCATTATGACTTTGTAAATAATAAAATGCAACCGGATGAAGATCTTCATCAAATGGATTCATTAATACACGACTTATTCTCTCTAAATTTCACTCATGACTTTCATTTTTACTATTTAATCTAATATGAGTAGTAATATTATGATGTAACTCTTGTAATGTAATTTCATGATGAATAGGAATATAAGGCATCTCTAATTCATGTTTGACCAACTTCATTGCTTGATCTCATTTATTTTCACTAATGAGGTGGTTAATTTTACCAATAATGTCTTGATAATAATTGTCATGATTTATCATTATTTAGTTAAACCTTCTTAGTATTTTAAAATTTAATGGCGCCCACGAGAAGATTCGAACTTCTGACCCCCGCCTTAGAAGGGCGGTGCTCTATCCACTGAGCTACGTGGGCATAACATTTACCATAAGTAATCTTAACTTGTTTGATTAAAAAATGCAATTATTAATTGGTTACTTTTCAATAAAAAAATAATATTATTATATTTAGGACATATTCCGTAATTAAATTTAATTAATTGTCAATAAAATTGTTTTAAAACTATTTAGTTTTATTGAATATAGAAATAAATATTTTTTGAAAAAATAGTTTAAAAAATGAGTTTACATTTTAAACAAAAAATTGTTAATAATATTTTTATATTAACTCGATAAAAATTTAAATTTTAAAAAAATATTTTTAATATTTTTTTTATTTTAATGGTTTTATTTTATTAAAAATTTCACAAAGTAAGTTAAATCTTAAGTACATAAGTCTAAATTTAGATTTTCTACATTTATTTACTAAAATTTTGAATCTTTTCAATCAAGCAAAGACATGTTCAACTTTAATTCTAATTTTAGATACAATCTTATTGTATTTTCTTTCTTGTTTAGTTAATTTTTTATTTTTAGTTCTTTTAATTGGTATTATTGTATTTTTATAAATATTTTGTATACCTTGATATCCTAAATCACCAATAATTATTGTTTTTTCTGAAAATTCAAGATTTGAATTTTTTAATATTTGAAAATCATGCACTTTACCATTATCAGCAAAAATATCAACAATTTTTTTATTAAAAAAATCATATACAATTTGAAATTTTATAGAATACATTCAACTTTTACCAGAAAAATATTCTAACTGTAGTTTTTTTAGTTGGTCTTTCAATTTCAATCTCAGTTGAATCAATTAAATAAAATTGAAATTCATTTGAATTTTCTTGTTTTTTATCAATTTTTAATTTATATCTTTCTTTTAAAAATTGGTAATCTTTGTGGTTACTAAGTTTATTTTCTACTCAAGTAATATTTCGAAAACAACTTGATGGGCTCATTTTAGATTTAATACTCATTTGAAAAAAAGTATAATATTCTTTTCAGTATAATAAAGTCATCATTAATCTTTCTTCTACTGAAAGTTTATTTTTTCGACCTTTATTTTTTTCTAATTTTTCTATTTCAATTAATTTTTCTAACATTTCATTAAAATGAAAACGTTTTATACCAAAATATCTATAAAATTCTTCATTTTTTAATTTTTTTAATTTTTTTAAATTTTCAAAAATCATTTTTATCAACACTTTTCTAAATTTATTGTTAATAACAAAATTATAAAATAAATTTTAAAATTATTAATTGACTTTTAAAAAATTTAATTACGGAATATGTCTTTAATATTATTTTGATATTTCATTATGTACTTTTAAGCAATAATTTTTTTTAAAAAAATAAAATATTTTCATTTTTTTATATTAGACTTCTTGCAAAACTATGATATTAATCACATTTTTTAAGTTTAAAAATTTATTTTAATAACACTTTTAATATTTTTTAAAAATTATTGTTCAAAATATGTTTTATTTTTTGTCATTAAAATACAACAAAAATTATTATTTCAAATAAAAAAATAAAATATTAAATTATCAAATATATTTAAATTAATAATTGTAAATTATAAATTGAAGCTATTAAATTAAATCTTAATGCAAATTTTTTTCTTCTATTTCGATATTTTTCACTAATAATTTTAAATTTTTTAAGAATCGCAAAAACATGTTCAATAACAACTCTCATTTTTGAAATAGCCTTATTATTTTTCTTTTCTTCTTTAGTTAAAGGGTTTTTCTTTGATTTTCGTTTAGGTAATAAGACATTTTTATGTATGTTTTGTATACCTTGATATCCTAAATCTACTAAAATAGTTGTTTCTGATAAAAATTTCGTTTTTGAATTTTTTAAAATTTTAAAATCATGATTTTTACCATAAGAAAAATAAGAACTTATAATTTTTTTACTATCTTTTTCAATTATGACTTGAGTTTTTATTGTATGTTTTTTCTTTTTTCCTGAATAATATTGTTTTTGACTTTTTTTGGGCGTTGAATAGTACTTTCAGTCACATCAATGATAACTGTTTTATCTTTAAAATTATTATTTAACAGTGATTTTTGCCCATCAAGTTGTTGAAAATCAGGATGTTTTATTAAAGTATTTTCTATTCACTTGATATTCCTATAGCAACTACTTTCACTAATTCCATAACTTTTAGCAATATGAAAATAAGTTCGATACTCTCTTCAATATTCTAAAGTCATTAATAAACGATTTTCTAATGATAATTTATTAGGTGTAGCACCATTTTTAAACTTTTTTACTTCTTCTGTCTTTAAAATTTCTAGAATTTTATTAAAAATAATATCATTTATACCAGTTAATCTTAATAATTCTGGATTGTTAATAGTTTTTAATTTATCAAACATCATAGATTACCTATCTTTTTTATTTTTAATTTTATTTTAAAAATTAAATTTTTAATAGATAGGTTTTGCAAGAAGTCTATTATAATAATTTTTGTAATTTAATAATTGTTCAATAATTGTTCATTCCTAATATAGAAATTATTTCTATATTAGGATTTTTATTAAATTAAATATTGAAAAAGAAAAGGAAAAAAATATTATGTCTAGTGAAATAAGTACAAAAAGAAAAGTAATTGCTGGTGTCACAATAACTACAGGAACATTAACAACAACTGCAGGAATAACAGCAGCTTGTATTGCTGCAGCACCTATGACTGGTGGTGCTTTATTATTACCAGCTGCTATTGGTGGAATTGCTGTTGGTACAACTTTAATAGCTAGTGGAATGGCTACTACTACAAATTTTGGAAGAAAAGAATCAAGAATTAACAAATTTTTAAGAACAAATCCTACTATCCCCACAGTAAGAGTATCAAAAGAAAATGTTAATCCTAATGACATTAAAGAATCACGATTTAACGAATTTTTAAGATTAAGTGGTTTTGTTTCTACAAAAAGAGTATCAAAAGCAAATATTACTCCTGATTACATTAAAGTATCTAATGAACTAGCAAATTCATCAAAAGAACCAGTTATGAGAACCAGAAGTTTAACAGTAACTTCTAGACATATTCCGTAATTAAATTTTTTAAAAGTCAATTAATAATTTTAAAATTTATTTTATAATTTTGTTATTAACAATAAATTTAGAAAAGTGTTGATAAAAATGATTTTTGAAAATTTAAAAAAATTAAAAAATGAAGAATTTTATAGATATTTTGGTATAAAACGTTTTCATTTTAATGAAATGTTAGAAAAATTAATTGAAATAGAAAAATTAGAAAAAAATAAAGGTCGAAAAAATAAACTTTCAGTAGAAGAAAGATTAATGATGACTTTATTATACTGAAAAGAATATTATACTTTTTTTCAAATGAGTATTAAATCTAAAATGAGCCCATCAAGTTGTTTTCGAAATATTACTTGAGTAGAAAATAAACTTAGTAACCACAAAGATTACCAATTTTTAAAAGAAAGATATAAATTAAAAATTGATAAAAAACAAGAAAATTCAAATGAATTTCAATTTTATTTAATTGATTCAACTGAGATTGAAATTGAAAGACCAACTAAAAAAAACTACAGTTAGAATATTTTTCTGGTAAAAGTTGAATGTATTCTATAAAATTTCAAATTGTATATGATTTTTTTAATAAAAAAATTGTTGATATTTTTGCTGATAATGGTAAAGTGCATGATTTTCAAATATTAAAAAATTCAAATCTTGAATTTTCAGAAAAAACAATAATTATTGGTGATTTAGGATATCAAGGTATACAAAATATTTATAAAAATACAATAATACCAATTAAAAGAACTAAAAATAAAAAATTAACTAAACAAGAAAGAAAATACAATAAGATTGTATCTAAAATTAGAATTAAAGTTGAACATGTCTTTGCTTGATTGAAAAGATTCAAAATTTTAGTAAATAAATGTAGAAAATCTAAATTTAGACTTATGTACTTAAGATTTAACTTACTTTGTGAAATTTTTAATAAAATAAAACCATTAAAATAAAAAAAATATTAAAAATATTTTTTTAAAATTTAAATTTTTATCGAGTTAATATAAAAATATTATTAACAATTTTTTGTTTAAAATGTAAACTCATTTTTTAAACTATTTTTTCAAAAAATATTTATTTCTATATTCAATAACACTAAATAGTTTTAAAACAATTTTATTGACAATTAATTAAATTTAATTACGGAATATGTCCTAAGTTTATTTTCTACTCAAGTAATATTTCGAAAACAACTTGATGGGCTCATTTTAGATTTAATACTCATTTGAAAAAAAGTATAATATTCTTTTCAGTATAATAAAGTCATCATTAATCTTTCTTCTACTGAAAGTTTATTTTTTCGACCTTTATTTTTTTCTAATTTTTCTATTTCAATTAATTTTTCTAACATTTCATTAAAATGAAAACGTTTTATACCAAAATATCTATAAAATTCTTCATTTTTTAATTTTTTTAAATTTTCAAAAATCATTTTTATCAACACTTTTCTAAATTTATTGTTAATAACAAAATTATAAAATAAATTTTAAAATTATTAATTGACTTTTAAAAAATTTAATTACGGAATATGTCTAATATAAGAATTCACAACACTTTAAACTACTTAACTCCAGTTAAATATCAACAACAAATGTTTACCAAAAAATAGTCCTAAAAAGTGTTGCCATTCCAAAAGTGTTATTAGTCAAATTACTGATGATGTTATTGATGATGTAAAAGCATGGCAAAATCGACCATTAGAAAGTGTCTATCCGATTGTTTATTTTGATTGCATAGTAGTGAAAGTACGACAAGATAAAAGGATTATTAATAAATCAGTTTATATAGCTTTAGGAGTTGATTTAGAAGGTAAAAAAGATGTTTTAGGTTTATGAATTAGTGAAAATGAAGGTCCTAAATTTTGATTAGCAAATTTAACAGAAATGAAAAATCGTGGCTTAAATGATATTCTTATTGCTTGTAGTGATAATTTAACAGGCATGTCAGAAGCAATACAATCAGTTTATCTTAAAACAGAACATCAATTATGCATAGTTCATCAAATTAGAAATAGTTTGAAATATGTCTCATATAAGCATAGAAAATCTCTAGTTGCAGATTTAAAACCAATTTATACTGCATGTAGTGAAGAACAAGCAATGCAGGCTTTAGAATCCTTTGAAAATAAGTGAAATAAACAATATCCTCAAATTGCTAAATCTTGATATAAAAATTGAGATAATTTAATGGTTTTTATTAGTTATCCTACAGAAATCAAAAGAGTTATTTATACAACAAATGCTATTGAATCTGTAAATAGTCAATTACGAAAAGTTATCAGAAATAAAAAAGTTTTTCCTAATGATATGGCAGTTTTTAAAATATTTTATTTAGCAATTGAAAATATAACAAAAAAATGAACAATGCCCATTCAAAATTGAAATACAGCAATTGCTCATTTTATGATAAAATTTGAAGATAGAATTAATCTAAACTAGTACTTTGTAAAACAAAGATACACAGATTACATAAAAGCCTTTTTCTTTTTTATTTAATTTATATGAACAGTTAATGATAAATAGTAACTTTAAGAAAGTTTATGTTTTTTTCTTATTTCATAGTTTAATATTTCAAGGAATTCAGTTTAACTTTACTAATTGTATTAATTGTAATCAAATAACTAATTTGCATTTAATTAATTATGATTTGGGTAGTATTTTTTGTAAAAATTGTTCTTTAGAATTAGCTATAATTAATTTTGACATTGTTTTGTTTAAAAAAATATATCAACTTTATTTATTAAATTATCAAGATATTAATAAATAAAGTTGAAAAAGAAGAACTTAATAAAATTCTTAATATTTTAGAAAACCACTGTCAAAAATATAATAATAAATTAATAATTACATAAATATTTTAATAATTAGTTTTTATATTGTTTTTAATAATATATAACACTTATAATAGGTTGACAAAACCTATCTATGAACATATTATTAACAAGATTATTCTTTTTAGAGATTTTATGTATTATTTAAGATATTTAAGAAAATTTTTATGATTAATGGAGGGGCAATGATTAATAAAATTATTAATGATAAGTCAATGAAGGAAATAATTACTCATTTAAAAGAAAATGGTTTTATTTTTCAAGGATCAGAAATTTATTCAGGTCTTGCTAATAGTTGAGATTATGGTCCGCTTGGTGTAGCACTTAAAAATAATATTAAGAAAAGTTGATGAGTTTTTTTTGTCGAAAAAAATCCATACAATGTTGGGTTAGATAGTTCAATTATTATGAAATCTAAAGTTTGAGAAGCTTCAGGGCATTTGAGTAATTTTAGTGATCCATTAATTGATTGTAAAAAATGTAAGTCTCGATTTCGAGTTGATAATTTAATTAATCATTATTTTCCTAGTATTAATTGTGATAATTGAAGTAATGAAAAATTAGAAACATATATTAATCAAAATCATATTAAATGTATTAAATGCAATAATGAAGATTGAACTAAAGTTAGACAATTTCAATTAATGTTTGAAACATATCAAGGTGTTTTAAAAGAAGATAAAAATAAAATTTATTTAAGACCTGAAACTGCACAAGGAATATTTATAAATTTTAATAATGTAAGAAATAGTTATAATAAAAAAGTACCATTTGGTATTGGTCAAATTGGTAAAAGTTTTAGAAATGAGATAACTCCTGGTAATTTTATTTTTCGTACTAGAGAATTTGAACAAATGGAATTAGAATTTTTCTTTATTCCAAAGGATAAAAATGATAACACTTGATTTAATTATTGAGTTGATCAATGTAAAGAATTTCTCTCTCTAGTAGGTTTATTGAATTCAAAAAATATAAAATTTAAAAATCATGAACAAAATCAACTAGCACATTATGCATTAGCAACTACTGATATTGAATATAATTTTCCTTTTGGTATGAGTGAATTATGTGGTATAGCTAATCGCGGGAATTATGATTTAACAAAACATAGTGAGAATTCTGGTGTAAATTTTGAAATTCAAGATCCTAATGTTACAGTAAAAAGAATGGTTATTCCTTCAGTTATTGAACCTTCAATTGGTGTTGAAAGGCTTTTATTAGCTTTAGTTTGTGAAGCATTTACAAAAGAAGTTTTAAAAGACGATAAAGAACGGTTAGTGTTAAAATTAAATAAGAGTATTTGCCCTTATCAAGTAGCTGTTATGTCTTTAAATAAAACAAAATTGGGTAAAGAGGCATATGAAATTTTTGAAATGTTAAATAAAACACAATTAAGAGTAATTTATGAAGCATCATCAAGTGTTGGTAAATCTTATCGTTATCAAGATGGTATTGGTACTATGTATTGTGTAACAATTGATTATGACACAAAAACTAAAGGTACTGTTACAATTAGAGATCGTGATACTACAAATCAAGTTATAGTTAAAGTTGATCAACTTAAAGAATATTTATATGACAAATTAGACATTATTTGTTAGAATTGTGTGAAAAAATATGGATATCGAGTTTAATAAAAAAATTAATGAAGTTAAAGCAAAAATTAATATTGTTGAAGTTATGGGTAAATATTTAAATTTGATCCGTAAAGGCAATAATTTTTGAGCTATCTGTCCTTTTCACGAAGACTGTACTCCTTCATTATCAATTTCACAAGAAAAACAAATTTATAAATGTTTTTCTTGTGGTGAACAAGGAAACGTTTTTATTTTTTTACAAAAATATAAAAATATTAATTTTATTAATGCTCTTAAAGAAGCAGCAGATAATGTTAATTTAAATTTAAAAGAGTTTGATATTAATTTATCTGAATTTAATGTTGAAACTAAAAAAAATCCACTAAAAATTTTAAATAATATTGCAATGAATTTTTTTAGTTATCAGTTACTAACTGATATTGGTCAAGAAGCAATGAAATATTTACAAAATCGTAATATTACTACTGAAAATATTAAATATTTTAATATTGGTTATGCACCTATTAATAATGAATTAATAGATTATCTTAATGCACAAGGTTATAAAGATAATATTGAATTTGTAAAATTAGGACTTATGAAAATTAATAATAAGGATCAACTTCTTCCTACCTTTTCAAATCGAATTATGTTTGCTATTAAAGATGAAGATGGAGATTGTGTTGGTTTTTCTGCAAGAAATTATAATAGAGAAGATAAAAGTTATAAATATATTAATAGTCCAGAAACAGATTTTTTTAAGAAAAGTAAAATTTTATATAACTTTAATAATGTTAAAAATTATATTAAAAAAAATGAAGTTATTTATTTGACTGAAGGTTTTATGGATGTTATTGCTCTAAATAATCAAAATATTAAAAATGTTGTTGCTTTAATGGGAACAAATTTAACAAAAGAACATATTTTACTTTTAAAAAAAATTACTATTAATATTATTATTTTTTTAGATGGTGATTTACCAGGAAAAATAGCATGTTTAAAAATAGCTAGTGTTTTATTATCAAATAATTTTAAAGTACAAATTATCAATAATGATACTAAATTTGATCCTGATGAATTAATAAATAAATTTCCTCAAAAATTTTATGAAATAATAAAAAAAACCATTCATCCTTTTGAATTTGCAATTAATTTATCATTAACTAAATATAACATTAAAAAAGATAGTTATGAACTTAATGAATTTTTAAAATCATTAGTTCCAATTTGAACAAAAATCAATGATGTTATTACTAAAAAGTTTTACTTAAATATGTTAGCAAAAATAACTAATTTATCCACTGAAGACTTAATACAAATTTTAAATATTGATAATAATTTAGTAACTACAACTTTTAGTATCAAAAATAAATCTAAAATAGAAGTAAAAAATATTTTTTTTGAAGCACAAGAACAACTTATTTTTTTAGTAATGTTATCAAAAAATGTTTATTTAATTTTAGAAAAAGAAAAATTTATTTTTCTAAATCAAGATTTTATGAATTT
Source organism: Spiroplasma endosymbiont of Colias croceus (assembly GCF_964020095.1). NCBI lineage: Bacteria > Bacillati > Mycoplasmatota > Mollicutes > Entomoplasmatales > Spiroplasmataceae > Spiroplasma > Spiroplasma endosymbiont of Colias croceus. The sequence goes on from NZ_OZ026536.1 coordinate 912,326, forward strand.
ATACTTTTTAATTAGTCAAAAATATCAAAATAATCAAATAGAAGCAATTAATTTTGATTTAATTTTAGAAGAACTTAAAGGTAATTCACTTTTAAATATTTTAGAAAAACTTCTTGATAAATATAAAAATAAAAAGTTTGATTTAAAACCTCAAATTATTAATGATTACTTAAAAATTATTAATAATCAACTAATTGATTATGAAATAAAAATGATCAATGATAAATTGAAATCTGAAAAAAATATTGAAAAACAAATATTGTTATTAAAAGAAATATCAGTATTAAAAAATAAAATAAAGAAAAAATAAGTATGATGATAAATTAAGGATAAGGTGAAAATATGGCTGTTATACAACAAAAAACGAAATTGAAAAAACTTTTAACTTTAGAGGAAGTAGAAAGTAATTTAATTAAAAAATTAGAAAAGAGTCAAACAAAAGAATTAAAACAAGAAGATGTCATTAAAGAGTTTGCACATTTAAAATTAGATGATGATACGATTGAGGAAATTTTTGATCGGTTAGAAAAAGAAGGAGTAGTCTTTACTGATATTTTGATGGATGAAGTTGAAGATGATGCTAATTTTACCAATATTGATGATGAACAATTACCTGATGATTTAGATATTGATATTTTAGTTAGTGATTTGAGTTTTAAAAATACAATGGGGATCTCTAATGATACAAGAAGAAAAGATGGAATTAAGTCTTATTTTAATATTTTGGAAACAAGTCAAATATTGAGTCAAGGTGAGGAAATTAAATATGCTAAAATGTTAGAATCAAAAGATGTTGAGGAAAGAACATATGGTCGTGAGCAATTAATTAAATCAAATTTAAAATTAGTAGTTTCTGTTGCTAGAAAACATTTAAATCGTGGTTTAGATTTTGCTGATTTAATTGAAGAAGGTAATATTGGTCTTATTAAAGCAGTTGATAAATTTGATTATCGCCGTGGTTTTAAATTTTCAACTTATGCTACTTGATGAATTAGACAATCAATTACACGAAGTTTAGCTGATCAAGGTAAAATGGTTCGTGTACCTGTTCATATGGTTGAAAGAATTAATAAGTTAACAAGAATTGAAAGAAACTTAACACAAGAATTAGGTCGTGATCCTACTCATGAGGAAATTGCCAATAAAATGGGACAAAACATGACAGCCGATCGTGTTCGTGAAATTAAAAAACTTGCTATTGAACCAGTATCTTTAGAAAAACCAATTGGTGAAGAAGATGATACACATTTTGGTGATTTTATTAAAGATAAAAATATGCTATCTCCCGATGAATATGCTGAAAGACATTGATTAAGAGAACAATTGGATCGTGTTTTTGCTGAAGTATTAACAAAACGAGAAGAAAAAGTTATTAGAATGCGTTTTGGAATTTTACCAACAAAATTAAGAAGATTATTAGAACTTTGTGAAGATGAAAAAGAAATTACTGAATTAAAAACAGTAGTTAATAATTTACAGTTACACTATGATACTAGTTTAGATAAAACAGAATTGTTAAGTGATAAGGTTGTTCATCGTCATATTACTAAGTATGATTCTCCAAAAACTCTAGAAGAAGTTGGTAAAGAATTTATTGTTACAAGAGAAAGAATTAGACAAATAGAAGCAAAGGCAATTAGAAAATTAAAACATCCGTCTAAATCTAAACATATTAAAGAATTTTATAAAGGATAATAGTTAAAATGTTAACTATCAATAATATAATTAATGTTTTAGAAACATATTTTCCTTTAAAAGATGTTTGTGAATGAGATTTTTCAGGAATACAAATTAAATCAAAAACAAAGACCAATATTAATAAAATTTTAGTTTGTTTGGATGTTACTAATGAAGTTTTAACTGAGGCCATTAATAATAATATTGATTTAATAATTTCTCATCATCCATTAGTTTTTGCCAAAGATATTAATCAATCTAATATTTCAAATTGAAAAAAAGAATTATATAGTAAAATACTAATAGCAGATATTAATGTATATTCATTACATACTAATTTTGATATATCATTAGTAGGTATGAATATGTTGATGGCTAAAGAATTAAAAATTAAAAATATTCATTTTATTAATGAAGAAAAGTTAGCAATAGTTGGTAAATTTGATAGACAAATGCCATTAAAAGAATTAATTAATAACTTAAAAAAATATTTTAATGTTGCAAATGTACAATTGGTTAATAATAAATTGAGTGATAACAATATAGTGACTGTTGCTTTATCTGCTGGTGCTGGTGGTGATATTATTAGTAATTTATCTAACAATATTGATTTATTAATTACTGGAGAAATGAAATGAAACTATATTATGGAAGCTAAAGATAGAAAAATTAATGTTATTTTGGTTGGTCATTATATGGAGCAAAAATTTGTTGATTTTCTTTTTCAATTACTTATTGAAAAATTATCAACAAAAGTTATATTTTTTAAATATAATTTAGAAAATCCTATTACTTTTTTTTAAACTTATAAAATTTAAAAAGGAAAAAAGTATTTTTTAAATAAAAATAAGTTTTAGGGGGTTGATAAATATGATTTTAGAAGATTTAGAACCAATGACTGATCAAGAGTGTCAGGCAGTTAGTGGTGGTTTTGCTCAATTTTTAATGGGTGCCATGTTAGCAGGGATAGCAATTCCTGTTATTAAAAATTTATGAAATAGTGTTTCAGGAAGTATTAAGTTACCAGGTGGTATTGAAAGTAAATGAGATAGTTCTAAAGATGATAGTAAAGAGTTAACAAAAATTAAAGATGAATTTAATAAATTTCAAGAAAAATTAACACATTTAATACCACCTTTTTATGAATTTTAAAGAAGTTAATAATACAAAAAAACCAAGAGAAAAAGCCATTAAATATGGCTTTGACGCTCTTAGTGATAATGAATTATTAGCAATTATTTTGCGAACAGGAACTAAAGAAAAAAATGTATTATTTTTAGCGCAAGAAATAATTACTAATTTTAATGGTCTTGAAAATTTAAATAAAGTAACTATTAAATCTTTGATGAGTATTAAAGGTATTGGTGTTAGTAAGGCTTTAGAAATTTTAAGTTGTTTAGAAATAGTAAAAAGAATAAGAACTATTGAAAGTCAAAAAAAATATTTTAAAATTATTATTCCCGAAGATGTTTTTAATTTAGTTAATGCATATTATCAAAATTTAACGCAAGAACATTTTTATTTATTATTATTAAATAATCAAAATAAATTAATTCATCAAAATTTATTATATAAGGGTACTAATGATACTATGAAAATTGATGTTAAAGATATGTTGCATCTGGCACTTATTCATAAATCAAGTAAAGTAATTTGTATTCATAATCATCCTAGTGGTAATAGTGAACCCTCACTATCTGATTTATATATCACCGAAGAAATTAAAAAAAATTTTCAGGTTTTTAATATTACCTTAGTTGATCATATTATTATTGGCAAAGGTAATTATTTTAGTATAAATTTAAATAAAAAATAGGGAGCGTGTCGAAGATGTCGGTAACTAAAAAGTTTTAAAAATAGCTCCTTTCTTTTTTTACCCTTGAATTAAAAATAAATGACAAAAGACGAGAATAAAAATCTTGTCTTTTTTTGTAATTGTAAAATTTTAAAATTTTTATTATTAACATCCTTTAAATATCTACTACACGCAGTGACCAAGTAGGAGAAAGTTAATAATTAATAACCCTCTTTAACGCTATTATCAACACGTGTTAGGGAACTAAAACAGTGAACTACAACACAGTTGTTAAAAATAGTAGCGAGCATGTGGACTTGCATGGATAAATAAAAAGTGGAGTGATACCTAATAAATTATACTAACCAGTAATGGTAATTCTTGGGGTGGGAGCGAATTGGAAACTAGTATATATAGACCTGTTGTAGGGACCTATTGTATTAATTCTATTCTTTATTTAACCAACCTTGCCACTCCCCAGTGAGCAAGTGTTGGTTTTATTTTTTATTTTTTTTGAAAAATTTTTTGGGCGAGAAAATAAATTTCAAACTTGTAAAAAAAATTGAGCGGTGCCGGTTCAATTAAAATATTAATTTGTTTAACACAAATTAAATAAATATTGAATCGAATGCCTCAATGTTTTTTAAAATTTCATAATTTATTTTTGAGCCCAGAATTTCTGGAATGAATAAAACGAATAGTATTAATAATATAAAAATTAAAATATATGTCCTTTATGCTAGAAAGCAACAGGACATATTATGAAAGGATTATTATGGCAATAGAAATTCTTGATTATGAAGCACTAAGAAAGATTGATAATAAAATTAAAAAAAGAAGAAAAAGATGTGTTGAATGTAATGAATTATATGAAGATGACAAAATGAATATGCTTTATCGCTTTAAAACAGAATTAGAAGCAGAACAACATGATATTAAAAAATATGAAGATGATTATGATATAGAAGAACATTTGGATTATAAAAATCCATATGGATATGTTTGTGATTGATGTGCAGATTAATATGCAAATAGAATTTAAAAAAAGAACAAATTGTTAAAGATAAACCACAATCTATTCTTATTGATTATGTTGAATATAAATTATCACTTCCAAAATGGATGATTAAAAATAATTCTTTTATTGTTGATAACAGTTACACATATTGAGTTTTTAATTTAGACAATGGACATATTCCGTAATTAAATTTAATTAATTGTCAATAAAATTGTTTTAAAACTATTTAGTGTTATTGAATATAGAAATAAATATTTTTTGAAAAAATAGTTTAAAAAATGAGTTTACATTTTAAACAAAAAATTGTTAATAATATTTTTATATTAACTCGATAAAAATTTAAATTTTAAAAAAATATTTTTAATATTTTTTTTATTTTAATGGTTTTATTTTATTAAAAATTTCACAAAGTAAGTTAAATCTTAAGTACATAAGTCTAAATTTAGATTTTCTACATTTATTTACTAAAATTTTGAATCTTTTCAATCAAGCAAAGACATGTTCAACTTTAATTCTAATTTTAGATACAATCTTATTGTATTTTCTTTCTTGTTTAGTTAATTTTTTATTTTTAGTTCTTTTAATTGGTATTATTGTATTTTTATAAATATTTTTTATACCTTGATATCCTAAATCACCAATAATTATTGTTTTTTCTGAAAATTCAAGATTTGAATTTTTTAATATTTGAAAATCATGCACTTTACCATTATCAGCAAAAATATCAACAATTTTTTTATTAAAAAAATCATATACAATTTGAAATTTTATAGAATACATTCAACTTTTACCAGAAAAATATTCTAACTGTAGTTTTTTTTAGTTGGTCTTTCAATTTCAATCTCAGTTGAATCAATTAAATAAAATTGAAATTCATTTGAATTTTCTTGTTTTTTATCAATTTTTAATTTATATCTTTCTTTTAAAAATTGGTAATCTTTGTGGTTACTAAGTTTATTTTCTACTCAAGTAATATTTCGAAAACAACTTGATGGGCTCATTTTAGATTTAATACTCATTTGAAAAAAAGTATAATATTCTTTTCAGTATAATAAAGTCATCATTAATCTTTCTTCTACTGAAAGTTTATTTTTTCGACCTTTATTTTTTTCTAATTTTTCTATTTCAATTAATTTTTCTAACATTTCATTAAAATGAAAACGTTTTATACCAAAATATCTATAAAATTCTTCATTTTTTAATTTTTTTAAATTTTCAAAAATCATTTTTATCAACACTTTTCTAAATTTATTGTTAATAACAAAATTATAAAATAAATTTTAAAATTATTAATTGACTTTTAAAAAATTTAATTACGGAATATGTCTAATGTTAAAAGAGAATTAAATGGTAATGAATTAGTAAAATTATTAGAACCATATATTTCTGAGCAAAAAATAACTGTTAATAAACCAACGACTCCAAAAGAATATTATCTTAATGATATAAAACTTGAACCATTAACATTTTATGAACAGCATAATAGTTGATTTATGGGTGAAATAACTGATAACAAAACTAAAATTACTAATCCTTGTTTTAAATATAACATTACGTGAGAAGAAAACAGAAAAGGTTTTAAAATAAATAATCCATATAAACATGATGATTTACCAATTAATTATATAGTTACTTCTTATAAGGAACTTTCAACTCATAATGAAAAAGTATTTTTGTTGAACATGTAAACAACATAAATTTGATTATTTATTCTTTAATACTGATGATATAAAAACAAGAAAATATTTTTTAAGAGATAAAAATAGTAAAGCAATTTGTTATGAACGTATTTCAAATGTGGATATAATTTAATTTTCTTTAAATAAAAGATAAAATAAATTATTAATTTTTATAAAAATTATAACCCTAAATAGGGTTAATGTCAAGTCTTAATATAGATTTTATTAAATTTTATAAAATAAAAATTCCTAACTATTTAGGTTTAGATTTATTAAATTTTATAAATTTAAACAAACACTTTTAATTTATTAATTCTTGCTTGTTTTAATTTTAATAAATTAAAAAATGCTTCTTTTGAATAAATTTTTGCATTATTATTAGATATTGATTTTATTAAATGATAAACATCACTTTCAGCACTACAACCAATATTTCAAATAGCATTTTGATTTTCAATACCTTTTTTATTATTTTTAAAATATTCATATATTTTTTCATCAGCATTATTTTCTTTTAAATAATCTAATAATTTATAATAATTACCATTTAAAAATAATTTATAATAAGCATAATTTAATTTTTTATTATTTTCTTTTGTTCTTTTACCTTTTCCTACAATAAATACTTGTTTTAATTTTTGTAATGGATGTCATTTATCTACAGCATAATCAATTTTTAAATAATTAGCAGTAGATTTAAGATAAGTTGCACCATCACCAGTTAATTTTAAATTTTCATTAGTATAACCAATAAAAATATTATCTAAATTAGTTATTATAGATTTAGCAAATTCTTTTTTAGTAATTCTTTGACCTTTTCTAGTTGAAATAACAAAAATATATTTATTTTCTAAAACATGTCTATTATCAGTAGATTTATTTAAATCAAAACCAGTACTAATACTTACTGTTCTATGCCTAAATTTTATTTTTTTCTTATTATCAATTAAATTATTATAAGATTCATCTGATTGAATATAAATATAATCAGTTGGTAATATTTTTATTTTTTCTTGTGGTAATTCTTGAACAAATATAATAGTTTTCTTTACTCTTCTACAAATAGTTGATAAAGATATATCTATTTTTAAATTATGTTTAATTATAGGATATGTAATATTATTTAAATCTGCATTTAATATTATTAATTTATTAACTCAATTTGTATAATTTTTATATTTATCAATATCAATATATGTTCTTGTTGGAGTTATAATTTCATTTGTTAATTTATTTTTAAATGTTCTTAATGGTAAATAAGATATTCCAAATTCACTTTTTATTAAATGTTTTCTACGTTTTATTACTTTATATTTACTTCTATCATATTGATTTAAAAATCAATCATTATCATATTTTAATATTTTATTATCATAATCTAATAACATTTGTTTTTCATGATTTATTTTATGTTGATAGTTATCAAGTTTTTCAGATAGTAAAATCATAGGCATTAATCCTTTCTTTTAATTACAAATGATTATATATAAGAATAGTAGTAAATGTTATAATATATTTAATGATAATAATGATTTAAAGGTGATAATATGCCAAAACAAAGAAAAGAATTAGGAAATTATGATGTTACAATTAGTAATTATTTAAGAACTAAAAATAAAAAATTAACACCACAAGGATTAAATAATGCACTTGGAATTGATAGAAAATTTATATTTGATTGCCGACGCAGAAGTAATCCATGACAACGTAATTTTTTAAAAAGTTATGATAAAGCACGTAGTATTATTTCGACTCATATGTTAGAAAAAGCATTAATAAAACCAGAGTTAATTTATACTCATTGATTAAAATCTCATCCTAATGAATTTGATATTAATGAAGAAGATAATAACATACAAAGTAATATAATTATTAATATTTGTGAACCAAGAAAAATAGAAAATAATGATTAGAAACCTATAATAAATATAGGTTTTTTTCTTTATTTTAAAGGATAAAAATGATATAATTAATATTAAGGAAACAGTAGCCATTCTTTGAGTTTAGGAGTTAAATATGGAAAACTTTAACTGAGATAAAAATAAAAATTATACTAATGAAGAATTAGAAAATTTATTAGAACAACACCGAAATTTTGTTTATAAAAATACTAAAACTGAATTAGAACCAAAAATAAATGAATATGAAACAAAATTAAAAGAATATGAAAATAAAGTTAATGAATATCAAGAAAAAGAATTATTTAATGGTTTTAATGATAAACAATTAAAAATAGTTAAATCATTAATTAATACTGAATATAAAGAACTTGATAAACATTCTGCTTTAAATAAAATAAAAGAAGATTATGCAGAAATATTTAATAATAATTTACATAATAAAGAAATTAAAAAACAAGAAATTATTAAAAATGAAGAATCTAAACAAGAGTTTTTTAATCCAAAAACACTTTTTGAATTAGATAATAATATTACATCTAAAAATGAAGAATTATTAAAAAATACAGAAGTTGTTGGTGCAAAAACTAAACAAGAAATGATTAAATTTTTAGAATTTTTATTTAGTAAATAATTAAATATTTCTCAAAAGGAGAGATATTATGGCTATTCCACAAGTTCCAACTGGTTTAATTACTGGTGCTAATAATGGAAATAAAGCAATGTTAACTGCTATGGAAGCACAAGTAAAAGGTATACTTTATAATGATGAAAGTATGATGTTTTTAAAAGCAAGTGCAGTTGCAGAACAAATAAGTGAAATACCTGGAGCAGTAGAAGCATATTATCGTATTGCTGAACGTTTACGTTGAGGTTCAAAATATGATGTTGAAGTTGGAACAAATAAACAATGAACAACATTAAGAACAACTAGTGTTATTTTAGACCAAATATTAGTTATTGATTGAAGAACTGAAGATTTTGATATGAATAGATTTATGTCAAGTCCAATTCCATTAAAAGCAAATATGTTATCAATATGAGCAGAAAGTGCATTAAGAAATTATTTATTTATTCAAGAATGTATTTTTTTACAAGGTATTAAAGATTATTGTATTGCTAAATCACAAGTAATTCCTATTAATATGTTAGAAATGACAGAAGATACAGCAAAATCAGCATTTTATCAAATTGGTGATAAAATGAATGAATTATTAGGAAATATAACTGAAACTGAAATTGGTACAAATGTAAGTGATTTTATTGGTGCATTAGGATTTACTCCAATGTTACAATTAACAAAAGCATATTTAAGATTAAATTATGGTCAAATTGCTGCTGATACTGTAGCAAGTGGTCAATTATATAAACAATCAGTATTTGGTATGTATTTATATAAACATATGTTTTTAAATAAAGATATGGTTAAAGATACTAAAACTGGTTTACATTTAGAAAAAACATTTGATTTAAAAAAAGTATTAGGAGTTTTTGTACATAAAAATGCATTTGCACAACCTAATAGTTTTCAAAAAATAGTAAATTTAATTGATAATAATACATTAAATCAAAAAACATTAGGTAAAGCACTTTATGGTATAACAACAGCAATTCGTGGTTGATTATCATTTATTATTATGGAAAAAATGCCAACTGTTGATGAAATTAAAGAAGCACAAAAACGTTGTTGAACTAATTGAATTAAATTAACTCCAGAAGAAAGAGAAAAAGCACCAGTAACATTTAAAATTGCTGATTTTGATGATTTTAGAATTAGTTTAAATGATTTAATTTATTTTAAAAATTTAGGAAAAATTAAAAGGGCTGGTGATACACCAACTAATGATGAATTAGAAACTGCAATAATAAATGCTGGTAATAATGGTTATGAAAAAGGTAAAGCAACATTTAGTAATATTACATCAATAAGTGCTACTATGACTGGTAATGATAAAGATTATATTGAAGAAAAAGAATTAAAATTTTCTAAAAAATAATTATGGAATATATTTATAAATATTTTAATGAAAAAGCACATATTACTATTTATTCACCAAAACCAGAAGATTTAACTACTAGTAATGATATTAGAGCAATTTTATTAGATGAATATCCTAAATTAAGAAATGATTATTTTATTGTTAGTGATGTACATGATAGTTATGCTATATGTGTAGGAGATAATATACATTGTGAAGGTAAAGTAATAATTAAAATAGAAAAACAAACTAATGTAAAAGGAGTTAATGAAAATGCCAAATGACACCATTGTACAATCAAATAATTATACTTTATTAAAAATAATTCGTTCTTCAATTAGTCCATTATCAGCAATGATTGGTACAAGCGCTTATTATGGTCAACTTATAGGAAATCCAGTATTAGGTTCAATTAATAGTTTATTATTTGGTAAAAAATTAGGTTTAGATATATGAAGTTTAAATCAAATGCCAAGTACAAAAACTAAATTAATTAATAGTTCTAAAAAAATAGCATTAGGATTAGGAACAATTGGTTTAGTTAATTATGCTAAATTTACTAATATAAATATTAATCCTAATCCAACTCCTAATCCATTTCCAAGTACAACACCAGTTAATCCTTTTCCAGATGATTTATTATTTAGTAATAATAGCACTGATAATCATTTAATGGATTGAGATACATATATTAGTTTAAATGCTTATGGTATATCAAATCTTATTAGTGGATTAACTGAGTTAATACCTAATAAGATTTGAAGCAATAAGAAAAATTTGTAATATGGCAACTGGTGGATGTTTGATTAGTAGTGGTGTAGCAATGGGTATTAATAACGATTTTAATAATGCTTATGCAGTACCTACCATAATTGCTGGTGCTTCTGAAATTATTCATAATTTACTACCTATGGAAACTACAAATCATATTGAAGAAATGCAAGAAACACCATTTAATAATGAAACTGCAAGATTAATTAATGATAATAGATTTTCAATTAATAGTGAGACAACTAGTCAATATGGTAGTGATAATATGAGCGAAGTACAATTAAATCAGGATAATGCTTCATTAAATTGAGATTATAATCACATGAGTTTATAATGAATCCTTTAATTATTGAATGAATATATAATGCTTTAGTAAGTAATGATATTAAATTAGCATTAATAAATGCTTTAAAAACTTATTATAAAAATCAATCATTAAAAGCAGTATTTGATAGTGAAAATATTAGTGAAAAAGAAATACATCAACCATATAGTGTTTTTAATCCAAATATAGGACATATTCCGTAATTAAATTTAATTAATTGTCAATAAAATTGTTTTAAAACTATTTAGTGTTATTGAATATAGAAATAAATATTTTTTGAAAAAATAGTTTAAAAAATGAGTTTACATTTTAAACAAAAAATTGTTAATAATATTTTTATATTAACTCGATAAAAATTTAAATTTTAAAAAAATATTTTTAATATTTTTTTTATTTTAATGGTTTTATTTTATTAAAAATTTCACAAAGTAAGAGGCTTTTATGTAATCTGTGTATCTTTGTTTTACAAAGTACTAGTTTAGATTAATTCTATCTTCAAATTTTATCATAAAATGAGCAATTGCTGTATTTCAATTTTGAATGGGCATTGTTCATTTTTTTGTTATATTTTCAATTGCTAAATAAAATATTTTAAAAACTGCCATATCATTAGGAAAAACTTTTTTATTTCTGATAACTTTTCGTAATTGACTATTTACAGATTCAATAGCATTTGTTGTATAAATAACTCTTTTGATTTCTGTAGGATAACTAATAAAAACCATTAAATTATCTCAATTTTTATATCAAGATTTAGCAATTTGAGGATATTGTTTATTTCACTTATTTTCAAAGGATTCTAAAGCCTGCATTGCTTGTTCTTCACTACATGCAGTATAAATTGGTTTTAAATCTGCAACTAGAGATTTTCTATGCTTATATGAGACATATTTCAAACTATTTCTAATTTGATGAACTATGCATAATTGATGTTCTGTTTTAAGATAAACTGATTGTATTGCTTCTGACATGCCTGTTAAATTATCACTACAAGCAATCAGAATATCATTTAAGCCACGATTTTTCATTTCTGTTAAATTTGCTAATCAAAATTTAGCACCTTCATTTTCACTAATTCATAAACCTAAAACATCTTTTTTACCTTCTAAATCAACTCCTAAAGCTATATAAACTGATTTATTAATAATCCTTTTATCTTGTCGTACTTTCACTACTATGCAATCAAAATAAACAATCGGATAGACACTTTCTAATGGTCGATTTTGCCATGCTTTTACATCATCAATAACATCATCAGTAATTTGACTAATAACACTTTCACTAATATCAGCACCATGATATAACTCTTGTAATTGCATTCTAATATCTGATAATGTCATACCTTTTGCATATAAAGAAAGAACTTGTTGATCAAAACCATCAAATCTTCTTTGTCTTTTTGCAACTATTATAGGATTAAAATTACTATTGCGATCTCGTGGTACATCAATCTCAATTTTACCTTGTTGAGTTATTATTTTTTTTGAACTTATACCATTACGAGCATTGTCACTATTACTATGTTGATTCTTTTCATATCCCAAATAATTTTGCATCTCAGAATTCAACATTTTTTCTACTAATCTTTTTGTTAATTCTTTATACAATCCTCCCTCTTTAAAAACTGTTGTTAAATCTTCAGTATTTTCTAATAATAAATCTACTGCTTTTGATATTGGATCATTATTATTAATATTTTGCTTTTTAGCCATCTGTAACTCACTCTTTCTAGAAAATTAATTATATTTACTAGAATTAATTAAACATAGTTATTTTTGTAAGTTACACAGATTACTAAACATTACCCAAAGTAAGTTAAATCTTAAGTACATAAGTCTAAATTTAGATTTTCTACATTTATTTACTAAAATTTTGAATCTTTTCAATCAAGCAAAGACATGTTCAACTTTAATTCTAATTTTAGATACAATCTTATTGTATTTTCTTTCTTGTTTAGTTAATTTTTTATTTTTAGTTCTTTTAATTGGTATTATTGTATTTTTATAAATATTTTGTATACCTTGATATCCTAAATCACCAATAATTATTGTTTTTTCTGAAAATTCAAGATTTGAATTTTTTAATATTTGAAAATCATGCACTTTACCATTATCAGCAAAAATATCAACAATTTTTTTATTAAAAAAATCATATACAATTTGAAATTTTATAGAATACATTCAACTTTTACCAGAAAAATATTCTAACTGTAGTTTTTTTTAGTTGGTCTTTCAATTTCAATCTCAGTTGAATCAATTAAATAAAATTGAAATTCATTTGAATTTTCTTGTTTTTTATCAATTTTTAATTTATATCTTTCTTTTAAAAATTGGTAATCTTTGTGGTTACTAAGTTTATTTTCTACTCAAGTAATATTTCGAAAACAACTTGATGGGCTCATTTTAGATTTAATACTCATTTGAAAAAAAGTATAATATTCTTTTCAGTATAATAAAGTCATCATTAATCTTTCTTCTACTGAAAGTTTATTTTTTCGACCTTTATTTTTTTCTAATTTTTCTATTTCAATTAATTTTTCTAACATTTCATTAAAATGAAAACGTTTTATACCAAAATATCTATAAAATTCTTCATTTTTTAATTTTTTTAAATTTTCAAAAATCATTTTTATCAACACTTTTCTAAATTTATTGTTAATAACAAAATTATAAAATAAATTTTAAAATTATTAATTGACTTTTAAAAAATTTAATTACGGAATATGTCTATACTTAAAAAATTAACAAGTATATTAAAACCAAGTGAATTATCTATATTACAAAATGAAATTAATAAATTTAAAAATCCAATAAATAGTTTTAAAAATTCTATTATACCAACAGAAATTAGAACTGTTAAAAATTATGTAAATAAATTTGATAATTTATTTAAAGAAAATGAAGAAGAAATACCAAATAATGCATGAGAAGTATTATCAAGTTCATGATTTAAAAAAGGTAGATTTATTGTTGATAATAAAAATTTAAAAATTGGAACTTTAACAACATTATTTCAAAGTGATAATGATAAAAGACAAATATGATATGGTCCATATACTTATCCAATATTTCCACAAGAAATATGAATATTAATGACACAAGCAAAAGGTAAAAATGGTTCTGGTGCTGGAACAATATTTTGAAAATTTTGAAATAGAAAATGATTACCAAGTCAATTAAGAAAATATGTTAAAAGTGAATTAGCTAAAAAAGGTAAATATTATGGTTCACAAGATACTAGTGTAATTTATCCAAATAATATTAATGTTCAAAAAACTATGCATTTTATTAATAGATTAGAAAAAGGTTTTTTTAAATTAAAAGAATATAAAACTTTATCTAAAAATGAAATTGGAAGTACACAATGAAGATATGAAAGAAAACAATTATTAAAAAATTCTTTACATACAAGAAAATATATAAAAATTAAACAAAATTCTAATTTTTATAAAACATGAAAGTAGGTGGTAATTATTATTGAATTAGATAAACCAATTAAACCAATTGGTATATGAAATACTATTAATCCATTAAGTAAAGATAATAAAGAATATAAAAGATTAAATAAGATTTGATTTAATAAAAATAGTACTCATATAGATAAAATTAAAATTTTAATATCAAATATTTTAAAAATAACTAGTCATAGTCTTGGTATGTTTATAACATTATTTTTTACAATAACACCTTGATTAATACCTAAAATACCAATATCAATGGGAATAGGTAATTATACTCATCCAATAACTAATTTAATTATTGATAATCAAACTAATCAATATAATTTTACTTGACCTGACCATTTAATATTAACTTTATTTCCTATGTTTGGTCATATTGGATTAAATCTTATAACTAAATTAGGTAATTATGGAAAATTAATTAAATATTTATTAATAGCTATTCCAATAATAATTACAAGTCCTTATTTAATATATCAATATAAAGAAATTAAAAAACATAAAAAAGAATGTCTTTTATGTAAACAACATTCAAATAAAATACAATTGGAGGAATAAAAAATGAATTTATCTACAACAGTAATATCAGCAGTATTAAGTGGAGCAGTTGCTAGTGGAGTAATTGTTACTATTGTTTTATTATTTTTATCAAAATTTATTAAAAAATCAAAACAATCTAATTTAGCAAAAGAATTAAAAAATAATAAAGAATTAGAATTTATTAAAGCAAATATTAAACAAATAAATTCTCAATTACAATTAGAAACTACATCAACTGCTAAATTACTTGATAGTTTTAATGTAGAACAAGAACAAATAGATAATTTTGTAATAGCACAAAAATCTAAAAAGAAAGAATTATCTGAAAAAGATAAGAAAAAAGTAACTAAATTTAAAATTTAAAGGGTTTAAATACCCTTTATTTTACATTAAGGAGTAAATTATTATGGCTATTAAAGACCCATTAATGTTTATTACAATTGAAGAATTTAAAAATTGAAAAAGATTTAATAAATCATTATTTGATGAAGTTACAACACCAGATAGTGAAATTAGATATGCAATAGAAATTGCAAGTAGTAATATTGATTTTTTAAGTGGTTTTACTATTTCAAAAAAATGACCAGAAATAAATCCAACAAAATTTACTGATAATATACAAACAGCAACTACTAATTATGTTAATTTTTTATTAGGTAAAGGTGTTGAATATGCACGTGGTCAAGCAAGTATTGGTCAAGGTGGTATTACTTATTCACAAAATAATCCAGAAGAACCTTATTATATTGTTCCACAAGTATTTAATTATTTAAAAGAAATAAATGAATATCCAACTATGCAAGGTTTTAATCTTAATGTTTCACCTAAACAAAATTGATTTAAAAAATTTATGGGTAATGGTGGTGAACAAAATCCATGAGAAATTTATTTACAAACTCTTAATTTAAAATCATCAGACCCTAGAACTGAAATTACTATTAGTCATCCAAAAAATATTATGGGTTCAGTACTTTATATTGATACTAGGGGTATTAAATCAATAGATAATTTAACAACACTTGAATTATTTACTAAATATTTTAGTAATGATACTATGAAATTAGTTGATGGTAAAGAAACTCAAGAAAAGAAAGTTATTAGTGCTATTGGTGGTAATTCATTATGAGAAGTTAATAAAGATAATCCTAATTTTATTAATTCAAAAGATGATAAAGGTATTTCTGCTAATGATAAAAGAATTATTGATGTTGGTACACCTACTTTTGAAACTGATTCTACAAATAAAGTATATGTTGATACTTTATTAGATAAAAAACAAAATAAATTAACTGCTGGTGAAAATATTAAGATTGATGAAAAAACTAATACTATTAGTGCTACTGGTGGAAGTGCAGATTTATCAGATTATTATAAAAAAGAAGAAGTAGATAAAAAATTAGAAGATACAAAATCACAATTTCCAATTGCTTTTTCTATGAATGCTATTGGTCAAGAAATTCCTACTTTAGAAACTAGTAATAAAACTATTGTTGGTGCTATTAATGAAAATAAAATTAATATTGATAAAAAACAAGATAAAGAAAATTGAAAAATAATAGGTAAAAGTCTTGATAATCGTACATGAGAAGATTTTGCTCTTAGTTTTAATAAATATTATAGAGCATTTATAACATGAGATAAACCACCTTTTAATCAAACAAGTGTAAAACTAAAAATAGAATTTAAATCTAGTTCTACTCATATAGGTGGAGATTATATGCTTGTTAAAGGTAAAATTGATAATGAAGATGCTTCATTAATTATTAAATTAGGAACTGTTAATAGAAAAAGTCAATTAATTATTATTGGAGGAAATAAACAATATGGGAATATATTTTCATTAGAAGAATTACAAGATACTATTAAAGTTGATATTAAATCAAAATTACAAATAAGGTCTGGTAGTTTAACTACAAATGAAATAGAAGAAAATATTTGAGATATTGAATTAAAAAATACACCAACTCCAAGTATTCCACAATGAAAAGAAGTAGGAACAAAAATAAATATAAATCATATTAAATATACTTTTAAATCAAATACTAAATATAAAATTTATTATAATTTTGAAAATCAATCAAGTAATAAGAAATTTGCTTTTATGTGTAAAGAAT
The DNA here is from genome assembly GCF_964020095.1 of Spiroplasma endosymbiont of Colias croceus. Lineage (NCBI taxonomy): Bacteria > Bacillati > Mycoplasmatota > Mollicutes > Entomoplasmatales > Spiroplasmataceae > Spiroplasma > Spiroplasma endosymbiont of Colias croceus. The sequence goes on from NZ_OZ026536.1 coordinate 929,582, forward strand.
TTTTATATGGTGAGTTGAATACTGATGTTCAAACATTATATTGAGATAAAGTTAATGAGAGAATAATAATTTCTTTACAAATGCAAAATGATACAATCGCTATTGTTAGTGACCCTACAAGATATGGCCAACTTTTAAAATTAGAAGAATTACAGGAATAATATTATGAATAAAGAATTTACATTTATATATGAAATAGTTTATTGATTATTAGGTGAATCTGATTTTACACATGATGAATATAATTTTAGTGGATCACGATATAGTAGTAAAACATTTAATGTTGCAATGATATTACCAGTATTATTTGCAGTAGCAATTAAATTAAATAAAAAAGTTGCTATTTATGCATTTAGAAAATTAAATAAAGATATTAATGATATGGTTAAAGAAATATATGAAGCATTTATTTCTGCTGGATTTAATGATTATGTAGACTTTAATTTAAAATATCCAAATAAACAAGCAGATTTTAGATTTAAAGGTAATAAATCATTTATACGAGTGATGGGTGTATATAGTAATAGTAATGATAGAATACCTTTAAAAGGTCTTTCTAGAGCAGAAATAAAAGGTTTTGATTTAGCAATAGAATGAGAAGAAGAAGCAAATGAATTTAGTCAAGCAGAATTTCAAGCAATAACATTTGCTATTGGTAATGCTAAAAAAAGAATTAAAATAACAACTTGTAATCCAGATAATATATATCAATATCATATTAATTATATGAATGAACGTGTACCTTTTAATTTAGAAATAATGAAAGTAAAAAATGAACAAATAAAATCAGTATTTGATAATAATAAATTTAAATTATTTCATTATTCAAATTGAAAATTAAATAAACATAACTTATCACAAGATATAATTAATAACTTAGAAGAATTAAAAGTATTAGACCCTATTAAAGCACAATCTTGATATTATGGTGTACCTAGTGTTTTACAAGGTGCTATATTTGCAAGATATTTAGATAAAGTAAATACTGAATTAGATTTTCAAGTTTCTAAAATAACTGGAGGATTAGATATAGGTATGGCAACAAGTAGTAGTGGTCATCCAACTGCTGCTTCATTATGATTTATTGGTGAAAATCATAATGGAAGAAGAGCACATAAAGTAAGTGAATTTTATCATAGTAATGCTAATATTAATGGTCAACCAGCAATGTATTTTAAAAATACTTATGAATTAGCAAATAGTATTATTGATTATTATTTAATTGAAGCACAAAAATATTTTGCTATGTTTAAAGGTTTTACTTGTTATGTTGATTATGGTAATGGTGGTCAAGCATTTATTGATGTTTTAAATGTAGAAAAAAATAAAAGAAATATGAATTGATTAAATTTTGAACCAGTAGATAAATCAGTAATGTATTTAAAAGATAGAATTGATTTTACTACTACTGGATTAATTAAAAATATATTAAGTTATGATTGAAATAATTGTCCAGAAACTAAAAGACAATATAGTTTAATTCAATGATTATCTAAATCTAAAATAGAAAATTCAAATAATGAACCTAAAATGTTAGATTTATATGATGATACTTGAGATAGTGATTGTTATGCATTAATGAATGATATGAAATGATTAATTGAACAATTAAATAATGAATTATTAATTAATAAAACTAAATTTGAATTTGGTAAACAATATAGTTTTATTAATAATAAGGAGTGATAATATGAATTATAGTCCAACAGAATATTTTAGTATACATGAAGATAATTGAGAATTAGATATACCTAGAATTATTGCAAATAAAAGTACAATGTTATGATTAGGTAAAGGTTTATTATTTAAAAGTGAAAATAAAGACTTATTAAATTTTTTAAATAAATTAAAAGATAAAGATAAATGAAATGAAAAATTATATCAATTTGGTATTCAAAATTCATTATTAGGTAAATGTTTTTTAATATGAATGTTAACTAAAAATGGTGAATTAAGTTTAACTTTACCAAGTCCAAGTTTTATGTCACGTGTTGCTAAATTTAATGAACAAGAACAATCAGCAGAATTATTTTTTATGAATGAACAAAGTGATAATGGTAGTTTAACATGAGTAACAATAGAAAATTCAAAAGTAAAAGTTGAAATATTTAATGGTAATAGAGAAATTTTATTAGGTAGTACAAAATCAAAAATTAAATCAGAAAGTCAATTAAAACAACAATATGAATTAAAAAATCCATTTGGTTATTTACCAATTGTTGAAATTACAAATTTACCACAAATTCATTTTTATGGTAATAGTACACAAATGAATGCATATCCAGATTGTGCACCAGTATGAAATTTAATATGAGATTTACAACATATTATTAAACAAAAAAGAAAAGAAAGAATATTAAATTTAACTAGATTTTATGGAATTATTGATAATGAAAAATTTAAAGCTTTAAATTTAAGTGATGATTTTCAATCAATTATTAAAGACGCATTTTTAAATATTACTACTGCAAATTATGTAAAAGGTGGTAATGGTGGAGTTGATATTGTACAAGGTAATCCAAAATTTGGTGAATATTGACTTGATTATAATGGTACAGCAAAACAAATATTTAATGGTGCTGGTTATGATTATGATGAATTTAATGGAATTAATTATGAAAATAAAACTAAAACATTAATGAATAATAAATTTGATATGCAAACAACAGAAGTAAAAATAACACATTATACAACTTATTTATATAGAATGTTTGATATGTTAGTAACTTCTTCTAAAGATGAAAATGGAAAAGTATATTGAAATGGTAAAGGTGAAAGACCTTATAGTTTTGAATTTATACCAATTGCTATGGTTGACCAATTAGTACAAGATGAATTAATTAATAGTAGATTAAATAATGGTACATTATCAGTAATTGAAGCAATTAGTTTATATGAAAATATTGATACATTAATGGTAAAACAAAAATTAGAACATATTATTGAAGAAAGTAAATTTTTAAATAAACATTTAGGAGATAATACAAATGATAATAAGCAACGCAATGAAAATTCAATTAATGAAACAAGCACATCTAGCATTAAAACAAACTCAACAATTAATAAAGAGATGTAGTTATTGAAAAATATTTCCATTTGTTATAAATAATGGAGCAATTCCTTTAACTGAAACTGGTTATAAACCAATTAATAGTAAAATTAGTGATTTTGGACAATATGAATTAATATTAACTGGTACTACTCCAGTTGTATGTATTTGAAAAAATAGTACAAAAATATATCAAAAAAATAAAGGTAAAATTAATGAAAAAACTCATAAAGTGTCTTCACAAGACCAATATTATACAAAACAATATAAAATTGGTGATTATTGAAATGCTTATTTAATTGATGATACAAGTGGTGTTGATTTTAGTAATTTACCAAATAATCAAATATTTAAAACAGTACAAACAAAAAGACAATATACTTTAGTAATGTTTGAAGAACATATTACAATTGATGATTATTTACAATTTTTTGTAGTATTTAATGATGAAAATGAAAATATTGGTGGTAATAGTGGTAAAAATCAAGATAGACAATTATTATATATTTCAAATGTAACAAATTATTATAGTCCTTATAATGGTGCATTTAGTATGCAAGTATTAACTTTTAGTAGTTTAAATGATAGAGTAGTTTCTACTGGTCAAAATACACTTGATTTTGTACAATATGCAAGCCCAGGTAGTGGTTATGCTTTCCCTACTATTCAACAAGGAAAAGTAACTTTAAATCGTACTTTAATGCGTGATATAGGAGTAAGATATAGTCATAGACAAAGTTATGGATTAGAATTATTATCAAGTTGTTATTATTATGGAAGACCTATTATTCAAGGACAAGAACCTATTCAACAAAATAATGAAGAAATATTTGAAAGTAAAGTATTTGCTTCAAGAAGATTATTTATTGCTGGTAATAATGAAAAATCTACAACTGATATTAAAAATAATGGTGGTTTACTTGCTGGTATAAATGATAAAATAACAACAAGTAGTCATCCTGAAACTACATTTTATAATATTATGGACGCTAAACCAACTGGATTTACTAATTTTAAAAATTTTACAGAATGATTAAAAACTTCATTAAATTTTCAAGAAAATTTATTTGTAACAAAAGATTTTAAAGGTATGTTAGCATTTGATAAAGATAAAGCAAGATTAAGTAATGGTACATCAGTAGGAGAAGCAAAATTCTTTTGAGATAGTGAATGAAATATAAATAATTTAACAGGTAATTATAATGTAGATATGTCAAATAATTTTAAATATAAAGACCCAGATACTCATTTAATTATAGGAAGTCCAACTGTTGATTATTCAAAAATAAGTCAAAAATATATGTCAGGAATATTAAATTTTAATAGTGTTGTATTTTCGCCATTAATACAAATGCCTTATGATAGTACTCAATGATTACCTTTTGCTTTAAGTGATATTCCTTTAATTGGTAAATTATTAAATGCTTTAACATTAGGTATTTGAAGTAGTTGAGTTATTACTCAAAATGTTCAACAATATAAAAAAATGTTATATTTTAATGGTTTTATGAGTGCATTTTTTACAAGTAATTTAGAAAATATTATTGGTAATGGTGGTTTAATTCCTTTAAATGCTTTTACAAATGATAATGATTTTGCTATTGGTAAATTATTAGGAGCAAATGTTTCTACAACTGCTATGACAATGAAATTAAGTGATAGAGTAAGTGTTTATCCATGAAATCCTGAAAATGGACAAAAATTAAAAGAAAAAGAACAAATAAGTACAGTTGATTTATCACAAAAGAAAAATAATAAAGTTTATATTTTAGCTGAAGATAGTGAGTTTTTAGATATAGCAAGTCCTTTTACAAATGAAGATACTAATTGTGAATGAAATGCTACAAGTAATGGAGTTATTGATGGTTCAAATTATGCTTATATTATTGATACAATTGTAACTCAATCATTACATCAAGGTGAAGAAAGACATACATTTTATAGTGATAATCCTTTTACTTATCAAGGTGATTATAATGAAATATCAGTTGCTCAGTTTAGATATAATAATATGGGTGCATTAACTGGAAATGCTTTTAATTGAACTACTTTATATAAATTAAATCATGATGAATATGAAGAAACTGAAGAAACTACATTTAGTTATCCTGCAAAAATATTACCACCAAGTCCACAAAATATAGCAAAATCAATAATTATTATTCCAAATTTAAAAGTAGAAATGACAACAAATGATGTATCATTAATTGATACAAGTTCGGTATCATATAAACCTAATTTTAATGTTTGACTTACTAATAATTCAAATAAATTAGGTAATTATGAAGTTGATTTAAAATCTTTATTAGACCCTACATTATTAATTAAGTCTTTTAATGATTTAAAAAGATATTATAAATCAATAACTATTTATTACGATTATGTTATTGAAACAAAAGAAGAAATAAAAAATTCTCATGATAATAAATTAGTAGTATATTCTACAAAGGAAACTTTTAGACCGGCAAAAAGTCAAAATATAAGTAAAACTATTGATTTAAAAGATTTAATATTAAGTAATAATAATCCAACAATTAATGAATATAAACAAGAATTTTTACATCCAAATGATAATAATGATGAAAATGGATTAGCATATATTTATACTTATAGTAATAATAATTCAATGCCATATAATTTAACTGGTTATGAATTTAATCTATCAGTACATTTTGGAAGTTTAGGAAGAACAGTAAATAAAAATTATGAAACAAATTCATGTATTGCGATGAGTATTGTTGATAATAAAAATCTAAAATGAAATTTTTATTTACAGGCAAATTTAGGTAAAATTGAATGTATAAATGATTGAAAAAACAATTTAATATATACACATGGAAAAAGATATATCAGTAATATTAAAACTAATATTTATAAAATAATTTTAAATTCAAGATAAAAATTATTTTATATGTTAAAATATTTATGTTTATGATAAATGTTTTTATGGAGTACTATTATATGAAAAATATTTTAAAAAAAATAAAATTTAAAGAAAAAAAACATGATTAATAGTTATTAGTTTTATTTATTTAATTATATCAATTTATTATTTAGGGACATTAATTTATTGAGATAAATTTTATGATAATGTAAGTATTATTACTGATGATATGACTAAATATTTTAGTAGTGGAAGAATTTTTTAATTAAAATGTTATCTTTATGATTTGTGGTTTCTATTGGTTTTTTTATAGGTTGAGTAATTTTAAAAGTTACAAAAAATAAGATAAAATCTAACCAAAATAATATTTCCCCACAATCTTAAATATTAATGTATAATTTATTGTAATACTTATCAAGGGTTATAGAGAAAGATAAGTATATAATTTTCACTGTTATATTATTAGGTTGGCACCTAATATAAAAGTTACCATTTAGGTAACTTTTTTTATATAAAAAAATATTAGTAAGGCAACACTAATGTACTTAGTTCATTATTATTTCAAATGAATACCATACTAACAGGTAATGTTTAGTAATCTGTGTAACTTACAAAAATAACTATGTTTAATTAATTCTAGTAAATATAATTAAATGACTAGAAAGAGTGAGTTACAGATGGCTAAAAAGCAAAATATTAATAATAATGATCCAATATCAAAAGCAGTAGATTTATTATTAGAAAATACTGAAGATTTAACAACAGTTTTTAAAGAGGGAGGATTGTATAAAGAATTAACAAAAAGATTAGTAGAAAAAATGTTGAATTCTGAGATGCAAAATTATTTAGGATATGATAAGAATCAACATAGTAATAGTGACAATGCTCGTAATGGTATAAGTTCAAAAAAAATAATAACTCAACAAGGTAAAATTGAGATTGATGTACCACGAGATCGCAATAGTAATTTTAATCCTATAATAGTTGCAAAAAGACAAAGAAGATTTGATGGTTTTGATCAACAAGTTCTTTCTTTATATGCAAAAGGTATGACATTATCAGATATTAGAATGCAATTACAAGAGTTATATCATGGTGCTGATATTAGTGAAAGTGTTATTAGTCAAATTACTGATGATGTTATTGATGATGTAAAAGCATGGCAAAATCGACCATTAGAAAGTGTCTATCCGATTGTTTATTTTGATTGCATAGTAGTGAAAGTACGACAAGATAAAAGGATTATTAATAAATCAGTTTATATAGCTTTAGGAGTTGATTTAGAAGGTAAAAAAGATGTTTTAGGTTTATGAATTAGTGAAAATGAAGGTGCTAAATTTTGATTAGCAAATTTAACAGAAATGAAAAATCGTGGCTTAAATGATATTCTTATTGCCTGCAGTGATAATTTAACAGGCATGTCAGAAGCAATACAATCAGTTTATCTTAAAACAGAACATCAATTATGCATAGTTCATCAAATTAGAAATAGTTTGAAATATGTCTCATATAAGCATAGAAAATCTCTAGTTGCAGATTTAAAACCAATTTATACTGCATGTAGTGAAGAACAAGCAATGCAGGCTTTAGAATCCTTTGAAAATAAGTGAAATAAACAATATCCTCAAATTGCTAAATCTTGATATAAAAATTGAGATAATTTAATGGTTTTTATTAGTTATCCTACAGAAATCAAAAGAGTGATTTATACAACAAATGCTATTGAATCTGTAAATAGTCAATTACGAAAAGTTATCAGAAATAAAAAAGTTTTTCCTAACGATATGTCAGTTTTTAAAATATTTTATTTAGCAATTGACAATATAACAAAAAAATGAACAATGCCCATTCAAAATTGAAATACAGCAATTGCTCATTTTATGATAAAATTTGAAGATAGAATTAATCTAAACTAGTACTTTGTAAAACAAAGATACACAGATTACATAAAAGCCTCTACTAACATAATATAATTATACCACATTTAAATTAAAATATTTCTTCAAAAAATTTAGGTCAAAATTTCTTTTTTACTTTAATATTATGAATTTTTAAATAATTTTCAACTTCTTTGTTTTTATCATTATATATTCTATTAATTCCATTTGCTATTTTATCTGCTACCATAATACCACTATATAAATGTGATTTACAATCATCTTTTACATAAAATATTATATTTTTTTCTCTAAAAATTCATTGTGAAAAAATAGTATATTTATCATTATTAGATTTATAATTTAAAAAATTTTCAATACTTTTTCCATTTAATTTATTAAATTGATTTCTAATTTGTTCATCAATATATAATGATATTTTACAATTTAATAAATTAAGTTGATTAATAATATATTGAGATAAAATTGCAATACAAATATTTAGTATTCTTTCAGTTTGAATATCATTTTTATATTTGTTTTTAAGTTTATTTATATTAATCATTAGTGAAAAACTTTTAATATTATGTTCACTTAATAATTTTAAGATTTTATTTTTATGTGATGTTCTACTTCAAAATTTAGAACCTTTTATTTCTTTTCCACCATTAATTTCTTTTAGTAATTCGCGAAAACATTTTTTAAAATTTAAATATTTTTCTTTATTATCATATAATTTACCACTATCATCAATAAATATTCAATATTCTTTTATATTATTACTCATAAATAAAAACTCATTCCCATTTTTTTATTTGTTAATAATATTATAAATTAAAAAAAATAAAAAAAGAGAAATTATTTAGGAATGAGTAATTTCTCTTTATTAATTATATCATATTTTCTATATTAAATATAGATAATTTAATTATTATCTCATTCAATATTTTTATAATCATTTAATAATTCAATATAATTATCAATATCATTTTTTACAAAATCAAATTTTTCTTCATCATATTCATTTTCATATTCATGTTTTAAAACTAAATTAGCTTTACCAACATAATGTAATTTAATATCTACTTCTTTATCTACTTTTCATTTAATTAAAAATTCACGTTTAGTCATTATTTACTCCTTATTTTTATAATATTCTTTTATTTCTTTTACTTTATTTTTAAATTGTTTTTTATGAAAATAACACATATTAAAAAATTGAACTACACTATCTTCTACATTTAAAGTTTTTAAAGTAACTAATACTTTACTATTACAATCTTTAACAATACATTTTAATAATACTTTTTCTTCTTTTTGTTTTTGCATTATTTAACTTCCTTATTATTTTTAATTATTTTATTAAAAATTTCATATTTATTTACTTCAAAAATAATATTTTTTTTCATACCTTCAAATATTTCAATATTTCATTTAACTTTTTTTAATTCATCAACATTTTTTTCCATTTTTTTATAATTTAAAATAGTAGGATTTTGAATAAATTTTTTCTTTTCTAAATAAATCAATTCTTCAATAACTTTTATTTTTTCTTTGCTCATTATTTATTCTCCTTATTTAAATAATATCAACCAATTAATAAACTATCTGCTTCATCATGATTTGATATTGTTATATTTCAATTATTTTCTTCTATTAAATTTTCACACGTAAATAAAGAAACATTTTTATCTCATTTATAATTTATACCATTTACAAATGTAATAGCAGAACAATATTTATCATTTTTTACATATCATTTTTTTCATTCACTTGGACTTATTAACATATTTTTTGTTAATAATTTATTAAATTGTCCAGCAATAAAACCTCTTAAATGTTCTTGAGTTTCATAACCAATACCATTTTTTGAATGAAAAGTACCACGTTCAATAATTAAATCTATATCTTCATCTCTTTTTCTCTGAAAAAATATTTCACCTTGAAAATCAATAAAATCTAATTTTTTATTGTTAAAACTAAAACTTCCCATTCATATTGGCTTTCATTTGTATACATATTCAATTTCATTATAATTAACTTCACATTCACTAATTCTTTTTGTTTTTTCTCATAAAGTAAATCCAGTATTTTTAATACTTGGGTCAATTGAAAGTAAATAATTATTCATAATTATTTCTCCTTAATTTAAACTTAGTTTTTTTAATATTTTCATTAATTGTTTATCTTTTTTTGCTACTTTAATTCCATGTTCAAATAATTTTTCATTATATTTAAATTGTTTTCTTTTATTCATTATTTTTTTTCCTTATTTTTATTTAAATTTATAACTAATATTTTTAAACAATTCATACATCAATATTGAGAAAATCAAATTCTTTTATTACAATATTTACATTTATTCATAATTTCTATACTCATTTTTATTATTATTTTTTACATTTTTAAATCTTTCACGAATTTCTTTAAATTTATCAAATAAAGTTTTTAAATAATTTTCACCCATTAATATTAAAAAATCTTTATTATTACTTGGATTTAATCTTTCCATATCTTCTCTTATACATTCATCAAATAAAACTGTATTTGTAATCATATATTTTTCAAAAGACATATTCCGTAATTAAATTTTTTAAAAGTCAATTAATAATTTTAAAATTTATTTTATAATTTTGTTATTAACAATAAATTTAGAAAAGTGTTGATAAAAATGATTTTTGAAAATTTAAAAAAATTAAAAAATGAAGAATTTTATAGATATTTTGGTATAAAACGTTTTCATTTTAATGAAATGTTAGAAAAATTAATTGAAATAGAAAAATTAGAAAAAAATAAAGGTCAAAAAAATAAACTTTCAGTAGAAGAAAGATTAATGATGACTTTATTATACTGAAAAGAATATTATACTTTTTTTCAAATGAGTATTAAATCTAAAATGAGCCCATCAAGTTGTTTTCGAAATATTACTTGAGTAGAAAATAAACTTAGTAACCACAAAGATTACCAATTTTTAAAAGAAAGATATAAATTAAAAATTGATAAAAAACAAGAAAATTCAAATGAATTTCAATTTTATTTAATTGATTCAACTGAGATTGAAATTGAAAGACCAACTAAAAAAAACTACAGTTAGAATATTTTTCTGGTAAAAGTTGAATGTATTCTATAAAATTTCAAATTGTATATGATTTTTTTAATAAAAAAATTGTTGATATTTTTGCTGATAATGGTAAAGTGCATGATTTTCAAATATTAAAAAATTCAAATCTTGAATTTTCAGAAAAAACAATAATTATTGGTGATTTAGGATATCAAGGTATACAAAATATTTATAAAAATACAATAATACCAATTAAAAGAACTAAAAATAAAAAATTAACTAAACAAGAAAGAAAATACAATAAGATTGTATCTAAAATTAGAATTAAAGTTGAACATGTCTTTGCTTGATTGAAAAGATTCAAAATTTTAGTAAATAAATGTAGAAAATCTAAATTTAGACTTATGTACTTAAGATTTAACTTACTTTGTGAAATTTTTAATAAAATAAAACCATTAAAATAAAAAAAAATATTAAAAATATTTTTTTAAAATTTAAATTTTTATCGAGTTAATATAAAAATATTATTAACAATTTTTTGTTTAAAATGTAAACTCATTTTTTAAACTATTTTTTCAAAAAATATTTATTTCTATATTCAATAACACTAAATAGTTTTAAAACAATTTTATTGACAATTAATTAAATTTAATTACGGAATATGTCCTATGATGTTTGATAAATTAAAAACTATTAACAATCCAGAATTATTAAGATTAACTGGTATAAATGATATTATTTTTAATAAAATTCTAAAAATTTTAAAGACAGAAGAAGTAAAAAAGTTTAAAAATGGTGGTACACCTAATAAATTATCATTAGAAAATCGTTTATTAATGACTTTAGAATATTGAAGAGAGTATCGAACTTATTTTCATATTGCTAAAAGTTATGGAATTAGTTAAAGTAGTTGCTATAGGAATATCAAGTGAATAGAAAATACTTTAATAAAACATCCTGATTTTCAACAACTTGATGGGCAAAATTCACTGTTAAATAATAATTTTAAAGATAAAACAGTTATCATTGATGTGACTGAAAGTACTATTCAACGCCCAAAAAAAGTCAAAAACAATATTATTCAGGAAAAAAGAAAAAACATAGGACATATTCCGTAATTAAATTTAATTAATTGTCAATAAAATTGTTTTAAAACTATTTAGTGTTATTGAATATAGAAATAAATATTTTTTGAAAAAATAGTTTAAAAAATGAGTTTACATTTTAAACAAAAAATTGTTAATAATATTTTTATATTAACTCGATAAAAATTTAAATTTTAAAAAAATATTTTTAATATTTTTTTAATTTTAATGGTTTTATTTTATTAAAAATTTCACAAAGTAAGTTAAATCTTAAGTACATAAGTCTAAATTTAGATTTTCTACATTTATTTACTAAAATTTTGAATCTTTTCAATCAAGCAAAGACATGTTCAACTTTAATTCTAATTTTAGATACAATCTTATTGTATTTTCTTTCTTGTTTAGTTAATTTTTTATTTTTAGTTCTTTTAATTGGTATTATTGTATTTTTATAAATATTTTGTATACCTTGATATCCTAAATCACCAATAATTATTGTTTTTTCTGAAAATTCAAGATTTGAATTTTTTAATATTTGAAAATCATGCACTTTACCATTATCAGCAAAAATATCAACAATTTTTTTATTAAAAAAATCATATACAATTTGAAATTTTATAGAATACATTCAACTTTTACCAGAAAAATATTCTAACTGTAGTTTTTTTTAGTTGGTCTTTCAATTTCAATCTCAGTTGAATCAATTAAATAAAATTGAAATTCATTTGAATTTTCTTGTTTTTTATCAATTTTTAATTTATATCTTTCTTTTAAAAATTGGTAATCTTTGTGGTTACTAAGTTTATTTTCTACTCAAGTAATATTTCGAAAACAACTTGATGGGCTCATTTTAGATTTAATACTCATTTGAAAAAAAGTATAATATTCTTTTCAGTATAATAAAGTCATCATTAATCTTTCTTCTACTGAAAGTTTATTTTTTTGACCTTTATTTTTTTCTAATTTTTCTATTTCAATTAATTTTTCTAACATTTCATTAAAATGAAAACGTTTTATACCAAAATATCTATAAAATTCTTCATTTTTTAATTTTTTTAAATTTTCAAAAATCATTTTTATCAACACTTTTCTAAATTTATTGTTAATAACAAAATTATAAAATAAATTTTAAAATTATTAATTGACTTTTAAAAAATTTAATTACGGAATATGTCTTTTGAAATATGTCTCATATAAGCATAGAAAATCTCTAGTTGCAGATTTAAAACCAATTTATACTGCATGTAGTGAAGAACAAGCAATGCAGGCTTTAGAATCCTTTGAAAATAAGTGAAATAAAGAGGCTTTTATGTAATCTGTGTATCTTTGTTTTACAAAGTACTAGTTTAGATTAATTCTATCTTCAAATTTTATCATAAAATGAGCAATTGCTGTATTTCAATTTTGAATGGGCATTGTTCATTTTTTTGTTATATTTTCAATTGCTAAATAAAATATTTTAAAAACTGCCATATCATTAGGAAAAACTTTTTTATTTCTGATAACTTTTCGTAATTGACTATTTACAGATTCAATAGCATTTGTTGTATAAATAACTCTTTTGATTTCTGTAGGATAACTAATAAAAACCATTAAATTATCTCAATTTTTATATCAAGATTTAGCAATTTGAGGATATTGTTTATTTCACTTATTTTCAAAGGATTCTAAAGCCTGCATTGCTTGTTCTTCACTACATGCAGTATAAATTGGTTTTAAATCTGCAACTAGAGATTTTCTATGCTTATATGAGACATATTTCAAACTATTTCTAATTTGATGAACTATGCATAATTGATGTTCTGTTTTAAGATAAACTGATTGTATTGCTTCTGACATGCCTGTTAAATTATCACTGCAGGCAATAAGAATATCATTTAAGCCACGATTTTTCATTTCTGTTAAATTTGCTAATCAAAATTTAGCACCTTCATTTTCACTAATTCATAAACCTAAAACATCTTTTTTACCTTCTAAATCAACTCCTAAAGCTATATAAACTGATTTATTAATAATCCTTTTATCTTGTCGTACTTTCACTACTATGCAATCAAAATAAACAATCGGATAGACACTTTCTAATGGTCGATTTTGCCATGCTTTTACATCATCAATAACATCATCAGTAATTTGACTAATAACACTTTCACTAATATCAGCACCATGATATAACTCTTGTAATTGCATTCTAATATCTGATAATGTCATACCTTTTGCATATAAAGAAAGAACTTGTTGATCAAAACCATCAAATCTTCTTTGTCTTTTTGCAACTATTATAGGATTAAAATTACTATTGCGATCTCGTGGTACATCAATCTCAATTTTACCTTGTTGAGTTATTATTTTTTTTGAACTTATACCATTACGAGCATTGTCACTATTACTATGTTGATTCTTTTCATATCCCAAATAATTTTGCATCTCAGAATTCAACATTTTTTCTACTAATCTTTTTGTTAATTCTTTATACAATCCTCCCTCTTTAAAAACTGTTGTTAAATCTTCAGTATTTTCTAATAATAAATCTACTGCTTTTGATATTGGATCATTATTATTAATATTTTGCTTTTTAGCCATCTGTAACTCACTCTTTCTAGTCATTTAATTATATTTACTAGAATTAATTAAACATAGTTATTTTTGTAAGTTACACAGATTACTAAACATTACCAATAAAACTACTCATTGAGTAGTTTTGTAATATTTAAGATTTACATTTTTGGTCCTTTTGAATTTGATGCTTTTTTATCTTTTTCAGATTCAAAAGACTTAGCAACTTTTTCTCGTCTTTCACTTTCGTTTTTTTCACCTCAAGCTTTATTTATTCTTTCGGCATCTTTGTTATATTCATCTTTTTTTTCTTGACTTCATTCATTACATGATCTTCACATATTTATATTCTCCTTTATTATTTTTTAGAATATTTTTTTCTATCCTTAAAATACTCACAAAAAAAGTATATATATTTAAAACGAAAAATGTGTAAAAAATAATAAAAAATCATTATTTTTAAAAAATAGTACATAAAGGGAGAAAAGCCAAAATTTATTACTTATTGATTATGTAAATAAACATTTAACTTTATTTCAGTTATGATTTGAAGTTGTTAAAGGTTGTGAGTCTTGATTATTTACTCTATTTCGTATAAATCAATCAAAATTTTGATTACTTTCTGATTCAATAGTCAAATTTTCTAGAAGATTGTTTGGATTATGATTTATTGTATTGTTACTTATTAGTTCAATATGATTTTTATCTTTTCTGTTATCTAGTTCTTGTTTTAAAATATCATATTGTGTTTGTAATCTAGTTTCTAATTTAATTTCTGTTTTATTACTGGTAAGATTTTTAATTATTGATTGACGTTCTTTTTTATTTTTCTCTTTTTGTTCTTTATTTTTATTTATTTTTTGTTTAATTCAAGTTTCAACTTTTTTTGTTGTAGGTGAAAATATTGATGCAATTCCCTTAAGACCAAGACTAACAATACCAAATCCCAATCTCATTATAAATAGAGGGGGATGAATAAGACCAATAGTAATAAGAACTATGGGTATTAATATAGTAATAGTTCATATACTTATTTCACCTTTAGTTGGTTTTAGTTTAAAATCTTGTTGTTGTTTTAAAAAATTATTAATTGGTACAAATTGATAATTATTAGTATCATTGGTTGAAATTTTATCAATTAACAAAATATGTTTTTTATACTGATTTAAATTTTCATATTTTTTCAACTGCTTCATGATTTCAATATCACCATTTTGAAATTGTTTGAAATGCATTACTTCTTCATTAATTGAGTTATCCAGATTTTGAATAGTTGTTATAAAAAATATTTTATCTTCGATTGGTAAAATTTCTTCGTGAATTTTTTCAATTCCTGTTTTTTTTATATTTTTTTCATCATAAATTGTTATTGCGTTATATGAAAATTTTGTCAAATTAACATTGCTTTGTTTTGAACTATTTAATTCTTCAATTTGTTTTTTAAGTTTTTGAATTTCGTTTGATTGTTCTTCAATTATTGATTGTAATTTTGATATTTCTTCTGTAGACATATTCCGTAATTAAATTTTTTAAAAGTCAATTAATAATTTTAAAATTTATTTTATAATTTTGTTATTAACAATAAATTTAGAAAAGTGTTGATAAAAATGATTTTTGAAAATTTAAAAAAATTAAAAAATGAAGAATTTTATAGATATTTTGGTATAAAACGTTTTCATTTTAATGAAATGTTAGAAAAATTAATTGAAATAGAAAAATTAGAAAAAAATAAAGGTCGAAAAAATAAACTTTCAGTAGAAGAAAGATTAATGATGACTTTATTATACTGAAAAGAATATTATACTTTTTTTCAAATGAGTATTAAATCTAAAATGAGCCCATCAAGTTGTTTTCGAAATATTACTTGAGTAGAAAATAAACTTAGTAACCACAAAGATTACCAATTTTTAAAAGAAAGATATAAATTAAAAATTGATAAAAAACAAGAAAATTCAAATGAATTTCAATTTTATTTAATTGATTCAACTGAGATTGAAATTGAAAGACCAACTAAAAAAAACTACAGTTAGAATATTTTTCTGGTAAAAGTTGAATGTATTCTATAAAATTTCAAATTGTATATGATTTTTTTAATAAAAAAATTGTTGATATTTTTGCTGATAATGGTAAAGTGCATGATTTTCAAATATTAAAAAATTCAAATCTTGAATTTTCAGAAAAAACAATAATTATTGGTGATTTAGGATATCAAGGTATACAAAATATTTATAAAAATACAATAATACCAATTAAAAGAACTAAAAATAAAAAATTAACTAAACAAGAAAGAAAATACAATAAGATTGTATCTAAAATTAGAATTAAAGTTGAACATGTCTTTGCTTGATTGAAAAGATTCAAAATTTTAGTAAATAAATGTAGAAAATCTAAATTTAGACTTATGTACTTAAGATTTAACTTACTTTGTGAAATTTTTAATAAAATAAAACCATTAAAATAAAAAAAATATTAAAAATATTTTTTTAAAATTTAAATTTTTATCGAGTTAATATAAAAATATTATTAACAATTTTTTGTTTAAAATGTAAACTCATTTTTTAAACTATTTTTTCAAAAAATATTTATTTCTATATTCAATAACACTAAATAGTTTTAAAACAATTTTATTGACAATTAATTAAATTTAATTACGGAATATGTCCTCAGTTGAATCAATTAAATAAAATTGAAATTCATTTGAATTTTCTTGTTTTTTATCAATTTTTAATTTATATCTTTCTTTTAAAAATTGGTAATCTTTGTGGTTACTAAGTTTATTTTCTACTCAAGTAATATTTCGAAAACAACTTGATGGGCTCATTTTAGATTTAATACTCATTTGAAAAAAAGTATAATATTCTTTTCAGTATAATAAAGTCATCATTAATCTTTCTTCTACTGAAAGTTTATTTTTTTGACCTTTATTTTTTTCTAATTTTTCTATTTCAATTAATTTTTCTAACATTTCATTAAAATGAAAACGTTTTATACCAAAATATCTATAAAATTCTTCATTTTTTAATTTTTTTAAATTTTCAAAAATCATTTTTATCAACACTTTTCTAAATTTATTGTTAATAACAAAATTATAAAATAAATTTTAAAATTATTAATTGACTTTTAAAAAATTTAATTACGGAATATGTCTATACAATAAAAACTCAAGTCATAATTGAAAAAGATAGTAAAAAAATTATAAGTTCTTATTTTTCTTATGGTAAAAATCATGATTTTAAAATTTTAAAAAATTCAAAAACGAAATTTTTATCAGAAACAACTATTTTAGTAGATTTAGGATATCAAGGTATACAAAACATACATAAAAATGTCTTATTACCTAAACGAAAATCAAAGAAAAACCCTTTAACTAAAGAAGAAAAGAAAAATAATAAGGCTATTTCAAAAATGAGAGTTGTTATTGAACATGTTTTTGCGATTCTTAAAAAATTTAAAATTATTAGTGAAAAATATCGAAATAGAAGAAAAAAATTTGCATTAAGATTTAATTTAATAGCTTCAATTTATAATTTACAATTATTAATTTAAATATATTTGATAATTTAATATTTTATTTTTTTATTTGAAATAATAATTTTTGTTGTATTTTAATGACAAAAAATAAAACATATTTTGAACAATAATTTTTAAAAAATATTAAAAGTCTTATTAAAATAAATTTTTAAACTTAAAAAATGTGATTAATATCATAGTTTTGCAAGAAGTCTATTGATAATGAAGATGCAATTTCTCAATCAATATGTTTTCTACATTTTGTATGTTTTCCTAAAATAACTACAGTAATATCTGAATCTTTTAAATACTCTTCTCTAATAGTTTTAAATATCTTTTTAGGAGGCAATTGCGGATCAATATCACCTAGTTTTACAGATACCTCTTTCACTTCAAAATATTCTCCATAACATTGCGAAATTAATTCTGATAATTTATCCTTTGCTTTTTGTTCTCTTAAATGATGATATGAAATAAAAATTTTTAACATTATTAATTAACCTCTTTTTTAAAATTTTAAAAATATTTTTTATAAACTTTAATAAGTTTATACTTTAGACATATTCCGTAATTAAATTTTTTAAAAGTCAATTAATAATTTTAAAATTTATTTTATAATTTTGTTATTAACAATAAATTTAGAAAAGTGTTGATAAAAATGATTTTTGAAAATTTAAAAAAATTAAAAAATGAAGAATTTTATAGATATTTTGGTATAAAACGTTTTCATTTTAATGAAATGTTAGAAAAATTAATTGAAATAGAAAAATTAGAAAAAAATAAAGGTCGAAAAAATAAACTTTCAGTAGAAGAAAGATTAATGATGACTTTATTATACTGAAAAGAATATTATACTTTTTTTCAAATGAGTATTAAATCTAAAATGAGCCCATCAAGTTGTTTTCGAAATATTACTTGAGTAGAAAATAAACTTAGTAACCACAAAGATTACCAATTTTTAAAAGAAAGATATAAATTAAAAATTGATAAAAAACAAGAAAATTCAAATGAATTTCAATTTTATTTAATTGATTCAACTGAGGACATATTCCGTAATTAAATTTAATTAATTGTCAATAAAATTGTTTTAAAACTATTTAGTGTTATTGAATATAGAAATAAATATTTTTTGAAAAAATAGTTTAAAAAATGAGTTTACATTTTAAACAAAAAATTGTTAATAATATTTTTATATTAACTCGATAAAAATTTAAATTTTAAAAAAATATTTTTAATATTTTTTTTATTTTAATGGTTTTATTTTATTAAAAATTTCACAAAGTAAGTTAAATCTTAAGTACATAAGTCTAAATTTAGATTTTCTACATTTATTTACTAAAATTTTGAATCTTTTCAATCAAGCAAAGACATGTTCAACTTTAATTCTAATTTTAGATACAATCTTATTGTATTTTCTTTCTTGTTTAGTTAATTTTTTATTTTTAGTTCTTTTAATTGCTATTATTGTATTTTTATAAATATTTTGTATACCTTGATATCCTAAATCACCAATAATTATTGTTTTTTCTGAAAATTCAAGATTTGAATTTTTTAATATTTGAAAATCATGCACTTTACCATTATCAGCAAAAATATCAACAATTTTTTTATTAAAAAAATCATATACAATTTGAAATTTTATAGAATACATTCAACTTTTACCAGAAAAATATTCTAACTGTAGTTTTTTTTAGTTGGTCTTTCAATTTCAATCTCAGTTGAATCAATTAAATAAAATTGAAATTCATTTGAATTTTCTTGTTTTTTATCAATTTTTAATTTATATCTTTCTTTTAAAAATTGGTAATCTTTGTGGTTACTAAGTTTATTTTCTACTCAAGTAATATTTCGAAAACAACTTGATGGGCTCATTTTAGATTTAATACTCATTTGAAAAAAAGTATAATATTCTTTTCAGTATAATAAAGTCATCATTAATCTTTCTTCTACTGAAAGTTTATTTTTTCGACCTTTATTTTTTTCTAATTTTTCTATTTCAATTAATTTTTCTAACATTTCATTAAAATGAAAACGTTTTATACCAAAATATCTATAAAATTCTTCATTTTTTAATTTTTTTAAATTTTCAAAAATCATTTTTATCAACACTTTTCTAAATTTATTGTTAATAACAAAATTATAAAATAAATTTTAAAATTATTAATTGACTTTTAAAAAATTTAATTACGGAATATGTCTTAAGTTTATTTTCTACTCAAGTAATATTTCGAAAACAACTTGATGGGCTCATTTTAGATTTAATACTCATTTGAAAAAAAGTATAATATTCTTTTCAGTATAATAAAGTCATCATTAATCTTTCTTCTACTGAAAGTTTATTTTTTCGACCTTTATTTTTTTCTAATTTTTCTATTTCAATTAATTTTTCTAACATTTCATTAAAATGAAAACGTTTTATACCAAAATATCTATAAAATTCTTCATTTTTTAATTTTTTTAAATTTTCAAAAATCATTTTTATCAACACTTTTCTAAATTTATTGTTAATAACAAAATTATAAAATAAATTTTAAAATTATTAATTGACTTTTAAAAAATTTAATTACGGAATATGTCTTAAGTTTATTTTCTACTCAAGTAATATTTCGAAAACAACTTGATGGGCTCATTTTAGATTTAATACTCATTTGAAAAAAAGTATAATATTCTTTTCAGTATAATAAAGTCATCATTAATCTTTCTTCTACTGAAAGTTTATTTTTTCGACCTTTATTTTTTTCTAATTTTTCTATTTCAATTAATTTTTCTAACATTTCATTAAAATGAAAACGTTTTATACCAAAATATCTATAAAATTCTTCATTTTTTAATTTTTTTAAATTTTCAAAAATCATTTTTATCAACACTTTTCTAAATTTATTGTTAATAACAAAATTATAAAATAAATTTTAAAATTATTAATTGACTTTTAAAAAATTTAATTACGGAATATGTCTTGAGATTGAAATTGAAAGACCAACTAAAAAAAACTACAGTTAGAATATTTTTCTGGTAAAAGTTGAATGTATTCTATAAAATTTCAAATTGTATATGATTTTTTTAATAAAAAAATTGTTGATATTTTTGCTGATAATGGTAAAGTGCATGATTTTCAAATATTAAAAAATTCAAATCGGTAATGTTTAGTAATCTGTGTAACTTACAAAAATAACTATGTTTAATTAATTCTAGTAAATATAATTAAATGACTAGAAAGAGTGAGTTACAGATGGCTAAAAAGCAAAATATTAATAATAATGATCCAATATCAAAAGCAGTAGATTTATTATTAGAAAATACTGAAGATTTAACAACAGTTTTTAAAGAGGGAGGATTGTATAAAGAATTAACAAAAAGATTAGTAGAAAAAATGTTGAATTCTGAGATGCAAAATTATTTGGGATATGAAAAGAATCAACATAGTAATAGTGACAATGCTCGTAATGGTATAAGTTCAAAAAAAATAATAACTCAACAAGGTAAAATTGAGATTGATGTACCACGAGATCGCAATAGTAATTTTAATCCTATAATAGTTGCAAAAAGACAAAGAAGATTTGATGGTTTTGATCAACAAGTTCTTTCTTTATATGCAAAAGGTATGACATTATCAGATATTAGAATGCAATTACAAGAGTTATATCATGGTGCTGATATTAGTGAAAGTGTTATTAGTCAAATTACTGATGATGTTATTGATGATGTAAAAGCATGGCAAAATCGACCATTAGAAAGTGTCTATCCGATTGTTTATTTTGATTGCATAGTAGTGAAAGTACGACAAGATAAAAGGATTATTAATAAATCAGTTTATATAGCTTTAGGAGTTGATTTAGAAGGTAAAAAAGATGTTTTAGGTTTATGAATTAGTGAAAATGAAGGTGCTAAATTTTGATTAGCAAATTTAACAGAAATGAAAAATCGTGGCTTAAATGATATTCTTATTGCCTGCAGTGATAATTTAACAGGCATGTCAGAAGCAATACAATCAGTTTATCTTAAAACAGAACATCAATTATGCATAGTTCATCAAATTAGAAATAGTTTGAAATATGTCTCATATAAGCATAGAAAATCTCTAGTTGCAGATTTAAAACCAATTTATACTGCATGTAGTGAAGAACAAGCAATGCAGGCTTTAGAATCCTTTGGACATATTCCGTAATTAAATTTAATTAATTGTCAATAAAATTGTTTTAAAACTATTTAGTGTTATTGAATATAGAAATAAATATTTTTTGAAAAAATAGTTTAAAAAATGAGTTTACATTTTAAACAAAAAATTGTTAATAATATTTTTATATTAACTCGATAAAAATTTAAATTTTAAAAAAATATTTTTAATATTTTTTTTATTTTAATGGTTTTATTTTATTAAAAATTTCACAAAGTAAGTTAAATCTTAAGTACATAAGTCTAAATTTAGATTTTCTACATTTATTTACTAAAATTTTGAATCTTTTCAATCAAGCAAAGACATGTTCAACTTTAATTCTAATTTTAGATACAATCTTATTGTATTTTCTTTCTTGTTTAGTTAATTTTTTATTTTTAGTTCTTTTAATTGGTATTATTGTATTTTTATAAATATTTTGTATACCTTGATATCCTAAATCACCAATAATTATTGTTTTTTCTGAAAATTCAAGATTTGAATTTTTTAATATTTGAAAATCATGCACTTTACCATTATCAGCAAAAATATCAACAATTTTTTTATTAAAAAAATCATATACAATTTGAAATTTTATAGAATACATTCAACTTTTACCAGAAAAATATTCTAACTGTAGTTTTTTTTAGTTGGTCTTTCAATTTCAATCTCAGTTGAATCAATTAAATAAAATTGAAATTCATTTGAATTTTCTTGTTTTTTATCAATTTTTAATTTATATCTTTCTTTTAAAAATTGGTAATCTTTGTGGTTACTAAGTTTATTTTCTACTCAAGTAATATTTCGAAAACAACTTGATGGGCTCATTTTAGATTTAATACTCATTTGAAAAAAAGTATAATATTCTTTTCAGTATAATAAAGTCATCATTAATCTTTCTTCTACTGAAAGTTTATTTTTTCGACCTTTATTTTTTTCTAATTTTTCTATTTCAATTAATTTTTCTAACATTTCATTAAAATGAAAACGTTTTATACCAAAATATCTATAAAATTCTTCATTTTTTAATTTTTTTAAATTTTCAAAAATCATTTTTATCAACACTTTTCTAAATTTATTGTTAATAACAAAATTATAAAATAAATTTTAAAATTATTAATTGACTTTTAAAAAATTTAATTACGGAATATGTCTTTTGAAAATAAGTGAAATAAACAATATCCTCAAATTGCTAAATCTTGATATAAAAATTGAGATAATTTAATGGTTTTTATTAGTTATCCTACAGAAATCAAAAGAGTTATTTATACAACAAATGCTATTGAATCTGTAAATAGTCAATTACGAAAAGTTATCAGAAATAAAAAAGTTTTTCCTAATGATATGGCAGTTTTTAAAATATTTTATTTAGCAATTGAAAATATAACAAAAAAATGAACAATGCCCATTCAAAATTGAAATACAGCAATTGCTCATTTTATGATAAAATTTGAAGATAGAATTAATCTAAACTAGTACTTTGTAAAACAAAGATACACAGATTACATAAAAGCCTCTTTATTTCACTTATTTTCAAAGGATTCTAAAGCCTGCATTGCTTGTTCTTCACTACATGCAGTATAAATTGGTTTTAAATCTGCAACTAGAGATTTTCTATGCTTATATGAGACATATTTCAAAAGACATATTCCGTAATTAAATTTTTTAAAAGTCAATTAATAATTTTAAAATTTATTTTATAATTTTGTTATTAACAATAAATTTAGAAAAGTGTTGATAAAAATGATTTTTGAAAATTTAAAAAAATTAAAAAATGAAGAATTTTATAGATATTTTGGTATAAAACGTTTTCATTTTAATGAAATGTTAGAAAAATTAATTGAAATAGAAAAATTAGAAAAAAATAAAGGTCAAAAAAATAAACTTTCAGTAGAAGAAAGATTAATGATGACTTTATTATACTGAAAAGAATATTATACTTTTTTTCAAATGAGTATTAAATCTAAAATGAGCCCATCAAGTTGTTTTCGAAATATTACTTGAGTAGAAAATAAACTTAGTAACCACAAAGATTACCAATTTTTAAAAGAAAGATATAAATTAAAAATTGATAAAAAACAAGAAAATTCAAATGAATTTCAATTTTATTTAATTGATTCAACTGAGATTGAAATTGAAAGACCAACTAAAAAAAACTACAGTTAGAATATTTTTCTGGTAAAAGTTGAATGTATTCTATAAAATTTCAAATTGTATATGATTTTTTTAATAAAAAAATTGTTGATATTTTTGCTGATAATGGTAAAGTGCATGATTTTCAAATATTAAAAAATTCAAATCTTGAATTTTCAGAAAAAACAATAATTATTGGTGATTTAGGATATCAAGGTATACAAAATATTTATAAAAATACAATAATAGCAATTAAAAGAACTAAAAATAAAAAATTAACTAAACAAGAAAGAAAATACAATAAGATTGTATCTAAAATTAGAATTAAAGTTGAACATGTCTTTGCTTGATTGAAAAGATTCAAAATTTTAGTAAATAAATGTAGAAAATCTAAATTTAGACTTATGTACTTAAGATTTAACTTACTTTGTGAAATTTTTAATAAAATAAAACCATTAAAATAAAAAAAATATTAAAAATATTTTTTTAAAATTTAAATTTTTATCGAGTTAATATAAAAATATTATTAACAATTTTTTGTTTAAAATGTAAACTCATTTTTTAAACTATTTTTTCAAAAAATATTTATTTCTATATTCAATAACACTAAATAGTTTTAAAACAATTTTATTGACAATTAATTAAATTTAATTACGGAATATGTCCAAAATATTTCTAATTTGATGAACTATGCATAATTGATGTTCTGTTTTAAGATAAACTGATTGTATTGCTTCTGACATGCCTGTTAAATTATCACTGCAGGCAATAAGAATATCATTTAAGCCACGATTTTTCATTTCTGTTAAATTTGCTAATCAAAATTTAGCACCTTCATTTTCACTAATTCATAAACCTAAAACATCTTTTTTACCTTCTAAATCAACTCCTAAAGCTATATAAACTGATTTATTAATAATCCTTTTATCTTGTCGTACTTTCACTACTATGCAATCAAAATAAACAATCGGATAGACACTTTCTAATGGTCGATTTTGCCATGCTTTTACATCATCAATAACATCATCAGTAATTTGACTAATAACACTTTCACTAATATCAGCACCATGATATAACTCTTGTAATTGCATTCTAATATCTGATAATGTCATACCTTTTGCATATAAAGAAAGAACTTGTTGATCAAAACCATCAAATCTTCTTTGTCTTTTTGCAACTATTATAGGATTAAAATTACTATTGCGATCTCGTGGTACATCAATCTCAATTTTACCTTGTTGAGTTATTATTTTTTTTGAACTTATACCATTACGAGCATTGTCACTATTACTATGTTGATTCTTTTCATATCCCAAATAATTTTGCATCTCAGAATTCAACATTTTTTCTACTAATCTTTTTGTTAATTCTTTATACAATCCTCCCTCTTTAAAAACTGTTGTTAAATCTTCAGTATTTTCTAATAATAAATCTACTGCTTTTGATATTGGATCATTATTATTAATATTTTGCTTTTTAGCCATCTGTAACTCACTCTTTCTAGTCATTTAATTATATTTACTAGAATTAATTAAACATAGTTATTTTTGTAAGTTACACAGATTACTAAACATTACCGACCCAAATACTCATAAAACTACAGGTCAAGATGAATTTTATACAAAAGAATATAAAATTGGTGATTATTGAAATGCTTATTTAATTGATGATACAAGTGGTGTTGATTTTAGTAATTTACCAAATAATCAAATATTTAAAACAGTACAAACTAAAAGACAGTATACTTTAGTAATGTTTGAAGAACATATTACAATTGATGATTATTTACAATTTTTTGTTGTATTTAATGATGAAAATGAAAATATTGGTGGTAATTCTGGTGGTAATGTTTAGTAATCTGTGTAACTTACAAAAATAACTATGTTTAATTAATTCTAGTAAATATAATTAAATGACTAGAAAGAGTGAGTTACAGATGGCTAAAAAGCAAAATATTAATAATAATGATCCAATATCAAAAGCAGTAGATTTATTATTAGAAAATACTGAAGATTTAACAACAGTTTTTAAAGAGGGAGGATTGTATAAAGAATTAACAAAAAGATTAGTAGAAAAAATGTTGAATTCTGAGATGCAAAATTATTTGGGATATGAAAAGAATCAACATAGTAATAGTGACAATGCTCGTAATGGTATAAGTTCAAAAAAAATAATAACTCAACAAGGTAAAATTGAGATTGATGTACCACGAGATCGCAATAGTAATTTTAATCCTATAATAGTTGCAAAAAGACAAAGAAGATTTGATGGTTTTGATCAACAAGTTCTTTCTTTATATGCAAAAGGTATGACATTATCAGATATTAGAATGCAATTACAAGAGTTATATCATGGTGCTGATATTAGTGAAAGTGTTATTAGTCAAATTACTGATGATGTTATTGATGATGTAAAAGCATGGCAAAATCGACCATTAGAAAGTGTCTATCCGATTGTTTATTTTGATTGCATAGTAGTGAAAGTACGACAAGATAAAAGGATTATTAATAAATCAGTTTATATAGCTTTAGGAGTTGATTTAGAAGGTAAAAAAGATGTTTTAGGTTTATGAATTAGTGAAAATGAAGGTGCTAAATTTTGATTAGCAAATTTAACAGAAATGAAAAATCGTGGCTTAAATGATATTCTTATTGCCTGCAGTGATAATTTAACAGGCATGTCAGAAGCAATACAATCAGTTTATCTTAAAACAGAACATCAATTATGCATAGTTCATCAAATTAGAAATAGTTTGAAATATGTCTCATATAAGCATAGAAAATCTCTAGTTGCAGATTTAAAACCAATTTATACTGCATGTAGTGAAGAACAAGCAATGCAGGCTTTAGAATCCTTTGAAAATAAGTGAAATAAACAATATCCTCAAATTGCTAAATCTTGATATAAAAATTGAGATAATTTAATGGTTTTTATTAGTTATCCTACAGAAATCAAAAGAGTTATTTATACAACAAATGCTATTGAATCTGTAAATAGTCAATTACGAAAAGTTATCAGAAATAAAAAAGTTTTTCCTAATGATATGGCAGTTTTTAAAATATTTTATTTAGCAATTGAAAATATAACAAAAAAATGAACAATGCCCATTCAAAATTGAAATACAGCAATTGCTCATTTTATGATAAAATTTGAAGATAGAATTAATCTAAACTAGTACTTTGTAAAACAAAGATACACAGATTACATAAAAGCCTCATTCTGGTAAAAATCAAGATAGACAATTATTATATATTTCAAATGTAACAAATTATTATAGTCCTTATAATGGTGCATTTAGTATACAAGTATTAACTTTTAGTAGTTTAAATGATAGAGTAATTAGTAGTGGTCAAAATACACTTGATTTTGTACAATATGCAAGTCCTGGTAGTGGTTATGCTTTTCCTACTATTCAACAAGGAAAAGTAACATTAAATCGTACTTTAATGTGTGATATAGGAGTAAGATATAGTCATAGACAAAGTTATGGATTAGAATTATTATCAAGTTGTTATTATTATGGAAGACCTATTATTCAAGGACAAAAACCAATACAACAAAATAATGAAGAAATATTTGAAAGTAAAGTATTTGCTTCAAGAAGATTATTTATTGCTGGTAATAATGAAAAATCTACAACTGATATTAAAAATAATGGTGGTTTACTTGCTGGTATAAATGATAAAATAACAACAAGTAGTCATCCAGAAACTACATTTTATAATATTATGGATGCAAAACCTACGGGATTTACTAATTTTAAAAATTTTACAGAATGATTAAAAACTTCATTAAATTTTCAAGATAATTTATTTGTAACAAAAGATTTTAAAGGTATGCTTTCTTTTGATAAAGATAAAGCAATAAAAAGTAATGGTACAGCAATTGGTAATGCTAAATTCTTTTGAGATAGTGAATGAAATATAAATAATTTAACTGGAAATTATAATGTTGATATGAGTAGTAATTTTAAATATAAAGACCCAGATACTCATTTAATTATTGGTAGTCCAACTGTTGATTATAGTAAAATATCACAAAAATATATGTCAGCAATATTAAATTTTAATAGTGTTGTATTTTCACCATTAATACAAATGCCTTATGATTCAAATCAATGGTTACCATTTGCATTAAGTGATATACCTTTAATTGGTAAATTATTAAATGCTTTAACATTAGGTATTTGAAGTAGTTGAGTTATTACTCAAAATGTTCAACAATATAAAAAAATGTTATATTTTAATGGTTTTATGAGTGCATTTTTTACAAGTAATTTAGAAAATATTATTGGTAATGGTGGTTTAATTCCTTTAAATGCTTTTACAAATGATAATGATTTTACTATTGGTAAATTATTAGGTTCACATGTTTCAACAACTGCTATGACAATGAAATTAAGTGATAGAGTAAGTGTATATCCATGAGACCCTACTACTGGTAAAAAATTAGAAACTAAAGAACAAATATCAACTGTTGATTTATCACAAAAGAAAAATAATAAAGTTTATATTTTAGCAGAAGATACAGAGTTTTTAGATATAGCTTCACCATTTACAAATGAAGATAAAGATTGTCAATGAAATCCTACAAGTAATGGAGTTATTGATGGTTCAAATTATGCTTATATTATTGATACAATTGTTACACAAAGTTTACATCAAGGTGAAGAAAGACATACATTTTATAGTGATAATCCTTTTACTTATCAAGGTGATTATAATGAAATATCAGTTGCGCAATTTCGTTATAATAATATGGGTTATTTAACTGGTAATGCTTTTAATTGAACTACTTTGTATAAATTAAATCATGATGAATATGAAGAAAGTGATGAAACTACATTTTCATATCCAGCAAAAATATTGCCACCAAGTCCACAAAATATAGCAAAATCAATTATAATAATTCCAAATTTAAAAATAGAAATGATAGCAAATAATTTACCTTTAACAGATACAAGTTCAATTCCAGTAAAAGATAATACTGAAAATTGATGACTTGCTAATAAAAGTAAAGAAGTTAATTATGAAGTTGATTTAAAATCTTTATTAGACCCTACATTATTAATTAAAACTTTTAATGATTTAAAAAGATATTATAAATCAATAACTATTTATTATGGTTATGATATTGAAACAAAAAAAGAAATTCATAATAATTCAATTCCTACTATAACATCAACTTTATATACTGATTTTTCCATAGAAGAAAATTTTTTAAATCCAAAGAAACATAATGGATTTCAAGAGATTATGCTTAAAGATTTAATTTTCAGAGATACACAACCACGTAATGGAAATCATATTTATCATTGAAATCACAATAAACAAGGTACTACAATACAACTTGAAAAAGAAAGTGGAATAGCATATATGTATGGAAGAACTGATACTGATTATCAGTTAAATAGTTATAATTTTACTATAAATGATAATGGTAATATTGGTGGTTGAAATATAAAATATGAAAATAATAAATTTCTAGGTTTTTGTATAATTGATAATAAAAATTTTAGATGAAATTTTTATTTACAATCAACATTAGGTAAAATTGAAGATATGTGATATATTACAGGAAAAATTGGCGAAGATGATAAAGCATATTCTAGAATATATATTAATAGTATTAAAGCAAATATATATAAAATAATACTAAATTCAAGATAATTATGATAATATAATATTATTAAATAATCAAGGAGTAAATTATGGATACAAAAAAAAATGTTATAACTCATGAAATAGAAAAGGAAAAATTTGTTGATAAAATCTATAATAATAAGTTTTTTTTAATAACTATTATGATGACAGCAACAATAATTTTGATGATAATAGTTGCTTCTCTATTTTTTGCTTTCTTTTGAAAATAATATTCCCCCACAATCTTAAAATAATGTATAATGTGAAAATACTTACCATTTAGGTAAGTATATCGGTATATGATTAGGTTGGCACCTAATTAAAAAGTTACCATTTAGGTAACTTTTATTTTTTTTCTAATCTTTTTACTATTTTAATTAATTTTTCATCTTCATAAGCATTTTTAACTGCATTTTGTATTATTTTTTCATTATATTTAAATTGTTTTCTTTTTTTTGTCATTAAAACCACCTATTTACTTTTATATGTGTATATATTATATCATTTTTTAAATAATTTATTGTCAAATTCATTTATTACTTATCATTATAGAATTTAAAAATAAATTTTTAATATTAAGTTCTTTATTTTCTTTTATTTCCTTTATATCTTTTCCATATTTATTATCTGCAATATTGGTCATTAAATCTTCTCAATATTTTAAATAAGCATTTGTTTCATTACTTCATTTTAAATATAATCCCATTGAATTTAAAAATATACTACATGTAATTACAGATAATCTTTTATTTCCATTAAAAATTAAATGTCCTGTACATATTCTTATTAATAAATTAATTGCTAAGTCTAATATATCAATATTTTTTCTATTATGATACCATATTGTAGTTAAACTATATAATGTAGAACTTATTCCACCTTTATCTCTTTCTCTGTAATCACATTTTTCCATTCCATAAGAAGTATGAGTTTCTTTAACTAAATATATTGCTTCAGTTACTATTTTTAATAAATTTTCATGAAATTCTTTATCAAAATTAATTTTTATTTCGCCAATATTTACTTTTATATCTGAATAATTATTAGTATGAATAATAACTGTATTTTTACCTTTTTTTGACATTAAATTTCTTGAACGATTAAAAGCAATTTCATGTATGATTTTATCTTTTGTTTTATTAGCTATTCCAAAGATAAAATATCTTTTCATTTTTAACCGCCTTTAATTTTTTTATATTTAATATTATAAATTAAAATATAAAAAAGAGAAGTTATAAATAATTAGAAACGAGTTAACTTCTCTTTATTAATTATATAATATTTTCTATATTAAATATAGACAATTTAGTTATATTATCAATAATTAATAATTTTAGTTATAACATCTGTTAGTACTGAAATTGTCATTAAAAACAATATTACTGATACTGATACTATAGTTAATATTTCTCATCAAACCATTATTTACTCCTTATTTTTAAATTCATTTTTAATTTCTTTTACTTTATTTTTAAATTGTTTTTTATGAAAATAACACATATTAAAAAATTGAACTACACTATCTTCTACATTTAAAGTTTTTAAAGTAACTAATACTTTACTATTACAATCTTTAACAATACATTTAAGTAATACTTTTTCTTCTTTTTGTTTTTGCATTATTTTACTTCCTTATTATTTTTAATTATTTTATTAAAAATTTCATATTTATTTACTTCAAAAATAATATTTTTTTTCATACCTTCAAATATTTCAATATTTCATTTAACTTTTTTTAATTTATCTATTATTTCTAAAATATCTTGTTTAGTCATTTTTATTATCCTTTTCTATTTTAATAAATCCATTAAAATTAACCCTAAAATATAATGTAAATATAATGTATCTGTTGATATTTGAAAATCAATTAAGGTTGGTGTTGATTTAAAATTTCCTATTTTATATGCAGTAACACAATTATCTCTTTCAAATGAATAAAATTTATATCTTTCTCATATATTTTCAATATTTTCTTTATTTAAAATTAAATTTCAATATTCTTCTTTTGTTTCAATATTATAACAACTTAATTTATTTTCTTTTTTATTATATAAAATATAAATACCTCACATTTTTGAACCTTTATAAGGTTGTTTATTGGATAAATAATTTTTTAAAGCATTAGATATTTCAAGCATTATTTATTCTCCTTATTTAAATAATATCAACCCATTAATAATGAATCAGCTTCATCATGATTTGATATTGTTATATTTCAATTTTGTTGTCTAATTAAACCTCTAACTATATATAATGATTTTTCTTTATTTCATTTTTTATCTTTAAATAAATCATCTTCATCATATCTTAATTCTTTTAAATATCATTTCTTTCATTCACTTGGACTAATTAACATATTTTTTGTTATTAATTTATTAAATTGTCCTGCAATAAAACCACGTAAATGTTCTTGAGTTTCATAACCAATACCATTTTTTGAATGAAAAGTACCACGTTCAATAATTAAATCTAAAATACCATTTATTTTTTCTTCAAAATGAATTTTTTTAGAAATAAAATATTTTATTTGTTTATAAAAATCATCATCTTTTTTAATATTTTTAAAATCAAAACTTTTTACTCATATTGGTTTTCATTTGTATATATATTCTATTTCTCTATAATCAACTTCACATTCACTAATTCTTTTTGTTTTTTCTCATAAAGTAAATCCAGTATTTTTAATACTTGGGTCAATTGAAAGTAAATAATTAGTCATTATCAAATTCACCATTCATAATTTTGAAACTTAATTTTGTTAATTTTAAATTAGATAGCAACATTTCACTATTTATATCGTTTTTCATTATTTCATCATTAATGTATCTAACTAATTTTTCTTTATTCATTATTTATTCTCCTTTAAAATGTTTTAATGTTTCATAATTCATTAAATTACAATCAAGGTTTCCACAATCTTGACAATACATTATTTTTTTTCCTTATTTTTATTTAAATTTATAACTAATATTTTTAAACAATTCATACATCAATATTGAGAAAATCAAATTCTTTTATTACAATATTTACATTTATTCATAATTTCTATACTCATTTTTATTATTAGTTTTTAAATTTTTAAATCTTTCACGAATTTCTTTAAATTTATCAAATAAAGTTTTTAAATAATTTTCACCCATTAATATTAAAAAATCTTTATTATTACTTGGATTTAATCTTTCCATATCTTCTCTTATACATTCATCAAATAAAACTGTATTTGTAATCATATATTTTTCAAAATAATCTAATTGTTTTTCACTTGGTTCTCATTTTTCATTTTGTATTTTTACATTATTATTAATATAATTATTTTGTTGCTTATTATTTTGTATTAAATTAACATTATCATTATCTGGGTCAAGTTCATCTTCACTTAATAATAATAAATTCATTAAAAAATATCTATAAGCATAAGTTTCTGCACTACCTTTTGCTTTTGCTATATCTGTATTTTTAGCACAAGCAAGTATATCAAAATATTTTATTTCTTTATCATTATCTAAATCTATAATTGTATATCTTTTAAAATAAGTTATTTCTATTTCTTTAGTATCTAAATAATTTATTTTTCTATCAGTTGTTAATATATCTTCATGTGTAATAACAATATTTAATTCTTTACATAATAATTTAAATTTATTAAAAATATCACTTAATAATCAATATTTATAATTTCCAAATTTATTAAAACCATTTTTAGGTGTACTACCAATTTCTAATTGTAATTTAAGTATTTTTTTATATAAATTATTCATTATAATCACTCTTTCTATTTATTTATTGCTTTTTTAATTAAACTTCTTATAAAACCATTAATTTTCATATTTTTTTCTTCACAAATTTCTTTTAATTTTTCATAATCTTTTTCAGTAAATCTTAAATGAACAATAATTTGTTTAATCATTAAATCTTCTGCTTTCTTTTTTGGGGCTGCTGCCATATTTATTCACTACTTTCTTTTTGTATAAATAATTGTTTAATTCTTTCGCCATATTTACCATTTTTAATATCTTGAAAAAATAATTGCATATCATTTTTTATTTCTTTAAAACTTTTATCTTTCATGATTTATTACACTCCTTTAAAATTTTCTAATTGTAATTCATTAATATAATATTCATATAAGTAATCTCAATTATTACTTGTTAAATACATATCTTCTTCAATCATTTCATCTATACATTTATTACAATAATATGTATTTTCAATTTCATGTAATTCAGAAAATCATATATATTTTTCATTATGAATATTACATTTCATTTTTTTCACCTATTAATTTATAAAAACATTTATTACAAGTTCTATTTGCAAATGATGAATTTTTATGACAAATATCACATGAACCAAATATTTTTTCTTCTTCATATTTTATATATATTCTTTTATCTTCTTTTAAATTCAACATAATTAATTCCTTTCTATAATTTTTAATATTTCTTGTATTTCAATATATTTTTGATTTTTAAGTAATTTTTCATTACATAAATTTTTAATTAATTTTATTTTTTCAACATTTAATACCATATTTAATTTCCTTTAATACTTCAAATAAAATATTTTATTATTATGAGTTGATATATCTTTCATTGGTGTAACAATATAATTTATTGCTAAATCATTATGTTTATATGGATTATTGATTTTAAAACTTTTCATATCTTGTTCTCATGTAATGTTATATTTAAAACATTCTTGATTTTTATCATTTTTAAAAATATAATAACTATTATATTGTTCATAAAATTCACAAGATATTAATTCATTTTCATTTGTATTAATATTTGGAATATTTTTAATATATTTTAAAATATCACTACCTTTAACACTTTCAATATCTTTTGTTATTGATTTTTTACCTAATTTATAATAAAAATCTTCAATTATTTTTAATGCTATTTTTTTATTTTTTTCATCAATAATAGTATCTTTAATAGGAAATCATGTTTCATATTCACCAATTTCTAATAACATACCTTTAGTTGTTTCTTTAATTTTATTTTTAATATCTAAATTAACATTAATCATTACGTATCCTTTCTATGTATAAGCCTTATCACCTACAGTGATAAAAGGCTTATATACTACTAACTACTTATCTACTATACGTAAGGCTTATGCTACTGTAGGTAGCAAAGCCTTGGAGGGTAGGGGTTCTAGGGGAAGGGAACCAAAATTTCTGAAATTTTCAAAGAGCAACAGAAAAATTACTATTGGTTAATTCCAGCACAATAGCCTACATAATTTTTTATTTAGTTATGTAATAATTAATTACTTTAATAAAGTGCTGGTTTAATAAAATAATTAATTATAATTGTTTAACAATTAAAAAATGAGAGTATTATCTCTCATTTAACTTCTTTTTAAATCTAACCATTAACTTTATACGCCCACGTGTAAAAGAAGCAAATGAATATATGGAAAAACAAAGAATAGAAAGAGAAGCAAAACGAGAAAAAATTTTTCAAGAAAAATTAAAAGAAGATCGAGCTAAAGAATTAAGAGAACGCGCCAGAGCAGCTGAAGAAGATGAAAGACAAAAAAGAGAACGTGCAGAAGCAGAAAATGCAGCAAAAATAAAAGGTAAAGGACATTATAATCGATGAAATTTTTAAATTTTAAATTTTTCTATTAATTTATATAATGTAGTTTACAAAGTTATTAGATTTTTAGGTAATGTTTAGTAATCTGTGTAACTTACAAAAATAACTATGTTTAATTAATTCTAGTAAATATAATTAATTTTCTAGAAATAGTGAGTTACAGATGGCTAAAAAGCAAAATATTAATAATAATGATCCAATATCAAAAGCAGTAGATTTATTATTAGAAAATACTGAAGATTTAACAACAGTTTTTAAAGAGGGAGGATTGTATAAAGAATTAACAAAAAGATTAGTAGAAAAAATGTTGAATTCTGAGATGCAAAATTATTTGGGATATGAAAAGAATCAACATAGTAATAGTGACAATGCTCGTAATGGTATAAGTTCAAAAAAAATAATAACTCAACAAGGTAAAATTGAGATTGATGTACCACGAGATCGCAATAGTAATTTTAATCCTATAATAGTTGCAAAAAGACAAAGAAGATTTGATGGTTTTGATCAACAAGTTCTTTCTTTATATGCAAAAGGTATGACATTATCAGATATTAGAATGCAATTACAAGAGTTATATCATGGTGCTGATATTAGTGAAAGTGTTATTAGTCAAATTACTGATGATGTTATTGATGATGTAAAAGCATGGCAAAATCGACCATTAGAAAGTGTCTATCCGATTGTTTATTTTGATTGCATAGTAGTGAAAGTACGACAAGATAAAAGGATTATTAATAAATCAGTTTATATAGCTTTAGGAGTTGATTTAGAAGGTAAAAAAGATGTTTTAGGTTTATGAATTAGTGAAAATGAAGGTGCTAAATTTTGATTAGCAAATTTAACAGAAATGAAAAATCGTGGCTTAAATGATATTCTTATTGCCTGCAGTGATAATTTAACAGGCATGTCAGAAGCAATACAATCAGTTTATCTTAAAACAGAACATCAATTATGCATAGTTCATCAAATTAGAAATAGTTTGAAATATGTCTCATATAAGCATAGAAAATCTCTAGTTGCAGATTTAAAACCAATTTATACTGCATGTAGTGAAGAACAAGCAATGCAGGCTTTAGAATCCTTTGAAAATAAGTGAAATAAACAATATCCTCAAATTGCTAAATCTTGATATAAAAATTGAGATAATTTAATGGTTTTTATTAGTTATCCTACAGAAATCAAAAGAGTTATTTATACAACAAATGCTATTGAATCTGTAAATAGTCAATTACGAAAAGTTATCAGAAATAAAAAAGTTTTTCCTAATGATATGGCAGTTTTTAAAATATTTTATTTAGCAATTGAAAATATAACAAAAAAATGAACAATGCCCATTCAAAATTGAAATACAGCAATTGCTCATTTTATGATAAAATTTGAAGATAGAATTAATCTAAACTAGTACTTTGTAAAACAAAGATACACAGATTACATAAAAGCCTCGCCTCTTTTTATCTTGAATTTAAAATTATTTTATAAAAATTAGTTTTAATATTACTGATATATCTTTTTCCATGTGTATATATTAAATTGTTTTTTCAATCATTTATACATTCAATTTTACCTAAATTTGCTTGTAAATAAAAATTTCATTTTAGATTTTTATTATCAACAATACTCATCGCAATACATGAATTTGTTTCATAATTTTTATTTACTGTTCTTCCTAAACTTCCAAAATGTACTGATAGATTAAATTCATAACCAGTTAAATTATATGGCATTGAATTATTATTACTATAAGTATAAATATATGCTAATCCATTTTCATCATTATTATCATTTGGATGTAAAAATTCTTGTTTATATTCATTAATTGTTGGATTATTATTACTTAATATTAAATCTTTTAAATCAATAGTTTTACTTATATTTTGACTTTTTGCCGGTCTAAAAGTTTCGTTTGTAGAATATACTACTAATTTATTATCATGAGAATTTTTTATTTCTTCTTTTGTTTCAATAACATAATCGTAATAAATAGTTATTGATTTATAATATCTTTTTAAATCATTAAAAGACTTAATTAATAATGTAGGGTCTAATAAAGATTTTAAATCAACTTCATAATTACCTAATTTATTTGAATTATTAGTAAGTCAAACATTAAAATTAGGTTTATATGATACCGAACTTGTATCAATTAATGATACATCATTTGTTGTCATTTCTACTTTTAAATTTGGAATAATAATTATTGATTTTGCTATATTTTGTGGACTTGGTGGTAATATTTTTGCAGGATAACTAAATGTAGTTTCTTCAGTTTCTTCATATTCATCATGATTTAATTTATATAAAGTAGTTCAATTAAAAGCATTTCCAGTTAATGCACCCATATTATTATATCTAAACTGAGCAACTGATATTTCATTATAATCACCTTGATAAGTAAAAGGATTATTACTATAAAATGTATGTCTTTCTTCACCTTGATGTAATGATTGAGTTACAATTGTATCAATAATATAAGCATAATTTGGACATATTCCGTAATTAAATTTAATTAATTGTCAATAAAATTGTTTTAAAACTATTTAGTGTTATTGAATATAGAAATAAATATTTTTTGAAAAAATAGTTTAAAAAATGAGTTTACATTTTAAACAAAAAATTGTTAATAATATTTTTATATTAGACTTCTTGCAAAACCTATCTATTAAAAATTTAATTTTTAAAATAAAATTAAAAATAAAAAAGATAGGTAATTTATGATGTTTGATAAATTAAAAACTATTAACAATCCAGAATTATTAAGATTAACTGGTATAAATGATATTATTTTTAATAAAATTCTAAAAATTTTGTGAGCGTACCGATGTTGTCAATAATATTCAAATTTGTCTTAAAATTATAAAGTTAGACGAGAATAATTTTGACTTCAATATGCAATTGTATGTTAATCTTAACACTTGAAAAATATTAGTCAACAATAATACTTATTTTTATAACTCAAAAATTCTTATTAAAGTAAACTTTAATAAGTTTTATTTTATTTTTGGTTTTTTAAAATCTTTAATTTTAATTTATAATAACTGGATGGCAGTATTTATTTGATAGCATTTAAAATTAACCATTTTTGTATACATATCAATGTTATATGTTCTATCACCAATCATATGCTTTAAAATTTGTTTAATATTAGTTTCAGTAAAGCAACCAATATTTTCAACTAATGCTTGGTTTAATACACCATCTTTTCCATTAATAAAATAACCAACTTTTAATTTTTTATATTAGACTTCTTGCAAAACCTATCTATTAAAAATTTAATTTTTAAAATAAAATTAAAAATAAAAAAGATAGGTAATCTATGATGTTTGATAAATTAAAAACTATTAACAATCCAGAATTATTAAGATTAACTGGTATAAATGATATTATTTTTAATAAAATTCTAGAAATTTTAAAGAAAGAAGAAGTAAAAAAGTTTAAAAATGGTGGTACACCTAATAAATTATCATTAGAAAATCGTTTATTAATGACTTTAGAATATTGAAGAGAGTATCGAACTTATTTTCATATTTCTAAAAGTTATGGAATTAGTGAAAGTAGTTGCTATAGGAATATCAAGTGAATAGAAAATACTTTAATAAAACATCCTGATTTTCAACAACTTGATGGGCAAAAATCACTGTTAAATAATAATTTTAAAGATAAAACAGTTATCATTGATGTGACTGAAAGTACTATTCAACGCCCAAAAAAAGTCAAAAACAATATTATTCAGGAAAAAAGAAAAAACATACAATAAAAACTCAAGTCATAATTGAAAAAGATAGTAAAAAAATTATAAGTTCTTATTTTTCTTATGGTAAAAATCATGATTTTAAAATTTTAAAAAATTCAAAAACGAAATTTTTATCAGAAACAACTATTTTAGTAGATTTAGGATATCAAGGTATACAAAACATACATAAAAATGTCTTATTACCTAAACGAAAATCAAAGAAAAACCCTTTAACTAAAGAAGAAAAGAAAAATAATAAGGCTATTTCAAAAATGAGAGTTGTTATTGAACATGTTTTTGCGATTCTTAAAAAATTTAAAATTATTAGTGAAAAATATCGAAATAGAAGAAAAAAATTTGCATTAAGATTTAATTTAATAGCTTCAATTTATAATTTACAATTATTAATTTAAATATATTTGATAATTTAATATTTTATTTTTTTATTTGAAATAATAATTTTTGTTATATTTTAATGACAAAAAATAAAACATATTTTGAACAATAATTTTTAAAAAATATTAAAAGTGTTATTAAAATAAATTTTTAAACTTAAAAAATGTGATTAATATCATAGTTTTGCAAGAAGTCTATTAACTCGATAAAAATTTAAATTTTAAAAAAATATTTTTAATATTTTTTTTTATTTTAATGGTTTTATTTTATTAAAAATTTCACAAAGTAAGTTAAATCTTAAGTACATAAGTCTAAATTTAGATTTTCTACATTTATTTACTAAAATTTTGAATCTTTTCAATCAAGCAAAGACATGTTCAACTTTAATTCTAATTTTAGATACAATCTTATTGTATTTTCTTTCTTGTTTAGTTAATTTTTTATTTTTAGTTCTTTTAATTGGTATTATTGTATTTTTATAAATATTTTGTATACCTTGATATCCTAAATCACCAATAATTATTGTTTTTTCTGAAAATTCAAGATTTGAATTTTTTAATATTTGAAAATCATGCACTTTACCATTATCAGCAAAAATATCAACAATTTTTTTATTAAAAAAATCATATACAATTTGAAATTTTATAGAATACATTCAACTTTTACCAGAAAAATATTCTAACTGTAGTTTTTTTTAGTTGGTCTTTCAATTTCAATCTCAGTTGAATCAATTAAATAAAATTGAAATTCATTTGAATTTTCTTGTTTTTTATCAATTTTTAATTTATATCTTTCTTTTAAAAATTGGTAATCTTTGTGGTTACTAAGTTTATTTTCTACTCAAGTAATATTTCGAAAACAACTTGATGGGCTCATTTTAGATTTAATACTCATTTGAAAAAAAGTATAATATTCTTTTCAGTATAATAAAGTCATCATTAATCTTTCTTCTACTGAAAGTTTATTTTTTCGACCTTTATTTTTTTCTAATTTTTCTATTTCAATTAATTTTTCTAACATTTCATTAAAATGAAAACGTTTTATACCAAAATATCTATAAAATTCTTCATTTTTTAATTTTTTTAAATTTTCAAAAATCATTTTTATCAACACTTTTCTAAATTTATTGTTAATAACAAAATTATAAAATAAATTTTAAAATTATTAATTGACTTTTAAAAAATTTAATTACGGAATATGTCTTTTGAACCATCAATAACTCCATTACTTGTAGGATTTCATTCACAATTAGTATCTTCATTTGTAAAAGGACTTGCTATATCTAAAAACTCACTATCTTCAGCTAAAATATAAACTTTATTATTTTTCTTTTGTGATAAATCAACTGTACTTATTTGTTCTTTTTCTTTTAATTTTTGTCCATTTTCAGGATTTCATGGATAAACACTTACTCTATCACTTAATTTCATTGTCATAGCAGTTGTAGAAACATTTGCTCCTAATAATTTACCAATAGCAAAATCATTATCATTTGTAAAAGCATTTAAAGGAATTAAACCACCATTACCAATAATATTTTCTAAATTACTTGTAAAAAATGCACTCATAAAACCATTAAAATATAACATTTTTTTATATTGTTGAACATTTTGAGTAATAACTCAACTACTTCAAATACCTAATGTTAAAGCATTTAATAATTTACCAATTAAAGGAATATTACTTAAAGCAAAAGGTAATCATTGAGTACTATCATAAGGCATTTGTATTAATGGCGAAAATACAACACTATTAAAATTTAATATTGCTGACATATATTTTTGACTTATTTTTGAATAATCAACAGTTGGACTTCCTATAATTAAATGAGTATCTGGGTCTTTATATTTAAAATTATTTGACATATCTACATTATAATTACCTGTTAAATTATTTATATTTCATTCACTATCTCAAAAGAATTTTGCTTCTCCTACTGATGTACCATTACTTAATCTTGCTTTATCTTTATCAAATGCTAACATACCTTTAAAATCTTTTGTTACAAATAAATTTTCTTGAAAATTTAATGAAGTTTTTTAATCATTCTGTAAAATTTTTAAAATTAGTAAATCCAGTTGGTTTAGCGTCCATAATATTATAAAATGTAGTTTCAGGATGACTACTTGTTGTTATTTTATCATTTATACCAGCAAGTAAACCACCATTATTTTTAATATCAGTTGTAGATTTTTCATTATTACCAGCAATAAATAATCTTCTTGAAGCAAATACTTTACTTTCAAATATTTCTTCATTATTTTGTTGAATAGGTTCTTGTCCTTGAATAATAGGTCTTCCATAATAATAACAACTTGATAATAATTCTAATCCATAACTTTGTCTATGACTATATCTTACTCCTATATCACGCATTAAAGTACGATTTAAAGTTACTTTTCCTTGTTGAATAGTAGGGAAAGCATAACCACTACCTGGGCTTGCATATTGTACAAAATCAAGTGTATTTTGACCAGTAGAAACTACTCTATCATTTAAACTACTAAAAGTTAATACTTGCATACTAAATGCACCATTATAAGGACTATAATAATTTGTTACATTTGAAATATATAATAATTGTCTATCTTGATTTTTACCACTATTACCACCAATATTTTCATTTTCATCATTAAATACTACAAAAAATTGTAAATAATCATCAATTGTAATATGTTCTTCAAACATTACTAAAGTATATTGTCTTTTTGTTTGTACTGTTTTAAATATTTGATTATTTGGTAAATTACTAAAATCAACACCACTTGTATCATCAATTAAATAAGCATTTCAATAATCACCAATTTTATATTGTTTTGTATAATATTGGTCTTGTGAAGACACTTTATGAGTTTTTTCATTAATTTTACCTTTATTTTTTTGATATATTTTTGTACTATTTTTTCAAATACATACAACTGGAGTAGTACCAGTTAATATTAATTCATATTGTCCAAAATCACTAATTTTACTATTAATTGGTTTATAACCAGTTTCAGTTAAAGGAATTGCTCCATTATTTATAACAAATGGAAATATTTTTCAATAACTACATCTCTTTATTAATTGTTGAGTTTGTTTTAATGCTAGATGTGCTTGTTTCATTAATTGAATTTTCATTGCGTTGCTTATTATCATTTGTATTATCTCCTAAATGTTTATTTAAAAATTTACTTTCTTCAATAATATGTTCTAATTTTTGTTTTGCCATTAATGTATCAATATTTTCATATAAACTAATTGCTTCAATTACTGATAATGTACCATTATTTAATCTACTATTAATTAATTCATCTTGTACTAATTGGTCAACCATAGCAATTGGTATAAATTCAAAACTATAAGGTCTTTCACCTTTACCATTTCAATATACTTTTCCATTTTCATCTTTAGAAGAAGTTACTAACATATCAAACATTCTATATAAATAAGTTGTATAATGTGTTATTTTTACTTCTGTTGTTTGCATATCAAATTTATTATTCATTAATGTTTTAGTTTTATTTTCATAATTAATTCCATTAAATTCATCATAATCATAACCAGCACCATTAAATATTTGTTTTGCTGTACCATTATAATCAAGTCAATATTCACCAAATTTTGGATTACCTTGTACAATATCAACTCCACCATTACCACCTTTTACATAATTTGCAGTAGTAATATTTAAAAATGCGTCTTTAATAATTGATTGAAAATCATCACTTAAATTTAAAGCTTTAAATTTTTCATTATCAATAATTCCATAAAATCTAGTTAAATTTAATATTCTTTCTTTTCTTTTTTGTTTAATAATATGTTGTAAATCTCATATTAAATTTCATACTGGTGCACAATCTGGATATGCATTCATTTGTGTACTATTACCATAAAAATGAATTTGTGGTAAATTTGTAATTTCAACAATTGGTAAATAACCAAATGGATTTTTTAATTCATATTGTTGTTTTAATTGACTTTCTGGTTTAATTTTTGATTTTGTACTACCTAATAAAATTTCTCTATTACCATTAAATATTTCAACTTTTACTTTTGAATTTTCTATTGTTACTCATGTTAAACTACCATTATCACTTTGTTCATTCATAAAAAATAATTCTGCTGATTGTTCTTGTTCATTAAATTTAGCAACACGTGACATAAAACTTGGACTTGGTAAAGTTAAACTTAATTCACCATTTTTAGTTAACATTCATATTAAAAAACATTTACCTAATAATGAATTTTGAATACCAAATTGATATAATTTTTCATTTCATTTATCTTTATCTTTTAATTTATTTAAAAAATTTAATAAGTCTTTATTTTCACTTTTAAATAATAAACCTTTACCTAATCATAACATTGTACTTTTATTTGCAATAATTCTAGGTATATCTAATTCTCAATTATCTTCATGTATACTAAAATATTCTGTTGGACTATAATTCATATTATCACTCCTTATTATTAATAAAACTATATTGTTTACCAAATTCAAATTTAGTTTTATTAATTAATAATTCATTATTTATTTGTTCAATTAATCATTTCATATCATTCATTAATGCATAACAATCACTATC
Source organism: Spiroplasma endosymbiont of Colias croceus (assembly GCF_964020095.1). Classification (NCBI taxonomy): domain Bacteria; kingdom Bacillati; phylum Mycoplasmatota; class Mollicutes; order Entomoplasmatales; family Spiroplasmataceae; genus Spiroplasma; species Spiroplasma endosymbiont of Colias croceus. The sequence continues at coordinate 973,829 of NZ_OZ026536.1, forward strand.
TCAAGTATCATCATATAAATCTAACATTTTAGGTTCATTATTTGAATTTTCTATTTTAGATTTAGATAATCATTGAATTAAACTATATTGTCTTTTAGTTTCTGGACAATTATTTCAATCATAACTTAATATATTTTTAATTAATCCAGTAGTAGTAAAATCAATTCTATCTTTTAAATACATTACTGATTTATCTACTGGTTCAAAATTTAATCAATTCATATTTCTTTTATTTTTTTCTACATTTAAAACATCAATAAATGCTTGACCACCATTACCATAATCAACATAACAAGTAAAACCTTTAAACATAGCAAAATATTTTTGTGCTTCAATTAAATAATAATCAATAATACTATTTGCTAATTCATAAGTATTTTTAAAATACATTGCTGGTTGACCATTAATATTAGCATTACTATGATAAAATTCACTTACTTTATGTGCTCTTCTTCCATTATGATTTTCACCAATAAATCATAATGAAGCAGCAGTTGGATGACCACTACTACTTGTTGCCATACCTATATCTAATCCTCCAGTTATTTTAGAAACTTGAAAATCTAATTCAGTATTTACTTTATCTAAATATCTTGCAAATATAGCACCTTGTAAAACACTAGGTACACCATAATATCAAGATTGTGCTTTAATAGGGTCTAATACTTTGGACATATTCCGTAATTAAATTTAATTAATTGTCAATAAAATTGTTTTAAAACTATTTAGTGTTATTGAATATAGAAATAAATATTTTTTGAAAAAATAGTTTAAAAAATGAGTTTACATTTTAAACAAAAAATTGTTAATAATATTTTTATATTAACTCGATAAAAATTTAAATTTTAAAAAAATATTTTTAATCTTTTTTTTATTTTAATGGTTTTATTTTATTAAAAATTTCACAAAGTAAGTTAAATCTTAAGTACATAAGTCTAAATTTAGATTTTCTACATTTATTTACTAAAATTTTGAATCTTTTCAATCAAGCAAAGACATGTTCAACTTTAATTCTAATTTTAGATACAATCTTATTGTATTTTCTTTCTTGTTTAGTTAATTTTTTATTTTTAGTTCTTTTAATTGGTATTATTGTATTTTTATAAATATTTTGTATACCTTGATATCCTAAATCACCAATAATTATTGTTTTTTCTGAAAATTCAAGATTTGAATTTTTTAATATTTGAAAATCATGCACTTTACCATTATCAGCAAAAATATCAACAATTTTTTTATTAAAAAAATCATATACAATTTGAAATTTTATAGAATACATTCAACTTTTACCAGAAAAATATTCTAACTGTAGTTTTTTTTAGTTGGTCTTTCAATTTCAATCTCAGTTGAATCAATTAAATAAAATTGAAATTCATTTGAATTTTCTTGTTTTTTATCAATTTTTAATTTATATCTTTCTTTTAAAAATTGGTAATCTTTGTGGTTACTAAGTTTATTTTCTACTCAAGTAATATTTCGAAAACAACTTGATGGGCTCATTTTAGATTTAATACTCATTTGAAAAAAAGTATAATATTCTTTTCAGTATAATAAAGTCATCATTAATCTTTCTTCTACTGAAAGTTTATTTTTTCGACCTTTATTTTTTTCTAATTTTTCTATTTCAATTAATTTTTCTAACATTTCATTAAAATGAAAACGTTTTATACCAAAATATCTATAAAATTCTTCATTTTTTAATTTTTTTAAATTTTCAAAAATCATTTTTATCAACACTTTTCTAAATTTATTGTTAATAACAAAATTATAAAATAAATTTTAAAATTATTAATTGACTTTTAAAAAATTTAATTACGGAATATGTCTAAAGAAACAAGAAAAGAAGTAATTAATAATGCAAGAGTAACTGATACTTGATTAGGTTGAGAAATGGGTGGTATTTGAAATGGTAATTGACCATTAAAACATGAAATACATTTAGAAGATAAAAAAGTTTTATCTTTTAGTAATGAAGGATGATATGTTTATCTTGCAACTAATAATAGATTTAAAGATATTGCAATTGAAATACAAGATGCACCAAAAAATGATAGTTTACAACAATTATTATTAAACATGTTAAGTTATACATATAATTACAATAGAAATTTTGAAGGTGCTACATATGATGAAAAAACGGGTAAACCAACAAATAAAATAGCAGAATTACGTGATACATTTTCGGGGCAAAAACCTGACGAAATAATTACTAATTTATTTAAACAATGAGAGTTAGATTATCCAAATTATATAAATTTGCAACAAGTTAAAATATTTAAACAAGTATTTATTATGTTATCAAAATATATTTATTCAACTTTATCAATAAATAAAGGTTTGAATGATGATAATAAAATATTATTACCTTATTATTTTGAACTAAAATCAAGTCCAATAAAACCCAGTAAAAATGATATTTGACAATTTAAAGATATAAAAGTTATATTAAAATCTGAATATTTTGATTTTTCAGATAAGAATAATATTAAATTAAAAAATAATGATATTAGTCAAAATGAATTATTTAAACTTGATGATAATCAATTTAATTGATTATCTATTACAAATGAATTAGAAAGTAATAATATTCCATCATTAGTTCCTGCTGATTGAACACTAGCAAATGGAGAATATGGTAAATATTTTACACGATTAATTATTAATAAAAATAAACTTGAGAATACTTTAAACTTATATGGTTCAAATAAATCTCAATTATTTTCTAAATTAGAATTTTATGAAGAAATATTACAAATTGATAACAATAATGAATTTGATTTACAAATTAAAAAAGCAATTAATAATTTAAATCGTATTGAAATTAGTGGAATATTTGGTGCTGGTAATTATGATTTAATTTTAATAACTGATAAGCAAGAAATAAATTTAAAAAATATTAATCTATTTGATAAATATAACGAAAATATTTCTTATATAAATATTGAACTTTAATTATCAAAAATATCCATCAGGATAATTACCATCTCATGATATATCTATTCTTTCAAGAGTATTTCCACTATTATAAAATTCTGTTTTTTCAGGAGTATCAGAAAAATAAATTTTAAATTCATTTTTTATATCGACTGAAATACCATGAATATCAGACATTCATATTTTTTGAACACCTCATTCAACTTGTTTATGTGGAGTTAAAAAATATTTAACTCCACTAACATTATGGGTAAGCATCCCCCCATGATTAAACCTATTGTTCCAGTTGTAGCACCAGTTAGTGCTAATGCTAATGTTATTTTACTTAAATTTATTTTTATTCATGTTTTCATAATAAACTTCTCCTTTTTAATTTATTAAATGTTCTGCATTATTAATTTCGTCATCATTTTCTATTTTTTTAATATTTTCTAATAATTCAGGTACAAATCTATCTTCACATTCATCTGCATGTTCTTCACATGCAAAAATATTTGCTAATTCTTCGTCATCAATTACTACATGAACAATATTATCTGAAATATTATTACATCCTTTTCTTTGACAAATTACAATTTCTTCATCAAAATTATCATTCATTATTTTAAATTGTTTTTGTTTACTTTTTACCTTTTTTCGAACTTTACTCCTTTTTTTACTCATAAATTCTCCTTTTTTCCTTGATTTTACTTATAAATTGTACTATTTTTGATTATTTTTACAAGTATGCTTTTAAATGTAAAATAACGCCTAAATTAAAGGCGTTTATTTTGTGATACCTATACTATTAATTATATTGAAATTGTTTATTATATTTTAAATATGAAAGCATTTTTTAAAATAATTTTTATTTTATTTAAAATTACACTTATATATTTATATAATAATTAAGTAAATTAATTTTTTAAATATATTTACAATAAATTTAGATTTTTTTAAAATAGCTAGGAGAAGTAAAATTGAATTTTAATTATAAATGAACTTATAAAGAACAATATCCTAAAATTGATAAATTAATTTTAGAACATATAACAAAGAAATGAGAAAAGTGAGATTGAAGAATAAAAAATACAAGAGATAAAAAGAAATATAAAATTGTTGATTTTCAATATCGAACAAGAAAAACAATGTATGGATTAGTAACTTATAAAAGAAGAATTTATGAATATTTTGATGAAAAATTACAAAAATTAGTTCGTGTTTGTTTAGTTGATGAAAAAATGGAACTTCCAAAATATAAAAGAATTGGTGAAGATATCGAAGATACTATTATTGAAAATTTTGCTGATGGAAAAAGATATCGTGATATTTGTGCGATTTGTAAACAGGCAGGTATTAGTCTTAGTAGCGTTCATAGAGTTTTTAAAAATTTAAAAATAAATGAAGCAAATCCAGTAAAAGTAAAATTGGAAAAAAATCAACCTATTTTTGTAGCAATTGATGATGGACATCGAAAATTTTGAGATTTTAAACGTAAAGGTACAAAATACTCTATGAGATTAATAGTAACATATACAGATAATATTAATCATAAAGTACAAAATAAAAGAGTAAAAGCAATTATAAGAAAAACAAGAACTCCAATTGGAGTTAAAAAAACTGCTGAATTTGTTAAAGACCATTGTCAAAAATTTTATGAAAATATTGAACAAGCAAAAATTATTATTTGTGGTGATAGTGCAGGATGAATTAAAGAAGTTGCTGATTATTTAGGTGCACAGTTTGTTTTAGATAAATTTCATTTAGTTAGGACATATTCCGTAATTAAATTTAATTAATTGTCAATAAAATTGTTTTAAAACTATTTAGTGTTATTGAATATAGAAATAAATATTTTTTGAAAAAATAGTTTAAAAAATGAGTTTACATTTTAAACAAAAAATTGTTAATAATATTTTTATATTAACTCGATAAAAATTTAAATTTTAAAAAAATATTTTTAATATTTTTTTTATTTTAATGGTTTTATTTTATTAAAAATTTCACAAAGTAAGTTAAATCTTAAGTACATAAGTCTAAATTTAGATTTTCTACATTTATTTACTAAAATTTTGAATCTTTTCAATCAAGCAAAGACATGTTCAACTTTAATTCTAATTTTAGATACAATCTTATTGTATTTTCTTTCTTGTTTAGTTAATTTTTTATTTTTAGTTCTTTTAATTGGTATTATTGTATTTTTATAAATATTTTGTATACCTTGATATCCTAAATCACCAATAATTATTGTTTTTTCTGAAAATTCAAGATTTGAATTTTTTAATATTTGAAAATCATGCACTTTACCATTATCAGCAAAAATATCAACAATTTTTTTATTAAAAAAATCATATACAATTTGAAATTTTATAGAATACATTCAACTTTTACCAGAAAAATATTCTAACTGTAGTTTTTTTTAGTTGGTCTTTCAATTTCAATCTCAGTTGAATCAATTAAATAAAATTGAAATTCATTTGAATTTTCTTGTTTTTTATCAATTTTTAATTTATATCTTTCTTTTAAAAATTGGTAATCTTTGTGGTTACTAAGTTTATTTTCTACTCAAGTAATATTTCGAAAACAACTTGATGGGCTCATTTTAGATTTAATACTCATTTGAAAAAAAGTATAATATTCTTTTCAGTATAATAAAGTCATCATTAATCTTTCTTCTACTGAAAGTTTATTTTTTCGACCTTTATTTTTTTCTAATTTTTCTATTTCAATTAATTTTTCTAACATTTCATTAAAATGAAAACGTTTTATACCAAAATATCTATAAAATTCTTCTTTTTTTAATTTTATTAAATTTTCAAAAATCATTTTTATCAACACTTTTCTAAATTTATTGTTAATAACAAAATTATAAAATAAATTTTAAAATTATTAATTGACTTTTAAAAAATTTAATTACGGAATATGTCTTTAGAACATTATATCTTGGTATAATGGCTGGAAATAAAGAAAAATATTTAGAAGAATATAATCATTGTAAATATTTAATTAATAATGGTCAATATGAACAATTAATTAACTATTTATATAATCAATTAGATAATCATAAAAAATTAAAAAAACAATACTTTAAAAATAATAAAGAAGGTATTGAAAATCAAGGTGCAAAGTGAAATATTGGTTGTTTTACAGAAACTAATATTTGGCATGTTTTAAAAGAAATGCTTGGTAATAGAACATATAATATTTCAATTTATATTAAAATGGTTATTTTTAAATGTAATAAGATAAATTTTGAAACATAATTTTATATAAAAATTTCTAATTAAAAATATTTTAATAAAAAATAAATACTTTACATATACTTAATAAGTTAAGAATTTTTATTGTGTATAAATATTAAATTTATTTTAGTAATTTTTAAAATTAAGTATTTTAGTTGAAATATATTTTAAAAAATAGTAAGATGAATGTACAATTTCATAAAAATCCAAATTATTTCTTGTCTAAAATTATAATAAAAATATATAGATTTAATTTATTCCGGATTTTTGACAATCTCCCATGGTGGTACACCTAATAAATTATCATTAGAAAATCGTTTATTAATGACTTTAGAATATTGAAGAGAATATCGAACTTATTTTCATATTGCTAAAAGTTATGGAATTAGTGAAAGTAGTTGCTATAGGAATATCAAGTGAATAGAAAATACTTTAATAAAACATCCTGATTTTCAACAACTTGATGGGCAAAAATCACTGTTAAATAATAATTTTAAAGATAAAACAGTTATCATTGATGTGACTGAAAGTACTATTCAACGCCCAAAAAAAGTCAAAAACAATATTATTCAGGAAAAAAGAAAAAACATACAATAAAAACTCAAGTCATAATTGAAAAAGATAGTAAAAAAATTATAAGTTCTTATTTTTCTTATGGTAAAAATCATGATTTTAAAATTTTAAAAAATTCAAAAACGAAATTTTTATCAGAAACAACTATTTTAGTAGATTTAGGATATCAAAGTATACAAAACATACATAAAAATGTCTTATTACCTAAACGAAAATCAAAAAAAACCCTTTAACTAAAGAAGAAAAGAAAAATAATAAGGCTATTTCAAAAATGAGAGTTTTTATTGAACATGTTTTTGCGATTCTTAAAAAATTTAAAATTATTAGTGAAAAATATCGAAATAGAAGAAAAAAATTTGCATTAAGATTTAATTTAATAGCTTCAATTTATAATTTACAATTATTAATTTAAATATATTTGATAATTTAATATTTTATTTTTTTATTTGAAATAATAATTTTTGTTGTATTTTAATGACAAAAAATAAAACATATTTTGAACAATAATTTTTAAAAAATATTAAAAGTGTTATTAAAATAAATTTTTAAACTTAAAAAATGTGATTAATATCATAGTTTTGCAAGAAGTCTAATAAATAAATTGGTCCCATATCACGCGCTCAACTATCTTGATATTTAATATCGATTAATTTGATAGTTGGATCTAATAGTTTGCGAGCTTCATTTCAATTACTTTTATTAATAATAATTTTTACTGGTTCATGCTTATTGATTGAGTTAGCTATTTTTGCAAAAACAGTTCGTGCTGGTTGACATTCTTTTTGTTAATTATCTTTCATAAGCGGTCAAATCATTCATGTGCCTTTATGTTCTATTGATTCAATTGGGGCAAAAAAACCATCTTTTTTTGGTGTTGATGTTAATAATTTGCTCATAATTTCCTCCCCCTTTAAGTAGTACTATTTATAATAGTGGATTTATGTAACCCCTATTCTATATATAAATAGTATTTTTATTATAAAATATTTTATTTACAAAATAAAATTTATTTCATAATAAAAGTGTTAAAATTAATTGAATATGATTTTATTTATCATTTTAATTAGTAAAATTAATGTAATATAAAGTATGATTTTTGTATATTATTTGTAATACATTTTATACATGCTATTATTTAGCAATAGTTTATCTCAAATATTAGAGATAAACTATATGCATTATTATAGGTAATTAACAAGAGATTTTAGAAATTGTTAATTAACTTTTTCAAATAAATTATAACTAATTTATTTTAGAATTGTTCCTTTGCTTATTTTAATGAAAATTTAAAATAAAAAATTCAAAAAAATATGTTTTTCAAGCACATTGTTTTATTTTTAATAAAATAAATGGGTTTTTTATTTGAAAGGATGTAAAAAAGTGCCTACAGAAATTCAAGAAATAGGTTCTGATAATAAAAAGCAAAAAAATATTAAGGATTTTAGAAAAGAAATAACTTCTAAGATTACAAGTGCAAAAATAGAAAAAAATATTGCAAACAATTAATAAAAACAATTAATAGTGATGACCTTACTATATTTTTTAATAGTTTAATTAAAGCAGATTCATTACTTTGCTTTTTAAATATTGTTCATCATCTTTAGACATATTCCGTAATTAAATTTTTTAAAAGTCAATTAATAATTTTAAAATTTATTTTATAATTTTGTTATTAACAATAAATTTAGAAAAGTGTTGATAAAAATGATTTTTGAAAATTTAAAAAAATTAAAAAATGAAGAATTTTATAGATATTTTGGTATAAAACGTTTTCATTTTAATGAAATGTTAGAAAAATTAATTGAAATAGAAAAATTAGAAAAAAATAAAGGTCGAAAAAATAAACTTTCAGTAGAAGAAAGATTAATGATGACTTTATTATACTGAAAAGAATATTATACTTTTTTTCAAATGAGTATTAAATCTAAAATGAGCCCATCAAGTTGTTTTCGAAATATTACTTGAGTAGAAAATAAACTTAGTAACCACAAAGATTACCAATTTTTAAAAGAAAGATATAAATTAAAAATTGATAAAAAACAAGAAAATTCAAATGAATTTTAATTTTATTTAATTGATTCAACTGAGATTGAAATTGAAAGACCAACTAAAAAAAACTACAGTTAGAATATTTTTCTGGTAAAAGTTGAATGTATTCTATAAAATTTCAAATTGTATATGATTTTTTTAATAAAAAAATTGTTGATATTTTTGCTGATAATGGTAAAGTGCATGATTTTCAAATATTAAAAAATTCAAATCTTGAATTTTCAGAAAAAACAATAATTATTGGTGATTTAGGATATCAAGGTATACAAAATATTTATAAAAATACAATAATACCAATTAAAAGAACTAAAAATAAAAAATTAACTAAACAAGAAAGAAAATACAATAAGATTGTATCTAAAATTAGAATTAAAGTTGAACATGTCTTTGCTTGATTGAAAAGATTCAAAATTTTAGTAAATAAATGTAGAAAATCTAAATTTAGACTTATGTACTTAAGATTTAACTTACTTTGTGAAATTTTTAATAAAATAAAACCATTAAAATAAAAAAAATATTAAAAATATTTTTTTAAAATTTAAATTTTTATCGAGTTAATATAAAAATATTATTAACAATTTTTTGCTTAAAATGTAAACTCATTTTTTAAACTATTTTTTCAAAAAATATTTATTTCTATATTCAATAACACTAAATAGTTTTAAAACAATTTTATTGACAATTAATTAAATTTAATTACGGAATATGTCCTTTATAAAGAATTATTTTCTCTTTATAATAATAAAAAGTTTTTAATATTTGATGAACTTTTATTAGAAAATTTAATAGATTCATTAGAATGAATTGAGAAAGAACAGCAAATTTTTAATGAAGAACATAACTTAATTATTGAATTAAAAAATATAGTTAAAGAATCATTTCCAGAGCAATATTTTGAAATTATAAAATTTAAACAAGAACAAGCACGAATTAATTTTGATTACTTTTTTCCTGAATTAAAAATTCCTGATAATGCGATTAATTTTTGAAAACAAATTATACAAGAAGAAAATCTAGAACAGTTTTTATCAGTAGAGTGAAAAGAAAAAATTGCTGAGTTGTGTAATGTTTTTATTAATTTTGAAAAAAATATTAAAAAATTTAAAATTATTGTTGAAAATTATCAAGAATTTATTTTAAATCATAAAAGAAATCTAGAAAAAGTTAAAGAATGTAGTGATCAAGTAGTATTAGTTAGTAATGTTATGAAAAGAAAACAATTTTTAATTGATTTAGAAGATTATAATAATGAAAATTACTATAATAGTTTTCAAAAAAAATTATCAAAAAGTATAAATGAATTAAAAAATTTTATTAATAATATTGAAGATTCTAAGATAATGAATTACTATTATCAATTTCTTATTTTTAATAGTACTGAACAATTTGCAGCAGATAGTTTAGAATGAAATATTAATAGAATATGTGATGCTATCAATAATGAATTTACTATATTAGACTTCTTGCAAAACTATGATATTAATCACATTTTTTAAGTTTAAAAATTTATTTTAATAACACTTTTAATATTTTTTAAAAATTATTGTTCAAAAGACATATTCCGTAATTAAATTTTTTAAAAGTCAATTAATAATTTTAAAATTTATTTTATAATTTTGTTATTAACAATAAATTTAGAAAAGTGTTGATAAAAATGATTTTTGAAAATTTAAAAAAATTAAAAAATGAAGAATTTTATAGATATTTTGGTATAAAACGTTTTCATTTTAATGAAATGTTAGAAAAATTAATTGAAATAGAAAAATTAGAAAAAAATAAAGGTCGAAAAAATAAACTTTCAGTAGAAGAAAGATTAATGATGACTTTATTATACTGAAAAGAATATTATACTTTTTTTTCAAATGAGTATTAAATCTAAAATGAGCCCATCAAGTTGTTTTCGAAATATTACTTGAGTAGAAAATAAACTTAGTAACCACAAAGATTACCAATTTTTAAAAGAAAGATATAAATTAAAAATTGATAAAAAACAAGAAAATTCAAATGAATTTCAATTTTATTTAATTGATTCAACTGAGATTGAAATTGAAAGACCAACTAAAAAAAACTACAGTTAGAATATTTTTCTGGTAAAAGTTGAATGTATTCTATAAAATTTCAAATTGTATATGATTTTTTTAATAAAAAAATTGTTGATATTTTTGCTGATAATGGTAAAGTGCATGATTTTCAAATATTAAAAAATTCAAATCTTGAATTTTCAGAAAAAACAATAATTATTGGTGATTTAGGATATCAAGGTATACAAAATATTTATAAAAATACAATAATACCAATTAAAAGAACTAAAAATAAAAAATTAACTAAACAAGAAAGAAAATACAATAAGATTGTATCTAAAATTAGAATTAAAGTTGAACATGTCTTTGCTTGATTGAAAAGATTCAAAATTTTAGTAAATAAATGTAGAAAATCTAAATTTAGACTTATGTACTTAAGATTTAACTTACTTTGTGAAATTTTTAATAAAATAAAACCATTAAAATAAAAAAAATATTAAAAATATTTTTTTAAAATTTAAATTTTTATCGAGTTAATATAAAAATATTATTAACAATTTTTTGCTTAAAATGTAAACTCATTTTTTAAACTATTTTTTCAAAAAATATTTATTTCTATATTCAATAACACTAAATAGTTTTAAAACAATTTTATTGACAATTAATTAAATTTAATTACGGAATATGTCCTAATAATAAATCTACTGCTTTTGATATTGGATCATTATTATTAATATTTTGCTTTTTAGCCATCTGTAACTCAATCTTTCTAGTCATTTAATTATATTTACTAGAATTAATTAAACATAGTTATTTTTGTAAGTTACACAGATTACTAAACATTACCTTAATTTTCTTGTATCTTTTTTTTCAATGGTTTTGAAATAATTTTTCTATTTGAAAAAACTGTTGATGTATTTTTAGTTGGTTGTTCAACAGCTATTATTTTAGTAGTAGATGTAGTAGTTTGATAATTAGTAGTGGGGTAGTACATATAGTTTGAATCCATAGTTTGTAAATATTGATATTCATTATCAAAATTATTACTAAAGAATTTAATACAGCAGTTTCATAACATTTTCTTTTTTCCTTTTCTTTTTGAATATTTGAACACTATCTAAAACTAAATAATTGCATTATTTAATTTTAATAGTTTATAATTATAATAATAACAAAGTTTATTTAAAGGTGAATATAATGTTACGTAGTAGTAATATTTTAAAAATTAATAGTATTAATAATTTTGAACAATTATTTATTTTTTTTGGTTTACCAGTTCTTTTTTTACTTTTAATTATGAAATTAACTTTTTTAATTACTATTAATTTTCATAAAAATAGTATTAATAATAAAAAAATATTTAATAAAACAAAAATCATTATTCTTCAATTTAGTTTATGATTTTTAGCACAATTTTGTTTATTTTTATTACCAGTTCAAGAAATGGTAATTAATATTAATTTTTTAGATTTAGAAAGTTTACCAATGCTATCATTGATTTCGATTTTACATTTATTTATTTGTTTTAGTTTTTTAAGCCGTAATAATAATCAAATTATGAAAGTGATGCGTTTTACTATTTTGTGAATTATTATAATTGCTATTATTTTACAATTTAATTTTACTATGATTAAAATATCATTACCATCAATAAATAACTTTATTTCAGTACTAATTTTAGTGTTCTTTTACTATTGATTAGGTTTCTTTTCATGAAAAATGTTTAGTGATAATTTATTTACAATTTTTAATTTAATTAAAAAAACTTGAGTAACATTATTTAGTAATTCTTCATTACCCAATATTATTAATAAACAATTTCCAGTAAAAGCATATACTAAAACTAAAATTATCATTTTAACATGGCAATTTAAAAAACAAATGTTTACTAATTTTGACCACCAAGTTTCTATTACTGATAATAATAAAAAACTTTTAATTGCTATTTTTAAGAAGAATTTAACTTATTTTTTAAGTGCCCAATTAACACTACTTATTACTAAAACTATTCAAGATTTAAAAACTTTAATTAATGGTTGAAAAATGGCTTTAATTCAATAACTTTTTTTGTTTTAAAATTTAAAAGAAAGGAAGAACGAATATGAAAAAACAATCATTTTTGCTTTTTAAAAATGCGTTTAAACAAGCATTTCGTAATAAAATTCAATTAGTTGGTTTAATTGTTTTAGTATTATTATCATCAACTATTTTTTCATTAATGCAAACAAGTTTAGCAAGAATTTCTGATGAATATTCAACATTAGTTGCAAAATCTAATTTACATGATTTTGTTATTGATTTATCTAATACTACTCCAAAAACTGTTTCTAATAAAATCTCAACATCAACAACTGCTGTTGATGAAAAGAATGATTTTGATATTAACAATATTGCAAATGATGCTGGTAATGAATTTATATGAGATCGTGTTGAAGGCAGAACTATGCAATTAGATAATAATAGTAATCCTAGAATTTTAAAAATATTAACTTATAATCAAGATGCTCGTATTGATAAATTAATCATTAGTGATGGTTATCAAATAGGAGATAGTAATAATCCAGATAAAACTCCAAGTTGAAAACAGGTAGTTATTAATAAAGAATTTGCTCAAAAAAATAATTTGCATATTAATGATACAATTCGTGTGCAATCAGATCAATTAGGAAGTAGTTTAAAAGTTTCAGGATATGATTTAAATGATGCTGCTTATAGTAGTTATAATTGATTAAAAATTGTTGGATATGGTGTATCTGCTGATTTCACAACCCCAATTATTGATCAAACTACACCAATTCCAAATAAAACTCGTGAAGGTTTATTATACGTTTATCCAATGCAATTTGGTTTAAGTAAAAGGTTAGAAAAAAATAATTATATTTGATCATATGATAAAGCTAATGAAAAAATCACAATTTCTTCTGATAATGATCGCGAAATTTATTTTGTTGGAAAATCAACAATAGGTAAAATTAATGATATTAAATTAATTTCACAAAGTTTAAGAAGTAAATATATTAATACTATTGATTCTGATGCTGCTTTAGTATATAAGTTAGGAAATAATAAGTATACGTTTAATAATCGTACTGCTACTTTGAATGCAACTATTATTGGATTTAAAAGTTTATTAATTGGTTTATTGTTAATTGTTTTAATTATTACAGCAATTACAGTAATATTAATTACTTATAAAAATATTGATAATTCACGAACACAAATTGGAATTTTAAAATCATTAGGTTATAGTAATATTAAAATTTTAATTACATCTTTAGCTTATCCAATGGTAGCAGCACTTATTGGTACTATTTTAGTGTTTTTACCAGCAAGTGGTTTACAAGTAATTATAGTTCAAACATTTGCCAACTATTTTAATCTAGATTTTGGTCATTTTATTTTTAATGGTTTAGGATTTATATATTGTTTAATTTTAATATTTGGTTTTTTATCAATTATTGCATGAGTTATTAGTGCTTTAACAGTTATTAAAAAACCAATAGATTTAATTAAAAACGAATCAGCTACTGTTAATTCTCGCTTTAGTCGAATTATTAAAACAAAAAGTATTAATCGTGGATTTTTAACAAGATTCCGTTTATCACTATTTACATCATCAATTGGAAAAATGGCAGCAGCATCATTAACTATGTTTTTAGGAACAACTTTAATGACAACATCTATTATTGGTCCAAAAATTATGGCTGATAATAAATTACTTTCTTTTACTGGTATGAATTATCACTCCTTAGTTGAATATGACATTCCGACTTATAATTCTCCATATAGTTTTTATAAAACTTATAATCCAAATAATAAAGATGATTGAACTTATACTTCTAGTGTTGATAGTACTACTGGTGATACATATTGACATTCACCACGTTTTGATAATTCTGGACCATTAAATGATACTTTTGTTAAAGAATTATTAGAAAATAATATTAATGCTGAAGCATATGCTCCAATGTCAGATGAATCTAATCCCAGTGCTGCTATTAGTGATTTAGGATATACTGGTTTAACGTATTTAAATGGTAAAATGCTTACTAAAAACTTTTTAAATGGATTAGATTCTAGTGATATTAAAGATGCTTCTGTGATTGTTGGAATTATGGTACAAATGGCTTGACCAAATGCATTACCAATGTATGACACAGTTTTAAAAAATACTAATATTAACAGTTTTTATAGTGAGAATACTTATAATATTATTAGAAAATTTTATCAAAACTATCGAACAACAGTGGCAATGAATATTAGTGGTACGATTTCGAAGACTGGTAAGATTAGTACTAATCCTAATGATTTAGATATTACAAAATTCAAAGATTGAGCAAATAGTAATATTCCTGCTTACAAAAATGCCTCAAGTAAGGGTCCTACTTTTATTAATGATATTGATAATTTAAGTTTTGATACTAACGATAAATTATATCCGTGACATTTAACTAATGAAACACAATTATTGAATAATAATGCATCTGAAATTAGTGACAAAGAGCGTGATAGTTGAATTAATAAAGTTGGAATTTGATTTGGTGCTTTATTTTATAATAGAATGGGACAAACTGTAGTGCAAGGTGCTTATACTAAAAGCCCATATTTTATTCGTCAAAATATTGCCAAAGCTTATAGTGATCCCAATGCTCCTTTTAATGTTGCTTTTAATGTTGTGCCTTTTGATAAAGAAACTGATGAATTAGGAACTTACTTTATTGGTACTCCTGAAAAATTATTTAAACAGAACAAATATTTAATGAAAGTTTATGGTTTACAAAATCAACAACAGTTAGGCAAACCTTCAATGATGCAATTATATGATGCTGGAGGTTCTTCATTAAATCAACTTTTAGAACAAGAAAATAGTGATAATAGTATTAGTCTTGTTATTAATCAAACAATTGCTAAACAATTAAATTTAAAAATAAATGATGAATTTAAAATGAGTAGTAATGGTAATACTATGAAATTTAAAGATAATAATAAATTGAAACCTTTTGATTTGGATAAAATTAATATTGATAACGTTGTTGGTGATAGTAAAAATGTTAATAATGTAACATTATTAAAACAACAAACTGGTTATACACAAGTTGATGAGTTAAAGGATGAGGCTTATGTTAATGCGGGTATTAATGCTACAAATATGTTAAAAGAAGTTGCTGCTGGTAAGGTTGTTAATTCTTATAATGATAAGATAAGTTCTAAAACACCAACGTATAAAGTAGTTGGTATATATAATGGTTATGGTCAACCTAATGCTTATATTAGTAAAACTAATGCTGATAAAGTTTTATCATTTAATAAAACAAAAGAATTTTTATTTTTATTATTTAAAAAAGAATGAGAAGACAAAAAAACAACTTGTGATGTTGATTTTGGTAAATTAAAATCATTTAATGAATATCAAAATTTTCTTAATCAATTAAATGATCCCGTTATTTATAAACTTAATCAAATATTTGAAAATGAAAATCCAATCTTTAATTTTAAATTTTCAAATTCGCAATCATTACCAGATATAACTAATTCATTTTCAACTTCGCAAATGTATGGAGATTACAGTGCTTTTGGTTTAAATGGTGGTACTGATGGTTCTGGTACTTATCAAGGTTATGGTGCAGGTAGTGCTGTTAATATTACCCCAAAAGATATCCATCATCAGTTGTTAAATCAAATTACTGCTTTAGTTGATACAGTATTGGTTGCATTTATTATCTTTTCATTAATCATTTCGTTCTTTATTATTTTATTAACAAGTAATTTAGTAATTTATGAAAATCGTAAAACAATAGCAACAATGAAAACACTTGGTTATAGTGATGCAAAAATAACTAATATTGTTATTGGTATGTATTTACCAGTGATTGCTGTTATGTTTGTTATTGGTTTTCCTGTAGGATGAATAATTGTTAAGTTTATTCTTAACTATTTAGCTGCTAATACAACATGGGTTTTACCATTATTCTTTGTTTGATGATTACCGCTTGTGGTTGGTTTAATTGTCTTTGGTATTTATGCAACAACCTTTATTATTGATTGATATGCCATGAAGAAGATTAATCCAATTAAAACTTTAAATGAAATTGATTAAAAGCAGAAAGGAATAAAAACATGAAAAATGATAAAAAAAACACTAAAAATTCAAGTGAACAAGTAACTAAAAATAAGTTAGAATCTAGTTTTACAAAGAAGTCAGTATCTAAAACCGAAGGTACAATACCACCAGTAACTCATAAATCTCATGATAAACCAGAATCAAAGGAAGAAATAGAAGCTAATAAAGCTAAATTGCAAGCTTTTAAAGATAATCAAAAAGCAATTAAAAAATTAACAAAAACTCATTCAAAAGAAATTTTAGCAGGTAAAATTATATCAATGACTAATAATACTCCTGATACTCAAACTAATGTTATTGAATTATTTGATGTTAAAAAATCTTACTTAACTGGAGACTTAGAATATGAAGTATTAAAAGGAGTTAATTTAAAAATTAAATTAGGTGATTTTGTTGTTATCTTAGGACCATCGGGAAGTGGTAAGACAACATTATTAAATATTATTTCGGGATTGGATAAACCTAATACTGGTGATGTTTTTGTGGCGGGATACAATTTATCTTTATTAAAAGATAGTCATTTAACTAAATTTAGACGAGATAATGTTGGTTTTATTTTTCAACAATACAATTTATTAACTAACTTAACTGCTCGTGAAAATGCTGAAGTTGGTGAAAATCTTGCTAAAAATAAAAATAAAAATATGAGTATTGATGATATTTTTCAAGTTATTGAAATGGATGAACATATGAATAAGTTTCCAAGTCAATTATCGGGTGGACAACAACAAAGAGTATCGATTGGTAGAGCACTAGCAAAAAATCCGACAATTTTATTTTGTGATGAGCCAACAGGAGCACTTGATGAGGAAATGGGACGTAAGGTGTTAGAAATTTTATTGGATGTTAATCGAGAATATAAAACATCAATTATTATGGTTACTCATAATCCTAACTTCCAATATGTTGCAAATACTGTTATTAACGTTAAAAATGGTAAAATTATTAGTGTAAAGAATAATGAAAAACCAATGAAACCAAATGAAATAAATTGATCATAAGAAAAGGATATAGATAGGGGTTGATTTAATAAATATAAGAAAAATGCATAAAAATATGCATTTTTCTTATATTTATATAGAGTAAATACTTGTATAAAGAAAAAAATATTAAATTATAAGAATCTAATAGAAAATACTATATTTTATTTAGTTTAATTATTTTTTAGAAAGAAAAAGGTGCAAGGTAATGAGTATTGGTTTAATTACATTTATTATATGAATATGTTTAGTAATTTGAATAGTGTTTTTAATTTGAGGTATAACTTTATGTAATAGTAATAATGTATTAGGCATCATATTATTATTTTTAACATTAAATTTAATTGGTTTAATAATAGGAATTTCTTTATTATATAATAAAAATAAGCAAAATGTAGATAACAAAAAAAATATTAATAGTAATATTAAAATAGAAGAACTAAGTTAAACATTCCTTTTTAGAAATTTTAATATTAAATTAAAAAATCATACCTTAATTTAATACAATTAAAAATAAAATAATAATAAATATTATCATATTAAAGTATGACTTAAAAATATTTGGGAGCGTGGCGAAGATGTCGATAACTAAAAAGTTTTAAAAATAGCTCCTTTCTTTTTTAAACCCTTAAATTAAAAATAAATGATAAAAGACGAGAATAAAAATCTTGTCTTTTTTTGTAATTGTAAAATTTTAAAATTTTTTATTATTAACATCCTTTAAATATCTACTACACGCAGTGACTAAGTAGGAGAAAGTTAATAATTAATAACCGTCTTTAACGCTATTATCAACACGTGTTAGGGAACTAAAAGAGTGAACTACAACACAGTTGTTAAAAATAGTAGCTAGAGCATGTGGACTTGCATGTATAAATAAAAAGTGGAGTGATACCTAATAAAATATACTAACCATTAATGGTAATTCTTGGGGTGGGAGCGAATTGGAAACTAGTATATATAGACCTGTTGTAGAGACCTATTGTATTAATTCTATTCTTTATTTAACCAACCTTGCCACTCCCCAGTGAGCAAGTGTTGGTTTTATTTTTTATTTTTTTTGAAAAATTTTTTGGGCGAGAAAATAAATTTCAAACTTGTAAAAAAAATTGAGCAGTGCCGGTTCAATTAAAATATTAATTTGTTTAACACAAATTAAATAAATATTGAATCGAATGCCTCAATGTTTTTTAAAATTTCACAATTTATTTTTGAGCCCAGAATTGCTGGAATTAATAAAACTAATAGTATTAATAATATAAAAATAAAAATATATATTCTTTATGCTACAAGCAACAGAATATATTAGAAAGAACTATTATGAAAAAGTATTTTTGTTGAACATGTAAACAACATAAATTAGATTATTTATTCTTTAATACTAATGATATAAAAACAAGACAAAACTTTTTAAGAGACAAAAATAATAAAGCAATTTGTTATGACTGTATTTTAAATGTTAGATTAAGTAGGAGATATAAATATGAATAAAAAACCAAGAAATTAATTCATTAAAATTGGAAATAGAACTACTTAAACAAAATAGTGATAAATTATATAACGGTTTATGAAAGGGCGCATTGCAAACTTGGATACGGTTTAATAAGAAATTAAATGAGAGATAAAACTCTCATTTTTAATTGTTGAACAATTATAATTAATTATTTTGATAAATCTGTACTTTATTAAAGTAATTAATTATTACATAACTAAATAAAAATTATTAAAGGCTATAGTGCAGATATAACTAATAGTAATTTTTGTGTTGCTCTTTTAAAACTTGATATTTTTTGGTTCCCTTCCCCTAGAACCCCTACCCTCCAAGGCTTATGCTACTTACAGTAGCATAAGCCTTACGTAGTAGTAGAAGTATTAGTTAGTAGTATATAAGCCTTTTATCACTGTATGTGATAAGGCTTATACATAGAAAGGATTCGTAATGATTAATGTTAATTTAGATTTGAAAACTAAAATTAGAGAAACATATAAAGATGAAAAAAATAAAGGTGGCATATTATTAGAAATTGGTGAATATGAAACATGATTTCCTAAACAATATACTACTATTGATGAAAAAAATAAAAAAATAGCATTAAAAATAATTGAAGATTTTAATTATAAATTATGTAAAAAATCAATTACAAAAGATATTGAAAGTATTAAAGGTAGTGATATTTTAAAATATATAAAAAATATTTCAGATATTACTACAAATGAAAATGAATTAATATCTTGTACATTTTATGAAAAATATAATGGTTATTATATTTTTACAAATGATAAAAATCAAGAATGTTTTAAATATAACATTACATGAGAAAAAGATATGAAAAGTTTTAAAATAAATAATCCATATAAAGATAATGATTTAGTAATAAATTATATTGTTACACCAATGAAAGATATAAATACTCATAATGAAAAAATATTTTATTTAAAGTATTAAAGGAAATTAATATGTTATTAAATGTTGAAAAAATAGAATTAATTAAAAATTTATGTAATGAAAAATTACTTAAAAATAAAAAATATATTGAAATACAAGAAATATTAAAAATTATAGAAAGGGATGAATAAAATGGAATGTACAGAATATAGAATTAATGGTTCATGTGATATTTGTCATAAAAATTCATCATTTGCAAATAGAACTTGTAATAAATGTTTTTATAAATTAATTGGTGAAAAAAATGAAATGTAATATTCATAATGAAAAATATATTTGATTTAGTGAATTAGAAAATACATACTATTGTAATAAATGTTATATGCAGTTCATAAATAATAAAAAGCATGATATTTATCTAATACATAATAAGCACCCAAATATTTTGCTAAATTATATATTCATCCAGCACCATCCCCAGATACTACTAATTTAGAATTTTCAAACTCATAATATTTTTTTAATCCATTTCAAGTAAAATCAACTGTCGGATTTGCTTGTAAATAATCTTCTTTAGGACTATATTTATAATCACCCATAAAAGTATAAATTTTATTTGATAACTTATTTCTATTTTTACCTATTTGTTTTTTACCAGTATTATATGAAATACTACGAATTTTTTGCATTTCTCTTTTATGATTTTTATTTCAAACAGGAACATAACAATCATCAGCATTAATATAAATATATTCACTATTTTTTACTTTAAATTTTTGTTCTGGTAATTTTTCTTGCACTTTTGAATTTTTATGAATTTTACTAATTGTTACTTTTGAAACATAAGTATATTTAAAAATATCTTGTATATCTTGATAATGTTTCTTTCTTCCAATATATGATAATATTTCTTCTTTTAATCAACTAATAATTTTTGCTCTTTTATCAATATTAAATTCTTCATAAACTGGATAATAATATTCTTTTTTTAATTTATCTCAATAAACTCTTTGATTAAAAATCATTTTACCAAATTCAAAAATAATACTACGATTACATTTTTTAGCAACTTTATATCTATCTTTATCTCTATTTTGAAAAAAATATTCATCAAAAGCATGGATTTTATTAACATGATTTGTTATAATTTTATTAATTTCATATTCAAGATTATTTTTATAATTAAACATATTTCAACACCTTTCTATTTATTTTTTATCCTAACTATTCTAGCAAATTTATTAAAATATTGTTGAAAAAAGTTTAATTTTGAAGTATAATAATAAAGAACGATTGAAATAACTAGCAAATCTATTGCAACGTTTAAAGATAACTTTTATTAGTTATCTTTTCTTTTTTAATAAAATAATGTACAATAAAAGAAAATGTAAATAGAAAAGGAAAATAAAAATGGATATCTGAGTAATTATATTTGGTATTTGTTTACCAATTATTATTGTTTTGGGATTACTTGCTTTTGATGGTATAAAACAATGTCAAAAAAATAATATTTTTGGTATTTTAAGATTAACAATTTCTTTAAATATAATTGGTGCTTTAATTGGTTGCATTATTATATATAAAAAACAAAATCCTGAATTTAAATTTTGAAAAAGTAAATGAAAAAAAATATTTAAATTTAAGAAAAGAAATAAAAAAATAGCAGTATAATGCTATTTTTGTTATAATTATATTATAAAAATTAAAGAAATAAATATATGAAGTAATTAATAAAGTTCATAAGTTATTTTTGGTGAAACTTAACTTAAAGATTATATTAATTATATCATAAATTTTTTTGTTTTTAAAGCATATGAAAGGAGATTTTTATGTGCAAGAAGAAAAAATAAGAATTAGATACAATATTAAATCTTTAAAAGAAGAAATAAAAAAATATTTTGAATATTGTACTACTAATGAAGAAATACCAACAAAAGAAGGTATGCAAATGTTCTTAAATATTACTCAAAATACTATAAATGAGTGAAAAAAGAAACAAAAAGATACTTTTTTACAACAAATTAATTGAGCATATGCAAAAATTAAACATTTAAATCTTCAAAGATTTTTAAAAGCAAGTCCTAATTCTTCTGCTTGATATTTAGAAAGAGCATATGTAAAAGACTATAATTTATCTACAAAAATAGATATTAATACTGATAACACACACCCTATAGTAATTCAACTTGAAAATAAGAGTAAGAATAAATGTTAGAACATTTTGGTTATCTTAATGATATTTTAAAACAAATGTATTATAAAAAACCTTTAACTGTTAAAAGAATTGACCAATTTGGATGGGTTACAATTTATTGGACACTAATTACGTAGACAAGTAAACAAATTTGTTAAAAGAAAGGAACTATAATTATGGCCAATATTAACTCATATACCGATGAATTTAAAAAACAAATAGTAGCTTTATATCAAAGTGGCAAATCAGTATCTTGCCTTGCTAAAGAATATAATGTTACAAGAGCAGCTACTTACAATTGAATTAAGCAATTTAGTAATTCAGGAAGTTTTAAAACTAAAGATAATCGTTCTTTTGAAGAAAATGAATTAATTAAATTAAGAAAAGAATTAAAGCAATTACGAATGGAAAATGATATTTTAAAGCAAGCAGCACTAATAATAGGCAGAAAATAGAAATTATTGTCAAAAATAAAGCTAAATATAAAATTCGCACAATGTGTCGTTTTTTAAAAATATCTAAATCAACATATTATTTTAATTTAAAGAAAAAAGAAAATAAAATCAAAAATAATATTTATGATGAAGCTGTTATTAGTGCTTTTAAAGAAAATAAAGAAGTTTATGGTACTAGAAGATTAAAAAAAATTCTAGAAAACCAAGAAATTTATTTATCGCGCAGAAAAATTAAAAAAATTATGAATGAACATAATTTAATATCAAAATATACTAAATTATCATTCAAAAATCATAATAACAAAGTTAACGATAGTCAAATAACTAATCTTGTTAATAGAAAATTTAAGAATAGGATTAAAAATGAAGTTATTGTTAGTGATTTAACTTATGTACAAGTTAATGGTAGGTGAAACTATATTTGCCTATTAATAGACTTATTTAACCGCGAAATTATCGGACATAGTGTTGGAGTTAAAAAAGATGCATCATTAGTACATCAAGCATTTATGCAATCAAATCGCTGTTTAAAAGATATTCAAATATTTCATAGTGATCGCGGTAATGAATTTAACAATAAAATTATTGATAAACTTTTACTAGCATTCAACATTAACCGTTCTTTAAGTAAAAAAGGTTGTCCTTATGATAATGCTGTTGCTGAAGCAACTTTTAAAACTTTTAAAACCGAATTTATTAATGATAAAAATTTTACATCATTAATCCAATTAAAATTAGAATTATTTGATTA
This sequence comes from Spiroplasma endosymbiont of Colias croceus, assembly GCF_964020095.1. NCBI lineage: Bacteria > Bacillati > Mycoplasmatota > Mollicutes > Entomoplasmatales > Spiroplasmataceae > Spiroplasma > Spiroplasma endosymbiont of Colias croceus. The sequence continues at coordinate 997,514 of NZ_OZ026536.1, forward strand.
CATCAATTGATATAACAATATAAGAATTCACAGCACTTTAAACTACTTAACTCCAGTTAAATATCAACAACAAATGTTTACCAAAAAATAGTCCTAAAAAGTGTTGCCATTCCAATTAGGTAGTCGTAAATCTGGTAAAACTATTCAAGATTTTGATTTTGAATGTAAAACAACTGTATTACCTAATACAAAAGTTAAAACTTATGTTTTTAGAAATATGAGTGAACAATTATATGATACTTGAAAACAATTAAAAAATAGATGAGTATTATTTGCTATTGGTTTAGAATATACAATGTCTGAAACTCGTAAAACTATTAATTATAGAGATAGTGAAATTGAATGTCGTGCTTTATATAAACAAAATAATAGTGAAATTAAATTAACTGGTTTACCAGATAATTCAAAATATGATTATGTAATTAGACATGTTGATGAAGCACATCAAATTGCTGAAAAAGATTGACAAGATATGGCAGATGCTATTCGTGGTTGTAGTCAATTATTAGAAATTAATAGTTGTAATCCTTGAAGTATTTTAAATTATTATATTAAAAATGTAGTTACATATTGTCCTCAAAATGAAAAACAAATAATTAATGAATATGAACAATTTTATTTTAATAAAAAAGATAAAAGAATAGTTCATTATCAAAATTGAAAACTTAATTATTTATTACCAGAACATGAAGGTCAACGATTATTAGAATTAGAAAAACTTGACCCAATATCTGCAAGAGTAAGAAGTCATGGTTTAGTAGGTTATGAATCTGGTGGAATATATACTCATTTAATTCATAAAATATCACGTTTATTACAACCAAGTTATAGATTTAGTGCTGGATTAGATTATGGGTTTAAAGATGATGCTATGGCATGTTTATTAATAGGTTTTGATTATGATTTTAAATTTGTTAATGTTATTGATTGTTTAAAAATAGAAAATAAATTAATACGTTATGATAATAAACAATTAGCAAGATTAGTAGTAGAGTTTTATATTAAATTAGCAAAAGAAAATAATTTGTTATATAGACATATTCCGTAATTAAATTTTTTAAAAGTCAATTAATAATTTTAAAATTTATTTTATAATTTTGTTATTAACAATAAATTTAGAAAAGTGTTGATAAAAATGATTTTTGAAAATTTAAAAAAATTAAAAAATGAAGAATTTTATAGATATTTTGGTATAAAACGTTTTCATTTTAATGAAATGTTAGAAAAATTAATTGAAATAGAAAAATTAGAAAAAAATAAAGGTCGAAAAAATAAACTTTCAGTAGAAGAAAGATTAATGATGACTTTATTATACTGAAAAGAATATTATACTTTTTTTCAAATGAGTATTAAATCTAAAATGAGCCCATCAAGTTGTTTTCGAAATATTACTTGAGTAGAAAATAAACTTAGTAACCACAAAGATTACCAATTTTTAAAAGAAAGATATAAATTAAAAATTGATAAAAAACAAGAAAATTCAAATGAATTTCAATTTTATTTAATTGATTCAACTGAGATTGAAATTGAAAGACCAACTAAAAAAAACTACAGTTAGAATATTTTTCTGGTAAAAGTTGAATGTATTCTATAAAATTTCAAATTGTATATGATTTTTTTAATAAAAAAATTGTTGATATTTTTGCTGATAATGGTAAAGTGCATGATTTTCAAATATTAAAAAATTCAAATCTTGAATTTTCAGAAAAAACAATAATTATTGGTGATTTAGGATATCAAGGTATACAAAATATTTATAAAAATACAATAATACCAATTAAAAGAACTAAAAATAAAAAATTAACTAAACAAGAAAGAAAATACAATAAGATTGTATCTAAAATTAGAATTAAAGTTGAACATGTCTTTGCTTGATTGAAAAGATTCAAAATTTTAGTAAATAAATGTAGAAAATCTAAATTTAGACTTATGTACTTAAGATTTAACTTACTTTGTGAAATTTTTAATAAAATAAAACCATTAAAATAAAAAAAATATTAAAAATATTTTTTTAAAATTTAAATTTTTATCGAGTTAATATAAAAATATTATTAACAATTTTTTGTTTAAAATGTAAACTCATTTTTTAAACTATTTTTTCAAAAAATATTTATTTCTATATTCAATAACACTAAATAGTTTTAAAACAATTTTATTGACAATTAATTAAATTTAATTACGGAATATGTCCTTTGATCATTATAATAATAATCTTTTCCATTTATATGAAAATCGACATGACTTTTTATATCAGTTAATTCTATATATTTTAATTTTGAAGGATCACTAAAAGAACAATAACATTTTTTTCAAAAGTTTTAACTGTAGTTTCTCCATTATCAGCAAAAATAGGGTATTCAACAATATCAATTGGTTGTATTACATCATGTAAATTATCAACATTTATTAAATTGTAATTTTTTACATATGAATTTAATATCGAAGAAGTTGAAAATATTGATGCTGCTGATAATGCTATTGTTGTTAACATTGATAAATATTTTTTCATAAATAACACCTCTTTTTTAATAACTTCTTAAAATGTTAAGAAGTTGGATACATCATAAACCTTTCTTTTAAAGAAAACAATAAAAAAACATTTATAATAAATAAATGTTTTTTTAATAATTTTTACGATTAAAATAAAAAATGAAATTCATTATTAGCGATTTTTTTGATAATTATATACTAACTTAAGTACTGTTTTTAAAGGTAATATTCTAATAATAGTTCTTGTAATTTTATTAGAAATTCCTGTAATAATAAAACTTTTTCTTTTTGTTTTTAAGGCTGTTTGTAAAGACTTTTTAGCATAAGTTTCAGTATCTAAAACTGGTAATAATGAACTATAATGTTCTTTATTTCCTTTACCATTACTACTACGATTTCAAAATTCAGTTTTTAATGGACCTGGACAAATTGTAATTACTCTTACTTTACTTTTTGCTCTTTTTAATTCATAATTAACTGCAACACCTAAACTTCAAACATATGATTTAGAAGCATAATAACTAGCAAAAACAGGACCTGGACTAAAAGCTGCCATACTTCCAATATTAATAACACGACCATAATTATTTTTACTAAAACGTTGAACAAATAACTTTGTTAAAATATGTAAACAAGAAATATTTAAATTAATCATATTTAATTCTTGTTCTAACATACTATCTGCAAATGTTCCTCAAACACCATAACCAGCATTATTAATAACTACTGTTACATTTAATTCTTTTGATAACTCAAATAATTTATAAATATTTTTTAAATCAGATAAATCTAAATCATAATTTTTAACTTGTAAGTGTGAATACTTATCTGCTAATTCTAATATTTTTTTACTATCACGTGATACCCCTAATACGTGATAACCTTGTGCTAATAATGCTTGACAGTAATAATATCCCAATCCTTTAGACGCTCCTGTAACTACTGCTCACTGATTCAAAACAATTACTTTATTTATCATTTATATTAATACTCCTTTTATTTTTAGATATTAAACAATTTTTTACTATTTGAACTAATATAATTATAAGCACTAAAAATACTTAATACTGTAGCAACGTACATTGGTATCATTACTAATTGATTAATTAAACCATATTGATCATTATTACTATGACCATTAACACTACCATTTAAAAATCGTCAATTAATAAAAAATAAAATTGTAATTCCTAACATTTGTAATGCTGCCTTTATTCTACCATATTTATCAGCAGCCATTACTGTACCTTTAGTAGCCAAAATTTGACGAACTACATCAATAATAAAATCACGTAATACCAAAATAATTACCATTCAAACGGGAATTATAGTAGCACATGCCATTACAATTAAAACACCATTAGTTAAAAGTTTATCTGCAATTGAATCAAAAAATTTACCAAAAGTTGTTACCTGATTAAATTTTCTTGCTCATCATCCATCAATAAAATCACTAATGGCAGCAATAATAAATAAAATTGCTGCTATTAACCAACTAATCGGTAAACTATAACTATTAATATTAATACTTGTTATTCAAAGATGATAAAAATTATCATTATCTATTGGACCGATAATCATTAAACTAACAATAATTGGGACTAATATTAATCTTATTAAAGAAATAATATTGGAAACATTCATATTTAAAATCCTTTCATATAAGTTTATTTATAATATTTAATATTATTATGTACTTACCTTTTTTAGCATAATTTATAAAAAGTAAAACTTATATTTTTGATCTATTCATGAAATAAGTATATCGTTATTTTCTATATCTATCAATAATATACATTTATATATTAAAATAAATATTCTTTTATATACAATTTCTTAACTATTGTTTGTTTTTTATTTTTCTGATTTTTCTCTTTCGGCAGCAGCTTGTGGATTTTTTCTTTTCTCAATATAATAGAATAAACCAATATAACTTAAATAATAATCTTTATTAAAATCAATTAAACGTGAAGCATTTGTAACAGTTGCTTGTCCTGCCGGTTTACTTCCTCATTCATAAAACGGAATTAAACGTGTTTTTGCTGGATTATGTTTTGCTAAAAAAATAACAGCAGTATCAAAATCTAATTTCATTAACTCACTACCTGTAATTAATTTTTTACCTTGTAATGATGAATTAATATTATCAGCTTTTTTATCTTTATTACCAGAATGGCTATAATTAATAATTGTTTTTTCACCGAACATATCTGAATATTTATTAGCGGTTTGTAAATCCATAGTTTGCAAAAAAGTATGCAAAATACAGTTATTAAAAATAGTTTCTGCTGTTTCTTTACCATATTTTTGTGTTAATTGTTGTAAATCTTGCATAATCATCATGAAAAAAATATTACGACTTCGTGCAACAGTAATCATTTGTGCCATACTAGCAATCGTTGGTATATTACCAAACTCATCAAATAAAAAGTATAAAGGACGTGGTAATTTAATATCAGGTAAAGTACTTGCATAACGAATTGTATTTTTATATAACTGTGCAATAAACATTGATACAAAAGCATTACGTTCATTACTTTCATCAGGAACAACTAAGAAAACAGCACTTGGTTTTTTTACAATTTCATCTAAATTTATATCATTACTACAACTAATATTTCGCGTCACTGGATCAGTAAATAAACGTAATCCATTAGCAACCATTTGACTAATTGATCCCGCAGTTTCTTCAGCACCTTCTAATGCACCTAAACCAATTTGACGAGCTAAACTATGAGTTGGCATTTTTTTTAGAATTTCAACATATCGTTGACGATTAGTAGCAACAATAGCAGCATTTGACATACTAAAGTATTTTAAAGGAACATCAGGTTGATCTTCAAGTTGTTCTAACATAAATAACATAATTGATTTGACAACTTGCATCGCTGATTGATTTCAAAATTTTTGTTTTGGATCTGATTCAGGAAATAAAGCTTCAACAATATCATTAATTCATGATAATGCCATTGATTCATAAGTAATTGATTCATTTAAAGGATTATTTTCTTTTTTTAAACGCATTGATTCTACATAAAAATCATATACTTTAACAAAAGGATTTCATGAATTAGATACTGATGTATCACGTAAATTAATAACATAAACATCGTAACCATTATCTTTTAATATTTTAGAATGATTTTGAAATAATTCTCCTTTTGGGTCAGTAATAACCATTGATGGTTTAATTTTCGATTGGGCATTTAAATATATAGTTGGAATAACTAATTTTTGAGTTTTACCACTTCCTGTTCCCCCAATTACAATATTATGAGCATCAGACTTAATATTAAATTGGACACCACCAATTTTAGTCTTTGTTGTTTGAACAACAATACCATAATCATTTTCAACAGTTTTTGATAAAGGAAAAGTATTAGCAATTTCAGTGGGTGTTAATCAAGCAGCAGATCCATACACTTTATTTTTTGAATCACGTAAAAAGCGACTTTTATTATGAGTTTCACGATAAATTTTATATTTATGAATCATAAAGTAAGATAATAAAACTGAAAATTCAATAAGAAATAGAATTAAAAATATTAATCAATAATTAATAACATCCTGTATTAAAAATTTAAGTGTAAATGGTTGTTGATTATCTCCACTATGAGAAAACATGTTACGAACAAAGACTAAAGCATAAACTAATAAAGTATTTATTAATACTAAAAAGGGTATAACAATTATAATTACTGCTGGTAGTACTCATTTTTTTTGACGAATAAATTTCATTTTTATGTTCCTTTATTTTTTATATATTTTATAATAATTTATATTTTACCCATATTGGGAAATAACACCAGCAATACCTGATATTATTAATAATAAAACACCAATAGTTACATTACGTCTTCAACGATAACTTTTTTTCTTTTTAAATTCATTTTTTGTTTTTTTAAATTTCATGATTATTTCTCCAAGATTTTAATATTTTACTTTTTTATTCATCAGGATCTCCTCTTCTTGCACTCTTTCTAGTGTTATTTAAATTTACAAAAGGTTCAACAAAAGCACCCTTAGCCATATTATTTAATCCAACAAAAGGGCTTTTTAAATTATTTTTTGTATCTTGTCATTTAGTACCTTGATCATGAGAATTTTGAAATTTACCAATTCCTTTAGCAACTCCTTTAGTACCTTTACCTAAATAACCTGTGATACCATTTTTTAATAGTCCATTTGCTTTCTTTTGACTACCATCAGGATTTCTTCCATCTTTAGCACCACCAAATGCAATTTGTTTCCCAAGTTTTAATGCACCAGCACCACCTGCTGCAAGGCTAGCAAAAGTCCGAGCTTTACCCATAATATTTCCAGCAATAGCTGCTCCATTAGAATCAATAGCACTTTGTACACCTAAGTTTTGTGTTACTAAGTGATTAATAATTTTTTGAGTTCTTAAACAACTAATAGCACCGGCTGTACAAAATAACGTATATAAAACTTGTTTTTCAAGTCAACTAAAATTAGTATTATTAGTAATATCTAATATTGCCTTTGGTAATATTTGAAGAAAGATATAAATAGGTAACATCGTTCCTGGACCAATAATAAACTTACCTATTACCATTTCTTTTCAAACACCCAATCTTTTTCCTTGATCAACAGGCATCATAGAAGCAACAATTGGTGATATTGAAAATAAAAGTAATAAATCAATAATTCTTTCAACCAACGTCATTGATGCAACAAATAATACATATAAAGTAAATCACACCGCAATAATTTCAAGAATAAAGTTTCAATGTTTTAATTGAGAAATAGGTGGCATTGAATAAACACCAGGATCATGCTGAGCAGCATTAGCATCCGGAGCACCAATACCTCATAATAAATCAGCTAAACTAGCATTTTTTCCTAAAGCTGTAATTTGTAAAACTGCCAATAATCCTGTTATTAAATAATTTATAGTACTCATAAAAAATGGAATGAAAACAATTACTAAAAAAGCTAAAAATGTATTTTTTATAGCTTTACCTAATTTTTCTCTAATTGTATGTGTTTCAGTAAATTGAATAATAATTAATTGCATAATAAACATAATAAGTATTACGCCAATTGAAACAATTGCTAATGCTGAAAAAAATACTGGTAAATTTTTACTATTAAGTAGATCTTTAGTAAAATCTCCAAAAACTAAATTAGTTATCGCATCAGTTGTTAAATAATCAAATATGCCGCCATGACAATGATTAGGTGATCTCAATAAAATATCAATTAAATATAATGGTCCTTGAATGAAAATAAGTCAAGGTATAAATAATAAAGCTCCTAGTATAATATCTGTTAGTCAATCCATATTTTCATCTCTTTTCTCTTCATAACTTAATATTAAGTTAATATATAACTTTCTTTAGTTAGCTAGGAAGAATATTTGGATTACCACCAAAAGCTTGCACAAGAGCAATTATTATTGCTGATGCAGTAATGCCAATAATTGGTGCAATTAATGTATACATAAACGCTTTTTTAATCTCACTTCTACGTTGTGGATCATCACCAGCAGCCGCTAAATCTTTTCCCAATATAATTATTTTAAAAACACTAAATGCAATTAAAGCAGCAATTAGCAATCCTGCAACTGCCGAAACATAAGGTTTTGCTACATCAATGATTTTATTTATATCAGGTCCATCTGATAGATAATTAAAAATCATAAGTTTTTCCTCCTTAAATAATAAAAAAAATAAAATTATTTACTAATCAAAATTGTTTATAAAGCATGAATTTATCTAATAATATAATAAGCCCTATTTTACTCCTTAAAGAGATAAATTAGGACTTACAGTCAAATTCATATGTTATAAATAATGTTGATACACTTTAATTATAGTTGGTTTTAAAATAAAGTAAATAAAAATTTTCAATTTTATCAACTTATTTTTTATTGTTTTATAAAATTTTTTATTTAAATAAAATCATATTAATAAAACTTATAAGTTTTATTAATATGAAAGTATCTTTATATTTAATTTAAAATAAATTAACAATTATTGATGAAATCGATAATGTATAAAAATATACTAATTTTCAATTTCGTTATTTTTTATATTTTTAATTGCTTGTGTTTCAGCATCACTAACATTAATATTTAAACACATACGATATAAACTAGAAATAGCAAAAAGACATTCACCAACTTTAGCACGAGCAATAAAATCAGTTTCATTAGCAGAAATGCCACCATATGAAGAATACAATTCATTTAATGCCGCTAAATCATGAGGTTGTAAATTTAATACTTTTAAATATTGACTTGAGTTAATAATAGCAGTAGTATATTTTTTAATTTCTTCAGAACCAAGAAAATCGTTAATATTTTGTGTAATAATATTTATCATACCTGTATACTTACGAATTCTCTTAACAATTTGATACATAAATAATAATGCTGCTGGAAATTCTTTATCAATAAGTAAATGGGCTTCATCAATAGTAATTGAAATTCATTGTTGTTTATTATTAATTTCATTATCATTTTTATTTTTTCGTACTTCATTTTCAATATATTTCAAAATTAAAAACATTTGAGCGTTAACTAAACGTTTATTCCCTGATTGCGTTAAAGTATATAAATCATAAACTTGTAATAAACTACTGCTATTAATATTAGTATGAGCATTTCATAAATTAGCATCAGTACCACCAGTTGCAAATCTTGATAATATAATTAGTAAATTTTTTAATTCATTTTTACTTCTAATCTCTTCTTCTTTAACCATATCAGATTCAATAATATCATATAAATCTTGAAAAATTGGAAATTGATTTGGTTTTAATAAATGAATTTTTGTTCGAGAAGTAATACCAAATTTTTCATACATTAAATTTACATAAATCATTAATAAACTTGATTCATTTCTCGTTAATCCACCAGTAGCAACGTTTAAAAATTGTTCTAAGAATTGCATATGTGGTGCTAAAATATCACGAGTATTATTATCATTAGTATTATCATCACTCAGTGCCAATGTAATTTGAAATGGATTAATATTACCAGAAGAACCGTCACCAACATCAATTCAACTTCCATCATGATAATTACATAAATCGCGATATTCACGTTCAGGATCAATAACAATTACTTTATGACCAAGCATAATTTGATAATTTACTTCTTTTTTAGAAGTATAAGATTTTCCCGAACCACTAGTACCAATAATTAATTGGTTATGATTTTTACGAGTACTACTTTTAGTTCTTTGATCAAAAAATACTTTATTACCACTTTCATTAAATCCAAGAAACAGTCCTTGTTTATCATTTAATTCTTGATTTAAAAAAGGAAAACTAGCACCTATTGTTAAACATGGCATTTCGTGACCTGTTTCTTTAAATCAATCAGCACTATCTGGCATTACTGATAAAAAAGCTTCTAATTGACGATAATATAATTTATCAAACTTCATATTATTGTTTTTTATTTCGTATTCGGCAGTACTAATATTTTGCTTAAGTTGCTTACGATCAGCACCATTAATTAATAAATACATATTAGTATTAAATATTTTTTCACCACCACCAGCAATTTGATCTAATAATTCATTTAATGATTGATAATGATAATCATAATCTCTTCGTTCTGATAATGATTTTGTCATAAAATTTAAAGTTGCTAAATTTTGCATAGCTTTATTCAATTGTTTTTTAGCACTTTCTTCACTGATACTATCAAAAGTAAAGATTAAACTAGTATTCGGAATATTTACTAAATTTGCTAATCAGACTGCTGAAACTTCAAATGGATAATCATATATGTTATAAACAGTTTGAAAACAATTAGCAAATTCTAAATTATTCTTATGAACTAATAATTCTTTAATCGCTAAATCATTAGTTAAATCTTTACTTTTAACAGTTTCTTCTTTTTTTGTAGTAAACATTTCTTCTAACGAAGCATTTTCATTAGAATTTATTAATTTACTATAAACAACCATCATTTCAAAACAATTAATATCACTAGCTTTAACACCACTACGACTGATATAATTTTTAAAAGCATTTAGTTCTTCTTTTAATTTTTCTTGATTTGATGAATAAAAAAATAAGTAAAAAAATGGTTGCGTCATTTCATTTTGATTTTGAATTTCATTATTAGCATTAATTGCTGATATCATTTGAAATTTTCTTGCTAATTTTGCTTTTTCACTAATATTTTCTAAATCAATTTTTTCGAGTTGTTCTTTATAAAAATTAGTTTGCGCAGTTATATCTAAAGGCATATCAATCTTTATTAAAGACATAGAAATATTAATAATTTTAAAAGCTGCAGCTAAATCTTTAATTTTATTTGAGGCTTCTTCATTAGATAATAATGTAATATTAAAACCCTCCAATAATAAAGCTCTAGTATAATTTGTATTTTTCACATTTAATTGCATCACATTCTTACTAATAATTTTTTTAAATGGTACTAATATTTGTGAATTTTTTTCAGATTTATAATAACGATTTTTACTATGAAATTTAAATCATAATAAAATAATTTCTCATCCTTTTTTTCTTGGCTGTCAATAAAAAGTAAGCGGAATAGTAGCACAACCAACTAAAATAACAGCTAATATTTTAAAAATAATATCAATTTGCAACAATAAAATAATAATTGAAGCAAATCCAACTACCATTAAAATAATTAATAAATCAATTAAACCAACACTTCTCCAAATTTGTAATTTTACAAATTTAATAGTTTTAGGAATTAAAAATTTCATTTATCTTTTCTTTTGAAATTTCATTAGAATTTAGCGCTGAATTTGGTTTACTGTTTATTTTCTCTATCTTTATACTATTAACACGCTTCTTAAAGCCACAACGACTGCAATTAACTTGAATATTTATTCCTTCTAAGTAATCAGCTATCAAAATTACTCTACCACATCGATAGCAAGCAAAAGAATTTTGTGGCTTTTGAGCTAATCGAACAGATGTATACGTATCTTTCATAATTATTGTCTCCTAACTGAATTTAATTTGTTTACTAAACACAATTCAAAGTTATCTTGTTCCCTAAATATTATTAAGCAACTGAAAAAGAAAAAATAAATTTTTGCTATATTTTTAATTTAAAATAACCCACTATTTAAACACTATTTTCTTTTTAAAATCTAGTTTTACTTTAAAAAATAAATTAAATTTTTAAAAACAAAGAAGAAAATTTAAAAAAATTTTAATAAAATAATATCTATAAAAACTCAAGAAATCAAAGTTTTATACATTTCTTGAGTTAAATAAATTTTAACAAATTAACAAAAAATAACAAATTTTTTTTATTTTTCTAACTTTTTATTAACTTATCTAATCCTGGAATATTTGGCATTTCTCCTTTTTTAATCTGACCAGCAATTTGATCCATAACTTTTTTAGTTTTTTCAAATTGGTTTAGCACTTTATTTAATTCTTTTTCTGAACGACCTGAGCCTTTTAATACTCTTGCTTTTCTAGTTGGATAACGTAAAATTTGTGGCTTTTCACGTTCTTGAGCAGTTGTTGAAGCAATAATATATTCTGCTATTTTTAAATCAGTTTCAGCATCACTAATTTTAGCATCACTAATTTTAGCAGACATACCAGGAATCATTTTTACAAGTGAGCCCAATTTACCCATTTTTTGAATTTGCTTCATTTGATTAACAAGGTCATTCAAATCAAATTGACCTAACATCATTCTATTCATAGTTTCTTCAACATCACGAGTTGAAACTATACTTTCGGCCTTCTCCATTAATGTAGTAAGATCACCCATTCCTAAAATACGTTCTGCCATTCTTTCTGGATAAAAAACTTCTAAATCACTTACCTTTTCACCCATTCCTAAGAACTTAACAGGAATCTTTGTTAAATAAGAAATTGAAAGAGCTGAACCACCCTTAGCAGTACCATCTAATTTAGTGATTATACTTCCAGTAATAGGAATAGTATTATTAAACTCAATAGCAACATTAATTATATCTTGTCCTGCCATACCATCACAAACAAGTAAAACTTCTTTTGGTGAAGTAATTTTTCTTATTTCTGCTAGTTCTTGCATTAATTTTTCATCAATGTGTAATCTTCCAGCTGTATCAATTAATATTACATCAAACTTATTTTTATTAGCATATATTTGAGCATTTTTAACAATATTAGTAGGAGTTTCATTTTTTTGGGAAAAAACTTCAATATTCAATTGTTTTCCTAAAACTTTTAATTGTTCAACAGCAGCTGGACGATAAATATCTCCTGCAACTAGTAAACATTTTTTTTGATATTTATCTGTTAACAACTTTGCTAGTTTAGATATTGTTGTTGTTTTACCAGAACCTTGTAAACCAACTATCATAATAACAGTGGGATTAGTAGATAAATCTAATTCAACATTCTTAGTACCCATAATCTTTGTTAATTGATCATGAATAATTTTAATTAACATTTCTTTTTGATCTAAGCCTTCTTTAATAAATTCACCTTTTGCTTTATTAATAATTTCATTAGTTAAAGTTTTAACTACTCTAAAATTAACGTCAGCCTCTAACAAAATTAATCTGAATTCTTTAATTGTTGCTTCCATATTTTCCATGGTTAAAGTTTTTTTACTTAAATTTTTTTCTAATGTTTTTTGTACTTTTTTTGACATAATGTCAGCAAAACTCATATTTATATTCTCCTCTATTTTTAAGACTATATTATTTTAACACTAAAATAATAATGAAAAAATAAATTAAACATAAAAAAATAAATATTTGAATTAACAAATTATATATTAGACTTCTTGCAAAACTATGATATTAATCACATTTTTTAAGTTTAAAAATTTATTTTAATAACACTTTTAATATTTTTTAAAAATTATTGTTCAAAATATGTTTTATTTTTTGTCATTAAAATACAACAAAAATTATTATTTCAAATAAAAAAATAAAATATTAAATTATCAAATATATTTAAATTAATAATTGTAAATTATAAATTGAAGCTATTAAATTAAATCTTAATGCAAATTTTTTTCTTCTATTTCGATATTTTTCACTAATAATTTTAAATTTTTTAAGAATCGCAAAAACATGTTCAATAACAACTCTCATTTTTGAAATAGCCTTATTATTTTTCTTTTCTTCTTTAGTTAAAGGGTTTTTCTTTGATTTTCGTTTAGGTAATAAGACATTTTTATGTATGTTTTGTATACCTTGATATCCTAAATCTACTAAAATAGTTGTTTCTGATAAAAATTTCGTTTTTGAATTTTTTAAAATTTTAAAATCATGATTTTTACCATAAGAAAAATAAGAACTTATAATTTTTTTACTATCTTTTTCAATTATGACTTGAGTTTTTATGAACGTATTTCAAATGTGGATATAATTTAATTTTCTTTAAATAAAAGATAAAATAAATTATTAATTGTTATAAATATTATAACCCTAAATAGGGTTAATGTCAAGTCTTAATATAGATTTTATTAAATTTTATAAAATAAAAATTCCTAACTATTTAGGTTTAGATTTATTAAATTTTATAAATTTAAACAAACACTTTTAATTTATTAATTCTTGCTTGTTTTAATTTTAATAAATTAAAAAATGCTTCTTTTGAATAAATTTTTGCATTATTATTAGATATTGATTTTATTAAATGATAAACATCACTTTCAGCACTACAACCAATATTTCAAATAGCATTTTGATTTTCAATACCTTTTTTATTATTTTTAAAATATTCATATATTTTTTCATCAGCATTATTTTCTTTTAAATAATCTAATAATTTATAATAATTACCATTTAAAAATAATTTATAATAAGCATAATTTAATTTTTTATTATTTTCTTTTGTTCTTTTACCTTTTCCTACAATAAATACTTGTTTTAATTTTTGTAATGGATGTCATTTATCTACAGCATAATCAATTTTTAAATAATTAGCAGTAGATTTAAGATAAGTTGCACCATCACCAGTTAATTTTAAATTTTCATTAGTATAACCAATAAAAATATTATCTAAATTAGTTATTATAGATTTAGCAAATTCTTTTTTAGTAATTCTTTGACCTTTTCTAGTTGAAATAACAAAAATATATTTATTTTCTAAAACATGTCTATTATCAGTAGATTTATTTAAATCAAAACCAGTACTAATACTTACTGTTCTATGCCTAAATTTTATTTTTTTCTTATTATCAATTAAATTATTATAAGATTCATCTGATTGAATATAAATATAATCAGTTGGTAATATTTTTATTTTTTCTTGTGGTAATTCTTGTACAAATATAATAGTTTTCTTTACTCTTCTACAAATAGTTGATAAAGATATATCTATTTTTAAATTATGTTTAATTATAGGATATGTAATATTATTTAAATCTGCATTTAATATTATTAATTTATTAACTCAATTTGTATAATTTTTATATTTATCAATATCAATATATGTTCTTGTTGGAGTTATAATTTCATTTGTTAATTTATTTTTATATGTTCTTAATGGTAAATAAGATATTCCAAATTCACTTTTTATTAAATGTTTTCTACGTTTTATTACTTTATATTTACTTCTATCATATTGATTTAAAAATCAATCATTATCATATTTTAATATTTTATTATCATAATCTAATAACATTTGTTTTTCATGATTTATTTTATGTTGATAGTTATCAAGTTTTTCAGATAGTAAAATCATAGGCATTAATCCTTTCTTTTAATTACAAATGATTATATATAAGAATAGTAGTAAATGTTATAATATATTTAATGATAATAATGATTTAAAGGTGATAATATGCCAAAACAAAGAAAAGAATTAGGAAATTATGATGTTACAATTAGTAATTATTTAAGAACTAAAAATAAAACATTAACACCACAAGGATTAAATAATGCACTTGGAATTGATAGAAAATTTATATTTGATTGCCGACGCAGAAGTAATCCATGACAACGTAATTTTTTAAAAAGTTATGATAAAGCACGTAGTATTATTTCGACTCATATGTTAGAAAAAGCATTAGTAAAACCAGAGTTAATTTATACTCATTGATTAAAATCTCATCCTAATGAATTTGATATTAATGAAGAAGATAATAACATACAAAGTAATATAATTATTAATATTTGTGAACCAAGAAAAATAGAAAATAATGATTAGAAACCTATAATAAATATAGGTTTTTTTCTTTATTTTAAAGGATAAAAATGATATAATTAATATTAAGGAAACAGTAGCTATTCTGTGAGTTTAGGAGTTAAATATGGAAAACTTTAACTGAGATAAAAATAAAAATTATACTAATGAAGAATTAGAAAATTTATTAGAACAACACCGAAATTTTGTTTATAAAAATACTAAAACTGAATTAGAACCAAAAATAAATGAATATGAAACAAAATTAAAAGAATATGAAAATAAAGTTAATGAATATCAAGAAAAAGAATTATTTAATGGTTTTAATGATAAACAATTAAAAATAGTTAAATCATTAATTAATACTGAATATAAAGAACTTGATAAACATTCTGCTTTAAATAAAATAAAAGAAGATTATGCAGAAATATTTAATAATAATTTACATAATAAAGAAATTAAAAAACAAGAAATTATTAAAAATGAAGAATCTAAACAAGAGTTTTTTAATCCAAAAACACTTTTTGAATTAGATAATAATATTACATCTAAAAATGAAGAATTATTAAAAAATACAGAAGTTGTTGGTGCAAAAACTAAACAAGAAATGATTAAATTTTTAGAATTTTTATTTAGTAAATAATTAAATATTTCTCAAAAGGAGAGATATTATGGCTATTCCACAAGTTCCAACTGGTTTAATTACTGGTGGTAATAATGGAAATAAAGCAATGTTAACTGCTATGGAAGCACAAGTAAAAGGTATACTTTATAATGATGAAAGTATGATGTTTTTAAAAGCAAGTGCAGTTGCAGAACAAATAAGTGAAATACCTGGAGCAGTAGAAGCATATTATCGTATTGCTGAACGTTTACGTTGAGGTTCAAAATATGATGTTGAAGTTGGAACAAATAAACAATGAACAACATTAAGAACAACTAGTGTTATTTTAGACCAAATATTAGTTATTGATTGAAGAACTGAAGATTTTGATATGAATAGATTTATGTCAAGTCCAATTCCATTAAAAGCAAATATGTTATCAATATGAGCAGAAAGTGCATTAAGAAATTATTTATTTATTCAAGAATGTATTTTTTTACAAGGTATTAAAGATTATTGTATTGCTAAATCACAAGTAATTCCTATTAATATGTTAGAAATGACAGAAGATACAGCAAAATCAGCATTTTATCAAATTGGTGATAAAATGAATGAATTATTAGGAAATATAACTGAAACTGAAATTGGTACAAATGTAAGTGATTTTATTGGTGCATTAGGATTTACTCCAATGTTACAATTAACAAAAGCATATTTAAGATTAAATTATGGTCAAATTGCTGCTGATACTGTAGCAAGTGGTCAATTATATAAACAATCAGTATTTGGTATGTATTTATATAAACATATGTTTTTAAATAAAGATATGGTTAAAGATACTAAAACTGGTTTACATTTAGAAAAAACATTTGATTTAAAAAAAGTATTAGGAGTTTTTGTACATAAAAATGCATTTGCACAACCTAATAGTTTTCAAAAAATAGTAAATTTAATTGATAATAATACATTAAATCAAAAAACATTAGGTAAAGCACTTTATGGTATAACAACAGCAATTCGTGGTTGATTATCATTTATTATTATGGAAAAAATGCCAACTGTTGATGAAATTAAAGAAGCACAAAAACGTTGTTGAACTAATTGAATTAAATTAACTCCAGAAAAAAGAGAAAAAACACCAGTAACATTTAAAATTGCTGATTTTGATGATTTTAGAATTAGTTTAAATGATTTAATTTATTTTAAAAATTTAGGAAAAATTAAAATGGCTGGTGATACACCAACTAATGATGAATTAGAAACTGCAATAATAAATGCTGGTAATAATGGTTATGAAAAAGGTAAAGCAACATTTAGTAATATTACATCAATAAGTGCTACTATGACTGGTAATGATAAAGATTATATTGAAGAAATAGAATTAAAATTTTCTAAAAAATAATTATGGAATATATTTATAAATATTTTAATGAAAAAGCACATATTACTATTTATTCACCAAAACCAGAAGATTTAACTACTAGTAATGATATTAGAGCAATTTTATTAGATGAATATCCTAAATTAAGAAATGATTATTTTATTGTTAGTGATGTACATGATAGTTATGCTATATGTGTAGGAGATAATATACATTGTGAAGGTAAAGTAATAATTAAAATAGAAAAACAAACTAATGTAAAAGGAGTTAATGAAAATGCCAAATGACACCATTGTACAATCAAATAATTATACTTTATTAAAAATAATTCGTTCTTCAATTAGTCCATTATCAGCAATGATTGGTACAAGCGCTTATTATGGTCAACTTATAGGAAATCCAGTATTAGGTTCAATTAATAGTTTATTATTTGGTAAAAAATTAGGTTTAGATATATGAAGTTTAAATCAAATGCCAAGTACAAAAACTAAATTAATTAATAGTTCTAAAAAAATAGCATTAGGATTAGGAACAATTGGTTTAGTTAATTATGCTAAATTTACTAATATAAATATTAATCCTAATCCAACTCCTAATCCATTTCCAAGTACAACACCAGTTAATCCTTTTCCAGATGATTTATTATTTAGTAATAATAGCACTGATAATCATTTAATGGATTGAGATACATATATTAGTTTAAATGCTTATGGTATATCAAATCTTATTAGTGGATTAACTGAGTTAATACCTAATAAATTTGAAGCAATAAGAAAAATTTGTAATATGGCAACTGGTGGATGTTTGATTAGTAGTGGTGTAGCAATGGGTATTAATAACGATTTTAATAATGCTTATGCAGTACCTACCATAATTGCTGGTGCTTCTGAAATTATTCATAATTTACTACCTATGGAAACTACAAATCATATTGAAGAAATGCAAGAAACACCATTTAATAATGAAACTGCAAGATTAATTAATGATAATAGATTTTCAATTAATAGTGAGACAACTAGTCAATATGGTAGTGATAATATGAGCGAAGTACAATTAAATCAGGATAATGCTTCATTAAATTCAGATTATAATCACATGAGTTTATAATGAATCCTTTAATTATTGAATGAATATATAATGCTTTAGTAAGTAATGATATTAAATTAGCATTAATAAATGCTTTAAAAACTTATTATAAAAATCAATCATTAAAAGCAGTATTTGATAGTGAAAATATTAGTGAAAAAGAAATACATCAACCATATAGTGTTTTTAATCCAAATATACTTAAAAAATTAACAAGTATATTAAAACCAAGTGAATTATCTATATTACAAAATGAAATTAATAAATTTAAAAATCCAATAAATAGTTTTAAAAATTCTATTATACCAACAGAAATTAGAACTGTTAAAAATTATGTAAATAAATTTGATAATTTATTTAAAGAAAATGAAGAAGAAATACCAAATAATGCATGAGAAGTATTATCAAGTTCAGGATTTAAAAAAGGTAGATTTATTGTTGATAATAAAAATTTAAAAATTGGAACTTTAACAACATTATTTCAAAGTGATAATAGACATATTCCGTAATTAAATTTTTTAAAAGTCAATTAATAATTTTAAAATTTATTTTATAATTTTGTTATTAACAATAAATTTAGAAAAGTGTTGATAAAAATGATTTTTGAAAATTTAAAAAAATTAAAAAATGAAGAATTTTATAGATATTTTGGTATAAAACGTTTTCATTTTAATGAAATGTTAGAAAAATTAATTGAAATAAAAAAATTAGAAAAAAATAAAGGTCGAAAAAATAAACTTTCAGTAGAAGAAAGATTAATGATGACTTTATTATACTGAAAAGAATATTATACTTTTTTTCAAATGAGTATTAAATCTAAAATGAGCCCATCAAGTTGTTTTCGAAATATTACTTGAGTAGAAAATAAACTTAGTAACCACAAAGATTACCAATTTTTAAAAGAAAGATATAAATTAAAAATTGATAAAAAACAAGAAAATTCAAATGAATTTCAATTTTATTTAATTGATTCAACTGAGATTGAAATTGAAAGACCAACTAAAAAAAACTACAGTTAGAATATTTTTCTGGTAAAAGTTGAATGTATTCTATAAAATTTCAAATTGTATATGATTTTTTTAATAAAAAAATTGTTGATATTTTTGCTGATAATGGTAAAGTGCATGATTTTCAAATATTAAAAAATTCAAATCTTGAATTTTCAGAAAAAACAATAATTATTGGTGATTTAGGATATCAAGGTATACAAAATATTTATAAAAATACAATAATACCAATTAAAAGAACTAAAAATAAAAAATTAACTAAACAAGAAAGAAAATACAATAAGATTGTATCTAAAATTAGAATTAAAGTTGAACATGTCTTTGCTTGATTGAAAAGATTCAAAATTTTAGTAAATAAATGTAGAAAATCTAAATTTAGACTTATGTACTTAAGATTTAACTTACTTTGTGAAATTTTTAATAAAATAAAACCATTAAAATAAAAAAAATATTAAAAATATTTTTTTAAAATTTAAATTTTTATCGAGTTAATATAAAAATATTATTAACAATTTTTTGTTTAAAATGTAAACTCATTTTTTAAACTATTTTTTCAAAAAATATTTATTTCTATATTCAATAACACTAAATAGTTTTAAAACAATTTTATTGACAATTAATTAAATTTAATTACGGAATATGTCCAATGATAAAAGACAAATATGATATGGTCCATATACTTATCCAACATTTCCACAAGAAATATGAATATTAATGACACAAGCAAAAGGTAAAAATGGTTCTGGTGCTGGAACAATATTTTGAAAATTTTGAAATAGAAAATGATTACCAAGTCAATTAAGAAAATATGTTAAAAGTGAATTAGCTAAAAAAGGTAAATATTATGGTTCACAAGATACTAGTGTAATTTATCCAAATAATATTAATGTTCAAAAAACTATGCATTTTCTTAATAGATTAGAAAAAGGTTTTTTTAAATTAAAAGAATATAAAACTTTATCTAAAAATGAAATTGGAAGTACACAATGAAGATATGAAAGAAAACAATTATTAAAAAATTCTTTACATACAAGAAAATATATAAAAATTAAACAAAATTCTAATTTTTATAAAACATGAAAGTAGGTGGTAATTATTATTGAATTAGATAAACCAATTAAACCAATTGGTATATGAAATACTATTAATCCATTAAGTAAAGATAATAAAGAATATAAAAGATTAAATAAGATTTGATTTAATAAAAATAGTACTCATATAGATAAAATTAAAATTTTAATATCAAATATTTTAAAAATAACTAGTCATAGTCTTGGTATGTTTATAACATTATTTTTTACAATAACACCTTGATTAATACCTAAAATACCAATATCAATGGGAATAGGTAATTATACTCATCCAATAACTAATTTAATTATTGATAATCAAACTAATCAATATAATTTTACTTGACCTGACCATTTAATATTAACTTTATTTCCTATGTTTGGTCATATTGGATTAAATCTTATAACTAAATTAGGTAATTATGGAAAATTAATTAAATATTTATTAATAGCTATTCCAATAATAATTACAAGTCCTTATTTAATATATCAATATAAAGAAATTAAAAAACATAAAAAAGAATGTCTTTTATGTAAACAACATTCAAATAAAATACAATTGGAGGAATAAAAAATGAATTTATCTACAACAGTAATATCAGCAGTATTAAGTGGAGCAGTTGCTAGTGGAGTAATTGTTACTATTGTTTTATTATTTTTATCAAAATTTATTAAAAAATCAAAACAATCTAATTTAGCAAAAGAATTAAAAAATAATAAAGAATTAGAATTTATTAAAGCAAATATTAAACAAATAAATTCTCAATTACAATTAGAAACTACATCAACTGCTAAATTACTTGATAGTTTTAATGTAGAACAAGAACAAATAGATAATTTTGTAATAGCACAAAAATCTAAAAAGAAAGAATTATCTGAAAAAGATAAGAAAAAAGTAACTAAATTTAAAATTTAAAGGGTTTAAATACCCTTTATTTTACATTAAGGAGTAAATTATTATGGCTATTAAAGACCCATTAATGTTTATTACAATTGAAGAATTTAAAAATTGAAAAGGATTTAATAAATCATTATTTGATGAAGTTACAACACCAGATAGTGAAATTAGATATGCAATAGAAATTGCAAGTAGTAATATTGATTTTTTAAGTGGTTTTACTATTTCAAAAAAATGACCAGAAATAAATCCAACAAAATTTACTGATAATATACAAACAGCAACTACTCATTATGTTAATTTTTTATTAGGTAAAGGTGTTGAATATGCACGTGGTCAAGCAAGTATTGGTCAAGGTGGTATTACTATCCAGAAGAACCTTATTATATTGTTCCACAAGTATTTAATTATTTAAAAGAAATAAATGAATATCCAACTATGCAAGGTTTTAATCTTAATGTTTCACCTAAACAAAATTGATTTAAAAAATTTATGGGTAATGGTGGTGAACAAAATCCATGAGAAATTTATTTACAAACTCTTAATTTAAAATCATCAGACCCTAGAACTGAAATTACTATTAGTCATCCAAAAAATATTATGGGTTCAGTACTTTATATTGATACTAGGGGTATTAAATCAATAGATAATTTAACAACACTTGAATTATTTACTAAATATTTTAGTAATGATACTATGAAATTAGTTGATGGTAAAGAAACTCAAGAAAAGAAAGTTATTAGTGCTATTGGTGGTAATTCATTATGAGAAGTTAATAAAGATAATCCTAATTTTATTAATTCAAAAGATGATAAAGGTATTTCTGCTAATGATAAAAGAATTATTGATGTTGGTACACCTACTTTTGAAACTGATTCTACAAATAAAGTATATGTTGATACTTTATTAGATAAAAAACAAAATAAATTAACTGCTGGTGAAAATATTAAGATTGATGAAAAAACTAATACTATTAGTGCTACTGGTGGAAGTGCAGATTTATCAGATTATTATAAAAAAGAAGAAGTAGATAAAAAATTAGAAGATACAAAATCACAATTTCCAATTGCTTTTTCTATGAATGCTATTGGTCAAGAAATTCCTACTTTAGAAACTAGTAATAAAACTATTGTTGGTGCTATTAATGAAAATAAAATTAATATTGATAAAAAACAAGATAAAGAAAATTGAAAAATAATAGGTAAAAGTCTTGATAATCGTACATGAGAAGATTTTGCTCTTAGTTTTAATAAATATTATAGAGCATTTATAACATGAGATAAACCACCTTTTAATCAAACAAGTGTAAAACTAAAAATAGAATTTAAATCTAGTTCTACTCATATAGGTGGAGATTATATGCTTGTTAAAGGTAAAATTGATAATGAAGATGCTTCATTAATTATTAAATTAGGAACTGTTAATAGAAAAAGTCAATTAATTATTATTGGAGGAAATAAACAATATGGGAATATATTTTCATTAGAAGAATTACAAGATACTATTAAAGTTGATATTAAATCAAAATTACAAATAAGGTCTGGTAGTTTAACTACAAATGAAATAGAAGAAAATATTTGAGATATTGAATTAAAAAATACACCAACTCCAAGTATTCCACAATGAAAAGAAGTAGGAACAAAAATAAATATAAATCATATTAAATATACTTTTAAATCAAATACTAAATATAAAATTTATTATAATTTTGAAAATCAATCAAGTAATAAGAAATTTGCTTTTATGTGTAAAGAATTTTTATATGGTGAGTTGAATACTGATGTTCAAACATTATATTGAGATAAAGTTAATGAGAGAATAAGAATTTCTTTACAAATGCAAAATGATACAATCGCTATTGTTAGTGACCCTACAAGATATGGCCAACTTTTAAAATTAGAAGAATTACAGGAATAATATTATGAATAAAGAATTTACATTTATATATGAAATAGTTTATTGATTATTAGGTGAATCTGATTTTACACATGATGAATATAATTTTAGTGGATCACGATATAGTAGTAAAACATTTAATGTTGCAATGATATTACCAGTATTATTTGCAGTAGCAATTAAATTAAATAAAAAAGTTGCTATTTATGGATTTAGAAAATTAAATAAAGATATTAATGATATGGTTAAAGAAATATATGAAGCATTTATTTCTGCTGGATTTAATGATTATGTAGACTTTAATTTAAAATATCCAAATAAACAAGCAGATTTTAGATTTAAAGGTAATAAATCATTTATACGAGTGATGGGTGTATATAGTAATAGTAATGATAGAATACCTTTAAAAGGTCTTTCTAGAGCAGAAATAAAAGGTTTTGATTTAGCAATAGAATGAGAAGAAGAAGCAAATGAATTTAGTCAAGCAGAATTTCAAGCAATAACATTTGCTATTGGTAATGCTAAAAAAAGAATTAAAATAACAACTTGTAATCCAGATAATATATATCAATATCATATTAATTATATGAATGAACGTGTACCTTTTAATTTAGAAATAATGAAAGTAAAAAATGAACAAATAAAATCAGTATTTGATAATAATAAATTTAAATTATTTCATTAGACATATTCCGTAATTAAATTTTTTAAAAGTCAATTAATAATTTTAAAATTTATTTTATAATTTTGTTATTAACAATAAATTTAGAAAAGTGTTGATAAAAATGATTTTTGAAAATTTAAAAAAATTAAAAAATGAAGAATTTTATAGATATTTTGGTATAAAACGTTTTCATTTTAATGAAATGTTAGAAAAATTAATTGAAATAGAAAAATTAGAAAAAAATAAAGGTCGAAAAAATAAACTTTCAGTAGAAGAAAGATTAATGATGACTTTATTATACTGAAAAGAATATTATACTTTTTTTCAAATGAGTATTAAATCTAAAATGAGCCCATCAAGTTGTTTTCGAAATATTACTTGAGTAGAAAATAAACTTAGTAACCACAAAGATTACCAATTTTTAAAAGAAAGATATAAATTAAAAATTGATAAAAAACAAGAAAATTCAAATGAATTTCAATTTTATTTAATTGATTCAACTGAGATTGAAATTGAAAGACCAACTAAAAAAAACTACAGTTAGAATATTTTTCTGGTAAAAGTTGAATGTATTCTATAAAATTTCAAATTGTATATGATTTTTTTAATAAAAAAATTGTTGATATTTTTGCTGATAATGGTAAAGTGCATGATTTTCAAATATTAAAAAATTCAAATCTTGAATTTTCAGAAAAAACAATAATTATTGGTGATTTAGGATATCAAGGTATACAAAATATTTATAAAAATACAATAATACCAATTAAAAGAACTAAAAATAAAAAATTAACTAAACAAGAAAGAAAATACAATAAGATTGTATCTAAAATTAGAATTAAAGTTGAACATGTCTTTGCTTGATTGAAAAGATTCAAAATTTTAGTAAATAAATGTAGAAAATCTAAATTTAGACTTATGTACTTAAGATTTAACTTACTTTGTGAAATTTTTAATAAAATAAAACCATTAAAATAAAAAAAATATTAAAAATATTTTTTTAAAATTTAAATTTTTATCGAGTTAATATAAAAATATTATTAACAATTTTTTGTTTAAAATGTAAACTCATTTTTTAAACTATTTTTTCAAAAAATATTTATTTCTATATTCAATAACACTAAATAGTTTTAAAACAATTTTATTGACAATTAATTAAATTTAATTACGGAATATGTCCATTATTCAAATTGAAAATTAAATAAACATAACTTATCACAAGATATAATTAATAACTTAGAAGAATTAAAAAAATATATTTCAATTATAACAACTAATGAAATAAGTTTAATAACTTAGATTTAAATTTTAATTTTGTACAAAAATATATTTAAATTATATATTTTAAATATATAATTCAATTATAAACTTACATAATATAAGTTTATAATTAACTTTAGTTTTAAAGTAATTGAATTTTTAATTTTAAAATAAAGGGGAATTAAAATTATGCCATCAATAACTGAAATAGTTAATATATATTACACACAAGATTTATTAAAAGAAAGAGAAAAAAATAAAAATATTAAAAAAGAAAAAGTAAATGACAAATTAGATGTTATTAAAATAAATGCTAATGATACACAAAATAAACAAAATTCAATAAACAAAGATAATAGTTATTGTAGTATTTCATAATTTGTTATTAATACAAATATACAAAAATAGTTAATTGCATTTATTTTTAAAAACACTAAAATGTAGTTAACTTCTTAAATTTAAGAAGTTATTGGAAAAAATAAAAAGGGGGTTTTCATAATGAAAACATTATTAATAGCAGTAAGTCTTTTAACACTTGCAACAACCACAGGAAATTTAACAAGTTTCTTAAACTCAACTATACAAAAAAATGATATTACAACTAACTATATTCAAAATAAAACTCAACAAGACACAATTTATATTGACAAAGATGGCAAACAAATAACAACTAGTGAAAGAGACCTATCAAAGATAAATAGTAAAGAAATTATTCAAATTGGATTTTTTAAAAATACATTAGAAGAAATTCAAGTTGTTAGAATGCCAAGAACAATTGAAAAAGTACCTGACAAATTACCACCAGAAATCACATCTTTAAAAAATATGTTTACAGGTGCAACCTTATTCAATCAAGACCTTTCAACATGAGATACTTCCAATATAACAAATATGAATTTTACATTTAATGGAGCCACTTCATTTAATAGTAATATTACTAATTGAAATGTTTCTAATGTAAAAAGTACTTTTGTTATGTTTGCAAATGCAACTTCATTCAATCAAGATCTTTCAACATGAAATGTATCTAATATAAACCGTTTTAGTCTTATGTTTTATGGTGCAACCTCATTCAATCAAAACCTTTCAAATTGAAATACTTCTAATGCAGTATATATGAATTTTATGTTTTATGGCGCTAAATTATTTGATCAAGACCTTTCAACATGAAATGTAAAAAAAGTAAGAGAACATAGTAACTTTGCAAATTATTCAGGAATTACTAATCCTAATAAATTACCAAAATTTAAAAATAATATTATAACAATATATTAATTAATATATTACTAATTTTTCTTGCCTTTTATATTAATACTTAAAGTGTTAAAATTAAGATGGATAGAAAATATTTCCAAGTTTTGGATTAATATTATCATTCCTAAAATTTATAGAAACTATTATTAATCCAAAATATCCTTTTAATTTATCACATATATAAAGAAGGTGTTTAAAATGAAAAATTTAATTACTGCCCTAAGTGTTTTAACACTTGGTACAACTGTAGGAAATTTAAGTAGTAACTTAAAGACTAATCAAAAAACAGAAGCTGTTAATACTATTTTAAACCAAGATATAAAAAAAGTAAGTAATGTTGATTTATCTAATATTACTGCTGAAAATAACGTTTGAAAATATCTAACAAAAAATAACGTAGCAACATATGCAGGTGGCGAAAACTATTATCAATATTATTTTGCTTACCATGTTATTGGATTAAATCATGATACATTAGACTTCTTGCAAAACTATGATATTAATCACATTTTTTAAGTTTAAAAATTTATTTTAATAACACTTTTAATATTTTTTAAAAATTATTGTTCAAAATATGTTTTATTTTTTGTCATTAAAATACAACAAAAATTATTATTTCAAATAAAAAAATAAAATATTAAATTATCAAATATATTTAAATTAATAATTGTAAATTATAAATTGAAGCTATTAAATTAAATCTTAATGCAAATTTTTTTCTTCTATTTCGATATTTTTCACTAATAATTTTAAATTTTTTAAGAATCGCAAAAACATGTTCAATAACAACTCTCATTTTTGAAATAGCCTTATTATTTTTCTTTTCTTCTTTAGTTAAAGGGTTTTTCTTTGATTTTCGTTTAGGTAATAAGACATTTTTATGTATGTTTTGTATACCTTGATATCCTAAATCTACTAAAATAGTTGTTTCTGATAAAAATTTCGTTTTTGAATTTTTTAAAATTTTAAAATCATGATTTTTACCATAAGAAAAATAAGAACTTATAATTTTTTTACTATCTTTTTCAATTATGACTTGAGTTTTTATTGTATGTTTTTTCTTTTTTCCTGAATAATATTGTTTTTGACTTTTTTTGGGCGTTGAATAGTACTTTCAGTCACATCAATGATAACTGTTTTATCTTTAAAATTATTATTTAACAGTGATTTTTGCCCATCAAGTTGTTGAAAATCAGGATGTTTTATTAAAGTATTTTCTATTCACTTGATATTCCTATAGCAACTACTTTCACTAATTCCATAACTTTTAGCAATATGAAAATAAGTTCGATACTCTCTTCAATATTCTAAAGTCATTAATAAACGATTTTCTAATGATAATTTATTAGGTGTACCACCATTTTTAAACTTTTTTACTTCTTCTGTCTTTAAAATTTCTAGAATTTTATTAAAAATAATATCATTTATACCAGTTAATCTTAATAATTCTGGATTGTTAATAGTTTTTAATTTATCAAACATCATAGATTACCTATCTTTTTTATTTTTAATTTTATTTTAAAAATTAAAAATAAAAAAGATAGGTTTTGCAAGAAGTCTATTACATAAATTAAATAATGCGATTGGTTCGGGAATAGGAGCAGTCTCTGCTGTCCTAGGTGTTGCCTTACCAGCATTAGCTCCAATAATTGGTGCAGTTGCAGCAATATTAATTGCACAATGATACATATGACAAATTTCTGACTATGATAATGGTAATGGAGTTGTTATTGATATGGTTAGTTTAACACCAACATGAATCGTTAATGTTTCATCACAATAAAAAATAATAATACTTAAATTTATTAAAAACAGACCTGTGAAATAGGTCTGTTTTTAATAAATTTATTTTTAATATAACATAAAATTTAAACGACATAATTAACATTTTTCACTGATTTATCGCTTTCAATAATTTTTTTAGCATCTGCTAATTTAATGGCTACCATTTTCGTAATTCCTTGATTTTGCATAGTTGTACCATATAATACATCACAATTTTCCATTGTGCCTGGACGATGAGTAACAATAATAAATTGTGTATATTGTGAAAAACTACGAACATATCTAGCAAAACGCTCTAAATTTGCTGGATCCAATGGTGCTTCAACCTCATCTAATATTGTCAATGGCAACGGCTTGACTTTTAAAATAGCAAATAATACTGCTAATGCAACTAATGATTTTTCACCACCTGATAATAAGTTTAAATTACTAATTCTTTTACCAGGAGGATTAGCAAGCACTTCCACACCTGTATTTAAAATATCATCAGGTGATGTATATCGTAAACTACAAGTTCCTCCACCAAATAAAGTTTGAAATGTTTCGGGCAATACCATATTAATAGCTTTCATTGTTTCATCAAATTGCGTTACCATAACATTATCCATTTCATCAATGGCTGTTAACAAAGATTGTGATGCTAATTGTAATTCATCATGTTTAGTTTTTAAACGTAAATAACGTTCATTTTCATTTTCAAATTCTTCAATAGCATTAATATTTACAAATCCTAAATCTTCAATTTCACTACGTAATTGTTGTACCAAATTACGTGCTTGTTGTTCGTCTGCTAATGGTTCACTATAATGTTCTCTAGCATATTCATAAGTTAAATTATAAGTTTCAACTAAACGTCTTAAATGTTGTTCTACTTTTGACTCCATTTTTACTTGTTCAAGCTTTTGATTATTTAATTTATCACTAGTCATAAAATGTTCTTGATTTAAACTATATAATTCATTTTCTAAACTTTGCATTTGTTCTAATAATTGATGTTTCTGTTTACGAATTAATTGTAGTTGACTTTTTATTGTTGCTTGATCATATTTAGAATTTTCATATTGAATAAAAATATCATTTAATTGGTTTGTAGTATCAATATCTAATTTTTTACCAGTTAATGTTTGATATTGAGTAGTTAATAATTGTGATTGATTAGTGATATCACTAATTTCACTAATCAGTTTATTTATTGTTAAAGTAATTGTCAACTTTTGACCTTGATAATTATTTAATTCGCTTTCAATACTTGTTCTTTGGACATTTATATTAACTAATTGTTGTTCTAATGATTTAATTTCTTCTTTTAATTCAGAAACTATTAACTTTTCTTTAAAAACATTAATACTATTTTGATGTTGATAACCTCCAACAATAGCACCACCAGCTTTAATTAATTGACCATCTAAAGTTACACATTGGTATTTAGCAGCAATTAATTGTGAAATAACTCTTGCGCTTTCTAAGTCTTCACAAATAATAGTACGACCTAAAAGAAAATTAATAATCGGCTGAATTCTATTATCAACTGCTGTAACTAAATGATGAGCAAAACTTAAATAACCTGATTTATTATTAACAATAATTTCATCTTCTTTAGTCGCTGTTCGAACTTGAATTGAATTTAAAGGTAAAAAAGTGGCAATTCCCGCTTTATTTTGTTTTAAAAATTCAACAGCCTTGGTTGCATCTTTGTTAGTCGCCGTAACAATGTTTTTTAAAGTATTGCCCAATACTTTAACAATCGCTTCACTATAAAGATCGGGCACCGAAATTAAATCACTCACTACTCCAATGATGCCATATAGTTTATCTTTATTATTTAAAATTGTTTGAACACCCAAATATTTTTGATTTTGTCGTTGTTGATAATTAATTACCGATTCTAATTGTGCTTTTTTTTCACCTAAACCACGATGAATATTATTTTGTCCTAAAATTAAATCTTGATGTTGAACATTTAGTTCTTCAAATAAATTATTAATTTTATCAAAATTTTCTTGTTCTTTTTTTTGTAAAAAAGTTTTTTGTTCAATAATAGTAAGCAAAGTTTCAATTTCATTTTTTAATTTTTCAACTTCTGTTTGATCTTTTATTTCACTTTGTTTTGTTTTCATTAACGATTTTTGTTGTTCTAAAACTTGCAATAAACTATTAACATTAGATAAATTCATTTCTAAACTATTAATGTTTTTATCTAAATCATAACTTTTATTTTTTAAAAATTTTAATTGTTGTTCATTCTTACTAATATTTAAATTAAGTTGTTGTTGTAAAATTTCATTATCATTTATACTAACTGTTGTAAGTTTTAATTGATTATGATATGTCTCCAAATCTTTAACAATAATAGTAATTTCATATTTTTTTAAATTATCACGTAATTCAACATAAGTTTTAGCTTTCTGTGCTTGTTTTGCTAATGGTTCAATTTTTCTACTTATTTCACTAATAATATCATTAACTCGAACTAAATTTTCATTAGTACGCTCTAATTTACGTAATGACTCTTCTTTCCTCTTTTTGTATTTTGAAACACCAGCAGCCTCTTCAAATAAAGTTCTTCTTTCTTCTGGCTTAGAATCAGCAAATCGTGAAACATTACCTTGACTAATAATTGCAAGTGAACCTTTAGCTAAACCTGTACCCATAATAATTTCTTGTACATCTTTTAAACGAACACGAGCTTTATTAATGTAATATTCATTTTCTGAACTATTACGAAAAGTTTTTCTAGTAATTTGTACTTCATTAAAATCAACTTTAAATATTTTATTAGTATTATCAAAAACTAAAGTAACTTGAGCACTATTTAATGGTTGTTTTCCTTTAGCACCATTAAAAATTATATCTTCACTATTTTCACCACGTAATGATTTAACTGATTGTTCACCTAAAACTCAACGAATAGCATCATTAATATTAGACTTCCCAGAACCATTAGGGCCAACAATACCTACAATATTAGTATCAAATTCTATTGTTAAAGGCTCTGCAAATGACTTAAAACCATATGCTTCGATTCTTTTTAAGAATGCCATCTTACCTCACCTATTTTAAAATATTAAAATATATATTTATATTTTACCATGAATCAGCTTAATATTTATTGTTAAGATTTAGCAGAAATATTACTTTATTTGCATTATTATTTGTTCTTTAATTGTTTTATAATAAAATTTATTAATTCACAAATAAAATAATGTAGTACTAATAATAGTACTAATAATTAACATTATAACTAAGATACTATTAATTCATAATGGAATTCCAATAATTGAATAATTAAAGTTGAGGATGTTATAAGGATAAATAAAATTTTTAACATCATTTGCTTGTAAAATACCGGCTCTAATATAAATATAAGTTAGATAAATAATTGGATAAATAACCACTAATATAAATTGTTTTTTAATATTGATATTAAATTTGTTTTTTCTAAACGTTAAAATTAAAAAAATAATCATCAATATTGGTGATACTAAATGATCTAAAAAGGAACAAAATAAAGATAAATTATTCAATTTTCAAAATCAATTAAGTTCTAAATCTAACTTTGAAACACTATCAATAAATATCCACACTCAAAAAATAAGGGCAGTAATAGTTATGTATATTGTTAAATTAATTTGACTATAAATATTAGTGAATCTATTTGTCTGCTCTTTTTGATGATAAATTAAATAAAATAAAAATCAAATATTAACAATAAATATTAGACTTCTTGCAAAACCTATCTATTAAAAATTTAATTTTTAAAATAAAATTAAAAATAAAAAAGATAGGTAATCTATGATGTTTGATAAATTAAAAACTATTAACAATCCAGAATTATTAAGATTAACTGGTATAAATGATATTATTTTTAATAAAATTGTAGAAATTTTAAAGACAGAAGAAGTAAAAAAGTTTAAAAATGGTGGTACACCTAATAAATTATCATTAGAAAATCGTTTATTAATGACTTTAGAATATTGAAGAGAGTATCGAACTTATTTTCATATTGCTAAAAGTTATGGAATTAGTGAAAGTAGTTGCTATAGGAATATCAAGTGAATAGAAAATACTTTAATAAAACATCCTGATTTTCAACAACTTGATGGGCAAAAATCACTGTTAAATAATAATTTTAAAGATAAAACATTTATTATTGATGTGACTGAAAGTACTATTCAACGCCCAAAAAAAGTCAAAAACAATATTATTCAGGAAAAAAGAAAAAACATACAATAAAAACTCAAGTCATAATTGAAAAAGATAGTAAAAAAATTATAAGTTCTTATTTTTCTTATGGTAAAAATCATGATTTTAAAATTTTAAAAAATTCAAAAACGAAATTTTTATCAGAAACAACTATTTTAGTAGATTTAGGATATCAAGGTATACAAAACATACATAAAAATGTCTTATTACCTAAACGAAAATCAAAGAAAAACCCTTTAACTAAAGAAGAAAAGAAAAATAATAAGGCTATTTCAAAAATGAGAGTTGTTATTGAACATGTTTTTGCGATTCTTAAAAAATTTAAAATTATTAGTGAAAAATATCGAAATAGAAAAAAAAAATTTGCATTAAGATTTAATTTAATAGCTTCAATTTATAATTTACAATTATTAATTTAAATATATTTGATAATTTAATATTTTATTTTTTTATTTGAAATAATAATTTTTGTTGTATTTTAATGACAAAAAATAAAACATATTTTAGACATATTCCGTAATTAAATTTTTTAAAAGTCAATTAATAATTTTAAAATTTATTTTATAATTTTGTTATTAACAATAAATTTAGAAAAGTGTTGATAAAAATGATTTTTGAAAATTTAAAAAAATTAAAAAATGAAGAATTTTATAGATATTTTGGTATAAAACGTTTTCATTTTAATGAAATGTTAGAAAAATTAATTGAAATAGAAAAATTAGAAAAAAATAAAGGTCGAAAAAATAAACTTTCAGTAGAAGAAAGATTAATGATGACTTTATTATACTGAAAAGAATATTATACTTTTTTTCAAATGAGTATTAAATCTAAAATGAGCCCATCAAGTTGTTTTCGAAATATTACTTGAGTAGAAAATAAACTTAGTAACCACAAAGATTACCAATTTTTAAAAGAAAGATATAAATTAAAAATTGATAAAAAACAATAAAATTGAAATTCATTTGAATTTTATTTAATTGATTCAACTGAGATTGAAATTGAAAGACCAACTAAAAAAAACTACAGTTAGAATATTTTTCTGGTAAAAGTTGAATGTATTCTATAAAATTTCAAATTGTATATGATTTTTTTAATAAAAAAATTGTTGATATTTTTGCTGATAATGGTAAAGTGCATGATTTTCAAATATTAAAAAATTCAAATCTTGAATTTTCAGAAAAAACAATAATTATTGGTGATTTAGGATATCAAGGTATACAAAATATTTATAAAAATACAATAATACCAATTAAAAGAACTAAAAATAAAAAATTAACTAAACAAGAAAGAAAATACAATAAGATTGTATCTAAAATTAGAATTAAAGTTGAACATGTCTTTGCTTGATTGAAAAGATTCAAAATTTTAGTAAATAAATGTAGAAAATCTAAATTTAGACTTATGTACTTAAGATTTAACTTACTTTGTGAAATTTTTAAT
Source organism: Spiroplasma endosymbiont of Colias croceus (assembly GCF_964020095.1). Classification (NCBI taxonomy): domain Bacteria; kingdom Bacillati; phylum Mycoplasmatota; class Mollicutes; order Entomoplasmatales; family Spiroplasmataceae; genus Spiroplasma; species Spiroplasma endosymbiont of Colias croceus. The sequence continues at coordinate 1,031,653 of NZ_OZ026536.1, forward strand.
AAAATAAAACCATTAAAATAAAAAAAATATTAAAAATATTTTTTTAAAATTTAAATTTTTATCGAGTTAATATAAAAATATTATTAACAATTTTTTGTTTAAAATGTAAACTCATTTTTTAAACTATTTTTTCAAAAAATATTTATTTCTATATTCAATAACACTAAATAGTTTTAAAACAATTTTATTGACAATTAATTAAATTTAATTACGGAATATGTCCTAATAATAAATCTACTGCTTTTGATATTGGATCATTATTATTAATATTTTGCTTTTTAGCCATCTGTAACTCAATCTTTCTAGTCATTTAATTATATTTACTAGAATTAATTAAACATAGTTATTTTTGTAAGTTACACAGATTACTAAACATTACGTGATAAACTTTTACTAGCATTCAACATTAACCGTTCTTTAAGTAAAAAAGGTTGTCCTTATGATAATGCTGTTGCTGAAGCAACTTTTAAAACTTTTAAAACCGAATTTATTAATGATGTAAAATTTTTATCATTAATCCAATTAAAATTAGAATTATTTGATTACATCAATTGATATAACAATATAAGAATTCACAGCACTTTAAACTACTTAACTCCAGTTAAATATCAACAACAAATGTTTACCAAAAAATAGTCCTAAAAAGTGTTGCAATTCCATAACATAGTTTAATCCATTTCATTGACCACGAACACTATAATATAATTCTTTATTACCTTTTTCGTAATATTTTGCTTCAATAGTGTTACTAAGTTTTACTGTTAATTTGACATAATTTGTTTTATCTTTCATTTTTATAATTTCCTTAAATAATTATCAAAAATTAATATTTTTTTATGATTTTTTAAATAATATTGAATATGTTTATAAGCATCTTGTTCATGTTTTGTTAATTTTATATTTCCTTTATAATTTTCTATTTTAGTTTTATTTTTTGGTTCACTTTCTTGATAATCTCAATTCATAACATCTTGAACTAATACCATTAATGCACCAATAATTTTAGGGGTTGCTAATGGATTAGTTAATAATTGTTTTGAACTTAAAAAGAAATTTTCTACAATAACTAATATTTTTTTATCAATAAATTTTTCTTTAATTAATTGAAATTTTTCTTTATAAATATTTTTAGTTCATAAAACAGTTAATGTATTGAATGTTTCATTAAAAACAATATTATTAGTTTCATTTGAATATATAACAATTCCATTATTACCAATACCAGCAGGGTCAATACCAATAATTAAGTGATATTGCATTAGACTTCTTGCAAAACCTATCTATTAAAAATTTAATTTTTAAAATAAAATTAAAAATAAAAAAGATAGGTAATCTATGATGTTTGATAAATTAAAAACTATTAACAATCCAGAATTATTAAGATTAACTGGTATAAATGATATTATTTTTAATAAAATTCTAGAAATTTTAAAGACAGAAGAAGTAAAAAAGTTTAAAAATGGTGGTACACCTAATAAATTATCATTAGAAAATCGTTTATTAATGACTTTAGAATATTGAAGAGAGTATCGAACTTATTTTCATATTGCTAAAAGTTATGGAATTAGTGAAAGTAGTTGCTATAGGAATATCAAGTGAATAGAAAATACTTTAATAAAACATCCTGATTTTCAACAACTTGATGGGCAAAAATAACTGTTAAATAATAATTTTAAAGATAAAACAGTTATCATTGATGTGACTGAAAGTACTATTCAACGCCCAAAAAAAGTCAAAAACAATATTATTCAGGAAAAAAGAAAAAACATACAATAAAAACTCAAGTCATAATTGAAAAAGATAGTAAAAAAATTATAAGTTCTTATTTTTCTTATGGTAAAAATCATGATTTTAAAATTTTAAAAAATTCAAAAACGAAATTTTTATCAGAAACAACTATTTTAGTAGATTTAGGATATCAAGGTATACAAAACATACATAAAAATGTCTTATTACCTAAACGAAAATCAAAGAAAAACCTTTTAACTAAAGAAGAAAAGAAAAATAATAAGGCTATTTCAAAAATGAGAGTTGTTATTGAACATGTTTTTGCGATTCTTAAAAAATTTAAAATTATTAGTGAAAAATATCGAAATAGAAGAAAAAAATTTGCATTAAGATTTAATTTAATAGCTTCAATTTATAATTTACAATTATTAATTTAAATATATTTGATAATTTAATATTTTATTTTTTTATTTGAAATAATAATTTTTGTTGTATTTTAATGACAAAAAATAAAACATATTTTGAACAATAATTTTTAAAAAATATTAAAAGTGTTATTAAAATAAATTTTTAAACTTAAAAAATGTGATTAATATCATAGTTTTGCAAGAAGTCTATTTTATTTTTTTATTTGAAATAATAATTTTTGTTGTATTTTAATGACAAAAAATAAAACATATTTTGAACAATAATTTTTAAAAAATATTAAAAGTGTTATTAAAATAAATTTTTAAACTTAAAAAATGTGATTAATATCATAGTTTTGCAAGAAGTCTATTGTGAAATTTTAAAAAACATTGAGGCATTCGATTCAATATTTATTAAATTTGCGTTTAGCAAATTAATATTTTAATTGAACCGGCACCGCTCAATTTTTTTTACAAGTTTGAAATTTATTTTCTCGCCCAAAAAATTTTTCAAAAAAAATAAAAAATAAAACCAACACTTGCTCACTTGTCAGTGGCAAGGTTGGTTAAATTAAGAATAATAATAGTTCGTCCCCACTCCGGGTCTATATATACTAGTTTCCAATTCGCTCCCACCCCAAGAATTACCAATACTGGTTAGTATATTTTATTAGGTATCACTCCACTTTTTATTTATCCATGCAAGTCCACATGCTAGCTACTATTTTTAACAACTGTGTTGTAGTTCACTTTTTTAGTTTCCTAACACGTGTTGATAATAGCGTTAAAGAGGTTTATTAAAAATTTTAAAATTTTACAATTACAAAAAAAGACAAGATTTTTATTCTCGTCTTTTGTCATTTATTTTTAATTCAAGGGTAAAAAAAAGAAAGTTTTTATTTTTGAAAATGATTAGTTACCGACATCTTCGACACGGTCCCCTAAATTTTAATCATATAGATAGTATAAAAATTTATGTAATATTGATAAGAATAATTAAATTTTCTATACTAAATATAGAAAATATGATATTATTTTTTTAAAACTTATATTAAGTTTTAAACTCATTACTTATTCAAAAGTAAATGAGTTTTTTTTATTTTTTTTAAAAAAGGAGAAGTTAATAATGACTTGATTAGAACTAGAAAAGGCAATTGCAGATTTAGATGAAAGACAAAAAGATGAAACTAATTTTATATTAGTTGATAGTAATTATCATCCAGAAATGACTAAGAAAAAATACAAATACTGAAAAAAATTTAAAACAAAGCATTCAACAACAGCAAAAACGTTAAAAATTATTTGTGCGTCTACTAAAGGACTTGTTAAGGAGGCTTATGAAGGGATTCCTGAAGGTGCTGTTAGAGGTACTATTATTGGTGCTGCTGGTGTTTTGGTTACAACTTTTTTTATATCTCCACCTGCAGGCATTATTGTTGCAGGAGCTGCTGTTGCTGGTGGTGTTACTTATGCAGTTGTTAAAGGTAGTCATGTAGTTATTATAAAAGGAAAAGTAGCAGCAAAAAAATTTGATGAAAAGAAAAAAGTACAAAAACAAGATTTAGAAGAAGCACAAAAACACGCAATAAATTTTAATACATATTTACAAAATAAAACAAAAACTAAATCAAAAAAATCAATTAATTTATAGGATAAATAATTTTTAATTTCATTAAATTGTGGAAAACTATTTTTACTTTTATTTTAAATTTTTGTATTAAAATAAGTGTTATTTAATAAATATAAATCGTATTTAATTATTGATAAAAGCATGTTAAAATTGTAAAGAATTATATTATAGAAGAGGATAAGTATGGAAAATAAAAACCAAGAAGTTAATTTTGAAAATAATAGTGAAAATACATTTCTAAGAACTAAGTTTTTGATAAGTGTTGGCTATTTAATAATACAAGTATTAATTCCAGGGATTATTCTTTTTTTACTACTAGTACTGATTTTACTTTTACTTTTAAATTACCTTTTTGAATAATGGTACTTTCTAGTTTAAGTTTAATCATATTTACTTTTATTATAACCTTTATTACATATAAGTTAAAATTACATCAATTAGATCAATTTACATATAGTATTCCATTTGCTTTTGTTTTATCATTATTTTATTTGTCAGGATACTTTTTAACTCCTCAACAAATTTTAATACGTTTTATTATTTCAATCGCTGGTGCTGTTATTGGTATTTTTTTAACGAGTATTATTTTATTATTAGTATTAAGAAAAAAACAAAAAAAATCATATATTAAGTTATAATAAGTGATATAAATCTAAAAAAATAAAACGAAAAAAAGGCGCGTAATATATGTTACGCACCTTTTTAAATATATGTTTTTTATTTACTGTATAAAAATTATTCAATAGACTTCTTGCAAAACCTATCTATTAAAAATTTAATTTTTAAAATAAAATTAAAAATAAAAAAGATAGGTAATCTATGATGTTTGATAAATTAAAAACTATTAACAATCCAGAATTATTAAGATTAACTGGTATAAATGATATTATTTTTAATAAAATTCTAAAAATTTTAAAGACAGAAGAAGTAAAAAAGTTTAAAAATGGTGGTACACCTAATAAATTATCATTAGAAAATCGTTTATTAATGACTTTAGAATATTGAAGAGAGTATCGAACTTATTTTCATATTGCTAAAAGTTATGGAATTAGTGAAAGTAGTTGCTATAGGAATATCAAGTGAATAGAAAATACTTTAATAAAACATCCTGATTTTCAACAACTTGATGGGCAAAAATCACTGTTAAATAATAATTTTAAAGATAAAACAGTTATCATTGATGTGACTGAAAGTACTATTCAACGCCCAAAAAAAGTCAAAAACAATATTATTCAGGAAAAAAGAAAAAACATACAATAAAAACTCAAGTCATAATTGAAAAAGATAGTAAAAAAATTATAAGTTCTTATTTTTCTTATGGTAAAAATCATGATTTTAAAATTTTAAAAAATTCAAAAACGAAATTTTTATCAGAAACAACTATTTTAGTAGATTTAGGATATCAAGGTATACAAAACATACATAAAAATGTCTTATTACCTAAACGAAAATCAAAGAAAAACCCTTTAACTAAAGAAGAAAAGAAAAATAATAAGGCTATTTCAAAAATGAGAGTTGTTATTGAACATGTTTTTGCGATTCTTAAAAAATTTAAAATTATTAGTGAAAAATATCGAAATAGAAGAAAAAAATTTGCATTAAGATTTAATTTAATAGCTTCAATTTATAATTTACAATTATTAATTTAAATATATTTGATAATTTAATATTTTATTTTTTTATTTGAAATAATAATTTTTGTTGTATTTTAATGACAAAAAATAAAACATATTTTGAACAATAATTTTTAAAAAATATTAAAAGTGTTATTAAAATAAATTTTTAAACTTAAAAAATGTGATTAATATCATAGTTTTGCAAGAAGTCTATTTTATTTTCTGTAATTTTAACTAGGGTATTTACATCACCTCAATCGTCAAAACGATATTTTTTAGTATTACCAGTATTAATATCTAATTCATAAACATTACCAATACCAGTACCAACATATAACTTATCTTTTGAACCTTCAATTAAAGTTTTAGAATCATACTTATCACCAAATCCAGTGAATTTCTTTTCTGCAGTTTCAGTTTCTAAATTAATTTCTCAAACTGTATTTGTTATTGTACCAGCATATACTTTACCATTTGATGCTTTAATTAAACTATTTATACGTTCTTCATTTAATTGATATTTATTGATTTTTGTATTATTAGTAAAATCAATCTCTCAAATATTTCCGTTCTCTGTTGCAGCAAATATTATACTATCTCAGATTTGAAGAAATTTATTTATTTTTCCATCATTTAATTCATATTTATTAGAAATTTGACCTTCACCTATGATAATTGTTAGATTAGTAGTTAAATTTTTAAATGAATCATAATTATAATTAATTTTTGCATCAATAGAACCACTAACTGTGAAGTCTTCATCTTTTAAATCAATTTCTTTATTATTAGTAATTTTGTTTAATGAAAATAAATTATTTTTAAAAGAATTTTTAATTTCAGAAATTAATGAATTTTTAATAAATTCAGCATTAATTGAATCATTTAATTCCATTACTGAACTTTGAAAATTAACTTTTTTTGTATATTTTGTTTCACTAATAGCATCAACAATTTGTTTATCTGAATATTTTACACTGATTTTTAAATCAACAAATTGATTTTTAATTTTTCCATAATTATAATTAATTTTTGCATTAATAAGTCCTATTTTTTTAAAATCATTATTATTAATTTCTTCATTTTTTTCATTTATAATTTTATTTAATGAAAATAAATCATTATTAAAATTTTTTTGATTAATTTCATCTAATGAATTTTTAATAAATTCTGAACTAATGTTTGTTTTTAATTCATCTATAGTACTATTAATTATAATATTATCAAGTGAATAATTAGTTTGATTAATTCAATTTACTATTTTTTGATCATTATTTTTTTTGTTTTTCTTTTATTGCACATGATGCAATACTTAAAGACATTGGTAATACAACAGTTAATGCACCAACTGTTGCTAGCATTTTTTTGTAACTTAATTTTCTTTTCATTTTTCACCACTCCAAAGTGTTATTATATTTCCTTTCTGTTTTAATTTCAATACTTAAAAAGAAATGAGTTAAATTGAATATCAATTATATTTTCATTCCTAAATAATTTTTTAATGTTTTAATTTACTATTGATTAGTTTACATTAGTTTTAATTTATATTGATTTGTTGAAGATTTTTTTTGTGAATTTAGTGAATTTGCTTCTTTTTTTATTGAAGAAAAATCTTGAATCTTATTTACTTTTTTCTTGATTTTATATCCTTGTTTCAATATTTGATATTCTGGTCTAGATTTTACATAATTACTACCTTTATCAACAATATATTTGCCACCTTTAGCAATTATAATACCACCAGCAGTTGCTTCTAATGTATTCATTAATGATGCTTCTGGATTTAATATTGCATTTAATACACCAGCACCAGCACCACAAATTAATGATGTTCCAACTTTGGTTTTATTTTTATCTTTATGTTTTATGGATTTTTTAATTTGATAACCTGTTATTCCTCCGGCTACAGCACCAATTGCAATGTCGGTAACAGGTAGTGGATTTGTTCATGAAAGACCATCAATTGCTCCTAATCCAGCACCAATCAATGGTAAATAATCAATTGTTTCATTAACGATATTTTTATCTTTAGCCATTTCTTTTAATCTTCCTTTCTAAAAATAAAAAACTCATTTACTTTTTAACAAGTAATGAGTTAAAAACTTATATTAAGTTTAGAAAAATAATATCATAATTTTAATAATAATTATAAAAAAATATTAATTACATAATTTAGTGTAGATATAATTATAGTTATATTAAATATTAAGTATTAAAGATATATTTTTTTATTTTTCTTTTTTTAGTAATTTTTATATTTAAATTATGTCTATAATTACTAAATTTTGTATTGCTTTTAATAAAAAATACTTTATAATATTTAAGACTGTTTATGCAGTTTCAACCGCTCTACTTTAGGTTAACAAGTGATTTATTCCACCTATAAGGCGAGTCTAAACTGGAGGTAATAAGAAAAATGTTTGTAGTTATTCAAACAGGAGGAAAACAAATTAATGTTTCCTATGGTCAAGAAATTTTTGTTGAAAAACTTGTTGGCAAAGCTAAAGATAAGATTATTTTTGACAAAATATTGATGATTGATCAACAATTCGGTAAACCTTTCCTAAAAGGTGCTGAAGTTCATGGTGAGATTATTAAACAAGATAAATCAAAAAAGATTCGAGTGTTTAAATATAAACCTAAGAAAAATTCAAAAACAATGTATGGACACCGTCAGCCATATACAAAGGTATTAATTACTGATATTTTACTTGCTGGTAAAAGTCTTGTTGATAAGAAGGCAGAACAATCAAAATCAGTAATTAAAGATGAAGTAAAAAAAGAAGTAATTTCTAAAGTAGTAACTCCTATTATTAAAGAGCCAAAATCAGTAGTTAGTAAAGTAAAAAAAGAACTTACAAAAGAAAAAGTTGTTAAAACTAAATCAGTTGTTAAGGATAATATTACAGAACCAGATAACACTAAAACTGTTGTTAGTGAAGGTAATTTAAAAACTATTTTTGATCATAAAAATATGACTGTTAAAGATGATGATGAAAATAATAAAAAATAATTTAAGGTAATATCAAATTATGGTTAAAGTTACTTATAATTACCAAAATAGTAACATTGTAGAAGTTATAATTACTGGTCATGCTAATTTTTCAAAAATTGGAAATGATATTGTTTGTGCAGGGATTTCAGCCATTGTTATTGGTACATTAAATGCACTTCATGAACTTGATAATGATCAAGTTCAAGTAATTAATAATACTGCTGGATTAGTTAAACTTAAAGTTGCTAGTTTCACTAATAATAGTCAAATCATTTTAAAAACAATGCTTTGACTATTAAAAACTATTAAAGAACAATATCCAAAATATATTAACATAAAGGAGGTGTAATTATGTTTTATAAATTAAATTTACAATTATTTGCTTCAAAAAAAGGAGTAGGTTCAACTCGTAATGGTCGTGATTCACATTCTAAACGTTTAGGTGCTAAAATTGGTGATGGACAAAGTTTAAAAGAGGGAACAATTATTTATCGTCAACGTGGAACTAAAATTCACCCTGGTGAAAATGTAGGGCGTGGTGGTGATGATACCTTATTTGCTTTAAAATCAGGAATTGTTAAGTATACTATTTTTAAAAAAAATAAAACACGAGTTTCAGTTATACTTGATAAAAAGTAAAAATAAATTTTTAATAATAAAAACCTATTTTCAATGCTATCATATTTTAAAGATAGGTTTTGTTTGTTTATTTTATGTTTAATGATATGATAGGAGAAAATAATGAAACATATTACTTTAATAATTACTGGTAGTATTGCAGCAAACAAAGCCTTAATTTTATTAAAACAATTAAAAAAAGAATTTTTAGTTGATATTATTTGTACTAAAAGTTCTTTACATTTTCTAGAAGATAAAACATTTTCTTATTATTCTGAAATGTTTGAACAAGAATCGTATGTTAAAGGAGATTTAATTACTCACACTAATTTAGCAATTAAAACAAATTTAATTGTTGTTTATCCTGCTACTATGAGTTTTATTAGTAAAGCAAATTTAGCAATTGCTGATAGTTTAGCATTATCAGTATTTTTAGCTTCCAAAGCAGAAAAGATATTATTTCCAGCAATGAATCATAATATGTATCACAATCAAAGTTTTCAAAAAAATTTATTAGAATTATCTAATTTTGAAAATATTACTATTATTCCTCCAGATTCAGGAATGTTAGCCTGTAAGATGATTGGTGATGGACGGGTTAAAAGTCCAAATAATGCATTAACAATAATTAAAGATTTTTTTAAAAAAAGTATTGATTTATCTAATAAAAAAATTTTAATTAATATTGGTCGTACTAGAACTTATATTGATCCAATTCGTTATATTACTAATAATTCTTCAGGAAAAATGGGTAAAGCATTAGTAGATGCTTTTCTTAAAACTAAGGCTAAAGTAGTATTAGTTGCAGGTGATTGTGATTTTGAAATTAAATCACAAAAAAACCTAACTATTATTGAAGCAAATACTAATGAAAAAATGTTCTTAGCAATGAAAGAAAACTTTGATAATGCTGATATTGTAATATGTGGTGCTGGTTTAAATGATTATAAAGTAAGTAAATATATTCCTAATAAAATAATTAAAAATAAAAATGAAAATTTATCTTTATCACTGATTGCTAATATTGATGTATTGGCATTTTTAGGTAAGCAGAAAACACAACAAGTTTTAATTGGTTTTGCTGCTCAAGAATTTAATGATAAAAATCTTGGTATCGAAAAAATGAAAATTAAAAATTGTGATGGTATTTGTATTAATAATATTAGTGTTATGGGTAAAAATGAAACAGAAATTAATTTTTATTTTAAAAATAATAATTATAATTTGATTGGTTCAAAAGTGGAAGTTGCTAAACAGATAGTTGATATTATAAGTAAGAATATTTTAAATTATTAATAGACTTCTTGCAAAACTATGATATTAATCACATTTTTTAATTTTAAAAATTTATTTTAATAACACTTTTAATATTTTTTAAAAATTATTGTTCAAAATATGTTTTATTTTTTGTCATTAAAATACAACAAAAATTATTATTTCAAATAAAAAAATAAAATATTAAATTATCAAATATATTTAAATTAATAATTGTAAATTATAAATTGAAGCTATTAAATTAAATCTTAATGCAAATTTTTTTCTTCTATTTCGATATTTTTCACTAATAATTTTAAATTTTTTAAGAATCGCAAAAACATGTTCAATAACAACTCTCATTTTTGAAATAGCCTTATTATTTTTCTTTTCTTCTTTAGTTAAAGGGTTTTTCTTTGATTTTCGTTTAGGTAATAAGACATTTTTATGTATGTTTTGTATACCTTGATATCCTAAATCTACTAAAATAGTTGTTTCTGATAAAAATTTCGTTTTTGAATTTTTTAAAATTTTAAAATCATGATTTTTACCATAAGAAAAATAAGAACTTATAATTTTTTTACTATCTTTTTCAATTATGACTTGAGTTTTTATTGTATGTTTTTTCTTTTTTCCTGAATAATATTGTTTTTGACTTTTTTTGGGCGTTGAATAGTACTTTCAGTCACATCAATGATAACTGTTTTATCTTTAAAATTATTATTTAACAGTGATTTTTGCCCATCAAGTTGTTGAAAATCAGGATGTTTTATTAAAGTATTTTCTATTCACTTGATATTCCTATAGCAACTACTTTCACTAATTCCATAACTTTTAGCAATATGAAAATAAGTTCGATACTCTCTTCAATATTCTAAAGTCATTAATAAACGATTTTCTAATGATAATTTATTAGGTGTACCACCATTTTTAAACTTTTTTACTTCTTCTGTCTTTAAAATTTCTAGAATTTTATTAAAAATAATATCATTTATACCAGTTAATCTTAATAATTCTGGATTGTTAATAGTTTTTAATTTATCAAACATCATAGATTACCTATCTTTTTTATTTTTAATTTTATTTTAAAAATTAAATTTTTAATAGATAGGTTTTGCAAGAAGTCTATAAATAAAAATAGAATTTATTGCGGTAATGTTTAGTAATCTGTGTAACTTACAAAAATAACTATGGACATATTCCGTAATTAAATTTAATTAATTGTCAATAAAATTGTTTTAAAACTATTTAGTGTTATTGAATATAGAAATAAATATTTTTTGAAAAAATAGTTTAAAAAATGAGTTTACATTTTAAACAAAAAATTGTTAATAATATTTTTATATTAACTCGATAAAAATTTAAATTTTAAAAAAATATTTTTAATATTTTTTTTATTTTAATGGTTTTATTTTATTAAAAATTTCACAAAGTAAGTTAAATCTTAAGTACATAAGTCTAAATTTAGATTTTCTACATTTATTTACTAAAATTTTGAATCTTTTCAATCAAGCAAAGACATGTTCAACTTTAATTCTAATTTTAGATACAATCTTATTGTATTTTCTTTCTTGTTTAGTTAATTTTTTATTTTTAGTTCTTTTAATTGGTATTATTGTATTTTTATAAATATTTTGTATACCTTGATATCCTAAATCACCAATAATTATTGTTTTTTCTGAAAATTCAAGATTTGAATTTTTTAATATTTGAAAATCATGCACTTTACCATTATCAGCAAAAATATCAACAATTTTTTTATTAAAAAAATCATATACAATTTGAAATTTTATAGAATACATTCAACTTTTACCAGAAAAATATTCTAACTGTAGTTTTTTTTAGTTGGTCTTTCAATTTCAATCTCAGTTGAATCAATTAAATAAAATTGAAATTCATTTGAATTTTCTTGTTTTTTATCAATTTTTAATTTATATCTTTCTTTTAAAAATTGGTAATCTTTGTGGTTACTAAGTTTATTTTCTACTCAAGTAATATTTCGAAAACAACTTGATGGGCTCATTTTAGATTTAATACTCATTTGAAAAAAAGTATAATATTCTTTTCAGTATAATAAAGTCATCATTAATCTTTCTTCTACTGAAAGTTTATTTTTTCGACCTTTATTTTTTTCTAATTTTTCTATTTCAATTAATTTTTCTAACATTTCATTAAAATGAAAACGTTTTATACCAAAATATCTATAAAATTCTTCATTTTTTAATTTTTTTAAATTTTCAAAAATCATTTTTATCAACACTTTTCTAAATTTATTGTTAATAACAAAATTATAAAATAAATTTTAAAATTATTAATTGACTTTTAAAAAATTTAATTACGGAATATGTCTTATGTTTAATTAATTCTAGTAAATATAATTAAATGACTAGAAAGAGTGAGTTACAGATGGCTAAAAAGCAAAATATTAATAATAATGATCCAATATCAAAAGCAGTAGATTTATTATTAGAAAATACTGAAGATTTAACAACAGTTTTTAAAGAGGGAGGATTGTATAAAGAATTAACAAAAAGATTAGTAGAAAAAATGTTGAATTCTGAGATGCAAAATTATTTGGGATATGAAAAGAATCAACATAGTAATAGTGACAATGCTCGTAATGGTATAAGTTCAAAAAAAATAATAACTCAACAAGGTAAAATTGAGATTGATGTACCACGAGATCGCAATAGTAATTTTAATCCTATAATAGTTGCAAAAAGACAAAGAAGATTTGATGGTTTTGATCAACAAGTTCTTTCTTTATATGCAAAAGGTATGACATTATCAGATATTAGAATGCAATTACAAGAGTTATATCATGGTGCTGATATTAGTGAAAGTGTTATTAGTCAAATTACTGATGATGTTATTGATGATGTAAAAGCATGGCAAAATCGACCATTAGAAAGTGTCTATCCGATTGTTTATTTTGATTGCATAGTAGTGAAAGTACGACAAGATAAAAGGATTATTAATAAATCAGTTTATATAGCTTTAGGAGTTGATTTAGAAGGTAAAAAAGATGTTTTAGGTTTATGAATTAGTGAAAATGAAGGTGCTAAATTTTGATTAGCAAATTTAACAGAAATGAAAAATCGTGGCTTAAATGATATTCTTATTGCCTGCAGTGATAATTTAACAGGCATGTCAGAAGCAATACAATCAGTTTATCTTAAAACAGAACATCAATTATGCATAGTTCATCAAATTAGAAATAGTTTGAAATATGTCTCATATAAGCATAGAAAATTTCTAGTTGCAGATTTAAAACCAATTTATACTGCATGTAGTGAAGAACAAGCAATGCAGGCTTTAGAATCCTTTGAAAATAAGTGAAATAAACAATATCCTCAAATTGCTAAATCTTGATATAAAAATTGAGATAATTTAATGGTTTTTATTAGTTATCCTACAGAAATCAAAAGAGTGATTTATACAACAAATGCTATTGAATCTGTAAATAGTCAATTACGAAAAGTTATCAGAAATAAAAAAGTTTTTCCTAATGATATGGCAGTTTTTAAAATATTTTATTTAGCAATTGAAAATATAACAATAAAATGAACAATGCCCATTCAAAATTGAAATACAGCAATTGCTCATTTTATGATAAAATTTGAAGATAGAATTAATCTAAACTAGTACTTTGTAAAACAAAGATACACAGATTACATAAAAGCCTCGTTTATCAATAATTTTATTGTTAAATTCATTACCGCGATCACTATGAAATATTTGAATATCTTTTAAACAGCGATTTGATTGCATAAATGCTTGATGTACTAATGATGGATCTTTTTTAACTCCAACACTATGTCCGATAATTTCGCGGTTAAATAGGTCTATTAATAGGCAAATATAGTTTCACCTACCATTAACTTGTACATAAGTTAAATCACTAACAATAACTTCATTTTTAATCCTATTCTTAAATTTTCTATTAACAAGATTAGTTATTTGACTATCGTTAACTTTGTTATTATGATTTTTGAATGATAATTTAGTATATTTTGATATTAAATTATGTTCATTCATAATTTTTTTAATTTTTCTGCGCGATAAATAAATTTCTTGGTTTTCTAGAATTTTTTTTAATCTTCTAGTCCATAAACTTCTTTATTTTCTTTAAAAGCACTAATAACAGCTTCATCATAAATATTATTTTTGATTTTATTTTCTTTTTTCTTTAAATTAAAATAATATGTTGATTTAGATATTTTTAAAAAACGACACATTGTGCGAATTTTATATTTAGCTTTATTTTTGACAATAATTTCTATTTTCTGCCTATTATTAGTGCTGCTTGCTTTAAAATATCATTTTCCATTCGTAATTGCTTTAATTCTTTTCTTAATTTAATTAATTCATTTTCTTCAAAAGAACGATTATCTTTAGTTTTAAAACTTCCTGAATTACTAAATTGCTTAATTCAATTGTAAGTAGCTGCTCTTGTAACATTATATTCTTTAGCAAGGCAAGATACTGATTTGCCACTTTGATATAAAGCTACTATTTGTTTTTTAAATTCATCGGTATATGAGTTAATATTGGCCATAATTATAGTTCCTTTCTTTTAACAAATTTGTTTACTTGTCTACGTAATTAGTGTCCAATAAATTGTAACCCATCCAAAGAACAATTTATATTTATGAAATTGAACGTTTATTTAAAAATAATGAAAATAATAGTTTAAAATTTTCAGCAAATACTATTAAAATAGGTTTTATTGATATTGATAAAGCATTAAAAACTACTGCTGTTGAAACATCAGACTTTACTATGCAATTAAATCAAAGAGCTAGCACAAATATTAATGATAATACTATTGAATATAGTATGACTGATATTAAAAACTTAATTTTTCAAGAAATAAATTTATTAAATCAATTTAAGTTATATGCTGTATCTATTAATGAGCCACTAACTGAAAATAATATTGATAATTTATATATCATTAATAACTACTCACAACCTTATCAAAACCCTAAAACAAGAAGTACTAAAAGTATAACTATTATTAAAATTAAAGATTTTAAAACAAGAGATGGTTATCCAATTATTATTAAATTACAAAAACCATTAGATAAAGATACCAAAGTAATTGGTTTAAAAATTAAAGCCCCTAGAAGCATGATTTTTGGCAATATAAAGGTACTTGGTGAAGTTGATAATATGGAAGTATACCCAAAGTTATTTGTTAAAGATAAGATAGCATTTCCGCTATTATCAATGCCTATTGAAACTCAACCAAAAGTTAGAATACTAGAACAATGATTTAGTGAACAAATATTACCTTGAAATTTAGCAAAACAATTTATTGGACAAGAAAAATCAGTATTAGATTTAATTGCTATCGGTGGTGGAACTGAAACAAGAAAAGAAATTATTAATAATGCAAAAATAACATATGCAAAAATTGGTAAATATGATGGTGGAAAACCAGTACCGAAAAAATTACCAGATTTTGAAATGAAAAAGAACGAACAATATTTCTTATATAGGTAATGTTTAGTAATCTGTGTAACTTACAAAAATAACTATGTTTAATTAATTCTAGTAAATATAATTAAATGACTAGAAAGAGTGAGTTACAGATGGCTAAAAAGCAAAATATTAATAATAATGATCCAATATCAAAAGCAGTAGATTTATTATTAGAAAATACTGAAGATTTAACAACAGTTTTTAAAGAGGGAGGATTATATAAAGAATTAACAAAAAGATTAGTAGAAAAAATGTTGAATTCTGAGATGCAAAATTATTTAGGATATGATAAGAATCAACATAGTAATAGTGACAATGCTCGTAATGGTATAAGTTCAAAAAAAATAATAACTCAACAAGGTAAAATTGAGATTGATGTACCACGAGATCGCAATAGTAATTTTAATCCTATAATAGTTGCAAAAAGACAAAGAAGATTTGATGGTTTTGATCAACAAGTTCTTTCTTTATATGCAAAAGGTATGACATTATCAGATATTAGAATGCAATTACAAGAGTTATATCATGGTGCTGATATTAGTGAAAGTGTTATTAGTCAAATTACTGATGATGTTATTGATGATGTAAAAGCATGGCAAAATCGACCATTAGAAAGTGTCTATCCGATTGTTTATTTTGATTGCATAGTAGTGAAAGTACGACAAGATAAAAGGATTATTAATAAATCAGTTTATATAGCTTTAGGAGTTGATTTAGAAGGTAAAAAAGATGTTTTAGGTTTATGAATTAGTGAAAATGAAGGTGCTAAATTTTGATTAGCAAATTTAACAGAAATGAAAAATCGTGGCTTAAATGATATTCTTATTGCCTGCAGTGATAATTTAACAGGCATGTCAGAAGCAATACAATCAGTTTATCTTAAAACAGAACATCAATTATGCATAGTTCATCAAATTAGAAATAGTTTGAAATATGTCTCATATAAGCATAGAAAATCTCTAGTTGCAGATTTAAAACCAATTTATACTGCATGTAGTGAAGAACAAGCAATGCAGGCTTTAGAATCCTTTGAAAATAAGTGAAATAAACAATATCCTCAAATTGCTAAATCTTGATATAAAAATTGAGATAATTTAATGGTTTTTATTAGTTATCCTACAGAAATCAAAAGAGTGATTTATACAACAAATGCTATTGAATCTGTAAATAGTCAATTACGAAAAGTTATCAGAAATAAAAAAGTTTTTCCTAATGATATGGCAGTTTTTAAAATATTTTATTTAGCAATTGAAAATATAACAAAAAAATGAACAATGCCCATTCAAAATTGAAATACAGCAATTGCTCATTTTATGATAAAATTTGAAGATAGAATTAATCTAAACTAGTACTTTGTAAAACAAAGATACACAGATTACATAAAAGCCTCCTTATATAGTCATCAAGAACCAAACCCACCATATCCAAGTAGAGTTATTGCTATTGAATTATCACAGAACTTTAATTCAATTGAAATTGAAGTAAATGATAAACCACCAATTGATAGTTTACAAAAAGTATTATTAGATATGCTAACTTACACATATACTTATAATAGAAATTTTGATGGTTTTGACCCTACTAATTTGTCACAAGATATTGCAAAATTACGTGCTAAATTTGAAAATCAAAAACCAAGTGATGTTATTACTAATTTATTTAAGCAATGAGAACTAGATTATCCAAATTACATTAATTTACCACAAATTCAAATATTTAAACAAATAGTAATTATGTTATCAAAAAATATTTATTCAACAATGTCAATTAATAATGGTTTAAATGATGATTATAAATTATTATTACCATATTATTTTGAATTAAAATCAAATCCCATACATTCTACACCTGAAAAAGTTTGAGAATTTAAAGATGCAAAAGTAGTATTAAAATCTGTCTATTTTGAATTTACAGATATTAATAAATATAAATTAAAAAATAATGATATTAGTCAAAATCAATTATTCAAACTTGATGATAATCAATTTAATTGATTATCTATTACAAACGAATTAGAAAGCAATAATATCCCATCATTAATTCCGGCTGACTGAACATTAGGAAATGGCGAATATGGAAAATATTTTACAAGAGCAATTATTGATAAAAATAAAATTGAAAATGCTTTAAATTTATATGGTTCAAACAAATTTCAATTATTTTCTAGTTTAGAATTTTATAAAGAAATTTCACAAGTTGATAATAATAGTAATTTTGAATTACAAATTTCAATCCGATTTAAATTATTAATCGGATTGAAATTAGTGGCATATTTGGCGCTGGTAACTATGATTTAATTCTAATAACAGATAAACGAGAAATCAATTTAACTAATATTAATTTATTTGATAAATATAACGAAAATATTTCTTATATAAATATTGAAACTTAATGATTAAAGTATCCTTTTGGATATTTTCCATCTCATATTATATCATCAGGATTTTGTTTTATTGTATCAAAATACAAATGTATTTTTTGTTTACGACTTATTTTTTCTGACCATATAATAGCCCCCCAAGTCACTGTATAATTAGGATTTAAAAAATAACTTATGTTATTAGTTTTGTTTTGTGCTACTGAGCCAATTATTAAACCAGTTACTCCACTTATAGCGGTAATGTTTAGTAATCTGTGTAACTTACAAAAATAACTATGTTTAATTAATTCTAGTAAATATAATTAAATGACTAGAAAGAGTGAGTTACAGATGGCTAAAAAGCAAAATATTAATAATAATGATCCAATATCAAAAGCAGTAGATTTATTATTAGAAAATACTGAAGATTTAACAACAGTTTTTAAAGAGGGAGGATTGTATAAAGAATTAACAAAAAGATTAGTAGAAAAAATGTTGAATTCTGAGATGCAAAATTATTTGGGATATGAAAAGAATCAACATATTAATAGTGACAATGCTCGTAATGGTATAAGTTCAAAAAAAATAATAACTCAACAAGGTAAAATTGAGATTGATGTACCACGAGATCGCAATAGTAATTTTAATCCTATAATAGTTGCAAAAAGACAAAGAAGATTTGATGGTTTTGATCAACAAGTTCTTTCTTTATATGCAAAAGGTATGACATTATCAGATATTAGAATGCAATTACAAGAGTTATATCATGGTGCTGATATTAGTGAAAGTGTTATTAGTCAAATTACTGATGATGTTATTGATGATGTAAAAGCATGGCAAAATCGACCATTAGAAAGTGTCTATCCGATTGTTTATTTTGATTGCATAGTAGTGAAAGTACGACAAGATAAAAGGATTATTAATAAATCAGTTTATATAGCTTTAGGAGTTGATTTAGAAGGTAAAAAAGATGTTTTAGGTTTATGAATTAGTGAAAATGAAGGTGCTAAATTTTGATTAGCAAATTTAACAGAAATGAAAAATCGTGGCTTAAATGATATTTTTATTGCCTGCAGTGATAATTTAACAGGCATGTCAGAAGCAATACAATCAGTTTATCTTAAAACAGAACATCAATTATGCATAGTTCATCAAATTAGAAATAGTTTGAAATATGTCTCATATAAGCATAGAAAATCTCTAGTTGCAGATTTAAAACCAATTTATACTGCATGTAGTGAAGAACAAGCAATGCAGGCTTTAGAATCCTTTGAAAATAAGTGAAATAAACAATATCCTCAAATTGCTAAATCTTGATATAAAAATTGAGATAATTTAATGGTTTTTATTAGTTATCCTACAGAAATCAAAAGAGTTATTTATACAACAAATGCTATTGAATCTGTAAATAGTCAATTACGAAAAGTTATCAGAAATAAAAAAGTTTTTCCTAATGATATGGCAGTTTTTAAAATATTTTATTTAGCAATTGAAAATATAACAAAAAAATGAACAATGCCCATTCAAAATTGAAATACAGCAATTGCTCATTTTATGATAAAATTTGAAGATAGAATTAATCTAAACTAGTACTTTGTAAAACAAAGATACACAGATTACATAAAAGCCTCCTTATAGCACCAGTTAATGCTAATGCTAATGTTATTTTGTTTAAATTTGTTTTTATTCATGTTTTCATTTTATTGTCCTTCCTACAAGAATATTTATGGTTTTATTCTTTTACCTTTTGCAATATTAATTGGTTTAGATTTTTCTATTTTATTATCAATACTATTTATGATTTTTTTTGAAAAAACTGGTGCTTTTTTAGTATTTAATATTAATAATAATTCATTACTTTGATATATTTTTTCATTAAAATAATCTATTACAGATTCGTGGTATTTAATTTTAGAATTTATTTTTTTATTTCAATCAGTAAAATCAAAAGATGTGTCTTTTAAAGATATATTATTAAATTCTTGATTTTTTTTCTTTTCTAAAAAAGATATTTCTGTATGAGCATTTTCTATATTTTTCTTAAAATCTTTAATAGATTGTTCTATTTTATGTTTTTCAAATTGACTCATATTAAATTACTCTTTATGTCTTAATTTTACTTTAAAATTGTACTATTTTTCATTATTTTTACAAGTATGCTTTTAAACGAAAAATAACGCCTAAATTCAAGGCGTTTATTTTGTGAAACCATAACTATTAATTATATTGTACTTGTTTATTATATGGCAAATGTGAAGATGCTTTTTTTCACAGTAGCATTATTTTTACCCCTAATTATATTTTTATATGGATATAGTGCATAAAACAATGCATCATATGGGTCTTGATACATATTTTTGTCAGGAATGTTAGTTTTGGTTTGGTCATAACGTAATTCTTCTAAACATTGAGTAGTTTTTGGTAAATCATCTTTATTAGCATAAAAGTTTCCATAACTCATAATAGACATATTCCGTAATTAAATTTTTTAAAAGTCAATTAATAATTTTAAAATTTATTTTATAATTTTGTTATTAACAATAAATTTAGAAAAGTGTTGATAAAAATGATTTTTGAAAATTTAAAAAAATTAAAAAATGAAGAATTTTATAGATATTTTGGTATAAAACGTTTTCATTTTAATGAAATGTTAGAAAAATTAATTGAAATAGAAAAATTAGAAAAAAATAAAGGTCGAAAAAATAAACTTTCAGTAGAAGAAAGATTAATGATGACTTTATTATACTGAAAAGAATATTATACTTTTTTTCAAATGAGTATTAAATCTAAAATGAGCCCATCAAGTTGTTTTCGAAATATTACTTGAGTAGAAAATAAACTTAGTAACCACAAAGATTACCAATTTTTAAAAGAAAGATATAAATTAAAAATTGATAAAAAACAAGAAAATTCAAATGAATTTCAATTTTATTTAATTGATTCAACTGAGATTGAAATTGAAAGACCAACTAAAAAAAACTACAGTTAGAATATTTTTCTGGTAAAAGTTGAATGTATTCTATAAAATTTCAAATTGTATATGATTTTTTTAATAAAAAAATTGTTGATATTTTTGCTGATAATGGTAAAGTGCATGATTTTCAAATATTAAAAAATTCAAATCTTGAATTTTCAGAAAAAACAATAATTATTGGTGATTTAGGATATCAAGGTATACAAAATATTTATAAAAATACAATAATACCAATTAAAAGAACTAAAAATAAAAAATTAACTAAACAAGAAAGAAAATACAATAAGATTGTATCTAAAATTAGAATTAAAGTTGAACATGTCTTTGCTTGATTGAAAAGATTCAAAATTTTAGTAAATAAATGTAGAAAATCTAAATTTAGACTTATGTACTTAAGATTTAACTTACTTTGTGAAATTTTTAATAAAATAAAACCATTAAAATAAAAAAAATATTAAAAATATTTTTTTAAAATTTAAATTTTTATCGAGTTAATATAAAAATATTATTAACAATTTTTTGTTTAAAATGTAAACTCATTTTTTAAACTATTTTTTCAAAAAATATTTATTTCTATATTCAATAACACTAAATAGTTTTAAAACAATTTTATTGACAATTAATTAAATTTAATTACGGAATATGTCCAATATTTCTCATTCAAACTACTCTATTAGTTAATCCTGCTTCTTGATTTAGATTTGAAGCATGTTTAATAGCAGTTTGTGTTATTAAAATAGTATTATGTTCATCTATTAATTTTTGATTTAATCAATCAATGGCTGTTCTTGCTTTATCATCATAAAAATAAATTGCTTGGTCAAAATTTTCAAAATTATCCATTAATCCTAAAATTTCATTTACATAAGCATTAATTTTTTCATTTTCATTAATAAAATCATTTGGAGTAACTACTAATTCACAAATAACATAAGGGTCATAATATCCAGTATTATTATATTCTTTAAAACCAACTATCATAAATACAGTATGGTCTTTTGGACCAGTTGCTCAATCAATACCAACACTATAAAAATCAAATTTATACATATCTTTTTCTTGATTATAAAATTGTTTTAAGTCATATAATTGTCAATATTTTACTGTTTTTTGAAATGGGAAAATTGTTGCATCACTATCTAAAAATTCAAAACCATAATAAACAGTATTAAATTCATCAGGATTACTTTTTTCCATTTCTAATAATGTTTTTTGTTGAATTTCAGGTAATTTATCTCAAAACGGTTTAATAGTAAATCTTAAAATAAATAAGCCTAAACCACTAAATATATCTTTATTTTCATAATAAATTTTACCAACTTTTTTAAGATTTTCCATGACCTTATCATTTAAAGGTAAAAATGGCGTGCAATACTTTAAATAAAATGGGTGGTATTTATCATAAGGATTGCATGTAAAAGTAATAAAAAAACTTTTGTAAAAATAGCGAGTAATTGATTTTCCAAAGGTACTACTATATATATTTTTATCAATAAATGTTCAACTTCACTCTTTAATTGGTTCATTTGAAACTTTAATACGATTACTTCTAAACATAGAATTTTGTAATCATTCATATCGATATGTTAATTGCTTTTCTGTTAATGTTTCTTTTTCTTCTGCCATAATTATTTCATCAGTACGTGAACCTAAAAAACTTGACCCACCTGCTTCTTTTCCAAAAATCTTATTACCATTAGCATAACCAATAAAATCAATTTGTTGATTATTAGGAAAAATAATACTACCACCATCCTTAGTAATTTTTCACTTAATACCATATGAATTATTAGGTAATAAATTAATATCATATTTTTCTAGTAAGACTTGACAAAAGACATATTCCGTAATTAAATTTTTTAAAAGTCAATTAATAATTTTAAAATTTATTTTATAATTTTGTTATTAACAATAAATTTAGAAAAGTGTTGATAAAAATGATTTTTGAAAATTTAAAAAAATTAAAAAATGAAGAATTTTATAGATATTTTGGTATAAAACGTTTTCATTTTAATGAAATGTTAGAAAAATTAATTGAAATAGAAAAATTAGAAAAAAATAAAGGTCGAAAAAATAAACTTTCAGTAGAAGAAAGATTAATGATGACTTTATTATACTGAAAAGAATATTATACTTTTTTTCAAATGAGTATTAAATCTAAAATGAGCCCATCAAGTTGTTTTCGAAATATTACTTGAGTAGAAAATAAACTTAGTAACCACAAAGATTACCAATTTTTAAAAGAAAGATATAAATTAAAAATTGATAAAAAACAAGAAAATTCAAATGAATTTCAATTTTATTTAATTGATTCAACTGAGATTGAAATTGAAAGACCAACTAAAAAAAACTACAGTTAGAATATTTTTCTGGTAAAAGTTGAATGTATTCTATAAAATTTCAAATTGTATATGATTTTTTTAATAAAAAAATTGTTGATATTTTTGCTGATAATGGTAAAGTGCATGATTTTCAAATATTAAAAAATTCAAATCTTGAATTTTCAGAAAAAACAATAATTATTGGTGATTTAGGATATCAAGGTATACAAAATATTTATAAAAATACAATAATACCAATTAAAAGAACTAAAAATAAAAAATTAACTAAACAAGAAAGAAAATACAATAAGATTGTATCTAAAATTAGAATTAAAGTTGAACATGTCTTTGCTTGATTGAAAAGATTCAAAATTTTAGTAAATAAATGTAGAAAATCTAAATTTAGACTTATGTACTTAAGATTTAACTTACTTTGTGAAATTTTTAATAAAATAAAACCATTAAAATAAAAAAAATATTAAAAATATTTTTTTAAAATTTAAATTTTTATCGAGTTAATATAAAAATATTATTAACAATTTTTTGTTTAAAATGTAAACTCATTTTTTAAACTATTTTTTCAAAAAATATTTATTTCTATATTCAATAACACTAAATAGTTTTAAAACAATTTTATTGACAATTAATTAAATTTAATTACGGAATATGTCCAAACATTCATTAAAGCACCAATTGTAGTTTCACTATGGGTATTTTCGTATCTTCTTACTTCTTGAACACTGCTATCGCTAAAATTACAGCATATAAATAAATCAAATGCTAAACAATTTCAAGTTTTTCTTGTTCCCCCTGCAGTTGGAATAAAACGATAAAAACAATTAGTAGTAAAATATTCTGCTCATTCATCACCAACAAATTGTTTAAAAATATCTCAACTAAAACCATAATTATTATCACTAAAATTAAGATTATATTTTTTATTTAATTGTGCATAACTAGTGATAAAAGCCATATTTACTCCTTATTAACACATATAAGTTAAAATTAAATTATTTAAAAGAAAGGAAAATTAAAAATGATAAAATTACCATTTCCTAATCATTTTGATTGAGACAAACACTATTTTAATCAAGATGAATTAAATTTACAACAAACAGAAGAATTATTTGCAAAAATAGATGATTATTTATGAAGTACATGTGATAAATCTGCATATAAATCATATAGATTTAGAAAAAGAAAATTAAAAACAAAAAAAGGTTTATTAAATTATAAACGACGTATTTGTACACATTATAACATAGAAAAACAAAAAACTGAATACGTATCTTTATTAGATAATTATCTTGGTGTTAAAAAATATAGTAAACTTGCACCTAATGTTATTAAACAAATTTTAAAATTTTTTGCTGATGGAAAAAAGTATCGTGATGTTTGTGATACTTTTATTGAAGATTTAATAGGTACTAGTACAGTTTGTAGAACATATAAAAAGTTTGAATTACCAAAAGCTAATATTCCTAAAATACCATTGCAACTAAATCAAACTCTATACATAAATATTGATGAGGGACATAGAAAATTTAAGTTTAATGAAAAACACAATACTAAAAATTGTAAAAAATGTTCTATGAGATTAATAGTATTTTGTACTGGTAAAAAGAAAAATGGAAAATTAATTAATAAAAGAGCTGTATGTAAAATAAGAGTATCAAAAACAGAAATTGGTGCAGAAAAAACAGCTAAATTAATTCAAACATATGGTAATTTATATTTTGAAAATTTTGACCAAGCAAATTTAGTAGTTTGTGGAGATAGTGCAAAATGAATTAGAAAAACTGCTACAATTTTAAATGCTAAATTTATTTTAGATAAATTCCATGCTTTTCATGTTTTATTTCTTGGTATAATGGCCGGAAGAAGAAAAAATAAAATTGCTAAATTACACTATCAAAATGCAATAAATTTATTTTCCAAAGGTCAATATTATGAATTAATTGATTTTTTACAATTACTAACTTTGCAATATAAAAAATTAAAAGTTGGTTATTTTATTAATGCAAAAGATGGCGTATTAAACCAAGCATTAGTTGAAAATATTGGTTGCTTTACTGAAACTAATATTAAACAAATTTTAAAGCATATGATTGGTGATAGAACCTATAATATTGATATGTATACAAAAATGGTTAATTTTAAATGCTATCAAATAAATACCGCCATCCAGTTATTATAAAATAAAAACTTAAATTTAAAAATAACTAAAAATAAAATAAAACTTATTAAAGTAACTATTAATAAGGATTTTTGAATTATAAAAGTAAGTATTATTGTTGACTAATATTTTACAAGTGTTAATATTAACATACAATTGCATATTGAAGTCAAAATTATTTTCGTCTAACTTTATAATTTTAAGACAAATTTGAATATTATTGACATCTTCGGTATGCTCCCAAATTTAGTAAACTATATCTATAATGACTAGAGTTACCCCAAACTGCTTACTTTTTAATTTTCTTTCTTCTTAATATTGCTATAACTACTGGAATAGCAATAATAACTAATAAAAAAGTACTACCAATAATTATAATATTTCAATTATTAATTAAAGTTGTTGTTTTTGGTTTTATTTCTGGTAAGGCAAAAGGGTTATTTTTATTTTTTTCATCATGTTTAACATTAGCATATAAATGAGTAATTAAATCGTGCTCATAAAACAATAATCAATAACGTAATTGACCTGGATTTAGTACATCAATTGCACAATCTATATTAGTGGTTTCTTGTAAATACTGATTAAAATCAATACCAGATTGACTATTAGCAAAATTAGTAAAACCAGAAAACTTAGTTGATAAAGGATTAATATTATAAATATTTAAATATTGTCTTGAAGAACTATCAACTTTATCATTTACTATTCTTTGTAATAAATAAATAGTATGATCTTCAGATTGATATGTTTTTAATGGTTGATTTGAAATAGGTGTTACCTTTTCTTCTTGTGGAACAAGATTATCATCAACACGCTGATATATTCATTTATCTTCACTAACATTAGCAGTAATAACAGCTTCTGATTTAATTTGGCTAAAAGCAATCATTTGTAAATTATTATTTTTTTCTTCATTAATAAAATATTGATGAATTAATGAAGATTTATCTTCTTTTTCATTAATAAATTGAATGTCTGGCATAGAACTATTAATAGTAAGTGTTTCTTGTCTTAAAACGGTACTACCATCACTATCATTTCATTTAACATTATATATAGTGGGTTTATTTTTAGTATAATCTTGGTTTAAAATAGCATAGTCAAAAGTTTTATTACTATTAGTTTTAACAATTTTTTTTATTTCTCTGTTTTCATTATTAATAGAAATTTCTAATCCTGATTTTTTAAAAGGAGGATGCACATAAAAAACAAATATTTCATTACTAAAACTATCCTTAGTATTTGCAAATGGTCCAATTGGAAATATTTTAGCACGCGTTTCAAAATTAGATTTTTGAAAATTAGTACTTGGTTGTAAATTATATGGAACTTCCATTAAAGTATTAATGTCACTTGCTTCATATATTGTTGCAAAAAGTCCTGCATCAATACTTTCTTTAATTGTTTGATGATATTGTAAAATTAAATTATTACTTTTTTCATTAAAAGTATGACCAAAAGCACCCGCAGTAAGAAAACCTTGTGCATTTTTAAAATAACTACTATTATCATTAATAATACTTTTTAATTGACTATAACCTTGATCATTAATAATATCATTGGTTTCAATATTACTATGTGTTCAATCATTATTAATAATTTGATCATAACTATCAAAATTAACATTTAATGGTGTACTTTTAACATTATTATATAAATATTGTGAATCATTATTTCAAGATTTAATACTATTAACTAAGTTACGATTTGATGACTTAACAGTAATATGAAAGCCGCTAACTTTACTATTACTAGTTTGATGATTTTTATTATTAAAACTAATACTTAATACTGAGGTTACTAATAAACTGCTAGCACTAAGTAATAAAATTAATTTTTGTTTAAATTGTTTCATAATATTTCCTTATAAATTTAATATTTAAAAGTTATTAAATTACTATTTTTTATTTTTATCTAGCAATTATGTAATTAGTATATCAATTCTTTTAAAAATATGATATATATTATTTACACGAGAAATATATATTTAAGATCTAAAATACCTACAAGATCTATCACAAATATTAATATTATATTAAGTTTCTTTAATTGAAAATACTTATCCCTAAGTCAATTAAATATAAAATTAGCAGTTACTACTTGAAACTGCTAATTTTATTTGTTAGTATATTAATATGATTAGCAATCAAGTAATTATAGTGCTAAAAAGAGGAGTGACATTATGCAATTAAATGAAATCCCTAACTATAGTAATGATCCTAAAATTCTTGATAAATTTGCTCGTAATCTAATTGTACAAGCTAAAACAGGAAAAATGGATCCTATTATTGGACGTGATGAAGATATTCGTAAAGTAGAAGAAATACTCTTACGAAAAACTAAAAACAACCCCGTCTTAATCGGTTTACCTGGTATTGGTAAGACTGCTATTATTGAAGGTTTAGCCCAACGTATTGTTCGTGGTGATGTTCCCAGTAACTTAAAAGATAAAATTATTTATGAACTAGATATGGGAGCACTAATTGCTGGCGCTAAATTCCAAGGTGAGTTTGAAGAACGATTAAAAGCGGTTATTAACCAAATTAAAAATTCTAATGGAAAAATTATTTTATTTATTGATGAACTACATTTAATTGTTGGTGCTGGTAGAACACAAGGTTCAATGGATGCTTCTAATTTACTAAAACCAATGTTAGCACGCGGTGAACTACGTTGTATTGGTGCCACAACACTTGACGAATATCGTCAATACATTGAAAAAGATGCAGCCCTTGAACGAAGATTTCGTAAGATGATTATTAAAGAACCAACAACAGAAGATACAACTGCTATCTTACGTGGTTTAAAAGAACGTTTTGAAGCTTATCATGGTGTCAAAATTCATGATAGTGCATTAAGAGAAGCTGTTTATCTATCTAATAAATATATTAATGATCGTTACTTACCTGATAAAGCAATTGACTTAATTGATGAAGCTTGTGCTAGTATTAAAACTGAAATTGCTTCGGTTCCTAGTGATTTAGATGATATAAGAAGAAAAGTCTTACAATTAAAAAT
Organism: Spiroplasma endosymbiont of Colias croceus; assembly: GCF_964020095.1. Classification (NCBI taxonomy): domain Bacteria; kingdom Bacillati; phylum Mycoplasmatota; class Mollicutes; order Entomoplasmatales; family Spiroplasmataceae; genus Spiroplasma; species Spiroplasma endosymbiont of Colias croceus. The sequence goes on from NZ_OZ026536.1 coordinate 1,060,236, forward strand.
TGAACAAGCAGCCTTAAGCAAAGAAAAAGATGAAAATTCGCAAACAAGACTAATTGAAGTCGATAAACAATTAAAAACTAAAAAAAATATTTTACAACAATTAGAAGATAAATGAATCAAAGAAAAGTCAGCATTAGACCATATTACTAGTTTAAAAAATAAATTAGAAAATGCTAAATCAGAATTAGAATTGTATCAATTATCAGGTAATTTTACAAAAGCTGGTGAACTACAATATAGTATTATTCCCAACTTAGAAAAAGAACTTAAAGATAGTGAAAATATAAAAAAAGATAATCCTTTACTACGCGAAGATGTTACTAGTGAAGATATTGCAAAAGTTGTTGCAAAATGAACTGGCATTCCTGTTACTCGTTTATTAGCAACCGAAAAAGAAAAATTATTAAAATTACCCTTAACTTTAAATACGAGAATTAAAGGTCAAAGTAATGCCCTACAGTTGGTAAGTGATGCTTTAATTAGAGCTCGTGCTGGCATTAAAGATCCCAATCGCCCAATTGGTTCATTTATTTTCTTGGGTCCAACCGGTGTTGGAAAAACTGAAGTTGCTAGAACCTTAGCTGATATTTTATTTGATAGCGAAAAAAATATGGTTCGTATTGATATGTCAGAATTTATGGAAAAACACGCAGTTAGCAAATTACTAGGTTCACCTCCTGGCTATGTTGGTTATGAAAACGGTGGACAATTAACCGAAAAAGTAAGAAGAAATCCTTATAGTATCATTCTTTTTGATGAAATCGAAAAAGCCCATCCTGAAGTATTAAATATTTTATTACAAATTCTTGATGAAGGTAGAATTACAGACAGTCATGGTCTCTTAATTGACTTTAAAAACACAATAATTATTATGACTTCAAATCTTGGTTCACAAGAACTATTAAGTGGTAAAGATAACAGCAAAGAGCAAGCATTAAATATCTTAAAAAAATCATTTCGACCAGAATTTATTAATCGAATTGATGAAATTGTTATCTTCAATCCATTAAGTAAAAAAGTTATAACAGAAATTATTATTAAAGAATTAGATACTTTATTATTGCGATTAAGACAAGAAAAAAATTTACAATTATCTTATGAATCAGAAGTAGTTAATAAAATACTAAAAGATGCTTATGATGAAGAATATGGCGCACGACCGATTAAACGCTATATTCAACACTATATTGAAACTATTATCGCACAAGCTATTATTAAAGAAGAACTAATACCCCACAAACGAATGATAATTACTATCAATAAAGACAATATGTTTATTCTCAGTAAAAAAATAAAATTCAATTAAGTCTTGATATTATTACACTCTCAGTTATAATTATATAAGTATTGGCATTCAATGTTAATGAATGCTAAAAAAGGTGGTGAACAATGTTAAGTAACAGACAATCACAAATTTTAAAAATCATTGTTGAAAAATATATTAAAACAGGATTACCAATTGGTAGCAAAACTATTTTAGAAAATAATAACAATATTAATTTTTCTAGTGCTACTATTCGTAATGAATGTGTTGAATTAGAAACATTAGGATTATTAGAAAAAGCACATAGCTCTAGTGGTCGTATTCCTTCAACAAAAGGTTATCGCTATTATGTTGATAATTTAATGAATATGGGTGAACATCAAGAACTAGAAATCTTGAAGAAAAAAATAGCAGAAGTATTTAATAACCGTAACTTAGTAATTACCGAAGTATTAAATAAAACTAGTAGTATTTTAAGTGAAATGACTAATTTGATTAGTATTGTTACTGGTCCTAATATTAATGAAGATACTTTAAAAAAAATTGAATTAATACCGATTAGTAATGATAATGCTTTAACAATTTGTATTACTAGTAATGGTCATGTTCAAAACAAAATGTTTAATATTCAAGAAACATCATTAACCGATTTATCAATTGCCATTGATATTTTTAACACCAGATTAATTGGTACTAAAATTAGTGAAATTAGTGAGAAAGTAAATTTATTAAAACCAATCCTTGAACAACAAGTACAAAAATCAGAATATATTATTCAAGGATTTGTTAACACTTTAATTAATTTCTCACGACCACTATCAACAACACACGGTGTTCAATATATGTTAGAAAATCCTGAATTTAATGATATTAATAAGGTTAAAACAATTATTAAATTCATTGAATCACAATCACCATGAATGTATTTTGATGAATTAAATAATAATCAACTACAAATTAAAATTGGTGAAGAACTGGGTAATGAAAATAACGATATGGCAATGATTACTACTACTTTTAAAGTTCATGATGGTGAACAAGGACAAATTGCAATTGTTGGACCTAAACGTTTAGAATATGAAAAACTAACTGAAATTCTAAATTGGATTAATCAAACATTGATTAAAAACTTTAAATAGAAATGAGATGATAAAATGACAAAAGCTAAAAAAGATAACATTGATAACGTATCAGCAACAGAAACTAAAGATACAACTATTTCAACTCCTGTTACTGAAACACCAGTAAGTGTCGAAGAAGAAAAAATATCATTAAATAAAGAAATCGAATTAGAAACAAAAATTAAAGAATTAACAACAGAACTTAATAAAATTAATTCACAACAAAAGCAATTAATGCTAGCTACTAGATTAAATACCATTAAAGAATTAGAAATTCAAAATAAAGAACACATTAAATATGCTAACCAAAAAATTATTAAAGATTTAGTTCATACTTTATTAAATTTCCAACGAGCACTAAACTTTAAAACTGATAATGCAGCTGTTCAAAATTTCCTAGTTGGTTTTAAATTTATCTATGAAGAATTAATTAAAGCACTTGGTAAAGAAGGTTTAAAAGAAATTACTGCTAAAGTTGGAGATCAATTTAATTCTCACCAACATGAGGCAGTAGAAATTATTAATGATAATACAAACAATGCTTATCAAAATGTAAAAAATAATACTATTGTTGAAGTTATAGCTAATGGTTATGAATTGCATAATCGTGTCATTAGCACCACTAAAGTTAAAGTTTTTCAAACTAAAGAAGAAAAAACAGAAACAAAGAAAAATTAAGGAGTGAAAATATTATGTCTACAAATAAAACAACAAATAAAGAAATCATTTTAGGAATCGATCTAGGAACAACTAATTCATGTGTTGCCGTAATGGAAGGTGATAAGCCAAAAGTTATTGAAAATGCCGAAGGCGGAAGAACAACACCATCAGTTGTTGCTTACAAAGATGGTCAAATTATGGTTGGTGAAGTTGCTAAACGTCAAGCTATTACTGATCCAGATAATACTGTTAGTTCAATTAAAAGAATTATGGGAACTAAAGAAACAGTTAAAGCCGGTACTAAAACACGTAAACCAGAAGAAGTATCTGCAGAAATTTTACGCACTATTAAAACTTTTGCTGAATCAAAATTAGGTAAAAAAATATCAAAAGCAGTTATTACTGTTCCTGCTTACTTTAACAATGAACAACGTGAAGCTACTAAAAATGCAGGAATTATTGCAGGATTAAAAGTAGAAAGAATTATTAACGAACCAACTGCTGCTGCCATCGCTTATGGTTTAGACAAACAAGATAAAGATCACAAAATTTTAGTATTTGACTTAGGTGGTGGAACATTTGACGTTTCAGTTCTAGAATTAGCAGGTGGAACATTTGAAGTATTATCAACTAGTGGTGATAACAAACTTGGTGGTGACGACTTTGATGCCTTAATTGTTCAACATTTAGTTAGTGAATTCAAAAAAAGTAATGGTGTTGACTTATCAAAAGATAAAATGGCAATGCAACGTTTAAAAGATGCTGCTGAAAAAGCAAAAAAAGACTTATCAGGAGTAGTACAAGCTGATATTTCATTACCATTTATTTCAATGAATGCCTCAGGTCCATTACATTTAAATGAAAAATTAACACGTGCCAAATTTAATGAACTAACAAAATCACTAGTTGAAAGAACTATTGCTCCTGTTCGTGATGCCTTAAAAGAAGCTAAATTAAGCAAAAATGAAATTGATGAAGTTATTTTAGTTGGTGGTTCAACAAGAATCCCAGCTGTGCAAGAAGTTATTAAAAACGAAATTGGTAAAGAACCACATCGTGGTGTTAACCCTGATGAAGTAGTAGCTTTGGGTGCTGCTATTCAAGGAGGAGTATTATCGGGTGATGTTACTGACGTTTTACTATTAGATGTAACTCCTTTATCATTAGGTATTGAAACTTTAGGAGGAGTAATGACGCCATTAATCTCTCGTAATACTACTGTTCCTACTAAAAAGTCACAAGTTTTTTCAACTGCTGAAGACAATCAACCCGCTGTTGATATTAGTGTTTTACAAGGAGAACGTCCACTAGCTAAAGATAATCATTCACTGGGTCGTTTCCAATTAAGTGGTATCGAACCAGCACCAAGAGGTGTTCCACAAATTGAAGTTACTTTTGATATCGATGTTAATGGTATTGTATCTGTTAGTGCTAAAGATCTAAAAACTAATAAAGAACAAAAAATTACTATTAGCAATAGTGGTACTTTAAGTAAAGACGAAATTGAAAAAATGGTACAAGATGCTGAAAAGAATCGTGAAAACGATGAAAAACATAAAGAAGAAATTGAATTATCTAATCAAGCACAAGCCTATATTTATGATATTGATAAAATGACTGCTGAAGTTACTAAATCAGCAAAAGAAGGCGAAGCAGAAAATCCACAAATTGCTGAAATGAAAAAACTACGTGATGACTTACAAAAATCACTAGATGAAAAAAAATATGATGATTTAAAAGAAAAACTAGAACAATTAAAACAAGCATTTGCTGCTGCACAACAATTTATGAACCAACAAAAACAAGAACCAACAGATCATATTAAAAAAGATGATAATAAAAGTGATGATGTTATTGATGTTGACGCAACAACTAAATAAAATAATTAGAGGTGGACAAAATGGCAAGTAAAAAACGTGATTATTATGAAATTCTAGGAGTTTCGCGTAATGCTACTCCAGATGAAATTAAGAAAGCGTTTCGTACGCTTGCAAAAAAATATCATCCCGATTCACCAAGTGGTGGTGATGAAGCTCGATTTAAAGAAATAAGTGAAGCTTATCAAGTTTTATCTGATACTAATGAAAGAGCAAAATATGATCAATTTGGTCATGATATGCCCGGAGTTGGTAGTTCTTCTGGCTTCGGTGGCTTTGGTGGTTTCGGTGACTTTAGTTCGGCATTTGGTGACTTATTTGGTGACTTATTTGGTGGTAATAGAAGACAACAACAACAACGCTATAATGGTAAAACACCAGGTGATAATATCCTAACAAAAGTTGAAATTAGTTATCGTGATGTATTCTTTGGCAAAAAAATGACCATTAGTATTAACATTGATGTTGCTTGTAATGATTGTAAAGAAACTGGTGCTAGAACTCCTAATGATATTAGTACATGTGATAAATGTAAAGGTAAAGGAGTTCTTGAATATGTTCAACAATCACCATTAGGTATGTTTAGACATCAAGGTGTTTGCAACCAATGTCAAGGACTTGGTAAAATTATTCGTCAAAAATGTTTAAAATGCAAAGGACATCGCTATTATATTGAAAATCAAAAATTAGAATTTGATATTCCTCGCAGTATTTTTGATGGTCAACAAATTAGAATTAAAGGTAAAGGTAAAATTGGTCATAATGGTGGCACTCAAGGCGATTTATTTGTTGGTATTAATATTAAGCGACATGCTTTCTTAGATCGTCAAGGTAGTGATATGTATATTAAATTACCAGTATCTTACTTAGATATTATTTTGGGAAATATTATTATGATTCCTACCTTTGAAGGAATAATTAAACATAAATTACCATTAGGACTACAATACGGTGACAAAATTACTTTAAAAAATCAGGGATTCTATTACCCTAATAGTAGTAAACGTGGTGATTTACATGTTATTCTTGATATACAAATGCCTAATAAAGTTACTAAAACAGAGCAAGAAAAATTATGAAATATTAATAACGAAACTAAATTTGATCCAAATGAAGATTTTGTTAATAGTGCAATAAAAAGAATTTAATAAATTAATATATAAAAAATAAGAACATATGTTCTTATTTTTTATATATTAATTTTTTCACTTTATTAATTGGACCTTTTTTACCAATATAACACATTACACAACTAGTTTCATTTAAATATTTGTAATAATCTTCATTAGAGTGGAACCTTTGTCATTGTTTTACTTCTCATATTGGTATGTCGGTAATATTAATTACTACAACATTAAAATACAACGGACTTAATAATCATAATAAATGAAATAAATAATTTATATCACTATTAATATTTTTAAATAATAAATCACAAATAAACAATGCTGTCATCATATATCAAAACTCAATTTCTGCTAAATAATTAGGGTGACGACAATCTTTTCATAAACCATAATTAATAAAAAATAAATCATGTTTTTTCTTTAAGGAAAATCTAAACTTTTGTCAATCTGCAATTGTCTCAATAACTAAAAATAAAATAGCAAGCATAATAAAAATAAGTAAGTAATTATTAAATGTACTATTAAAATAACCAATATCAAGACTTAATGCAAAAACCGTAGGAATACTAATCATAAAAACTGAAATTCCTTGTAAAATTGAAAAAATACTAAATTTTCAAAAATTAATAATAATTTTATCAAAACGATATTCAACCTTATGTTTAATAATTTTTAATAATAAAAAACTACCTAATCTTAGAGCTCAAATATTATAAAGAACAAACAACGAAATTTGGACAGGACTAAAATTTTGCTTTCACGCAACGATGATCACACTTAAATAAATAAAACTTAAACAATAAATAATATCAGTTAAAATAGTAGTTTTAAAAATAAAAGCTATCATAAAGAAAATAAAATTAATAGTTAATGATATTAAAAATATTCAAAGTATAATATAAAAATCCATAATAAATACCTCTCTAAATTATATTAAATATATTTCAATTATAACAACTAATGAAATAAGTTTAATAACTTAGATTTAAATTTTAATTTTGTACAAAAATATATTTAAATTATATATTTTAAATATATAATTCAATTATAAACTTACATAATATAAGTTTATAATTAACTTTAGTTTTAAAGTAATTGAATTTTTAATTTTAAAATAAAGGGGAATTAAAATTATGCCATCAATAACTGAAATAGTTAATATATATTACACACAAGATTTATTAAAAGAAAGAGAAAAAAATAAAAATATTAAAAAAGAAAAAGTAAATGACAAATTAGATGTTATTAAAATAAATGCTAATGATACACAAAATAAACAAAATTCAACAAACAAAGATAATAGTTATTGTAGTATTTCATAATTTGTTATTAATACAAATATACAAAAATAGTTAATTGCATTTATTTTTAAAAACACTAAAATGTAGTTAACTTCTTAAATTTAAGAAGTTATTGGAAAAAATAAAAAGGGGGTTTTCATAATGAAAACATTATTAACAGCAGTAAGTCTTTTAACACTTGCAACAACCACAGGAAATTTAACAAGTTTCTTAAACTCAACTATACAAAAAAATGATATTACAACTAACTATATTCAAAATAAAACTCAACAAGACACAATTTATATTGACAAAGATGGCAAACAAATAACAACTAGTGAAAGAGACCTATCAAAGATAAATAGTAAAGAAATTATTCAAATTGGATTTTTTAAAAATACATTAGAAGAAATTCAAGTTGTTAGAATGCCAAGAACAATTGAAAAAGTACCTGACAAATTACCACCAGAAATCACATCTTTAAAAAATATGTTTACAGGTGCAACCTTATTCAATCAAGACCTTTCAACATGAGATACTTCCAATATAACAAATATGAATTTTACATTTAATGGAGCCACTTCATTTAATAGTAATATTACTAATTGAAATGTTTCTAATGTAAAAAGTACTTTTGTTATGTTTGCAAATGCAACTTCATTCAATCAAGATCTTTCAACATGAAATGTATCTAATATAAACCGTTTTAGTCTTATGTTTTATGGTGCAACCTCATTCAATCAAAACCTTTCAAATTGAAATACTTCTAATGCAGTATATATGAATTTTATGTTTTATGGCGCTAAATTATTTGATCAAGACCTTTCAACATGAAATGTAAAAAAAGTAAGAGAACATAGTAACTTTGCAAATTATTCAGGAATTACTAATCCTAATAAATTACCAAAATTTAAAAATAATATTATAACAATATATTAATTAATATATTACTAATTTTTCTTGCCTTTTATATTAATACTTAAAGTGTTAAAATTAAGATGGATAGAAAATATTTCCAAGTTTTGGATTAATATTATCATTCCTAAAATTTATAGAAACTATTATTAATCCAAAATATCCTTTTAATTTATCACATATATAAAGAAGGTGTTTAAAATGAAAAATTTAATTACTGCCCTAAGTCTTTTAACACTTGGTACAACTGTAGGAAATTTAAGTAGTAACTTAAAGACTAATCAAAAAACAGAAGCTGTTAATACTATTTTAAACCAAGATATAAAAAAAGTAAGTAATGTTGATTTATCTAATATTACTGCTGAAAATAACGTTTGAAAATATCTAACAAAAAATAACGTAGCAACATATGCAGGTGGCGAAAACTATTATCAATATTATTTTGCTTACCATGTTATTGGATTAAATCATGATACATTAGACTTCTTGCAAAACTATGATATTAATCACATTTTTTAAGTTTAAAAATTTATTTTAATAACACTTTTAATATTTTTTAAAAATTATTGTTCAAAATATGTTTTATTTTTTGTCATTAAAATACAACAAAAATTATTATTTCAAATAAAAAAATAAAATATTAAATTATCAAATATATTTAAATTAATAATTGTAAATTATAAATTGAAGCTATTAAATTAAATCTTAATGCAAATTTTTTTCTTCTATTTCGATATTTTTCACTAATAATTTTAAATTTTTTAAGAATCGCAAAAACATGTTCAATAAAAACTCTCATTTTTGAAATAGCCTTATTATTTTTCTTTTCTTCTTTAGTTAAAGGGTTTTTTTTGATTTTCGTTTAGGTAATAAGACATTTTTATGTATGTTTTGTATACTTTGATATCCTAAATCTACTAAAATAGTTGTTTCTGATAAAAATTTCGTTTTTGAATTTTTTAAAATTTTAAAATCATGATTTTTACCATAAGAAAAATAAGAACTTATAATTTTTTTACTATCTTTTTCAATTATGACTTGAGTTTTTATTGTATGTTTTTTCTTTTTTCCTGAATAATATTGTTTTTGACTTTTTTTGGGCGTTGAATAGTACTTTCAGTCACATCAATGATAACTGTTTTATCTTTAAAATTATTATTTAACAGTGATTTTTGCCCATCAAGTTGTTGAAAATCAGGATGTTTTATTAAAGTATTTTCTATTCACTTGATATTCCTATAGCAACTACTTTCACTAATTCCATAACTTTTAGCAATATGAAAATAAGTTCGATATTCTCTTCAATATTCTAAAGTCATTAATAAACGATTTTCTAATGATAATTTATTAGGTGTACCACCATGGGAGATTGTCAAAAATCCGGAATAAATTAAATCTATATATTTTTATTATAATTTTAGACAAGAAATAATTTGGATTTTTATGAAATTGTACATTCATCTTACTATTTTTTAAAATATATTTCAACTAAAATACTTAATTTTAAAAATTACTAAAATAAATTTAATATTTATACACAATAAAAATTCTTAACTTATTAAGTATATGTAAAGTATTTATTTTTTATTAAAATATTTTTAATTAGAAATTTTTATATAAAATTATGTTTCAAAATTTATCTTATTACATTTAAAAATAACCATTTTAATATAAATTGAAATATTATATGTTCTATTACCAAGCATTTCTTTTAAAACATGCCAAATATTAGTTTCTGTAAAACAACCAATATTTCACTTTGCACCTTGATTTTCAATACCTTCTTTATTATTTTTAAAGTATTGTTTTTTTAATTTTTTATGATTATCTAATTGATTATATAAATAGTTAATTAATTGTTCATATTGACCATTATTAATTAAATATTTACAATGATTATATTCTTCTAAATATTTTTCTTTATTTCCAGCCATTATACCAAGATATAATGTTCTAACTAAATGAAATTTATCTAAAACAAACTGTGCACCTAAATAATCAGCAACTTCTTTAATTCATCCTGCACTATCACCACAAATAATAATTTTTGCTTGTTCAATATTTTCATAAAATTTTTGACAATGGTCTTTAACAAATTCAGCAGTTTTTTTAACTCCAATTGGAGTTCTTGTTTTTCTTATAATTGCTTTTACTCTTTTATTTTGTACTTTATGATTAATATTATCTGTAGACATATTCCGTAATTAAATTTTTTAAAAGTCAATTAATAATTTTAAAATTTATTTTATAATTTTGTTATTAACAATAAATTTAGAAAAGTGTTGATAAAAATGATTTTTGAAAATTTAAAAAAATTAAAAAATGAAGAATTTTATAGATATTTTGGTATAAAACGTTTTCATTTTAATGAAATGTTAGAAAAATTAATTGAAATAGAAAAATTAGAAAAAAATAAAGGTCGAAAAAATAAACTTTCAGTAGAAGAAAGATTAATGATGACTTTATTATACTGAAAAGAATATTATACTTTTTTTCAAATGAGTATTAAATCTAAAATGAGCCCATCAAGTTGTTTTCGAAATATTACTTGAGTAGAAAATAAACTTAGTAACCACAAAGATTACCAATTTTTAAAAGAAAGATATAAATTAAAAATTGATAAAAAACAAGAAAATTCAAATGAATTTCAATTTTATTTAATTGATTCAACTGAGATTGAAATTGAAAGACCAACTAAAAAAAACTACAGTTAGAATATTTTTCTGGTAAAAGTTGAATGTATTCTATAAAATTTCAAATTGTATATGATTTTTTTAATAAAAAAATTGTTGATATTTTTGCTGATAATGGTAAAGTGCATGATTTTCAAATATTAAAAAATTCAAATCTTGAATTTTCAGAAAAAACAATAATTATTGGTGATTTAGGATATCAAGGTATACAAAATATTTATAAAAATACAATAATACCAATTAAAAGAACTAAAAATAAAAAATTAACTAAACAAGAAAGAAAATACAATAAGATTGTATCTAAAATTAGAATTAAAGTTGAACATGTCTTTGCTTGATTGAAAAGATTCAAAATTTTAGTAAATAAATGTAGAAAATCTAAATTTAGACTTATGTACTTAAGATTTAACTTACTTTGTGAAATTTTTAATAAAATAAAACCATTAAAATAAAAAAAATATTAAAAATATTTTTTTAAAATTTAAATTTTTATCGAGTTAATATAAAAATATTATTAACAATTTTTTGTTTAAAATGTAAACTCATTTTTTAAACTATTTTTTCAAAAAATATTTATTTCTATATTCAATAACACTAAATAGTTTTAAAACAATTTTATTGACAATTAATTAAATTTAATTACGGAATATGTCCTGTATATGTTACTATTAATCTCATAGAGTATTTTGTACCTTTACGTTTAAAATCTCAAAATTTTCGATGTCCATCATCAATTGCTACAAAAATAGGTTGATTTTTTTCCAATTTTACTTTTACTGGATTTGCTTCATTTATTTTTAAATTTTTAAAAACTCTATGAACGCTACTAAGACTAATACCTGCCTGTTTACAAATCGCACAAATATCACGATATCTTTTTCCATCAGCAAAATTTTCAATAATAGTATCTTCGATATCTTCACCAATTCTTTTATATTTTGGAAGTTCCATTTTTTCATCAACTAAACAAACACGAACTAATTTTTGTAATTTTTCATCAAAATATTCATAAATTCTTCTTTTATAAGTTACTAATCCATACATTGTTTTTCTTGTTCGATATTGAAAATCAACAATTTTATATTTCTTTTTATCTCTTGTATTTTTTATTCTTCAATCTCACTTTTCTCATTTCTTTGTTATATGTTCTAAAATTAATTTATCAATTTTAGGATATTGTTCTTTATAAGTTCATTTATAATTAAAATTCAATTTTACTTCTCCTAGCTATTTTAAAAAAATCTAAATTTATTGTAAATATATTTAAAAAATTAATTTACTTAATTATTATATAAATATATAAGTGTAATTTTAAATAAAATAAAAATTATTTTAAAAAATGCTTTCATATTTAAAATATAATAAACAATTTCAATATAATTAATAGTATAGGTATCACAAAATAAACGCCTTTAATTTAGGCGTTATTTTACATTTAAAAGCATACTTGTAAAAATAATCAAAAATAGTACAATTTATAAGTAAAATCAAGGAAAAAAAGAGAATTTATGAGTAAAAAAAGGAGTAAAGTTCGAAAAAAGGTAAAAAGTAAACAAAAACAATTTAAAATAATGAATGATAATTTTGATGAAGAAATTGTAATTTGTCAAAGAAAAGGATGTAATAATATTTCAGATAATATTGTTCATGTAGTAATTGATGACGAAGAATTAGCAAATATTTTTGCATGTGAAGAACATGCAGATGAATGTGAAGATAGATTTGTACCTGAATTATTAGAAAATATTAAAAAAATAGAAAATGATGACGAAATTAATAATGCAGAACATTTAATAAATTAAAAAGGAGAAGTTTATTATGAAAACATGAATAAAAATAAATTTAAGTAAAATAACATTGGCATTAGCACTAACTGGTGCTACAACTGGAACAATAGGTTTAATCATGGGAGGGATGCTTACCCATAATGTTAGTGGAGTTAAATATTTTTTAACTCCACATAAACAAGTTGAATGAGGTGTTCAAAAAATATGAATGTCTGATATTCATGGTATTTCAGTCGATATAAAAAATGAATTTAAAATTTATTTTTCTGATACTCCTGAAAAAACAGAATTTTATAATAGTGGAAATACTCTTGAAAGAATAGATATATCATGAGATGGTAATTATCCTGATGGATATTTTTGATAATTAAAGTTCAATATTTATATAAGAAATATTTTCGTTATATTTATCAAATAGATTAATATTTTTTAAATTTATTTCTTGCTTATCAGTTATTAAAATTAAATCATAATTACCAGCACCAAATATTCCACTAATTTCAATACGATTTAAATTATTAATTGCTTTTTTAATTTGTAAATCAAATTCATTATTGTTATCAATTTGTAATATTTCTTCATAAAATTCTAATTTAGAAAATAATTGAGATTTATTTGAACCATATAAGTTTAAAGTATTCTCAAGTTTATTTTTATTAATAATTAATCGTGTAAAATATTTACCATATTCTCCATTTGCTAGTGTTCAATCAGCAGGAACTAATGATGGAATATTATTACTTTCTAATTCATTTGTAATAGATAATCAATTAAATTGATTATCATCAAGTTTAAATAATTCATTTTGACTAATATCATTATTTTTTAATTTAATATTATTCTTATCTGAAAAATCAAAATATTCAGATTTTAATATAACTTTTATATCTTTAAATTGTCAAATATCATTTTTACTGGGTTTTATTGGACTTGATTTTAGTTCAAAATAATAAGGTAATAATATTTTATTATCATCATTCAAACCTTTATTTATTGATAAAGTTGAATAAATATATTTTGATAACATAATAAATACTTGTTTAAATATTTTAACTTGTTGCAAATTTATATAATTTGGATAATCTAACTCTCATTGTTTAAATAAATTAGTAATTATTTCGTCAGGTTTTTGCCCCGAAAATGTATCACGTAATTCTGCTATTTTATTTGTTGGTTTACCCGTTTTTTCATCATATGTAGCACCTTCAAAATTTCTATTGTAATTATATGTATAACTTAACATGTTTAATAATAATTGTTGTAAACTATCATTTTTTGGTGCATCTTGTATTTCAATTGCAATATCTTTAAATCTATTATTAGTTGCAAGATAAACATATCATCCTTCATTACTAAAAGATAAAACTTTTTTATCTTCTAAATGTATTTCATGTTTTAATGGTCAATTACCATTTCAAATACCACCCATTTCTCAACCTAATCAAGTATCAGTTACTCTTGCATTATTAATTACTTCTTTTCTTGTTTCTTTAGACATATTCCGTAATTAAATTTTTTAAAATTATTAATTGACTTTTAAAAAATTTAATTACGGAATATGTCTTTTGTGAAATTTTTAATAAAATAAAACCATTAAAATAAAAAAAATATTAAAAATATTTTTTTAAAATTTAAATTTTTATCGAGTTAATATAAAAATATTATTAACAATTTTTTGTTTAAAATGTAAACTCATTTTTTAAACTATTTTTTCAAAAAATATTTATTTCTATATTCAATAACACTAAATAGTTTTAAAACAATTTTATTGACAATTAATTAAATTTAATTACGGAATATGTCCTTTGTTATTTTATTTTTATTTTTTGGGTGGTTTTCTAGATAATCTCAGTTAAAAACATCTTGAACTAATACCATTAATGCACCAATAATTTTAGGAGTTGCTAATGGATTAGTTAATAATTGTTTTGAAGTTAAAAAGAAATTTTCTACAATAACTAATATTTTTTTATCAATAAATTTTTCTTTAATTAATTTAAATTTTTCTTTATACATATTTTTAGGTCATAAAACAGTTAATGTATTAAATGTTTCATTAAAAACAATATTATTAGTTTCACTTGAATATATAACCATTCCATTATTACCAATTCCAGCAGGGTCAATTCCAATAATTAAGTCATATTGCATTATTAATCAAATTCTCGATTATTGATTTTTTTAATTAATGAATAATATATTGAATCATTACTTGCACTTCTATATCCATCATTTTCAATTTTATTTTTTAAATATTTAATTAATTTTTCTTTATATTCATTAATTATTTCTTTTTTAAAATCTTCTCTTAATTTTTCTATATTATTTAAATGTTCTTTTGTTATTTCTTGATTACGTTTTTTATTATAATCATTAATAATTTCTTGGTCTTTATAAGAAAATAGTTTTTGTTTATTCATATTTATACCTCCTACTTAACCTAACATTTAAAATACAGTCATAACAAATTGCTTTATTATTTTTGTCTCTTAAAAAGTTTTGTCTTGTTTTTATATCATCAGTATTAAAGAATAAATAATCTAATTTATGTTGTTTACATGTTCAACAAAAATACTTTTTCATAATAGTTCTTTCTAATATATTCTGTTGCTTGTAGCATAAAGAATATATATTTTTATTTTTATATTATTAATACTATTCGTTTTATTCATTCCAGAAATTCTGGGCTCAAAAATAAATTGTGAAATTTTAAAAAACATTGAGGCATTCGATTCAATATTTATTTAATTTGTGTTTAGCAAATTAATATTTTAATTGAACCGGCACCGCTCAATTTTTTTTACAAGTTTGAAATTTATTTTCTCGCCCAAAAAATTTTTTCAAAAAAAATAAAAAATAAAACCAACACTTGCTCACTGGGGAGTGGCAAGGTTGGTTAAATAAAGAATAGAATTAATACAATAGGTCCCTACAACAGGTCTATATATACTAGTTTCCAATTCGCTCCCACCCCAAGAATTACCATTAATGGTTAGTATATTTTATTAGGTATCACTCCACTTTTTATTTATCCATGCAAGTCCACATGCTAGCTACTATTTTTAACAACTGTGTTGTAGTTCACTTTTTTAGTTCCTTAACACGTGTTGATAATAGCATTAAAGAGGGTTATTAATTATTAACTTTCTCCTACTTGGTCACTGCGTGTAGTAGATATTTAAAGGATGTTAATAATAAAAAATTTTAAAATTTTACAATTACAAAAAAAAGACAAGATTATTTCTTGTCTTTTCCTTAATAACTTTGAGAATAATTTTTTTTAAATGTATATTTTTTAAAATACGTCGAATATAAATTTAAAATTAAGGGTTAAAGAGAGTAATTTTGTCTAATTTTCATTATTTTTCAAATAATTCATTTTTGGAAATAAGTTACTAATATGATAATAAATTATTTCGTAACTTTGACAACCGCCCTACCACCATTTTTAAACTTTTTTACTTCTTCTGTCTTTAAAATTTCTAGAATTTTATTAAAAATAATATCATTTATACCAGTTAATCTTAATAATTCTGGATTGTTAATAGTTTTTAATTTATCAAACATCATAGATTACCTATCTTTTTTATTTTTAATTTTATTTTAAAAATTAAATTTTTAATAGATAGGTTTTGCAAGAAGTCTATTAAATAAAAAAGGACAACGAAGAGCTGTTCATTTTCACTTCACTGCATGAGGCATGAAAAATGAACCAAATATTAATCCACCCAGTTGAAATTGAAATTATGAAATTGATAATAAAGTTGGAATTG
The DNA here is from genome assembly GCF_964020095.1 of Spiroplasma endosymbiont of Colias croceus. NCBI lineage: Bacteria > Bacillati > Mycoplasmatota > Mollicutes > Entomoplasmatales > Spiroplasmataceae > Spiroplasma > Spiroplasma endosymbiont of Colias croceus. The sequence goes on from NZ_OZ026536.1 coordinate 1,076,733, forward strand.
AAATGACTAAAAATAGTAACATTGATTATTATCAAGCACCAATTGTATTAGAAGGCGGAAGCATTCATCAAGATGGTGAAGGAACAATTTATACTACAGAAGAATGTTTATTAAACCACAATCGAAATCCTGATTTAACAAAAGAAGAGATTGAAGAACATTTAAAACAATATTTAAATGCACAAAAGGTAATGTTTAGTAATCTGTGTAACTTACAAAAATAACTATGTTTAATTAATTCTAGTAAATATAATTAAATGACTAGAAAGAGTGAGTTACAGATGGCTAAAAAGCAAAATATTAATAATAATGATCCAATATCAAAAGCAGTAGATTTATTATTAGAAAATACTGAAGATTTAACAACAGTTTTTAAAGAGGGAGGATTGTATAAAGAATTAACAAAAAGATTAGTAGAAAAAATGTTGAATTCTGAGATGCAAAATTATTTGGGATATCAAAAGAATCAACATAGTAATAGTGACAATGCTCGTAATGGTATAAGTTCAAAAAAAATAATAACTCAACAAGGTAAAATTGAGATTGATGTACCACGAGATCGCAATAGTAATTTTAATCCTATAATAGTTGCAAAAAGACAAAGAAGATTTGATGAGGCTTTTATGTAATCTGTGTATCTTTGTTTTACAAAGTACTAGTTTAGATTAATTCTATCTTCAAATTTTATCATAAAATGAGCAATTGCTGTATTTCAATTTTGAATGGGCATTGTTCATTTTTTTGTTATATTTTCAATTGCTAAATAAAATATTTTAAAAACTGCCATATCATTAGGAAAAACTTTTTTATTTCTGATAACTTTTCGTAATTGACTATTTACAGATTCAATAGCATTTGTTGTATAAATAACTCTTTTGATTTCTGTAGGATAACTAATAAAAACCATTAAATTATCTCAATTTTTATATCAAGATTTAGCAATTTGAGGATATTGTTTATTTCACTTATTTTCAAAGGATTCTAAAGCCTGCATTGCTTGTTCTTCACTACATGCAGTATAAATTGGTTTTAAATCTGCAACTAGAGATTTTCTATGCTTATATGAGACATATTTCAAACTATTTCTAATTTGATGAACGATGCATAATTGATGTTCTGTTTTAAGATAAACTGATTGTATTGCTTCTGACATGCCTGTTAAATTATCACTGCAGGCAATAAGAATATCATTTAAGCCACGATTTTTCATTTCTGTTAAATTTGCTAATCAAAATTTAGCACCTTCATTTTCACTAATTCATAAACCTAAAACATCTTTTTTACCTTCTAAATCAACTCCTAAAGCTATATAAACTGATTTATTAATAATCCTTTTATCTTGTCGTACTTTCACTACTATGCAATCAAAATAAACAATCGGATAGACACTTTCTAATGGTCGATTTTGCCATGCTTTTACATCATCAATAACATCATCAGTAATTTGACTAATAACACTTTCACTAATATCAGCACCATGATATAACTCTTGTAATTGCATTCTAATATCTGATAATGTCATACCTTTTGCATATAAAGCATATAAAGAAAGAACTTGTTGATCAAAACCATCAAATTTTCTTTGTCTTTTTGCAACTATTATAGGATTAAAATTACTATTGCGATCTCGTGGTACATCAATCTCAATTTTACCTTGTTGAGTTATTATTTTTTTTGAACTTATACCATTACGAGCATTGTCACTATTACTATTTTGATTCTTTTCATATCCCAAATAATTTTGCATCTCAGAATTCAACATTTTTTCTACTAATCTTTTTGTTAATTCTTTATACAATCCTCCCTCTTTAAAAACTGTTGTTAAATCTTCAGTATTTTCTAAGGACATATTCCGTAATTAAATTTAATTAATTGTCAATAAAATTGTTTTAAAACTATTTAGTGTTATTGAATATAGAAATAAATATTTTTTGAAAAAATAGTTTAAAAAATGAGTTTACATTTTAAACAAAAAATTGTTAATAATATTTTTATATTAACTCGATAAAAATTTAAATTTTAAAAAAATATTTTTAATATTTTTTTTATTTTAATGGTTTTATTTTATTAAAAATTTCACAAAGTAAGTTAAATCTTAAGTACATAAGTCTAAATTTAGATTTTCTACATTTATTTACTAAAATTTTGAATCTTTTCAATCAAGCAAAGACATGTTCAACTTTAATTCTAATTTTAGATACAATCTTATTGTATTTTCTTTCTTGTTTAGTTAATTTTTTATTTTTAGTTCTTTTAATTGGTATTATTGTATTTTTATAAATATTTTGTATACCTTGATATCCTAAATCACCAATAATTATTGTTTTTTCTGAAAATTCAAGATTTGAATTTTTTAATATTTGAAAATCATGCACTTTACCATTATCAGCAAAAATATCAACAATTTTTTTATTAAAAAAATCATATACAATTTGAAATTTTATAGAATACATTCAACTTTTACCAGAAAAATATTCTAACTGTAGTTTTTTTTAGTTGGTCTTTCAATTTCAATCTCAGTTGAATCAATTAAATAAAATTGAAATTCATTTGAATTTTCTTGTTTTTTATCAATTTTTAATTTATATCTTTCTTTTAAAAATTGGTAATCTTTGTGGTTACTAAGTTTATTTTCTACTCAAGTAATATTTCGAAAACAACTTGATGGGCTCATTTTAGATTTAATACTCATTTGAAAAAAAGTATAATATTCTTTTCAGTATAATAAAGTCATCATTAATCTTTCTTCTACTGAAAGTTTATTTTTTCGACCTTTATTTTTTTCTAATTTTTCTATTTCAATTAATTTTTCTAACATTTCATTAAAATGAAAACGTTTTATACCAAAATATCTATAAAATTCTTCATTTTTTAATTTTTTTAAATTTTCAAAAATCATTTTTATCAATACTTTTCTAAATTTATTGTTAATAACAAAATTATAAAATAAATTTTAAAATTATTAATTGACTTTTAAAAAATTTAATTACGGAATATGTCTTAATAATAAATCTACTGCTTTTGATATTGGATCATTATTATTAATATTTTGCTTTTTAGCCATCTGTAACTCACTCTTTCTAGTCATTTAATTATATTTACTAGAATTAATTAAACATAGTTATTTTTGTAAGTTACACAGATTACTAAACATTACCGCAAAATCGACCATTAGAAAGTGTCTATCCGATTGTTTATTTTGATTGCATAGTAGTGAAAGTACGACAAGATAAAAGGATTATTAATAAATCAGTTTATATAGCTTTAGGAGTTGATTTAGAAGGTAAAAAAGATGTTTTAGGTTTATGAATTAGTGAAAATGAAGGTGCTAAATTTTGATTAGCAAATTTAACAGAAATGAAAAATCGTGGCTTAAATGATATTCTTATTGCCTGCAGTGATAATTTAACAGGCATGTCAGAAGCAATACAATCAGTTTATCTTAAAACAGAACATCAATTATGCATCGTTCATCAAATTAGAAATAGTTTGAAATATGTCTCATATAAGCATAGAAAATCTCTAGTTGCAGATTTAAAACCAATTTATACTGCATGTAGTGAAGAACAAGCAATGCAGGCTTTAGAATCCTTTGAAAATAAGTGAAATAAACAATATCCTCAAATTGCTAAATCTTGATATAAAAATTGAGATAATTTAATGGTTTTTATTAGTTATCCTACAGAAATCAAAAGAGTTATTTATACAACAAATGCTATTGAATCTGTAAATAGTCAATTACGAAAAGTTATCAGAAATAAAAAAGTTTTTCCTAATGATATGGCAGTTTTTAAAATATTTTATTTAGCAATTGAAAATATAACAAAAAAATGAACAATGCCCATTCAAAATTGAAATACAGCAATTGCTCATTTTATGATAAAATTTGAAGATAGAATTAATCTAAACTAGTACTTTGTAAAACAAAGATACACAGATTACATAAAAGCCTCTTTAGTTCTTCTTCTAGTTTTTCTTTATTATCCATGTAATCTTGGATTATTTCTTGTAAATGTTCAATACTTTCTGTTGCTTTTTTTAAGTTTGTTTCTAATTTTGTATTTTTATCTTGAATTTTTTTTAGTTCTTCTTCTAAATTTTGATTATTATCCTTATAATTTTTAAGTTCTGTTTCTAGTTTTTCTTTATTATCCATGTAATCTTGGATTATTTCTTGTAAATGTTCAATACTTTCTGTTGCTTCTTTTAAGTTTGTTTCTAATTTTGTATTTTTATCTTGAATTTCTTTTAGTTCTTCTTCTAATCTTTCTTTACTATTTCTAGAATTTTTAAGTTCTGTTTCTAGTTTTTCTTTATTGTCTTGAAATTGTTTTAATTGTGCTTCTAATTCTTTTTTATTGTTTTTTGAATCATTTAATTCTGCTTCTAATTTTGTATTATTATCTTGAATTTTTTTTAATTCTTCTTTTAGTTCTTTAACTTTATATTCAAAATTTTTGTTTTCTTTTACTGATTTTGTATAAAGATTGCTTATTTCATCTAATTTATTACATGTTTCTTGTAATTTTTTATTTAATTTCTCAATTTTTTTATCACATTTATTGCTAGTGGTAATACCTCATCAACTATCAACATCAGATTTTTTTACTATATTTTTATCTTTATCATTTATCATTTTTAAAGTACCACTTTTTTAAATATAAATATTTATTTTTAATAATTGAGATTTATTAAAATATTTTTAATTAAATTTTCATTTATTTTTTTCTTATAAATTAAAAAAATAAGGGTGAGTAAAGTTAATAGTTATAATTTAATTTTCTTTAAATAAAAGACAACTTTAAATTATTAATTGTTGGTTACATTATATACCTTTTTATATTTATAATCAAGTGTTTTAAGTTATTATTTTACAATTATCTAAACTAAAAATTCCTAACTATTTAGGTTTAGATTTATTAATTTTTTAAAATATTAAAGTAAAAGATTTAATTTATTAATTCTTGCTGAATTAATAATAAGCATATTATCAAGAACTTTATCATTAAAAATTTTAGCACCATATCCTTTTAAAGATTTAACTAAATGTGATACATCACTTTCAGCACAAACTCCTTGATTTCAATTTTCTTTTTGATTTATAACACCATCTTTATTATTTTTAAAATATTTATATACTTCTTCATTTACATTATTTTCTTTTAAAAAATCTAATAATTTATAATATTCACCATTAACAAATAATTCATATGCATTAGTTAATTTTTTATTATCTACTTTTCTATTAATAATAAATCCTTTTTTAAGTGCTTTAAATGCATGATGTCTATCAATTACATAAGGAATATTTTCTTTTTTAGCAGTAGATTTAAGATAAGTTGCACCATCACCAATAAATATTAAACTACTTTTACTATAAATATATTGTAAATCAAGAAATTCATAAATTTTATCAATTAATTCTTGTCTTTTAATTCTTTGACCATTTTTATTTTTCATATAAGTAATTTTTTTATCTTTTAAAACATTTCTACTTTTAGTTGATTTATCTAAATCTTTACCCTTATTTGCACTAATAGTACGAATACGATTTTTTTGTTTTTTGTTATTAAATAATGAAGAAATAAAACAATCATCCATATTTATAAATAATTTTTCATTTGGTAATACTACTTTTTTCTCTTTTATTTTTTCAACTTCAATTATTGCATTTTTCATTACATTAGTCATATATGTTTTAGAAAAATTAGTATTTTTTATTATATCTTGTACATCAGATTGTCTTTTACCATTACCTGAATTTTTTATTATTGTATGTTCTAAACTTGTAAGTGTTCTTTTTCTTTTTTTAATTTTTATATAATTATCTAAAGGATAATAATATTTATTAGTTTCTAATATTAAATAACCTCTACGATAAAAATTATTTATTTTACCATATTGAGTATTTGGATTTCTTTTTGCAGTTTTAACATATTTATATTTAGTTTTATCATATATATTTTGATATCAAAAATCATCATATGCTTTTAATAGATTTGTAAAATAATTTAAACCATTATTTTTAATTTGATTATCAAGTTCATCATAATTAAGTTCATTATTAAGAAAATTCATAATATTATTTCCTTTCTTAATTTATGATTTTCATTATAGTAATTTTAGAAAAAAAGTTTGGAAATATGATAATTGTAAAATGATATAATTAAATATATATTAAGTATCGTTTTTGTTTATGTTTGCTTTTATAATTTTTTATGTTAAGATTTGTTTGTTATTAAAATGTATAAAATTGGTTTTTTTAAAACCTAGAATAGTCGAGTTTTATATATGGATTTTCAACAAGATTTTTATGTTAAAAAGATTTTTTATGCTTGTTATGTTAAAAATGTTGTTTTGCCTATTTCTTTTTTAAATAATATTGGAAATAAAAAAGGTAAATGTTATGTTGGTAATAAGCAAAAATTAAGAAATAATACTGTTCGTACTAAAACTAATTTAATTCAAAAAGCATTACATAATTTTTATGATAGTAAAATGTTGAGTTTTGTTACTTTAACTTATAAAGATAATATACAAGATATTAAAAAAGCAAAAAAAGATATTCGTTTATTTTTTCTTAAATTAAAAAAATGATGAAATGACCCTAAACGTTTTGAACATTTAGGAGAATTAAAATATTTTTATGTTTATGAATATCAAGAACGTGGAGCTATTCATTTTCATATAATTTTTAATAGAAAGATATATAAAAGTATGTTAGCAGAATGATGAACTCACGGTTTTAATGATTTAAAAGTAGTTAAACAAGGTACAAATGAATTTGTTATTAAATATTTAGGAAAATATGTTACAAAAGCATTAGATGATGTTAAATCTATAAATCAAGCAGATGTAGGTGTAAAGGCTTATGCTTTTAGTCGTAATTGTAAAAATCCTATTGTAGTTCGTGGTATTAAGAAATTAACAATTGGAGATATAATTAAAGCAAGTTTTAATGCTACAAATGTATTTTATTTTAAAACTCAAAGAGATAGTAGTGGTGATACTGTTATGATTGGTGGTATTATTGAAAGTACTGTTGTAAATGATTATTTTAAAGAATATGAAGATTACGAACGTTATGTATATTTAAGTGCTTTATCGCATAAGCATTATTTGCGGACTAGTGAAATAGGTTATTTAATTCAAAGAGATAAAGATGTTTTGAATTGGGTAGATAAAATTTTTGGTAATAAAGTTGAAAAAATAGATTTTAAGAAAAAAGTTTTACATTAGAAAAAAACTAGTTTTTCTATATTTTTACTTGTATATATATATATATATATATATAATGTTTATTGAACATTAGTAATTACGACTATTCTTACTAGTGTTCATTTTTTTATTTTTTGTTGAAATTTTATATTTTTATGATATATTATTAATAAGTATAGGTTTTACCCTACTATGCTTAACTTATTAAATTAAATTTTAATGAATAGTCGAGGTTAAGTTTTTTTATGTTTAAAGTTCAATTAGTTAATATTGAAAAAGGGCGTATTATACCCGATAAAAATAATAAAGGTCAAACATTAAAGTTTGATGTTTTGAAGTTTGTAGAAATAAATAAACAAACGAGCGTGCCAACTGGCCAAACACGTGATAAATGATATAATCCAGAATTTGCTAGTGATTTTAATAATTGTTTATCTACTGTTGATTTAAAAGTTGGTAATTTTTATTCACTTGAACTTGATTTAAGCGGTAATATTAAAAAACTTTCTAATTGAAAATAGTTATTTATTAAAAGGGTAATTTTAAATAATTATTAATATGTTAGGAGTTAATTTTAAATTATGGCTAAAAATGATAATTGTTCATGTGAACAAGCATTTCATTTAGCGATTTATATGTGTAAACTTTGTGACCAAGTTATTTGTCCTAAAAGAGTTTTACAAAACTTATATACTAGAAAATATTATTGTCCAAATTGTATATTAGATATTGCTTTAAATAAATCAATGAGACAACAAGAAAGTAAGTTAAATTATGAGACATAAGTGTAATGATTGGACTTATGAGCGAGTATATGGTTGTGAAATGTGCTATAGAGTTGCTAATGAAATGGAACGAATAAGAAAAGAGAATAAAAGAAATAAGTAAAAATTAAATAAGGGGCTTATATATGGATTATATATTTTTCATTCAGCCCCAATGGATTAGATTATAATTCATAAATAAGCTCCTTATTAGTATATAAAGTAAGGAGTTTTATTTGTGCCTAATGATTTAGAACAAACTAGTAATTATACTTTAACTAAAATTTTAAGAACTGGATTAAGTCCATTAAGTGCTATGGTAGGAATTAGTGCTTATTATGGTCAATATTTAAAAGACCCAATATTAGGTTCTATTAATTCATTATTATTTAGTAAAAAGTTAGGAATTGATATATGGAATATTAATCAAAGACCTACTACTAGAAATAAAGTTATTAATAGTTATAAAAAGATATTTTTAGGTTTAGGAACAATTGGTTTAATAAATTATGCTAAGTTTGTTCAGTATGTAGATAAGTCAGTTTCTTTATTAAGAGATGAACCTTGTTTTTGACCACCATGTCCTACTGAGCCACCAATTCCTACTCCAATACCAACACCTAAGCCAATAGTTGATAATCCTTTTGTAGATTGAGATACTTATATATCTTTAAATAGTTTTGGTATAGCGAATGTTATTAGTGGTTTAACTGAGTTAATACCTAATAGATTTGAAACTATACGTAAAATAGCAAATATGGGTACTGGTGGTTGTTTGATTAGCACTGGTGTTGCTATGGGTATAAATAATGATTTTAATAATTATTTTGCTATTCCTACGATTATTGCCGGAGCAAGTGAAATTATAAATCAATTATTATTGCCTTTTGGAAATACTAATAATGTTGTTCAAATGCAAGAAGTATTTACTGATGAAAGAGCAAGATTAATTAATGGCAGTGTTAATGATTATCAAAGTACAGATGACAGTATTGTTGATGTTGATTTAAATGATGATAGTATGTCGGAGATTAATTTAGATAGAGCAAGTTTAAACTGGGATTATTCTTATGTTTATACACTAGGTGGTGTTTAAAGTGAAAATATATATGTGATGAATTTTAAAATTTATGGCATTAACTGGATGTATTACATTTAGTATATTTTTAGGATTAATTCCTAGCATTATAGTTTTAGGAATTGTTGCAATTAAACCAGTATCTATCTTAATTGGTATTGTTGTGGGTTATATTGGTATTCCATGAAATAATATTAAAAATAAAATAACAAATTGAGTTTTTAAGAGAAAAGAAAATAAATTTATTAAAAAGAATGATTTAAAAGTTGAAAGAAAAAGATATGAAAAACAAAAATTAGAAAGAAAATTTGAAAATTTAAATAATCAAGTAAAAGAATTAAAACAAACATTAGAATTTCAAAGTAAATTATTAGAAATTAATAATGAAAATTTAAGAAATAATGAACAAAATAAAACTATAAGAACATTTATTTTATAAGGAGTGAATTAATTTTATGAAAAAAGATAAATGAAAAAATATGCCAAGACAAAAGTTGCATAAGAAAAAGGCAAAAAGAAATTTTGACCAAAGATTATATGAAAATATGAGTTTTGATAGTTTTTTAGGAGGTAGAAAATAATGGTTAAATGAATAGTTGTGATAATTGCTGTGCTTGGTACTTCTTGGGTTTTTAAAGGTACTATTAAAAAGTTAGTTTGAAAATTTAAACATAGAAAACACAATGTAGTTGACCCAGATTGTTGATATTGTAAAGAACAAAAACGTAAAGAAAGAGCAAGAAAAGAATTAGAGGAGGGAGGTGATTAGTATGCCAAAAGGATTAAGTGCTTTAATAGAAATGATTGGAGGTATTGGTCAAAAATTATTAGAATCTTTTAGTTATGTTTTTAACTGAGTATTTGCGGGTGATTCTATAATGACAAATTGACCGGTATTAATTCCAATATTTATGATGGTCTTAGTATTTATTAAAGAATTTATTGGACATATTATTCGTGGATTTAGATAGAAAAAATTAAAGTTGTTTTTAGGAGGTAATAGTTATGATTAAATTATTTTTTGCAATAATTTTTGTTTTTCCTTTATTAGGTAAACTTTTACCTTCTTTAAATAATATTGTGCAAAATATTTTACAAAGTTATATTACTGATTTTTCCGGTTTACATAATTTATCTTTGGTTATTAAAAGTTTTATTTTTGGTGATAGTTCACAACAAATAGTTTCAATGCCAGTACCTTTGTTAGCAATTATTTTAGTACTTTTTACTTTTTCATTAATTTTAAAATTATTAAAAATAATATAGGAGTAGTTTATTATGGGTGTTGCTTTTATTTCAAAAGTTTTAGAACTATTTGGACAAATTTTTATGAAATTTTGAAATTTGCCAATGGCAGATTTAGGTTTTAATTTGGGTACTTTTGTTGTTTTTATTCTTTTAATAAAGTTTGCTATGTCAGTTTTTTTAAATATTGATATTCAGCCAGTTTCTACATCGGGTACTGTAAAGAAAAGTTACAAAAACATTAAAGGTAGTTCAAAATTTGTTGGAAAGCAAATTGCTAAGCAACATGAAAGAAAACGTTTAAGAAATAAGGCTAAGGGTGTTGAAAATAAAAAAGGGAAGTTTGTAGGTAATTAGTTATGAGTGATTTTGTTAATAGTATATTGCATTTAATTTTTATATTTTCTAGTAATGATATTGGTATATTTTTAAATCAAACTAATATTACTGATGAAGTTTATATTTTGTTTAATTTGACTTTTTGGTTGGTATTAGGTGTATTTTTTAATTTTATTTATCGTAGTATTAAATTTGTTTTTAGGTCATTGTTTGGGTAGGTGTTAGATATGAGTGTTTGAGATATTTATAATAAAATACATCAATGTATAGTTGATTATTGAACTATGTTTATAGGAAGTCCAGTTGACCAATTTACTACTATTTTATGAAATTTAGTAGTTTATGGTACACAGTTTTTTATTGGATTTATTATATTTTATGGTTTATGATGAGTTTTAAGATGTTTGTTTGGTAAATAATTATGTGATTTAAATTTGCTAAATTGTTTTTTGTTGTAAATACTTCTGTTCAAGCACCAACTAGTTTAATTGCTTCAAATGACCCTAATATTGTTAATTATGATATTACAAAAGAAATGGTTAAACATGTTAAGTATCATAATTTTGATGATTGAGCAACAATACCATGAAATTCTGCTTATTTTGATGTTGACCAACCGGATTTAAAATTAGTAAGTGGTGAATTTATAGGTAATAATGAAGGTTTATATACGTGTTATTATTATAGTGATACAGTTGGTGTTCCGTCACAAATGATAGATATGGGAACTGGTGTTTATACTTTTAATAGAAAACAATTAGATGAATTTTCACGTATTATGTTTAATCATAATTATGTTGCAAAGAATAATACTAATAATTTAAATTTTGTTAATACTGGTAAAAGTATTATAAATTTTCAAACACAGTTAAATTTTGAAATTGATAAACCTTTGAGTTTTTATATTCAAGGTTTTATGTTCTATTTTGAATATGAATATTTTAAAACTTTTACTGCTAATTTTACTTTTAGTTTTTTAGATTATGTTGGTGATACAAAATATGTTTTTAAAGGTAAAGTGGATAATGATATTTATCAACAAGATTTATATAATTTTGTTACTATGCCTATTCGTGTTCCAAATTTAAGACATTTAACAGTATTTTTTGATGTTCATGGTGAATCAACTAGACCAACTTTTTCACCACAGTTGAATTTTGGTCAAATCAATATTTTTTCAAGTGAAAATATAACGCCAGTGCCACCAAATAGTCCTTTTAATCCCGAATATGAAAGACCAAGTTGATATGATGTTTTTGGACATTTACGTAATGCTTTTAGATGAGTACTTTATGGTGTTGTTGGTAAAGTTTTACCAGTTGAACCACTAAGACAATTTCTTTTTACAACGGATAGTTTATTACGACATATTTTTTCAGATACGATTAGTACTGCTTTAAATGTTGATATTGTTAGTGGAATAGAAAATATTATACCTTTATGATTATTTGTTAGAGCAATTAGTTTAATTATAGGTTAGGAGTTTATTATGCCTTGATATGGTTATGTGTTATTAGTTATAGGTTTGATTATAATTATTTATCCAATTCTTATAACTATTCGTAATGTTAAAATTTTAAAACGAGTTGGTAGTTATATTATTTCAGCACCTCCAAGGACTGGCAAATCTGCTCTTGCTTGTTGTTTAGCACAAACTCATAAGAAACGAGTAGTTAGTCCTTTCCCTATTAAGTTAAAGACTGGTTATTCTTATTTGGTTAATTATAACGATGTTTTTACTTTTAATCAGTTAGCAAGTAATTATGCTTTTGAAGAACAAGATTTAATAATTTTAGATGAATTAGCATTAAAGATAAATTCTAATGATTTAGGAGTACAGTTTAAAAATCAACAAGAAAGTTTAGGACAATTTTGTAAGTTAATAGGTCATATGTTTAATGGTACAATGTATTTGATTGAACAACACCCTAATAGAATACCAGTACAAGCAAGAGAAAAAGTTGAGTATGTTGTTCAAGTTAAACGTATGCGTTTTTTGGGTTTTATTGTTATATTTAATCTTAATTTATATACTAATATTGAGGATTATAATAAGGTAGTATTTTCACGTCGTAGAACAAAGAAAATGATTAAAAGAGGTATTATGCCTCCAAGTTATAGTGGTGAAGCAATGGCTATGACTTTATTTTTTCCTAGACACTGGTTAAAAAGGTATAATTCACGTGCTTTACATTATGTGCATGAACTTAAAAGTGAATTGTCGCCTAAGAAATATCTTAAAGAAGCAAGTAGTATTGATATGACTTATAGTGATATTAAGTCTGCTGGTTTGGATAAATTGGATAATATTTTAAAGAAAAAAGATAAACCTAAAAATAAAGATAAATAAAAATGATTATAGTCCCAGTGAACCTACTGGGACTATAATTTGGGTGAGCCACGTAGTGGCGAGGGACGAAGTCCCTATATACTTGATGTTTTAAAATAAGGTGATTAATATGCCAGCAAAAAGAAAAGAATTAGGAAATTATAAAGAAAAAATAAATGAATATTTTAGAGATAATAAAAATGTTCCAACTAGAATGACAAAAACTGGTTTAAATTTAGCATTAGGAATTGATAGAAAATATATATTTGATTGCCGACGCTACCAGACAAAATGACAACAAAAATTTTTAAAAGATTATGATAAAGCATGTCAAAAAATTGCTAATTATTTATTAAGAAGTACTATGCAAGACCCAAAGTATCAATGAGAATATTTAAGAAAATGTCATCCAGAAGAATTTGATGATTTACAAGAAAATTATCAAGATAATACCACTAAAAATAATATAATTATTAATATTTGTGAACCAAGAAAAATTGAAAATGATGATTAAAGGTCTATATTATATATAGATTTTTTCTTTATTTTAAAGGGAAAAAATGATACAATATATTAAAGTGAATATGTTAAATTAACATATATAAAAGTGACCTATTAACCAAGTGAATTATTAAAATTTTATTAACAAGGGAGATTAAAAGTATGAGTGATTTTACTTTTGATGAAAAAGAGAATTATAGTTTAGATGATGTTAAAAATTTACTAAAACAACATAGAAATGTAGTATATGCTGAAAGTAAAAAAGATATTGAACCTAAATTAACTAAATTAAGTGAATATGAAATAAAAATAAAAGAATATGAAAATAAAATTAATAGTTTTGAAGAGCAACAATTATTTTCTAATATTAAAGATACAAAAAAAGTAAATTTAATTAAAAATTTAATGAGTACTGATAATTATAAATCTTTATCTAAACAAGAAGCATTTAATAAAATAAATGAAGATTATAAAGAATTTCTTATTGATAAAACAGAACCTATTAAATCAGAAAATAAACTTAATTCAAATGATTTTAATCCTAAAACTCTTTTAGATTTACATACAAATAGTATTAATCCAGAAGAATTAGAAAGAAAATTAAATGAAAAAGCAAAAACTACAGGTATTACTGACCCTAAAGAATTAGAAAAACTTGTAAATTTAGCAAGAGGAAATGCACTTCAATCTATTAAATAGAAAGAGGATAATATGGCAATTCCACAAATACCTAAAGCATTTATTATTGGTGGTAATTCTCCTACTGAAAATGCTGTTTTAAGTGTACTTGAAGCACAAGTTCGTGGTGAATTAACTGCTGAATTAAGTACTTTATTTATGAGAAATACTGTTACTGCTGACCAAATAGCAAATATTAGTGGTGTAGCAATGGCAATATATAGAGCAACTGTTCGTGTATTATGAGGTTCAACATGAGATGAATTTACTGGTACTAAAAGACAAAAAGGAACAGTTAAAACAACAACATTAATTATTGATAAAGAATTAACAATTGATTTTAATATTCCAGAATTTGATATTGAAAGATTTATGACTTCACCAGCAAATGTAGCAACACAAATTGTTTCAAATTGAACAAGTTCATTTATGAGAAATTTAAGAGAAAACTTTGAATTAATATTTTTACAAGGTACAAAAGATTATGCAATTGCTAAATCATTAGTATTACCTTTAAATTTAAATAATATGACTAAAGAACAAGCATTAAATGCTTATTATATAATCGGAGAAAGAAATAATAAATTAATTAAAAAAGTAGATGATATTACAGTTGGTATTAATAAAGCAGATTTAACTGGTGCTTGTGGTATTGATAGTAGTTTTAATTTAGCAAAAGCATTTACATTATTAAATTATGGACAAATTGCTGCAAATACTTTAGCAACTGGTAAAAGATATACAAATCAAATTATGGGAATGGAATTTTATGAAAGTTTTTATTTAGAACAAGATTTTATTCATGATACTGTTTCTGGTATGCATTTAGAAAAAGATTATAAATTATTAGATTTATTTGGAGTAGTTTATAACAGATATATGTGAGGTATGCCTATTTCATTTACTAAAGTAAGAAATAAATTAGATAATGCTACTGATAATATTCGTATTATTGGTAAAGCATTATATTCATTACCAGCAGCAATAAGACCTAATTTAATGTATATAATTCAAGAAAAAATGCCTACAATAGATGAAATTAAAGAAGCAAGAGCAAAAAATTATAAAGTTGATGCAACTAATATTAATGCAAGTTATCAATCAACTGATTATGATAATATGAATATTTTAGATTTACAAGATGTAATTTATTATAAAAATTTAGGAAAAATTACTATGGCAGGAACTACTCCTACTAATGATGAATTAGAAACTGTAATATTAAATATTGGTAATAATGGTTATGAAAAAGGTAAAGTAACATTTAGTAATATTACATCAACAAGTGCTACTATTTCTGGCAATAATAAAGATTATTATGGAACAGTAAAATTAGAATTTACTAAAAAATAATTATGGAATTTATATATAAATATTTTGATGAAAAAGCACATATTACTATTTATTCACCTAAACCAGAAGATTTAACTAGTAGTAATGATATAAGAGCAATTTTATTAGATGAATATCCTAAATTAAGAAATGATTATTTTATAGTAAGTGATGTACATGATAATTATGCTATATGTGTTGGAGATAATATTCATTGTGAAGGTAAAGTAATTATTAAAATAGAAAAACAAACTAATTTATTAAAAGGAGTAAATGAAAATGCCAAATGACATTACTATACAATCAAATAATTATACTTTATTAAAGATAATTCGTTCTTCAATTAGTCCATTATCAGCAATGATTGGTACAAGTGCTTATTATGGTCAAGTAATTGCAAATCCAGTATTAGGTTCAATCAATAGTTTATTATTTGGTAAAAAATTAGGTTTAGATATTTGAAATTTAAATCAAAGACCAAATACTAAAACTAAATTAATTAATAGTTCTAAAAAAATATTATTAGGTTTAGGAACAATTGGATTATCAAATTATAGCAAATTTACTAATTCTTCAATTAATCCAAATCCATTTCCAGATTTATTATTAAAAAATAATAAATTAATGGATTGAGATACATATATTAGTTTAAATGCTTATGGTATTTCAAATCTTATTAGTGGATTAACTGAATTAATCCCAAATAGATTTGAAACTATACGTAAAATAGCAAATATGGGTACTGGTGGTTGTTTAATATCAAGTGGTGTTGCTATGGGTATTAATAATGATTTTAATAATGCTTATGCAATTCCAACAATAGTTGCTGGTGCATCTGAAATAATTCATAATTTATTACCTATGGAAACTACTAATCATGTTGAAGAAATGCAAGAAACACCATTTAATAACGAAACTGCAAGATTAATTAATGATAATAGTTTCACTATTAATAGTGAAACAACTAGTCAATATGGTAGTGATAATATGAGTGAAGTAATATTAGATAATGCTTCATTAAATTGAGATTATAACCATATGAGCTTATAATGTTACCTTTAATTATTAGAATTATTTATTCTGCATTAGAAACTAATGATATAAGAACTGCAATTATTAGTTTATTAAAATTATATAGTAAAAATCAAAGTTTAAAATCAATTTTAGATAGTGAAAATGTTAGTAATGAAGAACTTGACCAACCATATTCAACTTTTAATCCAAATATTATTAAAAAACTTATTTCAATTTTAAAACCTAGTCAATTAACTGAATTAAAAACTCAATTAGATAAATTAATATTTAAACCTATAAAAAAAGTTAATAATTTGTTTAAAGAAGATAAAAAAGATATTAATGATAAAGATATTAAACAACACAATAATAAAGATTATAAAGGATGAGTAATATTATCAAGTTCTTGATTTAAAAAAGGTTTATTTTATAAATCAAATAAATCATTAAAAGTAGGAATATTACAGGGTTTATTTCAAAGTGATACAAGTAAAAATAAACGTTGATATGGTCCTTATACTTATCCAAATGTACCAGAAGAAACTTGAAATTTAATGAAAGTTCAAAAAGGTAAAAATGGTTCTGGTGCTGGAACAATATTTTGAAGATATTTTTTAAGAGGGTTTTTACCAAGTCAAATACGTTTATATGTAAAGAAACAACTTAAAGAACAGAAAGGTATTAGTAAAGGTAAACAACGTTATAACATTATTAAATCAACTAATATTAATGTTTTAAAAACAACTGCATTTATTAATAGATTAGAACGTGGATTTTTTAAACTTAAAGATTTTAAAACTTTACCAAAAACTGAATTAGGTAGTAGAGCATGAAGAGTAGAAAGAAAAGAATATTTAACTTTTCATAAAACTAATAATTTAAATAAAAATATTGGTATTTCAATTTATAAAAATAAAAGTAAATATAAAACATGAAAGTAGGTGGTAATTATTATTGAATTAGATAAACCAATTAAACCAATTGGTATATGAAATACTATTAATCCTATAAGTAAAGATAATAAAGAATATAAAAGATTAAATAAGATTTGATTTAATAAAAATAGTACTCATATTGATAAAATTAAAATTTTAATATCAAATATTTTAAAAATAACTAGTCATATTATTGGTATATTAATAACATTATTTTTTACTAGTACACCTTGATTAATACCTAAAATACCAATAGAAATGGGAATAGGAAATTATACTAATCAATATAATTTTACTTGACCTGACCATTTAATATTAACTTTATTTCCTATGTTTGGTCATATTGGATTAAATCTTATTACTAAATTAGGTAATTATGGAAAATTAATTAAATATATATTAATAACTATACCAATTATTATTACAAGTCCTTATTTAATATATCAATATAAAGAAATTAAAAAACATAAAAAAGAATGTCATTTATGTAAACAACATTCAAATAAAATACAATTGGAGGAATAAAAAATGAATTTTTCAATAGAATTAATATCAGCAGTAATAGGAGGAGCAGTTGCTAGTGGAATATGTATTACTTTAGCATTTCTATTATTTGGAAAATCAATTAAAAAATCAAAGAAAAATAAATTAGCAAAAGAATTAAAAAGAGATAAAGAAATTGAATTTATTAAATCAAATATTAAACAAATAAATTCTCAATTACAATTAGAAACTACATCAATTGCTAAATCTTTAGATAGTTTTAATAATGATAATGAAAAAGATGAAGTATTTAAAAATACTATTATTAGTCAAAGAGCTTCTAAAAAAGAATTATCAGAAAAAGATAAGAAAAAAGCAACTAAAGTTGGAATTTAAAGGGTTTAAATACCCTTTATTTTACATTAAGGAGTAAATTATTATGGCTATTAAAGACCCAATTTTATTTATAACAGTTGAAGAATTTAAAAATTCTAAATATTTTAATGATTTATTATTTGATAAAGTTACTACTCCAGATAATGAAATTTGATTTGCAATATCTGTAGCAAGTAGTAATATTAATTATTTAAGTGGTTTTACTATTTCAAAAAAATGACCAGAAATAACACCAACTGATTTTACAGATAATATTCAAACAGCAACTACTCATTATGTTAGATTTTTATTAACTAAAGATGTAGATTATTTACGTGGTCAAGGTTCAATTAGTCAAGGTGGATTAACTTATAGTGAAACTAATCCAGATGACCCTTATTTTATACCACCCGAAGTATTTAATTGTTTAAGAAAAATTAAAGAATATCCAAATATTAAAGGTTTTAATTTAAAAGGTATAGAATCACAAAAAAATAATTGATTTAATAAATTTATTTCAAATTGTGGTGAAGATAGTCCATTAAATGCATATATACCTTATAATAATATAAAATCATTAGATTCTAGAACTAAAATTACTATTACTCATCCACAAAATATGTTAAGACCAATAGTTAATATTGATACTAGTGGAATTAAAACAGATATTGATAATTCATTATGAGAAGTTATTGAAGATAATTCTAATTTTATTAAACCAAAAGATGATAAAGGTATTGATGCTAATAGTAAAAGAATAATTGATGTTGGTACACCTACATTTTTAACAGATGCTACAACTAAAGAATATGTTGATAATAAAATACCTAATTTAACTGATTATTATAAAAAAGAAGAAACTGATAATAAATTGTTATTAAAACAAGATAAATTAATTGCTGGTGCTAATATTAAAATTGAAAATAATGTTATTAGTGCTAAGGGTAGTAGTGTTGAATCATTATGAGAAATAGACCCTAATTCGCCTAATATTATTCAACCTAAAGAAAAAAGATTAATTACTTCTAATAATAAAAGAATTATTTATATAGCAGACCCTGAACAACCACAAGATGCTGTAAACAAAAGATATGTTGATAATAAAATACAACCAAGTCCAAGTATTCCACAATGAAAAGAAGTAGGAACAAAAGTTAATATAAATCATATTAGATATAATTTTATAACTAATAAAAAGTATAAAATTTATTATAATTTTGAAAGTCAATCAAGCATTAAAAAATTTGCTTTTATTTGTAAAGAATTTTTATACGGTGAGTTAAATACTGATGTTCAAACTTTGGATTGAGATAAAGTTAATGATAGAATAATGGTTTCTTTACAAATGCAAAATGATACAATTGCTATTGTTAGTGACCCTGTAAGATATGGTCAACTTTTAAAATTAGAAGAATTACAGGAATAATATTATGAATAAAGAATTTACTTATTTACATGAAATTAGTTATTGATTATTAAATAAAAGTGATTTTACTCATAGTGAATATAATTTAAGTGGAAGTAGATATTCAAGTAAAACATATAGTATTGCTGAAGAATTAGCAATATTAATAGCAATTTCAATTAAAGTTAATAAATCAATTGCTATATATTGTTTTAGAAAACTTAATAAAGATATTAATGATTTAGTTAAAGAAATATATAATGCTTTAATAATAATTAGTTTTAATGATTATAAAGATTTTACTTTAAAATATCCAAATAAACAAGCAGATTTTAGATTTAAAGGTAGTAAATCATTTATTAGAGTTATGGGTGTATATAGTAATTCAAATGATAGAATACCTTTAAAAGGTCTTTCTCGTAGTGAAATAAAAGGATTTGATTTAGCAATTGAATGATGTGAAGAAGCAAATGAATTTAGTCAACAAGAATTTCAAGCAATTACATTTGCATTAGGTAATGCTAAAAAAAGAATAAAAATTAAAAGTTGTAATCCAGATAATATTTATCAATATTTTATTGAATATATGAATAATATTGTACCTTTTAACTTAGAAATTATGAAATCTAATAATGAACAAATTAAATCAGTATTTGATAATAATATATTTAAATTATTTCATTATTCAAATTGAAAAGTAAATAATCATAATTTGACATTAGATATGATTAATGATTTAGAAGAATTAAAAGTATTAGACCCTATTAAAGCACAAAGTTGATATTATGGTGTACCTAGTATTTTAACTGGTGCTATATTTGCAAGATATTTAGATAAAGTAGGAACTAAATTAGATTTTCAAGTACAAAGATTAACTGGTGGATTAGATATTGGTATGGCAACAAGTAGTAGTGGTCATCCAACTGCTGCTTCATTATGATTTATTGGTGAAAATGAAAATGGAAGAAGAGCGCATAAAGAAAGTGAATTTTATCATAGTAATGTTACTATGCAATATAAAGATACTGATACTTTAGCAAATGATATTATTAATTATTATTTAAATGAAAGTAAACGTTATATAGCAATGATATTTGGTTTTACTTGTTATGTTGATTATGGTAATGGTGGATTAGTATTTATTGATGTTTTAAAAAGTTGAGTTAAAAAACGTAATATAACATGATTAAAATTTATAGCAGTAGATAAATTAACTTTATATTTAAATGATAGAATTGATTTTACAACAATTTGTATGCTTAAAAATATTATTAGTTTTAATTGAGAAAAATGTCTAGAAACTAAAAGACAATATAGTTTAATGCAATGATTAGATAAAAAGAAATTAGATACTAATAATAATACTCCCAAAATGTTAGATTTACATGATGATACTTGAGATAGTGATATGTATGCTTTAATGCATGAAATGAAATGATTAATTAATGGTATTAATAATAAATTATTAATTAATAAAAATAAATTTAATGGTGATGAATTATGATAAATACAATGGAATATTTAAGTTGTGATAAATCAAATTGATATATTGATATACCTATGATTATTGCTCAAAAATCAACTAAATTATGATTAGGTAAAGGTTTTTTATTTAATTCAAGTAAAAAAGAAATATTAGATTATTTAAATGAAATGAATTTAAAAGATAAATGATTAGAAAAATTTTATAAATTTGGTTTACAAAATAGTTTAATGGGAAAAGTATTTATAATGATTATAGTAAATGAAGATAATAGTAAATCACTTAAAATATTACCTAATAGTTTTTGTGGTAGAGTTGCTAAATATAATGAACAAGAACAAGCAGCTGAATTTTATTTTATTAATGAACAAGCAGATAGTGCAACTTTAACTTGAGTAACAATTCAAAATGGAAAAGTTAAATATGAAACATATAAAGATAATAATAAAGATATTATTTTAGGTTCTACAAGAACTAAATTAAAACCAAATATTACTCCATTAAAAACTTATGAAATTAAAAATCCATTTAATTATATACCTATTTTTGAAATTACTAATTTACCAATTATAAATTTATATGGTAATGCTACAACTTTAAATGCATATCCAGATTGTACACCAGTATGAGATTTAATTTGAGATTTAAATCGTGTAATTAGACAAAAAAGATTAGAAAGAGAATTAAATGTTACTACTTTATTTGCATCATTAGATAATGAAACAGTTAAAGAAATGCAAGAAAATGGCAATATTGTAGAAAATCCTAAAAAAGATATGTTTGTTAATGTTGGTAGTGCTGGTTATGATAAAAATGGTAATGGTGGTATGCAAATTATTCAAGGTGACCCTAAATTTAATGAATATTGATTAGATTATAATGGTACTGCTAAAGTAATATTTAATGGTGCTGGATATGATTATGATGAACATGGTAATGATGTTTATACTAATAAAACAGAAAGTATGTTTAATAATAAATATGATATGGAGACAACAGAAATAAAAATAGCATTTTATAGTGCTTATTTTTATCGTATATTTGATTTATTACTTATTAGTGAAAATTTATGAAATGGTATTGGAGAAAGACCTTATAGTTTTAAATTTATTCCAATTGCTATGACTGACCAAATAATACAAGACCAAATTATTAATTCAAGATTAAATAATGGCACAATGACAGTCATTGAAGCAATTGGTGAATATGATAATATTGACCAACTTATGGCTGAAAATAAATTAGAAAATATTATTAATGAAAATCAAAAATTAAATAAAGATTTAGGAGGTAATAATAATGAGCAGACATCAACAAATACAATTAATGAAACACGCTCACATGAGATTAAAGATGCAACAAATATTGATTAAAAGACAAAGTCATTGAAAAATATTTCCATTTGTTATAAATAATGGTGCTATACCTTTAACTGAAACTGGTTATAAACCAATTAATAGTAAAATAAGTGATTTTGGACAATATGAATTAATATTAACTGGTAATACTCCAGTTGTATGTATTTGAAAAAATAGTACAAAAATATATCAAAAAAATAAAGGTATAACAGACCCAAATACTCATAAAACTACAGGTCAAGATGAATTTTATACAAAAGAATATAAAATTGGTGATTATTGAAATGCTTATTTAATTGATGATACAAGTGGTGTTGATTTTAGTAATTTACCAAATAATCAAATATTTAAAACAGTACAAACTAAAAGACAGTATACTTTAGTAATGTTTGAAGAACATATTACAATTGATGATTATTTACAATTTTTTGTTGTATTTAATGATGAAAATGAAAATATTGGTGGTAATTCTGGTAAAAATCAAGATAGACAATTATTATATATTTCAAATGTAACAAATTATTATAGTCCTTATAATGGTGCATTTAGTATACAAGTATTAACTTTTAGTAGTTTAAATGATAGAGTAATTAGTAGTGGTCAAAATACACTTGATTTTGTACAATATGCAAGTCCTGGTAGTGGTTATGCTTTTCCTACTATTCAACAAGGAAAAGTAACATTAAATCGTACTTTAATGTGTGATATAGGAGTAAGATATAGTCATAGACAAAGTTATGGATTAGAATTATTATCAAGTTGTTATTATTATGGAAGACCTATTATTCAAGGACAAAAACCAATACAACAAAATAATGAAGAAATATTTGAAAGTAAAGTATTTGCTTCAAGAAGATTATTTATTGCTGGTAATAATGAAAAATCTACAACTGATATTAAAAATAATGGTGGTTTACTTGCTGGTATAAATGATAAAATAACAACAAGTAGTCATCCAGAAACTACATTTTATAATATTATGGATGCAAAACCTACGGGATTTACTAATTTTAAAAATTTTACAGAATGATTAAAAACTTCATTAAATTTTCAAGATAATTTATTTGTAACAAAAGATTTTAAAGGTATGCTTTCTTTTGATAAAGATAAAGCAATAAAAAGTAATGGTACAGCAATTGGTAATGCTAAATTCTTTTGAGATAGTGAATGAAATATAAATAATTTAACTGGAAATTATAATGTTGATATGAGTAGTAATTTTAAATATAAAGACCCAGATACTCATTTAATTATTGGTAGTCCAACTGTTGATTATAGTAAAATATCACAAAAATATATGTCAGCAATATTAAATTTTAATAGTGTTGTATTTTCACCATTAATACAAATGCCTTATGATTCAAATCAATGATTACCATTTGCATTAAGTGATATACCTTTAATTGGTAAATTATTAAATGCTTTAACATTAGGTATTTGAAGTAGTTGAGTTATTACTCAAAATGTTCAACAATATAAAAAAATGTTATATTTTAATGGTTTTATGAGTGCATTTTTTACAAGTAATTTAGAAAATATTATTGGTAATGGTGGTTTAATTCCTTTAAATGCTTTTACAAATGATAATGATTTTACTATTGGTAAATTATTAGGTTCACATGTTTCAACAACTGCTATGACAATGAAATTAAGTGATAGAGTAAGTGTATATCCATGAGACCCTACTACTGGTAAAAAATTAGAAACTAAAGAACAAATATCAACTGTTGATTTATCACAAAAGAAAAATAATAAAGTTTATATTTTAGCAGAAGATACAGAGTTTTTAGATATAGCTTCACCATTTACAAATGAAGATAAAGATTGTCAATGAAATCCTACAAGTAATGGAGTTATTGATGGTTCAAATTATGCTTATATTATTGATACAATTGTTACTCAAAGTTTACATCAAGGTGAAGAAAGACATACATTTTATAGTGATAATCCTTTTACTTATCAAGGTGATTATAATGAAATATCAGTTGCTCAATTTCGTTATAATAATATGGGTTATTTAACTGGTAATGCTTTTAATTGAACTACTTTATATAAATTAAATCATGATGAATATGAAGAAAGTGAAGAAACTACATTTAGTTATCCAGCAAAAATATTACCACCAAGTCCACAAAATATAGCAAAATCAATAATTATTATTCCGGATTTAAAAATAGAAATGACAGCAAATAATTTACCATTAACAAATACAAATTCAATACCAGTAAAAAATAATTTAGATAATTGATGAAATGCAAATCAAAATAAATTAGTTAATTATGAATTTGATTTAAAATTATTATTAGACCCTACATTATTAATTAAAACTTTTAATGATTTAAAAAGATATTATAAATCAATAACTATTTATTATGGTTATGATATTAAAACTATTGAAAATATACATAATGCACAATTTGAAGCAAATTTTTCTACAACTGAAACTTTTAGACCAGCAAAAAATGAAGATACAAGTATAACTATTGATTTAAAAGATTTAATTTTAAGAAACGATTCGCCACAAAATGATATAGATGAAAGTTTGTGATTTCATACAAATAATCAAGATAGAACAGGTATTAGTTATATTTATGGTAAAACTACTACTGATTACAATTTTAATAATTATGAGTTTAATTTAAGTGAAAAAACTCTTTCTGTTAATAAAAAAATTGAAAACAAAAAATCAATTGGTATGAGTATAAAAGATAATAATTTAAAATGAACAATTTATTTGCAAGGAACATTATCAAAAATAGAAGGAAGATATAATTTAAATCAAGGAATATTTTTTGGAGAAAGATTTATATCTAATATAAAATCCAATATTTACAAAATTATTTTAAGTGTAAGATAAAATTTTGTTATAATTTAAAATAAAAAAGGAGTAATAAATGGATACTGGTATCATTGCAATAATTATAATATTTGGAGTTATAATTTGATTATTATTAGTAATTTTTGGTGTAAAATTATGCAATAATAATAATGCACTTGGTGTTTTATTATTATTTATTCCACTGAATATATTTGGTTTAATATTAGGATGTTGTTTGTTATATAACAAAAGAAAATAATATTTCCCCATAATCTTAAATATTTAATGTTATAATTTATTGATACTTACATAAGTAAGTATATGAAATAAAAAGTTCTCAAATTTATATTAGTTCTAAATAATTAGGTTGGCACCTAATTAAAAAGTTACCTTTACTGGTAACTTTTTTTGTTGATATATTTTAAATTAAATTATATAATTTATCTAATTTTCGGGGGTATATAATGATTAAATTTAAATGAGAAAAAGATAAAAAAATAGATACTGATATAAATAATAACAAAATCAAAATTTCCCATTTTGATAATGTAAATAATAGTATAAATCTTAAAAAAATAAAAAAATCAATAATAAATTTTCAAAATGGAAATGAATTAGGAATTTTTATTAATGATTTAAGTAATTTAGAAATAGAACAATATAAAATTGTTAAAATATTAAAAGAATGTGATAATTGTTTAAATTCAATGTATGAAGAATTAATGAAATATATAGAATTTCAAGATGAGCTTTTAGAAAAAAGTAAAAATAGTTTTTCTGAAAATTCAAATTATCGTTATAATTGTAGTAATGATTGAAATAATGTAGAAGTTGAAAAATTAAAAATTACACATGGTGGATTAAATTTTAAAATTTGTAATATTCATAATCATTTTGAAGATATTTTAATCAAGATACACTTTAAAATAAAAAATTTTAAAGAAATTAGAGATTTACTAATTAAAAAATAATCCTTAATTTTAAGGATTATAAATTAATACTATTTGTGTTTTTTATTATGTTGATTATTTAATTCAATTAAATGTTTACTAATATTTATATAATTTTTAATAATTCCATTTAATACTTGCTGTTCATTTTTATTTAATTTTAAACTTATTTGATTAGTAAATTCTATAATTTTTTCTTCAATTTCTTTAGTCATTATTTATTTCCTTTCATATCATATTTTCTATATTTAATATAGATAATTTAGTTATATTATCAATAATTAATAATTTTAGTTATAACATCTGTTAGTACTGAAATTATCATTAAAAATAATATTACTGATACTGATACTATTGTTAATATTTCTCATCAAACCATTATTTACTCCTTATTTTCATTATTATCAGTTCATTCGGGAATACTATCTCAATCAATATTTATACTTGGTCATTTATTATAATCATGTTCTTCACATAATTTACAATCTGAACATTTCATAATTTTTTCCATATCCATTAACAAACAATTTAAAGTTAATTTATCAACATTAGTCATTTTAATTTTTCTTTTTTTATATCATCATCTAATAGTTAATTCACCTAAAATAGTCCCTATAAAAAAACCAATACTATTAGATATTATAAATATAATTCAATCATATCAATTCATATTTACTCCTTTTCTTTTAATTTTTGTTTTTTATTTTTATATACTTTTAATCTTAATTTTCAATCACAATATCAACAACCATATTCACCTTTAGGAATATAATTTTTATTTTTTCTTTTCATAATCATTTTTAATTTCTTTAACTTTATTTTTAAATTGTTTTTTATGAAAATAACACATATTAAAAAATTGAATTACACTATCTTCTAAATTTACAGTTTTTAAAGTAACTAATACTTTACTATTACAATTTTTAACAATACATTTAAGTAATACTTTTTCTTGTTTTTGTTTTTGCATTATTTACTCCTTAATTTTTTCTAATTTTATTGTAAATTCAGAATTACCAGTTCATATAAATTTTAATATTCCAATTATTATTGCAGGAATAATTATTAAAATTAAAAATATTGGTACAAGTATAATTCTTAATAAAATAGCAAATATTTTCATTAATCAAATACTCCATTCTTTATTAATTGTAAAATAACATTTGTTTGTTCTATTGAACCATTTATATGATTTTCATTATAAAGTTTAGTTATTAATCTTTTATTATCCATATCAATACATAAATTTAAATAATCAATTAATTTTTGTTTATATTGTTTTATAGCAAATTCTTTTCTCTCTTGATTTATTTTATTAACTATTTTTCAATGATTTTCACAATAAACTCTATTATTATTAAAATCTTTATGTGGTTTAATTTTACTATATTCTTCACATCTTATATTATTTTCATAATAATCACATTGTCATCCAGTTACTATAATCATTTTTTATTCTCCTTGTTGTTTTCTTCTATAAATATTTCGAAATTAAATGGGCTTTTTCGTCCTTTGTATTTTTCGTTTTGCATTTTATTGTCCTTATTTAAATAATATCAACCAATTAATAAACTATCAGCTTCATCATGATTTGATATTTTTATATTTCAATTATTTTCTTTTATTAAATTTTCACACATAAACAAAGAAATATTTTTATCTCATTTATAATTTATACCATTTACAAATGTAATAGCAGAACAATATTTATCATTTTTTACATATCATTTCTTTCATTCACTTGGACTAATTGACATATCTTTTGTTAATAATTTATTAAATTGTCCAGCAATAAAACCTCTTAAATGTTCTTGAGTTTCATAACCAATTCCATTTTTACTATGAAAAGTACCACGTTCAATAATTAAATCCAATTCATTATCATTAACTTTTATATCTCAATAAAATCTTCTTTGTCCATCATATTCTTTTAAATTATAACTTTTAAGAAATATTGGTTTTCAAATTATTTCATTTTCATAACAATTTTTACATTCTTCAACAATTTTTAATGAAGCATTTTCATCATTATGAATTTCACAATATACATATTCTCTAGTAGGTCAATAATTTAAATTTTTATCATATTTATATTCTTTTTCTCATAATGTAAATCCTGTATTTTTAATACTTGGGTCAATTGAAAGTAAATAATTATTCATTATTATTTCTCCTTATTTTTATTTAAATTCATAACTAATATTTCTAAACATTTAATACATCAATTTTTACTTAATCAAATTCTTTTATTACATGTTCTACATTTATTCATTTTTAAATACCAAATTATCTAATTTATTTATATTTGCTTCTAATTGTTGAAAATTTGTATTATTTTCAATTACATTATTAGTATTTGGATTATCAATATATATTTTTTCTGTTTCAGTAATAATTGCTTGGTCATTTTCATATGCAATTTGCATTTCAGTACTCATAATTCCCCATTTTCTTAATAATTGAGTTAATACAGTTTTTAATGCCATACTATCAAAATCACTAACAACAAATTCTTTATTTTTTGCATAAGTTTTTGAATATTTTAAAAAATGTTTTTCAATTTGTTCTTTTGACATATATAAAATTTTTTCAAAACCATTTACTAATTGAAAATATGCTACATAACCAATAATAGGTTGTTTCAATCTTTCTAAATCATCTTGTATTCAATTAAATTCAATTCCCTTAAGTCTATCTACTTTTTTAATTTCTAGACATATTCCGTAATTAAATTTTTTAAAAGTCAATTAATAATTTTAAAATTTATTTTATAATTTTGTTATTAACAATAAATTTAGAAAAGTGTTGATAAAAATGATTTTTGAAAATTTAAAAAAATTAAAAAATGAAGAATTTTATAGATATTTTGGTATAAAACGTTTTCATTTTAATGAAATGTTAGAAAAATTAATTGAAATAGAAAAATTAGAAAAAAATAAAGGTCGAAAAAATAAACTTTCAGTAGAAGAAAGATTAATGATGACTTTATTATACTGAAAAGAATATTATACTTTTTTTCAAATGAGTATTAAATCTAAAATGAGCCCATCAAGTTGTTTTCGAAATATTACTTGAGTAGAAAATAAACTTAGTAACCACAAAGATTACCAATTTTTAAAAGAAAGATATAAATTAAAAATTGATAAAAAACAAGAAAATTCAAATGAATTTCAATTTTATTTAATTGATTCAACTGAGATTGAAATTGAAAGACCAACTAAAAAAAACTACAGTTAGAATATTTTTCTGGTAAAAGTTGAATGTATTCTATAAAATTTCAAATTGTATATGATTTTTTTAATAAAAAAATTGTTGATATTTTTGCTGATAATGGTAAAGTGCATGATTTTCAAATATTAAAAAATTCAAATCTTGAATTTTCAGAAAAAACAATAATTATTGGTGATTTAGGATATCAAGGTATACAAAATATTTATAAAAATACAATAATACCAATTAAAAGAACTAAAAATAAAAAATTAACTAAACAAGAAAGAAAATACAATAAGATTGTATCTAAAATTAGAATTAAAGTTGAACATGTCTTTGCTTGATTGAAAAGATTCAAAATTTTAGTAAATAAATGTAGAAAATCTAAATTTAGACTTATGTACTTAAGATTTAACTTACTTTGTGAAATTTTTAATAAAATAAAACCATTAAAATAAAAAAAATATTAAAAATATTTTTTTAAAATTTAAATTTTTATCGAGTTAATATAAAAATATTATTAACAATTGGTAATGTTTAGTAATCTGTGTAACTTACAAAAATAACTATGTTTAATTAATTCTAGTAAATATAATTAATTTTCTAGAAAGAGTGAGTTACAGATGGCTAAAAAGCAAAATATTAATAATAATGATCAAATATCAAAAGCAGTAGATTTATTATTAGAAAATACTGAAGATTTAACAACAGTTTTTAAAGAGGGAGGATTGTATAAAGAATTAACAAAAAGATTAGTAGAAAAAATGTTGAATTCTGAGATGCAAAATTATTTGGGATATGAAAAGAATCAACATAGTAATAGTGACAATGCTCGTAATGGTATAAGTTCAAAAAAAATAATAACTCAACAAGGTAAAATTGAGATTGATGTACCACGAGATCGCAATAGTAATTTTAATCCTATAATAGTTGCAAAAAGACAAAGAAGATTTGATGGTTTTGATCAACAAGTTCTTTCTTTATATGCAAAAGGTATGACATTATCAGATATTAGAATGCAATTACAAGAGTTATATCATGGTGCTGATATTAGTGAAAGTGTTATTAGTCAAATTACTGATGATGTTATTGATGATGTAAAAGCATGGCAAAATCGACCATTAGAAAGTGTCTATCCGATTGTTTATTTTGATTGCATAGTAGTGAAAGTACGACAAGATAAAAGGATTATTAATAAATCAGTTTATATAGCTTTAGGAGTTGATTTAGAAGGTAAAAAAGATGTTTTAGGTTTATGAATTAGTGAAAATGAAGGTGCTAAATTTTGATTAGCAAATTTAACAGAAATGAAAAATCGTGGCTTAAATGATATTTTTATTGCCTGCAGTGATAATTTAACAGGCATGTCAGAAGCAATACAATCAGTTTATCTTAAAACAGAACATCAATTATGCATAGTTCATCAAATTAGAAATAGTTTGAAATATGTCTCATATAAGCATAGAAAATCTCTAGTTGCAGATTTAAAACCAATTTATACTGCATGTAGTGAAGAACAAGCAATGCAGGCTTTAGAATCCTTTGAAAATAAGTGAAATAAACAATATCCTCAAATTGCTAAATCTTGATATAAAAATTGAGATAATTTAATGGTTTTTATTAGTTATCCTACAGAAATCAAAAGAGTTATTTATACAACAAATGCTATTGAATCTGTAAATAGTCAATTACGAAAAGTTATCAGAAATAAAAAAGTTTTTCCTAATGATATGGCAGTTTTTAAAATATTTTATTTAGCAATTGAAAATATAACAAAAAAATGAACAATGCCCATTCAAAATTGAAATACAGCAATTGCTCATTTTATGATAAAATTTGAAGATAGAATTAATCTAAACTAGTACTTTGTAAAACAAAGATACACAGATTACATAAAAGCCTCTAACAATTTTTTGTTTAAAATGTAAACTCATTTTTTAAACTATTTTTTCAAAAAATATTTATTTCTATATTCAATAACACTAAATAGTTTTAAAACAATTTTATTGACAATTAATTAAATTTAATTACGGAATATGTCCTCTGTTAATCTAACATCACTTACATTAATTTCTTTATATTGTTGACTACGTAATGCTAATTGAATATAACCTTTATATCCCATTTGAAATTGAGCATTATTTACTTTTGTATTACTATCTCAATAAGGTACAATATAACAATAACCAAAATTCTTTTCTAAAGGTAAATTTAATAATACTGCTTGATAACAACTATTAATAATAGTATCTGGATATGCTTTATCTAAACCATATTGATTTGAAATTGCTAATACATTACTTTTAAATTTTTGAATTTCTAAATTATTAATAATACCTTTTTGTCTAATAAATTTTTCTACATTACCATTATTAATATTTTTCACTAATAATTCATTTGCCATTTTATTTTAATTCCTTTCATGTTCAAATTGCTTTTTCTCATTCAATTAATAATTCATTTGTTATTTCAACTTTTATTAATTCAATTTCATTTTCTTTAACTCAACATATAAAATGAATATTTGATAATTCATAATTATTATTTTTTAATAATCAATAATATGCTATTATTTGTAATTTTGATTTTTCTAATAATTCTTTAGTAAAAACTTTATAAGTTTTAAAATCTACTATTATATTTAAATTATTTTCTTTATAAATTAAATCTGGTGTTCCAGCAACAATATCATAATTAAATATTTTTTCACTAATATATTCATTATTATTAATAAATTTAATTGGTAAATATTCTAATAATGTATAACAATAATTTAAATAATTTTCGGGAAATAATTCTTTAATAATATTTTTAATTTGATTATTTATATTTTTAATAGGGACGGTTGTCAAATTTACGAAATAATTAATTATCATATTAGTAACTTATTTCCAAAATTACCATTTAAAAATGATGATAGACAAATTAAATTCTCTTTTACCCTTAAATTTAATATTCGACGTATTTTAAAAAATATACATTTAAAAGATAAAATAAAAATTATTAACAAGGAAAAAGACAAGAAATAATCTTGTCTTTTTTTGTAATTGTAAAATTTTAAAATTTTTAAGAACCCTCTTTAACGCTATTATCAACACGTGTTAGGGAACTAAAAAAGTGAACTACAACACAGTTGTTAAAAATAGTAGCTAGAGCATGTGGACTTGCATGGATAAATAAAAAGTGGAGTGATACCTAATAAAATATACTAACCAGTAATGGTAATTCTTGGGGTGGGAGCGAATTGGAAACTAGTATATATAGACCTGTTGTAGGGACCTATTGTATTAATTCTATTTTTTATTTAATCAACCTTGCCACTCCCCAGTGAGCAAGTGTTGATTTTATTTTTTATTTTTTTTTGAAAATTTTTTTGGGCGAGAAAATAAATTTCAAACTTGTAAAAAAATTGAGCGAGGCCGGTTCAATTAAAATATTAATTTGTTTAACACAAATTAAATAAATATTGAATCGAATGCCTCAATGTTTTTTAAAATTTCACAATTTATTTTTGAGCCCAGTTTTCATGGAATGAATAAAACGAATAGTAGTAGTATTAATAATCTAAAAATCAAAATATATGTTCTGTTGCTTCTAGCATAAAGAACATATTAGGAAAGGATTATTATGAAAATAGAATTTAAAAAAGAACAAATTATTAAAGATAAACCACAATCTATTCTTATTGATTATGTTGAATATAAATTATCGCTTCCAAAATGAATGATTAAAAATAATTCTTTTATTGTTGATAACAGTTACACATATTGAGTTTTTAATTTAGACAATATTAAAAGAGAATTAAGTGGTAATGAATTAATAAAATTATTAGAACCATATATTAAAGACCAAAAAATAACTGTTAATAAACCAACTGCTCCAAAAGAATATTATCTTAATGATATAAAACTTGAACCATTAACATTTTATGAACAGCATAATAGTTGATTTATGGGTGAAATAACAGATAACAAAACTAAAATTACTAATCCTTGTTTTAAATATAACATTACGTGAGAAGAAAACAGAAAAGGTTTTAAAATAAATAATCAATATAAACATGATGATTTACCAATTAATTATATAGTTACTTTGTATAAGGAAATTTCAACTCATAATGAAAAAGTATTTTTGTTGAACATGTAAACAAAATAAATTAGATTATTTATTCTTTAATACTAATGATATTAAAACAAGAAAATATTTTTTAAGAGATAAAAATAGTAAAGCAATTTGTTATGACTGTATTTTAAATGTTAGGTTAAGTAGGAGGTATAAATATGAATAAACAAAAACCATTTTCTTATAAAGACCAAGAAATTATTAATGAATATAATAAAAAACGTAATCAAGAAATAACAAAAGAACATTTAAATAATATAGAAAAATTAAGAAAAGATTTTAAAAAAGAAGTTATTAATGAATATAAGAAAAATTTAATTTGTTCATTAAATATATTTTTAGGTCATTATATAGAACAATACAAAAAAGAAAAAGAAAGATTTTATCGAAATCAATTAAAAGGTTCAATTGATACTATTCAATTCTTAATTAATAAAATACAATCCAAAGAATTTGATTAATAATGCAATATGACTTAATTATTGGTATTGACCCAGCAGGAATAGGTAGTAATGGAATTGTTATATATTCAAATGAAACTAATAATATTATTTTTAATGAAAAATTCAATACATTAACTGTTTTATGGACTAAAAATATGTATAAAGAAAAATTTCAATTAATTAAAGAAAAATTTATTGATAAAAAAATATTAGTTATTGTAGAAAATTTCTTTTTAAGTTCAAAACAATTATTAACTAATCCATTAGCAACTCCTAAAATTATTGGTTCATTAATGGTATTAGTACAAGATGTTTTCAACTGAGATTATCTAGAAAACCACCCAAAAAATAAAAATAAAATAACAAATTATAAAGGAAATATAAAATTAACAAAACATGAACAAGATGCTTATAAGCATATTCAATATTATTTAAAAAATCATAAGAAAATATTGATTTTTGATAATTATTTAAGGAAATTATAAAAATGAAAGATAAAGCAAATTATGTGAAATTAACAGTAAAACTTAGTAACACTATTGAAGCAAAATATTACGAAAAAGGTAATAAGGAATTATATTATAGTGTTCGTGGTCAATGAAATGGATTAAATTATGTTACTTTAATTTTTAATAACCCAAAACTTTATAGACGCTGTATTTTATTAAACAAAAACGATGAAATTATTGTAACTGGTCAAATCTTTAACACTTTAAACATTCCTAAAAATCGTGCATTTTGTTCAATCAATGTTAAATGATTTAAAAAATGAAAAGAGTAAAAAATGATATTATGAAAAATTTTATTAATAGCACCAATATTAATAACCAGTATAACACTAATAATAATTTTAATATTTATTATTAAAGAATTAAAAAATGAATATAAAGTATTGAAAATATTAAGTGAAATTGCTAATCAAATTAAAAATAAGGAGAATAATTAATGATAATATTACCTACTTTGTTTGAAAATAAAGATGAAATTGAAGTATTATCACCATTTCCAAAAGCAATTCATACAAGTAATGATATTAGAGCAATTATTTTAAGACAATACCCAAATGTTAAATCAAAACACATAATTGTTTCTGACCCCGAAAGTAATGTTGCATTAATAGTTGGTGATAATGATGTTTATCAAGGTTGAATTAAAGTAACAGTTAAAAAATTAGAAATTAAAGGAGATTAAACAAATGCAAAAGGAAAAAATTAAAATTAGAAATTATGAATTTGAATTAAATTCTTATGTAGTAGATTCCTTATTAGATGTTATAAGAGAACTGATAAAAACAAATAAAGGAGAATAAAATGCCAAACGAAAATACACAATCAAAATATACTTTAACCAAATTAATTAGAACTGGTATAAGTCCTATTTGTGCAATGATTGGTACAAGTGCTTATTATCGTCAAGTAATAGATAATTCAATATTGGGTTCAATTAATAGTTTATTATTTGGTAAAAAATTAGGTTTAGATATATGAAATTTAAATCAAAGACCAAATACTAAAACTAAATTAATTAATAGTAGTAAAAAAATATTATTAGGTTTAGGAACAATTGGTTTAGCAAATTATAGTAAATGAAGTGAAAATAATATTACTCCAATTATTCCAACACCACCAACTCCAATAACAACTACAACTACAACTGAGGGTCCTCCGTGATTACTATTAGATAAACAAGAACATCAGTCATTAATGGATTGAGATACATATATTAGTTTAAATGCTTATGGTATTTCAAATCTTATTAGTGGATTAACTGAGTTAATACCTAATAGATTTGAAAATATAAAAAAGATTTGTAATATGGCAACTGGTGGATGTTTGATTAGTAGTGGTGTTGCTATGGGTATTAATAATGATTTTAATAATGCTTATGCAATACCTACCATAGTTGCTGGTGCAAGTGAAATTATTCATAATTTACTTCCAATAGAAACAAATCATAGTAGAGAAATGCAAGAAACAGCATTTAATAATGAAACTTCAAGATTAATTAATGATAATAGATTCACAATTAATAGTGAAACAACTAGTCAATATGGTAGTGATAATATGAGTGAAGTACCATTAAATCACGATAATGCTTCATTAAATTGAGATTATAATCACATGAGTTTATAAAGGAGGTGAATAATTTATGAATAAAGAAAAAATACTTGAATATTATAATAATGAAATTCAGACATATAAAGAAAGATTGGAACAATTAAATAAAGAAATATCTGTATTAGTAGAAATTATAAGTAATTCACAATCAATGATTGAAAGAATTAATGGTGGTCAATTTGATGAATAATTAAAAATTAAAAATAAATAATTGAAAGGAAAATATTCAAATGAAAGAATTTTTACATGAATTAATAATTATTGGAACAAGTGTTGGAACATTAATTTGCAGAGAAATTATTGTTTTATTAAAAAGATTTATCACAACTCCAAAACATGTTAGAGCAAATAACAAAATTATCAAACATCAAAAAAAATTAGCAAAGTTAAATGAAAAGATTAATAAAGAAAATAAATAATAAAGTGGTGATGTAAATGTTAGAAAATGAAAATAATGTTCAACAAACAACTGAACCTTTAACTGAAAACAATGCTTCTTCACAAGAAATAGAAAATAAAGTTAATGAAGCAGAAAATAAGTTAAATAAACTTAATTTAGAAATTAAAGAAAAAGAAATTATTAATATATTTAAAAAATATCAAGTTAAAACTGAATTTTATGATTATTTAAAATTTAAAACTAATAATTTAGAAAATTCAAAAATTGAAGAAACTATTAAAAAAATGATTAAAGAACAACCAGTATTTAAAGAAATAATTAATACAGGTGGCAAACCACAAACAATAATAACAAATCAACCAAATTCAATAAAAAGTACATTATTGGATTATAAAAAGAAAAATAATTTATAACAGAAAGGAAATAAAAAAAATGTCAGTACCATTCAATCAAAATTTAGATAATACCGAAAAATTAGTAGAGGCACCTGAGTTTATAGAATTTTATAAACAATCAAATTCACCATGAGCAAGTTTTTTTCCTATTGAAATGGTTAATTCTACAAAAATTGAATTTATAGTTAAAAAACCAAAAAATTCAGAAATTAAAGTACTAAAATGAAATGATAAAAGCAAAGGATTAGATGTTAGTTACGCTGAAACTATTAAAATTTTAAAAGAAATTAAACAAGAAGCAGTTGCAGGTGAAATAATTGCTAATGTTGATTTAAATGCAGAAAATGGACAAAATTTGTTAAACACAATGCAATATGAAGTTGCTAATGATTTAGCAGATTATTTAGCAAATAATGATACAAATGTAATTACAAAATATGCAACTAAATTAGATATTACTGATAAAACACCAGTAGGATATTTAAAATCAATGCTATCTGCTTGAAATACTTTATTTCAATTAAGAAATAGTAATAATTGTCAATTTTTTATTACTAATAATTTATATGATAGTTTAGTTTATTTAGCAGATAATAAAGGTTTAATTACTGATAACCAAATAGCACAACAATTAAGATTAAATGGAACAAATTTATATATCAAAGGTGTACTATGTCAAATTGTAATGGATGATTATATGACTTTTACTGATAATAATGAAACTAAAATTATGTCTTTTGTTTTAGCAACACCAAGAGCAATGAAAAGATATATGTTACAAAATACAGTTGTATATGTTCAAGATATTAATGATGGTAAAGTTGGAAGAAGATATTTAGTTGGGGGAGAAGTAACTGGTGAAGCAATACCCTATATAACAGATGAAGAAACAACTTCACGCTGAATGTTATGTGGAATTATTAATAGTGATAAAACTGATTTAAAAACTAAAATTACAATTTTAACAACTGATATTACTGCAAATGTTAATAACAATAATAGTGAATTAAATACACAAATAAAAAGTACTAATGAACTTAAATCATTAAATCCTAATTTAACAAATCCAACTATTAAATATTTTAGTGATGCACAAGGCAAAACTAATGTAAGTAATCAAAAACAAAAAGCAGGTGATTTATATATAACTATTATTGCAAATGTTAATGACTTAAATTATAAAGGAACAACAAATCCAATTAAAATAACTCTTAAATAAAGGACATTAATATCATGCCAATCGGTACAACTAATACAGCAATACTTTTAAACATAAATAAACCAAAACATACTAGAATAAGTAAACAACAAGAAAATAAAAGTTTTTGATGAGAAATTTTAGAAATGATTGGTGTACAAGTAATAGCAGTAGCACTTGCTCCTTTTACTGGTGGATTAAGTGAAAGTTTTGCACTTGGATTAGGTGCAAGTGATTTAGTTGCTAGTATTAGTGCTGTTGGTGTAGAATTTTTAACTGATTTTACTATTAATCAAGTTTATGATTATTTAAAAGGAAATGTAACACCATTAAATACTTTTTTTAATATATTACCAGCATTTGCTGGAATTAATAAAATTAGTCGTGGTTATCGTACTACTAAATTTATTAATTTAGCACAAAAAACTAAAACATTAGAACAAATAGGTGTTAAAGAAGCAAAAAATTTACAAGAAATTATTAGTCAAGTAAGTGGAAAAGAAATTTTAACAGATAAAATTGTTGGTAAAAATCGTTATTTATTTAATTACAGTTTTGCTCCAAATCGTGAAACAATAATCCAAAATTTAGGTTATGTTGCTGAAAGACAATATAAAAATAATTTTCAAAAATTAGAAGCACAAGAATTAAAAGATTATTTATTATTACAAAATACATTAATAAAATTAAGTCCACAATTAACTCCTAAATTTAAAATCAAAGATATTGAAAAAGCAAATAACTTTTTAAAAAAATATAATACTGATTTAAAAAAAGTATTATTTATGAACCAACATGATTGATTAAATTTAGTTCATACAATACACACAGAAAATAGATATGGAAAAACTTTAATTTTGGATTTACAAAAAATTCGTGCTAATGCTATTAAATTTAATTTTAAAAATAGTATTATTCATCAACTTGTTTTAAAAGCAAATCAAATTTTTAAATATTTTGATATTAGATTTTATTTAAAAAAAGGTTTAAATAAATTTTGAAAAGATACTTCATATTTTGAAAAAATACGAGAAAGTATATATAAATTACAAGAAAAATTTGAAAAACTAGAAAAACAAGCATTTGAAAAAATTAATAAATTAAAAGAAAAAGCAACTGATTTATTTACTAGTGCAGAAAAAAGAGCAATTAAACACGCACAATTAATTCCATTAAATTCACCAGTATTTATGGGTTGTAAAATTCAACCTTTGTCATTAGATAAATGTGCAATTACTATTTATCATCGTAATCCTAAATATAAACCAATTACAGTTGTTGATAGTATTCTTAAAGCAAAAACTTTTGTTACTCAAATACATCCATTTCATTGATATCGTTGATATAGTGGTTGATACATTGGTTATGGTGTTAATCGTAATAAATGATTAAAAGCAATAGCATTTGCTCCACCAGTTGTACAACAAGTAATTAGAGATAGTTTTAAAGTATATAGAGAAATATTTAGAATAATAAGAACTTATCATAAAGTAGTAAATGTTATTAATAATCCTATTGAAAATATTAATAAATCATTTAAAAATGTTGGTTTAAAGTTTTCAGTAAATACTTTATTTGGTACTTGATTATTACATCATTTAGAAAAATTTGCATATAGTCAAGTTGTAACAAAAAGTAAAAACTTAAAAAAAGGAAAAAATAAAATACAAAAAGAAATTGAACATATCACACATAGAAAAACTAAAACAAAAACTAAACATTATAAAAAAGCATTTTTTAAGGAATGATAAAATATGATTAATAAACTTTGAACTGGTGTCAGTCTTGAAAATTATAATAACTGATATCCATTAACTGGAAAAATTACAGAAACACCACAGCAATATATAAAAACATGACCAAATGTTAATGATTGATTTAAAACATTTGGAATACGTGCGCAAAATGATATTAATGCCTATCTTGATTTTATTTTATCTAAATTTCCTTTTGATAGTTTTAAAGATGAATTAATTAAAGAAACATTAAGAGATATGGTTTATGTAATGGTTGAACATTGAGTATTTAATCGTACACCAATTGAATTTAATGTTGATGCAACTATTCAATTTAATAATGGTAATCAATTTAGTGCAAGTAGTATTCCAACAATTAATGTTTGAGATTTAGCACCTACTAGAATGAAAATATGAGCAAGATTAACAGAATTAAAACAAATATTTTCAAGTTATAATGATGATGAAATAGATGTTGAAAAAATTGACTTAAAAGCATTTTATACTAGAAATCAAGTTGATGAATTAATTAAAGAACAAAAAGAATTTACATTATCAAAACAAATGAAATTATATGATGATTTAGTTGATGATAATGAAAATGAAATATATAGGGGTCCTGTTACAAATTTTATTAATAAGGGTTATGTAGCAACAGATTATGATAAAGAAACTGAAACTATGATTTTAGATTGACCTGATGAAATTGGTACATTACCACCTGACGCATTACAAAATAATCCACAAATTGGGGATTATACACATGCACCAACTTGTGATTTTTCTGCTAAACAACAAAAAAGAATTACTACAAATGAAAATAGTATTAAATTATTAGAAACTAAAGTTGATAATAATATCAAATTATTAGAAAATAAAATTGAGATTAATAAACAAAATATTGATGATATTAAAAATAACTGATTTAATATTGAAACTAGTCCATTATGAAAAGAGATATCTAATGAACTTTCAACTGATAATTTAAATAAAGAAATATTAGTAATATGAGGTTATATTTATGAGAGTAATATTTATAAATATAAATATACTAGAAAATCTATATTTAAATTAGATGAAGAATCTGCAATAAAATCATATACTCTATTAGATACTTTTTATTCAGATGAAACTAATAATATTAGATTATATTTAACTTGCGTTAATTATAAAATTCGCGCTAGTGCTACACCCGGAACATATTATTCAGGATTTATTTCTAAAATATATCAATATCAAGGAATAGATACACCAACTGAATTTATAGCAGAAGAAAATACTGAACGTGATTATTATACAAAACTAGAAACTAATAATTTATTAGATAAAAAACAAAATAAATTAATTGCTGGTGAAAATATTAAGATTGATGAAAATAATAAAATTAGTGCTATTGGTGGTTCTACTGATTTAACTGATTATTATAAAAAAAAAGAAATAGATAAAAAATTAGAAGATACAAAAGCATTATTTCCAATTGCTTTTTCTATGAATGCTATTGGTCAAGAAATTCCTAATTTAGAAACTACTAATAAAACTATTGCTGGGGCTGTTAATGAATTAAAAGAAAAAATAAAAGACAAAAAATTTTCAAATGATTATTTTAAATATAATACTGAAACAAATGAAATTTTATTAAATGATGAAGAAAATTCATTACTTTGTAGGGATTTATTAGAAAATAATGAATATAAAATATTAAAAACTCAAAATAAAAAAATATTACAAGCAATTAATGAAATATTAGAAAAACAACCACAACCAACTCCAACTATAAATAATTGAAAAGAAGTAGGAACAAGAGAAAAAAATAAATGAGATTATTGACAAATTACTTATGATTTTGAAGAGAATAAACATTATAGAGTTTATTATTCTTGAAGTATATATAATCCAGTTTATACTATTCAAGAATTTATTATAACTAATAAAAAAATTGCTGGTGTACAAATACAAACCTTTAATGATAGTGCTAATATAGTAATTTTATCAGTTCAACATGCAAAATTGATTACTATTTATACTGTAAAAGGTAATTTAAAAGGTAATGTATGAAAATTAGAAGAATTACAGGAATAAGATTATGTTTTTTAAAATTATAAAAATTATTTTAGCTTTAATTGGAGTAATTCTATCATCTGCAACTGTTGGTTTAATTATATTTATTATTGTAAAAATTATATTAAAAATTAATCAAATATTTTAAAGAAAGGTGGTGAATATTATGTTAAGTTTATTTAAAAGAAAAGATAAAACAAATATTAGTGATAATCAAAATGAAAAAGTAAAATTTTTAACCAATAAAAATAAAAGTACTCATGCTTCTATTTTAAATTATTTTGGTTTTAATGATTTTAATCATGAAACTTATTTCACTGATTTTGTAGCAGAAAATAATGCTAATTTATATAATGCTCCATTAGATATTAATAATGAAACTATTAAACAATACTTAATTCAACAAGAATTTTATAGAAAAAATTGAAATTCTATTTTTAAATTAAGTAAATTAGGAATTAGTGGTTATTTAATTTATATTGCTAATGATGACTTATATTTTCAAGTAGTAGATATTCAACAAAGAGTTTATGATATTACTGGTAAATTAATTCAATGTACTATTTTTTATGATAACTATGAACAAAATGCACAAACAGTAAGACTATTTGAAGTTTATACATTAAACAATGAAGAAGTAACAATTAATCGTGCAATTTATAGTATTAGTGATAATAAAAAACAATTTCCATTAGATTTTAAATCATTTATTAATAATCCTAATCTATTACAAGAACAAACACTAAATATTAATTATATACCAATAGCAATTATGCGAAATAAAGCAAATGAGTTAGCAGATTGTGATAAAGTAATGGATAAAATTAAAGCATTAGATGTTATTTATGAGCAAATTGTTTTAGATAGCATTTTAAATTCACCTAAATTTATATTTAGTCAAACTTATGGTAATGTTCAATCAACATTAGAAGAAGCAGTAAGAACATTAGTTACTAAAAATTACATATTTAAAAGTGGTGGAGATAATAATGAACAAAACGAAAATATCAATATGACAAATAGTAATTTTAAAGGTAAAAATTTAACTGATATATATGATTGAAATGTTAATGAAATATTTAAACGTTGTGGTATTCATATACCAAGTCAAAAGAAATCTGCACAACAATCAGTTCTAGAAAGTACAGCTGTAAATATTTCAACCATTAATTATATTGAACAAAAATTATGGCAATTTAATATTGATATTCTTAAATTTATTCAAATATTAGTACGTTTAGATAAAGATTTATTAAATAGTAAAACATTTAATATTAATGATGAACAAGAAATTAATAATTTAACAGTTAAATTAAAATTATTTAATCCCGAAAATAACCAATTAATAGGAGAAAACAATGGAAAACAACAACAAACCACAAACGAAGTTTCCACAGAAACAAACTAAACTTAATCAAGCAGAAGTAGA
Source organism: Spiroplasma endosymbiont of Colias croceus (assembly GCF_964020095.1). Lineage (NCBI taxonomy): Bacteria > Bacillati > Mycoplasmatota > Mollicutes > Entomoplasmatales > Spiroplasmataceae > Spiroplasma > Spiroplasma endosymbiont of Colias croceus. The sequence goes on from NZ_OZ026536.1 coordinate 1,120,146, forward strand.
AAATGATTATTTAATTGATAATATTCCTTATGATTTTACTAATATGATGAGTGCTACTAGTGACCCAGATATTAATAGAGCATACGATGAATTTAAAAAAAGAACAATATATATTTATGAAATTGAACGTTTATTTAAAAATAATGAAAATAATAGTTTAAAATTTTCAGCAAATACTATTAAAATTGGATTTATTGATATTGATAAAGTGTTAAAAACTACTGCTGTTGAAACATCTGATTTTACTATGCAATTAAATCAAAGAGCAAGTACTAATATTAATGACAATACAATTGAATATAGTATGACTGATATTAAAAATTTAATATTTCAAGAAATAAATTTATTAAATCAATTTAAGTTATATGCTGTATCTATCAATGAACCATTAACTGAAAATAATATTGATAATTTATATATCATTAATAATTATTCACAACCTTATCAAAATCCAAAAACAAGAAGTACTAAAAGTATAACTATTATAAAAATTAAAGACTTTAAAACAAGAGATGGTTATCCAATCATTATTAAATTACAAAAACCATTAGAAAAAGATACCAAGGTTAAAAGTATAACTTTAAAATTTCCTAAAACAATGTTATTTGGCAATATAAAAGTAAATGGTGAAATTGATGGATTAAAAGTATCACCAAATTTATTAATTGCTGATGATAACCAATTATTTCCATTATATGCTTTACCAATTCAAACTCAACCAAAAGTTAATATTTTACAACAATGATTTAGTGACCAAATTTTAGAGTGAAATATTGCTAAAAATTTCATTAATCAAAATTCTATTTTAGAATATTTAGATATTGGTGAAATTATACCTAATCCACCAGCACAAGAATTTAAACATGTTAAAAAAATTGAGTTTAAAAATGTTGAAACTATAACTACTAATGAAGACAAACAAATAGATAATATTCAAAAAGAACAATATTTTATGTTTTCTAAAGAAAATGAAAGTGATTACATATTAGCATATAATGATTGACAAAGTGGAGTTAATAAAGTTGGAGTTGGAGGAAGTAAAAACCAAAAAGTAAAAATGTCACAAGGTAAAACGGTACAAACTCATTGAAAAATTAATAATATTGATAGTGTATTATTAACTTATGATAAAGTTAAACCACTTACAACATTAGGAAAATTATTAATGGACATGTTAAGTTATACTTATAATTATCAAGCGAATTTTAAAGGTTATGACCCTAAATATGACGAAAAACATGATGATTTACCAGATATTACAAAATTAAGAAATGAATTTGAAAACCAAAAACCACATGATGTTATTACTAATTTATTTGAACAATGAAAATTAGATAATCCAGATTTTATTAATAATCCAAAAATAAAAAAATTTAAGCAAGTAGTTATGATGTTATCAAATTATATACTTTCTTACTTATCAATAAATAAAGGTTTAGATGATGATTATAAATTATTGTTACCCTATTATTTTGAAATAAAATCAAAACCAACAAGAAAATCAACTCATGATAGATGAAATTTTGAAAATGTTTATGTTGTTTTAAAATCTGAGTATTTTGATTTTACTGACCTTAATAATATTAAAATAAAAAACAAAAATATTAATCAAAATGAATGATTTAAACTAAGTAATAATCAATTTAATTGATTATCATTAACTAATGAACTAGAAAATAATAATATACCTTCATTATTACCACAAGATATGAGTTTAAGTAATGGTGAATATGGAAAGTATATGGTTAAAAGTATAATTAATAATGTTTTAGAATTATTAAAATTATTTAATAGTCAAAAACAATATTTTTCAAGTTGAGATTGATTTAATTTTGTTCAAAAAAATTATTTTAATGATACAGTTAAATTCAATATAGAAAAAGAAATTTCTAATTTACATAAAATAGAAATCTCAGGTATTTTTGGTGCTGGAAATTATGATATTTTATTAGAAATAGAAAATAAAATTATAAACATTAATAATATTTCATTATTTAATAATAATGATGAAACAATATCATATATTAATGTTGAATTTTAATCTCATCAAAAATATCCAGTAGGATACTTACCATCTCATTTTATATCTGTTTTATCTTTTTTATTATTTGCAAAATAAAATGAAACTGTACTTTTATCATAACGATGTTCTCATATAGTCCCCCCAAATACTGCAGTATGGTCTGGTTTTAAATAAAAACTTAATTTTTGTCTTCCGTCTTTACATGCAAAACCTAAGGCAATACATGCAAAAATTAATGCTATAATAGTTGTTATTTTATAGAAATTTCTTTTTATTCATTTTTTTATTTTAGAGTTTATTTTTTCTTGTTGTTGTTCAACTTCATTTTGAATATTTTTTAATATCTCTTTACTATCTTGTATTTTAATCTCCTTTTTTAACTTTTTATTTTTTCCCAATTTTTCAGAAGTTTTTAATCATTTTGGTAATAATTCATGTTCTAAATTAATTGCATGATTTTCACAAAGAAAAAGACTAAATGTTTTTGATTTTAAATCTAATAATACAATATTACTTCATTTGTTATTACAATTTTTACTTTGAGAAATAACATTCATTTTGTAAAATCTTTTTTAAAGATTTCAGTTTATTTATACTTTTTAACTCTTTTTCTCTATTTATCATATCTTATTCCCTTTTTCATAACATTTTATTATTTAATTGTACTTATTTTTGATTATTTTTACAAGTATGCTTTTAAATGCAAAATAACGCCTAAATTAAAGGCGTTATTTTGTGAGACCTATACTATTAATTATATTGAAATTGTTTATTATATTTTAAATATGAAAGCATTTTTTAAAATATTTTTTATTTTATTTAAAATAACACTTATATATTTATATAATAATTAAGTAAATTAATTTTTTAAATATATTTACAATAAATTTAGATTTTTTTAAAATAGTTAGGAGAAGTAAATGTGAATTTTAATTATAAATGAAATTTTAGAGAAGAAAGTGCAAAAATTGATAAATTAGTTTTAGAACATATAACAAATAAATGAGAAAAACGAGATTGAAGAATATTTAAAACAAGAGATAAAAAGAAATATAAAATTGTTGATTATCAATATCGAACTAGAAAAACATTATATGGAATGGTAACTTATAAAAGAAGAATTTATGAATATTTTGATGAAAAATTACAAAAATTAGTTCGTATTTGTTTAGTTGATGAATGACTAGAATTACCTAAATATAAAAGAATTGGTGAAGATGTTGAACAAACTATTATTCAATATTTTGCTGATGGAAAAAGATATCATGATATTTGTGCTATTTGTAAAAAAGCAGGTATTAGTGTTAGTACTATTCATAGAGTTTTTAAAAATTTAGAAGTAATTGAAGCAAATCCAGTAAAAGTAAAACTAGAAAAAAATCAACCTATTTTTGTAGCAATTGATGACGGTCATCGAAAATTTTGAAATTTTAAACGTAAAGGTATAAAACATTCTATGCGATTAATAGTAACATATACAGATAATATTAATCACAAAGTACAAAATAAAAGAGTAAAAGCAATTATAAGACCAACAAGAACAGCAATTGGAGTTAAAAAAACTGCTGAATTTGTTAAAGAACATTGTCAAAAATTTTATGAAAATGTTGAACAAGCAAAAATAATTATTTGTGGTGATAGTGCAGGATGAATTAAAGATGTAGCAGATTATTTAGGTGCACAGTTTGTTTTAGATAAATTCCATTTAATTAGAACATTATATCTTGGAATAATGGCGGGAAATAAAGGAAAATATTTAAAAGAATATAATTACTGTAAAAATTTAATTAATAATGGTCAATATGAACAATTAATTGATTATTTATATAAAGAATTAGATAATCATAAAAAATTAAAGAAAAAATATTTTAAAAATAATAAACAAGGTATTGAAAATCAAGGTGCAAAATGAAATATTGGTTGCTTTACTGAAACTAATATTTGACATGTTTTAAAAGAAATGCTTGGTAATAGAACTTATAATATTTCAATTTATATTAAAATGGTTATTTTTAAATGTAATAAAATAAATACAGAGATGCAATTATTATAAATTAAAATTTAACTTTTTTTTAAAAATCAAAATAGAATAAAACTTATTAAATGTGTTTTAATAAGAATTTTTTTTGTGTATAAATATTAAATTTATTTTTTAATTTTTTAGTAATTTTTAAAAATAATCATTTTAGTTGCATTTAAGTTAAAAAAATTATATTATTTAAATACAATTTCATAAAATTCCAAATTATTTCTTGTCTAACATAATAATAAGACTATATGAATTAATTTATTCCGGATTTTTGACAATCTCCCTTTTAATAGTTATATTTTTAAAATATAATTCTGCTACTTTATGAACACAATTACCACGAATTCTTGCATTATTTATATTAAAACAATATTTACATTTACAATATGAATTACCTAAATAATAATCAAGTATTTTACTTACTGATATTAATTCTTTATTTTGAATAAAATATTGATGTGTTTCTTTTTTAAAAATTAAATTATTTTTTTGATTGTTTAATTGCATTTTTAATTAAACTCCTTATAAATCCATTAATTTTCATATTTTTTTCTTCACAAATTTCTTTTAATGTTTCATAATCTTTTTCAGTAAATCTTAAATGAACAATAATTTGTTTTATCATTAATTCTTCTGGTTTCTTTTTAGGAGCTGCTACCATTTTTATTCACTACTTTCTTTTAACCTTTAATAATTCTTTTATAATCAATAATTGCTTGTTGTAATTTATTTACATTTTCAAAGTCAAAATAATCACTACTAATTTTTAAATCACCATCATTATCAATTTCAACGTATAAATCTTCATATTTACTATTAAATTCTTCTTGTAATTCTTCAAATTTTTCTATTAATTTCATTGCATTTTGTAATTCTAATCTATTCATTATTTTTACACTCCTTTAAAATTTTCTAATTGTAATTCATTAATATAATATTCATATAAGTAATCTCAATTATTACTTGTTAAATACATATCTTCTTCAATCATTTCATCTATACATTTATTACAATAATATGTATTTTCAATTTCATGTAATTCAGAAAATCATATATATTTTTCATTATGAATATTACATTTCATTTTTTTCACCTATTAATTTATAAAAACATTTATTACAAGTTCTATTTGCAAATGATGAATTTTTATGACAAATATCACATGAACCAAATATTTTTTCTTCTTCATATTTTATATATATTCTTTTATCTTCTTTTAAATTCAACATAATTAATTCCTTTCTATAATTTTTAATATTTCTTGTATTTCAATATATTTTTGATTTTTAAGTAATTTTTCATTACATAAATTTTTAATTAATTTTATTTTTTCAACATTTAATAACATATTTAATTTCCTTTAATACTTCAAATAAAATATTTTATTATTATGAGTTGATATATCTTTCATTGGTGTAACAATATAATTTATTGCTAAATCATTATGTTTATATGGATTATTGATTTTAAAACTTTTCATATCTTGTTCTCATGTAATGTTATATTTAAAACATTCTTGATTTTTATCATTTTTAAAAATATAATAACTATTATATTGTTCATAAAATTCACAAGATATTAATTCATTTTCATTTGTATTAATATTTGGAATATTTTTAATATATTTTAAAATATCACTACCTTTAACACTTTCAATATCTTTTGTTATTGATTTTTTACCTAATTTATAATAAAAATCTTCAATTATTTTTAATGCTATTTTTTTATTTTTTTCATCAATAATAGTATCTTTAATAGGAAATCATGTTTCATATTCACCAATTTCTAATAACATACCTTTAGTTGTTTCTTTAATTTTATTTTTAATATCTAAATTAACATTAATCATTACGTATCCTTTCTATGTATAAGCCTTATCACCTACAGTGATAAAAGGCTTATATACTACTAACTACTTATCTACTATACGTAAGGCTTATGCTACTGTAGGTAGCAAAGCCTTGGAGGGTAGGGGTTCTAGGGGAAGGGAACCAAAATTTCTGAAATTTTCAAAGAGCAACAGAAAAATTACTATTGGTTAATTCCAGCACAATAGCCTACATAATTTTTTATTTAGTTATGTAATAATTAATTACTTTAATAAAGTGCTGGTTTAATAAAATAATTAATTATAATTGTTTAACAATTAAAAAATGAGAGTATTATCTCTCATTTAACTTCTTTTTAAATCTAACCATTAACTTTATACGCCCAAAAAATAATAAATATATTTAAATTAATATTATTAATGTTTTAATTTAAATAAAAGTAGTTGACTAATAAGTCAGTAATAAATTTTATTTTTTTAAATTACTTTAAATAAATCTCAAATAAAGTTTATCTTTGAAAAAATCAATATACAATAGACTTCTTGCAAAACTATGATATTAATCACATTTTTTAAGTTTAAAAATTTATTTTAATAACACTTTTAATATTTTTTAAAAATTATTGTTCAAAATATGTTTTATTTTTTGTCATTAAAATACAACAAAAATTATTATTTCAAATAAAAAAATAAAATATTAAATTATCAAATATATTTAAATTAATAATTGTAAATTATAAATTGAAGCTATTAGACTTTTTGCAAAACCTATCTTTTTTATTTTTAATTTTATTTTAAAAATTAAAAATAAAAAAGATAGGTAATACTAATGATGCATCTTTTTTAACTCCAACACTATGTCCGATAATTTCGCGGTTAAATAGGTCTATTAATAGGCAAATATAGTTTCACCTACCATTAACTTGTACATAAGTTAAATCACTAACAATAACTTCATTTTTAATCCTATTCTTAAATTTTCTATTAACAAGATTAGTTATTTGACTATCGTTAACTTTGTTATTATGATTTTTGAATGATAATTTAGTAGACTTCTTGCAAAACTATGATATTAATCACATTTTTTAAGTTTAAAAATTTATTTTAATAACACTTTTAATATTTTTTAAAAATTATTGTTCAAAATATGTTTTATTTTTTGTCATTAAAATACAACAAAAATTATTATTTCAAATAAAAAAATAAAATATTAAATTATCAAATATATTTAAATTAATAATTGTAAATTATAAATTGAAGCTATTAAATTAAATCTTAATGCAAATTTTTTTCTTCTATTTCGATATTTTTCACTAATAATTTTAAATTTTTTAAGAATCGCAAAAACATGTTCAATAACAACTCTCATTTTTGAAATAGCCTTATTATTTTTCTTTTCTTCTTTAGTTAAAGGGTTTTTCTTTCATTTTCGTTTAGGTAATAAGACATTTTTATGTATGTTTTGTATACCTTGATATCCTAAATCTACTAAAATAGTTGTTTCTGATAAAAATTTCGTTTTTGAATTTTTTAAAATTTTAAAATCATGATTTTTACCATAAGAAAAATAAGAACTTATAATTTTTTTACTATCTTTTTCAATTATTGACTTGAGTTTTTATTGTATGTTTTTTCTTTTTTCCTGAATAATATTGTTTTTGACTTTTTTTGGGCGTTGAATAGTACTTTCAGTCACATCAATGATAACTGTTTTATCTATAAAATTATTATTTAACAGTGATTTTTGCCCATCAAGTTGTTGAAAATCAGGATGTTTTATTAAAGTATTTTCTATTCACTTGATATTCCTATAGCAACTACTTTCACTAATTCCATAACTTTTAGCAATATGAAAATAAGTTCGATACTCTCTTCAATATTCTAAAGTCATTAATAAACGATTTTCTAATGATAATTTATTAGGTGTACCACCATTTTTAAACTTTTTTACTTCTTCTGTCTTTAAAATTTCTAGAATTTTATTAAAAATAATATCATTTATACCAGTTAATCTTAATAATTCTGGATTGTTAATAGTTTTTAATTTATCAAACATCATAGATTACCTATCTTTTTTATTTTTAATTTTATTTTAAAAATTAAATTTTTAATAGATAGGTTTTGCAAGAAGTCTAATATATTTTTTCAAAGATAAAATTAAATAAAAAAACTATTGATTTGATTTTAAGCAAATTAATAAAAACACCTATAAGTTTTATTTTAATATATAATTTTTCATATATGAAAATAACTTAAATGATATTTAACATTAAAAAAACATTTTTTTAATTTTCATAAAGGAAAAATAGTTTACAAAAAATATTAACTAGATATAGTAAATTATTATTTTTTTAACAATAATATCTGTATACTAAAATTATATGAAAAATAAAATAGTATTTTACACAAAAATGTTAACACTATATAATAAGAATTATTATTAATATAAAAAAGGAGTAAGAAATGCGTTTTATAGATGTAACAAAATTAAAAGTTACTGCCGGCAAAGGCGGTGATGGTGTTGTTGCTTTTCGTCGTGAACTTTATGTAGCCAAAGGTGGTCCATCTGGTGGAGATGGAGGAAGAGGCGGTAATATTATCTTTATTGGTGATTCAGGTATGAATACTCTATTAGACTTACGTAAAAATAAAGAGATAACTGCTGAAGATGGTAAAAATGGTGCACCCAAAAATATGCATGGACGTAAAGGAACTAATACTTATGTAAAAGTTCCATTAGGTACTATTATTAGAGATAACAAAACTCAAAATATTCTTGGTGATATTATTAAAGATAAACAAGAAATAATAATTGCTGCCGGTGGTCTTGGTGGACGAGGAAATGCTCGTTTTGCTTCGGCAATAAATCGAGTACCTAAAATATGTGAAAAAGGAATGCCTGGACAACATTTTGAAATAATTTGTGAGTTGAAATTATTGGCCAATGCCGGATTAGTTGGGTTGCCTAACGCCGGTAAATCAACATTATTAGGAGCTATTTCTGCTTCAACTCCAACAGTTGCTGATTATCCTTTTACTACTCTTAATCCACATTTAGGTGTTGTTAGAGTTGATAAAAATAATAATTTTGTTATGGCGGATTTGCCTGGATTAATAACAGGAGCTAGTTTAGGAAAAGGACTAGGTTTACAGTTTTTGCGTCATATTGAACGTTGTCAAGTTTTAGTACATATGATTGATATTAGTGATAAGACTCAAGATCATTTTTTAAATTATCAATTAATTATGAGTGAATTAGAAAGTTATAATAAAGATTTGACAAAAAAACCGCATTTAATTGTTGCAAATAAAATTGATTTACCAGATGCACAAACTAATTTAGAGAAATTAAAAGAACAAATTAAATTACCAATAATTGCAATTTCTGCTATGAAACATATTAGTTTGGATATATTAATTAAAGATATTGCTAAAGCCGTTGAAAAAGAACAACTGCACCAAGTTAATAATAATGAAAATAATGAAGAACATATTCTTTATGAATATATTAATAAAGAATATGTTCCACAAGTTATTATTACTAAATTTGCAAATAATCAATGAACTATTTCTGGTAAAACCGTTGAAGTAATATATCAAAAAAATCCTTTAAATAATTATCATAATATTTTATTATTTAAAATTAAATTACAAGATTTAGGAATTTATGATGAATTAAGAAAGCAAGGAATAAAAAAAGGTGATCATGTTAAGATTTTTAATTATGATATGATTTGAGAAGAAGAATAAAAAAAGGGCAAAGGAAAATAGGAAATGGAAATGGAAATAGTAATTAGTTTATTCGTAGTTATTTTAATTATTAGTAGTATTGGTGGCTTAATAATTTATATGCAAATTAAAAAAAGTCAGAATGTTACTAGCGACCCAATTGCACAAGACTTTTTAAAAATGCAAGTAGAAACTTTAAAAGAACAATTAAATGATTTTAAAACATCATGAAATGGTTCGGATCGTGATAAAACCGAAAAATTAATTAATTTAATGACTAATATTGATAATTTTCAAAAAAATTTAGATAAAAAAGAAGATGATTATAAACGCAATGCTGATGTCATTCAAAGACAAGTAGTAGATGTTATTAAAGATTTAGCAAAGTTACAAGAATCATCAACTGTTTTAGGAAAAATTAATGATAATATTCAAAGTTTACAAGAAGTTTTTATTAATACTAAAAAACGTGGTAATGTTGGTGAATTTGTTTTAGAAAAAATTTTGACTAATATGTTGGGTTCAAATCAAAAATTATGAGAACGACAATATAAAACAATTGATGGCAAAGTTGTTGATGCCTATGTAAAAACAGATTCTGAAAAAGAAGGAATTGCTATTGATTCAAAGTTTTCAATTGATAACTATCAAAGGTATTTAGTAAGTGAAGATATTAAAGTTAAAGAAAATTATTTAAAAGATTTTCGTAATGATATTCGTAAACGAATTGATGAAGTTGGAAAATATATTAATATTAAAAATAAGATTTCTAGCGCAGTAATGTTTATTCCTTCTGAAGAAATATTTGCTTTTATTTACGCACAATTTGCTGATGATATTGTTGAATATGCTTTTAAGAAACGTGTTTGAATTACCTCTCCTACTACTTTATCTGCTGTTTTATTTACAGTTGATAAAAATCGTAAAGATATTGATTTTAATAAAAATTTAGAAAAAATGGCAAAAAAATTACGTTTATTCAAAGATGATTTTGATCGTTGGGTTGATAGATGAGAAAAAGTTAAGGCTGGTTTTGATACAACTAATAAAGCCATTGAAACTTTAGATAAAACCCATAATAAAATTGCTGGACATTATAACAATATTTTTGAAATGTCTGAAGAAATAAAAGAGAGTGAATAATTATGAATTTAGAACAATATTTAGATGAAATTATTAAATTTTTACAAAGTGAAGTAAAAAAAGCAAATGCCAAAGGTTTAATTGTTGGTTTAAGTGGTGGTGTTGACTCAGCAGTAGTAGCATTATTGATTAAAAAAGCTTTTCCTAATGATCATTTAGCATTAATTATGCCTTGTTTTTCACCAGATATTGATTTAGAATATGCAAATAATTTAGTTAATATTCATAAATTAAATGCCAAAGTAGTTAATTTAAATAATGTTTTTTTAAGTTTTAAAAAAACATTAGAAACTGAAATTAATATAGAAAAATCAAAATTAATTTTAGGCAATTTAAAAGCTAGATTAAGAATGAATGCTCTTTATGCATATGCACAAAATCATAATTATTTAGTTGTAGGAACAGATAATAGTGATGAATGACACATTGGTTATTTTACTAAATATGGTGATGGTGGTGTTGATTTATTACCAATTATTCATTTGTTAAAAAAAGATGTTTTTGCTGCAGCAAAGATATTAAAAGTTAGTGAAGAGATCATTATTCGTAAGCCAACTGCTGGTTTATGAGATGGACAAACTGATGAAATGGAAATGCAATTTAAGTATGAACAATTAGATCAATATTTACTAGGAAATAAATCATTAATACCATCATCAGTAATTAATAAAATTGAATTTATGCATCAGAATAGTGCACACAAAAGAATACCTGTACCGCAAGCTCCGAAATGAACAAGAAAAAAATAAAGGAATGAGAATATGGCTGGACATTCACAATATGCAAATATTAAACATCGTAAAGATGCCCAAGATAACAAACGTGGTAAAATTTTTCAAAAATTATCAAGAGAAATTTATGTTGCTGTTAAATTAGGTGGTGCAAATGTTGAAAATAATCCGCGATTGAAATTAATGTTAGAAAAAGCACGACGTATAAATATGCCAAAGGATAATATTAATCGTGCTATTAATAAAGCTAGTAATAAAAATGAAACAACTAATTATGAAGCAGTCACTTATGAAGGATATGGACCAAGTAATATTGCCATAATTATTCATTGTTTAACTGATAATAAAAATCGAACTGCAAGTAATATTCGAAGTTATTTTAATAAATTGGGTGGTCATTTAGCTGCTACTAATTCTGTTCAATATTTATTTCAAACAACGGGGGTAATTCAATTTTCAAGTTTATTATCAGTTGAAGAAATTTTGGAGTTAATAATTGATTTTGAAATTTTTAATATTGAAAAAAAAGAAGATATCATTGATATTGAAGTTAATCCTAAACAGTTAAATGCTGTAACTAATTTATTAGAAAAAAATAATATTAATGATTTTATTACTAACGAAATTGTTAATATTCCCCATGAATTGATTACCATTACTGATCAACAACAAATTAAATTAATTGATATATTGTTAGAAACAATTGAAAATGATGATGATGTGCTTTCAATTGAACATAATTTTAAAAAATAAAAAGGTTTATTTTTCTTTTTCATCTAATTAATAGTAAGAATAGAAAAGGAGGAATAAGTGATCGATGAATATTTTTAGGTATTATTAAAGAATTTTATGAAAATAAAATTATTTTTGAATGTAATGATCATGGATATATTATTGAAGGTGTTAATTTACAAACATTACCATTAAATATTAAAGTGAAAATTTATGTTTATTTTCATCAAAAACCAACTTATGAACAATTTTTTGGGTTTGTATCAAAAGCAATAAAAACCTTTTTTATTCACTTACTTAATATTAGTAATATTGGACCAAAAACTGCTTTAAGATTATTAAATCAACTATCACTTGATAGTATTAAGTTGGCTATAAGCAAACAAGATTATAAGATATTGCAACAGTGTAAAGGTATAACTCATAAAATTGCTAATAATATTATTAATTATTTTAGTAATCATATTAAAGTAGTAAGTAATTTAACAACTAGTCAAAATGAAAAATCAGATTTAGTATTTGATACATTAGACTTCTTGCAAAACTATGATATTAATCACATTTTTTAAGTTTAAAAATTTATTTTAATAACACTTTTAATATTTTTTAAAAATTATTGTTCAAAATATGTTTTATTTTTTGTCATTAAAATACAACAAAAATTATTATTTCAAATAAAAAAATAAAATATTAAATTATCAAATATATTTAAATTAATAATTGTAAATTATAAATTGAAGCTATTAAATTAAATCTTAATGCAAATTTTTTTCTTCTATTTCGATATTTTTCACTAATAATTTTAAATTTTTTAAGAATCGCAAAAACATGTTCAATAACAACTCTCATTTTTGAAATAGCCTTATTATTTTTCTTTTCTTCTTTAGTTAAAGGGTTTTTCTTTGATTTTCGTTTAGGTAATAAGACATTTTTATGTATGTTTTGTATACCTTGATATCCTAAATCTACTAAAATAGTTGTTTCTGATAAAAATTTCGTTTTTGAATTTTTTAAAATTTTAAAATCATGATTTTTACCATAAGAAAAATAAGAACTTATAATTTTTTACTATCTTTTTCAATTATGACTTGAGTTTTTATTGTATGTTTTTTCTTTTTTCCTGAATAATATTGTTTTTGACTTTTTTTGGGCGTTGAATAGTACTTTCAGTCACATCAATGATAACTGTTTTATCTTTAAAATTATTATTTAACAGTGATTTTTGCCCATCAAGTTGTTGAAAATCAGGATGTTTTATTAAAGTATTTTCTATTCACTTGATATTCCTATAGCAACTACTTTCACTAATTCCATAACTTTTAGCAATATGAAAATAAGTTCGATACTCTCTTCAATATTCTAAAGTCATTAATAAACGATTTTCTAATGATAATTTATTAGGTGTACCACCATTTTTAAACTTTTTTACTTCTTCTGTCTTTAAAATTTTTAGAATTTTATTAAAAATAATATCATTTATACCAGTTAATCTTAATAATTCTGGATTGTTAATAGTTTTTAATTTATCAAACATCATAGATTACCTATCTTTTTTATTTTTAATTTTATTTTAAAAATTTAATTTTTAATAGATAGGTTTTGCAAGAAGTCTATTATTAAAATTAGGTTTTAGTTCAATAGTAATTAATAATTTTTTATTAAAGACATATTCCGTAATTAAATTTTTTAAAAGTCAATTAATAATTTTAAAATTTATTTTATAATTTTGTTATTAACAATAAATTTAGAAAAGTGTTGATAAAAATGATTTTTGAAAATTTAAAAAAATTAAAAAATGAAGAATTTTATAGATATTTTGGTATAAAACGTTTTCATTTTAATGAAATGTTAGAAAAATTAATTGAAATAGAAAAATTAGAAAAAAATAAAAGTCGAAAAAATAAACTTTCAGTAGAAGAAAGATTAATGATGACTTTATTATACTGAAAAGAATATTATACTTTTTTTCAAATGAGTATTAAATCTAAAATGAGCCCATCAAGTTGTTTTCGAAATATTACTTGAGTAGAAAATAAACTTAGTAACCACAAAGATTACCAATTTTTAAAAGAAAGATATAAATTAAAAATTGATAAAAAACAAGAAAATTCAAATGAATTTCAATTTTATTTAATTGATTCAACTGAGATTGAAATTGAAAGACCAACTAAAAAAAACTACAGTTAGAATATTTTTCTGGTAAAAGTTGAATGTATTCTATAAAATTTCAAATTGTATATGATTTTTTTAATAAAAAAATTGTTGATATTTTTGCTGATAATGGTAAAGTGCATGATTTTCAAATATTAAAAAATTCAAATCTTGAATTTTCAGAAAAAACAATAATTATTGGTGATTTAGGATATCAAGGTATACAAAATATTTATAAAAATACAATAATACCAATTAAAAGAACTAAAAATAAAAAATTAACTAAACAAGAAAGAAAATACAATAAGATTGTATCTAAAATTAGAATTAAAGTTGAACATGTCTTTGCTTGATTGAAAAGATTCAAAATTTTAGTAAATAAATGTAGAAAATCTAAATTTAGACTTATGTACTTAAGATTTAACTTACTTTGTGAAATTTTTAATAAAATAAAACCATTAAAATAAAAAAAATATTAAAAATATTTTTTTAAAATTTAAATTTTTATCGAGTTAATATAAAAATATTATTAACAATTTTTTGTTTAAAATGTAAACTCATTTTTTAAACTATTTTTTCAAAAAATATTTATTTCTATATTCAATAACACTAAATAGTTTTAAAACAATTTTATTGACAATTAATTAAATTTAATTACGGAATATGTCCTAAGAAATATTAATTGAGATTTGGAAGTTGAAGAAATTATTGCATTAGCTATTAAGGAAATAAAATATGGGTATTAGTAGTTTTAATAATTTTGTTGGACAAAATAATGTTATTGAACGTATTCTAATTTTAATCAAAGGTAGTAAAATTCAAAATATTGCTTTAAGTCATATTTTATTAATTGGTCCTCCTGGTATTGGAAAAACAACTATTGCACGATTAATAGCAGAAGAATTGCAAGTAAATTTTCATAGTTTAGAAGGAACAAGCATTAATAAAACTAGCGATATTATTAGTATTTTAGCAAATATCAAACAATCTGATATAGTTTTTATTGATGAAATTCATGTTGTTAACTATGAAATATTAGAAGTATTATATTCTGCATTAGAAGGTAATTTTATTAATATTATGATTGGTAAAGATTATAATAATAAAATTGTTAAAATTAATTTACCCTCTTTTACATTTATTGGTGCTACTAATAAAGTAGGAATCTTAACTAAAGCGTTGATAAGTCGTATTCCTAATATTTTACAATTATCTGATTATAATTATCAGGATATTAAAAGTATTATTTCACAAGTTTCTTTAAGTTTAAATTGAAAATTAGAAAATAATATAATAAATATTATTGCTAATCATTGTCGTAATATTCCGCGACTCATTATTAACATCATTAAACAATTGTATAATTATTGTGTTGTTATGAATGTAGATTTAAATGAAACTAATATTTTGCAAATTTTATTTTTTTTGCAAATTTATCCTTTAGGTTTAAATAGTTTACAATTGGCATATTTAGCATTGTTTAATAATGTAAATTTAGATAAAAGTTTGAGTATTGAAACTATTTGTCAACTTTTGAATGAAGAAAGAAAAAATCTTGAAATTCATTATGAACCTTGACTTATTCATTGTGGTTTAATTATTAAGACAACTAAGGGTCGTAAAATAACAATTATTGGTAAAGAGTATATTAATAATAATATAATTTGATTTAGAAAATAATTATTTTTGATATTACTGTAAAACAATTGTTATTTATAACGAATGTTGGTATTCTTATATAGTGCTTAAATAATATACAATCTATGTTTATACAAATAAAATGATTTAGGAGTGAAGAAATATGAACACTTCTTCTAGGACAAGAAAAACTAAAAATCTTGGATTTTTTTTAAGGATTTTTAGTTTAATAATTATTGTTTCTGCAATAATAATTTCAGTAGTGTTTAGTGCTAAATATGTTGAAAATAATAGTAAATTAAGTATTGAGTTTGCTGGTGGTTATCAAACACAAGTTCAATATGAGGGTAAAGGTAAACAAAAAGATGTTATTAATTTATTAAAAGACAGAGTTGACCCTTTAGGTACTAGTAACGTTTATATTGAAAGCATTACTAGCAATAATAATAATAAGTATAATTTAGCGTTGAGTAAAGATGCGGGAGTTGATATTTCTACTTTTGTTCACAGTGTATCACGACGTGGTTATTCTTATATTGTTGATAAAGATGGTAATGATTTATTAGCAACCGAAAAGAAAGATGACAAAGCTACTACTTGAACAAAAAGAGATAAAAGATTATTAACTAGTGATGTTTTTTCTGCTATTAAAGCTGTTAATAATTCTGTTACTCATCGCCCAGAACTTGTTTTTGATGTTAAAAATGATTCAGTTTTAAAAGAACTTACTTCTGCCAAAGAAAATACATTTTATATTTATTCAGATATTGGTCAGTTATTAGATTATATTCGAAGTAGTATGGAGGGTATTCGCTCCCTTGCTTTTATAATTGATAATCTTAAAAATGATACTGATGGTAAGATTAAAGCATCATTAACATCATTATTAGATAATAATACACCAGGTCTTGGTAAAGGTACTGATATTTTAGCTAGAGCTAAAGCACAAGACCCTACTTTAGCACGACTATTAAATCCTAATCAAAATGGTCAATTTGGTATTAATTGAATTTATTCTGATAATTTAGGTTCAGTTCATAGTCTTTCTGTTGATACTAATGATGAAAAAAATACATATGATCCTGCTAATCGCTTTGATCCTTTTGCTTCTCCTATTGTTGGTTCACCTATGAATGCATGATTGCCTTATATTAAAGATTTATTACGTTTACCAGATGTTTCAGATATTTTACATGAAGATGTTATTGATTATCGTTATATTCCATATTGAGTTGGTGAAGTTAAAGTAACTAACAATAGTATTTCAATTAATTCAGATACTTTTAATCTTGAAACAGTTGAACAAATGAAAAGTGTTTTAACATCAGGATTGTCAAAAAATAATTTTACTATGTTATCTTATGCTAATGTTAGTCCAACGCTAGGTGCAACATCTTTAAAAATTGCAGTTGTTATTATTATATTAGTTACCTTTGTTCTTATGACTATTGTTCTGTTTTATTATCGTATGTTAGGAGTTATTGTTCTAATTATAATATCATTATTTTTATTATTTACTATTGTTAGTTTTGTTTTCATTAATGGCATAATTGCTCCTGAAAGCGTAATTGCTTTAATTATTGGTTTTGCACTATTATTAGATACAATTATTAATTTGTTGGAACGTTTTAAAAATGAATATATGCAAGGTAAAACTTTGATTAGTGCTTTTAAATCAGCAAATAAGAAAACATTATCTTCTTCATTAGATTGTAGCGCTATTATTTTAATTGTTAATTTAACTATTTTCTGATTTGGAACTCGTGCTATCAAAGGTTTTATTATTATGACTTCTATTGCTACTTTTGGTGTAATTATTTTTGGAATTATCTTATTAAGATTAATGTTATGAACATTATTACGAAATAACTGGTTAGAAAATAAACCTCAACTTTTAGGAACTAATAATATTAGTAGAAAAAGCACTATAGTTTTAAATAATTCAATAGATACAAATAATATTAAAAGTAGTGATAAAAAAATAAAAAAACAATTAATTTCAGAAAAATGTCAGCTTCAAATTAGTTATAAAAATAAAGTTAAAGAATTAATTAAAAAATTTAAAGTTGATAAGCAGCAATTAAAAAAAGAACATAGTAAATCAAGATCAGTTTATAAGTCAAAAGTAAAAGATTTAAAATTAAATCTTTCACAAGAAATTAATAAATTGAAACAAGAATTAATTAATGCATTAAAACCGTTAAAAATTCAAATAGTTAAAGCAAAAGACAAAAAAATATTAGTTAATTTTAAAAATGTTTTTTCAAAACTTAAAATAAGTAACTGAAATTATTTTCATAAATTAACAAAATGAATTCTTTCAGGTTCTGCTGTTATTGTTCTTGCTTCAGGTATTACTTATGGTGTAATTGGTTCTAATTTTGGTTCTGGTTTTGATCAACGAACTGATTTTGTTGGAATGGGTACAATTACTCAAGATCCAAGTGATCCTAGTTACAATATTATTAAAGAAGCAGAATTAGCAAAAGATTTTATTAGTAAAGAAATTCAAAATAATAGTCAATTTAGTAAATATTTTAAAAATATTAATTTTTCCTTAATTGCTGGTGGTGAAGGAAAACCATATCAGTTTAAAATTATTGTTCAAACAACAGTAAATTCTCAAAGTATGCAGCAAAGGTTTAAGAATTGTTTAGGGGAGATTAATAGAAATTGAAAACAAGAATCTATTTTACAATGAGGAGAAATTGATCTAGTTGTTGCTAAGTCAGGTTTAGATTTATTAGTTAATATGATTATTTCAATTGCTTTATCTTTTATTGTTATTTTAATTTATATTATTATTAGATTTCAATTAACTTATGTTATTCCTTTAATTTTAGCTATTATTTTTAGTTTACTAATGACACTTGCTATTATTAGTATTTTCCAAATTGTAATTTCTACTTCAATTGTTGGAATATTATTGGGAGTAATGATTTTAACAATAATTAGTATTATGTCAATTTTTGATAATATTCGTGAAATTAAGATTAATAATAATCAAACACAAGTTATTAGCACAGAAGAAATAATTGAAATTTCAAATAAAAGTGTTCAAAAGGTTTTACCAAGAACATTAGTTATTAATGGTGTAGTATTAATAACATCAGTAATTGTTATGTTTATTATTCCTAGTTTCTGAATAGTTAGTTTATCATTATTAATAGGTTGTATAGTAAGTTTAGTATCATCTTACTTTATTGCTCCTTTTATTTGAATTTATTTTGAGAAATGAAGAGTTTATAGATATAAAAAACGTATTAATAAAATTAAAAAACATTTCATTGGTGCAGATGAATATGTTATTAAAGGTATTAATGAATAGGTGGTTGCAATGACAAAAGAATCATTAAAAAAAATTATTATTAATATTCCTGATTTTCCAATTAAAGGTATCCAATTTAAAGATATTAACCCAATATTAAGTAATCCAGAAGCATTTCAAAGTGTTGTTAATATTTTTGTAGATTTTATTAAAAAATGTGGAGCAACAGCAATTTTAGCACCTGAAGCAAGAGGATTTATTTTTGGTGCTGCTATAGCATATAAGTTGGGTATCAAATTAGTTCTTGCACGCAAAAAAGGTAAATTACCAGGTAAAACCTATAAAGTAACTTATGATTTAGAGTACGGTACTGCTATATTAGAAATGCAGCAAAATGTACTTTCAACAAAAGATAAAGTAGTAATAATTGATGATTTGATTGCAACTTCGGGAACAATTAATGCTTGTCTTAATTTAATAAAACAAAGTAATGCTCAATCAGTTGGCATTGCTACTTTAATTTTGCTTTCTGAATTTGCTAATAAACATCATTTTGATAATATTCCGCTGTTAGAAATAATTCAGTTTTAATAAGTAGTAAATAATGAATAATTTAACTTGTAAAGATTTTAACCAATTATTAGCGGAAGCAAAAACATTTATCAAAGATCCTAAGCAAATTACAAAAATTAAAGTAGCTTATGAATATGCATTATTAAAACATAAAGATCAATATCGAAAGAATGGTGATCCTTATGTTTATCATGTTTTATCAACAGCATATAATTTAGTATTATGACATTTAGATGTCTCTTCAATACAAGCAGGATTTTTACATGATATTTTAGAAGATACACCAACAACTTTTGATGAGTTAGTAGCAGAATTTGGTTTGGAAGTTGCTAATTTAGTTTTAGCTGTAACTAAAGTTAGTCATTTTGCAAAAGAAAAAAGAAATGAAATTAAAGCTAATTATTTACGTAAATTATATTTAAGTTTAGCTCATGATATTCGTGTCATTATTATTAAAATGGCAGATCGTTTACATAATATTAGAACTATTAATTTTTTAAATCCCGAAAAACAAATAATTATTGCTAAAGAAACTTTAGAAGTTTATGCTTCTATTGCTCATCGTCTAGGTATGCGTAAATTACAATCAGAACTAGAAGATCGTTCTTTTGCAGTATTACATCCTAAAGAGTATAAAAAAATTGATAACCTTATTAATTTGGATCGTGAAAAACGTGAAAAATTAGTTAATGAAATTATTAAAGAATTAAGTAAAACATTATCACAACATAAAAATTTAATTTTTAAAATTTATGGTCGTAGTAAACACTTATATTCTATTTATCGTAAAATGTATTATTTTGGAAAAGATTTTGATGATATACATGATATTTTAGCAATTAGAGTTGTTACTAATTCTATTGATAGTTGTTATGCCATTTTGGGTTATATTCATCAAAGTTTTACTCCTGTTCCGGGTAGATTTAAAGATTATATTGCAACACCAAAAAATAATATGTATCAATCATTACATACATCTGTTGTTTTTGATAATGAAATTTATGAATTACAAATTAGAACTGAAGAAATGGAAGATTTTGCTGAAGCAGGTGCAGCTTCGCATTGAAGATATAAAGAAGGGGAAAATAAAAATCCTAAGAAACGTCAAGCAGAAATTGATGAAAAATTAAATATTTTTCAAGAAATATTAAATTTAAATGACTTAAATCCAAATGTTGATGAAAACATATTAGCAGATAATATTGCCAAAGATAATAATTTAGAAAAAGAAATTCGACAAGATATTTTTAGTGATTTAATTTATGTATTAACTCCAAATGGTAATGTTATAACATTACCATTTGGTTTAACTGTTTTAGATTTTGCTTTTAAAGTTCATACTGAAATTGGTGAAACAACAGTAGGTGCAAGAATAAATGGTATTTACTCTCCTATTAATACTGTTTTAAAATCAGGTGATATTGTTGAAATTAAAACTGCTAAAACTGCACGCCCTTCTCGTGATTGATTAAATATTGTTAAGACTAATTTTGCTCAACATAAAATAAAAAAATATTTAAATAATCAGCAAGAAAAATTTAATCAAGAAAATAAAATTAAAGATACAGAAAACAAAGAGAAAATAAAAAAAACAAAGGAAAAAATAGAAGAATATATTATTGAAAATCACATTCGTTGAAAAATTGCAAAACGTAATGTTATTATGTCAAGAATTAGATCATTAAAATATAAAACGTATGAAGATTTTTGCTTAGATGTTGCTAATGGAACTTATACAATTGAACAGGCGGTTACTACTATTTTATATAGTGATTCAGTAACATTTCAAGAATTAAAAACTAAACAACAAACAACAATGAATTTAAGTAGTAATAATGAAATTATTATTGAAAATGCCCCCAATACTAAAACATCATTGGCTCATTGTTGTTTACCTATCCCTGATGAACCAATTGCGGGTTATATTACTAAAGGGCAAGGTATTAAAGTTCATCGTTTAATTTGTCCTAATGTTAGTTTGCCAGAGCGTAAAGAACGTATTAGGGCGGTTGTCAAAGTTACGAAATAATTTATTATCATATTAGTAACTTATTTCCAAAAATGAATTATTTGAAAAATAATGAAAATTAGACAAAATTACTCTCTTTAACCCTTAAATTTAAATTTATATTCGACGTATTTTAAAAAATATACATTTAAAAAAAATTATTCTCAAAGTTATTAAGGAAAAGACAAGAAATAATCTTGTCTTTTTTTTGTAATTGTAAAATTTTAAAATTTTTTATTATTAACATCCTTTAAATATCTACTACACGCAGTGACCAAGTAGGAGAAAGTTAATAATTAATAACCCTCTTTAATGCTATTATCAACACGTGTTAAGGAACTAAAAAAGTGAACTACAACACAGTTGTTAAAAATAGTAGCTAGCATGTGGACTTGCATGGATAAATAAAAAGTGGAGTGATACCTAATAAAATATACTAACCATTAATGGTAATTCTTGGGGTGGGAGCGAATTGGAAACTAGTATATATAGACCTGTTGTAGGGACCTATTGTATTAATTCTATTCTTTATTTAACCAACCTTGCCACTCCCCAGTGAGCAAGTGTTGCTTTTATTTTTTATTTTTTTTGAAAAAATTTTTTGGGCGAGAAAATAAATTTCAAACTTGTAAAAAAAATTGAGCGGTGCCGGTTCAATTAAAATATTAATTTGCTAAACACAAATTAAATAAATATTGAATCGAATGCCTCAATGTTTTTTAAAATTTCACAATTTATTTTTGAGCCCAGAATTTCTGGAATGAATAAAACGAATAGTATTAATAATATAAAAATAAAAATATATATTCTTTATGCTACAAGCAACAGAATATATTAGAAAGAACTATTATGAAAAAGTATTTTTGTTGAACATGTAAACAACATAAATTAGATTATTTATTCTTTAATACTGATGATATAAAAACAAGACAAAACTTTTTAAGAGACAAAAATAATAAAGCAATTTGTTATGACTGTATTTTAAATGTTAGGTTAAGTAGGAGGTATAAATATGAATAAACAAAAACTATTTTCTTATAAAGACCAAGAAATTATTAATGAATATAATAAAAAACGTAATCAAGAAATAACAAAAGAACATTTAAATAATATAGAAAAATTAAGAGAAGATTTTAAAAAAGAAATAATTAATGAATATAAAGAAAAATTAATTAAATATTTAAAAAATAAAATTGAAAATGATGGATATAGAAGTGCAAGTAATGATTCAATATATTATTCATTAATTAAAAAAATCAATAATCGAGAATTTGATTAATAATGCAATATGACTTAATTATTGGAATTGACCCTGCTGGAATTGGTAATAATGGAATGGTTATATATTCAAGTGAAACTAATAATATTGTTTTTAATGAAACATTTAATACATTAACTGTTTTATGAACTAAAAATATGTATAAAGAAAAATTTAAATTAATTAAAGAAAAATTTATTGATAAAAAAATATTAGTTATTGTAGAAAATTTCTTTTTAACTTCAAAACAATTATTAACTAATCCATTAGCAACTCCTAAAATTATTGGTGCATTAATGGTATTAGTTCAAGATGTTTTTAACTGAGATTATCTAGAAAACCACCCAAAAAATAAAAATAAAATAACAAATTATAAAGGAAATATAAAATTAACAAAACATGAACAAGATGCATATAAGCATATTCAATATTATTTAAAAAATCATAAAAAAATATTAATTTTTGATAATTATTTAAGGAAAGTATAAACATGAAAGATAAAGTCAATTATGTCAAATTAACAGTAAAACTGAGTAACACTATTGAAGCAAAATATTACGAAAAAGGTAATAAAGAATTATATTATAGTGTTCGTGGTCAATGAAATGGATTAAACTACGTTACTTTAATTTTTAATAACCCAAAACTTTATAGACGCTGTATTTTATTAAACAAAAATGATGAAATTATTGTAACTGGTCAAATCTTTAACACTTTAAACATTCCTAAAAATCGTGCATTTTGTTCAATAAATGTTAAATGATTTAAAAAATGAAATGAATAAAAATGAATAAATGTAAACAATGTAAGAAAAGAATATGGTTAAGTAAAAATTGATGTATGAAATGCTTAGAAATAATGGTTAATAATTTAACTAAAAATAAGGAGAATTTGATTAATGAAGTGTAAATTAGATTGTAATAATGAACAATATATATTAGAAAAATACGAAAATGGAAGTCTAGAATCATTGTATTGTCTAAATCATTATATGAAAAAAAATGGTAAATTTGACTAATAGACATATTCCGTAATTAAATTTTTTAAAAGTGAATTAATAATTTTAAAATTTATTTTATAATTTTGTTATTAACAATAAATTTAGAAAAGTGTTGATAAAAATGATTTTTGAAAATTTAAAAAAATTAAAAAATGAAGAATTTTATAGATATTTTGGTATAAAACGTTTTCATTTTAATGAAATGTTAGAAAAATTAATTGAAATAGAAAAATTAGAAAAAAATAAAGGTCGAAAAAATAAACTTTCAGTAGAAGAAAGATTAATGATGACTTTATTATACTGAAAAGAATATTATACTTTTTTTCAAATGAGTATTAAATCTAAAATGAGCCCATCAAGTTGTTTTCGAAATATTACTTGAGTAGAAAATAAACTTAAGACATATTCCGTAATTAAATTTTTTAAAAGTCAATTAATAATTTTAAAATTTATTTTATAATTTTGTTATTAACAATAAATTTAGAAAAGTGTTGATAAAAATGATTTTTGAAAATTTAAAAAAATTAAAAAATGAAGAATTTTATAGATATTTTGGTATAAAACGTTTTCATTTTAATGAAATGTTAGAAAAATTAATTGAAATAGAAAAATTAGAAAAAAATAAAGGTCGAAAAAATAAACTTTCAGTAGAAGAAAGATTAATGATGACTTTATTATACTGAAAAGAATATTATACTTTTTTTCAAATGAGTATTAAATCTAAAATGAGCCCATCAAGTTGTTTTCGAAATATTACTTGAGTAGAAAATAAACTTAGTAACCACAAAGATTACCAATTTTTAAAAGAAAGATATAAATTAAAAATTGATAAAAAACAAGAAAATTCAAATGAATTTCAATTTTATTTAATTGATTCAACTGAGATTGAAATTGAAAGACCAACTAAAAAAAACTACAGTTAGAATATTTTTCTGGTAAAAGTTGAATGTATTCTATAAAATTTCAAATTGTATATGATTTTTTTAATAAAAAAATTGTTGATATTTTTGCTGATAATGGTAAAGTGCATGATTTTCAAATATTAAAAAATTCAAATCTTGAATTTTCAGAAAAAACAATAATTATTGGTGATTTAGGATATCAAGGTATACAAAATATTTATAAAAATACAATAATACCAATTAAAAGAACTAAAAATAAAAAATTAACTAAACAAGAAAGAAAATACAATAAGATTGTATCTAAAATTAGAATTAAAGTTGAACATGTCTTTGCTTGATTGAAAAGATTCAAAATTTTAGTAAATAAATGTAGAAAATCTAAATTTAGACTTATGTACTTAAGATTTAACTTACTTTGTGAAATTTTTAATAAAATAAAACCATTAAAATAAAAAAAATATTAAAAATATTTTTTTAAAATTTAAATTTTTATCGAGTTAATATAAAAATATTATTAACAATTTTTTGTTTAAAATGTAAACTCATTTTTTAAACTATTTTTTCAAAAAATATTTATTTCTATATTCAATAACACTAAATAGTTTTAAAACAATTTTATTGACAATTAATTAAATTTAATTACGGAATATGTCCAATGAATAAATTAAAGTTAAATTCTTTTGAGAAGTGAATAGAAGCAAACACTAAATTGTATTTTGATGAAAAAGAAGAAACATTTAAAAATAATGATAATAAAAATTAAAAAGAATAATAAATGTGGTTATGGTAGAGTTTTTGCTCATAAATGTAATAACTTATGTAAACAAAAACAAAATAAAAGAGTTAGAAAAGAAAGGTTAAATTATGAATAAAGAAAAAATACTTAAATATATGAAAGATATAATTAAATGAACTAAAAAAATTAATTATACAAGCTCTGATTTTGACAAAAATATTTTAAATTTATTAATTGAAAAAATAGAAAAAGGTGAATTTGACTAATGATTATATTACCTACTTTGTTTGAAAATAAAGATGAAATTGAAATATTATCGCCATTTCCAAAAGCAATTCATACAAGTAATGATATTAGAACAATTATTTTAAGACAATACCCAAATGTTAAATCAAAACATATAATTGTTTCTGATCCCGAAAGTAATATTGCATTAATAGTTGGTGATAATGATGTTTATCAAGGTTGAATTAAAGTAACAATTAAAAAATTAGAAATTAAAGGACAATAACCATGACTAAGCGCGAATTTTTAATTAAATGAAATGTAGACGAAAAATTATTTTTTATTGATAATGTTGAATTTTGTGCAAGTGACACATGTGTAATGTTTAATTGAAATGATAATTATTTAATGATTGATTATCATTCAAAAGAGATAAAAAAATTTATAGAACTATTAAATGATTTAAAACAAATTAAAGGAGAATAAAATATGTTAGATGAAATTTTAAAAGTAATTTTTGATAAAGCAGATAAAAAAGAATTAATTTATATAATAGAAAGATTAATTCTTGTTACTAACAATCACATAGAAACAAAAAAATGACTTATTAAAGAATTTGATAAAAATCATTATGTTTTAGAAAAATTATTGAATACGAACGGAGAAGTTAAATAATGCCAAATGAAAATACACAATCAAATTATACTTTAACTAAATTAATTAGAACTGGTATAAGTCCAATTTGTGCAATGATTGGTACAAGTGCTTATTATGGTCAAGTAATTGCAAATCCAGTTTTAGGTTCAATTAATAGTTTATTATTTGGTAAAAAATTAGCTTTAGATATATGAAATTTAAATCAAATGCCAAATACTAAAACTAAATTAATTAATAGTTCTAAAAAAATTATTTTAGGTTTAGGAACAATTGGTTTAGCAAATTATAGTAAATGAACAGAAAATAATATTACTCCAATTATTCCAACAACACCAACTCCAATAACTACTACAACTACAACTGAGGGTCCACCATGATTATTATTAGATAAACAAGATAATCAGTCATTAATGGATTGAGATACATATATTAGTTTAAATGCTTATGGTATTTCAAATATTATTAATGGATTAACTGAGTTAATACCTAATAAATTTGAAACAATAAGAAAGATTTGTAATATGGCAACTGGTGGATGTTTAATATCAAGTGGTGTTGCTATGGGTATTAATAATGATTTTAATAATGCTTATACAGTACCTACCATAATTGCTGGTGCAAGTGAAATAATCCATAATTTACTACCAATGGAAACAACTAATCATATTGAAGAAATGCAAGAAACATCATTTAATAATGAAACTGCAAGATTAATTAATGATAATAGATTCACAATTAATAGTGAAACAACTAGTCAATATGGTAGTGATAATATGAGCGAAGTTCCATTAAATCATGATAATGCTTCATTAAATTGAGATTATAATCACATGATTTTATAAAGGAGGTGAATAATTTATGAATAAAGAAAAATTACTTGAATATTATAATAATGAAATTCAGACATATAAAGAGAGAATGGAACAATTAAATAAAGAAATTGCCTTATTAGTAAGCATTATAAGTAATTCAAAATCGATGATTGAAAGAATTAATGGTGGTCAATTTGATGAATAATTAAAAAATAAATAATTGAAAGGAAAATATTGAAATGAAAGAATTTTTACATGAATTAATAATTATTGGAACAAGTGTTGGAACATTAATTTGCAGAGAAATTATTGTTTTATTAAAAAGATTTATCACAACTCCAAAACATGTTAGAGCAAATAACAAAATTATAAAACATCAAAAAAAATTAGGAAAATTAAATGAAAAGATTAATAAAGGAGAAAAATAATATGACAAAAATTGAATTTAATGAAAAATATAGAAAACAAGATATTAGTATTGATAGAGATTTTGATTTACATATTGATAATTGTTTTAAATTTTCTGATATTGATACATTAGAAAATGCAGTTAATGATTATAAAAAATTAATAAGTGAAATGCCACAATTAGTTAAAGATTGATTATTGGGATAAGATTAGGAGAATGTTAAATGTTAGAAAATGAAAATAATGTTCAACAAACAACTGAACCTTTAACTGAAAATAATGCTTCTTCACAAGAAATAGAAAATAAAGTTAATGAAGCAGAAAATAAGTTAAATAAACTTAATCAAGAAATTAAAGAAAAAGAAATAATTAATATATTTAAAAAATATCAAGTTAAAACTGAATTTTATGATTTTTTAAAATTTAAAACAAGTAATATAGAAAATTCAAAAATTGAAGAAACTATTAAAAAAATTATTAAAGAGCAACCAATAGGTAATGTTTAGTAATCTGTGTAACTTACAAAAATAACTATGTTTAATTAATTCTAGTAAATATAATTAAATGACTAGAAAGAGTGAGTTACAGATGGCTAAAAAGCAAAATATTAATAATAATGATCCAATATCAAAAGCAGTAGATTTATTATTAGAAAATACTGAAGATTTAACAACAGTTTTTAAAGAGGGAGGATTGTATAAAGAATTAACAAAAAGATTAGTAGAAAAAATGTTGAATTCTGAGATGCAAAATTATTTGGGATATGAAAAGAATCAACATAGTAATAGTGACAATGCTCGTAATGGTATAAGTTCAAAAAAAATAATAACTCAACAAGGTAAAATTGAGATTGATGTACCACGAGATCGCAATAGTAATTTTAATCCTATAATAGTTGCAAAAAGACAAAGAAGATTTGATGGTTTTGATCAACAAGTTCTTTCTTTATATGCAAAAGGTATGACATTATCAGATATTAGAATGCAATTACAAGAGTTATATCATGGTGCTGATATTAGTGAAAGTGTTATTAGTCAAATTACTGATGATGTTATTGATGATGTAAAAGCATGGCAAAATCGACCATTAGAAAGTGTCTATCCGATTGTTTATTTTGATTGCATAGTAGTGAAAGTACGACAAGATAAAAGGATTATTAATAAATCAGTTTATATAGCTTTAGGAGTTGATTTAGAAGGTAAAAAAGATGTTTTAGGTTTATGAATTAGTGAAAATGAAGGTGCTAAATTTTGATTAGCAAATTTAACAGAAATGAAAAATCGTGGCTTAAATGATATTCTTATTGCCTGCAGTGATAATTTAACAGGCATGTCAGAAGCAATACAATCAGTTTATCTTAAAACAGAACATCAATTATGCATAGTTCATCAAATTAGAAATAGTTTGAAATATGTCTCATATAAGCATAGAAAATCTCTAGTTGCAGATTTAAAACCAATTTATACTGCATGTAGTGAAGAACAAGCAATGCAGGCTTTAGAATCCTTTGAAAATAAGTGAAATAAACAATATCCTCAAATTGCTAAATCTTGATATAAAAATTGAGATAATTTAATGGTTTTTATTAGTTATCCTACAGAAATCAAAAGAGTTATTTATACAACAAATGCTATTGAATCTGTAAATAGTCAATTACGAAAAGTTATCAGAAATAAAAAAGTTTTTCCTAATGATATGGCAGTTTTTAAAATATTTTATTTAGCAATTGAAAATATAACAAAAAAATGAACAATGCCCATTCAAAATTGAAATACAGCAATTGCTCATTTTATGATAAAATTTGAAGATAGAATTAATCTAAACTAGTACTTTGTAAAACAAAGATACACAGATTACATAAAAGCCTCAACCAATATTTAAACAAACAATTAATACAGGTGGCAATAAACAAATAATTATTAATAATAAAACAAATGATAAAGAAAATTTTTTAATTAATTATAAAAAGAAAAATTATTTATAAACGAAAGGAAGAAATAAAATGTCAGTACCATTTAATCAAAATTTAGATAATACAGAGAGATTAGTAGAAGCACCAGAATTTATAGAGTTTTTTAAAATTTCAAATAGTCCATGGGCAAACTTTTTCCCTACTGAAATTGTTGATTCAGTAAATATTGAGTTTATTGTTAAAAAACCAAAAAAACCGGAAATAAAAATTATTGCTTGAGATGATAAAAGTAAAAGATATGAATTACCATATGTTGATACAGATAAAATTAGTAAAAAAATAACTAAAAAATATCTTGCAGGAGAAATTATTGCAGATGTAGATTTAAATGCAAATAATGGACAAAATTTATTAGATAGCATGCAATATGAAGTTGCAAATGATTTAGCAGATAAATTAGCAATTGATGATACACAAGCAATTGCAAAATCTGCTACTAAAATAGATATTGAAGATACAACGCCAATAGGATATTTAAAATCAATGTTATCTGCTTGAAATACTTTGTTTCAATTTAGAAACATTGCAAATAGTAAATTTTTTATTACTAATGGTCTTTATGATAGTTTAGTTTATTTAGCAGATAATAAAGGTTTAATCACCGATAATCAGTTAGCGCAACAATTACGTTTAAATAGAAATAATTTATATGTAAAAGGTGTATTATGTGAAATCGTTCTTGATGATTATATGATTTTTACTAATGATAAAAATGAACAACAACTAATGACTTTTGTTTTAGCAACACCAAGAGCAATGAAAAGATACATGTTAGAAAGAACAATTATTTATGTAGACTTTATTAAAGATGATAAAGCAGGAAGAGCATATAAAGTTGCTGGTGAAGTTGTTGGAGAATCAATACCTTATATTTCCAATAATGAAACAACATCAAGATGAATGTTATGCGGAATTATTAAAGCAGAGAAAACTGATTTAAAAACTAAAATTACAAATTTAACAACTGATATTACTGCAAATGTTAATAACAATAATAGTGAATTAAATACACAAATAAAAAGTACTAATGAACTTAAATCATTAAATCCTAATTTAACAAATCAAACTATTAAATATTTTAGTGATGCACAAGGTAAAACTAATGTAAGTAATCAAAAACAAAAAGCAGGTGACTTATATATAACTATTACTGCAAATGTTAATGACTTAAATTATAAAGGAACAACAAATCCAATTAAAATAATTCTTAAATAAAGGAAATTAATATCATGCCAATTGGTACAACTAGTACAGCAATACTTTTAAACATAAATAAACCAAAACATACTAGAACAAGTAACCAACAAGAAAATAAAAGTTTTTGATGAGAAATTTTAGAAATGATTGGTGTACAAGTTATAGCAGTAGCACTTGCTCCTTTTACTGGTGGATTAAGTGAAAGTTTTGCACTTGGATTAGGTGCAAGTGATTTAGTTGCTAGTATTAGTGCTGTTGGTGTAGAGTTTTTAACTGATTTTACTATTAATCAAGTTTATGATTATTTAAAAGGAAATGTAACACCATTAAATACTTTGGACATATTCCGTAATTAAATTTAATTAATTGTCAATAAAATTGTTTTAAAACTATTTAGTGTTATTGAATATAGAAATAAATATTTTTTGAAAAAATAGTTTAAAAAATGAGTTTACATTTTAAACAAAAAATTGTTAATAATATTTTTATATTAACTCGATAAAAATTTAAATTTTAAAAAAATATTTTTAATATTTTGGTAATGTTTAGTAATCTGTGTAACTTACAAAAATAACTATGTTTAATTAATTCTAGTAAATATAATTAAATGACTAGAAAGAGTGAGTTACAGATGGCTAAAAAGCAAAATATTAATAATAATGATCCAATATCAAAAGCAGTAGATTTATTATTAGAAAATACTGAAGATTTAACAACAGTTTTTAAAGAGGGAGGATTGTATAAAGAATTAACAAAAAGATTAGTAGAAAAAATGTTGAATTCTGAGATGCAAAATTATTTGGGATATGAAAAGAATCAACATAGTAATAGTGACAATGCTCGTAATGGTATAAGTTCAAAAAAAATAATAACTCAACAAGGTAAAATTGAGATTGATGTACCACGAGATCGCAATAGTAATTTTAATCCTATAATAGTTGCAAAAAGACAAAGAAGATTTGATGGTTTTGATCAACAAGTTCTTTCTTTATATGCAAAAGGTATGACATTATCAGATATTAGAATGCAATTACAAGAGTTATATCATGGTGCTGATATTAGTGAAAGTGTTATTAGTCAAATTACTGATGATGTTATTGATGATGTAAAAGCATGGCAAAATCGACCATTAGAAAGTGTCTATCCGATTGTTTATTTTGATTGCATAGTAGTGAAAGTACGACAAGATAAAAGGATTATTAATAAATCAGTTTATATAGCTTTAGGAGTTGATTTAGAAGGTAAAAAAGATGTTTTAGGTTTATGAATTAGTGAAAATGAAGGTGCTAAATTTTGATTAGCAAATTTAACAGAAATGAAAAATCGTGGCTTAAATGATATTCTTATTGCCTGCAGTGATAATTTAACAGGCATGTCAGAAGCAATACAATCAGTTTATCTTAAAACAGAACATCAATTATGCATAGTTCATCAAATTAGAAATAGTTTGAAATATGTCTCATATAAGCATAGAAAATCTCTAGTTGCAGATTTAAAACCAATTTATACTGCATGTAGTGAAGAACAAGCAATGCAGGCTTTAGAATCCTTTGAAAATAAGTGAAATAAACAATATCCTCAAATTGCTAAATCTTGATATAAAAATTGAGATAATTTAATGGTTTTTATTAGTTATCCTACAGAAATCAAAAGAGTTATTTATACAACAAATGCTATTGAATCTGTAAATAGTCAATTACGAAAAGTTATCAGAAATAAAAAAGTTTTTCCTAATGATATGGCAGTTTTTAAAATATTTTATTTAGCAATTGAAAATATAACAAAAAAATGAACAATGCCCATTCAAAATTGAAATACAGCAATTGCTCATTTTATGATAAAATTTGAAGATAGAATTAATCTAAACTAGTACTTTGTAAAACAAAGATACACAGATTACATAAAAGCCTCAATATTTTTTTAAAATTTAAATTTTTATCGAGTTAATATAAAAATATTATTAACAATTTTTTGTTTAAAATGTAAACTCATTTTTTAAACTATTTTTTCAAAAAATATTTATTTCTATATTCAATAACACTAAATAGTTTTAAAACAATTTTATTGACAATTAATTAAATTTAATTACGGAATATGTCCAAAGTGCAAAAATTGATAAATTAGTTTTAGAACATATAAGAAAAAAATGAGAAAAATGAGATTGAAGAATAAAAAATACAAGAGATAAAAAGAAATATAAAATTGTTGATTATCAATATCGAACAAGAAAAATAATGTATGAATTAGTAACTTATAAAAGAAGAATTTATGAATATTTTGATGAAAAATTACAAAAATGAGTTCGTGTTTGTTTAGTTGATGAATGACTAGAATTACCTAAATATAAAAGAATTGGTGAAGATGTTGAACAAACTATTATTGAATATTTTGCTGATGGAAAAAGATATCATGATATTTGTGCTATTTGTAAAAAAGCAGGTATTAGTGTTAGTACTGTTCATAGAGTTTTTAAAAATTTAGAAGTAATTGAAGCAAATCCAGTAAAAGTAAAATTAGAAAAAAATCAACCTATTTTTGTAGCAATTGATGATGGTCACCGAAAATTTTGAAATTTTAAACGTAAAGGTACAAAACATTCTATGCGATTAATAGTAACATATACAGATAATATTAATCATAAAGTACAAAATAAAAGAGTAAAGGCAATTATAAGACCAACAAAAACAGCAATTGGCGTTAAAAAAACTGCTGAATTTGTTAAAGAACATTGTCAAAAATTTTATAAAAATGTTGAACAAGCAAAAATAATTATTTGTGGAGATAGTGCAGGATGAATTAAAGAAGTTGCTGATTATTTAGGTGCACAGTTTGTTTTAGATAAATTTTATTTAATTAGAACATTATATCTTGGTATAATGGCGGGAAATAAAGGAAAATATTTAAAAGAATATAATTACTGTAAAAATTTAATTAATAATGGTCAATATGAACAATTAATTGATTATTTATATAAAGAATTAGATAATCATAAAAAATTAAAGAAAAAATATTTTAAAAATAATAAACAAGGTATTGAAAATCAAGGTGCAAAATGAAATATTGGTTGCTTTACTGAAACTAATATTTGACATGTTTTAAAAGAAATGCTTGGTAATAGAACTTATAATATTTCAATTTATATTAAAATGGTTATTTTTAAATGTAATAAAATAAATACAGAGATACAATTATTATAAATTAAAATTTAACTTTTTTTTAAAAATCAAAATAGAATAAAACTTATTAAATGTGTTTTAATAAGAATTTTTGTTGTGTATAAATATTAAATTTATTTTTTAATTTTTTAGTAATTTTTAAAAATAAGTATTTTAGTTGCATTTAAGTTAAAAAAATTATATTATTTAAATACAATTTCATAAAAATCCAAATTATTTCTTGTCTAAAATATAATAAGACTATATAGATTTAATTTATTCCGGATTTTTGACAATCTCCCAACGTATTATTGATACTAAGTGAAATTTATTAGCAACCAGTCATCATCTTTATAATTCAAAAATTCAAATTCAATATTTAGATCGACCAGCATTGATGACTGATGTTTTAAATATTTTGGGCTATTTAAAGGCACAAATTCAAAGTATTGATGCTAATAATAAGCTTAAGGAAAATCATGGAAGTTTAAAAATTTTAATTAAAGTTTCTAATATTGAACGTTTACATCAAATTATTTCATCAATTAAAAAAATTCCTGATATTATTGCAATAAACAGAATAATTATGTAATATTTTAGTATAATATTTTCAGCATTTATTTCAGCATTTAAAAGTAAATTTAGGGTAAACATTAAGAGACAGTGTGGTTGGTGCAAACATTGGTTAACTAATTTTATGACATTAAATAGCTTGTATTATTAATTAATTAAATATGATAAATTATAATTAAGTGCATTTACTTTGTAAATGAATTAGGATGGTACCGCGTTAAGAAACGTTCCTAAAATAAAGGAACGTTTTTTTAGAAGATTTATTTTTTATTAAAAGGAGTAAAAAAAGTATGCAATTTCAAAAAGCAAGAGGAACACGTGATATGTATAATGAAGAGGTTATTATATATCGTAATATTATTAAATCTTTAACACAGTGTGCAATTAAATATAATTATCAAGAATTTATTACTCCTATTTTTGAAAATGCTCAACTATTTTTACGAGCCGTGGGAGATACAACTGATATTATTCAGAAAGAAATTTATCAATTTAATGATAAAAATGATAGATTATTAGCTCTTCGTCCTGAAGGAACAGCGGGTATTGTTCGTGCTATAATTGAAAATAAATTATATAAATCTAAGCAAACGTTAAAGTATTTTTATTATGGTTCAATGTTTCGATATGAAAGACCTCAAAAAGGGCGTCAACGTCAATTTAATCAATTTGGTATCGAAACTGTTGGTGTTAAACATCCTTTAGTTGATGTTGAAGTAATGATGATGGCCCTAGAAATGATAAAAAGTTTTTCAATACCAAATTTAACTTTAAATATTAATTATTTTGGATCTAATGAAACAAAAAATAAATACCAAATAGCACTTAAAGAACAATTATTAAATCAAAGTAAGCAATTGTGTGAAAATTGTCAAATTAGAGTTAAAGTATCGCCGTTAAGAGTTCTTGATTGTAAAATTTGTACTAAATTAAATTTAGAAATACCATATTTAAATGATTTTTTAACTAATGAAGAAAAAACATATTTTACAACCATTATTAATAGTTTAAAAAATAATAAAGTTAATTTTATTATTGATGAGCATTTAGTTCGTGGTTTAGATTATTATAATGGTATTATTTTTGAAATAACTACTATTGATTCACGAATTGGTGAAAGTCAAAATACTTTACTTGGTGGTGGTAGATATGATAATTTATTTAATGAATTGGGTTCACCATTAAAAATACCTGCTATTGGTTTTGCAATTGGTATTGAAAGATTAATGTTATTATTGGTAGAAAATAAAAATATTAATAAACCACCAATTATTGATTTACAAATTATTGCTTTAAGCGAATTAGGATTAATAATAGCTTCCGATTTATTATTACAATTACGTAAAGAAAATTATCATATTGATATGGAATATAATTTATATCAAGATAAAAATAAGTCACAGATTATTGATCGTAGTTTAGCCAAAAATATACTATTTTTAAAAGAAAAAAATCAGGTTACTTTTTATTCTTTTGTTAAAAAGAAATGATAAAATTAATTTTTGATACTGAACAGCAATTGCTTAGTAAGGTTAAAAATCTATTATTAGAGGAGAATGAAGAATATGGAAAAACTCTTTAGAACTCATACATGTGGTAATTTAACGCAGGGTGATATTACAAAAGAAATTATTATTAGTGGTTGAGTTAAAGATATTCGTATTAATAAATTTGGTATTTTTATTGATTTACGTGATATGTATGGAACAACACAAGTCATTGTTAAACCAGATAACGGATATTATCAAGAAATAAAAAATGTTAAAGTTGAATCTGTTTTAAAAGTAATTGGAACAGTTGTCTTACGAAAAAATAAAGATGCAAAAACTGCTAATGATATGATTGAAGTAGTAGCAAAAGATATTGAAATATTAAGCAATTCTATTAATTTACCATTTGTTATTAAAAATGATAATACGCTTGCTAGTGAAGAATTACGTTTACAATATCGCTATTTAGATTTAAGAAGACCAGCAATGAATTATAATATTAAATTTAAACACCAAGTTCTTAGTTGCTTACGAACATTTTTGAATCAAAATAATTTTTTAGAAATTGATACTCCTTGCTTAACAAAATCAACACCAGAAGGTGCTCGTGATTTTTTAGTTCCTGCTCGTATTCAAAAAAACATTTTTATGCTTTACCACAATCACCACAAATTTATAAGCAATTATTAATGATATCAGGTATTGACAAATATTATCAAATTGCTAAATGTTTTCGTGATGAAGATTTTCGTGCTGATAGACAACCCGAATTTCAACAATTAGACTTAGAAATGGCATTTACTACTAGTAAAGAAATTAAATTAATAGTAGAAAATATGATAATAAGTCTTTTTAATACTTTAAAAATTGGTAATATTCCCTCAACATTTTCATCGATTACCTATGATCAAGCAATGGATTTATATGGTAGTGATAAACCTGATTTGCGTTGTACATGTAAGTTAATAAATATTAATATTAACAATAATAGTGATGGATTTATTTATAAGGGTTTTATAGTTAATGATAAAATGAATGAAACAACTATAAAAAAAATAACAGAAATTAGCAATCAGCATGGAGGAAAAACATTAATAATTTATGACTTAATTAAGAAAAAAATTATTCATAATAATTCTAAAGTAAAGTTTGATGATTTAGTTTTAGCAGAAGAAATATCAAAAATAAAATATAATAATAATTTTTTAATTTTCGTATATGAACAACAAGATGTTGCTAATAAAGTTATGGGTGCTATTAGAAGTTTTTATATTAATGATTTGTCAAAACGAATTAATCATAAAGATTTTATGAATAATTGAAAACTTTGAATTTATTTGAATTATTGATTGACCAATGTTTGAACAGGAAGAAAATAAATGACAAGCTTGTCATCATCCTTTTACAAGTCCAAAAAATCCTGAAAAATTATTAGATATAAAAAATAAAGATTTAGGAACTTTAACTGCAGATGCTTATGATTTGGTTTTAAATGGTTTTGAAATTGCTGGTGGGAGCATTAGAATTCATGATTATAAATTACAAAAAAAGATTTTTGAATTATTAGATTTAAGTAAAACAGAAATTGAAAATAAATTTGGTTTTTTCTTATCAGCTTTTAATTACGGAGTTCCTCCACATGGTGGTATTGCTTTTGGCATTGATCGTTTATTAATGATTTTAATTAAGAATGAATCAATTCGTGATACTATTGCTTTTCCTAAAAATAATCGTGGTATTTGTTTATTAACAAATAGTCCTAGTGAAATTTCATCTGATCAGTTATCAATATTAAATTTGGAATTTAAGAAGTAAAATTTTAATTTTAAAGTGATTAGAAGTTTAATAAAATTAGAAAATATAAATATTAAAAATCTCTAATGAAAAATAATTAAATTGTTTTTCATTAGAGATTAATTATGTAATTTAATTGAAATCAATTTTTCAATAATGTTAAATTAATAATTATTAATTTCAATTATATTTTTTTTAATATTTGTTAATATTCAAGTTCAATAAATGGTTCACTATCTTTGGTTTTTAGATGTCATATAGCTGGTAAATTTTTTTGAACTAAAGTAAAGACATTATTTGGTGGTAAGCATTTATAAAGTGAACCGTCATTAGTTTTAGTTTTTCCATCTCCGTTTCATGTAGTAACATATAAAAAATTTGTATTTTTATTAAAAAATAATGATAGTACTCCCCCTTTTATTCCAGACATTGGTTTAAAGTTTGTTTCTTCTGCTAAACATTTGTAAACTTCACCATTACTAGGAGATTGATATGAACCGGTTCAAACTCCTGCATAAATATTATCATCATTGTCAAAAGTTAAAGAAGAAACAGATTTATTTATACCATCCATTTTTTTAAAAGTATTTTGATTTTTTTGATATTTATAAACGTTACCTTTAAAACTACTTTCTCTAGTACCTATATAAACATTTTCATTTTTATCAATAGCTATTGTTCATATTTCACCATATATTCCTAATATTGGTTTAAAGTTTGTTTCTCCTGCTAAACATTTATAAATAGCACCATGTCAAGAACTATTTCTAGTTCCAAGATAAAGATTACCTTTTGTATCAGTTGCTAAAGAACATATTTCACCAGGTATTATTAAATTTATTTTTGAAATTATAATTTTTTTATTATTATTTTTTATTTCTGCTTGTTGTTGATTTTCTATTAACTGTGTTTCTAATTCTGTAATTTTATTTGCAAGATTTGTAATTATTTTTCTTTTATCTAATGCATCTCTTTCTGATTTTGCATAGAAATCACTTATTTCTTTTAAATCATCAAGAGTTTCTTGTAGTTTTTTATTTAATTTTTCAATTTTGGTTTTATATTTATTATTAGTTAGACTTTCTTTTTCTAATATAAGAATTAAAAACAATGAATTATATTTTAAATCATTTAAGGAGTGAAAAAATGGAAAATATTAAAGCAAACCAAGATTTATTAAAAGATAACGTAATTCCTTGCTGTTGAAGTGAGGTTAATAAAGATGGAAAGCTCATTACTAACTGTCCTAATACCCCAACTAAAAGAGATGAAGATAATCATCAAATTAGATATTTTTGTGAAGAACATATGAAAAAAGTTGAAGAAATAAGATATATAATGTACTTGAAAATGAAAGAAAAATACGAACCAAATTTAAATATTATTAATAAAGAAAAATTATTTGAATATTGTAAAAATAAATTTTTAGAATTAAAAGAAGTAAATTTAAACAATCAAGCAATAGGGTATTGAGATATTTATATGAAAATTGAATATGGAGAATTTGATAATGAATAATTATTTACTTTCAATTGACCCAAGTATTAAAAATACTGGATTTACTTTATGAGAAAAATTTAAGCATTATTGTGATAAAGAAGAATGTTTAAAAATATATTATTGAAAACCAATATGAATAAGTAGTTATAGTTTTAATAATAAAAAATTAGATTTTATTGATTTTCAAAATGAGATATTTTTTCATAGAACAAGAAATGAAGATATAAATTTAATTATTGAACGTGGTACTTTTCATTCAAAAAATGGTATTGGTTATGAAACACAAGAACATTTGAGAGGTTTTATTGCTGGACAATTTAATAAACTTATAACAAAAGATATGTTAATAAGTCCTAGTAAATGAAAAAAATGATATATAGATAATATTATTACTAATATTTCTTTAAGAAATTGAAATAAAAAAATAAGTGAAGATATATGTTTTTATTTAAATGAAAAATATGAATGAAATATTGATATTAATAATCATGATGAAGCAGATAGTTTATTAATTGGTTGATATTATTTAAATAAGGAGAATAAATAATGACATCAGTAGAAATATGAATACTTAGTTTAGTAACAATAATAATTGGAGTATTAGTTTTATTTGGAATTACTGTGTTTATTGCATATTTAATAGATTTAATAAAAGGAGAATAAATAATGAAAACTAATTTTATAAAAATTAAATGTATGGCTAAAGATTGTAAAGTGCAAATTATTATTGAAGTAAATAAAGTAATTATTGATAATAAAGAACAATTTGAACCAAAAGAAATGTTAAATTTTTGTCCAATACATAAAGAACAATTTAATAATAAATTAAAAGAAATTAAACAAAATTAAACAAAATTATTCTAAAAAAGAATTACAAACTAAATTTGCTAATGATATTGCTACTAATATAACAGAAACATTTAAGAAAAATAATAAACCTCATTAAGAGGTTTATTATTTATAAATAATTAAATTTTAGAGGCTTTTATGTAATCTGTGTATCTTTGTTTTACAAAGTACTAGTTTAGATTAATTCTATCTTTAAATTTTATCATAAAATGAGCAATTGCTGTATTTCAATTTTGAATGGGCATTGTTCATTTTTTTGTTATATTTTCAATTGCTAAATAAAATATTTTAAAAACTGCCATATCATTAGGAAAAACTTTTTTATTTCTGATAACTTTTCGTAATTGACTATTTACAGATTCAATAGCATTTGTTGTATAAATCACTCTTTTGATTTCTGTAGGATAACTAATAAAAACCATTAAATTATCTCAATTTTTATATCAAGATTTAGCAATTTGAGGATATTGTTTATTTCACTTATTTTCAAAGGATTTTAAAGCCTGCATTGCTTGTTCTTCACTACATGCAGTATAAATTGGTTTTAAATCTGCAACTAGAGATTTTCTATGCTTATATGAGACATATTTCAAACTATTTCTAATTTGATGAACTATGCATAATTGATGTTCTGTTTTAAGATAAACTGATTGTATTGCTTCTGACATGCCTGTTAAATTATCACTGCAGGCAATAAGAATATCATTTAAGCCACGATTTTTCATTTCTGTTAAATTTGCTAATCAAAATTTAGCACCTTCATTTTCACTAATTCATAAACCTAAAACATCTTTTTTACCTTCTAAATCAACTCCTAAAGCTATATAAACTGATTTATTAATAATCCTTTTATCTTGTCGTACTTTCACTACTATGCAATCAAAATAAACAATCGGATAGACACTTTCTAATGGTCGATTTTGCCATGCTTTTACATCATCAATAACATCATCAGTAATTTGACTAATAACACTTTCACTAATATCAGCACCATGATATAACTCTTGTAATTGCATTCTAATATCTGATAATGTCATACCTTTTGCATATAAAGAAAGAACTTGTTGATCAAAACCATCAAATCTTCTTTGTCTTTTTGCAACTATTATAGGATTAAAATTACTATTGCGATCTCGTGGTACATCAATCTCAATTTTACCTTGTTGAGTTATTATTTTTTTTGAACTTATACCATTACGAGCATTGTCACTATTACTATGTTGATTCTTTTCATATCCCAAATAATTTTGCATCTCAGAATTCAACATTTTTTCTACTAATCTTTTTGTTAATTCTTTATACAATCCTCCCTCTTTAAAAACTGTTGTTAAATCTTCAGTATTTTCTAATAATAAATCTACTGCTTTTGATATTGGATCATTATTATTAATATTTTGCTTTTTAGCCATCTGTAACTCACTCTTTCTAGTCATTTAATTATATTTACTAGAATTAATTAAACATAGTTTTTTTGTAAGTTACACAGATTACTAAACATTACCCATTTTTACCATAATTTAAACTACTACTTCCTAATATTTTAGTTTTCTTTTCTGATTTATTAACTTTAGTTTTTAAAATTTTAATATCACTTTCTAACTCATTAATTTTAGTATTTAATCCA
Organism: Spiroplasma endosymbiont of Colias croceus; assembly: GCF_964020095.1. Taxonomy (NCBI): domain Bacteria; kingdom Bacillati; phylum Mycoplasmatota; class Mollicutes; order Entomoplasmatales; family Spiroplasmataceae; genus Spiroplasma; species Spiroplasma endosymbiont of Colias croceus. The sequence continues at coordinate 1,162,151 of NZ_OZ026536.1, forward strand.
TTATGTTCGCCAATTAATTTATCAAAACTATCCTTACTATATTTATTATTAATTGCTTTAATTTTATTACTTTCTCACATTCCACAAGTTAAAAATTTAAGTGGTCAATGTCACCATCTTCTTGCTAATTGTTTTTCATTTTTGAAATTCAAATTAAAATTATTAATTTGTCCACATATTTTATTTTTAGCTTTTTGAACATCTAGAATAAAGTAGACACAGAATTGTAACCTTTGTGTTAAAAATACTTTAAGGAAGGTGTTAATTTTTTTTATGGCTAAATGACTATCAAAAGAAGAAAAGTTAAAAATAATAAAAATAAGTAAAATTAAAACGATTGATAAAACTGCATTAGAATATGGTATTGGCCGATCATCAATAAAAGAATGAATTAAAGCATACAAATTATTAGGTGAAGAAGGTTTAGAATATGGCAATGGAATTCGTGCTAAAAAAACCAAAAGAACAGGTCGAACCAAATCTTTAAATTTTAATGAAATGACAAAACAAGAATTAATTCAATATATTGAGGTAATGAACGATATAAAAAAGTATTTAGAAAAATCGACAAAAAAGAAGAAATATTTTCTGATTTTCTCCTTGAAGAAAAAATATCAGATTAGTTATTTATGTTGATTTTTAAAGGTTTCAAAATCAGGATATTACAAATGAATTAAAAACGGAATGAATGAATTTAATAAATGAGATAAATTTTTAGCTAATATAATTAAAAATATTTTTTATGAATTTAAAGAAATTTATGGTTATAAAATGATAACTTTATTAATTAACAAAATTTATAATTTAAAATTAAAATTTCATGTTGTATAAGATATATGAGAAATATGGGTTTAAAAGCTAAGGTTCGCATAAAGAAATTTGATTATAAAACTAAATCAGGAAGTTTAAGATATGATAATTTATTAAATTGTGATTTTTCAACTACTGATTTAAATCAAAAATTAGGTACTGATATAACTTATTTATTGACTAATGGTAAAACATATTATTTATCAATTGTTAAAGATTTTCATAATAATGAAATATTAGATTATAAAATAAGCGCAAGTTTAGATATGACATTTGTTGTCCAAAACATTATTCAAGCTTGATTTAATGCTCAAAAACCTACTTCATGAATTTTACAATCAGACCAAGGATTTCATTAGACATATTCCGTAATTAAATTTTTTAAAAGTCAATTAATAATTTTAAAATTTATTTTATAATTTTGTTATTAACAATAAATTTAGAAAAGTGTTGATAAAAATGATTTTTGAAAATTTAAAAAAATTAAAAAATGAAGAATTTTATAGATATTTTGGTATAAAACGTTTTCATTTTAATGAAATGTTAGAAAAATTAATTGAAATAGAAAAATTAGAAAAAAATAAAGGTCGAAAAAATAAACTTTCAGTAGAAGAAAGATTAATGATGACTTTATTATACTGAAAAGAATATTATACTTTTTTTCAAATGAGTATTAAATCTAAAATGAGCCCATCAAGTTGTTTTCGAAATATTACTTGAGTAGAAAATAAACTTAGTAACCACAAAGATTACCAATTTTTAAAAGAAAGATATAAATTAAAAATTGATAAAAAACAAGAAAATTCAAATGAATTTCAATTTTATTTAATTGATTCAACTGAGATTGAAATTGAAAGACCAACTAAAAAAAACTACAGTTAGAATATTTTTCTGGTAAAAGTTGAATGTATTCTATAAAATTTCAAATTGTATATGATTTTTTTAATAAAAAAATTGTTGATATTTTTGCTGATAATGGTAAAGTGCATGATTTTCAAATATTAAAAAATTCAAATCTTGAATTTTCAGAAAAAACAATAATTATTGGTGATTTAGGATATCAAGGTATACAAAATATTTATAAAAATACAATAATACCAATTAAAAGAACTAAAAATAAAAAATTAACTAAACAAGAAAGAAAATACAATAAGATTGTATCTAAAATTAGAATTAAAGTTGAACATGTCTTTGCTTGATTGAAAAGATTCAAAATTTTAGTAAATAAATGTAGAAAATCTAAATTTAGACTTATGTACTTAAGATTTAACTTACTTTGTGAAATTTTTAATAAAATAAAACCATTATACAAATCCTTCTTATAAAACCTTATGTGACGAATTAAAAATAAAAATTTCGATGTCTAGAAGAGGTAATTCTTGTGATAATGGTGCTACTGAATCTTGATTTGGAACAATGAAAACAGAATTTCTATATCAAATTCTAAGAAAAAACAGAACTATTGAATGAATAAAAGAAAATTTACCCAAATATATTTACTTTTATAATAACGATAGACCTCAAACAAAATTAAAAGGAATGAGTCCAATCGAATATCGATTAGCTCATTCCAAATCAACAAATAATTACTTCATATCTACAAATTTAACACTTACAAACACTATTTTATAAAATTTAATAAAAGGTTACTTTAATTGTCCACTTTTCTTGACAAATTCACAGTTTCAACACCAATAAAAATTGGATTAATAAATTGTTCTCAATTTAAATTATAATCACGACAAACAATTACTAATTGTTTAATATCACTATTTTTCATAATTTGTTAACATCGCAACTTGTTTTTTTACTGAATTATCACTATTTAATAAATAACTACCCGCTACTAGGTAATTAGCACCAGCAGCAATACAATCATTTGCTGTTAAATTATTAATGCCACTATCAACAGCAATTGTAATATTTGGAAAATTATTATCGATATGTTTTACTAACATTTTAATTTTATTAATAGTTAAATCTAAAAAACGTTGTCCACCCGCACCTGGTTGCACACTCATAATTAAAATTGTATCAAGATCTTTCAAATAATCATAAATTTTTGAAATTGGTGTATCAGGATTAATGGCAATTCCTTTTTTAAAACCAGGATTTTTTCACTGCAGAAATTCTTTTAATTGTTCTTCTGTTAATGCTTCATAATGCAAAGTAATATTTTTAACTTGCGGTAAAATTATAAATGGTTTTAAATAATCACATACTTTTGATGTTGTTATCTTTACCATCATATGACAATCAATATTGATATTAGAACTAAATTTACATACATCACTTAATATTTTTGCACCAAAACTTAAATTTTCAACAAAATGATGATCCATAACATCAAAATGAATTCAATTAATTCCTGCATTTTGTAAATTTAATAAATCATCTTTTAAAGATAGAAAGTTAGCAGTTAAAATGCTAGCGGCAATTGTTACTTCTTTTTTCATATATTACCATCCTTTATTTTAAATTATTAATTTTATTGAATTCTATTAAAATTTTACAATAATCTTCATAAAAAAAACTAGAAATTATTTTATTTGCAACTGCTTTTTTAATTGCACATTCTGGTTCTTGCTGATGTAAGCAAGTACGAAACTTACAATTTTGTCAAATATTAGTAAAACTAGGAAAATTAGTAGCAATATCAATACTACTTAGACCTTGTAACTGAAAGACCGAAAAACCAGGTGTATCTGCAATAATACCATCATGTAAAAAATAAAGGCGAGTTTTAGTTGTGGTATGTTTACCACGATTTAAACTTGTAGAAATATCCTGTGTTCATAATTTTAAATTATTATCCAAACTATTTAAAGTTGAACTCTTTCCCACTCCTGAAGTACCTGTTAATATTGATAACTTGTTTGTAAAAACTTTTTTTAAATCTTCAATACCATTTTTTTTAACATTTGAAATAAAAATTGTTGGTAAATTTAAATTCTGATATGCTTTAACTTTTGTTCAAACTTCATTATCTTTAGTTACCAAATCAATTTTTGTAAATATTAAAATTATTTTTAAATGATAATAATTAAAAATTGTTAATAATTTATTTAATAGAAAACTACTAAGAAAAGGATTAACAAGAGAACTAACAATTAATACTTGATCAACATTAGCAATGCTTGGTCGATATAGTTCATTAAATCGAGGTAAAATTGATTCAACCAAAGGATTTTTATCATCTTTAAAATTAACTTTAACATAATCACCAACTAAAATTTTTGCTGTTTGAAATTTTAAATTTCCTTTGATTAAACAAGAAAAAATTTGATTTTCAATTCTTACTTCAACAAAGTTATTTGCAACTCCAATAACTATTCCTTGTTTAAAATTCATAGTGTCCTCCAATTAATATAAAATTAATATGCTTATAATAACACCAATAAGTAATAATATAATTAAAATTAAAAATAATAAAAATTCTTTTTTTAAATAAAATGGTTTTTTTAATTTTTGTGAATTTAAGTAATTTTTCTTAAATAACATATTATTTTTATTTTCCGTTTTTAAACAACAATCTAAATCATTACTCAATTCACTAATTGTCCGATAGCGATCATTAATATTCTTAGCAGTTGCCTTCAAAATAATATTTTCTAAACTTTGTGGAATATTCTTATTAATTTCATGAATTAATGGCATTGGTTCTTTAATATGTTTAGCGGCTAATATTTGTGGATTTTTATGAAAAAAAGGTGGTTTACCAACTAATAATTCATATAATATAATACCCAAAGCATAAATATCACTTTGAATTGTTGGTTTTTGAAATTTTACTACTTCTGGAGCAATATATTTCATTGTTCCTACAACTTGATTAGCATGTTTTTTAACTTCATAATCATCAATAACAGCAATACCAAAGTCTAAAACTTTAATTGCTCCACTACTAGTTAAAATAATATTTTCAGGTTTTAAATCACGATGAATAATATTGACTGAATGACACGCATTAACCCCTTTTAAAATTTCTTTTATAATAACTATAACTTCATTAACTGATAAAACCGAATAATTACTTAAATATTCTTTTAATGTTTTACCTTCTAATAATTCAAAAACTAAGCATCAATCTTTCTTATCAATAAAAACATCATATACCAAAATAACATTGGGATGTCTAACTCTAGATACTGCTCTAATTTCTTGCAAAAATCGTTCTTTTATTAAGTCATCTAGCGGTGAAATTGGATTAATTACTTTTAAAGCAACTTGCCGATTTAAATATTTATCTTGTGCTTCATAAACTTTACCCATACCACCCGAACCAATAATTTTTAAAATATGATAACGATTATTCAATAATTTATTTATTTCCATTAGTTTCACCATTACTTTTAAATTTATTTTTTAAAAATTACTAACTTATTTATAATTTATATTTTGGACATATTCCGTAATTAAATTTAATTAATTGTCAATAAAATTGTTTTAAAACTATTTAGTGTTATTGAATATAGAAATAAATATTTTTTGAAAAAATAGTTTAAAAAATGAGTTTACATTTTAAACAAAAAATTGTTAATAATATTTTTATATTAACTCGATAAAAATTTAAATTTTAAAAAAATATTTTTAATATTTTTTTTATTTTAATGGTTTTATTTTATTAAAAATTTCACAAAGTAAGTTAAATCTTAAGTACATAAGTCTAAATTTAGATTTTCTACATTTATTTACTAAAATTTTGAATCTTTTCAATCAAGCAAAGACATGTTCAACTTTAATTCTAATTTTAGATACAATCTTATTGTATTTTCTTTCTTGTTTAGTTAATTTTTTATTTTTAGTTCTTTTAATTGGTATTATTGTATTTTTATAAATATTTTGTATACCTTGATATCCTAAATCACCAATAATTATTGTTTTTTCTGAAAATTCAAGATTTGAATTTTTTAATATTTGAAAATCATGCACTTTACCATTATCAGCAAAAATATCAACAATTTTTTTATTAAAAAAATCATATACAATTTGAAATTTTATAGAATACATTCAACTTTTACCAGAAAAATATTCTAACTGTAGTTTTTTTTAGTTGGTCTTTCAATTTCAATCTCAGTTGAATCAATTAAATAAAATTGAAATTCATTTGAATTTTCTTGTTTTTTATCAATTTTTAATTTATATCTTTCTTTTAAAAATTGGTAATCTTTGTGGTTACTAAGTTTATTTTCTACTCAAGTAATATTTCGAAAACAACTTGATGGGCTCATTTTAGATTTAATACTCATTTGAAAAAAAGTATAATATTCTTTTCAGTATAATAAAGTCATCATTAATCTTTCTTCTACTGAAAGTTTATTTTTTCGACCTTTATTTTTTTCTAATTTTTCTATTTCAATTAATTTTTCTAACATTTCATTAAAATGAAAACGTTTTATACCAAAATATCTATAAAATTCTTCATTTTTTAATTTTTTTAAATTTTCAAAAATCATTTTTATCAACACTTTTCTAAATTTATTGTTAATAACAAAATTATAAAATAAATTTTAAAATTATTAATTGACTTTTAAAAAATTTAATTACGGAATATGTCTTTTACACAAAAATATCAAAAGACTAAAATTTTATTTCCATTAATAATGCAGTAACATTATCAGTTGAAACATTAAGTAATGCTTGCTTAATTAATAATTTAACTTTATTATTAATATTTCCATTTTTTTCTAAAATATTAACTATTTCATATTCTTCTAAAAAATCATGAACACCATCACTAGTTAAAAGAAAATATGATGGAATTATTAATGGTAAATGAAAAATATCGGTTTTTAATGGCTTACGTGGACCAAGAGCACTAGTCAATGCCTTTCAATAAGTGTGATTTAAATCAAAACTTGATTCTTTAGTTGTATTTTTTTGTAAATATAAATTTAAAATATTATGGTCAACTGTTAACTGTTTTAATCCTTGTTCACTATATTGATAAATACGTGAATCACCAATATTTACTAAATAAGCTTTGTTATTAGTAATTAAAATTATTACCATAGTTGTTCCCATATCAAGCGCTTGTTCATTACTTAAACTAAAATTATTCATTTCAATTTGAATAATTTCTATCTTTTCTTGTAATCATGCATGAATTTGTTTATCATGTTTTAATTTAGTAAAATCTGTTGTTTCAAAAAATTTTTTTAACATACTAACAGCCATATTACTGGCCACTTCACCACATTTATGACCACCCAATCCATCACAAACAACACCAATAACTTGTCCAGTGTTATTTGTTAAATATAAAATGGCATCTTGATTATTTGTACGATAATTACCAACATCTGTTTTATAACTAGCATTTATTTTCATAAACTGTCCCTCTATATTCCTTTTTTTAATTTACAAATATAAAATCCATCAGTATTGTTATTAAAACCAAAAAATTGTTTTTCTGCAATGATTGTCATATCTGGGTGATTTTTAACAAAATTCTCAATTTGATTTTGATTTTCTTTAATATTGAAAGTACAAGTAACATACACAACTATCGCTTCAGGTTTTAAAAGTTGATAAGCCTTATTTAATAATTTTGCTTGAACAGTAATTAACTGATTAATTTCTTCTTTACTTCAATTGATAAGTTTAACTTCTGGTTTTCTTTTAATTAAACCTCAAGCAGTACTAGGAGCATCAATTAAAATTTTGTCAAATTTATTATTAAAATCTAATATTGTAGAATCACCATATTTAAGTTCAGTATTTGTTACGCCTAATTTTTTCAAATAAGTAGCACCAATTTTTAATCGTTCTTCATTTATATCACAAGCAACTATCTTACCGTGATTAGACATTAAAGCTGCCATATGGGCTGTTTTACTAGCAATTCCTGCACACATATCTAATACTTCATCATATGGTTGTGGATCTAAAATATGACTAACTAGCATACTTGCTTGATCTTGTTTAATAATTTCACCATTTTCATATAATTTTGTGTTAAAAATTGACTTTGAACTAATAATACCATCAGATACTATCTCGCTTAAACAAAAGTTAAAAGATTTATAATTTTCATTGTTTAACACTTTATTAACAGTAGTTTTTAATGTATTAACTCTAAAACTAATTAATGGCATTCTTAAGTTATCTTTTATCAATTGATTTGCAATATTAATACTAAAATGTGATTTTATTAAAGAGTATAATCAACTAGGATAACTATATTTAATTAATTTAATATTTTGTTTACTTTCTTTTTGTAAGTTAAATTCTGATCTAAATTCAGTAAAACATAAATCTAATACTTTAGAAATAATAAATGTTAGTTTATTATCAATGGTGCTTACTTTTTTTAAAGTATTTTCAATGAAGATTTCTTTATTAGTAATTTCTAAAAAATAGATTTCATATAAAACTATTCATAATAAAATAGTTATGTGAAAAGGAATAGTAATTACTGATTTCAAAACATTTCATATTTGATTTAATATATAATCTAAATAAATTTGATTTTTTAAGGTTCCTAGTACTATCTTTTCAATTGCTTCTTTTTCTGATAATGTTAGATTTTTATCTCGCATCATTTGTGCTAATAAAACATTACAATGACCTTTTTCTAGGATTACTTGTACTAGAATTTTATAAACATCATTTTGAATTATCATTATTTAACCCCACAGAATTTTTAATTATAAATATATTATAACTTAAATTATATTTTTAATTTTGATAAGTATTTTACTACTATAACTATTAAAAAATGCATCATTACAATGCATTTTTAGTAATAAATTATTATTTTTAATAAAAAATAAACTATTAAAAGTCACTCTTTATATTTACTTTACCTTTTCATTTTTTACAATCTTCACCATATTTATACATATTATTAATTTTAATACCAAGAATAATTCCTGATCATATTGCACAAGGTGTATTAGCACAAATTATAACTAAATCTTTCATTAAAATTGTTGATTCAGATCCACCATGATATGATAAATGAATAATGCCCCATAATACTCATAAACTGTTAGCTGTTGTATAAAGAATAAATGTAAGTAAAGAAATACCATCTGTTTTTTTAGTTTTTATTGTTTTTAAAGACTGTGGACAAAATGCTATAACAGCAATAAGTGCTCCAATAATCCCTATTATAGTAATAATTCATCATTCAGTATTTGCCATTATTTTTATTCCTCCAAAGTTTTAGCATTTTTGCCCAACGTTTTCATATTTTTTACTTTAACATAAATAATACAATTAGTTGCAGTCATTGTTACTGTATACGGTATTATTAAGGTAGAACCTCAAATTGCAATTTCAAGAGTATCAGCACCTTCTGGTCACATTACTGGTAATGTTACTGAAAGTATTCCAAATATCAAGAAAAAAAGAGTAGCAATATTATAAATAATATAAGTTGATAAGATTATATGTTTAGTTTCCTTAGTTTTTATTGTTTTTATTGCTTGTGGAATAAATGTTATAATAGACAATATTCCGGCTAAATAACCTATAATTCCAATAAAAGTTTGCATTTTCATCCTCTATTAAATTTTAAAAATATCTTAGTAGTTTTTTTAAAACTATTAATATACTTATTTCTTGTTTTATTAACAATAACATTATTTTACTTTTTATCATTTAAAATAGAAAGTGTTTAGTTAATATTTTTTCAAATAAATCTAAAAAAATGAAAAATAATTTATAATAAAAAAATAAAAAACCACTAAAATAGTAAAAATTTATTTAAAATAAAATAATAAATTTAAAAAATATTAGTTAAAAATTAAATAAAATTTTAATTTTAATTTTACAATAAATATAAAATTATGAAATAAATTCGCCTTTTTATAAAAAAGTGAATTTATTATTGTATATTCATTTTTTCAATTATAGACTTAAATTAAGATTTACTTAGAATTCAAAAATAAACAATAAATAATAATTTTTCAATTAAAACTATATTCTATAAAAAAATAATTTGTTATCAATTTATGTTATTAACAATATTTTTAATATTGTCATAAATTTAACTTATCATTTTATTTTTTATAAATTTACAAACTAATTTAATGTTCTTACACCATTTCATATTTTTTTAAAATCCTAAATATTATAAATATAATCTATGTTCTAAGTAAATCTTAAATTATGGGAATATATAAAAAAGTATTGGAGTTAAAAATGAAAAAAAATAATTTTATTTATGCGAGATATCATAAAGAAGATAACTGTTTAGATGTTTATGACACTATGGAAGAAGCAATATTAAAAGTTTACCACATTGATAAAACTAATAAAAAACGCTATTATCAAGCCTATAATAATATTTGTCGTTCTTATCAAAAATATAAAAATAATTTTGGAAATGTTGTTTGTTATGAAGGTTTTTGATTTAAAATACCACTAAATGAAAATGGCTATTAAAATTAAAAAAATAAAATAGTTATACTATGAAATGGTTAAGGATACTTAATAAAAATATTTTTTAATTTTATAGTTAAAACTCAATAAATTAAAAAACCATTACTTTGATTTATAAATATTTATTTTATTAAATTTTTTCAATTATTTCTTTAGTTTAAAACTTTAATTATTAATAAGAATTTAAATCATAATATTTAATATTTTATTATTTATAAGTTGAAAAAATCTGAATGTTAGTAAACTAAATTAACCTTTACTAACATTCTTTTTTAGATTTAAAGTTTTTTATATATTTTCTAAAAAACAGAATACTTAATCATTTTTTATAAAACTACTTTTTTATTAGACTTCTTTTACTCATTGATTAGGTACTACTGAAAAACCAATAGTATTATTACCAGTATGTGTTTTTAAAATATTACATAATGGTTCAACTTTATATTTGGTAAATCCTCTATTTTTTACTTTTTTAATTGCTTCATCAATAATATCTTTTCTACATCAACCATCAATAATATATATTGTTTCTTTAGTAACATCTTTAATTTTAGTAATAATATCTAACATTTCTTCCATAGCTTTACTTAAGGTTCTAACTCTACCAATATTATCAATTGTTTCTTTACATCTTAAAATTGGTTTAAAACGTAAAAAATTACCAATTCTTGCTTTACTCATTGGTAATCTACCACCACGAGCCAAAAATTTTAAATCATTAGGAGCAATATAAGATTCATAAGTTTTACGAAATTTATTTAAAATTCCTAAAATTTCAGGAATTTTTTTCCATTTTTAACAAGAGTAAAAGCAATTAAAACCATAAATTTTAAAGTTATTGAAGCAGCACCTGTTTCTAAAATATGAACTTTATTTTTATATTTTTCTTCTTTTTGTAAAACTTGTGAACTTGCATATTGTCCTGAAGCATTATTAGCAATTGGTAAAAATAAAATTTGATCATATTTACTTAAAGCATTATCTCAATATTGTTCAAGTTTACCACGACTAGTTTGACTAGTTTTTAAAATACAGTGTTCATCAATCATCTTTTTACGAATTGTTTCGCTATCAATATCAATGTTATTATCATCATAAGCATTTTCTCCTTCAATAATATTTAAAGGAATAATTATTATTTCAGGATATTTTTTCATATCTTCAACGGTAAAACCAGTAGCTGAATCACTTACAATTCCAATTTTCATTTTGTTTGCTCCTAACCTTTTATACTAAGGACATATTCCGTAATTAAATTTAATTAATTGTCAATAAAATTGTTTTAAAACTATTTAGTGTTATTGAATATAGAAATAAATATTTTTTGAAAAAATAGTTTAAAAAATGAGTTTACATTTTAAACAAAAAATTGTTAATAATATTTTTATATTAACTCGATAAAAATTTAAATTTTAAAAAAATATTTTTAATATTTTTTTTATTTTAATGGTTTTATTTTATTAAAAATTTCACAAAGTAAGTTAAATCTTAAGTACATAAGTCTAAATTTAGATTTTCTACATTTATTTACTAAAATTTTGAATCTTTTCAATCAAGCAAAGACATGTTCAACTTTAATTCTAATTTTAGATACAATCTTATTGTATTTTCTTTCTTGTTTAGTTAATTTTTTATTTTTAGTTCTTTTAATTGGTATTATTGTATTTTTATAAATATTTTGTATACCTTGATATCCTAAATCACCAATAATTATTGTTTTTTCTGAAAATTCAAGATTTGAATTTTTTAATATTTGAAAATCATGCACTTTACCATTATCAGCAAAAATATCAACAATTTTTTTATTAAAAAAATCATATACAATTTGAAATTTTATAGAATACATTCAACTTTTACCAGAAAAATATTCTAACTGTAGTTTTTTTTAGTTGGTCTTTCAATTTCAATCTCAGTTGAATCAATTAAATAAAATTGAAATTCATTTGAATTTTCTTGTTTTTTATCAATTTTTAATTTATATCTTTCTTTTAAAAATTGGTAATCTTTGTGGTTACTAAGTTTATTTTCTACTCAAGTAATATTTCGAAAACAACTTGATGGGCTCATTTTAGATTTAATACTCATTTGAAAAAAAGTATAATATTCTTTTCAGTATAATAAAGTCATCATTAATCTTTCTTCTACTGAAAGTTTATTTTTTCGACCTTTATTTTTTTCTAATTTTTCTATTTCAATTAATTTTTCTAACATTTCATTAAAATGAAAACGTTTTATACCAAAATATCTATAAAATTCTTCATTTTTTAATTTTTTTAAATTTTCAAAAATCATTTTTATCAACACTTTTCTAAATTTATTGTTAATAACAAAATTATAAAATAAATTTTAAAATTATTAATTGACTTTTAAAAAATTTAATTACGGAATATGTCTTAATAAATTATAGTAAAATTATAACAAATTTATTTTACTATATATCGTTTTAATTTGAAAAAATATAAAGTGACTATAAACTTATTAGTAGTAAAAATAAAAATGGTCTTAATTAGTCAATAATTAAGACCATTTTTTAATTACTTTTAAGTTAAATAAATAATACGATCAGCAATAATTTCTGTATAGTAAAAATCATTAGCTTTATTAGCAAATGTTTGAATTCTACCTTTAATACCAATAATTGCATTCTTTCTTAATAGTGTTTTTAATTCCTCTGTATTAGCTATTCAAGTTTTAATAGTGATAAAATCAATTTGAAATTGATTTTGACGATTTTTAAAAGGTCTTTCAACAGCCATTATAAACTGGCCGTATCCCAGATATGACTAGATTTTAAACCAAGTATATAGGGGCTTTGCCCCTAGTTGCTTCGCAACTCACCCCAGTGGCGTAAACCCCACGGCCAACCAACCAAGGTTCTGGTTGGCTTCGACCAATAATATAGGTTTACTCTTTTTTAACATCTTTCTTATTTTTCTTAGAATATTTATTTCTATAATAACAAGTACGGCATACAGTATTTTCAGTTTCTTTCTTTTCAGTTTGTAATATATTATCCAACTTATCTAATCCTACTGCTCTAATATCATCAACAGTAAAATCTAATGCTTGTGATTGTTCATAGTCTTTAACAGTACTTAATTCACTCTTTAACGAATGAATATAATTTAAAGCACGACTATTATATCTTTGTAAATAAGACCTAGGAAATCATAAACTAAAAGTCATACTTTCACCACTATAACTAGGTGGTAATCCACCACGTTTAATTATTCGCTTTGTTTGTCTTTTAGATAATACAACTTTATTATAATCATCAACATTAGTATAAATATTTAGTTTAAACTTAACTAAAAATAACAAAATACGCATTGTTTTAACTTGCACAATATATTCAACTTTTTCACGTGCTTGTTTTGGTATTCTATCGGGATGTTGTTCAATCATATACATAATTCCATTAAAGTTATGACCTATTAATTTACAAAACATTCCTAAACTTTCTTGTGTTTCTTTAAATTCGGGCGACAAATCATTACTATTAATTTTCAAACCTAACTCATCTAAAACAACCATATCACACTCTTTAAAAGCATAATTACTATTTAATTGATTAAATTTAAAAACATCATCATAAGAACAACGATAACTATACTCATTACGAACTTTAATAGGAATAGGACTTACTACCCTACCCTTATGTTTTTGTGCTAAACAACAAGCAAGAGCAGATTTACCAGTACGTGGTGGTGCTGAAATTATATAACTACCTACACGTTGTAATATTTTTATATTTTTTCTAGTTATTAAAAATGGATAAAATATTATTAATAATATAACTCCTAAAAGTAAATAACCATATCAAGGCATTATTTAACCACCTTACTTTTATTTTTAAACTTATTTTTAATTCAAAAACAAAACTCTACAAAATATGAACTTAAAATAAAGGGAAAAATAAAATCAAAAAAGAAAATTAAAATTTTTGAACCAAAACTAGCATTTTCAAAAAATAACTTTAATTTGTCTACATCAAAATCAAAAAATAACGCAGTAAGCGATGATATTAAAAAACAAAAAATAACTCCACTACAAATTTCAAATAAATCTTTCTTTTTCATAATAAACTCCTAACCAACTAAAAATCCTACTGCTTTTAAAAATACTCATAAAGTTAAAACTTGTTCTAAACCACTAGTAAAATCAACATTTAAAACAGAACTAATAGTATCATCAAAAATACGTCTCAATAATCCGTCAAGTTTAGCAAAAAAATCTCTTAAAGGTTCAACGGGTAAAACTTTACCAACAACACCATAAAGTACTCATCTAAAAGCATTACGCAATTGACCAAAAACATCATATCAACTAACTCGTTCATACTCAGGATTAAAAGGACTATTTGGTGGAACTGGTGTTACTTTCTCACTTGAAAAAATATTAACTTGACCAAATAAAACATCTGGTGGAATAGTTAAATCTGTAGTTCCATGAATATCAAAAAATACAGTTAAATGTCTTAAATTTGGAACACGCACCGGCATAGATATAAAATTAGACTTCTTGCAAAACCTATCTATTAAAAATTTAATTTTTAAAATAAAATTAAAAATAAAAAAGATAGGTAATCTATGATGTTTGATAAATTAAAAACTATTAACAATCCAGAATTATTAAGATTAACTGGTATAAATGATATTATTTTTAATAAAATTCTAGAAATTTTAAAGACAGAAGAAGTAAAAAAGTTTAAAAATGGTGGTACACCTAATAAATTATCATTAGAAAATCGTTTATTAATGACTTTAGAATATTGAAGAGAGTATCGAACTTATTTTCATATTGCTAAAAGTTATGGAATTAGTGAAAGTAGTTGCTATAGGAATATCAAGTGAATAGAAAATACTTTAATAAAACATCCTGATTTTCAACAACTTGATGGGCAAAAATCACTGTTAAATAATAATTTTAAAGATAAAACAGTTATCATTGATGTGACTGAAAGTACTATTCAACGCCCAAAAAAAGTCAAAAACAATATTATTCAGGAAAAAAGAAAAAACATAGGACATATTCCGTAATTAAATTTAATTAATTGTCAATAAAATTGTTTTAAAACTATTTAGTGTTATTGAATATAGAAATAAATATTTTTTGAAAAAATAGTTTAAAAAATGAGTTTACATTTTAAACAAAAAATTGTTAATAATATTTTTATATTAACTCGATAAAAATTTAAATTTTAAAAAAATATTTTTAATATTTTTTTTATTTTAATGGTTTTATTTTATTAAAAATTTCACAAAGTAAGTTAAATCTTAAGTACATAAGTCTAAATTTAGATTTTCTACATTTATTTACTAAAATTTTGAATCTTTTCAATCAAGCAAAGACATGTTCAACTTTAATTCTAATTTTAGATACAATCTTATTGTATTTTCTTTCTTGTTTAGTTAATTTTTTATTTTTAGTTCTTTTAATTGGTATTATTGTATTTTTATAAATATTTTGTATACCTTGATATCCTAAATCACCAATAATTATTGTTTTTTCTGAAAATTCAAGATTTGAATTTTTTAATATTTGAAAATCATGCACTTTACCATTATCAGCAAAAATATCAACAATTTTTTTATTAAAAAAATCATATACAATTTGAAATTTTATAGAATACATTCAACTTTTACCAGAAAAATATTCTAACTGTAGTTTTTTTTAGTTGGTCTTTCAATTTCAATCTCAGTTGAATCAATTAAATAAAATTGAAATTCATTTGAATTTTCTTGTTTTTTATCAATTTTTAATTTATCTCTTTCTTTTAAAAATTGGTAATCTTTGTGGTTACTAAGTTTATTTTCTACTCAAGTAATATTTCGAAAACAACTTGATGGGCTCATTTTAGATTTAATACTCATTTGAAAAAAAGTATAATATTCTTTTCAGTATAATAAAGTCATCATTAATCTTTCTTCTACTGAAAGTTTATTTTTTCGACCTTTATTTTTTTCTAATTTTTCTATTTCAATTAATTTTTCTAACATTTCATTAAAATGAAAACGTTTTATACGAAAATATCTATAAAATTCTTCATTTTTTAATTTTTTTAAATTTTCAAAAATCATTTTTATCAACACTTTTCTAAATTTATTGTTAATAACAAAATTATAAAATAAATTTTAAAATTATTAATTGACTTTTAAAAAATTTAATTACGGAATATGTCTATACAATAAAAACTCAAGTCATAATTGAAAAAGATAGTAAAAAAATTATAAGTTCTTATTTTTCTTATGGTAAAAATCATGATTTTAAAATTTTAAAAAATTCAAAAACGAAATTTTTATCAGAAACAACTATTTTAGTAGATTTAGGATATCAAGGTATACAAAACATACATAAAAATGTCTTATTACCTAAACGAAAATCAAAGAAAAACCCTTTAACTAAAGAAGAAAAGAAAAATAATAAGGCTATTTCAAAAATGAGAGTTGTTATTGAACATGTTTTTGCGATTCTTAAAAAATTTAAAATTATTAGTGAAAAATATCGAAATAGAAGAAAAAAATTTGCATTAAGATTTAATTTAATAGCTTCAATTTATAATTTACAATTATTAATTTAAATATATTTGATAATTTAATATTTTATTTTTTTATTTGAAATAATAATTTTTGTTGTATTTTAATGACAAAAAATAAAACATATTTTGAACAATAATTTTTAAAAAATATTAAAAGTGTTATTAAAATAAATTTTTAAACTTAAAAAATGTGATTAATATCGAGGCTTTTATGTAATCTGTGTTTCTTTGTTTTACAAAGTTACTAATTCAGATTAATTCTGTCTTCAAATTTTATCATAAAATGAGCAATTGCTGTATTTCAATTTTGAATGGGCATTGTTCATTTTTTTGTTATATTTTCAATTGCTAAATAAAATATTTTAAAAACTGACATATCGTTAGGAAAAACTTTTTTATTTCTGATGACTTTTCGTAATTGACTATTAACAGATTCAATAGCATTTGTGGTATAAATTACCCTTTTTATTTCTGCAGGATAACTAATAAAAACCATTAAATTATCTCAATTTTTATATCAAGATTTAGCAATTTGTGGATATTGTTTAGTTCATTTATTTTCAAATGATTCTAAAGCCTGCATTGCTTGTTCTTCACTACATGCAGTATAAATTGGTTTTAAATCTGCAACTAGAGATTCTCTATGCTTATATGAGACATATTTCAAACTATTTCTAATTTGATGAACGATGCATAATTGATGTTCTGTTTTAAGATAAACTGATTGTATTGCTTCTGACATGCCTGTTAAATTATCACTACAAGCAATAAGAATATCATTTAAGCCACGATTTTTCATTTCTGTGAAATTGGCTAATCAAAATTTAGAACCTTCATTTTCACTAATTCATAAACCTAAAACATCTTTTTTACCTTCTAAATCAACTCCTAAAGCTATATAAACTGATTTATTAATAATCCGTTTATCTTGTCGTACTTTAACTACTATACAATCAAAATAAACAATCGGATAAACACTATCTAATGGTCAATTTTGCCATGCTTTGACGTCATCAATAACATCATCAGTAATTTGACTAATAACACTTTCACTAATATCAGCACCATGATATAACTCTTGTAATTGCATTCTAATATCTGATAATGTCATACCTTTTGCATATAAAGAAAGAACTTGTTGATCAAAACCATCAAATCTTCTTTGTCTTTTTGCAACTATTACAGGATTAAAATTACTATTACGATCTCTTGGTACATCAATTTCAATTTTACCTTGTTGGGTTATTAATTTTTTTGAACTTATACCATTACGAGCATTGTCACTATTACTATGTTGATTCTTTTCATATCCCAAATAATTTTGCATCTCAGAATTCAACATTTTTTCTACTAATCTTTTTGTTAATTCTTTATACAATCCTCCCTCTTTAAAAACTGTTGTTAAATCTTCAGTATTTTCTAATAATAAATCTACTGCTTGTGATATTGGATCATTGTTATTAATATTTTGCTTTTTAGCCATCTGTAACTCACTCTTTCTAGAAAATTAATTATGGACATATTCCGTAATTAAATTTAATTAATTGTCAATAAAATTGTTTTAAAACTATTTAGTGTTATTGAATATAGAAATAAATATTTTTTGAAAAAATAGTTTAAAAAATGAGTTTACATTTTAAACAAAAAATTGTTAATAATATTTTTATATTAACTCGATAAAAATTTAAATTTTAAAAAAATATTTTTAATATTTTTTTTATTTTAATGGTTTTATTTTATTAAAAATTTCACAAAGTAAGTTAAATCTTAAGTACATAAGTCTAAATTTAGATTTTCTACATTTATTTACTAAAATTTTGAATCTTTTCAATCAAGCAAAGACATGTTCAACTTTAATTCTAATTTTAGATACAATTTTATTGTATTTTCTTTCTTGTTTAGTTAATTTTTTATTTTTAGTTCTTTTAATTGGTATTATTGTATTTTTATAAATATTTTGTATACCTTGATATCCTAAATCACCAATAATTATTGTTTTTTCTGAAAATTCAAGATTTGAATTTTTTAATATTTGAAAATCATGCACTTTACCATTATCAGCAAAAATATCAACAATTTTTTTATTAAAAAAATCATATACAATTTGAAATTTTATAGAATACATTCAACTTTTACCAGAAAAATATTCTAACTGTAGTTTTTTTTAGTTGGTCTTTCAATTTCAATCTCAGTTGAATCAATTAAATAAAATTGAAATTCATTTGAATTTTCTTGTTTTTTATCAATTTTTAATTTATATCTTTCTTTTAAAAATTGGTAATCTTTGTGGTTACTAAGTTTATTTTCTACTCAAGTAATATTTCGAAAACAACTTGATGGGCTCATTTTAGATTTAATACTCATTTGAAAAAAAGTATAATATTCTTTTCAGTATAATAAAGTCATCATTAATCTTTCTTCTACTGAAAGTTTATTTTTTCGACCTTTATTTTTTTCTAATTTTTCTATTTCAATTAATTTTTCTAACATTTCATTAAAATGAAAACGTTTTATACCAAAATATCTATAAAATTCTTCATTTTTTAATTTTTTTAAATTTTCAAAAATCATTTTTATCAACACTTTTCTAAATTTATTGTTAATAACAAAATTATAAAATAAATTTTAAAATTATTAATTGACTTTTAAAAAATTTAATTACGGAATATGTCTTATATTTACTAGAACTAATTAAACATAGTTATTTTTGTAAGTTACACAGATTACTAAACATTAACATAGTTTTTGGTAAGTATCAAATTTGAGTTGATAAAACAACTTCATCAGATGTATTTTCACTATATTTTTCATCTGTTAAACAACATAAAGTTGATATAGAATGGGATGGTAAATATCCAAATGGATATTTTGATTGATAATTAAATTTCTAAATTTATATAAGAGATATTTTCATTATATTTATCGAATGAATTAATATTTTTTTAAATCAATTTCTTGTTTCTCTGTTATTAAAATTAAATCATAATTTCCAGAACCAAATATTCCGCTAATTTCAATCCGATTTAAATTATTAATCGGATTTTCAATTTGTAATTCAAATTCAATATTATTATCAATTTGTGAAATTTCTTTATAAAATTCTAATTTAGAAAATAATTGAGATTTATTTGAACCATATAAATTTAAAACATTTTCAATTTTAATTTTATTAATAATTACTCTTGTAAAATATTTTCCATATTCTCCATTTCCTAATGTTCAATCAGCAGGAATTAATGACGGAATATTATTACTTTCTAATTCATTGGTAATAGATAATCAATTAAATTGATTATCATCTAGTTTAAATAATTCATTTTGACTAATATCATTATTTTTTTAAATTAATATTATTAATATCTGTAAAATCAAAATATTTAGATTTTAATATTACCTTTACATCTTTAAATTCTCAAACTTTACCAGTATCTGTATGTATAGGATTTGATTTTAATTCAAAATAATAAGGTAATAAAATTTTATTATCGTCATTTAATCCTTTATTAATTGACATATTTGAATAGATATTATTTGATAACATAATAATTAATTGTTTAAATATTTGAACTTGTGGTAAATTTATATAATTTGGATAAGCTAATTTTCATTCTTTGGACATATTCCGTAATTAAATTTAATTAATTGTCAATAAAATTGTTTTAAAACTATTTAGTGTTATTGAATATAGAAATAAATATTTTTTGAAAAAATAGTTTAAAAAATGAGTTTACATTTTAAACAAAAAATTGTTAATAATATTTTTATATTAACTCGATAAAAATTTAAATTTTAAAAAAATATTTTTAATATTTTTTTTATTTTAATGGTTTTATTTTATTAAAAATTTCACAAAGTAAGTTAAATCTTAAGTACATAAGTCTAAATTTAGATTTTCTACATTTATTTACTAAAATTTTGAATCTTTTCAATCAAGCAAAGACATGTTCAACTTTAATTCTAATTTTAGATACAATCTTATTGTATTTTCTTTCTTGTTTAGTTAATTTTTTATTTTTAGTTCTTTTAATTGGTATTATTGTATTTTTATAAATATTTTGTATACCTTGATATCCTAAATCACCAATAATTATTGTTTTTTCTGAAAATTCAAGATTTGAATTTTTTAATATTTGAAAATCATGCACTTTACCATTATCAGCAAAAATATCAACAATTTTTTTATTAAAAAAATCATATACAATTTGAAATTTTATAGAATACATTCAACTTTTACCAGAAAAATATTCTAACTGTAGTTTTTTTTAGTTGGTCTTTCAATTTCAATCTCAGTTGAATCAATTAAATAAAATTGAAATTCATTTGAATTTTCTTGTTTTTTATCAATTTTTAATTTATATCTTTCTTTTAAAAATTGGTAATCTTTGTGGTTACTAAGTTTATTTTCTACTCAAGTAATATTTCGAAAACAACTTGATGGGCTCATTTTAGATTTAATACTCATTTGAAAAAAAGTATAATATTCTTTTCAGTATAATAAAGTCATCATTAATCTTTCTTCTACTGAAAGTTTATTTTTTCGACCTTTATTTTTTTCTAATTTTTCTATTTCAATTAATTTTTCTAACATTTCATTAAAATGAAAACGTTTTATACCAAAATATCTATAAAATTCTTCATTTTTTAATTTTTTTAAATTTTCAAAAATCATTTTTATCAACACTTTTCTAAATTTATTGTTAATAACAAAATTATAAAATAAATTTTAAAATTATTAATTGACTTTTAAAAAATTTAATTACGGAATATGTCTTTTAAATAAATTAGTAATAACATCATCAGGCTTTTGACCTTCAAATTTTTGTCTTAATTTAGCAATATCATTTTTAGGATTTCCGTTTTCATATACAGCACCATCAAAATTTCTGTTATAAGTATATGTATAAGTTAGCATATCTAATAATAGTTGTTGTAAACTATCAATTGGTGGTTTATCATTTATTTCAATTTCAATTGAATTAAAGTTTTGTGATAATTCAATAGCAATAACTCTACTTGGATATGGTGGGTTTGGTTCTTGATGACTATATAAGAAATATTGTTCGTTCTTTTTCATTTCAAAATCTGGTAATTTTTTCGGTACTGGTTTTCCACCATCATATTTACCAATTTTAGCATATGTTATTTTTTCATTATTAATAATTTCTTTTCTTGTTTCACTTCCACCACCAATAGCAATTAAATCTAAAACTGATTTTTCTTCTCCAATAAATTGTTTTGCAAGATTTCAAGGTAATATTTGTTCACTGAATCATTGTTGTAATATTCTAACTTTTGGTTGAGTTTCAATAGGCATTGATAATAGCGGAAATGCTATCTTATCTTTAACAAACAACTTTGGGTATACTTCCATATTGTCAACTTCACCAAGTACCTTTATATTGCCAAAAATGATGCTTCTAGGGGCTTTAATTTTTAAACCAATAACTTTGGTATCTTTATCTAATGGTTTTTGTAATTTAATAATGATTGGATAACCATCTCTTGTTTTAAAATCTTTAATTTTAATAATAGTAATACTTTTAGTACTTCTTGTTTTTGGATTTTGATAAGGTTGTGAATAATTATTAATGATATATAAATTATTAATATTAGCTTCTGTTAATGGTTCATTAATAGATACAGCATATAACTTAAATTGATTTAATAAATTTATTTCTTGAAATATTAGACTTCTTGCAAAACCTATCTATTAAAAATTTAATTTTTAAAATAAAATTAAAAATAAAAAAGATAGGTAATCTATGATGTTTGATAAATTAAAAACTATTAACAATCCAGAATTATTAAGATTAACTGGTATAAATGATATTATTTTTAATAAAATTCTAAAAATTTTAAAGACAGAAGAAGTAAAAAAGTTTAAAAATGGTGGTACACCTAATAAATTATCATTAGAAAATCGTTTATTAATGACTTTAAAATATTGAAGAGAGTATCGAACTTATTTTCATATTGCTAAAAGTTATGGAATTAGTGAAAGTAGTTGCTATAGGAATATCAAGTAAATAGAAAATACTTTAATAAAACATCCTGATTTTCAACAACTTGATGGGCAAAAATCACTGTTAAATAATAATTTTAAAGATAAAACAGTTATCATTGATGTGACTGAAAGTACTATTCAACGCCCAAAAAAAGTCAAAAACAATATTATTCAGGAAAAAAGAAAAAACATACAATAAAAACTCAAGTCATAATTGAAAAAGATAGTAAAAAAATTATAAGTTCTTATTTTTCTTATGGTAAAAATCATGATTTTAAAATTTTAAAAAATTCAAAAACGAAATTTTTATCAGAAACAACTATTTTAGTAGATTTAGGATATCAAGGTATACAAAACATACATAAAAATGTCTTATTACCTAAACGAAAATCAAAGAAAAACCCTTTAACTAAAGAAGAAAAGAAAAATAATAAGGCTATTTCAAAAATGAGAGTTGTTATTGAACATGTTTTTGCGATTCTTAAAAAATTTAAAATTATTAGTGAAAAATATCGAAATAGAAGAAAAAAATTTGCATTAAGATTTAATTTAATAGCTTCAATTTATAATTTACAATTATTAATTTAAATATATTTGATAATTTAATATTTTATTTTTTTATTTGAAATAATAATTTTTGTTGTATTTTAATGACAAAAAATAAAACATATTTTGAACAATAATTTTTAAAAAATATTAAAAGTGTTATTAAAATAAATTTTTAAACTTAAAAAATGTGATTAATATCATAGTTTTGCAAGAAGTCTATTAAATATAATTAATTATCAATGATATTATTGGCAATTAAATATAATAAATAAGTACATAATGTTACTTATTTATTTCAATGTTATAATTATTTTAAGATTAAATTTAAAAATATATAATTAGATTGGAAGTAAAAAATGATTCCCGAATATCGATTATTTAACCATCTTTTGCTTTTAAAAAGTAATTATTTTTTTAAGCGCGAAATTAAAAAAAAATTAGGTCATTTAAAAGCAAAAGATTATCGTAATACTTATAACTTAATATTTAATAGTAATCAAAATTTAATGTTTATGAAAATAATAAGTGTTTATTTATATTTTAATAAAATTTCTTATAAAGAATATTTAAGATTAGTTGCAAATTTTATATTAACTATTTCTGCTTTAATTCCTACTTTTAAGCGTCAAGAAAAACAGTTAGATGATTATCAAAATGCCAAGGAACTTTTATTATTACTTGGATGTAAAGACCAAATAAAAGTTTGGTTTGATGATACTTCAAAAGTAGTATTACCTAATTTTTTGATAAATAATTCTAATTTGAAAAAAGAAAGTTTGCTAATAATTAAAAGATTGGTAAATATTAGTGGTAATATTTTTATTAATTTAACTAAGAATGAAACAAACATAAAAAATAATTATGAGTTTGGAAGTTTATTAATGTTATTTTACTTGTTGGATTTAGAAACTAGAAAAACATTGCTAACAAAAGATAGTACTGATTTAAATTTAAAAGCTTTTTTTTCATATGAAACTTTATTTACTAATAAGTTGATAATTTTAGATGAATTGGTTAAATGTGCTATGCGCTTAGAACAAACTAATTTTAATTTTTATATTAGAATAATGAATTATTCTTTGTTAGGAAATTATCAATAAATTAAGGAGAAAAAATATGAATAATTATGATGTAAAAGTTGAAAATATTAAAAGTAAATTTTTAAATATTAATAAAGATATTATTATTGCTTTACCTTCTATTTATGATCAAAATATTGCTTATGAAGTTTATTTAGTTTTTGATGGTAAAGATATGTTACTTAATAGTAATAGTAATATTTTATTTGAAAATAATAGTAATTGTATTTTTATTGGTATTGGTAGTACCAATAATATGACTCGTTTTAATGATTTAGCAACTTATACCAATGATGATGTAAAAATATTAATGACAAAATATTTTCCTGAATTAAAAAAAAGTAAGATTGATTTTCTTGGTGGTAATGGTAAAAATTACTTAGAATTTATTATTAATGAGGTTATACCATTTGTTATTAAAAACTTTAATTTAAAAATTAAAAATTTAAATGCCATTGGTTGTTCTTTGGGAGCATATTTTTGTTTACAAATGTTATATTTATCAAAATTACAATTTACAAAATTATTATTATTTTCGCCAGCAATTTGATTTAATTCACAAATTATTGAAGATTTAAAAACTAAAGTTTTAAATAATAATCAACCTTTAATAGTTGAACTATGGGTAGGAAAAAAAGAACCAAAGTTTTTTGAAGGCAAATTAGTAACAAATTATGAAAGTAATACTATTGAATTAAAAAAAATATTAACTAATAGAAAAATTACTACTAATTTAGTAATTGATGAAAATGGTAGTCATGGTTTTAAATGATGAATTAAATATATTAATGAAAATCCTTTAATTCTTATTACCTAATTGAAACTATGGTTTTTCTTTTTTTCTAAAAATATTATTAATTTTTAGAATTAAAATAATACTTGCAAAAAATAATACAATAGTATTAGTTGTAATAATAGCAGGTTGATTAGACAATATTGCAAAAATAATTCATGTTATTGCTGATAGTACAAAAATAATATACATATATAATGATAATGATTTTGTATTTCTGGTGCGAATTATTTTAAAACTTTGAGGAATTAAAACAATACTAGTTAAAATTGCTCCAATCCAAGATAAAATATTAATTGTAAGTTCCATATCTTTCTCTCCTAAATTCTTACTATATTTTAGTATTCTAAATGTTATTATAAGATATTAATGGTTAAGTTGATAGTAAAAATAATAATTTTAAGTATAATTATTTTAATAAATTAATATTGAACATCTAGAATAAAGTAGACACAGAATTGTAACCTTTGTGTTAAAAATACTTTAAGGAAGGTGTTAATTTTTTTTATGGCTAAATGACTATCAAAAGAAGAAAAGTTAAAAATAATAAAAATAAGTAAAATTAAAACGATTGATAAAACTGCATTAGAATATGGTATTGGCCGATCATCAATAAAAGAATGAATTAAAGCATACAAATTATTAGGTGAAGAAGTTTTAGAATATGGCAATGGAATTCGTGCTAAAAAAACCAAAAGAACAGGTCGAACCAAATCTTTAAATTTTAATGAAATGACAAAACAAGAATTAATTCAATATATTGAGGTAATGAACGATATAAAAAAAGTATTTAGAAAAATCGACAAAAAAGAAAAAATATTTTCTGATTTTCTCCTTGAAGAAAAAATATCAGATTAGTTATTTATGTTGATTTTTAAAGGTTTCAAAATCAGGATATTACAAATGAATTAAAAACGGAATGAATGAATTTAATAAATGAGATAAATTTTTAGCTAATATAATTAAAAATATTTTTTATGAATTTAAAGAAATTTATGGTTATAAAATGATAACTTTATTAATTAGACTTCTTGCAAAACCTATCTATTAAAAATTTAATTTTTAAAATAAAATTAAAAATAAAAAAGATAGGTAATCTATGATGTTTGATAAATTAAAAACTATTAACAATCCAGAATTATTAAGATTAACTGGTATAAATGATATTATTTTTAATAAAATTCTAGAAATTTTAAAGACAGAAGAAGTAAAAAAGTTTAAAAATGGTGGTACACCTAATAAATTATCATTAGAAAATCGTTTATTAATGACTTTAGAATATTGAAGAGAGTATCGAACTTATTTTCATATTGCTAAAAGTTATGGAATTAGTGAAAGTAGTTGCTATAGGAATATCAAGTGAATAGAAAATACTTTAATAAAACATCCTGATTTTCAACAACTTGATGGGCAAAAATCACTGTTAAATAATAATTTTAAAGATAAAACAGTTATCATTGATGTGACTGAAAGTACTATTCAACGCCCAAAAAAAGTCAAAAACAATATTATTCAGGAAAAAAGAAAAAACATACAATAAAAACTCAAGTCATAATTGAAAAAGATAGTAAAAAAATTATAAGTTCTTATTTTTCTTATGGTAAAAATCATGATTTTAAAATTTTAAAAAATTCAAAAACGAAATTTTTATCAGAAACAACTATTTTAGTAGATTTAGGATATCAAGGTATACAAAACATACATAAAAATGTCTTATTACCTAAACGAAAATCAAAGAAAAACCCTTTAACTAAAGAAGAAAAGAAAAATAATAAGGCTATTTCAAAAATGAGAGTTGTTATTGAACATGTTTTTGCGATTCTTAAAAAATTTAAAATTATTAGTGAAAAATATCGAAATAGAAGAAAAAAATTTGCATTAAGATTTAATTTAATAGCTTCAATTTATAATTTACAATTATTAATTTAAATATATTTGATAATTTAATATTTTATTTTTTTATTTGAAATAATAATTTTTGTTGTATTTTAATGACAAAAAATAAAACATATTTTGGACATATTCCGTAATTAAATTTAATTAATTGTCAATAAAATTGTTTTAAAACTATTTAGTGTTATTGAATATAGAAATAAATATTTTTTGAAAAAATAGTTTAAAAAATGAGTTTACATTTTAAACAAAAAATTGTTAATAATATTTTTATATTAACTCGATAAAAATTTAAATTTTAAAAAAATATTTTTAATATTTTTTTTATTTTAATGGTTTTATTTTATTAAAAATTTCACAAAGTAAGTTAAATCTTAAGTACATAAGTCTAAATTTAGATTTTCTACATTTATTTACTAAAATTTTGAATCTTTTCAATCAAGCAAAGACATGTTCAACTTTAATTCTAATTTTAGATACAATCTTATTGTATTTTCTTTCTTGTTTAGTTAATTTTTTATTTTTAGTTCTTTAAATTGGTATTATTGTATTTTTATAAATATTTTGTATACCTTGATATCCTAAATCACCAATAATTATTGTTTTTTCTGAAAATTCAAGATTTGAATTTTTTAATATTTGAAAATCATGCACTTTACCATTATCAGCAAAAATATCAACAATTTTTTTATTAAAAAAATCATATACAATTTGAAATTTTATAGAATACATTCAACTTTTACCAGAAAAATATTCTAACTGTAGTTTTTTTTAGTTGGTCTTTCAATTTCAATCTCAGTTGAATCAATTAAATAAAATTGAAATTCATTTGAATTTTCTTGTTTTTTATCAATTTTTAATTTATATCTTTCTTTTAAAAATTGGTAATCTTTGTGGTTACTAAGTTTATTTTCTACTCAAGTAATATTTCGAAAACAACTTGATGGGCTCATTTTAGATTTAATACTCATTTGAAAAAAAGTATAATATTCTTTTCAGTATAATAAAGTCATCATTAATCTTTCTTCTACTGAAAGTTTATTTTTTCGACCTTTATTTTTTTCTAATTTTTCTATTTCAATTAATTTTTCTAACATTTCATTAAAATGAAAACGTTTTATACCAAAATATCTATAAAATTCTTCATTTTTTAATTTTTTTAAATTTTCAAAAATCATTTTTATCAACACTTTTCTAAATTTATTGTTAATAACAAAATTATAAAATAAATTTTAAAATTATTAATTGACTTTTAAAAAATTTAATTACGGAATATGTCTTTTGAACAATAATTTTTAAAAAATATTAAAAGTGTTATTAAAATAAATTTTTAAACTTAAAAAATGTGATTAATATCATAGTTTTGCAAGAAGTCTATTGACTAATGGTAAAACATATTATTTATCAATTGTTAAAGATTTTCATAATAATGAAATATTAGATTATAAAATAAGCGCAAGTTTAGATATGACATTTGTTGTCCAAAACATTATTCAAGCTTGAGTTAATGCTCAAAAACCTACTTCATGAATTTTACAATCAGACCAAGGATTTCATTATACAAATCCTTCTTATAAAACCTTATGTGACGAATTAAAAATAAAAATTTCGATGTCTAGAAGAGGTAATTCTTGTGATAATGGTGCTACTGAATCTTGATTTGGAACAATGAAAACAGAATTTCTATATCAAATTCTAAGAAAAAACAGAACTATTGAATGAATAAAAGAAAATTTACCCAAATATATTTACTTTTATAATAACGATAGACCTCAAACAAAATTAAAAGGAATGAGTCCAATCGAAGATAGAATACCTTTAAAAGGTCTTTCTAGAGCAGAAATAAAAGGTTTTGATTTAGCAATAGAATGAGAAGAAGAAGCAAATGAATTTAGTCAAGCAGAATTTCAAGCAATAACATTTGCTATTGGTAATGCTAAAAAAAGAATTAAAATAACAACTTGTAATCCAGATAATATATATCAATATCATATTAATTATATGAATGAACGTGTACCTTTTAATTTAGAAATAATGAAAGTAAAAAATGAACAAATAAAATCAGTATTTGATAATAATAAGGTAATGTTTAGTAATCTGTGTAACTTACAAAAATAACTATGTTTAATTAATTCTAGTAAATATAATTAAATGACTAGAAAGAGTGAGTTACAGATGGCTAAAAAGCAAAATATTAATAATAATGATCCAATATCAAAAGCAGTAGATTTATTATTAGAAAATACTGAAGATTTAACAACAGTTTTTAAAGAGGGAGGATTGTATAAAGAATTAACAAAAAGATTAGTAGAAAAAATGTTGAATTCTGAGATGCAAAATTATTTGGGATATGAAAAGAATCAACATAGTAATAGTGACAATGCTCGTAATGGTATAAGTTCAAAAAAAATAATAACTCAACAAGGTAAAATTGAGATTGATGTACCACGAGATCGCAATAGTAATTTTAATCCTATAATAGTTGCAAAAAGACAAAGAAGATTTGATGGTTTTGATCAACAAGTTCTTTCTTTATATGCAAAAGGTATGACATTATCAGATATTAGAATGCAATTACAAGAGTTATATCATGGTGCTGATATTAGTGAAAGTGTTATTAGTCAAATTACTGATGATGTTATTGATGATGTAAAAGCATGGCAAAATCGACCATTAGAAAGTGTCTATCCGATTGTTTAGAGGCTTTTATGTAATCTGTGTATCTTTGTTTTACAAAGTACTAGTTTAGATTAATTCTATCTTCAAATTTTATCATAAAATGAGCAATTGCTGTATTTCAATTTTGAATGGGCATTGTTCATTTTTTTGTTATATTTTCAATTGCTAAATAAAATATTTTAAAAACTGCCATATCATTAGGAAAAACTTTTTTATTTCTGATAACTTTTCGTAATTGACTATTTACAGATTCAATAGCATTTGTTGTATAAATAACTCTTTTGATTTCTGTAGGATAACTAATAAAAACCATTAAATTATCTCAATTTTTATATCAAGATTTAGCAATTTGAGGATATTGTTTATTTCACTTATTTTCAAAGGATTCTAAAGCCTGCATTGCTTGTTCTTCACTACATGCAGTATAAATTGGTTTTAAATCTGCAACTAGAGATTTTCTATGCTTATATGAGACATATTTCAAACTATTTCTAATTTGATGAACTATGCATAATTGATGTTCTGTTTTAAGATAAACTGATTGTATTGCTTCTGACATGCCTGTTAAATTATCACTGCAGGCAATAAGAATATCATTTAAGCCACGATTTTTCATTTCTGTGAAATTTGCTAATCAAAATTTAGCACCTTCATTTTCACTAATTCATAAACCTAAAACATCTTTTTTACCTTCTAAATCAACTCCTAAAGCTATATAAACTGATTTATTAATAATCCTTTTATCTTGTCGTACTTTCACTACTATGCAATCAAAATAAACAATCGGATAGACACTTTCTAATGGTCGATTTTGCCATGCTTTTACATCATCAATAACATCATCAGTAATTTGACTAATAACACTTTCACTAATATCAGCACCATGATATAACTCTTGTAATTGCATTCTAATATCTGATAATGTCATACCTTTTGCATATAAAGAAAGAACTTGTTGATCAAAACCATCAAATCTTCTTTGTCTTTTTGCAACTATTATAGGATTAAAATTACTATTGCGATCTCGTGGTACATCAATCTCAATTTTACCTTGTTGAGTTATTATTTTTTTTGAACTTATACCATTACGAGCATTGTCACTATTACTATGTTGATTCTTTTCATATCCCAAATAATTTTGCATCTCAGAATTCAACATTTTTTCTACTAATCTTTTTGTTAATTCTTTATACAATCCTCCCTCTTTAAAAACTGTTGTTAAATCTTCAGTATTTTCTAATAATAAATCTACTGCTTTTGATATTGGATCATTATTATTAATATTTTGCTTTTTAGCCATCTGTAACTCACTCTTTCTAGTCATTTAATTATATTTACTAGAATTAATTAAACATAGTTATTTTTGTAAGTTACACAGATTACTAAACATTACTATTGTTTATTTTGATTGCATAGTAGTGAAAGTACGACAAGATAAAAGGATTATTAATAAATCAGTTTATATAGCTTTAGGAGTTGATTTAGAAGGTAAAAAAGATGTTTTAGGTTTATGAATTAGTGAAAATGAAGGTGCTAAATTTTGATTAGCAAATTTAACAGAAATGAAAAATCGTGGCTTAAATGATATTCTGATTGCTTGTAGTGATAATTTAACAGGCATGTCAGAAGCAATACAATCAGTTTATCTTAAAACAGAACATCAATTATGCATAGTTCATCAAATTAGAAATAGTTTGAAATATGTCTCATATAAGCATAGAAAATCTCTAGTTGCAGATTTAAAACCAATTTATACTGCATGTAGTGAAGAACAAGCAATGCAGGCTTTAGAATCCTTTGAAAATAAGTGAAATAAACAATATCCTCAAATTGCTAAATCTTGATATAAAAATTGAGATAATTTAATGGTTTTTATTAGTTATCCTACAGAAATCAAAAGAGTTATTTATACAACAAATGCTATTGAATCTGTAAATAGTCAATTACGAAAAGTTATCAGAAATAAAAAAGTTTTTCCTAATGATATGGCAGTTTTTAAAATATTTTATTTAGCAATTGAAAATATAACAAAAAAATGAACAATGCCCATTCAAAATTGAAATACAGCAATTGCTCATTTTATGATAAAATTTGAAGATAGAATTAATCTAAACTAGTACTTTGTAAAACAAAGATACACAGATTACATAAAAGCCTCAAAAATAAATTTAAATTATTTCATTATTCAAATTGAAAATTAAATAAACATAACTTATCACAAGATATAATTAATAACTTAGAAGAATTAAAAGTATTAGACCCTATTAAAGCACAATCTTGATATTATGGTGTACCTAGTGTTTTACAAGGTGCTATATTTGCAAGATATTTAGATAAAGTAATGGAATGGCAACACTTTTTAGGACTATTTTTTGGTAAACATTTGTTGTTGATATTTAACTGGAGTTAAGTAGTTTAAAGTGCTGTGAATTCTTATATTGTTATATCAATTGATGTAATCAAATAATTCTAATTTTAATTGGATTAATGATGTAAAATTTTTATCATTAATAAATTCGGTTTTAAAAGTTTTAAAAGTTGCTTCAGCAACAGCATTATCATAAGGACAACCTTTTTTACTTAAAGAACGGTTAATGTTGAATGCTAGTAAAAGTTTATCAATAATTTTATTGTTAAATTCATTACCGCGATCACTATGAAATATTTGAATATCTTTTAAACAGCGATTTGATTGCATAAATGCTTGATGTACTAATGATGCATCTTTTTTAACTCCAACACTATGTCCGATAATTTCGCGGTTAAATAGGTCTATTAATAGGCAAATATAGTTTCACCTACCATTAACTTGTACATAAGTTAAATCACTAACAATAACTTCATTTTTAATCCTATTCTTAAATTTTCTATTAACAAGATTAGTTATTTGACTATCGTTAACTTTGTTATTATGATTTTTGAATGATAATTTAGTATATTTTGATATTAAATTATATTCATTCATAATTTTTTTAATTTTTCTGCGCGATAAATAAATTTCTTGGTTTTCTAGAATTTTTTTTAATCTTCTAGTACCATAAACTTCTTTATTTTCTTTAAAAGCACTAATAACAGCTTCATCATAAATATTATTTTTGATTTTATTTTCTTTTTTCTTTAAATTAAAATAATATGTTGATTTAGATATTTTTAAAAAACGACACATTGTGCGAATTTTATATTTAGCTTTATTTTTGACAATAATTTCTATTTTCTGCCTATTATTAGTGCTGCTTGCTTTAAAATATCATTTTCCATTCGTAATTGCTTTAATTCTTTTCTTAATTTAATTAATTCATTTTCTTCAAAAGAACGATTATCTTTAGTTTTAAAACTTCCTGAATTACTAAATTGCTTAATTCAATTGTAAGTAGCTGCTCTTGTAACATTATATTCTTTAGCAAGGCAAGATACTGATTTGCCACTTTGATATAAAGCTACTATTTGTTTTTTAAATTCATCGGTATATGAGTTAATATTGGCCATAATTATAGTTCCTTTCTTTTAACAAATTTGTTTACTTGTCTACGTAATTAGTGTCCAATAAATTGTAACCCATCCAATATAGTTTAATTCAATGATTATCTAAATCTAAAATAGAAAATTCAAATAATGAACCTAAAATGTTAGATTTATATGATGATACTTGAGATAGTGATTGTTATGCATTAATGAATGATATGAAATGATTAATTGAACAAATAAATAATGAATTATTAATTAATAAAACTAAATTTGAATTTGGTAAACAATATAGTTTTATTAATAATAAGGAGTGATAATATGAATTATAGTCCAACAGAATATTTTAGTATACATGAAGATAATTGAGAATTAGATATACCTAGAATTATTGCAAATAAAAGTACAATGTTATGATTAGGTAAAGGTTTATTATTTAAAAGTGAAAATAAAGACTTATTAAATTTTTTAAATAAATTAAAAGATAAAGATAAATGAAATGAAAAATTATATCAATTTGGTATTCAAAATTCATTATTAGGTAAATGTTTTTTAATATGAATGTTAACTAAAAATGGTGAATTAAGCTTAACTTTACCAAGTCCAAGTTTTATGTCACGTGTTGCTAAATTTAATGAACAAGAACAATCAGCAGAATTATTTTTTATGAATGAACAAAGTGATAATGGTAGTTTAACATGAGTAACAATAGAAAATTCAAAAGTAAAAGTTGAAATATTTAATGGTAATAGAGAAATTTTATTAGGTAGTACAAAATCAAAAATTAAACCAGAAAGTCAATTAAAACAACAATATGAATTAAAAAATCCATTTGGTTATTTACCAATTGTTGAAATTACAAATTTACCACAAATTCATTTTTATGGTAATAGTACACAAATGAATGCATATCCAGATTGTGCACCAGTATGAAATTTAATATGAGATTTACAACATATTATTAAACAAAAAAGAAAAGAAAGAATATTAAATTTAACTAGATTTTATGGAATTATTGATAATGAAAAATTTAAAGCTTTAAATTTAAGTGATGATTTTCAATCAATTATTAAAGACGCATTTTTAAATATTACTACTGCAAATTATGTAAAAGGTGGTAATGGTGGAGTTGATATTGTACAAGGTAATCCAAAATTTGGTGAATATTGACTTGATTATAATGGTACAGCAAAACAAATATTTAATGGTGCTGGTTATGATTATGATGAATTTAATGGAATTAATTATGAAAATAAAACTAAAACATTAATGAATAATAAATTTGATATGCAAACAACAGAAGTAAAAATAACACATTATACAACTTATTTATATAGAATGTTTGATATGTTAGTAACTTCTTCTAAAGATGAAAATGGAAAAGTATATTGAAATGGTAAAGGTGAAAGACCTTATAGTTTTGAATTTATACCAATTGCTATGGTTGACCAATTAGTACAAGATGAATTAATTAATAGTAGATTAAATAATGGTACATTATCAGTAATTGAAGCAATTAGTTTATATGAAAATATTGATACATTAATGGCAAAACAAAAATTAGAACATATTATTGAAGAAAGTAAATTTTTAAATAAACATTTAGGAGATAATACAAATGATAATAAGCAACGCAATGAAAATTCAATTAATGAAACAAGCACATCTAGCATTAAAACAAACTCAACAATTAATAAAGAGATGTAGTTATTGAAAAATATTTCCATTTGTTATAAATAATGGAGCAATTCCTTTAACTGAAACTGGTTATAAACCTATTAATAGTAAAATTAGTGATTTTGGACAATATGAATTAATATTAACTGGTACTACTCCAGTTGTATGTATTTGAAAAAATAGTACAAAAATATATCAAAAAAATAAAGGTAAAATTGACCCTATAACTCATAAACCTAGTGGTCAAGATGAATTTTATACAAAACAATATAAAATTGGTGATTATTGAAATGCTTATTTAATTGATGATACAAGTGGTGTTGATTTTAGTAATTTACCAAATAATCAAATATTTAAAACAGTACAAACTAAAAGACAATATACTTTAGTAATGTTTGAAGAACATATTACAATTGATGATTATTTACAATTTTTTTGTGTATTTAATGATGAAAATGAAAATATTGGTGGTAATAGTGGTAAAAATCAAGATAGACAATTATTATTTATTTCAAATGTAACAAATTATTATAGTCCTTATAATGGTGCATTTAGTATGCAAGTATTAACTTTTAGTAGTTTAAATGATAGAGTAGTTTCTACAGGTCAAAATACACTTGATTTTTTACAATATGCAAGTCCTGGTAGTGGTTATGCTTTCCCTACTATTCAACAAGGAAAAGTAACGTTAAATCGTACTTTAATGCGTGATATAGGAGTAAGATATTCTCATAGACAAAGTTATGGTTTAGAATTATTATCAAGTTGTTATTATTATGGAAGACCTATTATTCAAGGTCAAGAACCTATTCAACAAAATAATGAAGAAATATTTGAAAGTAAAGTATTTGCTTCAAGAAGATTATTTATTGCTGGTAATAATGAAAAATCTACAACTAATATTAAAAATAATGGTGGTTTACTTGCTGGTATAAATGATAAAATAACAACAAGTAGTCATCCAGAAACTACATTTTATAATATTATGAATGCACAACCTACTGGATTTTTAAATTTTAAAGATTGAAAAGAATGATTATCAACAAGTTTAAATTTACAAGCAAATTTATTTGTAACAAAAGATTTTAAAGGTATGTTATCTTTTGATAAAGAAAAAGCAAGATTAAGTAATGGTACATCAGTGGGAGAAGCAAAATTCTTTTGAGATAGTGAATGAAATATAAATAATTTAACGGGTAATTATAATGTTGATATGTCAAATAATTTTAAATATAAAGACCCAGATACACATTTAATTATAGGAAGTCCAACTGTTGATTATAGTAAAATATCACAAAAATATATGTCAGCAATATTAAATTTTAATAGTGTTGTATTTAGTAGTTTAATTCAAATGCCTTATGATAGTCAACAATGATTACCATTTGCTTTAAGTGATATACCATTAGTTGGTAAATTATTAAATGTTTTAACTTTAGGAGTTCCAGTTGGATGAGTTATTACTCAAAATATGCAACAATATAAAAAAATGTTATATTTTAATGGTTTTATGAGTGCATTTTTTACAAGTAATTTAGAAAATATTATTGGTAATGGTGGTTTAATTCCTTTAAATGCATTTACAAATGATAATGATTTTGCTATTGGTAAATTATTAGGTGCAAATGTTTCAACAACTGCTATGACAATGAAATTAAGTGATAGAGTTAGTGTTTATCCATGCAATCCAGAAAATGGACAAAAATTAACTACAAAAGAACAAATAAGTACAGTTGATTTATCACAAAAGAAAAATAATAAAGTTTATATTTTAGCAGAAGATAGTGAATTTTTAGATATTACTTCACCATTTACAAATGAAGATACTAATTGTGAATGAAATCCAACATCAAATGGAGTTATTGATGGTTCAAATTATGCTTATATTATTGATACAATTGTTACACAAAGTTTACATCAAGGTGAAGAAAGACATACATTTTATAGTGATAATCCTTTTACTTATCAAGGTGATTATAATGAAATATCAGTTGCACAGTTTAGATATAATAATATGGGTGCATTAACTGGTAATGCTTTTAATTGAACTACTTTATATAAATTAAATCATGATGAATATTCAGAAAGTGAAGAAACTACTTTTAGTTATCCAGCAAAAATATTTTCTCCAAGTCCTCAAAATATAGCAAAAACTATTATTATTATTCCAGATTTAAAAGTTGAAATGATAGCAAATAATTTACCTTTAACAGATACAAGTTCAATTCCGGTAAAAGATAATACTGAAAATTGATGACAAGTAAATAAAAGTAAACAAGTTAACTATGAAGTTGATTTAAAATCATTATTAGACCCTACATTATTAATTAAATCTTTTAATGATTTACAACGTTATTATAAAAGTATAACAATATATTATGATTATGATATTGAAACCGAAAAAGAAATTCATAATAATTCAATTCCTACTATAACATCAACTTTATATACTAGACATATTCCGTAATTAAATTTTTTAAAAGTCAATTAATAATTTTAAAATTTATTTTATAATTTTGTTATTAACAATAAATTTAGAAAAGTGTTGATAAAAATGATTTTTGAAAATTTAAAAAAATTAAAAAATGAAGAATTTTATAGATATTTTGGTATAAAACGTTTTCATTTTAATGAAATGTTAGAAAAATTAATTGAAATAGAAAAATTAGAAAAAAATAAAGGTCGAAAAAATAAACTTTCAGTAGAAGAAAGATTAATGATGACTTTATTATACTGAAAAGAATATTATACTTTTTTTCAAATGAGTATTAAATCTAAAATGAGCCCATCAAGTTGTTTTCGAAATATTACTTGAGTAGAAAATAAACTTAGTAACCACAAAGATTACCAATTTTTAAAAGAAAGATATAAATTAAAAATTGATAAAAAACAAGAAAATTCAAATGAATTTCAATTTTATTTAATTGATTCAACTGAGATTGAAATTGAAAGACCAACTAAAAAAAACTACAGTTAGAATATTTTTCTGGTAAAAGTTGAATGTATTCTATAAAATTTCAAATTGTATATGATTTTTTTAATAAAAAAATTGTTGATATTTTTGCTGATAATGGTAAAGTGCATGATTTTCAAATATTAAAAAATTCAAATCTTGAATTTTCAGAAAAAACAATAATTATTGGTGATTTAGGATATCAAGGTATACAAAATATTTATAAAAATACAATAATACCAATTAAAAGAACTAAAAATAAAAAATTAACTAAACAAGAAAGAAAATACAATAAGATTGTATCTAAAATTAGAATTAAAGTTGAACATGTCTTTGCTTGATTGAAAAGATTCAAAATTTTAGTAAATAAATGTAGAAAATCTAAATTTAGACTTATGTACTTAAGATTTAACTTACTTTGTGAAATTTTTAATAAAATAAAACCATTAAAATAAAAAAAATATTAAAAATATTTTTTTAAAATTTAAATTTTTATCGAGTTAATATAAAAATATTATTAACAATTTTTTGTTTAAAATGTAAACTCATTTTTTAAACTATTTTTTCAAAAAATATTTATTTCTATATTCAATAACACTAAATAGTTTTAAAACAATTTTATTGACAATTAATTAAATTTAATTACGGAATATGTCCACTGATTTTTCCATAGAAGAAAATTTTTTAAACCCAAAAAAAGATGTTGGTTTTAAAGAAATTCAATTAAAAGATTTAATTTTTAGAGATATAGCACCACGTAATGGAAATCATATTTATCACTGAAATCATAATAAACAAGGAACTACTATACAACTTGAAAGAGAAAGTGGAATATCATATATTTACGGAAGAACTGATACTGATTACCATTTAAATAGTTATAATTTTACTATAGACATATTCCGTAATTAAATTTTTTAAAAGTCAATTAATAATTTTAAAATTTATTTTATAATTTTGTTATTAACAATAAATTTAGAAAAGTGTTGATAAAAATGATTTTTGAAAATTTAAAAAAATTAAAAAATGAAGAATTTTATAGATATTTTGGTATAAAACGTTTTCATTTTAATGAAATGTTAGAAAAATTAATTGAAATAGAAAAATTAGAAAAAAATAAAGGTCGAAAAAATAAACTTTCAGTAGAAGAAAGATTAATGATGACTTTATTATACTGAAAAGAATATTATACTTTTTTTCAAATGAGTATTAAATCTAAAATGAGCCCATCAAGTTGTTTTCGAAATATTACTTGAGTAGAAAATAAACTTAGTAACCACAAAGATTACCAATTTTTAAAAGAAAGATATAAATTAAAAATTGATAAAAAACAAGAAAATTCAAATGAATTTCAATTTTATTTAATTGATTCAACTGAGATTGAAATTGAAAGACCAACTAAAAAAAACTACAGTTAGAATATTTTTCTGGTAAAAGTTGAATGTATTCTATAAAATTTCAAATTGTATATGATTTTTTTAATAAAAAAATTGTTGATATTTTTGCTGATAATGGTAAAGTGCATGATTTTCAAATATTAAAAAATTCAAATCTTGAATTTTCAGAAAAAACAATAATTATTGGTGATTTAGGATATCAAGGTATACAAAATATTTATAAAAATACAATAATACCAATTAAAAGAACTAAAAATAAAAAATTAACTAAACAAGAAAGAAAATACAATAAGATTGTATCTAAAATTAGAATTAAAGTTGAACATGTCTTTGCTTGATTGAAAAGATTCAAAATTTTAGTAAATAAATGTAGAAAATCTAAATTTAGACTTATGTACTTAAGATTTAACTTACTTTGTGAAATTTTTAATAAAATAAAACCATTAAAATAAAAAAAATATTAAAAATATTTTTTTAAAATTTAAATTTTTATCGAGTTAATATAAAAATATTATTAACAATTTTTTGTTTAAAATGTAAACTCATTTTTTAAACTATTTTTTCAAAAAATATTTATTTCTATATTCAATAAAACTAAATAGTTTTAAAACAATTTTATTGACAATTAATTAAATTTAATTACGGAATATGTCCTATAAATGATAATGGTAATGTTGGTGGTTGAAATATAAAATATGAAAATAATCAATTATTAGGTTTTTGTATAGTTAATAACTATCTTAAATGAAATTTTTATTTACAAACAACAATAGGTAAAATTGAAGATATGTGATATATTACAGGTAAAATTGGTGAAGATGATAAAGCATACGCTAGCATATATATTAATAGTATTAAAGCAAATATATATATAAAATAGTACTAAATTCAAGATAATTATGTTATTATATTATTAAGTTAACTAAAATATTCAAGGAGTAAATTATGGATACAAAAAAAATGTTATAACTCATGAAATAGAAAAAGAAAAGTTTACTAGTAAACTTTATAATAATAAGTACTTTTTAATTTCTATTACTGTAATATCTATAGTGGTCTTAATGATAACTGTTGCTCTTTTAATTGCAGCATTCACTGTTTGAAAATAATATTTCCTCACAATCTTAAATAATGTATAATTAAAGTACTTACTTTTGTAAGTATATGAAGTAAAAAGTTCTCAAATTTATATTAGTTCTAAATAATTAAGTTGGCACCTAATTAAAAAGTTACCTTAATTGGTAACTTTTTTTATATTTATCTAATTAAAAAAAAGAAGACATGAAATTC
Source organism: Spiroplasma endosymbiont of Colias croceus (assembly GCF_964020095.1). Taxonomy (NCBI): domain Bacteria; kingdom Bacillati; phylum Mycoplasmatota; class Mollicutes; order Entomoplasmatales; family Spiroplasmataceae; genus Spiroplasma; species Spiroplasma endosymbiont of Colias croceus. The sequence continues at coordinate 1,202,665 of NZ_OZ026536.1, forward strand.
ATCGGTAATGTTTAGTAATCTGTGTAACTTACAAAAATAACTATGTTTAATTAATTCTAGTAAATATAATTAAATGACTAGAAAGAGTGAGTTACAGATGGCTAAAAAGCAAAATATTAATAATAATGATCCAATATCAAAAGCAGTAGATTTATTATTAGAAAATACTGAAGATTTAACAACAGTTTTTAAAGAGGGAGGATTGTATAAAGAATTAACAAAAAGATTAGTAGAAAAAATGTTGAATTCTGAGATGCAAAATTATTTAGGATATGATAAGAATCAACATAGTAATAGTGACAATGCTCGTAATGGTATAAGTTCAAAAAAAATAATAACTCAACAAGGTAAAATTGAGATTGATGTACCACGAGATCGCAATAGTAATTTTAATCCTATAATAGTTGCAAAAAGACAAAGAAGATTTGATGGTTTTGATCAACAAGTTCTTTCTTTATATGCAAAAGATATGACATTATCAGATATTAGAATGCAATTACAAGAGTTATATCATGGTGCTGATATTAGTGAAAGTGTTATTAGTCAAATTACTGATGATGTTATTGATGATGTAAAAGCATGGCAAAATCGACCATTAGAAAGTGTCTATCCGATTGTTTATTTTGATTGCATAGTAGTGAAAGTACGACAAGATAAAAGGATTATTAATAAATCAGTTTATATAGCTTTAGGAGTTGATTTAGAAGGTAAAAAAGATGTTTTAGGTTTATGAATTAGTGAAAATGAACGTGCTAAATTTTGATTAGCAAATTTAACAGAAATGAAAAATCGTGGCTTAAATGATATTCTTATTGCCTGCAGTGATAATTTAACAGGCATGTCAGAAGCAATACAATCAGTTTATCTTAAAACAGAACATCAATTATGCATAGTTCATCAAATTAGAAATAGTTTGAAATATGTCTCATATAAGCATAGAAAATCTCTAGTTGCAGATTTAAAACCAATTTATACTGCATGTAGTGAAGAACAAGCAATGCAGGCTTTAGAATCCTTTGAAAATAAGTGAAATAAACAATATCCTCAAATTTCTAAATCTTGATATAAAAATTGAGATAATTTAATGGTAATGTTTAGTAATCTGTGTAACTTACAAAAATAACTATGTTTAATTAATTCTAGTAAATATAATTAAATGACTAGAAAGAGTGAGTTACAGATGGCTAAAAAGCAAAATATTAATAATAATGATCCAATATCAAAAGCAGTAGATTTATTATTAGAAAATACTGAAGATTTAACAACAGTTTTTAAAGAGGGAGGATTGTATAAAGAATTAACAAAAAGATTAGTAGAAAAAATGTTGAATTCTGAGATGCAAAATTATTTGGGATATGAAAAGAATCAACATAGTAATAGTGACAATGCTCGTAATGGTATAAGTTCAAAAAAAATAATAACTCAACAAGGTAAAATTGAGATTGATGTACCACGAGATCGCAATAGTAATTTTAATCCTATAATAGTTGCAAAAAGACAAAGAAGATTTGATGGTTTTGATCAACAAGTTCTTTCTTTATATGCAAAAGGTATGACATTATCAGATATTAGAATGCAATTACAAGAGTTATATCATGGTGCTGATATTAGTGAAAGTGTTATTAGTCAAATTACTGATGATGTTATTGATGATGTAAAAGCATGGCAAAATCGACCATTAGAAAGTGTCTATCCGATTGTTTATTTTGATTGCATAGTAGTGAAAGTACGACAAGATAAAAGGATTATTAATAAATCAGTTTATATAGCTTTAGGAGTTGATTTAGAAGGTAAAAAAGATGTTTTAGGTTTATGAATTAGTGAAAATGAAGGTGCTAAATTTTGATTAGCAAATTTAACAGAAATGAAAAATCGTGGCTTAAATGATATTCTGATTGCTTGTAGTGATAATTTAACAGGCATGTCAGAAGCAATACAATCAGTTTATCTTAAAACAGAACATCAATTATGCATAGTTCATCAAATTAGAAATAGTTTGAAATATGTCTCATATAAGCATAGAAAATCTCTAGTTGCAGATTTAAAACCAATTTATACTGCATGTAGTGAAGAACAAGCAATGCAGGCTTTAGAATCCTTTGAAAATAAGTGAAATAAACAATATCCTCAAATTGCTAAATCTTGATATAAAAATTGAGATAATTTAATGGTTTTTATTAATTATCCTACAGAAATCAAAAGAGTTATTTATACAACAAATGCTATTGAATCTGTAAATAGTCAATTACGAAAAGTTATCAGAAATAAAAAAGTTTTTCCTAATGATATGGCAGTTTTTAAAATATTTTATTTAGCAATTGAAAATATAACAAAAAAATGAACAATGCCCATTCAAAATTGAAATACAGCAATTGCTCATTTTATGATAAAATTTGAAGATAGAATTAATCTAAACTAGTACTTTGTAAAACAAAGATACACAGATTACATAAAAGCCTCTGTTTTTCTTTGTTTTGCTATGTTTTTAGCGTAATGTAATTCTGTATTTTGTTCACTCATATTTAATTACTCCTTTTTTCCTTGATTTTACTTATAAATTGTACTATTTTTGATTATTTTTACAAGTATGCTTTTAAATGCAAAATAACGCCTAAATTAAAGGCTTTATTTTGTGAGACCAATAATATTAATGATATTCAACTTGTTTATTATATAGCAAATGTGAAGATGCTTTTTTTCACACTAGCATTATTTTTACCCCTAATGACATTTTTATATGGATACAAGGCATAAAACAACGCATCATAAGGGTTTTGATACATATTTTTGTCAGGAATGTTAGTTTTTGTTTCATCATAACGTAATTCTTCTAAACATTGAGTAGTTTTTGGTAAATCATCTTTATTTGCATAAAAGTTTCCATAACTCATAATATTTCTCATTCAAACTACTCTATTAGTTAATCCTGCTTCTTGATTTAAATTAGAAGCATGTTTAATTGCAGTTTGTGTTATTAAAATAGTATTATGTTCATCAATTAATTTTTGATTTAATCAATCCATTGCTGTTCTTGCTTTATCATCATAAAGATAAATTGCTTGTTCAAAATTTTCAAAATTATCCATTAATCCTAAAATTTCATTAACATAAGCATTAATTTTTTCATTTTCATTAATAAAATCATTTGGAGTAACTATTAATTCACAAATAACATAAGGGTCATAATAACCAGTATTATTATACTCTTTAAAACCAACTACCATAAATACAGTATGGTCTTTTGGTCCCGTAGCTCAATCAATACCAACACTATAAAAATCAAATTTATACATTTCTTTTTCTTGATTATAAAATTGTTTTAAATCATATGGTTGTCAATATTTTACTGTTTTTTTGAAATGGAAAAATTGTTGCATCACTATCTAAAAATTCAAAACCATAAAAAACAGTATTAAATTCATCAGGATTACTTTTTTTCATTTCTAATAATGTTCTTTTTTGAATATCTGGTAATTTATTTCAAAATGGTTGAATAGTAAATCTTAAAACAAATAAACCTAAACCACTAAACATATCTTGATTTTCATAATAAATTTTGCCAACTTTTTTAAGATTTTCCATCACTTTATCATTTAATGGTAAAAATGGCGTAATAAAATGGATGATATTTATCATAAGGATTACATGTAAAAGTAATAAAGAAACTTTTATAAAAATAGCGAGTAATCTTTTTTCCAAAATTAGGACTATATATATTTTTATCAATAAACGTTCAACTTCATTCTTTAATAGGTTCTTTTGATACTTTAATACGATTACTTCTAAACATAGAATTTTGTAATCGTTCATATCGATATGTTATGGAATGGCAACACTTTTTAGGACTATTTTTTGGTAAACATTTGTTGTTGATATTTAACTGGAGTTAAGTAGTTTAAAGTGCTGTGAATTCTTATATTGTTATATCAATTGATGTAATCAAATAATTCTAATTTTAATTGGATTAATGATGTAAAATTTTTATCATTAATAAATTCTGTTTTAAAAGTTTTTAAAGTTGCTTCAGCAAAAGCATTATCATAAGGACAACCTTTTTTACTTAAAGAACGGTTAATGTTGAATGCTAGTAAAAGTTTATCAATAATTTTATTGTTAAATTCATTACCGCGATCACTATGAAATATTTGAATATCTTTTAAACAGCGATTTGATTGCATAAATGCTTGATGTACTAATGATGCATCTTTTTTAACTCCAACACTATGTCCGATAATTTCGCGGTTAAATAGGTCTATTAATAGGCAAATATAGTTTCACCTACCATTAACTTGTACATAAGTTAAATCACTAACAATAACTTCATTTTTAATCCTATTCTTAAATTTTCTATTAACAAGATTAGTTATTTGACTATCGTTAACTTTGTTATTATGATTTTTGAATGATAATTTAGTATATTTTGATATTAAATTATGTTCATTCATAATTTTTTTAATTTTTCTGCGCGATAAATAAATTTCTTGGTTTTCTAGAATTTTTTTTAATCTTCTAGTACCATAAACTTCTTTATTTTCTTTAAAAGCACTAATAACAGCTTCATCATAAATATTATTTTTGATTTTATTTTCTTTTTTCTTTAAATTAAAATAATATGTTGATTTAGATATTTTTAAAAAACGACACATTGTGCGAATTTTATATTTAGCTTTATTTTTGACAATAATTTCTATTTTCTGCCTATTATTAGTGCTGCTTGCTTTAAAATATCATTTTCCATTCGTAATTGCTTTAATTCTTTTCTTAATTTAATTAATTCATTTTCTTCAAAAGAACGATTATCTTTAGTTTTAAAACTTCCTGAATTACTAAATTGCTTAATTCAATTGTAAGTAGCTGCTCTTGTAACATTATATTCTTTAGCAAGGCAAGATACTGATTTGCCACTTTGATATAAAGCTACTATTTGTTTTTTAAATTCATCGGTATATGAGTTAATATTGGCCATAATTATAGTTCCTTTCTTTTAATAAATTTGTTTACTTGTCTACGTAATTAGTGTCCAATAAATTGTAACCCATCCAGTTAATTGCTTTTCTGTTAATGTTTCTTTTTCTTCTGCCATAATAATTTCATCTGTTCTTGAACCTAAAAAACTTGACCCACCGGCTTCTTTTCCAAAAATCTTATTACCATTAGCATACCCAATAAAGTCAATTTGTTGATTACTAGGAAAAATAATACATCCACCGTCCTTAGTAATTTTTCATTTAATACCATGTGGATTATTAGGTAATAAATTAATATTATATGTATCTAATAAAACTTGACAAACATTCATTAAAGCACCAATTGTAGTTTCACTATGAGTATTTTCATATCGTCTTACTTCTTGAACACTACTATCACTAAAATTACAACATATAAATAAATCAAATGCTAAGCAGTTTCAAGTTTTTCTTGTTCCACGTGCAGTTGGTACAAAACGATAAAAACAATTAGTAGTGAAAAATTCTGCTCATTCATCACCAACAAATTGTTTAAAAATATCTCAACTAAAACCATAATTATTATCACTAAAATTAAGATTATATTTTTTATTTAGTTGTGCATAACTACTAATAAAAGCCATATTTACTCCTTATTAACATATATAAGTTAAAATTAAATTATTTAAAAGAAAGGAACATTAAAAATGTTAAAATTACCATTCCCTAATCTTTTTGATTGAGACAAACACGATTTTAATCAAGATGAATTAAGTTTAAAACAAACAGAAGAATTATTTGCAAAAATAGATGAACAACTATGAAATGAATGTGATAAATCTGTATATAAATCATATAGATTCAGAAAACGAAAATTAAAATCAAAAAAAGGCTTATTAAATTATAAACGACGTATTTGTACATATTATAACATAGAAAAACAAAAAACTGAATACGTATCTTTATTAGATAACTATCTTGGTGTTAAAAAATATAGCAAACTTGCACCAAATGTTATTAAACAAATTTTAAAATATTTTGCTGATGGTAAAAAATATCGTGATGTTTGTGATACTTTTATTGAAGGTTTAATAAGTAATAGTACAGTTTGTAGAACATATCAAAAATTTCAATTACCAAAAATTAATATCCCTAAAATAGTATTGCAACCAAATCAAACTTTATATATAAATATTGATGATGGTCATAGAAAATTTAAGTTTAATGAAAAGCATAATACTAAAAATTGTAAAAAATGTTCTATGAGATTATTAGTATTTTGTACTGGTAAAAAGAAAAATGGAAAATTAATTAATAAAAGAGCTGTATGTAAAATAAGAGTATCAAAAACAGAAATTGGTGCAGAAAAAACAGTTAAATTAATTGAAAAATATGGTAATTTATATTTTGAAAACTTTGACCAAGCAAATTTAATAGTTTGTGGAGATAGTGCAAAATGAATTAGAAAAACTGCTACAATTTTAAATGCTAAATTTATTTTAGATAAATTCCATGCTTTTCATGTTTTATTTCTTGGTATAATGGCCGGAAGAAGAAAAAATAAAATTGCTAAATTACATTATGAAAATGCAATAAATTTATTTTCCAAAGGTCAATATTATGAATTAATTGATTTTTTACAATCACTAACTTTACAATATAAAAAAATAAAAGTTGGTTATTTTATTAATGCAAAAGATGGCGTATTAAACCAAGCATTAGTTGAAAATATTGGTTGCTTTACTGAAACTAATATTAAACAAATTTTAAAGCATATGATTGGTGATAGAACCTATAATATTGATATGTATACAAAAATGGTTAATTTTAAATGCTATCAAATAAATACCGCCATTCAGTTATTATAAAATAAAAACTTAAATTTAAAAATAACTAAAAATAAAATAAAACTTATTAAAGTAAACGCTAATAAGAATTTTTGAGTTATAAAAGTAAGTATTATTGTTGACTAATATTTTACAAGTGTTAAGATTAACATACAATTGCATATTGAAGTCAAAATTATTCTCGTCTAACTTTATAATTTTAAGACAAATTTGAATATTATTGACAACATCAGTATGCTCCCAAAAATATTATAAGTTTAAATAAAAACTTAAAAAAATACATTACTTAAATTTAAAAATATAGTAAAATAATTATGGTTTAGTGTGTAAATAATATTTAACTTACCAAGAATGGACTAGTTATTAAACATAGTTTGTTATTAGATATTGATAAGAAAGGAGAAAATTATGTCAACAATTAAACCAAGCAATGAATCATTTACTGCCCAACCGTCACTATTTGGAAAAATTATGGTTTATTTATCTTTTGTTTTAATATTTCCAATAATTTTATTTATTGTTTCTCGTAATAATTTTCTAAGATTACAACAATCAATTGAAGAAACTGCTTCTGATATTGATGTGCAATTAAAGCGTCGTTTTGATTTATTAACAAAATTAGTAGATGCTACTAAAGGTTATATGAAATTTGAAAAAAGTACATTAACAGATGTTGTATCTTTACGAAGTGGAAAAATGGAAACAATGAGTGATCTTTCAAAAGCAGATAGTGGACTTAATGCAGCTTTTGGAAAATTTAATGCTTTATTAGAAAATTATCCTGATTTAAAAGCAAATACTACTGTTTTACAATTACAATCAGGTGCCAAAGATTGTGAAGATAATATTGCTGCTGCTAGAAGATTTTATAATGCTAATGTTAAGGTGTTCAATAGTAAAATTAAAACCTTTCCAAGTAATGTTTTAGCATCAACATTAAATTTAGTTTCAAAAGATTACTTTCTTGCATCAGATAGCGATCGTCAAGATATTAAAATTGATTTATAAAATTAAAATTTATATTAATTAGATTTAATTCTTTTATTATTTATTTCATTTTTTATTTAAGAAAAATTATATTTTGGTATAATCTAAGTCATTAAGTAAGTTCTTAATAAATATTAAAGAAAGTAGTAAAGTAATATGAATATTTTTTTTCAAATTTTTCTTTTTTAATGTTTTTATTATGAATTTTTTTGTTTCCATATTTATTTTTTAAAATTATTAAAAATAAATTAGTTATTAATTATAAAATATTAAATTTTCAAAGAAAACATGTTTTTGGTAATATTAGTTATCAAAAGATTTTTTATTTATTATTATTAATGTTTTTATTAACGCAAGTTTTACCATACAATGGCCGTTTAAAAAATGCGTATAAAGTATATTTTTTTGAGAGAAAAATATCTTTAATTGTTAATATAATTATATCATATAATTATTAATAAATAAAGTATTTTAGTGTTTTATTTTACTATTACAAAATAAAAATTCCTAACTATTTAGGTTTAGATTTATTTAATTTTATAACATTAACAAATAATAATATTTTGATTATTCATATAAGCAACTCTTGTATTTAACATATTTACAAATGTTTTATAATTATATGATTTTGCACCATAACCTTTTAAAGATTTAACTAAATGTGAAACAGTACTTTCAGCAGAAACACCAATATTTCAATCTTTACCTTGATTAATAATTCCTTGTTCATTATTTTTAAAATAATTATAAGTTTTTTAATTAACATTAGGTTTTAAAATATTAATTAATTCATTATAATTACCATTTTTAAAATTAAATGATGTATCAAAATAATTAGGTCAATTTGTATCTGCTTTTTTCTTACCTTTTACATTAATAAATGCTTTTCATAAATAACTAATACCATGAAAACAATCTAATACATATTTTCCGCCAAATCATTTAGCCATTGCTCTAATTCATAATGCACCATCTCCACCAATAATTAAATTATTATTTTGTCAAAATATATCAGTAAAATGATTAATTTTAATATTATAATGATTAATACTAGTTGTATATATAAAATCATATACTTTATCTTGAGTTATATTATCACTTGGTTTAAAAATCATATATGCTCATGTTTTATTTTGTAATTGATTCCTATTTTTATAAATATTAATTTTATGAGTATAAAGACTGAAAATTCTAATACAATATTTTTCAATTATTCCTTTTTCATTTGCTAAATATTCAAAACAATCATCCATATCAATATGTAAATAATCTTTAACTTCATATTTATTTATTGGTAATTGAATTTCAATTTTTGTATTTTTTATTATATTACTATAAGTTTGTTTAGAAATATTACAATAAGGTAACATATCTTTAATATCACATTGTCTTTTACCTTTATGTATTTGTTTAATTATAAATAATGTTAAATTATTAGTACAATTTTTATATTTTTTAATTCCTATTGCTTGTTTAACTGGAATTATATTTTCATTAGTTTCTAAATTTTTATATATTCGTAATGGAAGATAAGATTTTCCAAAAGGATTAATTAATAATTTCATTCTTCTTTGTATTAATTTAAATTTTGTTTTATCATATTTATTTTTATATCAATAATAATCATAATCTAATAAATCTTTATCATAATCATTTAATTTTTGATTTGCATGTTGAATATCAAAAGTATCATAATCATATTTATCATTAATTCAAGGCATGATATAAATCCTTTCTTAAATTTATGCCTTGATTATATGCTTATTAAAATTAAATTGTTGTAATTTAATAAATTTAGAAATGATATAATTAAATATATAAGTTTTAAATAAGGTGATAATATGCCAGCAAAAAGAAAAGAATTAGGAAATTATGATGTTACAATTAGTAATTATTTAAGAACTAAAAATAAAAAATTAACACCACAAGGATTAAATAATGCACTTGGAATTGATAGAAAATTTATATTTGATTGCCGACGCAGAAGCAGTCCATGACAACGTAATTTTTTAAAAAGTTATGATAAAGCACGTAGTATTATTTCAACTCATATGTTAGAAAAAGCATTAGTAAAACCAGAATTAATTTATCAACATTGATTAAAATCTCATCCTAATGAATTTGATATTAATGAAGAAGATGATACTACTCAAAGTAATATAATTATTAATATTTGTGAACCTAGAAAAATAGAAAATAATGATTAGAAACCTATAATAAATATAGGTTTTTTCTTTATTTTAAAGGGAAAAAATGATATAATTAATATTAAGGAAACAGTAGCCATTCTGTGAGAATAGGAGTTAAATATGGAAAGCTTTAACTGAGATAAAAATAAAAATTATAATAGTGAAGAATTAGAAAGTTTATTAGAACAACACCGAAATTTTGTTTATAAAACTACTAAGACTGAATTAGAACCTAAATTAAGTGAATATGAAACAAAATTAAAAGAATATGAAAATAAAGTAAATATATATGAAGAAGAAAAATTATTTAATGGTTTTAATGATAAACAAAAAGAAATGTCAAAATTATTAATGACTTCTAAATATAATAATTTATCAAAAGCAGAAGCTTTAAATAAAATAAAAGAAGATTATGCAGAAATATTTAATAATAATTTACATAATAAAGAAATTAAAAAACAAGAAATTATTAAAAATGAAGAATTATTAAAAAATACAGAAGTTGTTGGTGCAAAAACTAAACAAGAAATGATTAAATTTTTAGAATTTTTATTTAGTAAATAATTAAATATTTCTCAAAAGGAGAGATATTATGGCTATTCCACAAGTTCCAACTGGTTTAATTACTGGTGGTAATAATGGAAATAAAGCAATGTTAACTGCTATGGAAGCACAAGTAAAAGGTATACTTTATAATGATGAAAGTATGATGTTTTTAAAAGCAAGTGCAGTTGCAGAACAAATAAGTGAAATACCTGGAGCAGTAGAAGCATATTACCGTATTGCTGAACGTTTACGTTGAGGTTCAAAATATGATGTTGAAGTTGGAACAAATAAACAATGAACAACATTAAGAACAACTAGTGTTATTTTAGACCAAATATTAGTTATTGATTGAAGAACTGAAGATTTTGATATGAATAGATTTATGTCAAGTCCAATTCCATTAAAAGCAAATATGTTATCAATATGAGCAGAAAGTGCATTAAGAAATTATTTATTTATTCAAGAATGTATTTTTTTACAAGGTATTAAAGATTATTGTATTGCTAAATCACAAGTAATTCCTATTAATATGTTAGAAATGACAGAAGATACAGCAAAATCAGCATTTTATCAAATTGGTGATAAAATGAATGAATTATTAGGAAATATAACTGAAACTGAAATTGGTACAAATGTAAGTGATTTTATTGGTGCATTAGGATTTACTCCAATGTTACAATTAACAAAAGCATATTTAAGATTAAATTATGGTCAAATTGCAGCAGATACTGTAGCAAGTGGTCAATTATATAAACAATCAGTATTTGGTATGTTTTTATATAAACATATGTTTTTAAATAAAGATATGGTTAAAGATACTAAAACTGGTTTACATTTAGAAAAAACATTTGATTTAAAAAAAGTATTAGGAGTTTTTGTACATAGAAATGCATTTGCACAACCTAATAGTTTTCAAAAAATAGTAAATTTAATTGATAATAATACATTAAATCAAAAAACATTAGGTAAAGCACTTTATGGTATAACAACAGCAATTCGTGGTTGATTATCATTTATTATTATGGAAAAAATGCCAACAGCTGATGAAATTAAAGAAGCTCAAAAACGTTGTTGAACTAATTGAATTAAATTAATTCCAGCAGAAAGAGAAAAAGCACCAGTAACATTTAAAATTGCTGATTTTGATGATTTTAGAATTAGTTTAAATGATTTAATTTATTTTAAAAATTTAGGAAAAATTAAAATTGCTGGTGATAAACCAACTAATGATGAATTAGAAACTGCAATAATAAATGCTGGTAATAATGGTTATGAAAAAGGTAAAGCAATATTTAGTAATATTACATCAAAAAGTGCTACTATGACTGGTAATGATAAAGATTATATTGAAGAAATAAGACATATTCCGTAATTAAATTTTTTAAAAGTCAATTACGGAATATGTCTTATTAACAATTTTTTGTTTAAAATGTAAACTCATTTTTTAAACTATTTTTTCAAAAAATATTTATTTCTATATTCAATAACACTAAATAGTTTTAAAACAATTTTATTGACAATTAATTAAATTTAATTACGGAATATGTCCATAGAATTAAAATTTTCTAAAAAATAATTATGGAATATATTTATAAATATTTTGATGAAAAAGCACATATTACTATTTATTCACCAAAACCAGAAGATTTAACTACAAGTAATGATATTAGAGCAATTTTATTAGATGAATATCCTAAATTAAGAAATGATTATTTTATAGTAAGTGATGTACATGATACTTATGCTATATGTGTAGGAGATAATATTCATTGTGAAGGTAAAGTAATTATTAAAATAGAAAAACAACCTAATTTATTAGAAGGAGTAAATGAAAATGCCAATTTCTGAAACTATACAATCAAATAATTATACTTTATTAAAAATAATTCGTTCTTCAATTAGTCCATTATCAGCAATGATTGGTACAAGTGCTTATTATGGTCAAGTAATTGCAAATCCAGTATTAGGTTCAATTAATAGTTTATTATTTGGTAAAAAATTAGGTTTAGATATTTGAAATTTAAATCAAAGACCAAATACTAAAACTAAATTAATTAATAGTAGTAAAAAAATCTTATTAGGTTTAGGAACAATTGGTTTATCAAATTATGCTAAATTTACTACTAATTCAATTAATCCAAATCCTAATCCATTTCCAGATGATTTATTGTTTAGTAATTCTACTACTGATAATCATTTAATGGATTGAGATACGTATATTAGTTTAAATGCTTATGGTATTTCAAATCTTATTAATGGAATTACAGAATTAATTCCTAATAGATTTGAAACTATACGTAAAATAGCAAATATGACTACTGGTGGTTGTTTAATATCAAGTGGTGTAGCTATGGGTATAAATAATGATTTTAATAATGCTTATGCAATACCTACTATAATTGCTGGTGCAAGTGAAATTATTCATAATTTATTACCTATGGAAACTACAAATCATATTGAAGAAATGCAAGAAACACCATTTAATAATGAAACTGCAAATCTTATTAATGATAGGACATATTCCGTAATTAAATTTAATTAATTGTCAATAAAATTGTTTTAAAACTATTTAGTGTTATTGAATATAGAAATAAATATTTTTTGAAAAAATAGTTTAAAAAATGAGTTTACATTTTAAACAAAAAATTGTTAATAATATTTTTATATTAACTCGATAAAAATTTAAATTTTAAAAAAATATTTTTAATATTTTTTTTATTTTAATGGTTTTATTTTATTAAAAATTTCACAAAGTAAGTTAAATCTTAAGTACATAAGTCTAAATTTAGATTTTCTACATTTATTTACTAAAATTTTGAATCTTTTCAATCAAGCAAAGACATGTTCAACTTTAATTCTAATTTTAGATACAATCTTATTGTATTTTCTTTCTTGTTTAGTTAATTTTTTATTTTTAGTTCTTTTAATTGGTATTATTGTATTTTTATAAATATTTTGTATACCTTGATATCCTAAATCACCAATAATTATTGTTTTTTCTGAAAATTCAAGATTTGAATTTTTTAATATTTGAAAATCATGCACTTTACCATTATCAGCAAAAATATCAACAATTTTTTTATTAAAAAAATCATATACAATTTGAAATTTTATAGAATACATTCAACTTTTACCAGAAAAATATTCTAACTGTAGTTTTTTTTAGTTGGTCTTTCAATTTCAATCTCAGTTGAATCAATTAAATAAAATTGAAATTCATTTGAATTTTCTTGTTTTTTATCAATTTTTAATTTATATCTTTCTTTTAAAAATTGGTAATCTTTGTGGTTACTAAGTTTATTTTCTACTCAAGTAATATTTCGAAAACAACTTGATGGGCTCATTTTAGATTTAATACTCATTTGAAAAAAAGTATAATATTCTTTTCAGTATAATAAAGTCATCATTAATCTTTCTTCTACTGAAAGTTTATTTTTTCGACCTTTATTTTTTTCTAATTTTTCTATTTCAATTAATTTTTCTAACATTTCATTAAAATGAAAACGTTTTATACCAAAATATCTATAAAATTCTTCATTTTTTAATTTTTTTAAATTTTCAAAAATCATTTTTATCAACACTTTTCTAAAATTATTGTTAATAACAAAATTATAAAATAAATTTTAAAATTATTAATTGACTTTTAAAAAATTTAATTACGGAATATGTCTATACTTCCTTTACTTATAAAATCATATAAATTTTGTAATTTATTATCTAAATCAATTCAATCTATTACTGGTTGTTTTAAATTATCTAAATAATTACTTCATTGTTCTAATTCTTTTCAAGAATAATTAGTTTTATTTAACATTTTTATATTCTCCTAATTTTACATAGTATGTTCCTTAGAAAAGTAGCACTATAATTATTTCTTTCACTCATCCGCCCCTTGTGAACCATTTTTAATTAAGGAATTATAGTTTTTCGGACATCCCGACAGTTAAGATATGATGCTTTGAAATTAATCTCACATATAATCATTTCCCGTTTGAACCAATCAGCGTAAATATTTAACTTGTTCAAGGTTAATATCTCTTTTATAGTGATATAGAAGTATTTACCTTTCGTACTCGCTATTTGACTTCTATGACACTTGTATTAAGTTTTATAAATATAGATTTTGATTTATTATTAACTTTCTCCTAACATGGTCACAGCGTGTTATTAGATATTTAAAGGTGCTAATAATAAAAAAGAACGATATTTCTATCGTTCTTATTATTTATAAAACTATCCATCAACTTTATGCGCCCATGTTTAAAAATAATTTGTTTAAAATATAAAAAATATGCTACAATATACAGGCTTAATTTAATGAAAATAAGCAACACATTTGTGAATTCATTGCCTAGTGCTTTTTAATTAAAAAGTGGCTAATGTTAGAAATAAATGGAAGAAAAACAAATTAGAAGGAGACAATATGTCAGTTGTAACACGTGAACAACTCCTTGAAGCAGGAGTTCAGTTTGGTCACCAAACTAAAAGATGAGATCCAAAGATGCGTAAATATATTTTTGGTCAAAGAAATGGTATTCATATTATTGATTTACAAAAATCAATGCGTAAATTAGATGAAGCTTGTCACTTTGTTAAAGAAACTAGTGAAAATGGTGGTAAAGTTTTATTTGTAGGTACAAAAAAACAAGCCAAAGAAGCTGTGCAAGAACTTGCAATTAGTTGTAATTCACCTTATGTAACAGAACGTTGATTAGGTGGTAATTTAACTAATTTTAAAACTATTAAATCAAGTATTAAAAAGTTAATTGATATTGAAAATAAAGAAAAAAGTGGAGAAATTAAACTTTTAACAAAAAAAGAGCAAATGTTAGTAATTAAAGAAAAAGCACGTTTAGAACGTAACCTTGGTGGTATTAGAAATATGTATAAATTACCAGAAGCTATTTTTGTTACTGATACTATTACTAATAAAATTGCTGTCGAAGAAGCAGTTAAACTTGGTATCAAAATTATTGCGATTTGTGATAGTAATTCAAATCCAGATAATATTGATTATATTATTCCTGGTAATGATGATGCTACAAAATCAATTACTTTAATTACAAAGAAAATTGCTGAAGCTATTAATGAAGGACAAAGTGTAAAACCAGTTATTGATAAAAAAGAAATAGTAATAGAAGAAACTATTAGTCTTGATGAAAATAAAACTGAAAATGTAATTGAAAAAAATAAAGAATAAAGGAGAATAGTTTATATGTCAGAAGTTAAAGTAGATGTTAAATTATTGAAAAAATTAAGAGATACAACCGATTTACCAATTACTGATTGTAAAGAAGCTTTGATGGAAAAAAATAATATTTTTGAAGCAGCACTTTCCCTATTAAAAATTAAAGGTTTAGCAAAAGCAGAGAAAAAAAGTATTAATAAAGCTACTGAAGGGGTTACTAAAGTTGTTATTAGTGGTAATAATGCAATTATTGGTGAATTAAATTGTCAAACTGAACAAGTTGCTGATTTAGAAGATTTTAATGATTTATTTACTAAAATTTTAGAAACAATTTTAAAACATCAACCTAAAACTATTGAAGAAGCTTTAATGTTAAAAGCTGATGGAAGTAGTGAAAGTTTAAATGATGAGATAAGATTTGCTATCGCTAAATTAGGTGAAAATATTGTTTTAAATCGTTTTCAATATTTAAGTAAAAATAGTGATGAAGTTTTTGGTTCATATGTCCATGGTGGTGGTAAATATAGTGGTTTAGTTATTATCAAAGGTGTTGATAAGGAAAGTGATATTCCAAATAATGTTGCTATGCAATTAGTATCAGCAGATGCTAAATACATTGATATTGATCACATACCTGCAACAGTTCGTGATAAAGAATTATCAATTATTAGTGAAAAAACAAAAGAAGAAGAAAAATTGAAAGCAAAAAAACGTCCTGATAATATTCTTGAAAATATTATAAGAGGTCGTTTTGAAAAAGTATTATCTGAATTAACTATTGTTGATCAACTTTATATTAAAGATAATACAATTAAGGTTAAAGAGTATTTAACTAAAAATCATGCTACAATTATAGCTATGATACGTTATCAATTAGGTGAAAAAATTGATAGTTCTGCCAAATAAACATTTAGGAGGTAAATAAAGTGAATTTTCAAATTATATATTATATTGCATTAGTAATGTTTATATTATTATTAGTTATTCTTGGTTGAGGATGATATAGTTTTAATAAACCAAAAACAACTATTAAATTTTTGAATTTAAAATTATTAGTAGCAACATTAATAGTTGGTGTAATTGGTTTAGTTATCTCGATTGTTCCAATTGGAATGCAAGTTTGAACATTTGAACCAGAATATATTAAATCTGATCCTGCTTTTTTAACTTTATTAATAGTAGAATATATATTTTTAGTTATCATGTTAGGATTAGCATATATTTTTAGTTTTGATTTTGGTATCGCAGTTGATGAACATAATATTTATTTCTTTGGACAAAGCCTTAATACTAGTAAAATTGTTGCATTGGAACAAAAGAAAAATGTTTTAAAAATTGTTTATGAACAGGGTATTAAAAAAATTAAAAAACGTTTAACAATTATTACTCCACAAGCACAACTTTTTGTTAAAGATCATTTAGCACAAAAAGTTATTGCTAACGTTGAATTAGAAACTGTTGCTGAAAGCGCAAATAATGATTCATTATCTAGTGATAACAGTAAATAAATAAGAAGCCACAAAGCAATCTGTGGCTTCTTATAATATTAAATTTAAGGAGGATGATCAAAAATGGAACAATTTAAATATAAACGAATATTATTAAAAATTAGTGGTGAAGCTTTAGGTGATGGTAGTAATGAATTATATAATAATGAAAGTATTGATAATGTTTGTCAACAAATTCAAACCCTAGTTAAGGGAAAAGTAGAAGTTGGTTTAGTAATTGGCGGTGGTAATATTTGACGTGGTGCTAAACAAGGAGAAAAGATTGGTTTAAAAAGAATTAATGCTGATTATATGGGAATGTTAGCGACTATTATGAATGCTTTGGTAATTGAATCAAAGTTAAAAGCGCTTAACGTAAAAGTTATTGTGCAAACATCATTAGAGATTAATCAAGTTGCTGAACCTTTTTATTACAAAAAAGCTATTAGTAGTTTTGAAAAAGGCTATGTTTGTATTTTTGCTGGTGGTACTGGTTCACCATACTTTACAACGGATACTGCAGCAGCACTTCGTGCTACTGAAATTAATGCGGATATATTATTAATGGCAAAAAATGGCGTTGATGGTGTTTATGATAAAGATCCAAACATTAACAAAAATGCTATTCGTTATTCACATTTATCATATCAAGATATTACTAATAAACAATTAAAAGTAATGGATTTAACTGCTTCAACGATGTGCATGGAAGCTAACTTGAAAATTATGGTATTTGATATTAAGGTTGAAAACAATATCATTAAAGCAGTACAAAATAAAGCAATTGCAACTATTATTAGCAATCAAAATTAACAAATTAAAGGAGAGAAAATAATATGAAACTATTAGATTTTATTTTATCTATTTTACAAAAAAGCAAAACACCAATCAGAATTTTATTTCCAGAAGGAGATAATGAAAAAGTACAGGCAGTAGCTTTAAAAATTATTAATGATAATTCACCTGTTAAAAATTTTATTACACCAGTTTTATTATTTAATAATGATAAAGAAATTCCTAGTAATATTAAAAATTCTAATATTAAAACATTATCTATTGAAGAAAATCAAGTAACAAATTTTACTAATCAATTATATGAATTAAGAAAAGCAAAGGGTTTAACTTTAGCAGCAGCTAATAAATTGGTATTAAGTCGTAATTACTATGGAATGATGTTATTAAATAATAAAGAGGTTAATGGTTTTGTTGGTGGTATTACTTTTACTACTGCTGATATTTTACGTCCAGCTTTGCAAATTATTGGACCAAAAGCAGGTACTAAAACTGTTTCAAGTACATTTATTATGAATAAAAATGAAGAAATATTTTTATTTAGTGATAGTTCAATTAATTTAAATCCAACAGCTGAACAATTAGCAGATATTGCAAAATCTACAATTCACTTTGGTGAACTTTTAGAATTTAATCCAATTAAATTAGCAATGTTATCTTATTCTACTAATACTAGTGGTAGTGGTGAAAGTGTTGATAAAGTACGTAATGCTACTAACTTTGTTCAACAATTAAAATTAAAAAACGTGCAAGTAGCAGGACCAATTCAATTTGATGCTGCTTGAGATCAAGAAGTGCGAAATAAAAAATTCCCAGAATTAACAATTAAAAATCATTGTAATGCATTTATTTTCCCAACTTTAGATGCTGCTAATATTGGTTATAAAATTGCCCAAAGATTAGGTGATTATAAAGCTATTGGTCCTATTGTTTTGGGTTTAAATCAGCCAGTTAATGATCTTTCTCGTGGTGCTACTATTGATGACATTTATTACACAGCATTGATCACTGCTATTCAAACATTAATTAAAAATTAATAAGGAGATAAAACAAATATGTCAGAACAAAATAAAATTTTAGTTATTAATGCCGGAAGTAGTTCTATTAAATTTCAACTTTTTAATGCTATTAATAATGATAAACAACCTCATTTTACTATTCTTTGTAAAGGCTTAGTTGAAAGGATAGCTATTAAAAATAGTAATTTTATTATTGAAATTGCTAATGGTGATAACTTTATTAAACATGAAGTAACAAAAGATATTGCTGATCATGTTATAGGAGCGCAAACAGTAATTGATGCATTAATTGAGTATAAGGTCATTAATAATTTTGATGATATTAAACGAATTGGTCATCGTATGGTTCACGGTGGTCAAAAATTTAATAACTCAATTGTTATTGATGAGAAAGTCATTGCTGGTATCAAAGCATGTATTCCTTTAGCACCATTACATAATCCACCAGCTTTAAAAGGATTATCATCTTTTCAAAAATTAGTTCCACATGCTAAACATGTGGCAGTATTTGATACTTCATTTCATAGTACTATTCCTGAAGAAAAATATCTTTACTCAGTTCCATATGATTGATATAAAACATATGAGGTAAGAAGATATGGATTTCATGGTACTAGTTATCGTTATATTTTAGATAAATTAACTAATATTTTAAATAAACCAAAAGATAAGATTAATGCTATTATTTGTCATTTAGGTAATGGTGCTAGTATTTGTGCTATTAAAAATGGTAAAAGTTTTAATACTAGCATGGGATTAACACCGTTAGATGGTTTAATTATGGGTTCTAGAAGTGGTATCATTGACCCTTCTATTCATGGTTATATGTGTAATGTTAAAGCAGAAGCAACTATTGAAACCGTTACTAATGATTTAAATAAAAGTTCGGGTTTATTAGGAATTAGTGGACATTCTTCTGATTTACGTGATGTTCTTGCAAGTAGTAATGATAAAAACCATAAGTATCATTTACAATCACAATTAGCAATAAAAATGTTTGTGCAAAGAATTGCTAATTATATTGTTCAATATGGTAATGATTTAGATAGTAATATTGATGCATTAGTATTTACTGCAGGTATTGGTGAAAATTCTGCAATTATTCGTCAATTAGTTATTGAGGAAATTAAAGTGTTTACTTTAAAATTAGTAACTAATAAAAATAATGATAAGTATAATGATTACTTAGAAATTAGTGATAAACAATCAGAAGTTCCTATTTTTAAAATTAGAACAAATGAAGAATTAATGATTTGTCAAGATACATATAATTTATTAAAAAATATTTAAAAAATAAAAAAATATATTAAGGTTTTTTATTTTGATATATAATGTTTAAATTAAGTGAAAATACTTAATAATTATCAAATTTTAATTAAAAATAAATACTTTAAAGATTCAAGGAGAAAAAAGTATGGAATTTAAATACATTAAAGAAAAAAATAATCATAAAATTAGTGAGGAAAATCAATATAAAAATTTTGATAAAATATGATAAATGAAATTAATAAATTAACTAAGAAGTCATCATCAAGTCGTAGTAGGGTTACTTGTCGTGATTGAAAAGAAGAAAGTAATAAAGATAATTATCATGATGGAAATTGACCAATTGCAATTTTAGGTTTTTAAAATGAATGGTATATTGTCTACCGAAAGAAAGAGTTGTAACTATTAAATAAAAAGTGATAAAATAATATATATTTGTATTTGTGATTACACAATAAAAGAAATTGAAAAAAAAGTAATAAGTAAGAGAGGATTTTAGCATGGAAAGAAAACAAAAGATAGTTGTTATAGGTGTTAATCATGCCGGAACAACAGCACTAAAGGCAATTATGAGGTCTAATCCAAATAGTGAAGTAGTAGCATATGATCGTAATGATAATATTTCATTTTTAGGATGTGGAATTGCGCTTTGAGTTGGTAAAGAATTTACTGATCCAAAAGGATTATTTTATGCCACAATTGAAAAGTTAAGAGCATTAGGTGTTAAAATTAAAGAAAAACATGAAATGATTAAATATGATAGTAAAGCCAAAATTGTTACTATTAAAAATTTAGATACTAATGAAGTATTTACTGAAAGTTATGATAAGTTAGTATTAGGAATTGGTTCATGACCAATCTTAAATCCAGGTGGTAAAGAAATTCCTGGTTTAATTGCTCATAAAGATGGCGTAGTTGTTAAAGATACTTTAAATGGTGTTAAATTAACAAATGGCATTCATTTATCAAAACTATATCAACATGCTCAAGAAATTATTTCTGATTTGAGTAAACCAGAAGTAAAAAAAGTAGTAGTAATTGGTGCAGGTTATATTGGTATTGAATTAGTAGAAGCTTTTTATAAAGATAAAAAAGAAGTTATTTTAATTGATTTTGAAAATCGTATTATGCCTCGTTATTATGATGAAGAATTTACAAATGATGTTGAAGCAGATATGAAAAAAGTAGGAGTAAAATTACAATTAGGAGAAACTTTACAAGAATTTATTATTAAAGATGATAAAGTGAGTGAAGTAAAAACTAATAAAGGAACATATAAAGCTGATTTAGTAATTATGGCTGTTGGTTTCTTACCAAATACTGCTATCTTGAAAGATGAGAATGGTAAAGTTCAACTTAACTTAGATCCTCGTGGTGCAATTGAAGTTAATGAATATTTTCAAACTTCAGATCCTAATGTTTATGCAATTGGTGATTGTATTAATATTCGTTCAAATGCTTGAAATAAAAATGTTAATATTGCCTTAGCAACTAATGCTGTACGTAGTGGTTTAATTGCTGGATTAAATGTTGCAAAAACAGATCCTAAAACAAGAATCGCCTTTCCTGGTGTTCAAGGAACAAATGCAATTGCTGTTTTTGGTTGAAAACTGTGTGCTACTGGTTTATCAGAAGTTTCTGCAAAAGCAATTTTAGGATCTAATAATGTAGAAGCATATTTTTATCAAGATACAGTTTTTCCACCTTTTATGAGTGAAAATCATGAAGTAAAAATTAAAATTATATGAGAAAAGAGTTCTCGTCGTATTGTTGGAGCTGAAATTGGTTCAACTCATGATCATACAGAAACAATTGCAATGTTTTCATTAGCAATATTGAAAAAGGTTACTATTGATGAAATTTCATTAATTGATATGTATTTCTTACCACACTTTAATAAGCCTTATAACTTTGTTACTGCGGCAGCACTTTTAGCAACAGGAATTTTAACAAAAGAAGATGTTACATATCCAGATCCATATTTAAAAGGTAAGAAAAAATAGATTGCCTTATCAAATTAATTTTGAGAGGAATAAAATATAATGGTTAGTAATGAAAAATATTTAAAACTTAGAGCAAGAATGACTTTACCAGTTAAAGAAAGTAAATATAAAATTGCTTGATGATTAAAAATTATTTTGATATTTACTTTTCCGTTATGGATTATTCCTTTTTTAATTACTAATTTTTTTATTGGTTTGATGATGCGAAATGTTATGGAAAATTTTCAACGAATTGGACGAAGTACTAATCCAAATTTTGCTAAAATTGATCTCAATACTTTGAGTTTTTATAATCGAGATATGGAATTACAAAATTCTCTACAACTAATGATTGATGATAGTAATTGGGATATGATGGAAGCACAAGATATGACGATAACTACTTATGATAATCGCTTGTTATCAGCTTTTTTCATTAATAATCATCAATCTAATAAAAATCATAAATGAATAATTGCAACTCATGGTTGACAACAAAATCGCTATAGCATTTTATATTTAGTTAAACATTTTTATGAACAGGGATATAGTATTGTTACTTATGATACAAGAGGTCATGGTAGTAATAATATCCATGATGCAATTACTTTTGGTAATAAAGAAGCAGATGATTTATATGCTGTTATTTTAAGTCTTAATAATTATTTAGCAGAAACAGATTTTAAACAACCTCCTAATATTACTTTAATTGGTAATAGTATGGGTGCCAGTACTGTTTTGGAAACAATATCTCGATTTGATACTGGTAAATTTGGTGTTAAATGTGCAATTTCTGATTGTGGATTTGATAGTTTTAGTCATATTATTAAAATTATGGGTAAACAATACTTTAACCTTCATTGATTTTGATTTTATTATGGTGTTAAATTTTTCTTTAGGTTAAAAGATAAATTTAATATTAATAGTATTGATCCTATTAATAAATTAAAATATTGTTCTTCAATTCCTGTATTATTTATTCATGGTAATGATGATGAAACTGTACCAGCAACAATGGCACAAAAAAATGTATGAAGAGAAACTAAATTATGAAGAAGAAACAATAAGTGAATTATTAATTATGCCATCTGCTAAACATATAAGAGCCGTCACTACCGATTATGATACATATTGCAAAACTACTTTAAAATTTGTTAATAAATGAACAAATTTTAAAACCGAAGATAAAGGAGATTAAATTAATAATGATTTATTATATTAATAATAGCAAAGACCCATATTTTAATTTAGCAGCCGAAGAATATTTGATTACTAATCCTTATATAAATGATGAAATCTTATTATTATGACAAAATAATAATACTATTGTTGTTGGTAGAAACCAAAATACAATTGAAGAAATTAATAATGAATATGTGAGAACAAAAAAAGTTAATGTTGTACGAAGATTATCTGGTGGTGGAGCTGTTTATCAAGATTTAGGAAATTTAAATTTTACTTTTATTCTTGATAAAAATAAAGATAATGCTCGTAATTATGGTCTTTTTACAAAACCAATAGTTAATGTTTTACAAAATCTAGGTTTAAATGCTCAATTTAGTGGTAAAAATGATATTTTAGTTGATGATAAAAAAATATCGGGTAATGCCCAATATACATATAAAAATCGAATTTTACATCATGGTACTATTCTTTTTAATGTTGATATGCAAATGTTACCAAAAGTATTAAAACCTGATTTGGATAAATTAAAATCAAAAGGTATTAAATCAGTACAAGCACGAGTAACAAATATTTTACCATTATTAAATCCACCAATAACAATTGAAGAATTTCAAAATTTAATTATTGAACAATTAAAAAGTACAAAAAATACAAAGATTATGGAATTTTCTGAAAAAATGATTGCTGATATTGAATCATTAGCAAATACTAAATATCGAACTTGAGATTGAGTTTATGGTAAATCTCCAGATTTTGATTTAAAACATAAAACACTTTTTCCTAGTAAAGGAACTATTCACGTTTGAATGAATGTTAAGGCAGGAATTATTGAAAATATTAAAATATATGGTGATTTCCTAGGGTCAGCAGGTACTACTAGTTTAGAAAAAAAACTAGAAAAACAAAAATATAATGTAGCAACTATTACTAATATAATTGAAAATGCTAATATTAACGAAATTTTTGGTGAAAATTTTCTTGCTGAAGAAATCATAAAAAGTATCATAAAATAATGAATAAAATTCTTATTTATGATATCCTTACTTTTATAACTAATATTAAAGAGGAAATATGAAGAAATATTTATGGATTTTATTTATAATGTTTATTTTTATAACACCAATTAGCAATGTTATTACATTTTTAGTAAATAATAGTTTTGATCAAACAAATAGTATAAATGATATTCTTTATCCAACACGTGGTTGACCAAAAAAAGATAGAAATCAATTAAATGTTTGACAATTTTTATATCAAGATGCTATTGATAAAGTAGGTAAAACTAATGATAATATTGTTAATGGTTTTAATAATTTTTATCTTGCTGAATTTGATAAATACCGTGATTCAGCAAGTAAAAATGCTGGTAAATCTGGCTATGATGAAATTGGTATACCAACAGCAGATATTAATGATTATATTAATAATAAAATTATTCATTCACAATCAATGCAAATATACATGGCCTTAACATTGCGAACATATTTTATTGAGTTTACTATTAATAAAATTAATGATCCAAGTAGTAATTATATTAATGCAAATGAATATTTAAACTTATGAGTTATGAAGTATTTTGAAGCTGGTTTTTATTTTCAATGAGTAAAAATTTGAATTCAAGATTTAGGTAGAACAATTGAAAAATCAATTGATATTGATTTTTACACTTTTGATAAATATGTGGAACGAAATAATAAAGGTGAATATATGTGAAATAAACCACCCAGTGACAAAACAGTAAAGCCACTATTAATTTTGGATTCTGATATGAAAAAAATGTTTAATCAATTATATGAAGAAATTTTAAATAATAATTTACAAGGAAAATAAAAATGATTATTCTAGAAAATATAAGTAAAAATTATGCTAAAAATCAGGTTTTAAAAAATATTAATTTAGAGATACCTGCTTCACAATCACTTGCTATTTTAGGTGCTAATGGTTCTGGTAAAACTACTTTGGTTGAAATTATTTCACAAGTTTTAAAACCAAAATCAGGTAAAGTATTATTTCTTGATGATGTTGGTAAAAAGGTTAGTCGGAAAATTGGTGTTCAATTTCAAGAAGGTTATTGACCAGTTGGTACACGAATTATTGATTTAATTAAATTTTATAAAAATAAAAAATATATTAAAAGTGAAGAAGGCAAAGGATTAATTGATGTTTTTGAGTTAAATGATATTTTGAAAAAAGAAATTTCTTTACTTTCGGGTGGTCAAAGACAAAGATTTAATTGTTTTTTATCAATTTTAAATGATCCTGAAATTTTAATTTTAGATGAGTTAGTTACAGGTTTAGATTTAAAAATGCAAATTAAACTTGTTAATTTTATTAAGTCATGAAAAGAAATTAAAAAAATTAATTTATTAATTGTTTCACACACACCAGAAGAAGTTGAATTACTTTGTGATCGGGTAGTAATTTTAAAAAATGGTGAAATTTATCAAGACCAAAGTATTGATGCAATTATAAAAAAATATGGTAGTTTACGTAAAATAATGGTGGAGTATTATCAAAATGAAGTTAATGGTAACTAAAGAATTATTCAAACAAAGTACTGTTTCTAAATTTTCAAGACTTTTTTCTTTAATTTCAAAAGTAATTTTTGGAAATCCTAGAACTTATATTTTTGTATTTTTATTAGGTTTTTTAATTTCTGCATTATCATCGTGATTATGAAATAATTATAGTTATTATCAAATTTTACCCCCCATTTTGTTAAATTTTTTATCAATATCAGTTTTTATTTCATATTTTTATTTAGGAATATTTATGATTGAATGGCGAAAGAAAAACTTTTTAAAAAGAATAAAAATAATTGGTATTAATGAATATTATATTATTTTAACAATTTTTTTATCAAATTTAATAATGGTATCATTATCAGTAAGTATTAATATTATTTGTTATAATATTTATTCTTTAATTTCAATATTTAATTTTCATCTAAATTTACTTTCTAATATTAGATGATTTATTTGAATTTTCTATATATTTGCTATGATATTATTAACATTTTTTTTAACAGTTGCTAACATATTTATTACAACATTTTTTCCTAAGTTTAATTTATCATTTGTAATGCTTGCTATTTTTACCATATTTTTGATTATTTTTTCGGATGTTTTAATTCAACCAACAGTAACTAACAATAATTTAATATTTATTGTTATTGGTTATTTATGTCCAACTAAATATTTTATTTGGTTTAATATGTTGATTACTTCATATCAATTTTTAGATTCACTAGGAATAAGTCAAATTATTCAAAATTATAATGAAATATCATTTGTTGTTTTTACTAGTATTTGGCAAACATTAATTGGAATCTTGATATTTACTATGTTGTTTTCCTATTTATCAAAAAGATTTTTTAATTGAGGAATGAAAGGATAAAAATTGATGAAAAAAATATTATTACTTTTTGGTGTTTTTAGTTTAATTTCTGCTCCTGCTAGTTTAGTAGTTGGTTGTAATATTGGTAGTTTAGATGGTAGTGATTATTTAAATGGTTTACCAAATTTTGACTGAACAAATTCAGATTATGGAGATGGTATTAATTTTGATAATACTAACTCGCAAAATATTATTAATAATATTGGTAATATTAATGATTTGGGAAATGTTAAACCAAGCAATACTGGTCATTATTTAAATTATTCAAAATTTAATACTGGTTTTCAATGAACACAAAACATTAAAAAACAAGCAGTGACTGGCATTCCTTTAAATAAAGGTTTTATGCCTAATGGTAATTATGCTTCTGATTTTGGAATAACTTCTTCAGCTCGAAAATATTTAAGAATGAATTCAATTTTAGATTGGAATCCACAAAAAGACTATGATGCAAAGTATAATCGAGCAACAGTACCTTTACAGAAACGTCAATTTGTAGCAACATACAACTCAAGTAACCAAGATGAAAATATTAATTATAATCAACTAGGATTTTCAACACGAAAACATCGTACTTTTGATAATACAATAGTGGGGACAAAAAATCCATTTGAAAATACACCATTAAATTGACAATATACTAATTATTTTATTAATTGATCAGGTTCTTGATTTGAAGGGCCAATTGTTCCACCACCAGCTGATATTATTGATAGTGCACACATTAATGGAACACCAATATTTGGTAATCTTTTTCTTGATGGATATCACGGTTTAACAAAAGAAATGTTAAAAGATTTTCTTAGTAAAAATAGTGATGGTAGTTATAAAATAGTTGATATTTTAATTAATATTGCTAATTATAATGGCTTTGATGGTTGATTTATTAATAATGAACCAAAAGTTGCTGCTCCCAATGGTACAGTTTTAGATTATAATGTTATGGCCGAAATTATTAAAGAATTTAATTATAAAGTAGCTACTGCTAGTGATCCAAATATTCAATCATTAAAAATAATTTTTTATCGTAATGGTGCTACAGTTTCAAAAAGTGTTACTGGATATAATAATATAGAAACATTAAAAATGGCAGATAGTGGTTATCGTAAAGCTAATGGTGAAGTTACACCAACTGATATTCAATTAACTTTTGGTGAAACACCAGATAAAACAACCTCATTTTTAACAGATTATCCAAATTATAGTGGTAAAAATTTAAATACTATTCTTGATGCTGGAGCTAATGCCCAATTTTTTGGAAGTTATGATTTTCGACAATTAGGTTATGCAGAAACAATGATTGCTGGTAAACCTCAATATAATAAAAATGTGTATACTGGAATTTCTGATTTTTTAGATAATGGTGCTGGAACATTTGGATCGTATGCTTATAATTGAGCTAAAAATCATAATGTTAATGATACTAGAGCTTATTTATTTGCGACACAAACAACAAATTTATTTAATAATATTCAATTTTCAGGAACAAATACTTTTATTAGAAATAATAATATTGGTATGCAAGCAAATAATAATGCAAATGATTATCAAGGTTGAAATGCAAGTGATAATTATCAAGAGGCAGCATTTATATCGGATCCTAGAATAAAAACTGCAGTTACTAAAGGAAAACCAAATCCATTTGTAAAAGATACTATTTATAATTATTTAACTAATAATGGTTATAACTCATCAAGTTATGGCATTGGTGATTTAGTTAAAGAACGAACTACTTTATTTGATGATAATCAAATTTTAAATAAGAAAACTAATTTTTCAATGGGTAGTGGTATTAAATTTGTTAATCATGATCAAAATGGTAATAGTATTGTTGCTAATGATTATCCATGAACAAATCGTAGATTAACTGATATTTTAGCAACTTATCAATGAAAAATTTATGATGATGTTCATCCAGAACAACCATTAGATATCTCTAAAATTTCTGGTTTTTATGATTATGATCAAGTGTATGAAAAAGGAAATTCAATTGCTATTGGTTCGGGTTTTAATGAAGAAGGTAGTATAGTTAATGGCGATTGAAATACAAATAAAGTTTATGATTGAGATATTATGGGAACTAATTTAATTAAAAATGACCATCAAATTAGCTTTATTTATAATACTAATGGTGATAATAATGCTAAAGTTAATTTTTTAGTTACTACTACTGATCAAAAATCGTTAATAGCAAACCGTCAAACTTTTTCACCAAATAATGAAGAAAAGTTACAAGGTGGTTGAGTTAAAATTACTTTAGATTTAAAGAAAATTGGTGGTATTAATACTTTTAATCGTATTTCTAAATTAGGATTACAAATTAAAGCAACTAATAATAATTTTAAGTTTAATGTTGGTGAATTTGAAATAAATAGTCCAACAACTAATAATCAAATCAAAGAAAATACAGTAATTTCAAATCCAAAATCAGAATATGTAATTAATCGAACAGTTAATAATCAAATATTATACAATGCTCGTTTTCAATGAGATGCTGTTAATATTGAAAATTTAAGTTATTATGCTATTTATTATTTTGATGAAAAAAAATGATATCGTATTGGCGAAACTAGTCAAAACTATTATTTTTAAAAAATTTAAAATCTATTCATAATCAGTTAAAATTAATGATTAAACCAGTTTATAACAATAATGTTATTTCTCAACAATCATTTGTGTTTAATATAGAAATTTAAAGGTGAAATATGAAAAATAAAAATAGTATAGTAATTTTTAGTCATTGTATAAGTTATATGTTTAAAACGATTTTAAAAACATTTAGAACTTATATTTACTTTTTAATAATGCCTGTTATTTTACTTAGTTTAGTTTATTTTTTAACATCACAGTCAATTATTAAATATAATCGTTATATTATAGTTTCTAGTTATATTTTATTACCAATATTATTTAATATTTTTTTAATTGGAGATATTATTTGTCAATGACGCGAATCAGTTTTTTTAAAACAATTACACAATTTTGGTATCAATAAGATTGCATTTATTTTAAGTTTATTAATTGTTATTTTTGTTATTTCTTTTTGTACAGTATTTATATTACTTGGATATTTATTTTTTCTTGATAAGTTACAAGGAACTAATATCATGACAGTATGAATATTAGCAATGAAAACTTTTTCACAATGATTTGGTCTTATATTTAGTATTAGTCTAAATATTATTGTTATTTTTTTCTTGGCTTTATTAATTTCTGGTTCTATAAAAAATCCTTATATAATTCAAATAATTAATATAATTATTTTTTTAACTTCTATTTTATTTGGTGACTTTTTTATTGATATGACATATACAATTTCAACACCAACCATTATTATTGGATATTTTGTACCACAAAAATATATAACTTGAATTAATTTTATTTTTTTATAGTCAAAGTGATAAAAATTATTATAATTTTTTTCAGATTGTTCCTTCAGTTGATTATAAACTATCATTCACCAATATTTATCAACCAGTATTTTTTTGCCTAACATTTATTGGTTTGTTTGCTGTTGGATCATATTTTTCTTTTTTTTACATGGTACTAGAAAATAAGCAATTAAACAAAATATATTCTTATTTTTTAATTTTTAAATATTCAATAAGTGTATTTAAATATTAGACTTCTTGCAAAACCTATCTATTAAAAATTAAATTTTTAAAATAAAATTAAAAATAAAAAAGATAGGTAATCTATGATGTTTGATAAATTAAAAACTATTAACAATCCAGAATTATTAAGATTAACTGGTATAAATGATATTATTTTTAATAAAATTCTAGAAATTTTAAAGACAGAAGAAGTAAAAAAGTTTAAAAATGGTGGTACACCTAATAAATTATCATTAGAAAATCGTTTATTAATGACTTTAGAATATTGAAGAGAGTATCGAACTTATTTTCATATTGCTAAAAGTTATGGAATTAGTGAAAGTAGTTGCTATAGGAATATCAAGTGAATAGAAAATACTTTAATAAAACATCCTGATTTTCAACAACTTGATGGGCAAAAATCACTGTTAAATAATAATTTTAAAGATAAAACAGTTATCATTGATGTGACTGAAAGTACTATTCAACGCCCAAAAAAAGTCAAAAACAATATTATTCAGGAAAAAAGAAAAAACATACAATAAAAACTCAAGTCATAATTGAAAAAGATAGTAAAAAAATTATAAGTTCTTATTTTTCTTATGGTAAAAATCATGATTTTAAAATTTTAAAAAATTCAAAAACGAAATTTTTATCAGAAACAACTATTTTAGTAGATTTAGGATATCAAGGTATACAAAACATACATAAAAATGTCTTATTACCTAAACGAAAATCAAAGAAAAACCCTTTAACTAAAGAAGAAAAGAAAAATAATAAGGCTATTTCAAAAATGAGAGTTGTTATTGAACATGTTTTTGCGATTCTTAAAAAATTTAAAATTATTAGTGAAAAATATCGAAATAGAAGAAAAAAATTTGCATTAAGATTTAATTTAATAGCTTCAATTTATAATTTACAATTATTAATTTAAATATATTTGATAATTTAATATTTTATTTTTTTATTTGAAATAATAATTTTTGTTGTATTTTAATGACAAAAAATAAAACATATTTTGAACAATAATTTTTAAAAAATATTAAAAGTGTTATTAAAATAAATTTTTAAACTTAAAAAATGTGATTAATATCATAGTTTTGCAAGAAGTCTATTGAATAATATATTATTTTTATAAATTTAAAAATAGATCTTGAAAAAAAATATTTTTTAAGGAAAATTAGATTGTAACAAAAAAAGGACACGGTATATAAAAAATAAAACTAGTTATTTTTTTAATCAAATATGGATTTGATACAAATTTGTTAGATAGGAGAGACTGGGAAATGAAGGTAATAAATGATTCTGTTAGTGACGAAATTTTAATGAATGGTTATCAAAAATTTTGTTATTCTTTTAGCAAAATTTTATTAGTTATTTTATTATTTCCTTTTGTTTATTTTTATTCAAAAAAATATCAAAAACAATTTTTTAAATTTTGTTTTACTTATCAAAAAGAAGAAAATGTTAAAATTAATGATGATCAATTAGTTGATATTAATAGTTTTGATTATCATTATTATGATTGTAAGATTAAAGAACTTAATAAATATGGTTATCCAATTGATTGAAAAAAAGAAAATTATCAAGAATTTGTTATTAAAAATAATAATAATGAAGATATTAGTTGTTTAGCTGTTATTCAAAAAAATAAAAGCAACAAATGAGTTATTGGTTTTCATGGTTGAACTGAAAATAAATATTTAGCTTTAAGGTTAGTCTCTTGATTTTATGAAGAAGGATATAATATTTTAACATTTGATAGTGTTGCTCATGGTAAAACTTATGGTCAATATAGTGATACTGGTCTTACTTGTGCGCAAGATGTTAATTGTTTAATTAATTGATTAAAGACTAATTATCAAGTTGAAACAATTGGTTTAATTGGTAATAGTATGGGCGCATCAACAATTAATTATTATTTGTTGAATTATGCACCAATCAGTTCAATTAATTGAGCAATTACTGATTGTGGATTCTCTAATCTACTTGTTCAATTTCGTTACGTCATGCAATATCGTTATAAAAAACCTTGATGATTAATTAGTAATGGTATATCTAAAAGATATCAAAAATTTACAAATACAAATATTTTAGAATATGATTTATTAAAAAAACTAAAAACAGGATTTAAAGTTCCTACCTTATTAATTCATGGTAAAAAAGATGATTTTGTCCCATTTTTCATGGCTAATGTTATTCATAATTTTCAAATTAAAGGTAATAATAAAAATTATAATTATTTATTTTTAGAAAATATTGGTCATGTTGAAACTTTGCCAGATGCTCATCAAACTTATATTAATGAGATAAAAAAATTTATAAATAAATATGAAATGAATAATAATTAGATAGAGTTAAGAAAAATTACTATAGTCTTAATTTATTCATTGAACATTTCTTATTTTATTTTAGGGGGTAAAAATGAAAAAAATGCAAATTGTTTAATAATAGAAAAAAGAGATAATATATACATAATTAGTCCTACACCCAAATTACAAGATGATATGGGTATGGCGTGTTATGTTAAATATAATACAGAAAATGATGTAGTTAATAAAAATGATTTAGTATTAACAGTAGAGGCTTCAAAAGCTATTTTGCATGCGCGCAGTCCACTAACAGGAAAGGTTTTGGAATATAATCAAAGAGCAATTGAAAATCCAACTCTTTTCAATTCAAAAAAGTCTAAAGATAATTGAATTTTGAAATTAACAGATGTAGTTGAAAAAGAATTTTTAGAACTTGAAGAAAATTAAAATTGATTTACAAATTTAATAAAATTGGAGGAATATTATGATTTTAATTGAACCTATAAGAAATGGTAAATATATCAAAGATGGAGCTTATGCTTTAGCGATTCAAGTATGAGCACTAAATAATTTAAAAGTAAAAAACAAAACGATAATATTTCCTTTTATTTTTGATCCTCATATTCAATTGGGATATTTTCAAAATCCAGAGGTTGAAGTTAATAAAGAATATTTGGATAAAAATAATATTCCAGTTGTGCGTCGTGATACTGGAGGAGGAGCTATTTTTATTGATTCAAATTCAGTAAATTTTTGTTTTTTAATTCCATTAAATTCTAATACTAATTCGATTTATGCTAATTACCAAGAATTCTATAAGCCAATTATAAAAGTGCTTAAAGATATGGGATTAAAAATATCATGCAAAGTGGAAAAAATGATTTGGCAATTAATGGTAAAAAAGTTTCTGGAGCAGCTATGTTAAAAGAAGATAATATTATTTATGGTGGTTATTCATTACTTTATGATATTGATTTGGATGCTATGATCTTGGCACTTAAACCAAGTTGTAAAAAAAATGAATCAAAAGGAATTAAATCAATTAATCAAAGAGTAGATAAATTAAAAAATCACCTTAATGAAGAATTCAAAAAATTAACTATTTTTGAGTTTAAAGATGAAATTATTAAACGATTGATGAATGTAGAAAAAATAGCAGATGTTGAACGATACGTTTTATCAAATGAGCAATGACTAGAAATTGACAAGTTAGTTGATCAAAAGTATAAGAATTGAGAATGGGTTTATGGTTTAAGTCCTCGCTATCAATATAATCGTGAAGCACGTTTAGAAATTGGAACAATGAATATTTCATTAATAATTGATAATGGTAAAATTAAAAGTTGCAAAATTAGTGGTGATTTTTTTGCTACAAAAGATTTAACTATTTTTGAGAAAGGTCTTGAAGGTACTAAAATGATTAAACAAGATTTAAAAATAAAATTACAAGAATTGGATATTTCTTCATATTTTTTAAAGAAAATAGATAATAACCAATTTTTAGAATTAATTTTGAGTTAACATGAATAAAAAATATTCTAAGTTATTTTCACCAATCAAAATTAAAAATTTTGTTTTTGATAATCGGTTTGTGCTTTCACCAATTACCTTAAATGTTTCTAGTTATGATGGTTTTGCTAGTAAAGAAAATATTGATTATGCTCTTAAAAGAGCTCATAGTGCATACTTAGCGATATCTAGTGCTGCTTATATTAATTTAGAGGGACAAATTTTTGAATTTGGTTTTTCTGCTGCTAATGATGAACATATTGATTCATTAAAACAAGTTGCTAATGCTATGAAATCAAAAGGTGCAAAAGCTATTTTACAGTTAGCACATTCAGGTCGTTTTTCTATAATTAGTTTAAATCGTTTAGGTTATGTAGTTGGACCTTCTAAGCAATCTTTTATGTATCCTTTTCCACATGAAGTTCAAGAACTGAGTATTAAGCAAATCAAAGAATTAATTAAAGATTATCAAAAAGATACCTTAAGGGCTATTGAAGCTGGTTTTGATGGTGTCGAAATTTCTTCAGCACAAAAACTTTTAATTCAAGCTTTTTTTTCAGTAATTAGTAATCAAAGAAATGACATTTATGGTAATCAAAATTTAGAAAATCGTTCACGTTTGGGATTAGAAATTTTACAAGCAGTAAGAGAAACAATTGATAAGCATGCTAGTGAAAATTTTATTTTAGGATATCGAGCTACAGCTGAAGAAACTAGAGGTCAAGAAATAGGTTATCCAATTGAAGATTTTTTACAATTCATGGATCAAGTATTAATAAACATTAAAATTGATTATTTAGCACTAGCTAGTTGGGGAAGAAATATATATAAATATAAAGTTCAATCTCAGGGGGAATATTTTAATCAATTAGTGAATAAAGTTGTTTATCAACACATTAATCAACGTATTCCTGTTATTGTTAGTGGTGGTATAAATAGTCCTGATAAATGTTTAGAAGCCTTAGAATATGGAGATATGATAGGATTATCTTCTGTTTTTGTAGCCGAACCTGATTTTGTTAGAAAAATAAAAACTATGCAAATTGATAAAATTAATTTACATATTACTGAAAAAGATATTGAAAAATTAGCTATTCCTAAAGCTGCTTTTAAGGAAATGGTTAAACTTATGGATTATGGTGAAAGTTTACCTAAAGATACTAGGGATGAGTTAAGAAAGTTAGAAAATAATTATTCAACTAAAAATTAATATTTTGTTTAGAAAAAGGTAAAAAAAATATGAAACAAAAATGAAAAATTAAAACTATTAATGAGTTAACTACTTTACAATATGAGGTCATTATAAATTCAGTAACGGAACTTCCTTTTAAAAATAAATATTGAGATAATAAGGAAAAGGGAATTTATGTCGATATTTTATCAGGTGAACCATTATTTGCATCATCAGATAAATGTAATTTTGGTCATGGCTGACCAAGTTTTACAAGACCAATTAGTGAAATAGTTATCCTTAAAAAGGAAGATAATACTAACCTAATGTTGCAGCGTACTGAAGTACGTTCTAAAAAAAATGATATTCATTTAGGGCATTTTTTTAAGGATGGTCCACAAAAAGAAGGCGGTTTACGCTATTGTATTAATTCAGCAGCTTTACGTTTTATTCCGTTATCAGAAATGATTACAGAAGGATATGAAGAATATTTATCTTACATTAAATAAAAATATTTTTATTGTATATTTATTATCTTGATAATGTTTTATGATTATAAATTTTATTATAAAGTCCTAATTTTATTAGGACTTTATGTTGTAAAAAATAAATAAACAATGATATTATGATTTAAATTATTTTTTCTGTTTTGTTTATTGTTAGAATATATTTTTCATTTTTACATGATAATAGGAAATAAAAAAAATAGTATATTAATAAAACCGGAGATAAATTAATATTTTAGTACAAATTATCTTGAACCAACAATTATTAGTAGTATAATGAAAAGGTATGTTCATTCATTATTTTAAAAATTAGTATAATTAAAAGTGTAACTGCAATTAACTAAAATATTTAGGAGGAAAATTTAAATGTGAGTTGAGAAATTTGATAATCCCCAAAAAGAAATTTTTCAAATATTAAATGAAAAAGGAGTAATTAATCCTAATTTTGTTGATTATTTAAAAAAATTTGATAGTAAGGTTTTATTAAAAGCATATGAAAACATGTGTTTTTCACGAATACAAGAACAAATGCAAATGGAATTAAACTATGAAAAAGATGAAAAAGGACAAGTTAAATTAGTAAATGGAATTCCAAAAGTAATCGGAAAAGTTATTAACTTTTTATCTTCAAAAGGTCAAGAAGGTGTTGAAGTTGCTTATGCTAGTTGCTTACGACCAGGTATTGATTGATTAGTACCAGCTTATCGTAATAATGCAGCATGAATTACTGCTGGATATCCAGTTGAAAAAGTAATTCAATATTGATTAGGAAATGAAATGGGAAGTCAAATGCCGAAAGGTGTTAATATTTTACCAGTTAATATTCCAATTGCTACTCAATATTCACATGCAACAGGTATTGCTTTTGCTGAAAAATATAAAAAAGATAAAGGAATTGTTATTACTACGATTGGTGATGGTGGTACTTCTGAAGGTGAGTTTTCTGAAGCAATTAATTTTGCTGCTATCCATAAATTAGCTGTTGTTTTCTTTGTTGAAAATAATCAGTGATCATTAGATACACCAACTGCTAAAGCAACAATGAGTCCAACTTTTGCACAAAAAGGAACAGCATTTGGTGTACCTAATATTCGTGTTGATGGTAATGATTTTTTTGCTGTTTATTATGCTACACAAGAAGCAATTGAAAGAGCAAAAAAAGGTAATGGTCCTTCATTAATTGAAGCTGTTACTTATCGTCAAAATGCGCATTCTGCTTTTGATATTAAAAAAGATTATTTTTCTGCTGAAGATTATAAAATTGAACAAGAATGATTAAAAAAAGATCCAATCGATCGTATTAGAGAATATTTAAAATCAATTAAACTTTGAGATGACAACAAACAAGCAGAATTAGATAAACAAATTACTAAAAAGGTTAATGATGCAATTACTTGAGCATTAAAAAATGAAAGTGTTTCAATTGATGAAATATTTGATTATACATATGAAAAATTAACACCACAATTAATAGAACAAAAAGCAGAAGCAAAAGCTTTCTTCAATGAAGGAGAGAAAAAATAATTATGAAAAGAAATAATGTGCAAGCTATTACTTTAGCCTTAGAATTAGCAATGAAAAAAAATCCTAATGTTGTTGTTTATGGTGAAGATGCCGGTAATGTTGGTGGTGTTTTTCGAGCAACTAAAGGTTTACAAGCAAAATTTGGCGTTAATCGTTGTTTTGATGCACCAATTGCTGAAGCAGTTATTGCTGGTAGTGCCGTTGGAATGGCAATTAATGGTTTAAATCCAATTATTGAAATGCAATTTTCAGGATTTGCTTTCCCTGCTTTTCAACAATTGTTATGTCATGCTGCACGAATGAGAAATCGTTCTCGTGGTAGATTCACTTGTCCAATGGTAGTACGTATGCCTTCATATGATTGAAATAATGGTAATAATGGTGCTTTGGAGCATCATTCAGAAGCAATTGAAGCTTTATTTTGTCATATTCCAGGTTTAAAAGTAGTTATGACTTCAAAACCTAATGATACTAAAAAATTATTATTGGCAGCAATTGAAAGTCCAGATCCTGTTATTGTTTTAGAATGTTTAGGAACTTATTTCAATAGTTATACTAGCAATAATTATACATATGATGTTAGAGAAGAAGTTAGTGATGCTTATGAAGTGGCTGTTCTTGGTAAAGCTAAAGTTCTTAAAGAATATAAGGCTGAAGAAAAACCTGATTTAACGATTGTAACTTATGGTTCAAAAGTTTATGATTGTGAAGCTGCTGTTAAAATTTTAGAAGAAAAAGAAAATTTTAAAATTGAATTAATTGATTTACAAACATTACAACCATGAGATGAAGAAACAGTTGTTAATTCTGTTAAAAAAACAGGAAGATTATTAGTTGTTTCAGAAGCGGTTCGTTCATTTTCAGTTGCCTCAGAAATTATTACCATTGTTAATGAAAAGTGTTTTGAATATTTAGAATGTCCTCCAACAAGATTAACGGGTTATGATATTACTGTTCCACTGTCTAAAGGTGAAAAATGATTTATAATTAGTCCAGATAAAATTATGGAAAAAGTTAAACTAATGATGAATTATCCAGTTTAGTTAGTTGTTTAAAGAAAGGAAAGTGAAAAGATGGAATTGAAGTTTAAAGATATGGATGGAATCGATGAAGTTACTGTAACTCAAATTCATGTTAAAGTTGGAGATAATGTAAAAAAAGGTGATAATGTTGTTGATATCGAAGCAGATAAAGCTTCAGATAGTATTAAAGCCGAAGCAGATGGTAAAGTTTCTAAGATTCTTGTTAAAGAAGGAGATAGTATTAAGTCAGGTGCTGTTATTGTTGAGTTTGGTGGGACAATTAGTGATAATAAAAGTCCTTCATCAACAAATTCTTCACCAAAATCTGAATCAGTTGCTAGTACATCTACAGTATCACCAGTTGAATTACCAAAACAAAATGTGCAACCTATTCAACAAACGGGTAAAGTATTAGCAACACCATTAGCACGTAGAATGGCTCGTGACTTAGGTGTTGATATGGGAACAATTAAAGGAACTGGTCCTCGTGGTAGAATTTTAAAAGATGATTTATTAAATGCCAAGAATGGTGGTACAACAACTAGTGCTACTGCATCAACAACACCTATTAATTCAATATCTTCAGTTTCTGCTACAACTATTAGTTCACAAGGTATTAATGTTACTAAAATCGAAAGTTTTGGTAATGTTGAACATTTACCATTATCAGGAATTCGTAAGGCTGTTGCTAATCAAATGTCATTATCAGTTTATACAGCACCACATGTTAGTTTAATGATTAATGTTGATGCTGAAAACTTAGTACAATTACGTGCAACTTTAAAAGAACCAGCGGAAAAAGATCCAGATGGTAGTGCTAAATTAACATTTATGCCATTCTTTGTAAAGGCTGTTGCTAAAGCGTTAAAAGAAGAACGATTTAAATTACTTAATTCAACTTTGAACATGGCTAATAATGAAATTCTTGTTAAAAAATATTATAACATTGGTATGGCAGCTGATACTGAAAAGGGTTTAGTAGTTCCTGTTATTAAAAATGCTGATCAACTTTCATTATTTGAAATAGCAAGACAAGTTAATTCATTGGGTGATAAAGCTCGTAAGGGGCTATTAAAAGGTGATGAAATGCAAGGTGGATCATTTACTATTACTAATTTTGGTTCAGCAGGAATTGAAATGGGAACACCAGTTATTAATTATCCAGAAGTAGCAATTCTGGGTCTAGGAATGATGCAAAAAAAACTAATTATTGCTGATGGTAAAATTTTTGAACATAAGTTCTTTCCATTATCACTTTCAATTGATCATCGTGTTATTGATGGTGCACCTGCTGGTTATTTCCTTTCTCGACTTAAAGAGTTATTAGAAAATCCAACATTAATTTTAGCTTAAGGAGAAAATGTAAAAGATGTCTAACTATGATTTTGATTTAATAATTATCGGGGCAGGTCCTGGTGGTTATGTAACAGCGGCTCGAGCAGCAAAGATGGGTTTAAAAACTGCAATTGTTGAAAAAGATAACTGAGGTGGAGTCTGTTTAAATGTTGGATGTATTCCTACTAAGACGTTACTAAAGGGCGCAAAAGTTTTTCATTATATTGAAAATGCTGATAAATATGGTGTTGCTATTAAAGATAAAAAAAATATTGAAATTAATTGAAAAGTAATGCAAGATCGTAAAGCTGGTGTTGTTAAAGGTTTAACTGGTGGTGTTGGCTTTTTAATGAAATCTAATAAAGTTGAACAATTATTAGGAACTGGAAGTGCTATTGATAAAAATACGATTTTAGTGAAAGCTAAAGACGGTAAAGAAAAGAAATATACTACTAAATATATGATAATTGCTACTGGTTCAAAAGTAAAAATGTTTGATAATCCTAATGGTCCACAAGGTTTAAGTGAAAAAGATTTAAAAACAAACCAAACATTATTAACTTCGACTGAAATTCTTTCTTTAAAAGAAGTTCCAAAAACACTAACTATTATTGGTGGTGGTGTTATTGGAATTGAGTTTGCTTGTTTATTTAGTACACTTGGTACTAAAGTTACTATTATTGAATATTTAGATCGTATTTTAGCATTACTAGATGAAGATATTAGTACAACTTTAACTAAAATTCTTGAAAAAAATGGTGTTAATATTATTACTGGTCATAGTGTTAATGAATTAAAGGATAAAACTTTAACTTATTATGCTGCAACCGATAAAGAACATAAAAAACCATTAACAGTAACTAGCGACTATTGTTTATTAAGTACTGGAAGAACGCCAATTACTGAAGGTTTTACTAATTTGGGAATTCAAATTAAGCCTAATCAAGCATTTGCCGTAAATAATAAATTGGAAGCTTTAGATGCTAACAATAATGTTATTGATAATATATATGTAATTGGAGATGCTAATGGTCAAAGAATGCTTGCTCACGTTGCGTCAACACAAGGATTAGCAGCACTTAATAATATTTTAGTTAAAGAAGGTAGAACGGATGCTGATAATCAGCCATTGAAAGAGCAAGAAGTAGATTATAATAAAATTCCTAGTTGTATTTATTCATTCCCTGAAGTGGCAAGCGTTGGTTTAATTGAAACTGAATGTAAATCTTTAGGTAAAGAATATTTGATGAAGAAAATACCATTTACTATTAATGGTAAGGCATTGGCTGATGGTGAGACTGATGGTTTTGTTAAAATAATTATTGATAAAAAATATGGAGAAATCCTAGGTGCTCATATTTTATGTTCAACGGCTACTGATATAATTGCTGAAATTGTTAATATTATGCAAACGGAAGGTACTATTGTTGAATTAGCCTCTTCTTGTCATCCACATCCAACAATGTCAGAAGTAGTTATGGATGTTGCACAAGATTTAGAATTAGAATGATACAAAGTTAATAAAAAATAGAAAATAATAAAAATGTACCTTTAAATTTTTACGTACATTTTTATTGTAAAATTAATATAATATTGATTAAAAAGTATTGCTTCTTCTTTTTTTATCAAAAAAATAATTAGTGGTATTACTGTTAATTTCTTTTTGTAAATATTTATTTCATGTAGTTATTTGTTCAAATTGTATATTTTCTAAATTTTCATTACATAAATTATTATTTTCTGACGTTCTTTTTTTAAATAGTGTTTGAAATGTTTTTACTTCATTTTGTTGCATTTCTGTTTTATCTTTATCTTCTAATAATTTGCATATAATAGTATTTTTTTCTGTTCGGCATTTAATAAAAATATTTTCTTTACATTTTACTGCTTGTTCTCAATTTTTATCTTTTTCAATATCAAAATCATATTTATTTGTTGACATTTTATTATTGTTCCTTTCGAGATAAAAAATGTTAATTATGTCACTTTGGATAAAAAACCAGGGAGATTGTCAAAAATCCGGAATAAATTAATTCATATAGTCTTATTATTATGTTAGACAAGAAATAATTTGGAATTTTATGAAATTGTATTTAAATAATATAATTTTTTTAACTTAAATGCAACTAAAATACTTATAATTAATTTTATTAAGTGTTAAACTTATGAAATAATGTTAAGGAGAATTTAAAAATGAAAATTAAAACACTGAAAAAATTACAGTTAATAACTGTATTACTATTTATTTTAAGCATTTTAACTTTAATTATAGGATTAATATTAATAGATTTTA
The DNA here is from genome assembly GCF_964020095.1 of Spiroplasma endosymbiont of Colias croceus. Classification (NCBI taxonomy): domain Bacteria; kingdom Bacillati; phylum Mycoplasmatota; class Mollicutes; order Entomoplasmatales; family Spiroplasmataceae; genus Spiroplasma; species Spiroplasma endosymbiont of Colias croceus. Next base: position 1,244,760 of record NZ_OZ026536.1, read on the forward strand.
GTCACTTTAATCTTTTTTATTTTGATAAAAATTTAAATTGTATTAATGGATTTAAAATGTTAAAACATTTTCAATTAAGTTTTATCATAGAGCATTCTGCAAAATATTTTTATAATCTTGGAACTCATCATATTAAAGAAAATTATTATGAATGAACTGAATTACGAAGTGAAATTTTTTTGGTTTTAATTTTAGTTCCAATTTTATTTTTTATAACTATGTTATTTACTTTTTTCATTATTGGTTTAAAAATAAAAATAAAAAATAATAATTTTTGAGATGCTATTCAAAATTGCGAAATAATCAATAATTACTATATTCATTAAATTATGTTTCTAAATTTATTTTGTTAGAACCTGTTTAGGATCTTTTTTCATGTTCAAAAAATTTTAACAAAAGACATATTCCGTAATTAAATTTTTTAAAAGTCAATTAATAATTTTAAAATTTATTTTATAATTTTGTTATTAACAATAAATTTAGAAAAGTGTTGATAAAAATGATTTTTGAAAATTTAAAAAAATTAAAAAATGAAGAATTTTATAGATATTTTGGTATAAAACGTTTTCATTTTAATGAAATGTTAAAAAAATTAATTGAAATAGAAAAATTAGAAAAAAATAAAGGTCGAAAAAATAAACTTTCAGTAGAAGAAAGATTAATGATGACTTTATTATACTGAAAAGAATATTATACTTTTTTTCAAATGAGTATTAAATCTAAAATGAGCCCATCAAGTTGTTTTCGAAATATTACTTGAGTAGAAAATAAACTTAGTAACCACAAAGATTACCAATTTTTAAAAGAAAGATATAAATTAAAAATTGATAAAAAACAAGAAAATTCAAATGAATTTCAATTTTATTTAATTGATTCAACTGAGATTGAAATTGAAAGACCAACTAAAAAAAACTACAGTTAGAATATTTTTCTGGTAAAAGTTGAATGTATTCTATAAAATTTCAAATTGTATATGATTTTTTTAATAAAAAAATTGTTGATATTTTTGCTGATAATGGTAAAGTGCATGATTTTCAAATATTAAAAAATTCAAATCTTGAATTTTCAGAAAAAACAATAATTATTGGTGATTTAGGATATCAAGGTATACAAAATATTTATAAAAATACAATAATACCAATTAAAAGAACTAAAAATAAAAAATTAACTAAACAAGAAAGAAAATACAATAAGATTGTATCTAAAATTAGAATTAAAGTTGAACATGTCTTTGCTTGATTGAAAAGATTCAAAATTTTAGTAAATAAATGTAGAAAATCTAAATTTAGACTTATGTACTTAAGATTTAACTTACTTTGTGAAATTTTTAATAAAATAAAACCATTAAAATAAAAAAAATATTAAAAATATTTTTTTAAAATTTAAATTTTTATCGAGTTAATATAAAAATATTATTAACAATTTTTTGTTTAAAATGTAAACTCATTTTTTAAACTATTTTTTCAAAAAATATTTATTTCTATATTCAATAACACTAAATAGTTTTAAAACAATTTTATTGACAATTAATTAAATTTAATTACGGAATATGTCCAAAATACAGGCAAATTATTTAAAAAGCACTTATATTTTTTTTAATAATAAAAATAAAAAAAATAAAATACATTTAATCATGTTATTTTTAACATAAATTAAAACTCAAAAACTGTATTAATAATTTTTCAAAAGATTCCAAACAGGTTCTTACATTTAAAAATAACCATTTTAATGTAAATACTAATATTATATGTTCTATTACCAAGCATTTCTTTTAAAACATGTCAAATATTAGTTTCAGTAAAGCAACCTATATTTCACTTTGCACCTTGATTTTCAATACCTTGTTTATTATTTTTAAAATACTGTTTTTTTAATTTTTTATGATTATCTAATTCTTTGGACATATTCCGTAATTAAATTTAATTAATTGTCAATAAAATTGTTTTAAAACTATTTAGTGTTATTGAATATAGAAATAAATATTTTTTGAAAAAATAGTTTAAAAAATGAGTTTACATTTTAAACAAAAAATTGTTAATAATATTTTTATATTAACTCGATAAAAATTTAAATTTTAAAAAAATATTTTTAATATTTTTTTTATTTTAATGGTTTTATTTTATTAAAAATTTCACAAAGTAAGTTAAATCTTAAGTACATAAGTCTAAATTTAGATTTTCTACATTTATTTACTAAAATTTTGAATCTTTTCAATCAAGCAAAGACATGTTCAACTTTAATTCTAATTTTAGATACAATCTTATTGTATTTTCTTTCTTGTTTAGTTAATTTTTTATTTTTAGTTCTTTTAATTGGTATTATTGTATTTTTATAAATATTTTGTATACCTTGATATCCTAAATCACCAATAATTATTGTTTTTTCTGAAAATTCAAGATTTGAATTTTTTAATATTTGAAAATCATGCACTTTACCATTATCAGCAAAAATATCAACAATTTTTTTATTAAAAAAATCATATACAATTTGAAATTTTATAGAATACATTCAACTTTTACCAGAAAAATATTCTAACTGTAGTTTTTTTTAGTTGGTCTTTCAATTTCAATCTCAGTTGAATCAATTAAATAAAATTGAAATTCATTTGAATTTTCTTGTTTTTTATCAATTTTTAATTTATATCTTTCTTTTAAAAATTGGTAATCTTTGTGGTTACTAAGTTTATTTTCTACTCAAGTAATATTTCGAAAACAACTTGATGGGCTCATTTTAGATTTAATACTCATTTGAAAAAAAGTATAATATTCTTTTCAGTATAATAAAGTCATCATTAATCTTTCTTCTACTGAAAGTTTATTTTTTCGACCTTTATTTTTTTCTAATTTTTCTATTTCAATTAATTTTTCTAACATTTCATTAAAATGAAAACGTTTTATACCAAAATATCTATAAAATTCTTCATTTTTTAATTTTTTTAAATTTTCAAAAATCATTTTTATCAACACTTTTCTAAATTTATTGTTAATAACAAAATTATAAAATAAATTTTAAAATTATTAATTGACTTTTAAAAAATTTAATTACGGAATATGTCTTTTATATAAATAGTTAATTAATTCATCATATTGACCATTATTAATTAAATTTTTACAATGATTATATTCTTCTAAATATTTTTCTTTATTTCCAGCCATTATTCCAAGATATAATGTTCTAATTAAATAGAATTTATCTAAAACAAACTGTGCACCTAAATAATCAGCAACTTCTTTAATTCATCCTGCACTATCACCGCAAATAATAATTTTTGCTTGTTCAATATTTTCATAAAATTTTTGACAATGTTCTTTAACAAATTCAGCAGTTTTTTTAACTCCAATTTTTGTTTTTGTTGCTCTAATAATCGCTTTTACTCTTTTATTTTGTACTTTGTGATTAATATTATCTGTATATGTTACTATTAATCGCATAGAGTGTTTTATACCTTTACGTTTAAAATTTCAAAATTTTCGATGTCCATCATCAATTGCTACAAAAATAGGTTGATTTTTTTCTAATTTTACTTTTTCTGGACTTGCTTCAACTATTTCAAAATTTTTAAAAACCCTATGAACACTACTAACACTAATACCTGCTTTTTTACAAATAGCACAAATATCATGATATCTTTTTCCATCTGCAAAATTTTCAATAATAGTGTCTTCAATGTCTTCGCCAATTCTTTTATATTTAGGTAATTGAAGTATTTTATCAACTAAACAAACACGAACTCATTTTTGTAATTCTTCATCAAAATATTCATAAATTCTTCTTTTATATGTTACCATTCCATATAATGTTTTTTCTTGTTCGATATTGATAATCAATAATTTTATATTTCTTTTTATCTCTTGTATTTTTTATTCTTCAATCTCATTTTTCTCATTTCTTTGTTATATGTTCTAAAATTAATTTATCAATTTTAGGATATTGTTCTTTATAAGTTCATCGATAATTAAAATCCATATTTAATCTCCTAATCATTTTTTAAATTTCTAAATTTATTGTAAATATTTTTAAAATATTAATTGACTGGTTTATTATATACATTTATAAGTGTAATTTAAAATTAAATTAAAATATTTTTAAAAAAGGACTTTCATATTTAAAATATAATAAACAAGTTAAATACAATTAATAGTATAGGTCTCACAAAATAAACGCCTAAATTAAAGGCGTTTATTTTGTATTTAAAAGCATACTTGTAAAAATAATCAAAAATAGTACAATTTAGAAGTAAAACAAAGAAAAAAGGAGAATTTATGAGTAAGAAAAAAAGCAAAGTTCGAAAAAAAGTAAAAAATAAACAAAAACAATTTAAAATGATGAATGATAATTTTGATGAAGATGTAATTTGTCAAAGAAAAGGATGCAATATTGTATCAGATAATATTGTTCAATTAAGAGTTGACGAAAAAAAAGTAACCAATGTTTTTTTATGTAAAGAACATGCAGATGAACTTGAATATGAGTTAGCACCTGAATGGTTAGAAGAAATTAGAAAAGAATTAAAAAATGATGATGAAATTGATAATGCAGAACTGTTAGTAAATTATTTATAATAAAGTAGTAAATAAATATGAAAACATGAATAAAAATAAATTTAAATAAAATAACATTAGCATTAACTGGTGCAGTAAGTGGAGTAACTGGTTTAATAATTGGTTCAATAGCACATCATAAAACTAATGATTTGACTTATTTTTTAGACCATCATTATAATGCGCACTGGGGGGGCTTCTATTTGACAAAGTCAAAGAGGAGACCATTATAAAATAGATTTATATTTTGCAATTAAACCTAATAAAGATAAAGATATAAAATGAGATGGAACCTATCCTGAGGTAATGTTTAGTAATCTGTGTAACTTACAAAAATAACTATGTTTAATTAATTCTAGTAAATATAATTAAATGACTAGAAAGAGTGAGTTACAGATGGCTAAAAATCAAAATATTAATAACAATGATCCAATATCACAAGCAGTAGATTTATTATTAGAAAATACTGAAGATTTAACAACAGTTTTTAAAGAGGGAGGATTATATAAAGAATTAACAAAAAGATTAGTAGAAAAAATGTTGAATTCTGAGATGCAAAATTATTTAGGATATGATAAGAATCAACATAGTAATAGTGACAATGCTCGTAATGGTATAAGTTCAAAAAAATTAATAACCCAACAAGGTAAAATTGAATTGACGGACTTTCCTAAAAACTGTGTTTTTTAAATAAATTTTAGTTGTAAAATCACTAAGTTACACAGATTTCTGAAAAGTCCCGGCATTGATTGTTCTTTTTTTGTAAATAATTTACGACTAAATACTGTTGATGTCAATGCACAACCCAATGGCGCAATCGGAATCGCTGCTGCTACTGGTCCCATTAATCGACCACCATCTTGTACCATTAATGATGTTGCAACAAGAACAGCTGTTTTATTAATTGGACCACCCATATCAAATCCAACCATTGCTCCTAATAATAATCCAACTAAAAACCCTATATTTGGATGTAATCCCATTCAACTTAAACCATAATCCAATGCACCCATTACATATCCAAATGGTGCTGCTAAAAAGAAAGCGGTTGGAATTGCAATAATTGCTGTACAAAAAACAGGAATAATAATAATTGGCATAATTGGTAATAATCATTTTGGTACTTTTCATGAATTTACAAATCGAACTAAATAACCAGCCATTAGTCCTACATAAAGAGCACCAAATAATGTTCATGAAACATTAGCATTACCCTGAAAAGTTTGACTTGCATCAATTTTAGAACTAGCAGTAAGATTAAATATTTCTCATCCAAATCACATTCCCGTACCAGGTGATACTAATAAAAATGTAATAATCATTGCTGGAGCAATACCAGGACGTCCTGCGATTGAATAAGCAATATAAGCACCCATGATTGGTATCATCAATGTAAAACCAATACCAGCAATGTTATTGATAATCATTAATACATGCATTAGCGTTGTACCACCAATTAATCCAGAATTAACTCCTGGTGGATTTGTTTTTAATCAAGCAAGTTGTTCTTCTCATGAATTTTTAAATTCAAATCCATTACCAAAAGTACCTTTTGCGATATCACCAACAATAGCAAAAATTAAACCAGCAAAAACAACAAATGGTATCATATATGATACTCCACTTAATAAATGTTTTAAAATTGCTGGTTTACCTTTCGAAGCATTTAAAATGAAATCACCACTATTTCCATTAGGTTCACCGTATATTTTTGCTTTTGTTAAACTTTCTTTAATAGTTTGTTTAGCATCTTTAACTACTGGTTTTGTACCACAAGTATATGTTTTTTACCAATAAAACGTTCTAAGTCAATTGCAACATCTGTTGCTAAAATAACGACATCCGTTTCTTTAATTTTTTGTTCTGTTAGTACATATTCTGGTCCTTTTTGACCTTGACATTCAATAGACTTCTTGCAAAACTATGATATTAATCACATTTTTTAAGTTTAAAAATTTATTTTAATAACACTTTTAATATTTTTTAAAAATTATTGTTCAAAATATGTTTTATTTTTTGTCATTAAAATACAACATAAATTATTATTTCAAATAAAAAAATAAAATATTAAATTATCAAATATATTTAAATTAATAATTGTAAATTATAAATTGAAGCTATTAAATTAAATCTTAATGCAAATTTTTTTCTTCTATTTCGATATTTTTCACTAATAATTTTAAATTTTTTAAGAATCGCAAAAACATGTTCAATAACAACTCTCATTTTTGAAATAGCCTTATTATTTTTCTTTTCTTCTTTAGTTAAAGGGTTTTTCTTTGATTTTCGTTTAGGTAATAAGACATTTTTATGTATGTTTTGTATACCTTGATATCCTAAATCTACTAAAATAGTTGTTTCTGATAAAAATTTCGTTTTTGAATTTTTTAAAATTTTAAAATCATGATTTTTACCATAAGAAAAATAAGAACTTATAATTTTTTTACTATCTTTTTCAATTATGACTTGAGTTTTTATTGTATGTTTTTTCTTTTTTCTTGAATAATATTGTTTTTGACTTTTTTTGGGCGTTGAATAGTACTTTCAGTCACATCAATGATAACTGTTTTATCTTTAAAATTATTATTTAACAGTGATTTTTGCCCATCAAGTTGTTGAAAATCAGGATGTTTTATTAAAGTATTTTCTATTCACTTGATATTCCTATAGCAACTACTTTCACTAATTCCATAACTTTTAGTAATATGAAAATAAGTTCGATACTCTCTTCAATATTCTAAAGTCATTAATAAACGATTTTCTAATGATAATTTATTAGGTGTACCACCATTTTTAAACTTTTTTACTTCTTCTGTCTTTAAAATTTCTAGAATTTTATTAAAAATAATATCATTTATACCAGTTAATCTTAATAATTCTGGATTGTTAATAGTTTTTAATTTATCAAACATCATAGATTACCTATCTTTTTTATTTTTAATTTTATTTTAAAAATTTAATTTTTAATAGATAGGTTTTGCAAGAAGTCTATTGTAAAGTTAGTGATTGTAAAAAATCAATTAATTCATAATATTGACCTTTGGCAAATAAATTTATGGCATTTTCATAGTGTAATTTAGCTATTTTATTTTTTCTTCTTCCAGCCATTATTCCAAGAAATAAAACATGAAAAGCATGAAATTTATCTAAAATAAATTTAGCATTTAAAATTGTAGCAGTTTTTCTAATTCATTTTGCACTATCGCCACAAACTATTAAATTTGCTTGGTCAAAATTTTCAAAAAATAAATTACCATATGTTTGAATTAATTTTGCTGTTTTTTCTGCACCAATTTCTGTTTTTGATATTCTTATTTTACATATAGCTCTTTTATTAATTAATTTTCCATTTTTCTTTTTACCAGTACAAAATACTAATAATCTCATAGAACATTTTTTACAATTTTTAGTATTGTGTCTTTCATTAAACTTAAATTTTCTATGTCCATCATCAATATTTAAGTATAAATTTTGATTTGGTTGTAATGGTGGAATGGCAACACTTTTTAGGACTATTTTTTGGTAAACATTTGTTGTTGATATTTAACTGGAGTTAAGTAGTTTAAAGTCCTGTGAATTCTTATATTGGACATATTCCGTAATTAAATTTAATTAATTGTCAATAAAATTGTTTTAAAACTATTTAGTGTTATTGAATATAGAAATAAATATTTTTTGAAAAAATAGTTTAAAAAATGAGTTTACATTTTAAACAAAAAATTGTTAATAATATTTTTATATTAACTCGATAAAAATTTAAATTTTAAAAAAATATTTTTAATATTTTTTTTATTTTAATGGTTTTATTTTATTAAAAATTTCACAAAGTAAGTTAAATCTTAAGTACATAAGTCTAAATTTAGATTTTCTACATTTATTTACTAAAATTTTGAATCTTTTCAATCAAGCAAAGACATGTTCAACTTTAATTCTAATTTTAGATACAATCTTATTGTATTTTCTTTCTTGTTTAGTTAATTTTTTATTTTTAGTTCTTTTAATTGGTATTATTGTATTTTTATAAATATTTTGTATACCTTGATATCCTAAATCACCAATAATTATTGTTTTTTCTGAAAATTCAAGATTTGAATTTTTTAATATTTGAAAATCATGCACTTTACCATTATCAGCAAAAATATCAACAATTTTTTTATTAAAAAAATCATATACAATTTGAAATTTTATAGAATACATTCAACTTTTACCAGAAAAATATTCTAACTGTAGTTTTTTTTAGTTGGTCTTTCAATTTCAATCTCAGTTGAATCAATTAAATAAAATTGAAATTTATTTGAATTTTCTTGTTTTTTATCAATTTTTAATTTATATCTTTCTTTTAAAAATTGGTAATCTTTGTGGTTACTAAGTTTATTTTCTACTCAAGTAATATTTCGAAAACAACTTGATGGGCTCATTTTAGATTTAATACTCATTTGAAAAAAAGTATAATATTCTTTTCAGTATAATAAAGTCATCATTAATCTTTCTTCTACTGAAAGTTTATTTTTTCGACCTTTATTTTTTTCTAATTTTTCTATTTCAATTAATTTTTCTAACATTTCATTAAAATGAAAACGTTTTATACCAAAATATCTATAAAATTCTTCATTTTTTAATTTTTTTAAATTTTCAAAAATCATTTTTATCAACACTTTTCTAAATTTATTGTTAATAACAAAATTATAAAATAAATTTTAAAATTATTAATTGACTTTTAAAAAATTTAATTACGGAATATGTCTTTAATTTAATTAATTCATTTTCTTCAAAAGAACGATTATCTTTAGTTTTAAAACTTCCTGAATTACTAAATTGCTTAATTCAATTGTAAGTAGCTGCTCTTGTAACATTATATTCTTTAGCAAGGCAAGATACTGATTTGCCACTTTGATATAAAGCTACTATTTGTTTTTTAAATTCATCGGTATATGAGTTAATATTGGCCATAATTATAGTTCCTTTCTTTTAACAAATTTGTTTACTTGTCTACGTAATTAGTGTCCAATAAATTGTAACCCATCCATCCTAAATCTACTAAAATAGTTGTTTCTGATAAAAATTTCGTTTTTGAATTTTTTAAAATTTTAAAATCATGATTTTTACCATAAGAAAAATAAGAACTTATAATTTTTTTACTATCTTTTTCAATTATGACTTGAGTTTTTATTGTATGTTTTTTCTTTTTTCCTGAATAATATTGTTTTTGACTTTTTTTGGGCGTTGAATAGTACTTTCAGTCACATCAATGATAACTGTTTTATCTTTAAAATTATTATTTAACAGTGATTTTTGCCCATCAAGTTCTTGAAAATCAGGATGTTTTATTAAAGTATTTTCTATTCACTTGATATTCCTATAGCAACTACTTTCACTAATTCCATAACTTTTAGCAATATGAAAATAAGTTGGATACTCTCTTCAATATTCTAAAGTCATTAATAAACGATTTTCTAATGATAATTTATTAGGTGTACCACCATTTTTAAACTTTTTTACTTCTTCTGTCTTTAAAATTTCTAGAATTTTATTAAAAATAATATCATTTATACCAGTTAATCTTAATAATTCTGGATTGTTAATAGTTTTTAATTTATCAAACATCATAGATTACCTATCTTTTTTATTTTTAATTTTATTTTAAAAATTAAATTTTTAATAGATAGGTTTTGCAAGAAGTCTAATATTTATTTAATTTGTGTTTAACAAATTAATATTTTAATTGAACCGGCACCGCTCAATTTTTTTTACAAGTTTGAAATTTATTTTCTCGCCCAAAAAATTTTTTCAAAAAAAATAAAAAATAAAACCAACACTTGCTCACTGGGGGGTGGCAAGGTTGGTTAAATAAAGAATACAAATAATACAATAGGTCCCTACAACAGGTCTATATATACTAGTTTCCAATTCGCTCCCACCCCAAGAATTACCATTACTGGTTAGTATAATTTATTAGGTATCACTCCACTTTTTATTTATCCATGCAAGTCCACATGCTAGCTACTATTTTTAACAACTGTGTTGTAGTTCACTTTTTTAGTTCCCTAACACGTGTTGATAATAGCGTTAAAGAGGTTTATTAAAAATTTTAAAATTTTACAATTACAAAAAAAGACAAGATTTTTATTCTCGTCTTTTGTCATTTATTTTTAATTCAAGGGTAAAAAAAGAAAGGAGCTATTTTTAAAACTTTTTAGTTAACGACATCTTCGACACGCTCCCAATTAATTTAGATAAAATTTAAGTATTTAAAGAAAGGGAAAATTAGAGAAATGTTTAAAACAAGAAAAGAAAATTTAAATCAGAAAAATAACAAACTTAAATCAATAACTGATTATCAATGATTAGCTTTAGATATCGGAACAGAAAACTTTAAAGCTAGACATATTAATATAGGTCTTAGATATGATGCTCCAACCTATTTAGCTGAAGACTATGAAAAAAATAGAATTCTTTACGGTGAACAGGCTAAGGCTTTAACTGACAAAACAAATGAAAACGTTATTATTAAACGTCCAGTTCGTGATGGTAATATTGCTGATCCAGATGCTTTACAACGTATTCTTACTAAAATTTTTCAAGATTTCAGACTTGAAATTAAAAATTTAAAAGAAATTAATAACAATTCTATAAAAAAACATGAAAAATTATATAAAAATTGTAATTTGATTGTGTTGATGGCAACACCAAGTGAAATTAATTCAGTACAAAAAGAAGCTTTAGAAAATATTGTATATCGTTTAGGAGCACTCCGTGGATTTGTACAAGAAGAAGTAAAAATGGCAGCGTTAGGCTCAGGGCAAGATATTTTTGGAAGTGCAATTATGTGCATTGATATTGGTGGTGGCAGTACTGATGTTGCTATTATTAGTAATAATTCAATATTATATTCATATACAACACATTGTGCTGGTGACTATTTAATACAAAAAGTTCAAGAATATATTATAAAAAAACATGCCTTAAAAGTTGGAATAAAAGAAGCTGAAGATGTTATTAAAAATATTGGTTCACTTATGAAATATCAAGATGAAAAACCATCCACAATTTCGGGTTTTTCATTACCTAGATTAAATTCTCAACCAGGAGAAACAATGTCAATTTCTAAAACTATTGAAATTACATCAGAAGAAATTCGTGAAAATGTTATGCAAGCTCAATTCAAAGAACATATTATTCCAGCCATTCGTAGAGTACTAAAGACATATTCCGTAATTAAATTTTTTAAAAGTCAATTAATAATTTTAAAATTTATTTTATAATTTTGTTATTAACAATAAATTTAGAAAAGTGTTGATAAAAATGATTTTTGAAAATTTAAAAAAATTAAAAAATGAAGAATTTTATAGATATTTTGGTATAAAACGTTTTCATTTTAATGAAATGTTAGAAAAATTAATTGAAATAGAAAAATTAGAAAAAAATAAAGGTCGAAAAAATAAACTTTCAGTAGAAGAAAGATTAATGATGACTTTATTATACTGAAAAGAATATTATACTTTTTTTCAAATGAGTATTAAATCTAAAATGAGCCCATCAAGTTGTTTTCGAAATATTACTTGAGTAGAAAATAAACTTAGTAACCACAAAGATTACCAATTTTTAAAAGAAAGATATAAATTAAAAATTGATAAAAAACAAGAAAATTCAAATGAATTTCAATTTTATTTAATTGATTCAACTGAGATTGAAATTGAAAGACCAACTAAAAAAAACTACAGTTAGAATATTTTTCTGGTAAAAGTTGAATGTATTCTATAAAATTTCAAATTGTATATGATTTTTTTAATAAAAAAATTGTTGATATTTTTGCTGATAATGGTAAAGTGCATGATTTTCAAATATTAAAAAATTCAAATCTTGAATTTTCAGAAAAAACAATAATTATTGGTGATTTAGGATATCAAGGTATACAAAATATTTATAAAAATACAATAATACCAATTAAAAGAACTAAAAATAAAAAATTAACTAAACAAGAAAGAAAATACAATAAGATTGTATCTAAAATTAGAATTAAAGTTGAACATGTCTTTGCTTGATTGAAAAGATTCAAAATTTTAGTAAATAAATGTAGAAAATCTAAATTTAGACTTATGTACTTAAGATTTAACTTACTTTGTGAAATTTTTAATAAAATAAAACCATTAAAATAAAAAAAATATTTTTAATATTTTTTTAAAATTTAAATTTTTATCGAGTTAATATAAAAATATTATTAACAATTTTTTGTTTAAAATGTAAACTCATTTTTTAAACTATTTTTTCAAAAAATATTTATTTCTATATTCAATAACACTAAATAGTTTTAAAACAATTTTATTGACAATTAATTAAATTTAATTACGGAATATGTCCTAAGAACTGCTGGTGAGAAGGCTGCCGGAAGTATTAGTGATTTAAAGAAAAAAGGTAAGGGAATCACAATTTGTGGTGGTGGAGCTTATATTAAAAAAGTTGATAAATTTATTGAAGAAGAATTAGCTAAAGAATATTATATTGAAGTTAAAACTGAAAAAGGTACAAAACCAATGCGTCAAAAATATGAAGGAGATCTTTTTGAAGTGCGTACTGCTCTAAATCCTTTAGATAATGTTATTGATGGTTGTGTAAAATATCGTGATACAATTTACAAACAATTAATAATTGAACAAAATCCTAATCGTGAAATTCTAATAAAGGACGAAGATTTAGGATAAAAAACTATAAAAATCTTAAATTAGTATTTTAAATTATTAAAAATTTTTTTTAAACTTTGGTAATTTTTTTGAGTTATGAAGTCCTGAATCAAAAGAAAAACTTTCGTATTTCATAACATTAGATACATTTCATTTTGATAAATCTTGATTAAATTTTAAAGCATGAGCAAACATTAAATTCATATTCGTAACATTTGAAGTATCTCAAGATGAAATATCTCCATTAAATAAAAAAGCGTATAAAAACATTCAACTCATATCTATTACGTTTGATGTATTTCACTTTGATAAATCTTGATTAAATGCATTTGCAGCGGAAAACATTCAACTCATATTTGTTACTTTTGAAGTATCCCAAGTTGAAATATTACCGTTAAACTTTAAAGTACTGCAAAACATTCAACTCATATCTATTACGTTTGATGTATTTCACTTTGATAAATCTTGATTAAATACTCATGCATTACTAAACATATTGTTCATATTTGTTACATTAGATACATCTCATTTTGACAAATCTTGATTAAATTTTCTTGCACCAGCAAACATATAACTCATATTTGTTACATTTGAAGTATCTCAAGATGATAAATTTTGATTAAATGCATTTGCAGCGGAAAACATTCAACTCATATTTGTTACATTAGATACATCTCATTTTGATAAATCTTGATTAAATGATATTGTATGAATAAACATATAACTCAAAGAAGTTATTTCTGGTGGTAATTGTTCTGGGACTTCTTTAATTGTTATTGGCATATTAACAACTTGAATTTTTCCCTGATCATTTTTATAAAATCCAATTTGAGTAATTTTGGTAGTTTTTATATATGATAGATTATGCTTATTAGTTATTACTTTTTTGCCATTTTCATCAATGTAAATTGTATCTTGTTGAGTTTTATTATTTAAAACATCATTTTTTTGGGAACTTGTGTTTAAGACAGTTACAGTTAAACTTCCTGCAGCTGATGCAAATGTTAAAACACTTAATGCTGTCAATATTTTTTCATTTTTTCATCCTTCTATTTTATTATTTTGACTTTATTTAAGAAGCCAATTTTACTTTACTACTTTTTGAAGATAAATTCACAAAAATTATATTTTTTAAAGTTAAAACTTTTTTGCTGCTTCTTTAATATAGTGTTCAAATTTATCCATCGTTTTTTCTGGCCCTAATGCTGGCAAACCTCCACCTTTTGCTAATATTTTAGAACCAATAAGTAAATTAGCATCATTTTGATGAAGTTCTTGAACCTTAGTACCACAAATAAGAATTGGTTCTACTACTTTAGCACCTACAAATTCTCATGTCCCTTTTAAATAAGTTGCATGATTACCTCATAAATATCAGCCATATGGTGCTCCTTGTGTCGCCAAAATTTGAACTTTTAAATGTGGTAATAATCCTCTAGCTTCACCTTGTTTGGTATATTTATAATCAAAAGTTTTACCAGCAACTAAGATGTGATCTAAATAATTTTTTGTCATGCTAGTAACATTAAAATTTGTCATTGGTGTTGTATATATAACTTTATTAACATTTTTTAGTTGATTAATATAATAATCAGAATCTTTTTCATTAAAATATGAAGTAAAGTTTTTTTGCGTAATAGTAATACTTGCCATTGGTATTTGATTTAAATCTAATTCAATTATTGAATCTTCTGGATGAAATTCACGATAATATTTAACAAAACGAGATACTAAACTTTCAGAATAAGATAGTTCTTTTTTAATCATAGAAGAACGAATTACTAATATTTTATTTGCCATTATTTTTGCCTCCGAAATATCTAAAATAACTTTGTAATTTGATTTTATCAGTTTTTATTTATTATTTTTTAAAAAATAATAAATAAAAATATAGTTTTATAAAAAAATGAAATATTTATTATAATTTTATCAATTTCTATAAAGTGTTATCATTAAAGTGTGTAAAACTTTTAAAAAAGTTTATAAAAAAATTTTAAATTAAATAGATATTAATTCTAAAAAATAAATATAAGTAGTTATTATAGAAATTTTAGTATTTGTACACAAATGATAATTATTAAGAAATTTGAGATTAGACTATCAAAAATATAGAAAGAGGCAAAAATATGAATGAAAGAAGACAAAAATTACTTGAATTGATGAATAGAAATTTAAAAATTAGTACTTTAATTAATTACAAATTTAAAATTTCTGAAATAACTAATGCAATTGCAAGTATCAATAATGATTTATATAAACAACAAAAATATTTTTTAGAATTAGAAAATATTAGAAAATACAGAAATAAAATTCAAAGAAAATTTAATAAAAACAAAAAGATAAAAAAGAAATTAAATAAAATTTTAAACAAATATTTAGCACAAATAAAAAAATTTAGTTTTTTTATTAATAAATATAAAAAAGAACCTCAACAATTATTTGAAATATTAACTGAATTAAATTTATTTGTAGGTGAATTAATAAATCAAGAAAACATAACAGATGAAGAATTACAATATTTATTTACAATATTTCATCAATTTTCAGAACAATTAAAAAATGAAAAACCATTAGATTTATCACTATCAAGTAAAAAACAAAGACTGCAACAAGAACCATTAGATTTATCATTACCAAATAAAAATCAAATATGAGAATTAACAACAAAAATTAACACATCTTTAATTAATAAAAAACATTATACTAATACATTAGAAACACACACTAAAGACAGTTTATTTATCGAAATAAAAATATCAAAACCTAGTAGTAGTTTTATATATACAAATAATTTTAATGATATACAAACATATTAGACTTCTTGCAAAACTATGATATTAATCACATTTTTTAAGTTTAAAAATTTATTTTAATAACACTTTTAATATTTTTTAAAAATTATTGTTCAAAATATGTTTTATTTTTTGTCATTAAAATACAACAAAAATTATTATTTCAAATAAAAAAATAAAATATTAAATTATCAAATATGGTAATGTTTAGTAATCTGTGTAACTTACAAAAATAACTATGTTTAATTAATTCTAGTAAATATAATTAAATGACTAGAAAGAGTGAGTTACAGATGGCTAAAAAGCAAAATATTAATAATAATGATCCAATATCAAAAGCAGTAGATTTATTATTAGAAAATACTGAAGATTTAACAACAGTTTTTAAAGAGGGAGGATTGTATAAAGAATTAACAAAAAGATTAGTAGAAAAAATGTTGAATTCTGAGATGCAAAATTATTTAGGATATGATAAGAATCAACATAGTAATAGTGACAATGCTCGTAATGGTATAAGTTCAAAAAAAAATAATAACTCAACAAGGTAAAATTGAGATTGATGTACCACGAGATCGCAATAGTAATTTTAATCCTATAATAGTTGCAAAAAGACAAAGAAGATTTGATGGTTTTGATCAACAAGTTCTTTCTTTATATGCAAAAGGTATGACATTATCAGATATTAGAATGCAATTACAAGAGTTATATCATGGTGCTGATATTAGTGAAAGTGTTATTAGTCAAATTACTGATGATGTTATTGATGATGTAAAAGCATGGCAAAATCGACCATTAGAAAGTGTCTATCCGATTGTTTATTTTGATTGCATAGTAGTGAAAGTACGACAAGATAAAAGGATTATTAATAAATCAGTTTATATAGCTTTAGGAGTTGATTTAGAAGGTAAAAAAGATGTTTTAGGTTTATGAATTAGTGAAAATGAAGGTGCTAAATTTTGATTAGCAAATTTAACAGAAATGAAAAATCGTGGCTTAAATGATATTCTTATTGCCTGCAGTGATAATTTAACAGGCATGTCAGAAGCAATACAATCAGTTTATCTTAAAACAGAACATCAATTATGCATAGTTCATCAAATTAGAAATAGTTTGAAATATGTCTCATATAAGCATAGAAAATCTCTAGTTGCAGATTTAAAACCAATTTATACTGCATGTAGTGAAGAACAAGCAATGCAGGCTTTAGAATCCTTTGAAAATAAGTGAAATAAACAATATCCTCAAATTGCTAAATCTTGATATAAAAATTGAGATAATTTAATGGTTTTTATTAGTTATCCTACAGAAATCAAAAGAGTGATTTATACAACAAATGCTATTGAATCTGTAAATAGTCAATTACGAAAAGTTATCAGAAATAAAAAAGTTTTTCCTAATGATATGGCAGTTTTTAAAATATTTTATTTAGCAATTGAAAATATAACAAAAAAATGAACAATGCCCATTCAAAATTGAAATACAGCAATTGCTCATTTTATGATAAAATTTGAAGACAGAATTAATCTAAACTAGTACTTTGTAAAACAAAGATACACAGATTACATAAAAGCCTCTCAAATATATTTAAATTAATAATTGTAAATTATAAATTGAAGCTATTAAATTAAATCTTAATGCAAATTTTTTTCTTCTATTTCGATATTTTTCACTAATAATTTTAAATTTTTTAAGAATCGCAAAAACATGTTTAATAACAACTCTCATTTTTGAAATAGCCTTATTATTTTTCTTTTCTTCTTTAGTTAAAGGGTTTTTCTTTGATTTTCGTTTAGGTAATAAGACATTTTTATGTATGTTTTGTATACCTTGATATCCTAAATCTACTAAAATAGTTGTTTCTGATAAAAATTTCGTTTTTGAATTTTTTAAAATTTTAAAATCATGATTTTTACCATAAGAAAAATAAGAACTTATGAGGCTTTTATGTAATCTGTGTATCTTTGTTTTACAAAGTACTAGTTTAGATTAATTCTGTCTTCAAATTTTATCATAAAATGAGCAATTGCTGTATTTCAATTTTGAATGGGCATTGTTCATTTTTTTGTTATATTTTCAATTGCTAAATAAAATATTTTAAAAACTGCCATATCATTAGGAAAAACTTTTTTATTTCTGATAACTTTTCGTAATTGACTATTTACAGATTCAATAGCATTTGTTGTATAAATAACTCTTTTGATTTCTGTAGGATAACTAATAAAAACCATTAAATTATCTCAATTTTTATATCAAGATTTAGCAATTTGAGGATATTGTTTATTTCACTTATTTTCAAAGGATTCTAAAGCCTGCATTGCTTGTTCTTCACTACATGCAGTATAAATTGGTTTTAAATCTGCAACTAGAGATTTTCTATGCTTATATGAGACATATTTCAAACTATTTCTAATTTGATGAACTATGCATAATTGATGTTCTGTTTTAAGATAAACTGATTGTATTGCTTCTGACATGCCTGTTAAATTATCACTGCAGGCAATAAGAATATCATTTAAGCCACGATTTTTCATTTCTGTGAAATTGGCTAATCAAAATTTAGCACCTTCATTTTCACTAATTCATAAACCTAAAACATCTTTTTTACCTTCTAAATCAACTCCTAAAGCTATATAAACTGATTTATTAATAATCCTTTTATCTTGTCGTACTTTCACTACTATGCAATCAAAATAAACAATCGGATAGACACTTTCTAATGGTCGATTTTGCCATGCTTTTACATCATCAATAACATCATCAGTAATTTGACTAATAACACTTTCACTAATATCAGCACCATGATATAACTCTTGTAATTGCATTCTAATATCTGATAATGTCATACCTTTTGCATATAAAGAAAGAACTTGTTGATCAAAACCATCAAATCTTCTTTGTCTTTTTGCAACTATTATAGGATTAAAATTACTATTGCGATCTCGTGGTACATCAATCTCAATTTTACCTTGTTGAGTTATTATTTTTTTTGAACTTATACCATTACGAGCATTGTCACTATTACTATGTTGATTCTTTTCATATCCCAAATAATTTTGCATCTCAGAATTCAACATTTTTTCTACTAATCTTTTTGTTAATTCTTTATACAATCCTCCCTCTTTAAAAACTGTTGTTAAATCTTCAGTATTTTCTAATAATAAATCTACTGCTTTTGATATTGGATCATTATTATTAATATTTTGCTTTTTAGCCATCTGTAACTCACTCTTTCTAGAAAATTAATTATATTTACTAGAATTAATTAAACATAGTTATTTTTGTAAGTTACACAGATTACTAAACATTACCGAACTTATAATTTTTTTACTATCTTTTTCAATTATGACTTGAGTTTTTATTGTATGTTTTTTCTTTTTTCCTGAATAATATTGTTTTTGACTTTTTTTGGGTGTTGAATAGTACTTTCAGTCACATCAATGATAACTGTTTTATCTTTAAAATTATGATTTAACAGTGATTTTTGCCCATCAAGTTGTTGAAAATCAGGATGTTTTATTAAAGTATTTTCTATTCACTTGATATTCCTATAGCAACTACTTTCACTAATTCCATAACTTTTAGCAATATGAAAATAAGTTCGATACTCTCTTCAATATTCTAAAGTCATTAATAAACGATTTTCTAATGATAATTTATTAGGTGTACCACCATTTTTAAACTTTTTTACTTCTTCTGTCTTTAAAATTTCTAGAATTTTATTAAAAATAATATCATTTATACCAGTTAATCTTAATAATTCTGGATTGTTAATAGTTTTTAATTTATCAAACATCATAGATTACCTATCTTTTTTATTTTTAATTTTATTTTAAAAATTAAATTTTTAATAGATAGGTTTTGCAAGAAGTCTATTTATTAACCGAACAAATACAACAAAATAATTTTTTAAATAATAATGAAAAAAGTAAATATAGAAATAAAACTCATGAAAATGAAAAAAAATCACAAATCATAAGATTTAAATAATTATTATATGTCAAAAAATCATTTTAAATAAATTATTTTTTTAATTATTTTACTAAATTTAAAAATATTGCGTATAATTTATATAATGTCAAAATTTAAGAATAACGGAGAATGAAAAATGTCTGAACAAGAAAAAGTTTCTGCTGAACAAAAAATTATTAATATTGCAGTGATAGCACACGTCGATGTTGGAAAGTCAACATTAGTTGATGCTTTATTAAAGCAATCAAATATTTTTCATCAAAACCAAGTTATTGTTGAACAAATAATGGATAGTAATGATCAAGAACGTCAACGAGGAATTACTATTTATTCTAAAAATTGTTCAATCATGCATGGTAATACAAAAATTAATATTATTGATACACCTGGTCATGCTGACTTTTCCTCTGAAGTTGAAAGAATTATGAAAACAGTAGACTGTGTTATTTTACTAGTTGATAGTGTTGAAGGACCAATGCCACAAACTCGTTTTGTATTGCAAAAAGCACTAGAACATAACTTAAATCCAATTTTAATGATTAACAAAATTGATAAAAAGGACCAAAGAATTGAAGAAGTAAAAGATGAAGTATTAGAACTTTTTATGGAATTAAATGCTAATGATGAACAGTTAGACTTTCCAACACTTTATGGAATTACTAAACAAGGTATTGCCCAATATGAATTGAATCAACCAAGTGAAAATTTAGAACCATTATTTGAAACAATTATTAAACATGCTAAAATTTCTAAATTAGTAAAATATAATGAGCCTTTACAAATGCAAATTAGTTCATTAGATTATGATAGTTTTATTGGCAGAATTGGAATTGGTAGATTATTTCAAGGTACTATTTCTGAAGGACAAGAAATAATTGTTGTTGATGATTATGATTTAAAAAGAAAAGCTAAAGTAAAATATTTATTTGTTTATCAAGGATTAAAACGAGTAGCTGTTAAAAACGCTGTTGCTGGTGATATTGTTTGCATAGCGGGTATTGAAAATATAACAATTGGTAATACTATTTGTGATAAAGATAATGTTGTGCCAATGGAACCAATTACAATACAGGCTCCAACAATGTCAATGAATTTCCTTGTTAATAATTCACCATTTTCTGGAACTGAAGGTAAACTAGTAACTAGTAATAAAATTAAAGAACGTTTAACAAGAGAATTAGAAACTAATGTTGGTTTAAAAATAGAACAATTATCTGGAAGTAATGCTGATGGTTTTAAAGTTTTTGGTCGTGGTGAATTACATTTATCTGTTTTAATTGAAAATATGCGTCGCGAAGGCTTTGAATTAGGTATTTCTAAACCGGAAGTAGTATTTAAAAAAGATGAAAAAGGACACACCACTGAACCAGTCGAAGAAATTATTTTAAATCATCCTACTGAATATAGTAGTACTGTTATTAATAATTTAAATCTAAGAAAAGGTATTATGACTAATATGGATTCTGATAATGTTCGTGATAAAATTATTTTTCATATTCCAACAAGAGGATTAATTGGATTTGGTCGTCAATACGTTAATATTACTCGCGGAACTGGTGTTATGGTTCGTAGTTTCCTTACATATGAACCATTAAAAGGCGAAATTAATAATAATAGAAATGGCGTTCTAGTAAGTATGATTACAGGCACAACATTACCTTATGCTTTAAATTCTTTAGAAGAACGTGGTACTTTATTTGTTAAACCGCAAACTAAAGTGTATGAAGGAATGATTATTGGTTTAAGTAATCGTGATAAAGATTTAGATGTTAATCCTTGCAAAGCAAAACAATTAACAAATACTAGAAGTTCAGGTAATGATGAAGCTGTTAGATTAACACCACCAACTATTTTTAGTTTAGAAGAATCTTTAGAATTTATTGCTAGCGATGAATTAGTTGAAGTAACACCACAAAATATTCGTATGCGTAAAAAATTCTTGACTGAAAATGAACGTAAACAAAATAGAAATCGTAAGTAATACTTACGATTTTTTTTAAAGATTAAAAGGATTATAATTTACACAGTTAACTGTAGATACTCAATATTCTGATTCAATATCAATAATATCATTTAAAGACAGAATTTTTTGATTTTCTTGCAATATATCTTCTATCTGTATTGTTTCATAATTAGCAAAGTTATTAACTTCATTAATCATTAATTGAATTTGCTTATCAAGCAGTTCTTTATTTTTTTTCTTTTCAATATATTTTTTTCTGCGTCTTTTTTCTCCTTCTCTTTTTTTCTAATAAATTCAGGATTTGATTTATTTTTTTCTAAATATTTTTTTGTCTTTCTGCATGTTTTTGTTTTTTAGTTTTAATGTTTTCAAATGAAATTTCTACAAAAATAGCAGGAGAAGGTATAAAAATAGATTCATCTTTTGTTTTTTCGTTATTGTTATTCTCTAACATTATATCCATATTTTATATTTCCTTTTTAAAATAAATAGTGTATTTATAAACTTATATTAAGTTTATGTTCTTGATTTTAGCATCTTTTTTAATTTAGGACATATTCCGTAATTAAATTTAATTAATTGTCAATAAAATTGTTTTAAAACTATTTAGTGTTATTGAATATAGAAATAAATATTTTTTGAAAAAATAGTTTAAAAAATGAGTTTACATTTTAAACAAAAAATTGTTAATAATATTTTTATATTAACTCGATAAAAATTTAAATTTTAAAAAAATATTTTTAATATTTTTTTTATTTTAATGGTTTTATTTTATTAAAAATTTCACAAAGTAAGTTAAATCTTAAGTACATAAGTCTAAATTTAGATTTTCTACATTTATTTACTAAAATTTTTAATCTTTTCAATCAAGCAAAGACATGTTCAACTTTAATTCTAATTTTAGATACAATCTTATTGTATTTTCTTTCTTGTTTAGTTAATTTTTTATTTTTAGTTCTTTTAATTGGTATTATTGTATTTTTATAAATATTTTGTATACCTTGATATCCTAAATCACCAATAATTATTGTTTTTTCTGAAAATTCAAGATTTGAATTTTTTAATATTTGAAAATCATGCACTTTACCATTATCAGCAAAAATATCAACAATTTTTTTATTAAAAAAATCATATACAATTTGAAATTTTATAGAATACATTCAACTTTTACCAGAAAAATATTCTAACTGTAGTTTTTTTTAGTTGGTCTTTCAATTTCAATCTCAGTTGAATCAATTAAATAAAATTGAAATTCATTTGAATTTTCTTGTTTTTTATCAATTTTTAATTTATATCTTTCTTTTAAAAATTGGTAATCTTTGTGGTTACTAAGTTTATTTTCTACTCAAGTAATATTTCGAAAACAACTTGATGGGCTCATTTTAGATTTAATACTCATTTGAAAAAAAGTATAATATTCTTTTCAGTATAATAAAGTCATCATTAATCTTTCTTCTACTGAAAGTTTATTTTTTCGACCTTTATTTTTTTCTAATTTTTCTATTTCAATTAATTTTTCTAACATTTCATTAAAATGAAAACGTTTTATACCAAAATATCTATAAAATTCTTCATTTTTTAATTTTTTTAAATTTTCAAAAATCATTTTTATCAACACTTTTCTAAATTTATTGTTAATAACAAAATTATAAAATAAATTTTAAAATTATTAATTGACTTTTAAAAAATTTAATTACGGAATATGTCTTTAGAAAAATAGTTACCAAAATGGTAACTATTTTTATTTTGCTATAAATTTATTATTAATTTTAGTTTTATGTTGGATTGATAAACTTATTTTATTTATTTCATCAATAAAATTATTATCTTTTTCTATATCTCAACCATTTTTTTGATCAATTTCTTTTGTTATTTTTTCCAATTCTATTTTGATTTCTTTTAAACTAGTTTTATTAATATTATTATTTAATCTTTTTTCAATATTTTGAATTTTTATATCAATTTCATGATATCAAGTGGTATCTAAAACATTGCAAAGTGGTTCTTGTACTCAAGCATGGTACATTTTTCTTTCTTCAAATCCTTCTGGAAGTTTTATTTCTTCTTTAATTTCAGCAATTAATTTATATATACTTTTTATTTTTTTAACTTTACTATACATATCTTTTAATCTTCCTTTCAAAAAAAATAAAAAACCCATTTACTTTAAAAAAATAAAATAATGAGTTGAAAAATTAAATTAAGTTTAAAGAATTATATCATAATATCTAGAATATTTGGTGTTAAATTTTTATACATATTTTTAAAAGATAAAAAATAGTTATAAATAAATAAAACTACTCAATTGAGTAGTTTTATTTATCTTCTTCAATTTTTACTGTCATTTCTTGATCATCAAAAACAAATTTAACTTTTTTATCATCTTTTTTATTAACAGCATCACTGGGTTTATCATTTTTTTTATTTTCAAATAAAGGTTTTGATTTTTTCTTTAATTCTTTTTCATTTTTTAAATAATATTTGGATGGGTTACAATTTATTGGACACTAATTACGTAGACAAGTAAACAAATTTGTTAAAAGAAAGGAACTATAATTATGGCCAATATTAACTCATATAGCGATGAATTTAAAAAACAAATAGTAGCTTTATATCAAAGTGGCAAATCAGTATCTTGCCTTGCTAAAGAATATAATGTTACAAGAGCAGCTACTTACAATTGAATTAAGCAATTTAGTAATTCAGGAAGTTTTAAAACTAAAGATAATCGTTCTTTTGAAGAAAATGAATTAATTAAATTAAGAAAAGAATTAAAGCAATTACGAATGGAAAATGATATTTTAAAGCAAGCAGCACTAATAATAGGCAGAAAATAGAAATTATTGTCAAAAATAAAGCTAAATATAAAATTCGCACAATGTGTCGTTTTTTAAAAATATCTAAATCAACATATTATTTTAATTTAAAGAAAAAAGAAAATAAAATCAAAAATAATATTTATGATGAAGCTGTTATTAGTGCTTTTAAAGAAAATAAAGAAGTTTATGGTACTAGAAGATTAAAAAAAATTCTAGAAAACCAAGAAATTTATTTATCGCGCAGAAAAATTAAAAAAATTATGAATGAACATAATTTAATATCAAAATATACTAAATTATCATTCAAAAATCATAATAACAAAGTTAACGATAGTCAAATAACTAATCTTGTTAATAGAAAATTTAAGAATAGGATTAAAAATGAAGTTATTGTTAGTGATTTAACTTATGTACAAGTTAATGGTAGGTGAAACTATATTTGCCTATTAATAGACCTATTTAACCGCGAAATTATCGGACATAGTGTTGGAGTTAAAAAAGATGCATCATTAGTACATCAAGCATTTATGCAATCAAATCGCTGTTTAAAAGATATTCAAATATTTCATAGTGATCGCGGTAATGAATTTAACAATAAAATTATTGATAAACTTTTACTAGCATTCAACATTAACCGTTCTTTAAGTAAAAAAGGTTGTCCTTATGATAATGCTGTTGCTGAAGCAACTTTTAAAACTTTTAAAAGCGAATTTATTAATGATAAAAATTTTACATCATTAATCCAATTAAAATTAGAATTATTTGATTACATCAATTGATATAACAATATAAGAATTCACAGCACTTTAAACTACTTAACTCCAGTTAAATATCAACAACAAATGTTTACCAAAAAATAGTCCTAAAAAGTGTTGCCATTCCAATAAAAACTCAAGTCATAATTGAAAAAGATAGTAAAAAAATTATAAGTTCTTATTTTTCTTATGGTAAAAATCATGATTTTAAAATTTTAAAAAATTCAAAAACGAAATTTTTATCAGAAACAACTATTTTAGTAGATTTAGGATATCAAGGTATACAAAACATACATAAAAATGTCTTATTACCTAAACGAAAATCAAAGAAAAACCCTTTAACTAAAGACATATTCCGTAATTAAATTTTTTAAAAGTCAATTAATAATTTTAAAATTTATTTTATAATTTTGTTATTAACAATAAATTTAGAAAAGTGTTGATAAAAATGATTTTTGAAAATTTAAAAAAATTAAAAAATGAAGAATTTTATAGATATTTTGGTATAAAACGTTTTCATTTTAATGAAATGTTAGAAAAATTAATTGAAATAGAAAAATTAGAAAAAAATAAAGGTCGAAAAAATAAACTTTCAGTAGAAGAAAGATTAATGATGACTTTATTATACTGAAAAGAATATTATACTTTTTTTCAAATGAGTATTAAATCTAAAATGAGCCCATCAAGTTGTTTTCGAAATATTACTTGAGTAGAAAATAAACTTAGTAACCACAAAGATTACCAATTTTTAAAAGAAAGATATAAATTAAAAATTGATAAAAAACAAGAAAATTCAAATGAATTTCAATTTTATTTAATTGATTCAACTGAGATTGAAATTGAAAGACCAACTAAAAAAAACTACAGTTAGAATATTTTTCTGGTAAAAGTTGAATGTATTCTATAAAATTTCAAATTGTATATGATTTTTTTAATAAAAAAATTGTTGATATTTTTGCTGATAATGGTAAAGTGCATGATTTTCAAATATTAAAAAATTCAAATCTTGAATTTTCAGAAAAAACAATAATTATTGGTGATTTAGGATATCAAGGTATACAAAATATTTATAAAAATACAATAATACCAATTAAAAGAACTAAAAATAAAAAATTAACTAAACAAGAAAGAAAATACAATAAGATTGTATCTAAAATTAGAATTAAAGTTGAACATGTCTTTGCTTGATTGAAAAGATTCAAAATTTTAGTAAATAAATGTAGAAAATCTAAATTTAGACTTATGTACTTAAGATTTAACTTACTTTGTGAAATTTTTAATAAAATAAAACCATTAAAATAAAAAAAATATTAAAAATATTTTTTTAAAATTTAAATTTTTATCGAGTTAATATAAAAATATTATTAACAATTTTTTGTTTAAAATGTAAACTCATTTTTTAAACTATTTTTTCAAAAAATATTTATTTCTATATTCAATAACACTAAATAGTTTTAAAACAATTTTATTGACAATTAATTAAATTTAATTACGGAATATGTCCTAAAGAAGAAAAGAAAAATAATAAGGCTATTTCAAAAATGAGAGTTGTTATTGAACATGTTTTTGCGATTCTTAAAAAATTTAAAATTATTAGTGAAAAATATCGAAATAGAAGAAAAAAAATTGCATTAAGATTTAATTTAATAGCTTCAATTTATAATTTACAATTATTAATTTACATATATTTGATAATTTAATATTTTATTTTTTTATTTGAAATAATAATTTTTGTTGTATTTTAATGACAAAAAATAAAACATATTTTGAACAATAATTTTTAAAAAATATTAAAAGTGTTATTAAAATAAATTTTTAAACTTAAAAAATGTGATTAATATCATAGTTTTGCAAGAAGTCTATTATTTAAACTACCATCTTTATATCTCTTTTTAAATTTATAAAAATACTTATAACGCTTATCTAAAATTATTGATTTAATTTCATTAAAGAGTATAAAAGCATTTCTACTTGAAAATTTATAATTATTTTTACCTATTTTTACTAAATTATCACTTATAATATTGTTTATTTTAAACTTAAATCTTTTTCTTTTAAAAAGAAAAATAACTAAAATAAAAATAAAAGTTAGCATTAATAATAATATTGATAATCCTATGATTATTCAGTCCTTTATTGAAAAATCTGATCAATTAACTAAAAACATTATATTTAAATTATTTTGCATATAAATAACTCCCTAAATTTTCTTAATATATATAAATTTGCGTCATTTTATAAACAAGTTCTGCTTATCTTTTATTTTGGATAAATTATATTTAAAATTACACTTCCAATAACTAAAGGGTCATCATAAGTCATTTCAACTGTTAAAGTAGTTGGTTTAATGTTCATATTATTATATTTTAAATTACCTAAAATAATTTTTTCTTTTATTAAATTTGATTGTGGATTACTTTCAATTAGTCTCTCTTTAATAACCTCCTTTACAGTTTCTGGACTTGTCATTTTCAATTTGTCTTCAGTTTTTAATTGCAAATTTGTTTTGCTTTTTAAAATTACTGCTAAAATTCGTTTATTATCACTAATTGATGATTGTTTAGAGATCGAACCATTTGATTTTTTTTATTTTTTTCTTCCTCTTCTTCTTCTTTTTCTCCTTCTGTTTCAGCAATAGCTGTCATACCACCAGCAATGGTGGCTCCAATTAAAGCTGCAGAGCCGATAAGACCAGCAATAATTTTTGTTGATTTCTTCTTCTTTTTCTTTTTTTCTTCATCTTCTTCTGATATAAATTACAAACCTCTTTTCTAAGCCCTTAAATTTTTTCTAAGTTAATTTTACATGATTACAAATAATCTATTGACATTTTACTTTTATTAGATTAGAAATTTATATAAACAATTAGTTGTATAAATTACTGATGTATTTTTTTATTTTTTGAAAATTAATAATCTTAAACATTAAAATAGTAATTATTATTACTTTTAATAAAGTTTTTTATCTTATTTTTTAAAGAACTTAGTAAAAATAAGATAAAATATTAATATTGCATTAAAGAAAAAGGTGAACGTATGTCATTTCAACAATTTAATTTACAACCATGACTAATTGAAAATTTAAAAAAAGAAAAACTAATTAATCCAACACCAGTCCAAACTGAAATCATTCCTTTAGCATTAACTAATAAAAACTTAATTATTAAAAGTGCTACTGGTAGTGGTAAAACTCATACTTATTTAATTCCAATTTTAAATAATTGTAATGTTACTTTTAAAGTAACACAAGCAGTTATTATTACACCTACTCGTGAACTTGCTCAACAAACGTTCAATTTTTTAAAAGCTTTAATCAAAGATCAAAATATTAGCATTGCTTGTTTAGTGGGTGGCAAAGATATTATTCGTCAAAGTAATAATTTAAGTAATAATCAACCACAAATTGTAATTGGTACTCCAACTAGATTAAAACGTTTATATGAACTTAATATGTTAGCAATTACTACTACTAACACTTTAGTTATTGATGAATGTGATATGTTATTTGATATGGGATTCATGAAAGATTTAGATTTTTTAATTACTAAAATGAATAAAAATACTCAAATTATGACTTTTTCAGCAACAATATTACCCCAACTAGTTACTTGATTAAAAAAATATATTACTAATGCTACTACAATTAGTATTGATAATAAATCTCAAAAAATTCAACATATTTTTATTAATCGTCATCATCAAGATAGTAAAAAACAACTACAATCATTATTAACAATGTTTGATCCTTATTTATGTTTAATTTTTGTTAATAACAAAGAAAATATTGAAGAAATTGCAAACGTCTTAATTGAAGAAAATAAAAAAGTAGCAATCTTACATGGTGGATTACCAGCACGAGAACGTTCTCAAACTTTTAAACGTATTAAAAATTTTGAATATCAATATGTTGTTTGTTCAGATATCGCAGCACGTGGTATTGATATTGAAGGAGTATCTCATGTTATCTCTTTACAATTACCGACAAATAATATAGAATATTATTTTCATCGAGCAGGGCGAACAGGACGAGCTAACTATTCAGGTATTTCTTATGTATTTTATGATAAGAGTGATAATTCTACTATTCATAAGTTAAAAAATTTAAACGTTCCAATAGAATACTATAAAATTAAAGATAATAAGTTAATACCAGAAATTACTAATGACAACATCATTGCTCATAAACGAAAAATAGAAAGAAATAAAGAAGAACAATATGTTATTAATCGCTTTAAAAAAAATAAAAATGTAACTCCTGGTTATAAGAAAAAATTTAATAAAGATTTAGAAGCAATAAAAAAAGAAACAAGAAAACAACACATTAAAGCATCAATTAAGAAAATTAAAAAAACACAAGCAATTGCAAGAAGAAAAAAACTTTTTGATGAAAATTAATAATGAAAGAGGAAGCAAGATGGAAAATGACAAATTAATTATTGGATCTCATGTTTCAATGAAAGCACCAAAATATTTATTAGGTGCTCTTGAAGAAGCTCTAAGTTATAATGCCAATACGTTTATGTTTTATACAGGTGCTCCACAAAATACAATTCGTAAACCAACCAAAGCATTATTTATTAAAGAATTTACAGAAAAACTAATTGAAAAAAATATTAATATTAATAATCTTATTGTCCATGCTCCTTATATTATTAATCTGGCTAATAGTATTAACAAAAGTACTTATCAATTAGCAGTAGATTTCTTACGACAAGAAATAATTCGCTGTCAAGATATTGGCATTAAAACTTTGGTTTTACATCCAGGTAGCGCTGTTGGTGCTTTACCACAAACTGCTTTAGATCAAATTGTTAAAGGACTAAATGCAGCATGTTTAGAAAAACAAACTGTAAAAATTGCTTTGGAAACAATGTCAGGAAAAGGTAGTGAAGTAGGAACTACTTTTGAACAACTTCAATATATTATTAATAATGTAAAAAGACCCGAACTAATTGGTGTTTGTTGAGATACTTGTCACTTATCTGATGCTGGTTATGATCTTAATAATAATTTAGAACAAGTAATACAACAATTTGATCAACTTATTGGATTAGATAAATTATTAGTTATTCATGTTAATGATTCTAAAAACCCAATCAATGCTCATAAAGATCGTCATGCTAACTTAGGAATGGGTTACCTTGGTTGTCAAACTTTAATTAACATTATTTATCATCCATTGTTGCTTACTAAAATAAAAATTTTAGAAACGCCATGAATTAATGGACATCCACCTTATTTACATGAAATTAAAATGATAAGAACAAAAAAATATAATAAAGAAATTTTAGAATCATTAGGAACTAGCAAATAATGAAAAGAATTGGTATTTTTGGTGGAACTTTTGATCCATTTCATAATCAACATTTAAATATTGCAAATACAGCTTATCATAAACTTTCACTTGATGAAGTTTGAATTTTACCAACAAAACAAAATCCGTTAAAAGACAGTGTCAGTGCCAGCGATCAACAAAGAGTCGATATGATTAATTTAGTTATTAAAAACTATTCTTGAATAAAATTAAATGATTATGAACTAACAAGTAAACAACCTAGTTATACTATTAATACTATTAACTACTTTATTGAAAACTATCCAAATCACAAATTCTTTTTTATTATCGGTTCTGATAATTTATATACCTTAAATAAATGACAAGGAATTGAACAGTTAATTAATTTAGTTAAAATTATTGTTGTTAATCGCCCTCATTATCGTAAAACATTAGAACTAATGTCAAAATACAAGTGTCAAAATTTAGTAGTTCGACCAAGTAGTGATATTAGCTCTGCCAAAATTAGAAATGGTGAAATTATTAATCAAATTGATATAAAAATTAATGATTATATTAACAATAATTTAATATATAGTTATGAGCGTTTAAAAGCAAATTTAGATAACAATAGAACTGAACATTGTATTAATGTTGGTAAAATGGCTGTTAAATTAGCAATTCATTATAACGAAGATGCTAATAAAGCCCTAATTGCAGGCACTTATCATGACCTTTGCAAACAATGAAGTAAAAATAAAATGACTAAATTTTTAACAAAATATAATAAAGAATTTTTACAAGAACCATTTCCAATTTGACATGGTTATGTAGCAGCATTGTATTTAAAAAATCATTATCAGTACCATGATGATTTAGTTCTTCATGCAATTGCTAAACATACTACTGGTGCAACTGAAATGAAACCTTTAGAATTAATAGTATTATTAGCAGATAAAATATCAATTGAACGTAACCATTATTATGTTGAAGAATTAAGAAAACTTGCCTTTCAAGATTTAACTGTTGCTTTTAAATACTATCTAGAAATTTTAAAAAAGCATTTAATAGAACAAAAAAAACCATTAAATAATAAGTTTTTAACAATATATGAAACGTGAAGTAATAAAAATTAATAAATAGTATCTATAGTAAAATACTTATTTATTAATTATTTAATATATAATATTAAAGAAAAGGGAAGTTTAATAAACTAAATAGTATTGTAATAATATAAACAAATAATTGTAACTAAGGAGTACTAATAATGAGTTTAGTGAGTAAAGAATTAGAAACCAAAAATGGAAAAACAGTTAAACTTAAAATAGATAATTCAAATTCAAATAAAGTTAAAAAAATAAATCTTATTTTTGGAGATAGTTTTATTGAAATGAAAAAAATGAAAAATGAATTAGTTGATTTTATATTTATCGATCCACCTTATTTTTTATCAAATGATGGTTATAGTGTTAACGCTGGCAAAAGAACATCTGTTAATAAAGGTGAATGAGATAAAAGTAAAGGTTTTATTGAAAATTATAAATTTCATCAAAAATGAATTAAAGAATGCAAAAGAATTTTAAAACCAAATGGAACTTTAATAATTACTGGAACTTATCATTCTATTTACATTTGTGGTTTTATTTTACAAGAACTAAATTTTCACATTCTTAATGACATAGCTTGATACAAACCTAATTGTACACCTAATATTGGTTGTAGAAATTTTACTGCTAGTCATGAAACATTAATATGAGCAAAAAAAGATAGTAATTCTAAACATGTTTTTAATTACAAAGATATGAAATATTCTAAATGAGAAGAAGATAATTTTAAGAATGAAGATAAGCAAATGCGAAGTGTTTGAGCAATAACTACCCCTAAACCATTTGAAAAAATTTATGGTAAACATCCTTCACAAAAACCATTAGATCTTTTAAAAAGAATTATAATTGCTTGTACTAATGAAAATGATATTGTCTTAGATCCGTTTATGGGTAGTGGCACAACTGGTCTTGCATGTAAAATGCACAATAGAAATTTCATAGGAATTGAAAATAATATTGAATATTTTAATCTAGCAAAAAAAAGATTGGATGATAATAATGGTTAAAAATGGAATCGGTGGTGCAAATACAAAAACTGGTCTCGCTTTTGAAGGAGAAAAAGAGTTATATTCATTTTTTAAAAAACAGGAAAATTATGAAATTAAAAATATGATTGGAATCCACAATTTAAAAAGAAATGATGCATTTGAATTGTTTTATATGGGAGAACATGTTGCTAATATTTTCAAAAAACATGCAATCTATGTTTATTTAGAAAAACACCACAATTTAAACTGAAATTACTTTTTATCAAAAAAATTACTACCAGATGACAGTATTTTTGTATATAAGAATAATACTTTTTTCATTATTGAAATTAAAACACAAAATGTTGCTGGAAGTGTTGATGAAAAACTACAAACTTGTGATTTTAAAAGAAAACAATGACAAAAACTTTTATCAATATTAAATTGCAAAATTGAATACTGATATTTATTAAGTGATTGATTTAAAAAACCAGAATATAAAGATACTTTAAATTATATAATAGATAGTAATTGTCGTTATTTTTTTAATTATATTCCATTAAAAGAATTGGGTTTACCACTATAACAAATAAAAATAAATTATTAATAAGGAGATCAAATATTATGTCCAAAAAAAATAAAACAAAAATTACTGCTTCGCCGACAAAAGAAAAAACAACAGCAAAAATAAAAAAAAGCGTGACTGATTATAATGAATTAAAAATAAAAAAAAGTGGTTTCTTAAGCGCAGTTATTAAATACTTTAAAAAATATCCACTACTTTATCTAATTGCAATACTAACCACTATTGCTTCTTCAATAATTTCAGTGATTATTCCTAAAATTACTAATAATTTTTTAGCTACCCCCGATGGTTTTCAATGAGAAAAAATTACTACTTTAGCTTATATTTTAATTAGTTTACAAATTGCATCAGGATTATTTATGTACTTTCGTAATTTAACAGGAAGCATCATTGGTGTTAAAGTTGAAATTGAATATCGAAATAAAGTTTTAAAACATTTACTAGATTTAGATATGTCATATTATGAAGACCGCAAAATTGGTGACACTTTAACAAAACTAATTAGTGATACTAGTGTTATTGGTGAAAATATGCAATCTATTCCTTTAACTATGCTTAGTTCAATTGTGACTTTTTTTGGTTCAATTTACGTTATTTTTTCTTTAAATTGACAATTATCATTAATTGTTTTAGGTATTGTTTTATTAATTTTAATAATATCAGTATTAAATGTTCAAATTATTCGTTATTTAAACTATAAATGAAGAAAAGTTTACACTGAAGTTAATGCTGATATTACTGATCGAATAAATACTATTACTTTAATTAAAAGTAATGCTACAGAAAAAAGTGAAAATAAAAGATTTTCTAATGAACATCTTAAATATTACCAAGCAGCAAAAAAAACTATTACTTTTGAAAGTTTTACTAGAGCATTACTAATTACATTGCTAACAGGAATTAACATTGTTGGTTTAGTTGCTGGTTTCATGTTTGTAAGTAAACACATCATTAGTGTTCCAACACTAATTGCTTTTTTATTAGCAGTCAACACTTTAATTTTCCCAGTTATTCAAAGTATTCAATTCTTAGGTAATTGAGCTAAAACATCAACTTCAATTTTAAGAGTTAATGAAATTCTTAATATTAAACCAAAAATAGTTAATAAAGAAAAAGCCTTACCAGTAAAACAAATTACTAGTGATATTATTTTTGAAAATGTTAATTTCCGCTATGATGAAAAAGAAGACTGAATTTTAAATAACTTCTCTTTCACTTTTGAAAAAGGTAAAAGTTATGCTATTGTTGGTGCAACTGGTGTCGGAAAAACTACTATTTCTAAGTTATTACTACGTTACTATGACCCCGCTAAAGGAAGAATTTTAATTAATAATAATACTGATTTACGTGATATTGACTTAGCACAATACTTACATCATATTGGCTATATTGAACAAGATCCACAAATTTTATTTGGCACATTTGCCGAAAACATTAGTTATACTAAGCAAGGAGCAACTTTAGAAGAAATCAAAATTGCTGCAAGTAAAGCTAACTTACATGATTACATTGAACAATTACCTAATGGTTATAATACAATTTTAGGTGAACGTGGGATTAACTTATCTGGTGGGCAAAAACAAAGAGTAGCTATTGCTCGTATCTTTTTAAAAAATCCAGAACTATTAATTTTAGATGAAGCTACTAGTGCCTTAGATAATATTGTCGAAAAGGAAATACAAGCACAATTTAATAAATTAATGATTGGTCGTACTAGTATTATTATTGCCCATCGTTTATCAACAATTAAAACTGTTGATAAGATTTTAGTTTTAGAAAAAGAAAAAGGTTTAGTTCAAGTTGGTACTTTTGATGAATTAAAAGTTAAAGAAGGTCACTTTAAACATTTATATGAAGCTGGAATTATGGGGTAAAATTTTAATATTTAACTTTACATTTATTTAATTTATGTTACTATATTTCTGTAACATAAATTAAAAAGGAGAAAGTATATGTTAACTAAAATTAAAATTAAAGGTTTTAAAAGTTTAACAAATGCAGAAATAGAATACTATACTCATAAAAATATAGCTAATAAAAATAAAAATGTTACTATAACACATAAATTAACTAATACTAATATTTTATATACATTTAATTTAGCTGGTATTATTGGCGGTAATGCAACTGGTAAATCTTCTTTTTTAGATCCAATATATATATATATAAGAAAATAGTTACTAATAAATTTGAAATTAATAAAAATACTATAAAAAATATATGTGGGTTTGAAAAGAAAAAAAACTATTTAGTTTTGAATATATAATTAATAATAATTTATTAAAACATGATTTAGAATTTAGTGATCATTTCAAATTAATTAAAGAAAAATTATTTATTTTTGAAAAAATTAATAATGAAGTTACAGAATGAAAAACTATTTTTGAAAATTATAAAGATTATTGTTTATTATGAAGAGTAGCAACTATTTCTGAATATGAGGAAAAAATAACTTTTAAATTTGAAGAAAAAGAAGTTAATTTAATAAATAACTTATTTTTATTTATAAAAAATATTGAAATTTTTGATAATGTTTTTGGAGTTTATGAACACCATCATCTTACACATAATTTAAAGAAAATTTTTAAATCTAAAAATGACAAAAGTAAACAAGAATTAAAAAATTTAAAAATCCTAATTAAGGCTGTTGATCCAAATATTATTGATTTACAATATCATGGTTATGATGATGATATTATTGCAATTGTCAAAGATAAAAACAATAAAGAAATAAAAGTACCATTTGAAAATATATCGGAGGGAACAAAAAGATTTCTTTATTTAATGCCCAGAATTATGAATAATGATAAAAATAAAATATATATTATTGATGAAATTGAAAATTCGTTTCATCCAAGAATTATTGACACAATATTAAGAATATTTTATTATAATCAAAATAATCCTAACAATTCGCAACTTCTATTTACTACACATAATCCTTATATTTTTGATATAGCTAAAATACATAATAATTGTATTAACGTTAGTTTATATAATCAAAATAATAATTTTGAAAAATTAAGCAACTCTGAAAATTATGGAATTAAAAGAAATGATAAATTATTTTCAAAAAATTATATATTAGAAATTATTAATTCTCACCCTGACAGTGATAGTATTGATGAAATATATAATAGATTTACTAAAAAATACTAAGTACAGATGAGTAATAAAATTATTAATTGTCAGGCATTATTAATAATATGTTATGAGGGAAAAACTAAAAACTTAAATGAAGAAACTTATTTTAAACAATTAAATGAACATATTAAAATTAAAAAACCAAGTTACATCCCATTTAATGAAATCAAATTTATTAAAAGAGAAGCAAATCAAATTACAGACATTAAAAAAACTATTAACTTTTTAATTGCTAGAGGTATTAAAAGCAAATTTTCTTATATTTGTATTTGAAAAGACAATGATAATCAAAAAAATGTTCAACATGAAAATAAGGTAATGTTTAGTAATCTGTGTAACTTACAAAAACAACTATGTTTAATTAATTCTAGTAAATATAATTAAATGACTAGAAAGAGTGAGTTACAGATGGCTAAAAAGCAAAATATTAATAATAATGATCCAATATCAAAAGCAGTAGATTTATTATTAGAAAATACTGAAGATTTAACAACAGTTTTTAAAGAGGGAGGATTGTATAAAGAATTAACAAAAAGATTAGTAGAAAAAATGTTGAATTCTGAGATGCAAAATTATTTGGGATATGAAAAGAATCAACATAGTAATAGTGACAATGCTCGTAATGGTATAAGTTCAAAAAAAATAATAACTCAACAAGGTAAAATTGAGATTGATGTACCACGAGATCGCAATAGTAATTTTAATCCTATAATAGTTGCAAAAAGACAAAGAAGATTTGATGGTTTTGATCAACAAGTTCTTTCTTTATATGCAAAAGGTATGACATTATCAGATATTA
Source organism: Spiroplasma endosymbiont of Colias croceus (assembly GCF_964020095.1). Taxonomy (NCBI): domain Bacteria; kingdom Bacillati; phylum Mycoplasmatota; class Mollicutes; order Entomoplasmatales; family Spiroplasmataceae; genus Spiroplasma; species Spiroplasma endosymbiont of Colias croceus. The sequence continues at coordinate 1,282,154 of NZ_OZ026536.1, forward strand.
GAATGCAATTACAAGAGTTATATCATGGTGCTGATATTAGTGAAAGTGTTATTAGTCAAATTACTGATGATGTTATTGATGATGTAAAAGCATGGCAAAATCGACCATTAGAAAGTGTCTATCCGATTGTTTATTTTGATTGCATAGTAGTGAAAGTACGACAAGATAAAAGGATTATTAATAAATCAGTTTATATAGCTTTAGGAGTTGATTTAGAAGGTAAAAAAGATGTTTTAGGTTTATGAATTAGTGAAAATGAAGGTGCTAAATTTTGATTAGCAAATTTAACAGAAATGAAAAATCGTGGCTTAAATGATATTCTTATTGCCTGCAGTGATAATTTAACAGGCATGTCAGAAGCAATACAATCAGTTTATCTTAAAACAGAACATCAATTATGCATAGTTCATCAAATTAGAAATAGTTTGAAATATGTCTCATATAAGCATAGAAAATCTCTAGTTGCAGATTTAAAACCAATTTATACTGCATGTAGTGAAGAACAAGCAATGCAGGCTTTAGAATCCTTTGAAAATAAGTGAAATAAACAATATCCTCAAATTGCTAAATCTTGATATAAAAATTGAGATAATTTAATGGTTTTTATTAGTTATCTTACAGAAATCAAAAGAGTTATTTATACAACAAATGCTATTGAATCTGTAAATAGTCAATTACGAAAAGTTATCAGAAATAAAAAAGTTTTTCCTAATGATATGGCAGTTTTTAAAATATTTTATTTAGCAATTGAAAATATAACAAAAAAATGAACAATGCCCATTCAAAATTGAAATACAGCAATTGCTCATTTTATGATAAAATTTGAAGATAGAATTAATCTAAACTAGTACTTTGTAAAACAAAGATACACAGATTACATAAAAACCTCTTTAATTCTTTTTAAAAATTCAGGATTATTAGATGTTTGATATTTTCTAGCATTACGTCAATTATACTCTTGACCTGTGACATCTATTTTTTCTTTTACTTCATTAAGTTCTGACATAATTGACATTAATTGTTTAATATTAGGATTTGTTTTTGACTTCTCCTCGTTTAATTGTTGTTTAATATATTGTTCTAGTCCAGCTGTTTGCATATAGGCAGGAGTACCTACAGAATCTGAAATATCACCTAATATTTCTTTTTAGTTTTATCAATTCTTCTTTCTACTTCAATTTTATTTTTAATTTCTTCTAATAAACCTTCAATTCTATTCATTAATTCTTTTTGATCTGCAATAATATTCATAATTTTTATCTTCCTTTTCACATATAATTTTAATTTAATAAAGCCTAGTATAGTAATTTAACTATACTAGGTATGAATAATTATTAAATTATAAATACTATTATAACTATAAAGTAAAAATTACTCAATCAACTATTATTTACTATTTTTAAATTTTCTAATTATTTTTTTGATCTAATAACATAAATAATCATTATATATGTTCTTTTTCTATTCAAGTTAAAACATCTTCTAAAATAATATTAATATTGGGTTCATTTAAAATTGCATGATTACCTTCTTCATAAAAACTATAAGTTATCCCCTGTCTTCAACGTTTATTATTTTTTTCAATTTTATCAAAATCGGCAAATATATCTTTTGCAGATTGAACAATCAAAACCGGACATTTAGCATTATTAAGATTTTTTGGTACTTGTTTACTTAATTTTTGTGCTTGTAAAGAAAATAATAATGTAAATTTCATATTAGTCATTGCTCTAATTTTCCCTTTTTTAATATAATTAGAGTTAATAGAAATTGTTTCCATATCAAAAGTAATAGGTAATGGATGATGTTTATAAAATAGAAATCCTCAAATTGCATGACAAACTAATGAAGGTTTTATTTTAAATATTTGTTTCTTAGTAACAAAATTAGTTAAAATTGCACCATCAATCATTTTTGGTAATCTTTTAATTGCTAATGCTGTTAATGCCGAACCTAATGATTCACCAATTAATAAAATTTTTTTATTAGGATAACGTTCATTCAAAACCGTTATAATATCTTTAATATCATTAATAGTTGTTCCTAAAGTATGATATTTTCATTTTTCATTTTCTCCTCAACCTCGTTGATCAAAACTTAAAAATGAAATACCATGTTTAGTAAAAAACTTAGCAGCTGTTTTAAAGTCTGTTAAAGAGGCACCCATACCATGAATACCAATAATAATATATTTACTAATATCAACAAATTTAAATTCAGTATGTAAAAAATAGTTATCCCTAGTAATGATTCCCTCATTACTTCATTGTGGAAAATGACGATTCAGTTCTCAGTGATAATCAATATGGAAAATTTGATAAATTCTATATAAAATATAAAGTATTATTAACATAGCTAAAACTACAATAAGTGCTGCTCATCAATAATGTTGCCAAAAATTATCCATAATAAATGATACCCTCCAATAATATATAAATACTTACTAATATTTTATCAAATTAATTTTGTTTTAATAAAAATATTTATTTCTTAGTGACTTCAGCAATTAATTGAGCAACCGTTACTTGTTCATCATCTTTTACTACTTGCTTTACAACATAACCTTCCATTGTTTCATTAGTGAAAACAATTGGTGTTGTTACTTTTTTACCTTTATTCTTAACTTCTTGTAAATTAGCAACTACCATTACTTCTGATTTTTTAATTGGTTTACCTTGTTCAACTTTAATATCAAAGCCCTTACCAGCTAATTCAACAGTATCAATACCAATATGAACTAAACATTCAATACCTGTATTTACATCTTTAATACCATAAGCATGTCCTGTATTAAATACTGTTGCTAATTTTCCATCAAATGGTGATACAAATTCAACTCCATCTTTATCTTTATATTCAGGAATAATAGCAAAACCAGTCCCTAACATTTCCTGAGCAAATACTGGATCTTCAACTTTACTAAGGTTAATAACTTTACCAGTAACTGGCGCATAAATTAATAAAGGTAATTGTTTTTTTTTCTTGAAAAACATATGTCGATTCTCCTCAAAATTATGTAAATTAGATGTTTATAATTTTAACATTAAATAATGTAACTTTAAAAATAAATAATATTTTTATTTTTTTGATAAAAATTTTTCTACTAATGATTTAACTTCTTCATTGGTTTCACATTGTAATGCTTTTGATGCTAATATTTCTGTATCCTTTTTATTTAAAGTACTAATAATTTTTCTAGTTTCTAAAACACTAGATGCAGACATTGAAAATTCATCTAGCCCTAGACCAACTAGTAGTGGAACAGCAATTTTATCACCAGCCATTTCACCACACATGGCAACAGGACGATTATATTTATGTCCACCATCAATTGTCATCTTAATCAAACGTAAAATTGATGGATGATATGGTTGATATAAATAAGACACTTTTTCTGACATACGATCAGCGGCTAAACTATATTGAATTAAATCATTAGTTCCAATTGAAAAGAAATCTGCATATTTAGCAAATGTTTCGGCATTAACTGCTGCTGCTGGAATTTCAATCATCATTCCAACTTGAATATCATCACTAACTTTAACTTTTTCTTTAATCAATTCTTTTTTGCAAGTTTCATATAATGCTTTAGCTGCTTTAAATTCTTCGACAGTGGCAATCATTGGAAACATAATAGCTAATTTACCAAAAGCTGAAGCACGAATTAAAGCACGTAATTGAGTTTTAAAAATATCTTTACAATCTAAACACAAACGAATGGCACGATAACCAAGGAAAGGATTCATTTCTTTTGGTAAATCTAAATATGATAATTCTTTATCACCACCAATATCTAAAGTTCTAATAACAACTTTATGTTTAGTAGCAGACAATACTTTTTTATATTCTTCAAATTGAATATCTTCACTTGGAAAATCACTACTTTCCATATAAAGAAATTCACTTCTAAAAAGTCCTACTCCTTGTGCATCATATTCAATTGCTTTAATCATATCTTTAGGTGAACCAATATTTGCTTCTAACTTTACTTCATGATTATCACTGGTTTTAGTTAATTTACCTTTAAATACTAATAATTCTTTTTGTTCTTCAATTCATGCGTTTTGTTTAGCAACTCATTTATTTTTTTCACTACTATTTAAATCAATTTCAATTTCACCAGTATTACCATCTAATACACAAAATTGATTATTTTTTACTTTTGTAGTAACATTTTTTAATCCAAGAACCGCTGGAATACCAAGACTACGAGCCATAATTGCTGCATGAGAAGTTCTACCACCAATATCACATAAAAATCCTTTAACAAATTTAGGATTCAATTGACTTGTTTCTGAAGGTGTTAGATCATGACTAACAATAATTGTTTCTTCTTTAATTGCACTTAAATCAATAGTTTTAATATTTAAAATTTTACGTAAAATTCGATCACGAACATCAATAACATCAGCAGCACGTTCACGAAAATAATCATCATCTATTGATTGAAATGTTGCAATTGCTTTATTAGCAGTACTTTCTAAAGCATTAGCAGCATTATATTTTTCTTCTTTAATTAACTTTTCAGTATCTTCAATTAATATTGGATCAGTTGTTACTAAAAAATGAGCTTCAAAAACAGCGGCTTTTTCTTCACCTAAAGTTTTTGTTGTATTTTGGATGAGTTGTTTAATTTCATCACCTGCTATTTTTAAGGCATCATGTAACTTTTTAACTTCTCCTTCTATTTCTTTTTCATCAATTTTTTTAGGATTAGTTTTGATAGTTTCATGTTTTAAAATTAATGCTTTGGCTAGAGCAATGCCATTACTAGCACCAATACCTTTCATTTTTAACATTATATATATTTCACTCCTTATAAAATATGTTTATTAATAGTCTACTAAATTATAATAAAAAAAATGAAATATTGTATAAAATATTTATTATAATTTAAACTTTTTGTAAATAAAAATGATTTTAATATTTTTAAATATTTTTCATATATGTTAATTCCTACTTTTAATTTCATTAAAAGTAGGAATCTTTTCACTATATTTCTGCTTCAGGGCGATCACGCAATCCTCATAAACATAATGGAATCATAGCTAAAGCAAAAATACTAGGAATTCAAAAATATAAACCATAAATTGTTCCACCCGGATCAAGTAATGTTACTAAAGAAATAACAACAACCGGTAATAAAGCAGCACCAATATTTTGTCCTGAGTTTCAAATTCCAATACGTCCCGAACGTTCTTTATCAGTAAATCAATGAGAAAATAGTCTAGCTGTAGCTGGTCAGCCCATGCCTTGGAAAACAGCTAACATCGCAATCAAACTCAACATCATTACAAATGGGCCAACACTAATTTTAGTTCCAGCAAAAGCAACTACACCACCCATAATAATATTTAAAATAGAAGAAACAAATAATCCAAAAATCATGATTACTCTTCCTGAACTACGGTCAGCAACATTTCCAACAATAAATTTAGCAACACCATAAACAACGGCAAAAATTGTTCCCATTAAAGCATACTCCATTTTAGTTATGCTACCATTGCTTTCTAAAGCAGAACCCGCTACTGTATACGCTTGACGAGTAAAGTAGTAAAGAATATATGATAAAATGCTAAAACCAAAAACTTGATTACGTAAAATAATAAATTTTTTATTAACTTGCTTTAAGTCTTCACTAAAAATTTCTTTTTTTGCAGGTGGCTTAAAAACACATGCAAGTCTATTAAAAACAGACATTTTTTTTACTCTCCTTCTAAAAGGATGCATAAATTATAGTAACCCAAATAACCTGCTCTTAAAAACTTAATATAAACATACTTTAACACATAGGTTTTTACAATTTTTGTTTTTGTGGAAAAATAAATAATATTAAAAATTAAAAAATAACTCTCTACCAAACTATTTTTTTGAAATACCATAAATAAATATTAACTCTACACCTTTTAAAATTCATTTACATTTATTTATTAAACAGTTTTATAAAATGTACTAATAATTTATTTATCCCCTTCTCAAATTGTTTAGTCCTAACCTATCAAGTATATAGGGACTACGTCCCTCGCCACTACGTGGCTCACCCAAATTATAGTCCCAGTAGGTTCACTGGGACTATAATTATTTTTATTTATCTTTATTTTTAGGTTTATCTTTCTTTTTTAATATATTATCTAATTTATCCAAACCAGCAGATTTAATATCACTATAAGTCATATCAATACTACTTGCTTCTTTAAGGTATTTCTTAGATGACAATTCACTTTTAAGTTCATGCACATAATGTAAAGCACGTGAATTATACCTTTTTAACCAGTGTCTAGGAAAAAATAAAGTCATAGCCATTGCTTCACCACTATAACTTGGAGGCATAATACCTCTTTTAATCATTTTCTTTGTTCTACGACGTGAAAATACTACTTTATTATAATCCTCAATATTAGTATATAAATTAATATTAGACATATTCCGTAATTAAATTTTTTAAAAGTCAATTAATAATTTTAAAATTTATTTTATAATTTTGTTATTAACAATAAATTTAGAAAAGTGTTGATAAAAATGATTTTTGAAAATTTAAAAAAATTAAAAAATGAAGAATTTTATAGATATTTTGGTATAAAACGTTTTCATTTTAATGAAATGTTAGAAAAATTAATTGAAATAGAAAAATTAGAAAAAAATAAAGGTCGAAAAAATAAACTTTCAGTATAAGAAAGATTAATGATGACTTTATTATACTGAAAAGAATATTATACTTTTTTTCAAATGAGTATTAAATCTAAAATGAGCCCATCAAGTTGTTTTCGAAATATTACTTGAGTAGAAAATAAACTTAGTAACCACAAAGATTACTAATTTTTAAAAGAAAGATATAAATTAAAAATTGATAAAAAACAAGAAAATTCAAATGAATTTCAATTTTATTTAATTGATTCAACTGAGATTGAAATTGAAAGACCAACTAAAAAAAACTACAGTTAGAATATTTTTCTGGTAAAAGTTGAATGTATTCTATAAAATTTCAAATTGTATATGATTTTTTTAATAAAAAAATTGTTGATATTTTTGCTGATAATGGTAAAGTGCATGATTTTCAAATATTAAAAAATTCAAATCTTGAATTTTCAGAAAAAACAATAATTATTGGTGATTTAGGATATCAAGGTATACAAAATATTTATAAAAATACAATAATACCAATTAAAAGAACTAAAAATAAAAAATTAACTAAACAAGAAAGAAAATACAATAAGATTGTATCTAAAATTAGAATTAAAGTTGAACATGTCTTTGCTTGATTGAAAAGATTCAAAATTTTAGTAAATAAATGTAGAAAATCTAAATTTAGACTTATGTACTTAAGATTTAACTTACTTTGTGAAATTTTTAATAAAATAAAACCATTAAAATAAAAAAAATATTAAAAATATTTTTTTAAAATTTAAATTTTTATCGAGTTAATATAAAAATATTATTAACAATTTTTTGTTTAAAATGTAAACTCATTTTTTAAACTATTTTTTCAAAAAATATTTATTTCTATATTCAATAACACTAAATAGTTTTAAAACAATTTTATTGACAATTAATTAAATTTAATTACGGAATATGTCCATTAAATACAACAAAAAATAATAAAACACGCATTCTTTTAACTTGAACTATATATTCTACTTTTTCTCTTGCTTGTACTGGTATTCTATTAGGGTGTTATTCAATCAAATACATTGTACCATTAAACATGTGACCTATTAACTTACAAAATTGTCCTAAACTTTCTTGTTGATTTTTAAACTGTACTCCTAAATCATTAGAATTTATTTTTAATGCTAATTCATCTAAAATTATTAAATCTTGTTCCTCAAAAGCATAATTACTTGCTAACTGATTAAAAGTAAAAACATCGTTATAATTAACCAAATAAGAATAACCAGTCTTTAACTTAATAGGAAAAGGACTAACTACTCGTTTCTTATGAGTTTGTGCTAAACAACAAGCAAGAGCAGATTTACCCGTTCTTGGAGGTGCTGAAATAATATAACTACCAACTCGTTTTAAAATTTTAACATTACGAATAGTTATAAGAATTGGATAAATAATTATAATCAAACCTATAACTAATAACACATAACCATATCAAGGCATAATAAACTCCTAACCTATAATTAAACTAATTGCTCTAACAAATAATCATAAAGGTATAATATTTTCTATTCCACTAACAATATCAACATTTAAAGCAGTACTAATCGTATCTGAAAAAATATGTCGTAATAAACTATCTGTTGTAAAAACAAATTGTCTTAATGGTTCAACTGGTAAAACTTTACCAACAACACCATAAAGTACTCATCTAAAAGCATTACGTAAATGTCCAAAGACATCATATCAACTTGGTCTTTCATATTCGGGATTAAAAGGACTATTTGGTGGCACTGGTGTTATATTTTCACTTGAAAAAATATTAACTTGACCAAATAGAACATCTGGTGGAATAGTTAAATTTGTAGTTCCATGAATATCAAAAAATACAGTTAAATGTCTCAAATTAGGAACACGAACTGGCATAGAAATAAAATTATACAAATCTTGCATATAAATATCATTACCAACTGTTCCTTTAAAAACATATTTTGTATTACCCTCATAATCTAAAAAACTAAAAGCAAAATCACCAGTAAATGTAGAAAAACCTTCATAACTAAAATAAAACATAAAACCCTGAATATAAAAACTTAAAGGTTTATCAATTTCAAAATTTAATTCAAAACGTAAACTTAAAGGTTTAGCTCAATGATTTACATTATAAATAAGAAGTTGATTTTTTTTACCATATTGAATAAAATTATGATTAAACATAATACGAGAAATGTCATCTAACTGATATCTCCTAAAAGAATAAACACCAGTTCCAGTATTAAGTGTTGTCTTTTTAACACCTACAACATCACTTTGATATTGAACATCCAAATCATTATCTAAACCACCTATAATTTCGCCACTAACTAATTTTAAATCCGGTTGGTCGACATCAAAATAAGCAGAATTTCATGGAATAGTTGCTCAATCATTAAAATCATTATATTTAACATGTTTAATCATTTCTTTTTTAATATCATAATTAACAACATTAGGGTCATTTGAAGCAATTAAACTAGTTGGTGCTTGAACAGAAGTATTTACAACAAAAAACAATTTAGCAAATTTAAATCACATAATTATTTACCAAACAAACATCTTAAAACTCATCATAAACCATAAAATATAATAAATCCAATAAAAAACTGCGTTCCATAAACTACTAAATTTCATAAAATAGTAGTAAATTGGTCAACTGGACTTCCTATAAACATAGTTCAATAATCAACTATACATTGATGTATTTTATTGTAAATATCTCAAACACTCATACTTAACACCTACCCAAACAATGACCTAAAAATAAATTTAATACTACGATAAATAAAATTAAAAAATACACCTAATACCAACCAAAAAGTCAAATTAAACAAAATATAAACTTCATCAGTAATATTAGTTTGATTTAAAAATATACCAATATCATTACTAGAAAATATAAAAATTAAATGCAATATACTATTCACAAAATCACTCATAATTAATTACCAACTCCTCAACCACTAGATGTTCCAGTAAATTTATTACCACCAGCACCACCTTTAAACTTACCTTGTTTTTTATTTTTTTCTTTTAATTTATCAATACGTTTACTATGAACCTTAGCAATTTTTTTACCAACAAATTTTGAACTACCTTTAATATTTCTATAACTTTGCTTTACAGTCCCCGATGTAGAAACTGGCTGAATGTCAATATTTAAAAAAACTGACATAGCAAACTTTATTAAAAGAATAAAAACAACAAAAGTTCCCAAATTAAAACCTAAATCTGCCATTGGCAAATTTCAAAATTTCATAAAAATTTGTCCAAATAGTTCTAAAACTTTTGAAATAAAAGCAACACCCATAATAAACTACTCCTATATTATTTTTAATAATTTTAAAATTAATGAAAAAGTAAAAAGTACTAAAATAATTGCTAACAATGGTGCTGGCATTGAAACTATTTGTTGTGAATTATCACCAAAAATAAAACTTTTAATAACCAAAGACAAATTATGTAAACCAGAAAAATCAGTAATATAACTTTGCAAAATATTTTGCACAATATTATTTAAAGAAGGTAAAAGTTTACCTAATAAAGGAAAAACAAAAATTATTGCAAAAAATAATTTAATCATAACTATTACCTCCTAAAAACAACTTTAATTTTTTCTATCTAAATCCACGAATAATATGTCCAATAAATTCTTTAATAAATACTAAGACCATCATAAATATTGGAATTAAGACTGGTCAATTTGTCATTATTGAATCACCAGCAAATACTCAGTTAAAAACATAACTAAAAGATTCTAATAATTTTTGACCAATACCTCCAATCATTTCTATTAAAGCACTTAAACCTCTTGGCATACTAATCACCTCCCTCCTCTAATTCTTTTCTTGCTCTTTCTTTACGTTTTTGTTCTTTACAATATCAACAATCTGGGTCAACTACATTGTGTTTTCTATGTTTAAATTTTCAAACTAACTTTTTAATAGTACCTTTAAAAGCCCAAGAAGTACCAAGCACAGCAATTATCACAACTATTCATTTAACCATTATTTTCTACCTCCTAAAAAACTATCAAAACTCATATTTTCATATAATCTCTGTTCAAAATTTCTTTTTGCCTTTTTCTTATGCAACTTTTGTCTTGGCATATTTTTTCATTTATCTTTTTTCATTTTAAACAGCACCACCTAACGTATAAGCATAAGAATAATCCCAATTTAAACTTGCTCTATCTAAATTAATCTCCGACATACTATCATCATTTAAATCAACATCAACCATACCGTCATCTGTACTTTGATAATCATTAACACTGCCATTAATTAATCTTGCTCTTTCATCTGTAAATACTTCTTGTAATTCTGTATTATTATATGTACTTCCCAAAGGTAACAATAAAGTATTTATAATCTCACTTGCACCGGCAATAATCGTAGGAATAGCAAAATAATTATTAAAATTATTATTAATGCCCATTGCTACACCACTACTAATCAAACATCCGCCAGTAGCCATATTTGCTATTTTTCTTATATTTTGAAACCTATTAGGTATTAATTCAGTTAAACCACTAATAACATTTGCTATACCAAAACTATTTAAAGATATATAAGTATCCCAATCTACAAAAGGATTATCAATTATAGGTTTAACAGTTGTAAATGGCGGATATGTTGGCCTTGGTGGTTCAGTAGGGCAAGGTGGTCAAAAACACGGTTCATCTCTTAATAAAAAAACTGACTTATATACATACTGAACAAACTTAGCATAATTTATTAAACCAATTGTCCCAATTCCCAAAAATATCTTTTTATAACTATTAATCACTTTATTTCTAGTAGTAGGTCTTTGATTAATATTCCATATATCAATTCCTAACTTTTTACTAAATAACAATGAATTAATAGAACCTAATACTGGGTCTTTTAAATATTGACCATAATAAGCACTAACTCCTACCATAGCACTTAATGGACTTAATCCAGTTCTTAAAATTTTAGTTAAAGTATAATTACTAGTTTGTTCTAACTCATTAGGCATAAATAAAACTCCTTACTTTATATGCTAATAAGGAGCTTATTTATGAATTATAATCTAATCCATTGGGGCTTAATGAAAAATATATAATCCATATATAAGCCCCTTATTTAATTTTTACTTATTTCTTTTATTTTCTTTTCTTATTCGTTCCATTTCATTAGCAACTCTGTAACACATTTCACAACCATATAATCGTTCATAAGTTCAATCACTACACTTATGTCTCATAATTAAACTTACTTTCTTCTTCTTTAATTGCTTTATTTAAAGCAATATCTAATATACAATTTGGACAATAATATTTTCTAGTATATAAGTTTTGTAAAATTTTTTTAGGACAAATAACTTGGTCACAAAGTTTACACATATAAATTGCTAAATGAAATGCTTGTTCACATGAACAATTATCATTATTAGCCATAATTTAAACTTAACTCCTAACATAAAATAATTATTTAAAATTACCCTTTTAATAAATAACTATTTTCAATTAGAAAGTTTTTTAATATTACCGCTTAAATCAAGTTCAAGTGAATAAAAATTACCAACTTTTAAATCAACACTAGATAAACAATTATTAAAATCACTAGCAAATTCCGGATTATATCATTTATCACGTATTTGACCAGTTGGCACGCTCGTTTGTTTATTTATTTCTACAAACTTCAAAACATCAAACTTTAATGTTTGACCTTTATTATTTTTATCGGGAATAATACGCCCTTTTTCAATATTAACTAATTGAACTTTAAACATAAAAAAACTTAACCTCGCACATTCATTAAAATTTAATTTAATAAGTTAAGCATAGTAGGGTAAAGCTATACTTACAAATTAAGTATAACACAAAAAAAATAAAATTAAAATAAAAAAAAATGAACACTAGTAAGAATGTGCGTAATTACTAATGTTCATTAACCATTATATATATATATATATATATATACAAGTAAAAATATAGAAAAATCAAGTTTTTTTTTCTAATGTAAAACTCTTTTTTTAAAATCTATTTTCTCAAGTTTATTACCAAAAACTTTCTCTGCCCAAGACAAAACATCTTTATCTCTTTGAATTAAATAACCAATTTCACTGGTTCGTAAATAATGCTTATACGATAAAGCACTTAAATATACATATCTTTCGTAATCTTCATATTCTTTAAAATAATCATTTACAACAGTACTTTCAATAATACCACCAATCATAACAGTATCACCATTAGTATCTCTTTGCGATTTAAAATAAAATACATTTGTTGCATTAAAACTTGCTTTAATTATATCTTGAATTGTTAATTTCTTAATACCACGAACTACAATAGGATTTTTACAATTACGACTAAAAGCATAAGCCTTTACACCTATATCCGCTTGATTTATAGATTTAACATCATCTAATGCTTTTGTAACATATTTTCCCAAATATTTAATCACAAATTCATTTGTACCTCTTTTAACGACTTTTAAATCATTAAAACCATGAGTTCATCATTCTGCTAACATACTTTTATGTATCTTTCTATTAAAAATAATATGAAAATGAATTGCTCCACGTTCTTGATATTCATAAACATAAAAATATTTTAATTCTCCTAAATGTTCAAAACGTTTGGGGTCATTTCATCATTTCTTTAATTTAATAAAAAATAAACCAATATCTTTTTTTGCTTTTTTAACATCTTGCATATTATCTTTATATGTTAAAGTAATAAAACTTAACATTTTACTATTATAAAAATTATGTAATGCCTTTTGAATTAAATTAGTTTTAGTACGAGAAGTATTATTTCTTAATTTTTGTTTATTACCAACATAACATTTACCTTTCTTATTTCCAATATTATTCAAAAAAGAAATAGGTAAAACTACATTTTTAACATAACAAGCATAAAAAAATCTTTTTAATATAAAAATCCTGTTGAATATCCATATATAAAATTCGCACATTCTAGGTTTTAAAAAACCAATTTTATAAATTTTAATAACAAACAAATCTTAACATAAAAAATTATAAAAACAAATAATAAAAGAAAAACGATACTTAATTAATATATTTCAGATTATAACAGATATATTCTAAAATTGAAAAGATATTTCTTTAATTTTAAAAAAAATAATTTACAATTTTCTTATGAATTTATTCTAAAAAAATTATAAATATTTATATAGTAATAACTAAAATTAAAAAAATTATTTTATCTTTTAATGTTTTAAAAATTAAAACTAATGATAGAATTAAACCATAAAATAAATTAAAAGAAAAGGTAGTGAACACATGCATAATGAAAGCAAAATACAACATATTAATTCTATAAAAGAAGTTGAGCAACTTTTACAATCAAAAAAAATAACAGTAATTGATTTTTCAGCAGAATGATGTGGTCCTTGTAAAATGTTAGGGCCAAGATTTGAAAATGTTGCTAATGACGAAAAACACAAAAATATTAATTTTATTAAAGTTGATGTTGACAAAGCTAAAGAACTAGCAAAAGATTATGAAATCCAATCAATTCCAACATTAATTTATTTTAATAAAGAAGGAAAAGAAGTTAAAAAAACTTTTGGTTTAGTTTCTGAAAAAGATATGACTAATATTATCGAAGAAATAGGAAAATAAGGTATTTATAATGGCTATTAAATTAATTGTTCTTGATCTAGATGGAACTTTATTGAAAAGTAGATGAAAAATTCATCCTAAAAATCTAATTGCAATTCAAAAAGCATATCAAAAAAATATTAAAGTTATTATTGCAACAGGAAGAGCACCAAGTTCAACCATTGATATTGCAAAATCATGTTTAATGCATGAAAAAACCGGTCATATTATTTGTTATAATGGTGGTAACATCCTTGATATTACTAATGATAATAGATTAGATATATTAGACTTCTTGCAAAACTATGATATTAATCACATTTTTTAAGTTTAAAAATTTATTTTAATAACACTTTTAATATTTTTTAAAAATTATTGTTCAAAATATGTTTTATTTTTTGTCATTAAAATACAACAAAAATTATTATTTCAAATAAAAAAATAAAATATTAAATTATCAAATATATTTAAATTAATAATTGTAAATTATAAATTGAAGCTATTAAATTAAATCTTAATGCAAATTTTTTTCTTCTATTTCGATATTTTTCACTAATAATTTTAAATTTTTTAAGAATCGCAAAAACATGTTCAATAACAACTCTCATTTTTGAAATAGCCTTATTATTTTTCTTTTCTTCTTTAGTTAAAGGGTTTTTCTTTGATTTTCGTTTAGGTAATAAGACATTTTTATGTATGTTTTGTATACCTTGATATCCTAAATCTACTAAAATAGTTGTTTCTGATAAAAATTTCGTTTTTGAATTTTTTAAAATTTTAAAATCATGATTTTTACTATAAGAAAAATAAGAACTTATAATTTTTTTACTATCTTTTTCAATTATGACTTGAGTTTTTATTGTATGTTTTTTCTTTTTTCCTGAATAATATTGTTTTTGAATTTTTTTGGGCGTTGAATAGTACTTTCAGTCACATCAATGATAACTGTTTTATCTTTAAAATTATTATTTAACAGTGATTTTTGCCCATCAAGTTGTTGAAAATCAGGATGTTTTATTAAAGTATTTTCTATTCACTTGATATTCCTATAGCAACTACTTTCACTAATTCCATAACTTTTAGCAATATGAAAATAAGTTCGATACTCTCTTCAATATTCTAAAGTCATTAATAAACGATTTTCTAATGATAATTTATTAGGTGTACCACCATTTTTAAACTTTTTTACTTCTTCTGTCTTTAAAATTTCTAGAATTTTATTAAAAATAATATCATTTATACCAGTTAATCTTAATAATTCTGGATTGTTAATAGTTTTTAATTTATCAAACATCATAGATTACCTATCTTTTTTATTTTTAATTTTATTTTAAAAATTAAATTTTTAATAGATAGGTTTTGCAAGAAGTCTATTGTATGAAAAATCATTAACAAAAGAACAAATACAAACAATAATTAAATTTGCTAATAAAAATAATTTAGCAATGTGAGGATATAGTACCGATAATAAAACAGGCTTAATTAATCGCAGATCACTAAAAGTTAAAATTATGGAAAATTTTAATAACCTACCAACTAAACAAATTGATGAGAATACCGATGAGGGTATGTATAAAATTTTATTATTTTGTAAAAAGAAAAAACAAGTTAATCCAATTTTAGAACAATTAAATACTATAAAAGATTTAGAACTTGCTACTTCTTCTCATAGTGTTATCGAAATTAATCCAATTGGTGTTAATAAAGCTGCTGCTGTACAATTTTTATGCAAAAAATGAAATATTATTCCTGAGCAAGTACTAGCTTGTGGTGATGGTATGAATGATTATAAATTAATAAAATGGGCTAAATATGGTATTGCAATGCAAAATGCTCATCCTAATTTAAAAGAAATAGCATATGATGTTACTAGTAAAAATACTTGTGGTGGTGTTGCAAAAGCTATCGATAAATATGTATTTCCTAAATCAGAGTTTGAATAAATAATAGTTTAATTTTCTAATATAGTTTATTATCAAATATAACTTTAAAAATGCTGGACAATTACCAGCATTTTTAATTCAATATCCTTTATACTTAAATAAATATTTTTCAAATTTGCATTCTTTTAATATAAACTAACTATTCATTGAATTATTAAAAGTATCTTTATCTAATACTATAGAAAAAATAAGACTATCATTATAAAAAAATGAATCTTCACCAATTCAAAATTTAATAGACTTCTTGCAAAACCTATCTATTAAAAATTTAATTTTTAAAATAAAATTAAAAATAAAAAAGATAGGTAATCTATGATGTTTGATAAATTAAAAACTATTAACAATCCAGAATTATTAAGATTAACTGGTATAAATGATATTATTTTTAATAAAATTCTAGAAATTTTAAAGACAGAAGAAGTAAAAAAGTTTAAAAATGGTGGTACACCTAATAAATTATCATTAGAAAATCGTTTATTAATGACTTTAGAATATTGAAGAGAGTATCGAACTTATTTTCATATTGCTAAAAGTTATGGAATTAGTGAAAGTAGTTGCTATAGGAATATCAAGTGAATAGAAAATACTTTAATAAAACATCCTGATTTTCAACAACTTGATGGGCAAAAATCACTGTTAAATAATAATTTTAAAGATAAAACAGTTATCATTGATGTGACTCAAAGTACTATTCAACGCCCAAAAAAAGTCAAAAACAATATTATTCAGGAAAAAAGAAAAAACATACAATAAAAACTCAAGTCATAATTGAAAAAGATAGTAAAAAAATTATAAGTTCTTATTTTTCTTATGGTAAAAATCATGATTTTAAAATTTTAAAAAATTCAAAAACGAAATTTTTATCAGAAACAACTATTTTAGTAGATTTAGGATATCAAGGTATACAAAACATACATAAAAATGTCTTATTACCTAAACGAAAATCAAAGAAAAACCCTTTAACTAAAGAAGAAAAGAAAAATAATAAGGCTATTTCAAAAATGAGAGTTGTTATTGAACATGTTTTTGCGATTCTTAAAAAATTTAAAATTATTAGTGAAAAATATCGAAATAGAAGAAAAAAATTTGCATTAAGATTTAATTTAATAGCTTCAATTTATAATTTACAATTATTAATTTAAATATATTTGATAATTTAATATTTTATTTTTTTATTTGAAATAATAATTTTTGTTGTATTTTAATGACAAAAAATAAAACATATTTTGAACAATAATTTTTAAAAAATATTAAAAGTGTTATTAAAATAAATTTTTAAACTTAAAAAATGTGATTAATATCATAGTTTTGCAAGAAGTCTAATGTAAATACCAGAAGAATCATGTCAAATAAAAACAGATGAATTAATATATGCATGTCACATAAAACCACTTACAGAAAAATTATTATCAATTTTAGCAGAATTATCAATCGCTTCTGTTATATCTTTTGTGCTAATTTTAATATTATGTTTTTGAGTACTTTGACTTGAATCACCAGCAGAAATAAAAGAATTATTATCAAAGCTGATACTAGGAAATAAAGTAGTAAAATCATCCCAAGATTTAGCATAGTCAGTTCAATTTGAAAATATATTTTTTTGCTCACTATTATAAACATTTGTAGAATCTGTTCCATTATAATTAGTAGTATAATTAAAATTTACATTTTGTGTAATATTATCATTTTTAAATTTATTATAATAAATTTCAATTAAATTATTATTATTATCAAAAATATAGTTTAATGAATAGTTCTTGTCACTAATATTAAATGGAAGATTATAAATAAAATTATAAATATCTTTATTATCAACAATTAAATCAACAATTTTAGTAGCTAATTCATTATTAATTTTTCCTTTTAAACTACTTTGACTAATAAAATAATTAGACAACTTCTCAGCAATTGTTCTATCAATTTTATTAGATAATGTTGCTTTAGCAATATAATATAGACCCAATGTTTCACTTAAATTATCACTATGCTCAACTTTATGACCACCTGTTTGTTGTGAAATATCAATGTGTTTTTCAATTCCACCTTGCTGAATTAACTTTCAATCTTGATTATCACCACTAAAGTAAGAAGTACTATATTCACTTTTACTATATGGATTATATGTATCTTTAATAGTAGTTACTTTTTTAGTATTATTCATTTCTTGTTTTGTATTTTCAATATCTGATTTATCTTTATCAGGAACAATTACTTTGGTATTATAAACTAGATTACCTGTTGTATCTACTAAAAAAGTATTTTGAGCATTGGCAAAAGTATAACTTTTTAATGCTGAAGTATCATAACTGTAAAATTTATAATCGGTTATTGATTGGTTAGTAATTCAATCACTAGTACCTAAAATATTTCATTGATTATTAAATAATGAATTTGTAGAATTCTTTATTGATGATTTATTTGTTAAGCTACTGTTATTAACAATATTATCATTAATACTATTAATAACAGTATTACTTGTTAAAGTTAATGTTGTTAATGTACTTAAAGTAATTAATAATTGTTTCATTCATATACCTACCTTTTAAATAATACAATTTTAATAATTAGATATCTTTTTATATATACTCATTAAAATTATAACGATATTGAATTTATATCGTTATTTATAATATAACACAAATTTTTCTTATTTTTTTTAATAAAATCTCATTTAAAAATGTTTAAAAATTAATCTAATATTTTGAATTAAGTTAATAATAAAAAAATATATTATAATTAAACTATACACAGATAAAACTTTTGTTCTTAATGATGTTTAGAGAGAGGTGAAAGTAATGGAATTTGATTTTGATGTTATTACTATTGGTGCTGGTGTTATTGGTGCTGCTATTAGTGATGAATTATCAAAAAGAAACTTAAAAGTAGTTATTTTAGAAAAAAATTTAAGAATTGCCCAAGAAACATCAGAAGGAAATTCTGGAGTCATTCATGGTGGATTTGATCCAACACCAGGAAAACTAAATGCTAAATTAAATCTGGAGGGCAGAAAATTATATGAAAATGATTGATTTAAAAATTTAGATTTTCCATGAAAAAAAATTGATTCTTTAATACTTGCTTTTAGCAAAGAAGAAAACTCAGAAATACAAAAATTATATGCACGTGGTATTACTAATGGTCTTGCTAAAAAAGAATTATCAATATTAACAAGAGAAGAAGTAATTTCATTAGAACCTAATGTTAACCCAAAAGTTACTAGTGCACTACTTTGTTCTGCTTCATATGCTGTTGATCCAGTATTATTAACACAATCTTTAATTAATCGCATGATTAAAAATAGAGGACAACTAAAAGTTGATCATCAAGTAATTAATATTGAAACATTAAATTCAGGTTTTCGAGTTACTTGTTTAAATAATCAAAAAAAAGTAACTTTTACTTCAAAATATATTATTAATGCTGCTGGTGATTATGCTGATGATATTGCAAAGTTAATAAATTGTCAAGATTTCACTTTAAAAACTAGAAGAGGACAGTATTGTATTCTTGAAAAAACCGAAAATCATATTATAAATAATCACATTCTATTTATGATACCTACTATTAATGGTAAAGGAGTAATAGTTGCTCCAATGCTTGATGGTCATATCTTGGTGGGTCCTACTTCTCATGAAAATGTACCGAAAAGTGATACTAGATTAATTACAATTGAAGATATTGAACTTATTAATAAAATTGGTCTAAAAATTATTCCAATTTTAAATATTAATAAAACTTGTAAAGTAATTAGTGGTTCACGAGCAATTTGTGTTGAAACTGATGATTTTTTCATAAAATTTGCTAGTAATAATACTAACTTTATTAATGTTGCTGGTATTAAATCACCAGGTCTAAGTTCAGCACCAACAATTGCTTTACTAGTAGCAAATATGATAAAAAATATTTAATTTAAGGAGGAAAATATTATGCCAGAAGTCTCACAAGTAATTATTGGTGAACTATTTGGCACATTTATCCTAATTTTACTAGGAAATTGTGTTGTTGCCAACGTTTTATTAAAAAAAACAAAGGGAGAAAATAGCGGTTGACTTGTTATTTGTACTGGATGAGGATTTGCTGTTACTATTGGATTATGAGTTGCTAATAAAAAAACAGTTTTTATTGGGGAAAACTTCCTTTATATTCCATTATATATTTTATTTCAATTTTTAGGTGCAATGTTAGGACAATTAGTTGTTTACTTAGCATATTTTAAACAATATAACATTACTGAAGATAATAATAAAATTTTAGCAACTTTTGCAACAGCTCCAGCCGAACGTAGTTATATTTGAAATACTATAACAGAAATTATTGGAACATTTATGCTAGTTATGATTGTTTGTGCTACTATTGGTATTAAAAATTTAGTTATTAATTCACAAATATTTAATAGTGGTTCTGCGTTTATTACTGGACCTGCGACTGTTGGTATTGGTGTTATGGTTATTGGACTTGCTATTGGTGGACCAACAGGTTTTGCTATTAATCCAGCTCGAGATTTAGGACCACGAATTATTCATGCTATTTTACCAATAGCAAATAAAGGAAGTTCTGATTGAAAATATGCTCCAGTTCCTGTTATTGGACCAATTTTAGGAGCAATTATTGCTGGTGGTTTAATTCAAGTAATTGAAATACTTTAATAAAAGTACAGAAAGGATAAATAATATGTCAGAAGAAAAAAAATATATTATGGCATTAGATGAAGGTACATCTAGTTGTCGTACTTTAATTATTGATAAAGAAGGAAAAATTACTGGTATCCATCAAATTGATATACCTCAGCATTATCCCCCTCAATCAGGTTGAGTTGAACATGATGCACTTGGAATTTGAAATAATCAATTAACAACAATGCAACAAGCTTTAAATAAAAGTAATATTAAATCTAATCAAATTGAAGCAATTGGTATTACTAATCAACGTGAAACAACAGTAGTATGAAATCGTGATACAGGTTTACCAATTTATAACGCTATTGTTTGACAAGATCGCAGAACAGCAGATTACTGTGAAGAATTAGCAAAAAAAAGATGAAAAGAAAAAATTCATAAAAAAACCGGCTTACTAATTGATTCTTATTTTTCTGCTACTAAAATAAAATGAATTTTAGATAATGTTAAAAATGCACGTGAATTAGCAAAAAAAGGAAAACTAGCTTTTGGTACTATTGATAGTTGATTAATTTATAAAATGACAAATGGTATTGAAAATAATGTTGAAAAAACTAAACATGTTATTGACATTACAAATGCTTCACGAACAATGTTATTCAACATTAATACTAAAAAATGAGATGAAGAATTACTAGAATTATTTAATATTCCTAAAAATATGTTACCAGAAGTAGTTCCCAGTTCAGGTAAAATTGGAACTACTTATAAAGGAATGTTATTCCAAAATGATGAGCAAGAAATTCCTATTACTGCTTCAATTGGTGATCAACAAGCTGCATTATTTGGTCAATTATGTTTAACACCTGGTGAAATCAAAAATACTTATGGTACTGGTTGTTTTATTTTAATGAACATTGGAAATACTCCTCTTTTTTCAAAACAAGGTTTACTAACGACTATTGCTTATCAATTATCAGGCGAAGAACCAGTTTTTGCTTTAGAAGGTTCAGTTTTTATTGCAGGGGCTGCTGTTCAATTTTTACGTGATCAATTACGAATGTTATATCGTTCCGATGAAAGTCTATGATATTCACAAATTGTTGATCCCAAAGAAGAACAACGTATTTATGTAGTACCTGCTTTTGTTGGTTTGGGTGCCCCTTATTGAGATTCAACAGCACGTGGCGCTATATTTGGTTTAGAACGTGGTACGAAGCGTGAACATATTGTTAAAGGTACCATTGAATCATTAGCTTACCAGTCACAAGATGTTATTCTGGCAATGCAAGCAGATGTTAAATTAAATAAAGATTTAAAAGATTTAAAAATTAAGATTAAAGTTGATGGTGGAGCAAGTAATAATTCATATATTATGCAATTCCAAAGTGACATTACTCGTACTAATTTAATTAAACCTAAAAATACTGAAACTACAGCAATGGGTACTGCTTACTTAGCAGGACTTGCAATTGGATTTTGAAATATTAATGATATTAAAAAAATAAATAAAATTGAAAAAGAATATAAACCAATTATGATAGAAAAAAAAGCAGAAACTTTTTATAAGGGTTGACAAGAAGCAGTTAAAAGAACACGTGGTTGAACTACTTCTATTAAATAAAAATAACTGAATTGACAGTATAAAATAATTAAGTAAATTTACTTAATTATTTTATTTTGTGAGGCTTTTTAATAATCTGTGTTTCTTTGTTTTACAAAGTACTAGTTTAGATTAATTCTATCTTCAAATTTTATCATAAAATGAGCAATTGCTGTATTTCAATTTTGAATGGGCATTGTTCATTTTTTTGTTATATTTTCAATTGCTAAATAAAATATTTTAAAAACTGACATATCGTTAGGAAAAACTTTTTTATTTCTGATGACTTTTCGTAATTGACTATTAACAGATTCAATAGCATTTGTGGTATAAATTACCCTTTTTATTTCTGCAGGATAACTAATAAAAACCATTAAATTATCTCAATTTTTATATCAAGATTTAGCAATTTGAGGATATTGTTTATTTCACTTATTTTCAAAGGATTCTAAAGCCTGCATTGCTTGTTCTTCACTACATGCAGTATAAATTGGTTTTAAATCTGCAACTAGAGATTTTCTATGCTTATATGAGACATATTTCAAACTATTTCTAATTTGATGAACGATGCATAATTGATGTTCGGTTTTAGGATAAACTGATTGTATTGCTTCTGACATGCCTGTTAAATTATCACTGCAGGCAATAAGAATATCATTTAAGCCACGATTTTTCATTTCTGTGAAATTGGCTAATCAAAATTTAGCACCTTCATTTTCACTAATTCATAAACCTAAAACATCTTTTTTACCTTCTAAATCAACTCTTAAAACTATATAAACTGATTTATTAATAATCCTTTTATCTTGTCGTACTTTCACTACTATGCAATCAAAATAAACAATCGGATAGACACTTTCTAATGGTCGATTTTGCCATGCTTTTACATCATCAATAACATCATCAGTAATTTGACTAATAACACTTTCACTAATATCAGCACCATGATATAACTCTTGTAATTGCATTCTAATATCTGATAATGTCATACCTTTTGCATATAAAGAAAGAACTTGTTGATCAAAACCATCAAATCTTCTTTGTCTTTTTACAACTATTACAGGATTAAAATTACTATTGCGATCTCGTGGTACATCAATCTCAATTTTACCTTGTTGAGTTATTATTTTTTTTGAACTTATACCATTACGAGCATTGTCACTATTACTATGTTGATTCTTTTCATATCCCAAATAATTTTGCATCTCAGAATTCAACATTTTTTCTACTAATCTTTTTGTTAATTCTTTATACAATCCTCCCTCTTTAAAAACTGTTGTTAAATCTTCAGTATTTTCTAATAATAAATCTACTGCTTTTGATATTGGATCATTATTATTAATATTTTGCTTTTTAGCCATCTGTAACTCACTCTTTCTAGTCATTTAATTATATTTACTAGAATTAATTAAACATAGTTATTTTTGTAAGTTACACAGATTACTAAACATTACCTGTTTATTTTGATTGCATAGTAGTGAAAGTACGACAAGATAAAAGGATTATTAATAAATCAGTTTATATAGTTTTAAGAGTTGATTTAGAAGGTAAAAAAGATGTTTTAGGTTTATGAATTAGTGAAAATGAAGGTGCTAAATTTTGATTAGCAAATTTAACAGAAATGAAAAATCGTGGCTTAAATGATATTCTTATTGCCTGCAGTGATAATTTAACAGGCATGTCAGAAGCAATACAATCAGTTTATCTTAAAACAGAACATCAATTATGCATAGTTCATCAAATTAGAAATAGTTTGAAATATGTCTCATATAAGCATAGAAAATCTCTAGTTGCAGATTTAAAACCAATTTATACTGCATGTAGTGAAGAACAAGCAATGCAGGCTTTAGAATCCTTTGAAAATAAGTGAAATAAACAATATCCTCAAATTGCTAAATCTTGATATAAAAATTGAGATAATTTAATGGTTTTTATTAGTTATCCTACAGAAATCAAAAGAGTTATTTATACAACAAATGCTATTGAATCTGTAAATAGTCAATTACGAAAAGTTATCAGAAATAAAAAAGTTTTTCCTAATGATATGGCAGTTTTTAAAATATTTTATTTAGCAATTGAAAATATAACAAAAAAATGAACAATGCCCATTCAAAATTGAAATACAGCAATTGCTCATTTTATGATAAAATTTGAAGATAGAATTAATCTAAACTAGTACTTTGTAAAACAAAGATACACAGATTACATAAAAGCCTCTTGACTATTATCATTTTTTTCATTAGATTGACAATTATCAATTTTTTCATTTATTTCTTTTAATTGTTCTTGTAAAATTTGACAATTAATTAAATGAATCTTATTTTTTTCTTCTTCTTTTATTAAAATTTCCAATTGTTTTTTAACACTATTGATTTGTTTTTCAATAGCTTCTTTTTCTTCTATATTAGCTTCTAAGTCCTCTAATGACTCTGGATCATTTTTAATATTTTGAATTTCTTTTTCCTTTTCTTTTAATTTCTTTTCAAGTCTTTCTAATTTCTCTTTTAATAATTCAATTTTAGGATTAGGCTTTATTTCATTATTATCTTTTTCATTTAATTGTTTTTTTAATTTTTCAATTTCTTTATTAGCTTCTTCTAACTTATTTTTTAGTTCTTGTAATTTTTCATTATCACTACAGTTTTTAATTTCTTCTTTTAATTTAGATACTTCTTTATTAGCTTCTTCTAACTTAGATTCTACTTCTTCTTTAGCCTTACTAGTTTCATCTAATTTAGATTGAACTTCCTCTTTTTCTTGAGTAATCTTTTCTAGTTGCTTTTGTAAATCTTCTACAGAAATATTTTCTTCATCACTAGTATCCATTAATTTTTTATCCTTCTATATATGTTAAAAATAACATTTTTTATAATCTGATTTTTAATTAAATTTAAAAATAAAAAATATCAGAATAGTTCTAATTTATATTAGTGGTTTCCTTGTACCAATATTAAGATTCATCAAAAATATAATTTTTCTAACTTTATTTAATATAAACAATTGTAAATTTAAAAAAGTATAAAATAATATTGAATTATATGGTATTTTGATTAAATCCCAATTTAAATTTATAATTGAAAAAATAAATATACAATAGACTTCTTGCAAAACTATGATATTAATCACATTTTTTAAGTTTAAAAATTTATTTTAATAACACTTTTAATATTTTTTAAAAATTATTGTTCAAAATATGTTTTATTTTTTGTCATTAAAATACAACAAAAATTATTATTTCAAATAAAAAAATAAAATATTAAATTATCAAATATATTTAAATTAATAATTGTAAATTATAAATTGAAGCTATTAAATTAAATCTTAATGCAAATTTTTTTCTTCTATTTCGATATTTTTCACTAATAATTTTAAATTTTTTAAGAATCGCAAAAACATGTTCAATAACAACTCTCATTTTTGAAATAACCTTATTATTTTTCTTTTCTTCTTTAGTTAAAGGGTTTTTCTTTGATTTTCGTTTAGGTAATAAGACATTTTTATGTATGTTTTGTATACCTTGATATCCTAAATCTACTAAAATAGTTGTTTCTGATAAAAATTTCGTTTTTGAATTTTTTAAAATTTTAAAATCATGATTTTTACCATAAGAAAAATAAGAACTTATAATTTTTTTACTATCTTTTTCAATTATGACTTGAGTTTTTATTGTATGTTTTTTCTTTTTTCCTGAATAATATTGTTTTTGACTTTTTTTGGGCGTTGAATAGTACTTTCAGTCACATCAATGATAACTGTTTTATCTTTAAAATTATTATTTAACAGTGATTTTTGCCCATCAAGTTGTTGAAAATCAGGATGTTTTATTAAAGTATTTTCTATTCACTTGATATTCCTATAGCAACTACTTTCACTAATTCCATAACTTTTAGCAATATGAAAATAAGTTCGATACTCTCTTCAATATTCTAAAGTCATTAATAAACGATTTTCTAATGATAATTTATTAGGTGTACCACCATTTTTAAACTTTTTTACTTCTTCTGTCTTTAAAATTTTTAGAATTTTATTAAAAATAATATCATTTATACCAGTTAATCTTAATAATTCTGGATTGTTAATAGTTTTTAATTTATCAAACATCATAGATTACCTATCTTTTTTATTTTTAATTTTATTTTAAAAATTAAATTTTTAATAGATAGGTTTTGCAAGAAGTCTAATAAAAAAAGTACTTTAATTTACTAAAATACTTTTTTCTGATTTATTAAATTTCAAAATCATATAATTATATAATATAGAAATATTATTATACATTTATTATATACTGTTTTTATATAGTAAATGAGCGTGGCTTTGAAAGAAGTGATTGTTCATCAAACTCTGTTTTAAGAATTGAACTACTAATTCCATTATCCAAAGAATTTGTAGACTCACAATAGTTATTGAATGTTCCATAGTTATTTCTTGGTTTAGTACTAGATCCAAAATTACTATTTACTTTCTGCTCTTCAACAGCATCAAAAAAGATTTCATTTTCTTCATCATTTTTAAAATTTCATTCTTCTTCATTACATAATTGTCCAATAACACTAGAAAATTCTTCAATACTTTCTAATTCACTAAAAACATCTACTAAACAAGAATCATTAATAGAAGATTGACATGATGTTACTGATTGTTCAATATTACCATTATTTTGTTGATAACCAGTTCATCTTTTAATAGTATCTATAACAGTACTCAGTTTTGGAAGAAATGGTATTCCTTCTTTATTAACCATACAATTAAGTAAAGATGAAACTAGAGAAAGAGTTATACCACCAATAACTTTTGGAGCATCTGTTGACAGTTTTTTTCAAGTAAATTCTTGATTAGATATATAATTCTCAGTACCTCATGTTATAGTCATTGATATTGGTGTTATAAAAAATAATGATAAAATATTTTTATAAAAAAAATTACTATTTTCATCAATATTTTGTTCACTATTAAGAAGTTGATTTTCTATATCATTAATATTGTTATTAAATAATCTTTTAACTTTTTCTCAACCTAATTTTATTACTTTTTCTATCCTATAAATGATTGCACCATGAAAAGTCATATTTAACACATAACTAGTAAATTCAATAGTTGTCTGTCCAAGAATTTCCATTGAAATTCAATTATCTAAAATATTATTAGAAACTCTATCCAAAATTACACCAGAATAACTTAAAAATAATAAGAAAGGAATAACTTTTATTATTTCTTTTCCTACATTAATATTATTTTCATTGTTTTTTCATTTATCTATAACTCAATTTTCAATATTTTCGATTGAACCAAAAATAAAAGGTTCAATAGCTGTATCAAAACCAATAAGTATACCACTAAATATCAAACTATCCTTAATAGTTTGTCAATTTCATGGTGTTTTAGCAACAGTAGTACTAATTATCATTTGAGCAGTGATATTACCAGAAAGAGCAACAATAAAAGTAATATTTTTACCTAAAAGTTTAGTTATTTTTGATAAATATTTGTTTTCTCTAATAGCAGTTTCTTCAAAAATAGATATTGTACTACTATTAGATATGCTAGAAAAATCACCACTTGAACCTAATAAACTTATTGCACTATCATCAGACATTCTACGAATATTAAGATTTTGATTACCTGTAAATAAAGGAGACATTTTAAACACTTCTTTCATATATAATAATAATTTTCTTAAGTTGCTACTTTTTTAAAATAAAAAGTAGTATCCAGTAATATAATTATTACGTGAAACTACTTCTTTTAGTCGCATATATTATTTAACCTAAAAAGGTATGAAAAAATAATAGCATGTGTTTTATAACTTGTCTATATTTTTTTTAATTTTTTTAATACAAAATTAGTTATAAAAGTAATTTTTATTATTAATTTTTATCTTTTCAAAAAGCAACTAAAAATTTATTAATTAACTATTAGTAGTAAAAATAAAAGTTAAACCTTCATATTTATTACCAAAAGCAATATCCTTTGAATTTTTACCCTCTAATCCAATTTTTATATAATCATAATATTTATCACCAAATTTTTTATTGCCAGTAATAGCAATAACATTATTATAGCCGCCAGCATTTAACAAATATGGTTTAAAATTATCAAAAGTTAACCAAGTAAAGGGTTTTTTTGGAATAAAATTTAATAATGGAACTAAAATATTAAGTAAAGGGTTTTTCACTTCTTCAGAAGGAATTCACTCTTGAAATAATTTTCAAAAATTTTTAGCTTTATCTGAATTATTTCTTAAATATTGTTCTTTTTGATTTTTTTCTTCCCTTTTAAAAGTAGCACCAGCAGTAACTAAGTCATTATAAAATCCACCACTGTCTTTTTTGTTAATTGATAAATATTGTGTTCCATTAACTAATGGTTCTAATTTTTCATTTATATAATCTTGTAATGGACTAAAATTAGCATCAAAACTACAATCTTTTACCGTAGAATTATTATAAACAGCTAAATGAATTTTAATATTAGTAGTACTAATTTTTTTTATTTCATCTTGACCATTAGTAATTTCATAAGTAATATTACTAAAATCTTCTGGAGCAGTATTAAACAAGTCACTAATATTGTCTTCAATTAATTCTTTAAAATCAAAAACATGAGTTTTATTTTCGGGTTTTAAAAAATTATTAAAATTGGGATAAGTATTATTAGCAATTAAATTTGCAGCATCTTCTAATAATTGCTGATAATCAACTGATGAATTGTGAAAAACATCACATGCACTAATATTAATACTAGTATTACTAGTAAATGCAAAAACACTTATAATTTTTAATATTTTTTTCATAATAAACTTCCTTAGATAATCACTACTTTTTTAGTATTATCTTCAAATTTTTCTTTTTTGTATTAATAATTCTATTTTTAATTTGTGAAATTTCATCGCGGTTTGTTATTTCATAAAATAAATGATAATAAATATATTTCAACTCACTAACTTTAATATTTTGTTTTTCAACAAATATTAGAAATTGATAAATTTCATGTAAAAGTTCAAATATTTTATTTTTTTCTTCATTAGTTAATACTTTTTGTTTTAATTCATTTCGAATAATTAATGGTGCTTCTTTAACAAATAGAAAATCACTAATGATATTTTTATAATCTCAATTATAAAATATTTTAAAATCATCAACTTTGGTTTTAACATTTTTAATATTATTTAAAATAGTTTTAACATCATTTTTAACTAAACTTTGAATGAAGACTGCTAATATTAATGCTAAAGAACTAGCGGGAATAAAGTACTTTAAAACTTGATCAATGTTAATAGTACCCTTAGTAAAATTCAAAATTGAATTTTTTACAATTAAATATAAAACTTCAAAACCTAAAATAATAAATAATGATCGTTTTTCTATATCTTTTCATCAAGGATTACCAAGAATCTGATTTTTTTCTTCTAATATTTTTTCTAAAATAATATAAATAATAAAATAACAAAATCAATAAGTTAAAACAAATAATGTGGTAAAAACATTAGTAAAACAAAAAATATAAGTAATGTTTCTAGCAACATTTAATACTAATAAAGCTTTAAAAATAAAAAAATTATTTTCAAAATTTGAAATTACCTTATATTTATTTTCAATATATTTTTTCATTCAACATCTGATTTGAATAAATATTAAAGTATTACTTGCAATACAACTACTAAAAATGGCAATATATAAATAAGTTTTTAAAGTAATAATAGTTTCATCAGTAATACTAGCATTATTAAAAAAATCAAATGTTAAAATTTTATTAAAAATACTACTTTTAACTTCTCATAAAATTGCACAAATAATCAAACAAATTGTTAACAATATTCATAAGATCGTCTGCATCAAATATTTATTGTTAAATCATTTTCAACTTGATTTTAATAATTGATAGTTATTCATAATTTTATCTACCTTATTTTTAAATTATTATTATAATAATTGTAAGCTATTAACTCACATTTGTGCTTGCGTTAAATTTAAAATATCTTTACTAATCATTGCTAATAATTTATTAATAAACTTTTCAAGATTAGTAGTAGTGGGTAAAACCATCAATTTGCCTTTTCCATCATTATAAGAATTTTTTCCTAATTCATATTTTCAACTTAATGTTAATTGTTCATTTTCTATGTGAATAACTGGTAAATCCTTATTTCCTAAACTATAAGCAAATTCATTAAGTAAATTCATTACTTTTGGTTCTAAAATTAATCTTAATTTAATTTGATTATCACATTTTACTTCAAATAAATCTTCAAATAAATGTGATTCTAATTGAACTTTCTTTTTACTACGAAATTTTTTTGAAAATATATTACGTGGTGTTAATGTCATTGTAAAATTATTATTCCTAATAATAGTTGTATAATAAACAAAACGTGCATAATAACAAGTAATTTTTTCTGTTTCAATAACTTGAGCAGCACTATTATATCCAGAACTTGTCTCATACATAACTTTTTGGTTAATGATACTTCCATAGTTAAAATTTTGACCATTAATACTTCCTATCATTACTTGTTCGCAATAATTATAATAATTAGGTTGTTCATCTAAAGGTAAATTACCTTGTGGTTCAATTGTTCAATAATCACTAATAGTTGTTAAATTCATTTGTGAATTATTATCTTTAATAACTCATTGATAATAGTTAATAATTGGTAATTCTTCTATTAATTTTTCATGAATTTTAGTTTTTAATACAAAACTCTGCACTAATAAAAAGCATCCAACAATGAATCCAATAATACTAATAATGGTAAATGGTTTTTTAATAAATGATGATTTGTTAATACCAATACTAGCACCAATAGCAATAATGGTAGTAATAATTCATAAACTAATTCATAAACGATTATTTATTAATTTAATTCATCAATGATTACTACTATTATTATAGTCAGTATGAATATTATTAACAATCTCATTTACAACCTTTGGTGATAAACTATGTTTCATGATTATTCCATTCTTTTTTAATTCTTAATATAGTTTATAACTAATTTTGTTTTATAAAAAAATAGAAAAAGACTAACTATAGATGTAATAATCTATTTAAAAGTCTAAAAACCTACTATTATAAAACTAATTACATTATAACATATATATTATTAGTTTTTTTCTAAAAAATCATTAATTTCAGTAATATTAACAGGTGCATTTTGTGGAGGTTTACCTGCATTACCACCATGCATATATTTTGCAGGAACTGCTACCATAAAAACTTTAGGATCGATTCGAACTATTTTTGTTTTAAAAAAATTATATTCTAATAATGACATTGTTGTCATCATCATTTTATATTCATTACCTGAATACAAACCTTTCACGTTTCAAACATTACCACCACGTAAATAATTATTTCGATAAATATCATTACGGATTTGCTCTAATTCATTAGAAATAATAAAGACACTCATCAACATATATTTTGGATAAACTCTATTCATAACAAAAGCTGCTACATAAATATAAACAAGCGTTGACATAAAATAAGGTCTAACTAAAAAATTATCAGCAAGACTAGTTTTCTGTAAAAAAGTTCCATCAAGAATTAAAACAATAACAACAATAATAATATTAGTATTTCTAATAATAGTAGCAATTGAATATTTACGTTTCATAGAAATATAAGTACTAATAAAATCCATACCACCACTAGATCCACCAGTTTTAAATAAAATACCAATACCAGCACCATAAATTAATCCACCTAAAGCAGCAAAAATAAAAGTACGTGGTAAAATTAAGTGCCAATAATCTGTAGTACCTTTTAATGGCTCATTACCTAAAACTTGAAAATTTTTAAGAGAATCAATTGCTGTTAACAAAAAGTTAATTCCATTTTGAAATAACAAATAAATGATAGTATAAAGAGTAAAACGAAATCCAACCTTGAATAATCCTCAAATAATGATAGGACCATTAATAAAAAAATATACTGGATAAAATCAAAATGCTTGCGTTGTTTCTTGTTCAGTAATACTGCCATTATAAGATAAGGCAATAAATTTAGCTATTAATTGTGCAAAAGCTGATAAACCATTAGTATATAAACCAGCACGATTAATAAAATAAAAAAAGGAAACAGTTGTTAAAAAAGCACCAATAAAAATTAATAATAAATTTTTAGAAGTTATTTTTCAATTAAAGTTTTTTCATGAAGAATGGATCTCTTGTTTAACACCAATATTTTTAAAAGTAAAGGCATCAACAATTAACGGTGGCTCTTTATCTTTATTTTTTGCTTCTGAATTATTGGACATATTAAACTCCTTTTTAACTATTAAATTGAAGTATTGTTGGAACATAATTACTATCATCATAAGGCGAAGGTAAAGACATGTCAATTAATGAATCTTGAAAACTAATCACAAAATTAACTTTAAGTTCTAATTTATTAGGACCAGAGCTTGTAACTTTTTGACCATCAATTCCTTTGATATTAATATTAACAGAATTAACATAAGGATTATTATTTAATGCTAAACTTATTCCTTCTTGAACTAAAGTTTTAGTTTTTTGAGAAAAATCAGCATATGTTTTATCAATATCAGGTTTAGTTTCTTCATCAACACTAATTGGTACTATTTGTTCTGATAATTTAGTAACATCAGTAACACAACTATAAACTATGTAATCGCTTTGTGTATAAGAACATTTTATATTAAAAGTTTTTTTTATGTATTGTTCAACTTTAAAACTTTTATCATTATTTACTACTCCAACTTGATAAGTAATATTAATACTAATTCTACCAGTTGAAGTATCAACATTTCAAGTTCTTGCTTTTGTTGATTCATCTATTTTACCATTATCAATCGTAAAATAATAACATTTAGTACCTACTTCTAAATGACTATCAAATCAAGTTGGTTCGTTAATATTTGCTTTATCTAAAATTAATTTGGCAAGTGCTTGTGCAAGACTGTTTTCTAATGCTTTATTTTCAATAACTTGTTCTTTTTCAGGTCTTTGACCATCAATAGGAACACCCACTGGTTTTTTAATACCAACTTTTGATAAAGTTGATTCTCAACCATTATAATTACCATTACCATTAGTAATTGCTTTTAAAATACTATCTTGTTGTTGATCAGAACAAGCTAAAACTGGCGTTACTATTCCACTACCAAAAGCAATAGTACCCATTAATGTTAAAATTTTTTTCATAATTATAATCATTCCTTAATTTAAAAAATATCATATATAAATTGTAACTTATTTTTATTATTTTGCTATACACTATCTTCAAAATCTTTATAATTAATATTAGTTTATATTAAAGGAATTGATAATATGTTTAAAATTTTATATACACTAGTTACTATTTCACTAGCCGCTTTTACTAATTTAAGCCAAGTGAAAATAAATAATTATCATCATAAAGAAATAAAATCAGAAAATACTATCCTAAATGAACAAAGTTTAACCTTAGCTTTTGAAAGTGGAAATTTTTATAATTGAAATGAAAATGATTCAACTAATTCTATTGCTGGTATTTTTACAAAGTCACAAGCACAATCTTATTTATTAAATAAGGATGGCACATATAATAATTTAGACTTACAAATTAATAATTTTATTAGATTTGATGATAACTTAGGAATTGCTACTTTAAATAATTTTCATAAAAGTGATGATACTAATTTTATTAATAATTCATTTTTAATGACTAAAAATGGTATTAGTGATGATGCTACTGCCATTGAAACTCCAAATCATACTTTTACTAACTTTGGTAATAATATCGTTAGTACCGATATTGGTGCTGACTTAATTAATACAGACGGAAAAGTAACTAACTTAGTTACTCCCTATCATTATGGAAAAGGTAAAACTAGTTTTACTACTATAAATGCTACTTTTGGTGTTTTTGTTGGTGGTGATCAAAATTCTTATATTCTAAAAGTTGATGGTAATATCAAGCCAATTAATATGAATGTTCCTAATCCAATACTATTAAATTCTTTTGTTGCCATTAATAATAATGGTGGCATTATTCGTGATGTTAATGGTCAATTATTTTATTTAACAATAGAAGATAATGGTAATGCTACAACAAAACCATTAATTATTAATAAGAAGCCACTGTTTAGTACTACTACTGTTTTTTTTAGCAAGACTGGTAACAATCAAGGAATTTTAAATGTAAATCTCAAAAATAGCTCCAAATTTTTTGGACAACCTTATCATTTAAGCATTACTGATAGTAATGATATTAAACTTACAAAAATTAATGAACATTATATGAGTAATTTCATTTTACTTCATGATGGTTTAGGTATTTTTATTGATGAACAAGAAATTGGCTATTTTGTAAATGAATTAGGTGCTTTTACTAAAATTGGTTATTGTGCCAATTTCCAAAGAATAAATGATAATCTTGGTTTTATTAATAATAGTACAAGTAAATTATTACTAAGTGATAGTAAAAATAACAATTGAAGTCGAATTAATACTATTAAATTTACTAAAACTAAAGATGAACAATTGACTAATTTTATTAATTCATATATTGATAAAGATAAACTTACTGCAGTTAATCGTACTAATAATTGAATTAGTAATAATAATCTAATTTTAAATGTAACTAATGATGAACTAAAAGATATTACTATTAATGATAATCAACCATTATTACCAAATATTAATAATAGTATTACAACTATTATTAATAGTAATTCTGAAATTAATATTAAATTTAAAGATGAAATAATAACTTACCATGTATTAATATATAATCAAAATATTTTGCCAACACTAGATAATAGTACTAATACTAATATTAAATATGTTGGAATAGTAAATAATAATTTATATGATATTAATAGCACTAATACTAATGACGGTTTTACAATTAATTTTAACTATGATAATACTATTCAATTTGTAAATATTATTACTATTGATAGTACTACTATGAATAAAATGAATTTATGAACATTAAAACCAAAAACTACTTTTAAATTAAATGCCAAAAGCAATAATAATGTATATTTACTACAAACTGTTAATTGAAATAATATTAGCAACTGACAATATTTTACTATTTATCATGGTAATAATTTACCTAT
Source organism: Spiroplasma endosymbiont of Colias croceus (assembly GCF_964020095.1). Lineage (NCBI taxonomy): Bacteria > Bacillati > Mycoplasmatota > Mollicutes > Entomoplasmatales > Spiroplasmataceae > Spiroplasma > Spiroplasma endosymbiont of Colias croceus. The sequence continues at coordinate 1,317,617 of NZ_OZ026536.1, forward strand.
TATTGAATTTTGAACTACTGATACTGGTATAAAATTATGAAATGCTGCTTTAAACTTAATTATAATTCTAAGGAACTAGAAAATATGAATGCAACAGAAATTAATAATCTAAGAAATTTATCAGTTAATTGAACAATTAATGAAGCGCGTGGTAATACTTTAGGTTATATTATTTCTGGTTTTCTTAGTATTGGTTTCATTTTAACTATTATTGCTATTATTTATGATTGATACTTAAAACAACAATTCAAAAAAAAGCAATCTAACACAAAGACAAATGTGAATTAATAAAAAATAACTGCTCTTTTATTTTTTTGGAATTATGTTTATCATTTTCTAAGCTATTTACTGCTTCAACATTAAGTGATAAACTTAGTTCATTAGATTTCCGTCTTTCACTTTGTTCTTCTCTTATTTTTCTAACTCAAGGATTAAATGAATTAGCAAAACCTAAAAAATCAGTTTGTTTTACAAAACAATTATTTGGAACATAATATCCTTTTGTTTTTATATAAAACAAAAAAGGTTCTAGAAATTTTTCTCATAAAAAAATTCCATCATTAAAAGATTCATAAACAGCAAAATAAGAAATAGTCTGTTTATCTACTTTTATTCCATTAGGAAATGTAAAATCAATTAATAATTGTTGATTAGGTAAAAAAAATGTATAAAAATTTTCATTAAAATCTCTAACGTTAATATTAACAAGTTCAAAAGAATGCTGAATTGGACATAATTGATCATTTATTCCCTCTTCATAACCCAAATTTTTACTTAATTTATCAAGAAATACTTTGTTTTCTAAAGTATTTAATATTTCTAAAGAGTATCTAAAATCAAAAAATTTTTCATAATTATGACCTTTTTTAAAAATTTTACTCAAATCTCTTTCTCTATAACTATTTGATCAACTATCTATTTTCAATGCTGCAAATGAATTAGTAGGTATTGGTGGTTGATGATATTTTATTGATTCATCTATTGTTCAACAAACTGCAAAAAGATCATAATCAGGAATTATTGGTTTTTTTTCTTTAGAAATTTCTTGACAAAAAATAGAAATTGGAAAATAAATTAAATTATTTTTTTCAATTTCTATTATTTCTTTTAAATCTCTATTATTTAAATTTTTAATATTATTTTCTTCATCAAGCGCAAAAATATAATAAACATTATATGTATTATTATTTTTTTCTTTTTCTAAATAAAGTACTATCTCGTTTTTTTTATTTTTTGGTTGACAACATTTAACAAAAATTTCATCCAAAAAAAATTCAGCATCAATAATTCCAAATTTTTCCATATTAACTAATAAAAAAAAAATGTTCATTAGTGATTTTTAAAATAGTTTCATTATTTTTTAATTTTAAAGAAACAGGATTTATTTTATTATCTTTATTATTTTTATTTAATTTTATTGAAAATTTCTTACAAAGAAGATTTATTTTTTCAGTTTGTGTTTCATTATCTTTTAATCCTATTTTGCTTAAAAATGTTAACTCATCTAAAGAAATTATAAAGCCAGATTGTACACCTCAATCAGAACTTTTATTTTTAATACTAAAATGTTTTGCTGGATATTTTTGAGGTATTAATACTTTTGTTATTGGATTAACATTTCTTACAATAAGAACTACATTTTCTTCTTGAGCAGTTTTAATAAAACCTGCAAAATGTTCTTCAAAAATTCCATTATTTTTGCATTGTTTAACTTCATCATTAACATAAATTTCCATAGTTTTTTATTTCTCCTTCTTTCTTTTTATCTGTTAATTACACTTCAAAAAAAGAAAAGAATTTTTCTTTTTTATTACTTTTTTTGTAACTAAAACATTAATTTATCAATATTTTTGGAATTATTTTTCTAATTTTATAAAAAATATCCTAAATAAGTGTACACATTTTTAAAAACAAAAAGGAAAAAAGACTATTTTTAAAAATAGTCTTTTTTATTAATTTTTCTAGTTTATTTTATATAAACATATAAAGTAAAAGTGAAATAACTATTGAAAGTGTTGATAAAATCAAAAATAAAATGCCTAAAACTAACATTTTATGTTTTTTACAAGCTATAATAGAATTAATTTGAATTCGTTTCAATAAGTCAGTTTCTTGATCTTGTAAAATTATTTCTTTAATACTATCACGTTTCATTTTTTGTAAATCTTTATAATAAAGAGTATAATCATTTTTTCTTATTTTATTAAGTTTTTTAGGTGTACTTCTTGGAAAAATTGTTAAAATAAAAAATAAAAATGCTAAACATAAAAACACTACATATAAAAGTACAAAAGTAAATAAAAAACATGTTTTAATTGTTATATTACAATTTTCAATATTTTTAAATATTGGTATTCAACCAAAAGACAGTCCTAAAAGAGCACCGGCAATAGCTGATAATATGCTAGCCTTTCCATCAAATCTTTCTATTTGTTTTTTAATTTCATTTAGTAAATTAACTTCATTGTCATTCATTAGTTAAAATTCCTTTTTATTAGTTATTGATTTAAATAAAAAATAAATTAAATTAATAATTAAATTTTATTTTTTTTAATTTCTATTTCTTTAAGCTACATTTAAATTTTTAAGTGTAACTAAAAAAACAATAACTATTCTTATCTTTGAAATTATTTTTATCAAGTTTATTTTTAATTTTGTTTTATAAAACATTATGATGATTTTTTGCAAACTTTGATAATTATTATTAACTATTAATAAAAAACTATCTAAAAAATAGTTTTTGGTTTTTTCAAACTAAGATTATTTTTATGGTTTTTGATAAGAAAATTTTTAAACATTAGAATGTTTTATAAAAGCATATTCAATTAAATTAATATTTGACTGTAAGTTATTATTAATTATAAAATTACATTAATATTTTAATATTGTTAATAAAAATTGACTTTAATTATAAATTAACTTTTGTTAATATTTTTAAATACTATTTTGATAATAATTTAAAACATTAATAATTAATATATTTAAATATATTTAACACTAATTCTTTTACCATTTAACTCCAGAGATAGTATAACGTTTTTATTTTTTATCTTCAACTATCAATATCAAATTATATTTTGATAAATTTATTCTTTTTATTAATTTAATATTATATTTTATATAAAAAAGCAAAATTATTAATTATTTACAACATACTATCAAATAAACAATTAAGTATTTCTAATTATTTTTATAACTTAAAATATCCTATTTAAATAAATTTTAAATAGGATAATAGTAATTTTTATAATTCTTTTTTTAATAAAATATTTAAATATTTAAGCCATTTTCTTTAATGTTTTTTTATTATTTTCTAATATTTTAAGTTTATAAATATAATTAATTATAAAGAAATATTATTTTTTTCAATAACGGAAGTAGATACTGTATCTTCTTTATTGATATCTAATACTACTGTTGCAGAAAAACTTTTTGTAACTGATTGACTATTTCTTTCAATAAATTGATCAAGTGCCTTTTGTACTTCTGATATTTTTAACAAACTTGCATATAATTGTTCAACATTACCTTTCAATAATAAACAATTTAAAAAACCCTTTTGTATATTATCTGTGATTTTCATTTTATTTAAATTAAAAATTGTATTAAGTAATATACTATTTTCAGTTTTTTCAATAGTTGGAGCAAAATAATTAGATATACCTTTATATTTTACTTCTAAGTTTTTATAAAAATGATTCATTATCTGAAAAAGATTTTTTTTACTAATAATTTCTTCGGGAAATAACTCTTTTAATAAATCAAGTCGTTTTAATTCTGTAATATTTAAATCTTTTTTTCATTATACTCTGATTTCATTTTTTTCCTACTTTCTTCAAGTTTCATTAATTCTAAATAAAATAAACCATTGTCATTTAAAAAATGACAATGGTTTATTTTACACTAGTAATTAATTGATATCATTATAATATACTTATTAAATTAAATCTACTAAAATTTAATAATTTTTCTATACTAAGTATGGATTATACTTTGATTATCTTCCTTAACACAATCATGAATTTTAACATCATAACTATCAAATAAATTTTCATAATCAACATTAAATGGCACTAGTAATTGGTTTTTACTAGAAAAACGAGTAATTAATAAGTGCAAATAATGATGATCATTATTGGCATTTAAAGTTTGTTCATAATAAGCGAACCGTTCTTTATACTTAAATTGAATTGCTAATACTTTAAAATTATGTGATAAATAATTACGAACATCTTTAATATACTCTAACTGTTCTAATAAAATTTTACTATCATTAAATTCTTTGATACCAAAATAATAAGCAATCTTAGCGATACTTTTATCATTTAAAGTTTGTAATAATTTCATTGTTCATTCAAATGACATAACTTCTATTAAACTGCGTATTGTTCGTGATTTTAAAACACCACTTCTATTATATTTATTATAACCAGCACGAATCAAACGTAAAGCTGTTTTCATTTGAGCTAGGTGTTCTGGATTAAGAAAAGTAGCATTATCTAAATTTTGAACATTATCATTAAAAAGTTGATGTAATAAAGCATTTTTTAAAGAATTTTCAATCATTAAAATATGTTTTAAATACAATAAACGTAAATCAATGTTTAATAATAATAAATCTTTAAGTTGATGTTGAGGATAATTACGCTTTAATAATTCTAAATATTTTTCTTCAACAATATTTTCTGCAAATCATTTTTTATTTAATAACATGTAATTCACTCCTTAAATAAACTAACCTCTAATTTTATAAATACCAACACGAATAGAAGAATTTTCAGATTCTTTTGTTTCACTTTTAATATCTACTTCTTTTTTTCTTCGTAACAACTCTTGTTCAATAAAGTCATCAACGTTCATATTGGTACTTTGATAAGTAGCAGTTCAATCAAATGTTTTATTAGTAAAGTTATTTTTGGCTTTATTACTATCTTTAAAAAATTCTTGTACTTCTTGATTCATAAATGCTTTTTGCTTACGTTTACGTGAAAATAAATTAGTAAAGAATTTCTTAAAATTAAAAATTGATCAAAACTGACGAAAATTAATAGTCATTGCTAAACCAAAAATTAAAATTGATGAATACAATAATGAATAACCGATAACTCGTAATACAAAACTATAATCTGTGAAATTATATGTTGGTGGATATTTGTCAAAGAAATAAAGGCATCCAAATAATGTTACTGCTAAAATTGGAATAATTAAAACTAAAGTATTTTGAATAATAAAACGTAAATCACTATTATACGTCAAATGTTTTCAAACATAAACTCAGATTGAAATTAAACGATAAACCCAACCAATACAACTTGATAAAAGAATCATATATAAACTTAATGATAAATATTGATAACTTTGATGTTTTCAACCTAAATTTGATAGTATTCAACCCAAAATAACACCTAAAACAAGATTTATTATTGATTGAATATATGAACCTCAAATTGTTTCTTTGTATTTTACAGTAGCATTTACAATAACTTTTCCTGGTTCGGTTGCCACTTGAATTGTATTTTTTAAAGATAAAAGTAAAATAAATCATGGTTGTGACAAAAATAAATTAATAAAAAGATTTTTTGAAGAATCAAAATTACCATCAGAATTATTAATATTTGTAATACTTAAAACAGACACTAAATATTGAGTAATAATAAATTGATTAATAAATAAAAAACCAGCAATCATATAAGCATATAACTCAAATTTAGTATACACAGTTCATCTAATTCGTCCACTTTTGGCAATTCAATATCCAAAAACTTCGCGAAAAGAACTAATTAAAATTAAAGCAATTGAGCGCATTGTTGTGGCAATAATAATATAAATAGTGTAAATTGATGTTGTTGTCAGTGATAAAAATAAAGTAATTAAAATAATATCAATGTTAGAAATAATCATGTCAGGTAAACGATTCAGGGCTACTCATCATGATTGTTTTAGCATCCTTTTTTGTTGTGTTCATTTTTTATGTTGTAATCATGGATATTCAATTTTAATAACGATAAAAGTAACAAATGCTTTTAATACACCACAAACAAAATAAGCAAAAAAAGGAATATACATATCTATTGGTTTACCATCAGATTTTCTAATAACTAATAACGTCATTAGTAAAATATACATAATAATCTCTGAAAAAATAAAAATTAAACGATTTAAATAACCTTTTTGATCAGCTTGAATTAAATTTTGATAAGCACCACTAAAATAAAAAAAGATTAATTCACGTGATCCTAAAGAAATAATAATAAGTGCTACTTGTCAAAAAGGAATTTCCATATCTAAACCAATTTCTGGTAAATGAACACTAGCTAATCCTAAAATAAAACCAGCACTGACAAGAATAATTAAATATATTCTTCCTGAATGATGATAATTTTTTCTTGTCGTATTAATAATATCGTTGACGGTTTCATAATCATCATTTTGTAAAGGACGATATAAAGAAAAAATGGTAATTAAACCAAGTCCTCCTTCTGTCAAACTAAGGTAAGTCAAAAAAGAAATAATAACACGAATTAAACCATTAATTTTTTCACCGTATGCTAAACCAGTAACATAAAGAAAAGTTAACTGTAAAATAGAGATAACAATTGTCACGATAACACCAACAATTGTATTAAAAATACCTTTTTTAGTTGTCATTACTTCACCCAATCTATATAAATAAAACTAATTTTGTTTTTTACTTAAATATGTTAACAACCCAAAATTAAAAGTTCAATATTATTAATCACTATTAAAAATAAAAAAAATAGCAAAAAAATAAAAATGTATTCTATATATTAGTATAGATTAATTTTATCATTTTTCTTTTTTAATCTGTTTAATTAAATCTGTTTTTAAATCTTTTATTATAAAATTTTGATCATTCAAATAAGTAAATGGTTCTTCTAAATCATTAAATGATAAATAATAAGCAAATAATGCAATTTTATTAGGAGTAACTATTGTTGACCCATACTTAGTGTCACCAACAATTGGTAAATTTAAAAATTGTAAAGTACTACGAATTTGATGTTTTCTACCAGTAACTAATTGACACTCAACTAAAGTAAAGTCTTTAGTATTAAATATTGGTGTAAAGATGGTGCTACAACTTTTACTTTGTTCACTTGGTTCAATTGAAAATTTCATTTTCATTGTTAACTCATCATGAGTAATATAACCAGAAATATTTAAATTTTTAGTTAATTGGCCAGAACAAATAGCCAAATATTTTTTAATAATTTGACCATTTTTGGTAGCATTATGAAATGCATTTTGTGTCATTTTATTTTTCGGATAAATAATTAAACCCTTAGTTAGTTTATCTAAACGATACTGATGACTAATATTAAATGTTTGCTCACGTTTCTTCTTCGGATATTTTTGTTGTAAATAATATTTTACCATGTTATCTAAGCAAGAACCATATGGTTGATGGACAACAATATTATGATCTTTATTAACAATTAAAAAATTATCATCTTCATAAAACAATTCAATTGGTGCTTCTTTAGTAATTTTTTCTGGTTTATAGTTAACAACTAAATTACTTTCATAAATGACTACTAAATCATTTTCTTGTAAGCGATATTTAAAATCAGTAGTAGTTTTATTATTAACTCTGATTTTTTTTGTTCTAAATAAACGATAAATTTTTGACAGTGGTAGTGTTTTAAATACTTTTTTTAAATAATTAATTAAAGTTTGATCAGCATCATTGGCAGTAATTGTTAGGGTAGTCATAATTTCTCCTTTTAATTTTTATTAATAAAACCAGAAATAGTTGCAATTAGATTAGAAAAAGCATGTAAACCAATAGTATATGTAGTATTACCGCGTGTCATTATAAATAATAAGGGTAATATAATACTAAATCCTAAATAACCAATAATATTATTTCAATCACCACTATCCATAACATGAATTGATGGGAAATAAATTAATGAAGCAGCATATGCTAACCAACGATAACGAACAATGGTAAAAGTACCATGACGATATGATATTTCTTCATTAATTGGAGCAATAAAAATAGTACTAAGAACTAAAACAAAAATGCCATATGGAGTATTCATTAATAAGTTTAAAACATCTTGATTTTTTGAAGTATTATTACTTGTTAACATATTAAATTCACTAAATTTAGGAATTATGTTGAAAATAATATTTAAAATAGTACCAATAACAGCAAAAATGGTAACTCAAGTTATTAAATCTAATTTTGCTTCTTTTAAAGTAGTAATAATTCTCTCACGTAATGATCTACAAAATATTAATACTAAAATTGATCCTAACAATTGAAATAATTGTTGAATTAAAAATGTAGTAGCAAGCGAAGTTACATCATCATCTTTACCACTAATAACTTTTGTTGCAATAAAAAATAAAAGAACAAATACTACACTAATAAAACCAAATACGCTATGACTATAAGCAGCCCACCCACCTTTTTTAATCATAGTTTCTCAATCAATACCAAGTGAAACAACTAACCCAAAAATTGGCAATAAACTAAAAATAAAAAGACTAAGAAATGAACTTTGACTAGTATCTTTTACAGCATAAGTTTTGATTAAACTATAAAGAATTGGAATTATAATAAAAGATATAAGATAAATTATTGTTAGAGTTCAACTGGCTGTTTTGAAATTAAAGTTATTGGTGTCATCACAACTAAGTGATTTTGAAGTAAATTTATCAATAAATGACTGTTTTTGTTCATTTTTTTCTAAATTATTACTATTAATGTTATCAGTTTGGTTTACATTAATTCTACGTATGATATCATTGTTGTGAGAAACATTAATTTGATTAGATTTTTTATTAAACATGTATAAGTACTGCACGAAAACTTTCACCCTTTGTTAGTAAAATTAGTATTTAATATTAATTTTTAGTATAACATATAGTGAGAAATCTTGTAATATAATAAACTTGTAATTTTACATTAATTTATTATAATGTAATGCAATATTTATATGTGAAGAGTTTAAAAAGAAAAGGAGGATAGAAAAGAATGCCTAAATACAAGATTAATATTATCGATTTACCATATAATTATGATGCTTTAGAACCTTATATTTCACAAGAAACAATGAAACATCATTATGAAGAACTTCATAAGAAATATTTAACTTCTTTAAAATTAGTGATGGATAAACATCCGAAAGTTTTTTCTGATTATAATATTGAAACTAAAGGGGAACTAAATCGTTTATTAAGTAATTATTGTAAATTAGAAGATATATGTGAGGATAAAGAAACTTGTAATGTAAAAAAATTACAAAGTAGCATTCGACAATTTGGTGGGGGAGTAATTAATCATAATCTTTTCTTTTCACTATTGGGGAAAAATAAAGGTTTTAATGAAAAATCAGCTATTGGTAAAGCAATAATTAATCGCTTTGAATCTTATGAAAAATTTGAAGCTGCTTTAACAAAAACTGCCATAGATATTTTTGGAAGTGGTTGAGCATGATTAGTAATTGACAATAATGGTACATTAAGACTATACAAAACTTTTAATCAAGACAATCCATGATTCTTGAATATGTATCCATTGATCGCTATTGATGTATGAGAACATGCACATTATCTACAATATAAAAACGAACAAGAGAAATACTTACAAGCATTATTAAAAGTTATCAATTGAGAACAAGTAAATAACAATTATCAAGAGTATTTAAATGAAAAAACTAAAAAATAAGTAAAAAAGAACTCAATTGAGTTCTTTTTTTATAATATTATTAATATTAATCTAATCTAAATTATTTTTTAGAAGAATTTTTCGAAGAAATAGCAGCAATTCTAGTTTTTTCAATTTCTGCTTTTTTTTCTATTTTAATTTTTTCAACATGCTTTTTAAAACCACATCGATTACAATTCAATTGAATATTTTTTGCTTCTAAAAATTCGGCAATTAAAATAACCCTACCACATCGATGACAAGCAAAAGCATTTTCTGGCTTTTGTGCTAAACGAACAGATGCATATGTATCTTTCATAACTTACTCCTAACTCATATAAAATTAAAGTAATTATTTTTAGTTTTAATACTATACTTAAAACTTATCAAAGGTTAATATTAAAAAATGTGTCTAGTTATATAAAAAAACCTTTAAGTCAAAATAAAATTAACAGGAGTTTAAAAACTAAATACTTAATTAGCCATTATTTTTTAATACTAATTTTATTATAATCATTTTTTTAAAAAAATGTATATTATTATTTATTTATTTTATTTACATTACTAAATTATACTTTTATAAAACAAGATTACAATTAAAGTAATAATTCATTTATAATTAATTATGTCTTATTAACAAACCAATTAGGGGAGAAAGTAATATGAGTAACAAAAATAATGATATTAAAAATGAAATAATACAATTAAGAAACCAAATTAAACAATGAAATTATGAATATCATGTTTTAGATAAACCTACTGTTAGTGACGAACTTTATGATAGCGCCTATCATAGATTAATAAAATTAGAAGAACAATATCCCCAATTTAATAGTAATGATTCTCCAACTAAAACTGTTGGTAATAAACCACTTAATTCTTTAACAAAAATTTTTCACCAACAACCAATGCTAAGTTTGGGTAATGCCTTTAACTATGAAGATTTACTAAAATTTGATCAACAAATTAAAAAAACATTATCAGAAAATAACATTGAATATGTTTGTGAGCTAAAAATTGATGGTCTATCAATTTCTATAACTTATGAAAAAGGAAAAATAAAAACTGCTGCTACCAGAGGTGATGGTATTGCTGGTGAAGACATTACCAATAATATTTTGACAATTAAAACAATACCAAAAACAATACCAATTAATTCTAAATTAGAAGTAAGAGGAGAAATATATTTAAGTAAAGAAGAATTTAATCGCATTAATGAAAAACAACAACAACAAAACTTACCACTCTTTGCTAATCCTCGCAATGCTGCAGCCGGTACTATTCGCCAACTTGATATTAATATTGTTAATTCAAGAAAATTAGATGGTTTTCTTTACTATTATATTAATGCTACTAATGATAATATTAAAACCCATGAACAAGCATTATTTACCTTACAAAAATATGGTTTCAAAATTAATGAACAATGACAGTTATGTAAAAATATTGAAGAAGTATGAACTTATATTCATAAATATGAAAAGTTAAGAAATACATTACCATATGAAATTGATGGTATTGTCATTAAAATTAATGATCTAACCAGTTATGATATGTTAGGAAGAACTAATAAGGCGCCAAAATGAGCAATAGCTTATAAATTTCCTGCTGTTACTAGTGTTACTAAGCTTTTAGATATATTTCCAACTGTTGGTAGAACAGGAAAAATAACCTATAATGCTAGATTACAACCAGTGATAATTGCTGGTACTACCGTTACTTTTGCCACACTTCATAATGGTGATTATATTATTAATCGTGATTTACGTATTAATGATTTAGTAAGTGTTAAAAAAGCGGGTGATATTATTCCAGAAGTAATTGCGCCAATTATTAGTAATCGTCAAATAAACAATATTATTTTTAAAAAAGCTATCCATTGTCCAGTGTGTAAAACAAAATTGGAACAAGTTCCGCCAGAAGTTGATCAATTTTGCATTAATAGTGATTGTCCATCACGAATTCTTAAATCATTAATGCACTTCTGTTCAAGAAATGCTATGGATATTATTGGTTTAAATGAAAAAATATTATTACGTTTTTTAGATTTAAAATGAATTAAAACTATTAGTGATATTTACAATTTAGTTAATTTACGAAAAGAAATACTATCATTACCACGTTTTGGTGAAAAATCTTTCACTAATCTTGCTAATTCAATTATTCTATCAAAACAAAATTCCTTAGAAAGACTTTTATTCGGTTTGGGAATTCGTCATGTTGGCCAAAAAACAGCAATTATTCTTGCAAAAAAATATTTAACTTTAAATAACTTAATGGAAGCAACCTTTGATGATCTAGCTAATACTAATGAAATTGGTCCAACAATTGCTACTAGTGTTATTGATTATTTCCTTAATCCTACTAATCAACAACTAATTACTAACTTGCAAAACTTTAAACTTAACTTTAATTATTTACAAAAAAACCAATCACAAGTATTGAATGGTAAAACTTTTGTCTTAACAGGAACTTTAACTAAAAGTCGTAACGAATTTATTCAATTATTAAATAACTATGGTGCTAAAATTACCAATACTATTAGTAATAATACTTCTTATTTAATTGTTGGAGAAAATCCAGGAAATAAATTAGCACAAGCACGCAAACTTAATGTTAAAATTATTAATGAAGAGCAATTACAAAATTTATTGAAAGAGGTAGCAAAAAATGGATAAAATTGAAAAGAAAATGACAACAAAAATGCTACATGAATTTGCTAACGAACTTATGTTCAATTTAAGCGAAGAACAATGTGAAAATCTTTTACTAGAATTTAAAGCTATTGAAAAACAAATGGAAATTGTGACAAATATTAATACAAATGATATTGAACCTTTAAATTACCCATTTCCTATTATTAATAATTTATTACGTTCCGATAATGTTGGAACTCATTTAACATCTAAAACTGTTTTAAATATTGCTCCAGAAGTTGAAAATAATTACATTAGTATTAATCAGGTGATTAATCATGAAAATTAATTACCACCAACTTTCAATTCGTCAACTTCATGAACTATTAAAAACAAAAATACTTACTCCAGATCAATTAACTAAATTAGTATACAAACGATTAGAACAATTCAAAAAATTAAATGCTGTTGTTACTTCACTGGAACAAAATGCCATTAAACAAACAAAATCAATTACTGAACAAGAAATTAATGATAATTTATTAGCAGCAATTCCATTTGTAATGAAAGATAATATTGCTACTATTAATTTCTTAACAACAGGTTCATCAAAAATTCTTGCTAATTTTATTCCTAATTATGACAGTACTGTTAATATGTTATTAACAAATAATAAAGCCATTAATATAGCTAAAACTGCTCTTGATGAACTAGGAATGGGTGGAGATGGTTTATATGCAGCTACCGGTCATGTCTTAAACCCTTGGAATTTAAAACATATCACTGGTGGTAGTTCTAGTGGCAGTGCAGCTTTAGTCGCTGCTGGAATTGTACCATTTGCTTTAGGAACAGATACTGGTGATTCAATACGTAAACCTGCCGCTTATTGTGGTATTGTTGGTTTTAAACCAACATATGGTTTAATTTCAAGAAATGGTGTTTTTCCTTATGCTCCAAGTTTAGACACAGTTGGTATATTTACTAATCATGTCGAAGATATTGCCATTGTCTTGGATAGTATTGCTTTATTTGATGAACAAGACTTTACTAGTGTTCAAAGTAAAGAAAAAGATTATACTCAAAACTTAAATCAAAATATAGAAGGTAAAAATATTGCTATTTTAAATTATAATGATTATCAGTGAAATGATATAGTTAAATCTAGTTTTGATGAAGCAATAAAGCATTTAACTGATGGTGGTGCAAAAGTTCAACAAATTGAATTTAATAAAGAATTATTACAATCTTTATTACCAGTCTATATGATTATTTCTTTTGCTGAAGCAACTAGTTGCCACGCAAATCTAACTGGTATTAATTTTGGTGTTCGTAAAAATGGTAAAAATTATCAAGAAGTTATGACAAATTCACGAACATTTGGTTTCGGTGATATGGTAAAACGCAGATACATTATTGGTGCATATGCTTTATCTGAAAATCATCAAGAAGAATTATTTAACAAAGCTAAAAAAGTAAGAAGATTAATTGTTGAACATTTAAATACTATCTTTAAAAAATATGATGCTTTCATTATTATGCCAAATATTAATCCAGCTCCAAAAATTAAAGATGTATTAGAACAGAAAAAAGTTATTAAAAGTGAACATGATTATTTAGAAGACTTACTACTACTTTCTAATTTAAATGGTGGACCAAGCATTAATATTCCGTTAACTACTGTTAATGGTTTACCGATTGGTTTTAATATTAATGGTGCACCTTTTAATGATCAAGTTATATTGAATATTGCTTCATTTTTAAGTAAAAAAATTAATTTTAATAATAAACTACTAGGTGATGATCATGAATAATAAATATGATGTTGTAATGGGTATTGAAATCCACTGTGAATTAAAAACTAAAACTAAATGTTTTTCCAACGCCGCCAATACTTTTGGTCAAAAACCAAATACTCAAATTAATGCCATTGATTGCGGATATCCAGGAACATTACCAACAGTTAATCAAGCTGTTATTATAATGGCAATTCAAACATGTACTGCTTTAAAAATGAATATTGATCCACTCTTACGTTTTGATCGAAAAAGTTATTTTTATCCCGATTTACCTAAAGGTTATCAAATCACACAATTTTTTCATCCAATTGGCACAAATGGTGAATTACCAATAGTTGTAAATAATGAAGAATTTATTGTTAATTTTGAACGCTTACATATTGAAGAAGATACAGCAAAACAAATTCATAATAATAAAAAAACATTATTAGACTATAATCGAGCGGGAATTCCCTTATTGGAAATTGTTACTAAACCAATTTTTAACACAAGTGAACAAGTAGTAGCATATATTAATACTCTACGTCAATTATTAATTCATTTACAAGTTAGTGATGCTAAAATGAATGAAGGCTCATTACGATGTGATATTAATATATCGTTAAAACCACATGGTAGTGATATTTTAGGTACCAAAGTTGAAATTAAAAACTTAAATTCTACACATAATATTACTTTAGCAATAAATGATGAAATTAATCGTCAAACTAATATTTTAAATAAAAAACAAAAAATTAATCTTGAAACTAGAAGATTTGATGAAAAAACTAATAAAACCGTTAGCATGCGTAGCAAAGAAAATAAAATTGATTATAAATATTTTCCTGAACCAAATATTTTTCCAATTCAACTAGACGAAAAATGAATCAAAATGATTGCTAAAAATCTTCCTGAATTGCCTAAAGAAATAATGGAAAGATTAAAAAAACAATACAATCTACCAACAAAAGATATTAATTTATTAATTGACAAAGTAGAAATATTAACTATTTTTGAACAAACAGTTGTCATTAATAATTTAGCATTACCTACCTTTAATTATTTAGTAGGTCCTGTGCAAGCTTATTGTAATACTAATAACACTACTATTAAAAACAGCGAACTTACTGCTAATAATCTATCACAATTAGTTAGTCTAGTTTATGAGCAAAAAATTAATGATAAACAAAGTAAACAGTTATTAAATGCAATTATGATTAATAGTGAAAAAAGCCCTACCGATCTTATTAGAACATTAGGTATTACTTTAGTAAGTGATAGTAATGATTTAGAAAAAATATTAATCACAATTTTAAAAGCAAATGAAAACATGATTACTATTTATAAAGTCAATCCAGAAAAAGCAATGAAATTTTTTATCGGTCAATTAATGAAACTAACTAAAGGACAAGCAAATCCACAAGTTTCTAAAGAAATATTAAAAAAATTGATTGAAAACTATAATTAGTTTCAATCAATTTTTAATTATGAATTTTTATATTATACTTTGAATATTTTTATTATCAATTTTGGTAATGTTTAGTAATCTGTGTAACTTACAAAAATAACTATGTTTAATTAGTTCTAGTAAATATTAGTTCTAGTAAATATAATTAATTTTCTAGAAAGAGTGAGTTACAGATGGCTAAAAAGCAAAATATGAATAACAATGATCCAATATCACAAGCAGTAGATTTATTATTAGAAAATACTGAAGATTTAACAACAGTTTTTAAAGAGGGAGGATTATATAAAGAATTAACAAAAAGATTAGTAGAAAAAATGTTGAATTCTGAGATGCAAAATTATTTAGGATATGATAAGAATCAACATAGTAATAGTGACAATGCTCGTAATGGTATAAGTTCAAAAAAATTAATAACCCAACAAGGTAAAATTGAAATTGATGTACCAAGAGATCGTAATAGTAATTTTAATCCTGTAATAGTTGCAAAAAGACAAAGAAGATTTGATGGTTTTGATCAACAAGTTCTTTCTTTATATGCAAAAGGTATGACATTATCAGATATTAGAATGCAATTACAAGAGTTATATCATGGTGCTGATATTAGTGAAAGTGTTATTAGTCAAATTACTGATGATGTTATTGATGACGTCAAAGCATGGCAAAATCGACCATTAGATAGTAGACTTCTTGCAAAACCTATCTATTAAAAATTTAATTTTTAAAATAAAATTAAATTTTTAATAGATAGGTAATCTATGATGTTTGATAAATTAAAAACTATTAACAATCCAGAATTATTAAGATTAACTGGTATAAATGATATTATTTTTAATAAAATTCTAGAAATTTTAAAGACAGAAGAAGTAAAAAAGTTTAAAAATGGTGGTACACCTAATAAATTATCATTAGAAAATCGTTTATTAATGACTTTAGAATATTGAAGAGAGTATCGAACTTATTTTCATATTGCTAAAAGTTATGGAATTAGTGAAAGTAGTTGCTATAGGAATATCAAGTGAATAGAAAATACTTTAATAAAACATCCTGATTTTCAACAACTTGATGGGCAAAAATCACTGTTAAATAATAATTTTAAAGATAAAACAGTTATCATTGATGTGACTGAAAGTACTATTCAACGCCCAAAAAAAGTCAAAAACAATATTATTCAGGAAAAAAGAAAAAACATACAATAAAAACTCAAGTCATAATTGAAAAAGATAGTAAAAAAATTATAAGTTCTTATTTTTCTTATGGTAAAAATCATGATTTTAAAATTTTAAAAAATTCAAAAACGAAATTTTTATCAGAAACAACTATTTTAGTAGATTTAGGATATCAAGGTATACAAAACATACATAAAAATGTCTTATTACCTAAACGAAAATCAAAGAAAAACCCTTTAACTAAAGAAGAAAAGAAAAATAATAAGGCTATTTCAAAAATGAGAGTTGTTATTGAACATGTTTTTGCGATTCTTAAAAAATTTAAAATTATTAGTGAAAAATATCGAAATAGAAGAAAAAAATTTGCATTAAGATTTAATTTAATAGCTTCAATTTATAATTTACAATTATTAATTTAAATATATTTGATAATTTAATATTTTATCTTTTATTTAAAGAAAATTAAATTATATCCACATTTGAAATACGTCCTATCAATTGTATGTTGAGCATGTTTTCCTAATTCAATTGCTGCTAATACAACCTTTTTCTCATTTAATGCTTTATTCATTAATTTAATATTACCATCCATAATAATAATATCTTCTTTGATTATTTCATCATTTTTCATTATAATCACCCTTTCTATCAATTAATATTATAACGCTATTTAAAAAAAGAAATAGTAATTGGAATTACTATTCTAACGATATCTTTCTACATAGTGACTAACTAAACCACGATAAATAAAAGGTATTGTTAATTGCATAATTGGATAAGTAAACAAAAAAATATGAATAAAATTGTAAACTAATGAGTAAAAAAGAGGATTAAATCCTGATCAAATATTTTTACTTCCATCAGCATTAGTAATTTGTGATCAAATAAAATATCCTGCTATTGTTTGTCAAAAATAAATAATTAAACAAACTAAAAAACAATGTAAAAAATAATTAATATAAGTAAAAATTGATTTATCAGCTTTTAAATTAAAACGTAATAATGAAATAATAGCGGGTGTTGTCATTGGCAAAAAATAATCTAATAAATAACTTCAAGCACTAATAACATAACCACCACTAATAAATAATAATGACATTAAAGCACTAATCATACCCGTTAATCATCCACCTGCAAAGCCAATAATATAACTAATAACCATTAAAGGTATATATTTAATAGCAATACCGCCGCCGTATGGCATTTTTGGTAATAAATTTTGTTCAATAAAAGCACAAGCAATAGTTACACCAGTAAATAAACCAATAATTGTATAATCAATAACTAATCATCGTTTAATACCAAATGCAAATTTAAAATTAGTTCATCATCTTGTTTTTAAAATGGAAAAAGTTTCTTCTTTTTGTCATTGATAATGTTTAATTAAATTAAAAATTAATGCAATGGGATTGATACTAAAAATTGATAGTAATGTAACAATAACAATATTTTTATGAATATCTTCTATTTTAACTGTTCATGTAATAACAGATAATAAAATTGATGAAATTAATAATAAACAAAGAATTAATATTAAATAAATTTTACTGCTATAAAATTGTCAACCAGTAATAGTAGTAACTTTAAAAAAGTGATTAATACTACTAGCAGGTAAAATACTAATAATAACTGTTAATGTTAGAAGAGTAATTAAACTAAAAATGGCTGATGCTTTAATTAACATTCCTACCTCCAGTTTGCTTTTAACTTTATTATAATTGATAGTTGTTAATAGTTGTTCTTTAAACATAATAAAATGATAACTCCTTTAATTTATCTTACATAACAAAAAAGGAGTTATCATTTTTTAAAATATAAAAAATAAAGTCTCCCTCCGCTAGTACTAACTAGATCAGGTTATAGGGTATTTCTCAGGCAATGCCACCCCTGCTTTATATAATATATGCAAATTAATCCATATTTACTACTATTATAACATTCAAAATATTTTTTTAAATATAAAAGACATATTCCGTAATTAAATTTTTTAAAAGTCAATTAATAATTTTAAAATTTATTTTATAATTTTGTTATTAACAATAAATTTAGAAAAGTGTTGATAAAAATGATTTTTGAAAATTTAAAAAAATTAAAAAATGAAGAATTTTATAGATATTTTGGTATAAAACGTTTTCATTTTAATGAAATGTTAGAAAAATTAATTGAAATAGAAAAATTAGAAAAAAATAAAGGTCGAAAAAATAAACTTTCAGTAGAAGAAAGATTAATGATGACTTTATTATACTGAAAAGAATATTATACTTTTTTTCAAATGAGTATTAAATCTAAAATGAGCCCATCAAGTTGTTTTCGAAATATTACTTGAGTAGAAAATAAACTTAGTAACCACAAAGATTACCAATTTTTAAAAGAAAGATATAAATTAAAAATTGATAAAAAACAAGAAAATTCAAATGAATTTCAATTTTATTTAATTGATTCAACTGAGATTGAAATTGAAAGACCAACTAAAAAAAACTACAGTTAGAATATTTTTCTGGTAAAAGTTGAATGTATTCTATAAAATTTCAAATTGTATATGATTTTTTTAATAAAAAAATTGTTGATATTTTTGCTGATAATGGTAAAGTGCATGATTTTCAAATATTAAAAAATTCAAATCTTGAATTTTCAGAAAAAACAATAATTATTGGTGATTTAGGATATCAAGGTATACAAAATATTTATAAAAATACAATAATACCAATTAAAAGAACTAAAAATAAAAAATTAACTAAACAAGAAAGAAAATACAATAAGATTGTATCTAAAATTAGAATTAAAGTTGAACATGTCTTTGCTTGATTGAAAAGATTCAAAATTTTAGTAAATAAATGTAGAAAATCTAAATTTAGACTTATGTACTTAAGATTTAACTTACTTTGTGAAATTTTTAATAAAATAAAACCATTAAAATAAAAAAAATATTAAAAATATTTTTTTAAAATTTAAATTTTTATCGAGTTAATATAAAAATATTATTAACAATTTTTTGTTTAAAATGTAAACTCATTTTTTAAACTATTTTTTCAAAAAATATTTATTTCTATATTCAATAACACTAAATAGTTTTAAAACAATTTTATTGACAATTAATTAAATTTAATTACGGAATATGTCCAAAATATATTTTTTTATGATTTTTAGTTTAAATTAAAATTTGCTCTATTTTTATTTGAAATTTATTTGAAAAAAAATAAAATATATTAGACTTCTTGCAAAACCTATCTATTAAAAATTAAATTTTTAAAATAAAATTAAAAATAAAAAAGATAGGTAATCTATGATGTTTGATAAATTAAAAACTATTAACAATCCAGAATTATTAAGATTAACTGGTATAAATGATATTATTTTTAATAAAATTCTAAAAATTTTAAAGACAGAAGAAGTAAAAAAGTTTAAAAATGGTGGTACACCTAATAAATTATCATTAGAAAATCGTTTATTAATGACTTTAGAATATTGAAGAGAGTATCGAACTTATTTTCATATTGCTAAAAGTTATGGAATTAGTGAAAGTAGTTCCTATAGGAATATCAAGTGAATAGAAAATACTTTAATAAAACATCCTGATTTTCAACAACTTGATGGGCAAAAATCACTGTTAAATAATAATTTTAAAGATAAAACAGTTATCATTGATGTGACTGAAAGTACTATTCAACGCCCAAAAAAAGTCAAAAACAATATTATTCAGGAAAAAAGAAAAAACATACAATAAAAACTCAAGTCATAATTGAAAAAGATAGGACATATTCCGTAATTAAATTTAATTAATTGTCAATAAAATTGTTTTAAAACTATTTAGTGTTATTGAATATAGAAATAAATATTTTTTGAAAAAATAGTTTAAAAAATGAGTTTACATTTTAAACAAAAAATTGTTAATAATATTTTTATATTAACTCGATAAAAATTTAAATTTTAAAAAAATATTTTTAATATTTTTTTTATTTTAATGGTTTTATTTTATTAAAAATTTCACAAATTAAGTTAAATCTTAAGTACATAAGTCTAAATTTAGATTTTCTACATTTATTTACTAAAATTTTGAATCTTTTCAATCAAGCAAAGACATGTTCAACTTTAATTCTAATTTTAGATACAATCTTATTGTATTTTCTTTCTTGTTTAGTTAATTTTTTATTTTTAGTTCTTTTAATTGGTATTATTGTATTTTTATAAATATTTTGTATACCTTGATATCCTAAATCACCAATAATTATTGTTTTTTCTGAAAATTCAAGATTTGAATTTTTTAATATTTGAAAATCATGCACTTTACCATTATCAGCAAAAATATCAACAATTTTTTTATTAAAAAAATCATATACAATTTGAAATTTTATAGAATACATTCAACTTTTACCAGAAAAATATTCTAACTGTAGTTTTTTTTAGTTGGTCTTTCAATTTCAATCTCAGTTGAATCAATTAAATAAAATTGAAATTCATTTGAATTTTCTTGTTTTTTATCAATTTTTAATTTATATCTTTCTTTTAAAAATTGGTAATCTTTGTGGTTACTAAGTTTATTTTCTACTCAAGTAATATTTCGAAAACAACTTGATGGGCTCATTTTAGATTTAATACTCATTTGAAAAAAAGTATAATATTCTTTTCAGTATAATAAAGTCATCATTAATCTTTCTTCTACTGAAAGTTTATTTTTTCGACCTTTATTTTTTTCTAATTTTTCTATTTCAATTAATTTTTCTAACATTTCATTAAAATGAAAACGTTTTATACCAAAATATCTATAAAATTCTTCATTTTTTAATTTTTTTAAATTTTCAAAAATCATTTTTATCAACACTTTTCTAAATTTATTGTTAATAACAAAATTATAAAATAAATTTTAAAATTATTAATTGACTTTTAAAAAATTTAATTACGGAATATGTCTTTTGTTAAACACAAATTAAATAAATATTGAATCGAATGCCTCAATGTTTTTTAAAATTTCACAATTTATTTTTGAGCCCAGAATTACTGGAATGAATAAAACGAATAGTAGTATTATTAATAATCTAAAAATTAAAATATATGTCCTGTTGCTTCTAGCATAAAGGACATATTAGGAAAGAATTATTATGCAAATAGAATTTAAAAAAGAACAAATTATAAAAGATAAACCACAATCTATTCTTATTGATTATGTTGAATATAAATTATCACTTCCAAAATGAATGATTAAAAATAATTCTTTTATTGTTGATAACAATTACACATATTGAGTTTTTAATTTAGAAAATATTAAAAGAGAATTAAGTGGTAATGAATTAATAAAATTATTAGAACCATATATTAAAGACCAAAAAATAATTGTTAATAAACCAATTGCTCCAAAAGAATATTATCTTAATGATATAAAACTTGAACCATTAACATTTTATGAACAGCATAATAGTTGATTTATGGGTGAAATAACAGATAACAAAACTAAAATTACTAATCCTTGTTTTAAATATAACATTACGTGAGAAGAAAACAGAAAAGGTTTTAAAATAAATAATCCATATAAACATGATGATTTACCAATTAATTATATAGTTACTTCTTATAAGGAAATTTCAACTCATAATGAAAAAGTATTTTTGTTGAACATGTAAACAAAATAAATTAGATTATTTATTCTTTAATACTAATGATATAAAAACAAGAAAATATTTTTTAAGAGACAAAAACGGTAAAGCAATTTGTTATGACTGTATTTTAAATGTTAGGTTAAGTAGGAGGTATAAGTATGGATAAAGAATATTTAACTAAAAGAGGAACGATTTGCATAACGGATAGTGATGATATTGAATATAGAGTAGGATTAATTAAACTTATTGATAGTTTACAAAAAGATAATTTAGTTTGTGGTCATAAAGAATTTATTGAAGAATGTAAATATTGTTGATGTAATTGTGATTTAGAAATTATTAAAACAGTTATTAGAGGTTAACTTAATTAATGCAATATGACTTAATTATTGGTATTGACCCCGCTGGTATTGGTAATAACGGAATTGTTATATATTCAAATGAAACTAATAATATTGTTTTTAATGAAACATTCAATACATTAACTGTTTTATGAACTAAAAATATTTATAAAGAAAAATTTCAATTAATTAAAGAAAAATTTATTGATAAAAAAATATTAGTTATTGTAGAAAATTTCTTTTTAAGTTCAAAACAATTATTAACTAATCCATTAGCAACACCTAAAATTATTGGTGCATTAATGGTATTAGTAGAAGATGTTTTCAACTGAGATTATTTCGAAAATCACCCAAAAAATAAAAATAAAATAACAGAATATAAAGGAAATATAAAATTAACAAAACATGAACAAGATGCTTATAAGCATATTCAATATTATTTAAAAAATCATAAAAAAATATTAATTTTTGATAATTATTTAAGGAAATTATAAACATGAAAGATAAAGCAAATTATGTCAAATTAATAGTAAAACTGAGTAACAGTATTGAAGCAAAATATTACGAAAAAGGTAATAAAGAATTATATTATAGTGTTCGAGGTCAATGAAATGGTTTAAACTATGTTACTTTAATTTTTAACAACCCAAAATTTTATAGACGATGTATTTTATTAAACAAAAATAGACATATTCCGTAATTAAATTTTTTAAAAGTCAATTAATAATTTTAAAATTTATTTTATAATTTTGTTATTAACAATAAATTTAGAAAAGTGTTGATAAAAATGATTTTTGAAAATTTAAAAAAATTAAAAAATGAAGAATTTTATAGATATTTTGGTATAAAACGTTTTCATTTTAATGAAATGTTAGAAAAATTAATTGAAATAGAAAAATTAGAAAAAAATAAAGGTCGAAAAAATAAACTTTCAGTAGAAGAAAGATTAATGATGACTTTATTATACTGAAAAGAATATTATACTTTTTTTCAAATGAGTATTAAATCTAAAATGAGCCCATCAAGTTGTTTTCGAAATATTACTTGAGTAGAAAATAAACTTAGTAACCACAAAGATTACCAATTTTTAAAAGAAAGATATAAATTAAAAATTGATAAAAAACAAGAAAATTCAAATGAATTTCAATTTTATTTAATTGATTCAACTGAGATTGAAATTGAAAGACCAACTAAAAAAAACTACAGTTAGAATATTTTTCTGGTAAAAGTTGAATGTATTCTATAAAATTTCAAATTGTATATGATTTTTTTAATAAAAAAATTGTTGATATTTTTGCTGATAATGGTAAAGTGCATGATTTTCAAATATTAAAAAATTCAAATCTTGAATTTTCAGAAAAAACAATAATTATTGGTGATTTAGGATATCAAGGTATACAAAATATTTATAAAAATACAATAATACCAATTAAAAGAACTAAAAATAAAAAATTAACTAAACAAGAAAGAAAATACAATAAGATTGTATCTAAAATTAGAATTAAAGTTGAACATGTCTTTGCTTGATTGAAAAGATTCAAAATTTTAGTAAATAAATGTAGAAAATCTAAATTTAGACTTATGTACTTAAGATTTAACTTACTTTGTGAAATTTTTAATAAAATAAAACCATTAAAATAAAAAAAATATTAAAAATATTTTTTTAAAATTTAAATTTTTATCGAGTTAATATAAAAATATTATTAACAATTTTTTGTTTAAAATGTAAACTCATTTTTTAAACTATTTTTTCAAAAAATATTTATTTCTATATTCAATAACACTAAATAGTTTTAAAACAATTTTATTGACAATTAATTAAATTTAATTACGGAATATGTCCTAATGATAAAAATGAACAACAATTAATGACCTTTATTTTAGCAACACCAAGAGCGATGAAAAGATATATGATAGAAAATACAGTTATTTATGTAGATTTTATTAAAGATGATAAAGCAGGAAGAGCATATAAAGTTGCTGGTGAAGTTGTTGGAGAAGCAATACCATATATTTCTAATAATGAAACAACATCACGTTGAATGTTATGTGGAATTATTAAAACAGAAAAAACTGATTTAAAAACTAAAATTACAGTTTTAACAACAAATATTACTGCAAATGTTAATAACAATAACAATGAATTAAATACAGAAATAAAAAGTACTAATGAACTTAAATCATTAAATCCAAATTTAACAAATCCAACTATTAAATATTTTAGTGATGCACAAGGAAAAATTAATGTAAGTAATCAAAAACAAAAAGCGGGTGACTTATACATAGTTATTTCTTCAAATGTTAATGATTTAAATTATAAAGGTTCAACAAATCCAATTAAAATAACTCTTAAATAAAGGAAATTCATATCATGCCAATTGGTACAACTAGTACAGCAATACTTTTAAACATAAATAAACCAAAACATACTAGAACAAGTAAACAGCAAGAAAATAAAAGTTTTTGATGAGAAATTTTAG
Source organism: Spiroplasma endosymbiont of Colias croceus (assembly GCF_964020095.1). Lineage (NCBI taxonomy): Bacteria > Bacillati > Mycoplasmatota > Mollicutes > Entomoplasmatales > Spiroplasmataceae > Spiroplasma > Spiroplasma endosymbiont of Colias croceus. Next base: position 1,342,753 of record NZ_OZ026536.1, read on the forward strand.
AAATGATTGGTGTACAAGTTATAGCAGTAGCACTTGCTCCTTTTACTGGTGGTTTAAGTGAAAGCGTAGCACTTGGATTAGGTGCAAGTGATTTTATTGCAAGTACTATTAATTTTGGTATTTATGCTACAACTGATTTTACTATTAATCAAGTTTATGATTATTTAAAAGGAAATGTAACAAAATGAAATACTTTCTTTAATATACTACCTGCATTTGCTGGACTTAATAAAATTAGTCGTGGTTATCGTATTACTAAATTTATTAAACTAGCAGAAAAAACTAAAACATTAGAACAAGTTGGTATTAAAGAAGCAAAAAACTTACAAGAAATTATTAGTCAAGTAAGTGAAAAAGAAATTTTAACAGATAAAATTATTGGTAATAAACGTTATTTAATGGCCGAATACAAAATTGGTATATTTTATAAAAATGACATGAGAGATAAAACTCTCATTTTTAATTGTTAAAAAATTATAATTAATTATTTTGATAAATCTGTACTTTATTAAAGTAATTAATTATTACATAACTTAATAAAAAATTATTAAAAGCTATAGTGCAGATATAACTAATAGTAATTTTTAGTGTGTTCTCTTTAAGAAAAGAGAAAGAAAAAGTTTTTTCTCCCCCACACCCCCTCTTTTTCAAAAAGAAAGAGAAAAGAATTTTTCTCTTTTTAAGACTTCTTTTAAATAAGACTTCAATTAAAGAAAGGATTATATTTTATGTTTAAAGAAAATATTAAAAAAGATTTATCAAAAAAAGAAATTACTAATTTACTTTTAGATTTTGATAAAGATAATATTTTTCAACAAAATTTAGAAGAAAAAGAAATAAAAGAATTATTAGAAAAAACTAAAAATAATTTTACTTCTATTTTTTTATCAAAAATAGCAATTATTAATGAAACTAATAAAGCTAGTTTTATTAAATTATTAAATGAAAATAATTCCAATGTTATTGGTGTATGAATTGATAAAAGATTTATTCATAGAAGTAAAGAAAAAAATGAAATTAGAATAAGTATTAAAAGAAGTTTTAATTTTACTATTTATGAATATGATTTAAAAAATAAAACTAATAAAAAATTAGAGAGTATTAAAGGTTATAAATTACTTTTAAAATTAAAACAATTAAAAGCAAGTTTACCAATTGAAAATAATTTTTGAGAAAAATTACAAGAAAAAAATAATTTTGTTAAGAAAGGAATTGAAACTAATGCTTAATTGAAAAGAAAATTATGAATATAGAAAAAATTATTTAAAAATTAAAGTAACTCATAGTTGTGATATATGTAATAAAAATTCATCATATGCAAATAGAACTTGTAATAAATGTTTTTATAAATTAATGAGTGATAATGATGAAATGTAATATTCATAATGAAAAATATATATGAATTAGTGAAATAGATAATAGTTATTATTGTAATAAATGTATAGATGACATGATTGAAGAAGATATGTATTTAACATCAAATAATTGAGATTACTTATATGAATATTTTATTAATGAATTACAATTAGAAAATTTTAAAGGAGTGTAAAAATAATGAATCAATTAGAATTACAAAAAGCAAAAGAATTATTAGATAAATTTGATGAGTTACAAGAAGAATTTAATAGGAAATATGAAAGTAGTTTAGACGTTAGAATTGACGATGACGGAGATTTAAACATTAGTAATGATTATTTTAAATATGAAAATGTAAATAAAATTGAACAAGCAATTATTGATTATAAAAAAATTATTAAAGGTTAAAAGAAAGTAGTGAATAAAAATGGCACCTAGAAATAAAATTTCAAAAGATAAATTATTAAGTAATTGAATAAGAATACGTGTTTCTGAAATTGAAAAACAAGAAATTAAAGATTTTTGTAAAAGTAAAAATATTACAATTACAAAATTTATAAGAAATTTAATTAAAAATGCAATTAAACAATCAAAAAAATAATTTAATTTTTAAAAAAGAAACACATCAATATTTTATTCAAAATAAAGAATTAATATCAGTAAGTAAAATACTTGATTATTATTTAGGTAATTCATATTGTAAATGTAATAATTGTAAATATTGTTTTAATATTTATAATGCAAGAATTCGAGGTAATTGTGTTCATAAAGTAGCAGAATTATATTTTAAAAATATAACTATTAAAAATATAAATAATCAAATTAAAAATATTATTAAAGATTTATTTCCAGAAAATTATTTAAATTATTGTTATACATTATTAGATTATTTACCAATTAAATTTATTAATACTAATGAATATATTAGTGAAAAAATGTTTAATTATGATATTGTTGCTGGAACTCCTGATTTAATATTTAAAAATGAAAAATTAAATTTATATACAATAATTGATTTTAAAACTTATAAAGTTTTTAGTAAAGAATTATTAGAAAAATCAAAATTACAAATAATAGCATATTATTGATTATTAAAAAATAATAATTATGAATTATCAAATATACATTTTATATGTTGAGTTAAAGAAAATGAAATTGAATTAATAAAAGTAGAAATAACAAATGAATTATTAATTGCATGAGAAAAAGCAATTTGAACATGAAAGGAAATGAAATAAATGAATGATTTAAATAAAAATAAATTAACTATTGAACAGTGATTTATTAATAAAAATAATCAAAATGTTTTAAATGTTAAAGAAGTACAAAGATTTAAAAGTAATGTATTAGCAGTAAAAAATCAATTAGGTTTAGCAGATTCAAGTTTAAGAACAGTATTAGAAGCATGTTATCAAGCAACATTATTACAATTACCATTAGAAAAGAATTTTGGTTATTGTTGAATAGTACCTTTTAATCGTAAATATAAAGATGAAAAAGGTGATTGAGTAGTTGTTAAAGAAGCACAGTTTCAAATGGGATATAAAGGTTATATTCAATTAGCACAAAGAAGTCAACAATATAAAAGAATTAATGTAATTGAAATTAAAAATAATGAATTGGAAAAAATTGATTATTTAAAAGATGAAATAAAATTTAAATTTATTGAAAATCCAATTGAAAGATTAAAAGCAAAAAACAATAGGTTATTGTGCTTATTTTAAATTAAAAAATGGTTATGAAAAAACTATTTATTGAAGTAAAGAACAAGTAGAAGAACATTTTAATAATTATTCAAAAACTTATGCAAAAAATAAAGAATTTACAATTGCTAGTTTTGATGATATGGCAAGTAAAACAGTATTAACTCAATTATTAAGAAAATGAGGAATTATGAGTACTGAAATGCAAATTGCATATGAAAATGACCAAGCAATTATTACTGAAACAGAAAAAATATATATTGATAATCCAAATACTAATAATGTAATTGAAAATAATACAAATTTTCAACAATTAGAAGAAAATATAAGTAAATTAGATAATTTGGTATTTAAAAATGAATAAATGTAAATATTGTAATAAAAGAATTTGATTAAATAATTATTGATGTATAAATTGTTTAAAAATATTAGTTATGAATTTAAATAAAAATAAGGAGAAAAAATAATGAAAAAAGAAAATAGAGTAAATAAAAGTGTATTACGTAAATATATAACAGATTTAATGTTTAATTATAAAGATAAAGCAGATTCAATATTAGTTTTACATGAAATATTTTTATGATTAAATGAAAGTTGAGTTGATAATAATGAATAAAGAAAAATTACTTAAATATTTAATTGAAAATACATGTAATTGTGTAATGTCATGTTCATCTTGTGATAACTATTATGAAATAATTGAATTAATAAGAAATGGAGTATTTGATAATGAATAAAGAAAAATTAATTGAATATTTAAAAAATTTATTTATGGAAACTGATAATTGGGAAAAACAAACAATTATTTCAATAAATTTAATAATACATCAAGAACTTATTGAAAAAATAAAAAACGGAGAATTTGATAATGACTAATTATTTACTTTCAATTGACCCAAGTATAAAAAATACTGGATTTACTTTATGAGAAAAAACAAAAAGAATTAGTGAATGTGAAATTAATTATAATGAAATTGAATACATATACAAATGAAAACCAATATTAATTAGTAGTTATAGTTTTAAAAAATATGGAGTTTTAAATTTTGAAAGTGAAATATTTTTTAATAATATGAAAAATACTAATATTGATTTAATTATTGAACGTGGTACTTTTCATAGTAAAAATGGTATTGGTTATGAAACACAAGAACATTTACGTGGTTTTATTGCAGGACAATTTAATAAATTATTAACAAAAGATATGTTAATAAGTCCAAGTGAATGAAAAAAATGATATGTAAAAATATTTTGATATGCAAAAGATAAAAAATGAAATAAAGAATTATCAATAAAATTAGCAAAACAAGTAATTCAAGAACAAGGTTGAAATATAACAATATCAAATCATGATGAAGCTGATAGTTTATTAATTGGTTGATATTATTTAAATAAGGAGAATAAATAATGATTAATGAGTATGATTGAATATGATATTGTGATACTTATGGTTGTAAAAATAACAATAGTAATCAAAAAATATATGTTTGTTCAATCAAAAAAGATACAAAATTAGGATTATGTAAAACTCATTTTAATAATTATAAAAATATAACAATTGATTATGTTATTGACATAAAGGAGAATAAATAATGGAAATTACTACTGAAGATATTATTAATGAATATAAAAACAAATATAAACAAAAATTAATTAATTATTTAAATTTATGTATTGATATGGATAATAAAAGATTACAAACTAAACTTTATAATGAAAATCATATAAAAGGTTCAATAGAACAAACTGCTTTAATATTAGAATTAATAAAGAATGGAGTATTTGATAATGACTAAACAAGATATTTTAGAAATAATAGATAAATTAAAAGAATTAAAAATTTTAGATGGATTAACTATTAATATAAATATTGATGATATTAATATTGAAAATAATTAAGGAGTATTTGATTAATGAAATGTTGTGAATGTTTTAGAAGAGCTTCAACTAAATTAACTAATCGTATTATAAAGAATCATAAAAATGAAGATAAAGATTTAGAATTTGAAATTTATTATTGTTCAAAACATTGAATTAAAAAAATTAAGGAAGTAAAAAAATGAAACATATAATTAAATGTATGGCTAAAAATTGTAATATTAAAATTGAAATTGAATTAAAACGTACTTGATATTTAAATGATAATAATAAAAGAATTTATACATATGCTAGAGAAAATAAATTATCTTTTTGTTCAAAACATAATCAAGAATTTACTAATGCTTTAAATGAAATGAAAGAAAATATTTCAAAAGAAAATATTGAAAATATATTAAAAGAAAATATTAATAATAATGTAAATAAACAATTAAATAAATATAAGGAGTAAATATGAATTGATATGAATATGCTTTAATAATATGAATTATTATCAGTACAATGTGAATTATTAATTTATTTTTAATAATTAAAATTAAAGAAAAACATATTTTAGAAATACAAGATATTAATTTTAAACATTATCATAATATGTGAAATATACATAAAGAAATGTATGAATTAACTAATGAAAGATTAGATGAAGTAATTGAATATCTTAATAATGAAAATAAGGAGTAAATATGAATAAAGAAAAATTAATTGAAGAACTTAAATATGAAATGGAAAGATTAAATTTTATATATGAAAAAATTAGAAAGGATAGATTTGATAATGAATAATTAGTTAAATTTTCTATATTAAATATAGAAAATTTAACTAATTAATATAAAGAAGATAGCTATAGGATTATAATTAATCTGTACACTGGTGATATATGATGAATTGAGGCTTTTATGTAATCTGTGTATCTTTGTTTTACAAAGTACTAGTTTAGATTAATTCTATCTTCAAATTTTATCATAAAATGAGCAATTCCTGTATTTGAGGCTTTTATGTAATCTGTGTATCTTTGTTTTACAAAGTACTAGTTTAGATTAATTCTATCTTCAAATTTTATCATAAAATGAGCAATTGCTGTATTTCAATTTTGAATGGGCATTGTTCATTTTTTTGTTATATTTTCAATTGCTAAATAAAATATTTTAAAAACTGCCATATCATTAGGAAAAACTTTTTTATTTCTGATAACTTTTCGTAATTGACTATTTACAGATTCAATAGCATTTGTTGTATAAATAACTCTTTTGATTTCTGTAGGATAACTAATAAAAACCATTAAATTATCTCAATTTTTATATCAAGATTTAGCAATTTGAGGATATTGTTTATTTCACTTATTTTCAAAGGATTCTAAAGCCTGCATTGCTTGTTCTTCACTACATGCAGTATAAATTGGTTTTAAATCTGCAACTAGAGATTTTCTATGCTTATATGAGACATATTTCAAACTATTTCTAATTTGATGAACTATGCATAATTGATGTTCTGTTTTAAGATAAACTGATTGTATTGCTTCTGACATGCCTGTTAAATTATCACTGCAGGCAATAAGAATATCATTTAAGCCACGATTTTTCATTTCTGTGAAATTTGCTAATCAAAATTTAGCACCTTCATTTTCACTAATTCATAAACCTAAAACATCTTTTTTACCTTCTAAATCAACTCCTAAAGCTATATAAACTGATTTATTAGTAATGTTTAGTAATCTGTGTAACTTACAAAAATAACTATGTTTAATTAATTCTAGTAAATATAATTAAATGACTAGAAAGAGTGAGTTACAGATGGCTAAAAAGCAAAATATTAATAATAATGATCCAATATCAAAAGCAGTAGATTTATTATTAGAAAATACTGAAGATTTAACAACAGTTTTTAAAGAGGGAGGATTGTATAAAGAATTAACAAAAAGATTAGTAGAAAAAATGTTGAATTCTGAGATGCAAAATTATTTGGGATATGAAAAGAATCAACATAGTAATAGTGACAATGCTCGTAATGGTATAAGTTCAAAAAAAATAATAACTCAACAAGGTAAAATTGAGATTGATGTACCACGAGATCGCAATAGTAATTTTAATCCTATAATAGTTGCAAAAAGACAAAGAGGTAATGTTTAGTAATCTGTGTAACTTACAAAAATAACTATGTTTAATTAATTCTAGTAAATATAATTAAATGACTAGAAAGAGTGAGTTACAGATGGCTAAAAAGCAAAATATTAATAATAATGATCCAATATCAAAAGCAGTAGATTTATTATTAGAAAATACTGAAGATTTAACAACAGTTTTTAAAGAGGGAGGATTGTATAAAGAATTAACAAAAAGATTAGTAGAAAAAATGTTGAATTCTGAGATGCAAAATTATTTGGGATATGAAAAGAATCAACATAGTAATAGTGACAATGCTCGTAATGGTATAAGTTCAAAAAAAATAATAACTCAACAAGGTAAAATTGAGATTGATGTACCACGAGATCGCAATAGTAATTTTAATCCTATAATAGTTGCAAAAAGACAAAGAAGATTTGATGGTTTTGATCAACAAGTTCTTTCTTTATATGCAAAAGGTATGACATTATCAGATATTAGAATGCAATTACAAGAGTTATATCATGGTGCTGATATTAGTGAAAGTGTTATTAGTCAAATTACTGATGATGTTATTGATGATGTAAAAGCATGGCAAAATCGACCATTAGAAAGTGTCTATCCGATTGTTTATTTTGATTGCATAGTAGTGAAAGTACGACAAGATAAAAGGATTATTAATAAATCAGTTTATATAGCTTTAGGAGTTGATTTAGAAGGTAAAAAAGATGTTTTAGGTTTATGAATTAGTGAAAATGAAGGTGCTAAATTTTGATTAGCAAATTTCACAGAAATGAAAAATCGTGGCTTAAATGATATTCTTATTGCCTGCAGTGATAATTTAACAGGCATGTCAGAAGCAATACAATCAGTTTATCTTAAAACAGAACATCAATTATGCATAGTTCATCAAATTAGAAATAGTTTGAAATATGTCTCATATAAGCATAGAAAATCTCTAGTTGCAGATTTAAAACCAATTTATAGTGCATGTAGTGAAGAACAAGCAATGCAGGCTTTAGAATCCTTTGAAAATAAGTGAAATAAACAATATCCTCAAATTGCTAAATCTTGATATAAAAATTGAGATAATTTAATGGTTTTTATTAGTTATCCTACAGAAATCAAAAGAGTTATTTATACAACAAATGCTATTGAATCTGTAAATAGTCAATTACGAAAAGTTATCAGAAATAAAAAAGTTTTTCCTAATGATATGGCAGTTTTTAAAATATTTTATTTAGCAATTGAAAATATAACAAAAAAATGAACAATGCCCATTCAAAATTGAAATACAGCAATTGCTCATTTTATGATAAAATTTGAAGATAGAATTAATCTAAACTAGTACTTTGTAAAACAAAGATACACAGATTACATAAAAGCCTCGACAAAGAAGATTTGATGGTTTTGATCAACAAGTTCTTTCTTTATATGCAAAAGGTATGACATTATCAGATATTAGAATGCAATTACAAGAGTTATATCATGGTGCTGATATTAGTGAAAGTGTTATTAGTCAAATTACTGATGATGTTATTGATGATGTAAAAGCATGGCAAAATCGACCATTAGAAAGTGTCTATCCGATTGTTTATTTTGATTGCATAGTAGTGAAAGTACGACAAGATAAAAGGATTATTAATAAATCGAGGCTTTTATGTAATCTGTGTATCTTTGTTTTACAAAGTACTAGTTTAGATTAATTCTATCTTCAAATTTTATCATAAAATGAGCAATTGCTGTATTTCAATTTTGAATGGGCATTGTTCATTTTTTTGTTATATTTTCAATTGCTAAATAAAATATTTTAAAAACTGCCATATCATTAGGAAAAACTTTTTTATTTCTGATAACTTTTCGTAATTGACTATTTACAGATTCAATAGCATTTGTTGTATAAATCACTCTTTTGATTTCTGTAGGATAACTAATAAAAACCATTAAATTATCTCAATTTTTATATCAAGATTTAGCAATTTGAGGATATTGTTTATTTCACTTATTTTCAAAGGATTCTAAAGCCTGCATTGCTTGTTCTTCACTACATGCAGTATAAATTGGTTTTAAATCTGCAACTAGAGATTTTCTATGCTTATATGAGACATATTTCAAACTATTTCTAATTTGATGAACTATGCATAATTGATGTTCTGTTTTAAGATAAACTGATTGTATTGCTTCTGACATGCCTGTTAAATTATCACTGCAGGCAATAAGAATATCATTTAAGCCACGATTTTTCATTTCTGTTAAATTTGCTAATCAAAATTTAGCACCTTCATTTTCACTAATTCATAAACCTAAAACATCTTTTTTTACCTTCTAAATCAACTCCTAAAGCTATATAAACTGATTTATTAATAATCCTTTTATCTTGTCGTACTTTCACTACTATGCAATCAAAATAAACAATCGGATAGACACTTTCTAATGGTCGATTTTGCCATGCTTTTACATCATCAATAACATCATCAGTAATTTGACTAATAACACTTTCACTAATATCAGCACCATGATATAACTCTTGTAATTGCATTCTAATATCTGATAATGTCATACCTTTTGCATATAAAGAAAGAACTTGTTGATCAAAACCATCAAATCTTCTTTGTCTTTTTGCAACTATTATAGGATTAAAATTACTATTGCGATCTCGTGGTACATCAATCTCAATTTTACCTTGTTGAGTTATTATTTTTTTTGAACTTATACCATTACGAGCATTGTCACTATTACTATGTTGATTCTTTTCATATCCCAAATAATTTTGCATCTCAGAATTCAACATTTTTTCTACTAATCTTTTTGTTAATTCTTTATACAATCCTCCCTCTTTAAAAACTGTTGTTAAATCTTCAGTATTTTCTAATAATAAATCTACTGCTTTTGATATTTGATCATTATTATTAATATTTTGCTTTTTAGCCATCTGTAACTCACTCTTTCTAGTCATTTAATTATATTTACTAGAATTAATTAAACATAGTTATTTTTGTAAGTTACACAGATTACTAAACATTACCTCACCAATTGCTTCAATGACTGTCATTGTGCCATTATTTAATCTTGAATTAATAATTTGGTCTTGTATTATTTGGTCAGTCATAGCAATTGGAATAAATTTAAAACTATAAGGTCTTTCTCCAATACCATTTCATAAATTTTCACTAATAAGTAATAAATCAAATATACGATAAAAATAAGCACTATAAAATGCTATTTTTATTTCTGTTGTCTCCATATCATATTTATTATTAAACATACTTTCTGTTTTATTAGTATAAACATCATTACCATGTTCATCATAATCATATCCAGCACCATTAAATATTACTTTAGCAGTACCATTATAATCTAATCAATATTCATTAAATTTAGGGTCACCTTGAATAATTTGCATACCACCATTACCATTTTTATCATAACCAGCACTACCAACATTAACAAACATATCTTTTTTAGGATTTTCTACAATATTGCCATTTTCTTGCATTTCTTTAACTGTTTCATTATCTAATGATGCAAATAAAGTAGTAACATTTAATTCTCTTTCTAATCTTTTTTGTCTAATTACACGATTTAAATCTCAAATTAAATCTCATACTGGTGTACAATCTGGATATGCATTTAAAGTTGTAGCATTACCATATAAATTTATAATTGGTAAATTAGTAATTTCAAAAATAGGTATATAATTAAATGGATTTTTAATTTCATAAGTTTTTAATGGAGTAATATTTGGTTTTAATTTAGTTCTTGTAGAACCTAAAATAATATCTTTATTATTATCTTTATATGTTTCATATTTAACTTTTCCATTTTGAATTGTTACTCAAGTTAAAATTGCACTATCTGCTTGTTCATTAATAAAATAAAATTCAGCTGCTTGTTCTTGTTCATTATATTTAGCAACTCTACCACAAAAACTATTAGGTAATATTTTAAGTGATTTACTATTATCTTCATTTACTATAATCATTATAAATACTTTTCCCATTAAACTATTTTGTAAACCAAATTTATAAAATTTTTCTAATCATTTATCTTTTAAATTCATTTCATTTAAATAATCTAATATTTCTTTTTTACTTGAATTAAATAAAAAACCTTTGCCTAATCATAATTTAGTTGATTTTTGAGCAATAATCATAGGTATATCAATATATCAATTTGATTTATCACAACTTAAATATTCCATTGTATTTATCATAATTCATCACCATTAAATTTATTTTTATTAATTAATAATTTATTATTAATACCATTAATTAATCATTTCATTTCATGCATTAAAGCATACATATCACTATCTCAAGTATCATCATGTAAATCTAACATTTTGGGAGTATTATTATTAGTATCTAATTTCTTTTTATCTAATCATTGCATTAAACTATATTGTCTTTTAGTTTCTAGACATTTTTCTCAATTAAAACTAATAATATTTTTAAGCATACAAATTGTTGTAAAATCAATTCTATCATTTAAATATAAAGTTAATTTATCTACTGCTATAAATTTTAATCATGTTATATTACGTTTTTTAACTCAACTTTTTAAAACATCAATAAATACTAATCCACCATTACCATAATCAACATAACAAGTAAAACCAAATATCATTGCTATATAACGTTTACTTTCATTTAAATAATAATTAATAATATCATTTGCTAAAGTATCAGTATCTTTATATTGCATAGTAACATTACTATGATAAAATTCACTTTCTTTATGCGCTCTTCTTCCATTTTCATTTTCACCAATAAATCATAATGAAGCAGCAGTTGGATGACCACTACTACTTGTTGCCATACCAATATCTAATCCACCAGTTAATCTTTGTACTTGAAAATCTAATTTAGTTCCTACTTTATCTAAATATCTTGCAAATATAGCACCAGTTAAAATACTAGGTACACCATAATATCAACTTTGTGCTTTAATAGGGTCTAATACTTTTAATTCTTCTAAATCATTAATCATATCTAATGTCAAATTATGATTATTTACTTTTCAATTTGAATAATGAAATAATTTAAATATATTATTATCAAATACTGATTTAATTTGTTCATTATTAGATTTCATAATTTCTAAGTTAAAAGGTACAATATTATTCATATATTCAATAAAATATTGATAAATATTATCTGGATTACAACTTTTAATTTTTATTCTTTTTTTAGCATTACCTAATGCAAATGTAATTGCTTGAAATTCTTGTTGACTAAATTCATTTGCTTCTTCACATCATTCAATTGCTAAATCAAATCCTTTTATTTCACTACGAGAAAGACCTTTTAAAGGTATTCTATCATTTGAATTACTATATACACCCATAACTCTAATAAATGATTTACTACCTTTAAATCTAAAATCTGCTTGTTTATTTGGATATTTTAAAGTAAAATCTTTATAATCATTAAAACTAATTATTATTAAAGCATTATATATTTCTTTAACTAAATCATTAATATCTTTATTAAGTTTTCTAAAACAATATATAGCAATTGATTTATTAACTTTAATTGAAATTGCTATTAATATTGCTAATTCTTCAGCAATACTATATGTTTTACTTGAATATCTACTTCCACTTAAATTATATTCACTATGAGTAAAATCACTTTTATTTAATAATCAATAACTAATTTCATGTAAATAAGTAAATTCTTTATTCATAATATTATTCCTGTAATTCTTCTAATTTTAAAAGTTGACCATATCTTACAGGGTCACTAACAATAGCAATTGTATCATTTTGCATTTGTAAAGAAACCATTATTCTATCATTAACTTTATCTCAATCCAAAGTTTGAACATCAGTATTTAACTCACCGTATAAAAATTCTTTACAAATAAAAGCAAATTTTTTAATGCTTGATTGACTTTCAAAATTATAATAAATTTTATACTTTTTATTAGTTATAAAATTATATCTAATATGATTTATATTAACTTTTGTTCCTACTTCTTTTCATTGTGGAATACTTGGACTTGGTTGTATTTTATTATCAACATATCTTTTGTTTACAGCATCTTGTGGTTGTTCAGGGTCTGCTATATAAATAATTCTTTTATTATTAGAAGTAATTAATCTTTTTTCTTTAGGTTGAATAATATTAGGCGAATTAGGGTCTATTTCTCATAATGATTCAACACTACTACCCTTAGCACTAATAACATTATTTTCAATTTTAATATTATCACCAGCAATTAATTTATCTTGTTTTAATAACAATTTATTATCAGTTTCTTCTTTTTTATAATAATCAGTTAAATTAGGTATTTTATTATCAACATATTCTTTAGTTGTAGCATCTGTTAAAAATGTAGGTGTACCAACATCAATTATTCTTTTACTATTAGCATCAATACCTTTATCATCTTTTGGTTTAATAAAATTAGAATTATCTTCAATAACTTCTCATAATGAATTATCAATATCTGTTTTAATTCCACTAGTATCAATATTAACTATTGGTCTTAACATATTTTGTGGATGAGTAATAGTAATTTTAGTTCTAGAATCTAATGATTTTATATTATTATAAGGTATATATGCATTTAATGGACTATCTTCACCACAATTTGAAATAAATTTATTAAATCAATTATTTTTTTGTGATTCTATACCTTTTAAATTAAAACCTTTAATATTTGGATATTCTTTAATTTTTCTTAAACAATTAAATACTTCGGGTGGTATAAAATAAGGGTCATCTGGATTAGTTTCACTATAAGTTAATCCACCTTGACTAATTGAACCTTGACCACGTAAATAATCTACATCTTTAGTTAATAAAAATCTAACATAATGAGTAGTTGCTGTTTGAATATTATCTGTAAAATCAGTTGGTGTTATTTCTGGTCATTTTTTTGAAATAGTAAAACCACTTAAATAATTAATATTACTACTTGCTACAGATATTGCAAATCAAATTTCATTATCTGGAGTAGTAACTTTATCAAATAATAAATCATTAAAATATTTAGAATTTTTAAATTCTTCAACTGTTATAAATAAAATTGGGTCTTTAATAGCCATAATAATTTACTCCTTAATGTAAAATAAAGGGTATTTAAACCCTTTAAATTCCAACTTTAGTTGCTTTTTTCTTATCTTTTTCTGATAATTCTTTTTTAGAAGCTCTTTGACTAATAATAGTATTTTTAAATACTTCATCTTTTTCATTATCATTATTAAAACTATCTAAAGATTTAGCAATTGATGTAGTTTCTAATTGTAATTGAGAATTTATTTGTTTAATATTTGATTTAATAAATTCAATTTCTTTATCTCTTTTTAATTCTTTTGCTAATTTATTTTTCTTTGATTTTTTAATTGATTTTCCAAATAATAGAAATGCTAAAGTAATACATATTCCACTAGCAACTGCTCCTCCTATTACTGCTGATATTAATTCTATTGAAAAATTCATTTTTTATTCCTCCAATTGTATTTTATTTGAATGTTGTTTACATAAATGACATTCTTTTTTATGTTTTTTAATTTCTTTATATTGATATATTAAATAAGGACTTGTAATAATAATTGGTATAGTTATTAATATATATTTAATTAATTTTCCATAATTACCTAATTTAGTAATAAGATTTAATCCAATATGACCAAACATAGGAAATAAAGTTAATATTAAATGGTCAGGTCAAGTAAAATTATATTGATTAGTATAATTTCCTATTCCCATTTCTATTGGTATTTTAGGTATTAATCAAGGTGTACTAGTAAAAAATAATGTTATTAATATACCAATAATATGACTAGTTATTTTTAAAATATTTGATATTAAAATTTTAATTTTATCAATATGAGTACTATTTTTATTAAATCAAATCTTATTTAATCTTTTATATTCTTTATTATCTTTACTTATAGGATTAATAGTATTTCATATACCAATTGGTTTAATTGGTTTATCTAATTCAATAATAATTACCACCTACTTTCATGTTTTATATTTACTTTTATTTTTATAAATTGAAATACCAATATTTTTATTTAAATTATTAGTTTTATGAAAAGTTAAATATT
Organism: Spiroplasma endosymbiont of Colias croceus; assembly: GCF_964020095.1. Classification (NCBI taxonomy): domain Bacteria; kingdom Bacillati; phylum Mycoplasmatota; class Mollicutes; order Entomoplasmatales; family Spiroplasmataceae; genus Spiroplasma; species Spiroplasma endosymbiont of Colias croceus. The sequence goes on from NZ_OZ026536.1 coordinate 1,357,851, forward strand.
CTTTTCTTTCTACTCTTCATGCTCTACTACCTAATTCAGTTTTTGGTAAAGTTTTAAAATCTTTAAGTTTAAAAAATCCACGTTCTAATCTATTAATAAATGCAGTTGTTTTTAAAACATTAATATTAGTTGATTTAATAATGTTATAACGTTGTTTACCTTTACTAATACCTTTCTGTTCTTTAAGTTGTTTCTTTACATATAAACGTATTTGACTTGGTAAAAACCCTCTTAAAAAATATCTTCAAAATATTGTTCCAGCACCAGAACCATTTTTACCTTTTTGAACTTTCATTAAATTTCAAGTTTCTTCTGGTACATTTGGATAAGTATAAGGACCATATCAACGTTTATTTTTACTTGTATCACTTTGAAATAAACCCTGTAATATTCCTACTTTTAATGATTTATTTGATTTATAAAATAAACCTTTTTTAAATCAAGAACTTGATAATATTACTCATCCTTTATAATCTTTATTATTGTGTTGTTTAATATCTTTATCATTAATATCTTTTTTATCTTCTTTAAACAAATTATTAACTTTTTTTATAGGTTTAAATATTAATTTATCTAATTGAGTTTTTAATTCAGTTAATTGACTAGGTTTTAAAATTGAAATAAGTTTTTTAATAATATTTGGATTAAAAGTTGAATATGGTTGGTCAAGTTCTTCATTACTAACATTTTCACTATCTAAAATTGATTTTAAACTTTGATTTTTACTATATAATTTTAATAAACTAATAATTGCAGTTCTTATATCATCGTTGGCTTTCTTCTTCAGCTTTTCTATTTTTTTTCTTTCTCTTTCTTCTTTTTGTTTTTGTCTTTCTTCTCTTTCGGCTTTTAATCTAGCTTGGTCTCTTTCAATTTTTCGTAGTTGTTCTGCTTGTTTTTCGGCTTCTCTTTGCTTTTCTTTTTTTTCTTGTTCTTCTTTTTGTCTTTTTCTTTCTTCTCTTTCTCTTTCTTCTTTTTGTCTTTCTTCTCTTTCGGCTTTTAATCTAGCTTGGTCTCTTTCAATTTTTCGTAGTTGTTCTGCTTGTTTTTCGGCTTCTCTTTGTTTTTCTATAGACATATTCCGTAATTAAATTTTTTAAAAGTCAATTAATAATTTTAAAATTTATTTTATAATTTTGTTATTAACAATAAATTTAGAAAAGTGTTGATAAAAATGATTTTTGAAAATTTAAAAAAATTAAAAAATGAAGAATTTTATAGATATTTTGCTATAAAACGTTTTCATTTTAATGAAATGTTAGAAAAATTAATTGAAATAGAAAAATTAGAAAAAAATAAAGGTCGAAAAAATAAACTTTCAGTAGAAGAAAGATTAATGATGACTTTATTATACTGAAAAGAATATTATACTTTTTTTCAAATGAGTATTAAATCTAAAATGAGCCCATCAAGTTGTTTTCGAAATATTACTTGAGTAGAAAATAAACTTAGTAACCACAAAGATTACCAATTTTTAAAAGAAAGATATAAATTAAAAATTGATAAAAAACAAGAAAATTCAAATGAATTTCAATTTTATTTAATTGATTCAACTGAGATTGAAATTGAAAGACCAACTAAAAAAAACTACAGTTAGAATATTTTTCTGGTAAAAGTTGAATGTATTCTATAAAATTTCAAATTGTATATGATTTTTTTAATAAAAAAATTGTTGATATTTTTGCTGATAATGGTAAAGTGCATGATTTTCAAATATTAAAAAATTCAAATCTTGAATTTTCAGAAAAAACAATAATTATTGGTGATTTAGGATATCAAGGTATACAAAATATTTATAAAAATACAATAATACCAATTAAAAGAACTAAAAATAAAAAATTAACTAAACAAGAAAGAAAATACAATAAGATTGTATCTAAAATTAGAATTAAAGTTGAACATGTCTTTGCTTGATTGAAAAGATTCAAAATTTTAGTAAATAAATGTAGAAAATCTAAATTTAGACTTATGTACTTAAGATTTAACTTACTTTGTGAAATTTTTAATAAAATAAAACCATTAAAATAAAAAAAATATTAAAAATATTTGGTAATGTTTAGTAATCTGTGTAACTTACAAAAATAACTATGTTTAATTAATTCTAGTAAATATAATTAAATGACTAGAAAGAGTGAGTTACAGATGGCTAAAAAGCAAAATATTAATAATAATGATCCAATATCAAAAGCAGTAGATTTATTATTAGAAAATACTGAAGATTTAACAACAGTTTTTAAAGAGGGAGGATTGTATAAAGAATTAACAAAAAGATTAGTAGAAAAAATGTTGAATTCTGAGATGCAAAATTATTTGGGATATGAAAAGAATCAACATAGTAATAGTGACAATGCTCGTAATGGTATAAGTTCAAAAAAAATAATAACTCAACAAGGTAAAATTGAGATTGATGTACCACGAGATCGCAATAGTAATTTTAATCCTATAATAGTTGCAAAAAGACAAAGAAGATTTGATGGTTTTGATCAACAAGTTCTTTCTTTATATGCAAAAGGTATGACATTATCAGATATTAGAATGCAATTACAAGAGTTATATCATGGTGCTGATATTAGTGAAAGTGTTATTAGTCAAATTACTGATGATGTTATTGATGATGTAAAAGCATGGCAAAATCGACCATTAGAAAGTGTCTATCCGATTGTTTATTTTGATTGCATAGTAGTGAAAGTACGACAAGATAAAAGGATTATTAATAAATCAGTTTATATAGCTTTAGGAGTTGATTTAGAAGGTAAAAAAGATGTTTTAGGTTTATGAATTAGTGAAAATGAAGGTGCTAAATTTTGATTAGCAAATTTAACAGAAATGAAAAATCGTGGCTTAAATGATATTCTTATTGCCTGCAGTGATAATTTAACAGGCATGTCAGAAGCAATACAATCAGTTTATCTTAAAACAGAACATCAATTATGCATAGTTCATCAAATTAGAAATAGTTTGAAATATGTCTCATATAAGCATAGAAAATCTCTAGTTGCAGATTTAAAACCAATTTATACTGCATGTAGTGAAGAACAAGCAATGCAGGCTTTAGAATCCTTTGAAAATAAGTGAAATAAACAATATCCTCAAATTGCTAAATCTTGATATAAAAATTGAGATAATTTAATGGTTTTTATTAGTTATCCTACAGAAATCAAAAGAGTTATTTATACAACAAATGCTATTGAATCTGTAAATAGTCAATTACGAAAAGTTATCAGAAATAAAAAAGTTTTTCCTAATGATATGGCAGTTTTTAAAATATTTTATTTAGCAATTGAAAATATAACAAAAAAATGAACAATGCCCATTCAAAATTGAAATACAGCAATTGCTCATTTTATGATAAAATTTGAAGATAGAATTAATCTAAACTAGTACTTTGTAAAACAAAGATACACAGATTACATAAAAGCCTCAAATATTTTTTTAAAATTTAAATTTTTATCGAGTTAATATAAAAATATTATTAACAATTTTTTGTTTAAAATGTAAACTCATTTTTTAAACTATTTTTTCAAAAAATATTTATTTCTATATTCAATAACACTAAATAGTTTTAAAACAATTTTATTGACAATTAATTAAATTTAATTACGGAATATGTCCTATTTTTTCTTGTTCTTCTTTTTGTCTTTTTCTTTCTTCTCTTTCGGCTTTTAATCTAGCTTGGTCTCTTTCAATTTTTCGTAGTTGTTCTGCTTGTTTTTCGGCTTCTCTTTGTCTTTCTTGTTCTTCTTTTTTATTTTTATTAAAACCCCACATTGTTTATGTCCCCTTTAAAATTAGAAAATAAAAACCCATTTTACTTTAAATAAAGCAACGGGTAAAACTTATATTAAGTTTACAATGATTATATAATATTAGACTTCTTGCAAAACTATGATATTAATCACATTTTTTAAGTTTAAAAATTTATTTTAATAACACTTTTAATATTTTTTAAAAATTATTGTTCAAAATATGTTTTATTTTTTGTCATTAAAATACAACAAAAATTATTATTTCAAATAAAAAAATAAAATATTAAATTATCAAATATATTTAAATTAATAATTGTAAATTATAAATTGAAGCTATTAAATTAAATCTTAATGCAAATTTTTTTCTTCTATTTCGATATTTTTCACTAATAATTTTAAATTTTTTAAGAATCGCAAAAACATGTTCAATAACAACTCTCATTTTTGAAATAGCCTTATTATTTTTCTTTTCTTCTTTAGTTAAAGGGTTTTTCTTTGATTTTCGTTTAGGTAATAAGACATTTTTATGTATGTTTTTTATACCTTGATATCCTAAATCTACTAAAATAGTTGTTTCTGATAAAAATTTCGTTTTTGAATTTTTTAAAATTTTAAAATCATGATTTTTACCATAAGAAAAATAAGAACTTATAATTTTTTTACTATCTTTTTCAATTATGACTTGAGTTTTTATTGTATGTTTTTTCTTTTTTCCTGAATAATATTGTTTTTGACTTTTTTTGGGCGTTGAATAGTACTTTCAGTCACATCAATGATAACTGTTTTATCTTTAAAATTATTATTTAACAGTGATTTTTGCCCATCAAGTTGTTGAAAATCAGGATGTTTTATTAAAGTATTTTCTATTCACTTGATATTCCTATAGCAACTACTTTCACTAATTCCATAACTTTTAGCAATATGAAAATAAGTTCGATACTCTCTTCAATATTCTAAAGTCATTAATAAACGATTTTCTAATGATAATTTATTAGGTGTACCACCATTTTTAAACTTTTTTACTTCTTCTGTCTTTAAAATTTCTAGAATTTTATTAAAAATAATATCATTTATACCAGTTAATCTTAATAATTCTGGATTGTTAATAGTTTTTAATTTATCAAACATCATAGATTACCTATCTTTTTTATTTTTAATAGATAGGTTTTGCAAGAAGTCTATTACATATATCAATTATGTTATACTATTTTTATAAGTTATTTTGTGGAGAATGTTAAGAGGTGATGTTCTTATGATTAAAAATGGCATTAAAATATCAAAATCTCAATCTCGTGGTGATGAAGTTGGATTACTTTTTTTCTTATTAGTAATCTTCTTTTTCCTAATAGTTAGTTTAACTAGATTTTCAATAATTGGTAAAGTACTTGATGATTTTCTTTTTTCTTTTTTATTTGGGTGAATGAAATATGCTGTTTATTTCTTTCTTTTTTTAATGATTATTTCTTTAGCTTTTGGTTATCGCATGCAATTTAAATTGAAGTATATTTTTGTTTATTTTTTATTTTTAGTGATTAGTTGTTGGACAACGCAAACTTTAACTTTAATAATTTTAGGAAAGAATAATTTATGAACTAGTTATTATAATTTAAACCTATTAAATATTAGTGAAATATACGTTAAAACATGATGAAATACAAATGGTATAAATAATTATCTAGGTTTTTTTGCTTCACCAATTTCTTTTAAAGATTTTAGTGTTGAAACCTTTTTTCCAGCATATGCTACTGGTGGCATTATTAGTAATGTTTTAATAGGTATTTTTAATTATGGTTTTTTTGTTACTAATTTAATTGCAAACTTTATTAGTATTTTTTCTTTAACTTGTTTATTTATTTTTAATAAACCTTTTATTTTCTTTAGCAAAATGAAACAAATTATTAAACAAATTATTATTAATAATAAAAATAAAAAGCAAAAAAATAAAATAAATGCTGATTTAAAACAAAAACATATTAAGTTAAAAAAAGAAAAATTATTAATTGATAAACAAGTTAAAAAATCTTTTAGAAAAGAAAATAATTTCAATAAGGAATCAAAGAAAGAACCACTTATATCACCAGTAAAAAAAGCAGAAATAAAACAAAATGAAATAAAACAAAATGATAATAGTGACATTATCAATAAACCTTCTTCGCCTATTGTTTATTTTAATGAAAATAGTTATTTAACTCCTTTTGGTAAAATTGACCCTGAAAAACAAAAAGATGTAATGAGTAATAGCAAAGGTACTCTGGTAGTTAAAAAAAGTTTAGAAGATAGTATTTTAAATCGTGAAATTCTTAATGATAACGAAACTATTATTAATAACGAATCATAAGTAATTAATAATGAATAAAATTAAGAGTTTACTTTAGGATAAAACATTATATTAATGTTAAAATCAAAGTATCTTTTAATTTGTTAATAAATTTAGGTGAACTAATGGCAGAAAAATCTTTACTACAAATGAAAATTAAACTTTTACCTAATATTGCTGGATGTTATTTATTTAAAGATATACATAATAATTTAATTTATGTTGGTAAAGCTAATTCATTAAAAAAACGAGTAACTTCATATTTAAATAAAGCCAGTAATTTTAAAACAATGTTATTAGTTAATGATATTCATGATGTTGAATACATTACGACATCTAATGAAAAAGAGGCTTTAATTTTAGAACAAACATTGATTAAAAAACATCATCCTAAATATAATATTTTGTTAGCAGATGATAAAAAATATCCTTATATTCAAATTACTAATAATCGTGATCCACAATATCGTTATGTACGTAGTGCTACTAAAAAAGAGGGACATTATTATGGACCATTTCCAGATGGTACTGGTGCGCGTGAAATTTTAAAGTTATTGGAACGAATTTTTCCATTACGAAAATGTGCTGGTAATCTTGGTAAACCTTGTTTATATTATCATTTACAGCAATGTTCTGGTGCTTGTTTTAAATCAGTACCTATTACTTATTATGAAGATATGATTAGTAAAATTGATCAATTTTTCAAAGGGAATGTTACTGCTGTTAAAAAAATATTAATTAATAATATGAATATTAGTGTTGAAAACTTACAATTTGAAAATGCTAATCGTATTAAAATTTTGTTATCAAAAATAGATTTATTTTTATCACAACAAGTTGTTGAGTTTCAAGATTATGGAAATCGCGATTTTATTAATTTTTTAATTGAAGATGAAATGATTGTTTTAATTACTTTATTTTATCGTAATGGTAAATTGCAAGCTAAAGATGAACAAATAGTTCAAAATAATTACTTAGAAATTCAAGATTTAATTCGTAATTATTGTCAACAACTATATAGTAAAAATACATTGCCAAATGAAATATATTTACCATCAAATATTGATTTAAAACAATTAAAATTATTATTTCCACAAATAAAATTTATTAATCCAATTAAAGGAACAAAAGAACATATTTTAACATTGGCAAAAACCAATGCCATTTACGCATGAAATAATTATTTACAAACTAATCAATTTAATGAACCGTTAAATATGATGAAAGTATTATCACAATGATTAAAAATTCCTAATTTAAATCATTTAGAGGTTTTTGATGTTTCTAATCTTCAACAAAGTGCTAGTGTTGGCGGTATGATTGTTTATAAGAATGGTAATCCTAGTTTTAATGATTATCGCAAATTTTTATTAGATCCAAAAATTATTGATGATTATCATCGTTTTTGTGAAATGATTTATCGTAGATATCATCACTTAGTTATTAATAAATTGCCACTTCCTGATTTAATTATTGTTGATGGTGGAAAACCACAAATTAGTGCTACATTAGAACAACTAACATTATTAAACTTAACAATTCCTATTATTGGATTAGTTAAAAATAAAAAACATCAAACTGATAAAATTATAAATGATAAAATGCAAATTATTAATATTCCTAAAACTGATGCTTGTTTTTTATTTTTGAGTAAATTACAAGATCAAGTTCATAATTATGCAATTAAATATCATAAAACAAAACGAAGTCAATCAATGATAAGTAGTGTTTTATCATCAGTACCAGGAATTGGTTTACAATTACAAAATAAAATATTACAGCAATTTCCAACTTGACAATTATTGCAAAATGCTACAAAAACACAACTTTCATCATTAGTTAAATCAAAAGTAATTTTAGAAAAACTATGAAAAGAATTACATAGTTTTGAATAATATATTATTAAGAAATAAATAATAACGTAAATAAGATATTTATCTAAGTTACTAATGTAAAAATATCAAAAATTAGATAAAAAATAGAGGCTTTTATGTAATCTGTGTATCTTTGTTTTACAAAGTACTAGTTTAGATTAATTCTATCTTCAAATTTTATCATAAAATGAGCAATTGCTGTATTTCAATTTTGAATGGGCATTGTTCATTTTTTTGTTATATTTTCAATTGCTAAATAAAATATTTTAAAAACTGCCATATCATTAGGAAAAACTTTTTTATTTCTGATAACTTTTCGTAATTGACTATTTACAGATTCAATAGCATTTGTTGTATAAATCACTCTTTTGATTTCTGTAGGATAACTAATAAAAACCATTAAATTATCTCAATTTTTATATCAAGATTTAGCAATTTGAGGATATTGTTTATTTCACTTATTTTCAAAGGATTCTAAAGCCTGCATTGCTTGTTCTTCACTACATGCAGTATAAATTGGTTTTAAATCTGCAACTAGAGATTTTCTATGCTTATATGAGACATATTTCAAACTATTTCTAATTTGATGAACTATGCATAATTGATGTTCTGTTTTAAGATAAACTGATTGTATTGCTTCTGACATGCCTGTTAAATTATCACTGCAGGCAATAAGAATATCATTTAAGCCACGATTTTTCATTTCTGTTAAATTTGCTAATCAAAATTTAGCACCTTCATTTTCACTAATTCATAAACCTAAAACATCTTTTTTACCTTCTAAATCAACTCCTAAAGCTATATAAACTGATTTATTAATAATCCTTTTATCTTGTCGTACTTTCACTACTATGCAATCAAAATAAACAATCGGATAGACACTTTCTAATGGTCGATTTTGCCATGCTTTTACATCATCAATAACATCATCAGTAATTTGACTAATAACACTTTCACTAATATCAGCACCATGATATAACTCTTGTAATTGCATTCTAATATCTGATAATGTCATACCTTTTGCATATAAAGAAAGAACTTGTTGATCAAAACCATCAAATCTTCTTTGTCTTTTTGCAACTATTATAGGATTAAAATTACTATTGCGATCTCGTGGTACATCAATCTCAATTTTACCTTGTTGAGTTATTATTTTTTTTGAACTTATACCATTACGAGCATTGTCACTATTACTATGGACATATTCCGTAATTAAATTTAATTAATTGTCAATAAAATTGTTTTAAAACTATTTAGTGTTATTGAATATAGAAATAAATATTTTTTGAAAAAATAGTTTAAAAAATGAGTTTACATTTTAAACAAAAAATTGTTAATAATATTTTTATATTAACTCGATAAAAATTTAAATTTTAAAAAAATATTTTTAATATTTTTTTTATTTTAATGGTTTTATTTTATTAAAAATTTCACAAAGTAAGTTAAATCTTAAGTACATAAGTCTAAATTTAGATTTTCTACATTTATTTACTAAAATTTTGAATCTTTTCAATCAAGCAAAGACATGTTCAACTTTAATTCTAATTTTAGATACAATCTTATTGTATTTTCTTTCTTGTTTAGTTAATTTTTTATTTTTAGTTCTTTTAATTGGTATTATTGTATTTTTATAAATATTTTGTATACCTTGATATCCTAAATCACCAATAATTATTGTTTTTTCTGAAAATTCAAGATTTGAATTTTTTAATATTTGAAAATCATGCACTTTACCATTATCAGCAAAAATATCAACAATTTTTTTATTAAAAAAATCATATACAATTTGAAATTTTATAGAATACATTCAACTTTTACCAGAAAAATATTCTAACTGTAGTTTTTTTTAGTTGGTCTTTCAATTTCAATCTCAGTTGAATCAATTAAATAAAATTGAAATTCATTTGAATTTTCTTGTTTTTTATCAATTTTTAATTTATATCTTTCTTTTAAAAATTGGTAATCTTTGTGGTTACTAAGTTTATTTTCTACTCAAGTAATATTTCGAAAACAACTTGATGGGCTCATTTTAGATTTAATACTCATTTGAAAAAAAGTATAATATTCTTTTCAGTATAATAAAGTCATCATTAATCTTTCTTCTACTGAAAGTTTATTTTTTCGACCTTTATTTTTTTCTAATTTTTCTATTTCAATTAATTTTTCTAACATTTCATTAAAATGAAAACGTTTTATACCAAAATATCTATAAAATTCTTCATTTTTTAATTTTTTTAAATTTTCAAAAATCATTTTTATCAACACTTTTCTAAATTTATTGTTAATAACAAAATTATAAAATAAATTTTAAAATTATTAATTGACTTTTAAAAAATTTAATTACGGAATATGTCTTATGTTGATTCTTATCATATCCTAAATAATTTTGCATCTCAGAATTCAACATTTTTTCTACTAATCTTTTTGTTAATTCTTTATACAATCCTCCCTCTTTAAAAACTGTTGTTAAATCTTCAGTATTTTCTAATAATAAATCTACTGCTTTTGATATTGGATCATTATTATTAATATTTTGCTTTTTAGCCATCTGTAACTCACTCTTTCTAGTCATTTAATTATATTTACTAGAATTAATTAAACATAGTTATTTTTGTAAGTTACACAGATTACTAAACATTACCAAAAAATATCTTAATGTTTTAAGATATTGAAAATTTTAAGGTATTGCTTTCGTTTGTGAAAGAATTTTGCATTTGTAAATCGATACTACTAATATGTTCTCAACTTTCAATACTATTTTTATCTTTTGGCATATAATAGTCAATAATTTTTTTTCTATTTTGACTGGCATTTTTATTAATTTCTTTTTTTTCAATTGGATTTCAATTTGGAGATGAAGGAATTAATTGTTTTATAAATACTTTATTTTTATAAGTTAATTGATGTTCTTTTTTAATAGTCAAAGTATTTTTTGATTGTAATAACATACAAGCATGATTTCATGCCGAATTTCCTGAATTATCTTTATAATCAATATCAACTGGTCATTCATTTATTAAATAAGTTACTAATTTTTGTCAATCATTTAATACTGCTATATGTAATAATGAATAATTTTCTTTTCCAAACTTGATAATATTAATAAAATCTTTTTTTAGAGAATGATTATTAAGTTCTGAATTAATATTTTTAAGTTTTTGATTTAAATTATGTTCATAGTTATCAATGATTTCAATAATTTCTTCTTGATTATTTTTTCAAATTTCATTAGACTTCTTGCAAAACTATGATATTAATCACATTTTTTAAGTTTAAAAATTTATTTTAATAACACTTTTAATATTTTTTAAAAATTATTGTTCAAAATATGTTTTATTTTTTGTCATTAAAATACAACAAAAATTATTATTTCAAATAAAAAAATAAAATATTAAATTATCAAATATATTTAAATTAATAATTGTAAATTATAAATTGAAGCTATTAAATTAAATCTTAATGCAAATTTTTTTCTTCTATTTCGATATTTTTCACTAATAATTTTAAATTTTTTAAGAATCGCAAAAACATGTTCAATAACAACTCTCATTTTTGAAATAGCCTTATTATTTTTCTTTTCTTCTTTAGTTAAAGGGTTTTTCTTTGATTTTCGTTTAGGTAATAAGACATTTTTATGTATGTTTTGTATACCTTGATATCCTAAATCTACTAAAATAGTTGTTTCTGATAAAAATTTCGTTTTTGAATTTTTTAAAATTTTAAAATCATGATTTTTACCATAAGAAAAATAAGAACTTATAATTTTTTTACTATCTTTTTCAATTATGACTTGAGTTTTTATTGTATGTTTTTTCTTTTTTCCTGAATAATATTGTTTTTGACTTTTTTTGGGCGTTGAATAGTACTTTCAGTCACATCAATGATAACTGTTTTATCTTTAAAATTATTATTTAACAGTGATTTTTGCCCATCAAGTTGTTGAAAATCAGGATGTTTTATTAAAGTATTTTCTATTCACTTGATATTCCTATAGCAACTACTTTCACTAATTCCATAACTTTTAGCAATATGAAAATAAGTTCGATACTCTCTTCAATATTCTAAAGTCATTAATAAACGATTTTCTAATGATAATTTATTAGGTGTACCACCATTTTTAAACTTTTTTACTTCTTCTGTCTTTAAAATTTCTAGAATTTTATTAAAAATAATATCATTTATACCAGTTAATCTTAATAATTCTGGATTGTTAATAGTTTTTAATTTATCAAACATCATAGATTACCTATCTTTTTTATTTTTAATTTTATTTTAAAAATTAAATTTTTAATAGATAGGTTTTGCAAGAAGTCTATTATCATTTTGATTATCTTTTATTTCATTAGTTTTTTTTAGTTGTTCATTTAAAATCTTATTAATGTTTAGTATCATTTCTTTAGCATTTATTAAATTTTCTGCTTTTAGTTGATTTAGTTGATTTATTTGCTCGATTATTCTTGCTATTTTTATATGGTTATTTTTATTGGCCATCATTAAAGCTGTATTACCATTTTGATTTGCATAATTAAGATTAGCGTTATTTTCTATTAAAGCATTAGTAATTTCTAAAAAACCATTTTCAGCAGCTATCATTAAAGGACTGTAACCAGATTGATCTGAATAATTAACATTAACATTTTTTGGGGTGAGTAAAGTTAATAGTTATAATTTAATTTTCTTTAAATAAAAGATAAAATAAATTATTAATTGTTGGTTAAATTATATACCTTTTTTCATTTATAATCAAGTGTTTTAAATAATTATTTTATAATTATAAATGAAAAAAATTCCTAACTATTTAGGTTTAGATTTATTAAGTTTTAAAAAATTAAAGTATAAGATTTAATTTATTAATTCTTGCTGAATTAATTATAAGCATATTATCAAGTACTTTATCATTAAAAATCTTAGCACCATATCCTTTTAAAGATTTAACTAAATGTGATACATCACTTTCAGCACAAACTCCTTGATTTCAATTTTCTTTTTGATTAATAACACCATCTTTATTATTTTTAAAATATTTATATATTTGCTCATCAACTTTATTTTCTTTTAAAAAATCTAATAATTGATAATATTCACCATTAACAAATAAATCATATGCATTTGTTAATTTTTTATTATCTACTTTTCTATTAATAATAAATCCTTTTTTAAGTGCTTTAAATGCATGATGTCTATCAATTACATAAGGAATTTTTTCTTTTTTAGCAGTAGTTTTAATTCAAGGTGCACCATCACCAATAAATACTAAACTACTTTTAGTATAAATATATTGTAAATCAAGAAATTCATAAATTTTATCAATTAATTCTTGTCTTTTAATTCTTTGACCATTTTTAGTTTTCATATAAGTAATTTTTTTATCTTTTAAAACATTTCTACTTTTAGTAGATTTTTCTAAATCTTTACCTTTATTTGCACTAATTGTACGAATACGATTTTTTTGTTTTTTATTATTAAATAATGAACTTATAAAACAATCATCCATATTTATAAATAATTTTTCAGTTGGTAATACTACTTTTTTCTCTTTTATTTCTTCAACATTTATTATTGCATTTTTCATTACATTAGTCATATATGTTTTTGAAAAATTAGAATTTTTTACTGTATCTTGTACATCAGATTGTCTTTTACCATTACCTGAATTTTTTATTATTGTATGTTCTAAACTTGTAAGTGTTCTTTTTCTTTTTTTAATTTTTATATATTCATCTAAAGGATAATAATATTCATTAGTTTCTAATATTAAATAACATCTACGATAAAAATCATTTACTTTACCATATTGAGTATTTGGACTTCTTGGAGCTGTTTTAACATATTTATGTTTAGTTGTATCATATATATTTTGATATCAAAAATCATCATATCCTTGTCATATATTTGTTATAAAACTTAAATCATTATTTTTAATTATAATATCAAGTTCATCATAATTAAGTTCATTAATAAGAAAATTCATAATAATAATCTCCTTCTTAATTTATGATTTGATTATATGACTATTAAAATTAAATTGTTGTGATTTAATAAAAATAGAAATGATATAATTAGTATATAAGTTTTAAATAAGGTGATAATATGCCAGCAAAAAGAAAAGAATTAGGAAATTATAAAGAAAAAATAAGTGAATATTTTAAAGAAAATAAAAATGTTCCAACAAGAATGACAAAAACTGGTTTAAATTTAGCATTAGGAATTGATAGAAAATATATATTTGATTGCCGACGCTACCAGACAAAATGACAACAAAATTTTTTAAAAGAATATGATAAAGCATGTCAAAAAATTGCTAATTATTTATTGCGAAATACTATGAAAGACCCAAAATATCAATGAGAATATTTAAGAAAATGTCATCCAGAATAATTTGATGATTTACAAAATAATTTAGAAGAAAATAACGAAAAAAGTAATATAATTATTAATCTTTGTGAACCAAGAAAAATAGAAAATGATGATTAGAAACCTATAATAAATATAGGTTTTTTTCTTTATTTTAAAGGCTAAAAATGATATAATTACATAAAGTGAATATGTTAAATAACATATATAAAAGTGACCTATTAATATAATAAAATTTAATAAAGGGAGATTAAAAGTATGAGTAATTTTACTTTTGATAAAAAAGAGAATTATAGTTTAGATGATGTTGAAAGTTTACTAAAACAACATAGAAATGTAGTATATGCTGAAAGTAAAAAAGATATTGAACCTAAATTAAGTGAGTATGAAATAAAATTAAAAGAATATGAAGCAAAAGTTAATGAATATCAAGAAAAAGAATTATTTAATGGTTTAAATGATAAACAAATTAAAATTGCTAAATCATTATTAAATGATTATAAAGATATTTCAAAAACTGAAGCATTAGAAAAAATTAAACAAGAATATATAGAGATTTTTAATAATAAATCTAATATTTCAAATACTGAAATAATAAAAAAAGAAGAACCTAAAGAAGAAATAAAATATTTTAATACTTTAGATTTATTAAATTTAGATAATATTTATAATACAAATCAAAAAGTTAATTTAGATACTAAAGCAAAAACTAAAGGTTTAATAGATAAAAATGAAATATTAGAATATACAAAAAAAGCATTCTCTGATATTCCTAAAAATAGTTAGGAGAATAAATATGGCTTTGCCAAGTATACCAAAGGCTTTAATCACTGGTGGAAATTCTGACAGTGAAAAAGCAATTTTAAGTGTAATTGAAGCACAAGTTCGTGGTGTATTAAATAATGAAAATACAACAATGTATTTTAGAACAAGTGCAGTTGCTCAACAAATTGAAACTTTAAATGGTGTAGGAATGGCAATTTATAGAATTGCTGAACGTATTGTTTGAGGTAGTGATTATGACCCTGTAACTGGTATTACAAGACAATGAACAAGTGCAAAAACAACAACAGTAATACTTGACCAAAAATTAACTATTAATTGAGCAGTTGAAGATTTTGATATGGAAAGATTTTTATCAAGTGACCCAAATGTAAGAGCAACATTATTAGCAGAATGAAGTTCAAGTATGATAAAAGGTTATTTATATTGTTTAGAAGCAATATTTTTAACTGGTATTAAAGATTATTGTATTTCAAAATCACAAGTATTACCTATTAATTTATTAAATTTAAATCAAGATACTGCATATGAAGCATTTTATACAATTGGACAAAGAAATAATAGATTAATTCAAAAAATAACTAATACTGAAGTTGGAGTTAATTTAACTGATATATTAGGTGGTATTGGATTTAATAGTTATTTACAATTTACAAAAGTATTTCAAAAATTAAATTATAGTTCTATTGCTGCAGATACTATTACAACAGGTAAATTATATAAAGATAGTATTTTTGGTACTGATTTATTTAAAAGTTTTTATTTAGAACAAGAATTTAAACATGGTACTGAAACAGGATTACATTTACAAAAAACATTTGATTTAAGAAAAATGTTAGCAGGATTTATTCATAAAAATGCTGTTGCAATGCCAAGTTCATTTCAAAGTATTAGACAAATGTTAGATAATAATACTGCTAATTTAAAATGAATTGGTAAAGCATTATATGCTCTTCCAACAATGATTAGAGGTCATTTACAATATATTATTCAAGCTAATATGCCTACAGTAGCAGAAATAACAGAAGCACAAAATAAAGAATAGACATATTCCGTAATTAAATTTTTTAAAAGTCAATTAATAATTTTAAAATTTATTTTATAATTTTGTTATTAACAATAAATTTAGAAAAGTGTTGATAAAAATGATTTTTGAAAATTTAAAAAAATTAAAAAATGAAGAATTTTATAGATATTTTGGTATAAAACGTTTTCATTTTAATGAAATGTTAGAAAAATTAATTGAAATAGAAAAATTAGAAAAAAATAAAGGTCGAAAAAATAAACTTTCAGTAGAAGAAAGATTAATGATGACTTTATTATACTGAAAAGAATATTATACTTTTTTTCAAATGAGTATTAAATCTAAAATGAGCCCATCAAGTTGTTTTCGAAATATTACTTGAGTAGAAAATAAACTTAGTAACCACAAAGATTACCAATTTTTAAAAGAAAGATATAAATTAAAAATTGATAAAAAACAAGAAAATTCAAATGAATTTCAATTTTATTTAATTGATTCAACTGAGATTGAAATTGAAAGACCAACTAAAAAAAACTACAAGACATATTCCGTAATTAAATTTTTTAAAAGTCAATTAATAATTTTAAAATTTATTTTATAATTTTGTTATTAACAATAAATTTAGAAAAGTGTTGATAAAAATGATTTTTGAAAATTTAAAAAAATTAAAAAATGAAGAATTTTATAGATATTTTGGTATAAAACGTTTTCATTTTAATGAAATGTTAGAAAAATTAATTGAAATAGAAAAATTAGAAAAAAATAAAGGTCGAAAAAATAAACTTTCAGTAGAAGAAAGATTAATGATGACTTTATTATACTGAAAAGAATATTATACTTTTTTTCAAATGAGTATTAAATCTAAAATGAGCCCATCAAGTTGTTTTCGAAATATTACTTGAGTAGAAAATAAACTTAGTAACCACAAAGATTACCAATTTTTAAAAGAAAGATATAAATTAAAAATTGATAAAAAACAAGAAAATTCAAATGAATTTCAATTTTATTTAATTGATTCAACTGAGATTGAAATTGAAAGACCAACTAAAAAAAACTACAGTTAGAATATTTTTCTGGTAAAAGTTGAATGTATTCTATAAAATTTCAAATTGTATATGATTTTTTTAATAAAAAAATTGTTGATATTTTTGCTGATAATGGTAAAGTGCATGATTTTCAAATATTAAAAAATTCAAATCTTGAATTTTCAGAAAAAACAATAATTATTGGTGATTTAGGATATCAAGGTATACAAAATATTTATAAAAATACAATAATACCAATTAAAAGAACTAAAAATAAAAAATTAACTAAACAAGAAAGAAAATACAATAAGATTGTATCTAAAATTAGAATTAAAGTTGAACATGTCTTTGCTTGATTGAAAAGATTCAAAATTTTAGTAAATAAATGTAGAAAATCTAAATTTAGACTTATGTACTTAAGATTTAACTTACTTTGTGAAATTTTTAATAAAATAAAACCATTAAAATAAAAAAAATATTAAAAATATTTTTTTAAAATTTAAATTTTTATCGAGTTAATATAAAAATATTATTAACAATTTTTTGTTTAAAATGTAAACTCATTTTTTAAACTATTTTTTCAAAAAATATTTATTTCTATATTCAATAACACTAAATAGTTTTAAAACAATTTTATTGACAATTAATTAAATTTAATTACGGAATATGTCCAATATACAAAAGATACATCAGAACAAAAAACAAATGCTACTTATAAATTAGCAGATTTTGATGATACAAAAATTGATTTAGAAAATTTAATTTTTTATTTAGATTTAGGAAAAATTACTATTGCAGGAACAAAACCAACAATTCCTGAATTAGATAATGCAGTTAATAAAAAAAATATAGGTTATACAATAGAACATGCTGATTATAGTAATATTACTGAAACTAATGCTACAATGACTGCTAAAGTTAATGATACTTTATATATAGGTTCTGTAACATTAAAATATGAAAAGGCTTAAATTATGGAATATATTTATAATTATGTAAATAATAAAACAAAAATTATTATTAATTCACCAAATCCAAAAGATATAACTGATAGTAATGATTTAAGAGCAATTTTATTAGATGAATATCCTAATTTAAGAAATGATTATTTTGTATTAAGTAATGTTCATGCAAATACAGCATTATTAGTTGGAGATAATATTAATTGTAAAGGTAGAGTATTAATTGAAATAAAACAAAAATCTAATCAATTATTAAAAGGAGAAAATAATAATGCCAAATGTTGAGAATACACAATTGAATAATTATACATTAACAAAATTAATAAGAATTGGAATAAGTCCTTTATCAGCAATGATTGGTACAAGTGCTTATTATGGTCAATTAATAGGTAATCCAGTATTAGGAAGTATAAATGCTTTATTATTTAGTAAAAAATTAGGAATTGATATTTGAAATTTAAATCAAATGCCTAGTACTAAAACTAAATTATTAAATAGTTCTAAAAAAATATTATTAGGATTAG
This sequence comes from Spiroplasma endosymbiont of Colias croceus, assembly GCF_964020095.1. NCBI lineage: Bacteria > Bacillati > Mycoplasmatota > Mollicutes > Entomoplasmatales > Spiroplasmataceae > Spiroplasma > Spiroplasma endosymbiont of Colias croceus. The sequence goes on from NZ_OZ026536.1 coordinate 1,376,460, forward strand.
GAACAATTGGATTAGCAAATTATAGTAAATTTACTGAAACAATCAATCCTATTACTCCAACTACAACAACTACAGAAACTCCACCATGACCAACAGAATCATTAATATTATTTGAAAATGTAAATAATAATTTTAATCCTAATCATTTAATGGATTGAAATACATATTTTTCTTTCATTTCATATGGTATTACTAATTTACTTGCTGGTATTCTAGAATTAATACCTAATAAATTTGAAACCATTACAATAATAGCAAATACTTCTGCTGGTGGATGTTTAATATCAATTGGTGGTAATATGGGTATAAATAATGATTTTAATAATGCTTATGCTATTCCTACAATAGTAGCAGGTGTAAGTGAAATTATTCATAATTTACTACCAATGGAAACTACTAATCATATTGAAGAAATGCAAGAAACAACATTTACTAATGAACATGCTAATTTAATTAATAACACCGAACAAGAATATGAAAGACAAAGACAAAATTATGGTTCAAATAGTAGTATTGATAATTTAAGTATGGGTAGTAGTAATATTATTTTTGATTCTAATAATCCTTATAAAGAAACTATAGTACCTATTAACAGATTATAATGTTACCTTTAATTATTGAATTTATTTATTATGCTTTAGCAAGTAATGATATTAAATTAGCATTAATAAATATTTTAAAAACTTATTATAAAAATCAGTCATTAAAAGCAATATTTGAAAGTGAAAATGTTAGTGAAAAAGAAATACATCAACCTTATTCATTTGCAAATCCAAATATATTAAAAAAGTTAATTAGTATATTAAAACCAACTGAATTATCATTATTACAAAATGAAATTAATAAATTTAAAAATCCAGTAAATAGTTTTAAAAAATCAATTATACCAACAGAAATTAGAACTGTTAAAAATTATGTAAATAAAGTTGATAATTTATTTAAAGAAAATGAAGAAGAAATACCAGATAATGCATGAGAAGTATTATCAAGTTCATGATTTAAAAGAGGAAGATTTATTGTTGATAATAAAAATTTAAAAATTGGAACTTTAACAACATTATTTCAAAGTGATAATGATAAAAGACAAATATGATATGGTCCTTATACTTATCCAGCATTTCCACAAGAAATATGAATATTAATGACACAAGCTAAAGGTAAAAATGGTAGTGGTGCAGGAACAATATTTTGAAAATTTTGAAATAGAAAATGATTACCAAGTCAATTAAGAAAATATGTTAAAAGTGAATTAGCAAAAATAGGTAAATATTATGGTTCACAAGATACTAAAGTAATTTATCCAAATAATATTAATGTACAAAAAACTATAAATTTTATTAATAGATTAGAAAAAGGTTTTTTTAAATTAAAAGAATATAAAACTTTATCTAAAAATGAAATAGGAAGTAATCAATGAAGATATGAAAGAAAACAATTATTAAAAAATTCTTTACATACAAATAAATATATAAAAATTAAAAGAAATTCTAATTTTTATAAAACATGAAAGTAGGTGATAATTATTATTGAATTAGATAAACCAATTAAACCAATTGGTATATGAAATACTATTAATCCAATTTCAAAAGATAATAAAGAATATAAAAGATTAAATAAGATTTGATTTAATAAAAATAGTACTCATATTGATAAAATTAAAATTTTAATATCAAATATTTTAAAAATAACTAGTCATATTATTGGTATATTAATAACTATATTTTTTACTAGTACACCTTGATTAATACCTAAAATACCAATAGAAATGGGAATTGGAAGTTATACAAGTCAATATAATTTTACTTGACCTGACCATTTAATATTAACTTTATTTCCTATGTTTGGTCATATTGGATTAAATCTGATTACTAAATTAGGTAATTATGGAAAATTAATTAAATATGTATTAATAACTATACCCATTATTATTACAAGTCCATATTTAATATATCAATATAAACAAATTAAAAAACATAAAAAAGAATGTCAATTATGTAAACAACATTCAAATAAAATACAATTGGAGGAATAAAAAATGAATTTATCAAAAGAATTAATAACAGCAGTATTAAGCGGAGCAATAACTAGTGGAATTATAGTTACTATTGTTTTACTTTTATTATCAAAATTTATTAAAAAATCAAAACAAAGTAAAATATCAAAAGAATTAAAAAGAGATAAAGAAATTAAATTTATTATTGAAAATATTAAACAAATAAATTCTCAATTACAATTAGAAACAACATCAGTTGCTAAATTACTTGATAGTTTTAATAATGATGAAGAAAAAGATGAAGTATTTAAAAATACTATTATAAGTCAAAGAGCAAAACGTAAAGAATTATCAAAAAAAGATAAGAAAAAAGCAATTAAAGTTGGAATTTAAAGGGTTTAAATACCCTTTATTTTACATTAAGGAGTAAATTATTATGGCTATTAAAGACCCATTAATTTTTATAACAATACAAGAATTTAAATCTTGAAATGGTTTTAATAAATTAGAATTTGATGAAATAACAACACCAGATAGTGAAATATTTAAAGCAATTTCAATAGCAAGTAATAATATTGATTATTTAAGTGGTTTTACTATTTCACCTAAATGACCAGAAATTACAATTACAGATTTTACTGATGAAATACAAACTGCAACTGCATATTATGTTAATTTTTTATTAACAAAAGATGTTAATTATTTACGTGGACAAGCAAGTATTAGTCAAGGTGGTATTACTTATAGTGAAAATAATCCAGATGACCCTTATTTTATTGTTCCTGAAGTATTTAGTTGTTTAAGAAAAATTAAACATTATTTAACATTTAAAGGTTTTCCATTAAATGTATCTCCAAATAAAGATAATAGTTTTATGGGTAATGGTGGTAATGAAAATATACTTGAAGAATATGTAAATAGTAAACTTTTAAAGTCAAGTGACCCAAGAGTTGAAATTAAAAAAATACATCAAAAAAATATTAATGGAGTAATAATTGATATTGATACACGTGGTATTAAAAATGATATTGATAATTCATTATGAGAAGTTGATAAAGATAATCCTAATTTTATTCAACCAAAAGATGATAAAGGTATTGATGTTAATGGTAAAAGAATAATTGATGTTGGTACACCTACATTTTTAAGTGATGCTACAACTAAAATATATGTTGATAATTTATTAGATAAAAAACAAAATAAATTAACTGCTGGTGAAAATATTAAAATTGACCCAAATACTAATACTATTAGTGCTACTAGTGGTAAAGCAGATTTACCTGATTATTATAAAAAAGAAGAAGTAGATAAAAAATTAGAAGATAAAATGGATAAAGACCAATTTCAATATGCTTTTGCTATCAACACTATTGGTACTGAAATTCCTAATTTAGAAACTACTAATAAAACTATTGCTGGTGCTATTAATGAAATATTAAAAACAAAACAAGAAATTATTGATTTAATGTCATGAACTAAATATTTTAATAATGATTATTTTGAATGAAAAGATAATAAATTAATAGTTGATACAAATCCAAATTCTTCACTTGGTGTAGCAAATGAATTATTAAAAATTAATACTTATGGTGGCTCATTAAAAACATCTTCTAAATCAATTTTTGGTGCTATTAATGAATTAGCATTAAGAGTTGATGATTTATTAACTAGATTAACAAATGATGAACAAAATATGATAAATAAAGAGAAGTGAAAAGAAGTAGGAACAAAAATAAATATAAATCATATTAAACATACTTTTAAATCAAATACTAAATATAAAATTTATTATAATTTTGAAAGTCAATCAAGTATTAAAAAATTTGCTTTTATGTCTAAAGAATTTTTATATGGTGAGTTGAATACTGATGTTCAAACATTATATTGAGATAAAGTTAATGATAGAATAATGGTATCTTTACAAATGCAAAATGATACTATTGCTATTGTTAGTGACCCTGTAAAATATGGTCAACTTTTAAAATTAGAAGAATTACAGGAATAAAATTATGAATAAAGAATTTACTTATTTACATGAAATTAGTTATTGATTATTAAATAAAAGTGATTTTACTCATAGTGAATATAATTTAAGTGGAAGTAGATATTCAAGTAAAACATATAGTATTGCAGAAGAATTAGCAATGTTAATAGCAATTTCAATTAAAATTAATAAATTAATTGCTGGTAATGTTTAGTAATCTGTGTAACTTACAAAAATAACTATGTTTAATTAGTTCTAGTAAATATAATTAATTTTCTAGAAAGAGTGAGTTACAGATGGCTAAAAAGCAAAATATTAATAACAATGATCTAATATCACAAGCAGTAGATTTATTATTAGAAAATACTGAAGATTTAACAACAGTTTTTAAAGAGGGAGGATTATATAAAGAATTAACAAAAAGATTAGTAGAAAAAATGTTGAATTCTGAGATGCAAAATTATTTAGGATATGATAAGAATCAACATAGTAATAGTGACAATGCTCGTAATGGTATAAGTTCAAAAAAATTAATAACCCAACAAGGTAAAATTGAAATTGATGTACCAAGAGATCGTAATAGTAATTTTAATCCTGTAATAGTTGCAAAAAGACAAAGAAGATTTGATGGTTTTGATCAACAAGTTCTTTCTTTATATGCAAAAGGTATGACATTATCAGATATTAGAATGCAATTACAAGAGTTATATCATGGTGCTGATATTAGTGAAAGTGTTATTAGTCAAATTACTGATGATGTTATTGATGACGTCAAAGCATGGCAAAATCGACCATTAGATAGTGTTTATCCGATTGTTTATTTTGATTGTATAGTAGTTAAAGTACGACAAGATAAAAGGATTATTAATAAATCAGTTTATATAGCTTTAGGAGTTGATTTAGAAGGTAAAAAAGATGTTTTAGGTTTATGAATTAGTGAAAATGAAGGTGCTAAATTTTGATTAGCCAATTTCACAGAAATGAAAAATCGTGGCTTAAATGATATTCTTATTGCTTGTAGTGATAATTTAACAGGCATGTCAGAAGCAATACAATCAGTTTATCTTAAAACAGAACATCAATTATGCATCGTTCATCAAATTAGAAATAGTTTGAAATATGTCTCATATAAGCATAGAGAATCTCTAGTTGCAGATTTAAAACCAATTTATACTGCATGTAGTGAAGAACAAGCAATGCAGGCTTTAGAATCATTTGAAAATAAATGAACTAAACAATATCCACAAATTGCTAAATCTTGATATAAAAATTGAGATAATTTAATGGTTTTTATTAGTTATCCTGCAGAAATAAAAAGGGTAATTTATACCACAAATGCTATTGAATCTGTTAATAGTCAATTACGAAAAGTCATCAGAAATAAAAAAGTTTTTCCTAACGATATGTCAGTTTTTAAAATATTTTATTTAGCAATTGACAATATAACAAAAAAATGAACAATGCCCATTCAAAATTGAAATACAGCAATTGCTCATTTTATGATAAAATTTGAAGACAGAATTAATCTAAACTAGTACTTTGTAAAACAAAGAAACACAGATTATTAAAAAGCCTCTAATTGCTATATATTGTTTTAGAAAATTAAATAAAGATATTAATGAATTAACTAAAGAAATTAATGAAGCTTTAATTAATGTTGGTTTTGATTATAAAGATTTTATTTTAAAATATCCAAATAAACAAGCAGATTTTTGTTTTAAAGGTTCAAAATCATTTATTAGAGTTATGGGTGTGTATTCTAATAGTAATGATAGAATACCTTTAAAAGGGCTTTCTAGAAGTGAAATAAAAGGTTTTGATTTAACAATTGAATGATGTGAAGAAGCAAATGAATTTAGTCAAGCTGAATTTCAAGCAATTACATTTGCATTAGGTAATGCTAAAAAAATAATTAAAATTAGAAGTTGTAATCCAGATAATATTTATCAATATTTTATTGAATATATGAATAATAGAGTACCTTTTAATTTAGAAATAATGAAATCTAATAATGAACAAATTAAATCAATATTTGAAAATAATATTTTTAAATTATTTCATTATTCAAATTGAAAAATTAATGAACATAATTTATTACAAGATAAAATTAATGATTTAGAAAAATTAAAAATACTTGACCCTATAAAAGCACAAAGTTGATATTATGGTGTACCTAGTATTTTAACTGGTGCTATTTTTGCAAGATTTTTAGATAAAGTAAATACTAAATTAGAATTTCAACCATATTATTTTAGAGCAGGTTTAGATATTGGTTATGCTACAAGTCCAAGCGGTCATCCTACAGCAGGAAGTTTATGATGTTTAAATCAAAGTAAAACTAAAGCACATAAATTAAGTGAATTTTATCATAGTAATGTAACAATGCAATTTAAAAATAGTTATGAATTAGCAAATAGTATTATTGATTATTATTTAATTCAAGGTCAAAAATATACACAATTAATAATTAAAAAATTATATGTAAATGTTGATTATGGTAATGGTGGTCAAGCATTTATTGATATTTTAAAAAAACAAAGAAAAGATAGAAATATTTATTGATTAATATTTCAACCAGTAAATAAAGAAATATTTTATTTAAGAGATAGAATTGATTTTACAACTGCTGGATTAATTAAAAATATATTAAGTTATGATTGAAATAATTGTCCTTATACTAAAAAACAATATTCATTAATTCAATGATTAGATAATACTAAAAAATCATTAAGTTCAAATATGGAACCTCAAATGTTAGATTTACATGATGATACATGAGATAGTGATTGTTTTGCTTTAATGAATGATATGAAAGATTTAATTGATTCAATTGGTAATGAATTATTACTTACAAAGAAAAGAGGTGTTTTAAATGGATTTATATAATATTAATTTTTATTTAGAAAATAAACAAAATTGATATTTAGATATACCTAGAATTATTGCTCAAAAATCAACAAGATTATGATTAGGTAAAGGAATATTATTACAAAGTGAAGATAAAAAATTATTAGATAATTGAAATAATTTTTATTTTAAAGATAAAATATTTGAAAAATTAGCAAAATTTGGTATTCAAAATAGTTTATTAGGTAGATGTATTTTATTATGAATGATTACTAAAACTGGTGAGTTAACATTAGTTGTACCAACTCCAACATTTATGTCAAGAGTTGCAAAAATTAATGAACAAGAACAATCAGCAGAATTATTTTTTACAAATAATCAAGCAGATAATCAAACTTTAACATGAGTTACAATAACACCAAAAATAGTACATGTTGAAATATTTAATAATGTTGGTGAAGAGACAATTTTAGGTACAACAAAATCAAAAACAAAACCTGAAAATTTAGTAAAAACAAGTTATACATTAAAAAATCCATTTGGTTTTTTACCAATTGTAGAAATAACAAATTTACCAAATCCTTTATTATTTGGTCAAAGTACTACATTAAATGGTTATCCAGATTGTATGTCAGTATATCCATTAATTGAAGATTTAAATCATAATATTAAACAAAAAAGAAAAGAAAGAATATTAAATCAAACAAGAGCATTTGGTCAATTATCAAATGAACAATTACTTGAATTAATGACTGGTAAATCTGATATTGGTCAATATGTAGAAGATTTTTTTATGAATGTTAGTAGTACACCATATGATAAAACTGGTAATGGTGGAATTAATTTTATTCAAGGTAATCCTAAATTTAGTGAATATTGACTTGATTATAATGGTATTATTAAACAAATATTTAATGGTGCTGGATATGATATTGAAGATTATAATGGTCAACAATATACAAATAAAACTCAATCAATGTTTAATAATAAATTTGATATGGAAACAACAGAATATAAAATAGCACATTATAAACCTTATATATTACGTTTAATGGATATGTGAATGTATTATTATGGTCATTGAAATATGATTGGTGAAAGAACATATAGTTTTGATTTTATACCTATTGCTATGACTGACCAATTACAAGAAAAAGAATTAATTGAATTTCAATTAATTTATGGATTAATGACTAAAAAAGAAGCGATTGGTAAATTAAGAAATGTTAATTTATTACAAGCAAAAAATATATTAAAAGAAGTAAATAAAGAAGATAAAGAAGATGAAAAAATAAAATTATTAGGAGAAAATAAAAATGAACAGACATCAACAAATTCAATTAATGAAACATCTTCATCTGCAATTGAAAAAACAACAACTTCTGATTAAAAGATGTAGTTATTGAAAAATATTTCCATTTGTTATTAATAATGGGGTAATGTTTAGTAATCTGTGTAACTTACAAAAATAACTATGTTTAATTAATTCTAGTAAAAATATAATTAAATGACTAGAAAGAGTGAGTTACAGATGGCTAAAAAGCAAAATATTAATAATAATGATCCAATATCAAAAGCAGTAGATTTATTATTAGAAAATACTGAAGATTTAACAACAGTTTTTAAAGAGGGAGGATTGTATAAAGAATTAACAAAAAGATTAGTAGAAAAAATGTTGAATTCTGAGATGCAAAATTATTTGGGATATGAAAAGAATCAACATAGTAATAGTGACAATGCTCGTAATGGTATAAGTTCAAAAAAAATAATAACTCAACAAGGTAAAATTGAGATTGATGTACCACGAGATCGCAATAGTAATTTTAATCCTATAATAGTTGCAAAAAGACAAAGAAGATTTGATGGTTTTGATCAACAAGTTCTTTCTTTATATGCAAAAGGTATGACATTATCAGATATTAGAATGCAATTACAAGAGTTATATCATGGTGCTGATATTAGTGAAAGTGTTATTAGTCAAATTACTGATGATGTTATTGATGATGTAAAAGCATGGCAAAATCGACCATTAGAAAGTGTCTATCCGATTGTTTATTTTGATTGCATAGTAGTGAAAGTACGACAAGATAAAAGGATTATTAATAAATCAGTTTATATAGCTTTAGGAGTTGATTTAGAAGGTAAAAAAGATGTTTTAGGTTTATGAATTAGTGAAAATGAAGGTGCTAAATTTTGATTAGCAAATTTAACAGAAATGAAAAATCGTGGCTTAAATGATATTCTTATTGCCTGCAGTGATAATTTAACAGGCATGTCAGAAGCAATACAATCAGTTTATCTTAAAACAGAACATCAATTATGCATAGTTCATCAAATTAGAAATAGTTTGAAATATGTCTCATATAAGCATAGAAAATCTCTAGTTGCAGATTTAAAACCAATTTATACTGCATGTAGTGAAGAACAAGCAATGCAGGCTTTAGAATCCTTTGAAAATAAGTGAAATAAACAATATCCTCAAATTGCTAAATCTTGATATAAAAATTGAGATAATTTAATGGTTTTTATTAGTTATCCTACAGAAATCAAAAGAGTTATTTATACAACAAATGCTATTGAATCTGTAAATAGTCAATTACGAAAAGTTATCAGAAATAAAAAAGTTTTTCCTAATGATATGGCAGTTTTTAAAATATTTTATTTAGCAATTGAAAATATAACAAAAAAATGAACAATGCCCATTCAAAATTGAAATACAGCAATTGCTCATTTTATGATAAAATTTGAAGATAGAATTAATCTAAACTAGTACTTTGTAAAACAAAGATACACAGATTACATAAAAGCCTCAATAATGGTGCAATTCCTTTAACTGAAACTGGTTATAAACCTATTAATAGTAAAATAAGTGATTTCGGACAATATGAATTAATATTAACTGGTAATACTCCAGTTGTATGTATTTGAAAAAATAGTACAAAAATATATCAAAAAAATAAAGGAAGTATTAATCCAGATACTCATAAAGTTACAGGTCAAGACCAATATTATACAAAACAATATAAAATTGGAGATTATTGAAATGCTTATTTAATTGATGATACAAGTGGTGTTGATTTTAGTGGTTTACCAAATAATCAAATATTTAAAACAGTACAAACTAAAAGACAATATACTTTAGTAATGTTTGAAGAACATATTACAATTGATGATTATTTACAATTTTTTTGTGTATTTAATGATGAAAATGAAAATATTGGTGGTAATAGTGGTAAAAATCAAGATAGACAATTATTATTTATTTCAAATGTAACAAATTATTATAGTCCTTATAATGGTGCATTTAGTATGCAAGTATTAACTTTTAGTAGTTTAAATGATAGAGTAGTTGCAAGTGGTCAAAATACACTTGATTTTGTACAATATGCTTCACCAGGCTCTGGTTATGCTTTCCCTACTATTCAACAAGGAAAAGTAACGTTAAATCGTACTTTAATGCGTGATATAGGAGTAAGATATAGTCATAGACAATCATATGGATTAGAATTATTAACAAGTTGTTATTATTATGGAAGACCTATAATTCAAGGTCAAGAACCTATAAAACAAGGAAATGAAGAAATATTTGAAAGTAAAGTATTTGCTTCAAGAAGATTATTTATTGCTGGTAATAATGATTTATCTACAACTGATGTTAAAAATAATGGTGGTTTACTTGCTGGAATAAATGATAAAATAACAACAAGTAGTCATCCAGAAACAACATTTTATAATATTATGGATGCAAAACCTACTGGATTTTTAAATTTTAAAGATTTTAAAGAATGATTAAAAACTTCATTAAATTTTCAAGATAATTTATTTGTAACAAAAGATTTTAAAGGTATGCTTGCTTTTGATAAAGAAAAAGCAAGATTAAGTAATGGTACATCAATAGGAGAAGCAAAATTCTTTTGAGATAGTGAATGAAATATTAATAATTTAACAGGTAATTATAATGTAGATATGTCAAATAATTTTAAATATAAAGACCCAGATACACATTTAATTATAGGAAGTCCAACTGTTGATTATAGTAAAATATCACAAAAATATATGTCAGCAATATTAAATTTTAATTCAGTTGTATTTAGGACATATTCCGTAATTAAATTTAATTAATTGTCAATAAAATTGTTTTAAAACTATTTAGTGTTATTGAATATAGAAATAAATATTTTTTGAAAAAATAGTTTAAAAAATGAGTTTACATTTTAAACAAAAAATTGTTAATAATATTTTTATATTAACTCGATAAAAATTTAAATTTTAAAAAAATATTTTTAATATTTTTTTTATTTTAATGGTTTTATTTTATTAAAAATTTCACAAAGTAAGTTAAATCTTAAGTACATAAGTCTAAATTTAGATTTTCTACATTTATTTACTAAAATTTTGAATCTTTTCAATCAAGCAAAGACATGTTCAACTTTAATTCTAATTTTAGATACAATCTTATTGTATTTTCTTTCTTGTTTAGTTAATTTTTTATTTTTAGTTCTTTTAATTGGTATTATTGTATTTTTATAAATATTTTGTATACCTTGATATCCTAAATCACCAATAATTATTGTTTTTTCTGAAAATTCAAGATTTGAATTTTTTAATATTTGAAAATCATGCACTTTACCATTATCAGCAAAAATATCAACAATTTTTTTATTAAAAAAATCATATACAATTTGAAATTTTATAGAATACATTCAACTTTTACCAGAAAAATATTCTAACTGTAGTTTTTTTTAGTTGGTCTTTCAATTTCAATCTCAGTTGAATCAATTAAATAAAATTGAAATTCATTTGAATTTTCTTGTTTTTTATCAATTTTTAATTTATATCTTTCTTTTAAAAATTGGTAATCTTTGTGGTTACTAAGTTTATTTTCTACTCAAGTAATATTTCGAAAACAACTTGATGGGCTCATTTTAGATTTAATACTCATTTGAAAAAAAGTATAATATTCTTTTCAGTATAATAAAGTCATCATTAATCTTTCTTCTACTGAAAGTTTATTTTTTCGACCTTTATTTTTTTCTAATTTTTCTATTTCAATTAATTTTTCTAACATTTCATTAAAATGAAAACGTTTTATACCAAAATATCTATAAAATTCTTCATTTTTTAATTTTTTTAAATTTTCAAAAATCATTTTTATCAACACTTTTCTAAATTTATTGTTAATAACAAAATTATAAAATAAATTTTAAAATTATTAATTGACTTTTAAAAAATTTAATTACGGAATATGTCTTTAGTAGTTTAATTCAAATGCCTTATGATAGTCAACAATGATTACCATTTGCTTTAAGTGATATACCATTAGTTGGTAAATTATTAAATGTTTTAACTTTAGGAGTTCCTGTTGGATGAGTTATTACTCAAAATATGCAACAATATAAAAAAATGTTATATTTTAATGGTTTTATGAGTGCATTTTTTACAAGTAATTTAGAAAATATTATTGGTAATGGTGGTTTAATTCCATTGAATGCATTTACAAATGATAATGATTTTGCTATTGGTAAATTATTAGGTGCAAATGTTAGTACAACTGCTATGACAATGAAATTAAGTGATAGAGTAAGTGTTTATCCATGAGACCCTACTACTGGTAAAAAGTTAGAAGTTAAAGAACAAATATCAACTGTTGATTTATCACAAAAAAAAATAATAAAGTTTATATTTTAGCAGAAGATAGTGAATTTTTAGATATTGCTTCACCATTTACAAATGAAGATACTAATTGTGAATGAAATCCAACAAGTAATGGAGTTATTGATGGTTCAAATTATGCTTATATTATTGATACAATTGTTACTCAAAGTTTACATCAAGGAGAAGAAAGACATACATTTTATAGTGATAATCCTTTTACTTATCAAGGTGATTATAATGAAATATCAGTTGCTCAGTTTAGATATAATAATATGGGTGCATTAACTGGTAATGCTTTTAATTGAACTACTTTATATAAATTAAATCATGATGAATATGAAGAAACTGAAGAAACTACATTTTCATATCCTGCAAAAATATTACCGCCAAGTCCTCAAAATATAGCTAAAACAATTGTAATTAATCCAGATTTAAAAATAGAAATGATAGCAAATAATATAGCTTTAACAGATACAAGTTCAATACCAGTAAAAGATAATACAGAAAATTGATGAGAGGCCAATCATAGTAAACAAGTTAATTATGAAATTGATTTAAATTCATTATTAGACCCTACATTATTAATTAAGTCTTTTAACGATTTACAACGTTATTATAAAACTATAACAATATATTATGATTATAATATTGAAACCGAAAAAGAGATTAAAAATGTTTCTACAACAGAAATAACAACTAATTTATCAGGTACAGAAAGTTTTAATCCGGCAAAAGAAATTAAAAATACAAGTATAACTATTAATTTAAAAGATTTAATTTTGAGAGACATACCACCACGTAACGGAAATCATCTTTATCATTGAAAACATGCAAATAGTGATTATGAATATATAAAAAGTAGAACTGGAACATCATATATGTATGGGCTTACTGACAGTGATTATAGTTTAAATAGTTACGAATTTACTATAAAAGATAGCGGGGCTTTTCACGATTGAAATATTGAATTTAATAACAAAAAATCAATAGGTTTATCAATAGTAAATGATAAGTTGAAATGAAATTTTTATTTACAAGCAACATTAGGAAAAATTGAAAATAGAATTATTATTGATAGTGTACCTGTACAATACGGTTATGGTTATATTACAATCAAATCATTAAAAATAAATATTTATAAAATAATATTGAATAATAGATAATATTGATATAATTTATTTAAAATCATTCAAAATATCAAAGGAGTTATTATGTCAAGAGGTATTATTTCTTTAATAGCAATATCCATTATAATTGGAGTATTAGTTTTTGGGTATTTGGTAATGTTTAGTAATCTGTGTAACTTACAAAAATAACTATGTTTAATTAATTCTAGTAAATATAATTAAATGACTAGAAAGAGTGAGTTACAGATGGCTAAAAAGCAAAATATTAATAATAATGATCCAATATCAAAAGCAGTAGATTTATTATTAGAAAATACTGAAGATTTAACAACAGTTTTTAAAGAGGGAGGATTGTATAAAGAATTAACAAAAAGATTAGTAGAAAAAATGTTGAATTCTGAGATGCAAAATTATTTGGGATATGAAAAGAATCAACATAGTAATAGTGACAATGCTCGTAATGGTATAAGTTCAAAAAAAATAATAACTCAACAAGGTAAAATTGAGATTGATGTACCACGAGATCGCAATAGTAATTTTAATCCTATAATAGTTGCAAAAAGACAAAGAAGATTTGATGGTTTTGATCAACAAGTTCTTTCTTTATATGCAAAAGGTATGACATTATCAGATATTAGAATGCAATTACAAGAGTTATATCATGGTGCTGATATTAGTGAAAGTGTTATTAGTCAAATTACTGATGATGTTATTGATGATGTAAAAGCATGGCAAAATCGACCATTAGAAAGTGTCTATCCGATTGTTTATTTTGATTGCATAGTAGTGAAAGTACGACAAGATAAAAGGATTATTAATAAATCAGTTTATATAGCTTTAGGAGTTGATTTAGAAGGTAAAAAAGATGTTTTAGGTTTATGAATTAGTGAAAATGAAGGTGCTAAATTTTGATTAGCAAATTTAACAGAAATGAAAAATCGTGGCTTAAATGATATTCTTATTGCCTGCAGTGATAATTTAACAGGCATGTCAGAAGCAATACAATCAGTTTATCTTAAAACAGAACATCAATTATGCATAGTTCATCAAATTAGAAATAGTTTGAAATATGTCTCATATAAGCATAGAAAATCTCTAGTTGCAGATTTAAAACCAATTTATACTGCATGTAGTGAAGAACAAGCAATGCAGGCTTTAGAATCCTTTGAAAATAAGTGAAATAAACAATATCCTCAAATTGCTAAATCTTGATATAAAAATTGAGATAATTTAATGGTTTTTATTAGTTATCCTACAGAAATCAAAAGAGTTATTTATACAACAAATGCTATTGAATCTGTAAATAGTCAATTACGAAAAGTTATCAGAAATAAAAAAGTTTTTCCTAATGATATGGCAGTTTTTAAAATATTTTATTTAGCAATTGAAAATATAACAAAAAAATGAACAATGCCCATTCAAAATTGAAATACAGCAATTGCTCATTTTATGATAAAATTTGAAGATAGAATTAATCTAAACTAGTACTTTGTAAAACAAAGATACACAGATTACATAAAAGCCTCGGGTATTTAATTAATAAAGGTACCAAATTATGCAATGAAAATAATGCTTTTGGAATTTTACTGCTTTTTATTGCATTAAATGTTTTTGGTTTAATTTTAGGTTGTTGTATTATTTCAAATTTAAGGTATAAAGAAAAAAAACATTATATAATAGGATAAATAATTATTTAGATAAACAAGAAAATAATATTTCCCCACAATCTTAAATATTAATGTATAATTTTAAATACTTACCTAAGGGGTTAGAAAAGGTAAGTTATAAATGTCACGTTATTTCATTTCATAGTTAGGTAAGCACCTAATATAAAAGTTACTATAATCAATAGTAACTTTTTATTTTAAAAAATACTTTTAAATTTAAAAATATTAATATATACTTAGATTACTTACTTATGTAAGTATATGAAATAAAAAGTTCTCAAGTTTATATTAATTTTGCTAATAATTAGATTGGCACCTAATTAAAAAGTTACCAATTAAGGTAACTTTTTTTATATAAAAAAATATTAGTAAGGCAACACTAATGTACTTAGTTCATTATTATTTCAAATGAATACCATACTAATATATTATGATTATACCACATTTAAATTAAAATATTTCTTCAAAAACTTTAGGTCAAAATTTCTTTTTTACTGTAATATTATGTATTTTTAAATATTTTTCAACTTCTTTATTTTTATCATTATATACTCTATTAATTCCATTTGCTATTTTATCTGCTACCATGATACCACTATATAAATGTGATTTACAATCATCTTTTACATAAAATATTATATTTTTTTGTCTAAAAATTAACTGTGAAAAAATAGTATATTTATCATTATTAGATTTATAATTTAAAAAATTTTCAATACTTTTTCCATTTAATTTATTAAATTGTTTTCTAATTTGTTCATCAATATATAAAGATATTTTACAATTTAATAAATTAAGTTGATTAATAATATATTGAGATAAAATTGCAATACAAATATTTAATATTCTTTCAGTTTCAATATCATTTTTATATTTGTTTTTAAGTTTATTTATATTAATCATTAGTGAAAAACTTTTAATATTATGTTCACTTAATAATTTTAAGATTTTATTTTTATTTTTATGTGATGTTCTACTTCAAAATTTAGAACCTTTTATTTCTTTTCCACCATTAATTTCTTTTAGTAATTCGCGAAAACATTTTTTAAAATTTAAATATTTTTCTTTATTATTAAATACTACTGCAGTATAGTTTGCAAATTTTTTATTATCATATAATTTACCACTATCATCAATAAATATGAAATATTCATTTGTATTATTATTCATAAATAAAAACTCATTCCCAATTTTTTATTTGTTAATAATATTATAAATTAAAAAAATAAAAAAAGAGAAACTATTTAAGAATGAGTAATTTCTCTCTATTAATTATATCATATTTTCTATATTAAATATAGATAATTTAGTTATTTTATTCATCATCATCATCATTTTCTATTTGAGAATTATGATGATGACATTGTTTACATTTTTCTGTTTTTTCTCAAATTTTTCTATTAATATTATAATCATTTAATAATTCTTCAAATTCTTCAATATTATTTTTATCAACATGCAAACTTTTAAAATTTAAAGTAAAATCTCCTTCAACTGAAAAATAACCAACACTTACATCATAATGTTTTTCTTTTTTTCATTTATTTAAAAATTCATCTATTGTACAATTTATCATTATCATTATTTACTCCTTATATTTATTTAATTCTTTATTTACTTTATTATTAATATTTTCTTTTAATATTTTTTGTATATTTTCTTTTGATATATTTTCTTTTGATATATTTTCTTTCATTTCATTTAAAGCATTATTAAATTGTATTGTATGAAAATTACAAAAAGATAATTTATTTTCTCTTGCATAAGTATAAATTCTTTTATTATTATCATTTAAATATCAAGTTTTTTTTAATTCAATTTCAATTTTAATATTACAATTTTTAGCCATACATTTAATTATATGTTTCATAATTATCACTCATTAATAATTTCAGTTATAATACCAATTATTGTTGAAATTATCATTAAAAATAAAATTACTGATACTGATACTATAGTTAATATTTCTCATCAAACCATTATTTATTCTCCTTAATTATTTTCGATATTAATATCATCAATATTTATATTAATAGTTATTCCATCTAAATTTTTTAATTCTTTTAATTTTTCTATTATTTCTAAAATATCTTGTTTAGTCATTTTTATTTTCCTTATTAATTATTTGTCTAATTTCTAATATTTCTTTTAAAACAAGATTTATATTCTTTGCATTATTATATAGTGCTTCTCATATCTCATTATCTTTTTTACGCATATTAATTCTCCTTATTTAAATAATATCAACCAATTAATAAACTATCAGCTTCATCATGATTGGATATTGTTATATTTCAACCTTGTTCTTGAATTACTTGTTTTGCTAATTTAATTGATAATTCTTTATTTCATATTTTATCTTTTGCATATCAAAATATTTTAACATATCATTTTTTTCATTCACTTGGACTTATTAACATATCTTTTGTTATTAATTTATTAAATTGTCCAGCAATAAAACCACGTAAATGTTCTTGTGTTTCATAACCAATACCATTTTTTGAATGAAAAGTACCACGTTCAATAATTAAATTTAAATTATTATTATAAAATAAACTACCAATGTCACATTTAATTAATTTTTCAATTTTTAATTTAATTAAAAAATTAAAATTATTGTTATATATTGCATCACTTTTACTAACTTCATATTTAGTACTATATTTTTTAAAATCATAACTATTTATTCAAATTGGTTTTCATATATCATTTGTATGTGGAGTATTACTTTCTATTGGTTTTCATAAATATTTACAATTTAGTTCACATTCTTTTTCTCATAAAGTAAATCCAGTATTTTTTATACTTGGGTCAATTGAAAGTAAATAATTAGTCATTATTTTTTCTCCTTATTTTTATTTAAATTCATAACTAATATTTTTAAACAATTCATACATCAATAATTTGTTAATCAAATTCTTTTATTACAATATTTACAATTATTCATTTTTAAACTCATAATTATCTAATTTACTTATATTTTCTTCTAATTGTTGAAAATTTGTATTATTTTCAATTACATTATTAGTATTTGGATTATCAATATAAACAATTTCTTCATCAATTATTGCTGATTGGTCAACTTGTAATGCTTTATTAATTAAATTTTGATTTTCTAATTTAATACTTGGATTTTTATTAATATCTCTAATTATTGCTTTAATAACTGTTTTTAAAGCCATAGCATCAAAACTAGTATTTCAAGGACTATTACCATTTGCTTTACTATATTTTTTTCTATGTTCTTCACATTCTTGTTTAGTCATACCTTTAATGAAAGTAATATTTTTTCCTAAATAATCTTTAATACAAATCATTCCATAATAACCAATAATTTCTTTTGGTTCAAATATTTTTGCTGGATTAATTTCTCAACGTTTAGTTTTATCATTATAAATATGTTTATTTGTAATAACTTCTCTTTGAAAATCAATAACACAATTACTTCTTTGTAATAAAGTTAAAAAACCATCTTCTTGAATTTGTACTTGTAATTCAGTACCATAAGGTATTAATGCTAATTCTTTTTTAATAGGATTATTTGATAAATTTAATTCAAATATAGTTGCTAATGTATTTAGTAAAGATTGTTGATTTAATGTTGATAATTTTTTATCATTTAATTTAGTAACTTCATAATATTTTTTAAAATCATTAATTTGATTTTTTGTAATTGTTTTAGGTAATATTAAATTTGTCATTTTATTTTAATTCCTTTCATGTTCAAATTGCTTTTTCTCATTCAATTAATAATTCATTTGTTATTTCTACTTTTATTAATTCAATTTTATTTTCTTTAACTCAACATATAAAATGTATATTTGATAATTCATAATTATTATTTTTTAATAATCAATAATATGCTATTATTTGTAATTTTGATTTTTCTAATAATTCTTTACTAAAAACTTTATAAGTTTTAAAATCAATTATTGTATATAAATTTAATTTTTCATTTTTAAATATTAAATCTGGAGTTCCTGCAACAATATCCTAATTAAATGCTTTTTCAATAATATATTCATTATTATTAATAAATTTAGTTGGTAAATATTCTAATAATGTATAACAATAATTTAAATAATTTTCGGGAAATAAATCTTTAATAATATTTTTAATTTGATTATTTATATTTTTAATAGTTATATTTTTAAAATATAATTCTGCTATTTTATGAACTGCATTACCTCGAATTCTTGCATTATAAATATTAAAACAATATTTACAGTTATTACATTTACAATATGAATTACCTAAATAATAATCTAATATTTTACTTACTGATATTAATTCTTTATTTTGAATAAAATATTGATGTGTTTCTTTTTTAAAAATTAAATTATTTTTTTGATTGTTTAATTGCATTTTTAATTAAACTCCTTATAAATCCATTAATTTTCATATTTTTTTCTTCACAAATTTCTTTTAATGTTTCATAATCTTTTTCAGTAAATCTTAAATGAACAATAATTTGTTTTATCATTAAATCTTCTAGTTTCTTTTTAGGGGCTGCTACCATTTTTATTCACTACTTTCTTTTAACCTTTAATAATTTTTTTATAATCAATAATTGCTTGTTCAATTTTATTTACATTTTCATATTTAAAATAATCATTACTAATGTTTAAATCTCCGTCATCGTCAATTCTAACGTCTAAACTACTTTCATATTTCCTATTAAATTCTTCTTGTAACTCATCAAATTTATCTAATAATTCTTTTGCTTTTTGTAATTCTAATTGATTCATTATTTATTACACTCCTTTAAAATTTTCTAATTGTAATTCATTAATATAATATTCATATAAGTAATCTCAATTATTTGATGTTAAATACATATCTTCTTCAATCATTTCATTAATACATTTATTACAATAATATGTATTTTCTAATTCATAAAATCATATATATTTTTCCTTATGAATATTACATTTCATCATTATCACTCATTAATTTATAAAAACATTTATTACAAGTTCTATTTGCAAATGATGAATTTTTATGACAAATATCACATGAACCATATATTTTTATTTCATGTTTTAAATAAATTCTTTTATCTTCTTTTAAATTCAACATAATTAATTCTCACTTTCTATAATTTTTAATATTTCTTGTATTTCAATATTTTTTTTATTTTTAAGTAATTTTTCATTACATAAATTTTTAATTAATTCTATTTTTTCAATATTTAATAACATATTAATTTCCTTTAATAATTTAAATAAAATATTTTTTCATTATGAGTTTCTATATCTTTCATTGGCATAACAATATAATTAATTGGCTTATCATTTTCTTTATAAGGATTATTTATTTTAAAACTTTTATTATCTTTTTCTCATGTAATGTTATATTTAAAACATTTTTGATTTTTATTATTTGTAAAAATATAATAACCATTATATTGTTCATTAATTTTTTCATTACAAGCAATTAATTCATTTTCATTTGTAGTAATATCTGGAATATTTTTAATATATTTTAAAATATCACTACCTTTAATACTTTCAATATTTTCTGTAATTGATTTTTTACCTAATTTATAATTAAAATCTTCAATTATTTTTAATGTTATTTTTTTTATTATTTTTATTAAAAGTAGTATCTTTAATTGGAAATCATGTTTCATATTCACCAATTTCTAATAACATACCTTTAGTTGTTTCTCTAACTTTATTTTTAATATCTAAATTAACATTAATCATTACAAATCCTTTCTACGTATAAGCCTTATCACCTACAGTGATAAAAGGCTTATATACTACTAACTAATACTTCTATCTACTATACGTAAGGCTTATGCTACTGTAAGTAGCAAAGCCTTGGAGGGTAGGGGTTCTAGGGGAAGGGAACCAAAATTTCTGAAATTTTCAAAGAGCAACACAAAAATTACTATTGGTTAATTCCAGCACAATAGCCTACATAATTTTTTATTTAGTTATGGAATAATTAATTACTTTAATAAAGTGCTGGTTTAATAAAATAATTAATTATAATTGTTCAACAATTAAAAATGAGAGTTTTATCTCTCATTCACACTTTTATTAAACATAACTATTAACGAAATACGCCCCATTTTTTGTTAGTAAAGTGTTAACTATTTCCAAATAACCTTTTCAAGTACTTCATATTAAAGCTGTATCACCTTTTTCATTTACATAATTAATATTGGTATTATGTACTATTAAACTATTAACTATATTTAGATAACCATTTCGCGCGCTTCATATTAAAGCATTATTATTTATTTGATTTGTATAATCAGCATTAGCATTATGCGCTATTATAACATTAGCTATATCTAAATATCCGTTTCTGGCGGCTCACTTGAAAGCAGTGTAACCTTCTATATTTTCATGATTAATATTAATATTATGTTGCATTATTAAGCTATTAACAATATTTAAGTGTCCGTTTCTAACGGCTGATATTAAAGCTGTATCACCATAACGATTTTCATGATTAATATTAGCAAAATTATCGATTAAGAGATTAATGATTTCATGGTGTCCGTTTCTGGCGGCTAAGATTAAAGCGGTTTCATCATTATCTTCATTTATATGATTAACATTGGCATTATGTGTTATTAATACATTAACGATATTTAAGTGTCCATTTTTAGCAGTTAGTGTTAAAGCAGTATTATTAAAATTATTAGGATGATTAATATTAATATTATGTTGCATTATTAAACTATTAACGATATTTAAGTGTCCATTTTTAGCAGCTAATAATAAAGCGGTTTCATTACCATTATTTTCATGATTAATATTAGCGTTATTTTCTATTAGTGTATTAACTATTTCAATATGATTATTTTCAGCAGCTAATAATAAAGCAGTATTACCAAATATATTAGCATGATTGATATTAGCACCATTTTCTAGTAAAGTTTTAACGATATTTAAGTGTCCATTTCAGGCGGCTAGTGTTAAAGCACTAAAATTATTTATAGTTAAATAATTAACATCAGCACCATTATTTGTCAGTAAAATATTAATTGTATCTAAATCACCATTTCAAGCACTATTTATTAATTTTTCATTTAAATCGTCATTCATTTTTTTACTCCTTTAACAATAAAAACCCATTTACTTTAGACATATTCCGTAATTAAATTTTTTAAAAGTCAATTAATAATTTTAAAATTTATTTTATAATTTTGTTATTAACAATAAATTTAGAAAAGTGTTGATAAAAATGATTTTTGAAAATTTAAAAAAATTAAAAAATGAAGAATTTTATAGATATTTTGGTATAAAACGTTTTCATTTTAATGAAATGTTAGAAAAATTAATTGAAATAGAAAAATTAGAAAAAAATAAAGGTCGAAAAAATAAACTTTCAGTAGAAGAAAGATTAATGATGACTTTATTATACTGAAAAGAATATTATACTTTTTTTCAAATGAGTATTAAATCTAAAATGAGCCCATCAAGTTGTTTTCGAAATATTACTTGAGTAGAAAATAAACTTAGTAACCACAAAGATTACCAATTTTTAAAAGAAAGATATAAATTAAAAATTGATAAAAAACAAGAAAATTCAAATGAATTTCAATTTTATTTAATTGATTCAACTGAGATTGAAATTGAAAGACCAACTAAAAAAAACTACAGTTAGAATATTTTTCTGGTAAAAGTTGAATGTATTCTATAAAATTTCAAATTGTATATGATTTTTTTAATAAAAAAATTGTTGATATTTTTGCTGATAATGGTAAAGTGCATGATTTTCAAATATTAAAAAATTCAAATCTTGAATTTTCAGAAAAAACAATAATTATTGGTGATTTAGGATATCAAGGTATACAAAATATTTATAAAAATACAATAATACCAATTAAAAGAACTAAAAATAAAAAATTAACTAAACAAGAAAGAAAATACAATAAGATTGTATCTAAAATTAGAATTAAAGTTGAACATGTCTTTGCTTGATTGAAAAGATTCAAAATTTTAGTAAATAAATGTAGAAAATCTAAATTTAGACTTATGTACTTAAGATTTAACTTACTTTGTGAAATTTTTAATAAAATAAAACCATTAAAATAAAAAAAATATTAAAAATATTTTTTTAAAATTTAAATTTTTATCGAGTTAATATAAAAATATTATTAACAATTTTTTGTTTAAAATGTAAACTCATTTTTTAAACTATTTTTTCAAAAAATATTTATTTCTATATTCAATAACACTAAATAGTTTTAAAACAATTTTATTGACAATTAATTAAATTTAATTACGGAATATGTCCAATGTTTAATTTAGGTTTTAACTCAACTTGAAATAACTTATTATTTTCTTCTAATAATTTATAAAGTTTATTATCAATTGTCTTTATATAGATATTAGACTTCTTGCAAAACCTATCTATTAAAAATTAAATTTTTAAAATAAAATTAAAAATAAAAAAGATAGGTAATCTATGATGTTTGATAAATTAAAAACTATTAACAATCCAGAATTATTAAGATTAACTGGTATAAATGATATTATTTTTAATAAAATTCTAGAAATTTTAAAGACAGAAGAAGTAAAAAAGTTTAAAAATGGTGGTACACCTAATAAATTATCATTAGAAAATCGTTTATTAATGACTTTAGAATATTGAAGAGAGTATCGAACTTATTTTCATATTGCTAAAAGTTATGGAATTAATGAAAGTAGTTGCTATAGGAATATCAAGTGAATAGAAAATACTTTAATAAAACATCCTGATTTTCAACAACTTGATGGGCAAAAATCACTGTTAAATAATAATTTTAAAGATAAAACAGTTATCATTGATGTGACTGAAAGTACTATTCAACGCCCAAAAAAAGTCAAAAACAATATTATTCAGGAAAAAAGAAAAAACATACAATAAAAACTCAAGTCATAATTGAAAAAGATAGTAAAAAAATTATAAGTTCTTATTTTTCTTATGGTAAAAATCATCATTTTAAAATTTTAAAAAATTCAAAAACGAAATTTTTATCAGAAACAACTATTTTAGTAGATTTAGGATATCAAGGTATACAAAACATACATAAAAATGTCTTATTACCTAAACGAAAATCAAAGAAAAACCCTTTAACTAAAGAAGAAAAGAAAAATAATAAGGCTATTTCAAAAATGAGAGTTGTTATTGAACATGTTTTTGCGATTCTTAAAAAATTTAAAATTATTAGTGAAAAATATCGAAATAGAAGAAAAAAATTTGCATTAAGATTTAATTTAATAGCTTCAATTTATAATTTACAATTATTAATTTAAATATATTTGATAATTTAATATTTTATTTTTTTATTTGAAATAATAATTTTTGTTGTATTTTAATGACAAAAAATAAAACATATTTTGAACAATAATTTTTAAAAAATATTAAAAGTGTTATTAAAATAAATTTTTAAACTTAAAAAATGTGATTAATATCATAGTTTTGCAAGAAGTCTATTATATATTGGTACTGATAAAGGTAAAGTTTATTATTTAAATATATAACTTTTTGACAAAATAAATCTACAATAAGGAGTTTTTAATGACTGAAAAACAAAAAGCATATTATTTAAAAAATAAAGAAAAAATTATTGCAAGAGCAAGAAAATTTAGAAAAGAAAATAATGAAAACTTTAAATTAAAACAAAAAGAGTATTATCAACAAAACAAAGAAAAAAAACGACAATATTATCTAAAAAATCAAGAAAAAATAAGAAAAATAATAAAAGCATACTATGAGAAAAATAAAAATAATGAAAACTTTAAATTAAAACAAAAAGAGTATTATCAACAAAACAAAGAAAAAATTGATAACAGAAATAAGATATATGCAATATCACATAGAGAGCAAATCAATGCTCGTAGAAGAAAACGTAGAGAAGAATTAAAATTAATACTAATCAGTTAAAAGCAAGAAAAGTGCAATTATCATTATCTATAAACCATGAAAAAGTTGAAAAGTTAAAAATAATTGCTAGAAAAAATGGTATATCGGTAAGTAATTTAAATGAACAAATTATTGACCAATTAAAATAAATAATTACTTACTTATGTACAATCAATAAGTAAGTACTATACGTATATAAATAAATAAATTTATAAAAAAACCCGAAAAAATATTTTTTCGGGTTTTTTAATTATATTACTCAATAATCTTGGAAGTACTGTAGAGTAAACATAATATAAGAAATATGAAAATGTTCAATATTGAAGACTTAAATTTTATCATTTTTAAAATTTTGTTTTGATAAGAAATAATAAAATATGTTATAAGTGTTAGTTGTTTGATTAATTTTTAATCAAACAACTACAATCCATAAAATTGATATAATTAACATTAGAAAATTATTTTTAGTGTTTATTTTTTATTGGTCATTAAAAATAATTGTAATTTTCTAGATTTAAGAGGAGGCATAAATTATGAGAAGTATGAAAACATTATTAAGATTATTAGGTGCAGTTAGTTTAACTACAGTTGCAGCAAGTTCAGTTGTTGCTTGTGGATCTAAATCACCAGAAATACATGTTGATGTTGCGAAATTATTGGAATGATATGATGCAAATGGAAAAAGTAAAATTAACCAGAAATTAAACAAAAATGATACTACTGGTAAAGAAAATTATTCAATTATTGCTGATGATTCACTAATTAAAACTGCTGAACTTTTTAAAACTAAATTATTAATTCAAGGTTCTGCTGCAGGTAAGTTTAAAGCAAAAAATACTGAAGCTACAAAATTCTTATCTGACTTAGGTTTTAATTCTGGCAGTGACAGTAAAGATTATTCAATTGATGATGTTACGAAAATTACTGCATTAATTGCCAAAGTTACAAGTAGCACTCCAGGTAAAATTGAAGCAAACGGAACAACTGATTTTAAAGTTTCTGATGGTACTTGTCAAGTAGACATTATGAATAAAGCCGGAAATGATGCGACAGTTGTAAAATCTTACACTATCAAAACTCTTAAAAATGATGCATTAAATATTAATGCATCAGTTATTACTAATCTTATAGTTAATAAAGATGGTCTAAAATTAACTGATAGTGAAGGATTTAAACAAGGACAGCCAATTTCAAATTTTAAATTAAAAATAAATTCAGATAAGAAACAAAAACAATTTGATTCTTTAATTACATTATTAAATACAAATGTCAATACAAAATTCTTTAATGCTGTTACTGGTGGAACAGAAGTAACAGGAAATTTTCCAACTACAAAAGTTTTTTTAGAAATCCATTTTGGTAATGTAATACTTTCTTCTAGAATTGATTGTGATGTACCAAATGCTTAATTATTAAATATTTTAAAAGATTGCAGTTGCAATCTTTTTTTATTTTTATTATTTAATAAAATAACGGATTTCTCCCCACATGTACTAGTGGGGAGGAAACAATGAAATTGAATGAGTTCAACAATACTTTTCAAACAGAACAAGATTGTTTGAAATATATAGCAAGTTTGAAGGAAAACAAATGTATCAGATGTTCTTAAACAAGTTTAAATACTTATAATTTAAGAAGAATAAGATGTTTGAAATGTCATCAAACATTTAGTTTTCTTCATAACACCATTTTTTACAAGTCACAAACACCTTTGACATCTTGGTTTTATCTCATCTTTAGATGAATAAACACTAAACATGGAATTCCATCAACTGATGTTGCAAAAGAATTGGGTGTGACTTTGAAAACTGCTTGAAAAATGGGTCATGAAATCCGAAGTGTCATTGCAAAACAAGAACATAAATTTATTGTTGATGGCATAGTGCAAATGGATGAAATGTATCTTTCACATATGGGTTTTAAAAAACAAGGAAGATCCTTAGTTAATAAAACCTTGATTGTTGGGATTTATGAAAAAACAACCAATAATTTAATTGTGAAAGTATTGAAAAACGCAAAAAGTAAAAATCTTTTGCAGTTTGCAAGAAAACACATTTCTTCAAATTGTGATGTACATACTGATTCTTGAAAAGGATATCGCGATTTTAAATCAGTTTTCACTAAGATGAAACAGTTAACCATCAAGATGGCTATGTTTCAAAAATTGGTGTAAATACCAACCAAATTGAATCAGTATGAAAACATATACGAAGAACATTTAAAACACATATCAAAGTTGCAAAACATCATGTTCATTTATATGCAAAAGAAGCTGCATATAAGTTGACCAAAAGATTGTTGATAAATATTTTGAAAATAGTCAACCAAATTGATATGAAAATGAATCTAAAAATAATACAGAAAAACATAAAAGTGACTGATACGATACCAAAAACTTAGGTAAAAAACCAATGAGAAAAACAAAATCTAATTTGTTAATTGGTATAAAAAAGATAATAAAGGAGAATAAAAATGGAAAAAGTAAATTTACCAAAAAGTACTAAAAAAATTCATTATCAAATTTTTCGGGGTATAAACTTGACTGATTTATTAGTATTATTGATTTTTATAAGTATATCTATTTCAATAGCATTTTTAATTTCAATTAATATTTATTTAAAATTTTCTTTAAGTTTAATAATAATCGGACTTGGTTTTGTTTGTATTCAAAAATTCAAAAATGAAACAAGAGCGTATGAAATGCTTGTTCGTGCTTTTAAATATTTAGCAATTATGGGTAAAAGTTCAACTATAAATTTAAATCCTAATTTTGAATTAGAAAATAATAAAAACATTGTTAAATTTAAATATTTAAAAGACAATCTTTTTATGTCCGGTATTAAATTAGAAACAATAAATTTAACTTTATTAAATGAATCTCAACAAGCAACAGTGCTTGCTGATTTTGCTGATTTATTAAAAACAATTACAATGCCATGTAAAATCATAAAAACAAATCAAAATTATGATTTTATAGAACAAATTAATAATTTAAAATCACAAAAAACAAAAAGAAGTAGTGATGAAAATAATTATTTAATTGATTTACAAATTGAACAATTACAATCAATTCAAAAAACAAAATTATTAACTACACCATCAGTTTATATTGTTTTTTGTAGTGAAAATAAAGAAAATACATTAGACTTCTTGCAAAACCTATCTATTAAAAATTTAATTTTTAAAATAAAATTAAAAATAAAAAAGATAGGTAATCTATGATGTTTGATAAATTAAAAACTATTAACAATCCAGAATTATTAAGATTAACTGGTATAAATGATATTATTTTTAATAAAATTCTAGAAATTTTAAAGACAGAAGAAGTAAAAAAGTTTAAAAATGGTGGTACACCTAATAAATTATCATTATAAAATCGTTTATTAATGACTTTAGAATATTGAAGAGAGTATCGAACTTATTTTCATATTGCTAAAAGTTATGGAATTAGTGAAAGTAGTTGCTATAGGAATATCAAGTGAATAGAAAATACTTTAATAAAACATCCTGATTTTCAACAACTTGATGGGCAAAAATCACTGTTAAATAATAATTTTAAAGATAAAACAGTTATCATTGATGTGACTGAAAGTACTATTCAACGCCCAAAAAAAGTCAAAAACAATATTATTCAGGAAAAAAGAAAAAACATACAATAAAAACTCAAGTCATAATTGAAAAAGATAGTAAAAAAATTATAAGTTCTTATTTTTCTTATGGTAAAAATCATGATTTTAAAATTTTAAAAAATTCAAAAACGAAATTTTTATCAGAAACAACTATTTTAGTAGATTTAGGATATCAAGGTATACAAAACATACATAAAAATGTCTTATTACCTAAACGAAAATCAAAGAAAAACCCTTTAACTAAAGAAGAAAAGAAAAATAATAAGGCTATTTCAAAAATGAGAGTTGTTATTGAACATGTTTTTGCGATTCTTAAAAAATTTAAAATTATTAGTGAAAAATATCGAAATAGAAGAAAAAAATTTGCATTAAGATTTAATTTAATAGCTTCAATTTATAATTTACAATTATTAATTTAAATATTGGATGGGTTACAATTTATTGGACACTAATTACCTAGACAAGTAAACAAATTTGTTAAAAGAAAGGAACTATAATTATGGCCAATATTAACTCATATACCGATGAATTTAAAAAACAAATAGTAGCTTTATATCAAAGTGGCAAATCAGTATCTTGCCTTGCTAAAGAATATAATGGACATATTCCGTAATTAAATTTAATTAATTGTCAATAAAATTGTTTTAAAACTATTTAGTGTTATTGAATATAGAAATAAATATTTTTTGAAAAAATAGTTTAAAAAATGAGTTTACATTTTAAACAAAAAATTGTTAATAATATTTTTATATTAACTCGATAAAAATTTAAATTTTAGGTAATGTTTAGTAATCTGTGTAACTTACAAAAATAACTATGTTTAATTAATTCTAGTAAATATAATTAAATGACTAGAAAGAGTGAGTTACAGATGGCTAAAAAGCAAAATATTAATAATAATGATCCAATATCAAAAGCAGTAGATTTATTATTAGAAAATACTGAAGATTTAACAACAGTTTTTAAAGAGGGAGGATTGTATAAAGAATTAACAAAAAGATTAGTAGAAAAAATGTTGAATTCTGAGATGCAAAATTATTTGGGATATGAAAAGAATCAACATAGTAATAGTGACAATGCTCGTAATGGTATAAGTTCAAAAAAAATAATAACTCAACAAGGTAAAATTGAGATTGATGTACCACGAGATCGCAATAGTAATTTTAATCCTATAATAGTTGCAAAAAGACAAAGAAGATTTGATGGTTTTGATCAACAAGTTCTTTCTTTATATGCAAAAGGTATGACATTATCAGATATTAGAATGCAATTACAAGAGTTATATCATGGTGCTGATATTAGTGAAAGTGTTATTAGTCAAATTACTGATGATGTTATTGATGATGTAAAAGCATGGCAAAATCGACCATTAGAAAGTGTCTATCCGATTGTTTATTTTGATTGCATAGTAGTGAAAGTACGACAAGATAAAAGGATTATTAATAAATCAGTTTATATAGCTTTAGGAGTTGATTTAGAAGGTAAAAAAGATGTTTTAGGTTTATGAATTAGTGAAAATGAAGGTGCTAAATTTTGATTAGCAAATTTAACAGAAATGAAAAATCGTGGCTTAAATGATATTCTTATTGCCTGCAGTGATAATTTAACAGGCATGTCAGAAGCAATACAATCAGTTTATCTTAAAACAGAACATCAATTATGCATAGTTCATCAAATTAGAAATAGTTTGAAATATGTCTCATATAAGCATAGAAAATCTCTAGTTGCAGATTTAAAACCAATTTATACTGCATGTAGTGAAGAACAAGCAATGCAGGCTTTAGAATCCTTTGAAAATAAGTGAAATAAACAATATCCTCAAATTGCTAAATCTTGATATAAAAATTGAGATAATTTAATGGTTTTTATTAGTTATCCTACAGAAATCAAAAGAGTTATTTATACAACAAATGCTATTGAATCTGTAAATAGTCAATTACGAAAAGTTATCAGAAATAAAAAAGTTTTTCCTAATGATATGGCAGTTTTTAAAATATTTTATTTAGCAATTGAAAATATAACAAAAAAATGAACAATGCCCATTCAAAATTGAAATACAGCAATTGCTCATTTTATGATAAAATTTGAAGATAGAATTAATCTAAACTAGTACTTTGTAAAACAAAGATACACAGATTACATAAAAGCCTCAAATTTTAAAAAAATATTTTTAATATTTTTTTTATTTTAATGGTTTTATTTTATTAAAAATTTCACAAAGTAAGTTAAATCTTAAGTACATAAGTCTAAATTTAGATTTTCTACATTTATTTACTAAAATTTTGAATCTTTTCAATCAAGCAAAGACATGTTCAACTTTAATTCTAATTTTAGATACAATCTTATTGTATTTTCTTTCTTGTTTAGTTAATTTTTTATTTTTAGTTCTTTTAATTGGTATTATTGTATTTTTATAAATATTTTGTATACCTTGATATCCTAAATCACCAATAATTATTGTTTTTTCTGAAAATTCAAGATTTGAATTTTTTAATATTTGAAAATCATGCACTTTACCATTATCAGCAAAAATATCAACAATTTTTTTATTAAAAAAATCATATACAATTTGAAATTTTATAGAATACATTCAACTTTTACCAGAAAAATATTCTAACTGTAGTTTTTTTTAGTTGGTCTTTCAATTTCAATCTCAGTTGAATCAATTAAATAAAATTGAAATTCATTTGAATTTTCTTGTTTTTTATCAATTTTTAATTTATATCTTTCTTTTAAAAATTGGTAATCTTTGTGGTTACTAAGTTTATTTTCTACTCAAGTAATATTTCGAAAACAACTTGATGGGCTCATTTTAGATTTAATACTCATTTGAAAAAAAGTATAATATTCTTTTCAGTATAATAAAGTCATCATTAATCTTTCTTCTACTGAAAGTTTATTTTTTCGACCTTTATTTTTTTCTAATTTTTCTATTTCAATTAATTTTTCTAACATTTCATTAAAATGAAAACGTTTTATACCAAAATATCTATAAAATTCTTCATTTTTTAATTTTTTTAAATTTTAAAAAATCATTTTTATCAACACTTTTCTAAATTTATTGTTAATAACAAAATTATAAAATAAATTTTAAAATTATTAATTGACTTTTAAAAAATTTAATTACGGAATATGTCTACAGAAGAAATATCAAAATTACAATCAATAATTGAAGAACAATCAAACGAAATTCAAAAACTTAAAAAACAAATTGAAGAATTAAATAGTTCAAAACAAAGCAATGTTAATTTGACAAAATTTTCATATAACGCAATAACAATTTATGATGAAAAAAATATAAAAAAAACAGGAATTGAAAAAATTCACGAAGAAATTTTACCAATCGAAGATAAAATATTTTTTATAACAACTATTCAAAATCTGGATAACTCAATTAATGAAGAAGTAATGCATTTCAAACAATTTCAAAATGGTGATATTGAAATCATGAAGCAGTTGAAAAAATATGAAAATTTAAATCAGTATAAAAAACATATTTTGTTAATTGATAAAATTTCAACCAATGATACTAATAATTATCAATTTGTATCAATTAATAATTTTTTAAAACAACAACAAGATTTTAAACTAAAACCAACTAAAGGTGAAATAAGTATATGAACTATTACTATATTAATACCCATAGTTCTTATTACTATTGGTCTTATTCATCCCCCTCTATTTATAATGAGATTGGGATTTGGTATTGTTAGTCTTGGTCTTAAGGGAATTGCATCAATATTTTCACCTACAACAAAAAAAGTTGAAACTTGAATTAAACAAAAAATAAATAAAAATAAAGAACAAAAAGAGAAAAATAAAAAAGAACGTCAATCAATAATTAAAAATCTTACCAGTAATAAAACAGAAATTAAATTAGAAACTAGATTACAAACACAATATGATATTTTAAAACAAGAACTAGATAACAGAAAAGATAAAAATCATATTGAACTAATAAGTAACAATACAATAAATCATAATCCAAACAATCTTCTAGAAAATTTGACTATTGAATCAGAAAGTAATCAAAATTTTGATTGATTTATACGAAATAGAGTAAATAATCAAGACTCACAACCTTTAACAACTTCAAATCATAACTGAAATAAAGTTAAATGTTTATTTACATAATCAATAAGTAATAAATTTTGGCTTTTCTCCCTTTATGTACTATTTTTTAAAAATAATGATTTTTTATTATTTTTTACACATTTTTCGTTTTAAATATATATACTTTTTTTGTGAGTATTTTAAGGATAGAAAAAAATATTCTAAAAAATAATAAAGGAGAATATAAATATGTGAAGATCATGTAATGAATGAAGTCAAGAAAAAAAAGATGAATATAACAAAGATGCCGAAAGAATAAATAAAGCTTGAGGTGAAAAAAACGAAAGTGAAAGACGAGAAAAAGTTGCTAAGTCTTTTGAATCTGAAAAAGATAAAAAAGCATCAAATTCAAAAGGACCAAAAATGTAAATCTTAAATATTACAAAACTACTCAATGAGTAGTTTTATTGGTAATGTTTAGTAATCTGTGTAACTTACAAAAATAACTATGTTTAATTAATTCTAGTAAATATAATTAAATGACTAGAAAGAGTGAGTTACAGATGGCTAAAAAGCAAAATATTAATAATAATGATCCAATATCAAAAGCAGTAGATTTATTATTAGAAAATACTGAAGATTTAACAACAGTTTTTAAAGAGGGAGGATTGTATAAAGAATTAACAAAAAGATTAGTAGAAAAAATGTTGAATTCTGAGATGCAAAATTATTTGGGATATGAAAAGAATCAACATAGTAATAGTGACAATGCTCGTAATGGTATAAGTTCAAAAAAAATAATAACTCAACAAGGTAAAATTGAGATTGATGTACCACGAGATCGCAATAGTAATTTTAATCCTATAATAGTTGCAAAAAGACAAAGAAGATTTGATGGTTTTGATCAACAAGTTCTTTCTTTATATGCAAAAGGTATGACATTATCAGATATTAGAATGCAATTACAAGAGTTATATCATGGTGCTGATATTAGTGAAAGTGTTATTAGTCAAATTACTGATGATGTTATTGATGATGTAAAAGCATGGCAAAATCGACCATTAGAAAGTGTCTATCCGATTGTTTATTTTGATTGCATAGTAGTGAAAGTACGACAAGATAAAAGGATTATTAATAAATCAGTTTATATAGCTTTAGGAGTTGATTTAGAAGGTAAAAAAGATGTTTTAGGTTTATGAATTAGTGAAAATGAAGGTGCTAAATTTTGATTAGCAAATTTAACAGAAATGAAAAATCGTGGCTTAAATGATATTCTTATTGCCTGCAGTGATAATTTAACAGGCATGTCAGAAGCAATACAATCAGTTTATCTTAAAACAGAACATCAATTATGCATAGTTCATCAAATTAGAAATAGTTTGAAATATGTCTCATATAAGCATAGAAAATCTCTAGTTGCAGATTTAAAAGCAATTTATACTGCATGTAGTGAAGAACAAGCAATGCAGGCTTTAGAATCCTTTGAAAATAAGTGAAATAAACAATATCCTCAAATTGCTAAATCTTGATATAAAAATTGAGATAATTTAATGGTTTTTATTAGTTATCCTACAGAAATCAAAAGAGTTATTTATACAACAAATGCTATTGAATCTGTAAATAGTCAATTACGAAAAGTTATCAGAAATAAAAAAGTTTTTCCTAATGATATGGCAGTTTTTAAAATATTTTATTTAGCAATTGAAAATATAACAAAAAAATGAACAATGCCCATTCAAAATTGAAATACAGCAATTGCTCATTTTATGATAAAATTTGAAGATAGAATTAATCTAAACTAGTACTTTGTAAAACAAAGATACACAGATTACATAAAAGCCTCTTTATTTCACTTATTTTCAAAGGATTCTAAAGCCTGCATTGCTTGTTCTTCACTACATGCAGTATAAATTGGTTTTAAATCTGCAACTAGAGATTTTCTATGCTTATATGAGACATATTTCAAAAGACATATTCCGTAATTAAATTTTTTAAAAGTCAATTAATAATTTTAAAATTTATTTTATAATTTTGTTATTAACAATAAATTTAGAAAAGTGTTGATAAAAATGATTTTTGAAAATTTAAAAAAATTAAAAAATGAAGAATTTTATAGATATTTTGGTATAAAACGTTTTCATTTTAATGAAATGTTAGAAAAATTAATTGAAATAGAAAAATTAGAAAAAAATAAAGGTCAAAAAAATAAACTTTCAGTAGAAGAAAGATTAATGATGACTTTATTATACTGAAAAGAATATTATACTTTTTTTCAAATGAGTATTAAATCTAAAATGAGCCCATCAAGTTGTTTTCGAAATATTACTTGAGTAGAAAATAAACTTAGTAACCACAAAGATTACCAATTTTTAAAAGAAAGATATAAATTAAAAATTGATAAAAAACAAGAAAATTCAAATGAATTTCAATTTTATTTAATTGATTCAACTGAGGACATATTCCGTAATTAAATTTAATTAATTGTCAATAAAATTGTTTTAAAACTATTTAGTGTTATTGAATATAGAAATAAATATTTTTTGAAAAAATAGTTTAAAAAATGAGTTTACATTTTAAACAAAAAATTGTTAATAATATTTTTATATTAACTCGATAAAAATTTAAATTTTAAAAAAATATTTTTAATATTTTTTTTATTTTAATGGTTTTATTTTATTAAAAATTTCACAAAGTAAGTTAAATCTTAAGTACATAAGTCTAAATTTAGATTTTCTACATTTATTTACTAAAATTTTGAATCTTTTCAATCAAGCAAAGACATGTTCAACTTTAATTCTAATTTTAGATACAATCTTATTGTATTTTCTTTCTTGTTTAGTTAATTTTTTATTTTTAGTTCTTTTAATTGGTATTATTGTATTTTTATAAATATTTTGTATACCTTGATATCCTAAATCACCAATAATTATTGTTTTTTCTGAAAATTCAAGATTTGAATTTTTTAATATTTGAAAATCATGCACTTTACCATTATCAGCAAAAATATCAACAATTTTTTTATTAAAAAAATCATATACAATTTGAAATTTTATAGAATACATTCAACTTTTACCAGAAAAATATTCTAACTGTAGTTTTTTTTAGTTGGTCTTTCAATTTCAATCTCAGTTGAATCAATTAAATAAAATTGAAATTCATTTGAATTTTCTTGTTTTTTATCAATTTTTAATTTATATCTTTCTTTTAAAAATTGGTAATCTTTGTGGTTACTAAGTTTATTTTCTACTCAAGTAATATTTCGAAAACAACTTGATGGGCTCATTTTAGATTTAATACTCATTTGAAAAAAAGTATAATATTCTTTTCAGTATAATAAAGTCATCATTAATCTTTCTTCTACTGAAAGTTTATTTTTTTGACCTTTATTTTTTTCTAATTTTTCTATTTCAATTAATTTTTCTAACATTTCATTAAAATGAAAACGTTTTATACCAAAATATCTATAAAATTCTTCATTTTTTAATTTTTTTAAATTTTCAAAAATCATTTTTATCAACACTTTTCTAAATTTATTGTTAATAACAAAATTATAAAATAAATTTTAAAATTATTAATTGACTTTTAAAAAATTTAATTACGGAATATGTCTACAGAAGAAATATCAAAATTACAATCAATAATTGAAGAACAATCAAACGAAATTCAAAAACTTAAAAAACAAATTGAAGAATTAAATAGTTCAAAACAAAGCAATGTTAATTTGACAAAATTTTCATATAACGCAATAACAATTTATGATGAAAAAAATATAAAAAAAACAGGAATTGAAAAAATTCACGAAGAAATTTTACCAATCGAAGATAAAATATTTTTTATAACAACTATTCAAAATCTGGATAACTCAATTAATGAAGAAGTAATGCATTTCAAACAATTTCAAAATGGTGATATTGAAATCATGAAGCAGTTGAAAAAATATGAAAATTTAAATCAGTATAAAAAACATATTTTGTTAATTGATAAAATTTCAACCAATGATACTAATAATTATCAATTTGTACCAATTAATAATTTTTTAAAACAACAACAAGATTTTAAACTAAAACCAACTAAAGGTGAAATAAGTATATGAACTATTACTATATTAATACCCATAGTTCTTATTACTATTGGTCTTATTCATCCCCCTCTATTTATAATGAGATTGGGATTTGGTATTGTTAGTCTTGGTCTTAAGGGAATTGCATCAATATTTTCACCTACAACAAAAAAAGTTGAAACTTGAATTAAACAAAAAATAAATAAAAATAAAGAACAAAAAGAGAAAAATAAAAAAGAACGTCAATCAATAATTAAAAATCTTACCAGTAATAAAACAGAAATTAAATTAGAAACTAGATTACAAACACAATATGATATTTTAAAACAAGAACTAGATAACAGAAAAGATAAAAATCATATTGAACTAATAAGTAACAATACAATAAATCATAATCCAAACAATCTTCTAGAAAATTTGACTATTGAATCAGAAAGTAATCAAAATTTTGATTGATTTATACGAAATAGAGTAAATAATCAAGACTCACAACCTTTAACAACTTCAAATCATAACTGAAATAAAGTTAAATGTTTATTTACATAATCAATAAGTAATAAATTTTGGCTTTTCTCCCTTTATGTACTATTTTTTAAAAATAATGATTTTTTATTATTTTTTACACATTTTTCGTTTTAAATATATATACTTTTTTTGTGAGTATTTTAAGGATAGAAAAAAATATTCTAAAAAATAATAAAGGAGAATATAAATATGTGAAGATCATGTAATGAATGAAGTCAAGAAAAAAAAGATGAATATAACAAAGATGCCGAAAGAATAAATAAAGCTTGAGGTGAAAAAAACGAAAGTGAAAGACGAGAAAAAGTTGCTAAGTCTTTTGAATCTGAAAAAGATAAAAAAGCATCAAATTCAAAAGGACCAAAAATGTAAATCTTAAATATTACAAAACTACTCAATGAGTAGTTTTATTGGTAATGTTTAGTAATCTGTGTAACTTACAAAAATAACTATGTTTAATTAATTCTAGTAAATATAATTAAATGACTAGAAAGAGTGAGTTACAGATGGCTAAAAAGCAAAATATTAATAATAATGATCCAATATCAAAAGCAGTAGATTTATTATTAGAAAATACTGAAGATTTAACAACAGTTTTTAAAGAGGGAGGATTGTATAAAGAATTAACAAAAAGATTAGTAGAAAAAATGTTGAATTCTGAGATGCAAAATTATTTGGGATATGAAAAGAATCAACATAGTAATAGTGACAATGCTCGTAATGGTATAAGTTCAAAAAAAATAATAACTCAACAAGGTAAAATTGAGATTGATGTACCACGAGATCGCAATAGTAATTTTAATCCTATAATAGTTGCAAAAAGACAAAGAAGATTTGATGGTTTTGATCAACAAGTTCTTTCTTTATATGCAAAAGGTATGACATTATCAGATATTAGAATGCAATTACAAGAGTTATATCATGGTGCTGATATTAGTGAAAGTGTTATTAGTCAAATTACTGATGATGTTATTGATGATGTAAAAGCATGGCAAAATCGACCATTAGAAAGTGTCTATCCGATTGTTTATTTTGATTGCATAGTAGTGAAAGTACGACAAGATAAAAGGATTATTAATAAATCAGTTTATATAGCTTTAGGAGTTGATTTAGAAGGTAAAAAAGATGTTTTAGGTTTATGAATTAGTGAAAATGAAGGTGCTAAATTTTGATTAGCAAATTTAACAGAAATGAAAAATCGTGGCTTAAATGATATTCTTATTGCCTGCAGTGATAATTTAACAGGCATGTCAGAAGCAATACAATCAGTTTATCTTAAAACAGAACATCAATTATGCATAGTTCATCAAATTAGAAATAGTTTGAAATATGTCTCATATAAGCATAGAAAATCTCTAGTTGCAGATTTAAAACCAATTTATACTGCATGTAGTGAAGAACAAGCAATGCAGGCTTTAGAATCCTTTGAAAATAAGTGAAATAAACAATATCCTCAAATTGCTAAATCTTGATATAAAAATTGAGATAATTTAATGGTTTTTATTAGTTATCCTACAGAAATCAAAAGAGTTATTTATACAACAAATGCTATTGAATCTGTAAATAGTCAATTACGAAAAGTTATCAGAAATAAAAAAGTTTTTCCTAATGATATGGCAGTTTTTAAAATATTTTATTTAGCAATTGAAAATATAACAAAAAAATGAACAATGCCCATTCAAAATTGAAATACAGCAATTGCTCATTTTATGATAAAATTTGAAGATAGAATTAATCTAAACTAGTACTTTGTAAAACAAAGATACACAGATTACATAAAAGCCTCGTTTTATTTTTTCTTGTAGAGTTTTACTTAAAATATTAACAGTTATTTAAGTAAAATATATTTTTAAATATTTAAAAATATATATCTTAGAACCTGTTCTTTTGTCTTTAAATAAAGGTCATATATGACCTTTATTTTGTTATATTTGTTTATTTTCAAATTCATGTTTACTAGTTCATTTTGATTTTGCAATATTTTTACAAGATATTTTTTTATTTTTATTCTTTTTGAAAATTGATTTAATTTTTTTAAACATTTGTTTTTACCTCAGTTTCTTTTTGAATAATTGCTGATTTAATTGTTTGTTTGTAAATAGATTTTGGTTGAAATTTTGGTGAGTAATGTTCACTCATTTGTAAAGTTTGACCAGTTCTAGGATTTCTTACTGTTCTTGCATTCTTTTTAACAATCATGAATTTTCCAAGATTTGAAATATCAACAAATTCACCAATTGAATTTTTAGCAATAATTATTTCTGAAAGTTTATCAATGCACTTTTCAACATCTTTTTGGTTTAAATTAATTTCGTTACTAATTGATTTTACTAATTCTTTTTTGTTCATAATATGCCTCCATAAATTATTATTAATTAAATTTTACCAAATTTACTAAATCAACTATTACTTGTGAATATGTTGTAGATTTAATTTTTGCGATTTCATTAATTTTATCAACGGTTTCTTGTGGTAAGATAAATGTTTTAATTATTTTATTTTTATTTTTATTCCCGTTATTAATCATATTTAAAGAAACTTTTTCTTTAAAGCTGTTGTTATTTATTTCATCTTTTTTAATGTTATTTTTTTCTTGTTTATTGGGTTTTAAAATTTCAAAAGCATCCAAATTTAAATTAATATCTTTCATATTTTCCTCCTTTTTTAAATAAATATTATTTAATTAATACTTAAATAATAAATACATTATAAATAAATATTCATTAAATATTAAATAAATAATAATTACATATTATTTATTTAATATTTCATTAACTAAATTTTTATAAATATCTAAGAGTTGTGTTTTTTTATTTTCAAAAACCAAAGGCAAGTTTTTGGTTGCCATAAACTCTGCTTGTTTAATAGAAATAGGAATAAAATTTTCAAAAATTTTTATATCTTTTTTATCAACATTATTTTTTATAGTTTTTATCATTTGTAAATGGATTTTTGTTCTTTTATTTATTAATGTAGGTAATACACCTAATATTTTTGGATTAATTTTATGATATTGTTTAATTTCATCTATATAGTTTAATAAACGATTAAATCCTTGATAACTATAGGCTTCTGCTTGCATAGGAATAATAATACAATCGACTGCAAATAAAATGTTAATCATTGTTAAACCCATAGAAGGAGGACTATCAATAAAAATAAAATCATAGTCATTTTTTATAAGTTCAATAAGTAATTTTAGAGAATAAAATTGCTTATTTTCAACATTTCATTTTTTATTAATATTAATGTCAAAGAAAGACATTTTTGAATTTGATGGTAAAAGATGAAGTTTTCCATTTTCAATTAATATTGGCAATATTACATCATTAATATTTACATTATTAAAAATAACATCATAAATAGTATATTTTAATGCTTCTACATTTTGACCAAAACTAGAGCCAACATTACCTTGTGCATCCATATCAATAATCAGTACTTTATGTCCTTGTAATGCCAATAATGAAGCACAATTAACTGTTAAAGTAGTTTTTAATACTCCACCTTTATTATTTATAAATGATAAAACTTTACTCATATTTTCCTCCTTTTTTTAAATAAATATTATTTAATTAATACTTAAATAATAAATACATTATAAATAAATATTCATTAAATATTAAATAAATAATATTATTTTCTTTGATTTTTAATACAAGTTCCAAACTTAAATTTTCTTTGATTTTTAGTATATAATTCTGTAAATCTTTTTCATTTTTCATTTTTAATTTTTTTAATTATATTTTGGACATATTCCGTAATTAAATTTAATTAATTGTCAATAAAATTGTTTTAAAACTATTTAGTGTTATTGAATATAGAAATAAATATTTTTTGAAAAAATAGTTTAAAAAATGAGTTTACATTTTAAACAAAAAATTGTTAATAATATTTTTATATTAACTCGATAAAAATTTAAATTTTAAAAAAATATTTTTAATATTTTTTTTATTTTAATGGTTTTATTTTATTAAAAATTTCACAAAGTAAGTTAAATCTTAAGTACATAAGTCTAAATTTAGATTTTCTACATTTATTTACTAAAATTTTGAATCTTTTCAATCAAGCAAAGACATGTTCAACTTTAATTCTAATTTTAGATACAATCTTATTGTATTTTCTTTCTTGTTTAGTTAATTTTTTATTTTTAGTTCTTTTAATTGGTATTATTGTATTTTTATAAATATTTTGTATACCTTGATATCCTAAATCACCAATAATTATTGTTTTTTCTGAAAATTCAAGATTTGAATTTTTTAATATTTGAAAATCATGCACTTTACCATTATCAGCAAAAATATCAACAATTTTTTTATTAAAAAAATCATATACAATTTGAAATTTTATAGAATACATTCAACTTTTACCAGAAAAATATTCTAACTGTAGTTTTTTTAGTTGGTTTTTCAATTTCAATCTCAGTTGAATCAATTAAATAAAATTGAAATTCATTTGAATTTTCTTGTTTTTTATCAATTTTTAATTTATATCTTTCTTTTAAAAATTGGTAATCTTTGTGGTTACTAAGTTTATTTTCTACTCAAGTAATATTTCGAAAACAACTTGATGGGCTCATTTTAGATTTAATACTCATTTGAAAAAAAGTATAATATTCTTTTCAGTATAATAAAGTCATCATTAATCTTTCTTCTACTGAAAGTTTATTTTTTCGACCTTTATTTTTTTCTAATTTTTCTATTTCAATTAATTTTTCTAACATTTCATTAAAATGAAAACGTTTTATACCAAAATATCTATAAAATTCTTCATTTTTTAATTTTTTTAAATTTTCAAAAATCATTTTTATCAACACTTTTCTAAATTTATTGTTAATAACAAAATTATAAAATAAATTTTAAAATTATTAATTGACTTTTAAAAAATTTAATTACGGAATATGTCTTTTTAATTTCATGACTTAAATCTTGTTTTAATAATCAATTAATCTTATCTTTTATAGTTTTAATTTTATTATTAATGATATTAACGGTTTCAATATTTATATCTTTAATTTCATTAATAATACTAGTTTTTGCCTCACTATAATTCTTTATTTTTCAAATTGGTAATGTTTCAACTTTGGCTACATTAAGACGATTGTATTTAATAATTTGTGTATTTACTGGTAGTTTAATAAGAGTTTCAGCTGTAATTAATGGTTTTTGTTTTTGATATGTTGTAGTTGATATATGCTTTTCACTTTTAGTGGTACTAGATTCATTTACTTTAATAGTACCATATTCTTCTGCTAGTATTTTAGCATTTTGATAATCATTAGTATGCAAAAAATATTTTAAGTTGCAATTAGCAATAAGTGTACGATAATTTTTATATTTATTTTTAAGTTGTTCAAAATCTTGAATGACTAACATAAATCAAATATTTCTACTTCTTGCAGCCGTTATTCAATAGACTTCTTGCAAAACTATGATATTAATCACATTTTTTAAGTTTAAAAATTTATTTTAATAACACTTTTAATATTTTTTAAAAATTATTGTTCAAAATATGTTTTATTTTTTGTCATTAAAATACAACAAAAATTATTATTTCAAATAAAAAAATAAAATATTAAATTATCAAATATATTTAAATTAATAATTGTAAATTATAAATTGAAGCTATTAAATTAAATCTTAATGCAAATTTTTTTCTTCTATTTCGATATTTTTCACTAATAATTTTAAATTTTTTAAGAATTGCAAAAACATGTTCAATAACAACTCTCATTTTTGAAATAGCCTTATTATTTTTCTTTTCTTCTTTAGTTAAAAGGTTTTTCTTTGATTTTCGTTTAGGTAATAAGACATTTTTATGTATGTTTTGTATACCTTGATATCCTAAATCTACTAAAATAGTTGTTTCTGATAAAAATTTCGTTTTTGAATTTTTTAAAATTTTAAAATCATGATTTTTACCATAAGAAAAATAAGAACTTATAATTTTTTTACTATCTTTTTCAATTATGACTTGAGTTTTTATTGTATGTTTTTTCTTTTTTCCTGAATAATATTGTTTTTGACTTTTTTTGGGCGTTGAATAGTACTTTCAGTCACATCAATGATAACTGTTTTATCTTTAAAATTATTATTTAACAGTGATTTTTGCCCATCAAGTTGTTGAAAATCAGGATGTTTTATTAAAGTATTTTCTATTCACTTGATATTCCTATAGCAACTACTTTCACTAATTCCATAACTTTTAGCAATATGAAAATAAGTTCGATACTCTCTTCAATATTCTAAAGTCATTAATAAACGATTTTCTAATGATAATTTATTAGGTGTACCACCATTTTTAAACTTTTTTACTTCTTCTGTCTTTAAAATTTCTAGAATTTTATTAAAAATAATATCATTTATACCAGTTAATCTTAATAATTCTGGATTGTTAATAGTTTTTAATTTATCAAACATCATAGATTACCTATCTTTTTTATTTT
The DNA here is from genome assembly GCF_964020095.1 of Spiroplasma endosymbiont of Colias croceus. NCBI lineage: Bacteria > Bacillati > Mycoplasmatota > Mollicutes > Entomoplasmatales > Spiroplasmataceae > Spiroplasma > Spiroplasma endosymbiont of Colias croceus. The sequence goes on from NZ_OZ026536.1 coordinate 1,420,312, forward strand.
TAATTTTATTTTAAAAATTAAATTTTTAATAGATAGGTTTTGCAAGAAGTCTAATTAGTTATATCTTTAATCATTGGTAAATTAGCAAATTCATCTAATAAAAATAATGTCGGTCTTTTTAGTGTTTTAATCTCTGAATTATCAGCTTTGCCAACTAAAACTTATATAATTGTGCAATAAATAGATTTGCCAAAAAATGATATTCATTACTATGGTCAGATAAAATTAAAAATAAAGCAGTTGGTTTATCAATAAATTCTTGAAAATCAAAATTATTATTGGATAGTATGATTTCTAAATTTTCAAATTTATTTAAAACTGTTTTAGTTGTTGACATTAAACTATCAACTTCTTTATTTTCTTGACTTGCAGTATTTAGATTAGCAAAATATTTCTTAGCTTTGCTTTCAATATTTCTATCAAAAATATATGATTTTAATTCTTCTAGTGGTAAAAACAAAATCTTATTAATACTTGAAAAATTAAAGTTATTTTCGTTTATATTTTTATTCATATCATAATTTTCTAAAAGAGCATAGATAATTCCTTTAATAAAATTCTGTGCTGTTTGGTCTCAATGAGGATTAGTATTATAGTGAATTGGACAAATAATATTTACTAAACTATCAATTTCTTTATTAACTTTAATATATGATTTTTGTTTTCATAATTTAAAAATATAATTTAATGGATTTCATTGATTACCTATTTCAAAATTTTTTAGATCTAAAACTTTAATATTATAACCTTGTTTTTCTAAAATTAAAGATTTTTTTTCAAACAATTCACCCTTAGGATCACTAATAATCATACTTGGTTTATGTACAGAGTAAGCATTTAAAATAATGGTTGGAATGATAATATTTTGCGTTTTTCCACTACCAGTAGCACCAATTACAAGAGCATGTGTTTTATTTATAGTATTAACAACTGGTAATTTATTAATAATTGATAATTTTGTAACAAAACCGTATTTATCAGTTTTATGATATAAGCAACATTCTGCAAAGTTTTTAGTAAATTCTTTTTTACTTAAAAACTTATTTTCTTGTAAATCATTGCTAAAATTATTTTTATAAAAACATTTTCATCAAAGAAAAAATGATATGCTTGCACAACAAATTAACGCTAAAATTAAAGAAAAAGGAGCAAAAAAATAATTAAATGGTTCGAAAAAAGTAAAGTTTAATTTTTGTAAAAAAATAAAAATATTTAATACACTTGCTATATATCAAAAAATTATTGATGTAAACAAGGTTAAAATTATGCAAATTAATAGTTTTTTATTAATTTTTAGAGGCTTTTATGTAATCTGTGTATCTTTCATCACCAGTTGACTCAAACTGCTTTAAAATTGGATATAGCTTCTTTGCGTAATCTGATTTCAAAGAAATTATTTCTAATAAATTAATTCTTGTAAATTGACCACCAAATTTAAAATAATTTAAAACATGTTGAAAACGTGGATGTACCTGAATAGATACGCATTTATCATCTTTATCTATTCCGAATTTATAAAATACAGGAAAGGAAATTATTTTATTATTTTCTTTTACTGTAAAATTAATTTCTAACATTTTTTGATGAGTTCTTAAAAATAATTTACTTAATCTTTCAATATCATTAGGTTTAAAATCTAAAATTTTTTTTACTTCGCTAAAAGTTAATGTAACTCTTTCTGATTCTTTTTCGTTTAAACGAAAACATAAATAAAAAAATAAATCTATTTCTTTCAAAGTTAATTTTTTTAAAGGTACAGTATTAATTTCGTTTTTAGCATACAAAATCATTGATTTTGGTTTTAACTCTTGTTCCATAATTTAACTCCTTTTTATGATTTTATTTAATATAATTGTACCCTTTATTATAAATGAGTTACATTATATTACTTTGAGGGTACAATAGACGTACTTTGAGGGTACAATTATGTTCATTTTTCCCTTTATTTATGCGGTATTTTTGGTCTCTAAAAGATATTAAAAGATATTAAAAGTATTATAAAAGTAATTAAAAGGAAAAATAATTGTAATATAATTACTTTTTTATATTAAAATTAATTATATTAATATAAGTTTTAGACTCATTATTTTTTTATAAATAATTGAGTTTTTTTATTTTGAAAGGATGAAATTAACTATGAATAAAAAAGAATTATTTGGAACTTTATCAGGAATATTAGTCGGAGGCATAGGATTAACTTTACTTTATGAAAATTCTTTTGATAATGATAATAAAAATGAACACGTTCAAGATTTGAATAGTATTTTATTGTGTACTGCTATTGTAGGTTCTATTATAGGAGGAATGATAGGTTTGATGTTTGGTCAAATTGTTTCTAATTGTATAGAGGAGCGTTCAGAAACAAATGCTTATAGAGAATTCTTTGAAAGTCAAAGAATTGAACCTATTTTAAATCAATTAGTAAATGAAACAACACCTTTATTGCAAGAACACATAATAAATATAAATAATGAACAAAATTTATCAAATACAAATATTTCTTCTAATTACAATAATCTTAATAGTTTATAAAACCATTATTTTTTCTTATCTTTTTTAATAAAAAGAATAAAGCAAATATAAATATTAATACATAGGACATATTCCGTAATTAAATTTAATTAATTGTCAATAAAATTGTTTTAAAACTATTTAGTGTTATTGAATATAGAAATAAATATTTTTTGAAAAAATAGTTTAAAAAATGAGTTTACATTTTAAACAAAAAATTGTTAATAATATTTTTATATTAACTCGATAAAAATTTAAATTTTAAAAAAATATTTTTAATATTTTTTTTATTTTAATGGTTTTATTTTATTAAAAATTTCACAAAGTAAGTTAAATCTTAAGTACATAAGTCTAAATTTAGATTTTCTACATTTATTTACTAAAATTTTGAATCTTTTCAATCAAGCAAAGACATGTTCAACTTTAATTCTAATTTTAGATACAATCTTATTGTATTTTCTTTCTTGTTTAGTTAATTTTTTATTTTTAGTTCTTTTAATTGGTATTATTGTATTTTTATAAATATTTTGTATACCTTGATATCCTAAATCACCAATAATTATTGTTTTTTCTGAAAATTCAAGATTTGAATTTTTTAATATTTGAAAATCATGCACTTTACCATTATCAGCAAAAATATCAACAATTTTTTTATTAAAAAAATCATATACAATTTGAAATTTTATAGAATACATTCAACTTTTACCAGAAAAATATTCTAACTGTAGTTTTTTTTAGTTGGTCTTTCAATTTCAATCTCAGTTGAATCAATTAAATAAAATTGAAATTCATTTGAATTTTCTTGTTTTTTATCAATTTTTAATTTATATCTTTCTTTTAAAAATTGGTAATCTTTGTGGTTACTAAGTTTATTTTCTACTCAAGTAATATTTCGAAAACAACTTGATGGGCTCATTTTAGATTTAATACTCATTTGAAAAAAAGTATAATATTCTTTTCAGTATAATAAAGTCATCATTAATCTTTCTTCTACTGAAAGTTTATTTTTTCGACCTTTATTTTTTTCTAATTTTTCTATTTCAATTAATTTTTCTAACATTTCATTAAAATGAAAACGTTTTATACCAAAATATCTATAAAATTCTTCATTTTTTAATTTTTTTAAATTTTCAAAAATCATTTTTATCAACACTTTTCTAAATTTATTGTTAATAACAAAATTTTAAAATAAATTTTAAAATTATTAATTGACTTTTAAAAAATTTAATTACGGAATATGTCTTTTGTAAATATTAAAATAAGTAAGCGATAAAATTCTATAATCTTTATAAGATTATTATATTTATTTTTTTATGATTCAAATATTAACTTTTAAATTAATTAAAAGTTAATAGTTTTTTTATATTTATTTTATAACTGTTTTATTAATAATTAAAAATTATTAGATAAATATTTATTTTAAATCTATTATATTAAATTTTGTATAGAAACCTTTAACTTTAAATTATAAAATTGATTTAGTTCTTTTATCGACATTATCTTTAAATAAATAAATATATGATAAAATGAAAATGAAATAAATTGTAGTAAGGAGTTTTTTTCATGGCAAATAAACCAAAAAGCAGTGTTTATAATGAATCATCAATTCAAATTTTAGAAGGTCTAGAAGCAGTTAGAAAAAGACCTGGAATGTATATTGGTTCTACTGATAATCGTGGTCTTCATCATCTAGTTTGAGAAATTGTTGATAATGGTATTGATGAAGCATTAGCTGGCTTTTGTACTAGTATTGTTGTTACTATTAATGTTGATAAGTCAGTTACTGTTGAAGATAATGGTCGTGGTGTTCCAACTGGTATGCATGCTTCAAAAAAAAGTACTCCCGAAGTTATTTATACGGTTTTACATGCTGGTGGAAAATTTGACACTAATAGTTATAAAACCTCGGGTGGTTTACATGGTGTTGGTGCTTCAGTAGTAAATGCTTTAAGTAATTGAATGATTGTTACTATTCATCGTGATAAAAAAATTCATGAAATTAAATTTAAAAATGGTGGTAAGATTGATCAAAGTTTAAAAATGATTGGTAGCACTTATAAAACAGGAACTAGGGTACAATTTTTACCTGATTTTCATCGTGTTTTTCTAGATTGTGATTGAAATGTTCATTTATTTGAACAACATTTACGTGAAAGTGCTTTTTTAATTAATGATTTAAGTATTCAATTAATTGATAAGAGGACAGGTACTGAAGAAACTTTTCATTATGAAAATGGCTTAGTTGCTTTCATGCAATATTTAAATAAAGATAAAAAAAATTTATCACCAATTGTTAGTTTAAAAGGTAAACAAAATAATATTGACGTTGAAATTGTATTACAATATACTGAAGATTATAGTGAAACGTTAGTAGGGTTTGCTAATAATGTTAAAACTGTTGATGGTGGAAGTCATTTAGTTGGTTTTAAAAGTGGTTTAACGAAAGCTATTAATGAATATGCAAGAAAACAAGAATTATTAAAAGCAAAAGATAAAAATTTAGAAGGTAATGATTTGCGAGAAGGTTTGGTTGCTATTGTTTCGTTGCGTATTCCTGAAAATTTAATTCAATATGAAGGTCAAACAAAAGGTAAATTAGGAACGCCCGAAGCAAGAATTGTTGTTGATAATATTGTTAATGAAAGATTTTCATTTTGACTTCACGAAAATAGTGATGCTGCTAAAAAAATTATTGATAAAGCCATTAAGGCTCGTGATATTCGTAATGCTTTAAGAAAAGAACGCGAATCATTGCGTAATAAAAGTAAAGATACGCAAAAATTTTTAGTAGGTAAATTGGTGCCTGCACAAAGTAAAAATCCTAACATTAATGAATTATTTTTAGTGGAAGGAGATTCCGCTGGTGGCAGTGCCAAGTCAGGTCGTGATCGTAAGTTCCAAGCGATATTACCGTTAAAAGGAAAAGTAATTAATGCCGAAAAAACTAAAGTAATTGATCTTTTTAATAATGAGGAAATTAGTATGATTATTAATGCGATTGGTGCTGGTGTTGGTAACGAATTTAGTATTGAAACTTGTAATTATAATAAAGTCATTATTATGACTGATGCCGATACTGATGGTGCCCATATTCAAATTTTATTACTAACTTTTTTCTATCGTTATATGCGAGATTTAATTACTTCGGGTAATATTTATATTGCATTACCGCCTTTATTTAAAATTTCTTTTAAAGAAGAAGAGCAAGAGAAACATGTATATGTTTGAAATGAGTTAGAATTAAAAGATAAAGTTGAAACAATTAAAGGTAAATATGACCTGCAACGTTATAAAGGTTTAGGAGAAATGAATGCTGAACAATTATGAGAAACAACTATGGATCCAAATGTCCGTCAATTAATTAAAATTACTATTGAGGATGCTCTATCAGCAGAAACAGAAATTCAAATATTAATGGGTGATAAACCAGAAAAAAGACGAAAATGAATTGAAGAAAATATTTCTTTTGAAGCTAGTGATTATTAAGAAAAAGGAGTTTATAAGTTATGAATAGTAAAGAAGAGATTCAACAAAATAATGAACAAATTTTATCTTATCCTATTGATGATATTGTTGCAGAACGTTTTGGTCGATATGCCAAATATATTATTTTAGAACGAGCATTGCCCGATGTCCGTGATGGTTTGAAACCAGTTCAACGTCGAATTTTGCATGCTATGAATGATTTGGGTTTAACCAATGATAAAGCATATAAAAAAGCAGCTCGTGTTGTTGGAGAAGTAATTGGTAAATATCATCCTCATGGTGATACAGCGGTTTATGCTGCGATGTGTAGAATGGCACAAGAGTGAAAGGTAGCATGACCATTAGTACAAATGCATGGTAATAAAGGTTCAATTGATGGTGATAATCCTGCTGCGATGCGATATACAGAAGCGCGTTTATCATTAATTTCAGAATTATTATTGAAGGATATTAAGAAAAATACTGTTAGTTTAATTAAAAATTTTGATGAATCAGAAACAGAACCAACAGTTTTACCTGCCTATTTTCCTAATTTATTAGTAAATGGTGCTTCTGGAATTGCTGTTGGAATGGCAACTAATATTCCACCTCATAATTTACAAGAAGTAATTAATGCAATTGTCATGAGAATTAATAATCCACAATGTAATTTAAGCGAATTAATGCGTGTTATTAAGGGTCCTGACTTTCCAACCGGAGGAATTATTCAAGGTATTAAAGGTATTAAAGAAGCTTATCGTTCTGGTAAAGGGCGAATTGCAATTCGTGCTAAAACTCATATTAATAATGAAGGTGAAATTCCACAAATAATTATTACCGAAATTCCATTTGAAGTTATTAAACAAGATTTGATTAAAAAAATTGATGATGTTAAAACATTAGCAAAAATTCATGGTATTAAAGAAGTACGTGATGAAACGGATCGTTTTGGTTTACGAATAGTTATTGATTTAGTAGAAGATAGTAAACCGCAAGAAATTTTAAATTATTTATTTAAAAATACCAATTTACAAATTTATTATAACTTTAATTTAGTAGCAATCGCTAACAAAAAACCAGTACAAATGAGTTTAATTAATATGTTAGATTTTTATATTAATCATCAAATTGATGTTGTTACTAAGCGTTCACAATATGACTTAGCACAATTAGAACGAAGATTAGAGATTGTTAATGGTTTAGTTATTGCATTAAGTGAAGTTGATAAAGTAATTAAAATTATTAGAACATCAACTGACCGTATGCAAGCAAAATTAAATTTAATATCAGCTTTTAATTTTACTGATATTCAAGCAGAAGCAATTGTACAATTGCGTTTGTATCGTTTAACTGCTACTGATATTCAATCATTACTTTTAGAAAAAGCAGATATTGAAAGTAAAATTATTGTTTTACAAGAAATTCTTAATAATGAAAATTCACTACGTCAAGTTATTATTACTGAGTTAGAACAAATTAATTCTCATTTTTCTGGACTAAGAAAATCACAAATTCAAGGTGAAATTTCTGAAATTACAATTGATGAAAAAGCAACATTGCGACAAGAAAATGTATTTATTAGTATTAGTTATGATGGTTGAATTAAGGTAATAAGTAGTAAAGTATTTTTACAAAATCTTGATTATCAAGATTTTGGACGTAAGCCAAATGATGTTATTATTGGTGGAGCAATGTTCAATAATTTTAATAATTTATTATTTTTTACAAATAAAGGTAATTATTTTTTAATACCAATTTTTAAATTAGAAGAAAATAAATGAAAAGATAATGGTATTCATGTTAATACGTTATGTAAACTTGAAGGAAATGAAAAAATTATTAGTGTTGCGCAAGTTAATAGTTTTGAACAGCCAAATGTAAATATAGTAGTCGCTACTAGATATGGTTTAATTAAAAGAATTCCACTTTTAGAGTTAGCAACTACTAGATTTAATAAAACCGCCAAATATGTTAAGTTAAAAGAGAACGATAGTGTTATTAGTGTTAATAGTACTACCGGTCATGATTTTATTGTTATTAGTACTCGCAAGGGTATGACTTTAAAATATTTAGAAACGAAAGTTCCATTATTAACTAAAACTGCAACAGGTGTTAAAGCTTTGAAAATTAATTCTGAAGAAGATGAAGTGGTAGGAATGGCTTGTGGTAATAGTAATGATATTTATGCAATGTTAACATCAGTTGGAACAATTAAACGAATGTTATTCAATACTATTGAACAAACTTCACGAACAACAAAAGGTAATAAAGTAATAAAAGTTCCTAAAAGTAAAAGTATTAGTATTATTAAAACCTTCTTATCACCAGCAACATCTTTTATTAATATATTAACGAAAAAAGAAAAATGATTAGTGATTAAAGCAAGTGACATTAATCTTAGCAAGGTAAATGAAGGAACTGGCAAAGTAGTTGCTGATGATATTATTGCTGGTGGTAATAATTTAGTGATTGATTTAAAAACTGATGTTATTGATGCTGATATATCATCAATATCAGAAAATTTTAATACAAAAGAAAGCAACAATGGTATTTAAAATAAACTTTTTTATTGAAAATTATGAACTTTTTTAAAGAATTAGTTTTTTTGAATTTCATAATATAAATTTAAATAATAATTTTAGTTAAGAGTGAATAGGATAGGACTTATATCAATGCTATAATTATTATAGTAGTGATTTAAGGAGGAAGTATAGATGACAAATAATATTATTAAATATCAATCTCTAATTAATGGTGAGTTGTATGAAAATGGTAATTGAATATCAGTTATCAACCCCACTACTAATAAAATAGCAGGCCAAGTTCCTACCTTAACTAAAGTTGAAATTAAAAAAGTATATGAATCTGCAAAATTTGCTCAAAAAAATTGAGAACAAATGCCTATTTTAAAAAGAATTTCTTTTTTAAATTCTTGAAAACAATTAATTATTCGCGATAAATTAATACTTGCTGAATTAATGACCAATGAAATTGCTAAAGGCACAAAAGCGGCTTGCAGTGAAATTGATAGAACAGTTGAATATATTGAATATACTTTACAAGAAGCATTACGTCTTCATCCTGAATCTTATACAGGTGATAGTTGAGGAAGTATGAACAAATTAGCTATTTTTGAATACGTACCAAAAGGAATTGTTCTTGCTATTTCTCCTTTTAATTATCCGATAAATTTATCAGTCTCTAAAATATTTCCAGCACTTGTGACCGGTAATAGTGTTGTTTTTAAACCCGCAACACAAGGATCATTGGTGGGATTACACTTAGCTAAATTAGCCAAAGAAGCTAACATTCCTAATGGTGTTTTTAATGCTATAAGTGGTAAAGGTAGTGAAATTGGTGATAGTTTAGTTGAAAATGAAGCAATTAATGTTATTTCTTTTACTGGTAGTGCTGTTGTTGGTAATCGTATTTCACAGAAATCTTTAAAAGCTGATTTGATTTTAGAATTAGGAGGTAAAGATCCAGCAATAGTGCTTAATGATGCTGATCTTGAAGATACAGCAACCAAAATCATTAAAGGTGCATTTAGTTATTCAGGACAACGATGTACTGCTATTAAGAGAGTGTTAGTGCAAAGAACAATTAGTAGCAAATTAATTCCAATTTTAAAAGAAAAAGTTGAAAAATTAACTGTTGGTTTGCCCACAGATGATTGTGATATTACTCCTGTTATTGATCAACCAACAGTTGATAATGCTAAAAAATTAATTAAAGATGCTTTAGATAAAGGAGCCAATTGTTTAATTGGTAATAAATTTAAAGAAAATTTAATGTGACCAACTATTATTACTGACGTAACAACAAAAATGAATTTAGCATGAGAAGAACCTTTTGCACCATTGTTGCCGATTATTATTTTTGATGAAGTAAAAGAAGCAATTAATATTGCAAATGATTCACAATATGGTTTACAAGCTTCTGTTTTTACTACTAATATTAATAGTGCAATGAGTATTGCTAAATTATTAGAAGTTGGAAGTGTTAATATTAACGATCAGTCACAACGTGGTCCCGATCACTTTTCTTTTGTTGGTGTTAAGGATTCAGGTCTTGGCGTACAAGGTATTCGTCCTTCGTTACTTGCTTTTACTAGACCAAAAGGTATTGTTATTAATTGAAAAACAAAAATTTAAAAGAAAAAATAAAACTTATTTTAATAAAAAAATAAAACTTATTTTTTTATTAAAATAGTGGTAAGATAAAAATGTAATAAATTTTTGTCCTTGTTAATTAGATTTTTATTTTTTTAACATTCTTATATAAAAAGCATAATAAAAATATTACATATCATTGTAACTTTTATTTTAAAAAGTAAGTTATTAAAATAGTGCCGAGGATAAAGTACTGTTACATGAAATGCAAAAAATATGGAGGTAAATATGGCAAAACGAAAAATTGTACTTGTTGGATGTGGAGCTGTTGGTAGTAGTTTTATTTACAGTGCCATTAATCAAGGTTTAGCCCAAGAATATGTATTAATTGATGCTTTTGAAGGTATAGCTGAAGGTAATGCAATTGATTTTGCTGATTGTCAAGCAGCTTTAGATCATCCTTTTATTTCAATTAAGGCTGGAAATTACAGCGATTGTAAAGATGCTGATATTATTGTTATTACTGCTGGAAGACCACAAAAAGATGGTGAAACAAGATTAAATATGGTAGCAGATAATGCCAAAATTATGAAGAGCATTGCTTTAGAAATTAAAAAATCAGGATTTAAAGGTGTTACTATTATTGCATCTAATCCTGTTGATATAATGACAACTGTTTATCAAAAAATTACACAATTTGATTATCATCAAGTATTAGGTTCTGGTACGATTTTAGATACCTTACGTTTACAATATTTAATTGGAGAAAAAATTGCAGTTAATCCAAAGTCAGTTGCTGCTTATGTAATTGGTGAACACGGTGATTCTTCAATGATTCCTTGAAGTTCGGTTTCGGTAGGTAATAAAACTATTTATCAACAAATTACTGAAGGTAGAATTAAAGAAAAAGATTTAGAAGAATTAAGAAAAGAAGTAGCACAAAGACCTTATAAAATTATTAAATTAAAACGTGCAACTTTTTATGGTATTGGTGCAGCATTGGCATTATTAGTAAGAAATATCCTTGAAGGACAAAATCACGTTTTAGTAGCGGGTGCTTATTTACAAGGAGAATATGGACAGCAAGGTTTTTATATTGGTGTACCAACAATACTTTACGAAAAAGGTTGAAAAAGAGTAGTTCAGTTACCATTAACGAAAGAAGAGCAAACGGCATTTGATAAATCTTGTGCAATTATTAAAGAAACTTTAGAAACAGCTTTTGCTGCTATTAAATAAAAGATAGGAGTAGTTTATTCGTGAATACAAGTGTAGAAAATATGAATAATGAAGAAACATTAACAAGTATTGAAACTTATATTGCTGTTTATAAGTATGCATTAAAGAAAGCACAAAGTCCGTTATTAAAAACTTTTTTAATGGGTATTGCGGCCGGACTTTGAATTTGTCAAGAAAAGTGGACAATTAAAGTAACCTTTTATTAAATTTTATAAAATAGTGTTTGTAAGTGTTAAATTTGTAGATATGAAGTAATTATTTGTTGATTTGGAATGAGCTAATCGATATTCGATTGGACTCATTCCTTTTAATTTTGTTTGAGGTCTATCGTTATTATAAAAGTAAATATATTTGGGTAAATTTTCTTTTATTCATTCAATAGTTCTGTTTTTTCTTAGAATTTGATATAGAAATTCTGTTTTCATTGTTCCAAATCAAGATTCAGTAGCACCATTATCACAAGAATTACCTCTTCTAGACATCGAAATTTTTATTTTTAATTCGTCACATAAGGTTTTATAAGAAGGATTTGTATAATGAAATCCTTGGTCTGATTGTAAAATTCATGAAGTAGGTTTTTGAGCATTAACTCAAGCTTGAATAATGTTTTGGACAACAAATGTCATATCTAAACTTGCGCTTATTTTATAATCTAATATTTCATTATTATGAAAATCTTTAACAATTGATAAATAATATGTTTTACCATTAGTCAATAAATAAGTTATATCAGTACCTAATTTTTGATTTAAATCAGTAGTTGAAAAATCACGATTTAATAAATTATCATATCTTAAACTTCCTGATTTAGTTTTATAATCAAATTTCTTTATGCGAACCTTAGCTTTTAAACCCATATTTCTCATATATCTATATACAACATGAAATTTTAATTTTAAATTATAAATTTTGTTAATTAATAAAGTTATCATTTTATAACCATAAATTTCTTTAAATTCATAAAAAATATTTTTAATTATATTAGCTAAAAATTTATCTCATTTATTAAATTCATTCATTCCGTTTTTAATTCATTTGTAATATCCTGATTTTGAAACCTTTAAAAATCAACATAAATAACTAATCTGATATTTTTTCTTCAAGGAGAAAATCAGAAAATATTTCTTCTTTTTTGTCGATTTTTCTAAATACTTTTTTATATCGTTCATTACCTCAATATATTGAATTAATTCTTGTTTTGTCATTTCATTAAAATTTAAAGATTTGGTTCGACCTGTTCTTTTGGTTTTTTTAGCACGAATTCCATTGCCATATTCTAAACCTTCTTCACCTAATAATTTGTATGCTTTAATTCATTCTTTTATTGATGATCGGCCAATACCATATTCTAATGCAGTTTTATCAATCGTTTTAATTTTACTTATTTTTATTATTTTTAACTTTTCTTCTTTTGATAGTCATTTAGCCATAAAAAAAATTAACACCTTCCTTAAAGTATTTTTAACACAAAGGTTACAATTCTGTGTCTACTTTATTCTAGATGTTCATTTTATTGGTGGTGGTATTTTATTACCTGGTATGTATTATTTAATCTTTTGGAATGGCAACACTTTTTAGGACTATTTTTTGGTAAACATTTGTTGTTGATATTTAACTGGAGTTAAGTAGTTTAAAGTGCTATGAATTCTTATATTGTTATATCAATTGATGTAATCAAATAATTCTAATTTTAATTGGATTAATGATGTAAAATTTTTATCATTAATAAATTCGGTTTTAAAAGTTTTAAAAGTTGCTTCAGCAACAGCATTATCATAAGGACAACCTTTTTTACTTAAAGAACGGTTAATGTTGAATGCTAGTAAAAGTTTATCAATAATTTTATTGTTAAATTCATTACCGCGATCACTATGAAATATTTGAATATCTTTTAAACAGCGATTTGATTGCATAAATGCTTGATGTACTAATGATGCATCTTTTTTAACTCCAACACTATGTCCGATAATTTCGCGGTTAAATAGGTCTATTAATAGGCAAATATAGTTTCACCTACCATTAACTTGTACATAAGTTAAATCACTAACAATAACTTCATTTTTAATCCTATTCTTAAATTTTCTATTAACAAGATTAGTTATTTGACTATCGTTAACTTTGTTATTATGATTTTTGAATGATAATTTAGTATATTTTGATATTAAATTATGTTCATTCATAATTTTTTTAATTTTTCTGCGCGATAAATAAATTTCTTGGTTTTCTAGAATTTTTTTTAATCTTCTAGTACCATAAACTTCTTTATTTTCTTTAAAAGCACTAATAACAGCTTCATCATAAATATTATTTTTGATTTTATTTTCTTTTTTCTTTAAATTAAAATAATATGTTGATTTAGATATTTTTAAAAAACGACACATTGTGCGAATTTTATATTTAGCTTTATTTTTGACAATAATTTCTATTTTCTGCCTATTATTAGTGCTGCTTGCTTTAAAATATCATTTTCCATTCGTAATTGCTTTAATTCTTTTCTTAATTTAATTAATTCATTTTCTTCAAAAGAACGATTATCTTTAGTTTTAAAACTTCCTGAATTACTAAATTGCTTAATTCAATTGTAAGTAGCTGCTCTTGTAATATTATATTCTTTAGCAAGGCAAGATACTGATTTGCCACTTTGATATAAAGCTACTATTTGTTTTTTAAATTCATCGGTATATGAGTTAATATTGGCCATAATTATAGTTCCTTTCTTTTAACAAATTTGTTTACTTGTCTACGTAATTAGTGTCCAATAAATTGTAATCCATCCAATTATAAATATATTATTAGTTTAATATAAAAATAAATTAATTGTAAATAGAAGTTATTTGATAAGTATATTTTAAAATTTGTCAAATTAAAGATTTTAAAAAGGAGAATGGTTTTGATAAAAAATATTTTTTAGAAAATAGATTAGAATACCATGAATATTAATTTTTTATTGCATTTATTTTTTTTGAAAATTAAAATGTAATTAACTTCTTAAATTTAAGAAGTTAATGGGGAAAAAAGGGGCTTTTCATCATGAAAGCATTATTAAAAACATTAAGTGTTTTAACACTTGCAACAACTGTTAGCAGTTTAAGTAGTATTTTAAATACTAATAATATAGGTACGAATGCTAATCAGTTACAAGATTTAAAATGTAATCTTCAACAAAATAAAGATGATATTTCTTTAATTAATTTGAATAAAAAAGGTAAATTTTATTTTTTTAATAATAATCTTGGTTTAGTGATTAATGGAAATCAATTATGATTTTTAGATAAAGATAAGAAGTTTTAAGAAATTTCTAATCCTGATCATATAAGATTCACTGAATTCACTAATGGTCAAGGAGGAAATTACGGAATTTTAACAGAAAAATCTACCAAAAACCTGTATTTATTAACTTCTAATGGTGTTTTAACTTCATTAAAAATAGAAATATTTAAAGAATTTAATCTTTATGGCAAAGTAACAGCAATTAGTAATACAAAATTTTTAATTGAAACAAAAATTTTAAATCACACTATACTTACTCTTGGAGAAATAAAAGATCAAAAATTAATGCCATTAAAATTTGTTTCTTTATTTCATGCAATAAAAGAAATTAACTATATTCGTGATGATGAAGTTATTATTAAGTCAGATAATGGAGACTATAGTCTTTTAATAAGTAATTCCGATTTTACTATTAATAAATTATCGTGAACAGCAAAATATTTTTTTAAAACTAATAGGGAAGTTTGAGTAATTAAAGATGATAATAATCAAGTATTAATTTATGATTATGTAAGTAATACATATTCTGAATTAGATCTTTATGGAATTGATATTATTAGATTAAATAGTAAAACATATATTTTAAAAGCAGATAGTAAAAATATTCAAATTATTGATTCATCAGGTCAAGTCATTAAAGGAAAATATAATTTTGAAATTTCTGATGATTATGATTTATTGAATATTAATAGTCAATTATTACTTTTATTTGATCGACAACAAAAAATGACAGTTAGAATAATTGAGAGAAATCTTAATTCTGAAAATCAATTAGTTGTATTAAAAACAATTAATTTAACTAATGAAATAAGTGAAATAAAATTATTAAATAATCAAGAAAATAAGGGTAAATCTTCAACTAATTTTTTCGTTAAAACATTAGACTTCTTGCAAAACTATGATATTAATCACATTTTTTAAGTTTAAAAATTTATTTTAATAACACTTTTAATATTTTTTAAAAATTATTGTTCAAAATATGTTTTATTTTTTGTCATTAAAATACAACAAAAATTATTATTTCAAATAAAAAAATAAAATATGAAATTATCAAATATATTTAAATTAATAATTGTAAATTATAAATTGAAGCTATTAAATTAAATCTTAATGCAAATTTTTTTCTTCTATTTCGATATTTTTCACTAATAATTTTAAATTTTTTAAGAATCGCAAAAACATGTTCAATAACAACTCTCATTTTTGAAATAGCCTTATTATTTTTCTTTTCTTCTTTAGTTAAAGGGTTTTTCTTTGATTTTCGTTTAGGTAATAAGACATTTTTATGTATGTTTTGTATACCTTGATATCCTAAATCTACTAAAATAGTTGTTTCTGATAAAAATTTCGTTTTTGAATTTTTTAAAATTTTAAAATCATGATTTTTACCATAAGAAAAATAAGAACTTATAATTTTTTTACTATCTTTTTCAATTATGACTTGAGTTTTTATTGTATGTTTTTTCTTTTTTCCTGAATAATATTGTTTTTGACTTTTTTTGGGCGTTGAATAGTACTTTCAGTCACATCAATGATAACTGTTTTATCTTTAAAATTATTATTTAACAGTGATTTTTGCCCATCAAGTTGTTGAAAATCAGGATGTTTTATTAAAGTATTTTCTATTCACTTGATATTCCTATAGCAACTACTTTCACTAATTCCATAACTTTTAGCAATATGAAAATAAGTTCGATACTCTCTTCAATATTCTAAAGTCATTAATAAACGATTTTCTAATGATAATTTATTAGGTGTACCACCATTTTTAAACTTTTTTACTTCTTCTGTCTTTAAAATTTTTAGAATTTTATTAAAAATAATATCATTTATACCAGTTAATCTTAATAATTCTGTATTGTTAATAGTTTTTAATTTATCAAACATCATAGATTACCTATCTTTTTTATTTTTAATTTTATTTTAAAAATTAAATTTTTAATAGATAGGTTTTGCAAGAAGTCTTAAATAGGGCGCATCACTTTAACCCTTAGATTAATAATTGGATAACAAAGAACGATATAACTATCGTTCTTTTTTTGTTAAAAGATTAAAACTTAATACCCTGTCGGAAAGAAAAAAAATAACTGTTGGCTATAGGCCTATCTTTCTATCAGTATAAAAGGATTCTAATGTTAAGCAAATTAGAAAATAACAGTATATCGCTTAATGTAATTATAGATTAATTTGAATAGCCTTATTATGGCTCAGTAAATACCCCATTAATCTAATTAATAATTACATTTGTATTATTTAAAAAAATAGGGGGTTTTATATATAAATACATACCTCATTAACAATATCATAACACAATAAATAAAATAAAGGAGAAAAAATAAATATGAAATATGTTTACTTATTAAAATATGAAGTTAATTATACTTCTCAAATAAAATATAAAGCCTTTTCTACAGTTGAAAATGCTAATAACTTTCATAGAAATTATAAACATCATTTAATCAAAGAGGCTTATATTGAAAAATATGAAATATTAGTAATGGAATTAGACATAAATTTAAATAATAAGGAATTAAATAAAAAACTTAATTAATGAAAGGTAAAAATATTTATGGAATATAGAGAATATAGAATGAATGGTTCTTGTGATAATTGTAGAAAACAATCTTCTTTTGGTAATAGATTATGTAATAAATGTTTTTGAATATTAATAGGTAGAAATAAATATGAGTAAATTAATTTTTAAAAAAGAAACACATCAATATTTTTTAGAAGATAAAGAATTAATTTCAGTTTCTAGAATTATTGATAATTATTTAGGTTTTGGATATAGTCATATCTCAGCAGAAGTATTAAAAAATGCTTCAGTTCGTGGTAAATGAGTTCATAAACTTAATGAATTATATTTACAAAATATTAATCAAGAAAATATTATTAATAATTTATTAAAAAAATTAAAACCAGTAACTAATAATATAAATTATTCTTATTGTAAAAAATCACTTATTTTTTTAAAAGAAAAATTTAAAGATAAAAATAATTATGAATTTATTATTGAAAAACCTATTACTGATACTTTAGTTGCAGGAACACCAGATTTAGTTTATTTAGATAAAAAAGAAAATAAATATTATTTAGTTGATTATAAAACATATGCTTGTATTGATGAAGATAAATTCAAAAGAATTAAATTACAATTAACTGCTTATTATTGTATGTTACTTGCTAATGGTATAAGTCCATGTAATAAAACTTATGTTTATTTAACTAATAAAAATAGTCAAGAAGAAATAGAAATTGAAATAACAAATGAATTATTAATTGAATGATTTAATGCAAAAACAAAATATTTTAAAGGAGAAAATAAAAATGAAAATAGAACAAATTAAAGAAAATATTAAATATTTAAATGAATTATTAGAATATGCACATGATGAAGTAATTGAATTTGAAATTAGAAAACAAATTAAATATGAATTAAGTTTACTAAAAACAAGGATAAATAAATATGAATAAATGTAAAAAATGTAATAAAAGAATCTGATTAAGTAAAAATTGATGTATGAATTGTTTAGAAAAAATAGTTGATGAAATAGTAAGTAAGGATGATAATCATGGATAAGTCAATTTTAATTTTATTAAAACATTTAGGAAAAATTAATAAAAAATTAGATGAAATTTTAGAATTATTAAATAAAAAAGGAGAAGAAAATAATGAGTAATAATAAAAATGAATTAAAAATTCCTAATTTTATTAAAAGTAATAAAGAAGAATATATAAAATTTAGAAATTATTATGAAATGATTATAAATTCTAGTAAAGATTTAAAAAATATGAATACTCAAAGTTTAATTAATGCTTTAATAAATTTATATAAGTTAAATCTTTCTATTAATCCTATTAAAAAAGAATTAGCATTAATTCCTTATGGTGATGAATTACAAGTACAAATTCAAGAAGATGGTTGATTAACATTATTACAAAGAACTGGATTAGTAATTGATTTTCAAAGAGAAAAAATAACAACTGCACATAAATTTAATCAAGAAAATAATAAATGAGAAATTAATCCAGCATTAATTTTTGAAAGAAAAACTATTAATACTATTGGTTATTATTGTTATATTTCACTTTTAGATAAAAATGGTAAAATTAATAATTTTTATAAAGGAATGACTGTTGAAGAAATAAATCAACATAGAGATAAATATGGCAAAACTTATAATAAAAAAAATCAAGAATGAAAATTAAATCATATATGAACTTCTGCTTTTGACCAAATGGCTTTAAAAACAGTAGTTAAAGCATTAATTCGCGAAATTAATAAAACACCAATTATAGTATTAAATAATCAAGATGATATTAATTTAGCACTTCAATTAGACCAAGGTGTAGTAATTGATGAAGAAACAATTGCTTATAAAGATAATACTGGTGAAGAAGTAAAAATTATTAATTCAAATCATGAAATTGATAATAATGATATAAATTCTACTTTATCTAAATTAAAAGAATTAGAAAAGGAAGAAGAAATAATAGAAAATTTTGAAGTTTAATGAAAGGTAAATTTATCATGATATGTATGTGAACTGAAACTTGAAATGAAAAATTAATACAATGTCAAATTAAAGCTAATGAATCTATTGATGAAAATGGTAGAGCCTATTGTTTAGGGCATAGAATTAAAGTTGATGAAATTAATAAATCAAGACATAAAAATTGTATTAATAAAGAAAAACTAATTAATCATATTAATAATTTAATTAAATTAGAACCAGAACGTAGAACTGATGTAACTTTATTTATTTTAAAGGAATTAATTGAAAATGGAGAATTTGATAATGATAATTTATAAATGTGATTATTGTAAAAAATCAATAATGGATGGTAATTGAATAAAAAATTATAAAAAAATTTTTTGCTTCAAAAAAGTAAAGTGATATATGCATGAAATCTGTTTTATTCAATATGAAAATGAAGAATTAAATAAAAAATAAAAATAATTAATATTTAGGCATTTGACATATAACCCTTTACCCGTTCCTTTTTTTATTTTATTTAAATATGTCAATGTAAGTCCTAAATTTTATTTTATACAGAACGAAACTATAGAATTATTAAAATTTGGATAACATTATAATTCTATAGTCCACCGTTTATTACGGTGCTGATCAGTTCATAAAAGGATGTGAAATAATGAGAAATATTAGAACTGAATGATTTTATAATGAAAAAAGTCCAAAAGAAATAAAATGTCCAACAGTAAATTTATTAAAAAATAAAGAAGATGCTTTATGTTATTTATTAGGATTAAATTTATATCCAAAATTATATCCACAAGATATTTTTTATTCATGAATATTAGAAAATAATCAAACTGGATATTTAATTATAGTTGGTAATAATAGAGATACTATTGGAAATATGCAATTTAAATTTATAAAAGGAGAATAAAATGCCAAATACAGAAAACTCACAATCAAATTATACTTTAACCAAATTAATTAGAACTGGAATAAGCCCCTTATCAGCAATGATTGGAACAAGTGCTTATTATGGTCAAGTAATTAATAATTCAATACTAGCTAGTATAAATGCTTTATTATTTAGCAAGAAACTAGCAATTGATATATGAAATCTTAACCAAACGCCAAGCACAAATTCTCGATTACTTAATAGTTCTAAAAAAATATTATTAGGATTAGGAACAATTGGATTAGTTAATTATAGTAAATTTACTAATGCAGATATTAATCCTAATCCAACAGAAAGTCCCACAACAACTACAACAGTAAACCCATTTCCACCAGATTTATTATTTAGTAATCTTAGTAACTCTTCTAATCATTTAATGGATTGAGATACATTTATTAGTTTAAATAGCTATGGTATAGCAAATTTAATTGCAGGAATTACTGAGTTAATACCTAATAAATTTGAAGCAATAAGAAAAATTTGTAATATGGCAACTGGTGGATGTTTGATTAGTAGTGGTGTAGCAATGGGTATTAATAACGATTTTAATAATGCTTATGCATTACCTACAATAATTGCTGGTGCTTCTGAAATTATTCATAATTTACTACCTATGGAAACTACAAATCATATTGAAGAAATGCAAGAAACAGCATTTACAAATGAAGTTACAAGATTAATTAATGATAATAGATTTACAATTAATAGTGAAACAAGTAGTCAATATGGTAGTGATTTACATGAAGTACCATTAAATTATGATAATACTTCATTAAATTGAGATTATAATCATATGAGTTTATAATTATGTTATATTATACTTATTTAATATAAGGAGTAAATAATGAGACCAAAAAAAGATTGATATATAGACAATGATAATAAAGAAACATTTAATATGATTGGTTCAAGGCAATTAGGAAAAATTAATTATCATTTAGATAATTGCCAAGATAATAATTGTAATGATTATGCACACGCGTATATTAAACAAAAATAAAACACCAATTAAGGTGTTTTTTGGTAATGTTTAGTAATCTGTGTAACTTACAAAAATAACTATGTTTAATTAATTCTAGTAAATATAATTAAATGACTAGAAAGAGTGAGTTACAGATGGCTAAAAAGCAAAATATTAATAATAATGATCCAATATCAAAAGCAGTAGATTTATTATTAGAAAATACTGAAGATTTAACAACAGTTTTTAAAGAGGGAGGATTGTATAAAGAATTAACAAAAAGATTAGTAGAAAAAATGTTGAATTCTGAGATGCAAAATTATTTGGGATATGAAAAGAATCAACATAGGACATATTCCGTAATTAAATTTAATTAATTGTCAATAAAATTGTTTTAAAACTATTTAGTGTTATTGAATATAGAAATAAATATTTTTTGAAAAAATAGTTTAAAAAATGAGTTTACATTTTAAACAAAAAATTGTTAATAATATTTTTATATTAACTGATAATGTTTAGTAATCTGTGTAACTTACAAAAATAACTATGTTTAATTAATTCTAGTAAATATAATTAAATGACTAGAAAGAGTGAGTTACAGATGGCTAAAAAGCAAAATATTAATAATAATGATCCAATATCAAAAGCAGTAGATTTATTATTAGAAAATACTGAAGATTTAACAACAGTTTTTAAAGAGGGAGGATTGTATAAAGAATTAACAAAAAGATTAGTAGAAAAAATGTTGAATTCTGAGATGCAAAATTATTTGGGATATGAAAAGAATCAACATAGTAATAGTGACAATGCTCGTAATGGTATAAGTTCAAAAAAAATAATAACTCAACAAGGTAAAATTGAGATTGATGTACCACGAGATCGCAATAGTAATTTTAATCCTATAATAGTTGCAAAAAGACAAAGAAGATTTGATGGTTTTGATCAACAAGTTCTTTCTTTATATGCAAAAGGTATGACATTATCAGATATTAGAATGCAATTACAAGAGTTATATCATGGTGCTGATATTAGTGAAAGTGTTATTAGTCAAATTACTGATGATGTTATTGATGATGTAAAAGCATGGCAAAATCGACCATTAGAAAGTGTCTATCCGATTGTTTATTTTGATTGCATAGTAGTGAAAGTACGACAAGATAAAAGGATTATTAATAAATCAGTTTATATAGCTTTAGGAGTTGATTTAGAAGGTAAAAAAGATGTTTTAGGTTTATGAATTAGTGAAAATGAAGGTGCTAAATTTTGATTAGCAAATTTAACAGAAATGAAAAATCGTGGCTTAAATGATATTCTTATTGCCTGCAGTGATAATTTAACAGGCATGTCAGAAGCAATACAATCAGTTTATCTTAAAACAGAACATCAATTATGCATAGTTCATCAAATTAGAAATAGTTTGAAATATGTCTCATATAAGCATAGAAAATCTCTAGTTGCAGATTTAAAACCAATTTATACTGCATGTAGTGAAGAACAAGCAATGCAGGCTTTAGAATCCTTTGAAAATAAGTGAAATAAACAATATCCTCAAATTGCTAAATCTTGATATAAAAATTGAGATAATTTAATGGTTTTTATTAGTTATCCTACAGAAATCAAAAGAGTGATTTATACAACAAATGCTATTGAATCTGTAAATAGTCAATTACGAAAAGTTATCAGAAATAAAAAAGTTTTTCCTAACGATATGGCAGTTTTTAAAATATTTTATTTAGCAATTGAAAATATAACAAAAAAATGAACAATGCCCATTCAAAATTGAAATACAGCAATTGCTCATTTTATGATAAAATTTGAAGATAGAATTAATCTAAACTAGTACTTTGTAAAACAAAGATACACAGATTACATAAAAGCCTCTGTTTTTTTAATAAATACTTTTTACTTCTGGTTGTTTATTAATAGAATTTAATTTATTTTGTAATTTATTAATTTTATTTTGTTTTTTAATTTCTTTTTTATTAGGGTCTGTTAAAGATTTGCCAAAAGCAATAAATGCTTTTCCTAATTTAATTAAAACATAACCCCCATTAATACATAAATTAGCAACTATAATAATTGTTGTAGTATCCATATTAATCACCACCTTTCTAAAATATTTGATTAATTTTTAATATTATTTTTACAATGATAAATATAATTAAACCCGCTGTTGCTGACGATAGAATTACTCCAATTAAACCTAAAATAATTTTTATTATTTTAAAAAACATAATATTATTCCTGTAATTCTTCTAATTTTTTAAAAATATAATCTCTACCCATACCCCACATTATTCTATTGTTATAAATATTAATTTCAGTTTGTTGGTTATTGTTATTATTTGCTATTCATAAACTACTTTTTACAACGCTTGTATCTAATTGATAATAAAAATTAATTATTTGTCAACTATAATTTTTATTATTTTCTTTACTTGTATAATCACCATAACTTATATATATTCTATAATGTGTTTTATCTTTAAATATATATTTTATAAAATTTTGATTATTATTATTTTTATCTGTTATAACTTCTCCTACTTTTTTTCAATTTGAACGACTTGGACTTGGTTGTGGTTGTTTTTCTAATATTTCATTAATTGCTTGTAATAATTTTTTATTTTGAGTTTTTAATATTTTATATTCATTATTTTCTAATAATTCCTTACAAAGTAATGAATTTTCTTCATCATTTAGTAAAATTTCATTTGTTTCAGTATTATATTTAAAATAATCATTTGAAAATTTTTTGTCTTTTATTTTTTCTTTTAATTCATTAATAGCACCAACAACTGTTTTATTAGTAGTTTCTAAATTAGGAATTTCTTGACTTAGAGCATTTATTTGAAATGCAATCGGAAATTGTGCTTTTGTATCTTCTAATTTTTTATCTATTTCTTCTTTTTTATAATAATCTGATAAATCTACTTTACCACCAGTAGCACTAATAGTATTAGTTTTTTCATCAATCTTAATATTTTCACCAGCAATTAATTTATCTTGTTTTTTATCAATTAAATTATCAACATATTCTTTAGTTGTAGCATCACTTAAAAAAGTAGGTGTACCAACATCAATAATACGTTTATCATTTGCACTAATACCTTTATCATCTTTTGGCTTTATAAAATTAGGATTATCTATATTAATTTCTCATAATGAATCAATATTACTATCAACATGAATTTTTAATTTAGGTATAGTATCAGTAATATCATCTATTTTTATACCAGTACCAGCAATTATTCCTTCTTTTCGTAAAAATGTTTTATTACCAGAATCTCAAGTTATTACTCTTGTATCACTTTCATCAAAAATACTAGGTGTATTAAAATTGTCTGTATTACATGAAATAGGATTATTAATTGCTTTTCTTGGAGTATGTAAATTTGCTTGTTGTAATAAATTATATACTTCCATTAAAACATAATCTGGTTCACTTGGTGGACTAATACTACTTGATAAACCATTACCACTAATAGAAACACTACTTCTTATAAATGCCATTCCATCAGTTAAATAATATATAGTCATTCTTGCTGTTGCTCTTTTAACTAAATTTTGTTGAGTTTCATTAAGATTTTTAAATCCTATTACTTCAATTTGATTACCAGTAATAGTATTAATTCTTTCACTTGAAATAGCAATTGCCATAATAGTAAAATCAGTTTTAGTATTATCAGTAGTAGTTTGGTCAGCATCTGGTATAAAACCATATATAGTTTTTAAATCATCTTTTGTAATATAATTTAAATTTACATTTCAATCAATATTATTTTTGTTTTCCATAATCTTTATACCTTCCATATCCTTGTACTGCTTGTGATTTATTAACTGTACTAATAACTGATTTATTAGGTTTAGTTACTGCTCTATTTAATTGACTAACATTTTTTCTAACAGTAGCATTCATTTCTTTTCTAGTTTTATTTACTCCACCTAAATACTCTCTGATAAATACACTATTAGCACCAGTACCATAAGCACCCATAGATTTACACATATCAATTCAAGTTTCTCTTGAAACATTAAAATAATCATATGATTTACTTAAATTAGTTCTATATGTTAATGTAGCAATACCATAAGTACCAGATTGTGCTTGTACTACTGGAGTTCACATACCACCCGCTAATGCACTACTAGAAAGATTTACATAAACTCCAATCATACTGTCATAATCTTCTTGTGTTAAAGAATTCATAATAATTTCTTTACCCTTATCCATTAATGACTTACCATTTAAATATTGTTTTTGAATATGTTGTAATTTAGCAATATTATTATTAGTAATATGTGTCATTATTTTTTTATGAATTACTGGTAAATTTGTTAATTTTTGTAAAACTTGTTGAAATTCAGATAATTCTTTTTGAGATTTACCTTGTCCTAATACTTTTGACATTAATTGATTTTTTAATATTCCTGCTGGATTTTTTAAAAAACTATTAAATAATGAATTATTTTTTTTAAATTTTTCTATTAATTCAGCAGTTTGTATATCACTAACAGCAGTTTCTAATATTATTCTTAAAAGTAAGATAATAGGCATTTAAATTACTTCTTTGTAAAAGTTACTTGTAAAGAACCATCATATAAAGTTTTACCTTCAACATTAGCACTTGTTGCTGTTAAATCTGAAAAATTAGCATTACCTTTTCGATAATTAGGATTTTTAGCAATAACTGCTTTTTCTACTTCATCTGCAGTTGGAGCATCACCAGCCATAGTTATTTTTCCTAAATTTGTAAATTCAATTGCTGTAGCAATATCTATACTTGAAGTAACTGTAAATCCTTTAACTAAATCTGGTCTTAATGCTTTACCTTCTGAAACTAAAAACTTATGAAAATTCTTAACATTACCATTACTTTGTAAAACAAAAGTATTATCTTGACCACGATTAAATGGAAATGCTAATGCTTCTTTATGTACTAATACAGCATCACATCCTAAAAAATTAAATGATTCTTGTTTATCAATAACTCCAGCTGGATAATTTCTTCCTAATCATGGACATTCTATAATTTTAATACCACCAATTTCTACAATTTTACCATCTTTTAATGCTTGACTTGCACTATCACTACCTAAACTTGTAGTTGATAATAATACTAAAGGTTTAAAGAAACTAGATACTCATAATACATAATCTTCTTCATCTGTACCAATATATTCATCATTAATACGTGCTTTTAATGTTGCTAATGTATTTGATATTTTTAATCATAAAAGCATACGATAATCATCTATTTTTGGATTACTTGGTAATGCAATATTAATAATGCCATTATCTTTGGCTGTTTTAACTGCTAATGATAATAATTTAGCAACTAAATATATTTCTACTGATTTTGCTTTTGCATCAATTCAACTTGATGCTAAACTATCTGATACAAGAACATTACCATCTTCATATTTTGCACCTAATAATTTTAAATCTAATGTTTCTTCTTCAAAATTAATTTCTTTTTTCTTATTTAACAAAATTTGTATTGAATCAGATGCAGTATTATTATTTGCTCCAGCACCAGCAGTATAATCTTCAGTAATATTTCTTTTAGTAATATTATAAATAGCAGTACCAGCATCTAATTGTTCTCTATTTTCTACTGTTGCATTAATTAATGCTACTCTTTTTGATAATAAAACTTTTAAATTTTTAATATATTTAACTGATAAATCTAATTTCCCAGTTGGATTACTTGGGTCATTAATTGTTGTTGATTGTGTTGTAATAATTGCCATATTTTTAACCTACCATTCCTATTTTTCTAGTATCTACTTCATCTTCTTTTTCTTCTTTAAATTTATCTTTTATATCTAAAGAATTACTAATATTTGTATCTTTATTTTTATTAAATAAATGTGGAAAATCTTTATTTAATAATGATAATTCTTCTTCAATATCTTCTTTATCTCCAAGATATCTTTTTAATAAATCAATATTTTCTTGTGATAAATCATATTTTTTATAACTTTCTGAATGTCTAATTTCTCTATCTTTATCAGTTTTTTCTTTATATAAAACTTTATATTTTTCTTCTAATTCTTTATATTTATCTTCTAAAGTTGGTTCTTTAGATTCTTCAGTTTCATTGTCTTTTGATTCACTTTCTTCGGTTTTTGATTCACTTTTTGGCTCTTTTGATTCATTTTCTGTTGAATTTGATTCAGTTTCTTTTTGTTCATCTTTTTCTTTTTCTTCCATACTATTACCTTCTTTCATTTCATTTTCATTTAACATAATTACCACCACCTTTCTAAGTTGAACTTTTTGGATTAATTACCAATGATGTAGTTTGTAAGTTTCAATTAGCATTAGCAAATCCAGGTTTGAGAATTTTTGTAGGTGCATCAAATGTAGTTATAAATTGATATTGAACTACGATTAAGTTATCATCTTCACTTTGATATGCTTTTGTTTTAAAAGCCATTATTTTAAATCATGTTGATGAAGGTATTGTGTGACCACTACTTGGAGTATCATTTGTTCATAATAAATCATTAATATATATATTATTTAATCTTTCTGCATTTGTTAAAGAAGCAGTTTGACTAATTGGTAAACTAGTACGATTATTTATATTAAATATTCAATTATTATTACTATCATTATGATTTCCAGAATTATTATTATAAATAATATCCTTATTTTGAAAAAGCGCAGTATCATTTTGGTTATCTGGCAAATTACCAATATCATTTAAATTTATTTTAATAGGTGTAAATCAACTTTTTGAATTAGTATAACTCGGATTATCTGGAGAAAAATTTCAATTATCCTTCATATTTAATGTAAAATTAAATGTTATACTTTCATAATCTTCTTTAAATTTATCAATATTATCATAACCATATTGATTTACATAAATACCAATACTATTATGAAACTTACCTTTAACATCTTCTAAAGTATGCGGTCTCATTTGAAAAATATCATTTAGCGATGCTTCTAATGTTCTATTAATATCATTATTAATTCCATATTGACTTTGATTACTTAAATCAATAAATATAGGATGCGCTCTTTCTATTAATGGGGGTGGTTGAATTGTTTGTGGATAATTAAATGGTTGGTCAAATTTAAAAGTATTATTTGCTAAAATAAATGTATTTTGAATTAATCTACTATTATTACTTGCTTTACCAACTGTTTGATAAGTACCACTTCAAATACTAAAATTATCATTAACAGCACCACTTCTATTATCTGGCATTGAATAAAATGTTATTTTAAAATTACTTTTACCAACAACTTTTATATCAATCATATCAATTGCTCATTTAACAATATTTGTATTAGTAAAATCTGGTGTTTGTAATAATGAATTTGTAGAATCATCTTTTGGTAATAACCGTACTTGGTCAGGACTACCAGATGAAAATTGACCTAAATTTTCAGTTGTTTCTACTGAATCAAATAATATACTTCCATTTTCTGCATTAAATCTAGTCATATTAAGATTATCAGTTAAATTAAATGTAAATGATGTCATATGACTTGCTGTACCTAATACAGATTGAATAGTATCTGGTGTTTCATTTCTAAATACATCTAATGGAATTAATGCTGGATTAGTACTTTGTGAACTATATAATAATGTTGTATAAAAATTATATAATTCAGCAGATATTAAGCCATTTATATAAGGAAATTGAGGTATTAATAAATTACTACTTAACTTTGCACCAATATCTAAACCACCAACAAAAGCATTCATAAATGAACCAAATACTGGTATAGTATTAAGATTAATTTTAATAGTTTCTCTAACTGTTAAAGGTATTTCACTAATAGGATTATAAATAAAATAATGTAATGCATTTATAGTATTTAACTGTTTAAATTTATTATTATTCATATTATAATGAGTATTACCAATAAATTTTTTATTATTTTTATTATAATATTGAAAATATGGATTACCAGCAGTTGCATAATTATAATATTCAATTTCAGCACCATTTAAAAAATTATTATCTCAATAATTTACTAATCTTTTAGAAGCATCCAGTTTATTTGTAGTTGTTGTTTTTTCAACATTAGTTCTTAAATGACCTTCATAATGTTTTGTTGCACCATCATCATAATTTGGTGCAATTACTTTTTGCCAATCTTGATAACTATCCATTGTACTTTCACCACGTACAGTTAAAACATAATTAGTTTCTGGTAATGCTTGAAAACTTACTGGGTCATAAGTTGAACATTGATATTCTCATGGAAATAATAATTTACTTGGATATTGTCTATATTTATGTTGTTTAGTATTTTCATGATTATTATCAATATCTCTACCCCATAATGCTATTGAAATAGGTTTTACTGAACCATAAAAAGATATTTGACAATGAGTAACTGGTAATGGTGTTAAATAATTACTATCTAAAATAATATTATTATTTTCATCTAATGCTGGTAATGCAACGGGGTCAGCAGGCGCACCTAATTGTACATATTGATTAATTGCTAATCCACTATGTGCTAATTTATCATTTAATGAACTAAAAGTACATTGAATATATGCAAGTTCTTTATTTTCATTATTATAAGTTTTACTAGCAACTTCAAGAATATATCATTGTCTATCAACTTTAATTGATTTATCAGTATTTATAACTTTATTAATTTCTGGAATCATATATAACTTATATAAATTTGAAACAATATTATTAATAAAATCAAAATTCTTTTTTTCATTTGGTATATTAATAACTACATTTTTAATTGCTTGTTCTTGAATAAAAGCATTATTTGCTGGTGTTGCTGAATAAGTAATACCTAATTGGTCACTTAAAATATTTCCATAAAATACATCACCAACTTGTAATTGTTTATATGCTTCATCTGGATTATCTTTATTTTGAATAGGAAAATAAGAATGGTCTCAAACTGCTTGTATTGCTTCTCTACCAGTGAATATCTTACTAAATGAAGTATAATCATTAGGAATACTAGTTGGTGGTTTATATCCCGTTTCTGTTGAATTTATAGCACCTAAAATAATAGTAAAAGGACAAACACGAAATTGTAAATCTTTATTTTGTGTAAAATCTTTTTCAATTTCACCTGTACTTTTTCATACAGTTTTAATTAATTGATGATTTATTTTCGGTATCATTTTTAGTTTCTCCATCAATATCTTTTACTAATTTATTATCAAAATCAATTTCTTCTTTTCTCATTCTTCTATTTTCTTCAAGAATGTTCATTGCTTCTTCTTCACTAACACCTTCTTCTTGCACAAGAATACGTTTTCTATTAGTTAAATCTAATGCTAATTTTCTCTCATTAATTTCTAATGATTTTAATCTATCTATAATAGTATTTTCTTTAATTTCAAATGTTCATTTAGATTTATCACCATCTAATCCCATTAAAATAAAACATCTTTGAAATATTTCATTTCAATCACTTTGATTTAAAGTTCTTTTAATTCTAGTAGTTTCCATATCTCTTGAATTAGTAATTAATACTTCTGCTTCAGTTTTTTGACTTGTAGTATCATTTACTGGACTATAGCCACTACCCTCAAATGCTTTATCAATAATAAATTGTATAAATTCACCATATTTATCTAAAATGGGATTACCTTGTAAAATAGCAATTGGTGGTGTTCCACTAGTACTTCCTAAACTTCTTAAATTTGCTTGTAAAATAAATTTACCTATTAATTTTTTTAAATCAAAAGCAGTTTTAGATTGATTTATTTCTTGTTCAGTAATATCTAAAAATACACGAGTAACATTATATTCAAGTTCATGTTCAATTGATTCAAATGTTTTATTCAATAATTTTTGTAATCCTTTACAAGCAGTCATATATGGATAATAATCACCAATAACTCCACCAAAGAAATTCTTTTTAGGTAAATTTTGCATAAATTTAACTGGAATAATACCTAAATTATGATTTTCTATTAATGGTAATTGTAAATCTTTACTTATTTTTTCTTGTAAACCATCTAAAGTAACATAATCACTTGTAAAATATCTAATTATTTGATTTCGAGTATATGTTGTTTTAACATAAATACTTTGGTCATCATACTGTACTCTTGACCATGTTGATGCACTATATTCAGTTTCTAATACTCTTGCAACTCTTGATTGAGCATATGGCTGAGCAAAATTTAATGATATTCTACCAGTTTTACTTTTATCAATTTGAACAATACTATAACCATAACCAGATTTAATATGACAATCTTGATAAAATAAACTATCAAAATTATTTCATTCTTTTAATTTTTCAATAGCATTTTTATATTCTGGATGTTCACTTGTTAAAGTATAACCATTACCTCATAATAATTTTGAAGCATGATTTGCTATTATTTCTTGAAGATTTATCATACATCACTTAGGAGTTAATATTTCAGTATTATGATTATTCATATGTTACTTCCTTTCAAAATAAGGATTTATATTTGCACTTAAATTTCTAATATATGGTTCTATAGCATAATCAAAAGCATCTCTGAGGTGGTCATTGCCCGGCAAAGGTATTTGTTTAATACTTTTTTCATCTCATATTGCTAATCTAAATTCATCTAATAATTCTTGTGCATTCATACTAATATTTAAGCGTTCTGAAGCCATTAAAGCCACATTCTTACCTATTCTAAACTCAAGTCTTAATTTCACACAATCTTTAAAATAGAGCCATGAATTAACGTTATATTTAATTGCTGTATCATTTAACATTTCAATAAATGTATAATTACTAAAATCACAATATACAGTTAATCCATATTCATATAACAAATTATTTTCTTTTGCTAATTTAATATAAAACTCTACTACTAATCTTGCTAATTGTTTATTATCATAACGAATTAATTTATTTTCTATTTTTAAACAATCAATAACATTAACAAATTTAAAATTATAATCAAAACCTATTAATAAACATGCCATAGCATCATCTTTAAACCCATAATCTAATCCAGCACTAAATCTATAACTTGGTTGTAATAAACGTGATATTTTATGAATTAAATGTGTATATATTCCACCAGATTCATAACCTACTAAACCATGACTTCTTACTCTTGCAGATATTGGGTCTAATTTTTGTAATTCTAATAATCGTTGACCTTCATGTTTTGGTAATAAATAATTAAGTTTTCAATTTTGATAATGAACAATTCTTTTATCTTTTTCATTAAAATAAAATTGTTCATATTCATTAATTATTTGTTTTTCATTTTGTGGACAATATGTAACTACATTTTTAATATAATAATTTAAAATACTTCAAGGATTACAACTATTAATTTCTAATAATTGACTACAACCACGAATAGCATCTGCCATATCTTGTCAATCTTTTTCAGCAATTTGATGTGCTTCATCAACATGTCTAATTACATAATCATATTTTGAATTATCTGGTAAACCAGTTAATTTAATTTCACTATTATTTTGTTTATATAACGCACGACATTCACTTTCACTATCTCTATAATTAATAGTTTTACGAGTTTCAGACATTGTATATTCTAAACCAATAGCAAATAATACTCATCTATTTTTTAATTGTTTTCAAGTATCATATAATTGTTCACTCATATTTCTAAAAACATAAGTTTTAACTTTTGTATTAGGTAATACAGTTGCTTTACATTCAAAATCAAAATCTTGAATAGTTTTACCAGATTTACGACTACCTAATTGGTCAATTCTTTTAACAGTTAAAGATTTTTTATAATACATTTGTTTTAAAATATCATTAAGATATCCAAAATGTTCTAACATTTATTTTTACTCTTATTTTCTAAACTAATTGCTATAGGGGTGGTATTATCATTATTTTTTATATCAATTTTAGTAGATAAGTGATATTTATTAACATATGCTCTTTCTAAATATCATGAAGAATTAGAAGAGTGTGACTTTAAATATCTTTGTAAATTTAAGTGTTCAATTTGAGAATGCGCTCAATTAATTTGTTGTAAAAAAGTATTTCTCTTTTTTTCTTTTTATTTTTTTAAAGTATTTTCAGTTATATCTAAATAAATTAACATACCTAACTTAGTAGGAACTTCTTTATTATCATTACAATGAGTAAAATAATTTACTAATTCTTGTTTTAAGACTTTTGCATCATTAAAAATTGTTCTTATTTTTATTTTTTCTTCTTGCACATAAAAATCTCCTTTCATATGCTTTAAAAACAAAAAAATTTATGCTATAATTAATATAATCTTTAAGTTAGACTTCGCTCGTAATAACTTATTAACTTTATTAATTACTTCATATATTTTTTTATTTAATTTTTATAATATAATTATAACAAAAAATAGCAGTATAATGCTATTTTTTACCATTTATTCCTTTTTTAAATAATTTTTCTTTATCTTTTAATATTTCTTCTTCTGTTTTATTTTCAATATCTCTTAATCAATGTTCTCTTACTAATCCTTTTAAAGCAAGACCCCAACCTCCATATTTTTGTATTTCACTTATATCCAGTTCTATATTATTTAATTTAATAATTTCACCATAGGCAAAAAATAAATTATATTCTTTATTTTTTAAAACTAATTTATAACTCTTAATTTTATTATTAAAATTTGGTCATTTTTTGTTAATATCACTTTTTTTATCTATTTTAATAATATTTTTATACATTAGGAATTCCATTTTTAATTTTATTTTTTATTTTTTTAAATTTAAATATTTTCTTAATTTTATTTTCTAAAATTTTTCAAAATTTATATTCGGGATGTTGTGATTTATATATAATCATGCAACCAATAAAAGTACCTATTATAGGCAATGGAATTGTTATCAAAAAAATACCAAAAATTTTATCATTATTACAATATTTAATTCCATAATGTATTAATAAAATTCATGTCATCTCTACTACTATTATTAATAATATCCATAATGTTCTTTCTAGCATTTTTTTATTTTCCTTTTCTATTTATATTTTTCTTTATTGTACATTATTTTATTAAAAAAGAAAAGATAACTTTTATTAGTTATCTTTTAAACGTAAATAGAATTTGCAGTTTATTTTATCGTTCTTTAATATTATACTCTAAAACCAAACATTTTTCAACAATATTTTAATAAATTTGATAGAATACTTGGAGTTAAAAAATAAATAGAAAGGTGTTAAAAAATGTTTAGTTTTAAAGAATTTCTAAAATCTGAAATCACTGATATTTTAGCAAAATATTTTCAAAAAATACAGGTTTTTGATGAATATTTTTTTCTAAATAGAGATAAAAATCAATATAAAGTTGCTTGAACATGTAATAGAACAGTAAATACTCCCATTGGAATAGGAACTTTTAGACAAAGAGTTTATTGAGATAAAATAAATAAAAAAACTTATTATCCAATTTATGAAGAATTTGGTATTAAAAAAAGAGCAAGAATTACTAATGATTTATATTTTGATATATTAGATAATTTAATTGAAAATTTAATAAGTAAAAAGGGTTATTTTAATATTCAATCAGAATTTAAATATACTTCTTTTTCTAAAAATCTTATTTCAAGAATTTTTAAAAATGCAAAAATTGCAAAATGAATACCAGAAGAAAAATTTAAAGTATTAGATAATCAAAAATTAAATATATGTGCAGATGATGCTTTTATTACTTGTTGAGATGAAAATGGTTTAAAACAGCAATATTGTTGTAGAATTTTAACTTTTAATTTAGGAAAAAAAGAAATTTATTCATATAGAAATAAATTAGATAAGAAAATAACTGCATTTTTATTATTTAAATCTGGTAATGGTTTAAATCAAGAACAATTATATAATTTTACAACACAAACTATTCTTAATCATTATGATATTAATTTAAATATATTAGGTGTTCAATGAGAATATCATAATTATAATTTAGTAGTTGCTGGTGATGGTGCATTATGAATTAAAGCAATGGCAAGTTGATTGGGATGTTATTATATTTTAGATAAGTTTCATGCTTTAAATTATTTATGAAAATCTTTTGTTGGAGTTCGTGGTAAGAAAAAAGAAACTCATGATTGAACTAAATATATTGAAGGTGCTACTACTTTTTCAAGTGGTGATTGTAATCAATTACTTTCTTTTTTAAAACCTAATGTTAATGAAAAAACTTATAATTATTTTAAAAATAATGCTCATGGTATTGTAAATCAAAATGCTAGTTGAAATATTGGTTGTTCTGCTGAAAGTGATGTTTATCATTTTTTAAAATCTTTAACTAATGGAGCAAAAATATATAATTATCAAACATTAAATAATATGTTAATAGCAAAAGCAAATTATTTAAATGCTAGAAGTTATATAAATAGTACTTAATAAGTTGAAACTTAATATTTTTAAAACCTAATTTTAATATTAGAATTTTTGTTTTGTTTAAATGTAATTTTGTAATTATATTTTTTAATATTTTTAAAATATATGTTATAATTTAAATAACAAATCATAGAATTTGCAGTTATATTGTTAATGTTACTCATAATTCTAAGGGTTAATCTCATACGTCCATTAAAATAATACAAATTATGTTCTTAATATTGATGCAAATATAAACAAAATTGAGAATTTAGAAGTTAATACTAAAAGTATTCCTGATGGAATGAATGGCGAAATTAATAGATATAATAAAACAGTTAGTATTTTTACACAGTATAAAACTGATGACTTATATTGATATCAAGTGTTTTAAATAATATTATTTAAATAATTACCTAGTTACTGATATTTTTTATTTTTAATATTAGTAACATTTTTTCATATAAGGAAGTTTAAAAATAATTCCTTTATTTAATTGAACTAACTATTTAATTATGCAATAATATTGTATTGTATATAACTCAATTATTATTAAGGAGGCGCACAATGCGTGATGGATTAACTTTAAGATGTGAAGTTTGCAAAGAAGAAAATTATATTGCTGATCGTAATAAAAAAACTAAGCCTGAAAAATTAGAAACAAAAAAACATTGTTCTCGTTGTAATCAACATACACTACATAAAGAAAAGAAATAAGTTTTACTTATTTCTTTTCTTTAATTTGCAGTACAATATACTTAGTTATTAATTAATGATTTATTAAAAGGATTGAATTTAAAATGAAAAATTTAAATAAAAAAGAAATTATTGAAACAATATTAACCAAAAATAAAATAGATGCTATGTTATTTTATTCTCCAGAAAATCGCTTTTGATATAGTGATTTTATTTCAACGTTAGGTTATTTATTGATTAGCAAAAATGATGCAAATTTATTATTAGATGGAAGATATATTACTGAGGGAAAAGAAAATGCCAAAAATGTTAAATGCATTCAATTTAGTAATATTTTTTCTTCATTGAAAGATTTATTAAAATCACAAAAAATTAAAAAAATTGGTTTTGAAGCAGAATATATTACTATTGCTCAACTAGAAAGTTGAAAGCAAGAAATTAAAGATATTCAATTTGTTCCAATTTATGTTAGTTCACTAAGAATGATTAAAGATGAAATCGAAATTGCACGAATTGCAAAAGCTTGTGCTATTGCTGATTTGGCTTTTAATGAAGTTTTAAACTTTATCCGACCTGGTGTTAGTGAAAAAGATGTTGAAGATATAATATTACGTTCATTTGTTAAAAATGGTGCAACAAAAGCATCATTTGATACTATTGTTGCTTCTGGAGAAAGAGGAGCAATGCCTCATGGTAAAGCCAGTAATAAAAAAATTGGCAATAATGAGTTAATTACTTGTGATTTTGGTTGTGTATATGAAGGTTTTTGTTCAGATATGACTAGAACTTTTGCGATTGGTAAAGTTAATCCAAAATTAATTGAAATTCATGAAATAGTTAAGTCAGCACAAATGGCAGGAATTAAGGCTGTAAAGCCGGGTATAGCTATTGGTGAAATTGATAAGATTTGTAGAGAATATATTAAAGAAAAGGGTTATGAACAATATTTTACTCATGGTACTGGTCATGGACTTGGTATTGAAATTCATGAATCACCTTGAGTTATTAAAAATGAATCTACTATTTTAGTTCCGGGAATGGTTATTACTGTTGAACCAGGTATTTATATTCCTAATTTAGGTGGTGTTAGAATTGAAGATGATATTTTAGTTACCAAAGATGGTTATCAAATTTTAACAAAATCATCTCGTGAAATTGATATTTGAAAGGATAAAAAATAAAAATGATTAACGTTAATGATTTTAAACCAGGAATTACTTTTTTACATAATAAAACTGATATTTTAATAGTTATTGAATCAGCACATTCTAAAAGTGGACGTGGACAAGCGCATGTGAAAGTAAAAGCAAAAAATTTAAGAACACAAGCTATTATTAGTATTACTTTTACTGGTGGTGATACAGTTTATCCAGCTATTATTGATAAACGACCAGCAATTTATAGTTATGATGATGGTATGTATTCAGTTTTTATGGATAATGAAGATTATAATGAAATTAGGATTGATCAATCACGCTTATCATGAGAAAAAAATTTTTTAGTTCCTGCTAATGAAGTATCATTAAGGGTTTATAAAAATTTAGAAATATTAGGTATTGATTTACCTCCTTCGGTAGTATTAGCGGTTGTTGATGCTCCACCAGGAGTAAAGGGAAATAGTGTTTCTAATACGACAAAAACAGCTATTTTAG
The DNA here is from genome assembly GCF_964020095.1 of Spiroplasma endosymbiont of Colias croceus. NCBI lineage: Bacteria > Bacillati > Mycoplasmatota > Mollicutes > Entomoplasmatales > Spiroplasmataceae > Spiroplasma > Spiroplasma endosymbiont of Colias croceus. Next base: position 1,457,948 of record NZ_OZ026536.1, read on the forward strand.
AAACTGGTTTACAATTACAAGTACCAATGTTTATTAATAATGGTGATAAAATTGTAGTAAGTACAGATGAAGGGAAATACAAAACTCGCGCTTAAGAAAGGTGAATATTATGGAAATACTTATTGAAGAAAGTAAAGTTGGAACATTAAAATTATCTTCGTTAGTTATTAAAAAATTTATTTATATGTTATTAATTAATGATAACTATCAATTAACATTAGAAGATGTTGAAGTTCTAATGTTAGAAACAAATGATATTACTGCTATTAATAATAATATTGTTGTGCGAATAAAATTAATTGTTAATCCAAATGAAGATTTAGTAAATTTAAAAAATAAAATTAATAATTTAATTTTAAGACGTACTGAATCAGCTTTAAATTTATTTTTATTAAATATTCATATAATATTTATTGCTCAAACTAAGGAAGTAGAAATCAACAATGCAAGAACAAAAGAAGATAACCCAGCATCATAAAAGAATTGGCATGATGGAAGTATTATATCAATATTTCCTTGAAGGCCAATCACAACAAGCGTTTAAACAATTTCTTTTTGAAGAAGAAGGTAAGAGTTTAATTACTGAACAATGCGAGATATTAAATAAAATAATTGATTATGAATATGATTTAATAGATTTAATCAATAATAATTTAAAACAAGGATGAGATTTTGAAAATTTAAAACCAATTGAACAAGCAATTTTAATTTTAGCAGTGTATGAAATTGTCCATACTAAAACAGATAAAAAAATTATTATTAATGAAGCTATTATTATAACTAAAGCTTATTGTCCAAATGATGCTTATAAATACATTAATGGTGTTTTAGATAAAATAAATAAGTAATTATAACTAGTATATGATTGAATTTAGTTAATAACTATATTTCTAATATAAATATATTATATTATTTTAAAGATAGTTTTTTATTTTATAATCCAATATTTTTGTTCAATATAACTATTTTTTAAAAATTAATAGTTAAAAAATAAAAAAATAAAGTATAATATACTTTAATAAACTTAATATAAGTTTTTACCCATTGTTTTTTTAAAGCAAATGGGTTCTTTTGTTTTTAAAAAGGAGAAGTATATATGCCATTAACTAAAGAAGAATCTTTTTTAATATTAGATAAAGAAATTAAAGAATTAGATGAAAAAATATCTTATATTGATAAAAAAAATACAGAATTAAAATTGAATATTTCATTAATCAAAGAGGAGGAATTTTTTACATTAGATGAAGAAATCAATGAATTAACTGGACAAATATTTGATGAAGAAGATAAAAATATAAAATTAATTGGAGAAATTAAAGTATTAGAAAAAAATATTAAAGTTCTAGAAAAACAAAAAAACCAAAAAAATTGAAAACTAACTTTTTTAAATGTATTTACTTTTGGTATTTTTAAATATTATAAAAATAAAAATATTGATAAGCAAATTAAAGAAATAAAAATTAATAGAGAATGTTTGAAACAAAGGATAAATAATAATAAAAATATTATTAAATTGTTAAAAATTAAAAAATTAAAAATTATTAAAAAAACTAATATTCTTTTAAAAAACTTATTTTTTGTTAACAATCGATTAATTAAAATTAATAAAGAATTTTTTCAACAGTTAGATAATTTAAAAAATCAAATAGCAAAAAAAATAGTAGTTCCTATTAATAATGATTCTTCATTAGAACAAAATTCTTCTGGATATAATAGTGATGATGGCAGTGATATTGAAGTACTTTCTGAATTAGAACAAGAAAATGATAATCTAAAAATATATTCAAAGTCAAGCAGTATCAATTTTGAAAGACAATTATCAGATATACCAGAAGAAGAAATTACAATAACATCTTCAAGTAGCGATAGTACTTTTAATGAAGATGATGATGGCAGTGATATTGAAGTACTTTCTGAATTAGAACAAGAAAATGATAATCTAAAAATATATTCAAAGTCAAGCAGTATCAATTTTGAAAGACAATTATCAGATATACCAGAAGAAGAAATTACAATAACATCTTCAAGTAGCGATAGTACTTTTAATGAAGATGATGATGGCAGTGATATTGAAGTACTTTCTAAATCAGTGGAAGAAGAAGATGCTAAAATATTTGGAAGTTGTTGTTTTAGTCAAAATTTAATAAATAATTTTGCGAAAATTTTTTCTACATTATCTTATATTTTACAACAAAGTATTGAATTTGTCAAGAAAAGTGGACAATTAAAGTAACCTTTTATTAAATTTTATAAAATAGTGTTTGTAAGTGTTAAATTTGTAGATATGAAGTAATTATTTGTTGATTTGGAATGAGCTAATCGATATTCGATTGGACTCATTCCTTTTAATTTTGTTTGAGGTCTATCGTTATTATAAAAGTAAATATATTTGGGTAAATTTTCTTTTATTCATTAGACTTCTTGCAAAACTATGATATTAATCACATTTTTTAAGTTTAAAAATTTATTTTAATAACACTTTTAATATTTTTTAAAAATTATTGTTCAAAATATGTTTTATTTTTTGTCATTAAAATACAACAAAAATTATTATTTCAAATAAAAAAATAAAATATTAAATTATCAAATATATTTAAATTAATAATTGTAAATTATAAATTGAAGCTATTAAATTAAATCTTAATGCAAATTTTTTTCTTCTATTTCGATATTTTTCACTAATAATTTTAAATTTTTTAAGAATCGCAAAAACATGTTCAATAACAACTCTCATTTTTGAAATAGCCTTATTATTTTTCTTTTCTTCTTTAGTTAAAGGGTTTTTCTTTGATTTTCGTTTAGGTAATAAGACATTTTTATGTATGTTTTGTATACCTTGATATCCTAAATCTACTAAAATAGTTGTTTCTGATAAAAATTTCGTTTTTGAATTTTTTAAAATTTTAAAATCATGATTTTTACCATAAGAAAAATAAGAACTTATAATTTTTTACTATCTTTTTCAATTATGACTTGAGTTTTTATTGTATGTTTTTTCTTTTTTCCTGAATAATATTGTTTTTGACTTTTTTTGGGCGTTGAATAGTACTTTCAGTCACATCAATGATAACTGTTTTATCTTTAAATTATTATTTAACAGTGATTTTTGCCCATCAAGTTGTTGAAAATCAGGATGTTTTATTAAAGTATTTTCTATTCACTTGATATTCCTATAGCAACTACTTTCACTAATTCCATAACTTTTAGCAATATGAAAATAAGTTCGATACTCTCTTCAATATTCTAAAGTCATTAATAAACGATTTTCTAATGATAATTTATTAGGTGTACCACCATTTTTAAACTTTTTTACTTCTTCTGTCTTTAAAATTTCTAGAATTTTATTAAAAATAATATCATTTATACCAGTTAATCTTAATAATTCTGGATTGTTAATAGTTTTTAATTTATCAAACATCATAGATTACCTATCTTTTTTATTTTTAATTTTATTTTAAAAATTAAATTTTTAATAGATAGGTTTTGCAAGAAGTCTATTCAATAGTTCTGTTTTTTCTTAGAATTTGATATAGAAATTCTGTTTTCATTGTTCCAAATCAAGATTCAGTAGCACCATTATCACAAGAATTACCTCTTCTAGACATCGAAATTTTTATTTTTAATTCGTCACATAAGGTTTTATAAGAAGGATTTGTATAATGAAATCCTTGGTCTGATTGTAAAATTCATGAAGTAGGTTTTTGAGCATTAACTCAAGCTTGAATAATGTTTTGGACAACAAATGTCATATCTAAACTTGCGCTTATTTTATAATCTAATATTTCATTATTATGAAAATCTTTAACAATTGATAAATAATATGTTTTACCATTAGTCAATAAATAAGTTATATCAGTACCTAATTTTTGATTTAAATCAGTAGTTGAAAAATCACGATTTAATAAATTATCATATCTTAAACTTCCTGATTTAGTTTTATAATCAAATTTCTTTATGCGAACCTTAGCTTTTAAACCCATATTTCTCATATATCTATATACAACATGAAATTTTAATTTTAAATTATAAATTTTGTTAATTAATAAAGTTATCATTTTATAACCATAAATTTCTTTAAATTCATAAAAAATATTTTTAATTATATTAGCTAAAAATTTATCTCATTTATTAAATTCATTCATTCCGTTTTTAATTCATTTGTAATATCCTGATTTTGAAACCTTTAAAAATCAACATAAATAACTAATCTGATATTTTTTCTTCAAGGAGAAAATCAGAAAATATTTCTTCTTTTTTGTCGATTTTTCTAAATACTTTTTTATATCGTTCATTACCTCAATATATTAGACTTCTTGCAAAACCTATCTATTAAAAATTTAATTTTTAAAATAAAATTAAAAATAAAAAAGATAGGTAATCTATGATGTTTGATAAATTAAAAACTATTAACAATCCAGAATTATTAAGATTAACTGGTATAAATGATATTATTTTTAATAAAATTCTAGAAATTTTAAAGACAGAAGAAGTAAAAAAGTTTAAAAATGGTGGTACACCTAATAAATTATCATTAGAAAATCGTTTATTAATGACTTTAGAATATTGAAGAGAGTATCGAACTTATTTTCATATTGCTAAAAGTTATGGAATTAGTGAAAGTAGTTGCTATAGGAATATCAAGTGAATAGAAAATACTTTAATAAAACATCCTGATTTTCAACAACTTGATGGGCAAAAATCACTGTTAAATAATAATTTTAAAGATAAAACAGTTATCATTGATGTGACTGAAAGTACTATTCAACGCCCAAAAAAAGTCAAAAACAATATTATTCAGGAAAAAAGAAAAAACATACAATAAAAACTCAAGTCATAATTGAAAAAGATAGTAAAAAAATTATAAGTTCTTATTTTTCTTATGGTAAAAATCATGATTTTAAAATTTTAAAAAATTCAAAAACGAAATTTTTATCAGAAACAACTATTTTAGTAGATTTAGGATATCAAGGTATACAAAACATACATAAAAATGTCTTATTACCTAAACGAAAATCAAAGAAAAACCCTTTAACTAAAGAAGAAAAGAAAAATAATAAGGCTATTTCAAAAATGAGAGTTGTTATTGAACATGTTTTTGCGATTCTTAAAAAATTTAAAATTATTAGTGAAAAATATCGAAATAGAAGAAAAAAATTTGCATTAAGATTTAATTTAATAGCTTCAATTTATAATTTACAATTATTAATTTAAATATATTTGATAATTTAATATTTTATTTTTTTATTTGAAATAATAATTTTTGTTGTATTTTAATGACAAAAAATAAAACATATTTTGAACAATAATTTTTAAAAAATATTAAAAGTGTTATTAAAATAAATTTTTAAACTTAAAAAATGTGATTAATATCATAGTTTTGCAAGAAGTCTATTGAATTAATTCTTGTTTTGTCATTTCATTAAAATTTAAAGATTTGGTTCGACCTGTTCTTTTGGTTTTTTTAGGACGAATTCCATTGCCATATTCTAAACCTTCTTCACCTAATAATTTGTATGCTTTAATTCATTCTTTTATTGATGATCGGCCAATACCATATTCTAATGCAGTTTTATCAATCGTTTTAATTTTACTTATTTTTATTATTTTTAACTTTTCTTCTTTTGATAGTCATTTAGCCATAAAAAAAATTAACACCTTCCTTAAAGTATTTTTAACACAAAGGTTACAATTCTGTGTCTACTTTATTCTAGATGTTCAGTTTGATTAGGTTGAGAATTAGGTTCTATTTGAACTGGTGATTGACCATTAAAACGAAATACATTTAGAAGATAAAAAAGTTTTATCTTTTAGTAATGAAGGATGATATGTTTATCTTGCAACTAATAATAGATTTAAAGATATTGCAATTGAAATACAAGATGCACCAAAAAATGATAGTTTACAACAATTATTATTAAACATGTTAAGTTATACATATAATTACAATAGAAATTTTGAAGGTGCAGAATATGATGAAAAAACAGGAAAACCTAAAAATAAAATAGGAGAATTACGTGATACATTTTCGGGGCAAAAACCTGACGAAATAATTACTAATTTATTTAAACAATGAGAGTTAGATTATCCAAATTATATAAATTTGCAACAAGTTAAAATATTTAAACAAGTATTTATTATGTTATCAAAATATATTTATTCAACTTTATCAATAAATAAAGGTTTGAATGATGATAATAAAATATTATTACCTTATTATTTTGAACTAAAATCAAGTCGAATAAAACCCAGTAAAAATGATATTTGACAATTTAAAGATATAAAAGTTATATTAAAATCTGAATATTTTGATTTTTCAGATAAGAATAATATTAAATTAAAAAATAATGATATTAGTCAAAATGAATTATTTAAACTTGATGATAATCAATTTAATTGATTATCTATTACAAATGAATTAGAAAGTAATAATATTCCATCATTAGTTCCTGCTGATTGAACACTAGCAAATGGAGAATATGGTAAATATTTTACACGATTAATTATTAATAAAAATAAACTTGAGAATACTTTAAACTTATATGGTTCAAATAAATCTCAATTATTTTCTAAATTAGAATTTTATGAAGAAATATTACAAATTGATAACAATAATGAATTTGATTTACAAATTAAAAAAGCAATTAATAATTTAAATCGTATTGAAATTAGTGGAATATTTGGTGCTGGTAATTATGATTTAATTTTAATAACTGATAAGCAAGAAATAAATTTAAAAAATATTAATCTATTTGATAAATATAACGAAAATATTTCTTATATAAATATTGAACTTTAATTATCAAAAATATCCATCAGGATAATTACCATCTCATGATATATCTATTCTTTCAAGAGTATTTCCACTATTATAAAATTCTGTTTTTTCAGGAGTATCAGAAAAATAAATTTTAAATTCATTTTTTATATCGACTGAAATACCATGAATATCAGACATTCATATTTTTTGAACACCTCATTCAACTTGTTTATGTGGAGTTAAAAAATATTTAACTCCACTAACATTATGGGTAAGCACCCCCCATGATTAATCCTATTGTTCCAGTTGTAGCACCAGTTAGTGCTAATGCTAATGTTATTTTACTTAAATTTGTTTTTATTCATGTTTTCATATTAAATTACTCCTTTTTTCCTTTATTTTACTTTAAAATTGTACTATTTTTGATTATTTTTACAAGTATGCTTTTAAATGAAAAATAACGCCTAAATGCAAGGCGTTTATTTTGTGAGACCAATAATATTAATGATATTCAACTTGTTTATTATATAGCAAATGTGAAGATGCTTTTTTTCACACTAGCATTATTTTTACGCCTAATTACATTTTTATATGGATACAAGGCATAAAACAACGCATCATAAGGGTCTTGATACATATTTTTGTCTGGAATGTTAGTTTTTGTTTCATCATAACATAACTCTTCTAAACATTGAGTAGTTTTTGGTAAATCATCTTTATTAGCATAAAAGTTTCCATAACTCATAATATTTCTCATTCATACTACTCTATTAGTTAATCCTGCTTCTTGATTTAGATTTGAAGCATGTTTAATTGCAGTTTGTGTTATTAAAATAGTATTATGTTCATCTATTAATTTTTGATTTAATCAATCAATGGCTGTTCTTGCTTTATCATCATAAAAATAAATTGCTTGTTCAAAATTTTCAAAATTATCCATTAATCCTAAAATTTCATTTACATAAACATTAATTTTTTCATTTTCATTTATAAAGTCATTAGGTGTAACTACTAATTCACAAATAATATAAGCATCATAATATCCAGTATTATTATATTCTTTAAACCCAACTACCATAAATACAGTATGGTCTTTTGGTCCCGTAGCTCAATCAATACCAACACTATAAAAATCAAATTTATACATATCTTTTTCTTGATTATAAAATTGTTTTAAATCATATGATTGTCAATATTTTACTACTTTTTGAAATGGAAAAATTGTTGCATCACTATCTAAAAATTCAAAACCATAAAAAACAGTATTAAATTCATCCGGATTACTTTTTTTCATTTCTAATAATGTTCTTTTTTGAATATCTGGTAATTTTTTTCAAAATGGTTGAATAGTAAATCTTAAAATAAATAAACCTAAACCACTAAATATATCTTTATTTTCGTAATAAAGTTTGCCAACTTTTTTAAGATTTTCCATGACTTCATCATTTAATGGTAAAAATGCCGTACAGTATTTTAAATAAAATGGATGATATTTATCATAAGAATTGCATGTAAACGTAATGGGGCGTTGGAAATATTCTTTTGATAACGGATAAGTGTTAATAAAATGATTAACACCAATTAAACAGATTTTAAATTCAGTTATATAACTGAATTTTTTATATTCAAAAGGAGTGCTAAAGATAAACACAATTTCATATCAAAAATATTAACAATTATTTATATATCTTTTATTTTAAATTTCAAAGGAGTATTCAAAAATGTTCAAAGTACAATTAATTAAAATGAGTGACAAAGTTATTAATGATAAAAATAATAATCAAGACATAAAATTTGTAGTTTTAAAATTATTAGAAATTGACAAAAAAACTGGTGTACCAACTGGTGAAATGCAAGATAAATATTTAAGAGATGGTAGTGAATTATTAAATAAAGTTAATTTTGAGTTTGCTTCTTATTATGAAGTTGACCTTTCTTTTTCTGGAAAAATTATTGACATTAGAGAACTAGATAAAAAAGAAAAAAATAACTAACGCGGACATTTATGTCGCGTTATAGCGACGAAGTCGCTATTACTTGATTAAATATCACATCTCGATTAAATATCACATCTCGACAAAAATAAAAAAAGATAGGTGTATGAATAATGTTACATGCTGAAAGTTATTATGTAAAAAGTGTTTTTTATGGTAATTATGTTAAAGAAATATTTTTACCTTTATCAATGATTAATTTTAATAAACGTAATATTTGCGGTATTAAAAACACTGGTAAAAATGAAAAGAAATTAACACATAATAATATTAGAGCAAAAAGTAATTTTATTCGTAAAATTTATCATAATTTTGCAGATTGTAAAAAGTTAAGTTTTTTAACTTTAACTTATCAAATTAATGAAAATAATGTTAAAAAATGTAAAAAAGATTTAGCAAAATTTTTTAGAAATATCAAATCTTGATTATTAACTAATAAAAATAAGAGTTTAAAGTATGTTTATACTTATGAATATCAAGACCGTGGTGCAGTACACTTTCATATTTTAATGAATACACAAATACCTAATAAAATAATTCTTAAAAATTAAACTCATGGTATTAATAAAAATTTAAAAGTTCGTAAAGGTACTAATGAATTTGTTGCTAAATATTTAGGAAAGTATATTACAAAATCATTAGATAACATGAAGTCTTTAAATCAATATGACTTAAATTTAAAATCTTATCAATTTTCTTATAACTGCTCAAATCCACGTATTGAAAAATCAATATCTTACTTAACTATTAACCAATTGATTAACAAATCTGCTAATGCTGATTTTATTAAATTTATGAAAAAACAAATTATTAATTCATCTAAAACTATATTAGTTGGTGCAACTTATGATTATAAAATAACAAATTATGAAAAAACAACAACACGATTATTACACTAAGGAGTTCTAGAAATGACTTTTACTAAAAAATCTAAATGAAAAAGAATGTCTTTAAAACAACAACATAAAAAACGTGTGAAAAGATATTTAAGGAATAAATACTAATGACTAATTTATTATGCAACTGTGTAAAGTTAAATTCAACAGAAGTTATAGTTGTCACAATATCAATAATTTTATTAGTATCAACAATTATTGTTTTATCAATTTTGAAATATAAAAATTGAAAATTAAAAAAGCAAGGAGTGAAAAAATAATATGCATGTGTTAGGAATAATTATTTCAGTAATCATTGTTAGTGGAATGCTAATTTCATTAGGATTAGTAATTTATAAAAACATTTTAAAAATTAAAAAACAAAAATTAGAAATTAAAGAAAAAGAAAATAAGAAAGGGGGTGATAAATAATGTTAACAAACTTAATCAATGCTGTAACTCCTAGTGGTGCCTTAGATAGTATTTGACATGGTCTAGGTTCAGCAATGGTAAAAATTAAAGAAGGTATTTACTCAATTTTACCCGAAATTATGTTATTCCTTGGTGACTTTTGAATCATTTTAATCCCATTCGCAGCGTTCTTCATAATCAAAATATTAAACACATTTAGACATTTAATAAAGGGATTTTAATTAAAATCCCTTTCCAAAATAATGATGTTAGAAAAAACTTATAAATTACGCTGTAAATGTTGTTGTCAATATCAAATTATTACTTATAAAGAATATGTAATAAATAAAAAAATTTGTTATCAATGTAGAAATAAAAGGAGTTGAGATTATGGATAAAACACAATCATTATATGATTACTGAGTACAATTTATATCTATTATTTTAGGTTCAAATTCACCACCTATTTTATATGCGTTTTCTTTTGTTTTATTTATCATTTTATTTTTTGGTTCTTTTTTTGGAATTATTAAATTGATTTTAAGGGTATTTCACTAATGAAGTGATATGATGAATTAATTACTTTTTTAATTCAAAGTTTTACTTTTATACCTAAAATAAAATTGGAAAATGTATTATCAACAACATTAACTAATAGTGATTATTATGTTTGTTGTATTGGTATTTGAATTGTTCTTATTGTTGTAATTTGATTTACATTATGAATGTGTTTTAAAGTAAGGAGTTGATTTTAATGTGAAATGGTTTTTGAAAAAATTTAAGATTAATTTTAATAAATTTTGCTTATATTAATAGTTCTTTAACTTTTTTTAACTTTTTTTACTTTATTATCTTTTTCTTTTCTTATGTTTGAACTGGTGGTTTTTTAGTTTATGTATGATTAATATTAGAAGTTGCCTATTTTATATTTTGATTATGAAAAAATATTTTTTATCAATTAAATAATTTTCGTTTAAGAAACTTTATATTAGATAGTCCTATTTCTATGATTATTGGTAAATTAGGAACTGGTAAAACTTTACTATTAACTTATCTTAATGAAATTATGCAAACTAAATCATCACATGTTTATACTAATTATCCAATTAATGATAAAAATACTAAAATTATTACTTTTAAACATTTTGATTTTAACGATAAAACCAAATTAATACCACCTAATAACTCATTTATTGGTTTTGATGAAAGTTTTTTGTATATGGACGGAACTGACCCTAAAACAACTAAATTAATACATAATGGTAAAATTCCCTATATTCTTTTAGCAAGACATTTCAATAACAATTTATGTATAACTGCTCAAAGACCTAATATGGTTTGAAATAACATAAGAGAGTTAGCAACATGCACTATTATTCCATTATCATTGAAAAAACCACCAAATGGTAAAACATTAATTCCTAAATTTTTTATTATGGAATTAGGCGTATTTCAAGATATGGATATGTATGAAATTTGAAAAAATAAAAGTATGGAACGTGTGTCTGACGGTAAAAAATCAAAACGTAAAAGTGATATGGGATTAGGTGTTAAATTTTTTAAATAAATTATTCCTATGTCGATTGCTAAAAAATATGATAGTTGTTGATTAAATTTTGTTAGAGAATTAAAAAATGACAAAATCAAAGACCAAAAAGAATATTACTGAAATGATATTGAACATTTAACAGACCAAGAAAAATTAAAATTATTTGATATTGATATTCTTAAAAAGAATTTAGGGGGTAATTAGTATGAATTATTTAACAAGTAATAGTGAAAAGTGAGACAAGATGTTTGCTTGAATATACGACAATTTTATGTTTTTAATGGATTTAATTTGAAATACAAAATTACCTTTAACAGATATTTCCATTGGTTATTGACTATTATTTTGAATGATAGTGCGTTTATCAATTTATGCTGTAAATGGTACTGGTACACAATATAATAGTATGGCAAGTGAATTACATAATAATACTTCAAATGCTTATTCAAAAATTGCAAAATATACACCTGGTACTCAATCATCTAAAAAAAGACAATTAAGTAAACATAATATAAAAGAAAATCATAGAAATATAAAAAATACAAAATTTAATAGAAAAAATAAAATTAAAAATAATAAAAGTAAATTTGGTGGTACAAGGAGTGATAAGTAATGGTTAAATTAGTTTTATTAGTTTCAGCAGTAACAATTTTTGGTGTTGGTTTTATTACAATGATATTGAACCAAATGTCAACAGCAAGTCATATTATTTTAGATATGTATCATTCTAGTGATTTATTAGTGCATTGAGTATCTAAAATAGCAATTATCTTTTCACATCCTTTTATGCTTGCATTATCTAGTATTTATATTATTTATTTTATTATTAGCAAAACAATTTATTCATAAAAAATAACCTAAAAATAGGTTATCTAATTACAGTAGCAAGGGTTAATTACAAAATTTAATTAAATATCTTTATAAAAATTTTATTTGAAAGAATTATTAAAAATAATATTCCACTTAAAATTATTAAAATTTGATATTCATAATCAATTGAATTTCATATTTTAGAAATTAATATGGTAATTAATTCAATTCTAAATGTGCTTATTCAATGTTGTATAAATTCACATAAGGTTAATAATTCAGCAATTGCAAATCACATACCAGTTACACCAGCATTTATCATTGTTCTGCCAATTAAACCTAACATGAAAATAGTTATAGGAAATGCTATTACTTCTATAATTGCTTTAATAATTTTTGTTGCTATGTTACCCCCTTTCTTTTAATATTTTTAACCTTTGCTACTTTAATTATTTTAACTCTTTTGAAAGGAGTTGTTTATGAGAAAAATTTATAATTTAATAATAGTAATGTTTTGTACTTTTTTTAGTACATTTCAAATACCACAAATACAAACAGTAGTTAGTAGTGATTTTATAAAATCAAATAATTTAAAAGCAAACAGTGGTATAAATGAAGAAGATTTTATTAATACTATGTTTTTAAAAAGTTCTTTTTTTGAAAATTGGTCAGACACTAATTATTTTATTAATCCAACTTTAAAAAATTCAAAACCTTTGACTTATAATCAAAATTGATATATGGATTATATTAAAGATAGTTTTAGTACTGGTATTTCTGTCAATAGACCTAGTGATAAATTTATGAATTTATATAAAAACTATGTAAATATTATTGATAAATATTTTGGTAATGTTATTTATAATAGTAGTTCATATACCGGTGAATATTTGTATAGTCATTTGAAAGAACCATCATATAATAAATCATTATTTTTAGATATTATTGTTAGTGGTATGACTATGAAACTAGAATTTTATCCTAATGGTGTTTTTGATGAATTTCAAGGTTGAAATAATACACAGTTACATAATTTCGCTAATACTGTTGATACACAATTAAATAATTTTACTTATTATCCTGCTCGCTTACCATTTAAAGACTATTCTGCTACTAATAATTATGTTGGTAATAATTATTTGGCTTCGGAAATGCGTGATGGTGGAAAACTTGTTGCTGAAAAAAATAATATTCAACAGAGTGCTATTAATTTTTTAAATGATTATAGTGATGTTATTATTCAAGAATTAATGCGTGTACAAAATGGTGGTAGTCCCAATTATGAGAATATTGATACAAATGGAACTGAAAAAATTATTTTTTCTTTTGAAGTTGTTAATGATAATGATGAGAAATATAATATTTTAAAAGAAAATTACCAAATGACTTTAACAATAAATGACCAAAAAATTATTCGTGCTGGTACTTTGCATTTTTTAAATAAAAAAGGAAATAATTATCAAGCAGATAGATTAAATTTTACTTTTAATTTTGTTCAAAATGACCAAAATAAATATGTAACACAAATTGAAACATTTAGTTATGATGGTCATGGCACGAAAACTACTTATGAAAATATTACTGGTAATTTGAATTTACAAGAATTTTTAACACAATTTTTTAGTAATGCTTTAATTCCTATTTTTCAAAATCGTAGTAAATTTATTGAAAGTGGTTATTTAGATAATTTAACTTATGATAGTGTTTTAATTAACTTTTTTGGTTTAAAAGATATTCAATTTCAAAATTTGCTAACTGATAATAACAATAAACCTATTACTGAATGAAATAATTTAATTAAAAATATTTTAGTAATTTCAAAAGGTTTTTATCGTGATTATATTAGAGCAATTTTTGATATGGATAATAATACTTATGTTCAAGGTTATAATCATGAATATGGATTATTATGTAATAATGGTTTTAAAATTTATCCACAATATTTTTATTACAGTGATAAATATAAAAATTTAAAAGTAAGTTTATATAGTGCTTATCAAAATAGATTTTATAAAACAAAATATGGATATAATTTTAATTATGATTATTCAGTATCAAAAGACTTTAATACAACTGATAAGGATAAATATATTTTTTATAAATCTGATGAAATTGATTTAAAACTAAAATATCTTTTTAAGTTTCAAAAATTAGATAGTCGAACTGTTGGTTATAATGTATTTACTTTATCAGCACAACCCGATGGCAATATGTATCGCTATTTTGATTTTAATTTTGGTATTTATAATTGACAAGAAATAACAAAAGATGGTTTATATCCCGATGGTCAATGATGAAATCAAGGTTATGAAAGTTGTGCTTGATATGATTTATTTTGTCACCTTAAAAACGGTGCCATTTGAATTGTAAATACGATACCCGGTGTAAAACAAGCAAATGAATTAGCATTTGGTGTTGGTGCAATTTTGAAAGATACAGTTAATTTCTTTAATCAGTTATTTGATGTATGAAAATTTAGTCCAGCACTCTATAACACAGTAACAAATTTATTTGTAATGATAGTTTTTATGAAATTAGTAAGATTGATATAAAAATAAAAATGCTCTTAACTTTGAGCATTTTTTATTGGTTTTTCAGATTTTTGATATTCACTTACAAAAATACCTTTATTTTTTGTTTTTTGTAATGTTATTTTTCAATATTCTCTTTTTGTACCTAATCTATCAGCAAAGTTTAAACCTATTATTTTCATTCTATTATCTAAATTTCAATCTCAATTATAAAAAGCATTAATACTATGATTTGGTATTTCATCTTTTGGGAGGCTTTTATGTAATCTGTGTATCTTTGTTTTACAAAGTACTAGTTTAGATTAATTCTATCTTCAAATTTTATCATAAAATGAGCAATTGCTGTATTTCAATTTTGAATGGGCATTGTTCATTTTTTTGTTATATTTTCAATTGCTAAATAAAATATTTTAAAAACTGCCATATCATTAGGAAAAACTTTTTTATTTCTGATAACTTTTCGTAATTGACTATTTACAGATTCAATAGCATTTGTTGTATAAATAACTCTTTTGATTTCTGTAGGATAACTAATAAAAACCATTAAATTATCTCAATTTTTATATCAAGATTTAGCAATTTGAGGATATTGTTTATTTCACTTATTTTCAAAGGATTCTAAAGCCTGCATTGCTTGTTCTTCACTACATGCAGTATAAATTGGTTTTAAATCTGCAACTAGAGATTTTCTATGCTTATATGAGACATATTTCAAACTATTTCTAATTTGATGAACTATGCATAATTGATGTTCTGTTTTAAGATAAACTGATTGTATTGCTTCTGACATGCCTGTTAAATTATCACTGCAGGCAATAAGAATATCATTTAAGCCACGATTTTTCATTTCTGTTAAATTTGCTAATCAAAATTTAGCACCTTCATTTTCACTAATTCATAAACCTAAAACATCTTTTTTACCTTCTAAATCAACTCCTAAAGCTATATAAACTGATTTATTAATAATCCTTTTATCTTGTCGTACTTTCACTACTATGCAATCAAAATAAACAATCGGATAGACACTTTCTAATGGTCGATTTTGCCATGCTTTTACATCATCAATAACATCATCAGTAATTTGACTAATAACACTTTCACTAATATCAGCACCATGATATAACTCTTGTAATTGCATTCTAATATCTGATAATGTCATACCTTTTGCATATAAAGAAAGAACTTGTTGATCAAAACCATCAAATCTTCTTTGTCTTTTTGCAACTATTATAGGATTAAAATTACTATTGCGATCTCGTGGTACATCAATCTCAATTTTACCTTGTTGAGTTATTATTTTTTTTGAACTTATACCATTACGAGCATTGTCACTATTACTATGTTGATTCTTTTCATATCCCAAATAATTTTGCATCTCAGAATTCAACATTTTTTCTACTAATCTTTTTGTTAATTCTTTATACAATCCTCTCTCTTTAAAAACTGTTGTTAAATCTTCAGTATTTTCTAATAATAAATCTACTGCTTTTGATATTGGATCATTATTATTAATATTTTGCTTTTTAGCCATCTGTAACTCACTCTTTCTAGTCATTTAATTATATTTACTAGAATTAATTAAACATAGTTATTTTTGTAAGTTACACAGATTACTAAACATTACCTCTTTTGGTAATGCATACATAAATGTAAATGCTATTTTATCAATCTTTCCAGTATTACCCGGTTCATCGTATATGTCATTGTTAGTTATTTCAAGTGGTGTATCGTTATTACACGCAATTATTGTTAATGTTGGAGTTGAAAGTGTTGCTATTCCAAACATTGATAATATTATTTTTCTCATATTATAATTTCCTTTCTTATAACTTATCCATGTTATGGTTAATTATAACAAAAAATACCAATTTAAGGAGTATGAATATACATGTTATTCAAATTTACTAGTTTTCATGATGAAAACTTAAAACAAAATATAATAAATTCTCAAACAGAGATTTTTAAAAATGCAATTGAAGAAAAAGACTGAGAAATTTTTAATTCTCAATGAAGAAAAGATAAGAGTTATATACCCCATTCTATTGCTTCACGAACAATTATTACAAAGTATGGAATTGTTACTTTTAAAAGACATCGCTATAAGTACTGATTAAACGGTAAGTGGCGTTATATTTGTTTAGTTGATAAAGAATATGATATTAAAAGATATCAACGAGTACATGATAGTTTAAAATTTCGTGTTTTAACTAAAATTTCAACTGGTGCAACTCAAACAATTATTAATGATATTTTTTCAAATGCACAAATGCATATTAAATCTATTTGTAATATTATAAATTCATTTGATTTAAAAATATTAAGTGACCCATGTAGTTATAATGTTCAAAAAATAACTATTGGTAAATGTTTATATATAAATGTTGATGATTTTTTGCCTACATTAGTAGTTAATAATAAACTTAGAAAATGTAGAGTAAGAATTGCTGTGTTTCATACTGGATATGTTAATGATTTTGCTAATCGTAAAGAACTTGCAAATAAAAAATTTTATGCTGAAATAGTAACTAGTGGTACTAAAATTGATACTAGAAAATTTGTTAATAGAGCATTAAATTTTGCTCATAATTTTTATAATAATGTTGATAGTTCTTTTAAAATTATTGGTGGAGATAGTGCTACTTGAATTAAAAATTTACCAACTTATGTTAATAATTCAATTTATATAACAGATAAATTCCATGCAATTAGAGATTTAAAAACATTAAAATTAAATAATAAAGAGTGTATTGATTTATTTTGTAAAGGTAATTATAAAGAATTAATGCTAAAAATTAATGAAAAATATAGTACCATTCAAAATAAAACTAAGTTACAAAAAACTGCTTATAGTACTTTAAAAAATAATGAAATAGGTATTACTAATCAAAAACACCCATTAAATATTGGTACTTTTGCTGAAAGTAATATCTCTATTTTAAAATCATTATTTGGTTATGGTGCAAAAAGTTTTAATTTACGGACTTATCAAAATATGTTAACTTTAAGATTAGCAAATATTAACGGTTTAAATATAATTGAATTATTAAAAAATAGAACAATACATTAATTATTAAAAAATAGTTTTTTATTGTTAAATCTACATTAGTAGAATTTTTTGTATTACATAAATAATTATATTTTTTACATTTTTAAAAAATATGAGTTATAATATTAGTGAATTTGAGGGTTTTCTGTAATCTGTGTATCTTTGTTTTACAAAGTACTAGTTTAGATTAATTCTATCTTCAAATTTTATCATAAAATGAGCAATTCCTGTATTTCAATTTTGAATGGGCATTGTTCATTTTTTTGTTATATTTTCAATTGCTAAATAAAATATTTTAAAAACTGCGATATCATTAGGAAAAACTTTTTTATTTCTGATAACTTTTCGTAATTGACTATTTACAGATTCAATAGCATTTGTTGTATAAATAACTCTTTTGATTTCTGTAGGATAACTAATAAAAACCATTAAATTATCTCAATTTTTATATCAAGATTTAGCAATTTGAGGATATTGTTTATTTCACTTATTTTCAAAGGATTCTAAAGCCTGCATTGCTTGTTCTTCACTACATGCAGTATAAATTGGTTTTAAATCTGCAACTAGAGATTTTCTATGCTTATATGAGACATATTTCAAACTATTTCTAATTTGATGAACTATGCATAATTGATGTTCTGTTTTAAGATAAACTGATTGTATTGCTTCTGACATGCCTGTTAAATTATCACTGCAGGCAATAAGAATATCATTTAAGCCACGATTTTTCATTTCTGTTAAATTTGCTAATCAAAATTTAGCACCTTCATTTTCACTAATTCATAAACCTAAAACATCTTTTTTACCTTCTAAATCAACTCCTAAAGCTATATAAACTGATTTATTAATAATCCTTTTATCTTGTCGTACTTTCACTACTATGCAATCAAAATAAACAATCGGATAAACACTTTCTAATGGTCGATTTTGCCATGCTTTTACATCATCAATAACATCATCAGTAATTTGACTAATAACACTTTCACTAATATCAGCACCATGATATAACTCTTGTAATTGCATTCTAATATCTGATAATGTCATACCTTTTGCATATAAAGAAAGAACTTGTTGATCAAAACCATCAAATCTTCTTTGTCTTTTTGCAACTATTATAGGATTAAAATTACTATTGCGATCTCGTGGTACATCAATCTCAATTTTACCTTGTTGAGTTATTATTTTTTTTGAACTTATACCATTACGAGCATTGTCACTATTACTATGTTGATTCTTTTCATATCCCAAATAATTTTGCATCTCAGAATTCAACATTTTTTCTACTAATCTTTTTGTTAATTCTTTATACAATCCTCCCTCTTTAAAAACTGTTGTTAAATCTTCAGTATTTTCTAATAATAAATCTACTGCTTTTGATATTGGATCATTATTATTAATATTTTGCTTTTTAGCCATCTGTAACTCACTCTTTCTAGAAAATTAATTATATTTACTAGAATTAATTAAACATAGTTATTTTTGTAAGTTACACAGATTACATAAAAGCCTCTTCAAATTCTCCAGCAATAATTTTCATGTTTTTTTACTAAATGCACTATAAATTATTTTCAATAGTTTTTAGTAATTTTTCTAAACTGGTTCTAATTTACTAAACATTATATAAATTTTAAAATTAGTTTAAATATGAAAAATTATATAAGTTAAGGTTAATGATAATATCATTAACCTTAAATTTCATTAACAACTGTTAAAATCATAGGTAACTTACCAGTTTCTTTTTTAATATAATCTTGTAAGTCATTTTTCATTTTAGTCTTAACTTCACTAAGACTAAAAGCATTATTAGTTTTATATTTTTCAATAACATTAATAATAATGTTTTGCAATTTTTTCAACATTTCTTCATTATTAGTTAAATAAACAACACCACGCATTTGTGCATCAATTAAAGAAATAATTTCTTTAGTTTTACGATTTATTGTCACTCCTGTAATTAAAATACCATCACGTTGTAATTGTTTTCTTTCACTAATAACAATGGAACCAATATCACCAACACCAATACCATCTACATATACATCACCAGTTTTTATTAAGTTATCTGTTGTTTTATTAGTAGCATTTTTATCATTAAAACGAGAAGGACGTGCAACATACTGTTTAACAAAATTATCAATTAATTTACCATTTTCAAAAGTAATAACTTCACCATTATCATGAATTAAAGCATTGTTATGTAATACACCAGCATCAATGGCTGCTGCTTGTGCTGCTACAAAATCTTTATATAAACCTTTAACTGGTAAAAAATATTTTGGTTCAATAATATTAACCATTAACTTAATATCTTCATAAGAAGCATTTAAACTTCAAGCTTGTTTTTCTGATATATTAATAACTTTAACATCAGTACGTGCTAAGTCATCTAATAAGGCTGCATGAGCCAATTCATTTCCTGGAATTGGTGGAGTTGCTAAAATTATTGTATCTTGGGATTCAAGTTTTAAATAATCATCATTACCAATAGCAATTTTATTCATTCTAGTAAATAAACGCTCACCACTACCAGTAACAATAATTACTGTATCTTTAGTACCAATTGTTTGTGCTAAATTAATAATTTGTGATTTATCAATATTGAAAGCGTTTAAATCATTAACTTTTAATAAAATATCATATAAAGTTGCACCATAAACTGCAATTTTACGTTTAGAGTCAGTTTCTTTAATAGCATTAAGAATTTCACTAACACGATATAAATCTTGATCATAACATGCAAGAATAACTCTTCCTGGTGCTTCTTTTAATACTGGTTCAATAATAGTTTGAATTTTATGCTTAGGAGCTGTAAAAGCTTTTCTATTGGCGCATGTTGCTTCACTAATTAATAATAAAACATCATTTTTAGAAACACTAGCTAAATGTTGAATATCAGTAGTAAAATCACTACGATGTTCACCATCAAAAATATAATCACCCGTATAAACAATTGTTTCATTTAATTTAATATTTTCACCATTATTTACAGTTAGAACAAAACCTAAACTACCTGGAATTGAAGTAGTTGTTTTAAATGTTTTAACAACAACATTACCAAATGATACTTTTTGTTCAGGTTCAATAGTTTTAATTATAATTTCATTTTGATTAATAAAACGAAAACGTTCTAATTTCTGCTTAATCATAAAATCAGTTAGTTTACTAGTAAAGATTGGAACTTTATACTCGGGTTTTATTTTATTAAAATCTTTTAAAATATAAGGTAGTGCTCCAAAAGCATCATCAGATGGTTTTGAAATAAATATACCTTGAATACGATGTTTATTTTCTTTTAAATATGTATAATCTGGAATAATAATATCAATTCCTAAAATTTCTCTTTCTGGGAGTCTAATGCCGGCATCAAATACAAATATCTTATCATTTACTTCAACAACATATAAGTTTTTACCACGTTCATCTAATCCACCCAGAGCAAATACTTTTATCTTTGCCATGTTTTCACCAGTTTTCTACTTTCTTTATTTTTATTTTATAAAATTTAATATCTTAGAAGAACATAAAAATTAAAACTTTAACTTAAATTCCCAAGATGCTGCTATATTATGTTATTAGTATTTTAACACTAATTTAATAATAAAACTGTAATTAATTTTCATTAAAAATAGTTTCAAATTATTTATCAATAATTTCTAAGCTAAGCTTACTATTATCTTCAACTTTAATTACTCGAACTTTAATTATATCATTGATTTTAACGACATTATTTAAATTATCAATACGTTTATTAAATTTTTTTGAAAATTCTGAAATATGAATTAAACCATCAATCTTATCTTGTAAATTAACAAAAACACCAAAATTAACAATTTTTACAACTTTACTATCAAATTCAGAACCGATTTTAATTTGAACAGGATTAACAATACTTTCAATAATTTGTCAAGCTTTATCAATGGCTGATTGTTCATTATGATAAATCATCAATCGTCCATCATCTTCAATATCAATTTTAACATTATCACAGTCGGTAATAATTTTATTAATAACTTTCCCACCAACACCAATAATATCACGAATTTTATCAATTGGAATTAACTTTTGAATAATTTTTGGAGCATTAGGTGCCAATGTAGTTCTAGGTTTTTTAATTACTTCATTCATGTTTGCTAATACTTGTAATCTCGCAATTCTGGCTTTTTCTAAAGCTTGTGTAATAATATTAAAATCAATACCAGTAATTTTAATATCCATTTGTAAAGCACAAATACCATTAGCTGTTCCCGCCACTTTAAAATCCATATCACCTAAGTGATCTTCTAATCCTTGAATGTCAGTTAAAATTATAAAATCTTTTTCTTCTTTAATTAAACCCATGGCAATACCAGCAATTGCAGCTCTAATCGGTACACCACCAGCCATTAATGCCATTGATGAAGCACAAATTGCTGCTTGTGAAGTTGAACCATTTGATGCTAATACTTCTGATACTAATCTAATTGTATAAGGAAAATCTTTTTCAAGAGGAATAATTTGTAATAATGCTTTTTCACCAAGGGCGCCATGACCAATCTCACGTCGTGAAGGAACACCCATTCTTCCGGTTTCACCAACAGAAAATGGAGGAAAATTATAATGATGAATAAAACGTTTATACTCTTCTTTACCTAATCCATCAATAATTTGATGTTCCGCAAGTGCACCCAAAGTTAAAACTGATAAAACTTGTGTTTCACCACGAGTAAACATTGCACTACCATGAACAATAGGTAAAACATCAATCATACTTGTTAATTTTCTAATATCATCTGCTTTTCGTCCATCAACTCGTACATTATTTTTTAAAATCATAGTACGCATTGCTTTTTGTAATAATTGATCAATACTTTTGCGTAAATTATGAATACTTGTTTCTTCACCAGCATTTAAAACTTCTTGATTAAATTTATTTTTAAAACTTTGAAATGTTTCTTCAACTAAATTTTTAATCAAGTTACTTCGACTTTTTTTATCAAAAGTAGTAGTAATTTTACTAATTTGTGATTGACAATTTGTAGAAACAAATTGTTCAATATTAACAGGAATTAATGCTAACTGTGGTTTAAATTTATTTGGTTTTAATTTTTCAATGATACTTTCTTGAAAAATTATTAATTTAATAATATGTTCATGTGCAAATTTTAATGCTTTAATAATATCTTTTTCTAAAATATCATGACATCCAGCTTCAACCATATTGATGGCATCTTTTGTTCCACCAACAATCAATTCCATTTTTGAATTTAATAATTGCTCTTGTGTTGGATTAAGGACAAGTTCATCATTTATTTTACCAACAACAACAGTAGCACTAGGACCCTGAAATGGCAAACTACTTAATCCTAAAGCAAGTGAAGTACCAAAAGCTGCATTTACTCTAACATCACAAGCATCATCTAACGCAAAAACATTATTTACAACTTGCACTTCATTAACAAAACCTTTTGGAAATAATGGACGGATTGAACGATCAATTAATCTAGCACATAGTGTTGCATATTCACTAGGTCGACCTTCACGCTTTAAAAAACCACCTGGAATCTTACCAACTGAATATAACTTTTCTTGAAAAACTATTTGTAATGGAAAAAAATCTTGATTATTAATAACTTCATTATATGATACAGTTGTTAATACAACTGTATTTCCATAAGTAATTTTTACTGATTTTTCTGCTAAATTAGCCATTGTACCTAATTCAACAATTAATTCATATTTTCCTTCTTTAAAAAGGAATTTTTCTTTTAACATTATTTACTCCTTAGCTTCCATTTTTTGTCGCAACTATGAGCATTATAGCATAATAAAATGTTAAAATAAGTTATAGAACAATTTTATTTTAGGAGGTCATAACTTATGTTTAAACATAAAATACAAAATGAAATTTCAATTTCAAATAAAGACTTTGATAAAATTAAAAATAAAGCTTTAATTATTGATGTTCGTGATGTTGCTGAATATCAAATTTTAAAAAAAATAACAAATGATAATGGTGAACTTAATATTGTTAATATTCCTTACTATGATTTGATTAAAAATCCTAGTAAATATATTGAAAACAAAAATCAAGTGATTATAACTATTTGTAATGCAGGAAATCGTTCAACTGCTGCTGCACTAACACTCAGAGAATTGGGCTATACTAACACTTATGTTTTAATTAATGGTATTTATGGATATTACAAAAAATAACTTATTTCTCATTATTTAATTTAATAAGATCATTAATAGCAATACTTAAATTATTACAATAAGTTCCTAAGACTAAACTAACACTATCGTCTTGGTCTAAAATACCACGATTTTTAATTTTTTTAAGATTATTAAAATTAATTTTTGAATGATCAATAATCTCTACCTTAATTTTATTTGCTGTTGCTGTTGTCTCTTTAATATTATCAATTCCCCCTAAATCAACAATAAAATTTTGTAATTTAAATGGGAATTTTTGTGGTTTATTAATATGTTTTGAATTACTTTCTTGTTGATTGCGTAATTTTTTAGCTGTACTAACATTTCATATTCAAATCCCAATACTAGCCACAGCAAATAACAATGCAATAACTAATAATACTATTTGTCAAATTGGCATGATTACCTTCCTTAATTAATATATTTTTAAATATTTTCTTAATCTTCTTGAATAAAAGCTTTTTTTACTTTAGCAAGTAAAGAATAATGATTAAGTCGATATTCTAAAACTTGTAACGTTAATTCTGATAATTTAATTGTTACCTTATCATTTAGTTTATCATTAAAATCAAAAGTATCAACAATTAATTTTCCAAAATCGCTCAATTTACTATCTTTTTGAATATTTTTCAAAGTAATTTCATGATTTTCATCCAAAATTAGTGGTGAATTTAAACTGCGATAACTATTATTAGCTACTGGAGCAATTTCATGAAATTGCATTAAGTTATGATTTGAAATTAAAACAGCACCACCAAGTGATTTCATTAAACCCATCGAACCAGTTCTTGTTGCAATAACTAAACCAGAACCACGAAAGTTTTCAAATAATTGATTATTAATTAACACTTGACATGAAAGAGTTGTTGTTAAATTAACAAATTTAACTTCATTAATAGCATATAAAATCTTATTATTAATATTTACTTCTAATAATGAAAATTTATTTACTATTAAATTATTATCATTTTTATCAATTCACATTAATACTTTGTCAACTTCTGTGTTTAAAAAGTTTTCATAAAAACCAAGATTACCACATTTAAAAGTAACAAACTTAACAGTATTGAGTATATTATTATAATCATGAACAGCTTTTAAAAATGTTCCATCACCGCCAATAATAAAAACAATATCTGGAAAAGAAGTATCTTCAAGTGCTTTAAGGGCCAATAACTTGGCCCTTAATTCCTTAGCTAATGATTGAGAATTCTCATATTTATTAGCAATAATTGTAAATTTATAATTTTTCATCATGTATTCCAATCATATTTCAATTAAAATATTTCACAAGAATCTTCAAATTCGTTTTCAATAGAACCACGTAAAAATAATTCAATCTCATCTTCATTATAACCAATTTGAATACGTTGTTTATTTTCTTGAACAATAATTGGACGTTTTAAAACAGTTGGTGAAGTTTTAATTAAATCAAAAACTTGTAACATTGTTAACTTTTCAATATTAATAGCATGTGTTTTAATAAACTTTGCTCTTGTTGAAATAATATCACCAACACCATTTGGCACAAATCTTAATAATAATTTAATTTCAGTATCGGTCAATGGATTATGGATAATATTACGTTTAATATATGGAATTTTATGTTTATCAAAAAATTGAATAACTTTTTTTGAAGACAAACAACTTGGCGAAACATATATTTTAATCATGACAATACCCCTCTTTGCTTTTAGACTACATTTGATTTAAATACTCTTTTTTAAAATTAATATTTTTTTATCTTTAAAAGATAAAAGTTAATAAACTCTACATTACTATAATAATATATATTTCCACACTATCTTTGACCAAACTTAGAAAATAAGTACATGAAAGACCTTTTCCGCTATATCCTTCACCCACATATTATATCATATTATTTTTTGAAAAATAGATACTTTTATTCCTTAAATTTTATAAAAAAATTTAACATATATTTTACTATCAAATTTTATTAATAATTTGAATTATAATATAATGAAATTATAAAATTAAATTTTCTTTATTTTAAAGTAAATAATTAAAAATAAATAATTTTTATGAGTAAAAAAACAAGGAGTTAACTAAACATGCCTATTCAAAATAATAACAGTAAATATTTTAAAGAATTCATAATTGAAACTATAATTAGTTCCACCGGAATATTATTAACTGGTCTTAGTTTATCCACTATTTTATTTTTTTATGATAATACAAAAAATGGAAAATCAATAAAAGATAAATTAAATACTATTTTAAATCCAAATAATTTAGTAGTATGCATAATGGGTTCTGTACCTTTAATTCATAGTTTAAACATAACACAAGTTGGTAATAAAAAAATAACAAATGCCACTAAAGGATTAATAGAAAATATGCTAGTATCATTTTCAAAATCTAAAAAAGAACTCCTTTATTAGCAAATAATGATGTAACGAACATCAATAACTTTGAATTACAAAACCCAGTCAATAATATAAATAATAAAGTAACAATTAATACTTTATAAATATTTATCTTTTAAAGACAAATAAAATTTAATTTAAATAGCTTAATAAATTAAATAGCTTAATAAATTAAATAGCTTAATAAATTAAACTGATTTTATCATTTTAATTGATTCTGTTATTATATCAATACCAGAATCATTAGAATTACTCTTTTCTAAGAGTGGCTTTACTTTAGTAAATGGTTCTACTTCTGAAAGTTGTTTTTTTGTTTCAATTTCTACTTCTATCTTAAAATTATCTAAACTAGAATCTGAAATAGATGATTTATTTTCATTAATTTTTATTTTTAATTCACTTTCTCTTACTATTAGTGTTTCTATATCTTTATCAAGTTTATCTAAACTAATGGCATTTAATGAATTTAATTTATCACTTTTTTCTTTTTGAAGTATTTCTAAATCGGTTAATGGTTGCATATTTTCAATTGAAATATTTTTTAATTTTTCTCTTTGTTGTTTAATTTTTAGTATTGTATTTTCTAATAAAAATTGTTTTTGACTATTAGTCACTTTTAAATCTTCTATTTCTTTAGTACTATTCTTTTTGCTTAATTGTGCTTTTAATACTAGTCAATTTTCCTTTAATATATTTGTCTCTTTTTTATGTTTTAATATCTCATTAAACAAATCTTTTTCTTGTTTTATTTTTTTTTCATTTGCCATTCGTAAATCAGTAATTTCTTTATTTATATTACTTCGATTAACAAATTCTTTATCTAATTTTTTTTGAACACTTTTGTAATTACAAAAAATGCCAAAAGTTAATAGTGAAATAACACGACGTCAAATACTATCTCTTCAATCTTGTAAAACTATAATATTTTGAAAAATATTTTCTGAATCTTTTAGTTTTAAACTAATATTTTCTTCATTACTTTTAATTTCTTTTTCTAAACAAGAAATTGAATTAGTTTTTGCATCTATATTGTCATTTAATGTTTTAATATTTAAATTTATTTCATCTATTTTTGTGATTAATTGTTCTTTAGAACTTTCATTATCATTTAAAATAGATTGTATTTGACCTTTATTTGCATCAATGTCTGTTGTTAATTGTTCCTTGTTTTTTTCTAATCTTTCAATTTCTAATTCAATTTCTGATTTTTGTTTTATTAATGCAATTAAATTTTCTAAACTTTGTAATTCCGCTTTCAATTCTTCTTTTTTTAAAATTTCTTTTTTTAAATTTAATATTTTAGTTTTTTCTTCTTGTAATTTTGTCATATTTTCTTTTAATGCTTTTAAACTACCATTAAAAAAAGATGATTCTTGAATTATTTCTTTTAAATTAAATAATTCATTTCTAATTCTTTCTAAGGTTCTTCTGTTATCTACTTTGTCTAGATTTCTGTTTTTTATATCTTTATCAGTTTCTTTACTTTCAACTTCTAAAGTATATATATTTTCATTAACTGCTTTTAATTTATCAGTCATCTGATTAACATATTGTTCAATAAATGTTTTTTTTATCTTCACTATCTTTGATATTTCTTAATTGACTTTCAGCTTTCTTCAATATATCTTCTAGTTGTTTTCTTTCAAATTCAAAACTTGCTTGTTTTTCGGCAATATTTTGTTTCTTGATTTCTAATTCCTCAAGTTTTAACCCAAGAGTTTGAAGATATTCTTTCACATTGTTTCGATCTTCTATTTTCTTTAAATATTTTTGTAAATCATCCTTATATTTTTCTTCTCCAAATAACATAAAAAAACTCCTTTATAAAGTAAAAAACCCATTACTCTTAAAAAAATAAAAGCTATGGGTCAAAAACTATTTTTAATTTATGTTTTTATTATATCAAAATCAAACAAATTTTAATATAATTAATTGAATTATTTAACTTTATCATTGATAATTAATTATATTAAAAAATTAATTTGGAGGAAGCAAAATATATGGCTCGTATTATATCTGGAATAACTAGCACTGGAAAATTAACTCTTGGTAACTACTTGGGAGCAATTAATAATTTTTTAAAATTGCAAGAAGAACATGAACTCTTAATATTTGTTGCAAATTTACATGGATTAACACTACCAATAAAAGCACAAGAATTAAGAGATAATATTAAAGATATTGCCGCTTGATATTTTGCTGCTGGTATTATACCAAATAAATCTCATATTTTTATTCAATCTGATGTTTTAGCCCATAGTCAATTAGGATATATATTATTATGTAATAGTTATGTCGGTGAATTAGAACGAATGACACAATTTAAAGATAAAAGTCAAAAAATGACAAATCAACAAAATAAAACGATTAGTATTCCAACAGGCATTCTTACATATCCAGCATTAATGGCAGCTGATATTTTACTATATGACGCTGATTTTGTGCCAGTTGGTGTTGATCAAACTCAACATTTAGAATTGACAAAAACTTTAGCAACAAGAATGAATAACAATTATAAAACTGATTTATTCAAAATTCCTAAAATAATTATTGATAAACAAGCACAGAAAATTATGAGTTTACAAGAACCTGAAAAAAAAATGTCAAAATCTGATACTAATCTAAAAAATACTATTTTTTTAAGCGATAGCAAACAAGAAGTTACCAATAAAATTAAAAAAGCAGTTACTGATTCAGAAAATATTATTAAATTTGATCCAGAACATAAGCCTGGAGTTAGTAATTTATTAACTATTTATGCTAGCATTACTAAAAAAGATATCAAAACTTGTGAACAATACTTCAGCAATCACAATTATGGTTTTTTAAAAGAAGAAGTAATTAAAGTAATAAATGATTTATTAGAACCAATGCAAAAAAAACACCAAGAATTTATTAATGAAAAATCATCACAATTAGCAAAATATTTAGAAGAAGGTGCAAATTTTGCTAATAATATTGCTACTAAAAAATTAAACTTTGTTCAAGACACAATGGGTATTAATTTTATCGAGAAAGAAAGATAGGAGGAAGAGACAATGTCTTTATACAATAAAAAACAAAAACATTTAATCCTAGTTGATTTAGATGGTACTCTATTAAAAAGTGGTGGTCGAGAAATTCATATTAATACTAAAAAAGCACTAATTGATGCTCAAAAACAAGGTCATATTGTTTGTATTGTCACTGGTCGACCTTATCGTGGATCAATTAAATTTTATCGTGAATTAGGTCTTAATACATTACTATGCAATTTTAATGGTGGCCATATTCATGATCCAAAAATCAAAAAATTCAAACGATTAGTTTTTCCAATTTCTGAAACAATTGTTAAACATATTTTAAATGAAGACTATATTTTTCAACAAATTGAAAACGCGGTTATTGAATATTACAACAAAGCAGTATGTTGAAAAAAAGATGATTTCTTTGAAACTTATTTTCATTTAGATACTATTGAAAATGATACTTTTACAATTAGTAAATTAATTCGTGATTGAAAAGGGAGCGCTAATGCCATTTTAATTGAATTTAAAGAAAATACTAATCTTGATCAAGTATATCGTGACTTGGAAAAATATTCAAACTCAATTAAGGTAAATACTTGAAATCGTTATGATAATAATAAACTAATCTTTGAAATTTCAAGTAAATTTATTGATAAAGGAATGACAGCTCGCATTTTGGCTCAATATTATAATGTTGATATTAGAGATGTTATTGCTTATGGTGATGAAATTAATGATAAAGAAATGTTGATGGAAGTTGGCTATGGTGTAGCAATGAAAAATGGTAATATTGTTATTAAAAGTATTGCCAATGATATTACTACTAAAACTAATGATGAGGGTGGCGTTGGTGATCATTTATCAAAATTATTAAATCTTTATGAAGAAAGTGAAATTTATATTTAATGGAAATGAAAATATATTAACTATTATTTCTATACTTGTAATATGATATAGTTTTTAAACATTAATATAAGTTTTTAACCTATTTACTTTAAAAATAAAGTAAATAGGTTTTTATTTAAAAAAGTTTTTTATAAATTTAATATACTAAAATAAAAAACCTATTGTTTTATTTTTCAAAACAATAGGGCATTAATTATATTAAACTTCTACTAAATATAAATATTTTAATACTATTAATACAAAAAACTATAAAACTTCTAAAGGCAAGAAGTCAAAAATTTCTGGGTGATTGGCACAAAACTTTAATTCCGAATCATTTTTTTGTTCTTCAATTTTAATTTTTAATTCATTTAATTGTTTTTTTATTTTAAGTAATTGAGCAGGTGCTGGTGGTTGTTTATCTCATTCATCAAATAATGTTTTACCTGTTTTAAAAAGTTTTTCATACTGACATTTTAAACAACTATTTTGCTGTGATTCATGATCATGGATATTTTTGCCAAACATAAAATTACCTACTTTCCTCAATTCTTTTACTTAAATTTATTATACCAAATAATAAAAAAGGAGAAATAATTCTCCTTTTTAACTAGTAAAATGTTATAAAACCATTGGTAAATAATGTAAGAAAAAACTATTTTCCAATTCTCATCCTCAATCACGCTGATTCTGAGGTGTTAAAATTCATCTAGCAAAACTTTCAGCAAAAAATTCATCATCAAGATTTATATTATATTTACCATTAAATCAGGCACTACGACCATAATTACTATTAACTGTTATTAAACCAAATAATAATTTTTGCTTAATATTAGTTAATTTTGCTTGTTGACCTAAATAATCAATTAAATATCAAGTACGATCATAAATTTGTTTGTTATCATTGTTAACAGTTAGTTTATGATAAACTGATGTCATATTAGTATTAACATCACTATAACTGCTATCTGCTCACTTTCAATTAGCATTAAATGAATTTCTTTCATCAGCACTTAAACCAATAAAATTACTTAAAGCATGACCATATTCGTGAGTTGTAACACTAATTATTTGATCTGAAGATCAAAATCCCTCTTGAAATTGTTGATCAATTAAATTAATATTTGCAAATTCAGGACCATAACCCATACGTTGATTATCAGCTTCTGAATTAAAAGCAGTTCATGCTACTGTGCTATCACTTACAGCAACTGGTGCTACTTTTTGAATTAGTTTAATAACAGTGTTTTTAGGAAAAACTTTAGCAAAAATATTATAAAAACGTAATTGTTGTTGCTCTGCTAATTGTAATTGTTCATTATTTAAACCAGCTTTTTTATACATTTCAACTCAATTAACATCAATGGTTTTACCACCAATTTTAGTATGAGTTAAATCATATTGTAAACTATCATAATTACTTCAAATTACATCACTTTTATTATTATCATACAAGTTATTAAATTCATCAATACTTTCTTTACTTGCCATTTGATGGATTTTATATTCATATTTTTTTACCATCTTTGCATCTTCTGGTGAAAGTTTTCATTTTAATAAACTAGCATTAGCATCATGCTTATTTAAATAGACATAATGATTACTGTCTGGAGAAAACGTTAACATTAAACCATTAACTGTTACAAGATTTAATGCTGTAATCATAGTTACTAATTTAATACCTTTTTTCATAATTAACCTCCCCTTCATATCATAATTATAATTATGATTTTACATTGTAGCATTTAAATAAAAATCCTGCACTAACTATTCTCATTTATTTTTAATTTTTTTATTAGTAAAAATTTCAACTTCAAAAACAGCAAATTCTTTGCGAACCTTTATAACTTTAAATGAAAAATTTCGAAATTTCAAAAGTGGACTATTTTTCCTTACTTTCTTTACTTTTGTTTTGAACATATATCATTCTTGGACAGTTTGTTTATTATAATTTGGAGGTTTTCTTTTTAAATAACGTTTAAATAATACTTCAAGTTTTAAAGAACCATCAACACGAAACTTATGTGTTCCTATTTCTTGTATCAATCCAATTTCATCAGTTTCATCATAAATTTCACCAACTAATTCTTCAAGAATATCTTCAAGTGTAATAATACCATTAAAATCTTTTTTATCTTTATTATTGCAGACAATAGCCATATGCATTCTTTCGGTTTGTAAAATTTCCAATGCTTCATTTAACTTAGTACGCTTAGAAATAAAAATTGCTGGTAACATTAATTGTAATAAATCTGGATTTTCATTTTCTAACATATTAATAATAAATTCTTTAATATTTAAAATACCAATTACATTTTGATTAACATGATCTAAAACAGGAATTCTACTATATTTTTCTTCTAAATATAGATGTTTAATAACTTTAGGTGGCGTATCATCATAAATATATTTAATTTTACTTTTGGGATGCATAGCTTGAAAAACTGATTTTTCATCAAATTTAATTGCAGATTCAATTAAATCACGTTCTGCTTTTTCAAGAACTCCTTCTCTTTCAATTATTGAAATCAATTCAATAAGTTCTTGTTCAGAACTTGTTGGTTTTTTACTTTTAAATTGAAATAAAGTAACAATAAAAGTTATTGGATAAAAAATAATATTAAGAATATACAAAATATATGCATAATTTAAAGCTATTGTCTCGGGATGTAATTTTGCAACACTTTTAGGTATAATTTCACCAATAATTAAAACAACAATTGCTGAAACTAAAGTTGATATTAAAGGACCATAAGTAGGAGAAACATGAAAAGAATCAATAAATAATATGGTACTTAAAGTACCAATTCCAACATTAATTACTGTGTTACCAAGTAAAATTGTTGTTAAAGTTACATTATAATTTTTAACTAACTTAAATACAATATTAGCACGACGACTTTTCTTACTACGTAATTTACCAATAGATTTAATTCTTATAACATTTAAAGAAGTTAATGATGTTTCAGCAGATGAATAAAAACCACTTAAAAATAATAAAACTAGCAATATTATTAAATAAATATACCAATTACTGTCCATATAGAAAAAAAACTACTCCTTTTGATTTTTATATTGTTATTAAGATTATAACATAGTATACTTAGTACGTTATATTTAATTATTAATTTATTACTCATATAACTTTATGATATTATATTGAAGGTGATGAAAATAAATGTGTAAAAAATTTGGACTAATAGCAGCCTTAATAATAGGCACAACAACTAGTTTACAAGTTAGTGCTTGTACAGATGATTCAAAATATCAAAAATTTATTAGTGATGTTAATAGTGGGCATGCTTTTTTTGGCATACTTGGTGCTGCTGATAATCAACTTTCTAAGCAAATTATTGACGGTTTACACACAATGCAAATCAAAAATAATAATGTACCAAGTAAATGAGATAACTGATTAACAGAAAAGAAAACTGAAATAAACAGTGTTACTACTAATGGGACTATTGATATTAAAATTTATGAAAAATCTCCTTATGCCAACCCTAGTAGTGATATTGTTAACCAATTTTGAAATGATAAAAAAATTAGTTGACAACAACAAATTTATCATTGACTACTTGACCATAAAATTTCTGATAATAGTTCAGCAGCTGTTGCTGATTCAGGTGTCAAGGAAATTCAAAATCCTGTTGATAAAGAAAGAGCATTTAAAGCTTTACCAATTGTTTTTATTGTTAATAAAGGTAAACTAATAACTGTTGGCCAAGAATGAGGAACTATTGATAATCCAAATCAGTTTTTTGATCAACTAACAGCTTTAATCACAGGTAATCTATTAAAAACTGCTGCTAAAAAAACTATATAATTTTTAAAAGAAGATATATAATTATCTTCTTTTACTTTTTTATTTCTTAATATTGATTATTCCATTTTTTATAAATTGATATAACTAAGATACGTGTTTATTTTTTATTGTATTTTATTTATAAGGTGCTAAAATTTTAGTAGATAAGCAGATTTAGTAAAAATAACAATAATTCTAAACATTTCTAACTCATTACTTTTTTTAAAGTAATGAGTTTTATAGTTAAAAAGAGGTATCTAAAATGAATGATTTACTTATTAATAATACCAGTGAATTGGTAACTTTTAATACTAACAATACAGATCCTACTAATATAAAAAATATTACTTGAAAAAATTCTATTCAAGAACACAAAAATAAAGTTGAACAAACATATCAATTTTTTTTAAAATCACAAGAATGAGGAAAAAAGTTAAGACAACAAATAACAACACCATTAACAACAACTAAAATTAAAAACAGACATAAAAAAAGAAGCACAAATATATTAGTCTCAACACTAACAACAGAACAAATACAAAGATTATCACCAAAACAAATAAAATGATTAACAAATTGACAAATTAAAGAACTTACAGCAGAACAAATACAAAGTTTTACAATTCAACAAATACAATCATTTACACCTATACAAATTCCATGATTTACTAAAGAACAAATTGAATACTTTACAGAAGAACAAAAAGAAGTATTTTGACCAAAACAAGTAATCACAAAGATTAACACTATGGATTTGCAAAATCAATCAACAACAAGTGAATTTAAACCAAATTTACCCAAAATGTAAAAAAAGCTTGTAACTTAAAAGTTACAAGCTTTTTAAAAATTAATTTTTAAACAAATTATATTGATATAAAATTAAATTTTTGACTACTATTAATAGTAAAATCGAGGCTTTTATGTAATCTGTGTATCTTTGTTTTACAAAGTACTAGTTTAGATTAATTCTATCTTCAAATTTTATCATAAAATGAGCAATTGCTGTATTTCAATTTTGAATGGGCATTGTTCATTTTTTTGTTATATTTTCAATTGCTAAATAAAATATTTTAAAAACTCCCATATCATTAGGAAAAACTTTTTTATTTCTGATAACTTTTCGTAATTGACTATTTACAGATTCAATAGCATTTGTTGTATAAATCACTCTTTTGATTTCTGTAGGATAACTAATAAAAACCATTAAATTATCTCAATTTTTATATCAAGATTTAGCAATTTGAGGATATTGTTTATTTCACTTATTTTCAAAGGATTCTAAAGCCTGCATTGCTTGTTCTTCACTACATGCAGTATAAATTGGTTTTAAATCTGCAACTAGAGATTTTCTATGCTTATATGAGACATATTTCAAACTATTTCTAATTTGATGAACTATGCATAATTGATGTTCTGTTTTAAGATAAACTGATTGTATTGCTTCTGACATGCCTGTTAAATTATCACTGCAGGCAATAAGAATATCATTTAAGCCACGATTTTTCATTTCTGTTAAATTTGCTAATCAAAATTTAGCACCTTCATTTTCACTAATTCATAAACCTAAAACATCTTTTTTACCTTCTAAATCAACTCCTAAAGCTATATAAACTGATTTATTAATAATCCTTTTATCTTGTCGTACTTTCACTACTATGCAATCAAAATAAACAATCGGATAGACACTTTCTAATGGTCGATTTTGCCATGCTTTTACATCATCAATAACATCATCAGTAATTTGACTAATAACACTTTCACTAATATCAGCACCATGATATAACTCTTGTAATTGCATTCTAATATCTGATAATGTCATACCTTTTGCATATAAAGAAAGAACTTGTTGATCAAAACCATCAAATCTTCTTTGTCTTTTTGCAACTATTATAGGATTAAAATTACTATTGCGATCTCGTGGTACATCAATCTCAATTTTACCTTGTTGAGTTATTATTTTTTTTGAACTTATACCATTACGAGCATTGTCACTATTACTATGTTGATTCTTATCCTATCCTAAATAATTTTGCATCTCAGAATTCAACATTTTTTCTACTAATCTTTTTGTTAATTCTTTATACAATCCTCCCTCTTTAAAAACTGTTGTTAAATCTTCAGTATTTTCTAATAATAAATCTACTGCTTTTGATATTGGATCATTATTATTAATATTTTGCTTTTTAGCCATCTGTAACTCACTCTTTCTAGTCATTTAATTATATTTACTAGAATTAATTAAACATAGTTATTTTTGTAAGTTACACAGATTACTAAACATTACCGTAAAATCTCATTTACCATTTTCATTTATTTCTTGAATATTAAAAAACTATCAAAACTAATACTATGTTTTAATATTAAAGTTCAGTATTACCAAAAGTATTATATGTTCTAGGAAATCCAATAACAACTACTTCTTGTAATGAATCAACTTCATTTTGCGTTATTTTTTTATATAAACCATTCTTTCATTTTTTAAAAATATCACTAAAAAATAAACAAGTAAACTATTACTAAAATGATATAACTAACATAGTATCTTTACTAATTTTTTTTAATTTATCTATTTTACTTAAACTATTATTTAAAATAGTTTCTAAACAAAATTCAATCTTTAAAAAAGAAAAACTATAAAAAAGAATTAAACCATCCTTTTTATTTTTCATTTTAACTATCTAATTTTGTTCTTGTAAAAATGTTAATAATTGCTGAATTGCTGAATTACGATGAGAAATTTTATTTTTATCTGCCAATGACAATTCACCTAAAGTAGCATGTACTACTGGAACATAAAATATTTGATCGTAACCAAAACCATCATTACCTTTTATCTCAGTAGTGATTTCACCTTCAAGTTTACCAATAAATGCTTTAGTAATCTTATGATCAAAATCAACATAAGCAATAGCAGAAATAAATACTGCTGCACGATTAGTTTCACCTTCCATTTGTTCTAAAATGTCTAACATTGCATCATGATAGGACATTTCACCCTTTCATCGTGCTGAGTTAATACCAGGAAAATTATTTAAAGCTAATATTTCTAACCCTGAATCATCAGCAATTACAGGACCATTCACTAATTTTGCAAGTGTTGTTGCTTTTAAAATTGCATTTTCAATAAATGATGTACCTGTTTCATTGATTTCAAGAGGAGAATTAAGATCTAACATTGATTTGACATTATATCCCTTTGTCTGTAAGATACTCTTTAATTCATTAATTTTACCGATATTATTAGATGCAAACCATAAGGTTTTAGCAGTCATTAATAATCAATCCCTTCACGAGCAATTTGACCTTTTTCAAAATAATGTTTAATTGATTTAACTTCACTAATTAAATTAGCACATTGCTCTAAGGCAAAAGATGCATATCTACCAGATAATGCAATTTCAATATGTGATTTTTTATTTTTTAAAATTTCAATTAAGTCTTGTTCTTTAATCAAATTATTTTGAATACACCCTAAAATTTCATCAACAACAATAAGATCAGTATTATCATTTTGACTTAACAGTTTTAATCTAGTAAGACCATAATTAGTTTCTTGTTTTAATTTATTTTTTTCTTCTTCATCCATTTCTCAAAAAAATTTTTGCGAAGATTCATAAAAACTTTCAATTTTAAGTTTAGTATTTTGTTTTAAAAAATTAATTTCACCAGAAGGACAATTTTTTAAAAAACGTAAGTAACTAACATTAAGATTATTACCCAATGCTCTAATTACCATACCATTAAGAATTGAGGTTTTACCTCTTCCTTCACCTTTATAAATATGAATATAACCTTTTTTTAACATACTATCACTTACTTTCAATATTTTTTATTTAATAAATTGTATAATTTTATTACAGACAATACAAGCAAAATAGAGGTGTCATTTTGAAATTTAAAACTATTAAACCACCATATCAATTAGAACTATTAAAAACAAAAGGTTTAACCAATGACTTATTTTTAGTAAATAAACATTTTTTTTAAAACAATCTAAAGATATTTTGCAACCTTTTTTGAATTTTACAAATCAAATTAATGTTATTAAATTAATTAAATCAAAAAAATTTACATTACCTATTAATGAAGTCAATATTAATAATAATAAACTATTAACCTTAATGCCATATTATCATAATTTAATTAATTTAAGCGAACAAATAATTAATAAACAAATATTAGAACAAATTTCATCATTGGTAAAACAACTACATAATATTAAATTTGATAATAAATCATTAATTAAAACTTGAAAAGGTTTAGAACAACTTAATTTATACTGTAATTTAACTACTAGTAATCCTTGCTTAGAAAAAATAACCAGTGAGGTAATCAAATGAATTGCTACTTATCAACCAACAACAATTGTTTTATCTCATAATGATTTAACATTAAATAATTTTGTTAAAAAAAATAATTGTTGATATTTAATTGATTGAGATTTTGCTTGTTGAAATGATGAATTATTTGATATTGCCTCTTTTGCTTCTGAAAGTTTAACTTCTGAAACCGAAATTAATACTTGATTTAATTGTTTTAATTTAAATAATGAACAAATAATTATTGCTAAAAATGAATGAATTATCAAAATTTAATTTGATATTATTGAGCTTGTTATTTATACGAACAAACTAATTTAAACATATATAAAGAAATTAGTGAAAGTAAATTAACTAATCTATTAAAATAAGTTATTTAAATAATTCATCATTTTAAGTCTGATTATGTAGTTTTAACTTCTTAACAAATTGAACCATAATTAGGTAATTTATTAGTAGTCTGTTTTTTTTGTTCAATTTGTTTTCCTTGTAAATTTATTTCTACTATATTATTAACAGCTGAAATGTTTGATTCTATTTCAATAACTATACATTTATTATTTGAAGCGTGTTCTTGTAACAATGGCATTCTTTCATCATTTACAATTTGACAATTATCATTTGAAGTAATATTTTTTTGTAAATTTTCTTTATAATCACAGTTTGCGCAAATTTCATTATTATCTTTTATTTGATTTATAAATTCTTTTACTCAATATTTCATTATTTATTTAGTCCCTTTTTTCTTTTTTATTTTTCATTAGCATATACAATAAAATTAAATTTTATTGGAAATAGTTTTTAATAAATAGTATTTATAATGTTAATAATTATTGTAAATATAAAGAATATCACAATTATTAAAGCCATAATTATTGTAAATATAAAGAATATCACAATTATTATGGCTTTAATAATTTAGTACTAGAATTAGCAAAATATTTAATTGTTTCTATTAAATCTTTATCGACTTGTTTTTTTAAATCATCTAAATTAGTAAACTTTAAATTATCACGAAGAAAATCTAAAAATCTAACTTTAATGATTTTTCCATATAAATCTTGATTAAAGTTTAATAAGTAAGTTTCAACTAACGGCTTATTATTACGTAACATAATTACTGTCATACTTTGATATCATCTATTATCTACTTCAGTAAGCGTAATATAAGTAGCAAGACCCGGTAATGCATAGTTTGTTAATAACGATAAATTAGCAGTTGGAAAATTAATCGTTCTAGCCTCTTTAATACCATGAACTACTTTACCACTAATTGTATATGGCTCTTGTTGTAAACAAAGATTAGCACTACTAATATCTTTATTTTGTAAAAGTTGTTTAATATAAGTTGAAGAAACTTTGTTATTATTAACAATAATATCATTACAAAGATAAACTTGTAATGAAGATTGTTGTAATGTTTTAATATTACCTTGCCCTTGATAAGCAAACCTAATATTTGGGTTAACAACTACTGCTTTAACATTATTTGCCAATAATCACGAAATAAATTGCTCTGGTGAAAGTGTTGCTATTTCTTTACTAAACTTAATTTCCCAATAATAATCAAAATTGTATTTAGCAATTGTTTTAATTTTATCTTCATTACTTAATAAAACCTCATTATTTTTATTACTAATTACACTTTGTGGTTTTCTATCAAAACTAATAATACATGTTTGATAATTATTTATTGTTGAATTAACTAATAATTGTTTAAATAGGGCTTGATGACCTTGATGAATACCATCAAAAAAACCTCAACAAGCAATAATTGGTTTAGACATCAATTTTTGATTTTGAATATTTAGATTTTTCAATTTTAATATCTTCATTACATTTAAAACCTCGTTGGCTTACGTATAAATTATTTTTTTGATTACGATAAATAGCTAATGGCAAATGTTCAGAATTAACAACTAAAACATATGGCTCATTAGTGCTATCAATAACTAAGGGTTTACCATCAATAACACTTTTACTATTATCAACAACAATCGCTGGCATAATATTTTTAACACCATCATAAATACTAATATGATTTTTACTAACTGTTTCTTCATTAATAACATCTAAATTTAGGGCATTACTTAAATCAAAACCCGATTGATGAATTCTTCTCAAATAAGTTAAAGTTGCTGATGTATGTAAAATTCTAGCAATGTCAGTAACCAAAGCTCGAACATAAGTTCCTTTTGAACATACTACTTCAAAAGTAACTAAATCATTATTAAAACTAATTAATTTTAAAGATTTAATATAAACCTTACGTTTTGGTAATTCAACAGGAATATTCTCACGAGCATATTCATAAAGTTTTTTACCATTAATTTTAACTGCTGCATAAGCAGGAATTATTTGCTGATATTGACGATTATTATAAAATTCAAGTGCTTTAACAATTTCTGATTCTTTTAAATCAAGATGTGGTTTTGATTCAATAATTTTACCAGTAATATCGCCGGTGTCGGTTTTTAAAAATAGTTGCATTTTTGCAATGTAAACTTTATCACTTTTTAAAATAAAATCACTAATTTTGGTTGCTTCATTCACAAGTACTACCATTAGTCCTGTTGCTAAAGGATCTAACGTACCTGTATGACCAATTTTATTTAATTTCAAACGTTTTTTAATAACAACAAGACAATCTTGTGATGTCATAAATGAAGGTTTATCTATTAATAATATATAATCTTTTAACATGTGTTTCACCTACTTTACTTCTTTATCAGAAGTTACTTCTTGATACTTTTCAACATGTTTACAATTTGGATAATTAGTACATCCTAAAAATTTTCGATTTTGTTTTGAAGATTTAACAACCATTCAACCATCTGTACATACTAAACAAGGTTTAATTTTTTCTAATTGTTTTTGAATATATCGACATTTTGGAAATGATGAACAACCCTTAAATTTACCATATCTTCCTGTTCTTTGCACAAGTGGGGCACCACAAAGTGGACAATCTTGATCTAATAAAACCGGTTTAATTTTAAACTCAGTCATTTTATCAAAAGCATCATCAATCCTTGGTTCAAACTTAACTCAAAAGTCTTTTACCACTTGATGCATATCAAAATTACCATGAGCAATTTGATCTAATTGAGTTTCAACTTGTGAAGTATATGTCTCATTAATAATATCATAAAAAAACTCTTGAAGTTTATCATTAGTTAAAAGACCTTTCTCAGTAGCTTTAAAAGACTTATTTTCAATAATAACATAACCGCGTTCTTTAATAGTGTTCATAATTGGATTATAAGTCGATGGTCGACCAATTCCTAGTTCTTCTAATGTTTTAATTAATTTAGCTTCTGTGTATCTTGGTTTTGGTTTAGTAAAGTGTTGCTGTAAATTTACTGACTCAACTTTAATAATTTGATTTTTTTCAAATTTTGGTAAAACTAAAAGTTCTTCATTTTCAAGACTTTCTACATCAAGCATTAAAAATCCTTTAAACTTGATTTGTTGTCCTGTTAAACGAAATTGATAATCATTATTTTTAAATAAGACAGTAGTACTAATTAATTGTGCTGGTGCCATTAATGAACTAAGGGCACGAAAATAAATTAAATTATAAAGTTTTAATTGATCTTTATTTAAAAAATCAATAGCACGTTTATTATTCATTGTTAAATCAGTTGGTCTGATTGCTTCATGAGCATCTTGCACATTTTTTTTATTAGTCTGTTCTTTCTTCTGCCCAAGATATTGTTCACCATATTCATTAACAATTAATGTTTTGGCATTTTCAATAAATTTATCATTTAAACGTATTGAATCAGTACGAGGATAACTAATAAATCCAGTAAGTGTTCCATTAACATCAATTCCTTCATACAATTGCTGAGCAATAAGCGTTGTTTTAGCAGTACTAAAATTTAATTGTGTTGATGCTGCTTGTAATAAACTACTAGTAGTAAATGGATTTAATGAATTACGCTTACGATTTTGTTCAGTAACAGAAATTACTTGATAACTATCACTTAATGCATTTTTAATAGCAACTGCTTCTTGTTCATTATTAATAACTAACAGTTCTTCTTTATATTTTTCACAATTTAATATTATTTTTTTTTGATAAGTACTATTAATTGTTCAAAATTCTTTGCTAATAAAATTAGTAATTTCACGTTCTCTTGTTGCTATTAATTTTAATGCTACTGATTGTACTCTCCCTGCACTACGTGAACCGATCTTCTTTTGTAATAGATTACTTAAGCGAAAACCAATGATACGATCAACCATTCTTCTTGCTTCTTGACTACGAACTAATGGTAAATCAATACTATGTGGAGATTTAAATGCTGTTAAAATTGCATCTTTAGTAATTTCATTAAAAGTTATTCGTGATGATATATTACTTGTTGCTAATACTTGATCTAAATGATAAGCAATTGCTTCTCCTTCACGATCATGATCGGTTGCTAGATAAACATGAGTAATACTTTTTAATTTACTTTTTAATTCTTTTACCTTTGGCATTTTTTTGCGATCAATTTTGTAAATTGGTTCAAAAGTTTCTAAATCAATTCCCAAACCATATTGACCTTTAATTGCTAAATTACGAATGTGTCCATCCGAAGATAACACTAAATAATCATTACCTAAATATGATTGTACTGCTTTACTTTTAACTGGAGATTCCATGATTACTAATTTTGATGGCATCTTATATCTTCCTCTATATATAATTTATTAGCTTTATTCAAATACTATTTTGTAATATATATAACTTTAACGCGAAAGTCAATATTTTTTTGGATATATGCTTTTTTATAAAAATTTTAAATAACTTATTAACAATTAATAGACTTCTTGCAAAACTATGATATTAATCACATTTTTTAAGTTTAAAAATTTATTTTAATAACACTTTTAATATTTTTTAAAAATTATTGTTCAAAATATGTTTTATTTTTTGTCATTAAAATACAACAAAAATTATTATTTCAAATAAAAAAATAAAATATTAAATTATCAAATATATTTAAATTAATAATTGTAAATTATAAATTGAAGCTATTAAATTAAATCTTAATGCAAATTTTTTTCTTCTATTTCGATATTTTTCACTAATAATTTTAAATTTTTTAAGAATCGCAAAAACATGTTCAATAACAACTCTCATTTTTGAAATAGCCTTATTATTTTTCTTTTCTTCTTTAGTTAAAGGGTTTTTCTTTGATTTTCGTTTAGGTAATAAGACATTTTTATGTATGTTTTGTATACCTTGATATCCTAAATCTACTAAAATAGTTGTTTCTGATAAAAATTTCGTTTTTGAATTTTTTAAAATTTTAAAATCATGATTTTTACCATAAGAAAAATAAGAACTTATAATTTTTTTACTATCTTTTTCAATTATGACTTGAGTTTTTATTGTATGTTTTTTCTTTTTTCCTGAATAATATTGTTTTTGACTTTTTTTGGGCGTTGAATAGTACTTTCAGTCACATCAATGATAACTGTTTTATCTTTAAAATTATTATTTAACAGTGATTTTTGCCCATCAAGTTGTTGAAAATCAGGATGTTTTATTAAAAGACATATTCCGTAATTAAATTTTTTAAAAGTCAATTAATAATTTTAAAATTTATTTTAAAATTTTGTTATTAACAATAAATTTAGAAAAGTGTTGATAAAAATGATTTTTGAAAATTTAAAAAAATTAAAAAATGAAGAATTTT
Source organism: Spiroplasma endosymbiont of Colias croceus (assembly GCF_964020095.1). NCBI lineage: Bacteria > Bacillati > Mycoplasmatota > Mollicutes > Entomoplasmatales > Spiroplasmataceae > Spiroplasma > Spiroplasma endosymbiont of Colias croceus. The sequence goes on from NZ_OZ026536.1 coordinate 1,502,210, forward strand.
ATAGATATTTTGGTATAAAACGTTTTCATTTTAATGAAATGTTAGAAAAATTAATTGAAATAGAAAAATTAGAAAAAAATAAAGGTCGAAAAAATAAACTTTCAGTAGAAGAAAGATTAATGATGACTTTATTATACTGAAAAGAATATTATACTTTTTTTCAAATGAGTATTAAATCTAAAATGAGCCCATCAAGTTGTTTTCGAAATATTACTTGAGTAGAAAATAAACTTAGTAACCACAAAGATTACCAATTTTTAAAAGAAAGATATAAATTAAAAATTGATAAAAAACAAGAAAATTCAAATGAATTTCAATTTTATTTAATTGATTCAACTGAGATTGAAATTGAAAGACCAACTAAAAAAAACTACAGTTAGAATATTTTTCTGGTAAAAGTTGAATGTATTCTATAAAATTTCAAATTGTATATGATTTTTTTAATAAAAAAATTGTTGATATTTTTGCTGATAATGGTAAAGTGCATGATTTTCAAATATTAAAAAATTCAAATCTTGAATTTTCAGAAAAAACAATAATTATTGGTGATTTAGGATATCAAGGTATACAAAATATTTATAAAAATACAATAATACCAATTAAAAGAACTAAAAATAAAAAATTAACTAAACAAGAAAGAAAATACAATAAGATTGTATCTAAAATTAGAATTAAAGTTGAACATGTCTTTGCTTGATTGAAAAGATTCAAAATTTTAGTAAATAAATGTAGAAAATCTAAATTTAGACTTATGTACTTAAGATTTAACTTACTTTGTGAAATTTTTAATAAAATAAAACCATTAAAATAAAAAAAATATTAAAAATATTTTTTTAAAATTTAAATTTTTATCGAGTTAATATAAAAATATTATTAACAATTTTTTGTTTAAAATGTAAACTCATTTTTTAAACTATTTTTTCAAAAAATATTTATTTCTATATTCAATAACACTAAATAGTTTTAAAACAATTTTATTGACAATTAATTAAATTTAATTACGGAATATGTCCAAAGTATTTTCTATTCACTTGATATTCCTATAGCAACTACTTTCACTAATTCCATAACTTTTAGCAATATGAAAATAAGTTCGATACTCTCTTCAATATTCTAAAGTCATTAATAAACGATTTTCTAATGATAATTTATTAGGTGTACCACCATTTTTAAACTTTTTTTACTTCTTCTGTCTTTAAAATTTCTAGAATTTTATTAAAAATAATATCATTTATACCAGTTAATCTTAATAATTCTGGATTGTTAATAGTTTTTAATTTATCAAACATCATAGATTACCTATCTTTTTTATTTTTAATTTTATTTTAAAAATTAAATTTTTAATAGATAGGTTTTGCAAGAAGTCTAATCTATAATCATTAATTTCATCTACTAATAATTGTTTTCTAAAATTCTTTTATTGCTGTCATAAAAAATAAATTTACTAAAATAATCATTTCAAAATAAAAAAAATAATTTTGTTTTAAAGAATAAAAAAATAATCAATTTCATTATTAAATTTGGAAAATTTTAAAGATATTTCAAAAATATAATATCAAATATCGGGAACTCAATTATTTAACATTATTCCAATTGCCTTTTCATCAGTTTTTTTGAAATTTTTTTCACTTATTAATTTTATCTTCAACTATTTTAATTAAATTAATTCAATTTCTATAAAAATTTCCACCTTTTTGTTCATTAATTTGTTTATCTAACTTTTTACAAACTTTTTCAAAATCTCTTACTCCATTAGGAAAAACAAACAACACAGGATTTAATTCAACAATTTCAAGTCCTAATGTTTTTTTATTATTTATATTTTCTAAAATAAAATCTGGGCCATTTAATCTACCTTGTTCTTTTGTAGTACCTATATATTCTTTTAAAATATAATTCTTTCTTATTTTAATAGGAATTCCTAAATAATGATTAGAGTCATTAAATCACTTAATTTCACTATTATTTATTTGAAAAAAATCATCAGGAATTATTTTTATCAAACTAGGTTTTAAAATGTCAATACCTTTATTATCATGGTAACATCTTAATCATTCATCATTAGTTTGATTATATATTAAAAAATCAAAAAATCATGACTCTATTATTTTATTTGAACGAGGAATTAAAAAATCAATAATCTTAAGTTTAGTTAAATAAGAAAAATATATTTCAAATAAATGATTTTTGCAAAAATCAGATGCATATATAGAGTTACTAAATTTAAATAACTCTTTATTTTGTTCTAATTTATTTAAATTTGTTAAATGTTCAAAAATCATTTTTTTAAAATAATTTAAATCTAAACTATGACTAAAAATATTTTCTTCACAACTTTTAAATTGACATTTTTTATTTTGGAATTCATTGAAAGTAATTGTTTCTCTTCCTCATTTATTTAAATTTTTTGACATAATTAACACCTTATAAAAATGATTATTACTATATATATATATATATTATAAATAATAACTACTTTTTCTTTCTTCTTTTTAATACAAATATTGGAATAACAATTGCAAAAAATATTAAAGCAGTAAAACCAATAGTAATAATCATACATATTCTATTTATCTTTTTTTTGTATTGATTTAACTCTTGTGGATTAATAATTTCATAGCCATAATAACTTATAATATTACGTTTACGAAATTTAAAAATAACAATATTAATCATATGAATAAAGAAAATAACACCTAAAATAATTGCTAATGTTATTGCATCTTTAATAATATCAGGAACATTAACTGTTCATTTTTGAATAATAAAAGTTAATTTCTGACCACTAATCAAAAACATAATGCCAATAATAATACCAAGAACAATATAACTACTAATACTTATTCAATTAACAATTATCAAGTTAGCATGAATTTTACGATAATTTCTAATTATAAAATTAGGAGGTAATAGCGATCCTTTTAGTGTTCTTTCAATATATAAATCCACTTCTCTTCTTAATGTCACAAATTCAATAATATTAATCAAAATAATAGTAAGAGCAATAATTGCTAATGGAATAGTAATTACAGGATGAGGAATAATTTTTATGTTAATCATACCAAAATATAAACCAATAAAAGTTGAAGCAATAATTAATGTCATAACACCAATAAATAATAAAATCAATTTTTTTAGCTTCTCTGATTTAATTTCTCTGCTAATTGGTTTTGGAATTTTAAAACTATTTTTATAACTAACTATTTCCATAGTATTAAATGTTTGTGGTTGATCATAATACATATCTTTTTCTTTAGTAAAGTTTTCATTGATCGGCACTGTCTTTTTTTCTTGTAAAGGTATTATATAAGAACTAGTAACTTGTATATTTTTACCATCATATTTTTTTTCATTATAATCATTTTCATTAAAATCAGAATTATGAATATTTTCTTTATTTTTATTAATTGGTGGTACAACATTTCTAAAATAAGTGTTATTATTAGTTGATTTTTGATAACCTTCTTTATCTGATAACCTATTTTTTTGTGAAAAAAATTTATCAAATAATTTAAATTTTATTTTAGACATATACATCACCTACATTTAATTAGTTAAAATATTTTTTTGTCTTTTTAGAAATATGTTTACTTGAATAAAATTTTCTTTGTAATTTGGCAATTTCATGTTCAATTTCCAAAATTTTATCTTCAAATTGATAATCTTTTTCTTCTAAACTTAAGTATCCTTTAATAGAAATCCTTTTGCGTAAATACATTATTAATAAAATTGATAATAATAACAGAAAAATCAAAAGTGCTAACCCACCCATTGAATATAAAAAAGTAGTAATTGGAATCTCAAAACCTAAAAACTTAATGGTATTAGTACTACTATCATCACTTACTACTGCTAACACTAATTTCACCTCATACATTAGTATATAAATATTATAACAAAAACACCAAATCTAATTAATATTATCTATTTAATAGCTTATTTTCTGTTATAATAATTATTTTAATAATAAAAAAGAATATTATTAATATTCTTTTTCATATGTTCATTCTTCGCTACGTAAATATTTTGCTGCAACAAATTGTGCAAATATTGCTAGAAACAGACCAAAGAAAGTAATCAATAATAAAATTGTATAATCAAGGATTGGACGATTAATTAAAAATAAATCTTCTGGTGGGCGCTGTAACTCTAAAATAAATCTAATTAAATTTCATCCAAAAAAGTAAAGTCCCATTTGAACACCTGCATGCATCATTCGATAATGATGTGGATTATTTATTTCATAAAGTTTTTTGCTTTTATTTGTATAATCATTAATTTTCTTACCAGAAGGTTTGACTTCTGCTAATGCTTTATTTACTACATTTTTTTGTACTTGATTATAATAGTAAACTTCATTTCACATTTTAGTTCAAGTCAAATGCTTTGGATCACGATTTACTTTATTTCAATATTTTGGATTAAAAGTTATTTTTCCTCAGTATTTAAAATTATCTTTAAAATCAAATTGAAACTTATCTGGCTCTACTTTTCATGGCTTTTTACCAAATCATTTACCAAGATTTGGAACAATAAATGTAATCGCTAATCATAAACCTAAATTAGCAATTGATTCATAAAGAAATATTGGTGCACGATAAACAATTTCACCATTAATCATTTCGGGATTACCACTTGGTGCACCAATTAATTTAAAACAATTATCACGAATAAAAGCAGGTAATCATGATAATGAATCATAACTTACAACGTTACCAAGTAATTCATGATTAAAGAAATTACCTCAACGTCCTAATATCTGCCCTAATAAAATATTAGGAATAATTAAATCGCCATATATTCATAATGATATTTTATACTTACGACCAACAAAGTAAAAAATAATTGCACCAGCAATAATGCCAAATAAAACACCACCATGAATAGACATCCCTGGTTTTCAAAATGCAAATTTTTCAAAAAAACTAATTGACTTATCAGGATCATCCTTACCAAGAAAACTAGCACCAAATAATGAAGCAGGAATAATAAATATTATTGATGATGCTAAAGAATCAGTAGGAACACGATAACGTTTAAATTTTACTCAAGAAGCAATAATTGAAGCAAAAATACCTGACATAATAGCAAATGCATAAACATGAAACCATCCACCATAAGTATCAGTAATGCCGTGAGGTCCAACAAAATCTAAATTTAACATAACAAACACCTCACTTACAAGACCATCTTTTAATATAGAATACCATAATAGAATACCATAACTAACTAAGAATCACAATATAAATAAAGGGAAACAATACATATTACATATATAATTTTGATAAAGTGTAATTGTAATTCACATTTTTTTAGTTTTTTTATTGTATATTATTTTTTTCAAATATAAACTTAAATTAAGATTTACCAAAAAACAAATACAAAAAATAATAGACTTCTTGCAAAACTATGATATTAATCACATTTTTTAAGTTTAAAAATTTATTTTAATAACACTTTTAATATTTTTTAAAAATTATTGTTCAAAATATGTTTTATTTTTTGTCATTAAAAGAGGCTTTTATGTAATCTGTGTATCTTTGTTTTACAAAGTACTAGTTTAGATTAATTCTATCTTCAAATTTTATCATAAAATGAGCAATTGCTGTATTTCAATTTTGAATGGGCATTGTTCATTTTTTTGTTATATTTTCAATTGCTAAATAAAATATTTTAAAAACTGCCATATCATTAGGAAAAACTTTTTTATTTCTGATAACTTTTCGTAATTGACTATTTACAGATTCAATAGCATTTGTTGTATAAATAACTCTTTTGATTTCTGTAGGATAACTAATAAAAACCATTAAATTATCTCAATTTTTATATCAAGATTTAGCAATTTGTGGATATTGTTTATTTCACTTATTTTCAAAGAATTCTAAAGCCTGCATTGCTTGTTCTTCACTACATGCAGTATAAATTGGTTTTAAATCTGCAACTAGAGATTTTCTATGCTTATATGAGACATATTTCAAACTATTTCTAATTTGATGAACTATGCATAATTGATGTTCTGTTTTAAGATAAACTGATTGTATTGCTTCTGACATGCCTGTTAAATTATCACTGCAGGCAATAAGAATATCATTTAAGCCACGATTTTTCATTTCTGTTAAATTTGCTAATCAAAATTTAGCACCTTCATTTTCACTAATTCATAAACCTAAAACATCTTTTTTACCTTCTAAATCAACTCCTAAAGCTATATAAACTGATTTATTAATAATCCTTTTATCTTGTCGTACTTTCACTACTATGCAATCAAAATAAACAATCGGATAGACACTTTCTAATGGTCGATTTTGCCATGCTTTGACGTCATCAATAACATCATCAGTAATTTGACTAATAACACTTTCACTAATATCAGCACCATGATATAACTCTTGTAATTGCATTCTAATATCTGATAATGTCATACCTTTTGCATATAAAGAAAGAACTTGTTGATCAAAACCATCAAATCTTCTTTGGACATATTCCGTAATTAAATTTAATTAATTGTCAATAAAATTGTTTTAAAACTATTTAGTGTTATTGAATATAGAAATAAATATTTTTTGAAAAAATAGTTTAAAAAATGAGTTTACATTTTAAACAAAAAATTGTTAATAATATTTTTATATTAACTCGATAAAAATTTAAATTTTAAAAAAATATTTTTAATCTTTTTTTTATTTTAATGGTTTTATTTTATTAAAAATTTCACAAAGTAAGTTAAATCTTAAGTACATAAGTCTAAATTTAGATTTTCTACATTTATTTACTAAAATTTTGAATCTTTTCAATCAAGCAAAGACATGTTCAACTTTAATTCTAATTTTAGATACAATCTTATTGTATTTTCTTTCTTGTTTAGTTAATTTTTTATTTTTAGTTCTTTTAATTGGTATTATTGTATTTTTATAAATATTTTGTATACCTTGATATCCTAAATCACCAATAATTATTGTTTTTTCTGAAAATTCAAGATTTGAATTTTTTAATATTTGAAAATCATGCACTTTACCATTATCAGCAAAAATATCAACAATTTTTTTATTAAAAAAATCATATACAATTTGAAATTTTATAGAATACATTCAACTTTTACCAGAAAAATATTCTAACTGTAGTTTTTTTAGTTGGTCTTTCAATTTCAATCTCAGTTGAATCAATTAAATAAAATTGAAATTCATTTGAATTTTCTTGTTTTTTATCAATTTTTAATTTATATCTTTCTTTTAAAAATTGGTAATCTTTGTGGTTACTAAGTTTATTTTCTACTCAAGTAATATTTCGAAAACAACTTGATGGGCTCATTTTAGATTTAATACTCATTTGAAAAAAAGTATAATATTCTTTTCAGTATAATAAAGTCATCATTAATCTTTCTTCTACTGAAAGTTTATTTTTTCGACCTTTATTTTTTTCTAATTTTTCTATTTCAATTAATTTTTCTAACATTTCATTAAAATGAAAACGTTTTATACCAAAATATCTATAAAATTCTTCATTTTTTAATTTTTTTAAATTTTCAAAAATCATTTTTATCAACACTTTTCTAAATTTATTGTTAATAACAAAATTATAAAATAAATTTTAAAATTATTAATTGACTTTTAAAAAATTTAATTACGGAATATGTCTAAAGAAACAAGAAAAGAAGTAATTAATAATGCAAGAGTAACTGATACTTGATTAGGTTGAGAAATGGGTGGTATTTGAAATGGTAATTGACCATTAAAACATGAAATACATTTAGAAGATAAAAAAGTTTTATCTTTTAGTAATGAAGGATGATATGTTTATCTTGCAACTAATAATAGATTTAAAGATATTGCAATTGAAATACAAGATGCACCAAAAAATGATAGTTTACAACAATTATTATTAAACATGTTAAGTTATACATATAATTACAATAGAAATTTTGAAGGTGCTACATATGATGAAAAAACGGGTAAACCAACAAATAAAATAGCAGAATTACGTGATACATTTTCGGGGCAAAAACCTGACGAAATAATTACTAATTTATTTAAACAATGAGAGTTAGATTATCCAAATTATATAAATTTGCAACAAGTTAAAATATTTAAACAAGTATTTATTATGTTATCAAAATATATTTATTCAACTTTATCAATAAATAAAGGTTTGAATGATGATAATAAAATATTATTACCTTATTATTTTGAACTAAAATCAAGTCCAATAAAACCCAGTAAAAATGATATTTGACAATTTAAAGATATAAAAGTTATATTAAAATCTGAATATTTTGATTTTTCAGATAAGAATAATATTAAATTAAAAAATAATGATATTAGTCAAAATGAATTATTTAAACTTGATGATAATCAATTTAATTGATTATCTATTACAAATGAATTAGAAAGTAATAATATTCCATCATTAGTTCCTGCTGATTGAACACTAGCAAATGGAGAATATGGTAAATATTTTACACGATTAATTATTAATAAAAATAAACTTGAGAATACTTTAAACTTATATGGTTCAAATAAATCTCAATTATTTTCTAAATTAGAATTTTATGAAGAAATATTACAAATTGATAACAATAATGAATTTGATTTACAAATTAAAAAAGCAATTAATAATTTAAATCGTATTGAAATTAGTGGAATATTTGGTGCTGGTAATTATGATTTAATTTTAATAACTGATAAGCAAGAAATAAATTTAAAAAATATTAATCTATTTGATAAATATAACGAAAATATTTCTTATATAAATATTGAACTTTAATTATCAAAAATATCCATCAGGATAATTACCATCTCATGATATATCTATTCTTTCAAGAGTATTTCCACTATTATAAAATTCTGTTTTTTCAGGAGTATCAGAAAAATAAATTTTAAATTCATTTTTTATATCGACTGAAATACCATGAATATCAGACATTCATATTTTTTGAACACCTCATTCAACTTGTTTATGTGGAGTTAAAAAATATTTAACTCCACTAACATTATGGGTAAGCATCCCCCCATGATTAAACCTATTGTTCCAGTTGTAGCACCAGTTAGTGCTAATGCTAATGTTATTTTACTTAAATTTATTTTTATTCATGTTTTCATAATAAACTTCTCCTTTTTAATTTATTAAATGTTCTGCATTATTAATTTCGTCATCATTTTCTATTTTTTTAATATTTTCTAATAATTCAGGTACAAATCTATCTTCACATTCATCTGCATGTTCTTCACATGCAAAAATATTTGCTAATTCTTCGTCATCAATTACTACATGAACAATATTATCTGAAATATTATTACATCCTTTTCTTTGACAAATTACAATTTCTTCATCAAAATTATCATTCATTATTTTAAATTGTTTTTGTTTACTTTTTACCTTTTTTCGAACTTTACTCCTTTTTTTACTCATAAATTCTCCTTTTTTCCTTGATTTTACTTATAAATTGTACTATTTTTGATTATTTTTACAAGTATGCTTTTAAATGTAAAATAACGCCTAAATTAAAGGCGTTTATTTTGTGATACCTATACTATTAATTATATTGAAATTGTTTATTATATTTTAAATATGAAAGCATTTTTTAAAATAATTTTTATTTTATTTAAAATTACACTTATATATTTATATAATAATTAAGTAAATTAATTTTTTAAATATATTTACAATAAATTTAGATTTTTTTAAAATAGCTAGGAGAAGTAAAATTGAATTTTAATTATAAATGAACTTATAAAGAACAATATCCTAAAATTGATAAATTAATTTTAGAACATATAACAAAGAAATGAGAAAAGTGAGATTGAAGAATAAAAAATACAAGAGATAAAAAGAAATATAAAATTGTTGATTTTCAATATCGAACAAGAAAAACAATGTATGGATTAGTAACTTATAAAAGAAGAATTTATGAATATTTTGATGAAAAATTACAAAAATTAGTTCGTGTTTGTTTAGTTGATGAAAAAATGGAACTTCCAAAATATAAAAGAATTGGTGAAGATATCGAAGATACTATTATTGAAAATTTTGCTGATGGAAAAAGATATCGTGATATTTGTGCGATTTGTAAACAGGCAGGTATTAGTCTTAGTAGCGTTCATAGAGTTTTTAAAAATTTAAAAATAAATGAAGCAAATCCAGTAAAAGTAAAATTGGAAAAAAATCAACCTATTTTTGTAGCAATTGATGATGGACATCGAAAATTTTGAGATTTTAAACGTAAAGGTACAAAATACTCTATGAGATTAATAGTAACATATACAGATAATATTAATCATAAAGTACAAAATAAAAGAGTAAAAGCAATTATAAGAAAAACAAGAACTCCAATTGGAGTTAAAAAAACTGCTGAATTTGTTAAAGACCATTGTCAAAAATTTTATGAAAATATTGAACAAGCAAAAATTATTATTTGTGGTGATAGTGCAGGATGAATTAAAGAAGTTGCTGATTATTTAGGTGCACAGTTTGTTTTAGATAAATTTCATTTAGTTAGGACATATTCCGTAATTAAATTTAATTAATTGTCAATAAAATTGTTTTAAAACTATTTAGTGTTATTGAATATAGAAATAAATATTTTTTGAAAAAATAGTTTAAAAAATGAGTTTACATTTTAAACAAAAAATTGTTAATAATATTTTTATATTAACTCGATAAAAATTTAAATTTTAAAAAAATATTTTTAATATTTTTTTTATTTTAATGGTTTTATTTTATTAAAAATTTCACAAAGTAAGTTAAATCTTAAGTACATAAGTCTAAATTTAGATTTTCTACATTTATTTACTAAAATTTTGAATCTTTTCAATCAAGCAAAGACATGTTCAACTTTAATTCTAATTTTAGATACAATCTTATTGTATTTTCTTTCTTGTTTAGTTAATTTTTTATTTTTAGTTCTTTTAATTGGTATTATTGTATTTTTATAAATATTTTGTATACCTTGATATCCTAAATCACCAATAATTATTGTTTTTTCTGAAAATTCAAGATTTGAATTTTTTAATATTTGAAAATCATGCACTTTACCATTATCAGCAAAAATATCAACAATTTTTTTATTAAAAAAATCATATACAATTTGAAATTTTATAGAATACATTCAACTTTTACCAGAAAAATATTCTAACTGTAGTTTTTTTTAGTTGGTCTTTCAATTTCAATCTCAGTTGAATCAATTAAATAAAATTGAAATTCATTTGAATTTTCTTGTTTTTTATCAATTTTTAATTTATATCTTTCTTTTAAAAATTGGTAATCTTTGTGGTTACTAAGTTTATTTTCTACTCAAGTAATATTTCGAAAACAACTTGATGGGCTCATTTTAGATTTAATACTCATTTGAAAAAAAGTATAATATTCTTTTCAGTATAATAAAGTCATCATTAATCTTTCTTCTACTGAAAGTTTATTTTTTCGACCTTTATTTTTTTCTAATTTTTCTATTTCAATTAATTTTTCTAACATTTCATTAAAATGAAAACGTTTTATACCAAAATATCTATAAAATTCTTCTTTTTTTAATTTTATTAAATTTTCAAAAATCATTTTTATCAACACTTTTCTAAATTTATTGTTAATAACAAAATTATAAAATAAATTTTAAAATTATTAATTGACTTTTAAAAAATTTAATTACGGAATATGTCTTTAGAACATTATATCTTGGTATAATGGCTGGAAATAAAGAAAAATATTTAGAAGAATATAATCATTGTAAATATTTAATTAATAATGGTCAATATGAACAATTAATTAACTATTTATATAATCAATTAGATAATCATAAAAAATTAAAAAAACAATACTTTAAAAATAATAAAGAAGATATTGAAAATCAAGGTGCAAAGTGAAATATTGGTTGTTTTACAGAAACTAATATTTGGCATGTTTTAAAAGAAATGCTTGGTAATAGAACATATAATATTTCAATTTATATTAAAATGGTTATTTTTAAATGTAATAAGATAAATTTTGAAACATAATTTTATATAAAAATTTCTAATTAAAAATATTTTAATAAAAAATAAATACTTTACATATACTTAATAAGTTAAGAATTTTTATTGTGTATAAATATTAAATTTATTTTAGTAATTTTTAAAATTAAGTATTTTAGTTGAAATATATTTTAAAAAATAGTAAGATGAATGTACAATTTCATAAAAATCCAAATTATTTCTTGTCTAAAATTATAATAAAAATATATAGATTTAATTTATTCCGGATTTTTGACAATCTCCCATGGTGGTACACCTAATAAATTATCATTAGAAAATCGTTTATTAATGACTTTAGAATATTGAAGAGAATATCGAACTTATTTTCATATTGCTAAAAGTTATGGAATTAGTGAAAGTAGTTGCTATAGGAATATCAAGTGAATAGAAAATACTTTAATAAAACATCCTGATTTTCAACAACTTGATGGGCAAAAATCACTGTTAAATAATAATTTTAAAGATAAAACAGTTATCATTGATGTGACTGAAAGTACTATTCAACGCCCAAAAAAAGTCAAAAACAATATTATTCAGGAAAAAAGAAAAAACATACAATAAAAACTCAAGTCATAATTGAAAAAGATAGTAAAAAAATTATAAGTTCTTATTTTTCTTATGGTAAAAATCATGATTTTAAAATTTTAAAAAATTCAAAAACGAAATTTTTATCAGAAACAACTATTTTAGTAGATTTAGGATATCAAAGTATACAAAACATACATAAAAATGTCTTATTACCTAAACGAAAATCAAAAAAAACCCTTTAACTAAAGAAGAAAAGAAAAATAATAAGGCTATTTCAAAAATGAGAGTTTTTATTGAACATGTTTTTGCGATTCTTAAAAAATTTAAAATTATTAGTGAAAAATATCGAAATAGAAGAAAAAAATTTGCATTAAGATTTAATTTAATAGCTTCAATTTATAATTTACAATTATTAATTTAAATATATTTGATAATTTAATATTTTATTTTTTTATTTGAAATAATAATTTTTGTTGTATTTTAATGACAAAAAATAAAACATATTTTGAACAATAATTTTTAAAAAATATTAAAAGTGTTATTAAAATAAATTTTTAAACTTAAAAAATGTGATTAATATCATAGTTTTGCAAGAAGTCTAATAAATAAATTGGTCCCATATCACGCGCTCAACTATCTTGATATTTAATATCGATTAATTTGATAGTTGGATCTAATAGTTTGCGAGCTTCATTTCAATTACTTTTATTAATAATAATTTTTACTGGTTCATGCTTATTGATTGAGTTAGCTATTTTTGCAAAAACAGTTCGTGCTGGTTGACATTCTTTTTGTTAATTATCTTTCATAAGCGGTCAAATCATTCATGTGCCTTTATGTTCTATTGATTCAATTGGGGCAAAAAAACCATCTTTTTTTGGTGTTGATGTTAATAATTTGCTCATAATTTCCTCCCCCTTTAAGTAGTACTATTTATAATAGTGGATTTATGTAACCCCTATTCTATATATAAATAGTATTTTTATTATAAAATATTTTATTTACAAAATAAAATTTATTTCATAATAAAAGTGTTAAAATTAATTGAATATGATTTTATTTATCATTTTAATTAGTAAAATTAATGTAATATAAAGTATGATTTTTGTATATTATTTGTAATACATTTTATACATGCTATTATTTAGCAATAGTTTATCTCAAATATTAGAGATAAACTATATGCATTATTATAGCTAATTAACAAGAGATTTTAGAAATTGTTAATTAACTTTTTCAAATAAATTATAACTAATTTATTTTAGAATTGTTCCTTTGCTTATTTTAATGAAAATTTAAAATAAAAAATTCAAAAAAATATGTTTTTCAAGGACATTGTTTTATTTTTAATAAAATAAATGGGTTTTTTATTTGAAAGGATGTAAAAAAGTGCCTACAGAAATTCAAGAAATAGGTTCTGATAATAAAAAGCAAAAAAATATTAAGGATTTTAGAAAAGAAATAACTTCTAAGATTACAAGTGCAAAAATAGAAAAAAATATTGCAAACAATTAATAAAAACAATTAATAGTGATGACCTTACTATATTTTTTAATAGTTTAATTAAAGCAGATTCATTACTTTGCTTTTTAAATATTGTTCATCATCTTTAGACATATTCCGTAATTAAATTTTTTAAAAGTCAATTAATAATTTTAAAATTTATTTTATAATTTTGTTATTAACAATAAATTTAGAAAAGTGTTGATAAAAATGATTTTTGAAAATTTAAAAAAATTAAAAAATGAAGAATTTTATAGATATTTTGGTATAAAACGTTTTCATTTTAATGAAATGTTAGAAAAATTAATTGAAATAGAAAAATTAGAAAAAAATAAAGGTCGAAAAAATAAACTTTCAGTAGAAGAAAGATTAATGATGACTTTATTATACTGAAAAGAATATTATACTTTTTTTCAAATGAGTATTAAATCTAAAATGAGCCCATCAAGTTGTTTTCGAAATATTACTTGAGTAGAAAATAAACTTAGTAACCACAAAGATTACCAATTTTTAAAAGAAAGATATAAATTAAAAATTGATAAAAAACAAGAAAATTCAAATGAATTTCAATTTTATTTAATTGATTCAACTGAGATTGAAATTGAAAGACCAACTAAAAAAAACTACAGTTAGAATATTTTTCTGGTAAAAGTTGAATGTATTCTATAAAATTTCAAATTGTATATGATTTTTTTAATAAAAAAATTGTTGATATTTTTGCTGATAATGGTAAAGTGCATGATTTTCAAATATTAAAAAATTCAAATCTTGAATTTTCAGAAAAAACAATAATTATTGGTGATTTAGGATATCAAGGTATACAAAATATTTATAAAAATACAATAATACCAATTAAAAGAACTAAAAATAAAAAATTAACTAAACAAGAAAGAAAATACAATAAGATTGTATCTAAAATTAGAATTAAAGTTGAACATGTCTTTGCTTGATTGAAAAGATTCAAAATTTTAGTAAATAAATGTAGAAAATCTAAATTTAGACTTATGTACTTAAGATTTAACTTACTTTGTGAAATTTTTAATAAAATAAAACCATTAAAATAAAAAAAATATTAAAAATATTTTTTTAAAATTTAAATTTTTATCGAGTTAATATAAAAATATTATTAACAATTTTTTGCTTAAAATGTAAACTCATTTTTTAAACTATTTTTTCAAAAAATATTTATTTCTATATTCAATAACACTAAATAGTTTTAAAACAATTTTATTGACAATTAATTAAATTTAATTACGGAATATGTCCTTTATAAAGAATTATTTTCTCTTTATAATAATAAAAAGTTTTTAATATTTGATGAACTTTTATTAGAAAATTTAATAGATTCATTAGAATGAATTGAGAAAGAACAGCAAATTTTTAATGAAGAACATAACTTAATTATTGAATTAAAAAATATAGTTAAAGAATCATTTCCAGAGCAATATTTTGAAATTATAAAATTTAAACAAGAACAAGCACGAATTAATTTTGATTACTTTTTTCCTGAATTAAAAATTCCTGATAATGCGATTAATTTTTGAAAACAAATTATACAAGAAGAAAATCTAGAACAGTTTTTATCAGTAGAGTGAAAAGAAAAAATTGCTGAGTTGTGTAATGTTTTTATTAATTTTGAAAAAAATATTAAAAAATTTAAAATTATTGTTGAAAATTATCAAGAATTTATTTTAAATCATAAAAGAAATCTAGAAAAAGTTAAAGAATGTAGTGATCAAGTAGTATTAGTTAGTAATGTTATGAAAAGAAAACAATTTTTAATTGATTTAGAAGATTATAATAATGAAAATTACTATAATAGTTTTCAAAAAAAATTATCAAAAAGTATAAATGAATTAAAAAATTTTATTAATAATATTGAAGATTCTAAGATAATGAATTACTATTATCAATTTCTTATTTTTAATAGTACTGAACAATTTGCAGCAGATAGTTTAGAATGAAATATTAATAGAATATGTGATGCTATCAATAATGAATTTACTATATTAGACTTCTTGCAAAACTATGATATTAATCACATTTTTTAAGTTTAAAAATTTATTTTAATAACACTTTTAATATTTTTTAAAAATTATTGTTCAAAATATGTTTTATTTTTTGTCATTAAAATACAACAAAAATTATTATTTCAAATAAAAAAATAAAATATTAAATTATCAAATATATTTAAATTAATAATTGTAAATTATAAATTGAAGCTATTAAATTAAATCTTAATGCAAATTTTTTTCTTCTATTTCGATATTTTTCACTAATAATTTTAAATTTTTTAAGAATCGCAAAAACATGTTCAATAACAACTCTCATTTTTGAAATAGCCTTATTATTTTTCTTTTCTTCTTTAGTTAAAGGGTTTTTCTTTGATTTTCGTTTAGGTAATAAGACATTTTTATGTATGTTTTGTATACCTTGATATCCTAAATCTACTAAAATAGTTGTTTCTGATAAAAATTTCGTTTTTGAATTTTTTAAAATTTTAAAATCATGATTTTTACCATAAGAAAAATAAGAACTTATAATTTTTTTACTATCTTTTTCAATTATGACTTGAGTTTTTATTGTATGTTTTTTCTTTTTTCCTGAATAATATTGTTTTTGACTTTTTTTGGGCGTTGAATAGTACTTTCAGTCACATCAATAATAAATGTTTTATCTTTAAAATTATTATTTAACAGTGATTTTTGCCCATCAAGTTGTTGAAAATCAGGATGTTTTATTAAAGTATTTTCTATTCACTTGATATTCCTATAGCAACTACTTTCACTAATTCCATAACTTTTAGCAATATGAAAATAAGTTCGATACTCTCTTCAATATTCTAAAGTCATTAATAAACGATTTTCTAATGATAATTTATTAGGTGTACCACCATTTTTAAACTTTTTTACTTCTTCTGTCTTTAAAATTTCTACAATTTTATTAAAAATAATATCATTTATACCAGTTAATCTTAATAATTCTGGATTGTTAATAGTTTTTAATTTATCAAACATCATAGATTACCTATCTTTTTTATTTTTAATTTTATTTTAAAAATTAAATTTTTAATAGATAGGTTTTGCAAGAAGTCTAATATTTATTGTTAATATTTGATTTTTATTTTATTTAATTTATCATCAAAAAGAGCAGACAAATAGATTCACTAATATTTATAGTCAAATTAATTTAACAATATACATAACTATTACTGCCCTTATTTTTTGAGTGTGGATATTTATTGATAGTGTTTCAAAGTTAGATTTAGAACTTAATTGATTTTGAAAATTGAATAATTTATCTTTATTTTGTTCCTTTTTAGATCATTTAGTATCACCAATATTGATGATTATTTTTTTAATTTTAACGTTTAGAAAAAACAAATTTAATATCAATATTAAAAAACAATTTATATTAGTGGTTATTTATCCAATTATTTATCTAACTTATATTTATATTAGAGCCGGTATTTTACAAGCAAATGATGTTAAAAATTTTATTTATCCTTATAACATCCTCAACTTTAATTATTCAATTATTGGAATTCCATTATGAATTAATAGTATCTTAGTTATAATGTTAATTATTAGTACTATTATTAGTACTACATTATTTTATTTGTGAATTAATAAATTTTATTATAAAACAATTAAAGAACAAATAATAATGCAAATAAAGTAATATTTCTGCTAAATCTTAACAATAAATATTAAGCTGATTCATGGTAAAATATAAATATATATTTTAATATTTTAAAATAGGTGAGGTAAGATGGCATTCTTAAAAAGAATCGAAGCATATGGTTTTAAGTCATTTGCAGAGCCTTTAACAATAGAATTTGATACTAATATTGTAGGTATTGTTGGCCCTAATGGTTCTGGGAAGTCTAATATTAATGATGCTATTCGTTGAGTTTTAGGTGAACAATCAGTTAAATCATTACGTGGTGAAAATAGTGAAGATATAATTTTTAATGGTGCTAAAGGAAAACAACCATTAAATAGTGCTCAAGTTACTTTAGTTTTTGATAATACTAATAAAATATTTAAAGTTGATTTTAATGAAGTACAAATTACTAGAAAAACTTTTCGTAATAGTTCAGAAAATGAATATTACATTAATAAAGCTCGTGTTCGTTTAAAAGATGTACAAGAAATTATTATGGGTACAGGTTTAGCTAAAGGTTCACTTGCAATTATTAGTCAAGGTAATGTTTCACGATTTGCTGATTCTAAGCCAGAAGAAAGAAGAACTTTATTTGAAGAGGCTGCTGGTGTTTCAAAATACAAAAAGAGGAAAGAAGAGTCATTACGTAAATTAGAGCGTACTAATGAAAATTTAGTTCGAGTTAATGATATTATTAGTGAAATAAGTAGAAAAATTGAACCATTAGCAAAACAAGCACAGAAAGCTAAAACTTATGTTGAATTACGTGATAATTTAAAAAAATATGAAATTACTATTATTGTTAAAGATTTGGAGACATATCATAATCAATTAAAACTTACAACAGTTAGTATAAATGATAATGAAATTTTACAACAACAACTTAATTTAAATATTAGTAAGAATGAACAACAATTAAAATTTTTAAAAAATAAAAGTTATGATTTAGATAAAAACATTAATAGTTTAGAAATGAATTTATCTAATGTTAATAGTTTATTGCAAGTTTTAGAACAACAAAAATCGTTAATGAAAACAAAACAAAGTGAAATAAAAGATCAAACAGAAGTTGAAAAATTAAAAAATGAAATTGAAACTTTGCTTACTATTATTGAACAAAAAACTTTTTTACAAAAAAAAGAACAAGAAAATTTTGATAAAATTAATAATTTATTTGAAGAACTAAATGTTCAACATCAAGATTTAATTTTAGGACAAAATAATATTCATCGTGGTTTAGGTGAAAAAAAAGCACAATTAGAATCGGTAATTAATTATCAACAACGACAAAATCAAAAATATTTGGGTGTTCAAACAATTTTAAATAATAAAGATAAACTATATGGCATCATTGGAGTAGTGAGTGATTTAATTTCGGTGCCCGATCTTTATAGTGAAGCGATTGTTAAAGTATTGGGCAATACTTTAAAAAACATTGTTACGGCGACTAACAAAGATGCAACCAAGGCTGTTGAATTTTTAAAACAAAATAAAGCGGGAATTGCCACTTTTTTACCTTTAAATTCAATTCAAGTTCGAACAGCGACTAAAGAAGATGAAATTATTGTTAATAATAAATCAGGTTATTTAAGTTTTGCTCATCATTTAGTTACAGCAGTTGATAATAGAATTCAGCCGATTATTAATTTTCTTTTAGGTCGTACTATTATTTGTGAAGACTTAGAAAGCGCAAGAGTTATTTCACAATTAATTGCTGCTAAATACCAATGTGTAACTTTAGATGGTCAATTAATTAAAGCTGGTGGTGCTATTGTTGGAGGTTATCAACATCAAAATAGTATTAATGTTTTTAAAGAAAAGTTAATAGTTTCTGAATTAAAAGAAGAAATTAAATCATTAGAACAACAATTAGTTAATATAAATGTCCAAAGAACAAGTATTGAAAGCGAATTAAATAATTATCAAGGTCAAAAGTTGACAATTACTTTAACAATAAATAAACTGATTAGTGAAATTAGTGATATCACTAATCAATCACAATTATTAACTACTCAATATCAAACATTAACTGGTAAAAAATTAGATATTGATACTACAAACCAATTAAATGATATTTTTATTCAATATGAAAATTCTAAATATGATCAAGCAACAATAAAAAGTCAACTACAATTAATTCGTAAACAGAAACATCAATTATTAGAACAAATGCAAAGTTTAGAAAATGAATTATATAGTTTAAATCAAGAACATTTTATGACTAGTGATAAATTAAATAATCAAAAGCTTGAACAAGTAAAAATGGAGTCAAAAGTAGAACAACATTTAAGACGTTTAGTTGAAACTTATAATTTAACTTATGAATATGCTAGAGAACATTATAGTGAACCATTAGCAGACGAACAACAAGCACGTAATTTGGTACAACAATTACGTAGTGAAATTGAAGATTTAGGATTTGTAAATATTAATGCTATTGAAGAATTTGAAAATGAAAATGAACGTTATTTACGTTTAAAAACTAAACATGATGAATTACAATTAGCATCACAATCTTTGTTAACAGCCATTGATGAAATGGATAATGTTATGGTAACGCAATTTGATGAAACAATGAAAGCTATTAATATGGTATTGCCCGAAACATTTCAAACTTTATTTGGTGGAGGAACTTGTAGTTTACGATATACATCACCTGATGATATTTTAAATACAGGTGTGGAAGTGCTTGCTAATCCTCCTGGTAAAAGAATTAGTAATTTAAACTTATTATCAGGTGGTGAAAAATCATTAGTTGCATTAGCAGTATTATTTGCTATTTTAAAAGTCAAGCCGTTGCCATTGACAATATTAGATGAGGTTGAAGCACCATTGGATCCAGCAAATTTAGAGCGTTTTGCTAGATATGTTCGTAGTTTTTCACAATATACACAATTTATTATTGTTACTCATCGTCCAGGCACAATGGAAAATTGTGATGTATTATATGGTACAACTATGCAAAATCAAGGAATTACGAAAATGGTAGCCATTAAATTAGCAGATGCTAAAAAAATTATTGAAAGCGATAAATCAGTGAAAAATGTTAATTATGTCGTTTAAATTTTATGTTATATTAAAAATAAATTTATTAAAAACAGACCTATTTCACAGGTCTGTTTTTAATAAATTTAAGTATTATTATTTTTTATTGTGATGAAACATTAACGATTCATGTTGGTGTTAAACTAACCATATCAATAACAACTCCATTACCATTATCATAGTCAGAAATTTGTCATATGTATCATTGTGCAATTAATATTGCTGCAACTGCACCAATTATTGGAGCTAATGCTGGTAAGGCAACACCTAGGACAGCAGAGACTGCTCCTATTCCCGAACCAATCGCATTATTTAATTTATGTAATAGACTTCTTGCAAAACCTATCTTTTTTATTTTTAATTTTTAAAATAAAATTAAAAATAAAAAAGATAGGTAATCTATGATGTTTGATAAATTAAAAACTATTAACAATCCAGAATTATTAAGATTAACTGGTATAAATGATATTATTTTTAATAAAATTCTAGAAATTTTAAAGACAGAAGAAGTAAAAAAGTTTAAAAATGGTGGTACACCTAATAAATTATCATTAGAAAATCGTTTATTAATGACTTTAGAATATTGAAGAGAGTATCGAACTTATTTTCATATTGCTAAAAGTTATGGAATTAGTGAAAGTAGTTGCTATAGGAATATCAAGTGAATAGAAAATACTTTAATAAAACATCCTGATTTTCAACAACTTGATGGGCAAAAATCACTGTTAAATAATAATTTTAAAGATAAAACAGTTATCATTGATGTGACTGAAAGTACTATTCAACGCCCAAAAAAAGTCAAAAACAATATTATTCAGTAAAAAAGAAAAAACATACAATAAAAACTCAAGTCATAATTGAAAAAGATAGTAAAAAAATTATAAGTTCTTATTTTTCTTATGGTAAAAATCATGATTTTAAAATTTTAAAAAATTCAAAAACGAAATTTTTATCAGAAACAACTATTTTAGTAGATTTAGGATATCAAGGTATACAAAACATACATAAAAATGTCTTATTACCTAAACGAAAATCAAAGAAAAACCCTTTAACTAAAGAAGAAAAGAAAAATAATAAGGCTATTTCAAAAATGAGAGTTGTTATTGAACATGTTTTTGCGATTCTTAAAAAATTTAAAATTATTAGTGAAAAATATCGAAATAGAAGAAAAAAATTTGCATTAAGATTTAATTTAATAGCTTCAATTTATAATTTACAATTATTAATTTAAATATATTTGATAATTTAATATTTTATTTTTTTATTTGAAATAATAATTTTTGTTGTATTTTAATGACAAAAAATAAAACATATTTTGAACAATAATTTTTAAAAAATATTAAAAGTGTTATTAAAATAAATTTTTAAACTTAAAAAATGTGATTAATATCATAGTTTTGCAAGAAGTCTAATGTATCATGATTTAATCCAATAACATGGTAAGCAAAATAATATTGATAATAGTTTTCGCCACCTGCATATGTTGCTACGTTATTTTTTGTTAGATATTTTCAAACGTTATTTTCAGCAGTAATATTAGATAAATCAACATTACTTACTTTTTTTATATCTTGGTTTAAAATAGTATTAACAGCTTCTGTTTTTTGATTAGTCTTTAAGTTACTACTTAAATTTCCTACAGTTGTACCAAGTGTTAAAACACTTAGGGCAGTAATTAAATTTTTCATTTTAAACACCTTCTTTATATATGTGATAAATTAAAAGGATATTTTGGATTAATAATAGTTTCTATAAATTTTAGGAATGATAATATTAATCCAAAACTTGGAAATATTTTCTATCCATCTTAATTTTAACACTTTAAGTATTAATATAAAAGGCAAGAAAAATTAGTAATATATTAATTAATATATTGTTATAATATTATTTTTAAATTTTGGTAATTTATTAGGATTAGTAATTCCTGAATAATTTGCAAAGTTACTATGTTCTCTTACTTTTTTTACATTTCATGTTGAAAGGTCTTGATCAAATAATTTAGCGCCATAAAACATAAAATTCATATATACTGCATTAGAAGTATTTCAATTTGAAAGGTTTTGATTGAATGAGGTTGCACCATAAAACATAAGACTAAAACGGTTTATATTAGATACATTTCATGTTGAAAGATCTTGATTGAATGAAGTTGCATTTGCAAACATAACAAAAGTACTTTTTACATTAGAAACATTTCAATTAGTAATATTACTATTAAATGAAGTGGCTCCATTAAATGTAAAATTCATATTTGTTATATTGGAAGTATCTCATGTTGAAAGGTCTTGATTGAATAAGGTTGCACCTGTAAACATATTTTTTAAAGATGTGATTTCTGGTGGTAATTTGTCAGGTACTTTTTCAATTGTTCTTGGCATTCTAACAACTTGAATTTCTTCTAATGTATTTTTAAAAAATCCAATTTGAATAATTTCTTTACTATTTATCTTTGATAGGTCTCTTTCACTAGTTGTTATTTGTTTGCCATCTTTGTCAATATAAATTGTGTCTTGTTGAGTTTTATTTTGAATATAGTTAGTTGTAATATCATTTTTTTGTATAGTTGAGTTTAAGAAACTTGTTAAATTTCCTGTGGTTGTTGCAAGTGTTAAAAGACTTACTGCTATTAATAATGTTTTCATTATGAAAACCCCCTTTTTATTTTTTCCAATAACTTCTTAAATTTAAGAAGTTAACTACATTTTAGTGTTTTTAAAAATAAATGCAATTAACTATTTTTGTATATTTGTATTAATAACAAATTATGAAATACTACAATAACTATTATCTTTGTTTATTGAATTTTGTTTATTTTGTGTATCATTAGCATTTATTTTAATAACATCTAATTTGTCATTTACTTTTTCTTTTTTAATATTTTTATTTTTTTCTCTTTCTTTTAATAAATCTTGTGTGTAATATATATTAACTATTTCAGTTATTGATGGCATAATTTTAATTCCCCTTTATTTTAAAATTAAAAATTCAATTACTTTAAAACTAAAGTTAATTATAAACTTATATTATGTAAGTTTATAATTGAATTATATATTTAAAATATATAATTTAAATATATTTTTGTACAAAATTAAAATTTAAATCTAAGTTATTAAACTTATTTCATTAGTTGTTATAATTGAAATATATTTAATATAATTTAGAGAGGTATTTATTATGGATTTTTATATTATACTTTGAATATTTTTAATATCATTAACTATTAATTTTATTTTCTTTATGATAGCTTTTATTTTTAAAACTACTATTTTAACTGATATTATTTATTGTTTAAGTTTTATTTATTTAAGTGTGATCATCGTTGCGTGAAAGCAAAATTTTAGTCCTGTCCAAATTTCGTTGTTTGTTCTTTATAATATTTGAGCTCTAAGATTAGGTAGTTTTTTATTATTAAAAATTATTAAACATAAGGTTGAATATCGTTTTGATAAAATTATTATTAATTTTTGAAAATTTAGTATTTTTTCAATTTTACAAGGAATTTCAGTTTTTATGATTAGTATTCCTACGGTTTTTGCATTAAGTCTTGATATTGGTTATTTTAATAGTACATTTAATAATTACTTACTTATTTTTATTATGCTTGCTATTTTATTTTTAGTTATTGAGACAATTGCAGATTGACAAAAGTTTAGATTTTCCTTAAAGAAAAAACATGATTTATTTTTTATTAATTATGGTTTATGAAAAGATTGTCGTCACCCTAATTATTTAGCAGAAATTGGGTTTTGATATATGATGACAGCATTGTTTATTTGTGATTTATTATTTAAAAATATTAATAGTGATATAAATTATTTATTTCATTTATTATGATTATTAAGTCCGTTGTATTTTAATGTTGTAGTAATTAATATTACCGACATACCAATATGAGAAGTAAAACAATGACAAAGGTTCCACTCTAATGAAGATTATTACAAATATTTAAATGAAACTAGTTGTGTAATGTGTTATATTGGTAAAAAAGGTCCAATTAATAAAGTAGACATATTCCGTAATTAAATTTTTTAAAAGTCAATTAATAATTTTAAAATTTATTTTATAATTTTGTTATTAACAATAAATTTAGAAAAGTGTTGATAAAAATGATTTTTGAAAATTTAAAAAAATTAAAAAATGAAGAATTTTATAGATATTTTGGTATAAAACGTTTTCATTTTAATGAAATGTTAGAAAAATTAATTGAAATAGAAAAATTAGAAAAAAATAAAGGTCGAAAAAATAAACTTTCAGTAGAAGAAAGATTAATGATGACTTTATTATACTGAAAAGAATATTATACTTTTTTTCAAATGAGTATTAAATCTAAAATGAGCCCATCAAGTTGTTTTCGAAATATTACTTGAGTAGAAAATAAACTTAGTAACCACAAAGATTACCAATTTTTAAAAGAAAGATATAAATTAAAAATTGATAAAAAACAAGAAAATTCAAATGAATTTCAATTTTATTTAATTGATTCAACTGAGATTGAAATTGAAAGACCAACTAAAAAAAACTACAGTTAGAATATTTTTCTGGTAAAAGTTGAATGTATTCTATAAAATTTCAAATTGTATATAATTTTTTTAATAAAAAAATTGTTGATATTTTTGCTGATAATGGTAAAGTGCATGATTTTCAAATATTAAAAAATTCAAATCTTGAATTTTCAGAAAAAACAATAATTATTGGTGATTTAGGATATCAAGGTATACAAAATATTTATAAAAATACAATAATACCAATTAAAAGAACTAAAAATAAAAAATTAACTAAACAAGAAAGAAAATACAATAAGATTGTATCTAAAATTAGAATTAAAGTTGAACATGTCTTTGCTTGATTGAAAAGATTCAAAATTTTAGTAAATAAATGTAGAAAATCTAAATTTAGACTTATGTACTTAAGATTTAACTTACTTTGTGAAATTTTTAATAAAATAAAACCATTAAAATAAAAAAAATATTAAAAATATTTTTTTAAAATTTAAATTTTTATCGAGTTAATATAAAAATATTATTAACAATTTTTTGTTTAAAATGTAAACTCATTTTTTAAACTATTTTTTCAAAAAATATTTATTTCTATATTCAATAACACTAAATAGTTTTAAAACAATTTTATTGACAATTAATTAAATTTAATTACGGAATATGTCCAGTGAAAAAATTAATATATAAAAAATAAGAACATATGTTCTTATTTTTTATATATTAATTTATTAAATTCTTTTTATTGCACTATTAACAAAATCTTCATTTGGATCAAATTTAGTTTCGTTATTAATATTTGATAATTTTTCTTGCTCTGTTTTAGTAACTTTATTAGGCATTTGTATATCAAGAATAACATGTAAATCACCACGTTTACTACTATTAGGGTAATAGAATCCCTGATTTTTTAAAGTAATTTTGTCACCGTATTGTAGTCCTAATGGTAATTTATGTTTAATTATTCCTTCAAAGGTAGGAATCATAATAATATTTCCCAAAATAATATCTAAGTAAGATACTGGTAATTTAATATACATATCACTACCTTGACGATCTAAGAAAGCATGTCGCTTAATATTAATACCAACAAATAAATCGCCTTGAGTGCCACCATTATGACCAATTTTACCTTTACCTTTAATTCTAATTTGTTGACCATCAAAAATACTGCGAGGAATATCAAATTCTAATTTTTGATTTTCAATATAATAGCGATGTCCTTTGCATTTTAAACATTTTTGACGAATAATTTTACCAAGTCCTTGACATTGGTTGCAAACACCTTGATGTCTAAACATACCTAATGGTGATTGTTGAACATATTCAAGAACTCCTTTACCTTTACATTTATCACATGTACTAATATCATTAGGAGTTCTAGCACCAGTTTCTTTACAATCCTTACAAGCAACATCAATGTTAATACTAATGGTCATTTTTTTGCCAAAGAATACATCACGATAACTAATTTCAACTTTTGTTAGGATATTATCACCTGGTGTTTTACCATTATAGCGTTGTTGTTGTTGTCTTCTATTACCACCAAATAAGTCACCAAATAAGTCACCAAATGCCGAACTAAAGTCACCGAAACCACCAAAGCCACCGAAGCCAGAAGAACTACCAACTCCGGGCATATCATGACCAAATTGATCATATTTTGCTCTTTCATTAGTATCAGATAAAACTTGATAAGCTTCACTTATTTCTTTAAATCGAGCTTCATCACCACCACTTGGTGAATCGGGATGATATTTTTTTGCAAGCGTACGAAACGCTTTCTTAATTTCATCTGGAGTAGCATTACGCGAAACTCCTAGAATTTCATAATAATCACGTTTTTTACTTGCCATTTTGTCCACCTCTAATTATTTTATTTAGTTGTTGCGTCAACATCAATAACATCATCACTTTTATTATCATCTTTTTTAATATGATCTGTTGGTTCTTGTTTTTGTTGGTTCATAAATTGTTGTGCAGCAGCAAATGCTTGTTTTAATTGTTCTAGTTTTTCTTTTAAATCATCATATTTTTTTTCATCTAGTGATTTTTGTAAGTCATCACGTAGTTTTTTCATTTCAGCAATTTGTGGATTTTCTGCTTCGCCTTCTTTTGCTGATTTAGTAACTTCAGCAGTCATTTTATCAATATCATAAATATAGGCTTGTGCTTGATTAGATAATTCAATTTCTTCTTTATGTTTTTCATCGTTTTCACGATTCTTTTCAGCATCTTGTACCATTTTTTCAATTTCGTCTTTACTTAAAGTACCACTATTGCTAATAGTAATTTTTTGTTCTTTATTAGTTTTTAGATCTTTAGCACTAACAGATACAATACCATTAACATCGATATCAAAAGTAACTTCAATTTGTGGAACACCTCTTGGTGCTGGTTCGATACCACTTAATTGGAAACGACCCAGTGAATGATTATCTTTAGCTAGTGGACGTTCTCCTTGTAAAACACTAATATCAACAGCGGGTTGATTGTCTTCAGCAGTTGAAAAAACTTGTGACTTTTTAGTAGGAACAGTAGTATTACGAGAGATTAATGGCGTCATTACTCCTCCTAAAGTTTCAATACCTAATGATAAAGGAGTTACATCTAATAGTAAAACGTCAGTAACATCACCCGATAATACTCCTCCTTGAATAGCAGCACCCAAAGCTACTACTTCATCAGGGTTAACACCACGATGTGGTTCTTTACCAATTTCGTTTTTAATAACTTCTTGCACAGCTGGGATTCTTGTTGAACCACCAACTAAAATAACTTCATCAATTTCATTTTTGCTTAATTTAGCTTCTTTTAAGGCATCACGAACAGGAGCAATAGTTCTTTCAACTAGTGATTTTGTTAGTTCATTAAATTTGGCACGTGTTAATTTTTCATTTAAATGTAATGGACCTGAGGCATTCATTGAAATAAATGGTAATGAAATATCAGCTTGTACTACTCCTGATAAGTCTTTTTTTGCTTTTTCAGCAGCATCTTTTAAACGTTGCATTGCCATTTTATCTTTTGATAAGTCAACACCATTACTTTTTTTGAATTCACTAACTAAATGTTGAACAATTAAGGCATCAAAGTCGTCACCACCAAGTTTGTTATCACCACTAGTTGATAATACTTCAAATGTTCCACCTGCTAATTCTAGAACTGAAACGTCAAATGTTCCACCACCTAAGTCAAATACTAAAATTTTGTGATCTTTATCTTGTTTGTCTAAACCATAAGCGATGGCAGCAGCAGTTGGTTCGTTAATAATTCTTTCTACTTTTAATCCTGCAATAATTCCTGCATTTTTAGTAGCTTCACGTTGTTCATTGTTAAAGTAAGCAGGAACAGTAATAACTGCTTTTGATATTTTTTTACCTAATTTTGATTCAGCAAAAGTTTTAATAGTGCGTAAAATTTCTGCAGATACTTCTTCTGGTTTACGTGTTTTAGTACCGGCTTTAACTGTTTCTTTAGTTCCCATAATTCTTTTAATTGAACTAACAGTATTATCTGGATCAGTAATAGCTTGACGTTTAGCAACTTCACCAACCATAATTTGACCATCTTTGTAAGCAACAACTGATGGTGTTGTTCTTCCGCCTTCGGCATTTTCAATAACTTTTGGCTTATCACCTTCCATTACGGCAACACATGAATTAGTTGTTCCTAGATCGATTCCTAAAATGATTTCTTTATTTGTTGTTTTATTTGTAGACATAATATTTTCACTCCTTAATTTTTCTTTGTTTCTGTTTTTTCTTCTTTAGTTTGAAAAACTTTAACTTTAGTGGTGCTAATGACACGATTATGCAATTCATAACCATTAGCTATAACTTCAACAATAGTATTATTTTTTACATTTTGATAAGCATTGTTTGTATTATCATTAATAATTTCTACTGCCTCATGTTGGTGAGAATTAAATTGATCTCCAACTTTAGCAGTAATTTCTTTTAAACCTTCTTTACCAAGTGCTTTAATTAATTCTTCATAGATAAATTTAAAACCAACTAGGAAATTTTGAACAGCTGCATTATCAGTTTTAAAGTTTAGTGCTCGTTGGAAATTTAATAAAGTATGAACTAAATCTTTAATAATTTTTTGGTTAGCATATTTAATGTGTTCTTTATTTTGAATTTCTAATTCTTTAATGGTATTTAATCTAGTAGCTAGCATTAATTGCTTTTGTTGTGAATTAATTTTATTAAGTTCTGTTGTTAATTCTTTAATTTTTGTTTCTAATTCGATTTCTTTATTTAATGATATTTTTTCTTCTTCGACACTTACTGGTGTTTCAGTAACAGGAGTTGAAATAGTTGTATCTTTAGTTTCTGTTGCTGATACGTTATCAATGTTATCTTTTTTAGCTTTTGTCATTTTATCATCTCATTTCTATTTAAAGTTTTTAATCAATGTTTGATTAATCCAATTTAGAATTTCAGTTAGTTTTTCATATTCTAAACGTTTAGGTCCAACAATTGCAATTTGTCCTTGTTCACCATCATGAACTTTAAAAGTAGTAGTAATCATTGCCATATCGTTATTTTCATTACCCAGTTCTTCACCAATTTTAATTTGTAGTTGATTATTATTTAATTCATCAAAATACATTCATGGTGATTGTGATTCAATGAATTTAATAATTGTTTTAACCTTATTAATATCATTAAATTCAGGATTTTCTAACATATATTGAACACCGTGTGTTGTTGATAGTGGTCGTGAGAAATTAATTAAAGTGTTAACAAATCCTTGAATAATATATTCTGATTTTTGTACTTGTTGTTCAAGGATTGGTTTTAATAAATTTACTTTCTCACTAATTTCACTAATTTTAGTACCAATTAATCTGGTGTTAAAAATATCAATGGCAATTGATAAATCGGTTAATGATGTTTCTTGAATATTAAACATTTTGTTTTGAACATGACCATTACTAGTAATACAAATTGTTAAAGCATTATCATTACTAATCGGTATTAATTCAATTTTTTTTAAAGTATCTTCATTAATATTAGGACCAGTAACAATACTAATCAAATTAGTCATTTCACTTAAAATACTACTAGTTTTATTTAATACTTCGGTAATTACTAAGTTACGGTTATTAAATACTTCTGCTATTTTTTTCTTCAAGATTTCTAGTTCTTGATGTTCACCCATATTCATTAAATTATCAACATAATAGCGATAACCTTTTGTTGAAGGAATACGACCACTAGAGCTATGTGCTTTTTCTAATAATCCTAATGTTTCTAATTCAACACATTCATTACGAATAGTAGCACTAGAAAAATTAATATTGTTATTATTTTCTAAAATAGTTTTGCTACCAATTGGTAATCCTGTTTTAATATATTTTTCAACAATGATTTTTAAAATTTGTGATTGTCTGTTACTTAACATTGTTCACCACCTTTTTTAGCATTCATTAACATTGAATGCCAATACTTATATAATTATAACTGAGAGTGTAATAATATCAAGACTTAATTGAATTTTATTTTTTTACTGAGAATAAACATATTGTCTTTATTGATAGTAATTATCATTCGTTTGTGGGGTATTAGTTCTTCTTTAATAATAGCTTGTGCGATAATAGTTTCAATATAGTGTTGAATATAGCGTTTAATCGGTCGTGCGCCATATTCTTCATCATAAGCATCTTTTAGTATTTTATTAACTACTTCTGATTCATAAGATAATTGTAAATTTTTTTCTTGTCTTAATCGCAATAATAAAGTATCTAATTCTTTAATAATAATTTCTGTTATAACTTTTTTACTTAATGGATTGAAGATAACAATTTCATCAATTCGATTAATAAATTCTGGTCGAAATGATTTTTTTAAGATATTTAATGCTTGCTCTTTGCTGTTATCTTTACCACTTAATAGTTCTTGTGAACCAAGATTTGAAGTCATAATAATTATTGTGTTTTTAAAGTCAATTAAGAGACCATGACTGTCTGTAATTCTACCTTCATCAAGAATTTGTAATAAAATATTTAATACTTCAGGATGGGCTTTTTCGATTTCATCAAAAAGAATGATACTATAAGGATTTCTTCTTACTTTTTCGGTTAATTGTCCACCGTTTTCATAACCAACATAGCCAGGAGGTGAACCTAGTAATTTGCTAACTGCGTGTTTTTCCATAAATTCTGACATATCAATACGAACCATATTTTTTTCGCTATCAAATAAAATATCAGCTAAGGTTCTAGCAACTTCAGTTTTTCCAACACCGGTTGGACCCAAGAAAATAAATGAACCAATTGGGCGATTGGGATCTTTAATGCCAGCACGAGCTCTAATTAAAGCATCACTTACCAACTGTAGGGCATTACTTTGACCTTTAATTCTCGTATTTAAAGTTAAGGGTAATTTTAATAATTTTTCTTTTTCGGTTGCTAATAAACGAGTAACAGGAATGCCAGTTCATTTTGCAACAACTTTTGCAATATCTTCACTAGTAACATCTTCGCGTAGTAAAGGATTATCTTTTTTTATATTTTCACTATCTTTAAGTTCTTTTTCTAAGTTGGGAATAATACTATATTGTAGTTCACCAGCTTTTGTAAAATTACCTGATAATTGATACAATTCTAATTCTGATTTAGCATTTTCTAATTTATTTTTTAAACTAGTAATATGGTCTAATGCTGACTTTTCTTTGATTCATTTATCTTCTAATTGTTGTAAAATATTTTTTTTAGTTTTTAATTGTTTATCGACTTCAATTAGTCTTGTTTGCGAATTTTCATCTTTTTCTTTGCTTAAGGCTGCTTGTTCAATTTTTAATTGTAAGACTTTTCTTCTTATATCATCTAAATCACTAGGAACCGAAGCAATTTCAGTTTTAATACTAGCACAAGCTTCATCAATTAAGTCAATTGCTTTATCAGGTAAGTAACGATCATTAATATATTTATTAGATAGATAAACAGCTTCTCTTAATGCACTATCATGAATTTTGACACCATGATAAGCTTCAAAACGTTCTTTTAAACCACGTAAGATAGCAGTTGTATCTTCTGTTGTTGGTTCTTTAATAATCATCTTACGAAATCTTCGTTCAAGGGCTGCATCTTTTTCAATGTATTGACGATATTCGTCAAGTGTTGTGGCACCAATACAACGTAGTTCACCGCGTGCTAACATTGGTTTTAGTAAATTAGAAGCATCCATTGAACCTTGTGTTCTACCAGCACCAACAATTAAATGTAGTTCATCAATAAATAAAATAATTTTTCCATTAGAATTTTTAATTTGGTTAATAACCGCTTTTAATCGTTCTTCAAACTCACCTTGGAATTTAGCGCCAGCAATTAGTGCTCCCATATCTAGTTCATAAATAATTTTATCTTTTAAGTTACTGGGAACATCACCACGAACAATACGTTGGGCTAAACCTTCAATAATAGCAGTCTTACCAATACCAGGTAAACCGATTAAGACGGGGTTGTTTTTAGTTTTTCGTGAGAGTATTTCTTCTACTTTACGAATATCTTCATCACGTCCAATAATAGGATCCATTTTTCCTGTTTTAGCTTGTACAATTAGATTACGAGCAAATTTATCAAGAATTTTAGGATCATTACTATAGTTAGGGATTTCATTTAATTGCATAATGTCACTCCTCTTTTTAGCACTATAATTACTTGATTGCTAATCATATTAATATACTAACAAATAAAATTAGCAGTTTCAAGTAGTAACTGCTAATTTTATATTTAATTGACTTAGGGATAAGTATTTTCAATTAAAGAAACTTAATATAATATTAATATTTGTGATAGATCTTGTAGGTATTTTAGATCTTAAATATATATTTCTCGTGTAAATAATATATATCATATTTTTAAAAGAATTGATATACTAATTACATAATTGCTAGATAAAAATAAAAAATAGTAATTTAATAACTTTTAAATATTAAATTTATAAGGAAATATTATGAAACAATTTAAACAAAAATTAATTTTATTACTTAGTGCTAGCAGTTTATTAGTAACCTCAGTATTAAGTATTAGTTTTAATAATAAAAATCATCAAACTAGTAATAGTAAAGTTAGCGGCTTTCATATTACTGTTAAGTCATCAAATCGTAACTTAGTTAATAGTATTAAATCTTGAAATAATGATTCACAATATTTATATAATAATGTTAAAAGTACACCATTAAATGTTAATTTTGATAGTTATGATCAAATTATTAATAATGATTGAACACATAGTAATATTGAAACCAATGATATTATTAATGATCAAGGTTATAGTCAATTAAAAAGTATTATTAATGATAATAGTAGTTATTTTAAAAATGCACAAGGTTTTCTTACTGCGGGTGCTTTTGGTCATACTTTTAATGAAAAAAGTAATAATTTAATTTTACAATATCATCAAACAATTAAAGAAAGTATTGATGCAGGACTTTTTGCAACAATATATGAAGCAAGTGACATTAATACTTTAATGGAAGTTCCATATAATTTACAACCAAGTACTAATTTTCAAAAATCTAATTTTGAAACGCGTGCTAAAATATTTCCAATTGGACCATTTGCAAATACTAAGGATAGTTTTAGTAATGAAATATTTGTTTTTTATGTGCATCCTCCTTTTAAAAAATCAGGATTAGAAATTTCTAGGGCGTATAAAGTTAATGGTTAGATTTAAAAAGAAGTTAAATGAGAGATAATACTCTCATTTTTTAATTGTTAAACAATTATAATTAATTATTTTATTAAACCAGCACTTTATTAAAGTAATTAATTATTACATAACTAAATAAAAAATTATGTAGGCTATTGTGCTGGAATTAACCAATAGTAATTTTTCTGTTGCTCTTTGAAAATTTCAGAAATTTTGGTTCCCTTCCCCTAGAACCCCTACCCTCCAAGGCTTTGCTACCTACAGTAGCATAAGCCTTACGTATAGTAGATAAGTAGTTAGTAGTATATAAGCCTTTTATCACTGTAGGTGATAAGGCTTATACATAGAAAGGATACGTAATGATTAATGTTAATTTAGATATTAAAAATAAAATTAAAGAAACAACTAAAGGTATGTTATTAGAAATTGGTGAATATGAAACATGATTTCCTATTAAAGATACTATTATTGATGAAAAAAATAAAAAAATAGCATTAAAAATAATTGAAGATTTTTATTATAAATTAGGTAAAAAATCAATAACAAAAGATATTGAAAGTGTTAAAGGTAGTGATATTTTAAAATATATTAAAAATATTCCAAATATTAATTCAAATGAAAATGAATTAATATCTTGTGAATTTTATGAACAATATAATAGTTATTATATTTTTAAAAATGATAAAAATCAAGAATGTTTTAAATATAACATTACATGAGAACAAGATATGAAAAGTTTTAAAATCAATAATCCATATAAACATAATGATTTAGCAATAAATTATATTGTTACACCAATGAAAGATATATCAACTCATAATAATAAAATATTTTATTTGAAGTATTAAAGGAAATTAAATATGTTATTAAATGTTGAAAAAATAAAATTAATTAAAAATTTATGTAATGAAAAATTACTTAAAAATCAAAAATATATTGAAATACAAGAAATATTAAAAATTATAGAAAGGAATTAATTATGTTGAATTTAAAAGAAGATAAAAGAATATATATAAAATATGAAGAAGAAAAAATATTTGGTTCATGTGATATTTGTCATAAAAATTCATCATTTGCAAATAGAACTTGTAATAAATGTTTTTATAAATTAATAGGTGAAAAAAATGAAATGTAATATTCATAATGAAAAATATATATGATTTTCTGAATTACATGAAATTGAAAATACATATTATTGTAATAAATGTATAGATGAAATGATTGAAGAAGATATGTATTTAACAAGTAATAATTGAGATTACTTATATGAATATTATATTAATGAATTACAATTAGAAAATTTTAAAGGAGTGTAATAAATCATGAAAGATAAAAGTTTTAAAGAAATAAAAAATGATATGCAATTATTTTTTCAAGATATTGAAAATGGTAAATATGGCGAAAGAATTAAACAATTATTTATACAAAAAGAAAGTAGTGAATAAATATGGCAGCAGCCCCAAAAAAGAAAGCAGAAGATTTAATGATTAAACAAATTATTGTTCATTTAAGATTTACTGAAAAAGATTATGAAAAATTAAAAGAAATTTGTGAAGAAAAAAATATGAAAATTAATGGTTTTATAAGAAGTTTAATTAAAAAAGCAATAAATAAATAGAAAGAGTGATTATAATGAATAATTTATATAAAAAAATACTTAAATTACAATTAGAAATTGGTAGTACACCTAAAAATGGTTTTAATAAATTTGGAAATTATAAATATTGATTATTAAGTGATATTTTTAATAAATTTAAATTATTATGTAAAGAATTAAATATTGTTATTACACATGAAGATATATTAACAACTGATAGAAAAATAAATTATTTAGATACTAAAGAAATAGAAATAACTTATTTTAAAAGATATACAATTATAGATTTAGATAATGATAAAGAAATTAAATATTTTGATATATTAGCTTGTGCTAAAAATACAGATATAGCAAAAGCAAAAGGTAGTGCAGAAACTTATGCTTATAGATATTTTTTAATGAATTTATTATTATTAAGTGAAGATGAACTTGACCCAGATAATGATAATGTTAATTTAATACAAAATAATAAATCACAAAATAATTACGTTAATAATATAAAAGTATCTAATGAAAAATGAGAACCAAGTGAAAAACAATTAGATTATTTTGAAAAATATATGATTACAAATACAGTTTTATTTGATGAATGTATAAGAGAAGATATGGAAAGATTAAATCCAAATAATAATAAAGATTTTTTAATATTAATGGGTGAAAATTATTTAAAAACTTTATTTGATAAATTTAAAGAAATTCGTGAAAGATTTAAAAATGTAAAAAATAATAATAAAAATGAGTATAGAAATTATGAATAAATGTAAATATTGTAATAAAAGAATTTGATTTTCTCAATATTGATGTATGAATTGTTTAAAAATATTAGTTATAAATTTAAATAAAAATAAGGAAAAAAAATAATGAATAAAAGAAAACAATTTAAATATAATGAAAAATTAGTTGAACATGGAATTAAAGTAGCAAAAAAAGATAAACAATTAATGAAAATATTAAAAAAACTAAGTTTAAATTAAGGAGAAATAATTATGAATAATTATTTACTTTCAATTGACCCAAGTATTAAAAATACTGGATTTACTTTATGAGAAAAAACAAAAAGAATTAGTGAATGTGAAGTTAATTATAATGAAATTGAATATGTATACAAATGAAAGCCAATATGAATGGGAAGTTTTAGTTTTAACAATAAAAAATTAGATTTTATTGATTTTCAAGGTGAAATATTTTTTCAGAGAAAAAGAGATGAAGATATAGATTTAATTATTGAACGTGGTACTTTTCATTCAAAAAATGGTATTGGTTATGAAACTCAAGAACATTTAAGAGGTTTTATTGCTGGACAATTTAATAAATTATTAACAAAAAATATGTTAATAAGTCCAAGTGAATGAAAAAAATGATATGTAAAAAATGATAAATATTGTTCTGCTATTACATTTGTAAATGGTATAAATTATAAATGAGATAAAAATGTTTCTTTATTTACGTGTGAAAATTTAATAGAAGAAAATAATTGAAATATAACAATATCAAATCATGATGAAGCAGATAGTTTATTAATTGGTTGATATTATTTAAATAAGGAGAATAAATAATGAGCAAAGAAAAAATAAAAGTTATTGAAGAATTGATTTATTTAGAAAAGAAAAAATTTATTCAAAATCCTACTATTTTAAATTATAAAAAAATGGAAAAAAATGTTGATGAATTAAAAAAAGTTAAATGAAATATTGAAATATTTGAAGGTATGAAAAAAAATATTATTTTTGAAGTAAATAAATATGAAATTTTTAATAAAATAATTAAAAATAATAAGGAAGTTAAATAATGCAAAAACAAAAAGAAGAAAAAGTATTATTAAAATGTATTGTTAAAGATTGTAATAGTAAAGTATTAGTTACTTTAAAAACTTTAAATGTAGAAGATAGTGTAGTTCAATTTTTTAATATGTGTTATTTTCATAAAAAACAATTTAAAAATAAAGTAAAAGAAATAAAAGAATATTATAAAAATAATTAAATTAAATTTTAAAAAATTATATTTTCACACTTTAAAATTTTTATATGTATAATTTAATTGTTAAAAACTTAATGAAAATATTTTTATTTAAATAGATAAAATAAAAAGAAGAGCCTTTCTAATTCGTTGAAGTTAGAGTAGTTTTTTCTTTTTTTGTTTTTAACACATATTTATTAATGAAAGGAAATATTTATAATGAAATATTTTAATCCAACTTATTGATTTAAATTATGACTATTATCTGGACCATTATTTAATTCTGAAAATCAAGGTATATATGCTAAGTCAATTGATAATCAAAATATTAAAGATTGAGCTAGCAAAAATACTAGTAGTTTAGAATCAATAAATCAAGAATTAACTTTATCAAATAATCAAACATCTTTATTAAATTTACCATTATGAAATAGCAATTTAACTATACATAATCAACATCATAAACACCGTCATCAAAAAAGTAGAAACAGAATTAAAAAACAAGTGACACCAAATCCAAGACCATCTAAAGAAATTTTGAAATTAAATGAAAAAATAATTATTAATCAAAATAATCGAAGAGAATATCAAATTAGTTTTCAAACTATTATTAATGAATTAGTTGATAGAGGAGTATTAAGAAGAATTAGAGATCTAAATGTATTAGTTAATGCTGATTTTATTTGTGAAGATAATACTATTTTGGCTTTAAATCCTGAATCAAATTATGGTTATTTTAGATTACCAGTTGCAATTCGATGAGAACAAGATACACAAAGTATTGAAAATAATTTAGAATTAGTTTTAAGAACAGATAATTTATATCTTCAAGGATTTATAGTTAATAATTATTATTATCATTTTGATTTTACAAATATCAATATGAATATGCAACCACAAGCTGTTAGAGATGGTTCGGTTCCTCTTTTAGAACGAATTGAAGGAATACAAAATAATATAGTGTTAAATGGAATTAGTCCAGATTACAGGGATATGATACGTGAAAACGATGAAAATATTTACTGAAGTAATATTTGAGGTTCTTTTTTTCAATTGATAAATCGTATGGATGATAATTTTAATGAGCAAGGAATTTTAATAGAAGGTGCTTTAGGAAATTTAGCTAGATCTTTGGGTGATGTAATTTTAGTTACTGCAGAATCATTAAGATTTTGATCACTTCATACTCATATTATTCAACAATTAGTTAATAATAATGAATATATTACTTTAGGACGTAATAATCGCAATCCTATTTACAATACATTAGTTAATTGAAGTGAAGAATCTCGTACTCAATCTCTTATAATAGATTTACTTTCAACTCCAAATGATAGAAGACATAATCCAAATTCAAATCAAGAAGCAAGAAACATATTGACTGAATTTGGCTATTTAAGAAGAAGAGACGATGAACATTTTGTAAATTTCTTATCAAGAATATTAATTTTGCCAATAAATCAACTTACAAATATTCTGGGACATAGCAATATTAGAATTATATTATCTTTTTTTATTAAACGAAATTTAGATAATTGTAATAGAAGACAAGCAAGACAAATAATAAATAATAATTATTGACATGAAAAATTTTGTGATTTAAAACCACAAATTGATAAAATTCAAGGAAAAATAACTGCTATAAAAGTTTTAGATGAAAAGACACAAGGTGGTAATTTAAAAGAAGGGACTATATATGTAGGAACAGATAATGGTGTTTATTTAATTTATCCTGAAGGACATGTAAGTAGATTTGATAATTTAAATTTTCCAATAAAAGATATTATTTTAGATGGAAATGGTAGTGCTTATGTAATAAATGATAAATGTGAAATTTATCATTTAAATTTAATTGGATGAGGTTCTGAAAAATTATCAAATATGGAAAGTTGTGATTTAAATAAAGAATTAAAAATATATTATAATTATAATCATGAAAACGAAGTTTACCATCATCAAATATTGTTTTTAACAGATTCTCTTAAACATAATGAAATTTTTACTATAAATTTAAAAAGTATTCATCCAGTTAATAATTACAAAAAAATGGAATTTATTGGTGATGTTTATTCTGATAAATGAGGAGTAAAATCGGCATGAGGTAGTTGAGTTTCTGACGGTAATAAGGAAAACTATTGACCATCAAATCATTATGATTTAAGATATTTTATGAGTAGTAGAAATAATAATTTTCATGATATAATTAAAAATAAAAAATTTGATGAGATAAACATACAAAATAATAATATAGAGGAAAATTTTCCAATGTTACTACAAAAAGTTAATGGAGCTAATTTGTTACATACAATGTGATATGAAAGCAGACAAAGAGCAGGATTAAGTTGATATCGAGAAAATAATAATTATTATTTACAATTTATTACATATCAATATTTAAATTGACAAGGTTCTGGTGCTAGCTTGGATTGCTGAATGAAAGTAGGTAATGGTTTTAGATTATATAATGATGATACAGAAGCTCAAATTTCAAATTCTAATGATAGAAAAAAAAGAAATATTATTTCTAATTCAACTAAATGAACTAATGAATTTACAAAATCTATTAATCATGAACAACATTTAGCAATTAATAATAAAACAAATTTCTCTACAAATAATATAACAAGTTTATAGTAAATTTAAATATATAAGTAAAAAAAGTTACCAATAAGGTAACTTTTTAATTAGGTGCCAAGCTAATTATATAAAACTTAATATAAGTTTGAGAACTTTTTTATTTCATATACTTACTTATGTAAGTCTTTTTATTATACATTATTTTAAGATTTTGATGGAATGTTATTTGGATAGACTTTACCAGAAAAATCATTAAGATAATAAAAATTAACATAAGGTGCATATTTAACAATAGTAATATTACCATTTGAAACAATAGTATTATTTAATTTATCTTTTATTTCACTTTTGGTATTATTCATATTTAATCCATATACATTTAAAAATTTACTAAACATTGTTCCGCTAATTTCAATTTTTATATATCCTTCTTTATTATAAAAATCATTAAGAGAGCCGGCATTATCTAATACATCACTTTTATAAAGTTTTAAATCCATTACTGGAATTGACATATTAATAATGATAACATTAAATTTACTAATTTTATCAAATTTTGCTGTAAAATTTTGTGGAAGACCTTGTTCAATGCCACAAGCAGTAGTGACTGTCACTGATATTGTTGTTAATTTAATAATACTTAATAACTTTAAAATACGTTTCATATGAAAATACCCCTTTTATTATAATTAATATAACCTAATTTATCTAATCTATCATAAGAAATTATAACAAAAAAATAATTTTTATCTTGCATTTAACACAATTTTATTAATTATTAAAGAATTGTTATTTCCATTTTTTATATTACCAATTCTATTATCAATTTCATTTGGTGTACAATCTAACTCAAAATAAGAAGTTGAAGTACCAATATTTCATATTAAACTATTTGATGAATTATCAAAATTTATACCACATAAAGGAATATAATCTAATACATTATTATAATTTGTTCCTTGACCATTAAACTGTATTTTAAATTTTGCTTTTTGAAATACATAAGTTCATTGTGATTGTGAATAAGCATAAGCAATATAACCACGGCCACGTGGACTTTCTCAACTATTATAGACATATTCCGTAATTAAATTTTTTAAAAGTCAATTAATAATTTTAAAATTTATTTTATAATTTTGTTATTAACAATAAATTTAGAAAAGTGTTGATAAAAATGATTTTTGAAAATTTAAAAAAATTAAAAAATGAAGAATTTTATAGATATTTTGGTATAAAACGTTTTCATTTTAATGAAATGTTAGAAAAATTAATTGAAATAGAAAAATTAGAAAAAAATAAAGGTCGAAAAAATAAACTTTCAGTAGAAGAAAGATTAATGATGACTTTATTATACTGAAAAGAATATTATACTTTTTTTCAAATGAGTATTAAATCTAAAATGAGCCCATCAAGTTGTTTTCGAAATATTACTTGAGTAGAAAATAAACTTAGTAACCACAAAGATTACCAATTTTTAAAAGAAAGATATAAATTAAAAATTGATAAAAAACAAGAAAATTCAAATGAATTTCAATTTTATTTAATTGATTCAACTGAGATTGAAATTGAAAGACCAACTAAAAAAAACTACAGTTAGAATATTTTTCTGGTAAAAGTTGAATGTATTCTATAAAATTTCAAATTGTATATGATTTTTTTAATAAAAAAATTGTTGATATTTTTGCTGATAATGGTAAAGTGCATGATTTTCAAATATTAAAAAATTCAAATCTTGAATTTTCAGAAAAAACAATAATTATTGGTGATTTAGGATATCAAGGTATACAAAATATTTATAAAAATACAATAATACCAATTAAAAGAACTAAAGACATATTCCGTAATTAAATTTTTTAAAAGTCAATTAATAATTTTAAAATTTATTTTATAATTTTGTTATTAACAATAAATTTAGAAAAGTGTTGATAAAAATGATTTTTGAAAATTTAAAAAAATTAAAAAATGAAGA
The DNA here is from genome assembly GCF_964020095.1 of Spiroplasma endosymbiont of Colias croceus. Taxonomy (NCBI): domain Bacteria; kingdom Bacillati; phylum Mycoplasmatota; class Mollicutes; order Entomoplasmatales; family Spiroplasmataceae; genus Spiroplasma; species Spiroplasma endosymbiont of Colias croceus. Next base: position 1,544,203 of record NZ_OZ026536.1, read on the forward strand.
ATTTTATAGATATTTTGGTATAAAACGTTTTCATTTTAATGAAATGTTAGAAAAATTAATTGAAATAGAAAAATTAGAAAAAAATAAAGGTCGAAAAAATAAACTTTCAGTAGAAGAAAGATTAATGATGACTTTATTATACTGAAAAGAATATTATACTTTTTTTCAAATGAGTATTAAATCTAAAATGAGCCCATCAAGTTGTTTTCGAAATATTACTTGAGTAGAAAATAAACTTAGTAACCACAAAGATTACCAATTTTTAAAAGAAAGATATAAATTAAAAATTGATAAAAAACAAGAAAATTCAAATGAATTTCAATTTTATTTAATTGATTCAACTGAGATTGAAATTGAAAGACCAACTAAAAAAAACTACAGTTAGAATATTTTTCTGGTAAAAGTTGAATGTATTCTATAAAATTTCAAATTGTATATGATTTTTTTAATAAAAAAATTGTTGATATTTTTGCTGATAATGGTAAAGTGCATGATTTTCAAATATTAAAAAATTCAAATCTTGAATTTTCAGAAAAAACAATAATTATTGGTGATTTAGGATATCAAGGTATACAAAATATTTATAAAAATACAATAATACCAATTAAAAGAACTAAAAATAAAAAATTAACTAAACAAGAAAGAAAATACAATAAGATTGTATCTAAAATTAGAATTAAAGTTGAACATGTCTTTGCTTGATTGAAAAGATTCAAAATTTTAGTAAATAAATGTAGAAAATCTAAATTTAGACTTATGTACTTAAGATTTAACTTACTTTGTGAAATTTTTAATAAAATAAAACCATTAAAATAAAAAAAATATTAAAAATATTTTTTTAAAATTTAAATTTTTATCGAGTTAATATAAAAATATTATTAACAATTTTTTGTTTAAAATGTAAACTCATTTTTTAAACTATTTTTTTAAAAAATATTTATTTCTATATTCAATAACACTAAATAGTTTTAAAACAATTTTATTGACAATTAATTAAATTTAATTACGGAATATGTCCTAATTAAAACCTTGTATAGGAAAATTAGTAGTTAAATCAGCATTTATATAATATTCAATAGTTATTGATTTATAATATCTTTTTAAATCATTAAAAGTATTGATTAATAATGTAGGGTCTAATAATGATTTTAAATCAATAGAATAAACTTTTAAATCATTTTCATTTATATCACCAATTTCAGTACTACCATATCAATTAGAATAATTATTTGTAATTTTAGAATTAATTAAATTTACATTTTGATTAATATATTTTGCAGATACTTCTTTTGAACTTAAAATTGTTATATTTTTTGCTATATTTTGTGGACTTGGTGGTAATATTTTTGCAGGATAACTAAATGTAGTTTCTTCACTTTCTTCATATTCATCATGATTTAATTTATATAATGTTGTTCAATAAAAAGCATTACCAGTTAAATAACCCATATTATTATAACGAAATTGAGCAACTGCTATTTCATTATAATCACCTTGATAAGTAAAAGGATTATCACTATAAAATGTATGTCTTTCTTCACCTTGATGTAAACTTTGTGTAACAATTGTATCAATAATATAAGCATAATTTGAACCATCAATTACACCATTTGCAGTAGGATTTCATTGACAATTTTTATCTTCATTTGTAAAAGGACTTGCTATATCTAAAAATTCAGTATCTTCTGCTAAAATATAAACTTTATTATTTTTCTTTTGTGATAAATCAATTGTACTTATTTGTTCTTTAGTAGTTAATTTCTTACCACTAGTAGGGTCTCATGGATAAACACTTACTCTATCACTTAATTTCATTGTCATAGCAGTTGTTGAAACATTTGCACCTAATAATTTACCAATAGTAAAATCATTATCATTTGTAAAAGCATTTAAAGGAATTAAACCACCATTACCAATAATATTTTCTAAATTACTTGTAAAAAATGCACTCATAAAACCATTAAAATATAACATTTTTTTATATTGTTGAACATTTTGAGTAATAACTCAACTACTTCAAATACCTAATGTTAAAGCATTTAATAATTTACCAATTAAAGGTATATCACTTAATGCAAATGGTAATCATTGATTACTATCATAAGGCATTTGTATTAATGGACTAAATACAACTGAATTAAAATTTAATATTGCAGACATATATTTTTGTGATATTTTACTATAATCAACAGTTGGACTTCCTATAATTAAATGAGTATCTGGGTCTTTATATTTAAAATTACTACTCATATCTACATTATAATTACCCGTTAAATTATTAATATTTCATTCACTATCTCAAAAGAATTTAGCATTACCAATATCTTCAGCATTACTTAATCTTGCTTTATCTTTATCAAATGCTAACATACCTTTAAAATCTTTTGTTACAAATAAATTATCTTGAAAATTTAATGAAGTTTTTAATCATTCTGTAAAATTTTTAAAATTAGTAAATCCCGTAGGTTTTGCATCCATAATATTATAAAATGTAGTTTCTGGATGACTACTTGTTGTTATTTTATCATTTATACCAGCAAGTAAACCACCATTATTTTTAATATCAGTTGTAGATTTTTCATTATTACCAGCAATAAATAATCTTCTTGAAGCAAATACTTTACTTTCAAATATTTCTTCATTATTTTGTTGTATTGGTTTTTGTCCTTGAATAATAGGTCTTCCATAATAATAACAACTTGATAATAATTCTAATCCATAACTTTGTCTATGACTATATCTTACTCCTATATCACACATTAAAGTACGATTTAATGTTACTTTTCCTTGTTGAATAGTAGGAAAAGCATAACCACTACCAGGACTTGCATATTGTACAAAATCAAGTGTATTTTGACCACTACTAATTACTCTATCATTTAAACTACTAAAAGTTAATACTTGTATACTAAATGCACCATTATAAGGACTATAATAATTTGTTACATTTGAAATATATAATAATTGTCTATCTTGATTTTTACAAGAATTACCACCAATATTTTCATTTTCATCATTAAATACAACAAAAAATTGTAAATAATCATCAATTGTAATATGTTCTTCAAACATTACTAAAGTATACTGTCTTTTAGTTTGTACTGTTTTAAATATTTGATTATTTGGTAAATTACTAAAATCAACACCACTTGTATCATCAATTAAATAAGCATTTCAATAATCACCAATTTTATATTCTTTTGTATAAAATTCATCTTGACCTGTAGTTTTATGAGTATTTGGGTCTGTTATACCTTTATTTTTTTGATATATTTTTGTACTATTTTTTCAAATACATACAACTGGAGTATTACCAGTTAATATTAATTCATATTGTCCAAAATCACTTATTTTACTATTAATTGGTTTATAACCAGTTTCAGTTAAAGGTATAGCACCATTATTTATAACAAATGGAAATATTTTTCAATGACTTTGTCTTTTAATCAATATTTGTTGCATCTTTAATCTCATGTGAGCGTGTTTCATTAATTGTATTTGTTGATGTCTGCTCATTATTATTACCTCCTAAATCTTTATTTAATTTTTGATTTTCATTAATAATATTTTCTAATTTATTTTCAGCCATAAGTTGGTCAATATTATCATATTCACCAATTGCTTCAATGACTGTCATTGTGCCATTATTTAATCTTGAATTAATAATTTGGTCTTGTATTATTTGGTCAGTCATAGCAATTGGAATAAATTTAAAACTATAAGGTCTTTCTCCAATACCATTTCATAAATTTTCACTAATAAGTAATAAATCAAATATACGATAAAAATAAGCACTATAAAATGCTATTTTTATTTCTGTTGTCTCCATATCATATTTATTATTAAACATACTTTCTGTTTTATTAGTATAAACATCATTACCATGTTCATCATAATCATATCCAGCACCATTAAATATTACTTTAGCAGTACCATTATAATCTAATCAATATTCATTAAATTTAGGGTCATCTTGAATAATTTGCATACCACCATTACCATTTTTATCATAACCAGCACTACCAACATTAACAAACATATCTTTTTTAGGATTTTCTACAATATTGCCATTTTCTTGTATTTCTTTAACTGTTTCATTATCTAATGATGCAAATAAAGTAGTAACATTTAATTCTCTTTCTAATCTTTTTTGTCTAATTACACGATTTAAATCTCAAATTAAATCTCATACTGGTGTACAATCTGGATATGCATTTAAAGTTGTAGCATTACCATATAAATTTATAATTGGTAAATTAGTAATTTCAAAAATAGGTATATAATTAAATGGATTTTTAATTTCATAAGTTTTTAATGGAGTAATATTTGGTTTTAATTTAGTTCTTGTAGAACCTAAAATAATATCTTTATTATTATCTTTATATGTTTCATATTTAACTTTTCCATTTTGAATTGTTACTCAAGTTAAAGTTGCTGAATCTGCTTGTTCATTAATAAAATAAAATTCAGCTGCTTGTTCTTGTTCATTATATTTAGCAACTCTACCACAAAAACTATTAGGTAATATTTTAAGTGATTTACTATTATCTTCATTTACTATAATCATTATAAATACTTTTCCCATTAAACTATTTTGTAAACCAAATTTATAAAATTTTTCTAATCATTTATCTTTTAAATTCATTTCATTTAAATAATCTAATATTTCTTTTTTACTTGAATTAAATAAAAAACCTTTACCTAATCATAATTTAGTTGATTTTTGAGCAATAATCATAGGTATATCAATATATCAATTTGATTTATCACAACTTAAATATTCCATTGTATTTATCATAATTCATCACCATTAAATTTATTTTTATTAATTAATCATTTCATTTCATGCATTAAAGCATACATATCACTATCTCAAGTATCATCATGTAAATCTAACATTTTGGGAGTATTATTATTAGTATCTAATTTCTTTTTATCTAATCATTGCATTAAACTATATTGTCTTTTAGTTTCTAGACATTTTTCTCAATTAAAACTAATAATATTTTTAAGCATACAAATTGTTGTAAAATCAATTCTATCATTTAAATATAAAGTTAATTTATCTACTGCTATAAATTTTAATCATGTTATATTACGTTTTTTAACTCAACTTTTTAAAACATCAATAAATACTAATCCACCATTACCATAATCAACATAACAAGTAAAACCAAATATCATTGCTATATAACGTTTACTTTCATTTAAATAATAATTAATAATATCATTTGCTAAAGTATCAGTATCTTTATATTGCATAGTAACATTACTATGATAAAATTCACTTTCTTTATGCGCTCTTCTTCCATTTTCATTTTCACCAATAAATCATAATGAAGCAGCAGTTGGATGACCACTACTACTTGTTGCCATACCAATATCTAATCCACCAGTTAATCTTTGTACTTGAAAATCTAATTTAGTTCCTACTTTATCTAAATATCTTGCAAATATAGCACCAGTTAAAATACTAGGTACACCATAATATCAACTTTGTGCTTTAATAGGGTCTAATACTTTTAATTCTTCTAAATCATTAATCATATCTAATGTCAAATTATGATTATTTACTTTTCAATTTGAATAATGAAATAATTTAAATATATTATTATCAAATACTGATTTAATTTGTTCATTATTAGATTTCATAATTTCTAAGTTAAAAGGTACAATATTATTCATATATTCAATAAAATATTGATAAATATTATCTGGATTACAACTTTTAATTTTTATTCTTTTTTTAGCATTACCTAATGCAAATGTAATTGCTTGAAATTCTTGTTGACTAAATTCATTTGCTTCTTCACATCATTCAATTGCTAAATCAAATCCTTTTATTTCACTACGAGAAAGACCTTTTAAAGGTATTCTATCATTTGAATTACTATATACACCCATAACTCTAATAAATGATTTACTACCTTTAAATCTAAAATCTGCTTGTTTATTTGGATATTTTAAAGTAAAATCTTTATAATCATTAAAACTAATTATTATTAAAGCATTATATATTTCTTTAAATAAATCATTAATATCTTTATTAAGTTTTCTAAAACAATATATAGCAATTGATTTATTAACTTTAATTGAAATTGCTATTAATATTGCTAATTCTTCAGCAATACTATATGTTTTACTTGAATATCTACTTCCACTTAAATTATATTCACTATGAGTAAAATCACTTTTATTTAATAATCAATAACTAATTTCATGTAAATAAGTAAATTCTTTATTCATAATATTATTCCTGTAATTCTTCTAATTTTAAAAGTTGACCATATCTTACAGGGTCACTAACAATAGCAATTGTATCATTTTGCATTTGTAAAGAAACCATTATTCTATCATTAACTTTATCTCAATCCAAAGTTTGAACATCAGTATTTAACTCACCGTATAAAAATTCTTTACAAATAAAAGCAAATTTTTTAATGCTTGATTGACTTTCAAAATTATAATAAATTTTATACTTTTTATTAGTTATAAAATTATATCTAATATGATTTATATTAACTTTTGTTCCTACTTCTTTTCATTGTGGAATACTTGGACTTGGTTGTATTTTATTATCAACATATCTTTTGTTTACAGCATCTTGTGGTTGTTCAGGGTCTGCTATATAAATAATTCTTTTATTATTAGAAGTAATTAATCTTTTTTCTTTAGGTTGAATAATATTAGGCGAATTAGGGTCTATTTCTCATAATGATTCAACACTACTACCCTTAGCACTAATAACATTATTTTCAATTTTAATATTATCACCAGCAATTAATTTATCTTGTTTTAATAACAATTTATTATCAGTTTCTTCTTTTTTATAATAATCAGTTAAATTAGGTATTTTATTATCAACATATTCTTTAGTTGTAGCATCTGTTAAAAATGTAGGTGTACCAACATCAATTATTCTTTTACTATTAGCATCAATACCTTTATCATCTTTTGGTTTAATAAAATTAGAATTATCTTCAATAACTTCTCATAATGAATTATCAATATCTGTTTTAATTCCACTAGTATCAATATTAACTATTGGTCTTAACATATTTTGTGGATGAGTAATAGTAATTTTAGTTCTAGAATCTAATGATTTTATATTATTATAAGGTATATATGCATTTAATGGACTATCTTCACCACAATTTGAAATAAATTTATTAAATCAATTATTTTTTTTGTGATTCTATACCTTTTAAATTAAAACCTTTAATATTTGGATATTCTTTAATTTTTCTTAAACAATTAAATACTTCGGGTGGTATAAAATAAGGGTCATCTGGATTAGTTTCACTATAAGTTAATCCACCTTGACTAATTGAACCTTGACCACGTAAATAATCTACATCTTTAGTTAATAAAAATCTAACATAATGAGTAGTTGCTGTTTGAATATTATCTGTAAAATCAGTTGGTGTTATTTCTGGTCATTTTTTTGAAATAGTAAAACCACTTAAATAATTAATATTACTACTTGCTACAGATATTGCAAATCAAATTTCATTATCTGGAGTAGTAACTTTATCAAATAATAAATCATTAAAATATTTAGAATTTTTAAATTCTTCAACTGTTATAAATAAAATTGGGTCTTTAATAGCCATAATAATTTACTCCTTAATGTAAAATAAAGGGTATTTAAACCCTTTAAATTCCAACTTTAGTTGCTTTTTTCTTATCTTTTTCTGATAATTCTTTTTTAGAAGCTCTTTGACTAATAATAGTATTTTTAAATACTTCATCTTTTTCATTATCATTATTAAAACTATCTAAAGATTTAGCAATTGATGTAGTTTCTAATTGTAATTGAGAATTTATTTGTTTAATATTTGATTTAATAAATTCAATTTCTTTATCTCTTTTTAATTCTTTTGCTAATTTATTTTTCTTTGATTTTTTAATTGATTTTCCAAATAATAGAAATGCTAAAGTAATACATATTCCACTAGCAACTGCTCCTCCTATTACTGCTGATATTAATTCTATTGAAAAATTCATTTTTTATTCCTCCAATTGTATTTTATTTGAATGTTGTTTACATAAATGACATTCTTTTTTATGTTTTTTAATTTCTTTATATTGATATATTAAATAAGGACTTGTAATAATAATTGGTATAGTTATTAATATATATTTAATTAATTTTCCATAATTACCTAATTTAGTAATAAGATTTAATCCAATATGACCAAACATAGGAAATAAAGTTAATATTAAATGGTCAGGTCAAGTAAAATTATATTGATTAGTATAATTTCCTATTCCCATTTCTATTGGTATTTTAGGTATTAATCAAGGTGTACTAGTAAAAAATAATGTTATTAATATACCAATAATATGACTAGTTATTTTTAAAATATTTGATATTAAAATTTTAATTTTATCAATATGAGTACTATTTTTATTAAATCAAATCTTATTTAATCTTTTATATTCTTTATTATCTTTACTTATAGGATTAATAGTATTTCATATACCAATTGGTTTAATTGGTTTATCTAATTCAATAATAATTACCACCTACTTTCATGTTTTATATTTACTTTTATTTTTATAAATTGAAATACCAATATTTTTATTTAAATTATTAGTTTTATGAAAAGTTAAATATTCTTTTCTTTCTACTCTTCATGCTCTACTACCTAATTCAGTTTTTGGTAAAGTTTTAAAATCTTTAAGTTTAAAAAATCCACGTTCTAATCTATTAATAAATGCAGTTGTTTTTAAAACATTAATATTAATTGATTTAATAATGTTATAACGTTGTTTACCTTTACTAATACCTTTCTGTTCTTTAAGTTGTTTCTTTACATATAAACGTATTTGACTTGGTAAAAACCCTCTTAAAAAATATCTTCAAAATATTGTTCCAGCACCAGAACCATTTTTACCTTTTTGAACTTTCATTAAATTTCAAGTTTCTTCTGGTACATTTGGATAAGTATAAGGACCATATCAACGTTTATTTTTACTTGTATCACTTTGAAATAAACCCTGTAATATTCCTACTTTTAATGATTTATTTGATTTATAAAATAAACCTTTTTTAAATCAAGAACTTGATAATATTACTCATCCTTTATAATCTTTATTATTGTGTTGTTTAATATCTTTATCATTAATATCTTTTTTATCTTCTTTAAACAAATTATTAACTTTTTTTATAGGTTTAAATATTAATTTATCTAATTGAGTTTTTAATTCAGTTAATTGACTAGGTTTTAAAATTGAAATAAGTTTTTTAATAATATTTGGATTAAAAGTTGAATATGGTTGGTCAAGTTCTTCATTACTAACATTTTCACTATCTAAAATTGATTTTAAACTTTGATTTTTACTATATAATTTTAATAAACTAATAATTGCAGTTCTTATATCATTAGTTTCTAATGCAGAATAAATAATTCTAATAATTAAAGGTAACATTATAAGCTCATATGGTTATAATCTCAATTTAATGAAGCATTATCTAATATTACTTCACTCATATTATCACTACCATATTGACTAGTTGTTTCACTATTAATTGTGAATCTATTATCATTAATTAATCTTGAAGTTTCGTTATTAAATGGTGTTTCTTGCATTTCTTCAACATGATTAGTAGTTTCCATAGGTAATAAATTATGAATTATTTCAGATGCACCAGCAACTATTGTTGGAATTGCATAAGCATTATTAAAATCATTATTAATACCCATAGCAACACCACTACTAATCAAACATCCACCAGTACCCATATTTGCTATTTTACGTATAGTTTCAAATCTATTTGGGATTAATTCAGTTAATCCACTAATAAGATTTGAAATACCATAAGCATTTAAACTAATATATGTATCTCAATCCATTAATTTATTATTTTTTAATAATAAATCTGGAAATGGATTTGGATTAATTGAAGAATTAGTAAATTTGCTATAATTTGATAATCCAATTGTTCCTAAACCTAATAATATTTTTTTAGAACTATTAATTAATTTAGTTTTAGTATTTGGTCTTTGATTTAAATTTCAAATATCTAAACCTAATTTTTTACCAAATAATAAACTATTGATTGAACCTAATACTGGATTTGCAATTACTTGACCATAATAAGCACTTGTACCAATCATTGCTGATAATGGACTAATTGAAGAACGAATTATCTTTAATAAAGTATAATTATTTGATTGTATAGTAATGTCATTTGGCATTTTCATTTACTCCTTTTAATAAATTAGTTTGTTTTTCTATTTTAATAATTACTTTACCTTCACAATGAATATTATCTCCAACACATATAGCATAATTATCATGTACATCACTTACTATAAAATAATCATTTCTTAATTTAGGATATTCATCTAATAAAATTGCTCTTATATCATTACTACTAGTTAAATCTTCTGGTTTAGGTGAATAAATAGTAATATGTGCTTTTTCATCAAAATATTTATATATAAATTCCATAATTATTTTTTAGTAAATTCTAATTTTACTGTTCCATAATAATCTTTATTATTGCCAGAAATAGTAGCACTTGTTGATGTAATATTACTAAATGTTACTTTACCTTTTTCATAACCATTATTACCAATATTTAATATTACAGTTTCTAATTCATCATTAGTAGGAGTAGTTCCTGCCATAGTAATTTTTCCTAAATTTTTATAATAAATTACATCTTGTAAATCTAAAATATTCATATTATCATAATCAGTTGATTGATAACTTGCATTAATATTAGTTGCATCAACTTTATAATTTTTTGCTCTTGCTTCTTTAATTTCATCTATTGTAGGCATTTTTTCTTGAATTATATACATTAAATTAGGTCTTATTGCTGCTGGTAATGAATATAATGCTTTACCAATAATACGAATATTATCTGTAGCATTATCTAATTTATTTCTTACTTTAGTAAATGAAATAGGCATACCTCACATATATCTGTTATAAACTACACCAAATAAATCTAATAATTTATAATCTTTTTCTAAATGCATACCAGAAACAGTATCATGAATAAAATCTTGTTCTAAATAAAAACTTTCATAAAATTCCATTCCCATAATTTGATTTGTATATCTTTTACCAGTTGCTAAAGTATTTGCAGCAATTTGTCCATAATTTAATAATGTAAATGCTTTTGCTAAATTAAAACTACTATCAATACCACAAGCACCAGTTAAATCTGCTTTATTAATACCAACTGTAATATCATCTACTTTTTTAATTAATTTATTATTTCTTTCTCCGATTATATAATAAGCATTTAATGCTTGTTCTTTAGTCATATTATTTAAATTTAAAGGTAATACTAATGATTTAGCAATTGCATAATCTTTTGTACCTTGTAAAAATATTAATTCAAAGTTTTCTCTTAAATTTCTCATAAATGAACTTGTTCAATTTGAAACAATTTGTGTTGCTACATTTGCTGGTGAAGTCATAAATCTTTCAATAGACATATTCCGTAATTAAATTTTTTAAAAGTCAATTAATAATTTTAAAATTTATTTTATAATTTTGTTATTAACAATAAATTTAGAAAAGTGTTGATAAAAATGATTTTTGAAAATTTAAAAAAATTAAAAAATGAAGAATTTTATAGATATTTTGGTATAAAACGTTTTCATTTTAATGAAATGTTAGAAAAATTAATTGAAATAGAAAAATTAGAAAAAAATAAAGGTCGAAAAAATAAACTTTCAGTAGAAGAAAGATTAATGATGACTTTATTATACTGAAAAGAATATTATACTTTTTTTCAAATGAGTATTAAATCTAAAATGAGCCCATCAAGTTGTTTTCGAAATATTACTTGAGTAGAAAATAAACTTAGTAACCACAAAGATTACCAATTTTTAAAAGAAAGATATAAATTAAAAATTGATAAAAAACAAGAAAATTCAAATGAATTTCAATTTTATTTAATTGATTCAACTGAGATTGAAATTGAAAGACCAACTAAAAAAAACTACAGTTAGAATATTTTTCTGGTAAAAGTTGAATGTATTCTATAAAATTTCAAATTGTATATGATTTTTTTAATAAAAAAATTGTTGATATTTTTGCTGATAATGGTAAAGTGCATGATTTTCAAATATTAAAAAATTCAAATCTTGAATTTTCAGAAAAAACAATAATTATTGGTGATTTAGGATATCAAGGTATACAAAATATTTATAAAAATACAATAATACCAATTAAAAGAACTAAAAATAAAAAATTAACTAAACAAGAAAGAAAATACAATAAGATTGTATCTAAAATTAGAATTAAAGTTGAACATGTCTTTGCTTGATTGAAAAGATTCAAAATTTTAGTAAATAAATGTAGAAAATCTAAATTTAGACTTATGTACTTAAGATTTAACTTACTTTGTGAAATTTTTAATAAAATAAAACCATTAAAATAAAAAAAATATTAAAAATATTTTTTTAAAATTTAAATTTTTATCGAGTTAATATAAAAATATTATTAACAATTTTTTGTTTAAAATGTAAACTCATTTTTTAAACTATTTTTTCAAAAAATATTTATTTCTATATTCAATAACACTAAATAGTTTTAAAACAATTTTATTGACAATTAATTAAATTTAATTACGGAATATGTCCAATATCAAATTCTGGAATATTAAAATCAATTGTTAATTCTTTATCAATAATTAATGTTGTTGTTTTAACTGTTCCTTTTTGTCTTTTAGTACCAGTAAATTCATCTCATGTTGAACCTCATAATACACGAACAGTTGCTCTATATATTGCCATTGCTACACCACTAATATTTGCTATTTGGTCAGCAGTAACAGTATTTCTCATAAATAAAGTACTTAATTCAGCAGTTAATTCACCACGAACTTGTGCTTCAAGTACACTTAAAACAGCATTTTCAGTAGGAGAATTACCACCAATAATAAATGCTTTAGGTATTTGTGGAATTGCCATATTATCCTCTTTCTATTTAATAGATTGAAGTGCATTTCCTCTTGCTAAATTTACAAGTTTTTCTAATTCTTTAGGGTCAGTAATACCTGTAGTTTTTGCTTTTTCATTTAATTTTCTTTCTAATTCTTCTGGATTAATACTATTTGTATGTAAATCTAAAAGAGTTTTAGGATTAAAATCATTTGAATTAAGTTTATTTTCTGATTTAATAGGTTCTGTTTTATCAATAAGAAATTCTTTATAATCTTCATTTATTTTATTAAATGCTTCTTGTTTAGATAAAGATTTATAATTATCAGTACTCATTAAATTTTTAATTAAATTTACTTTTTTTGTATCTTTAATATTAGAAAATAATTGTTGCTCTTCAAAACTATTAATTTTATTTTCATATTCTTTTATTTTTATTTCATATTCACTTAATTTAGTTAATTTAGGTTCAATATCTTTTTTACTTTCAGCATATACTACATTTCTATGTTGTTTTAGTAAATTTTTAACATCATCTAAACTATAATTCTCTTTTTCATCAAAAGTAAAATCACTCATACTTTTAATCTCCCTTGTTAATAAAATTTTAATAATTCACTTGGTTAATAGGTCACTTTTATATATGTTAATTTAACATATTCACTTTAATATATTGTATCATTTTTTCCCTTTAAAATAAAGAAAAAATCTATATATAATATAGACCTTTAATCATCATTTTCAATTTTTCTTGGTTCACAAATATTAATAATTATATTATTTTTAGTGGTATTATCTTGATAATTTTCTTGTAAATCATCAAATTCTTCTGGATGACATTTTCTTAAATATTCTCATTGATACTTTGGGTCTTGCATAGTACTTCTTAATAAATAATTAGCAATTTTTTGACATGCTTTATCATAATCTTTTAAAAATTTTTGTTGTCATTTTGTCTGGTAGCGTCGGCAATCAAATATATATTTTCTATCAATTCCTAATGCTAAATTTAAACCAGTTTTTGTCATTCTAGTTGGAACATTTTTATTATCTCTAAAATATTCATTTATTTTTTCTTTATAATTTCCTAATTCTTTTCTTTTTGCTGGCATATTAATCACCTTATTTTAAAACATATATATTTAATTATATCATTTTACAATTATCATATTTCCAAACTTTTTTTCTAAAATTACTATAATGAAAATCATAAATTAAGAAAGGAAATAATATTATGAATTTTCTTAATAATGAACTTAATTATGATGAACTTGATAATCAAATTAAAAATAATGGTTTAAATTATTTTACAAATCTATTAAAAGCATATGATGATTTTTGATATCAAAATATATATGATAAAACTAAATATAAATATGTTAAAACTGCAAAAAGAAATCCAAATACTCAATATGGTAAAATAAATAATTTTTATCGTAGAGGTTATTTAATATTAGAAACTAATAAATATTATTATCCTTTAGATAATTATATAAAAATTAAAAAAAGAAAAAGAACACTTACAAGTTTAGAACATACAATAATAAAAAATTCAGGTAATGGTAAAAGACAATCTGATGTACAAGATATAATAAAAAATACTAATTTTTCTAAAACATATATGACTAATGTAATGAAAAATGCAATAATTGAAGTTGAAAAAATAAAAGAGAAAAAAGTAGTATTACCAAATGAAAAATTATTTATAAATATGGATGATTGTTTTATTTCTTCATTATTTAATAACAAAAAACAAAAAAATCGTATTCGTACTATTAGTGCAAATAAGGGTAAAGATTTAGATAAATCAACTAAAAGTAGAAATGTTTTAAAAGATAAAAAAATTACTTATATGAAAACTAAAAATGGTCAAAGAATTAAAAGACAAGAATTAATTGATAAAATTTATGAATTTCTTGATTTACAATATATTTATAGTAAAAGTAGTTTAATATTTATTGGTGATGGTGCACCTTGAATTAAAACTACTGCTAAAAAAGAAAATATTCCTTATGTAATTGATAGACATCATGCATTTAAAGCACTTAAAAAAGGATTTATTATTAATAGAAAAGTAGATAATAAAAAATTAACTAATGCATATGAATTATTTGTTAATGGTGAATATTATAAATTATTAGATTTTTTAAAAGAAAATAATGTAAATGAAGAAGTATATAAATATTTTAAAAATAATAAAGATGGTGTTATAAATCAAAAAGAAAATTGAAATCAAGGAGTTTGTGCTGAAAGTGATGTATCACATTTAGTTAAATCTTTAAAAGGATATGGTGCTAAAATTTTTAATGATAAAGTTCTTGATAATATGCTTATTATTAATTCAGCAAGAATTAATAAATTAAATCTTTTACTTTAATATTTTAAAAAATTAATAAATCTAAACCTAAATAGTTAGGAATTTTTAGTTTAGATAATTGTAAAATAATAACTTAAAACACTTGATTATAAATATAAAAAGGTATATAATGTAACCAACAATTAATAATTTAAAGTTGTCTTTTATTTAAAGAAAATTAAATTATAACTATTAACTTTACTCACCCAAATTTCTATTAATAATGAAAACAGAGAAATAAAAAAAATTGTTAAAACTAATAGTAATAAAACTTTTGACTATGCTATTTTAAACCAAGATTATACTAAAAATAAACCCACTATATATAATGTTAAATGAAATGATAGTGATGGTAGTACCGTTTTAAGACAAGAAACACTTACTATTAATAGTTCTATGCCAGACATTCAATTTATTAATGAAAAAGAAGATAAATCTTCATTAATTCATCAATATTTTATTAATGAAGAAAAAAATAATAATTTACAAATGATTGCTTTTAGTCAAATTAAATCAGAAGCTGTTATTACTGCTAATGTTAGTGAAGATAAATGAATATATCAGCGTGTTGATGATAATCTTGTTCCACAAGAAGAAAAGGTAACACCTATTTCAAATCAACCATTAAAAACATATCAATCTGAAGATCATACTATTTATTTATTACAAAGAATAGTAAATGATAAAGTTGATAGTTCTTCAAGACAATATTTAAATATTTATAATATTAATCCTTTATCAACTAAGTTTTCTGGTTTTACTAATTTTGCTAATAGTCAATCTGGTATTGATTTTAATCAGTATTTACAAGAAACCACTAATATAGATTGTGCAATTGATGTACTAAATCCAGGTCAATTACGTTATTGATTATTGTTTTATGAGCACGATTTAATTACTCATTTATATGCTAATGTTAAACATGATGAAAAAAATAAAAATAACCCTTTTGCCTTACCAGAAATAAAACCAAAAACAACAACTTTAATTAATAATTGAAATATTATAATTATTGGTAGTACTTTTTTATTAGTTATTATTGCTATTCCAGTAGTTATAGCAATATTAAGAAGAAAGAAAATTAAAAAGTAAGCAGTTTGGGGTAACTCTAGTCATTATAGATATAGTTTACTAAATTTGGGAGCATACCGAAGATGTCAATAATATTCAAATTTGTCTTAAAATTATAAAGTTAGACGAAAATAATTTTGACTTCAATATGCAATTGTATGTTAATATTAACACTTGTAAAATATTAGTCAACAATAATACTTACTTTTATAATTCAAAAATCCTTATTAATAGTTACTTTAATAAGTTTTATTTTATTTTTAGTTATTTTTAAATTTAAGTTTTTATTTTATAATAACTGGATGGCGGTATTTATTTGATAGCATTTAAAATTAACCATTTTTGTATACATATCAATATTATAGGTTCTATCACCAATCATATGCTTTAAAATTTGTTTAATATTAGTTTCAGTAAAGCAACCAATATTTTCAACTAATGCTTGGTTTAATACGCCATCTTTTGCATTAATAAAATAACCAACTTTTAATTTTTTATATTGCAAAGTTAGTAATTGTAAAAAATCAATTAATTCATAATATTGACCTTTGGAAAATAAATTTATTGCATTTTGATAGTGTAATTTAGCAATTTTATTTTTTCTTCTTCCGGCCATTATACCAAGAAATAAAACATGAAAAGCATGGAATTTATCTAAAATAAATTTAGCATTTAAAATTGTAGCAGTTTTTCTAATTCATTTTGCACTATCTCCACAAACTACTAAATTTGCTTGGTCAAAATTTTCAAAATATAAATTACCATATGTTTGAATTAATTTAGCTGTTTTTTCTGCACCAATTTCTGTTTTTGATACTCTTATTTTACATACAGCTCTTTTATTAATTAATTTTCCATTTTTCTTTTTACCAGTACAAAATACTATTAATCTCATAGAACATTTTTTACAATTTTTAGTATTGTGTTTTTCATTAAACTTAAATTTTCTATGTCCCTCATCAATATTTATGTATAGAGTTTGATTTAGTTGCAATGGTATTTTAGGAATATTAGCTTTTGGTAATTCAAACTTTTTATATGTTCTACAAACTGTACTAGTACCTATTAAATCTTCAATAAAAGTATCACAAACATCACGATACTTTTTTCCATCAGCAAAAAATTTTAAAATTTGTTTAATAACATTAGGTGCAAGTTTACTATATTTTTTAACACCAAGATAATTATCTAATAAAGATACGTATTCAGTTTTTTGTTTTTCTATGTTATAATGTGTACAAATACGTCGTTTATAATTTAATAAACCTTTTTTTGTTTTTAATTTTCTTTTTCTAAATCTATATGATTTATATGCAGATTTATCACATGTACTTCATAAATAATCATCTATTTTTGCAAATAATTCTTCTGTTTGTTGTAAATTTAATTCATCTTGATTAAAATAGTGTTTGTCTCAATCAAAATGATTAGGAAATGGTAATTTTATCATTTTTAATTTTCCTTTCTTTTAAATAATTTAATTTTAACTTATATGTGTTAATAAGGAGTAAATATGGATTTTATCACTAGTTATGCACAATTAAATAAAAAATATAATCTTAATTTTAGTGATAATAATTATGGTTTTAGTTGAGATATTTTTAAACAATTTGTTGGTGATGAATGAGCAGAATATTTTACTACTAATTGTTTTTATCGTTTTATTCCAACTGCACGGGGAACAAGAAAAACTTGAAATTGTTTAGCATTTGATTTATTTATATGCTGTAATTTTAGCGATAGCAGTGTTCAAGAAGTAAGAAGATACGAAAATACCCATAGTGAAACTACAATTGGTGCTTTAATGAATGTTTGTCAAGTCTTACTAGAAAAATATGATATTAATTTATTACCTAATAATTCATATGGTATTAAGTGAAAAATTACTAAGGATGGTGGTAGTATTATTTTTCCTAATAATCAACAAATTGATTTTATTGGTTATGCTAATGGTAATAAGATTTTTGGAAAAGAAGCAGGTGGGTCAAGTTTTTTAGGTTCACGTACTGATGAAATAATTATGGCAGAAGAAAAAGAAACATTAACAGAAAAGCAATTAACATATCGATATGAATGATTACAAAATTCTATGTTTAGAAGTAATCGTATTAAAGTTTCAAATGAACCAATTAAAGAGTGAAGTTGAACATTTATTGATAAAAATATATATAGTAGTACCTTTGGAAAATCAATTACTCGCTATTTTTACAAAAGTTTTTTTATTACTTTTACATGCAATCCTTATGATAAATACCACCCATTTTATTTAAAGTATTGCACGCCATTTTTACCTTTAAATGATAAGGTCATGGAAAATCTTAAAAAAGTTGGTAAAATTTATTATGAAAATAAAGATATATTTAGTGGTTTAGGCTTATTTATTTTAAGATTTACTATTAAACCGTTTTGAGATAAATTACCTGAAATTCAACAAAAAACATTATTAGAAATGGAAAAAAGTAATCCTGATGAATTTAATACTGTTTATTATGGTTTTGAATTTTTAGATAGTGATGCAACAATTTTCCCATTTCAAAAAACAGTAAAATATTGACAATTATATGACTTAAAACAATTTTATAATCAAGAAAAAGATATGTATAAATTTGATTTTTATAGTGTTGGTATTGATTGAGCAACTGGTCCAAAAGACCATACTGTATTTATGATAGTTGGTTTTAAAGAATATAATAATACTGGATATTATGACCCTTATGTTATTTGTGAATTAGTAGTTACTCCAAATGATTTTATTAATGAAAATGAAAAAATTAATGCTTATGTAAATGAAATTTTAGGATTAATGGATAATTTTGAAAATTTTGACCAAGCAATTTATTTTTATGATGATAAAGCAAGAACAGCCATTGATTGATTAAATCAAAAATTAATAGATGAACATAATACTATTTTAATAACACAAACTGCTATTAAACATGCTTCAAATCTAAATCAAGAAGCAGGATTAACTAATAGAGTAGTTTGAATGAGAAATATTATGAGTTATGGAAACTTTTATGCTAATAAAGATGATTTACCAAAAACTACTCAATGTTTAGAAGAATTACGTTATGACCAAACCAAAACTAACATTCCTGACAAAAATATGTATCAAGACCCATATGATGCATTGTTTTATGCACTATATCCATATAAAAATATAATTAGGGGTAAAAATAATGCTACTGTGAAAAAAAGCATCTTCACATTTGCCATATAATAAACAAGTACAATATAATTAATAGTTATGGTTTCACAAAATAAACGCCTTGAATTTAGGCGTTATTTTTCGTTTAAAAGCATACTTGTAAAAATAATGAAAAATAGTACAATTTTAAAGTAAAATTAAGACATAAAGAGTAATTTAATATGAGTCAATTTGAAAAACATAAAATAGAACAATCTATTAAAGATTTTAAGAAAAATATAGAAAATGCTCATACAGAAATATCTTTTTTAGAAAAGAAAAAAAATCAAGAATTTAATAATATATCTTTAAAAGACACATCTTTTGATTTTACTGATTGAAATAAAAAAATAAATTCTAAAATTAAATACCACGAATCTGTAATAGATTATTTTAATGAAAAAATATATCAAAGTAATGAATTATTATTAATATTAAATACTAAAAAAGCACCAGTTTTTTCAAAAAAAATCATAAATAGTATTGATAATAAAATAGAAAAATCTAAACCAATTAATATTGCAAAAGGTAAAAGAATAAAACCATAAATATTCTTGTAGGAAGGACAATAAAATGAAAACATGAATAAAAACAAATTTAAACAAAATAACATTAGCATTAGCATTAACTGGTGCTATAAGTGGAGTAACTGGTTTAATAATTGGCTCAGTAGCACAAAACAAAACTAATAACATAAGTTATTTTTTAAATCCTAATTATACAGTGACTTGGGGGGCTATTATATGGTCAGAAAAAATAAGTGGTAAACAAAAAATACATTTGTATTTTGATACAATAAAACAAAATCCTGATGATATAATATGAGATGGAAAATATCCAGAAGGATACTTTAATCATTAAGTTTCAATATTTATATAAGAAATATTTTCGTTATATTTATCAAATAAATTAATATTAGTTAAATTGATTTCTCGTTTATCTGTTATTAGAATTAAATCATAGTTACCAGCGCCAAATATGCCACTAATTTCAATCCGATTAATAATTTAAATCGGATTGAAATTTGTAATTCAAAATTACTATTATTATCAACTTGTGAAATTTCTTTATAAAATTCTAATCTAGAAAATAATTGAAATTTGTTTGAACCATATAAATTTAAAGCATTTTCAATTTTATTTTTATCAATAATTGCTCTTGTAAAATATTTTCCATATTCGCCATTTCCTAATGTTCAGTCAGCCGGAATTAATGATGGGATATTATTGCTTTCTAATTCGTTTGTAATAGATAATCAATTAAATTGATTATCATCAAATTTGAATAATTGATTTTGACTAATATCATTATTTTTTAATTTATATTTATTAATATCTGTAAATTCAAAATAGACAGATTTTAATACTACTTTTGCATCTTTAAATTCTCAAACTTTTTCAGGTGTAGAATGTATGGAATTTGATTTTAATTCAAAATAATATGGTAATAATAATTTATAATCATCATTTAAACCATTATTAATTGACATTGTTGAATAAATATTTTTTGATAACATAATTACTATTTGTTTAAATATTTGAATTTGTGGTAAATTAATGTAATTTGGATAATCTAGTTCTCATTGCTTAAATAAATTAGTAATAACATCACTTGGTTTTTGATTTTCAAATTTAGCACGTAATTTTGCAATATCTTGTGACAAATTAGTAGGGTCAAAACCATCAAAATTTCTATTATAAGTATATGTGTAAGTTAGCATATCTAATAATACTTTTTGTAAACTATCAATTGGTGGTTTATCATTTACTTCAATTTCAATTGAATTAAAGTTCTGTGATAATTCAATAGCAATAACTCTACTTGGATATGGTGGGTTTGGTTCTTGATGACTATATAAGAAATATTGTTCGTTCTTTTTCATTTCAAAATCTGGTAATTTTTTCGGTACTGGTTTTCCACCATCATATTTACCAATTTTTGCATATGTTATTTTTGCATTATTAATAATTTCTTTTCTTGTTTCAGTTCCACCACCGATAGCAATTAAATCTAATACTGATTTTTCTTGTCCAATAAATTGTTTTGCTAAATTTCAAGGTAATATTTGTTCACTAAATCATTGTTCTAGTATTCTAACTTTTGGTTGAGTTTCAATAGGCATTGATAATAGCGGAAATTCTATCTTATCTTTAACAAATAACTTTGGGTATACTTCCATATTATCAACTTCACCAAGTACCTTTATATTGCCAAAAATCATGCTTCTAGGGGCTTTAATTTTTAAACCAATTACTTTGGTATCTTTATCTAATGGTTTTTGTAATTTAATAATAATTGGATAACCATCTCTTGTTTTAAAATCTTTAATTTTAATAATAGTTATACTTTTAGTACTTCTTGTTTTAGGGTTTTGATAAGGTTGTGAGTAGTTATTAATGATATATAAATTATCAATATTATTTTCAGTTAGTGGCTCATTAATAGATACAGCATATAACTTAAATTGATTTAATAAATTTATTTCTTGAAAAATTAAGTTTTTAATATCAGTCATAGTATATTCAATAGTATTATCATTAATATTTGTGCTAGCTCTTTGATTTAATTGCATAGTAAAGTCTGATGTTTCAACAGCAGTAGTTTTTAATGCTTTATCAATATCAATAAAACCTATTTTAATAGTATTTGCTGAAAATTTTAAACTATTATTTTCATTATTTTTAAATAAACGTTCAATTTCATAAATATAAATTGTTCTTTGGATGGGTTACAATTTATTGGACACTAATTACGTAGACAAGTAAACAAATTTGTTAAAAGAAAGGAACTATAATTATGGCCAATATTAACTCATATACCGATGAATTTAAAAAACAAATAGTAGCTTTATATCAAAGTGGCAAATCAGTATCTTGCCTTGCTAAAGAATATAATGTTACAAGAGCAGCTACTTACAATTGAATTAAGCAATTTAGTAATTCAGGAAGTTTTAAAACTAAAGATAATCGTTCTTTTGAAGAAAATGAATTAATTAAATTAAGAAAAGAATTAAAGCAATTACGAATGGAAAATGATATTTTAAAGCAAGCAGCACTAATAATAGGCAGAAAATAGAAATTATTGTCAAAAATAAAACTAAATATAAAATTCGCACAATGTGTCGTTTTTTAAAAATATCTAAATCAACATATTATTTTAATTTAAAGAAAAAAGAAAATAAAATCAAAAATAATATTTATGATGAAGCTGTTATTAGTGCTTTTAAAGAAAATAAAGAAGTTTATGGTACTAGAAGATTAAAAAAAATTCTAGAAAACCAAGAAATTTATTTATCGGGCAGAAAAATTAAAAAAATTATGAATGAACATAATTTAATATCAAAATATACTAAATTATCATTCAAAAATCATAATAACAAAGTTAACGATAGTCAAATAACTAATCTTGTTAATAGAAAATTTAAGAATAGGATTAAAAATGAAGTTATTGTTAGTGATTTAACTTATGTACAAGTTAATGGTAGGTGAAACTATATTTGCCTATTAATAGACCTATTTAACCGCGAAATTATCAGACATAGTGTTGGAGTTAAAAAAGATGCATCATTAGTACATCAAGCATTTATGCAATCAAATCGCTGTTTAAAAGATATTCAAATATTTCATAGTGATCGCGGTAATGAATTTAACAATAAAATTATTGATAAACGAGGCTTTTATGTAATCTGTGTATCTTTGTTTTACAAAGTACTAGTTTAGATTAATTCTATCTTCAAATTTTATCATAAAATGAGCAATTGCTGTATTTCAATTTTGAATGGGCATTGTTCATTTTATTGTTATATTTTCAATTGCTAAATAAAATATTTTAAAAACTGCCATATCATTAGGAAAAACTTTTTTATTTCTGATAACTTTTCGTAATTGACTATTTACAGATTCAATAGCATTTGTTGTATAAATCACTCTTTTGATTTCTGTAGGATAACTAATAAAAACCATTAAATTATCTCAATTTTTATATCAAGATTTAGCAATTTGAGGATATTGTTTATTTCACTTATTTTCAAAGGATTCTAAAGCCTGCATTGCTTGTTCTTCACTACATGCAGTATAAATTGGTTTTAAATCTGCAACTAGAAATTTTCTATGCTTATATGAGACATATTTCAAACTATTTCTAATTTGATGAACTATGCATAATTGATGTTCTGTTTTAAGATAAACTGATTGTATTGCTTCTGACATGCCTGTTAAATTATCACTGCAGGCAATAAGAATATCATTTAAGCCACGATTTTTCATTTCTGTTAAATTTGCTAATCAAAATTTAGCACCTTCATTTTCACTAATTCATAAACCTAAAACATCTTTTTTACCTTCTAAATCAACTCCTAAAGCTATATAAACTGATTTATTAATAATCCTTTTATCTTGTCGTACTTTCACTACTATGCAATCAAAATAAACAATCGGATAGACACTTTCTAATGGTCGATTTTGCCATGCTTTTACATCATCAATAACATCATCAGTAATTTGACTAATAACACTTTCACTAATATCAGCACCATGATATAACTCTTGTAATTGCATTCTAATATCTGATAATGTCATACCTTTTGCATATAAAGAAAGAACTTGTTGATCAAAACCATCAAATCTTCTTTGTCTTTTTGCAACTATTATAGGATTAAAATTACTATTGCGATCTCGTGGTACATCAATCTCAATTTTACCTTGTTGAGTTATTATTTTTTTTGAACTTATACCATTACCAGCATTGTCACTATTACTATGTTGATTCTTTTCATATCCCAAATAATTTTGCATCTCAGAATTCAACATTTTTTCTACTAATCTTTTTGTTAATTCTTTATACAATCCTCCCTCTTTAAAAACTGTTGTTAAATCTTCAGTATTTTCTAATAATAAATCTACTCCTTTTGATATTGGATCATTATTATTAATATTTTGCTTTTTAGCCATCTGTAACTCACTCTTTCTAGTCATTTAATTATATTTACTAGAATTAATTAAACATAGTTATTTTTGTAAGTTACACAGATTACTAAACATTACCGCAATAAATTCTATTTTTATTTATAGACTTCTTGCAAAACCTATCTATTAAAAATTTAATTTTTAAAATAAAATTAAAAATAAAAAAGATAGGTAATCTATGATGTTTGATAAATTAAAAACTATTAACAATCCAGAATTATTAAGATTAACTGGTATAAATGATATTATTTTTAATAAAATTCTAGAAATTTTAAAGACAGAAGAAGTAAAAAAGTTTAAAAATGGTGGTACACCTAATAAATTATCATTAGAAAATCGTTTATTAATGACTTTAGAATATTGAAGAGAGTATCGAACTTATTTTCATATTGCTAAAAGTTATGGAATTAGTGAAAGTAGTTGCTATAGGAATATCAAGTGAATAGAAAATACTTTAATAAAACATCCTGATTTTCAACAACTTGATGGGCAAAAATCACTGTTAAATAATAATTTTAAAGATAAAACAGTTATCATTGATGTGACTGAAAGTACTATTCAACGCCCAAAAAAAGTCAAAAACAATATTATTCAGGAAAAAAGAAAAAACATACAATAAAAACTCAAGTCATAATTGAAAAAGATAGTAAAAAAATTATAAGTTCTTATTTTTCTTATGGTAAAAATCATGATTTTAAAATTTTAAAAAATTCAAAAACGAAATTTTTATCAGAAACAACTATTTTAGTAGATTTAGGATATCAAGGTATACAAAACATACATAAAAATGTCTTATTACCTAAACGAAAATCAAAGAAAAACCCTTTAACTAAAGAAGAAAAGAAAAATAATAAGGCTATTTCAAAAATGAGAGTTGTTATTGAACATGTTTTTGCGATTCTTAAAAAATTTAAAATTATTAGTGAAAAATATCGAAATAGAAGAAAAAAATTTGCATTAAGATTTAATTTAATAGGTTCAATTTATAATTTACAATTATTAATTTAAATATATTTGATAATTTAATATTTTATTTTTTTATTTGAAATAATAATTTTTGTTGTATTTTAATGACAAAAAATAAAACATATTTTGAACAATAATTTTTAAAAAATATTAAAAGTGTTATTAAAATAAATTTTTAAAATTAAAAAATGTGATTAATATCATAGTTTTGCAAGAAGTCTATTAATAATTTAAAATATTCTTACTTATAATATCAACTATCTGTTTAGCAACTTCCACTTTTGAACCAATCAAATTATAATTATTATTTTTAAAATAAAAATTAATTTCTGTTTCATTTTTACCCATAACACTAATATTATTAATACAAATACCATCACAATTTTTAATTTTCATTTTTTCGATACCAAGATTTTTATCATTAAATTCTTGAGCAGCAAAACCAATTAAAACTTGTTGTGTTTTCTGCTTACCTAAAAATGCCAATACATCAATATTAGCAATCAGTGATAAAGATAAATTTTCATTTTTATTTTTAATTATTTTATTAGGAATATATTTACTTACTTTATAATCATTTAAAGCAGCACCACATATTACAATATCAGCATTATCAAAGTTTTCTTTCATTGCTAAGAACATTTTTTCATTAGTATTTGCTTCAATAATAGTTAGGTTTTTTTGTGATTTAATTTCAAAATCACAATCACCTGCAACTAATACTACTTTAGCCTTAGTTTTAAGAAAAGCATCTACTAATGCTTTACCCATTTTTCCTGAAGAATTATTAGTAATATAACGAATTGGATCAATATAAGTTCTAGTACGACCAATATTAATTAAAATTTTTTTATTAGATAAATCAATACTTTTTTTAAAAAAATCTTTAATTATTGTTAATGCATTATTTGGACTTTTAACCCGTCCATCACCAATCATCTTACAGGCTAACATTCCTGAATCTGGAGGAATAATAGTAATATTTTCAAAATTAGATAATTCTAATAAATTTTTTTGAAAACTTTGATTGTGATACATATTATGATTCATTGCTGGAAATAATATCTTTTCTGCTTTGGAAGCTAAAAATACTGATAATGCTAAACTATCAGCAATTGCTAAATTTGCTTTACTAGTAAAACTCATAGTAGCAGGATAAACAACAATTAAATTTGTTTTAATTGCTAAATTAGTGTGAGTAATTAAATCTCCTTTAACATACGATTCTTGTTCAAACATTTCAGAATAATAAGAAAATGTTTTATCTTCTAGAAAATGTAAAGAACTTTTAGTACAAATAATATCAACTAAAAATTCTTTTTTTAATTGTTTTAATAAAATTAAGGCTTTGTTTGCTGCAATACTACCAGTAATTATTAAAGTAATATGTTTCATTATTTTCTCCTATCATATCATTAAACATAAAATAAACAAACAAAACCTATCTTTAAAATATGATAGCATTGAAAATAGGTTTTTATTATTAAAAATTTATTTTTACTTTTTATCAAGTATAACTGAAACTCGTGTTTTATTTTTTTTAAAAATAGTATACTTAACAATTCCTGATTTTAAAGCAAATAAGGTATCATCACCACCACGCCCTACATTTTCACCAGGGTGAATTTTAGTTCCACGTTGACGATAAATAATTGTTCCCTCTTTTAAACTTTGTCCATCACCAATTTTAGCACCTAAACGTTTAGAATGTGAATCACGACCATTACGAGTTGAACCTACTCCTTTTTTTGAAGCAAATAATTGTAAATTTAATTTATAAAACATAATTACACCTCCTTTATGTTAATATATTTTGGATATTGTTCTTTAATAGTTTTTAATTGTCAAAGCATTGTTTTTAAAATGATTTGACTATTATTAGTGAAACTAGCAACTTTAAGTTTAACTAATCCAGCAGTATTATTAATTACTTGAACTTGATCATTATCAAGTTCATGAAGTGCATTTAATGTACCAATAACAATGGCTGAAATCCCTGCACAAACAATATCATTTCCAATTTTTGAAAAATTAGCATGACCAGTAATTATAACTTCTACAATGTTACTATTTTGGTAATTATAAGTAACTTTAACCATAATTTGATATTACCTTAAATTATTTTTTATTATTTTCATCATCATCTTTAACAGTCATATTTTTATGATCAAAAATAGTTTTTAAATTACCTTCACTAACAACAGTTTTAGTGTTATCTGGTTCTGTAATATTATCCTTAACAACTGATTTAGTTTTAACAACTTTTTCTTTTGTAAGTTCTTTTTTTACTTTACTAACTACTGATTTTGGCTCTTAAATAATAGGAGTTACTACTTTAGAAATTACTTCTTTTTTTACTTCATCTTTAATTACTGGTTTTGATTGTTCTGCCTTCTTATCAACAAGACTTTTACCAGCAAGTAAAATATCAGTAATTAATACCTTTGTATATGGCTGACGGTGTCCATACATTGTTTTTGAATTTTTCTTAGGTTTATATTTAAACACTCGAATCTTTTTTGATTTATCTTGTTTAATAATCTCACCATGAACTTCAGCACCTTTTAGGAAAGGTTTACCGAATTGTTGATCAATCATCAATATTTTGTCAAAAATAATCTTATCTTTAGCTTTGCCAACAAGTTTTTCAACAAAAATTTCTTGACCATAGGAAACATTAATTTGTTTTCCTCCTGTTTGAATAACTACAAACATTTTTCTTATTACCTCCAGTTTAGACTCGCCTTATAGGTGGAATAAATCACTTGTTAACCTAAAGTAGAGCGGTTGAAACTTCATAAACAGTCTTAAATATTATAAAGTATTTTTTATTAAAAGCAATACAAAATTTAGTAATTATACACATAATTTAAATATAAAAATTACTAAAAAAAGAAAAATAAAAAAATATATCTTTAATACTTAATATTTAATATAACTATAATTATATCTACACTAAATTATGTAATTAATATTTTTTTATAATTATTATTAAAATTATGATATTATTTTTCTAAACTTAATATAAGTTTTTAACTCATTACTTGTTAAAAAGTAAATGAGTTTTTTATTTTTAGAAAGGAAGATTAAAAGAAATCGCTAAAGATAAAAATATCGTTAATGAAACAATTGATTATTTACCATTGATTGGTGCTGGATTAGGAGCAATTGATGGTCTTTCATGAACAAATCCACTACCTGTTACCGACATTGCAATTGGTGCTGTAGCCGGAGGAATAACAGGTTATCAAATTAAAAAATCCATAAAACATAAAGATAAAAATAAAACCAAAGTTGGAACATCATTAATTTGTGGTGCTGGTGCTGGTGTATTAAATGCAATATTAAATCCAGAAGCATCATTAATGAATACATTAGAAGCAACTGCTGGTGGTATTATAATTGCTAAAGGTGGCAAATATATTGTTGATAAAGGTAGTAATTATGTAAAATCTAGACCAGAATATCAAATATTGAAACAAGGATATAAAATCAAGAAAAAAGTAAATAAGATTCAAGATTTTTCTTCAATAAAAAAAGAAGCAAATTCACTAAATTCACAAAAAAAATCTTCAACAAATCAATATAAATTAAAACTAATGTAAACTAATCAATAGTAAATTAAAACATTAAAAAATTATTTAGGAATGAAAATATAATTGATATTCAATTTAACTCATTCCTTTTTAAGTATTGAAATTAAAACAGAAAGGAAATATAATAACACTTTGGAGTGGTGAAAAATGAAAAGAAAATTAAGTTACAAAAAAATGCTAGCAACAGTTGGTGCATTAACTGTTGTATTACCAATGTCTTTAAGTATTGCATCATGTGCAATAAAAGAAAAACAAAAAAATAATGATCAAAAAATAGTAAATTGAATTAATCAAACTAATTATTCACTTGATAATATTATAATTAATAGTACTATAGATGAATTAAAAACAAACATTAGTTCAGAATTTATTAAAAATTCATTAGATGAAATTAATCAAAAAAATTTTAATAATGATTTATTTTCATTAAATAAAATTATAAATGAAAAAAATGAAGAAATTAATAATAATGATTTTAAAAAAATAGGACTTATTAATGCAAAAATTAATTATAATTATGGAAAAATTAAAAATCAATTTGTTGATTTAAAAATCAGTGTAAAATATTCAGATAAACAAATTGTTGATGCTATTAGTGAAACAAAATATACAAAAAAAGTTAATTTTCAAAGTTCAGTAATGGAATTAAATGATTCAATTAATGCTGAATTTATTAAAAATTCATTAATTTCTGAAATTAAAAATTCTTTTAAAAATAATTTATTTTCATTAAACAAAATTACTAATAATAAAGAAATTGATTTAAAAGATGAAGACTTCACAGTTAGTGGTTCTATTGATGCAAAAATTAATTATAATTATGATTCATTTAAAAATTTAACTACTAATCTAACAATTATCATAGGTGAAGGTCAAATTTCTAATAAATATGAATTAAATGATGGAAAAATAAATAAATTTCTTCAAATCTCAGATAGTATAATATTTGCTGCAACAGAGAACGGAAATATTTGAGAGATTGATTTTACTAATAATACAAAAATCAATAAATATCAATTAAATGAAGAACGTATAAATAGTTTAATTAAAGCATCAAATGGTAAAGTATATGCTGGTACAATAACAAATACAGTTTGAGAAATTAATTTAGAAACTGAAACTGCAGAAAAGAAATTCACTGGATTTGGTGATAAGTATGATTCTAAAACTTTAATTGAAGGTTCAAAAGATAAGTTATATGTTGGTACTGGTATTGGTAATGTTTATGAATTAGATATTAATACTGGTAATACTAAAAAATATCGTTTTGACGATTGAGGTGATGTAAATACCCTAGTTAAAATTACAGAAAATAAAATAGACTTCTTGCAAAACTATGATATTAATCACATTTTTTAAGTTTAAAAATTTATTTTAATAACACTTTTAATATTTTTTAAAAATTATTGTTCAAAATATGTTTTATTTTTTGTCATTAAAATACAACAAAAATTATTATTTCAAATAAAAAAATAAAATATTAAATTATCAAATATATTTAAATTAATAATTGTAAATTATAAATTGAAGCTATTAAATTAAATCTTAATGCAAATTTTTTTCTTCTATTTCGATATTTTTCACTAATAATTTTAAATTTTTTAAGAATCGCAAAAACATGTTCAATAACAACTCTCATTTTTGAAATAGCCTTATTATTTTTCTTTTCTTCTTTAGTTAAAGGGTTTTTCTTTGATTTTCGTTTAGGTAATAAGACATTTTTATGTATGTTTTGTATACCTTGATATCCTAAATCTACTAAAATAGTTGTTTCTGATAAAAATTTCGTTTTTGAATTTTTTAAAATTTTAAAATCATGATTTTTACCATAAGAAAAATAAGAACTTATAATTTTTTTACTATCTTTTTCAATTATGACTTGAGTTTTTATTGTATGTTTTTTCTTTTTTCCTGAATAATATTGTTTTTGACTTTTTTTGGGCGTTGAATAGTACTTTCAGTCACATCAATGATAACTGTTTTATCTTTAAAATTATTATTTAACAGTGATTTTTGCCCATCAAGTTGTTGAAAATCAGGATGTTTTATTAAAGTATTTTCTATTCACTTGATATTCCTATAGCAACTACTTTCACTAATTCCATAACTTTTAGCAATATGAAAATAAGTTCGATACTCTCTTCAATATTCTAAAGTCATTAATAAACGATTTTCTAATGATAATTTATTAGGTGTACCACCATTTTTAAACTTTTTTACTTCTTCTATCTTTAAAATTTCTAGAATTTTATTAAAAATAATATCATTTATACCAGTTAATCTTAATAATTCTGGATTGTTAATAGTTTTTAATTTATCAAACATCATAGATTACCTATCTTTTTTATTTTTAATTTTATTTTAAAAATTTAATTTTTAATAGATAGGTTTTGCAAGAAGTCTATTGAATAATTTTTATACAGTAAATAAAAAACATATATTTAAAAAGGTGCGTAACATATATTACGCGCCTTTTTTTCGTTTTATTTTTTTAGATTTATATCACTTATTATAACTTAATATATGATTTTTTTTGTTTTTTTCTTAATACTAATAATAAAATAATACTCGTTAAAAAAATACCAATAACAGCACCAGCGATTGAAATAATAAAACGTATTAAAATTTGTTGAGGAGTTAAAAAGTATCCTGACAAATAAAATAATGATAAAACAAAAGCAAATGGAATACTATATGTAAATTGATCTAATTGATGTAATTTTAACTTATATGTAATAAAGGTTATAATAAAAGTAAATATGATTAAACTTAAACTAGAAAGTACCATTATTCAAAAAGGTAATTTAAAAGTAAAAGTAAAATCAGTACTAGTAGTAAAAAAAAGAATAATCCCTGGAATTAATACTTGTATTATTAAATAGCCAACACTTATCAAAAACTTAGTTCTTAGAAATGTATTTTCACTATTATTTTCAAAATTAACTTCTTGGTTTTTATTTTCCATACTTATCCTCTTCTATAATATAATTCTTTACAATTTTAACATGCTTTTATCAATAATTAAATACGATTTATATTTATTAAATAACACTTATTTTAATACAAAAATTTAAAATAAAAGTAAAAATAGTTTTCCACAATTTAATGAAATTAAAAATTATTTATCCTATAAATTAATTGATTTTTTTGATTTAGTTTTTGTTTTATTTTGTAAATCTGTATTAAAATTTATTGCGTGTTTTTGTGCTTCTTCTAAATCTTGTTTTTGTACTTTTTTCTTTTCATCAAATTTTTTTGCTGCTACTTTTCCTTTTATAATAACTACATGACTACCTTTAACAACTGCATAAGTAACACCACCAGCAACAGCAGCTCCTGCAACAATAATGCCTGCAGGTGGAGATATAAAAAAAGTTGTAACCAAAACACCAGCAGCACCAATAATAGTACCTCTAACAGCACCTTCAGGAATCCCTTCATAAGCCCCCTTAACAAGTCCTTTAGTAGACGCACAAATAATTTTTAACGTTTTTGCTGTTGTTGAATGCTTTGTTTTAAATTTTTTTCAGTATTTGTATTTTTTCTTAGTCATTTCTGGATGATAATTACTATCAACTAATATAAAATTAGTTTCATCTTTTTGTCTTTCATCTAAATCTGCAATTGCTTTTTCTAGTTCTAATCAAGTCATTATTAACTTCTCCTTTTTTAAAAAAAATAAAAAAAACTCATTTACTTTTGAATAAGTAATGAGTTTAAAACTTATATTAAGTTTTAAAAAAATAATATCATATTTTCTATATTTAGTATAGAAAATTTAATTATTTTTATCAATATTACATAAATTTTTATACTATCTATATGATTAAAATTTAGGGGACCGTGTCGAAGATGTCGGTAACTAATCATTTTCAAAAATAAAAACTTTCTTTTTTTTACCCTTGAATTAAAAATAAATGACAAAAGACGAGAATAAAAATCTTGTCTTTTTTTGTAATTGTAAAATTTTAAAATTTTTAAT
The DNA here is from genome assembly GCF_964020095.1 of Spiroplasma endosymbiont of Colias croceus. Taxonomy (NCBI): domain Bacteria; kingdom Bacillati; phylum Mycoplasmatota; class Mollicutes; order Entomoplasmatales; family Spiroplasmataceae; genus Spiroplasma; species Spiroplasma endosymbiont of Colias croceus. Next base: position 1,577,239 of record NZ_OZ026536.1, read on the forward strand.
AAACCTCTTTAACGCTATTATCAACACGTGTTAGGGAACTAAAAAAGTGAACTACAACACAGTTGTTAAAAATAGTAGCTAGCATGTGGACTTGCATGGATAAATAAAAAGTGGAGTGATACCTAATAAAATATACTAACCAGTAATGGTAATTCTTGGGGTGGGAGCGAATTGGAAACTAGTATATATAGACCCGGAGTGGGGACGAACTATTATTATTCTTAATTTAACCAACCTTGCCACTGACAAGTGAGCAAGTGTTGGTTTTAGTTTTTATTTTTTTTGAAAAATTTTTTGGGCGAGAAAATAAATTTCAAACTTGTAAAAAAAATTGAGCGGTGCCGGTTCAATTAAAATATTAATTTGCTAAACGCAAATTAAATAAATATTGAATCGAATGCCTCAATGTTTTTTAAAATTTCACAATAGACTTCTTGCAAAACTATGATATTAATCACATTTTTTAAGTTTAAAAATTTATTTTAATAACACTTTTAATATTTTTTAAAAATTATTGTTCAAAATATGTTTTATTTTTTGTCATTAAAATACAACAAAAATTATTATTTCAAATAAAAAAATAAAATAGACTTCTTGCAAAACTATGATATTAATCACATTTTTTAAGTTTAAAAATTTATTTTAATAACACTTTTAATATTTTTTAAAAATTATTGTTCAAAATATGTTTTATTTTTTGTCATTAAAATACAACAAAAATTATTATTTCAAATAAAAAAATAAAATATTAAATTATCAAATATATTTAAATTAATAATTGTAAATTATAAATTGAAGCTATTAAATTAAATCTTAATGCAAATTTTTTTCTTCTATTTCGATATTTTTCACTAATAATTTTAAATTTTTTAAGAATCGCAAAAACATGTTCAATAACAACTCTCATTTTTGAAATAGCCTTATTATTTTTCTTTTCTTCTTTAGTTAAAAGGTTTTTCTTTGATTTTCGTTTAGGTAATAAGACATTTTTATGTATGTTTTGTATACCTTGATATCCTAAATCTACTAAAATAGTTGTTTCTGATAAAAATTTCGTTTTTGAATTTTTTAAAATTTTAAAATCATGATTTTTACCATAAGAAAAATAAGAACTTATAATTTTTTTACTATCTTTTTCAATTATGACTTGAGTTTTTATTGTATGTTTTTTCTTTTTTCCTGAATAATATTGTTTTTGACTTTTTTTGGGCGTTGAATAGTACTTTCAGTCACATCAATGATAACTGTTTTATCTTTAAAATTATTATTTAACAGTGATTTTTGCCCATCAAGTTGTTGAAAATCAGGATGTTTTATTAAAAGACATATTCCGTAATTAAATTTTTTAAAAGTCAATTAATAATTTTAAAATTTATTTTATAATTTTGTTATTAACAATAAATTTAGAAAAGTGTTGATAAAAATGATTTTTGAAAATTTAAAAAAATTAAAAAATGAAGAATTTTATAGATATTTTGGTATAAAACGTTTTCATTTTAATGAAATGTTAGAAAAATTAATTGAAATAGAAAAATTAGAAAAAAATAAAGGTCGAAAAAATAAACTTTCAGTAGAAGAAAGATTAATGATGACTTTATTATACTGAAAAGAATATTATACTTTTTTTCAAATGAGTATTAAATCTAAAATGAGCCCATCAAGTTGTTTTCGAAATATTACTTGAGTAGAAAATAAACTTAGTAACCACAAAGATTACCAATTTTTAAAAGAAAGATATAAATTAAAAATTGATAAAAAACAAGAAAATTCAAATGAATTTCAATTTTATTTAATTGATTCAACTGAGATTGAAATTGAAAGACCAACTAAAAAAAACTACAGTTAGAATATTTTTCTGGTAAAAGTTGAATGTATTCTATAAAATTTCAAATTGTATATGATTTTTTTAATAAAAAAATTGTTGATATTTTTGCTGATAATGGTAAAGTGCATGATTTTCAAATATTAAAAAATTCAAATCTTGAATTTTCAGAAAAAACAATAATTATTGGTGATTTAGGATATCAAGGTATACAAAATATTTATAAAAATACAATAATACCAATTAAAAGAACTAAAAATAAAAAATTAACTAAACAAGAAAGAAAATACAATAAGATTGTATCTAAAATTAGAATTAAAGTTGAACATGTCTTTGCTTGATTGAAAAGATTCAAAATTTTAGTAAATAAATGTAGAAAATCTAAATTTAGACTTATGTACTTAAGATTTAACTTACTTTGTGAAATTTTTAATAAAATAAAACCATTAAAATAAAAAAAATATTAAAAATATTTTTTTAAAATTTAAATTTTTATCGAGTTAATATAAAAATATTATTAACAATTTTTTGTTTAAAATGTAAACTCATTTTTTAAACTATTTTTTCAAAAAATATTTATTTCTATATTCAATAACACTAAATAGTTTTAAAACAATTTTATTGACAATTAATTAAATTTAATTACGGAATATGTCCAAAGTATTTTCTATTCACTTGATATTCCTATAGCAACTACTTTCACTAATTCCATAACTTTTAGCAATATGAAAATAAGTTCGATACTCTCTTCAATATTCTAAAGTCATTAATAAACGATTTTCTAATGATAATTTATTAGGTGTACCACCATTTTTAAACTTTTTTACTTCTTCTGTCTTTAAAATTTCTAGAATTTTATTAAAAATAATATCATTTATACCAGTTAATCTTAATAATTCTGGATTGTTAATAGTTTTTAATTTATCAAACATCATAGATTACCTATCTTTTTTATTTTTAATTTTATTTTAAAAATTTAATTTTTAATAGATAGGTTTTGCAAGAAGTCTAATGCAATATCACTTAATTATTGGTATTGACCCTGCTGGTATTGGTAATAATGGAATTGTTATATATTCAAATGAAACTAATAATATTGTTTTTAATGAAACATTCAATACATTAACTGTTTTATGAACTAAAAATATTTATAAAGAAAAATTTCAATTAATTAAAGAAAAATTTATTGATAAAAAAATATTAGTTATTGTAGAAAATTTCTTTTTAAGTTCAAAACAATTATTAACTAATCCATTAGCAACCCCTAAAATTATTGGTGCATTAATGGTATTAGTTCAAGATGTTATGAATTGAGATTATCAAGAAAGTGAACCAAAAAATAAAACTAAAATAGAAAATTATAAAGGAAATATAAAATTAACAAAACATGAACAAGATGCTTATAAACATATTCAATATTATTTAAAAAATCATAAAAAAATATTAATTTTTGATAATTATTTAAGGAAATTATAAAAATGAAAGATAAAACAAATTATGTCAAATTAACAGTAAAACTTAGTAACACTATTGAAGCAAAATATTACGAAAAAGGTAATAAAGAATTATATTATAGTGTTCGTGGTCAATGAAATGGATTAAACTATGTTATGGAATTGCAACACTTTTTAGGACTATTTTTTGGTAAACATTTGTTGTTGATATTTAACTGGAGTTAAGTAGTTTAAAGTGCTGTGAATTCTTATATTGTTATATCAATTGATGTAATCAAATAATTCTAATTTTAATTGGATTAATGATGTAAAATTTTTATCATTAATAAATTCGGTTTTAAAAGTTTTAAAAGTTGCTTCAGCAACAGCATTATCATAAGGACAACCTTTTTTACTTAAAGAACGGTTAATGTTGAATGCTAGTAAAAGTTTATCAGGTAATGTTTAGTAATCTGTGTAACTTACAAAAATAACTATGTTTAATTAATTCTAGTAAATATAATTAAATGACTAGAAAGATTGAGTTACAGATGGCTAAAAAGCAAAATATTAATAATAATGATCCAATATCAAAAGCAGTAGATTTATTATTAGAAAATACTGAAGATTTAACAACAGTTTTTAAAGAGGGAGGATTGTATAAAGAATTAACAAAAAGATTAGTAGAAAAAATGTTGAATTCTGAGATGCAAAATTATTTGGGATATGAAAAGAATCAACATAGTAATAGTGACAATGCTCGTAATGGTATAAGTTCAAAAAAAATAATAACTCAACAAGGTAAAATTGAGATTGATGTACCACGAGATCGCAATAGTAATTTTAATCCTATAATAGTTGCAAAAAGACAAAGAAGATTTGATGGTTTTGATCAACAAGTTCTTTCTTTATATGCAAAAGGTATGACATTATCAGATATTAGAATGCAATTACAAGAGTTATATCATGGTGCTGATATTAGTGAAAGTGTTATTAGTCAAATTACTGATGATGTTATTGATGATGTAAAAGCATGGCAAAATCGACCATTAGAAAGTGTCTATCCGATTGTTTATTTTGATTGCATAGTAGTGAAAGTATGACAAGATAAAAGGATTATTAATAAATCAGTTTATATAGCTTTAGGAGTTGATTTAGAAGATAAAAAAGATGTTTTAGGTTTATGAATTAGTGAAAATGAAGGTGCTAAATTTTGATTAGCAAATTTAACAGAAATGAAAAATCGTGGCTTAAATGATATTCTTATTGCCTGCAGTGATAATTTAACAGGCATGTCAGAAGCAATACAATCAGTTTATCTTAAAACAGAACATCAATTATGCATAGTTCATCAAATTAGAAATAGTTTGAAATATGTCTCATATAAGCATAGAAAATCTCTAGTTGCAGATTTAAAACCAATTTATACTGCATGTAGTGAAGAACAAGCAATGCAGGCTTTAGAATCCTTTGAAAATAAGTGAAATAAACAATATCCTCAAATTGCTAAATCTTGATATAAAAATTGAGATAATTTAATGGTTTTTATTAGTTATTCTACAGAAATCAAAAGAGTTATTTATACAACAAATGCTATTGAATCTGTAAATAGTCAATTACGAAAAGTTATCAGAAATAAAAAAGTTTTTCCTAATGATATGGCAGTTTTTAAAATATTTTATTTAGCAATTGAAAATATAACAAAAAAAATGAACAATGCCCATTCAAAATTGAAATACAGCAATTGCTCATTTTATGATAAAATTTGAAGATAGAATTAATCTAAACTAGTACTTTGTAAAACAAAGATACACAGATTACATAAAAGTCTCAGAATATCATTTAAGCCACGATTTTTCATTTCTGTTAAATTTGCTAATCAAAATTTAGCACCTTCATTTTCACTAATTCATAAACCTAAAACATCTTTTTTACCTTCTAAATCAACTCCTAAAGCTATATAAACTGATTTATTAATAATCCTTTTATCTTGTCATACTTTCACTACTATGCAATCAAAATAAACAATCGGATAGACACTTTCTAATGGTCGATTTTGCCATGCTTTTACATCATCAATAACATCATCAGTAATTTGACTAATAACACTTTCACTAATATCAGCACCATGATATAACTCTTGTAATTGCATTCTAATATCTGATAATGTCATACCTTTTGCATATAAAGAAAGAACTTGTTGATCAAAACCATCAAATCTTCTTTGTCTTTTTGCAACTATTATAGGATTAAAATTACTATTGCGATCTCGTGGTACATCAATCTCAATTTTACCTTGTTGAGTTATTATTTTTTTTGAACTTATACCATTACGAGCATTGTCACTATTACTATGTTGATTCTTTTCATATCCCAAATAATTTTGCATCTCAGAATTCAACATTTTTTCTACTAATCTTTTTGTTAATTCTTTATACAATCCTCCCTCTTTAAAAACTGTTGTTAAATCTTCAGTATTTTCTAATAATAAATCTACTGCTTTTGATATTGGATCATTATTATTAATATTTTGCTTTTTAGCCATCTGTAACTCAATCTTTCTAGTCATTTAATTATATTTACTAGAATTAATTAAACATAGTTATTTTTGTAAGTTACACAGATTACTAAACATTACCTTAATTTTCTTGTATCTTTTTTTTCAATGGTTTTGAAATAATTTTTCTATTTGAAAAAACTGTTGATGTATTTTTAGTTGGTTGTTCAACAGCTATTATTTTAGTAGTAGATGTAGTAGTTTGATAATTAGTAGTGGGGTAGTACATATAGTTTGAATCCATAGTTTGTAAATATTGATATTCATTATCAAAATTATTACTAAAGAATTTAATACAGCAGTTTCATAACATTTTCTTTTTTCCTTTTCTTTTTGAATATTTGAACACTATCTAAAATTAAATAATTGCATTATTTAATTTTAATAGTTTATAATTATAATAATAACAAAGTTTATTTAAAGGTGAATATAATGTTACGTAGTAGTAATATTTTAAAAATTAATAGTATTAATAATTTTGAACAATTATTTATTTTTTTTGGTTTACCAGTTCTTTTTTTTACTTTTAATTATGAAATTAACTTTTTTAATTACTATTAATTTTCATAAAAATAGTAATAATAATAAAAAAATATTTAATAAAACAAAAATCATTATTCTTCAATTTAGTTTATGATTTTTAGCACAATTTTGTTTATTTTTATTACCAGTTCAAGAAATGGTAATTAATATTAATTTTTTAGATTTAGAAAGTTTACCAATGCTATCATTGATTTCGATTTTACATTTATTTATTTGTTTTAGTTTTTTAAGCCGTAATAATAATCAAATTATGAAAGTGATGCGTTTTACTATTTTGTGAATTATTATAATTGCTATTATTTTACAATTTAATTTTACTATGATTAAAATATCATTACCATCAATAAATAACTTTATTTCAGTACTAATTTTAGTGTTCTTTTACTATTGATTAGGTTTCTTTTCATGAAAAATGCTTAGTGATAATTTATTTACAATTTTTAATTTAATTAAAAAAACTTGAGTAACATTATTTAGTAATTCTTCATTACCCAATATTATTAATAAACAATTTCCAGTAAAAGCATATACTAAAACTAAAATTATCATTTTAACATGGCAATTTAAAAAACAAATGTTTACTAATTTTGACCACCAAGTTTCTATTACTGATAATAATAAAAAACTTTTAATTGCTATTTTTAAGAAGAATTTAACTTATTTTTTAAGTGCCCAATTAACACTACTTATTACTAAAACTATTCAAGATTTAAAAACTTTAATTAATGGTTGAAAAATGGCTTTAATTCAATAACTTTTTTTGTTTTAAAATTTAAAAGAAAGGAAGAACGAATATGAAAAAACAATCATTTTTGCTTTTTAAAAATGCGTTTAAACAAGCATTTCGTAATAAAATTCAATTAGTTGGTTTAATTGTTTTAGTATTATTATCATCAACTATTTTTTCATTAATGCAAACAAGTTTAGCAAGAATTTCTGATGAATATTCAACATTAGTTGCAAAATCTAATTTACATGATTTTGTTATTGATTTATCTAATACTACTCCAAAAACTGTTTCTAATAAAATCTCAACATCAACAACTGCTGTTGATGAAAAGAATGATTTTGATATTAACAATATTGCAAATGATGCTGGTAATGAATTTATATGAGATCGTGTTGAAGGCAGAACTATGCAATTAGATAATAATAGTAATCCTAGAATTTTAAAAATATTAACTTATAATCAAGATGCTCGTATTGATAAATTAATCATTAGTGATGGTTATCAAATAGGAGATAGTAATAATCCAGATAAAACTCCAAGTTGAAAACAGGTAGTTATTAATAAAGAATTTGCTCAAAAAAATAATTTGCATATTAATGATACAATTCGTGTGCAATCAGATCAATTAGGAAGTAGTTTAAAAGTTTCAGGATATGATTTAAATGATGCTGCTTATAGTAGTTATAATTGATTAAAAATTGTTGGATATGGTGTATCTGCTGATTTCACAACCCCAATTATTGATCAAACTACACCAATTCCAAATAAAACTCGTGAAGGTTTATTATACGTTTATCCAATGCAATTTGGTTTAAGTAAAAGGTTAGAAAAAAATAATTATATTTGATCATATGATAAAGCTAATGAAAAAATCACAATTTCTTCTGATAATGATCGCGAAATTTATTTTGTTGGAAAATCAACAATAGGTAAAATTAATGATATTAAATTAATTTCACAAAGTTTAAGAAGTAAATATATTAATACTATTGATTCTGATGCTGCTTTAGTATATAAGTTAGGAAATAATAAGTATACGTTTAATAATCGTACTGCTACTTTGAATGCAACTATTATTGGATTTAAAAGTTTATTAATTGGTTTATTGTTAATTGTTTTAATTATTACAGCAATTACAGTAATATTAATTACTTATAAAAATATTGATAATTCACGAACACAAATTGGAATTTTAAAATCATTAGGTTATAGTAATATTAAAATTTTAATTACATCTTTAGCTTATCCAATGGTAGCAGCACTTATTGGTACTATTTTAGTGTTTTTACCAGCAAATGGTTTACAAGTAATTATAGTTCAAACATTTGCCAACTATTTTAATCTAGATTTTGGTCATTTTATTTTTAATGGTTTAGGATTTATATATTGTTTAATTTTAATATTTGGTTTTTTATCAATTATTGCATGAGTTATTAGTGCTTTAACAGTTATTAAAAACCAATAGATTTAATTAAAAACGAATCAGCTACTGTTAATTCTCGCTTTAGTCGAATTATTAAAACAAAAAGTATTAATCGTGGATTTTTAACAAGATTCCGTTTATCACTATTTACATCATCAATTGGAAAAATGGCAGCAGCATCATTAACTATGTTTTTAGGAACAACTTTAATGACAACATCTATTATTGGTCCAAAAATTATGGCTGATAATAAATTACTTTCTTTTACTGGTATGAATTATCACTCCTTAGTTGAATATGACATTCCGACTTATAATTCTCCATATAGTTTTTATAAAACTTATAATCCAAATAATAAAGATGATTGAACTTATACTTCTAGTGTTGATAGTACTACTGGTGATACATATTGACATTCACCACGTTTTGATAATTCTGGACCATTAAATGATACTTTTGTTAAAGAATTATTAGAAAATAATATTAATGCTGAAGCATATGCTCCAATGTCAGATGAATCTAATCCCAGTGCTGCTATTAGTGATTTAGGATATACTGGTTTAACGTATTTAAATGGTAAAATGCTTACTAAAAACTTTTTAAATGGATTAGATTCTAGTGATATTAAAGATGCTTCTGTGATTGTTGGAATTATGGTACAAATGGCTTGACCAAATGCATTACCAATGTATGACACAGTTTTAAAAAATACTAATATTAACAGTTTTTATAGTGAGAATACTTATAATATTATTAGAAAATTTTATCAAAACTATCGAACAACAGTGGCAATGAATATTAGTGGTACGATTTCGAAGACTGGTAAGATTAGTACTAATCCTAATGATTTAGATATTACAAAATTCAAAGATTGAGCAAATAGTAATATTCCTGCTTACAAAAATGCCTCAAGTAAGGGTCCTACTTTTATTAATGATATTGATAATTTAAGTTTTGATACTAACGATAAATTATATCCGTGACATTTAACTAATGAAACACAATTATTGAATAATAATGCATCTGAAATTAGTGACAAAGAGCGTGATAGTTGAATTAATAAAGTTGGAATTTGATTTGGTGCTTTATTTTATAATAGAATGGGACAAACTGTAGTGCAAGGTGCTTATACTAAAAGCCCATATTTTATTCGTCAAAATATTGCCAAAGCTTATAGTGATCCCAATGCTCCTTTTAATGTTGCTTTTAATGTTGTGCCTTTTGATAAAGAAACTGATGAATTAGGAACTTACTTTATTGGTACTCCTGAAAAATTATTTAAACAGAACAAATATTTAATGAAAGTTTATGGTTTACAAAATCAACAACAGTTAGGCAAACCTTCAATGATGCAATTATATGATGCTGGAGGTTCTTCATTAAATCAACTTTTAGAACAAGAAAATAGTGATGATAGTATTAGTCTTGTTATTAATCAAACAATTGCTAAACAATTAAATTTAAAAATAAATGATGAATTTAAAATGAGTAGTAATGGTAATACTATGAAATTTAAAGATAATAATAAATTGAAACCTTTTGATTTGGATAAAATTAATATTGATAACGTTGTTGGTGATAGTAAAAATGTTAATAATGTAACATTATTAAAACAACAAACTGGTTATACACAAGTTGATGAGTTAAAGGATGAGGCTTATGTTAATGCGGGTATTAATGCTACAAATATGTTAAAAGAAATTGCTGCTGGTAAGGTTGTTAATTCTTATAATGATAAGATAAGTTCTAAAACACCAACGTATAAAGTAGTTGGTATATATAATGGTTATGGTCAACCTAATGCTTATATTAGTAAAACTAATGCTGATAAAGTTTTATCATTTAATAAAACAAAAGAATTTTTATTTTTATTATTTAAAAAAGAATGAGAAGACAAAAAAACAACTTGTGATGTTGATTTTGGTAAATTAAAATCATTTAATGAATATCAAAATTTTCTTAATCAATTAAATGATCCCGTTATTTATAAACTTAATCAAATATTTGAAAATGAAAATCCAATCTTTAATTTTAAATTTTCAAATTCGCAATCATTACCAGATATAACTAATTCATTTTCAACTTCGCAAATGTATGGAGATTACAGTGCTTTTGGTTTAAATGGTGGTACTGATGGTTCTGGTACTTATCAAGGTTATGGTGCAGGTAGTGCTGTTAATATTACCCCAAAAGATATCCATCATCAGTTGTTAAATCAAATTACTGCTTTAGTTGATACAGTATTGGTTGCATTTATTATCTTTTCATTAATCATTTCGTTCTTTATTATTTTATTAACAAGTAATTTAGTAATTTATGAAAATCGTAAAACAATAGCAACAATGAAAACACTTGGTTATAGTGATGCAAAAATAACTAATATTGTTATTGGTATGTATTTACCAGTGATTGCTGTTATGTTTGTTATTGGTTTTCCTGTAGGATGAATAATTGTTAAGTTTATTCTTAACTATTTAGCTGCTAATACAACATGGGTTTTACCATTATTCTTTGTTTGATGATTACCGCTTGTGGTTGGTTTAATTGTCTTTGGTATTTATGCAACAACCTTTATTATTGATTGATATGCCATGAAGAAGATTAATCCAATTAAAACTTTAAATGAAATTGATTAAAAGCAGAAAGGAATAAAAACATGAAAAATGATAAAAAAAACACTAAAAATTCAAGTGAACAAGTAACTAAAAATAAGTTAGAATCTAGTTTTACAAAGAAGTCAGTATCTAAAACCGAAGGTACAATACCACCAGTAACTCATAAATCTCATGATAAACCAGAATCAAAGGAAGAAATAGAAGCTAATAAAGCTAAATTGCAAGCTTTTAAAGATAATCAAAAAGCAATTAAAAAATTAACAAAAACTCATTCAAAAGAAATTTTAGCAGGTAAAATTATATCAATGACTAATAATACTCCTGATACTCAAACTAATGTTATTGAATTATTTGATGTTAAAAAATCTTACTTAACTGGAGACTTAGAATATGAAGTATTAAAAGGAGTTAATTTAAAAATTAAATTAGGTGATTTTGTTGTTATCTTAGGACGATCGGGAAGTGGTAAGACAACATTATTAAATATTATTTCGGGATTGGATAAACCTAATACTGGTGATGTTTTTGTGGCGGGATACAATTTATCTTTATTAAAAGATAGTCATTTAACTAAATTTAGACGAGATAATGTTGGTTTTATTTTTCAACAATACAATTTATTAACTAACTTAACTGCTCGTGAAAATGCTGAAGTTGGTGAAAATCTTGCTAAAAATAAAAATAAAAATATGAGTATTGATGATATTTTTCAAGTTATTGAAATGGATGAACATATGAATAAGTTTCCAAGTCAATTATCGGGTGGACAACAACAAAGAGTATCGATTGGTAGAGCACTAGCAAAAAATCCGACAATTTTATTTTGTGATGAGCCAACAGGAGCACTTGATGAGGAAATGGGACGTAAGGTGTTAGAAATTTTATTGGATGTTAATCGAGAATATAAAACATCAATTATTATGGTTACTCATAATCCTAACTTCCAATATGTTGCAAATACTGTTATTAACGTTAAAAATGGTAAAATTATTAGTGTAAAGAATAATGAAAAACCAATGAAACCAAATGAAATAAATTGATCATAAGAAAAGGATATAGATAGGGGTTGATTTAATAAATATAAGAAAAATGCATAAAAATATGCATTTTTCTTATATTTATATAGAGTAAATACTTGTATAAAGAAAAAAATATTAAATTATAAGAATCTAATAGAAAATACTATATTTTATTTAGTTTAATTATTTTTTAGAAAGAAAAAGGTGCAAGGTAATGAGTATTGGTTTAATTACATTTATTATATGAATATGTTTAGTAATTTGAATAGTGTTTTTAATTTGAGGTATAACTTTATGTAATAGTAATAATGCATTAGGCATCATATTATTATTTTTAACATTAAATTTAATTGGTTTAATAATAGGAATTTCTTTATTATATAATAAAAATAAGCAAAATGTAGATAACAAAAAAAATATTAATAGTAATATTAAAATAGAAGAACTAAGTTAAACATTCCTTTTTAGAAATTTTAATATTAAATTAAAAAATCATACCTTAATTTAATACAATTAAAAATAAAATAATAATAAATATTATCATATTAAAGTATGACTTAAAAATATTTGGGAGCGTGGCGAAGATGTCGATAACTAAAAAGTTTTAAAAATAGCTCCTTTCTTTTTTAAACCCTTAAATTAAAAATAAATGATAAAAGACGAGAATAAAAATCTTGTCTTTTTTTGTAATTGTAAAATTTTAAAATTTTTTATTATTAACATCCTTTAAATATCTACTACACGCAGTGACCAAGTAGGAGAAAGTTAATAATTAATAACCGTCTTTAACGCTATTATCAACACGTGTTAGGGAACTAAAAGAGTGAACTACAACACAGTTGTTAAAAATAGTAGCTAGAGCATGTGGATTTGCATGTATAAATAAAAAGTGGAGTGATACCTAATAAAATATACTAACCATTAATGGTAATTCTTGGGGTGGGAGCGAATTGGAAACTAGTATATATAGACCTGTTGTAGAGACCTATTGTATTAATTCTATTCTTTATTTAACCAACCTTGCCACTCCCCAGTGAGCAAGTGTTGGTTTTATTTTTTATTTTTTTTGAAAAATTTTTTGGGCGAGAAAATAAATTTCAAACTTGTAAAAAAAATTGAGCAGTGCCGGTTCAATTAAAATATTAATTTGTTTAACACAAATTAAATAAATATTGAATCGAATGCCTCAATGTTTTTTAAAATTTCACAATTTATTTTTGAGCCCAGAATTGCTGGAATTAATAAAACTAATAGTATTAATAATATAAAAATAAAAATATATATTCTTTATGCTACAAGCAACAGAATATATTAAAAAGAACTATTATGAAAAAGTATTTTTGTTGAACATGTAAACAACATAAATTAGATTATTTATTCTTTAATACTAATGATATAAAAACAAGACAAAACTTTTTAAGAGACAAAAATAATAAAGCAATTTGTTATGACTGTATTTTAAATGTTAGATTAAGTAGGAGATATAAATATGAATAAAAAACCAAGAAATTAATTCATTAAAATTGGAAATAGAACTACTTAAACAAAATAGTGATAAATTATATAACGGTTTATGAAAGGGCGCATTGCAAACTTGGATACGGTTTAATAAGAAATTAAATGAGAGATAAAACTCTCATTTTTAATTGTTGAACAATTATAATTAATTATTTTGATAAATCTGTACTTTATTAAAGTAATTAATTATTACATAACTAAATAAAAATTATTAAAGGCTATAGTGCAGATATAACTAATAGTAATTTTTGTGTTGCTCTTTTAAAACTTGATATTTTTTGGTTCCCTTCCCCTAGAACCCCTACCCTCCAAGGCTTTGCTACTGTAAGTAGCAAAGCCTTACGTAGTAGTAGAAGTATTAGTTAGTAGTATATAAGCCTTTTATCACTGTATGTGATAAGGCTTATACATAGAAAGGATTCGTAATGATTAATGTTAATTTAGATTTGAAAACTAAAATTAGAGAAACATATAAAGATGAAAAAAATAAAGGTGGCATATTATTAGAAATTGGTGAATATGAAACATGATTTCCTAAACAATATACTACTATTGATGAAAAAAATAAAAAAATAGCATTAAAAATAATTGAAGATTTTAATTATAAATTAGGTAAAAAATCAATTACAAAAGATATTGAAAGTATTAAAGGTAGTGATATTTTAAAATATATAAAAAATATTTCAGATATTACTACAAATGAAAATGAATTAATATCTTGTACATTTTATGAAAAATATAATGGTTATTATATTTTTACAAATGATAAAAATCAAGAATGTTTTAAATATAACATTACATGAGAAAAAGATATGAAAAGTTTTAAAATAAATAATCCATATAAAGATAATGATTTAGTAATAAATTATATTGTTACACCAATGAAAGATATAAATACTCATAATGAAAAAATATTTTATTTAAAGTATTAAAGGAAATTAATATGTTATTAAATGTTGAAAAAATAGAATTAATTAAAAATTTATGTAATGAAAAATTACTTAAAAATAAAAAATATATTGAAATACAAGAAATATTAAAAATTATAGAAAGGGATGAATAAAATGGAATGTACAGAATATAGAATTAATGGTTCATGTGATATTTGTCATAAAAATTCATCATTTGCAAATAGAACTTGTAATAAATGTTTTTATAAATTAATTGGTGAAAAAAATGAAATGTAATATTCATAATGAAAAATATATTTGATTTAGTGAATTAGAAAATACATACTATTGTAATAAATGTATTAATAACATGATTGAAGAAGATATGTTTTTAACAAGTGATAATTGAGATTCTTTATATGAATATTATATTAATGTGGATGGGTTACAATTTATTGGACACTAATTACGTAGACAAGTAAACAAATTTGTTAAAAGAAAGGAACTATAATTATGGCCAATATTAACTCATATACCGATGAATTTAAAAAACAAATAGTAGCTTTATATCAAAGTGGCAAATCAGTATCTTGCCTTGCTAAAGAATATAATGTTACAAGAGCAGTTACTTACAATTGAATTAAGCAATTTAGTAATTCAGGAAGTTTTAAAACTAAAGATAATCGTTCTTTTGAAGAAAATGAATTAATTAAATTAAGAAAAGAATTAAAGCAATTACGAATGGAAAATGATATTTTAAAGCAAGCAGCACTAATAATAGGCAGAAAATAGAAATTATTGTCAAAAATAAAGCTAAATATAAAGGTAATGTTTAGTAATCTGTGTAACTTACGGTAATGTTTAGTAATCTGTGTAACTTACAAAAATAACTATAGACATATTCCGTAATTAAATTTTTTAAAAGTCAATTAATAATTTTAAAATTTATTTTATAATTTTGTTATTAACAATAAATTTAGAAAAGTGTTGATAAAAATGATTTTTGAAAATTTAAAAAAATTAAAAAATGAAGAATTTTATAGATATTTTGGTATAAAACGTTTTCATTTTAATGAAATGTTAGAAAAATTAATTGAAATAGAAAAATTAGAAAAAAATAAAGGTCGAAAAAATAAACTTTCAGTAGAAGAAAGATTAATGATGACTTTATTATACTGAAAAGAATATTATACTTTTTTTCAAATGAGTATTAAATCTAAAATGAGCCCATCAAGTTGTTTTCGAAATATTACTTGAGTAGAAAATAAACTTAGTAACCACAAAGATTACCAATTTTTAAAAGAAAGATATAAATTAAAAATTGATAAAAAACAAGAAAATTCAAATGAATTTCAATTTTATTTAATTGATTCAACTGAGATTGAAATTGAAAGACCAACTAAAAAAAACTACAGTTAGAATATTTTTCTGGTAAAAGTTGAATGTATTCTATAAAATTTCAAATTGTATATGATTTTTTTAATAAAAAAATTGTTGATATTTTTGCTGATAATGGTAAAGTGCATGATTTTCAAATATTAAAAAATTCAAATCTTGAATTTTCAGAAAAAACAATAATTATTGGTGATTTAGGATATCAAGGTATACAAAATATTTATAAAAATACAATAATACCAATTAAAAGAACTAAAAATAAAAAATTAACTAAACAAGAAAGAAAATACAATAAGATTGTATCTAAAATTAGAATTAAAGTTGAACATGTCTTTGCTTGATTGAAAAGATTCAAAATTTTAGTAAATAAATGTAGAAAATCTAAATTTAGACTTATGTACTTAAGATTTAACTTACTTTGTGAAATTTTTAATAAAATAAAACCATTAAAATAAAAAAAAATATTAAAAATATTTTTTTAAAATTTAAATTTTTATCGAGTTAATATAAAAATATTATTAACAATTTTTTGTTTAAAATGTAAACTCATTTTTTAAACTATTTTTTCAAAAAATATTTATTTCTATATTCAATAACACTAAATAGTTTTAAAACAATTTTATTGACAATTAATTAAATTTAATTACGGAATATGTCCTATGTTTAATTAATTCTAGTAAATATAATTAAATGACTAGAAAGAGTGAGTTACAGATGGCTAAAAAGCAAAATATTAATAATAATGATCCAATATCAAAAGCAGTAGATTTATTATTAGAAAATACTGAAGATTTAACAACAGTTTTTAAAGAGGGAGGATTATATAAAGAATTAACAAAAAGATTAGTAGAAAAAATGTTGAATTCTGAGATGCAAAATTATTTAGGATATGATAAGAATCAACATAGTAATAGTGACAATGCTCGTAATGGTATAAGTTCAAAAAAAATAATAACTCAACAAGGTAAAATTGAGATTGATGTACCACGAGATCGCAATAGTAATTTTAATCCTATAATAGTTGCAAAAAGACAAAGAAGATTTGATGGTTTTGATCAACAAGTTCTTTCTTTATATGCAAAAGGTATGACATTATCAGATATTAGAATGCAATTACAAGAGTTATATCATGGTGCTGATATTAGTGAAAGTGTTATTAGTCAAATTACTGATGATGTTATTGATGATGTAAAAGCATGGCAAAATCGACCATTAGAAAGTGTCTATCCGATTGTTTATTTTGATTGCATAGTAGTGAAAGTACGACAAGATAAAAGGATTATTAATAAATCAGTTTATATAGCTTTAGGAGTTGATTTAGAAGGTAAAAAAGATGTTTTAGGTTTATGAATTAGTGAAAATGAAGGTGCTAAATTTTGATTAGCAAATTTAACAGAAATGAAAAATCGTGGCTTAAATGATATTCTTATTGCCTGCAGTGATAATTTAACAGGCATGTCAGAAGCAATACAATCAGTTTATCTTAAAACAGAACATCAATTATGCATAGTTCATCAAATTAGAAATAGTTTGAAATATGTCTCATATAAGCATAGAAAATCTCTAGTTGCAGATTTAAAACCAATTTATACTGCATGTAGTGAAGAACAAGCAATGCAGGCTTTAGAATCCTTTGAAAATAAGTGAAATAAACAATATCCTCAAATTGCTAAATCTTGATATAAAAATTGAGATAATTTAATGGTTTTTATTAGTTATCCTACAGAAATCAAAAGAGTGATTTATACAACAAATGCTATTGAATCTGTAAATAGTCAATTACGAAAAGTTATCAGAAATAAAAAAGTTTTTCCTAATGATATGGCAGTTTTTAAAATATTTTATTTAGCAATTGAAAATATAACAAAAAAATGAACAATGCCCATTCAAAATTGAAATACAGCAATTGCTCATTTTATGATAAAATTTGAAGATAGAATTAATCTAAACTAGTACTTTGTAAAACAAAGATACACAGATTACATAAAAGCCTCTAAAATTTAAATTTTTATCGAGTTAATATAAAAATATTATTAACAATTTTTTGTTTAAAATGTAAACTCATTTTTTAAACTATTTTTTCAAAAAATATTTATTTCTATATTCAATAACACTAAATAGTTTTAAAACAATTTTAAATAAAAATTTTAAGTAACATTTAAAATGTTACTTAAAATTAAATATATTAAAAAAAATTTTAATTAAAAAAAATGTTGGTTCTTATGATATAAAATTAGATTTTTTTAATGCTATACTTATTTATAAAGTTTAAAATAATATGAAAGGAAGCAATTATGAAAGTAATTAAGGTTAAAAATATTACGAAGTCGTATAATGGTAATGTTGTACTCGGACCTATTAATTTAGAAATTGAGAGTGGTAGTTCTGTTGCTATTTTTGGTGCTAATGGTGCTGGTAAAACCACATTATGTGAGATTATTAGTAATACTAAAAATGCAAGTACAGGAGAAATTGAATATAACTTTAATAAAAAAGATATTCCATATGTTGTTGGAATAAATTTTCAAGATCAAGTTTATCCTAACTTTATAACAGTTAAAGAATTAATAAATTTTTATCATAAGATTTATTTAGATAAAATAAAACCCGAAATTTTTAATAGTATGTTAGATAAGTTTCAATTAAAAGAATTATACAAACGTAAAGTAAATAGTTTATCGGGTGGTCAAAGACAAAGAGTTAATTTATTTTTATCATTATTTCATCAACCAAAAATTTATATTGGTGATGAGATTTCAACTGGTTTAGATGTTAAAACAAGAATTGATATTATTAATTTTTTACAACAACAAATTAGTTTGAATAACATTACTTTAATTTTAGTTAGTCATAACTTAGATGAAATCCAAGCTTTATGTAAACGTATTATTTTTTTAAAGGATGGTCAAATTATTGATGATACTACTGTTGTTGAAGTTACTAAAAAATATGGTTCATTATTAAAATATTATTTAGAAAAAACAGAAACACCATTAGAAATAACTACGAGAAAGGAAAAAAAATAATGCTAGCAATGTTTCAATT
The DNA here is from genome assembly GCF_964020095.1 of Spiroplasma endosymbiont of Colias croceus. NCBI lineage: Bacteria > Bacillati > Mycoplasmatota > Mollicutes > Entomoplasmatales > Spiroplasmataceae > Spiroplasma > Spiroplasma endosymbiont of Colias croceus. The sequence continues at coordinate 1,596,229 of NZ_OZ026536.1, forward strand.
ATTATTTGGTTATTTTAAGAAATCTTTCCATAGTATTTTCTTTGGCTTTATTTTCCCTATTATTATGTTAATAATTTTAGTTGCTGTATTAACACCCGGTAACCCAAATGCTGCACAAACAGTATTACCGGGGTTAGTGATGTCAGCTTCACCAGTATTAGGAATTGTTACTTTATCAATGACATATTCTGATTTTAAACAATCAATAATTATTAAAAGAATTGGTGCAACACCATTAAAACCATGACAATTTATTAGTAGTATTTTAATATTTCATGTTATTTTAATTTTTATTGGTAGTTTTTGAACATTAGGAATTGGTGCAGCTTTATATCATAATCAGATTAATTGAGAACTAATTAATTGAGGTTATATATTACTAGCAATTCTGCTTTCATCAATTATGTGTTCAGCAGTAGGAATAATGGTTGGTATTCTTGCTTCTGATTTTAAAATTGCTAATGCTTTTGCTTTATTATTATATTTGCCAACATCATTTTTATCCGGTCAATATATTCCGTATGTAGCCATTAAAGGACAACCAGTTTTAGTTATTATTGCTAAAATTATTCCTTTTTCTTATCCTGTTTCTATTATGAATAGAGGATGAAATAATTATGGTACTCCAAATGATTTAATCAATGCAGCACTTTTTGATAATTACTGAATATCGATTTTAGTTAGTTTACTTTGAATTGGAGCATTAATATTTGGAGCAATTATGGCTTATAAATATCGACGAAAATAAATTAATCTATAATAATAAAAATAGTTACCATTTTGATAACTATTTTTATTTCAATCAACAACTAGCAAACTTAAATCTACTGTAAGAGTTATGTAATATATTTTAATTTACATACAATTTGTTTATTCTTTTAAAATAAAGATATTTTTATGATATTATTAAATTAATTTAATAACTGTTAATTACTAGTATAGATAGTTTTATCTATATTAGTTTTTTTGTTTTTATTAAATTAATTTAATTAAAAAAATATTATATATTGGGTTTATTGCGTTTAAAGTCAAGTTTTATATTGAGTTTATTAGAAAGAAGTTAAAATATGGCAAACGGCAGAGAAATTATTATTACGAATAATTTAAATAATCCAAGTATAAAAAGTTTATTATAAATTGATGAATTTAATAATAAAATCGGTGACGCAATACTTATTATTGATTTAGAAAAAAAAGAATCTATTTTAGAAAGTATATTTATTGAAGAAAAATATCGTAAGCAACAATATGGTAGTTTACTTATTTACAAAATTTTTGAGATATGTCATAGCAATAATATCGAAAACCTTATTTTATTATCAGGTCCAACTAATGTTACTGTCGGTGAATTTTATGAAAAATTAGGATTCACTTATGCATGAAATAAAAAAAACTTTTTTTTATGATTATGAAATTAATATACCTCATGCAATTTTTAATAAAAGAGATGAAATTGAAAAGTGAAAAAATATTAAAATAAAAGAAATTTTTATTGATTTTGACTTATCAAAATCAAAAGCTATAAATGATGAACAAAAGATATTAGAGGATAGTGAAATATTATCTAGTATTTTAGATGAAGTTTTAATACATGAAGAATCAATTTTCAAGGAAGATTATCAAAAAGTTATTGATTGATTTAATCAACAAAGAGAACAAATAATCAAAAATCCAAAACAATGATGAAATACTTTAACCCCCAAACAAGTAGATGTTGTTAAAAATGAGGCAAAAAAATGATGAAATAACTTAACACCAGAACAAAGAAAAATAAAATTATTAGAAAAACAAGCATATCAAAAAAAGATAATAAAAAAAGATGATACTCCTTTATTGTGTGATTTTGATCAAAATATAAAAAATAAATTAGACTGCATGCAGTCTATGAAAACATCAACTCCTGTTTTTAAAAAAGATAATTTTAATATTTAGATTTTTTCTTTTCTCAAATGTCTTGTTTTTTAAAATTAACAATGTAAAATAAAATTCATAATTAATTTAAAATATAAAAGAGTAAAATTAAATGGTAATTTAGAGACTTAGTGGTTGCTGTAAACTAAGCAAGTTTAATTTGAAGGTAACTTATATTATTAGCAATTTAAATAATAATTAAGTGCATTTACTTTGTAAATGAATTAGGATGGTACCTCGTTAAAAAAGGTTCCTATTTGTGGAATGTTTTTTATTTTAAAAAGGAGTATAACAAATGAATAGAAATTTAAACAAAAAATATAATCATATTGAAATTGAAAAGGATCGTTATGAACAATGAGTAAAATCTGGATTATTTAAGGCAAATGTTAGTTCTATTAATCCTACATTTTCTATTATCTTACCACCACCTAATGTAACCGGACTTTTACATTTAGGTCATGCTTGAGATAGTACTATCCAAGATTTATTAATTCGTTATAAACGTTTACAAGGATTTAATACTTTATTTATACCTGGTATGGATCATGCTGGCATTGCCACGCAAGTTAAAGTTGCACAACGTATTAAAGAAGAACAAAAACTTAATTTGCAAGAATTAGGTAAAGATAAATTTTTACAACAAGCATGAAAATGAAAAACAGAATATGCACAAAACATAAGAAAACAGTGAGCAAAACTTGGTTTAGCATTAGATTATTCGCATGAAGTATTTACTTTAGATGAAAATGTTAAGCAAGCAGTTAATGAAGTATTTGTAAAGTTATATAAAGAAGGTTTAGTTTATCGAGGAAAAAAGATAGTAAATTGAGATCCAGAATTAAAAACCGCTATTTCTAATATTGAAGTAAATTATCATGAAACAAAAGGAAAAATGTATTATTTAAAATATTTTATAGAAAATAGTAGTGAATTTATTACTATTGCTACTACCAGACCAGAAACAATGTTTGCTGATCAGTGTATAGTTGTAAATAGTAAAGATAAACGTTATTTACAATTTATTGGTAAAATGGTTGTTAATCCGGCTAATAAAATGTTAATTAAAGTCATTGCTGATGATTATGTTGATATGAATTTTGGAACAGGTGCTATGAAATGTACACCAGCTCATGATGCTAATGACTATGAAATTGCATTACGTCACAATTTAGCAATGCCTATTTGTATGAATGTTGATGGAACTATGAATGAATTAGCACAATCATATATTAATCAAGATCGAATGGTATGTCGTAAACAATTAGTTGAACAATTAAGAAAAGAAAATTTAGTTGTAAAGGTTGAAGACCATCTTCATCAAGTTGGTTATTCAGAAAGAAGTAACGCTATTATTGAACCATATTTATCACAACAATGATTCATAAAAATGAAACCATTAGTTGAAATGATTATTTATAAACAAAAAAATAAGAAAACAAAGATTGATTTTCATCCAATATTATTTGAACAACAACTTTTGCAGTGATTAAATAATATTCAAGATTGATGTATTTCTCGTCAATTGTGATGAGGTCATTCGCTTCCAGTTTGATATCATAAAAAAACTAAGAAAATTTATGTTGATACTAATCCACCATCACCAATTAACGATTATATTCAAGAATCAGACGTATTAGATACATGATTTTCTAGTGGTTTATGATCTTTTGTAACCTTGGATTGACCACAAAAAAATGTTGATTTGCAAAAATATTATCCAATATCAGTATTAGTTACTGCTTATGATATTTTATTTTTTTGAGTTGCACGAATGATGTTTATGGGTTGAAAATTTACTAATCAAAAACCATTTACTAATGTTTTAATTCATGGTTTAATTCGTGATGAACAAGGTAGAAAAATGTCAAAATCATTAAATAATGGAATTGATCCAATGGAAGTTATTAAAAAGTATGGTGCGGATGCTTTACGTTACTTTTTAGTTAGCAATTGTGCTCCGGGTCAAGATTTAAGATTTAGTATTACTAAAGTTGAGTCAGCTTGAAATTTCAATAATAAGTTATGAAACGCTGCACGTTATGTACTAATGAATATTGATGATAATTTTCAATTGGATGAAAATATTGTTTATAATAATTCATTATCATTTATTGATCAATGAATTTTACAAGAACTTAATCAATTGATTATTTATGTAGAGCAATATATGGAAAAATATGAATTTGTTTTAGTAGTTAAAGCACTATCAAATTTTATATGAAATAAATATTGTTCTTGATATATTGAATTAAATAAAGTTAATTTACAAAATCAAGAGCAACAAAGTAACTCATTACAAACATTATATTATGTTTTACAACAAATTATTATTATGGTTCATCCCTTTATTCCCTTTATCACAGAAGCAATTTATGAAGAAATGGGGTATAAAAATAGCATTTTAACAAATAAGTTTCCTAAAGTTAAAGTTATGAAAAAAACAAAAGATGTAACACAATTTGTTGAAATATTAATTGAAATTATTGGTAATATTCGAGAAATTCGTAAAGAACTTAATTTATTTTTAAAATTACCGTTAACTATTCATATCAATACGACTAATTCTTTTTTTGAATTAGAAAAAAATACTTTAAATCCTTATTTATTACAATTAACTAATAGTCAAATTGTTACTATTAGTGATAGTCCGTTGTCTGTTAATAATAAAATAATTAAAATTATTAATTCAGCAATAATAGAAATTAATGTTTCAAATTTATTTAATAAAGAAGAACAATTAGCAAAATTAAAAGAGGAATTAGTTTATATTGAAAATGAAATAAAACGTAGTAAAGATATTTTAAGTAACCAACAATTTTTAGCAAAGGCACCACCAACAAAAGTTGAAATAGAAAAGCAAAAATTAGAAAAGTATCAAAATCAAAAAATTTTAATCAATGCCAAGATTAAAGAATTATAAAAAACTTTTATTTTAATTCAAGTTGAAAAATTTCATTATTTTCCAATTTAATATCATCGATACCTACTGAAAAATCAATAAATTCTTTACCATTTCAGTGTTCAATGTATCAAAATTTTTTATTTTCTTGAGTACCTTTTTTACCTTTTACAGCAACCAAAAATCTTCCAATTTGACTTTTTTCAACAGTAAAATCATTAGAACAAGCACTTAGTAAATTACCAAGTGTATTAAAAGTAGTAATATAATTAGTTTTTTCAAGAATAGTTTCCTTGCCGTTGATAGCTGTAATTTCAATATTAGTAGTAATGCTATTTTGATTAGTAGTACCATTTAAGAATTTTGGGATATAAATAATATTTAGTATTAATGAAGTTCCTAATATTAATATAATAGAATTATATTTGCATCATTTAATAAATGTTTTATTTTTAATTATTTTTATAAAATTATTTTCTCATTTCTTACCATCAGTTTTTATTTTTGTCATTATTATCAGCCTTTGCATTATCTTTTTTATTTTATTATATTAAAAAAAATAAAAAAAGGAAATTGCTTATCTCATTTTTAATAATTATTGAGGTGAAATTAAATGAGATTATTAATTATAACATTGACAATTCTTTTTCTTGCAAGTAATGGATTAGTTGTATTAAAGTTGATTAAAAATTTTAATGAAAATGAAATAGTTAGTAAGGAAAAAAATGATACAAAAATTATTACTATTACTGTTGAAATTAAAGAACATTTACCAATTAGAGAAGATTTATGTATACGAAATAAATATTAGACTTCTTGCAAAACCTATCTATTAAAAATTTAATTTTTAAAATAAAATTAAAAATAAAAAAGATAGGTAATCTATGATGTTTGATAAATTAAAAACTATTAACAATCCAGAATTATTAAGATTAACTGGTATAAATGATATTATTTTTAATAAAATTCTAGAAATTTTAAAGACAGAAGAAGTAAAAAAGTTTAAAAATGGTGGTACACCTAATAAATTATCATTAGAAAATCCTTTATTAATGACTTTAGAATATTGAAGAGAGTATCGAACTTATTTTCATATTGCTAAAAGTTATGGAATTAGTGAAAGTAGTTGCTATAGGAATATCAAGTGAATAGAAAATACTTTAATAAAACATCCTGATTTTCAACAACTTGATGGGCAAAAATCACTGTTAAATAATAATTTTAAAGATAAAACAGTTATCATTGATGTGACTGAAAGTACTATTCAACGCCCAAAAAAAGTCAAAAACAATATTATTCAGGAAAAAAGAAAAAACATACAATAAAAACTCAAGTCATAATTGAAAAAGATAGTAAAAAAATTATAAGTTCTTATTTTTCTTATGGTAAAAATCATGATTTTAAAATTTTAAAAAATTCAAAAACGAAATTTTTATCAGAAACAACTATTTTAGTAGATTTAGGATATCAAGGTATACAAAACATACATAAAAATGTCTTATTACCTAAACGAAAATCAAAGAAAAACCCTTTAACTAAAGAAGAAAAGAAAAATAATAAGGCTATTTCAAAAATGAGAGTTGTTATTGAACATGTTTTTGCGATTCTTAAAAAATTTAAAATTATTAGTGAAAAATATCGAAATAGAAGAAAAAAATTTGCATTAAGATTTAATTTAATAGCTTCAATTTATAATTTACAATTATTAATTTAAATATATTTGATAATTTAATATTTTATTTTTTTATTTGAAATAATAATTTTTGTTGTATTTTAATGACAAAAAATAAAACATATTTTGAACAATAATTTTTAAAAAATATTAAAAGTGTTATTAAAATAAATTTTTAAACTTAAAAAATGTGATTAATATCATAGTTTTGCAAGAAGTCTATTATGTTAAAATTCTTAATTCAAAAATAAGTATTATTAATTTAATTAATACTTTAAATATTTCTAATGTTTATTTTGACATTTTAGCGTTAAATCTAAATCAAAATATTAGTGAAAATTATAAATTAATATTATCACCAAGAAATAATGCTATTAAATATTATTCACGTTATACTATTACTTTAGAGTCTTTAATTAATTTAGGTTTAAATAGTCAAGATGCCAAAAAAGTATTATTATTATTTAATAAAAAAAATTTAAATGCAAAACAGTTGTTAGAGAATTTAGAAAAATTATTAATAACTACAAAAAGAAAATAGAGGCTTTTATGTAATCTGTGTATCTTTGTTTTACAAAGTACTAGTTTAGATTAATTCTATCTTCAAATTTTATCATAAAATGAGCAATTGCTGTATTTCAATTTTGAATGGGCATTGTTCATTTTTTTGTTATATTTTCAATTGCTAAATAAAATATTTTAAAAACTGCCATATCATTAGGAAAAACTTTTTTATTTCTGATAACTTTTCGTAATTGACTATTTACAGATTCAATAGCATTTGTTGTATAAATAACTCTTTTGATTTCTGTAGGATAACTAATAAAAACCATTAAATTATCTCAATTTTTATATCAAGATTTAGCAATTTGAGGATATTGTTTATTTCACTTATTTTCAAAGGATTCTAAAGCCTGCATTGCTTGTTCTTCACTACATGCAGTATAAATTGGTTTTAAATCTGCAACTAGAGATTTTCTATGCTTATATGAGACATATTTCAAACTATTTCTAATTTGATGAACTATGCATAATTGATGTTCTGTTTTAAGATAAACTGATTGTATTGCTTCTGACATGCCTGTTAAATTATCACTACAAGCAATCAGAATATCATTTAAGCCACGATTTTTCATTTCTGTTAAATTTGCTAATCAAAATTTAGCACCTTCATTTTCACTAATTCATAAACCTAAAACATCTTTTTTACCTTCTAAATCAACTCCTAAAGCTATATAAACTGATTTATTAATAATCCTTTTATCTTGTCGTACTTTCACTACTATGCAATCAAAATAAACAATCGGATAGACACTTTCTAATGGTCGATTTTGCCATGCTTTTACATCATCAATAACATCATCAGTAATTTGACTAATAACACTTTCACTAATATCAGCACCATGATATAACTCTTGTAATTGCATTCTAATATCTGATAATGTCATACCTTTTGCATATAAAGAAAGAACTTGTTGATCAAAACCATCAAATCTTCTTTGTCTTTTTGCAACTATTATAGGATTAAAATTACTATTGCGATCTCGTGGTACATCAATCTCAATTTTACCTTGTTGAGTTATTATTTTTTTTGAACTTATACCATTACGAGCATTGTCACTATTACTATGTTGATTCTTTTCATATCCCAAATAATTTTGCATCTCAGAATTCAACATTTTTTCTACTAATCTTTTTGTTAATTCTTTATACAATCCTCCCTCTTTAAAAACTGTTGTTAAATCTTCAGTATTTTCTAATAATAAATCTACTGCTTTTGATATTGGATCATTATTATTAATATTTTGCTTTTTAGCCATCTGTAACTCACTCTTTCTAGTCATTTAATTATATTTACTAGAATTAATTAAACATAGTTATTTTTGTAAGTTACACAGATTACTAAACATTACCAGAAAATATATACAATTGATGCATAAATTTATTAGTTTTTAATGATGTTTACTTATCATGCTTTATTAGTTTTATTTCTAATATTTTTAGTTTTCTTTTTATCAAGTTTTACGATATTTAGTGGTTTAGTTTTATTATTAATAATAATTATTATTTTGTATTTTATTTTTTTTAAAAAGCAATCATTTTATAAGTATTTCTTTTTATTATTAGTATTTACTTTTACTTCCTTAGTTAACATTAACTTTAAAAAAGATGAACATATAAATATTGAAAATGTTAATTTGAAAGTAGTAGAAACCCATCCAAATTATTTGATAGTACAAGAAGGATGAAAAAAATATTATTTATTATCACATTATTATATTAATAATATGCAGTATACTATTAATGCCCAATTAGATGATACATTTATTTTTAAAGGTCAAACTAAAGATTTAAAAACTATTAATAATTTTTATGAGTTTGATTTTAAATTATTTTTAAATGCTAATAATGTTAATAAACAAATAGTAGTTAATGAAAATAAGGTAAAAGTTGTTTTTGGAAAAACTCTTAGAAGTATTTTTTTTAATTATATAAATACTTTTCCAAAGGAAATTAAAACTTGAACTAAATTATTATTATTTGGTCAGCAAACCGAAGAAAACAAATCTACTTTTACCATTTTTAATAAGTTTGGTATTACTCCAATTATTGTTGTTAGTGGTTTACACATTAATTTTTTCTTTGTTTTTTAAAAAAAAGTTTTTGATTTATCAAAAATGAATTAATTAAACTTTTAATTTGCTTTGTAATTTAATGTTTTTATTTATATTTACTTAATTGATCTATTGCAGCAATGAAAGCATTATTTTTTTTAATTTTTAGTTGTATTTTAAAATTTAATAAAAAAACTATTCATCCAATTTCTATTCTTAGTTTTAGTGCTTATTGTTGTCTTTGTTTATGATCTTTACAATTCTATCTTTTAGGATTTCAACTTTCTTTTGGTATTACTTTTTTGATTTTATTTATTAATAATAAATTTAAAAAATATAGTTATTGGATTAGATTATTATTGATTAATATTGTTTTATTTTTATTCACTATTCCTATTCAGTGACAAATAAATCATGGTTTTAGTTTGTTAACTGTTGCATATTTATTATTTTTTACACCAATCATTATTTTTTGTGATGTTATTTTATTTTTAAATTTATTTTTAAATTCAATTTTAAGTTTTTTTGTTTCTCCAATTTTAAATTTTTTAATTATTACTATTAAGTTAATAAATATGAGTAATATTTGAATCCCAACTTTTCAAATTGAAATTTGAATTTTACAACTTTATTTTTTAATTTTAATAGTTATTTATAACTGTTGACGATATTTTAATTGAAGAATGTTAACAGTTATTATTATTAATTTTGTTTTAATTTCAACATTATGAATGAATAGTATTATTAAACCTTATTATGAATTAACAATGATTAATGTTGGTAATGCTATGAGTTTTTTACTAACTAGTCCTTATAATAAATCTGCTATTTTAATTGATGCAGGTACAGAAGATTTAAAACCAAGTAATCCAACTATTTATAATTATCTTTCAGCAAAAGGAATTCATAGTTTAAAAGCAGTATTTTTAACTCACCATGATTTAGACCATGTTAGTAATATTGGATTTTTAAAAATGCACTTAAAAATAGATAAAATTTATGAAAATACCAATCAATTATCACAATATATTATTGATGGTTTTAATCCAATTCATAATTTAGTTTATGGTTTTAATTTGCAATATGTTTCTGAAAATAATAAAAGTTTAGTTTTGTTATTAAAAATTTATAATTATAAAATTTTATTTAATGGTGATATTGAAGAACAAACCGAAAATTTATTAGTTAACGCCCATGTATTAAGTAAAATTAATATTTTACAAGTTCCTCACCATGGTTCAAAAACTTCATCAACTATTACTTTTTTAAAAACTCTTAATCCAGAAATAGCATTAATTTCCGGACATTATCAAAAACGAAGACAGTTTCCGAATATTGAAACATTGAATAATCTTAAAAAAATTAATGCTCAAGTTTATTATTCGGGAAAAAATAAAACTGTGATTATAAGAATATATATGAAACATTATGATATTATAACGTTAATATAAACTGATATAATAATATTGTGAGATTAGAAATAGTATTTATATTATTCATGTTCAATATGAATATTTAGTAAAAAGTATTGAATAATTAAAAGAAAATTACTTTTTAGAAAAGAAACTAAAAAATATATAATTAAAACAAAAGGGGAAAAATATGAAAAAAATAAATCATTTATTAAAAATTTTGTTGTTACCTTCAATGTTAATAACTACTATTACATCCAATATTAAGGAAGAAAAAACAGTTATTGATTATCATCAATTATACATTCTTGGTGATAGTCTTTCTGATACTGGGAGTTTTGTTGGAGCTGGGAGTGACTTTGTCCAAAAATCACCATTAGCACCTTGATGAGTCGCTCAAGTAGAATTAGGAGATCCATATTATTTAAATCGCTCTTTCAGTAATGGTAAGGTTGCAGCTGAAATTTTAGCTAATAAATTACATTTAAACTTACAAGCAGGATGAAAATATACGATTTAAATGATGCAGCAACTTATGAACAATTTGGTAATAACTATGCGGTTGGGGGTGCTGTTGCAGCTGAAAATGATTCATGAACAGGAACATTTTATTCAAATCGTTTTAGCCTTCAACATCAAATGGCTGCTTTTTTATCTCAACATCAAGATTTACAAAGTGATGATTTAGTCTTTCTTGAATCAGGAAATAATGATATGTTGGCTGCTATTGATAGTGGTAATTATTATAAAGGACTTGATATTATTTATAATGCAATTATAAAAGAAGGAGATATAATTCAAGAATTAATTAATAAAGGCATCCAACATATTGTTGCTACTGATGTTCCAGATTTTAGTCTTGTCCCAAAATATTATGGAACTAAATCGCAAGTTTTAGCAAAACAATTATCTGATGCTTATAAAACACTTTGAAATCACGAGATATCTTTATATATAACTAATTATCCTAATTTTATTAGAAGATTTAGTTTAAGAGAAGCATTAAGTAAATATGCGCTGATATTTCAACAAGAAGGTAAAAATATTACTCAAAATGCAATTGAATCTGATTATGCTCATATGGCATTAGATGGTGCTGTTACAGCAACATATGTTAATGGTTCAACAAAAGAAACATTAAATAATTATTTCTTCTTTGATGAAGTTCATCCAACAACATTAGTGCATCAAGCGGTTGCTGAAGATCTTTATAATTTAGTTGAAAAGTGATAATGTTTTAAAACATTAGATATAATAGACTTCTTGCAAAACTATGATATTAATCACATTTTTTAAGTTTAAAAATTTATTTTAATAACACTTTTAATATTTTTTAAAAATTATTGTTCAAAATATGTTTTATTTTTTGTCATTAAAATACAACAAAAATTATTATTTCAAATAAAAAAATAAAATATTAAATTATCAAATATATTTAAATTAATAATTGTAAATTATAAATTGAAGCTATTAAATTAAATCTTAATGCAAATTTTTTGCTTCTATTTCGATATTTTTCACTAATAATTTTAAATTTTTTAAGAATCGCAAAAACATGTTCAATAACAACTCTCATTTTTGAAATAGCCTTATTATTTTTCTTTTCTTCTTTAGTTAAAGGGTTTTTCTTTGATTTTCGTTTAGGTAATAAGACATTTTTATGTATGTTTTGTATACCTTGATATCCTAAATCTACTAAAATAGTTGTTTCTGATAAAAATTTCGTTTTTGAATTTTTTAAAATTTTAAAATCATGATTTTTACCATAAGAAAAATAAGAACTTATAATTTTTTTACTATCTTTTTCAATTATTGACTTGAGTTTTTATTGTATGTTTTTTCTTTTTTCCTGAATAATATTGTTTTTGACTTTTTTTGGGCGTTGAATAGTACTTTCAGTCACATCAATGATAACTGTTTTATCTTTAAAATTATTATTTAACAGTGATTTTTGCCCATCAAGTTGTTGAAAATCAGGATGTTTTATTAAAGTATTTTCTATTCACTTGATATTCCTCTAGCAACTACTTTCACTAATTCCATAACTTTTAGCAATATGAAAATAAGTTCGATACTCTCTTCAATATTCTAAAGTCATTAATAAACGATTTTCTAATGATAATTTATTAGGTGTACCACCATTTTTAAACTTTTTTACTTCTTCTGTCTTTAAAATTTCTAGAATTTTATTAAAAATAATATCATTTATACCAGTTAATCTTAATAATTCTGGATTGTTAATAGTTTTTAATTTATCAAACATCATAGATTACCTATCTTTTTTATTTTTAATTTTATTTTAAAAATTAAATTTTTAATAGATAGGTTTTGCAAGAAGTCTAATAATTACTATATAAGATAAAAGTTCAAATTTGGAATATTATCAAAAACAAAAGTATTTTCCGAATATTGAAACACTGAATAATCTTAAAAAAGTTTATTATTGAGGAAAAAATAAAAGTGTGATTATATATGAAACATTATGATATTATAACATTAACATAAAATATATTAATAATTTTGTGAGGTTGGAAACATGGTTTATATTGTTCATGGTCAAGATGAGTATTTAGTAAGAAAAAATATTGAACAATTAATTAAAAAAAATCATAAAAAAGAAAATTATGATTATAATCTATATGAATTACAAGAGGATACAATTGTTAATATTATTAATGAAATTCAAATTATGAGTATATTTGAAGAAAATAAAGTAATCGTAATTAATGATAGCAGTAATTTATGACAAAAATATATTAAAGAAAAAAAATTTGTTAATGCTTTGCTTAATCATAATCAAAAAACAATGATAATTATTAAAAGTTTAAATGTTGATTTTAAAATTAGTAGAGAATTTCAACAATTTAATATTATCAAAATTAAAAATTATACAAAATCACAATTATTATTATTAATTAATAAAGTTTGCAATAATTTTAAAATTAACATTACTCAAGAAGCAACTAATTTTCTTTTAGAATACTTGCCAAATGATGTCAGTATTATTTTAAATGAGTTATCAAAATTAAGATTAATTGGAAAAAAAATAACTTCAGATATTATTATTGAGGTGGTTCCTAAATATTTTGAAACAAATATTTTTAAAACTGTTGAATATATATTAAAAAAAGATTATAACAATTTTTGAACACAATATAACTATTATAATGTTATTAATTATGATAAAATTAAATTGATTAATATTCTTGTATATCAATTAGAATTAATTAGAGATATCAAAATTTTAGTTAAACAAAAAAAAAGTAATGAAGATATTTCCAATATTTTAAATATTTCTAAGTTTCAAGTAAAAATATTAGAACAATATTTAAATATTAATTTAAATATTAATAATATTTTGTTAAAATTATATGAATTAGATTACAATATCAAAAAAGGAAAGTTTAATAAAAATATTGCAATTGATTTATTTTTTTTGAATATTTAGTATATAATTATAGATGTTTTAAACTCAAGAGGTGATACATATAATGAAAAGTAATAAAAATACTGATGTTACAGAAAAAAAGTTAGTAGAAGAAAATAGTGACATTACATTGGTTAAACCAAAAGTAAAAAGAGTTACAAATAAAAAAACCGAAAAAGTGTACTCAGAAGAAGATTTAAATGTTGCATTATACTATGAAATATCAAGTACTATATATAACAGTTTAAATAATTTAATTGTTAGAAAATCTATTTTTGCTAATGAAGAACTTTTAAAAATTTTAGAATTACAAATTTCTAATTTATTTTTTCTTGAAAAAGAACTAAAAGAATTAAAAGATAAAAAGTATGCAATAGAATTTTTGCAGTTAATTTCTAATTTGGTAAATCGTAGTTTGAGTATTACTAAAAGTTCTCCTAAAAATCGTATTGAAATTCTTGAAGAGCGTAACTTATTAATAGTTACAATTACTAATATTTGTAAGACTGTGGAAAAAGAAAGTCTTGAACGAATAAGACAGTTTGATAATAATACTTTTAATGAATTAAATGATCAAATTACTGCATTAAATAATTTTAGTGATGATGCTACTGAGGTTAAGCCAAGTGTTACTCCAAATAATCAGAATGTTGATAATAATGTTGATACAAATCCTAATATTGGTGGCATTGGGAATCTAGGTAATAATTTAAATATTAATAATCTTGATAATAATAGTTTAGCAAATTTAGCGAAGTTAGGTGTATTACCGCAACATCCCGCCACAAATCCTAAATTTTACCCGTATATGAATAAACCAAAATATATTCCACTTTTAAAGAAAATATTATCAGCTTTTTTCTTATTAACAACAGTGCTAGCAATAGCTACTTATATACTAACTTATTTTATAGCAGGTACTTTTCAAATTAAAAATAATAGTGCACCTGACTATTATAATTTTGCAAAACAATCAAAAACTATAGTTTTCACTATTGTTACAACAATAGTTCTAAATGGAGGCTTTTTATATTCAATTTTAAAACCACCAAAATTAGGTCGTGATTTATATCGAACATCATATTTTTTAATACTTATTTTAATTTTTTGAATAATTTATACAATTTGAAATTTAATTTATATGACAACAGATGATTCATTAAAAAGAACATTTACTTCTTTTTTAGATAAACCTGATGATTTTAATCCTAATGCTTTACCTTGATTAAAAGGATTAGCAACTTTTAAAGCTTTTCAAATATTAACATATATTACAGCAGCATCAGCAATTTTACCAATTGCTATTATACTAGTTATTGCTATTCTTAATCCAAAAATTGATCGTAATAAAATTATGAGAGCCAATTCGGAATATCAAAATGCTATTAATAATGCTTTAAGTGGTAAACCCTATGAAATCGATCCATCACTTTTTGATGATAGTTTAGATAATGATAATAAAAAAGATACAAAAGATCATAAATTTTGACGTAATAGTGATTTATTTAAATAATAAAATTAAAAAGGACTTTTAGTCCTTTTTAATTTTATTATTTTTAATTATTAGATTTAATATCTTATGCTTGTAAACGTAATTTTGAACTTGCAACTATTGTGTAAATACCAATTAATCCAAGCGCAACTCCTAGATATATTCCATAAGTTGTTGTAAAATTTAAAATTTGTTCCACTTCAAGCTTGAATAAATGGATCCATAGCGTATTTAAATGGATTAAAGTAAGTTGCGTATTTTAAAACAGGACTACTATTAATTAACTCAGCTGGGAAAAATACCCCACTTAAAAGTGCAACTGGAAAATAAATTACATTTGATGCTGCAACTAAAGCAGTTACTGATTTGAAAATTGAGGCCAATAACATTCCTAAACCCATTGATGAAAAGAAAATTAAGATAATAAATGGGATAGATTCTCCAATAAAATTTGCTGTTACTATATTATTTCACCGATAAGTACCACCAAACATAATTCCAGCTCATAATAAAGATCATAAGAATGTTGCTATCATAAAGAAAAATCCAATTATCATAACTGAAAGAACAAAGAAAATTGGTTTAATATTTGTTGCTCCAATTCGCTTCATTAAAACACTATTTTTAAATTCAACAATTGTTTGTGGAATAATGAAAATTCCTACTGCCATTGGTTGTAACATTGAAATTGAACCAACTAAAGTATGTAAACTTTTTACAGTATCACCTTCCATTTGTTTAAAAGCAAAACCTTCTAAGAACAACATTAGAATTGGAAATAAAACTAGAAAGAAGGGTACAAAAAATCATCGATAATAATATTTAAACATTAAGTTTATTAATGGTCGAGGTAATGTTTAGTAATCTGTGTAACTTACAAAAATAACTATGTTTAATTAATTCTAGTAAATATAATTAAATGACTAGAAAGAGTGAGTTACAGATGGCTAAAAAGCAAAATATTAATAATAATGATCCAATATCAAAAGCAGTAGATTTATTATTAGAAAATACTGAAGATTTAACAACAGTTTTTAAAGAGGGAGGATTGTATAAAGAATTAACAAAAAGATTAGTAGAAAAAATGTTGAATTCTGAGATGCAAAATTATTTGGGATATGAAAAGAATCAACATAGTAATAGTGACAATGCTCGTAATGGTATAAGTTCAAAAAAAATAATAACTCAACAAGGTAAAATTGAGATTGATGTACCACGAGATCGCAATAGTAATTTTAATCCTATAATAGTTGCAAAAAG
Organism: Spiroplasma endosymbiont of Colias croceus; assembly: GCF_964020095.1. Lineage (NCBI taxonomy): Bacteria > Bacillati > Mycoplasmatota > Mollicutes > Entomoplasmatales > Spiroplasmataceae > Spiroplasma > Spiroplasma endosymbiont of Colias croceus. The sequence goes on from NZ_OZ026536.1 coordinate 1,612,920, forward strand.
ACAAAGAAGATTTGATGGTTTTGATCAACAAGTTCTTTCTTTATATGCAAAAGGTATGACATTATCAGATATTAGAATGCAATTACAAGAGTTATATCATGGTGCTGATATTAGTGAAAGTGTTATTAGTCAAATTACTGATGATGTTATTGATGATGTAAAAGCATGGCAAAATCGACCATTAGAAAGTGTCTATCCGATTGTTTATTTTGATTGCATAGTAGTGAAAGTACGACAAGATAAAAGGATTATTAATAAATCAGTTTATATAGCTTTAGGAGTTGATTTAGAAGGTAAAAAAGATGTTTTAGGTTTATGAATTAGTGAAAATGAAGGTGCTAAATTTTGATTAGCAAATTTAACAGAAATGAAAAATCGTGGCTTAAATGATATTCTTATTGCCTGCAGTGATAATTTAACAGGCATGTCAGAAGCAATACAATCAGTTTATCTTAAAACAGAACATCAATTATGCATAGTTCATCAAATTAGAAATAGTTTGAAATATGTCTCATATAAGCATAGAAAATCTCTAGTTGCAGATTTAAAACCAATTTATACTGCATGTAGTGAAGAACAAGCAATGCAGGCTTTAGAATCCTTTGAAAATAAGTGAAATAAACAATATCCTCAAATTGCTAAATCTTGATATAAAAATTGAGATAATTTAATGGTTTTTATTAGTTATCCTACAGAAATCAAAAGAGTTATTTATACAACAAATGCTATTGAATCTGTAAATAGTCAATTACGAAAAGTTATCAGAAATAAAAAAGTTTTTCCTAATGATATGGCAGTTTTTAAAATATTTTATTTAGCAATTGAAAATATAACAAAAAAATGAACAATGCCCATTCAAAATTGAAATACAGCAATTGCTCATTTTATGATAAAATTTGAAGATAGAATTAATCTAAACTAGTACTTTGTAAAACAAAGATACACAGATTACATAAAAGCCTCATGGTCGACTTTTTTCGGGCATTTTGGCTTTATGAATTCATTTATTTTTTTTCTTTGTTTTTTTGATTTCAGCATTTTCTTTTTTTATTTCTTCATATTGTTTTTTTAAATCAGCTTTTTTATTTTTATCAAACATTTTTCATGTAAAGTTATGAACTGAACCATATTTTTTAACAATATCTTTAACATTTCCTGCTTCTTTTATAATTCCATTATGAATGTAAATATACTTTTCACAAAATTCTTCAACTTCGCTCATATTGTGAGTAACTAAGATCATTGTCTTATTTTTGTCAATAATATTTTTTCTAAAAAATTCAAAAATTTCTGAACGAACTTCAATATCTAATCCTGTGGAAACTTCATCTAAAATAATTAGATCAGGATCATGAATAACAGCAAGTAAAATATTTAAACGTTGTTGTTGTCCACCTGAAAGTGTTTGAATAAACTTATTTTCAATTCCAAGTAATTGGTATGTCTTCAGTAACTCTAATAACTCATCTTCTTTCATTGAAATATTAAAAGTATGTAAATAATATTTAATCATATCCATAACAGATATTCCGGCCCGATATCTAGATTCTTGAAATTGTAAACCATTTACTAGATGTTCTTGACGAATTATTTCACCAGATGTTGGTTTACGAATACCACCAATAATTTCACTTAAAGTTGATTTACCACTACCATTTGCACCAATGATTCCAATTCGATCACCGGGATTAATAGTTAAATTAACTTTATCTAAGGCTACTTTATTTTTATATTCCTTTGTTAGATTCAAAATTTCTACTAATGGCCGAGATTTATCTATTTTTTTCTTATTTTGTTCATTATTTTCCATATATAATACCTCCTGCATTAGATTGTACTATAATTAAGTGTTAAAAAGCAATTATTGAAATTTGTAACAATAAAATAAACAGTATTAATTCTAAATATTTTGGAAAAATATTTTTTAATTTTTGTTTTTCATGTATATATAATAGACTTCTTGCAAAACTATGATATTAATCACATTTTTTAAGTTTAAAAATTTATTTTAATAACACTTTTAATATTTTTTAAAAATTATTGTTCAAAATATGTTTTATTTTTTGTCATTAAAATACAACAAAAATTATTATTTCAAATAAAAAAATAAAATATTAAATTATCAAATATATTTAAATTAATAATTGTAAATTATAAATTGAAGCTATTAAATTAAATCTTAATGCAAATTTTTTTCTTCTATTTCGATATTTTTCACTAATAATTTTAAATTTTTTAAGAATCGCAAAAACATGTTCAATAACAACTCTCATTTTTGAAATAGCCTTATTATTTTTCTTTTCTTCTTTAGTTAAAGGGTTTTTCTTTGATTTTCGTTTAGGTAATAAGACATTTTTATGTATGTTTTGTATACCTTGATATCCTAAATCTACTAAAATAGTTGTTTCTGATAAAAATTTCGTTTTTGAATTTTTTAAAATTTTAAAATCATGATTTTTACCATAAGAAAAATAAGAACTTATAATTTTTTTACTATCTTTTTCAATTATGACTTGAGTTTTTATTGTATGTTTTTTCTTTTTTCCTGAATAATATTGTTTTTGACTTTTTTTGGGCGTTGAATAGTACTTTCAGTCACATCAATGATAACTGTTTTATCTTTAAAATTATTATTTAACAGTGATTTTTGCCCATCAAGTTGTTGAAAATCAGGATGTTTTATTAAAGTATTTTCTATTCACTTGATATTCCTATAGCAACTACTTTCACTAATTCCATAACTTTTAGCAATATGAAAATAAGTTCGATACTCTCTTCAATATTCTAAAGTCATTAATAAACGATTTTCTAATGATAATTTATTAGGTGTACCACCATTTTTAAACTTTTTTACTTCTTCTGTCTTTAAAATTTCTAGAATTTTATTAAAAATAATATCATTTATACCAGTTAATCTTAATAATTCTGGATTGTTAATAGTTTTTAATTTATCAAACATCATAGATTACCTATCTTTTTTATTTTTAATTTTATTTTAAAAATTAAATTTTTAATAGATAGGTTTTGCAAGAAGTCTATTTTATAATTAATTATATTTGAGAAATTAGATAGAAACTCAGGAGGAACCATTGTGGAAAATTTAGTAAGTGAAGAAGTAATTGAAGAAACGTATTCAAAAATTAAAGATAAAATTAGTAAGACAAGTTTGATAAAAGCAGATAAACTTTCTTCATTTTCTGGTAATAATATATTTTTAAAGTTAGAAAATTTATAAAAAACAGGTAGTTTTAAAATTAGAGGAGCTTTAAATAAAATTCTTAATTTATCAAAGGAACAGCAAGCAAAGGGTTTAATTGCTGCTAGTGCTGGTAATCATGCACAAGAAGTCGCTTTAGCAGCTTCAAGTTTAAATTTAGTATCCAAGATAGTTATGCCTGTAACAGCACCACTAGCCAAAATTGCCGCTACTAAAGAATTTGGTGGTGCTAAATGTACTCTTAAACTTTGTGGTAATATGTTTGATGATGCAATGTCTGAAGCATTAAGACTTGAAAAAGAAGAAGGGTTAACGTTAGTTCATCCATATGATGATAATTTTGTTATTGCTGGTCAAGGTACAATTGGTTTATACATATATGAGCAAATGAATGCAATGGGTAAAGAAATTGATTATTGTTTAGTTCCAATTGGTGGAGGAGGACTTTTAAGTGGTATTTCAATTTATTTAAAAAGTAAAAATCCAAATATTAAATTTATTGGGATTGAGGCACAAAATGTTGATTCTTATAATCAAGCTTTAAAACAAGGAAAACCATTTAAAATTCAAGGTAAAAGTTCAATTGCTGATGGAATTGCTGTTAAACAAACAGGAGAATTAACATTTAATATTTTAAAGAAAAATGTTGATAAAGTTGTTACTGTTAGCGAAGAAGAAATTGCGCAAGCAATGTTATTTTATTAGAAAAATGTAAAATTGTAACTGAAGGTAGTGGCGCTGTTAGTGTTGCTGCTATTCTTTCTGGTAAATTAGATAAAATCATTGGTAAAGATAAAAATGTTGTTTGTGTAATTAGTGGTGGTAATGTTGATATTACTACATTAGGAACAATTATTAATAGCGCCTTAATTAGTTCACATCGACGAGTTCCTTTTTCAGTTAACGGTAAAATTAATAATAGTACTATTAGCGAAATTATTAATATTATTACTAAAAATGGTGCCTCTATTTATAAAATTCACAGTACATTTGATCGTAATAAATTAGATATTAGTAATTTTAGTATTTTTATAGTTATGGATACATCAGATGAATTTCAAAAAAATAAAATTTTTGCTGAGATTAGAGCATCAAGTTCTAACTTTACATTATTAGCTAAATAGTTTTTAAATTTGGTATTTTATTAAAACAAAAATTTAGTTTAAAAATATCAATTATATTTTAAAAAGAGACACTATTAATAGTGTCTCTTTTTAAAATAAATTATAGTTATTTTGCTTTTGCTAATTTAGTCATAATTTTAGATTTTTGACGAGCAGCTTTATTAATGTGATAAATGCCTTTAACAACAGCTTTATCAATTAAACTACATACTTCATTAACAAGTACTGCAGCATTTTCTGCTTTGTTTTTTATTGATATTTCAGCTTTTTTTAAAGCAGTTTTAACTTTAGATTTATAACTTTTATTAATTTCATTTCTTTTTTGGTTTGTTTTAATTCTTTTAATTTGTGATGCAATGTTAGCCATTTTTTCTCCTTTTTTGTTTTGAACATGTTTTATAGATTAATTACAACAAAAATAATTATAACAAAAATCATAAATGTTGTATAATATTTTTTATTTTTTCAGTATAATTAATGTGTTAGCTTTTTGTTAATAGTATATTTTAATTTTTTTACACTTTTAATGTAAATTATTTGTTTAAAAACTTTAATGATAAATGTAGGTGTGGTAAATAAATGAGTTACTATTTTCGTAACCCTTATCAATTTTCTTACCATAGTATTGGTAGGATTAGAACAAGATTAAAATTGCAAGACTTAAATGATATCCAATTACGTGAATATTGTTTAAAATTGATTAATGATTCTTATGATATTGAAGAGACAAAAAGTTTTAAATATATTAGAGTAAATAAAACACATCTTTATTTTGTAATTAAAAAAGATGTTAATTTAATTTTAACAATTTCACCGATGAGTCCAACTAAACTATTAGCAGTAATCGAGGAAAATTTATAAATCAAAAAAGAGGAATAAAAAATGGGAAATTTATCTAGTCAATGATGAATGTTAGCGCTTATAGGAGTAGTTTTAATAATTTTTATTTTTACAACCATTTCAGCAAAAAAGAAGAAAAAAGAAGAGAAAAAACAACGTAAAAAAGAAGTAAAAAATATTATTAAATCCTTTATGCGTGATGAATTAAAATTGCAACATAAAACAGTAGAATTTGAACAAGTAGTTTCACGTAGTAGTAAAGAATATCGCTATCGTGATGTTTTTGATGTAATTGTAAAATTATATGATTCTAAGAAAAATGATTTATTTGCAACTAAAGCATTTGAGGTAGAAGGGTTTACTAAACAATTATCAAAGAAAGAATTTGAAACAATTTGAAAAGTAAATTGTGAATTAGATTTAGAAGAAACACTTAAGAAAATTGAAATGTCAAAAAAACGTAGTGGTAAAATTAAAATAAAAAGAAAGACAGCAGAAGAAAAAGCAGCAATTAAAAAAGAAAATGAAGCCGTTAAACTTGCAATTGAAGAAGAACGTTTACAAAATAAAGAAAATAAAAAACGTGCTAAAAATTTAGAAAAACTTAAAATTGCAATTCATGATAAATTTTCTGGATGAAAAGATAAATAAATCTTTATTTTTAAGTAGGCAATTGGGTGATATGTAATGAAAATTTATAAAGATGATTATAAGCATTTCCGTATTTGTCGAAAACTTTCGTGATTTTTAAATGCAAAAAATTATGCTTTAGCTAAGCATTTAATTGAAGAGAAAAAGATAATAAATTTTGTTGAACTAACGCATACTAAAACAAGTAGTAAATTTAAATCTAATTTAATTACTATTTCTGATTTAGACGATGATACATTTGAAAATAATTATAATGAAGAAGATGATTCTGAATTTTATCTTGGTGAAACAATTGCAGACGGTATTGAAACTGGGCACTATGCTCAAGAATATTTTAAAGTAAAATATTCTTGTTTTAATTTTGAGTCTGAACCGGGTAATAATGTTATAGAAATTATTAATAATAAAGAGTATGATGTTTTATTTGAACCAAGATTTGAATATCAGGGCTGTGTTACTAAGTGTGATATTTTAAAACGAAATAATGATGGTTGGGATTTAATTGAAGTAAAAGCAGTAACTTGAGTTAAAGAAGAACATATGTGAGATTTACTTTATCAGTATGATATTTTAACCAAATGTGGAATTAAAGTAGTTAATACTTATATTATGTATTTAAATAATAATTATGTTAAGAAAGAAAAAATAGATTTAAATGAATTATTTATTGTTAATGGATCAACTTGGCAAAAAAGTCCAAATACTAAAAAAAGTTTTAGTCTTTTTGAATCAATTCAAGATGAAATTTTAAATAATAATTTGAAATTACAATATGAAAATATTAAGAATATTATTAAGATTAGTGATATTGACGAAATAGTTAAATTATTAACTTTACCTTATTGTCATGAACATAGTAATCAATTTTGTCCTCATATTTTTAAATATTTTTCTATTCATAATACTATTTTTGAATTATATCGTTTAAGAAAAACTAAGAAAGCATTGTGATATTATGAAGAAGATTTCTTAGAAATTAATGATGAAAGATTATTACCATTTTTAACAAAGTCTAATTTACATTTAAGACAATATGATGTAATTAAAAATGGTGAAAAATTAATTGATGGCAATAAATTTGTTGATTTAAAAATTGAATACAAAAAGTACCAATATCCAATTTATATGTATGATTTTGAGACTATGAAATCTGCAATACCTAAGTTTAAAAATAGTAAACCATATCAACAAATTCCTTTTCAATATTCTGTCCATGTATTATTAGCACCAGATTTTGATTTTAAAACTTATAAATCAATTAAACATTATGAATTTTTAGCAGATGGCAATGATGATCCAAGAGAAATGTTAACAAAAAAATTATGTCATGATTTAATTAATATTCATGGTAAGGGTACGTATGTTGCTTATAATCAATCATTTGAGAAATCTGTTCTTAAAAAATTAGCTTATTATTACCCTCAATATAAAAATAAATTATCATTAATTCATGATGGTACTATTGATTTACAAGATTTTTTTAAAGAATTTAAAATTTATAAAGAACAGTTTTATGGTTCTCTTTCAATTAAAAAAACTTTACCAGCATTTGAACCTTCCTTTTCTTATGAAGGATTAGTTATTAAAAAAGGAGATATGGCATCAGAAGTTTTTCGTAGAAGAGTTGAAAATAACATTAGTTTAACTAATTGAATTCATAATTGTCGTGAAAATATGTTAAAATATTGTGCTCAAGATACTTTAGGTATGGTAGTATTATTCTGACATGTAAAAAATATTATTGAAATGTACAAAGCAAAAATTGAGGGCGAAAATTATGAAAAAATTTAAAATTTTATTTATGGGTTCTTCTTTTTTTTCTGAAAATATTTTAAAAACATTGTTATTAACAATGAAAAATGAAATTGAAATAGTTGGTGTTGTTTGTCAGCCAGATCGTAAAATTGGTCGTAAACAAGAAGTTCTTCCTTTAGCAATTAAACAATTGGCACAAGAATATCAAATCCCTGTTTTCCAACCCGAAAATATTATTGACAGTTTAAAAGATTTACAATTATTAAATATTGATGTTATTCTTACTTGTGCTTATGGTCAATTTTTACCAAAAGCAATTTTAAATTTACCAAAATATAAATGTTTAAATATTCATGCTTCATTATTACCATCATTGCGTGGTGGTGCCCCTATTCAATGAGCAATTATTAATGGATTACAAACTACTGGTATTACATTAATGAAAATGGTAAGTAAAATGGATGCAGGAGCAATTTATGTTCAAGAACAAGTTTCAATTGGTATTGAGGATACATATACTTCTTTAGTTAATAAGTTGATAACTTTAGCACAAAATATGTTAATAAAATATTTATTAAAAATCATTAATAATGAAATTGAAGAACAAGAACAAGATGAAAATAAAGTAACTTTTGGTTTAAATATTAAAAGAAGTGATGAAAAAATTAATTGAAATCTTTCAGCACAATTAATTTCATGTCATGTTCGTGGATTGTATAATACACCAATTGCTTATACTACGTTGAATGATAATATATACAAAATTCATCAAGTAGCAGTAACTAATGAATTATCAAATGCTCTGCCAGGAACAATTGTTGCAATAAATAAATTAGGTATTATTGTTGCCACTAAAACTAATAACATAGTAATTAAAGTTATTCAACCAGCAGGTAAAAAAGAAATTATAGCAGCTTGTTACTATGGTTCTAAAATTAATCCAATTGCAATTGGTTTTATCTTTAAATAATAAAAAAATAACTAATATTTTTTGGTAATCTAGGAGGAAAAGATGTATCGTTTTCGCTCAATTAAATATTTAGCAATGACTGGTATTATTACTGGTTTATTAGTAACAATTGGTTATTGTTCAACTTTTCTTTTTGGTTGAGCAATTACTAGTTTATTTGGTGGAAATTCTACTTTGCAATTATTTGATGCTGTTTTTATTCCATTTTGTGCTTTTTTTGAAGGACCAATGCTGTTATTTGCAGGACCAATTGCGGGTGGCATTTTTGATTTAATTAGTGGTGTTAAAATTGTGGTTATTCCTATTACAATTTTTATTAGAATTTTAATGTTTTTTGTTATTAAGTTATTAATTAATAAATCTTGATGAAGTACTGTTTATACTTTCTTTTTTGCTGCTATTTTACTACTTATTTACCCATTGTCTTATTTAGTAATTTATCCAGATTATGCTATTACAGTTAATGAATTAATTACTGATAGTATTCAAGCTATCTTTGCTTATTTTGTTGCTATTCCACTTTATTATCCTCTTAGTAAAAATAAAATTAGATCAAATTATAGTTTTTGAAATGATCAAGAATTTGATTATTTAAAAAATAAAAAAATAACTGTTTTAGAATAGTTTACTTATTATCCATTATTTATATCTAATATAGACAATATGGTATAATTTTATAAACTTAATATAAGTTTATACCCATTTACTTAAGTTTTAAGGTAAAGGGTTTTTAATTAAAATAAGGAGAAAAAGGTTTTATGAATAAAAAAATTAAAAAAAGTTTTAAAAAAATATCTAAGTTAAAAAAAAGCAATTAAAAATCATATAATCGATCCAACACCATCTGAAACAGTTATTGGAACTACTGTTCTTTCTGCTGCTGCTATTAGTGGTATTATGATTGGAGCTGGTGGTGCGCCTGTTATTGTTCCTGCACTTGCTGGTGGTATTATTGCAGTGGGAACGGTTTCTGCTATTACATATATAGTAGAAAAAATAAATGAATCAGAAAATAATAGTGTTATTGAAGGTAGTAAATCTCAAACAAAAAGATTAACATCAGTAATATAGATAAATTAATATAATGAAATATTATTTTAAATAATAGTTAGCGTATATTCACTATTAAATTGAATTTCACCAATTGAAAATTTTACTTTAATAACATCACCTTTTGCAAAATAAGTTCCATCATTTACGGACTTACTTACTTTAACTTTAAAGTGGTCACCTTGTTTCATAAGATCAGCAATTCTTTCTCCTAAAGAATAAATTGGACTTTTTAGATAGTTTGTTAAATCTGTATCAACTAATAATTTTGATTTAGGTTGTCCAATTTTAAATTCTGGAATATCATTAAAATTATTTAATGATACGTTAGATGTGGTTGGTAATTTAGGTAATACAAGACCATCATTTGGTTTGGATAAAATATTTAATAAATAATTGTCAGATAATTGTTTATTATTTTTTAAAAAAAATATAGTTACTGTACCACCTGTAATTATATAATAGACTTCTTGCAAAACTATGATATTAATCACATTTTTTAAGTTTAAAAATTTATTTTAATAACACTTTTAATATTTTTTAAAAATTATTGTTCAAAATATGTTTTATTTTTTGTCATTAAAATACAACAAAAATTATTATTTCAAATAAAAAAATAAAATATTAAATTATCAAATATATTTAAATTAATAATTGTAAATTATAAATTGAAGCTATTAAATTAAATCTTAATGCAAATTTTTTTCTTCTATTTCGATATTTTTCACTAATAATTTTAAATTTTTTAAGAATCGCAAAAACATGTTCAATAACAACTCTCATTTTTGAAATAGCCTTATTATTTTTCTTTTCTTCTTTAGTTAAAGGGTTTTTCTTTGATTTTCGTTTAGGTAATAAGACATTTTTATGTATGTTTTGTATACCTTGATATCCTAAATCTACTAAAATAGTTGTTTCTGATAAAAATTTCGTTTTTGAATTTTTTAAAATTTTAAAATCATGATTTTTACCATAAGAAAAATAAGAACTTATAATTTTTTTACTATCTTTTTCAATTATGACTTGAGTTTTTATTGTATGTTTTTTCTTTTTTCCTGAATAATATTGTTTTTGACTTTTTTTGGGCGTTGAATAGTACTTTCAGTCACATCAATGATAACTGTTTTATCTTTAAAATTATTATTTAACAGTGATTTTTGCCCATCAAGTTGTTGAAAATCAGGATGTTTTATTAAAGTATTTTCTATTCACTTGATATTCCTATAGCAACTACTTTCACTAATTCCATAACTTTTAGCAATATGAAAATAAGTTCGATACTCTCTTCAATATTCTAAAGTCATTAATAAACGATTTTCTAATGATAATTTATTAGGTGTACCACCATTTTTAAACTTTTTTACTTCTTCTGTCTTTAAAATTTCTAGAATTTTATTAAAAATAATATCATTTATACCAGTTAATCTTAATAATTCTGGATTGTTAATAGTTTTTAATTTATCAAACATCATAGATTACCTATCTTTTTTATTTTTAATTTTATTTTAAAAATTAAATTTTTAATAGATAGGTTTTGCAAGAAGTCTAATCTGTATGATCTATTTTTTTATTAATTATTGGTGAGTAAGATTTAACTTTCATCTTAATGGATTGTGTATCACTATGTTTAAAAAGTCTATATTTTCCTTGACCACTAACTGCTTTTAATTTTAAAATATCAACTAAAAAGTTAGCAGCATCAGCAGATTTAGCTTTAGTAGTTTCGCTATCATTTTCTAATAAATTGCTGGCAGTAATATTGTTTAGTTGAATAGAGTTTCATTTTGTTAATTTAGTTATATTATTTTGATAGATATCTAATTTGATTGTTGAATTATTATTTGAATCTAAAAAATTAAAATCTTTTTGTACTTGCATATTCATTTTTAGAATATCATCTGATTGACATGCAATGAGTGAGCCTGTACTAACTGTTGTTAAAATAACTGCTGTCATTAATTTAAATAAAGTTTTTATATTTTTCATATTTTTTCTTTCTCCTTTTAAATCTAGAAAAATTTTAGTTATTTTTAATAATTTAGTAATTAATTAAAAATAATTTTCTTTTGTTAGTGTTGTTTTAATAATTTTAAAGTTGAATAAAAAAATATTTAATAAAACTGCTCAATTGAGCAGTTTTATTTTAAAAAATTGGATGGGTTACAATTTATTGGACACTAATTACGTAGACAAGTAAACAAATTTGTTAAAAGAAAGGAATTATAATTATGGCCAATATTAACTCATATACCGATGAATTTAAAAAACAAATAGTAGCTTTATATCAAAGTGGCAAATCAGTATCTTGCCTTGCTAAAGAATATAATGTTACAAGAGCAGCTACTTACAATTGAATTAAGCAATTTAGTAATTCAGGAAGTTTTAAAACTAAAGATAATCGTTCTTTTGAAGAAAATGAATTAATTAAATTAAGAAAAGAATTAAAGCAATTACGAATGGAAAATGATATTTTAAAGCAAGCAGCACTAATAATAGGCAGAAAATAGAAATTATTGTCAAAAATAAAGCTAAATATAAAATTCGCACAATGTGTCGTTTTTTAAAAATATCTAAATCAACATATTATTTTAATTTAAAGAAAAAAGAAAATAAAATCAAAAATAATATTTATGATGAAGCTGTTATTAGTGCTTTTAAAGAAAATAAAGAAGTTTATGGTACTAGAAGATTAAAAAAAATTCTAGAAAACCAAGAAATTTATTTATCGCGCAGAAAAATTAAAAAAATTATGAATGAACATAATTTAATATCAAAATATACTAAATTATCATTCAAAAATCATAATAACAAAGTTAACGATAGTCAAATAACTAATCTTGTTAATAGAAAATTTAAGAATAGGATTAAAAATGAAGTTATTGTTAGTGATTTAACTTATGTACAAGTTAATGGTAGGTGAAACTATATTTGCCTATTAATAGACCTATTTAACCGCGAAATTATCGGACATAGTGTTGGAGTTAAAAAAGATGCATCATTAGTACATCAAGCATTTATGCAATCAAATCACTGTTTAAAAGATATTCAAATATTTCATAGTGATCGCGGTAATGAATTTAACAATAAAATTATTGATAAACTTTTACTAGCATTCAACATTAACCGTTCTTTAAGTAAAAAAGGTTGTCCTTATGATAATGCTGTTGCTGAAGCAACTTTTAAAACTTTTAAAACCGAATTTATTAATGATAAAAATTTTACATCATTAATCCAATTAAAATTAGAATTATTTGATTACATCAATTGATATAACAATATAAGAATTCACAGCACTTTAAACTACTTAACTCCAGTTAAATATCAACAACAAATGTTTACCAAAAAATAGTCCTAAAAAGTGTTGCCATTCCAAATGTTATTTTTGAATTAAATATTTTTATAAACTTTAAATTGGTTGTTCTGGATTGACTGTAACATCTAATTCATTAGATTTACCATATAAGGTTAATGGAATAGAATAATATAATTCGTTATTGTTAGCATACATTAAACAATTATTAGCAAATTGATTTTTATTTAATTCTGTTAGAAGCTCATAGAAATTATATGTTTGTCAACCTTTATTAACATTATCTTCTCAATAATATAAATTTCCAGAAAAAGTTGAACTCTTATCTAATTTTAAAGTTAGAATATAGTCAGATTTAGTATTATTTAAAAATATATCATAATCTATATTTACCTTTTTATGAGGTAATACATTAGACTTCTTGCAAAACCTATCTATTAAAAATTAAATTTTTAAAATAAAATTAAAAATAAAAAAGATAGGTAATCTATGATGTTTGATAAATTAAAAACTATTAACAATCCAGAATTATTAAGATTAACTGGTATAAATGATATTATTTTTAATAAAATTCTAGAAATTTTAAAGACAGAAGAAGTAAAAAAGTTTAAAAATGGTGGTACAGCTAATAAATTATCATTAGAAAATCGTTTATTAATGACTTTAGAATATTGAAGAGAGTATCGAACTTATTTTCATATTTGCTAAAAGTTATGGAATTAGTGAAAGTAGTTGCTATAGGAATATCAAGTGAATAGAAAATACTTTAATAAAACATCCTGATTTTCAACAACTTGATGGGCAAAAATCACTGTTAAATAATAATTTTAAAGATAAAACAGTTATCATTGATGTGACTGAAAGTACTATTCAACGCCCAAAAAAAGTCAAAAACAATATTATTCAGGAAAAAAGAAAAAACATACAATAAAAACTCAAGTCATAATTGAAAAAGATAGTAAAAAAATTATAAGTTCTTATTTTTCTTATGGTAAAAATCATGATTTTAAAATTTTAAAAAATTCAAAAACGAAATTTTTATCAGAAACAACTATTTTAGTAGATTTAGGATATCAAGGTATACAAAACATACATAAAAATGTCTTATTACCTAAACGAAAATCAAAGAAAAACCCTTTAACTAAAGAAGAAAAGAAAAATAATAAGGCTATTTCAAAAATGAGAGTTGTTATTGAACATGTTTTTGCGATTCTTAAAAAATTTAAAATTATTAGTGAAAAATATCGAAATAGAAGAAAAAAATTTGCATTAAGATTTAATTTAATAGCTTCAATTTATAATTTACAATTATTAATTTAAATATATTTGATAATTTAATATTTTATTTTTTTATTTGAAATAATAATTTTTGTTGTATTTTAATGACAAAAAATAAAACATATTTTGAACAATAATTTTTAAAAAATATTAAAAGTGTTATTAAAATAAATTTTTAAACTTAAAAAATGTGATTAATATCATAGTTTTGCAAGAAGTCTATTTATTTTTTGAGATGGATATTTTAATGTTACTGATTCAGAATTTGTATTTGTGGTACTATGACCAAAGTTAAAATTAAAGGTTGTTTCTTCAAAAGGTATTGATATTTTTTCACTTATACCAACATCATATGTATTAGTAACAGAATAAGTATTTGTTACTTCTTTATCGTATTCTTGTGTACTAAGTTGTTGTTCAAAGTTTGTATTATTTTTAAGTTCTGTTTGTTCAGAAGTTTCAAAGGTCTTAGTTAAATTTATTAATGAAATTTTATCAAATGATAAAATTTCATTATTTTTAATATTAAGTTTCATATTTTCCAATCAATAACCTTTATTTTTCATATGACCCATTACAAGAATATTTAGAAAATTTCATATATTAAAATCAAATTCTTGTCTATAACTTAAAGTAATTTAACCTTTATAGTCACCAGTTCCTTCAATTATAGCACTTGTAGTATTAATAGACCCTTTAATATTAAAATCATTAATAGTTAAAATACTAGAATCATAATTTATGCTTTTGATACCAATTAAAAGTTCCTCTTTGGTTGGAATTAAATTTTTTGCTAAAATTTTAATAAATCCTAGGTTTTGATTTGCTATAAGTAAATTTAAGTCTTTTTTCTCTTGTGTGGTTTTAATATTTATATTTATCGTTTTTTAACCCGTAAAGTTTATAGAAGTACTTAATGCAATTATTATATGTACATTTTGTTGCCAACTACTATTTAAATTAACATTATTTACATTTCCAACAGTAATTGTAATTGCTAAAATACTTAATGTTGTTAATATTTTTTTCATATTATTAACAACCTCCCTCCTTTATTTTTTGTTATTATAATTTTACATGATTTTAAAAACTAGTTATTTATGTATATATCTTTTCATATATTGTTAAGTGATAGTTTAATATATTTATAACATTATCTGCAACTTTCGATTTAATTTTATTTAAACTTTGGTATACTAAAACATAGTAAATAGTTTATAAGCAAAAGATAGGTGAATAAATAATATTATGAGTATCGATAAAAAATACATTAGAAATTTTTCAATTATTGCCCATATTGATCATGGTAAATCAACTTTGGCTGATCGTATTTTAGAATTAACTAATGCTGTTTCAAAAAGGGAAATGAAAAATCAATTGTTAGATTCACTAGATTTAGAACGTGAACGTGGCATTACAATTAAATTAAATAGTGTACAACTTAAATATCAATCATTAGATGGTCATACTTATTTGCTTCACTTAATTGATACTCCAGGTCATGTTGACTTT
This sequence comes from Spiroplasma endosymbiont of Colias croceus, assembly GCF_964020095.1. NCBI lineage: Bacteria > Bacillati > Mycoplasmatota > Mollicutes > Entomoplasmatales > Spiroplasmataceae > Spiroplasma > Spiroplasma endosymbiont of Colias croceus. The sequence goes on from NZ_OZ026536.1 coordinate 1,628,627, forward strand.
ACTTATGAAGTATCGCGTAGTTTAGCAGCATGTGAAGGTGCCATTTTAGTAGTTGATGCTGCTCAGGGTATTGAAGCACAAACTTTAGCAAATGTATATTTAGCATTAGATAATGATTTAGAAATTATTCCTGTTATTAATAAAATAGATTTACCAAGTGCTGAACCAGAAAAAGTTAAGGAAGAAATTGAAAAAGTATTGGGTTTACCTGCTGATTATGCGCCTTTAATTTCTGCAAAAACAGGTATTAATATTCGCGATGTTTTAGAAGCAGTTATTAAATATATTCCTTATCCAATTGATGCTGATGATAATGAACCATTGCGTGCTTTAATTTTTGATTCATTATATGATAAATATCGTGGAGTGATGGCATTTATTAGAATCAAAACTGGTGTAATTAAAGTTGGCGATAAAGTAAGAATGATGTCAACTGGTGCCGAATATGAAATTACTGAATTAGGAGTACGCACACCAAAAGAAGAAAAGAGAGAAATGTTAACAGCTGGTGAAGTTGGTTGAATTAGTGGTGCAATTAAAATAATTAGTGATATTCATGTTGGTGATACGATTACTAGTGTTATTAATCCTGCTGATGCACCATTACCGGGTTATAAAACTTTAAAACCAATGGTTTATTGTGGTTTATATCCAATTGATACTAATAAATATCAAGAATTAAAGGATGGATTATATAAAATTCAATTATCGGATGCCTCATTAATTTTTACTGCTGAAACATCACAAGCATTAGGTTTTGGTTTTCGTTGTGGTTTTTTAGGGTTATTACATATGGATGTTATTCAAGAACGTTTAGAGCGTGAATATAATTTAGTTTTAATTTCAACAGCTCCTTCTGTAATTTATGAAGTAAATTTAACTAATGGTGAAAAGTTAATAATTGATAATCCAGCAAAATGACCAACTGTGCAGACAATTAAAAGTGTAGAAGAACCATTTGTGCAAGTAACAATAATGACACCAGAACAATATGTTGGTGCATTGATGCAATTATGTCAGGATAAACGTGGAACTTATTTAGATTTAAAATATGCTGATAATTTACGAAGAACTCTTATTTATAATATGCCACTGAATGAAATTGTCATTGATTTTTTTGATAAATTAAAATCAATATCAAAAGGTTATGCTTCATTAGATTATGAATTAATTGGTTATCAGGAAAGTAAATTAGTGAAAATGGATATTTTATTAGCAGGTAATATTGTTGATGCATTATCTGTTATTGTTCATAAGGATTTTGCTTATGATCGTGGGCGTGTTTTATGTGAAAAATTAAAAAAATTAATTCCAAAACAAAATTTTGAAGTTGCTATTCAGGCTGCTATTAATAATAAAATTATTGCTCGTCAAACTGTGCAAGCAGTTAGAAAAGATGTTATTGCTAAATGTTATGGTGGTGATATTACAAGAAAAAGAAAACTTTTAGAAAAACAAAAAGAAGGAAAGAAAAAAATGAAATCGATTGGTAATGTTGAATTACCACCAGAAGCATTTCGTGCTGTTTTAAAAATAGATGAAGAAAATTAATAAAAAAGTTATAAATATTTGATTTGTTTTTTTCTAAATTGGATTATTTGAAAATAAAAAATTAATTGATCTATTTAAGTCAATTAATTTTTTATTTTCATAAAGCATATTTTGAAATAAAAATGAGATTTCTCACAATTTTATGTTAAATATATAGTATTTTTTTTAATTCTGCAATTATTTCCATTTTAATTTTTATGTAATTTTTTTGCATTTCAATATTAATTAAATTCTCTTGACTTTTTAAATGATTATTTTCTAAATTATTTTTTATTATTGCGTGATACTCAATTTCTCTAGAGTAATTTTTAATCATATTTTTTATGTTATTAATCATTTTATATTCCCCATTTCAAAGTTTTATAAATAATTTATTTATATTTTTTATTATATCATTTTATTTATAATTTTTATAAATAAAATGATATAATTTTCTATAATAAATCTAGTATTCATAGAAAAATAAATTAAAAGCAAGTTTAAATAAAATGATATAATAAAAAAACAATTCCCTAAGAAATTGATAAAATTTTAATTTATAATAAGTATATTAATAATAATTACTTAAATGGGGAGTAGGGGGTTATGTGAAAATTTTATTAAAAATAATTGATTGTTTGAACCCAATTTCTATTTTTAAAAGTATTAAAAAGTATATAGAAAATAGAGCTAAGATTGAAGCAAAATTAATTGATAAAGAAAAGCAAAGACAACATGAAAAAGATTTACAAGATTCTAGATTTAAACATGAATCACTTGAAAATGAAAAAGACAGAAAATTACAAGAAGAATTAGCTGAAGAAAAAACTAAAAGATTAGGGTTAATATTAGAAAATAAATTAATTATAAATAGACAAAATTATTATTTAAAACATGATAATAATCCTAAATTAGAATTGGAACTTAAAAGAAAACGAATTAAAGGTAAAAAAATAAAGTAATATTGTATTTACAAAAATATGAGGTTAAAATTGATATAATCACTCTATTGAAGGTGATTTTAAGGAGTTTTGATAATGGATTTAAATATCAACAAAAATTTAAAAACAAAAGTTTTAAATAATTTTTTAAATTTATTAGCAATTAATTTAGCAGATACTTATTTAGAAACCTTAAAAAAATATAAATCAAAAGATGTAGATGAATTAGTATTAAATTTTTTAGATCAAGTAGTTTATTTAGTGGATGAAGAAATTGATATAACAAACGTTAAAAATAGTCCTAAAATATCCAAAATGAATACTAAACAAAAAGAAAAATTTAATAATGCTTTAAGAAAAGATAATAAATATCGAAAAATGTGTTCAGTTCTTAATTTTATATATCGAGTAATAAAAGAAGAAGAAACACAAGAGGAAGTATTCAATAATATATATCATTTTTATGAAAAATCTGATGCTGAAACTTTAGAAATATTTTCTAATGATTATAAAGAAAAAGAAAAATTTGATTTTTTTAAAGAAATAAAATTAAAGTTAAAAAATAGTAATAGTTTTTTATATAAATCAAATTTATAAGCAAATATATAAGTTTAATATATTTATAAAGTATCTTTAAAAACATCTCTAATATTTTATTAGAGATGTTTTATGAATAAACAAAATTATAAAAAATTAAAATTATTTATAATTTTACTATTAAATTTTCAATAAGTATTACAATTTTTTTAAAAAAAGAACTAACTTAAAATTAGTTATTTTAAATTAGATTATTTATTTTTATATATTCGATCAGTAGTTGTTGCATAAATAGTAAAATTATTAGAATTATAAATCAATTGATTAATTGAATTAAGTTTATTTTCATAGAATAAAGTGAAGTTTTTTTCTTGATAACTTTTTCATATATTACCATCTTTATCACCAACTAAAACCCCTGTTCCAAAAGTTATTACTGTTGTATTTATTGTTTCTAAAGTTTGCTTATATGGTAAAAAATTAGCAATAGTAATACGTTTATAATAAACTTGTTTACTCTTGTTAGTAACAAAGATTGTTTCTTTATTATCAACAGCAATACTTGTAATACCACCATCTTTTAGTTGGTCAACTAAATTAAAAGGATTACCCCCAATACTTTTAAAAATCATTCCTTCTGTATTACCAGCATAAATTAAACCATTTTTAGTTTTTTTTAAAACTGTAATGTTACCTATTGCCCCATCTATTTTTTTTAATTCAGTTGTTGGACTTGAATTAGTATATACCCCTTGATTTGTTCCTATATAAATATTATTTTCTTTGTCAAAAGTCATTGCTAATAATTGATGTGAACTTAAAGTATATTTTTCAGCAAGTTGATCATTTTTAAGAATATAAACTTTTAATTCATTATTTTTTTCATTAGACTTCTTGCAAAACTATGATATTAATCACATTTTTTAAGTTTAAAAATTTATTTTAATAACACTTTTAATATTTTTTAAAAATTATTGTTCAAAATATGTTGTATTTTAATGGGTAATGTTTAGTAATCTGTGTAACTTACAAAAATAACTATGTTTAATTAATTCTAGTAAATATAATTAATTTTCTAGAAAGAGTGAGTTACAGATGGCTAAAAAGCAAAATATTAATAATAATGATCCAATATCAAAAGCAGTAGATTTATTATTAGAAAATACTGAAGATTTAACAACAGTTTTTAAAGAGGGAGGATTGTATAAAGAATTAACAAAAAGATTAGTAGAAAAAATGTTGAATTCTGAGATGCAAAATTATTTAGGATATGAAAAGAATCAACATAGTAATAGTGACAATGCTCGTAATGGTATAAGTTCAAAAAAAATAATAACTCAACAAGGTAAAATTGAGATTGATGTACCACGAGATCGCAATAGTAATTTTAATCCTATAATAGTTGCAAAAAGACAAAGGACATATTCCGTAATTAAATTTAATTAATTGTCAATAAAATTGTTTTAAAACTATTTAGGACATATTCCGTAATTAAATTTAATTAATTGTCAATAAAATTGTTTTAAAACTATTTAGTGTTATTGAATATAGAAATAAATATTTTTTGAAAAAATAGTTTAAAAAATGAGTTTACATTTTAAACAAAAAATTGTTAATAATATTTTTATATTAACTCGATAAAAATTTAAATTTTAAAAAAATATTTTTAATATTTTTTTTATTTTAATGGTTTTATTTTATTAAAAATTTCACAAAGTAAGTTAAATCTTAAGTACATAAGTCTAAATTTAGATTTTCTACATTTATTTACTAAAATTTTGAATCTTTTCAATCAAGCAAAGACATGTTCAACTTTAATTCTAATTTTAGATACAATCTTATTGTATTTTCTTTCTTGTTTAGTTAATTTTTTATTTTTAGTTCTTTTAATTGGTATTATTGTATTTTTATAAATATTTTTTATACCTTGATATCCTAAATCACCAATAATTATTGTTTTTTCTGAAAATTCAAGATTTGAATTTTTTAATATTTGAAAATCATGCACTTTACCATTATCAGCAAAAATATCAACAATTTTTTTATTAAAAAAATCATATACAATTTGAAATTTTATAGAATACATTCAACTTTTACCAGAAAAATATTCTAACTGTAGTTTTTTTTAGTTGGTCTTTCAATTTCAATCTCAGTTGAATCAATTAAATAAAATTGAAATTCATTTGAATTTTCTTGTTTTTTATCAATTTTTAATTTATATCTTTCTTTTAAAAATTGGTAATCTTTGTGGTTACTAAGTTTATTTTCTACTCAAGTAATATTTCGAAAACAACTTGATGGGCTCATTTTAGATTTAATACTCATTTGAAAAAAAGTATAATATTCTTTTCAGTATAATAAAGTCATCATTAATCTTTCTTCTACTGAAAGTTTATTTTTTCGACCTTTATTTTTTTCTAATTTTTCTATTTCAATTAATTTTTCTAACATTTCATTAAAATGAAAACGTTTTATACCAAAATATCTATAAAATTCTTCATTTTTTAATTTTTTTAAATTTTCAAAAATCATTTTTATCAACACTTTTCTAAATTTATTGTTAATAACAAAATTATAAAATAAATTTTAAAATTATTAATTGACTTTTAAAAAATTTAATTACGGAATATGTCTTTAGTGTTATTGAATATAGAAATAAATATTTTTTGAAAAAATAGTTTAAAAAATGAGTTTACATTTTAAACAAAAAATTGTTAATAATATTTTTATATTAACTCGATAAAAATTTAATGGTTTTATTTTATTAAAAATTTCACAAAGTAAGTTAAATCTTAAGTACATAAGTCTAAATTTAGATTTTCTACATTTATTTACTAAAATTTTGAATCTTTTCAATCAAGCAAAGACATGTTCAACTTTAATTCTAATTTTAGATACAATCTTATTGTATTTTCTTTCTTGTTTAGTTAATTTTTTATTTTTAGTTCTTTTAATTGGTATTATTGTATTTTTATAAATATTTTGTATACCTTGATATCCTAAATCACCAATAATTATTGTTTTTTCTGAAAATTCAAGATTTGAATTTTTTAATATTTGAAAATCATGCATTTTACCATTATCAGCAAAAATATCAACAATTTTTTTATTAAAAAAATCATATACAATTTGAAATTTTATAGAATACATTCAACTTTTACCAGAAAAATATTCTAACTGTAGTTTTTTTTAGTTGGTCTTTCAATTTCAATCTCAGTTGAATCAATTAAATAAAATTGAAATTCATTTGAATTTTCTTGTTTTTTATCAATTTTTAATTTATATCTTTCTTTTAAAAATTGGTAATCTTTGTGGTTACTAAGTTTATTTTCTACTCAAGTAATATTTCGAAAACAACTTGATGGGCTCATTTTAGATTTAATACTCATTTGAAAAAAAGTATAATATTCTTTTCAGTATAATAAAGTCATCATTAATCTTTCTTCTACTGAAAGTTTATTTTTTCGACCTTTATTTTTTTCTAATTTTTCTATTTCAATTAATTTTTCTAACATTTCATTAAAATGAAAACGTTTTATACCAAAATATCTATAAAATTCTTCATTTTTTAATTTTTTTAAATTTTCAAAAATCATTTTTATCAACACTTTTCTAAATTTATTGTTAATAACAAAATTATAAAATAAATTTTAAAATTATTAATTGAGTTTTAAAAAATTTAATTACGGAATATGTCTATATAACAAATTATTTTCTTTTGCTAATTTAATATAAAACTCTACTACTAATCTTGCTAATTGTTTATTATCATAACGTATTAATTTATTTTCTATTTTTAAACAATCAATAACATTAACAAATTTAAAATCATAATCAAAACCTATTAATAAACATGCCATAGCATCATCTTTAAACCCATAATCTAATCCAGCACTAAATCTATAACTTGGTTGTAATAAACGTGATATTTTATGAATTAAATGAGTATATATTCCACCAGATTCATAACCTACTAAACCATGACTTCTTACTCTTGCAGATATTGGGTCAAGTTTTTCTAATTCTAATAATCGTTGACCTTCATGTTCTGGTAATAAATAATTAAGTTTTCAATTTTGATAATGAACTATTCTTTTATCTTTTTTATTAAAATAAAATTGTTCATATTCATTAATTATTTGTTTTTCATTTTGAGGACAATATGTAACTACATTTTTAATATAATAATTTAAAATACTTCAAGGATTACAACTATTAATTTCTAATAATTGACTACAACCACGAATAGCATCTGCCATATCTTGTCAATCTTTTTCAGCAATTTGATGTGCTTCATCAACATGTCTAATTACATAATCATATTTTGAATTATCTGGTAAACCAGTTAATTTAATTTCACTATTATTTTGTTTATATAAAGCACGACATTCAATTTCACTATCTCTATAATTAATAGTTTTACGAGTTTCAGACATTGTATATTCTAAACCAATAGCAAATAATACTCATCTATTTTTTAATTGTTTTCAAGTATCATATAATTGTTCACTCATATTTCTAAAAACATAAGTTTTAACTTTTGTATTAGGTAATACAGTTGTTTTACATTCAAAATCAAAATCTTGAATAGTTTTACCAGATTTACGACTACCTAATTGGAATGGCAACACTTTTTAGGACTATTTTTTGGTAAACATTTGTTGTTGATATTTAACTGGAGTTAAGTAGTTTAAAGTGCTGTGAATTCTTATATTGTTATATCAATTGATGTAATCAAATAATTCTAATTTTAATTGGATTAATGATGTAAAATTTTTATCATTAATAAATTCGGTTTTAAAAGTTTTAAAAGTTGCTTCAGCAACAGCATTATCATAAGGACAACCTTTTTTACTTAAAGAACGGTTAATGTTGAATGCTAGTAAAAGTTTATCAATAATTTTATTGTTAAATTCATTACCGCGATCACTATGAAATATTTGAATATCTTTTAAACAGCGATTTGATTGCATAAATGCTTGATGTACTAATGATGCATCTTTTTTAACTCCAACACTATGTCCGATAATTTCGCGGTTAAATAAGTCTATTAATAGGCAAATATAGTTTCACCTACCATTAACTTGTACATAAGTTAAATCACTAACAATAACTTCATTTTTAATCCTATTCTTAAATTTTCTATTAACAAGATTAGTTATTTGACTATCGTTAACTTTGTTATTATGATTTTTGAATGATAATTTAGTATATTTTGATATTAAATTATGTTCATTCATAATTTTTTTAATTTTTCTGCGCGATAAATAAATTTCTTGGTTTTCTAGAATTTTTTTTAATCTTCTAGTACCATAAACTTCTTTATTTTCTTTAAAAGCACTAATAACAGCTTCATCATAAATATTATTTTTGATTTTATTTTCTTTTTTCTTTAAATTAAAATAATATGTTGATTTAGATATTTTTAAAAAACGACACATTGTGCGAATTTTATATTTAGCTTTATTTTTGACAATAATTTCTATTTTCTGCCTATTATTAGTGCTGCTTGCTTTAAAATATCATTTTCCATTCGTAATTGCTTTAATTCTTTTCTTAATTTAATTAATTCATTTTCTTCAAAAGAACGATTATCTTTAGTTTTAAAACTTCCTGAATTACTAAATTGCTTAATTCAATTGTAAGTAGCTGCTCTTGTAACATTATATTCTTTAGCAAGGCAAGATACTGATTTGCCACTTTGATATAAAGCTACTATTTGTTTTTTAAATTCATCGGTATATGAGTTAATATTGGCCATAATTATAGTTCCTTTCTTTTAACAAATTTGTTTACTTGTCTACGTAATTAGTGTCCAATAAATTGTAACCCATCCAAATTGGTCAATTCTTTTAACAGTTAAAGGTTTTTTATAATACATTTGCTTTAAAATATCATTAAGATAACCAAAATGTTCTAACATTTATTCTTACTCTTATTTTCAAGTTGAATTACTATAGGGTGTGTGTTATCAGTATTAATATCTATTTTTGTAGATAAATTATAGTCTTTTACATATGCTCTTTCTAAATATCAAGCAGAAGAATTAGGACTTGCTTTTAAAAATCTTTGAAGATTTAAATGTTTAATTTTTGCATATGCTCAATTAATTTGTTGTAAAAAAGTATCTTTTTGTTTCTTTTTTCACTCATTTATAGTATTTTGAGTAATATTTAAGAACATTTGCATACCTTCTTTTGTTGGTATTTCTTCATTAGTAGTACAATATTCAAAATATTTTTTTATTTCTTCTTTTAAAGATTTAATATTGTATCTAATTCTTATTTTTTCTTCTTGCACATAAAAATCTCCTTTCATATGCTTTAAAAACAAAAAAAATTATGATATAATTAATATAATCTTTAAGTTAAGTTTCACCAAAAATAACTTATGAACTTTATTAATTACTTCATATATTTATTTCTTTAATTTTTATAATATAATTATAACAAAAATAGCATTATACTGCTATTTTTTTATTTCTTTTCTTAAATTTAAATATTTTTTTTCATTTACTTTTTCAAAATTTAAATTCAGGATTTTGTTTTTTATATATAATAATGCAACCAATTAAAGCACCAATTATATTTAAAGAGATTGTTAATCTTAAAATACCAAAAATATTATTTTTTTGACATTGTTTTATACCATCAAAAGCAAGTAATCCCAAAACAATAATAATTGGTAAACAAATACCAAATATAATTACTCAGATATCCATTTTTATTTTCCTTTTCTATTTACATTTTCTTTTATTGTACATTATTTTATTAAAAAAGAAAAGATAACTAATAAAAGTTATCTTTAAACGTTGCAATAGATTTGCTAGTTATTTCAATCGTTCTTTATTATTATACTTCAAAATTAAACTTTTTTCAACAATATTTTAATAAATTTGCTAGAATAGTTAGGATAAAAAATAAATAGAAAGGTGTTGAAATATGTTTAATTATAAAAATAATCTTGAATATGAAATTAATAAAATTATAACAAATCATGTTAATAAAATCCATGCTTTTGATGAATATTTTTTTCAAAATAGAGATAAAGATAGATATAAAGTTGCTAAAAAATGTAATCGTAGTATTATTTTTGAATTTGGTAAAATGATTTTTAATCAAAGAGTTTATTGAGATAAATTAAAAAAAGAATATTATTATCCAGTTTATGAAGAATTTAATATTGATAAAAGAGCAAAAATTATTAGTTGATTAAAAGAAGAAATATTATCATATATTGGAAGAAAGAAACATTATCAAGATATACAAGATATTTTTAAATATACTTATGTTTCAAAAGTAACAATTAGTAAAATTCATAAAAATTCAAAAGTGCAAGAAAAATTACCAGAACAAAAATTTAAAGTAAAAAATAGTGAATATATTTATATTAATGCTGATGATTGTTATGTTCCTGTTTGAAATAAAAATCATAAAAGAGAAATGCAAAAAATTCGTAGTATTTCATATAATACTGGTAAAAAACAAATAGGTAAAAATAGAAATAAGTTATCAAATAAAATTTATACTTTTATGGGTGATTATAAATATAGTCCTAAAGAAGATTATTTACAAGCAAATCCGACAGTTGATTTTACTTGAAATGGATTAAAAAAATATTATGAGTTTGAAAATTCTAAATTAGTAGTATCTGGGGATGGTGCTGGATGAATATATAATTTAGCAAAATATTTGGGTGCTTATTATGTATTAGATAAATATCATGCTTTTTATTATTTATGAACTGCATATAAACCTGATAAAAGAAAAAATAAAGTTAATCCAGAAAATTTAAAAAACTTTTTAAAGGCTTGAAAATATTTTTGTAAGGGTCAATATGATGAATTAATAGCATTTTTAATTGAAACCAAAGTAAATAAAGAAACTTTAAGGATTTTTGAAAATAATAAAAAGGGCATTATTAATCAACCTGCTAGTTGAAATATTGGTTGTAGTGCTGAAAGTGATATTCAACATTTAGTTAAATCTCAAACAAAAGGTGCAAAAATATATGCTTATCCAACGTTAATTAATATGTTAATGGCTAGAGCTAATTATTTAAATAGTAGAAGTTATATTAATAGTGCTTAAAATAATACAATTTAAGATTTTTAAAACCTAATTTTAAAATTAGTATTTTTGTGTTATTTAAATGTAATTTTATAATTATATTTTTTAACATTTTTAAAATTTATGTTATAATTTAATTAACAAATGTTAGATTTGCTACTTTTATTGTTTGAAGTTAGAAAACCTATACGTTATATTAATTCGTTCCTAACAATGAAACAAATTCCTTTTTTTGTGTTTTTGGGTTATAATGTGTACAAATACGTCGTTTATAATTTAATAAACCTTTTTTTGCTTTTAATCTTCTTTTTCTAAATCTATATGATTTATATTCAGATTTATCACATATACTTCATAAATAATCATCTATTTTTGCAAATAATTCTTCTGTTTGTTTTAAACTTAATTCATCTTGATTAAAATCATGTTTGTCTCAATCAAAAAGATTAGGAAATGGTAATATAAACATTTTTAATGTTCCTTTCTAAATTTTGTTTGTTAATAATTTAATTGTATTGTTTATAAAAATTAGGGAGTAAAATATGGCTTTTATTAGTAGTTATGCACAACTGAATAAAAAATATAATCTTAATTTTAGTGATAATAATTATGGTTTTAATTGAGATATTTTTAAAGCATTTGTTGGTGATGAATGAGCAGAATATTTTACTACTAATTGTTTTTATCGTTTTATACCAACAGCACGTGGAACAAGAAAAACTTGAAACTGCTTAGCATTTGATTTATTTATATAGACATATTCCGTAATTAAATTTTTTAAAAGTCAATTAATAATTTTAAAATTTATTTTATAATTTTGTTATTAACAATAAATTTAGAAAAGTGTTGATAAAAATGATTTTTGAAAATTTAAAAAAATTAAAAAATGAAGAATTTTATAGATATTTTGGTATAAAACGTTTTCATTTTAATGAAATGTTAGAAAAATTAATTGAAATAGAAAAATTAGAAAAAAATAAAGGTCGAAAAAATAAACTTTCAGTAGAAGAAAGATTAATGATGACTTTATTATACTGAAAAGAATATTATACTTTTTTTCAAATGAGTATTAAATCTAAAATGAGCCCATCAAGTTGTTTTCGAAATATTACTTGAGTAGAAAATAAACTTAGTAACCACAAAGATTACCAATTTTTAAAAGAAAGATATAAATTAAAAATTGATAAAAAACAAGAAAATTCAAATGAATTTCAATTTTATTTAATTGATTCAACTGAGATTGAAATTGAAAGACCAACTAAAAAAAACTACAGTTAGAATATTTTTCTGGTAAAAGTTGAATGTATTCTATAAAATTTCAAATTGTATATGATTTTTTTAATAAAAAAATTGTTGATATTTTTGCTGATAATGGTAAAGTGCATGATTTTCAAATATTAAAAAATTCAAATCTTGAATTTTCAGAAAAAACAATAATTATTGGTGATTTAGGATATCAAGGTATACAAAATATTTATAAAAATACAATAATACCAATTAAAAGAACTAAAAATAAAAAATTAACTAAACAAGAAAGAAAATACAATAAGATTGTATCTAAAATTAGAATTAAAGTTGAACATGTCTTTGCTTGATTGAAAAGATTCAAAATTTTAGTAAATAAATGTAGAAAATCTAAATTTAGACTTATGTACTTAAGATTTAACTTACTTTGTGAAATTTTTAATAAAATAAAACCATTAAAATAAAAAAAATATTAAAAATATTTTTTTAAAATTTAAATTTTTATCGAGTTAATATAAAAATATTATTAACAATTTTTTGTTTAAAATGTAAACTCATTTTTTAAACTATTTTTTCAAAAAATATTTATTTCTATATTCAATAACACTAAATAGTTTTAAAACAATTTTATTGACAATTAATTAAATTTAATTACGGAATATGTCCTATGTTGTAATTTTAGTGATAGTAGTGTCCAAGAAGTAAGAAGATATGAAAATACTCATAGTGAAACTACAATTGGTGCTTTAATGAATGTTTGTCAAGTTTTATTAGATACATATCATATTAATTTATTACCTAATAATCCACATGGTATTAAATGAAAAATAACTAAGGATGGTGGTTGTATTATTTTTCCTAATAATCAACAAATTGACTTTATTGGTTATGCTAATGGTAATAAGATTTTTGGAAAAGAAGCAGGTGGTTCAAGTTTTTTAGGTTCAAGAACAGATGAAATAATCATGGCAGAAGAAAAAGAAACACTTACTGATAAAGAATTAACATATCGCTATGAGCGATTAGAAATATCTATGTTTAGAAGTAACAGAATTAAAGTGTCAAATGAACCAATTAAAGAATGAAATTGAACTTTTATTGATAAAAATATATATAGCCCTACTTTTGGAAAAAAGATTACTCGTTATTTTTATAAAAACTTTTTTATGACTTTTACATGCAATCCTTATGATAAATATCATCCATTTTATTTAAAATACTGTACGCCATTTTTACCATTAAATAATGAAGTAATGAAAAATCTTAAAAAAATTGGCAAAGTTTATTATGAAAATAAAGACATGTTTAGTGGTTTAGGTTTATTTGTTTTAAGATTTACTATTAAACCATTTTGAGATAAGTTACCGGATATCCAACAAAGAAAATTATTGGAAATGAAAAAAAGTAATGAAGATGAATATAATACTGTTTATTATGGTTTTGAATTTTTAGATAGTGATGCAACAATTTTTCCATTTCAAAAAACAGTAAAATATTGACAATCATATGATTTAAAACAATTTTATAATCAAGAAAAAGATATGTATAAATTTGATTTTTATAGTGTTGGTATTGATTGAGCTACGGGACCAAAAGACCATACTGTATTTATGGTAGTTGGGTTTAAAGAATATAATAATAGTAGATATTATGACCCTTATGTTATTTGTGAATTAATAGTTACTCCAAATGATTTTATTAATGAAAATGAAAAAATTAATGCTTATGTTAATGAAATTTTAGGATTAATGGATAATTTTGAAAATTTTGACCAAGCAATTTATTTTTATGATGATAAAGCTAGAACAGCAATTGATTGATTAAATCAAAAATTAATTGATGAATATAATACTATTTTAATAACACAAACTGCTATTAAACATGCTTCAAATTTAAATCAAGAAGCAGGATTAACTAATAGAGTAGTTTGAATGAGAAATATTATGAGTTATGGAAACTTTTATGCAAATAAAGATGATTTACCAAAAACTACTCAATGTTTAGAAGAATTACGTTATGATGAAACAAAAACTAACATTCCTGATAAGAATATGTACCAAGACCCTTATGATGCTCTGTTTTATGCACTGTATCCATATAAAAATGTAATTAGGGGTAAAAATAATGCTAGTGTGAAAAAAAGTATCTTCACATTTGCAATATAATAAACAAGTTGAATATCATTAATAGTATAGGTATCACAAAATAAACCCCTTGCATTTAGGCGTTATTTTGCATTTAAAAGCATACTTGTAAAAATAATCAAAAATAGTACAATTTTAAAGTAAAATAAAGGAAAAAAGGAGTAATTTAATATGAAAACATGAATAAAAACAAATTTAAGTAAAATAACATTAGCATTAGCACTAACTGGTGCTACAACTGGAACAATAGGATTAATCATGGGGGGTGCTTACCCATAATATAGGTAATAATGTTAAATATTATCAAGAACGAAATGGGGAAATGGTGTATGGAACAACAACTATATGAGTTAATACACATACCAGTGAATGATATTTTGAATTATATTTTTCTAAAAAACCAAAACATGAAGATGATATAAAATGAGATGGTAACTATCCTGATTGATATTTTGATAATTAAATTTCTATATTTATATAAAAAATAGAGGCTTTTATGTAATCTGTGTATCTTTGTTTTACAAAGTACTAGTTTAGATTAATTCTATCTTCAAATTTTATCATAAAATGAGCAATTACTGTATTTCAATTTTGAATGGGCATTGTTCATTTTATTGTTATATTTTCAATTGCTAAATAAAATATTTTAAAAACTGCCATATCATTAGGAAAAACTTTTTTATTTCTGATAACTTTTCGTAATTGACTATTTACAGATTCAATAGCATTTGTTGTATAAATCACTCTTTTGATTTCTGTAGGATAACTAATAAAAACCATTAAATTATCTCAATTTTTATATCAAGATTTAGCAATTTGAGGATATTGTTTATTTCACTTATTTTCAAAGGATTCTAAAGCCTGCATTGCTTGTTCTTCACTACATGCAGTATAAATTGGTTTTAAATCTGCAACTAGAGATTTTCTATGCTTATATGAGACATATTTCAAACTATTTCTAATTTGATGAACTATGCATAATTGATGTTCTGTTTTAAGATAAACTGATTGTATTGCTTCTGACATGCCTGTTAAATTATCACTGCAGGCAATAAGAATATCATTTAAGCCACGATTTTTCATTTCTGTTAAATTTGCTAATCAAAATTTAGCACCTTCATTTTCACTAATTCATAAACCTAAAACATCTTTTTTACCTTCTAAATCAACTCCTAAAGCTATATAAACTGATTTATTAATAATCCTTTTATCTTGTCGTACTTTCACTACTATGCAATCAAAATAAACAATCGGATAGACACTTTCTAATGGTCGATTTTGCCATGCTTTGACGTCATCAATAACATCATCAGTAATTTGACTAATAACACTTTCACTAATATCAGCACCATGATATAACTCTTGTAATTGCATTCTAATATCTGATAATGTCATACCTTTTGCATATAAAGAAAGAACTTGTTGATCAAAACCATCAAATCTTCTTTGGACATATTCCGTAATTAAATTTAATTAATTGTCAATAAAATTGTTTTAAAACTATTTAGTGTTATTGAATATAGAAATAAATATTTTTTGAAAAAATAGTTTAAAAAATGAGTTTACATTTTAAACAAAAAATTGTTAATAATATTTTTATATTAACTCGATAAAAATTTAAATTTTAAAAAAATATTTTTAATATTTTTTTTATTTTAATGGTTTTATTTTATTAAAAATTTCACAAAGTAAGTTAAATCTTAAGTACATAAGTCTAAATTTAGATTTTCTACATTTATTTACTAAAATTTTGAATCTTTTCAATCAAGCAAAGACATGTTCAACTTTAATTCTAATTTTAGATACAATCTTATTGTATTTTCTTTCTTGTTTAGTTAATTTTTTATTTTTAGTTCTTTTAATTGGTATTATTGTATTTTTATAAATATTTTGTATACCTTGATATCCTAAATCACCAATAATTATTGTTTTTTCTGAAAATTCAAGATTTGAATTTTTTAATATTTGAAAATCATGCACTTTACCATTATCAGCAAAAATATCAACAATTTTTTTATTAAAAAAATCATATACAATTTGAAATTTTATAGAATACATTCAACTTTTACCAGAAAAATATTCTAACTGTAGTTTTTTTTAGTTGGTCTTTCAATTTCAATCTCAGTTGAATCAATTAAATAAAATTGAAATTCATTTGAATTTTCTTGTTTTTTATCAATTTTTAATTTATATCTTTCTTTTAAAAATTGGTAATCTTTGTGGTTACTAAGTTTATTTTCTACTCAAGTAATATTTCGAAAACAACTTGATGGGCTCATTTTAGATTTAATACTCATTTGAAAAAAAGTATAATATTCTTTTCAGTATAATAAAGTCATCATTAATCTTTCTTCTACTGAAAGTTTATTTTTTCGACCTTTATTTTTTTCTAATTTTTCTATTTCAATTAATTTTTCTAACATTTCATTAAAATGAAAACGTTTTATACCAAAATATCTATAAAATTCTTCATTTTTTAATTTTTTTAAATTTTCAAAAATCATTTTTATCAACACTTTTCTAAATTTATTGTTAATAACAAAATTATAAAATAAATTTTAAAATTATTAATTGACTTTTAAAAAATTTAATTACGGAATATGTCTTTTGTCTTTTTGCAACTATTACAGGATTAAAATTACTATTACGATCTCTTGGTACATCAATTTCAATTTTACCTTGTTGGGTTATTAATTTTTTTGAACTTATACCATTACGAGCATTGTCACTATTACTATGTTGATTCTTATCATATCCTAAATAATTTTGCATCTCAGAATTCAACATTTTTTCTACTAATCTTTTTGTTAATTCTTTATATAATCCTCCCTCTTTAAAAACTGTTGTTAAATCTTCAGTATTTTCTAATAATAAATCTACTGCTTGTGATATTGGATCATTGTTATTAATATTTTGCTTTTTAGCCATCTGTAACTCACTCTTTCTAGAAAATTAATTATATTTACTAGAACTAATTAAACATAGTTATTTTTGTAAGTTACACAGATTACTAAACATTACTTAAGAAAAATAAGAACTTATAATTTTTTTACTATCTTTTTCAATTATGACTTGAGTTTTTATTGTATGTTTTTTCTTTTTTCCTGAATAATATTGTTTTTGACTTTTTTTGGGCGTTGAATAGTACTTTCAGTCACATCAATGATAACTGTTTTATCTTTAAAATTATTATTTAACAGTGATTTTTGCCCATCAAGTTGTTGAAAATCAGGATGTTTTATTAAAGTATTTTCTATTCACTTGATATTCCTATAGCAACTACTTTCACTAATTCCATAACTTTTAGCAATATGAAAATAAGTTCGATACTCTCTTCAATATTCTAAAGTCATTAATAAACGATTTTCTAATGATAATTTATTAGGTGTACCACCATTTTTAAACTTTTTTACTTCTTCTGTCTTTAAAATTTGTAGAATTTTATTAAAAATAATATCATTTATACCAGTTAATCTTAATAATTCTGGATTGTTAATAGTTTTTAATTTATCAAACATCATAGATTACCTATCTTTTTTATTTTTAATTTTATTTTAAAAATTTAATTTTTAATAGATAGGTTTTGCAAGAAGTCTAATAAAAAAAATAATGCCTGCATAAAAATATAAATTTTTCTAATATTTTATTTTAATAATGTTTAAAAGAAAACTAAGTAAAAACAATTATTTTTTAAAATATTATCAATATTATCAATAGTTAAATTTGTATATTATAATGATTTTATATATTTATGTTATAATCAAGAAAATTATCATTACTATTAAAAATAAATCAATATTGGAATTTTTTAAATATTAATTTGTGGGTGCTTTAATGACAAGAATGGAAAAATATAAAAGTTTACGTGAACAAATTGCTAAAGAAATTAAAGAAAATAGTAAGCTTTGAGAACAAGAACAAAAAATAGAAAATTATTATCAGCAACTAATAAAAATTGATAAATCATATTTTGAGCCAATTTTTCAAAAATTAAATTCTGATTTAAATTTAGTTAATTTTGAAAATTATTTTATTAAAAATAATGAACAACATTTAGATGATAATGATAAATTAATATTGGAAAATATGTTAGAAAATATTAATAATATTTTAAAAAAATATAGTGAAAATATTGATTTTGAAATAGTTGATGTGCCATTAATAAGTACTAACTTAGAATATCAAACGTTAATTAATAGTATGCATAATAAAATAAATGAATTTCAAAAAGACTTAGAAAGTAAAATTCATGATGTCAAAAATTTTGTTAAAAATTTAGAATTTAAATATAAAAAGTATAAAATAAATAATAGTGATCTTAATAAAGAACTAAAAGAAATTAATCAAGAACATAATAATTTTCAAGATGAATTACAAAAAGTTAAAATTAAGAATAACTATAAGTGAAGTTTAACAGTATTTAGTATTATCATTATTTGTTTAATTTTAATAGTCGTGTTAGTATTATCATTAATATTATTTATTAAGTAGAGAATGGAGAAAAACAATGTACCCAAAGATTAATATTGCAATAGATGGTCCAGCAGCTAGTGGTAAATCAGCAGCAGCATATTTGCTTTCTAAAAAAATTGATTATCAATTTATGGATACAGGAATTATGTATCGTAGCTTTACTAATTATTGTTTAAAAAATAAAATTGCTTTTGAAAGTGAAGATTTAATACTTGCAGCATTACAACTTTTTGATATAAGATGAGTTAATGGTCATTTTTTATTTAATGATCAACCACCAACAGAAGAAATTTATGATAAAAATGTTACTAGTAAAGTACCAATAATTGCTTCGTTATCTGAAGTTAGAAAAGTTATGGTTGCTAGAATTCAAGAAATGGTTAGAAGTCAAGGCTTTATTGTCGTTGGCAGAGATATTAGTAGTGTTGTTTTACCTGATGCTCAATTAAAGATTTTTTTAACTTCTAGTTTACACGCTCGTAGTGAAAGAAGATATAAACAGTATATTAAAGAGGGTATTAATATTACACAAGAACAAGTATATAACGATATGGTAATTCGTGATAATGTTGATAAAACTCGTAGCACTGGTCAACTAGTAATTGTTGAAGATGCAGTTATTTTAGATAATAGTGATTATAATTTACAAACGACCGTTGATAAATTAAAAGTTTTATATGATAATTACTTTAGTCATAAAAAATAATATTTTAAATATAAGGATTTGAATAAAATGAATAAGTTACCAAAAGTAGTAATTGTAGGACGCCCTAATGTTGGTAAATCTTCAATTTTTAATCGTATATTACAAAAAAAAGTAGCAATAATTGAAGATATGCCTGGAGCAACTAGAGATCGAATTTATGGCATTGGTGAATGATTAACACAAAATTTTGTGATTATTGATACGGGTGGTATTACTAAAACGATTACTAATTTTACTCAACAAATCAATCAACAAGTTAATATTGCTTTAGCTGAGGCTGATATTGTTTTATTTGTTTGTTCTTATCAAGAAGGTTTAACTCACGAAGATGAAGATATTGCCAAATTATTATACAGAACTAAGAAACCGGTTATTATTATTGCAAATAAATATGATAATGTTCAAAACGATAATGATAAAATTTATGATTATTTAAAAGTTGGCTTTGGCGAACCAATTTTAGTATCTGCTAGTCATGGTGTTGGTTTTGGTGATTTATTAGATATGATAATTACTAAGTTACCAAAAGAGGTTCATACAGAAAAGAAAGAACATATTAATTTAGCAATTATTGGTCGTCCCAATGTTGGTAAATCAAGTTTAGTTAATACTATTCTTCAAGAGAATAGAGTTATTGTTTCACCAATAGCAGGAACAACAACTGATGCTATTGATAGTAATTTTGTTTATAATAAAAAACAATATTGTGTTATTGATACTGCTGGAATTCGTAGAAAAGGAAAAATTACTGAAGATTTAGAAAAATATAGTTTAATTAGAACTAGTAATGCTATTGAACGTAGTGATATTGTTTTGTTTTTATTAGATGGTAGTGTTGAAATTCAAGAACAAGATTTAACAATAGCAGGAATGGCAAAAAATTTAGATAAGCCAGTTATTATTATTGTTAATAAATGAGATTTAGTTAAAAAAAATGAAAAAACAATGCAAGAGTTTACTAAAAAAATAAAAGAAAAATTTAAATACCTTGAGTATTCTTTTGTTGTATATTTATCTGCTTTAGAAAATACTAGAATTCATACTTTATTTGCTACTATTAATGAAGTATTAGTTAATATGAATTTAAGAATTAAAACAAGTATTCTTAATGAAATAATTAATAAAGCTCAATTAATTAATGAGCCGCCCTACTTTAAAGGTGGTAGATTAAAGATATATTACACAACACAGGTTGAAAAAAATCCGCCTACTTTTATCTTAATGGTCAATGATCCACAACGATGTCATTTTTCTTATGAACGTTTTTTAATTAATCAAATTCGTGAACGATTTGGTTTTCAGGGTGTACCAATTAAATTAAGATTTAGAATGCGTAAGTCATTGTATAATAAATAATAAAAAAGTGTAAAATTTTGTGATTATATTTATTTAAGAAAAATTTATTGTATAATAATATTTATTAAGATAAAAAACTAATGATTAGAAAGTGTAAATGATTATGCTAAATTTTTTAACATTAGAGTCGCACAATAAAAGTTTATCAACATTGGCAATGTGAATAATGTTTATCATTGGTTTGATTTGTATTGGTATTATTTTTCTTGTGTTTTTTTTATTTAAAAGAAAATTACGTAAAGAAAGGAGCCTGATTAACGAGCAATTTTTATTTAAACCAAAAAAAGTTACATATCAAGTTTTTCATTTTTGAAATAAAGCTCTTTATATATTTTTAATGTTTTGTGCAACAGTTGGTGCCATTGTGCTATTATCAGTTTCAATAAGTTCAATAGACTTCTTGCAAAACCTATCTATTAAAAATTAAATTTTTAAAATAAAATTAAAAATAAAAAAGATAGGTAATCTATGATGTTTGATAAATTAAAAACTATTAACAATCCAGAATTATTAAGATTAACTGGTATAAATGATATTATTTTTAATAAAATTCTAGAAATTTTAAAGACAGAAGAAGTAAAAAAGTTTAAAAATGGTGGTACACCTAATAAATTATCATTAGAAAATCGTTTATTAATGACTTTAGAATATTGAAGAGAGTATCGAACTTATTTTCATATTGCTAAAAGTTATGGAATTAGTGAAAGTAGTTGCTATAGGAATATCAAGTGAATAGAAAATACTTTAATAAAACATCCTGATTTTCAACAACTTGATGGGCAAAAATCACTGTTAAATAATAATTTTAAAAATAAAACAGTTATCATTGATGTGACTGAAAGTACTATTCAACGCCCAAAAAAAGTCAAAAACAATATTATTCAGGAAAAAAGAAAAAACATACAATAAAAACTCAAGTCATAATTGAAAAAGATAGTAAAAAAATTATAAGTTCTTATTTTTCTTATGGTAAAAATCATGATTTTAAAATTTTAAAAAATTCAAAAACGAAATTTTTATCAGAAACAACTATTTTAGTAGATTTAGGATATCAAGGTATACAAAACATACATAAAAATGTCTTATTACCTAAACGAAAATCAAAGAAAAACCCTTTAACTAAAGAAGAAAAGAAAAATAATAAGGCTATTTCAAAAATGAGAGTTGTTATTGAACATGTTTTTGCGATTCTTAAAAAATTTAAAATTATTAGTGAAAAATATCGAAATAGAAAAAAAATTTGCATTAAGATTTAATTTAATAACTTCAATTTATAATTTACAATTATTTTAAATATATTTGATAATTTAATATTTTATTTTTTTATTTGAAATAATAATTTTTGTTGTATTTTAATGACAAAAAATAAAACATATTTTGAACAATAATTTTTAAAAAATATTAAAAGTGTTATTAAAATAAATTTTTAAACTTAAAAAATGTGATTAATATCATAGTTTTGCAAGAAGTCTAATGTTTTAATTTTGAAAAATTAAGAAAAAGTTTTAGGAAGGGGTTAAAATATGGGTTTAGTTTTCTGAAAAAAACATAAAAGACATATTCCGTAATTAAATTTTTTAAAAGTCAATTAATAATTTTAAAATTTATTTTATAATTTTGTTATTAACAATAAATTTAGAAAAGTGTTGATAAAAATGATTTTTGAAAATTTAAAAAAATTAAAAAATGAAGAATTTTATAGATATTTTGGTATAAAACGTTTTCATTTTAATGAAATGTTAAAAAAATTAATTGAAATAGAAAAATTAGAAAAAAATAAAGGTCGAAAAAATAAACTTTCAGTAGAAGAAAGATTAATGATGACTTTATTATACTGAAAAGAATATTATACTTTTTTTCAAATGAGTATTAAATCTAAAATGAGCCCATCAAGTTGTTTTCGAAATATTACTTGAGTAGAAAATAAACTTAGTAACCACAAAGATTACCAATTTTTAAAAGAAAGATATAAATTAAAAATTGATAAAAAACAAGAAAATTCAAATGAATTTCAATTTTATTTAATTGATTCAACTGAGATTGAAATTGAAAGACCAACTAAAAAAAACTACAGTTAGAATATTTTTCTGGTAAAAGTTGAATGTATTCTATAAAATTTCAAATTGTATATGATTTTTTTAATAAAAAAATTGTTGATATTTTTGCTGATAATGGTAAAGTGCATGATTTTCAAATATTAAAAAATTCAAATCTTGAATTTTCAGAAAAAACAATAATTATTGGTGATTTAGGATATCAAGGTATACAAAATATTTATAAAAATACAATAATACCAATTAAAAGAACTAAAAATAAAAAATTAACTAAACAAGAAAGAAAATACAATAAGATTGTATCTAAAATTAGAATTAAAGTTGAACATGTCTTTGCTTGATTGAAAAGATTCAAAATTTTAGTAAATAAATGTAGAAAATCTAAATTTAGACTTATGTACTTAAGATTTAACTTACTTTGTGAAATTTTTAATAAAATAAAACCATTAAAATAAAAAAAATATTAAAAATATTTTTTTAAAATTTAAATTTTTATCGAGTTAATATAAAAATATTATTAACAATTTTTTGTTTAAAATGTAAACTCATTTTTTAAACTATTTTTTCAAAAAATATTTATTTCTATATTCAATAACACTAAATAGTTTTAAAACAATTTTATTGACAATTAATTAAATTTAATTACGGAATATGTCCAAAGAGAAAAATCAAACAAAAAATAGTAATATTGAATTAAAAACCTCAAAAGAAAAAAGTCCTTGAAATAATGTTTTAAAATTTTTACAAGACTTAGGTAAAGCATTACAATTTCCAATTGCAGTATTACCATTCGCTGCTATTTTAAACAGATTTGGAGCATTAGGGCTTACATTTACTACTACAACTGATGCTGGTGTTATGCATGTTACTAATGAAGTGGGTTATTGAATTTCATATATTATTCAACAACCAGGAAAAATAGTATTTGATAATTTACCATTATTATTTGCTTTAGGTTTAGCATTTGGTTTAGCTAAAGATCATCGTGGTGAAGCTGCATTAGTTGGAGCAGTATTTTATTTGGCAATATCTGCAATGACGTCAATTGAACATTCATTACCAGAAATGTTATATAAAAATGTTTTAACTTTTACATCAAGTAAAGGTGAAAAATTTTCGTCATTATTTTATGTAGAAGAATTTATAACAGATGGTAAAACTATTATCGGTGTTATTTATGTATTAAACATTGGTGTTTTTGGTGTAATTGTAGCGGGGTGTTTATCTGCAGTTTTATATAATATAAATATAAAGAAATTAAACTTCCTCAAGCATTATCATTCTTTGGTGGTAGAAGATTTGCACCAATGGTGGCTTTAGCAATAACTATTCCCACTGCTTTGGCATTTGCTATTGTTTGACCATGAATTCAATTAGTATTAATGAAATTTGGTCAATTAGTTGCTAATCCAAATAATCCAGCAGTTGCTATTCCAGGAACAGCAGTTTATGGAATATTAAATCGTTTATTATTACCTTTTGGATTACATCAAATCTTAAATACTTTTTTTTGATTTCAATTACCAATTAATGGTCAGATAATATCTCCAATTACAGGTGCTGCATCTGGAACAACGGAATGAGTAAATAGAGACATTAATGCTTTTACTAGAGGTATTGAAGGATCTGGATTTTTTCAATCAGGTTTCTTTCCTATTATGATGGGTGGTATTCCCGCTGCTGCCTTAGCTATGATTATGGCAGCTAAAAAAGAAAATAGAAAAATGGTATCAGGATTTTTAGGAGGAGTTGCTTTAGTTTCTTTTATTAGTGGAATCACTGAACCAATTGAATTTTCATTTGTATTTATTGCTCCATTATTATTAGTAATTCATGCCTTATTAACAGGGATATTTATTGCAATAACGACAGCATTACATATTCAAGTTGGTTTTGGTTTTAGTGCTGGAATTATTGACTATTGCATTTCTTTTGCTCAATCATGAGGATTTGCTAATCATGCTACAGGTGCTTATCATATTACTTCAAATCCACTATGAGTATTATTATTAATTGTGGCTGCTGGTGGAGTTTATTTTATTGTATTTTATACATTAATTACTAAAATGAATATTGAAACACCAGGAAGAGAAGAAGATTTTGGTGTTGAAGAAAATAAAGTAACAACAAAATCAGAGTTAAGCAATAAAAATCTTAAAAGTGATAAATATACATTAATGGCAACAAAATTAATTGAAGCAATTGGTGCAGATAATTTTGTTGAAATTGATAATTGTGCTACTAGGTTACGTTTGATTGTTAAAGATACATCACGTGTTAATTTGGCAAAAGTTAAGGCCGCAGGAGCATTTGGTACTAAAATTTTGAATAAAGAAGCTTTGCAAATTGTTATTGGTACCGATGTTGAACATGTAGCCAATGCAATAAAGGCACAGTTACAAAATTCAGCAACTTTGAATATTAAAACTAAAGTTAATCTATAATTAAAAGTGATTATTACAATATAATATTAAAGCTACTAAAGCTCATATAACCATTTAATGGCTATATGAGCTTTTAATTGATTAAAAAAGATAGGAGTAAAAATAATGGCAGTAGGTAAACATTTAATTACTAACATTTTACAAAAAATAAAATCACAAGTACCAACATTAACTAAAGAAGACATTATTACTGCGCTTAATATTATCTATATAACTTGTGCAGAATATAATGCTATTGATAGTTCTATTAGTAATATTGCCAAATATTATCAACAAGAAGATGAAAAATTTGATAGTCAATTGTTTAGAAAAAAATTGCATAGTTCTTTGCAATATATTGATCAAGACAATTTATACAGTTTGAAAAGTTTGATTTCAATTATTTTAATAATTAATGTTTTTAATCATCCTTTATTATTTAGTGATTTTAGTGATTTTATTAAAAAAGATATTACTAATATTGAATTTATGAAAACAAAAATAGAAATCCTGAAAAATGATAATATTTTTTTTATTAAAAAAATTAGTTCGTGCAAGGACTTAAATAAGCTAAATAAATTAAGAGAGCAATTAAATAATAATTTTGAAATATTAAAACATTTTAAAACAATTTGTGAAAATCATCAATTAGGTGTATTAAATATTTATAACTTTATTGCTAAT
The DNA here is from genome assembly GCF_964020095.1 of Spiroplasma endosymbiont of Colias croceus. NCBI lineage: Bacteria > Bacillati > Mycoplasmatota > Mollicutes > Entomoplasmatales > Spiroplasmataceae > Spiroplasma > Spiroplasma endosymbiont of Colias croceus. The sequence goes on from NZ_OZ026536.1 coordinate 1,654,789, forward strand.
CAATCAAAATATTTTGTTACTGATGAAGATTGTGATAATAAAATTAGTTTAACAAGTAATGAATATGAAAAAATTAAGGAGATAATGTCAAGAGAAAATAAATTTAAGGATATTTTAGTTAAAGATAGTAATTTTGAAATTCCATATAAATTAAATATTGAAGAACTTGATAAAATTTTTAAAAAGGAAGTTGTAAATTTATTCGATGAATATGAAAATAAAATTTGTGATTTTAAAAATAATAAATCTAAAAAAAATGAATTAAAAATTAAGGGAATTAAATTAAAAATTCAAAATATTTTTGATTTGTCAAAAATTATTTTTGAAATGTTTCAAAAACCAGTTACTTCTTCATTGCCTTTAACGAAAATTGTAAATCAAATTTTTGATGAAAATGATTCAATGCAATATTTAAGCGAAATTGAAAAAATATTGATAGTAATATTGAAATGATTAAAAAGTTAAAACAAAAATTGCAAGAAATTTTAAACGATAATGATGTTTCAAAAAAGGAAACGTTAATGCAAGTAGAAAGTTTTAATAATTCTCATAAAACAGAAACAAAGAAAACAAATGTTAAAAAAAGAAAAAATAAGAAAAAAGACAACAAAAAAAATGAACATTTAAAATTTATTAATACTAATGAAACAGATAATTCAGAATCATCTACAACAAGTAGTTCAACGTCTTTACTTGAAAAAGATATTACTAAAATTAATGCTATTTTAGAAGAAAAGGACATTAAAGAACAAAGTATAAAACAAGAAAATGATGCAAAAGAAGAAAAAACAGAAATTTTAAGTCAAGTTCAAATTTTACAAGCAAAAATTAATCAATTAGAAGCACAATTAAAGCAAACACAAGAAGAATTGGATAAAACAAAAGTTAAATCTGCAGAAGAAACAGCAATATTAGAACAACAATTAATAGCAGAAAAGCAAAAAGTACAACTATTAATTGATGAAACTAAATTTTTAGTTTCTAAAGTTGCTACTTTAGAAAGAGAGAAAACAAAGTTAGAAAAAATTAAACAACAAAATAGTCTAAAAATAAATCAAATAGGTAATAATTTAGAAAAAGTGCAAAAAAAATTGAGAAATATTCGTGATCAAAAAAATAAAAGTATTGAAAGATTAATAAAAAAAGAGTTCGCGTTAGTTTCAGAAAAAGAAAGATTAGAAAGTAGAAATTATAAAAATAACCAAGATTTAGAAAAATTAAATCAAGAATTATCAAAAACACAACAAACATTAATAACAGTAGAAGATAAAAATCAAAAATTGGTTACGGAAGTTAATCAATTAAAGGAAGAAAAAATAAAACTAGAAACTATTCAACAAGAAAATGGCATGCAAATAAAGGAGAAAGAAAAAAATATTTCTTTACTAGAAGATAAATTAACAAAGATTTGTAATCAAACAACTGAAGAAGTTCAAAAACTACTTAAAGAAAAAAACAATTAGTTTTAGAAAAAGAAAAGTTAGAAACTTTAAATAAAAAAGGTAGTCAGAAGTTGACAAATTTAAATAAAAAAATACAAGTGTTATCACAGTATAATTAAAATTTAGTGGCATTTACTGATAGTTATGATATAAAATCTTGTATTCATATTAACCCAGTTATTGAAAAAAAATAGTATCAAAAACATTAGTAGTTAGTGAAATGATGGAAGTAGTTGCACCAGTATCAGTTTTAGTACCTACAGGTCAACAATTTTCAGTTTCAACTGAAAATTGAGAAGACGTTCATATTGCTAATGAATTAACACCAGGATTTTGTTTACAACCAAAATTATTTACAATGTAATTAGTATTATTATTTCGTATAAATAAGAATCATTAAAATTATGTTATAGTTTATATAGAGGTGACCATATAGTGAACAATGAGGTACTAAAAACATGGAATGGCAACACTTTTTAGGACTATTTTTTGGTAAACATTTGTTGTTGATATTTAACTGGAGTTAAGTAGAGGCTTTTATGTAATCTGTGTATCTTTGTTTTACAAAGTACTAGTTTAGATTAATTCTATCTTCAAATTTTATCATAAAATGAGCAATTGCTGTATTTCAATTTTGAATGGGCATTGTTCATTTTTTTGTTATATTTTCAATTGCTAAATAAAATATTTTAAAAACTGCCATATCATTAGGAAAAACTTTTTTATTTCTGATAACTTTTCGTGGTAATGTTTAGTAATCTGTGTAACTTACAAAAATAACTATGTTTAATTAATTCTAGTAAATATAATTAATTTTCTAGAAAGAGTGAGTTACAGATGGCTAAAAAGCAAAATATTAATAATAATGATCCAATATCAAAAGCAGTAGATTTATTATTAGAAAATACTGAAGATTTAACAACAGTTTTTAAAGAGGGAGGATTGTATAAAGAATTAACAAAAAGATTAGTAGAAAAAATGTTGAATTCTGAGATGCAAAATTATTTGGGATATGAAAAGAATCAACATAGTAATAGTGACAATGCTCGTAATGGTATAAGTTCAAAAAAAATAATAACTCAACAAGGTAAAATTGAGATTGATGTACCACGAGATCGCAATAGTAATTTTAATCCTATAATAGTTGCAAAAAGACAAAGAAGATTTGATGGTTTTGATCAACAAGTTCTTTCTTTATATGCAAAAGGTATGACATTATCAGATATTAGAATGCAATTACAAGAGTTATATCATGGTGCTGATATTAGTGAAAGTGTTATTAGTCAAATTACTGATGATGTTATTGATGATGTAAAAGCATGGCAAAATCGACCATTAGAAAGTGTCTATCCGATTGTTTATTTTGATTGCATAGTAGTGAAAGTACGACAAGATAAAAGGATTATTAATAAATCAGTTTATATAGCTTTAGGAGTTGATTTAGAAGGTAAAAAAGATGTTTTAGGTTTATGAATTAGTGAAAATGAAGGTGCTAAATTTTGATTAGCAAATTTAACAGAAATGAAAAATCGTGGCTTAAATGATATTCTTATTGCCTGCAGTGATAATTTAACAGGCATGTCAGAAGCAATACAATCAGTTTATCTTAAAACAGAACATCAATTATGCATAGTTCATCAAATTAGAAATAGTTTGAAATATGTCTCATATAAGCATAGAAAATCTCTAGTTGCAGATTTAAAACCAATTTATACTGCATGTAGTGAAGAACAAGCAATGCAGGCTTTAGAATCCTTTGAAAATAAGTGAAATAAACAATATCCTCAAATTGCTAAATCTTGATATAAAAATTGAGATAATTTAATGGTTTTTATTAGTTATCCTACAGAAATCAAAAGAGTTATTTATACAACAAATGCTATTGAATCTGTAAATAGTCAATTACGAAAAGTTATCAGAAATAAAAAAGTTTTTCCTAATGATATGGCAGTTTTTAAAATATTTTATTTAGCAATTGAAAATATAACAAAAAAATGAACAATGCCCATTCAAAATTGAAATACAGCAATTGCTCATTTTATGATAAAATTTGAAGATAGAATTAATCTAAACTAGTACTTTGTAAAACAAAGATACACAGATTACATAAAAGCCTCCTTTTCGTAATTGACTATTTACAGATTCAATAGCATTTGTTGTATAAATAACTCTTTTAATTTCTGTAAGATAACTAATAAAAACCATTAAATTATCTCAATTTTTATATCAAGATTTAGCAATTTGAGGATATTGTTTATTTCACTTATTTTCAAAGGATTCTAAAGCCTGCATTGCTTGTTCTTCACTACATGCAGTATAAATTGGTTTTAAATCTGCAACTAGAGATTTTCTATGCTTATATGAGACATATTTCAAACTATTTCTAATTTGATGAACTATGCATAATTGATGTTCTGTTTTAAGATAAACTGATTGTATTGCTTCTGACATGCCTGTTAAATTATCACTGCAGGCAATAAGAATATCATTTAAGCCACGATTTTTCATTTCTGTTAAATTTGCTAATCAAAATTTAGCACCTTCATTTTCACTAATTCATAAACCTAAAACATCTTTTTTACCTTCTAAATCAACTCCTAAAGCTATATAAACTGATTTATTAATAATCCTTTTATCTTGTCGTACTTTCACTACTATGCAATCAAAATAAACAATCGGATAGACACTTTCTAATGGTCGATTTTGCCATGCTTTTACATCATCAATAACATCATCAGTAATTTGACTAATAACACTTTCACTAATATCAGCACCATGATATAACTCTTGTAATTGCATTCTAATATCTGATAATGTCATACCTTTTGCATATAAAGAAAGAACTTGTTGATCAAAACCATCAAATCTTCTTTGTCTTTTTGCAACTATTATAGGATTAAAATTACTATTGCGATCTCGTGGTACATCAATCTCAATTTTACCTTGTTGAGTTATTATTTTTTTTGAACTTATACCATTACGAGCATTGTCACTATTACTATGTTGATTCTTTTCATATCCCAAATAATTTTGCATCTCAGAATTCAACATTTTTTCTACTAATCTTTTTGTTAATTCTTTATACAATCCTCCCTCTTTAAAAACTGTTGTTAAATCTTCAGTATTTTCTAATAATAAATCTACTGCTTTTGATATTGGATCATTATTATTAATATTTTGCTTTTTAGCCATCTGTAACTCACTCTTTCTAGAAAATTAATTATATTTACTAGAATTAATTAAACATAGTTATTTTTGTAAGTTACACAGATTACTAAACATTACCAAATTTTAAAAAAATATTAAAAATATTTTTTTTATTTTAATGGTTTTATTTTATTAAAAATTTCACAAAGTAAGTTAAATCTTAAGTACATAAGTCTAAATTTAGATTTTCTACATTTATTTACTAAAATTTTGAATCTTTTCAATCAAGCAAAGACATGTTCAACTTTAATTCTAATTTTAGATACAATCTTATTGTATTTTCTTTCTTGTTTAGTTAATTTTTTATTTTTAGTTCTTTTAATTGGTATTATTGTATTTTTATAAATATTTTGTATACCTTGATATCCTAAATCACCAATAATTATTGTTTTTTCTGAAAATTCAAGATTTGAATTTTTTAATATTTGAAAATCATGCACTTTACCATTATCAGCAAAAATATCAACAATTTTTTTATTAAAAAAATCATATACAATTTGAAATTTTATAGAATACATTCAACTTTTACCAGAAAAATATTCTAACTGTAGTTTTTTTTAGTTGGTCTTTCAATTTCAATCTCAGTTGAATCAATTAAATAAAATTGAAATTCATTTGAATTTTCTTGTTTTTTATCAATTTTTAATTTATATCTTTCTTTTAAAAATTGGTAATCTTTGTGGTTACTAAGTTTATTTTCTACTCAAGTAATATTTCGAAAACAACTTGATGGGCTCATTTTAGATTTAATACTCATTTGAAAAAAAGTATAATATTCTTTTCAGTATAATAAAGTCATCATTAATCTTTCTTCTACTGAAAGTTTATTTTTTCGACCTTTATTTTTTTCTAATTTTTCTATTTCAATTAATTTTTCTAACATTTCATTAAAATGAAAACGTTTTATACCAAAATATCTATAAAATTCTTCATTTTTTAATTTTTTTAAATTTTCAAAAATCATTTTTATCAACACTTTTCTAAATTTATTGTTAATAACAAAATTATAAAATAAATTTTAAAATTATTAATTGACTTTTAAAAAATTTAATTACGGAATATGTCTTTTGAATACAAAATTCCTTCAGTTCCTGCAGCATATAAAGTATTTTCTGAATTAATTGTTAAGGCAAGAATATGTTCATTATCATTATCTATTCCTAACATATTGCAAAAAATAGATGATTTTTTTACTTTTTTATATATTTGATTTGAATCAACACCAGCGAACAAAACACCATCTCTATCAATAATTAATCGTTTAATTTGATGACCTGTATTTAAAATTTTAGAATACATACTTCCACTATTAATTTGATAAATATTACCATTATCAGAACCAGCAAAAATAGTTCCAATAGTATCTACGACTAAACTTTTTATTGACCCAGCATCATTTTGTTCTTTAATTAATTGAAAATCATTTACACCATTACTTTTATAAATTTTACCATGATTATTAGCTCCAGCAAAAACAGAACCATCTTCACCTATTGCTAAACTATTAATATAATCATGTGTTCCTAACATATGATTAACGTTACTATTTTTATCAATGCTATACACACCATCATCATTCCCAACATAAACAATACCGGTTTTTTTATTAACCGCTAAAGCTCATATTCAATAGACTTCTTGCAAAACCTATCTATTAAAAATTAAATTTTTAAAATAAAATTAAAAATAAAAAAGATAGGTAATCTATGATGTTTGATAAATTAAAAACTATTAACAATCCAGAATTATTAAGATTAACTGGTATAAATGATATTATTTTTAATAAAATTCTAAAAATTTTAAAGACAGAAGAAGTAAAAAAGTTTAAAAATGGTGGTACACCTAATAAATTATCATTAGAAAATCGTTTATTAATGACTTTAGAATATTGAAGAGAGTATCGAACTTATTTTCATATTGCTAAAAGTTATGGAATTAGTGAAAGTAGTTGCTATAGGAATATCAAGTGAATAGAAAATACTTTAATAAAACATCCTGATTTTCAACAACTTGATGGGCAAAAATCACTGTTAAATAATAATTTTAAAAATAAAACAGTTATCATTGATGTGACTGAAAGTACTATTCAACGCCCAAAAAAAGTCAAAAACAATATTATTCAGAAAAAAAGAAAAAACATACAATAAAAAATCAAGTCATAATTGAAAAAGATAGTAAAAAAATTATAAGTTCTTATTTTTCTTATGGTAAAAATCATGATTTTAAAATTTTAAAAAATTCAAAAACGAAATTTTTATCAGAAACAACTATTTTAGTAGATTTAGGATATCAAGGTATACAAAACATACATAAAAATGTCTTATTACCTAAACGAAAATCAAAGAAAAACCCTTTAACTAAAGAAGAAAAGAAAAATAATAAGGCTATTTCAAAAATGAGAGTTGTTATTGAACATGTTTTTGCGATTCTTAAAAAATTTAAAATTATTAGTGAAAAATATCGAAATAGAAGAAAAAAATTTGCATTAAGATTTAATTTAATAGCTTCAATTTATAATTTACAATTATTAATTTAAATATATTTGATAATTTAATATTTTATTTTTTTATTTGAAATAATAATTTTTGTTGTATTTTAATGACAAAAAATAAAACATATTTTGAACAATAATTTTTAAAAAATATTAAAAGTGTTATTAAAATAAATTTTTAAACTTAAAAAATGTGATTAATATCATAGTTTTGCAAGAAGTCTAATATAAACCTAATGTTTCATTTAGATTATTACTGTGTTCAACTTTATCAGCACCTACTTGATTTGAAATATCAATATGACTATTTAATCCTCCAAATTGAATATATTGTCAATCATTATTATCACCTTCAAAATAATTATTATCATAAATACTTTCATTAGATATATTTTTTTTATCTTTAGTTTTTGTCACTTTTTTATAGTTAATCATTTCTTGTTTTGTATTTTCAATATTTAACTTATCCTTTTCTAAAATAAGTGTAGAATCATAATTTAAATTACCATCATTATCAACAAAAAAAACTTCTCTAGCATTAATATCATTGCTCAACTTATAATTAGCATGATTTGTATCATAACTGTAAAATTTTTGATCTAAATTTGATTGATTAGTAATTCAATTACTATTTGTTAAATAATTATATTGATTATTAAATAAATGAGTTAAGGGCTCATTTGTTGATTCTTTTTTTTTGGTAGTAAGGAATTTTTTTTAACAACATTATTATCCATTTTATTACTATCATTATTAATAATGTTACTATTAATAATGTTACTTGTGAAAAGTAATGATGCTAAAGTACTTATTGTAAATATACTTAATATTTTTTTCATAGTTTTGCCCTCCTAAGAAATAGAACAACAAAATGGTTTAACATTTGATTTAACTTCATCATAAATTGGATCGGTATTTATGAGGCTTTTTAATAATCTGTGTTTCTTTGTTTTACAAAGTACTAGTTTAGATTAATTCTATCTTCAAATTTTATCATAAAATGAGCAATTGCTATATTTCAATTTTGAATGGGCATTGTTCATTTTTTTGTTATATTGTCAATTGCTAAATAAAATATTTTAAAAACTGACATATCGTTAGGAAAAACTTTTTTATTTCTGATGACTTTTCGTAATTGACTATTAACAGATTCAATAGCATTTGTGGTATAAATTACCCTTTTTATTTCTGCAGGATAACTAATAAAAACCATTAAATTATCTCAATTTTTATATCAAGATTTAGCAATTTGTGGATATTGTTTAGTTCATTTATTTTCAAATGATTCTAAAGCTTGCATTGCTTGTTCTTCACTACATGCAGTATAAATTGGTTTTAAATCTGCAACTAGAGATTTTCTATGCTTATATGAGACATATTTCAAACTATTTCTAATTTGATGAACGATGCATAATTGATGTTCGGTTTTAGGATAAACTGATTGTATTGCTTCTGACATGCCTGTTAAATTATCACTACAAGCAATAAGAATATCATTTAAGCCACGATTTTTCATTTCTGTGAAATTGGCTAATCAAAATTTAGCACCTTCATTTTCACTAATTCATAAACCTAAAACATCTTTTTTACCTTCTAAATCAACTCCTAAAGCTATATAAACTGATTTATTAATAATCCGTTTATCTTGTCGTACTTTAACTACTATACAATCAAAATAAACAATCGGATAAACACTATCTAATGGTCGATTTTGCCATGCTTTGACGTCATCAATAACATCATCAGTAATTTGACTAATAACACTTTCACTAATATCAGCACCATGATATAACTCTTGTAATTGCATTCTAATATCTGATAATGTCATACCTTTTGCATATAAAGAAAGAACTTGTTGATCAAAACCATCAAATCTTCTTTGTCTTTTTGCAACTATTACAGGATTAAAATTACTATTACGATCTCTTGGTACATCAATTTCAATTTTACCTTGTTGGGTTATTAATTTTTTTGAACTTATACCATTACGAGCATTGTCACTATTACTATGTTGATTCTTTTCATATCCCAAATAATTTTGCATCTCAGAATTCAACATTTTTTCTACTAATCTTTTTGTTAATTCTTTATACAATCCTCCCTCTTTAAAAACTGTTGTTAAATCTTCAGTATTTTCTAATAATAAATCTACTGCTTTTGATATTGGATCATTTTTATTAATATTTTGCTTTTTAGCCATCTGTAACTCACTCTTTCTAGAAAATTAATTATATTTACTAGAACTAATTAAACATAGTTATTTTTGTAAGTTACACAGATTACTAAACATTACCGTATTTATTTTTTCATAAATAGGTTGTTCTTCTACTTTTTTTGTAATATTTGATGGTTTAATTTCATTAGTTTCTTCGGTCGTTACTTTCATATTATTTTCACTTGTTTTATTTCTTGGTGGTAATTGTGGAGGAACATTATTACCAACTGAACTTAATGAAGTTGTTTCATCTTTTACATTTTCATAAATAAATTTTTCAAAAATAGTTTTTTCTTTTATTTCTTCATAAATATGATCATCTTGATTAAAATATAAAGGATTATCAATTGAACTATTTTGATAATTTAAAAACATTTTAATAGTCTTAAATAAAAAAATATTGTCTTCTTTTAGTTTTTTCATCTCTTCTTCTATATCAAGAATTTCTTTTCTTAATTTTTGTAATTCTTTATTTTTCTTTTTAAAGTACTTTTTAAGATAGGACATATTCCGTAATTAAATTTAATTAATTGTCAATAAAATTGTTTTAAAACTATTTAGTGTTATTGAATATAGAAATAAATATTTTTTGAAAAAATAGTTTAAAAAATGAGTTTACATTTTAAACAAAAAATTGTTAATAATATTTTTATATTAACTCGATAAAAATTTAAATTTTAAAAAAATATTTTTAATATTTTTTTTATTTTAATGGTTTTATTTTATTAAAAATTTCACAAAGTAAGTTAAATCTTAAGTACATAAGTCTAAATTTAGATTTTCTACATTTATTTACTAAAATTTTGAATCTTTTCAATCAAGCAAAGACATGTTCAACTTTAATTCTAATTTTAGATACAATCTTATTGTATTTTCTTTCTTGTTTAGTTAATTTTTTATTTTTAGTTCTTTTAATTGGTATTATTGTATTTTTATAAATATTTTGTATACCTTGATATCCTAAATCACCAATAATTATTGTTTTTTCTGAAAATTCAAGATTTGAATTTTTTAATATTTGAAAATCATGCACTTTACCATTATCAGCAAAAATATCAACAATTTTTTTATTAAAAAAATCATATACAATTTGAAATTTTATAGAATACATTCAACTTTTACCAGAAAAATATTCTAACTGTAGTTTTTTTTAGTTGGTCTTTCAATTTCAATCTCAGTTGAATCAATTAAATAAAATTGAAATTCATTTGAATTTTCTTGTTTTTTATCAATTTTTAATTTATATCTTTCTTTTAAAAATTGGTAATCTTTGTGGTTACTAAGTTTATTTTCTACTCAAGTAATATTTCGAAAACAACTTGATGGGCTCATTTTAGATTTAATACTCATTTGAAAAAAAGTATAATATTCTTTTCAGTATAATAAAGTCATCATTAATCTTTCTTCTACTGAAAGTTTATTTTTTCGACCTTTATTTTTTTCTAATTTTTCTATTTCAATTAATTTTTCTAACATTTCATTAAAATGAAAACGTTTTATACCAAAATATCTATAAAATTCTTCATTTTTTAATTTTTTTAAATTTTCAAAAATCATTTTTATCAACACTTTTCTAAATTTATTGTTAATAACAAAATTATAAAATAAATTTTAAAATTATTAATTGACTTTTAAAAAATTTAATTACGGAATATGTCTATACTTATTATAAAATTTTCTTATAAACTTTAACATTTTCTTTCTCCTTTTTATAAAATAATAAAAAAATTTTAAAACAATCATGCTTTTTTTATTTTTTTATTATTTCTTAATTTCTTTTTTAATTCCAAAATGATTTTATTAGTTCTGGTGTTATTACTATTTTTATATATTTACTTAAACTTATTTTTAAAATTCTTTCAAAAAATAAAAATTTCTTATAATAAAGGTATGTCAAAATTTTTAATGTCCGTATTTATTTAGTTATAATTAAAATTTAATTATTATAAAAGTTTAATTATAACTAAAAATAAAAAAAGCATTACTTCTACCATCCTCTAAAATCACACCAGTAACTATAATAATTGTATATTAAATACAATAAAAATAAAACGATAAATATGAATTTATTTGCTAAAATATAATAGAATTTTTTTAACATTTTTTAAACAAAATTTATTAAAATAAAATCTATTATTAAAAAGGGATTTTTATATTATCCATGTGGTTCAAATGTCGGATGAGGTACATTTTCTACTTTAGAATTAATAATATTTTTATTTCAAGGAATTACTTTATAAAATACATAAGCACAAATAAAATCAGCTGATTTACTTAAACACGAAATCATAATTACCATTTTAATACTTAAGTCAGTTCACTGCAATAAAGCAAAAGTAATAAAAATATCAATAAATCAAATTAAAAATAGATCAGCAATACTAATAATTAAAGTATAGCCACCAGCATAAAGAAAACTAAATAATGGTTGCATCATATTAATGAAAAAATAAGTTACTGCTGAAAAAGCCATATATCAAACTGCAAGTTTCATAGCATTATTAGATAAATTTGGAAATAATACTTTTGGAACTCAAAAAGCACTACCCAAAATAATTAAAGCAATAACAGTTGAAATAGCAAAACTCAATTTTAATATCTTGTTAGCATTTTCTTTAGCCAGTACTAGTTCTCCTGAACCTAACTTGCTACCAACAGCATATCCAACTAAAGCATTATATCCCCTAAAAGTAGAATAAAAAATAGCAACAACACTACCAACAATTTGCACAGCGGCAACAACTTCAGTATCACCAAAATGAGAATATAAAGCCGTTAACATTACTACTGAAACACCAAATAATACTTGACTAGCAAATAAAGGAATAAAAGTAATAATATATTTTTTATGTAAATCTTTTGTAAATTTAAAAATATTTCAATTAGGAGCATAAATTGGTTTTTTATAAATTAAATAACCTAACAATATAAAACATTCTACTGCTCTTGAAATAATTAAACTTATTGCTAATCCTTCAATACCTAATTGTGGTCCCCCACTATATGGTAATGATAAAATACAAACTAAAAATGTATTTAAGAGTAATGAGCAAATAGAAGTTATCAATGGTGTTTTAACATTACCACATGTATTCATAGTAATTGACATAATAAAAGCAAAACCTAACAATGGGTAATTTCAAGCAATTAATTTACTATATTCTTCAGCAATACCAATAGAATTTTGATGAAAATTATCTTCAGCACCAAGAATTACTCCCATAATTTGTTTGCTAAATAATTCTAATATTACAACAAAAAATATTGAAAAAATTAAAGTATAAAATAATTTTATATTAGTAGTTTCTTGAATTTTCTTCTTATCTTTAATACCTAAATATTGAGCAGTAAAAATATTACCGGTAGCAACGATAGCAAAAAAGATATATCAAACCATATCATAAATATTACTTGATGATGCAACTCCAGCAATAGCATCATCATTTCCAAATTGACCAACCACAAAATTATTCATTAAGTTTATTAATGTTTCAATTAAAGATTGTGCACAAATTGGAATCATAAATAATAACGCCATTTTATAAAAGTTTAAATTATCTTTGTTTAATGTTTTCATATTATCTCACCCAATTTAAAAATTTAATATAATAAAAAAATATATTAATGTTATTATTTAATATTTTGTTATATTTTTAACGAATAATTGCTTGAAATTTTTTCTTTAATATTTCTTGAATAATACTTATTTGTCCACTTACTTTTGTTTCATCTAATTGTTCTTCTTGACTATTAAATTTCAAATTAAAAGTTAATGAGTGTTGATGTTGTGATTTTAATTTTTCATCATTATAAAAATCTACCAAAGATATTTGTTCTAAAAAATCAATATTTGCAAATATTATAGCATTTTTTACATCAGAAAATTGAATATCGCTATTAACAATAATTGATATATCACGACTTAAAGCATTAAATTTTGATCAAAGCTTAAATTTAGAAACTACTTTTTGTTGTTCTTCTATGATTTTAACTAACTTACTACAATTAATTTCTGCTAAGAATATTTTTTCAACATTCATTATTTTTTCAGTTTGTGGATGCAGTGCGCCAATAGTAGCAATATGTTCTTGCTCATAAAAAATATCTGCGCTTAAATACGGATGCATTAAAGAATTATTATTTGTTTTATAAACAATAGAGTTAAATAAATTTGGCATAACTTTTGCTAAAAAACCATCTAAAAAACCTTTAATAAAATAATACGTACTATTAGTAATTTTATTAGTATTAATTTTTGGTCAAAAATTATCCATAATCATAAAAGCTAAATGATGATTATCATCAGTTTCATCACCTGTATAAATAGTTTCATCAGTAAAAATTTTTAATTGTGTTTCTTTACGTGCATAATTATATTGACAAATTCTTAATAAACTATCTGTCAAACTAAAACGCATAACTTCTCTTGTTAATGTCAAAGGTGCTTCTAATTTTACAGGTATTTTATATTTAAAAAAATTAAAATCATTTAATCTCTGCATACTTGTTAAGCTATATGTTTTTACTTGATTAAAACCATAACTTGTTAAATGTTGTCTTCACTTCATCATTAAATTTTCCATTGCCGTTGGTGACTTAAATGATACATTAAATTGTGGTTTAATAACTGGTAATTTATCATATCCAAATACTCTTGCAACTTCTTCACTAAAATCATTAGCATTATTTAAATCACTACGATGATTAGGAACTGTTACTTTTAAAATTTCTTGATTTTTTGCATCAATTTCAATTTGACAACCAATAATAGTCAAATAATTAATTATTTCATTAACCCCAAAATTTGTACCTAAAATTTTATTAATAAAATTAAAATTAAAATTGATCACTTTTGTTTTAACTTGATAAGGAACATCATTACTAAAACCAGTAATTTCATATTTAACTTGTAATTGTCCTAAAATAAACAAATAACGTTGTAAAGCAATTAAATAATAATCAGGAACAACTGGTCTTGTTAAACGTTCTAATAATGTATTAATAAGAGCACCATGTCGCTTTGCTTGTTTACTCATTAAGGTAACATCAGGATTAATTGAAAATATAAAAACTTCTTTGGAACTTGGTTTAACTTCATATTCAATATTATGACTAACTCCTAAAACACTAAAAGCCAAATATTTATCGTGTAATAAAATATCACCCTCTTTAATTTGCAAATTACCTTCTGGGTATGATTTAGGTGAAATATTTAAAGATGGTTTTTTTAAAACATCGGCACTAAAAGTAATTAAGGGTTGACCCAATTCTAACATTACTAAATGAATAATATCTTCTGATAAAGTTTTGGGTACAATATTTGCAAGTTGTAGTGTTCTTCTAATTCAAATTGGTGTTATTACAGATTTATCATCAAATTCAATCTTTAATGTTGCTAAAGCTTGAATTTTACCATTAAGAACACTAACTTGACTTTTATTATCAAATTTTCCTATACTACTAACTTCCATGTTTTTTAAAGGAATTTTAAAATAACCGCTTAATTCTCTAGCAATACTATAAATCCCCAAACAATCACTACGATTTACTGTTAAATCAATAAAAAAAATTGTATCATCTAAATTTAAATATTGTAATGGATTAATATTACCAACCATTGCATCATCTGGTAAATGAATAATACCACTTAATTCTTCTTTATTCTGAACAATACCGCTTAATCCTAATTCTGTTAATGAACAAAGCATTCCTGAAGAAACAACGTCTTGAATTGTTCTTTCAACAATAGTAAGACCATTACCTAAAGTACTTCCTATCCTTGCTACAACAACTTTAATACCAATAACTACATTTGCTGCACCACAAACTATAGTTAACATTTCAGTGCCTACTGTTACTTCACAAATATTTAATTTATTTGATTTAGGATGTTTAGTAATTTTAGTAATTTGACCAACAACTAAGTTTGTATTACTCAACATTAAATTTTTTACTTGATCAACCTCAAAACCTAAACTATTTAAAGCATCAACGATTTCATAATCTTTAATGCTATTAATATTCAATCACTGCGAAATGATTTTACGTGAAACTATCATTTTATTTTATACTCCTTTTAATTTTTAAAATTGTTTTAAGAATCGAAAATCATTATTATAAAATAATCTGATATCGTCAATACCATATTTAATCATAGTAATTCTTTCAATGCCTACACCAAAGGCAAAACCTGCTGTTGTTTCATCTAAACCAGCAGCAATAAAAACATTTGGATGAATCATACCAGCACCTAAAACTTCAATTCAACCAGTATACTTACATAATGAACAACCTTCTGTATTACATTTTGGGCAACTTACATCTACTTCAACTGAAGGCTCCGTAAATGGGAAATAACTAGGACGTAATCTTGTTTTAGTTTCCATGCCAAAAAATTGCTGACAAAAATAATTTAATGTTCATTTTAAATTTGCAAAAGTAATATTAGATCCAACTAAAAACGCATCAACTTGCATAAATTGGTGAGAATGAGTAACATCATCATCATCTTTTCGATAAACATTTCCTAAACTAATAATAGCTGTGGTTTCTTTTGAATTTTTATCTTGCTCGCTAAGAATGCGTGCAGTCATATTTGTAGCGTGTGTTCTTAATAATCAACGATTAAGTTTGTCATTATTATTTTCAAGATAAAAAGTATCTTGCATATCTCTTGCTGGATGATCAAATGGTAAATTTAAGCGATTAAAATTATATTCTTCATTTTCTACTTCATTACCACTAATGATTTGATAACCCAAATTTTTAAAAATTTCAGATATTTCGGTAACAGTTTTTAATAAAGGATTGATGTGACCAATATTAAAATCAATACCCGGTAGTGTTAAATCAATTTCTGAAGATTTAAGACGCTCATTAATGTTATCTTTCTCAATTTCATTAAATTTTTTTATTATATATTCATTAATTTCTTTTTTTAATTTATTAGCTGCTTGACCAATTTCAATTCTAAAATTATGAGGAAACTTTTCTAAAGATTTTAATATATTATTAATATCCGAATTTTTACCTAAATATTGTGATTTTAAAACTTGCAATTTATGTAAATCAGCAACTTCATCAATATTATTAAATGCTTGCTGTCTAATAATTTCTAATCTTTTTTTTAAATCGTTAACCGCTAACATTCTATTCCTCCATTAATTTGTTAATATGTATAATTAAATTTTATAATTCAAAATAAGTATAATTTATTTTAATATATTACTAGTAAATAAGCAATACGTTACTATTGCTACACTTGTTGCTAAATTTAATGATTCAACATTAAAAGAAGTTGGAATAAAAATATTACTATTAATTTTATCTTTATACTTTTTATTAATACCTTGTCCTTCATTGCCAAATAAAAAAGCATTCTTTTGCTTAAAGGTAATTTCAGATAAATTAGTACTATTATCTTCATGTAGAAATGTACCATAAATCATATAATTTGCATTTTTTACTTTTAATAAAAATTGATCAAAATTTTCATAATACACATTAGTATAAAAAATAGCTCCTTGACTTGCACTAATTACTTTGTGATTATATAAATCAACGCTTTCATTTGATAAATATACTTCAGAAATATTAAAAGCAGTAACACTGCGTAAAATATTTCCTAAATTACCTGGATCTTGAATTGTATCAATTAGAATAATATGAGAAGAATAAAAATAATTTAAAGGTTTAACAATATTACAAACGCCAATTATTGGTTGTGGTGTTTTTTGTTGTGAAATTTTTTTAATAATCATACTATTTACAACAATAACTTCAATATTATTACAAGCTTTTAATAAATTTGCATATTTGTCTAAATACTTCTCATCAACATATACTGCAAGTAATCTTTTTTTTAATAATGCAATACTAATTAAATGTTCTCCTTCAATTAAAAACATTTTTTTAACATTGCGATGTTTTCTTTCATGTAATAAAACTAATTCTTGAATTATTGGATTTTTAAGTGAGGTTATTTGTTTCATCCATAACTCCTTGTTTTAATATTTTTTGACAATCTTGAAAATCTGGACAATATTGAGCAACAAAATTTCAAAATGTTTTTTTATGATGAGCATGAATTATATGCGTTAACTCATGAATTATAACATAATCAATTACAGCATAATCAAAATGAATTAATTTATAATTAAGTGTAATGATTTTAGTATTTGGTTGACAAACACCTCATTTATTTAACATCGAACGAATTTTTAGTACTGAAAACTCAATATTCATAATTTCTGATCAATATTGTAAGCGACTCATAAAAATATTTTTTGACTCTTCTTTTAAAAATTTTTGAATTTTAATTAATATTTGCTTATCATCTTGAATATTTGTGCATACTACCAAATTATTAAATTCAAAATAAATAATGGTTTTTTTTGAATGATACTTAGTAATTAATTGATATTTTTTACTTAAAAAATAAAGATAACTGTCATTATTATTAATAACAATATTAGGTTTTAATATAGTTTTCTTTTTTAAAATTTTAGGTAAACTTTTTAAAATGAAATCTTCAATTAATTTTTCTTCCATAAAAAATGGAGCACTAATAATAATTTGATCGTTGCGCACTTTTAAATACATATGTTTTTGTTGTTTATATGTAATAATGTACTCTCATTTTGTATTATTATAATTGAAAATTTTAACATTAGTCATTTTAATCTCCTAAATAAAACGATCACTTATTTCCATTAATAATTTTGTGATTGTCGTAAATGATTTATTTCATTTTTATAAATATAACAAGAAATAATGTCTTCACTATTAAAATTACATTTTTTACCAATTGTAAAATAAATATTTAATAATTCAAAAAAATCATTACTTGATTTTGATTTAAAAAGAGTTGTAACAAAAGCAAATAAATCAATGAATGCAAGATTAAGATCTTGATAATTTGTTTTTTCTGAAAAACTAAAATTTTGAAAATCAATATTAAGGCTATTACCGATACTAAGAATAAAATGAAGACTATCAATATATTCTTCAAGCATTACTGATTTTTCACTACTTGGTTTTGAACTTCAATATTTAAAACATCTTTGTTCATTTGCAAATTCACCTAATTCAACTAAAAGTGCTAAAAATCTAGAATTTAATGTTTTAATATCGCTAACACCACGATTAATAATTATTTTTTTATCTAACTCATTTTGAAGTTGGATAATTGTTGAAAATTGTTTTGAATTTAACATAATTAACTCACTTTCTTTTTTTTAATTATTAATTAAGATTTCATTATTTTCTTATCTTTTAAATTTAATTTTTTATAAAATTTTGTAATTAATGATTTTTTATCTTTGTAAATAGGATTAATTTTTGTTCCTTTTTCTAAATAAAAAGGAGATAAAGTTTTTATAATAAAAAATATATGTTAAAACTAGTAATGAAATACCAACAACAGACATAAATGTAAAACGTAAAATTGGTAACCACACTGAAGTGTCTAATACTTTTTTACCAAAACTTGCTGTATAACCAGCATTACCAATAAATAAGTAATTTGTACCAAAAGAAGTATTAAAAATAAAAAAACCACTACCAAATAAAGTTAAATATAATATACTTTTTTTGATATATATTTTGTCATATTCAATATGACCATATAAATATAAAAGTAAATAAGAAAAAAGAATAATAATATGAATAAAATAATAATTTCAATAAAGAAAATGTTGTGGACCAAAAACTCATTTTGTTTTATCTGGTAATAAAAATGCCAAAATAACAGGACCAATTAAAGGAAAAGTAATATTAAATAAACTTTTATTAGGAATAATTAATAGTATACCACTAGTAATATTTAATACCGAACATAATTGAAAAGGAAAATAATCATACCATTGATAATTATCACCATTCAATCCATGAACAATATAAAAACTAATATATAAAAGTATTTGAAAAATACCTAAACTACATTTAAAACTATAGCACTTACTTAAATTAGCATAAAACCTTTTAAAAATAAATAAACTAATTATCAAGAATAATGATATAGATAAGCCAATTCAATAATACATACCAAATAAAGGATTAATAACTGCTTGTGGATTACCATCAAAAAATCCAAGAAAAACAAATTGCATAATGGCCCCCTCTTTTTTTAAATTTCTTTCTTATTTTTATACTAAGAAGCGAATTTATTTTTTAATTTTACCATTAAATATATTATAAAACAAAGTTTGTGATAAAAAAATATTCTTTGAAATTTATATTAAATAAATTTCAAAAACTTATCATAATTATATAAATTAAAAACACTTATAATAAATTTAATTTATTTCAAGTGTTTTTAATTTATATAAAATTTTGCAATTAATTATTTTGCTAAAGCAGATTTTGATGCCAAAACTAATTTTTCAAATTCTTCTGGTTGATTAATTGATAACTCAGACAATATTTTACGATTAAGATTAATATTAGCTTTATTTAAGCCATCAATAAAACGTGAATATGATAAATCATAATTACGAACAGCTGCATTAATTCTTTGAATTCATAACTTGCGAAACTCACGTTTACAATTTTTACGATCACGATAAGCATATGCTAATGAGTTCATTACTTGTTCATTTGCTGTACGATATAAACTATGTTTTGCTCCATAATATCCTTTTGCTGCTTTTAGTATTTTTTTACGGCGATGATTAGTTGTATAACCGCCTTTAACTCTAGCCATTTATTTTGTCACCTTCCTAAATTAAATCTTTTAAACGCTTATAGTCAGAAGCAGATACTTCACTTCACCCACGTAATTGACGTTTTTGTTTTGTTGTTTTATTTTGAGCTAAGTGAGAAACAAAAGCACCACTACGCATTCATTTACCACTTCCTGTTACTTTAATTCTTTTTTTTAAAGCTTTTTTTGTTTTCATTTTTGGCATATTTTACCTCCTATTGTTAATTTTCTTGATTTTTCTTTTTTGGAAAAAGATAAATAGTTTGTATATTTTTTTCTTTTTTATCAAAGTTTTTATCATAAATACAAATATCTTCTAATTCTTTATAAAATTTTGTAATTACTTCAAATCCTGCTTCAGGATTATGTAATTCACGACCACGATATTTTAATGTAACTTTTACTTTGTTACCATTACTTAGAAATTTACGAGCCTTATTTGCCTTTGTTTTAATGTCATTGTTATCAATAACAACACTTAGTCGAATTTCTTTTTCTTCAACAATTGTTAATTTTTGTGCTTTTTTAACTTCTTTTTCCTTTTTTTGTTGTTCAAAACGATATGTATCAAATTTAAACATTTTACAAACAGGTGGTTTAGCATTTGGTGATATACATAATAGGTCATATCCTAAATCTTCTGCTTTTTTTAAAGCATCATTTTTTTTCATTAAACCATAATTAGTACCATCATTACCAATTAATAAAAATTCATAAAAGGGAATATTACTATTTCATAAATTATCATTATTTTTAAAAGCCATACATACCTCCTTTAATTTGCATAAATAAAAGTGTGCTAAAACGCACACTCACCACTACAAAACTTTATTTTAAAAATAAAAATTTAAAGCATTGAACCTATAACAACTTAGCTATCAGGTGAGCGTAAAAACTACTTTCTTTATGTCAAGTATTATTATATTAGATTTTTAATAAATTACAAGATTTTTTTAATATGTTAATACATAAATTTAAATAAAAATAAAAAAACTTACTATATAATTAGCCAGCAAGTCTTTTATTTTTATTAATTTTAATACTAATTACTTATATATAACCTATTTTTTATTAAAATTTTTAGCTGTATATAAGATTCCTTGCGATCCAGCAGCATAAATTGAATCATCTGGACCAACTGCTAAAGCAAAAATATGATCATCAGTATTTTTTATTCCAGATAATTCAGAACATAAATCTGTAACTTCTATTTTTTTATATACTTTATTGGAGTCAATACCAACAAATAAATTATTAGACTTCTTGCAAAACTATGATATTAATCACATTTTTTAAGTTTAAAAATTTATTTTAATAACACTTTTAATATTTTTTAAAAATTATTGTTCAAAATATGTTTTATTTTTTGTCATTAAAATACAACAAAAATTATTATTTCAAATAAAAAAATAAAATATTAAATTATCAAATATATTTAAATTAATAATTGTAAATTATAAATTGAAGCTATTAAATTAAATCTTAATGCAAATTTTTTTCTTCTATTTCGATATTTTTCACTAATAATTTTAAATTTTTTAAGAATCGCAAAAACATGTTCAATAACAACTCTCATTTTTGAAATAGCCTTATTATTTTTCTTTTCTTCTTTAGTTAAAGGGTTTTTCTTTGATTTTCGTTTAGGTAATAAGACATTTTTATGTATGTTTTGTATACCTTGATATCCTAAATCTACTAAAATAGTTGTTTCTGATAAAAATTTCGTTTTTGAATTTTTTAAAATTTTAAAATCATGATTTTTACCATAAGAAAAATAAGAACTTATAATTTTTTTACTATCTTTTTCAATTATGACTTGAGTTTTTATTGTATGTTTTTTCTTTTTTCCTGAATAATATTGTTTTTGACTTTTTTTGGGCGTTGAATAGTACTTTCAGTCACATCAATGATAACTGTTTTATCTTTAAAATTATTATTTAACAGTGATTTTTGCCCATCAAGTTGTTGAAAATCAGGCTGTTTTATTAAAGTATTTTCTATTCACTTGATATTCCTATAGCAACTACTTTCACTAATTCCATAACTTTTAGCAATATGAAAATAAGTTCGATACTCTCTTCAATATTCTAAAGTCATTAATAAACGATTTTCTAATGATAATTTATTAGGTGTACCACCATTTTTAAACTTTTTTACTTCTTCTGTCTTTAAAATTTTTAGAATTTTATTAAAAATAATATCATTTATACCAGTTAATCTTAATAATTATGGATTGTTAATAGTTTTTAATTTATCAAACATCATAGATTACCTATCTTTTTTATTTTTAATTTTATTTTAAAAATTTAATTTTTAATAGATAGGTTTTGCAAGAAGTCTAATATAGAAAAATTAAGAGAAGATTTTAAAAAAGAAATTATTAATAAATATAAAGAAAAATTAAAAAAAGATTTTAAAAAAGAAGTTATTAATCAATATAAGAAAAATTTCAATTAATTAAAGAAAAATTTATTGATAAAAAAATATTAGTTATTATAGAAAATTTCTTTTTAAATTCAAAACAATTATTAACTAATCCATTAGCAACTCCTAAAATTATTGGTTCATTAATGGTATTAGTACAAGATGTTTTCAACTGAGATTATTTCGAAAATCACCCAAAAAATAAAACTAAAATAGAAAATTATAAAGGAAATATAAAATTAACAAAACATGAACAAGATGCTTTTAAGCATATTAAATATTATTTAAAAAATCATAAAAAAATATTAATTTTTGATAATTATTTAAAGAAATTATAAACATGAAAGATAAAGCAAATTATGTCAAATTAAGAGTAAAACTGAGTAACAGTATTGAAGCAAAATATTACGAAAAAGGTAATAAAGAATTATATTATAGTGTTCGTGGTCAATGAAATAGATTAAATTATGTTACTTTAATTTTTAATAACCCAAAACTTTATAATCGATGTATTTTATTAAACAAAAATGATGAAATTTTAGTAACTGGTGAAATCTTTAATAATTGAAATATGAATATAAATCGTGCATTTTGTTCAATTAATGTTAAATGATTTAAAAAATGAAAAGAGTAAAAAATGATATTATGAAAAATTTTATTAATAGTACCAATATTAATAACAAGTATAACTATTTTAATATTTTTAATTTATATAATTATAGATTTAAAAAATGAATATAAAGTTTTAAATCTATTAAATTCAATTGCAAAAGATTTAGAAAAGAAAGATAAAAATAAGGAGAATAAATAATGGGATATTGAACAAAGTATAAATGTGTTTTTTGTGGAGAAATAATGATTGGTGATGAAGAAAATATTGAACATGTAAGAGAACATAGAAAGGGTATTAGATAATAGACTTCTTGCAAAACCTATCTATTAAAAATTTAATTTTTAAAATAAAATTAAAAATAAAAAAGATAGGTAATCTATGATGTTTGATAAATTAAAAACTATTAACAATCCAGAATTATTAAGATTAACTGGTATAAATGATATTATTTTTAATAAAATTCTAGAAATTTTAAAGACAGAAGAAGTAAAAAAGTTTAAAAATGGTGGTACACCTAATAAATTATCATTAGAAAATCGTTTATTAATGACTTTAGAATATTGAAGAGAGTATCGAACTTATTTTCATATTGCTAAAAGTTATGGAATTAGTGAAAGTAGTTGCTATAGGAATATCAAGTGAATAGAAAATACTTTAATAAAACATCCTGATTTTCAACAACTTGATGGGCAAAAATCACTGTTAAATAATAATTTAAAGATAAAACAGTTATCATTGATGTGACTGAAAGTACTATTCAACGCCCAAAAAAAGTCAAAAACAATATTATTCAGGAAAAAAGAAAAAACATACAATAAAAACTCAAGTCATAATTGAAAAAGATAGTAAAAAAATTATAAGTTCTTATTTTTCTTATGGTAAAAATCATGATTTTAAAATTTTAAAAAATTCAAAAACGAAATTTTTATCAGAAACAACTATTTTAGTAGATTTAGGATATCAAGGTATACAAAACATACATAAAAATGTCTTATTACCTAAACGAAAATCAAAGAAAAACCCTTTAACTAAAGAAGAAAAGAAAAATAATAAGGCTATTTCAAAAATGAGAGTTGTTATTGAACATGTTTTTGCGATTCTTAAAAAATTTAAAATTATTAGTGAAAAATATCGAAATAGAAGAAAAAAATTTGCATTAAGATTTAATTTAATAGCTTCAATTTATAATTTACAATTATTAATTTAAATATATTTGATAATTTAATATTTTATTTTTTTATTTGAAATAATAATTTTTGTTGTATTTTAATGACAAAAAATAAAACATATTTTGAACAATAATTTTTAAAAAATATTAAAAGTGTTATTAAAATAAATTTTTAAACTTAAAAAATGTGATTAATATCATAGTTTTGCAAGAAGTCTAATAAATTGTCTCACTGCAAATTCAGAAGATGAAAATTGAGTATACCTTTCTAATGCAGTTATTGACAAATCCCAATGATGTTCATTTTGTCCATAGATTTCAACAAAATCTGGAAAATACATTAGTGAAAAATCATTAAATCCTACAGGATAAAGATCAATGATCTTATCAATGATAGCAAGTGCCTGTTCATAACTGGTTGGTAAATATCTTCCTAAATTAATAGCAATTTTCCTCATACGGGCTTTCAATTCTAACTTATCTCATGTTTCATCTATAATGTCATTGATAAACTCATCAATTTTAAATAGAGGGTATATGGTTCTAATAGTTACAGCCAGATCTTGAAGTGAATGGTAATTATACCTGTTTTTTAATAATTTTGGCATACTATTTTCCTTTTAATTTTTATTAATAAAAATTATTAATAATATTTTATCATTGTTTTTCCTTCTTTTTTATATATAAAAAACCAATGAAAAAATAATTAATATCAATTTCCTTTGGACATATTCCGTAATTAAATTTAATTAATTGTCAATAAAATTGTTTTAAAACTATTTAGTGTTATTGAATATAGAAATAAATATTTTTTGAAAAAATAGTTTAAAAAATGAGTTTACATTTTAAACAAAAAATTGTTAATAATATTTTTATATTAACTCGATAAAAATTTAAATTTTAAAAAAATATTTTTAATATTTTTTTTATTTTAATGGTTTTATTTTATTAAAAATTTCACAAAGTAAGTTAAATCTTAAGTACATAAGTCTAAATTTAGATTTTCTACATTTATTTACTAAAATTTTGAATCTTTTCAATCAAGCAAAGACATGTTCAACTTTAATTCTAATTTTAGATACAATCTTATTGTATTTTCTTTCTTGTTTAGTTAATTTTTTATTTTTAGTTCTTTTAATTGGTATTATTGTATTTTTATAAATATTTTGTATACCTTGATATCCTAAATCACCAATAATTATTGTTTTTTCTGAAAATTCAAGATTTGAATTTTTTAATATTTGAAAATCATGCACTTTACCATTATCAGCAAAAATATCAACAATTTTTTTATTAAAAAAATCATATACAATTTGAAATTTTATAGAATACATTCAACTTTTACCAGAAAAATATTCTAACTGTAGTTTTTTTTAGTTGGTCTTTCAATTTCAATCTCAGTTGAATCAATTAAATAAAATTGAAATTCATTTGAATTTTCTTGTTTTTTATCAATTTTTAATTTATATCTTTCTTTTAAAAATTGGTAATCTTTGTGGTTACTAAGTTTATTTTCTACTCAAGTAATATTTCGAAAACAACTTGATGGGCTCATTTTAGATTTAATACTCATTTGAAAAAAAGTATAATATTCTTTTCAGTATAATAAAGTCATCATTAATCTTTCTTCTACTGAAAGTTTATTTTTTCGACCTTTATTTTTTTCTAATTTTTCTATTTCAATTAATTTTTCTAACATTTCATTAAAATGAAAACGTTTTATACCAAAATATCTATAAAATTCTTCATTTTTTAATTTTTTTAAATTTTCAAAAATCATTTTTATCAACACTTTTCTAAATTTATTGTTAATAACAAAATTATAAAATAAATTTTAAAATTATTAATTGACTTTTAAAAAATTTAATTACGGAATATTTCTTTTATATTAATATTTGTTACATTTCTTATGATAAAGCATCAAGATTATTTTTAATTTAATATTATTTTAATATCAATAATAAAGGTAATGTTTAAAATAATATATTTTATCGCTAAAATGTTAAAATTATTATTGTTAATATTTTTAGTTTAAAGGAGAATAATATGCAAACAAAACGTTTAATTAAAAGTTTAATTAATAATTTTTTATTTATTATTAATGCTATTTTATGAATTTTTAATATTAGATCCGTTGGTGAAATCGTCACCGGAATTAATGTTGGATCAAATCGTAAAGAAAAACTAATCTATGGACTTTGCAGTTTACTACAATATATAACTTATATATCATTAATTGGATTTATTATTACTATTTATTGATGAATAAAAAATGATTTATCAATACCAGAGCCTATAAGTGGATTAAAACAATCATAAATTAAAAATAAAAGGGTGAAAAAACCCTTTTATTTTTATTAATAAAATTATTTACTTATTTTAATGTAAAAATTAAAAAAATCTTAATTTTTACATTAAAATAAGTAAAAAAAATTTGGCATCGTGCTATTTTCCCATTGCTGGTATTTTAGGCGCTGGAGTGCTTAACTGCTGTGTTCGAGATGGGAACAGGTGTGACCACTCAGCCATGGACACCAAATAGTTTAGCAATTGCTCCCTAAAAACTAGAAACAGACATCTTTAAATTTGATTACTTTTGATTTGCAATAGAGAATATATTCTTCAATAAATCCTCGATCTATTAGTATCAGTAAGCTGAACATATCACTATGCTTACACACCTGACCTATCAACCTTGTAGTATTCAAGGGATCTTACTTCTTTCGAATGAGAAATCTCATCTTGGAACTGACTTCGCGCTTAGATGCTTTCAGCGCTTATTCATGCCCTACATAGCTACCCAGCTGTGCCACTGGCGTGACAACTGGTGCACCAGAGGTAGGTCCATTCCGGTCCTCTCGTACTAGGAACAGCTTTCCTCAAATTTCTTGCGCCCACGACAGATAGGGACCAAACTGTCTCACGACGTTCTGAACCCAGCTCGCGTACCGCTTTAATGGGCGAACAGCCCAACCCTTGGAAGCGACTACACCTCCAGGATGCGATGAGCCGACATCGAGGTGCCAAACCTCCCCGTCTATATGAACTATTGGGAGAGATTAGCCTGTTATCCCCGGGGTAACTTTTATCCGTTGAGCGACGGCCTTTCCACACAGCACCGCCGGATCACTAAGCCCAACTTTCGTTCCTGCTCGACTTGTATGTCTCGCAGTCAAGCACCCTTTTACCTTTGCGCTCTACATATGATTTCCATTCATATTGAGGGTACCTTTGGGCGCCTCCGTTACTTTTTAGGAGGCGACCGCCCCAGTCAAACTACCCACCAGACACTGTCCTTAGACCAGATTATGGTCTCAAGTTAGAATTTCAATATAGCAAGGGTGGTATCCCAATGGTGACTCCATGCCTACTAGCGTCTGCATATCAACGTCTCCCACCTATGCTGTACAAACTACACCAAAATTCAATATCAAGTTGTAGTAAAGCTCCACGGGGTCTTTCCGTCTAATCGCGGGTAACCTGCATCTTCACAGGTACTAAGATTTCACCGAGTCTATAGCCGAGACAGCGTCCGGATCGTTACGCCTTTCGTGCGGGTCAGAACTTACCTGACAAGGAATTTCGCTACCTTAGGACCGTTATAGTTACGGCCGCCGTTCACTGGGGCTTCAGTTCAAAGCTTCGCTTACGCTAACAAATCTCTTTAACCTTCCAGCACTGGGCAGGCGTCACCCCCTATACATCGTCTTACGACTTAGCAGAGAGCTGTGTTTTTGCTAAACAGTCGCCCGGACCTCTTCACTGCGACTCATATTGCTATGAGCTCCCCTTCTCGCTAACTTACGGGGTTATTTTGCAGAGTTCCTTAGCTATAGTTATCTCGCTTGCCTTAGGATATTCTCCTTGACCACGTGTGTCCGTTCTCGGTACAGGCACCATGGTGATGTCTTTAGAAACTTTTCTTGGAAGTATGGCATCAAATGCTTCGTTACTAAGCGAACCGTTCACTCCCCATCGTACTTCAAGGTTAATGCTGTGCGGATTTGCCTACACAACCCTCTTTGTACTTAGCCCAGCACTACCAATCACTGGGACATTTTAGCCTTCTCCGTTATTCCATCAGTCACCATGGTGGTACAGGAATATCAACCTGTTATCCATCGACTACGCCTTTCGGCCTCGCCTTAGGTCCTGACTAACCCTGGGTGGACGAACCTAGCCCAGGAAACCTTGGTCAATCGGCATGAAGGATTCTCACCTTCAATCGTTACTCACGCCGGCATTCTCACTTCTAAACGCTCCACTAGTCCTTCCGGTCTAACTTCGCCGCAGATTAGAACGCTCCCCTACCGCCCACAATATATGTAAACATATATATAGACCCATAGCTTCGGTACAATGCTTAGCCCCGGTACATTTTCCGCGCAGAATCATTCGACTAGTGAGCTGTTACGCACTCTTTAAAGGATGGCTGCTTCTAAGCCAACCTCCTAGCTGTCTGAACAATTCCACATCGTTTTCCACTTAGCATTGATTTGGGGACCTTAGCTGATGATCTGGGCTGTTTCCCTCACGTCCATGGACCTTATCACCCATAGACTGACTGCCAGATATGTAACAATGGCATTCGCAGTTTAATTGCATTCAGTACCCCGAGGTGGGGCCATCATACATTCAGAGCTTTACCTCCATTGCACTAATTCTGACGCTAGTCCTAAAACTATATCGGGGAGAACCAGCTATCTCCAGGTTCGATTGGAATTTCACCGCTAGCCACAAGTCATCCACGGTCTTTTCAACGAACGTTGGTTCGGTCCTCCATTAACTGTTACATTAACTTCAACCTGCTCATGGCTAGATCACCTGGTTTCGGGTCTACGACCACATACTAAACGCCCTATTCAGGCTCGCTTTCACTTAGGCTCCGTCTTTTCAACTTAACCTTGCATGTAATCGTAACTCGCCGGCTCATTCTACAAAAGGCACGCCGTCACCCATTAACGGGCTCCGACTTGTTGTAAGCATATGGTTTCAGAAACTATTTCACTCCCCTCTCGGGGTACTTTTCACCTTTCCCTCACGGTACTGGTTCACTATCGGTAATTGGTTAGTATTTAGCCTTACGCAGTGGTCTGCGCAAATTCCGACAAGGTTCCACGTGCCTCGCCGTACTCAGGATACTGTCAAGAGATTTATACATTTCGCATACTGGGCTTTCACCATCTATGGCGTTGCTTCCCAACAACTTCTGCTATATATAAATTTTGTAACTCTTCATAGGTCGAACCTAATAGACAGTCCTATAACCCCAGTCTGACGACTGGTTTAGGCTGCTCCCTTTTCGCTCGCCGCTACTAAGGGAATCGCATTCGCTTTCTTTTCCTCTAGGTACTAAGATGTTTCAATTCTCTAGGTATCACTCTGCACAACTATGAATTCATTGTACAGTACTATCTGATTAAAGATAGTGGGTTTCCCCATTCGGACATCTCCGGATCAAAGCTTATTTCCAGCTCCCCGAAGCTTATCGCAGGTAATCGCGTCCTTCATCGTCTTCCAATTCCAAGGCATCCACCATAGGCTCTTAATAATTTATTTTTAGAATATCCTATTGCAAGATAAAAATTATCTTATTTTTTTTAAAAGATGTCTATTATCCAGTTTTTAAAGAACAATTGCTCAGAGAAAACAATCCCTGAAAACTAAACAGAACAAAAGAAGTAATCCAATAAATCATCCATCTAATTTTTCTTGTTGTCTTGGTTTCTTATTAGAAACTAAACTCCATAGAAAGGAGGTGATCCATCCCCACCTTCCGGTAGGGATACCTTGTTACGACTTAACCCCAATCATCAACCCTGCCTTTGGCAGCTCCCTCCTTACGGTTAGGACACCGACTTCTGGCATTGCCAACTCTCGTGGTTTGACGGGCGGTGTGTACAAGACCCGAGAACGTATTCACCGCGACATTGCTGATTCGCGATTACTAGCGATTCCGACTTCATGAAGTCGAGTTGCAGACTTCAATCCGAACTGAGACTGACTTTTTGAGATTTGCTTGACCTCGCGGTTTAGCGACTCTTTGTATCAGCCATTGTAGCACGTGTGTAGCCCAGGTTATAAGGGGCATGATGATTTGACGTCGTCCCCACCTTCCTCTAGCTTACACTAGCAGTCTCCTTAGAGTCCCCAACTTAATGCTGGCAACTAAGGACAAGGGTTGCGTTCGTTGCTGAACTTAACCAAACATCTCACGACACGAACTGACGACAACCATGCACCACCTGTATCCTTGTTAACCTCTACTATATCTCTATAGCTTCGCAAGGTATGTCAAAACTTGGTAAGGTTCTTCGCGTTGCTTCGAATTAAACCACATGCTCCACCGCTTGTGCGGGTCCCCGTCAATTCCTTTGAGTTTCACTCTTGCGAGCATACTACTCAGGCGGAGTACTTAATGCGTTAGCTACAGCACTGCCTCATGGCAACACTTAGTACTCATCGTTTACGGCGTGGACTACTAGGGTATCTAATCCTATTT
Organism: Spiroplasma endosymbiont of Colias croceus; assembly: GCF_964020095.1. Taxonomy (NCBI): domain Bacteria; kingdom Bacillati; phylum Mycoplasmatota; class Mollicutes; order Entomoplasmatales; family Spiroplasmataceae; genus Spiroplasma; species Spiroplasma endosymbiont of Colias croceus. The sequence continues at coordinate 1,685,553 of NZ_OZ026536.1, forward strand.
GCTCCCCACGCTTTCGTGCCACAACGTCAGTAATAGGCCAGTTAGCCGCCTTCGCCACTGGTGTTCCTTCATATATCTACGCATTCCACCGCTACACATGAAATTCCACTAACCTCTCCTATACTCTAGTAATGTAGTTTCCAAGGCGGTTAGGGGTTGAGCCCCTAAATTTAACCTCAGACTTGCAAAACCGTCTACGCACGCTTTACGCCCAATAAATCCGGATAACGCTTGCCACCTATGTATTACCGCGGCTGCTGGCACATAGTTAGCCGTGGCTTTCTGGTAAGGTATGGTCGATACTAAAATCATTTCCTATTCTAGCACTTCTTCCCTTACAACAGACCTTTACAATCCGAAGACCTTCATCAGTCACGCGGCATTGCTCCATCAGGCTTTCGCCCATTGTGAAAAATTCCCTACTGCTGCCTTCCGTAGAAGTTTGGGCCGTGTCTCAGTCCCAATGTGGCTGTTCATCCTCTCAGATCGGCTACGCATCGTTACCTTGGTAAGCCATTACCTTACCAACTAGTTAATGCGCCGCATCCCCATCAATTAGCGAAGCAAATGCTCCTTTCATTATTTATCATTGCAAATAAATAACATATGCGGTATTAGCTGTCGTTTCTAACAGTTATTCCCCACTAAATGGTAGGTTAGATACGTGTTACTCACCCGTTCGCCACTAAAGATTGCTACTTTCGTTCGACTTGCATGTATTAGGCATGCCGCTAGCGTTAATCCTGAGCCAGGATCAAACTCTCAATAAAATTGTTTTTGTTAAAAAATGATGTCTGACTTATTTAATTTTTAATAAAAAATTGACGGATTAATTCTTGTTCTATTTAGTTTTCAAAGATCGTTTTTTCTAGTTTGTAACCCATTTATTTTCGGGCACAATAAGTATCTTACAGAAAACAAAACCCAATGTCAATGAAAATAATAGTAAAAATATAAATATTTTTTTCGTATAAAAAAATGGTTTAAATTTTACTAAGTATATTAGTAAAATTTAAATTGCTTAATTAACTAAAAAACCATTTAAGAATTAGAACCTTAAATGGTTTTTTAATTTTTATAGTTATATTTTATTCTCAACTTGTTTTGTTAATAATTTTAAAAATTCTGATAAGGTAACAATTTTACTTTCTTTTTGACCATACTGACGATAACTTAAATTATTATTTTCTATTTCCTTATCACCAATAATAATTTGATAAGGAATTTTTTGAGTTTGTGTTTCAACAATACGTTTGCCAATAGTTCCACTGCTAATAATTTCAGTTCGTAAATTATGTTGTTTACAAGTTTGCAATAATTTATTAGCATATTCTAAGGTTTTTTCTTTTTCATTTATTGGTAAAATTGCAATTTGCCTTGGTGCTAATCATAGTGGAAAAACACCTTTATTTTGTTCTAATAATGTGGCAATAAAACGTTGATATGTACCAATTAATCCTCGATGAACAATAACTGGATTTGTTTCATTATTATTTTCATCAATATAAGTTAAATTAAACTTTTTCGGTAATAAGAAATCGAATTGAATAGTAGATATTGTAATTTCATGACCTAATGCTGTTTTAATTTGAACATCAAATTTTGGTCCATAAAAAGCAGCCTCACCAATCATTGGTTTATACTCTAATTGTAATTCATCTAATACTTCACGTAATGCTGTTTCTGCTTGATTTCACATTTTATCATCATTAAAATATTTTTCTTTATCAGCAGGATCTCGTAAAGATAATGATAAATAATCAATTTTAATATTTAAAGTTTTTAAAACCTCAGCAATTAACTGATAACAACGTTTAAACTCTGTTTTCATTTGATCAAATCTAACAAAAATATGAGAATCAGTTAATTCCATACTTCTTACTCGTTCTAAACCAGTTAAAGCCCCACTTGCTTCATAACGATATAATAAAGCATGCTCACTTAAACGCAAAGGTAAATCTTTATAACTACGAAGAGCACTTTTATAAATCATACAGTGATGAGGACAAGTCATTGGTCTTAATACCAATTGTTCTTCTTCTTTTTTAATTGGAGTAAACATATTTTCACGATAATGATCTCAATGACCACTTTTTTTATATAATTCAACAGAACCTAAAACTGGTGTTGCTACTTCTTGATAATCTCACATAAATTCTTGTTTTCTCAAATATTCCTGCAAAACTTTTTTAATAACCATACCATTTGGTAAAAATATAGGTAATCCTTTACCACAATCATCATTAAAAGTAAAAATACTTAATTCTTTACCTAGTTTGCGATGATCACGATTTTTTCGTTCTTCAAGTTCATTAAGTTTATCTACTAATTTTACTTTTGAATAATCACAAATTCCAGAAATGCGCTGTAATTGTTTATTTTTATCATTTCCTAATCAATATGCACCAGTAATACTTAATAATTTAAAATCTTTTATTGATGAAGAATTATTAATAGCAACACCCGATGCTACTACTAAAGTCTTATTATCAACTAAATAAGAGCATTTTAATCCATTAACATGATTTAATTTAATATATTCTAAAGCAAAAGGATTGTCTTTATGAGTTTTTAAAGATTCTTCTTTAGTTTGACAAACTCTTTTAATTTCAATATTTTTTATTAAAATTTCACGCATTTTCTCTTCAATTTTAATTAATTCATCATTAGAAAGTCGTTTTTCATAATCAAAATCTAAATAAAAACCATTATCATTAGTATTAGCAATCGTAATTAACGCTTGTGGATACATTAATTTAATAGTATGAGCTAAAATCATAGCACATCCATAATTTAAAATAGTTCATCCTAAAGCATCATCTTTTTTAATAAACTTGATTTCAGCATCTTCTTTAATTTCTCAATATAAATCTTTTAATTGTCCATTCAGAGTAAAAGCAATAATTGAAGAATCTATATTTTCATTTTCCTGTTTTAATAATTGATAACCAGTAATTGGATTTTCAATATTATAAGTCATCGTTTTGCCATTTAATTTAATTACATTAATTTTCATGTTTTACCTAATTCCTTTTCTAATTTACCTCAGTAGTACTAGGTTATTTAACAATAAAAGTTGTAAAAGGATTAGTATTATTATTAATATCTACTACTAATACTTTTGATTTAGTAGGGATTATATAAGTGCTACTAATGCTTTTAACTAATTGCGAAGAATTACTTAATTCTACTGGAATTCCTTCAGTTGCTAAAAAAGTATAAATTCCAAAGTTTATTGCAAATTTATTATAATCAATAACATTATTAACAATAGGAATTATATAAACTGGCAAATGAGCATTAGCAATAGTTCTAATATAATTACTATCTTGACTATTAGTAATTAAATATTGTGGTTTTTCTTCAATAATTTTTTTAATAGTTTTAGCAACCAATTGATCTTTTGTATGCAATAAATCAGTAGCAATTTTACTCTGTTCTTGATGACTTTCAGCATCAACAAGAATTTTACTCATTGTTGCAATTGATAACACAGGATAGTTACCATTAGCAGATTCACCCGATAACATTGTACATGTTGCTCCCCAATCCATAGCAACCCAAACATCAGTAACTTCAGCACGTGTTGGATGAGGGTTATCTATCATTGAATCTAGCATTTGCGTAGCAACAATTATCGGTTTGTTAACAGTAAGACATTTTTTAATTCATTCACGTTCTAAAAAAGGAACTTTTTCAAAAGGAATTTCAACTCCTAAATCACCACGAGCAACCATAATAGCATCTGATTCTTTTAAAATTTCATCAAAATTATTAACTGCTAATTGTGATTCAATTTTAGCAATGATTTGAATATGTTTACCATCATTATCATCTAAAACTTTGCGGATTTCTTTAATATCAGCTGCTGAACAAACAAATGATGCAGCAACATAATCTACTTTTTGCTGACAACCAAAAATTAAATCTGCTCTATCTTTTTCAGAAATAAAAGGTAAAGACAATTTAACATTTGGAATATTAATAGCACGACGATCTTTAATAGTATGTGTATTTAAAGCTTGACAAATAACAGTATGGTCTTTAACCGCTGTAACCTTTAATGATAATTTACCATCATCTACTAGTAAATTATCATTAACTTTAATATCTTTTGCTAAATTACCATAATTTACAGAAAACTTATCCGCAGTACCAATAATCTCTTTATTATCAATTATCGTAATAATTTCATTTTTTTTGATTTCTACACTACCTTTTGTAAAGGTATGTGTTCTAACTTCTGGACCTCTAGTATCTAACATAATAGCAACTGGTACATTTAATTGTTTAGATACTTCTCTAATCATTAAAACCCTTGCGAAATGTTCATCATGAGTACCATGAGAAAAATTTAAACGCCCACAAATTGAGCCATTTTCTATTAGTTGTTTAATAACATCAGCAGAATTTGAAGCAGGTCCTAAAGTAGTTACACATTTAGTTTTTTTTATAATTGATATCAAATTATTCACCTCTTTTTATTAAGTATTTTTTTTAAAAATAACTCCTGACAAACGTAAAATTTTATTAGCAACGTTATTTTTATTTATTGAAGGTGTGTTTAATGCATCTTGAATTTCAATAGCTACTAATTTATTATCTTGCAATCCAATACAAATACTAGATTTATTACTATTTGCAAATCTTTCAGCAGCAAAAATACCCATCATTGTTGCTAAATAACGATCAAATGCACTTGGTGTTCCCCCACGTTGAATTTGACCCAATATTACTGCTCTTGTTTCACAATCAGTATCCTTTTCAATGATTTTAGCTATTTTATTAACATCATATTGACGTTCAGTTACTACTATTACTAATGAACGACGTTGTTTTTTAGTGTACAACTGTTTAATAATATCAATCAATGACTGTTCTCCAATTCCTAAATCTTTAGTTGCAACTAAATCACAATTTGCAGCAGCAGCACTGTGAAGAGCAAGATCACCACAATTACGACCCATTACTTCAACAATCATAATTCTTCCGTGAGAATTAGCATTTTGACGAATTTTATCAAGATTTTCAACAATTGTATTAAGAGCGGTATCAAAACCAATAGTAAACTCACTTGAACTAATATCATTATCAATAGTACCTGGAATACCCACACATTGAATAGCTGCTTCATTACTTAATTTTTGCAAACCATTATATGTGCCATCACCACCAATAGCAATTAAACCTTCAATTTTTTTAGATTTTAAAATTTCAATACATTTTTTACGAGTTTCTTCTTGCTCAAATTCTCTAAAACGAGCAGACCCAATGATTGTTCCCCCCATCTCAGTTCCTAGATCAATTAAATTTGCTCAATTGTTATCAATAACGTGAATGTCATTTGTCATTATTCCTTTATAACCATTTTTTATTAAAACTAATTCAAATGGTCTTTTATCAGCAGTAGCAATTTTACTATTTTCATGATTTATACCACGAAAAGTTTTATATACTGCATTAATAACATTATTCATACCTGGTGAATCACCACCAGAAGTTAAGATTCCAATTCTTCTTTTATTTAATTCTTGCATATTTAGTCATCCTCTCTTCTAATTACATTATTTTAGTGATAATTATTATACTTTGTTTAAAATTAAAAAGGATATCAGTAAATTTAACCATAAAATATGATTTTAATTAATTAATATTATAAAATACATCGTCACCTAAAAATTTAGCTTGATCTGCTAAATCGGCTTCAATTGTTAATAAACGATTATATTTTGCAACACGATCAGTTCTTGACATTGAACCTGTTTTAATTTGTCCAGTATTAAAAGCTACTGCTAAGTCAGCAATCGTTGTATCTTCAGTTTCCCCAGAACGATGAGATACTACTGCTGTTCACCCAGCTTTTTGACACATTTCAATAGCCTCCATAGTTTCAGTTAATGTTCCAATTTGATTTAGTTTAATTAATACTGAATTAGCAACGTTTTTAATAATTCCTTCTTTAATAATTTTTGGATTAGTAACGAATAAATCATCACCAACAACTTGGAATTTACCTTCTGATTTTTCTAATAATAATTTAAATCCTTCTCAATCACCTTCAGCCAAACCATCTTCAATTGAAATAATTGGATATTTTTTAGTTAAATCAACTAAATAATCTACTAGTTGCGCTGAAGTTAATAATTTTTCAGTATTTTTACTTTTACCATCTTTATTGCCAAAAACATATTTACCATTTTTATAAATCTCTGATGATGCACAGTCCATAGCAATTTTTATATCTTTATTTGGAGTGTAACCCGCTTTTTTAATAGCTTCGACAATTAAATCTAATGCTTCTTCAGTTGATTTTAAATTAGGAGCAAAACCACCTTCATCACCAACTGCAGTAACTAAACCCTTACCTTTTAAAATACTTTTTAAAGCATGAAAAGTTTCAGCAGCCATTTGGATTGCCTTTGAAAATGTTTTAGCACCAACTGGCATTATTAAAAATTCTTGAAAATCAATATTATTATCAGCATGAGCACCACCATTAATTACATTTAACATTGGGACTGGCAACTGACAAGCATTAGTACCACCTAAGTATGTATATAAGGGCACATATAATTCATCAGCGGCAGCTTTAGCAACTGCTAATGATACCCCTAAAATAGCATTGGCACCTAATTTTGTTTTATTTTCTGTTCCATCTAACTTAATCATTGTTTGATCAATTAATCTTTGATTAGTAACTTCCAAACCAATAATGGCTTCGGCAATATTTTCATTAATATTTTTAATAGCTTTCATAACACCAAGTCCACCATAAACTTTAGTATCTTTGTCTCGTAGTTCTAAAGCTTCTCTAGTACCTGTTGAAGCACCTGATGGCACTAAAGCAATCCCGTATCCACCATCTTCAGTTCAACATTCAACTTGAATAGTTGGATTTCCTCTTGAGTCTATTACTTGTAGTGCTCTAATATCAATAATGCAAGACATATTTGTTAATTCCTTCTTTCTTTAATATTTCACTAATTATTATACAGAAAAAAATATTGTTTAGAATCAAAAAAGCACAAATATTTTTTATTTGTGCTTCTAAAATAATGATGATTTAATTACATTTGTTGTTGTTGTGAATGTTGAGTTGTACTACTTGGTGATGATGTATCATTAACTTTAGCAGCAGTATCACTATTTCATGGTTTTGGAGTTACTCCATCATCCTCTGGTATTAAACTTTCAGGATTATTAAGAGCAGTAATTATTGCTTTCATTAATTCATCAGTTTCAATCGTTTTTTGATTAAAATTATTACCATTAGATAAATCTTTTCTGTTAATAGTTACATTTTGTTTTACTTCATCTCTATAAAAGATATAACTTATACTTTTAAAATTATCATCTTTATCAAAAGTTAAAGAAAAATCAACTTCATTTTTAGTTAAATATGATAATGCACGAATTTGTTCAGGACTAAGTTTCACTTCTGCTTTTAATGGAATTCCAAGTTCATCATTACATAAAACATAACATTTTCCATTAAAAATATTAAAATTAAAAGTTTTAATATTTTTTGAAAATAAGTTTGATTTTAAATCAGGTATTGGTCTTACTGTTCTTGTTTCTGATACTCTTACTTTTGCTTTCTGATTTATGATACTAAGTTGTTCTTTATCTTCATCACTTAACTTATTAGAGCAATTTACTTTTTTATTATTTTCATCAAAATAATATGCTCTTAAAAATTTTCCATCATACTTATTAAATAAAATAACAGTATTTGCATTATTATTTTTATCTATTAAATTTTTCAAAATATCATTTTCATCTTTTTCTAATTTTAATTTTTTATCCAATGTTTGCTCATCAGTTGTTATGTTTAAATCTCATAATTCTCTACTATCATCTCATTTTAAATTAATAACATTTTTAACGATAACTGGAGATAATTTTGTAGCTGATGGTTTTGGTGATATTACCTGTTCAGCAGCAGCTCTTGCCACTTTAACTTGTGATCCATTTTCTCCACAGTGAATACCCTTTAATCCATTAGGAAATAAATTATTATTTGCAAAACTTTTTCTTAACTCTAATAAAGAAAGTGTTCCAATACATTGTAGTTGATTTTGATCAGCAATAACTACTCATTTTTCTACTAAATTATTACTTGGGTTTTTTGCAAAGTATACTTTTTGATACTTACTAGCAACTTCTATATTATTTCATATTTTTTTATTATCCAGAGAAAGTTCTTGTTCAAAAATTACATTTTCTGGATCTGATTTAGCATCTGATATTTTTATTTTACCATCTTCTATTACTAAACTATACAAACCTTCTATGCTATTATTTTGTAATGTTTCAGTGATATTATTTGTAATCGGTAAAGGTTCAGGTAAATCTTCTGGTAATACTTCTGGTACAATAAGTAAAAAAAGCATAGCATCTAAATCAATTTCTTCTTGTTCTGCTTTAATAACAGATGCTAATCCAATATTATTTGTTGGTTCTATAGTAAATCCTAATTCTGGAGGAGTACTTAATGCTTTTAAATCATCAAATTGCTGGTCGGTTAAAAATTTAACTTTATGTGCTTGATATTTTACATTATCATATAATCGTCCTAGAACAGGTTTTTTTGTTATTTTATAGCTTTCTCAAAAAATTTCTCCATTTTCGTTAATCTTTTTATTTAAATAAAAAATATCATTATCAGTAATACTTTGAGCAGTTGTTGAGATTATAAAAGTATCATTTGGATCAGTAACATTTTTAATAAAAATTTCATTTCCTTGACAATAAATAAAATAGTCTTTTTCAACATTCACTAAATTTAAATGTTTTTTAAAATCTTCGATCATTGTACTATTTGAAGAATAATCATTAATTTTATAGTATTCCACATCTCAAACTGGGTTTGGTTGTTCAAATGGATTTCGCAACTGTGGAGTATCTAATAAACTTTTAATCTTTTGATTAATTAAAACATCATTTTCTTTAAACAGTCCAGAATTTATAAAAATTTCATTAAATTTTAATAAATTTATACTTCCTAATAATCCTAATTCAGGTCTTATTTCACCTTCAGATTCATCAAATAAAATTTTATATACTTTAATTTTAGTATTGTCAGTTTCATCCTCAACGAAAACTAATTGGTCTTTTTTAAATATACTTTGATCATTTTGAATTAATGATTCATCACTAATAAATATAGTATTAACTAATGAACCACTATCAACAACAAATTTTCCATCTTGATTTAAACTAACTATTTTTTTTACTTTTAATGGATTAATATTGAAAGAAGAATTCTTCAAAATATTAAGTATATTCTTTTTTGAATATAGGTCATCCTCTACTTCAATAGCAATATCTTCAAAATCACTTATTTCTGATTGATATATACTTCTCATAATGTTTGTAAATCATTTAAAATTTTCCATTAGTGGCATTTTTATATTTTCTCCTTTAATTATTACATTTATGGTGTTGGTGTAGATAAAACTGACTTAACATTTTGTTCTACTGGTTTTGATGGTGCTTCAGTACCATTAATTTCCTTTGCAGGAAAAAAATTATTACTTTGTACTTCTTTTTTAGGTGCAACAGAATTATTTTGTAAATGTTGTGAATGTAAAGAAGAGGCTGTACTAATTACTCTTTCAAGAGTATCAATTAATTTTTCATCAATTTTTATATCTTTCCTCTTATGAGTCTGGTTATCAATAATATATGCAAACAAAATCTTTCCATTTTTATCAACTTCAATATTTATACTACCATTACGAGGACATTTTTTGGCTACAAAGTTTTTAAATTCCTTAGCATCATTTACATCTACAGGAACAATTGTTTTGTTTTTATTATCAATAAATAAATAACACGTTCCATTTTCAGCAAATGATAATTTCATAGGCTCTTCAGATCTTTTTATAATATTAACATTAAGATCATCTAACTCTTCTTTATATTCTTCATTATTTAAATTATTGGATTCTGATTGAGTTTTTAATAATAATGCCGGTAATTCTTTTTTACCTAAATATTCAAGAATAATCTTATCATTTTCTTTTTTAGTTCGATATAAATGTACTAGAGAACTATCTAATTTTTCTTTTACTATTACTAGTTGTTGTAATTGATCACTATTAATTGCTAAAGGTGGTTGTTGAATAATACTAACATTTTCATCATTAGTATTTTTTACTAAACGTCCCTTTTCATCTACATATACAAGTTCAATAATATATTCTTTTAAACTACTATCTAATTGTGTTTTTATATCATCAATCTTAACTTCCAAACTATTTAAAGTTATATTGGGTGATGATTCATCTTTTTTACAACTTAATGATTTTTGTAGAAAGTCATTAAGTTCTCGATATTGATATTCTACTGTTTCTGATAATGGCATACTTTACCTCCATAATTTTTAATAAATGTATAGATTTCTAAAATAATATAGGAACTAAATATAATAAACCCCTTATATTTATTTAAAAAAATAAAAGGGGAAACACTATATTTAATTCATATGCCTGTATTTTAATACTTTTATATTCTTAAAACAAGCACTTATCAATAAAAAGAAAAATCAATATATTTTTATTTAATAATTAAAGACTCACTGGTCATAACAGTTGGTTTAACTAAACCCAAAACGTCTAATAGCGTTGGAGCAATATTTGCTAAGCAACCACCTGATTTTAATTTTAATCCTGTTTTACAAATAATAAATGGTACTGGTTGCGATGTATGTTTTTTATTAGGATTACCCTCTTTATCAATCATGATTTCAGCATTACCGTGATCAGCAGTAATCATTAAAATACCATTCACTTTTTTCATTGCTTGAAACAATTTTCCAATACATTCATCAATAACATCAATTGCATCAATGGCAGCATTTAAAACACCAGTATGACCAACCATATCAGGATTAGCAAAATTTAAAACCATAACATCATATATGTTTTTAGAAATTTCACTTTCTAAACGAGTAGTAATTTCGCGAGCACTCATTTCTGGTTTTAAGTCATAAGTTGCTACTTTTGGTGAAGGAATTAAAATTCTTGTTGATAGTGGATATTCAACATCAACACCACCATCAAAAAAATAAGTTACGTGTGCATATTTTTCAGTTTCAGCAATTCGTAATTGATGATATTGATTTTTACTTAATCATTCCCCTAAAGCATCAAGCATTGATATAGGTGGAAAAATAACACCTTGTGGTTTAACACTTTTAGCATATTCCATCATTGAAATAAAAAAAGTATTTTTTAATGTTGGTATTTTCATACTAATATTAAAATCATATTTATTATTTGTTAATGCTGATGCTAATTGAATTGCACGATCAGGACGGAAATTAGCAAAAATAATGCTATCGTTATTCCTAATATTACCATTATTAATTTCAGAATTATAAGCAGGCATAATAAATTCATCATTACGACCAGCACTATATTCTGCATTAACATAAGCAATAGGATCAATAAATGAAGCACCTTCATGATTAACTATTACATCATATGCTATTTTTAAACGATCTCAACGTTTATCGCGATCCATAGCATAATATCTTCCTGAAATAGTAGCAAGCATACCAATGCCTAATTGTTTCATAGTTTTTAATAACTGTTCAATATAAATTTTAGAAATATCAGCTTTTGTATCACGACCATCTAAAATAGCATGAACATAAACATTCTTAAAATTTTGTTGTTTAGCAATTTCTAATAATGCTAAAATATGATTAATATGAGCATGTACTCCACCATCACTTAGTAAACCAATAATATGAACATTACTATTATTCTTTTTGGCATGATTAATTGCTGACAATATTGTTTCATTTTTAAAAAATGTTTTATCATTTATTGACTTATTAATTAATGTTAATGACTGATAAATTACTCTACCGGCACCAATTTGTAAATGTCCAACTTCAGAGTTGCCCATTTGTCCTTCTGGTAAACCAACTGCAAGGCCAGAAGCTGAAACTTCAGTATGCGGATAAGTTTTTAATAAATAATCCAAATTAGGTTTTGTTGCAGAACTAATAGCATTAGTTGAACTAGATTTTGCAATACCAAAACCATCTAAAATACATAGTAATATTGGTTGTTTTGTTTTCATAAATTTCACCTCATATTTTATTTAATAACTTGTAACTGATGTTTAAAATTATCAGATTTAAAAATAGTAATCATTTTAGTAATAAAATCAGTAATACATTGATAATGAACAGTACTCAAAATAACAATATCTTTTTTAAAGACTATTTTAATAGATTGCTTTTTAGTAATTTTAGTAATTATTGTTTTTAAATCACAAATTGATTTTAAATTTTCACTTAATAAAATAACCATACTAGGATTATCACTAATATTATTAGAAAGAAATAAAATAGTATTACTACTATTAGCTAATAAATTGTGTCCTTTAATTTCCATTAAATTATAATCTAATAAATCATTATTAAAAGAATAATGAGTAATTTTCAAATTATCAATGACTTCTGAATAATAACCATAAGGAAAAGTCTGTGATAAATTTTCTAATATATCTTGAGATACTATCCGCCATTTTGAAAATGACTTCAATAGTTCTTTATGAATTTTTTGTAATTGTCATAAATCTTGATAATTAGTAATATTAGTTATCGGTGCTATTGGTTGAATATTTTCGGGCTGATTAATTGCTCTAATTTTTTTATTAATAGCATTAATAGCAATAATGATTGGTTTTTTAGCATTAATAAAAAAGTTTTCAATTCGTTGTTTATTACCTGCTATTAATGTTATTTTTCGCTGATCTTTATTAGTTTTAATAGCAACAACTGCTATTTTTTGCAAATTAATAATTTCTTGTAATTCAACTTCATTAAATTTTTTTAAATAACTATATTCTTTTTTATTTTGCAATAAAATTAACTGTTCTAATGATAATTTTTGTTCTAATAAAGAATTAATGATAAATTCACTTTGCAATATTTGTTTTCTATTTATCTTTAAATTATTAAGAGCAACAATAAAATTTTGTTCAGTAATAGAAATAGAACTAAAATTAGAAGTTTTATAATTTAATTGTTTCATCAAACTATTTGTAAATAATTTAGCACCAATTTTATTATTAACTAATGATTGATGATGACTTTCATTGATAGTTAAATACAATGGAATATCGTTAATAACGATTGGTCCACTATTAACATTAACTAAATGAATATAAGTATTAGGAATAAGAGTATTATTAACATCAATTACTTCACCAGTAAAATATTCATTAGTAATAATACCTTTGTCACTAACAATACTATCACTACTAGGAGCAAAAATAGTTTTAGTACAAATAATAAAGCCAATTTGTTCTAATTGATTAGTGTCTTCACCATTTTTACTAAACAATGCTAAAATTTCTGACTTATTCCTAAAAGCATTGACAAAAGTGGTTGCCGGAAAGGCACGATGTTTAATTTTTTTTGTTAGTTTTGTTCACATACTTTTAATTTGTATCTTTGATAATTCCATGTTTAGTTAACTCCTTATTTTTATTAGTAATTTAAATAGAGTTAAATTAGTAAATCAAAAAAAGATTGTGGTACTAATGAAGCACCTCCAACTAATGCACCATCAATGTCGGGTTCAGAAAGTATTAATTTAATATTATCGGGTTTTACTGAACCACCATACTGAATACGTACTTGTTCTGCAACATTTTTATTATATAATTCACTAATAAATTCACGAATCATTTTACAAACCGTTTGGGCTTGTTGAGCTGTTGCTGTTTTACCAGTACCAATTGCTCATATTGGCTCATAGGCAATTACTAACTTAGCAATATTTTCTGTTTTAATATTTTTTAATGCTAACTTAATTTGATTTTTAATTACTTCATTAGTTTCTTTATTTTCATATTGGTTTAAAGTTTCACCACAACATAAAATTGGTATAATATTAGCATTAAATAGTGAATGTATTTTTTTATTTATTGTTTCATCTACTTCATTAAAATACATTCTGCGTTCAGAATGACCAATAATAACATGACTAACCATCATATCTTTTAGCATCTTAATTGAAATTTCACCAGTATATGCACCTTCGGTTTCATAATGACAATTTTGAGCTGCAATAATTAAAGTAGAAGTTTTGTTCATTTTTAATAAGGGTAAATTAGTAAAACTAGCTCCTATTCCATAATCATATTTAATATTTTTAGTTTTTATTAATTTATTAAATTCATTTAAAAAAAATTGAGTTTCTTCTATATTTTTATACATTTTTCAATTTCCAATAATAATCTTTTTACGTTCCATTTGTTTCTCCTTTAAGTTAATTTTTTTTTGATATAGTTGGTTTTAATAATGCTGCTGCTTCTTCATCAATAATAATTGTAACATCATCATGATTTTGTAAAAAAGTACATGGATAATTTGGAGAAACTTTACCTTCAACTAACTCTCGAATAGCTTGTGCTTTATTAGTTCCTGTAGCAATTAAAACAATCAATTTAGCTTGTAAAATAGTATGAATGCCCATCGTAACAGCTTTGGTTGGTACATCTTCAACTTTAGAAAAAAATCTTTTATTAGCTTCAATTGTTTCTTTAGTTAAATTAACAACATGTGTTTTACTACTTCCAAGAGTACCTGGTTCATTAAAAGCAATATGACCATTAGTACCTAAACCCAATATTTGTAAATCAATTGGTCCTTTTTCTTTTAATAATTTTTCATATTCTTCCACATTTTGGTCTAAATCACCAATACCTTTAGGAACATACGTATTTTTTAAATTAAGACTTTTAATATGATTAAATAATTGATGATTCATAAAATAACTATAACTTTTTACATGATCTGGAGTTAAACCAACATATTCATCTAAATTAAATGTTACAACTTTTGATCAATCTCTTTTGTTATTTTTTGCATCTGCTATTAATAAATTATATGTTTCAATTGGACTACTTCCTGTTGCTAATCCTAAAATAGCATTTGGTTTAACTTTAATAATATCAATAATAATTTTACTTAATAATTGAGCAACCTCAGTTTTATCTTTTAAAATAATTAATTTCATAATTTAAAAACCCCTTACATTACTTACTTATTCTTGTTGATACGCAATTTTTCATTCGCATATTGTTAAAAAAATATCATTATTCTTAGTTAATACAATAATATCTGCTAATTTACCAATAACAATATTACCCGTTTTATTTGCAATTCCTACTTGTTTAGCACTATTATAAGAGGCCATTTTGATGCAATCTTGTCAATTATTATTAGTAATTTTTAATAAATTTTTAAAACCAGCAATCATTGTTGCAATGCTGCCTGCCAATTTTCTGGTTGCTTCAACAGTAACCTTATTATTACTTTTAATGACAGGTAATGGTCCCAATAAATACTTACCATCAGGCTGTCCCTTTGCACTCATGGCATCAGTAATCATACAAATTCCATCGGCACCTTTAATTTTATATGTTATTGCTAAAATATCAATATCAACATGAATTCCATCACAAATTAACTCAGTAACTAATTGATCATAATATAATGATGCTGGAACAACACCAGGATCGCGATGATTATAGGGACTCATTGCATTATAAAGATGGGTAATATGCGTTAAACCATATTCAATAGTTTTAGTTATTTCTTTAAAAGTAGCATTACTATGACCAACACTAGGAATAATATTATTTTTAATTAATGAAGAAATAAAATTTGAATTTTTATTATTTAAATTAGGATCTATCTCAGGAGCATAAACAATAAATTTTAAATTTTTGTTACTAATTATATTTCAAGATTTTACTAAATTAAGATCAGGAACATGAAGTAATGACGGAGTATGTGCTCCTTTTTGTAATTCTGAGATAAAAGGTCCTTCTAAATATGCACCAATAATTCGTGCCTTGTTACCTTTATTTTCTGTTTTCATATACTTAGCAAATACTGAAAGAATATTATCAATTTCTTTTTTACTGGCAGTAACTGTTGCATAACAAAACTTTGTTACTCCCTCTTTTGGAACTAATTTTGCAAAATTATTAATTGATTCAATGGTACCATCCATTAAACTATAGCCATAACCTCCATGTACATGTAAATCAATAAAACCAGGTATTATTGTTTGATTATGACATTCAATAACGTGAGCATCTTGAAATTCATAATTATACTTTCCTTCATTAATTTGGAAAATTAAATTATCTTTAATTACTAAAAAACCATTATTTATTATTTTCTTAATGCTAATTATTTTCGCATTATTTAAAACTAAAATTTTAGACACTAATACCCTTCTTTCTAGAATTATTAATTGTTTAAAATTGCTAATGACACTATTATACCTAAAATTTTAACTTAAACCTAAATCTAAGAAAAATAATTAAAAAAAGGCTTAATTGCCTATATTTTAAATAATGGTGGCTCGAAGCGGATTCGAACCACTGACACTTCGCTCTTCAGGCGAATGCTCTACCAACTGAGCTACCGAGCCGTTACCTATACAATAATAGCATATAAAAGTAAAAAATAACAAGGGGTTAAAACTTATTTTTTAATTTATTTAAATATATATTTATTTTTTTACTAATTATCTTCTAATTACATATCTTCTTCAACAAGGTTTTTCAGTTTTTGGCATTAAGTGATTTGAGTCTCTTCTAATTTCTTCTTTTCAATTATTATTTGATAAATCAGTAGACCCATTTTCTTTAGCAATATTTGCTTGTAAAAATATATTATTACCAATAATATTTAATAGACTTCTTGCAAAACCTATCTATTAAAAATTTAATTTTTAAAATAAAATTAAAAATAAAAAAGATAGGTAATCTATGATGTTTGATAAATTAAAAACTATTAACAATCCAGAATTATTAAGATTAACTGGTATAAATGATATTATTTTTAATAAAATTCTAAAAATTTTAAAGACAGAAGAAGTAAAAAAGTTTAAAAATGGTGGTACACCTAATAAATTATCATTAGAAAATCGTTTATTAATGACTTTAGAATATTGAAGAGAGTATCGAAGTTATTTTCATATTGCTAAAAGTTATGGAATTAGTGAAAGTAGTTGCTATAGGAATATCAAGTGAATAGAAAATACTTTAATAAAACATCCTGATTTTCAACAACTTGATGGGCAAAAATCACTGTTAAATAATAATTTTAAAGATAAAACAGTTATCATTTATGTGACTGAAAGTACTATTCAACGCCCAAAAAAAGTCAAAAACAATATTATTCAGGAAAAAAAAACATACAATAAAAACTCAAGTCATAATTGAAAAAGATAGTAAAAAAATTATAAGTTCTTATTTTTCTTATGGTAAAAATCATGATTTTAAAATTTTAAAAAATTCAAAAACGAAATTTTTATCAGAAACAACTATTTTAGTAGATTTAGGATATCAAGGTATACAAAACATACATAAAAATGTCTTATTACCTAAACGAAAATCAAAGAAAAACCCTTTAACTAAAGAAGAAAAGAAAAATAATAAGGCTATTTCAAAAATGAGAGTTGTTATTGAACATGTTTTTGCGATTCTTAAAAAATTTAAAATTATTAGTGAAAAATATCGAAATAGAAGAAAAAAATTTGCATTAAGATTTAATTTAATAGCTTCAATTTATAATTTACAATTATTAATTTAAATATATTTGATAATTTAATATTTTATTTTTTTATTTGAAATAATAATTTTTGTTGTATTTTAATGACAAAAAATAAAACATATTTTGAACAATAATTTTTAAAAAATATTAAAAGTGTTATTAAAATAAATTTTTAAACTTAAAAAATGTGATTAATATCATAGTTTTGCAAGAAGTCTAATGATTCACTTCTTTGAAATTCATGATCACTACATACATCATTTACTAAACTTTTGACAATCTCACATAATTTTTTACAAGTATCTAATATAAATTTATATTTTTCTTTACCTTTTCATTTTTCAATTAATGATTCACAATTTTCGATAAATTTATCCTGTCATTCTTTAAACTCTTCGGAATTAATTGTCTTAGTTAAATCACCATCACAATAATAAGTTAATATTTCTTTTCAAACATTACGTCATACTTTTCTCATATTATTCTATTTACAGATTCAATAGCATTTGTTGTATAAATCACTCTTTTGATTTCTGTAGGATAACTAATAAAAACCATTAAATTATCTCAATTTTTATATCAAGATTTAGCAATTTGAGGATATTGTTTATTTCACTTATTTTCAAAGGATGAATTTGTCAAGAAAAGTGGACAATTAAAGTAACCTTTTATTAAATTTTATAAAATAGTGTTTGTAAGTGTTAAATTTGTAGATATGAAGTAATTATTTGTTGATTTGGAATGAGCTAATCGATATTCGATTGGACTCATTCCTTTTAATTTTATTTGAGGTCTATCGTTATTATAAAAGTAAATATATTTGGGTAAATTTTCTTTTATTCATTCAATAGTTCTGTTTTTTCTTAGAATTTGATATAGAAATTCTGTTTTCATTGTTCCAAATCAAGATTCAGTAGCACCATTATCACAAGAATTACCTCTTCTAGACATCGGACATATTCCGTAATTAAATTTAATTAATTGTCAATAAAATTGTTTTAAAACTATTTAGTGTTATTGAATATAGAAATAAATATTTTTTGAAAAAATAGTTTAAAAAATGAGTTTACATTTTAAACAAAAAATTGTTAATAATATTTTTATATTAACTCGATAAAAATTTAAATTTTAAAAAAATATTTTTAATATTTTTTTATTTTAATGGTTTTATTTTATTAAAAATTTCACAAAGTAAGTTAAATCTTAAGTACATAAGTCTAAATTTAGATTTTCTACATTTATTTACTAAAATTTTGAATCTTTTCAATCAAGCAAAGACATGTTCAACTTTAATTCTAATTTTAGATACAATCTTATTGTATTTTCTTTCTTGTTTAGTTAATTTTTTATTTTTAGTTCTTTTAATTGGTATTATTGTATTTTTATAAATATTTTGTATACCTTGATATCCTAAATCACCAATAATTATTGTTTTTTCTGAAAATTCAAGATTTGAATTTTTTAATATTTGAAAATCATGCACTTTACCATTATCAGCAAAAATATCAACAATTTTTTTATTAAAAAAATCATATACAATTTGAAATTTTATAGAATACATTCAACTTTTACCAGAAAAATATTCTAACTGTAGTTTTTTTTAGTTGGTCTTTCAATTTCAATCTCAGTTGAATCAATTAAATAAAATTGAAATTCATTTGAATTTTCTTGTTTTTTATCAATTTTTAATTTATATCTTTCTTTTAAAAATTGGTAATCTTTGTGGTTACTAAGTTTATTTTCTACTCAAGTAATATTTCGAAAACAACTTGATGGGCTCATTTTAGATTTAATACTCATTTGAAAAAAAGTATAATATTCTTTTCAGTATAATAAAGTCATCATTAATCTTTCATCTACTGAAAGTTTATTTTTTCGACCTTTATTTTTTTCTAATTTTTCTATTTCAATTAATTTTTCTAACATTTCATTAAAATGAAAACGTTTTATACCAAAATATCTATAAAATTCTTCATTTTTTAATTTTTTTAAATTTTCAAAAATCATTTTTATCAACACTTTTCTAAATTTATTGTTAATAACAAAATTATAAAATAAATTTTAAAATTATTAATTGACTTTTAAAAAATTTAATTACGGAATATGTCTTTAGTAAAAATAAATTTAATTTATTTAAAATAATTAAAAAAACGAGTATTAAAAATTTAGAGATAATTAGTTCGAATATTGATTTAGATGAGATTAATAATTTAATTTTAAATTATAATATTAAACAAAAAGTTTTATTTAAAAATATTACACCGTTTTTTAATGAATTAAAAAATAATTATGATTATATATTAATTGATACTAATCCTAGTTTAAATTTAATAAATCAAAATATGTTATTAATTTCAGATGAAATTATTTTAATTTGTGATGAAAGTAGATATTCTGTAAAAGGCATTATGAATTTAATTTCTGATTGATCTGGAATTTGTCATGATTTTGAAATAAAAAACACAATTAGAACAATTATTTTAAATCGTTTAGAAAACAAATCAGCAAGTAAACAAATTGTAGATTTTATGAACCGTGAATTTTCAGATATTGTTCTAGAAAATACCTTGAGAGAATATGCCATCATTAAAAATGCCATAAACAATAATAAAACACTTTCAAAAAATAAATCAATTGTAAATTTAGGTAATCCTATAGAAAAAATAGTTCAAGAATTATTTAACAAAAAAATATTATAATTACTAGTTATAAAAATAATTATAATAGTAGTACTAATAATAACATGTTATAATATATGTTGTAATTAATTGTAAGCAGAATAAATGATATGAAAAATATTTTTGATGAATTAAGCAGTAAAGAAGAATTATATAAAACTAAAGAAGCAGCGCAAAGAGCTCAGAAATTAAGAAAAACAACCGAAATTGATTTAGATGATAGCCGATTAAATGAAAATGAAATAAAATTAAATTTTAATAAAGAAAAATTGTTATTAAAAAATAACAAAAATAAAGAACAATCAGGTGGATTAAAAACTTTTTATTTACATAGTGGTCATATCAAAAAATTAAATCAATGAAATAAACAAGGTTATAGTAACTCTAAAATTATTCAAATGTTAATTGATAATGCACCAGAAAAATTTTAATAATAATTTTTAATATTATAAAGTAGAACATTTAGTAAAATTAATTTTGAAATAAAAAAGCCCAAGAGCTAAGGTTGGGAATGCGAAGGCTTACTCTTTCTTACAAATAATATTATATCATATTGTAATAACAATTTAAAGATATTTTTAAAAAGTTAGGAATTTAAATACATATGCAAAAACATAATTGAGATTGAAAAAAATTACAAAAAGGGCGTGGTATTAAGGTTCAAATTCCCAATGATATTGATAAAGAAACTGGTAAACAAAAATATAGACCAGCAATAGTTATTAAGTCTTATCCAAGCCATGTGAAAGTACAGTTAATGACTACTGAACCAAGTGGTCATGATTATTTTAAAATTAAAATTGATAATCAAATTCAGTACATACGGCCAATTTATTATAGAACTATACCACTTGAATGAATTAATCGTATTTGAAGAGATAATTTTAATAAACCAATTCAATTGGATAAAAATAGTACTTTATTTACTAAAATACAAGAAATGGAAATAAAAGAAAACCTCAATTTAAACTATTAATAAATTTAGACTTTTTTCTATTTCATTAAGAAAATTTTCTTTTATAATTTTAATATTTTTGTCCAAGGGATTCATTTGATTTGCAATAGCTGATTGAACTTTTTCTAAGCCATCAATGGCAGCTTTAATTTTTGAAGAAAAATTTGGAAAATCAATTTTTTTTCACTCTGTTAATTTGTGTATCTTTTTTTCTAGTTCGCTATTATTTTTATTATCATTTTCTAATCTGTATTCTGTTAGTACTAACATTCTAACAATTTGTGCAACCAAAGATACATTTTCATGACTGCAGAAATAAATATTTGGATTAAATTCAGAAACTGCAAATATCTTTTTACCATATCTTACAGAAAAAGCAGTTGCAGTAATTATTCCATATCTAGCATTTGTTTTGCGCATATCATCTGCAAATTTTGATTCTCAAGTATCACTTCATTCTTTTGTATTCTTTATTTCATAAGTTATAATACCTATATGCTTATCTGAGCCATCAAGTTTAATTTTATGCAATATATCCGCCTTTTTTCCTAACATTGTAATTTTTGAAATAGAATCTACTAAAAATGTATTTGTTAAAATTTCTTCTATTTCTTGCTCAAGATTATCACCTTGTATTTTATTATTAATTAACTTATTTTTTTGGTTCTCTAATTGTAATTTTTGATATTCTTCTTTCAGTGAATTTAATTCATCATTATATTTTTTTGTTAAATTTTCTTTTTCAACATTAAAGTTTTCAATTTTTTTATTTATTTGTTCAGCAATTTCTTTGTCTTTTTCTAATTTAAACTGATCTATTTTTGCTTTTAATTCTTGATTAGTTATCTTAATTAAATTTAATTCATCATTATATTTTTTTGTTAAATTTTCTTTTTCAACATTAAAATCATTAATATTTTTTAATTTAATATCTTTAATCTTATTTTCTAAATCTATTTCAAATTTTTCAGTAAGCCTTTTTTCGCAATCCTTTTCTATTTTTGTTTTTGTAAGTTCTACCATTTTTTTTACAAATTGTTCGTAATGAGTTTTTGAAAATTCACTATTTTCAAACTCACTTATAGTAAATACAGTTTTACATTTTGGACATTTTAAACTCATATTTTCTGTTAAATTATCTTCATTATTTACTATTTTAAAATTTGAAATTGATGCTTTTTTTTGTTTAAATTTTGCATTTTTAAATCTCCTTATATTTTAGAATATATAACTAATAAACTTAAATAATTCATTAATTGGGTTAATAGCAATATCAATTAATTTTATTTGCATAATTTTCTCGTAATTTTTATTTATAAATATTAAAAATTTTAAAATAAAAATTTATTTATTACAATAGTTATATACAAAAAAAGTTCCTAAATAAAAATTTGGAACTAAAGTTTTAAAGGTTATTTGGAATTTGTGTTTATGTTTAAATTTTATATTTAACACTTATTTAAGTTAAATATTTTCATTAAAATTATACAAATAAAATTGTTAAGTAAACTGCACAATTGTGCAGTTTAAAGTATTTATTATATTTACATTTTTTGTGATTTACTACTAGAAGTTTGACTTTTACTTGTTGAAGCTTCACTGTTTATTTTTGATTTGTCTTTTTCAAATCCAAGAGCATTAGTAACTCTTTCTCGTCTTTCACGTTCGTTTTTTTCTCCTCATGCTTTATTTGTTTCGGCAACTCTTTTGTTTCATTTGTCTTTGTCCGCTTGGCTTCATTCATTAGATGATCTTCACATATTTATATTCTCCTTTGATTATTTTTGAATACTTTTTTCTACTTTTAAAATATCCAAGAAAAATTATATATTTTTAAAACGAAAAATGTGTAAAAAATAATAAAAAATCGCTATTTTCTGAAAATAGCGATTAGAACTTTATTACTTAATTAAATTTGTTAATTATGTTGTTAATAAACACTTTAATTTATTTCAATTATTTCTTGAAATTGTTGAAGGTTGTTGGTTTTGGTTATTAATTGTATTTCGTATAGATGAATCAAAATTTTGATTATTTTCAATATTTGAATTTTTTAGAATACTATTTGAATTACTATTTATTAGTTGATTTGGAATTTCTTCTTTCCTATTATCAATTTTTTGTTTTAAAATATCATATTGTGTTTGTAATTTAGTTTCTAGTTTATCACTTGTTAAATTTTTAATTATTGATTGACGTTCTTTTTTATTTTTTTCTTTTAATTCTTCATTTTTACATATTTTGTTAGAAATTCATGATCAAACTTTTTTTGATTTTGGTGAAAATAATTCTGCCCCTCCTCTAAGGACTATAGCAATACCACCAATTACAAGACTCATTATTAATAATGGAGGATGAATAAGATTAATAGCCACTACACCTAAGGGTATTATTAACCAACTAATTATTCATATACCTATTTCTTTTTTAGTTGGTTTTAGTTTAAAATCTTGTTGTTTTTTTAAAAAGTCTTTAATTGGTAAAAACTGACAATTATTATATTTTGAAGTGTCTTCCATTAGTACAATATCTTTTTTATATTCACTGATATTTTTATAATTTTTTATTTGTTGAACAACTTGTATATCACTATTTATAAGTTCTTGAAAACATATTATTTCTTCAGTAAGTGAATTATTGATATTTTGAAAAGTTGTAATAAAATAAAGTTCATTATTAATTGGTAAAATTTCTTCGTACATTTTTTCAATTCCCGTTTTTTTTCTTTGTTTTTCATCATAAATTGTTATTGCGTTATATGAAAATTTTGCCAAATTATCATTGCTTTGCTTTAGTTTTAATTTTTCATTTTCTTTTATAAGTTTCTGAATTTCCTTTGCTTGTTCTTGAATTGTTGTATGTAATTTTGATATTTCTTCTGTATTTGCTGTTGGTAAATTTAAGTAATTTTTAATTTTTGTTCATATATAATTATTTGTTTCTTGTATTTTTTCGTTATCTGTTAAACTAATAGCAATTGGTTCTAAATTTTCATCAGCACTATTTGGGTCATTATTTGAATTATGAATTGCCAAACTTAAAATGGGTTTTTCAATTATTTTAAATGTTTTTCCACCATGTCTACTTTTTTCTTTAACCTCAATGTTTGCTTGCTTTTTAATATCTTCTATGGATTTATTTTCTGATAGAAAATTATATGTTTGTGATTTTGTTTTGTCAGTCATGTTAATATCTCCTTTTAACATTAAAACCCATTTACTTTTATACCAAAATAATGGGTTAAAACTTATATATTGGATAACAACTACATATTATCAAATTTTGTGTATTTTACAATTAGTTAAAGTTTTAACCAAAATTTAGTTATTAATTATCTATATTAATATTGAATATTTGGGTTTTGAAAGTTGCGATTTTTCAATTATAGATTTTGATTTGCTCATCAACAAATTTTTTCATGCTTTCATTTGGAACTAGAAATAAAACATCGTATCCGTTTTTACAATAATGTCGTAATCCATCAAACTTTTGTCTCATTCGTTGTTTAGTTTTTCTAGTTCTTTCGAATTCAATAATCATAATTTTATTTTCATAGTGAACTAATAAGTCAGGATATCCTTTTTCTCGATAGCTTTCTGTTTTTAGTTCTCTTTCGGTTTGATAAGAAATTATGTCAGTTTGTTGACAAAGTCATTTGATGAGTAAATCTTGATGTTTTAATTCATTGTAATTAATTCTTATGCTTTTACTTTTTTTGCCAAGTTTTCGGTTTCCTAGACTTGAGAGCATGTAGATGTTTTTTCTGGTTAGTTGGTCTACACGAATTAATTTTTTGTCTATTAAGGCTCTGATTAATCAATCAACAGCGTTAATTTCTTTATTTAGTAATAATGAAATCTGATAAGTATTTAAGTACCCTCAGCGGTTGATGATTTCTATAATTTTTATTTGTTCCATTTTGTTTCATCTCCTTAATGGCTAATGTGATAACGTTTGAAAAACGTTTTCTTTCTTTTTGGGAAGCGCTTTCGCGCGGACTTTTTCTTTCTTTTACAAAAGAAAGGACATATTCCGTAATTAAATTTAATTAATTGTCAATAAAATTGTTTTAAAACTATTTAGTGTTATTGAATATAGAAATAAATATTTTTTGAAAAAATAGTTTAAAAAATGAGTTTACATTTTAAACAAAAAATTGTTAATAATATTTTTATATTAACTCGATAAAAATTTAAATTTTAAAAAAATATTTTTAATATTTTTTTTATTTTAATGGTTTTATTTTATTAAAAATTTCACAAAGTAAGTTAAATCTTAAGTACATAAGTCTAAATTTAGATTTTCTACATTTATTTACTAAAATTTTGAATCTTTTCAATCAAGCAAAGACATGTTCAACTTTAATTCTAATTTTAGATACAATCTTATTGTATTTTCTTTCTTGTTTAGTTAATTTTTTATTTTTAGTTCTTTTAATTGGTATTATTGTATTTTTATAAATATTTTGTATACCTTGATATCCTAAATCACCAATAATTATTGTTTTTTCTGAAAATTCAAGATTTGAATTTTTTAATATTTGAAAATCATGCACTTTACCATTATCAGCAAAAATATCAACAATTTTTTTATTAAAAAAATCATATACAATTTGAAATTTTATAGAATACATTCAACTTTTACCAGAAAAATATTCTAACTGTAGTTTTTTTTAGTTGGTCTTTCAATTTCAATCTCAGTTGAATCAATTAAATAAAATTGAAATTCATTTGAATTTTCTTGTTTTTTATCAATTTTTAATTTATATCTTTCTTTTAAAAATTGGTAATCTTTGTGGTTACTAAGTTTATTTTCTACTCAAGTAATATTTCGAAAACAACTTGATGGGCTCATTTTAGATTTAATACTCATTTGAAAAAAAGTATAATATTCTTTTCAGTATAATAAAGTCATCATTAATCTTTCTTCTACTGAAAGTTTATTTTTTCGACCTTTATTTTTTTCTAATTTTTCTATTTCAATTAATTTTTCTAACATTTCATTAAAATGAAAACGTTTTATACCAAAATATCTATAAAATTCTTCATTTTTTAATTTTTTTAAATTTTCAAAAATCATTTTTATCAACACTTTTCTAAATTTATTGTTAATAACAAAATTATAAAATAAATTTTAAAATTATTAATTGACTTTTAAAAAATTTAATTACGGAATATGTCTTTAGTAAAAATAAATTTAATTTATTTAAAATAATTAAAAAAACGAGTATTAAAAATTTAGAGATAATTAGTTCGAATATTGATTTAGATGAGATTAATAATTTAATTTTAAATTATAATATTAAACAAAAAGTTTTATTTAAAAATATTACACCGTTTTTTAATGAATTAAAAAATAATTATGATTATATATTAATTGATACTAATCCTAGTTTAAATTTAATAAATCAAAATATGTTATTAATTTCAGATGAAATTATTTTAATTTGTGATGAAAGTAGATATTCTGTAAAAGGCATTATGAATTTAATTTCTGATTGATCTGGAATTTGTCATGATTTTGAAATAAAAAACACAATTAGAACAATTATTTTAAATCGTTTAGAAAACAAATCAGCAAGTAAACAAATTGTAGATTTTATGAACCGTGAATTTTCAGATATTGTTCTAGAAAATACCTTGAGAGAATATGCCATCATTAAAAATGCCATAAACAATAATAAAACACTTTCAAAAAATAAATCAATTGTAAATTTAGGTAATCCTATAGAAAAAATAGTTCAAGAATTATTTAACAAAAAAATATTATAATTACTAGTTATAAAAATAATTATAATAGTAGTACTAATAATAACATGTTATAATATATGTTGTAATTAATTGTAAGGAGAATAAATGATATGAAAAATATTTTTGATGAATTAAGCAGTAAAGAAGAATTATATAAAACTAAAGAAGCAGCGCAAAGAGCTCAGAAATTAAGAAAAACAACCGAAATTGATTTAGATGATAGCCGGTTAAATGAAAATGAAATAAAATTAAATTTTAATAAAGAAAAATTGTTATTAAAAAATAACAAAAATAAAGAACAATCAGGTGGATTAAAAACTTTTTATTTACATAGTGGTCATATCAAAAAATTAAATCAATGAAATAAACAAGGTTATAGTAACTCTAAAATTATTCAAATGTTAATTGATAATGCACCAGAAAAATTTTAATAATAATTTTTAATATTATAAAGTAGAACATTTAGTAAAATTAATTTTGAAATAAAAAAGCCCAACAGCTAAGGTTGGGAATGCGAAGGCTTACTCTTTCTTACAAATAATATTATATCATATTGTAATAACAATTTAAAGATATTTTTAAAAAGTTAGGAATTTAAATACATATGCAAAAACATAATTGAGATTGAAAAAAATTACAAAAAGGGCGTGGTATTAAGGTTCAAATTCCCAATGATATTGATAAAGAAACTGGTAAACAAAAATATAGACCAGCAATAGTTATTAAGTCTTATCCAAGCCATGTGAAAGTACAGTTAATGACTACTGAACCAAGTGGTCATGATTATTTTAAAATTAAAATTGATAATCAAATTCAGAGGCTTTTATGTAATCTGTGTATCTTTCATCACCAGTTGACTCAAACTGCTTTAAAATTGGATATAGCTTCTTTGCGTAATCTGATTTCAAAGAAATTATTTCTAATAAATTAATTCTTGTAAATTGACCACCAAATTTAAAATAATTTAAAACATGTTGAAAACGTGGATGTACCTGAATAGATACGCATTTATCATCTTTATCTATTCCGAATTTATAAAATACAGGAAAGGAAATTATTTTATTATTTTCTTTTACTGTAAAATTAATTTCTAACATTTTTTGATGAGTTCTTAAAAATAATTTACTTAATCTTTCAATATCATTAGGTTTAAAATCTAAAATTTTTTTTTACTTCGCTAAAAGTTAATGTAACTCTTTCTGATTCTTTTTCGTTTAAACGAAAACATAAATAAAAAAATAAATCTATTTCTTTCAAAGTTAATTTTTTTAAAGGTACAGTATTAATTTCGTTTTTAGCATACAAAATCATTGATTTTGGTTTTAACTCTTGTTCCATAATTTAACTCCTTTTTATGATTTTATTTAATATAATTGTACCCTTTATTATAAATGAGTTACATTATATTACTTTGAGGGTACAATAGACGTACTTTGAGGGTACAATTATGTTCATTTTTCCCTTTATTTATGCGGTATTTTTGGTCTCTAAAAGATATTAAAAGATATTAAAAGTATTATAAAAGTAATTAAAAGGAAAAATAATTGTAATATAATTACTTTTTTATATTACAATTAATTATATTAATATAAGTTTTAGACTCATTATTTTTTTATAAATAATTGAGTTTTTTTATTTTGAAAGGATGAAATTAACTATGAATAAAAAAGAATTATTTGGAACTTTATCAGGAATATTAGTCGGAGGCATAGGATTAACTTTACTTTATGAAAATTCTTTTGATAATGATAATAAAAATGAACACGTTCAAGATTTGAATAGTATTTTATTGTGTACTGCTATTGTAGGTTCTATTATAGGAGGAATGATAGGTTTGATGTTTGGTCAAATTGTTTCTAATTGTATAGAGGAGCGTTCAGAAACAAATGCTTATAGAGAATTCTTTGAAAGTCAAAGAATTGAACCTATTTTAAATCAATTAGTAAATGAAACAACACCTTTATTGCAAGAACACATAATAAATATAAATAATGAACAAAATTTATCAAATACAAATATTTCTTCTAATTACAATAATCTTAATAGTTTATAAAACCATTATTTTTTCTTATCTTTTTTAATAAAAAGAATAAAGCAAATATAAATATTAATACATAGGACATATTCCGTAATTAAATTTAATTAATTGTCAATAAAATTGTTTTAAAACTATTTAGTGTTATTGAATATAGAAATAAATATTTTTTGAAAAAATAGTTTAAAAAATGAGTTTACATTTTAAACAAAAAATTGTTAATAATATTTTTATATTAACTCGATAAAAATTTAAATTTTAAAAAAATATTTTTAATATTTTTTTTATTTTAATGGTTTTATTTTATTAAAAATTTCACAAAGTAAGTTAAATCTTAAGTACATAAGTCTAAATTTAGATTTTCTACATTTATTTACTAAAATTTTGAATCTTTTCAATCAAGCAAAGACATGTTCAACTTTAATTCTAATTTTAGATACAATCTTATTGTATTTTCTTTCTTGTTTAGTTAATTTTTTATTTTTAGTTCTTTTAATTGGTATTATTGTATTTTTATAAATATTTTGTATACCTTGATATCCTAAATCACCAATAATTATTGTTTTTTCTGAAAATTCAAGATTTGAATTTTTTAATATTTGAAAATCATGCACTTTACCATTATCAGCAAAAATATCAACAATTTTTTTATTAAAAAAATCATATACAATTTGAAATTTTATAGAATACATTCAACTTTTACCAGAAAAATATTCTAACTGTAGTTTTTTTTAGTTGGTCTTTCAATTTCAATCTCAGTTGAATCAATTAAATAAAATTGAAATTCATTTGAATTTTCTTGTTTTTTATCAATTTTTAATTTATATCTTTCTTTTAAAAATTGGTAATCTTTGTGGTTACTAAGTTTATTTTCTACTCAAGTAATATTTCGAAAACAACTTGATGGGCTCATTTTAGATTTAATACTCATTTGAAAAAAAGTATAATATTCTTTTCAGTATAATAAAGTCATCATTAATCTTTCTTCTACTGAAAGTTTATTTTTTCGACCTTTATTTTTTTCTAATTTTTCTATTTCAATTAATTTTTCTAACATTTCATTAAAATGAAAACGTTTTATACCAAAATATCTATAAAATTCTTCATTTTTTAATTTTTTTAAATTTTCAAAAATCATTTTTATCAACACTTTTCTAAATTTATTGTTAATAACAAAATTTTAAAATAAATTTTAAAATTATTAATTGACTTTTAAAAAATTTAATTACGGAATATGTCTATAATAAATTATTGTTATTCATAATAAAGTCTTTTTTAAATTGATAACACTTTTACTAGCAAGTATTGTTTCTTTGTTATCATGTTTATCAATTAATTTTAAAGTACAGATAAAACTAATCATTTCGATTAAGAATATAATACCTAGAACAATACTAATAGCAACAATAAAGTCTAATAAGTTATTAAATTTAGTTTTTCAATTATCAAATAAAAAGGTTATAGTTCTATCACTAAATAGAATTGCTATTAATAGAATAAAAATTAATGAAAGTGATATTATGAATAAGTACTTTTTAAATATATTATTAGTAATTAATCAATATTCCGTTTTTCTATTATTTCTGATAAAAATAAGATTATTACTATTTATAATCAGTAAAAATATTAATGGAATAGTTAAGAATACAATTCCCATATAATAACCAACACTAATTAAGTATGTATATATTGTAGCAATAGTTACTAATGATATAGAATCCATTATTTTTGTTGAAATTGATAAATGATTTTTTAAATTAACTTTTATATGCTTTATTGGTTGATGTATTATCTGTAGTTCACTTTGATTATTTATTACATCACCTTATTTCTTTATTTTCCATCTTTTTTAAAAATTTTGGAAATTTTTGATATTTTTTTTGAATATTTAATCAACATTATCATTTTTATTGATATAGTCTTAAAACGCTCATATTTGCTAATTACAGCATTTTTATCTTTGTGAATGGTTTAGTATTAACACAATCGTTTTTAATTGACTCATTTTCAACTTATTGCAATTTCTCCTTTGTATTTTGTTTCACCTATACAAATAGCATTTGAACCAACAAGACCTTTAATTCAAATATCTCTACTAAATATTAAATTAGTATTATTAATATTATTAATTCGCTCAACAATTATTACCGGTAAATCTTTTGTTCCTTGTTTTATTTCGCCAATATTTTTTTTCTTAATAATATTGTTTAAATCAACAGGATTAGTAATATTGCTATCAATTATTAAATCTAATGTTATTTTTCCTTGAAAATAACCATTACATTTCAAAATAACTTTTTTATTTGCTAAATCAAATTTTTCAATATCAAAGGTTATTGACTTATCACGAATATTCATTGGGTCATTATTAACAACATAACTAATTTCATTTTTAGTTAATTGGTTATTTAATAAATTAACATTATATTTTGTTTTTTTAATTACATCTGTCAAATTGTTTTTTGTATATGGAATACTTGTATAAGTTACTTGGAATTCTCCTTCTCATCACATGCCATCTACATTATTAATAAATGCATTTGTGAACATCTAGAATAAAGTAGACACAGAATTGTAACCTTTGTGTTAAAAATACTTTAAGGAAGGTGTTAATTTTTTTTATGGCTAAATGACTATCAAAAGAAGAAAAGTTAAAAATAATAAAAATAAGTAAAATTAAAACGATTGATAAAACTGCATTAGAATATGGTATTGGCCGATCATCAATAAAAGAATGAATTAAAGCATACAAATTATTAGGTGAAGAAGGTTTAGAATATGGCAATGGAATTCGTGCTAAAAAAACCAAAAGAACAGGTCGAACCAAATCTTTAAATTTTAATGAAATGACAAAACAAGAATTAATTCAATAGACTTCTTGCAAAACTATGATATTAATCACATTTTTTAAGTTTAAAAATTTATTTTAATAACACTTTTAATATTTTTTAAAAATTATTGTTCAAAATATGTTTTATTTTTTGTCATTAAAATACAACAAAAATTATTATTTCAAATAAAAAAATAAAATATTAAATTATCAAATATATTTAAATTAATAATTGTAAATTATAAATTGAAGCTATTAAATTAAATCTTAATGCAAATTTTTTTCTTCTATTTCGATATTTTTCACTAATAATTTTAAATTTTTTAAGAATCGCAAAAACATGTTCAATAACAACTCTCATTTTTGAAATAGCCTTATTATTTTTCTTTTCTTCTTTAGTTAAAGGGTTTTTCTTTGATTTTCGTTTAGGTAATAAGACATTTTTATGTATGTTTTGTATACCTTGATATCCTAAATCTACTAAAATAGTTGTTTCTGATAAAAATTTCGTTTTTGAATTTTTTAAAATTTTAAAATCATGATTTTTACCATAAGAAAAATAAGAACTTATAATTTTTTTACTATCTTTTTCAATTATGACTTGAGTTTTTATTGTATGTTTTTTCTTTTTTCCTGAATAATATTGTTTTTGACTTTTTTTGGGCGTTGAATAGTACTTTCAGTCACATCAATGATAACTGTTTTATCTTTAAAATTATTATTTAACAGTGATTTTTGCCCATCAAGTTGTTGAAAATCAGGATGTTTTATTAAAGTATTTTCTATTCACTTGATATTCCTATAGCAACTACTTTCACTAATTCCATAACTTTTAGCAATATGAAAATAAGTTCGATACTCTCTTCAATATTCTAAAGTCATTAATAAACGATTTTCTAATGATAATTTATTAGGTGTACCACCATTTTTAAACTTTTTTACTTCTTCTGTCTTTAAAATTTCTAGAATTTTATTAAAAATAATATCATTTATACCAGTTAATCTTAATAATTCTGGATTGTTAATAGTTTTTAATTTATCAAACATCATAGATTACCTATCTTTTTTATTTTTAATTTTATTTTAAAAATTAAATTTTTAATAGATAGGTTTTGCAAGAAGTCTATTAAATACTTAAATTATAATTATAGTATTTAAAGTATAAAAAGTACAAGCAGTATAAATGATTAAATAAGGAGAATCAAACATGCCCAATATTTCTAAAAAAAATGGAACAAAAATTATCAATACAAAAGGAGTTAAAGAATTAATTACTAATTCCGCTTCTTTCAATAAAACTTCTGACTTTAAAAAAATTAAAAATGAAGAATTTATGCCAAGAATGAAATGTAATTCTATATTGGTTAAAAAATTTAGAGAAGAAGCAGAACATAAAAAATGATTATTAACAACTTTAATGAATGAAATTTTAGAAGAAAGATATGGCAAGATTATTAATGAAAGTGAGAGTGAATAATTATGTAAATGATTTCATTTGCAGTAAAAAAAGGTGGCGTTGGTAAAACTACCCTTTGTAAAAATATTGCTTATAAATTAGCTTTAGAAAATAAAAAAGTTTTACTTATTGATTTAGATCCTCAAGCAACCCTTACTTTAAATTTTAGTAATCCAGAATATAATAAAAACAAAACCTTAAAAGCAATTTTAACAGAACCTACAATGATATTTTTAAATCAAATAGTACAAAAAACCAAATATGAGAATATTAATATTATTGTAGGTGGAGAAAATTTAAATAAAACTTCATCATTAATAAATCTTAACTATCCAAATGAAAAAGAACAACTTTTATTAGCAGAAGTTATTTATCAAAATAATCAAGAAATATTTGATAGTTATGATTATGTTTTAATTGATTATACACCAACTATGCAAGAATTAGCTTTAAATTTTTTAACACTTTCTGATTTGATAATTATCCCTTTAACTGATGATGGTGGTTGCTATAAAGGACTATTAGATTTAAAAAATACTTTAAATATGGCTTGTCGTATTCTGAACAAAGATATACCACCAATTAAAATTTTGTTAAATAATATTAAAAATAATGATGTAAGTGCAACTATTTTTAAATGATTACAAGATGATAGTTTAGAAAAATTATTATTAAAATCACAAATTAAACATTCAGATACTTTTGCAAAAAATACTGTCAAACTTGATACAATTTGAACTAATCCTACCTATTGACGTCAAAAACAAGCATATGAAGAATTAATTGCAGAAATATTGTAAAATTATATTAAGTAAAATAGGAGGTTTATATATGACTAACAATAAAATTAAAAAACCAATGAATGCTTATATGCTTTTTAACAAAGAAAAAAGAGCAGAGATTATCCAACAAAAACCAGAACTTAAACCAAAAGTGGCAGAAGTTGCCAAATTGATTGGCAATCAATGAAAAGAAATGGCAAATGAAGAAAAATCTAAATATGTAAAAATGGCAGAAGAAAATAAAAAAATATATGAAAGTGAAATTCAAAAATAGAGATTCTAAATTATGAATGAAGAAAATAAATGTTTAATCAATCATTGTAATACAGAAATAAAAAAAATTAAATCTTGTAGTATTTTTTGTAAAGAACATTATACAAAATTTCAAGATTTTCTTGGTAGACAATGAATTCCAAATGCAACAATAGAAAAATGAAGAAAATATCCGAAATTACATGAAAATTGAGCTAATGAAAGAGCAGCAGAGTTTATTTGTCAAGAAAATTTAAAAGTAAATCCCAAATTTACTTTTAAAAAAACAAGAGAACATATTTTAAAAACTACTAAAAATGAAAAAAATATAAATGGAATAACTAAAATAGAACAAAAAAAAGAAGACGAATGAAAAGAACAAGATACAATAAATAAAAGAATTGCCAAAGAATTTAAAACTATTAAAAATAAATGAGTTAAAAATTGAAACTTTTGAATTTCAGAAAATGAACAGTTAGAGTTAACATTATCTTTAAATGAAGAACTAAATGATACATATAAACTACGAAATAGTTATGAAAATAAAAATCATTTTTGTGATGAAGAATTTTGCAGAAAGCAATGAATACATTTTGTAAAATGTGACCAGATAGAAAATAAAATTTTTCATTTATGTGATTATCATATTAAAAAATTTAATGGTAAAATGTTTAAAATTTTACAAAATGTTAAAAAAGAAATTGGAAATAAATCAATGTTTGGTGATTAGTTGTTTATATCTTAAATTAATTTAAAACATCCCTAATTAGGGATGTTTATTTTTTGAATACTAAACATTACCAATAATATGTCTAAAGTTGTAAAAAACTACAATTGGGTAGTTTTAAAGTATTTAAGATTTACATTTTTTGTGATTTACTACTAGAACTTTGATTTTTACTTGTTGAAGCTTCACTATTTATTTTTGATTTATCTTTTTCAAATCCAAGAGCATTGGCAACCCTTTCTCGTCTTTTTTTTTCGTTTTTTTCTCCTCAAGCTTTATTCATTCTATCAGCATTTTTATCATGTGCATCTTTTTTTTCTTGACTTCATTTTTCAGATGGTGTTCATGGCATAATTTATTTTTCCTCTCTTTATTATTTTTGAATATTTTTTCTACCCTTAAAATATTCAATAAAAGTATATATTTTTAAAACTAAAAATGTGTTAAAAATAATAAAAAATCACTATTTTTTGGAAAATAGTGATTTGAAATAAAATAAATTATAACATGGAATTTGAATAATATATTTCTTTACTTGTTGAAGGTTGTTTTTCTTGTTGATTTATTGTATCTCGTATAGATGAATCAAAATTTTGATTATTTTCTGATTGAGTAATTGAATTTTCTAGAAAACTGTTTGAATTATGATTTATTGTGTTGTGATTTATTAGTTCTTCGATATTTTTATTTTTTCTATTGTCAAGTTCTTGTTTTAAAATATCATATTGTGTTTGTAATCTAGTTTCTAGTTTATCACTAGTTAAATTTTTAATTATTGATTGATGTTCTTTTTTTTCTTTATCTTTTTTTTCATTATTTTTGCATAATTTATTATATCATCAAGATTCTACTTTTTTTGTTGCAGGTGAAAATATTGATGCAAATCCTTTAAATATTGTACCAATACCACTGGCAGTGACAGCAATTATAATTTTTGTTTCAAGTAATAATGCTGTTGCTGTTGCAGGTATAAGTGCAGGAATAACAAAAGTAAGGATAGGAGTTAAAATAATAAGGGATAAAGAAACTATTGTGGTAATGTTTAGTAATCTGTGTAACTTACAAAAAAACTATGTTTAATTAATTCTAGTAAATATAATTAAATGACTAGAAAGAGTGAGTTACAGATGGCTAAAAAGCAAAATATTAATAATAATGATCCAATATCAAAAGCAGTAGATTTATTATTAGAAAATACTGAAGATTTAACAACAGTTTTTAAAGAGGGAGGATTGTATAAAGAATTAACAAAAAGATTAGTAGAAAAAATGTTGAATTCTGAGATGCAAAATTATTTGGGATATGAAAAGAATCAACATAGTAATAGTGACAATGCTCGTAATGGTATAAGTTCAAAAAAAATAATAACTCAACAAGGTAAAATTGAAATTGATGTACCACGAGATCGCAATAGTAATTTTAATCCTATAATAGTTGCAAAAAGACAAAGAAGATTTGATGGTTTTGATCAACAAGTTCTTTCTTTATATGCAAAAGGTATGACATTATCAGATATTAGAATGCAATTACAAGAGTTATATCATGGTGCTGATATTAGTGAAAGTGTTATTAGTCAAATTACTGATGATGTTATTGATGATGTAAAAGCATGGCAAAATCGACCATTAGAAAGTGTCTATCCGATTGTTTATTTTGATTGCATAGTAGTGAAAGTACGACAAGATAAAAGGATTATTAATAAATCAGTTTATATAGCTTTAGGAGTTGATTTAGAAGGTAAAAAAGATGTTTTAGGTTTATGAATTAGTGAAAATGAAGGTGCTAAATTTTGATTAGCAAATTTAACAGAAATGAAAAATCGTGGCTTAAATGATATTCTTATTGCCTGCAGTGATAATTTAACAGGCATGTCAGAAGCAATACAATCAGTTTATCTTAAAACAGAACATCAATTATGCATAGTTCATCAAATTAGAAATAGTTTGAAATATGTCTCATATAAGCATAGAAAATCTCTAGTTGCAGATTTAAAACCAATTTATACTGCATGTAGTGAAGAACAAGCAATGCAGGCTTTAAAATCCTTTGAAAATAAGTGAAATAAACAATATCCTCAAATTGCTAAATCTTGATATAAAAATTGAGATAATTTAATGGTTTTTATTAGTTATCCTACAGAAATCAAAAGAGTGATTTATACAACAAATGCTATTGAATCTGTAAATAGTCAATTACGAAAAGTTATCAGAAATAAAAAAGTTTTTCCTAATGATATGGCAGTTTTTAAAATATTTTATTTAGCAATTGAAAATATAACAAAAAAATGAACAATGCCCATTCAAAATTGAAATACAGCAATTGCTCATTTTATGATAAAATTTAAAGATAGAATTAATCTAAACTAGTACTTTGTAAAACAAAGATACACAGATTACATAAAAGCCTCACTATTGTAATAGTTCATCATATTCTCTTTTCTTTTTTATTTGGTTTTAATTTGAAATCATTTTGTTGTTTTATAAAGTCTTTAGTAGATATTTCAGAAAAAGATATATTTTTTTTATTACTTGAAATTTTCTCAATTAAAGAAAAATCATTTTTATATTTATTAATATTTTCGTATTGTTTTATTTGTTGTCAAATAGTAATTTCATTATTTTCATCATTGTTAAAATATATTATTTTTTCAGAAATTGATTGATTAGCATGTACAAAAGTTATTATATAACAATAATTATTATCTATTGATAAAATTTCTTCATAAATCTTTGTAACCTTTTTACTCTCTACTGTTCATTGGTTTTCAATTTCATTATTCAAAAAATTAATATTTTCTAATATTTTTTCTTTAGTTTTTAAATTTAAGTTTTCTTCTTCAAATTTTTGTTGTAAGTCTAATCTTTTATTAATTTTATTTTTTAAAGATAATGACGGTATATTTAACTTATTAATATATTCATCTTGTTTTTCTTTAACTTGAGATATCTTTGTTTCTGTTTGATTAATATTAATATTAATAACTTGCTTTGATTTTGCAATTTTATCTTTTAGTTTTTCTTGTTGATTTATCCTTATTTTAATTTTTTTAATATCTGCTTTAAGAGAATATAATTCTCTTAATTCGAGATCACTTCTTCATTTGTTTGTTTTATTGCTTATCATTATTTTTAACTTATTACTTAAAAAGTTAAGATCATAATATTCATTTTCTAAAAGATTATTAGCAATTTGTATTCAATTTGATTTTAAATTATCATATTCTTCTTTTTGAATTTTTAATTGTTTTTCTAAGTTAAAAATTTCTTTTCTTGTGTTTAATATTTTTTTATCTTCTAAAATTGTTACAGCATTATATGATTTAGTGAAATTATTAACAGTTTTTTCTTCAATCACATCAGTTTGTGTTGTTACTTCTTTAGTAGTTGA
Source organism: Spiroplasma endosymbiont of Colias croceus (assembly GCF_964020095.1). NCBI lineage: Bacteria > Bacillati > Mycoplasmatota > Mollicutes > Entomoplasmatales > Spiroplasmataceae > Spiroplasma > Spiroplasma endosymbiont of Colias croceus. The sequence goes on from NZ_OZ026536.1 coordinate 1,724,007, forward strand.
TTTGGAGTCAATAAAAATTTCATCTGTATCAGAATGGTTTAATTTATTATTTATTACTACTTTTGGGGGTTCTTCGTTACTATAAGTAGAAAATTTTACTGTTAATCCGTTGTGTCTTTCTTTAAAAACTTCTTTATTATTTTTTAATGTGATATTTGGTTGTTCAAAAATATTTTTAATATCTTGGTGTTCTTTTATTTGTTGAAATGTTTGTGATTTAGTTTTATCTGCCATTTTAATGTCTCCTTTTAAACATTAAAACCCATTTACTTTTAAAATAAAGTAATGGGTTAAAACTTATATATTGGATAACAACTATATGTTATCAAATTTTGTGTATTTTACAATTAGTTAAGTTTTAACCAAAATTGAATATTTGGGTTTTGAAAGTTGCTAGTTTTCATTTGTAAATTTTGATTTGCTCATCAATAAATTTTTTCATGCTTTCATTTGGAACTAGAAATAAAACATCGTATCCATTTTTACAATAGACTTCTTGCAAAACTATGATATTAATCACATTTTTTAAGTTTAAAAATTTATTTTAATAACACTTTTAATATTTTTTAAAAATTATTGTTCAAAAGACATATTCCGTAATTAAATTTTTTAAAAGTCAATTAATAATTTTAAAATTTATTTTATAATTTTGTTATTAACAATAAATTTAGAAAAGTGTTGATAAAAATGATTTTTGAAAATTTAAAAAAATTAAAAAATGAAGAATTTTATAGATATTTTGGTATAAAACGTTTTCATTTTAATGAAATGTTAGAAAAATTAATTGAAATAGAAAAATTAGAAAAAAATAAAGGTCGAAAAAATAAACTTTCAGTAGAAGAAAGATTAATGATGACTTTATTATACTGAAAAGAATATTATACTTTTTTTCAAATGAGTATTAAATCTAAAATGAGCCCATCAAGTTGTTTTCGAAATATTACTTGAGTAGAAAATAAACTTAGTAACCACAAAGATTACCAATTTTTAAAAGAAAGATATAAATTAAAAATTGATAAAAAACAAGAAAATTCAAATGAATTTCAATTTTATTTAATTGATTCAACTGAGATTGAAATTGAAAGACCAACTAAAAAAAACTACAGTTAGAATATTTTTCTGGTAAAAGTTGAATGTATTCTATAAAATTTCAAATTGTATATGATTTTTTTAATAAAAAAATTGTTGATATTTTTGCTGATAATGGTAAAGTGCATGATTTTCAAATATTAAAAAATTCAAATCTTGAATTTTCAGAAAAAACAATAATTATTGGTGATTTAGGATATCAAGGTATACAAAATATTTATAAAAATACAATAATACCAATTAAAAGAACTAAAAATAAAAAATTAACTAAACAAGAAAGAAAATACAATAAGATTGTATCTAAAATTAGAATTAAAGTTGAACATGTCTTTGCTTGATTGAAAAGATTCAAAATTTTAGTAAATAAATGTAGAAAATCTAAATTTAGACTTATGTACTTAAGATTTAACTTACTTTGTGAAATTTTTAATAAAATAAAACCATTAAAATAAAAAAAATATTAAAAATATTTTTTTAAAATTTAAATTTTTATCGAGTTAATATAAAAATATTATTAACAATTTTTTGTTTAAAATGTAAACTCATTTTTTAAACTATTTTTTCAAAAAATATTTATTTCTATATTCAATAACACTAAATAGTTTTAAAACAATTTTATTGACAATTAATTAAATTTAATTACGGAATATGTCCAAAATATGTTTTATTTTTTGTCATTAAAATACAACAAAAATTATTATTTCAAATAAAAAAATAAAATATTAAATTATCAAATATATTTAAATTAATAATTGTAAATTATAAATTGAAGCTATTAAATTAAATCTTAATGCAAATTTTTTTCTTCTATTTCGATATTTTTCACTAATAATTTTAAATTTTTTAAGAATCGCAAAAACATGTTCAATAACAACTCTCATTTTTGAAATAGCCTTATTATTTTTCTTTTCTTCTTTAGTTAAAGGGTTTTTCTTTGATTTTCGTTTAGGTAATAAGACATTTTTATGTATGTTTTGTATACCTTGATATCCTAAATCTACTAAAATAGTTGTTTCTGATAAAAATTTCGTTTTTGAATTTTTTAAAATTTTAAAATCATGATTTTTACCATAAGAAAAATAAGAACTTATAATTTTTTACTATCTTTTTCAATTATGACTTGAGTTTTTATTGTATGTTTTTTCTTTTTTCCTGAATAATATTGTTTTTGACTTTTTTTGGGCGTTGAATAGTACTTTCAGTCACATCAATGATAACTGTTTTATCTTTAAAATTATTATTTAACAGTGATTTTTGCCCATCAAGTTGTTGAAAATCAGGATGTTTTATTAAAGTATTTTCTATTCACTTGATATTCCTATAGCAACTACTTTCACTAATTCCATAACTTTTAGCAATATGAAAATAAGTTCGATACTCTCTTCAATATTTTAAAGTCATTAATAAACGATTTTCTAATGATAATTTATTAGGTGTACCACCATTTTTAAACTTTTTTACTTCTTCTGTCTTTAAAATTTCTAGAATTTTATTAAAAATAATATCATTTATAGCAGTTAATCTTAATAATTCTGGATTGTTAATAGTTTTTAATTTATCAAACATCATAGATTACCTATCTTTTTTATTTTTAATTTTATTTTAAAAATTAAATTTTTAATAGATAGGTTTTGCAAGAAGTCTAATAATTAAACGGACTTCTCGCCTTATGTTCTTGTAGTTATGTTTTTAATGATTTTTTTGAAAATTATAACTTGATACAATTTGAACTAACCCTACTTATTGACGTCAAAAACAAGCATATGAAGAACTTATTGCCGAAATCATGTAAAATTATAATATACATTTAAATGAAAAAAGAATAATAATGAAAAAATTACTAAGTATTTTAGGAGCAATGACTTTAATTGGAACAACAAGTACCAGTGTTATTGCTTGTGATGGGGGAGAAAAACCAACTCCACCCACTCCAGATACAAGAACTGATTTAAGTGGTTTATCAGATAATGCTGAAATAACATTATCAAGTTCTACTGAAACAGTTGCTGATTTTAAAACAGCATTAATTAATAAACTAAAAGAAGACTTAAAATTTAAGAAATTATCAGATACAGAAGTTGATATTACTAAATCTGATAGTACTGAAATACAAAATTCTGATATTGTTGATAGTACATTAGTAACAAAAGTAAAAGCTAAATCTACTTCGACAAATTTTAATGGTGAAAAAAATATAAATGTAACTATAACAATTAATGATACAAGAACTGATATTTCAACAAAAATAGCAAAGTCTATTAATTTAGGACAATTAGATATAAATACAGTACAAGATTTCTTAACAAAATTACAAATATCATTAGCACGAATGACAGACTTAAATAGTATAACAATTAGTGATTATGATGTTTTTAAAGCAGAAAGTACAATTGCTATACAAGATAGTGATATTACTGCAGGTAATTCTTTAAATATTAAAATTACTGCTAAAGGAAGTAAATTTCAAGGTGTTGTAGATAATATTACAATTAACTATATCCAACAAAAAGATACAAGAACTGATTTAAGCACAATTATTACAAATAAAGAATTAAGTATTATTGGCATTAATCCCGAAGTAAATCCTACTAGTGAAATCATAAAAAATAAAACTAAAAGTAAAAATCTTGCTTTAGATATTAATGCAATATCAGTTTCAAGTATAACTTCGACAAGTGCAACTATTATTGGTAACGGAAAATATAAAGGAAATGTTATTGTAAATTATACAATTGATAAAACTAAAAAAGATTTAAGTATGATTACCAAATTAACTGGATTAAATATAAATGCTGATAGTAGTACTAAAAATTTTATATTATGACAAAAAAGAAAATTAGCAAATGAATTTGTAGATAAACAAGAAATTTTTGATAGATGAGGAATTAATTTTTATGATAATTCAGGAAATAATATTAACGATAAAATGCAAAAACATGGTGATTTATATTGTATTATCTTTATTGTTGAAAAAAATAGCAAATGAATTGGTCAAACGTCAAAATTAAAATTTACTTTAAAATAAGTAAACTTATCAAAGGAGACCCTTTCTACCGAAATCTGTGTTTATGTTTAAATTTTATATTCATTTGCAATATTGTAAAGGTAAGTTACACAGATTACTAAACATTACCTTTTTTGACCGTCAAAAATTGATTTAAGTTTTTTATTATTTTTAATATTTGATTTATTTTTCTCATAATTAAAAGCAAATTTTACTTGTTCTTTATAATTATCAATTGGCTTAAATTTTGGAATAAAATGCTCAGGATTTTCAAAAACTTCACCAGTTTTAGGATTTCTTACTGTTCTCTCATTTACTTTCATAACTATAAATTTACCAAAATTTATTATATTTACATTTTCACCTTTAACATTGGTTTCAATAATAATTTTAAATAATTCATTAACACACTTTTGAACATCAGTTTTATCAACTCATGTTCTCTTCTGAATTTCTTTGATTAAATCATTTTTAGTCATAAATTCACTTCCTTACTTTACTTTATATTTATCCATGATTACGATTTTTCAACTTTAAAGATTGAACACAAATTTGCTTTTTAAGTTGTTGATTTTCTTTTTCTAAACTTTGTATTTTATTTAAATTAATTTCATATCCCAAATTTTCTTTAATTTCCATTTCTTGAATTTTAGTAAATAAAGTACTATTTTTGTCCAATTGAATAGGTTTATTATATTTATCTTTTCAAATATCAGCAATCTCATTAAACTTAATGGTTCTATAATAAATTGGCCGTATATACTGAATTTGATTATCAATTTTTATTTTAAAATAATCATGACTATTAGGTTCAGTAGTCATTAACTGAACTTTTACATGACTTGGATAAGATTTAATAACAATGCCTGGACGATACTTTTGGTTACCAGTTTGGTTATCAATATCATTAGAAATGATAACACGAATTCCCATTCCTTTTTGTAATTTTCATCATTTAAATTGCATATTATTCCACTTTCAAATTTGACATTTTTATAAAATGATTATATAATTAATTTGTTTAGTACAGATAATACTGTGCAAGGGGGAGTAAGCCCTCGAGTTCCCAACCTTAGCTGTTGGGGTTTTTATATAATTTTAAATAGGTGTTAATAAATTCATTAATTCAGTTTCTGTTAAATTAGTAATCAATTGTGTATCATTATTACCATCAAATACTGAATTAATAATGTCTAATTTTTGATTTTGAATAGTAATGATTTTTTCTTCAATTGTTCCTTTAGTAATTAATTTTATTACTTGAACAACCTTTTTCTGTCCAATGCGATGAGCACGGTCTGTTGCTTGATTTTCAATGGAAGGATTTCATCAAGGATCAAAATGAATAACAACATCTGCTGATGCTAAATTTAAACCAACTCCACCAGCTTTTAAAGAAATTAAAAAAACACTAATATTGGTATTATTATTAAATTCTTCCACCAATAATACTCGTGATTTAGAATCCGTTTTACCATCTAAATATAAATAATTAATTTTTAATTTTTTTAAAATTGGTATTATTTGTTTTAATATTTTAGTAAATTGAGAAAAAATTAAAATTTTATGTTTAAAAGAAATAAGTTCTTCTAAAATATCATGTAAAATATTAAGTTTAGCGCTCTCTTGTTCATAATTGTTATCAACAATGCTGGGATCACAGCAAATTTGTCGCAAGCGCATTAATGCAGTAAGAAATTGAATTTTGTTTTTATTAAAATTTTTATTATTAATAGAATCTTCTAATTCCTTGCGTGCTGCCATAGCATAAGCTGCATAGATTTTTTTTTGACGAGAAGTCATTTCAACAATAACTTTATTTTCTATTTTATTAGGTAATTCAGTAATAACTTCATTTTTTAAACGACGTAAAATAAATGGTTTTGTTTTTTTAATTAATTGTGTTAATAATATTTTATCTTGTTTACGAGTGATAGGTATTTCATATTGTTTTTGAAATTTATGATGTGAAAGCAATAACCCTGGTAGTACAAAATCAAAAATTGATCATAATTCGGTTAAATTATTTTCAATTGGGGTTCCAGTTAAAGCAAATTTAATTGTAGAATTAATACCTTTTGTTACTTTAGCATTTAATGAAGTAGGATTTTTAATATGTTGTGCTTCATCAATAAAACAATGTGAAAATGATAAACTCTCATATTCAATAAAATCACGACGTAATAACGGATATGATGTAATTAATATTTGGTAATTTTTATAATTTTTTAAAATTTCTTTACGTATTTGTTTAGTTCCATCAACGATAATTTTTTTTAATTGTGGGGCAAACTTTTTAAATTCATTTTTTCAATTATAAATAATCGAAGCAGGAGCGATAATTAGTATTGGGTCCATATGTGAATTTAACTCATATTCTTTAACAATATAACTAATGGTTTGTAAAGTCTTCCCAAGACCCATTTCATCAGCTAAAATACCACCAAAACCAAATAATGCTAATGTTTTTAATCATTTATGTCCTTTAATTTGATAATCACGAAGAACAGCATTTAATGAAGATGAAACAGCAATATTATTATCATTAAAATTTGTAATTTTTGTAATTAACTCAGTAAAGTATAAACTCTTATTAAGAGACACATCTTTAAAATTAGAAAGTTCTTCATTCAAAAAAGCAGCATGATATTTAGGAATTAAAAATTTACCAGTTGCAAAATTTTCTAATGGTATATCAAATTTATCTGATAATTTAACGAAGTTTATTAATGTTTTATTTTGTAAATCAACTATATTGCCATTTTCTAAACGGTGATATTTTTTTTCATTTTTTATTGAAATAAACATTGATTTAAGTTCATCTTGTGTAATATTTTCTAAACTAAAATTAAATTCTAAAAGTTGTTGATTTTCATTAATACTAATATTTGAACTATTAATTTTTGTTTTTATTAATCGCACATTTTGAAAATTTTCAGTATAGTAAATAATTGATTGTTGTTCTATTACAGATAAAAGATTAGATACCAATTTAATAATTGATTCTAAATCATTTAATATCAATTTATCATCATTTTTTTCAAAAGGCAGTTCAGAAAAAAGAGATAAATAATTTTTCTCTTTTATGTAATCACGAAGAACAATTTTATTTGAATTACTATTACTATCATTAATATCAAAAATAATATCATCATATTTGAAAACAGATTTTAAAATAACATATTCTCCATCAAAATCAAAATAACTTTCAATAATTAATTTAGTATTAATAATATTATTAGTGATTATTGGATCAATAGCAATATTATCATTGTTATGTTCTAATAATGGTGAAATTATATATTGTATAACATCTTGTTTATCATTTTCATCAAATGATATTTGATTTTGAGAATTCATAGTTTGTAAAATTTTACAATTATTTTTTTGATGATTTCCTAAAAATAAAACTTTTTTATTTTCTAAAATACTTTGTAGCTTTGAACTTAAAAATAAAGGTTTTTCTTTTTGATTACTAATAATTATTTTGTTATTAAGTAAATTAATATTTAATTTTGATTCATAGTTTTCTTCACTAATTAAAATGTCATAATATATTGTTCCTAAATATATTAAGTCTATTGTTTCGCCTTTTATTTTTTTTAAAAGGCGTTCCAGTTGAACTGGTAATAACCTAAATTTATTATTATTATCCTCAAAATTATAAAAATTAATAATGTTACCATTAGGTAATGTCATATTAAATATTTCAAATTCATCATACAAAAAATTAACAATTTTTTGTAAATTAAGAGATAATTTTTGTTCTTGTTTATTTAATGAAAATCCATATTTTTTAAAAAATGTTTTTTGTTCAAAAATAGTAGGGTTAGTATCAGTAATCAATTTAATAAATTCAAAAATATTTTTAACTTCAAATAATTGATTAATGCCAACTTGCAACTGCAAGTTGGCTAATGACATATTTTCAATATTAATTTTAATATTACATTTTACTATAGGAATCATTGGATTTTCGTTTTGTATTTCTTGTTTTTTAAAAAAAGAAATTAAATTTTTTTGTGCATTTTCTACACCTGATCAAATTAAAAATTGATTTGATGATTTATGATAACAATAAATTAACGAAGCAATTATGTGTTTACAAATTGCATTATTAATTTGAAAATACATGCAATCACAATATTTGTTAGTAAAATTAATATCACCATCATAAAAATCAAAATATAAATTTACTTCGTATTCTTCTTGACCTTGTGAAGATAATACTTCACATTCAATTATTAATGATTGATTTTTTGCATTATTATTTATCTTTTGGTTTATTAGTTTAATACTGTTATTTTTATACATAATTAAACCACGATTAAAAATAGAGTTTGAAACTTGTTCTTTAATAAATTCAAGATTAAATTTTGACATTGTGTTTTCCTTTAAATTAATATTTTTTAAATTATCTTTTAATATTTCATTTTTTTAAATTTTGTTACTGTATTATCAAATAATTTTTTATATCACTTTCCACTACAATAAATAAATTTATCACGATATAAAGAATCAAATGTGTATTCTTTTTCACATGATGATAATGGAATGACAACATTTAGTTGTAGTTTTAATTGCTACTTAACTAACTTATTGAAATAAAGATACATTATTATTTTATATAATTTCTTTAATAAGTTCTTCATATGCTTGTTTTTGACGTCAATAGTATTGACTGTCTCAAATACTACTTAAATCATTTTCAGTTTTAATAAATGTATCAGAATGCTTAATATTGGTAGTTACTAAATAATTGCTATATTTTTTTTCTTTTAGTCAATCTAATATATTAGATGTATTCTCATTATCCTTTATATTATTAAAAACTAATTTAATTACAGGCATATCTCTTTTATCAATATTAGTAATATAATTCAAAGTATTTTGTAAATCAACTATACCTTTATAACTACCTATACCACTATTTATTGGAATTAATATTAAATCACTAATTAATAAATAATTTAAACTTAATTCATCTACTGTTGGCGGATAATCAATTAATACATAATCATAATTATCAAAAATATTTTTATTAATTTTATATATTAAGTCTCTAATTAAATATTTTTCTTTTTCTTCATATAAATCTTTTATTAAAAAAATAGATTTTCTAACATTTTCACTAGAAGCAATAATATCTATATTTTTATACTTAGATTTTTGAATAATTTTATCAATACTTATATCTTCAACAGAAGCAATTATTTTCCCCATTGTTTTTTTAATGTCTGTATTATCTTGTTGTAATTCTAATGTTATAGTACCTTGACTATCTAAATCAATAACTAAAACTTTTTTATTTTCTAATGCTAATTTGTAAGCAATATTTTTACAAAGAGTTGTTTTTCCAACTCCTCCTTTTTTGTTACAAAAACTAATCATTTTCATTTTTTTTGTTTCCTTTCCCATAACGTTCTCTAAGAATTTCATTCATTAGAGTTGTATATAGTCACTTTTTTTCTTTTGCTTCTTTTCTAAAAGCTTCAACAAGTTCTTTTTCACAATACATATTAGGTATCATATCCGTTGTAATTCTTTTATCTTTTACTTTTGAATTTTCTTTTGAAAAAGCCGCAGTATTTTCTACACGTTCCAATATTTTATTTTTTATACCATTTTTGGTTTCAATTGGCATTCTTTTCACTCCTTTATATGTTTATTATATATTATTTTATATATTTTATTCGTAAAATATATTTTACGATAATAAATATAATTTTATCTTATATTTGTAAAATACGTAAAATAAATAAAATATATTTTATAATTAAAATATCATATTTTAATCATTATCAATATTTTTCAAAATATGTTGTAGTTGTTTATCAGTTAAAATTGGTTGATCAATTATTTTACTTTTTGGTTTTGAACCACTTTCAGTAAAATCATTTGCTGTTGGCTTTGATTTATCCACATATACTTTATATTCTTTTTTAGTTAATACTTTTTCAAGTTCAGGATTTTGAGAATTAAATTTTTCTAAATCTAAATGCGTATTTAAAATTATTTTGCTATATTTTCTACCAACTTTTATCAATTCATAAGTAAAAATAATATCTGTTTTTTCTAAATCTTTTTTAACTGGTTCTAAAATTTTGTTTTTCATCTTAGTTATAATTTTAAAATAACTACTATTTAAATTTAAATTTAAAATATTTGCTAGTTTTTCAAAATCTCAAATGTGTTGATAATTTGGTGTTTTTTTAGTTTTTGCATTCATATATAAATAACTACGTAAATATTCATAGGACATATTCCGTAATTAAATTTAATTAATTGTCAATAAAATTGTTTTAAAACTATTTAGTGTTATTGAATATAGAAATAAATATTTTTTGAAAAAATAGTTTAAAAAATGAGTTTACATTTTAAACAAAAAATTGTTAATAATATTTTTATATTAACTCGATAAAAATTTAAATTTTAAAAAAATATTTTTAATATTTTTTTTATTTTAATGGTTTTATTTTATTAAAAATTTCACAAAGTAAGTTAAATCTTAAGTACATAAGTCTAAATTTAGATTTTCTACATTTATTTACTAAAATTTTGAATCTTTTCAATCAAGCAAAGACATGTTCAACTTTAATTCTAATTTTAGATACAATCTTATTGTATTTTCTTTCTTGTTTAGTTAATTTTTTATTTTTAGTTCTTTTAATTGGTATTATTGTATTTTTATAAATATTTTGTATACCTTGATATCCTAAATCACCAATAATTATTGTTTTTTCTGAAAATTCAAGATTTGAATTTTTTAATATTTGAAAATCATGCACTTTACCATTATCAGCAAAAATATCAACAATTTTTTTATTAAAAAATCATATACAATTTGAAATTTTATAGAATACATTCAACTTTTACCAGAAAAATATTCTAACTGTAGTTTTTTTTAGTTGGTCTTTCAATTTCAATCTCAGTTGAATCAATTAAATAAAATTGAAATTCATTTGAATTTTCTTGTTTTTTATCAATTTTTAATTTATATCTTTCTTTTAAAAATTGGTAATCTTTGTGGTTACTAAGTTTATTTTCTACTCAAGTAATATTTCGAAAACAACTTGATGGGCTCATTTTAGATTTAATACTCATTTGAAAAAAAGTATAATATTCTTTTCAGTATAATAAAGTCATCATTAATCTTTCTTCTACTGAAAGTTTATTTTTTCGACCTTTATTTTTTTCTAATTTTTCTATTTCAATTAATTTTTCTAACATTTCATTAAAATGAAAACGTTTTATACCAAAATATCTATAAAATTCTTCATTTTTTAATTTTTTTAAATTTTCAAAAATCATTTTTATCAACACTTTTCTAAATTTATTGTTAATAACAAAATTATAAAATAAATTTTAAAATTATTAATTGACTTTTAAAAAATTTAATTACGGAATATGTCTATATAACCGCATTGAATATTTACTTGTAACAGTTTTTGTATAAGGTAAATAAATATTTGTATAATCTTTTTTTAAATCAACAAAATAATTTGTCACCAAATCTTTATTAATTTTAAGTTTAATATAACCATCAATATTAAAACCTGATAAAAAAGCATTTACAAACCCATACTTATTTTCATTTTCTATAAAAACAAAGAATTTTAAACTAGTTAAATTTTCTAACTCTTTCATAATTATTGTCATTTCTCGGTTTTTATGGACAACTTTATCATAAAGTTTATGTTGTTGAATACCATAATAATTGCAAAAATCTTTTAATCAAAATCCTATATGATCAATATTTTGAATATTATTTTTAGTATTTAAAATTGCAAAATTAAACAGCCTTTGAGTCATAATTCCTGCACACTCATTTGTCACTGCACGAACAATCACATTTGATTTTTTAATAAATTTATTATCTTGCTTATTTATTAAATCCTTTGGCATAAATTAACTCCTTAACATATTTTTAAATCTAATATGATTATACCATATTCATATCCGTAAAAGGGATAATTCATATCCGTAAAAGGGATAATTAATATAAAATTTTATATATACAATATAGATAATTTAATTATCTATAATATATAATAAAGAAGAATAATATGTAATAAATTTGATAAATAACAAATTAAATTTTAAAAAATAATTAAATTTAAAACTTAAGATATATATTTTGTATATTAAATCTAAATTTAAAAGATTTTTAATTATCCCTTTTACGGATATATTAAAAGTTATTTTATGAAAAATCATTTTAAAGTTTTATAATTTTAATTAAAGATATTTACAATGATAGTTAGAAAAATAATTCTTAATTGAATTACAGCATTTGTTATTTTCTTTGGTTTATTTTCTTTGGGTGTTTTGTTTTTCTTAAATAACCAATATGATAATGGAAATAAAGATTTTTATATTGGTTATTTAAGAAAAACAAAAATGATATTAGACTTCTTGCAAAACTATGATATTAATCACATTTTTTAAGTTTAAAAATTTATTTTAATAACACTTTTAATATTTTTTAAAAATTATTTTACAATTATCTAGTTACCGGTGTGGTTTTGGTGGATGGCACTGGTAACGTTTTTTAATTTTACTGTCAATATCGATTGAAAATTTCCAAAAAAAGTAAATCATTTTGGAAATTTTAACTGGAAAATAAACACAAATTTCAAATAACCGTTAAAAACTTTAGTTCTAAATTTTTATTTGTGAACTTTTTTTAAAATATTTTGTATAATTAATTTATAAAAATTTAATATAAGTTTTTAACTCATTGCTTTCTTGTTAAAAAGCAAATGAGTTTTATTTTGAAAGAAGTTGAAGTTATGGCAATTGAAAATCAAGAAATTATTTTTAATGATTATGTTAATAATTTTATTAATATAAATGAATTAAAGAAAAAAATTATTAAAGAATTAAAAACGTTAGAAAAAAAATTCAAAAAACAAAACGAAATAAAAGAAAATATTTCCAAAATCTTATTTGATTTAAAAAATAATGGTTTTGAAATAAAAGAAAATCTTAGATTACTTAATGCTATATATAATAAAATAGAAAATTTTTATAAAAAACCTATTGAAAAACTTGAGTGTGAAAATAAAAAATTAATTTTTAAAAATAGATGATGTATAAATAAAAATATAAAAAAGATAAATGAAATAATATCAAAAAATAATCGATATATTACATTTTTAAATTCAAAAAAAATTAGTAAATGTAAAAATAATTTACTTATAATTTTTACATTAGGTTTTTGTAATAAAAATAAAAATTTAATAAAAAAAATTGAAAAATATAAGGATAAAAAAATAGAATTTGAAAATATTTTATTAAATTTAAAAAATAAAAAAAATAATAATCAAAATGTTATTAAAAATAATGTAAAAACATTAAAAACTGAAAAACAAGAATTTGATTTAGTAACAAAATCGTTAAATAGTTGTGTATTTTATTTTACTGAAATTCAAAAAAATGAAATACAACATGTTTCAAATCCAATAGATATGATTAAAAATATTAAAAATATAAATTCATTTCAAGAACAAATTTCAGCAAGTGAATATAAAATACCAAAAATGGTAAAATAATAAGCCTATTACAATTGCAATCTTTTTATATCTTTAAAATTGATTTTAAAACATCTAATTTGTTCATATACAAACGTTTTAAAAATTTATATGGTTTAGTATTAAAAAAATAAAAATCTCTAACTAGAGATTTTTTAAATTAAATATTTGTTTAAACTGTCAATATTGAGTAAAAATTTCCCAAAAAAATAAATTATTTTAGAAATTTACAGTTTTATATAAACTTATAATTTTAATTTTTATTTCAAAATTTGTTGCCTTATTAGAAATTTTATTGCGAGATTTATGAATAAAACTAATTTTACCTTCTCTATTAAAAATTTGAATTAATTGGTTAATTCTTGTAATAGTTAGGTTAAGTTTATTCTTGGCTTGATGTTTAGACAATTTGTTAATAACAATGTCATTTATAATTTTATATTTATATTTTTCTTTCATAGTCATACTTCTTTCCATATTTATCACCAAGTATATTTAACTTCACTTTTTGGGAAATTTTCACTAGATAACTAATAGGAAATTATCACTAAATAATGATAGTTTAATTTTACTTGATATTTATCATAATTATGATAAAGTTAAATTATAAAAATTGAATATCACATTAGGTACATCCACCAAATTTAGACCTATCTATTTTTTTTATTTACATTTTTCTTATATTTTGAAGAGAAAATGAATTTGTCAAGAAAAGTGGACAATTAAAGTAACCTTTTATTAAATTTTATAAAATAGTGTTTGTAAGTGTTAAATTTGTAGATATGAAGTAATTATTTGTTGATTTGGAATGAGCTAATCGATATTCGATTGGACTCATTCCTTTTAATTTTGTTTGAGGTCTATCGTTATTATAAAAGTAAATATATTTGGGTAAATTTTCTTTTATTCATTCAATAGTTCTGTTTTTTCTTAGATTTGATATAGAAATTCTGTTTTCATTGTTCCAAATCAAGATTCAGTAGCACCATTATCACAAGAATTACCTCTTCTAGACATCGAAATTTTTATTTTTAATTTGTCACAAAAGGTTTTATAAGAAGGATTTGTATAATGAAATCCTTGGTCTGATTGTAAAATTCATGAAGTAGGTTTTTGAGCATTAACTCAAGCTTGAATAATGTTGGTTCATTAAAAGGTGGAGTTGGAAAAACTAACTTTACATTTAATTTAGCAGGCATACTAGCATTCAATAATAAAAAGGTTTTACTAATTGATTTAGATCCACAAGCTAACCTTTCAAATAATTTTAAAATAACTAATTCAAGTAGTTCATCAAAAAAACTATTTGAACAAAATGTAGATATAATTAAATCTAATTTAATTATTAAAAATATAAATTTACATGAAAACATTCATATAATTCCCACTAATATTGCTATGACAACTCTAGAAACAGAACTCATCAATCGCACAGCAAGAGAGGGAACATTACAAAGGACATATTCCGTAATTAAATTTAATTAATTGTCAATAAAATTGTTTTAAAACTATTTAGTGTTATTGAATATAGAAATAAATATTTTTTGAAAAAATAGTTTAAAAAATGAGTTTACATTTTAAACAAAAAATTGTTAATAATATTTTTATATTAACTCGATAAAAATTTAAATTTTAAAAAAATATTTTTAATATTTTTTTTATTTTAATGGTTTTATTTTATTAAAAATTTCACAAAGTAAGTTAAATCTTAAGTACATAAGTCTAAATTTAGATTTTCTACATTTATTTACTAAAATTTTGAATCTTTTCAATCAAGCAAAGACATGTTCAACTTTAATTCTAATTTTAGATACAATCTTATTGTATTTTCTTTCTTGTTTAGTTAATTTTTTATTTTTAGTTCTTTTAATTGGTATTATTGTATTTTTATAAATATTTTGTATACCTTGATATCCTAAATCACCAATAATTATTGTTTTTTCTGAAAATTCAAGATTTGAATTTTTTAATATTTGAAAATCATGCACTTTACCATTATCAGCAAAAATATCAACAATTTTTTTATTAAAAAAATCATATACAATTTGAAATTTTATAGAATACATTCAACTTTTACCAGAAAAATATTCTAACTGTAGTTTTTTTTAGTTGGTCTTTCAATTTCAATCTCAGTTGAATCAATTAAATAAAATTGAAATTCATTTGAATTTTCTTGTTTTTTATCAATTTTTAATTTATATCTTTCTTTTAAAAATTGGTAATCTTTGTGGTTACTAAGTTTATTTTCTACTCAAGTAATATTTCGAAAACAACTTGATGGGCTCATTTTAGATTTAATACTCATTTGAAAAAAAGTATAATATTCTTTTCAGTATAATAAAGTCATCATTAATCTTTCTTCTACTGAAAGTTTATTTTTTCGACCTTTATTTTTTTCTAATTTTTCTATTTCAATTAATTTTTCTAACATTTCATTAAAATGAAAACGTTTTATACCAAAATATCTATAAAATTCTTCATTTTTTAATTTTTTTAAATTTTCAAAAATCATTTTTATCAACACTTTTCTAAATTTATTGTTAATAACAAAATTATAAAATAAATTTTAAAATTATTAATTGACTTTTAAAAAATTTAATTACGGAATATGTCTAAAGAACATTTATTAAAAATTATGAACTGGATGGGTTACAATTTATTGGACACTAATTACGTAGACAAGTAAACAAATTTGTTAAAAGAAAGGAACTATAATTATGGCCAATATTAACTCATATACCGATGAATTTAAAAAACAAATAGTAGCTTTATATCAAAGTGGCAAATCAGTATCTTGCCTTGTTAAAGAATATAATGTTACAAGAGCAGCTACTTACAATTGAATTAAGCAATTTAGTAATTCAGGAAGTTTTAAAACTAAAGATAATCGTTCTTTTGAAGAAAATGAATTAATTAAATTAAGAAAAGAATTAAAGCAATTACGAATGGAAAATGATATTTTAAAGCAAGCAGCACTAATAATAGGCAGAAAATAGAAATTATTGTCAAAAATAAAGCTAAATATAAAATTCGCACAATGTGTCGTTTTTTAAAAATATCTAAATCAACATATTATTTTAATTTAAAGAAAAAAGAAAATAAAATCAAAAATAATATTTATGATAAAGCTGTTATTAGTGCTTTTAAAGAAAATAAAGAAGTTTATGGTACTAGAAGATTAAAAAAAATTCTAGAAAACCAAGAAATTTATTTATCGCGCAGAAAAATTAAAAAAATTATGAATGAACATAATTTAATATCAAAATATACTAAATTATCATTCAAAAATCATAATAACAAAGTTAACGATAGTCAAATAACTAATCTTGTTAATAGAAAATTTAAGAATAGGATTAAAAATGAAGTTATTGTTAGTGATTTAACTTATGTACAAGTTAATGGTAGGTGAAACTATATTTGCCTATTAATAGACCTATTTAACCGCGAAATTATCGGACATAGTGTTGGAGTTAAAAAAGATGCATCATTAGTACATCAAGCATTTATGCAATCAAATCGCTGTTTAAAAGATATTCAAATATTTCATAGTGATCGCCGTAATGAATTTAACAATAAAATTATTGATAAACTTTTACTAGCATTCAACATTAACCGTTCTTTAAGTAAAAAAGGTTGTCCTTATGATAATGCTGTTGCTGAAGCAACTTTTAAAACTTTTAAAACCGAATTTATTAATGATAAAAATTTTACATCATTAATCCAATTAAAATTAGAATTATTTGATTACATCAATTGATATAACAATATAAGAATTCACAGCACTTTAAACTACTTAACTCCAGTTAAATATCAACAACAAATGTTTACCAAAAAATAGTCCTAAAAAAGGTTGCCATTCCACTAAACTAGTACTTTGTAAAACAAAGATACACAGATTAGACTTCTTGCAAAACCTATCTATTAAAAATTTAATTTTTAAAATAAAATTAAAAATAAAAAAGATAGGTAATCTATGATGTTTGATAAATTAAAAACTATTAACAATCCAGAATTATTAAGATTAACTGGTATAAATGATATTATTTTTAATAAAATTCTAGAAATTTTAAAGACAGAAGAAGTAAAAAAGTTTAAAAATGGTGGTACACCTAATAAATTATCATTAGAAAATCGTTTATTAATGACTTTAAAATATTGAAGAGAGTATCGAACTTATTTTCATATTGCTAAAAGTTATGGAATTAGTGAAAGTAGTTGCTATAGGAATATCAAGTGAATAGAAAATACTTTAATAAAAAATCCTGATTTTCAACAACTTGATGGGCAAAAATCACTGTTAAATAATAATTTTAAAGATAAAACAGTTATCATTGATGTGACTGAAAGTACTATTCAACGCCCAAAAAAAGTCAAAAACAATATTATTCAGGAAAAAAGAAAAAACATACAATAAAAACTCAAGTCATAATTGAAAAAGATAGTAAAAAAATTATAAGTTCTTATTTTTCTTATGGTAAAAATCATGATTTTAAAATTTTAAAAAATTCAAAAACGAAATTTTTATCAGAAACAACTATTTTAGTAGATTTAGGATATCAAGGTATACAAAACATACATAAAAATGTCTTATTACCTAAACGAAAATCAAAGAAAAACCCTTTAACTAAAGAAGAAAAGAAAAATAATAAGGCTATTTCAAAAATGAGAGTTGTTATTGAACATGTTTTTGCGATTCTTAAAAAATTTAAAATTATTAGTGAAAAATATCGAAATAGAAGAAAAAAATTTGCATTAAGATTTAATTTAATAGCTTCAATTTATAATTTACAATTATTAATTTAAATATATTTGATAATTTAATATTTTATTTTTTTATTTGAAATAATAATTTTTGTTGTATTTTAATGACAAAAAATAAAACATATTTTGAACAATAATTTTTAAAAAATATTAAAAGTGTTATTAAAATAAATTTTTAAACTTAAAAAATGTGATTAATATCATAGTTTTGCAAGAAGTCTATTACATAAAAGCCTCAAATTGCAATCTCTTTTTTTATAATTTTAGTAAGTTTATTTTATAACCCTTAGAATTTTTTCAAAGCTATTAATTTTAAATTCATCAAATTTTTTAATTTTTCTACATTTTTGTTATAAATTTCCATTTTTAAACTTGATAATTTTTTTGATTCTTCTTTTATTATTAGACATATTTCATAATTACTAAAAATTTATTCAGTAAATTTGATAAAATTATAAGTAAGAAAATTTAGGGTTTGAAATTTTTTAAAAATGAGGTAAAGAAAATGTTTAAAAAAATAAAAGAAATTAAGAAAAGTAATAAGCTTAAATCTATAAATGATTATCAGTGATTAGTTTTAGATATTGGAACTGAAAATTTTAAAGCTAGATATATTAATACTGGTCTTAGATATGATGCACCAACATATTTAGCTGAAGATTATGAAAAAAATATAATTATTTATGGTGAAGAAGCAAAAGCATTGATGGATAAAAGCAATGAAAATATTATTATTAAACGTCCAGTTCGTGATGGTAATATTGCTGATCCCGATGCTTTACAGCGTATTCTTGCTAAAATTTTTCAAGATTTTAGACTTGAAATTAAAAATTCAAAACAAATTGATAATAATATTATAAAAAATTCTAAAGAACTAGAAAAAATAGATAAAAATCGTAATTTAATTGTGTTAATGGCTACACCAAGTGAAATCAATACAATACAAAGAGAAGCTCTAGAAAATATTGTTCATCAATTAGGAGCACTTCGTGGTTTTGTACAAGAAGAAGTTAAAATGGCAGCTTTAGGTTCAGGACAAGATATTTTTGGAACAGCAATTATGTGTATTGATATTGGAGGAGGAAGTACTGATATTGCTGTCATTAATAATGATTCAATTTTATATTCATATACAACACATTGTGCTGGAGATTTTTTAACACAAAAAATTAAAGACTATATTGCTAAAAAACATGCTATAAGAATTGAAACAAAAGAAGCTGAAGATGTTCTCAAAAATGTTGGCTCACTTATGAAATATCAAAATGAAAAACCGTATACTATTTCGGGAATCTCATTACCTAGACTGGACTCCCAACCCGGAGAAACAATGTCAATTTCTAAAACTATTGAAATTACAGCCGAAGAAATTCGCAAAAATGTTATGAAAGTTGAATTTAGAGAACATGTTATTCCGTCCATTCGTACAGTCTTAAGAACTGTTGGAGAAAAAGCTGCTGGTAGTGTTAGTGATTTAAAGAAGAAAGGTAAAGGTATTACAATTTGTGGGGGTGGAGCTTACATTAAAAAAATAGATGAATTCATTAAAGAAGAATTATCTAAAGAATATTTCATTGAATTTAAATCTAATAAATCAAATACAAAACTAATTCGTCAAAAATATGAAGGAGATATCTTTGAAGTACGTATTGCTCAAAACCCTTTAGATAATGTTATTGATGGTTGTGTAAAATATCGTGATACAATTTATAAACAAATAATAGCCGAACAAAATCCTAACCGCGAAATTCTTAAAAAAGAAGAAGAATAAGATAAAAATATTAAAATTAAAATTTTTGGAGGGATAATATGAATAAAAAAGAATTAGTAAAAGCAATAAGTAATGAAATTAATCTAAATCAAAAAGATGTTGAAAAGTGCATTGATAAACTTTCAGAAATCATCATCACTAAAAATTCAACTGGTGAATTTGTTGATATTTCAAATCTTGGAAAATTCATGATTGTTAAAAAGAATGCAAGAACTGTTAGAAATCCTAGAACTGGTCAAACTTTACAAATGAGTGAACATTACTCACCAAAATTTCAACCAAAATCTATTTACAAACAAACAATTAAATCAGCAATTATTCAAAAAGAAACTGAGGTAAAAACAAATGTTTAATAAATTAAAAGAAAAATTTAAAAATAGAAAATGTAAAACTGGTTCATGTGAAAATAAAAATAAACCAATTGCAAAATCAGAATTTGAAAATAAAAACGAAACCGAACATAAATAATTAAATAAACGTCATATATGACCTTTATTTAAAGACAAAACAGCAAGTTTTAAAAACCTTTTTAAAAATATATATTACATAAATAAGTGTTAAATTATAAAATAAAATGTTATAATTAAATTGTTCTTATTTTTTATAGAACAAAATAATTTTAAAAAAAATGAATATAAAATTTAAACATAAACACAAATTTCAAATAATCCCTAAAAACTTTAGTTCCAAATTTTTATTTAGGAACTTTTTTTATTTTTATACAATTTTCAAAACTGAAATAATTAATATTCTTGAAAAAATAAACTTTTATGAATAAAAAAAGGTTATAATAAAAAAATGAATATTTTTATTTTACATCGAGACTTTCGTATATATGATAACAAAGGTTTAATTGCTTTATCAAAAGAAGAAAAAGAAATTTATTTAATTTTTATCCTAACAAATGAACAAATTAAAAATAATAAATTTTTTAATCTAAAGTCATTTCAAGCAATGATTTTTTGTTTAAAACAATTAAATAAAATAATTCATATTAATGTTTTAAAAGCAGAAAACGAATTAAACGCAATCAGAGATTTAGTTAATCAAGGAATAATTATTAATAAAATTTACACTAATAAAGATTTTAGCCCTTATGCTCTAGAAAGAAGTCAACAATTAAAAAATTTAGCAAAAGAAATTGGTTTTATTTATCGTGAATTTCATGATTATATGCTTTTTTCTCCTCATGAAATAAAAAAAGATGATGGTAGTTTTTATCAAATTTTTACTCCTTATTGAAATGCAATTAAAACAAATAAATTTAATATTACAATATCAAAAACTCCAAAATTTCGAGCTATGAAGCTACCAAATTGTGAAGATATTAAAAACTTAAAAGATAATGACTTTAATTTACCATTAACAAGAGAAAAAGTAGAAATTATTGTTACTCGTTTATCAAAAGATTATCAAAATCAACGTGATAAAATTGATTTAATTAAAAACAGTACTTCTAATATTAGTACAGCCATTAAATATGGAATAGTTTCTATTCGTGAAGTTCATTTTTGAGCAATTCAAAGATTTGGTTATTTTGATAATAGTTTTTCTAGACAATTGATATGAAGAGATTTTTTCTATCAAGCAACTTATAATGCTATGATAGAAAAAAAATGAAAATTTGGAACAAATTGAATTAAAAAAATGAATGATATTATTTGGGATAATAATATAGAAAATTTTAAAAAATGATGCAAAGGAGAAACTGGTATTCCTTTAATTGATGCTGGGATGAATGAATTAAATAATTATGGTACTATGCATAACCGTGTACGTATGATTTGCGGTTCTTATTTAGTAAAAAATTTAAATATTGATTGAAGATGAGGAGAAAAATATTTTGCTCAAAAATTAATTGATTATGATCCAATTGTTAATCAATGTTCATGACAATGAGTAGCAGGAACAGGATTTGATGCTCAACAATATATTAGGATTTTTAATCCTTATTTACAACAAATTAAATATGATCCTAATTTTGTTTATATTAATCATTTTTTATCAAGAACAAAAAATATAGAAGAAATTGTTGATTTTAAAAAATCAGTTCAAGAAGCTAAAAAAAGATACCAAAATTTAAAAAGTAATATTCAAATTTATAATATTAAAAATAATAAATCACAAAAAAATAAATATTAAAAAACTAGTCAATTGACTAGTTTTTTTGAATTATTTAATTGTAATTTTTTTAGTTTTTGTTTGTTCTTTTTTAGGTATCTTAACAATTAATATACCATTTTTAAAATTAGCATCTATAGACTCTTCACTTATATTAGATGGTAAATTAATAGAGCGAGAGAATGAACCATAATATCTTTCTTGAATATGATAATTTTTATTTTTCTTTTCATTAACATCTTCTTTTTTCGCTTCTATTGTAAGAACGTTATTATTTATTTTTAAATCAATGTTTTCTTGCAAAACACCAGGTAATTCAATTTCTAAACAGTATTCAGAATCATTTTCAAAAACATCTGTTTTTGGTAAAAATGTTCTTTCTCCGTCATTGTTGGAAGTTAAAGGATAAGAAAAATCTATAATATCATTAAAAAAATTATCAAATATATCAGTTAAATAATTACGTCTAGAAAAATTGTTTTGTACATCTAATTTCTTTTTTGTTTGTGAAATTTCATTTTTCATACTTAACACCTCCGTTTTTCTTAAATTAGCAATTAAGTTATTAGATTGCTAATTACAAATTTATTTTAAACCAAATTAATATTAAAAATCAAGTAATTTTTATTTTTAATTTGACGTTTAATCAAAAAAGTTGAAAAAAATATATGAATTTATTAAAATGTAAATATTCCTAGTTAAGGAATTTTTAAGGAATTTTAAATTTAAATTTATTTCAAGGAGTTGATTTTTTATGAAAAGATTTGTAAAGAATTTAAGTTCTAGATGAACTTTATTTTGGAAATTATTTAAAAAAGAACGTTTTGTTAAAAAGAAAATTTTTTAATGTAAATAGACGACTATAATTATGGTCGTCTATTTTTATGGTTCTTTATAATGAATGGATGGGTTACAATTTATTGGACACTAATTACGTAGACAAGTAAACAAATTTGTTAAAAGAAAGGAACTATAATTATGGCCAATATTAACTCATATACCGATGAATTTAAAAAACAAATAGTAGCTTTATATCAAAGTGGCAAATCAGTATCTTGCCTTGCTAAAGAATATAATGTTACAAGAGCAGTTACTTACAATTGAATTAAGCAATTTAGTAATTCAGGAAGTTTTAAAACTAAAGATAATCGTTCTTTTGAAGAAAATGAATTAATTAAATTAAGAAAAGAATTAAAGCAATTACGAATGGAAAATGATATTTTAAAGCAAGCAGCACTAATAATAGGCAGAAAATAGAAATTATTGTCAAAAATAAAGCTAAATATAAAATTCGCACAATGTGTCGTTTTTTAAAAATATCTAAATCAACATATTATTTTAATTTAAAGAAAAAAGAAAATAAAATCAAAAATAATATTTATGATGAAGCTGTTATTAGTGCTTTTAAAGAAAATAAAGAAGTTTATGGTACTAGAAGATTAAAAAAAATTCTAGAAAACCAAGAAATTTATTTATCGCACAGAAAAATTAAAAAAATTATGAATGAACATAATTTAATATCAAAATATACTAAATTATCATTCAAAAATCATAATAACAAAGTTAACAATAGTCAAATAACTAATCTTGTTAATAGAAAATTTAAGAATAGGATTAAAAATGAAGTTATTGTTAGTGATTTAACTTATGTACAAGTTAATGGTAGGTGAAACTATATTTGCCTATTAATAGACCTATTTAACCGCGAAATTATCGGACATAGTGTTGGAGTTAAAAAAGATGCATCATTAGTACATCAAGCATTTATGCAATCAAATCGCTGTTTAAAAGATATTCAAATATTTCATAGTGATCGCGGTAATGAATTTAACAATAAAATTATTGATAAACTTTTACTAGCATTCAACATTAACCGTTCTTTAAGTAAAAAAGGTTGTCCTTATGATAATGCTGTTGCTGAAGCAACTTTTAAAACTTTTAAAACCGAATTTATTAATGATAAAAATTTTACATCATTAATCCAATTAAAATTAGAATTATTTGATTACATCAATTGATATAACAATATAAGAATTCACAGCACTTTAAACTACTTAACTCCAGTTAAATATCAACAACAAATGTTTACCAAAAAATAGTCCTAAAAAGTGTTGCCATTCCAGTGTCTCCAACTAAATAATAACACAATTTTAAATAAAAACATTTTTCATGATGTTTTTATTTTTATTTTTTGATTTTCCTAACAGTACGATTCACAATAGACTTCTTGCAAAACTATGATATTAATCACATTTTTTAAGTTTAAAAATTTATTTTAATAACACTTTTAATATTTTTTAAAAATTATTGTTCAAAATATGTTTTATTTTTTGTCATTAAAATACAACAAAAATTATTATTTCAAATAAAAAAATAAAATATTAAATTATCAAATATATTTAAATTAATAATTGTAAATTATAAATTGAAGCTATTAAATTAAATCTTAATTCAAATTTTTTTCTTCTATTTCGATATTTTTCACTAATAATTTTAAATTTTTTAAGAATCGCAAAAACATGTTCAATAACAACTCTCATTTTTGAAATAGCCTTATTATTTTTCTTTTCTTCTTTAGTTAAAGGGTTTTTCTTTGATTTTCGTTTAGGTAATAAGACATTTTTATGTATGTTTTGTATACCTTGATATCCTAAATCTACTAAAATAGTTGTTTCTGATAAAAATTTCGTTTTTGAATTTTTTAAAATTTTAAAATCATGATTTTTACCATAAGAAAAATAAGAACTTATAATTTTTTTACTATCTTTTTCAATTATGACTTGAGTTTTTATTGTATGTTTTTTCTTTTTTCCTGAATAATATTGTTTTTGACTTTTTTTGGGCGTTGAATAGTACTTTCAGTCACATCAATGATAACTGTTTTATCTTTAAAATTATTATTTAACAGTGATTTTTGCCCATCAAGTTGTTGAAAATCAGGATGTTTTATTAAAGTATTTTCTATTCACTTGATATTCCTATAGCAACTACTTTCACTAATTCCATAACTTTTAGCAATATGAAAATAAGTTCGATACTCTCTTCAATATTTTAAAGTCATTAATAAACGATTTTCTAATGATAATTTATTAGGTGTACCACCATTTTTAAACTTTTTTACTTCTTCTGTCTTTAAAATTTCTAGAATTTTATTAAAAATAATATCATTTATACCAGTTAATCTTAATAATTCTGGATTGTTAATAGTTTTTAATTTATCAAACATCATAGATTACCTATCTATTAAAAATTTAATTTTATTTTAAAAATTAAATTTTTAATAGATAGGTTTTGCAAGAAGTCTAATATATTCCACAATACAATTAACAAAAAATAGTTTTTTAGTTATTTTTGTATTTTTTTGTGAAAAATATTATATAATAATATTAATTATTTAATCATAATTTTATAATAATTAATTATTAAACAAAATTGTGAAAAAGTATATTACCAACAAGCATTAAGCCGAAACCCCGTGCTGTCAACATCGTTGGGAGTGCGGGGTTTCGGCTTAATGCTTGTTGGTAATATAATCTTTATTTTTCTTTTCTTTGGACATATTCCGTAATTAAATTTAATTAATTGTCAATAAAATTGTTTTAAAACTATTTAGTGTTATTGAATATAGAAATAAATATTTTTTGAAAAAATAGTTTAAAAAATGAGTTTACATTTTAAACAAAAAATTGTTAATAATATTTTTATATTAACTCGATAAAAATTTAAATTTTAAAAAAATATTTTTAATATTTTTTTTATTTTAATGGTTTTATTTTATTAAAAATTTCACAAAGTAAGTTAAATCTTAAGTACATAAGTCTAAATTTAGATTTTCTACATTTATTTACTAAAATTTTGAATCTTTTCAATCAAGCAAAGACATGTTCAACTTTAATTCTAATTTTAGATACAATCTTATTGTATTTTCTTTCTTGTTTAGTTAATTTTTTATTTTTAGTTCTTTTAATTGGTATTATTGTATTTTTATAAATATTTTGTATACCTTGATATCCTAAATCACCAATAATTATTGTTTTTTCTGAAAATTCAAGATTTGAATTTTTTAATATTTGAAAATCATGCACTTTACCATTATCAGCAAAAATATCAACAATTTTTTTATTAAAAAAATCATATACAATTTGAAATTTTATAGAATACATTCAACTTTTACCAGAAAAATATTCTAACTGTAGTTTTTTTTAGTTGGTCTTTCAATTTCAATCTCAGTTGAATCAATTAAATAAAATTGAAATTCATTTGAATTTTCTTGTTTTTTATCAATTTTTAATTTATATCTTTCTTTTAAAAATTGGTAATCTTTGTGGTTACTAAGTTTATTTTCTACTCAAGTAATATTTCGAAAACAACTTGATGGGCTCATTTTAGATTTAATACTCATTTGAAAAAAAGTATAATATTCTTTTCAGTATAATAAAGTCATCATTAATCTTTCTTCTACTGAAAGTTTATTTTTTCGACCTTTATTTTTTTCTAATTTTTCTATTTCAATTAATTTTTGTAACATTTCATTAAAATGAAAACGTTTTATACCAAAATATCTATAAAATTCTTCATTTTTTAATTTTTTTAAATTTTCAAAAATCATTTTTATCAACACTTTTCTAAATTTATTGTTAATAACAAAATTATAAAATAAATTTTAAAATTATTAATTGACTTTTAAAAAATTTAATTACGGAATATGTCTATCGAAATTTTTATTTTTAATTCGTCACATAAGGTTTTATAAGAAGGATTTGTATAATGAAATCCTTGGTCTGATTGTAAAATTCATGAAGTAGGTTTTTGAGCATTAACTCAAGCTTGAATAATGTTTTGGACAACAAATGTCATATCTAAACTTGCGCTTATTTTATAATCTAATATTTCATTATTATGAAAATCTTTAACAATTGATAAATAATATGTTTTACCATTAGTCAATAAATAAGTTATATCAGTACCTAATTTTTGATTTAAATCAGTAGTTGAAAAATCACGATTTAATAAATTATCATATCTTAAACTTCCTGATTTAGTTTTATAATCAAATTTCTTTATGCAAACCTTAGCTTTTAAACCCATATTTCTCATATATCTATATACAACATGAAATTTTAATTTTAAATTATAAATTTTGTTAATTAATAAAGTTATCATTTTATAACCATAAATTTCTTTAAATTCATAAAAAATATTTTTAATTATTTTAGCTAAAAATTTATCTCATTTATTAAATTCATTCATTCCGTTTTTAATTCATTTGTAATATCCTGATTTTGAAACCTTTAAAAATCAACATAAATAACTAATCTGATATTTTTTCTTCAAGGAGAAAATCAGAAAATATTTCTTCTTTTTTGTCGATTTTTCTAAATACTTTTTTATATCGTTCATTACCTCAATATATTGAATTAATTCTTGTTTTGTCATTTCATTAAAATTTAAAGATTTGGTTCGACCTGTTCTTTTGGTTTTTTTAGCACGAATTCCATTGCCATATTCTAAACCTTCTTCACCTAATAATTTGTATGCTTTAATTCATTCTTTTATTGATGATCGGCCAATACCATATTCTAATGCAGTTTTATCAATCGTTTTAATTTTACTTATTTTTATTATTTTTAACTTTTCTTCTTTTGATAGTCATTTAGCCATAAAAAAAATTAACACCTTCCTTAAAGTATTTTTAACACAAAGGTTACAATTCTGTGTCTACTTTATTCTAGATGTTCAATTTTTTTATGATTTTTTAAATAATATTTAATATGCTTAAAAGCATCTTGTTCATGTTTTGTTAATTTTATATTTCCTTTATAATTTTCTATTTTAGTTTTATTTTTTGGGTGATTTTCGAAATAATCTCAGTTGAAAACATCTTGTACTAATACCATTAATGAACCAATAATTTTAGGAGTTGCTAATGGATTAGTTAATAATTGTTTTGAATTTAAAAAGAAATTTTCTACAATAACTAATATTTTTTTATCAATAAATTTTTCTTTAATTAATTGAAATTTTTCTTTATAAATATTTTTAGTTCATAAAACAGTTAATGTATTGAATGTTTCATTAAAAACAATATTATTAGTTTCATTTGAATATATAACAATTCCGTTATTACCAATACCAGCAGGGTCAATTCCAATAATTAAATCATATTGAATTATTAATCAAATTCTTTGGATTTTATTTTATTAATTAATAATTCAATAATATCAACTGAACCTTTTAATTGATTTTGATAAAATGTTTCTTTTTCTTTTTTGTATTGTTCTATAGACATATTCCATAATTAAATTTTTTAAAAGTCAATTAATAATTTTAAAATTTATTTTATAATTTTGTTATTAACAATAAATTTAGAAAAGTGTTGATAAAAATGATTTTTGAAAATTTAAAAAAATTAAAAAATGAAGAATTTTATAGATATTTTGGTATAAAACGTTTTCATTTTAATGAAATGTTAGAAAAATTAATTGAAATAGAAAAATTAGAAAAAAATAAAGGTCGAAAAAATAAACTTTCAGTAAAAGAAAGATTAATGATGACTTTATTATACTGAAAAGAATATTATACTTTTTTTCAAATGAGTATTAAATCTAAAATGAGCCCATCAAGTTGTTTTCGAAATATTACTTGAGTAGAAAATAAACTTAGTAACCACAAAGATTACCAATTTTTAAAAGAAAGATATAAATTAAAAATTGATAAAAAACAAGAAAATTCAAATGAATTTCAATTTTATTTAATTGATTCAACTGAGATTGAAATTGAAAGACCAACTAAAAAAAACTACAGTTAGAATATTTTTCTGGTAAAAGTTGAATGTATTCTATAAAATTTCAAATTGTATATGATTTTTTTAATAAAAAAATTGTTGATATTTTTGCTGATAATGGTAAAGTGCATGATTTTCAAATATTAAAAAATTCAAATCTTGAATTTTCAGAAAAAACAATAATTATTGGTGATTTAGGATATCAAGGTATACAAAATATTTATAAAAATACAATAATACCAATTAAAAGAACTAAAAATAAAAAATTAACTAAACAAGAAAGAAAATACAATAAGATTGTATCTAAAATTAGAATTAAAGTTGAACATGTCTTTGCTTGATTGAAAAGATTCAAAATTTTAGTAAATAAATGTAGAAAATCTAAATTTAGACTTATGTACTTAAGATTTAACTTACTTTGTGAAATTTTTAATAAAATAAAACCATTAAAATAAAAAAAATATTGGTAATGTTTAGTAATCTGTGTAACTTACAAAAATAACTATGTTTAATTAATTGTAGTAAATATAATTAAATGACTAGAAAGAGTGAGTTACAGATGGCTAAAAAGCAAAATATTAATAATAATGATCCAATATCAAAAGCAGTAGATTTATTATTAGAAAATACTGAAGATTTAACAACAGTTTTTAAAGAGGGAGGATTGTATAAAGAATTAACAAAAAGATTAGTAGAAAAAATGTTGAATTCTGAGATGCAAAATTATTTGGGATATGAAAAGAATCAACATAGTAATAGTGACAATGCTCGTAATGGTATAAGTTCAAAAAAAATAATAACTCAACAAGGTAAAATTGAGATTGATGTACCACGAGATCGCAATAGTAATTTTAATCCTATAATAGTTGCAAAAAGACAAAGAAGATTTGATGGTTTTGATCAACAAGTTCTTTCTTTATATGCAAAAGGTATGACATTATCAGATATTAGAATGCAATTACAAGAGTTATATCATGGTGCTGATATTAGTGAAAGTGTTATTAGTCAAATTACTGATGATGTTATTGATGATGTAAAAGCATGGCAAAATCGACCATTAGAAAGTGTCTATCCGATTGTTTATTTTGATTGCATAGTAGTGAAAGTACGACAAGATAAAAGGATTATTAATAAATCAGTTTATATAGCTTTAGGAGTTGATTTAGAAGGTAAAAAAGATGTTTTAGGTTTATGAATTAGTGAAAATGAAGGTGCTAAATTTTGATTAGCAAATTTAACAGAAATGAAAAATCGTGGCTTAAATGATATTCTTATTGCCTGCAGTGATAATTTAACAGGCATGTCAGAAGCAATACAATCAGTTTATCTTAAAACAGAACATCAATTATGCATAGTTCATCAAATTAGAAATAGTTTGAAATATGTCTCATATAAGCATAGAAAATCTCTAGTTGCAGATTTAAAACCAATTTATACTGCATGTAGTGAAGAACAAGCAATGCAGGCTTTAGAATCCTTTGAAAATAAGTGAAATAAACAATATCCTCAAATTGCTAAATCTTGATATAAAAATTGAGATAATTTAATGGTTTTTATTAGTTATCCTACAGAAATCAAAAGAGTTATTTATACAACAAATGCTATTGAATCTGTAAATAGTCAATTACGAAAAGTTATCAGAAATAAAAAAGTTTTTCCTAATGATATGGCAGTTTTTAAAATATTTTATTTAGCAATTGAAAATATAACAAAAAAATGAACAATGCCCATTCAAAATTGAAATACAGCAATTGCTCATTTTATGATAAAATTTGAAGATAGAATTAATCTAAACTAGTACTTTGTAAAACAAAGATACACAGATTACATAAAAGCCTCAAAATATTAAAAATATTTTTTTAAAATTTAAATTTTTATCGAGTTAATATAAAAATATTATTAACAATTTTTTGTTTAAAATGTAAACTCATTTTTTAAACTATTTTTTCAAAAAATATTTATTTCTATATTCAATAACACTAAATAGTTTTAAAACAATTTTATTGACAATTAATTAAATTTAATTACGGAATATGTCCTATATAATGACCTAAAAATATATTTAATGAACAAATTAAATTTTTCTTATATTGATTAATAACTTCTTTTTTAAAATCTTTTTTTAATTTTTCTTTATATTTATTAATAATTTCTTTTTTAAAATCTTCTCTTAATTTTTCTATATTATTTAAATGTTCTTCTGTTATTTCTTTACTACCTTTTTTATTATATTCATTAATAATTTCTTGGTCTTTAACAGAAAATGGTTTTTCTTTATCCATATTTATACCTCCTACTTAACCTAATATTTAAAATACAGTCATAACAAATTGCTTTACTATTTTTATCTCTTAAAAAATATTTTCTTGTTTTTATATCATTAGTATTAAAGAATAAATAATCTAATTTATGTTGTTTACATGTTCAACAAAAATACTTTTTCATTATGAGTTGAAATTTCCTTATACGAAGCAACTATATAATTAATTGGTAAATCATTATGATTATATGGATTATTTATTTTAAAACCTTTTCTGTTTTCTTCTCACGTAATGTTATATTTAAAACAAGGATTAGTAATTTTAGTTTTGTTATCTGTTATTTCACCCATAAATCAACTATTATGATGTTCATAAAATTCTAATGGTTCAAGTTTTATATCATTAAGATAATATTCTTTTGGAGCAATTGGTTTATTAACAGTTATTTTTTGGTCTTTAATATATGGTTGTAATAAATTTAATAATTCTTGACCATTTATTTCTTTTTTAATGTTTTCTAAATTAAAAACTCAATATGTATATTTATCATCAACAATAAAACTATTGTTTTTAACCATTCATTTTGGACATTGTAATTTATATTCACCATAATCAATAAGAATAGATTGTGGTTTATCTTTAACAATTTGTTCTTTTTTAAATTCTATTTGCATAATAATCCTTTTCTAATATGTTCTGTTGCTTCTAGCATAAAGAACATATATTTTAATTTTTAGATTATTAATAATACTACTATTCGTTTTATTCATTCCAGAAATTCTGGGCTCAAAAATTTTTTCAAAAAAAATAAAAAAGATAGGTAATCTATGATGTTTGATAAATTAAAAACTATTAACAATCCAGAATTATTAAGATTAACTGGTATAAATGATATTATTTTTAATAAAATTCTAGAAATTTTAAAGACAGAAGAAGTAAAAAAGTTTAAAAATGGTGGTACACCTAATAAATTATCATTAGAAAATCGTTTATTAATGACTTTAGAATATTGAAGAGAGTATCGAACTTATTTTCATATTGCTAAAAGTTATGGAATTAGTGAAAGTAGTTGCTATAGGAATATCAAGTGAATAGAAAATACTTTAATAAAACATCCTGATTTTCAACAACTTGATGGGCAAAAATCACTGTTAAATAATAATTTTAAAGATAAAACAGTTATCATTGATGTGACTGAAAGTACTATTCAACGCCCAAAAAAAGTCAAAAACAATATTATTCAGGAAAAAAGAAAAAACATACAATAAAAACTCAAGTCATAATTGAAAAAGATAGTAAAAAAATTATAAGTTCTTATTTTTCTTATGGTAAAAATCATGATTTTAAAATTTTAAAAAATTCAAAAACAAAATTTTTATCAGAAACAACTATTTTAGTAGATTTAGGATATCAAGGTATACAAAACATACATAAAAATGTCTTATTACCTAAACGAAAATCAAAGAAAAACCCTTTAACTAAAGAAGAAAAGAAAAATAATAAGGCTATTTCAAAAATGAGAGTTGTTATTGAACATGTTTTTGCGATTCTTAAAAAATTTAAAATTATTAGTGAAAAATATCGAAATAGAAGAAAAAAATTTGCATTAAGATTTAATTTAATAGCTTCAATTTATAATTTACAATTATTAATTTAAATATATTTGATAATTTAATATTTTATTTTTTTATTTGAAATAATAATTTTTGTTGTATTTTAATGACAAAAAATAAAACATATTTTGAACAATAATTTTTAAAAAATATTAAAAGTGTTATTAAAATAAATTTTTAAACTTAAAAAATGTGATTAATATCATAGTTTTGCAAGAAGTCTAATAGGTTCCTACAACAGGTCTATATATACTAGTTTCCAATTCGCTCCCACCCCAAGAATTACCATTACTGGTTAGTATAATTTATTAGGTATCACTCCACTTTTTATTTATCCATGCAAGTCCACATGCTAGCTACTATTTTTAACAACTGTGTTGTAGTTCACTTTTTTAGTTCCCTAACACGTGTTGATAATAGCGTTAAAGAGGTTTATTAAAAATTTTAAAATTTTACAATTACAAAAAAAGACAAGATTTTTATTCTCGTCTTTTGTCATTTATTTTTAATTCAAGGGTAAAAAAAGAAAGGAGCTATTTTTAAAACTTTTTAGTTACCGACATCTTCGACACGCTCCCAAGATTCTAAGGACATATTCCGTAATTAAATTTAATTAATTGTCAATAAAATTGTTTTAAAACTATTTAGTGTTATTGAATATAGAAATAAATATTTTTTGAAAAAATAGTTTAAAAAATGAGTTTACATTTTAAACAAAAAATTGTTAATAATATTTTTATATTAACTCGATAAAAATTTAAATTTTAAAAAAATATTAAAAATATTTTTTTTATTTTAATGGTTTTATTTTATTAAAAATTTCACAAAGTAAGTTAAATCTTAAGTACATAAGTCTAAATTTAGATTTTCTACATTTATTTACTAAAATTTTGAATCTTTTCAATCAAGCAAAGACATGTTCAACTTTAATTCTAATTTTAGATACAATCTTATTGTATTTTCTTTCTTGTTTAGTTAATTTTTTATTTTTAGTTCTTTTAATTGGTATTATTGTATTTTTATAAATATTTTGTATACCTTGATATCCTAAATCACCAATAATTATTGTTTTTTCTGAAAATTCAAGATTTGAATTTTTTAATATTTGAAAATCATGCACTTTACCATTATCAGCAAAAATATCAACAATTTTTTTATTAAAAAAATCATATACAATTTGAAATTTTATAGAATACATTCAACTTTTACCAGAAAAATATTCTAACTGTAGTTTTTTTTAGTTGGTCTTTCAATTTCAATCTCAGTTGAATCAATTAAATAAAATTGAAATTCATTTGAATTTTCTTGTTTTTTATCAATTTTTAATTTATATCTTTCTTTTAAAAATTGGTAATCTTTGTGGTTACTAAGTTTATTTTCTACTCAAGTAATATTTCGAAAACAACTTGATGGACTCATTTTAGATTTAATACTCATTTGAAAAAAAGTATAATATTCTTTTCAGTATAATAAAGTCATCATTAATCTTTCTTCTACTGAAAGTTTATTTTTTCGACCTTTATTTTTTTCTAATTTTTCTATTTCAATTAATTTTTCTAACATTTCATTAAAATGAAAACGTTTTATACCAAAATATCTATAAAATTCTTCATTTTTTAATTTTTTTAAATTTTCAAAAATCATTTTTATCAACACTTTT
This sequence comes from Spiroplasma endosymbiont of Colias croceus, assembly GCF_964020095.1. Taxonomy (NCBI): domain Bacteria; kingdom Bacillati; phylum Mycoplasmatota; class Mollicutes; order Entomoplasmatales; family Spiroplasmataceae; genus Spiroplasma; species Spiroplasma endosymbiont of Colias croceus. The sequence goes on from NZ_OZ026536.1 coordinate 1,758,604, forward strand.
CTAAATTTATTGTTAATAACAAAATTATAAAATAAATTTTAAAATTATTAATTGACTTTTAAAAAATTTAATTACGGAATATGTCTTAAATAGGTTCTAAAATAGATCCTTGAATTATAGATGTAAAACCTACAGAAACAAATAAAAAAGAAATTTTTACAAAATTGGAAAATTATGTCAGACAAATTAGAATATCACATTATAAAATTGGATTAATGGAACAAGGAATTTATTTTCGTTTTAAACCAGAACAAATGATAATTACTGATAATCAAGAATTAAAACTTAATAATGTGGGAGGAAATTTACATAATTATGATTATGAAAACAAACATTTACCAAATTCTTTTTTTAATATAAATGCAACTATTAAATACCAAGTAAAATAAATTTAAAAATATACTAAAAATAACCAAATATTTGGTTATTTTTTATTAATATAACAAATCAATAAATACAAAAGTGATAATACTAATTAATTAGTATTTGTATTAGTAATTTCTTTTAATAATTGTTGATCTCCTTTTTTTGAACCATTAATTATTGGTTTAATAAATGATTCAAAAACAAGATTAGGATTTGTAAATAATTGTTCTTGATTATTTAATTCAAAAATAGATTTTTCTAATATTTCATTTTTTTGATGTGCTGGTACTTTAATTATATCTTCAATAAAAATATCAATTATAGCATTTTGTGTTTCTTCATTAATTTCTTTATCAGACAACTGATTTTTAAGTTTCAATCTAGCATTAATTAAAAAATCTGCACTTTCCTCTCTTGGAAATGAAATACTTTCTTGAAAACTATTATTACCTGAATTAACTTCAAATGAAGGTGTTACTACTTTTGTAGTTTCTTCCTCATTTCTTTTTGCTGGTGTTTGATTAGTAACATTTGAAAAATATTGATAATGTCGAGCTTGATAGTATAACTTCACTTCATTATTAGCAATTACATTATCTGGTTCAAATCTTTCCCTACTTGCAATATCAAAATCTTCATTAATTCTAATAATATCACAATTTAAAATATTACAAATTGCTTCAATTTCAACAGAACCTGTTATTTCACCATTTTTTCTCATTTGTTCTAAAGTTTTTCTTATTTGTGTATCTTCACTATTGTTAGGATATAATTCTTTATTTTTTTTATTAATTTCACTATCTAATAACATTAATCTAAAATTAGCTTTATTATTTGGACGTTTTGTATCTAAATTTGTTTCAATATAATCACAAATACGATTACGAAAGACTTTAACTAATTTTTCATTTTCTTTATCAGCAAAATTAAAATCAGCAAAATTAAAAATTCGTTCTCAACCGAATTCTATACCAAAAAGCGATTTATATGTTGTTTTAAATTGGTTTTTATTAGTTTTAACTTGTTCTAAATATGAAACGATTACTGCTCATAATAAACAATTACCATCTCTTTGTACATCTTTAATTGCCATGGTGATGTGTGCTCCTTTAAACGAAAAACAGTTACTTTAAAATAAAATAATAAACTGAAATTTTAAATAAATATATTGGAATTTTAATGCTCGTTGCTTTGCAATTCATCGTAAATTGGTAATAAATATTACTACTTATAATATAACAAAAAAACAAAAAAATAATAGCAAATCATTATTAAAATATTATATATAAATATTTCATAATTTAATTTTATTTAATAAAAAATATATTATAATACTTTCCTAACAAAATAAAATTAACCTATAAATAAAATATAAGGAGATTTTTAGAAATGAAAATTCAGAAACTTAAAAAAATAAATTTAATAACACTATCACTATTGATTTTAACTATTTTGGTTATATTTACATCTTTAACCTTAATAAAGTTTTTTAACATAAAAAATGATATAAAATATATTCCTTCTTTCTATAATTATTATCGAAAACAAGAAATAATAACAAAAGAAAATGGTTTTAATTTAATAAAAGAACATGGTCTAATTTATATGTTAACTAATAATAAATTATATTTTTGTAAACATTACCTCTTCCAAAATATTGTTGAAAACTATAATCTTAAATCATTAGTACAACTAAAAATTGGAATTGTTTTTGCTATAATTTTAAGTCCAATTTTATTATTTATAACTATATTACTAATCTTTTTAAATATTTATTTAAAAATAAAAAAAGCAGATAATAACTTTTGAGATGCTATTGAAAATTGTGAAATTATTAATAATTACTATGTTCATTAATTTTTTATTTATTATTAGAAATTAAAGTAAGAAATTTAAAAACTATTGATTATATTTATTATTTAATATAGTAAGCATAGATAAAATTATATGCTTACTATAAATTTTTAATTACTCTTGATAAAATTAACTGAATATTATCATTATAAATTTCTACTTTTCCTTCCATTAAAATTACTTTATTAACTTGTAAATATTCTTGGTATATTTGATATAACTTTTCAAAAACCGTTACTTCAATAACATTACTATCATTTTGCATTTCAAAAAAAGCCATTAATTTTTTAGTTTTAGTTTTAATTACTCTAATATTATTGATAACTCCATATACTCTAACATGTTGATCAACATAATTATTAATATATGCTAAATCAATAGCTTTATTATGAGGATCTAATTGCTCTTTTCATAGTAATTTAGGATTATATTTTAAATAAAGTCCTAATGCACGATGTTCATTAATACTATTATTATTTCAATCATCTTCTCTTTGTAACATAATTGGTTTAGCAATTAAATTAAAATTTAATGATAATTCGCCACTAGTTTCATCTTTTACCTGCACCATATTTGCATATTCTAATGCAGCATCCAAGTTTAATAATAACATTGTTCGATTTGATTGAATATCATCTAACGCACCAGCAGCAATTAAATGTTCAATGTTTTTACGATTCAAACCAATAAATATTGCCCGAGCACAAAAGTTAAAAAAATCTTGAAAAAATCCATTACTAGTACGTTCTTTAATAAGATTACTACAACTACCTTGACTCATTTGCTTAATTGCTTGTAAACTATAACGAATAGCTTTTTTAGCACCATCAATTAAAAAATCAATGCCAGAAAATTGAATTGATGGTGGTAAAACTTTAATTTGATATTTTTGACATTCATTCAAATATTGTAACATTTTTTGATCATTACCAATAACACTACTTAATAACGACACCATAAATGCCAATGGATAATTTGCTTTTAAATAAACTAAATAATAACTAATTAATGAATAAGCGACAGCATGAGATCGATTAAATCCATAACGAGCAAATTTTTCAATATCTTCTCATATTTTCTTAACAACTCTTGGTGAATAACCTCTATTAACAGCACTTTTAATAAATGAGTTTGCTTGTTCTTTCATAACTGTAGTATCTTTTTTACTAATTGCACGACGAATTAAATCAGCTTTTCCTAATGAATAACCAGCAATTTTCTGTAAAATTAATAATATTTGTTCTTGATAAATAATAATGCCATAAGTTGATGCTAAATAAGGTTTTAAATCTTCATGAATATACGTAACTTTTTGTTTTCCTAATTTACGATTAATATAATCTTGAATGTACTCTTGTGGTCCAGGACGAAATAAAGAAGAACTAGCAATAATATCTTCTAAGTTATCAACTTTCATTTTAATTAAAATTTGACGCATTCCTGAAGATTCCAATTGAAAAATACCGGTTGTATCACCATTTTTAATAATGTTAAAACTTTTTTCATCATTTAAAGGAATTTGAGATAATTTTAAATTTAAAAAATAATGTTTGCTTACTTGTTGTAAAATATTTTGCAAAATAGTTAAATTACGTAATCCTAAAATATCCATTTTTATTAAACCAAGAGCTTCTAGGGTTTGCATTGGAAATTGCGTTTGATAAATACCTTGAAATCCTAGTTGTAATGGAATAGCAGTAACTAACGGTGCTCTTGTAATAACGATTCCTGCTGCATGAGTACTAGTTTGTCGTGGAAAACCAAGAATTTCTTTCGTTAAAGTAAACAATAAAGGATACTTATTTGCATATCATGCTAATTTTGGTGATTGTTTAATAGCCATATCTATTTCAAAATTATATTGAATTGGTATTAATTTTGTCATTTCATTAATATCTTCAATATTAACTTGAAAAACTCTTCCCAAATCACGAATTGCCATTTTACTAGCAATTGTTTGAAAAGTAACAATATATGCAACATGTTCTTTGCCATATTTTTGATGAATATAATTAATAACTTCATCTCTTCTTGTATCTTCAAAATCGATATCAATGTCTGGTAATGATATTCGTTCTGGATTTAAAAATCTTTCAAAAATTAAATTATAAGCAATAGGATCAACACCAGTAATTGCTAAAACATATGCTACTAAACTACCAGCAACACTTCCTCTACCTGGTCCAACCATTATATTCTTGCTTTTTGCAAATTTAACATAATCATTAACAATTAAAAAATAATCAGCAAAACCCATTTCATTAATTACTTGTAATTCATATAAAACTCTTTTAACGTATGTTTCAGGAATTTCACGACTTTGAAAATGCGCTTCTAATCCCTGTTTACATAATTCTTGCAAATATAAATTACTAGTAAGATTATTAGGGCAAGTAAATTTTGGTAAACTTAATTCTGCACTATTTGGCTTATTTTTAGGAAATTTTAAATTACATAGTCAAATAACCTTTTCAATATTTTCAATAATTTCATTTGGATAATGTTGCATTAAATCTTGTTTAGTTTTATATAAAAAGTCATTACTTTTTGATAAATCTTCTGATTTTAATGTTTTTTGTTCTTTAATAGCTTGTAAAATTTGATAAGTACGATGTTGTTTTTCATCTAAATATAAAACCAAATCAATTGGAATAATATTAGATGTAATCGATTTTAATAAAGTAATATTATCCATATCACTAGGTACTAAACCAAAATAAACTAATTCATGACCTGTTGAATTTAAAATATCATAATTATTTTTAATATATCTAATATTTTTATTATTAGCATGAATAATAACTAAAACTTCACGTGTTTGATTAAGATATTTTTTTACATCATTAGTAGTAACAATATTATTATTAGTACTAATAATAGTAGAAAGCTCTATTAATCTTTGATAACCAGCATATGAAGTTGCCATAATAGTTAATTCAACTTTATCAGTAGCACTTTCTCAAACGCAATTTAAACCAATTAATGGTTTAATATCATTCTCTATACATAAATTACAAAATTCATAAGCACCATACATTATATTTTTATCTACTAAAGATAGAACTTTTAAATTATTTTTTTTAGCAAATTCAATATAATCACTTATTTTAATAGTTGATGAAAGAAATGAATAATTAGAACGAACATTTAAATTAACTATATATTTCATACTATCCCCTACAATTCTTGAATGACTTATATTACAAGTTAATTTTAACATCATTTTATCTTGCTAGGTTATTCTTAAGTTATTGTTTTTAATACAAAACTATTTAAAACACTTAAAATCAACTTTTTTAGAAATAAAATAAAAAAATAAATTTTATTTCTAAAATTTATATTAAAAAAGAAAAAATAAACATTATTTTTTCAATAATTAATAATAAATAATTTGGGAAAAATTATAATATATTTTTTTACATATTAAAACCAATAATATGTTAAAATCTGCATAAACTTAATACAAGTTTTTCAACTTATTACTTCATTTTAAAGTAAGTGAGTTTGTTATTTTTAATCAAATAAGGAGAAAAAAATGGATATTCAAAATATTAATTTAATAAAAGCTGCTAAAATCAGTGATCTACAAGTAATTAAAAAAATAATTAAAAATGGTGGCAATGTTAATTATATATGCGATGATATAACCGCTTTAATATGAGCAGCGCAAAATGGTCATTTAGATGTAGTTAACATCTTAATAGATAATGGTGTTGATATTTATCATATAGTTAAAAATAGACCTGATCCTTGAATATTAAATAATATTAATGGACAAATAATTATATCCAAATATTTAAAAACAAATGGTTATTATAACTATGCTAATCTTTTACTAGATACCATTGAAAATGGTGATACAGCTTTAACAATAGCTGCTAAAAACAAACACCCAAAAATAGTTGAAAGATTAGCCTATGAAATTTATGAACAAGAAATAAAGCAACGATATAAATTTGGATTACCTACTATTCTTAATGTTACAACCAATAAAAATAATTTTGAAGTTAAATCTCTTCAAGAATTAGCAAATGAAGTACAAAAAATAACAACCAATATTGACTTTAGAGAACCAAATCCATATCAAAAATTACAAATAAATTTAAAACTTGCTCAATTAGAGATTGATAAGAAAAAAATAAATGAAATCAATAAAAGAATTGAAAAAACAAAATTATTAGTAAATGAAATAAATGCAATTGATTTACAAAATCAAACTTCAACAAGTAATCAAAATACTTATTGTAATATTTTATAGTTTACTATTAAAAAGGTAATGTTTAGTAATCTGTGTAACTTACAAAAATAACTATGTTTAATTAATTCTAGTAAATATAATTAAATGACTAGAAAGAGTGAGTTACAGATGGCTAAAAAGCAAAATATTAATAACAATGATCCAATATCACAAGCAGTAGATTTATTATTAGAAAATACTGAAGATTTAACAACAGTTTTTAAAGAGGGAGGATTATATAAAGAATTAACAAAAAGATTAGTAGAAAAAATGTTGAATTCTGAGATGCAAAATTATTTAGGATATGATAAGAATCAACATAGTAATAGTGACAATGCTCGTAATGGTATAAGTTCAAAAAAAATAATAACTCAACAAGGTAAAATTGAGATTGATGTACCACGAGATCGCAATAGTAATTTTAATCCTATAATAGTTCCAAAAAGACAAAGAAGATTTGATGGTTTTGATCAACAAGTTCTTTCTTTATATGCAAAAGGTATGACATTATCAGATATTAGAATGCAATTACAAGAGTTATATCATGGTGCTGATATTAGTAAAAGTGTTATTAGTCAAATTACTGATGATGTTATTGATGATGTAAAAGCATGGCAAAATCGACCATTAGAAAGTGTCTATCCGATTGTTTATTTTGATTGCATAGTAGTGAAAGTACGACAAGATAAAAGGATTATTAATAAATCAGTTTATATAGCTTTAGGAGTTGATTTAGAAGGTAAAAAAGATGTTTTAGGTTTATGAATTAGTGAAAATGAAGGTGCTAAATTTTGATTAGCAAATTTAACAGAAATGAAAAATCGTGGCTTAAATGATATTCTTATTGCCTGCAGTGATAATTTAACAGGCATGTCAGAAGCAATACAATCAGTTTATCTTAAAACAGAACATCAATTATGCATAGTTCATCAAATTAGAAATAGTTTGAAATATGTCTCATATAAGCATAGAAAATCTCTAGTTGCAGATTTAAAACCAATTTATACTGCATGTAGTGAAGAACAAGCAATGCAGGCTTTAGAATCCTTTGAAAATAAGTGAAATAAACAATATCCTCAAATTGCTAAATCTTGATATAAAAATTGAGATAATTTAATGGTTTTTATTAGTTATCCTACAGAAATCAAAAGAGTGATTTATACAACAAATGCTATTGAATCTGTAAATAGTCAATTACGAAAAGTTATCAGAAATAAAAAAGTTTTTCCTAATGATATGGCAGTTTTTAAAATATTTTATTTAGCAATTGAAAATATAACAAAAAAATGAACAATGCCCATTCAAAATTGAAATACAGCAATTGCTCATTTTATGATAAAATTTGAAGATAGAATTAATCTAAACTAGTACTTTGTAAAACAAAGATACACAGATTACATAAAAGCCTCATTAAAAAATAACAAAAAGAGTGAAACTTCACTCTTTTTTTATATTTAAAGTAAATAAACTGCAATTTATTAAAACTATTAAATTATTAATAAATTTATTTATATTTTTTCAATATCTTTAAAACTATTTATTAAAATTTGTTCTCAATCAATTATTTGCTTTAAATCATTTTCTAAAAGTTCACATTCATTAATCTTTGGTTGTGTAACAGGGTTTTTGGGAACAAATAATGAACAACAATCAGCGAATCGTAAAATTGATGTTTCATAAGTACCAATTTTTTTAGCAAGATTAATAATATCAACTTTATCTTCGGCAATTAAACTACGCAAAATTGGTAAATTGCTAACAATATTAATAGCATTAATACTTGCTAATGTTTGTGAAGCAACCTGACCAATCGCTTCACCAGTTGCTAATGCTTGAATTTTATATTTTTCTGCAAATAAACTAGCAATTCTAATAAACATTCTACGCATTAAAGTAATACGATAACTTTCTTTCTTAATATGACTTAATTCATTTTGCAAGTTAGTAAAATTGCAAATATATAAATTTTTACTACCAGCATTATAAGGTGCTAAAATTTGAACTAAAGTTTCTACTTTTTTTAATGCTGTTGGTAAAGTAAAAGGTGGAGTAGCAAAATGTAAATATTGAACTTGTAATCCTCGTTTCATTAATTTATATGCTGCTACAGGGGAATCAATACCACCGCTCAATAATAATAATACTTTCCCTGAACTACCTACTGGAAATCCACCAGCACCAATAATTTTATTTGCAAATAAATAAATATCATCCTTATTAACTTTGATATTTATTTTTAAATCAGGATTAGTAACATTAACTTTTAAATCTGTTTTTTTTAAAATTATAGAAGCTATAATTTTAACTATTTGTTCTGAATTTAATGAAAAACTCTTATCACTACAACTAACAAAAAGTTTAAATGTTTTAAAATTTTTTAGATCTTGACTTAAAATTAATGATATTACTTTTTCTGATAATATTTCCATATTTTTAGCAATTCTAAAAGCAGGTGATAATGAACTAATACCAAATATTTTCACCAAAATATTAATAACATCATTCATTACGTCAAGAGATAAATTAGTTAATTCCATCCGATCATGAAAATGAATAATATTTATTTGTTTATAATCACTAAGAGCATACTTAATATTTATTTTTAATTGTTTAATAAAATCAATCCGATTTTTACTTTTAGTTGTTAATTCACCATAACGAATAATAATAATTGGTACCATTTAATTTTCCTCTTTTTTAAAATTTATTCCATTAATTCCAATAATAATGTTAATGCTTTTTGATTATGATTATTAGTGATATTATTTTCAATTTCATTAAATTTACTATTAAGTTGCTGATTAATTGAACGATGACGATTAGCATAAACAAGAGTTAAATGTGATAATTTATGAATAGTAATTTCCATTTTTAATTCAGTATAAAGATGAAAAATTTTATTTTGTAAATCATTAAATTTACTAAAAGAAGAATTATCATAATTTCCATTTTTAAAATTTAAAATAGTATCATTTATTAAATATTGTAAATCACTAAACTTTTCTTTATAAATTTCATTTAAATAATAAAAATTAATATTATTTAAAATATTATCAATTTGTAACATCATTGAATTGATTTTATCAACATAAGTTTTAAATTTAATTTTTGCTTTATTTTGTTCATTCAACAATTTATTATACTCTTTTAAACTATTAAAAACAACAATACTATTTTCAAATAACGCCGCTAATAACATCACTAATGTTTCATAACTAGTATTTTTTATTGATTTTTGATGTTCTATGATTAATAAATTATCAAAATGATTAACAGTAGCAAGTTGTTTATTAATAATAGTTTCTAAGTTAGTTATTTTGCTATTTTCTATCATTTTAGAATTAATTTTATTTGAAAGAGCAATTTCATTTTTAATAGCTTCAAATATTTCATTAAAATTAAAACTCATAACTAAAAATATTTCATAATTTTGTTTAAAAATATTATAAAATATTTGTTCTTTATCAATTTTATTACTAAAAGTGGCAATTAATTTTAATATTTCTTGAGTGTTAACCTTAGCTTTTTTGTATTGTAAATTATTAATTTGTTTATTAATAAAACTTAACTTTTCATCAACGTTTGCTACTAATTGTTCGTATTGTAAAAGTAAAGTATTATTTATTTTTATCATTTGATATTTATTTTTTAAGGCCGCCATTTTCTGTTTAATTTCATATGTTATAATATAACGAAGTGTTGGTAAATTATCTAAAATTTCTGCCAATGTTACAACAGCAATCGCAATCTCACTTAAAATAGTAATAATTTGACTAACATTAATAGCATTAATATTTGTTTCTAATTCTTTAAACATATCATTAATTATTTTAATAACTTCATCTAATTGTTCTCGATTAAGATCGTTTTGTAAATTAATCTTGATCATTTGATCTTGTAAATAATTAAAATTTTGTTTAAAAAATAATTGATATTCTCGTAATAATTGATCAATACTAATAAAATAATCTATTTCAATTGTTAATAACTGCAATTGATTTTTTAAATTATTACTTTTATTATGCATTCTATACATTAATTTATATCTTTTTCATAATTCTTTATTATTTTGTAATTTTAAAATTTGAATATATTTTTTAAAAACCTTATTTAAATCTTTTTTTAAAAAAAGATTATAACGACTAATTCAAATCCCTAAAATAGAACTATATTGTTCATTTGCTTGTACCATTTGATTAATACGATTTAATCTTTCTTTAATATTAATATTTTGAATATATTGCAAATTTTTATAAATCATAAATTGTTTATTTTTATACGAACTAAAAATTACTAATAAACTTGTTAAAACGATAATAGTAAAAATTAATAAACTAATAATAGTTATTATAATAATTTGTGCACTAGTTAATTTATAAATTTTTATTAACATCAACATAGTTTTATTCTCCTTTCCTTATATTTTAAATATATTAAAAGATATTAATCTTTTATTTTATTATTACTTCTAAAATATTTAATAATATCAACTAAACCTAAAAATAACATTTGTGGTTCATAAATATAAGAAAAATCAAAATAAGATTTTAAAATTGGTACACTACCTCCTGTTAAAATTACAGGTAAACTAATATTTGTTTCATTTTTAATTCTAGCAACTATACTATTAATCATTGCACTAAAACCATAACCATAACCAATTGATAAAGCATGATTAGTATTTTTACCTAACATTGATTGATAATGTTGCATTTCAAAATCAACAAGTAAAGCAGCATTATCAATCAATGCATCTTTACTTGTACTAAATCCAGGTCCAATAATAACGCCAACCAAAACATCATTAACAACAACACTATAGGTAGTAGCAGTTCCCAAACTAACAACTATCGCATTGTGATACTTAGTATAAGCAGCATATGATAATGCTATCAAATCACTAGCTAATTGACGATTTTCTAAATTAAGTTTTAAAGGTAAAGAACTTAGTAAATTAAAATCAACAATTAACGGTTTTAAATTATATGTAAAAACAATTAATTTTTCTATTATTATTAAAAAATTTGGAACAACACAACTAATAACAGCTTCTTCAAAATGTAATTTTTTATTTAATTTAAATGCTTTTTTCAATTGAACAATTGCAGTTTTACTTTTGGTTTCTATTACTGCTCATTGTTCAATAATTTCACTATCATTAATCATAGCAATCTTAATTAATGTATTACCAATATCTACTAATAACAAACTTTTCATTATTATACTTGTTGAACCATTTCTTTAGTTGAAGCTAATTCATCATATAGTGTACGAACAAGATTATTTAAGTTTTCAACTTGTAAAAACTTACCACTACGAGCTATTGAAACAGAACCATTAGTTTCACTAACAATAACTGATACTGCATCGGTTTGCTCTGATATTCCAATAGCAGCACGATGACGTGAACCAAATTGACTAGATATTTTTTTATTAGTTAGTGGAAAATAAGTAGAGGCACATTCAATACGACCTAAACGAATAATAACTGCACCATCATGCAATGGTGAACCTTTAATAAAAATAGATTGTAATAGTTGTGAAGTTACTTCACCATCAATTTTTACTCCCAAATCAGTATATTCATTTAATGAAACATTCCTTTCAATAGTAATTAGTGCTCCAATTTTTTCTTCTGCTAATTTAATCACTGCTTCTGCTAAAACACTTGCTAACATTCTTTTTTCTGAAGTTGCTAGTAGTTTCATATGAGATTTATTTCTTGTTGTTCATCAAACTTTTTTACCACGAATAAAGGTATTCATAACTATTAAAATAAGAATTGTCATTAATAAAGAAATGGTTATTCCAAATAAAACCGCTATTTCAGCAATAACTGTTCCAATATCTGCTGAAATTACAGTCGAAATAATATTTAACGGTAATACACTCATATTAAATACCACCATTCCTTTATTTTTTGATTCCACTACTTTAATTATAAAGTAAAAAAATTATTTTTGATATTATTAGTATAATAACTTATCATAATTTACAAAATACTCCTTTTAAAAATAAATTTAAAAGGAGTACTAATATTTTTGATAATTTTAGATTTTATCTTATATAAGTTTATAAAATTATTATTTGTTAATTATCTTTATTAACTATAAATTTGGTACAGTGTTATGAAGATAATTTTTATTTACTACGGATAATGTTGATAAATTCTTATTTACTTCTGCTTTTATTAAAAAATCATTATCACTATCTTTACTATTTTCTCTTGAAGATAATTTTTGTTTTAATTGTATTATCATTTTTAATGCATTTGATAGTTTTGCTAATTCCTTTAAAGCTAAAGATACTTCTTACAATATTTTTTTAAGAAATGAAATTTATTAATCTTTATCAATAAAAATACTATACATTCATTATCTTTAATCATTTCTTTTCTATATTTTTTTATTTAGTTTTTATCTAATATTTTTTAAATTCTCTTTTCACAACGTAAAAATACTTTACGTTATAATCTACTTCTTAATTATAAATAGTATTTTTATCAAATTATTTTGTTATATTCTTTGATTTAACTTTATTATTTTTATTTAAATTTATGACTAACTCAATTATGCCTGTTTTGTTTTTAAAAATGAATACACACTTAAAGACTATTCTAAACCTACCTTAATTGTTAACCTTTATTATAAATTAATAATATTAGTATATTAAAGTATTCTATAATTAAAATTAACAAATATAATAATTGTAATCTCTTTTCATAAAACTATAAACCAAACGAAACACGATCATAGCAAGATTTGTTTTTTTATTTTGTCGTATCATTTAAATAATATGATATTTTCGTTTTAATTGTTTTAAATTAATTAAATTAAATAAAGTTGAAATACTAAAAATAATCAAAATAATTAATAATGCAGTTATTAATAATCATATAGCCCCTGGAATAATACCATAAAAAGATTTGTAAATGTTTAAAAAGAAATATTGATAAGCTCAAACCTTTCCTGCTTGTCAACGAAATTCACCACGAATTAACATTATAACTGCTCAAATAACTGGATAAATATAGTACATTCACATACGCTTTTTTCAAAATTCTTTAGTTGTGAAAACACTACCTTGCTCTCTTGGCATAATAAAAAAGTAAATAATCATTATAATTGGAACTACCATATGTTGGACAATATTAGTAAATCATGCATAAAAGGTTTGTAGTTGATTTACTAAAGTTGGTAATAACATAACATTAAAAACAATACCTGTAATAGTAATAAAAGTTGTTACTGCTAAAGTCATATATTGGCCAAATCATTTACTATTAATTGTACCTTCTTGTTCTCAAAAAATAGCAGATGATATTAATCAAATAATAACAAAAACATTAGTTTGAATTGTAAAAAAAGAAAAATAATTTAAAATAAAATCTCCTTTATCTTCAGTAAATCACATTCAGTTTCTAGCATCTTTTTTTTGTTGATCAGTTACAGTAATTCCATTAATTAAAGATGATAATAATCCATATAATAAAACTGCTAGAAAAAATAAACCAAAACCTAATTTAAAATAAAATTTTCAATCCTTAATACAATCATATCAACTTAAATCTATAATATATTTCCCCCTTTGTTTAATTGTAACACTTATTAGTTTTTAATAATTTTTAATACAAAAACTTATTTCAACACTTTTTTTCTTTTAGCACTACTTATAATTTTTACTTTTTATTAATCCAAAAATACAAATTTTGGCTGATTCTGGTTACCAAAATTACAAAAAAATCATAAAAAACATTTTTAACATTTAAAAAGTTTATAAAAAATCTATTGCTTTAAAATTAAAGAAATAGGATTTAAAATAAACTTAATATCAAGTTTATAAAATTATTGTAATATAGTTTTCTATACCATTATATTTTTATACAAATTAACATCGTTAAATGTTTTTAATATTTAATTCTAAACTATCAAATCAAAAACTAATTAATATTATTTTTAATAATATCTGTTATTTCTTTAACAGCAATATCTAAGTCATCGTTAATAACAATATAATCATATTCATGTTGAACTTTAAATTCTTCTTTTGCTTTATTTAATCTTTTCTCAATAATTGCTTCTGACTCACTAGCACGCATACGAATTCTTTGTTCTAATTCTTGATAAGAAGGAGGCATAATAAAAATACTCATAATATCATTGCGATGTTCATAATTTTTTAAAACTTGACTAGCACCATCAACCTCAATTTCCAAAATAACGTTATAACCTTGATTTTGCAAATTTAAAACATAACTCTTATTAGTACCATAGTAATTACCAATAAAATTTGTATATTCTAAAAAATCATTACCTTTAACATGATTTAAAAAAGTTGATACATCAACAAAAAAATAATTAATGCCATCTTGTTCTTTATTACGTGGTTTTCTTGTTGTCATCGAAACTGAATATGCTAAATTTAATGATTTATCAGCAAATAATTTAGCAATAATTGCACCCTTACCAACACCACTTGGTCCAGAAAGAATAATTAATTTTCCTTTTTTTTGTGCCATTTACATTCTACTTTCTACTTTTCATAAAATTGAATTATTTTAATATATATTTTACCGTATTTTTTATTAGATACTACTTTAAAATGGAAATTTAATTGTAAATTTTCAAGTGGTACATTTGTTTCTAAAACAATTAAAGCATTATTAGCAAGTAAATTATTTTTATAAAAGAAATCAATAATTCACTGTTGACAAGTAATATTTGCAAACGGTGGATCAATAAAAACAATATCACACTGTTGTACTAGTGTTTTACTAAAAATTTGATAATCCAAATTACTTAATTTAACTTGTTCTTGTAAATTACAAGCAAAACAATTTTGATTAATAATATTACAAGCAGCTTTATTAATATCATTTGCAAAAGCAAATTTTGCCCCTCGTGATAAACTTTCAAGAATTAAATTACCACTTCCAGCAAATAAATCAACAACAATTTTATCTTCAAAACTACAATAATTTAACATAATATTAAAAATATTTTCTTTAATTCGATTTAAGGTTGGCCGTGTTGATAAACCATCTAAAGTAATTATTTTTTTTCCTTTTAATTTTCCAGCAATAATTTTCATGTTTTCTCCAAAATTTAGTTTATAATAACTTTATCATTAAATTTGATAAAAGCAAATTAGTTTAATTTATTATTTATTACAAACTGATGAAAGGATCTGCAATGTTAAAAAAATTACAAAACGAAGTACCATCAGCATCTTGAATTACTGAAGATACAAAACCTAGTTTATTAAAACCTTGTGCTGATGTTATTTTACCCTTAACACCTAAAGATGAAAATATTATGAAACGTATGATTGATTGAGTAAAAGCATCACAAGATAAAGAATTTAATGCTAACAACATTTTAACCGAAGCTATTGGTATTGCTGCACCACAAATTGGAGAAAATATAAAAATGTATTATATTTTATTACCAATTCCTGATAAAAATGAAAAGATTATTTACTATGAACATGCATTAATAAATCCAAAAATCATTGGTAAAAGCAAACAAATAGCTTATTTAAAAAAAGGTGAAGGTTGTTTAAGTGTAACTAATCACCCTCATGAAGGTTTAGTTCCACGTAGTTATAAAATCAACGTTACAGGTTATGACTATTTAAAAAAGAAAAAAGTAACTTTAACTGTTAGAGGTTATGAAGCAATTGTTTTTCAACATGAGCAACACCATTTAGAAGGAAAACTCTTTTATCATCACATTAATAAGGATAATCCTTGACTTAATGATGATAAATGGATTATGATATAAAGTAGAATGATAAACTTAAGTTTTTAAATTGTTTTATTATAGTTAAATATAATATACCAAATAAGTAATAAGTAAAAACATGATTAAATTCATTACATTTTTTTATGTTATGTTTTATGTTATTTCCTTATAATTTTAAAATATGAATGAAGGAGAAAAAATATGAGTGATACACCCACAAAAAATACTATGCCAGTTAAAAAGTTCGTCACGAAAATCTTTGCACTTGGTGGGCTAGAAGAAGTTGGAAAAAATACTTATGTAATTGAACAAGATAATGAAATTATTATTATTGATGCTGGAGTAAAATTTGCTGATGCTTCTATGCCAGGAATTGAAGCAGTAATTCCTGATTATAGTTACCTAAAAGAAAATAAACATAAAATTAAAGGAATATTTATTACTCATGGTCATGAAGATCATATTGGTGGTATACCATACTTATTAAAAGAAATTAGTGATATTCCAGCTATTTATGGTCCTAACTTAGCAGCAGCTTTAATTCGTCATAAAATTAAGGACAAAGGAATAAAATCAAAAATAAAAATAAAAATTGTTGATGGTAATAGTAAAATTAAAACTAACAGATTTATTATTAGTTTTTTTGCTGTTAATCATTCAATTCCTGATGCATATGGAATTTGTGTAGAAAATTCAAATGGAACTGTTGTAACAACAGGTGATTATAAATTCGATTGAACACCTTTAGGTCATAAAGCAGATATTGATAAAATGGCACAAATGGGTCAAAAAGGAGTAACATTATTTTTAGCAGATTCAACGAATGCTGAAGTACCCGGTTATACAATGACAGAAATGCTTGTTGTTAAAAGAATTAGTGAAATATTTGCTAAAGCAAAGGGCAGAATTTTAATTTCTACTTTTGCTTCTAATGTACACCGTTTACAACAAATTATTGAAGTTGCAACAAAACATAATAGAAAAGTTATTGTTGTTGGAAGAAGTTTAGAAAGAATAGTTAATGTTATTCGTCAAATGGGACATTTAAAAGTTCGTGATAGTTCATTTATTAAAGCAGAAGAAGCTAAAAAATATGATAATAATCAAATTGTTATTATTTGTACGGGTTCCCAAGGTGAACCAATGGCAGCATTATCAAGAATTGCTAATCGCGAACATCGTCAAATAAAAATTATACCCGGTGATACAGTAATATTCTCTTCATCAGCAATTCCCGGTAACCGTGCTGACGTTGAAAGAGTAGTTAATAAACTAACACGACTTAGTGCGATTGTTGAAGAAAATTCACCATTAAATTGATTGCATACTTCTGGTCATGCTTCACAAGAAGAACAAAAATTAATGTTAAATTTAATTAAACCATCATACTTTATGCCAATGCATGGTGATTATCGAATGTTAAAAGTTCATAAAGAAACAGCTGTATCAATTGGAATCCCTGAAGAAAATATATTTATTTGTGCTAACGGTGATCCAATTATTATGGATAATGGTAAATGTTCTTTAAGCGATAAACGCATTGCTGCTGATCCTATTTATGTTGATGGTGGTAAAGATATGTCTGGAGTAACAACTGCTGCAGTAATCCGTGATAGACAAATTCTTTCTAAAGATGGTTTAATTGCAATTGTTGTTTCTATTGATTCACAAAATAATAAATTATTAGCACCACCAACGTTTATTTCTCGCGGTTCTTTCTATGTTCGTGATGCAGCACCTTTAGTATCTGAAGCAATATCATTACTAACAAAAGCTATTAATGAAGTATTAAAAAGTGAAAGACCTACTTTTGCTACAATAAAAAATGCTATCAAATCAACATTAGCACCTTATATATTTAAAAAGAAAAGAAGAAACCCTTTAATTATTCCTGTTATATTAAATAAAAAATAGTTTTAAAAACTATTTTTTATTTTTTTGATATATTTTATTAAACATAATTAGCATTGAATATGATGTTATTATTAAGGGTTAACTATTAATTCTTCTCCTACAAGAATCATAACTTCACCGATTTTAAATCTAACTGTAATTTTATCATTGGCCATAAAATTACCTGTTGTTTTATCATTTTTTGTTACTAATAATTTTAGTGGTCCTTTATTTAATAATTTTTGGATTCCAAAGATTGTTTTAACATTATCTTTAAAATTATCTAACATTGAAGTCAAATCACTCTTAATTTGAAATTTACTTACTGATTGACCTACTTTAAATTCACTTTGAAAATTACTATT
Source organism: Spiroplasma endosymbiont of Colias croceus (assembly GCF_964020095.1). Classification (NCBI taxonomy): domain Bacteria; kingdom Bacillati; phylum Mycoplasmatota; class Mollicutes; order Entomoplasmatales; family Spiroplasmataceae; genus Spiroplasma; species Spiroplasma endosymbiont of Colias croceus. Next base: position 1,777,062 of record NZ_OZ026536.1, read on the forward strand.
AAAATCTGTTTTTTTAATTGGAAAAATATCATGACCAACTACTCCATTTGGACTTGTTTTTATAACTACTTTATATTTATCAGTTTTTGTAACACCATTTGTAAATATTATATTAGACTTCTTGCAAAACCTATCTATTAAAAATTTAATTTTTAAAATAAAATTAAAAATAAAAAAGATAGATAATCTATGGACATATTCCGTAATTAAATTTAATTAATTGTCAATAAAATTGTTTTAAAACTATTTAGTGTTATTGAATATAGAAATAAATATTTTTTGAAAAAATAGTTTAAAAAATGAGTTTACATTTTAAACAAAAAATTGTTAATAATATTTTTATATTAACTCGATAAAAATTTAAATTTTAAAAAAATATTAAAAATATTTTTTTTATTTTAATGGTTTTATTTTATTAAAAATTTCACAAAGTAAGTTAAATCTTAAGTACATAAGTCTAAATTTAGATTTTCTACATTTATTTACTAAAATTTTGAATCTTTTCAATCAAGCAAAGACATGTTCAACTTTAATTCTAATTTTAGATACAATCTTATTGTATTTTCTTTCTTGTTTAGTTAATTTTTTATTTTTAGTTCTTTTAATTGGTATTATTGTATTTTTATAAATATTTTGTATACCTTGATATCCTAAATCACCAATAATTATTGTTTTTTCTGAAAATTCAAGATTTGAATTTTTTAATATTTGAAAATCATGCACTTTACCATTATCAGCAAAAATATCAACAATTTTTTTATTAAAAAAATCATATACAATTTGAAATTTTATAGAATACATTCAACTTTTACCAGAAAAATATTCTAACTGTAGTTTTTTTTAGTTGGTCTTTCAATTTCAATCTCAGTTGAATCAATTAAATAAAATTGAAATTCATTTGAATTTTCTTGTTTTTTATCAATTTTTAATTTATATCTTTCTTTTAAAAATTGGTAATCTTTGTGGTTACTAAGTTTATTTTCTACTCAAGTAATATTTCGAAAACAACTTGATGGGCTCATTTTAGATTTAATACTCATTTGAAAAAAAGTATAATATTCTTTTCAGTATAATAAAGTCATCATTAATCTTTCTTCTACTGAAAGTTTATTTTTTCGACCTTTATTTTTTTCTAATTTTTCTATTTCAATTAATTTTTCTAACATTTCATTAAAATGAAAACGTTTTATACCAAAATATCTATAAAATTCTTCATTTTTTAATTTTTTTAAATTTTCAAAAATCATTTTTATCAACACTTTTCTAAATTTATTGTTAATAACAAAATTATAAAATAAATTTTAAAATTATTAATTGACTTTTAAAAAATTTAATTACGGAATATGTCTTATGATGTTTGATAAATTAAAAACTATTAACAATCCAGAATTATTAAGATTAACTGGTATAAATGATATTATTTTTAATAAAATTCTAGAAATTTTAAAGACAGAAGAAGTAAAAAAGTTTAAAAATGGTGGTACACCTAATAAATTATCATTAGAAAATTGTTTATTAATGACTTTAGAATATTGAAGAGAGTATCGAACTTATTTTCATATTGCTAAAAGTTATGGAATTAGTGAAAGTAGTTGCTATAGGAATATCAAGTGAATAGAAAATACTTTAATAAAACATCCTGATTTTCAACAACTTGATGGGCAAAAATCACTGTTAAATAATAATTTTAAAGATAAAACAGTTATCATTGATGTGACTGAAAGTACTATTCAACGCCCAAAAAAAGTCAAAAAAAATATTATTCAGGAAAAAAGAAAAAACATACAATAAAAACTCAAGTCATAATTGAAAAAGATAGTAAAAAAATTATAAGTTCTTATTTTTCTTATGGTAAAAATCATGATTTTAAAATTTTAAAAAATTCAAAAACGAAATTTTTATCAGAAACAACTATTTTAGTAGATTTAGGATATCAAGGTATACAAAACATACATAAAAATGTCTTATTACCTAAACGAAAATCAAAGAAAAACCCTTTAACTAAAGAAGAAAAGAAAAATAATAAGGCTATTTCAAAAATGAGAGTTGTTATTGAACATGTTTTTGCGATTCTTAAAAAATTTAAAATTATTAGTGAAAAATATCGAAATAGAAGCAAAAAATTTGCATTAAGATTTAATTTAATAGCTTCAATTTATAATTTACAATTATTAATTTAAATATATTTGATAATTTAATATTTTATTTTTTTATTTGAAATAATAATTTTTGTTGTATTTTAATGACAAAAAATAAAACATATTTTGAACAATAATTTTTAAAAAATATTAAAAGTGTTATTAAAATAAATTTTTAAACTTAAAAAATGTGATTAATATCATAGTTTTGCAAGAAGTCTATTATTTTTTTGAATAATATTTATTACATTACTAATTACTGCATTAGTCTTATTTTTAAATGAAAGAACAAGAATTGATAAAGAAAATAATGTTAAAGAACTACTAGAACAAATTGCTAATGCAAAACAAGAAAGTGACAAAATTCCTTTCTATAAAAAATTAATGGATATTTATTATCCATTAATTGATTTTTCATTAATGTCATTTATTTTTACTAAACATGATGATTCACCAATAAGTGACTGAGGAAGCGCATGAACACAACGTTTAAATAGCATTAATACTGCTTATTCATATATCTTTATTACAATTTTAATCGCTTTAATCGCTTTACTTTTTTATATTATTATCATTATTAAACTTTATCGTCGTCGAGCATTTCAAAGAAAATATGGTTTAACAACTCAATTTGCTAATGATTATCCAATTTATGATATTAAAATGTATCTAGGTTTTACAGTTAATTTAGCTATTGTTTTTAGTTTTTTCAATTTTCTAACAACTATCATTGTATTAATTTATGGTACTATCTTGGTATTAACTTCTTATTTCTTTTGATATATTTTAAAAATTAAAACAGAAATATTAATTATGCATAAATGATGAAAAACACCAAACTTTGCTTTATTTTTATCTGTTATTTTATTTCAAAATGGTTATACTTTATTAAAATCAATATTTGCTCAAAAGTTTAATGTTAACTTAGACTTAATTTTATCAATTATTTTACCAATTGGAACAATTACCATCTTCATTACCTTATTAATCAAAAATATGCTTAATTCACAAGTTACAGCAGTAAAAAATGCTATTAAAACAATTGCTGCTAAAATTAGTGCTTTTCAAATTTTCTATTATACACAAAAAGAAAAATCTTTAGAAGACTACATGTTTGTTAGTCAATTGCCAACACTTGTTCGTATACCATTACAAAATAATAGCATTAACACCAAACAAGCAGTAACGCTAATGGCAACTATTGATGAAACAATAATATTTTTTAAAAAACACTTTCATAAACCAAAAGAATTAAACTATATGCTTTTTCACTTATTTAATAGAATAACTGATATTGAAGAAATTGAAGAAATCAAAAATAATATTCTTAAAATAGAAAAAAATAATTAATCAAAATTTAACAAAAAAAGTTTTAAAAATAGTTAATACCATAGAAAATAATAAAATTTGTTATAATTGAGTAGAGTAATTATGATATGAGGAAAGGAAGTTATATATATGTGACCATTTAAAAAAAGGGATAAAACTGGAGAAGCAAAAGATCAAAAAAAATGTGATGGTTGTGGGAAAATGAAAAATTCATCTGAATGTACTAAAGCAGCAGATGGTAAATGTTTGTGTAAAGATTGTGCTAAATAAATATATTAATTAAATAAGTGTGTCATTAACACACTTATTTAATATATTTAGAAAGGAAGGATATAATGAAATGATTCAATAAAAAAAACAAAAAAACTGATGATGAATCTTTAACAAAAACTGTAAAATGTTTTGATTGCGGAATGATGTTTGAACCTTTTGACATTCTTGATACAAAAGAAGGAAAATCTTTATGTAAAAAATGTTTCATTAAAGAAGAAGAAAAATAAATTAATGATGTGTTTAGCAAAACACATTTTTTATTATTTAAAATAAAATAAATAACTATTTTCACAATATTTTATTATAATTATTATGATAAATTAAATTAATTAAAAAGAGAAAAAATGGGTAATGTTTAGTAATCTGTGTAACTTACAAAAATAACTATGTTTAATTAATTCTAGTAAATATAATTAAATGACTAGAAAGAGTGAGTTACAGATGGCTAAAAAGCAAAATATTAATAATAATGATCCAATATCAAAAGCAGTAGATTTATTATTAGAAAATACTGAAGATTTAACAACAGTTTTTAAAGAGAGAGGATTGTATAAAGAATTAACAAAAAGATTAGTAGAAAAAATGTTGAATTCTGAGATGCAAAATTATTTGGGATATGAAAAGAATCAACATAGTAATAGTGACAATGCTCGTAATGGTATAAGTTCAAAAAAAATAATAACTCAACAAGGTAAAATTGAGATTGATGTACCACGAGATCGCAATAGTAATTTTAATCCTATAATAGTTGCAAAAAGACAAAGAAGATTTGATGGTTTTGATCAACAAGTTCTTTCTTTATATGCAAAAGGTATGACATTATCAGATATTAGAATGCAATTACAAGAGTTATATCATGGTGCTGATATTAGTGAAAGTGTTATTAGTCAAATTACTGATGATGTTATTGATGATGTAAAAGCATGGCAAAATCGACCATTAGAAAGTGTCTATCCGATTGTTTATTTTGATTGCATAGTAGTGAAAGTACGACAAGATAAAAGGATTATTAATAAATCAGTTTATATAGCTTTAGGAGTTGATTTAGAAGGTAAAAAAGATGTTTTAGGTTTATGAATTAGTGAAAATGAAGGTGCTAAATTTTGATTAGCAAATTTAACAGAAATGAAAAATCGTGGCTTAAATGATATTCTTATTGCCTGCAGTGATAATTTAACAGGCATGTCAGAAGCAATACAATCAGTTTATCTTAAAACAGAACATCAATTATGCATAGTTCATCAAATTAGAAATAGTTTGAAATATGTCTCATATAAGCATAGAAAATCTCTAGTTGCAGATTTAAAACCAATTTATACTGCATGTAGTGAAGAACAAGCAATGCAGGCTTTAGAATCCTTTGAAAATAAGTGAAATAAACAATATCCTCAAATTGCTAAATCTTGATATAAAAATTGAGATAATTTAATGGTTTTTATTAGTTATCCTACAGAAATCAAAAGAGTTATTTATACAACAAATGCTATTGAATCTGTAAATAGTCAATTACGAAAAGTTATCAGAAATAAAAAAGTTTTTCCTAATGATATGGCAGTTTTTAAAATATTTTATTTAGCAATTGAAAATATAACAAAAAAATGAACAATGCCCATTCAAAATTGAAATACAGCAATTGCTCATTTTATGATAAAATTTGAAGATAGAATTAATCTAAACTAGTACTTTGTAAAACAAAGATACACAGATTACATAAAAGCCTCAAAAAATGAACATTTTTATAGAAATATTGGGGTATCTTGCAGCCATTTGTATTCCTTTGGCATTCTTACCACAAACTATTAAACTAATTAAAACAAGAAATACTTCAGGTCTTTCTATTTTTTCATATAGTATCTATCAACTGGGGGGTCTTACTTTTTTAATATTTGGCATACTTCGTAATGATATTCCCATGATTACTTGTCAAACTATTACTGCTACACTAAATTTCATAATAATTGGGATTATTGTTAACAATTTAATTAAACAAAAAAATAAGCAGGAAAAAAATGTCTAATATTGCAATTGATATTATTGGATATATAGGTGCCTTTTTTATTTCAGTTGTCTTTTTACCACAAACTATTAAACTAATTAAAACTAAAAACACAAAAGGTTTATCGTTAATTTCTTATAGCATATATCAAATAGGCTTAACTTCATTCATAATTTATGCTAGTTTAATTAAAAACATTCCCTTACTAGCAGCAAATGCCTTTGGTTACAGTTATTAATATCATATTATTAACATTAATAATTTATAATTTATATTATAATAATAAAGATAAAAAGAACAATTTAACTTCCAAAAAATAAAATTTTTATTAACATAATACTTGCACAAGAATGGAGAAAAAAATGGCACATATTAATCTATTAGGAACTTTTATTTTTATTATCATTGGTTATTTAATTGGCTCAATCTCACCTTCAATTATTATTAGTAAATTAAAATTTAAAACCGATGTTAGAGATTATTACTCTAAAAATGCTGGTGCTACTAATTCAACACGAGTTATGGGTGGTAAATGGGGAGCTATTATTTTAATTATTGATGGTTTTAAGCCCGCTATTCCTATTTTAATTGCATACGGTTTAACCTTTATTGATATTACTAATCCTAATTATGAAACAATGTTTAAACAAGCATATATTTATCCAACTGGTCTTGCTACAATTATTGGTCACTGTTGACCACTATTTTATGGTTTTCGTGGTGGTAAAGGAGCTGCATCTTCATTAGGAGTACTATTAATGATTAATCCTATTTATTCCGTTATCACAATTGCTAGTTGATGATTTATTTTATATTTAAGTAGAATGTCATCTTTATCTTCAATGTTAATGATGATACTTGCTTTTATCTTATCATGAATACCGAATATACCACTGCATTCTTTTCTTTCCCAAGAAGACACTCAATACTATATTGTTAATATAACTATGGCTCTAATTTGAATATTAATTATTATTCGTCATTGAGATAATTGTAAAAGAATTCTTAATCATACTGAACGTAAAGTGACTATTTTTGATAAAAAAAATAAAAAAGCAAATGAAGAAAAAAAATAAAAAATCATCTCTTTATACAAACTCAATAAAAATATTTTTTTAAAAAATACTTGTTTTATGTTTAAAATTAATGTATTATTATAGCCATGTTGACTTAACATTGTTAATATTCTCTCCGATATTAGCTTTGCTTAAGCCGAATTATATTTAAAGGAGAGTTGTCAAATATGGAACAAATTAAACAAGATGAATTGATTAAAAAATTTCGCTTAAATGCCAAGGATACTGGTTCTTCTGCAGTTCAAATTATTAATTTAACAAAAAGAATTTTAGAATTAACAGCCCATCTACAAGTACAAAAAAAAGATATTACTGCAAAACGAAGTTTGTTAAAAATGGTAGCAAGCAGAAAACGTTTCTTAAAATACTTTAAAAAACAAGATGTTGCTACATACAATAAATTATTAACAGCACTATCACTAAAAGATAACTAATATTAAATCAGTATTTACTTATTAATACTGATTTTTTTATATACATCTAAATAATATTAAACATAGAAATAGATTTACAAATGATTTAAACAATAATAAAATTAATACTAAAAGTGTTATAATATAATTATTAATTATTATATGTTTCTAACCCATTTATTTTTTACTAAAATAAATGGGTTTTTGATTTCAAAAAGGAGGAACAAAATAATAAATGATAAAGATATTAATGGTGAAAAAATAATATCAGTTATTTTAAATTCTGTCACTTCATATCAAAATATTACATATTTTAATTATTGGGATTATATAATTAAAGAAGAAAAAATTAGTTCTGAAATAAAAAAAGAGATCAATAATTTAATAGAAAAAATACTAATATAAATTATACAAACGAAAATGGTGATAGTCCTTTAATAGTAGCAAGTCACTATTATCAACTTATAGATTCCATTAAAATTTTAATAGAAAATGGGGCTAATATCAACCACGCAAACCAAAATGGTGATACAGCACTAATAATATCTACTAAAAAAGGTTATTTAAGTATAATTAATGTTTTAATAGAAAATGGGGCTAATATCAACCACGCAAACCAAAATGGTGATACAGCCTTGCATTTAGCTGCTAAAAATGGACTAGCACAAATAGTTAATACTTTACTAATAAATAATGCAAATATTCATTTCATAAATCAAAATGGTGATACGGCTTTGACAATCATTATTAATAATAGTTTATTTTATGATAAAAACATAAAAAATATATTAGAAAACATATTTTATCAAGAATATGAAGAATATATTACAAATAAGGCAAAAGTAGAAATTATTAAATACAGACCAGAATTTTCAAATAACTCATTATTTCATGATATTAAAGATAATAGACTTCTTGCAAAACCTATCTATTAAAAATTTAATTTTTAAAATAAAATTAAAAATAAAAAAGATAGGTAATCTATGATGTTTGATAAATTAAAAACTATTAACAATCCAGTGGATGGGTTACAATTTATTGGACACTAATTACGTAGACAAGTAAACAAATTTGTTAAAAGAAAGGAACTATAATTATGGCCAATATTAACTCATATACCGATGAATTTAAAAAACAAATAGTAGCTTTATATCAAAGTGGCAAATCAGTATCTTGCCTTGCTAAAGAATATAATGTTACAAGAGCAGCTACTTACAATTGAATTAAGCAATTTAGTAATTCAGGAAGTTTTAAAACTAAAGATAATCGTTCTTTTGAAGAAAATGAATTAATTAAATTAAAAAAAGAATTAAAGCAATTACGAATGGAAAATGATATTTTAAATCAAGCAGCACTAATAATAGGCAGAAAATAGAAATTATTGTCAAAAATAAAGCTAAATATAAAATTCGCACAATGTGTCGTTTTTTAAAAATATCTAAATCAACATATTATTTTAATTTAAAGAAAAAAGAAAATAAAATCAAAAATAATATTTATGATGAAGCTGTTATTAGTGCTTTTAAAGAAAATAAAGAAGTTTATGGTACTAGAAGATTAAAAAAAATTCTAGAAAACCAAGAAATTTATTTATCGCGCAGAAAAATTAAAAAAATTATGAATGAACATAATTTAATATCAAAATATACTAAATTATCATTCAAAAATCATAATAACAAAGTTAACGATAGTCAAATAACTAATCTTGTTAATAGAAAATTTAAGAATAGGATTAAAAATGAAGTTATTGTTAGTGATTTAACTTATGTACAAGTTAATGGTAGGTGAAACTATATTTGCCTATTAATAGACTTATTTAACCGCGAAATTATCGGACATAGTGTTGGAGTTAAAAAAGATGCATCATTAGTACATCAAGCATTTATGCAATCAAATCGCTGTTTAAAAGATATTCAAATATTTCATAGTGATCGCGGTAATGAATTTAACAATAAAATTATTGATAAACTTTTACTAGCATTCAACATTAACCGTTCTTTAAGTAAAAAAGGTTGTCCTTATGATAATGCTGTTGCTGAAGCAACTTTTAAAACTTTTAAAACCGAATTTATTAATGATAAAAATTTTACATCATTAATCCAATTAAAATTAGAATTATTTGATTACATCAATTGATATAACAATATAAGAATTCACAGCACTTTAAACTACTTAACTCCAGTTAAATATCAACAACAAATGTTTACCAAAAAATAGTCCTAAAAAGTGTTGCCATTCCATAGTTTTGCAAGAAGTCTAATATATTAATACATTTAAATACAAATAATTCAGTAAAAAATATAAAAGAAAATTTAATATTAATTGGATTAAAAATTGATAAGAAAAGAATTTTAAAAATTGAACAAAAAATAAAGAAAATATTTAAATGTAACATTAATAAATTAAATACTAATCAAGAAAAAGAAAAAAAATGACAGAAAAAAATTAAACAAGAATTAAATGAAGAGAGGCTTTTTAATAATCTGTGTTTCTTTGTTTTACAAAGTTACTAATTCAGATTAATTCTGTCTTCAAATTTTATCATAAAATGAGCAATTGCTGTATTTCAATTTTGAATGGGCATTGTTCATTTTTTTGTTATATTGTCAATTGCTAAATAAAATATTTTAAAAACTGACATATCGTTAGGAAAAACTTTTTTATTTCTGATGACTTTTCGTAATTGACTATTAACAGATTCAATAGCATTTGTGGTATAAATTACCCTTTTTATTTCTGCAGGATAACTAATAAAAACCATTAAATTATCTCAATTTTTATATCAAGATTTAGCAATTTGTGGATATTGTTTAGTTCATTTATTTTCAAATGATTCTAAAGCTTGCATTGCTTGTTCTTCACTACATGCAGTATAAATTGGTTTTAAATCTGCAACTAGAGATTTTCTATGCTTATATGAGACATATTTCAAACTATTTCTAATTTGATGAACTATGCATAATTGATGTTCTGTTTTAGGATAAACTGATTGTATTGCTTCTGACATCCCTGTTAAATTATCACTACAAGCAATCAGAATATCATTTAAGCCACGATTTTTCATTTCTGTGAAATTGGCTAATCAAAATTTAGAACCTTCATTTTCACTAATTCATAAACCTAAAACATCTTTTTTACCTTCTAAATCAACTCCTAAAGCTATATAAACGGATTATTAATAATCCGTTTATCTTGTCGTACTTTAACTACTATACAATCAAAATAAACAATCGGATAAACACTATCTAATGGTCGATTTTGCCATGCTTTGACGTCATCAATAACATCATCAGTAATTTGACTAATAACACTTTCACTAATATCAGCACCATGATATAACTCTTGTAATTGCATTCTAATATCTGATAATGTCATACCTTTTGCATATAAAGAAAGAACTTGTTCATCAAAACCATCAAATCTTCTTTGTCTTTTTGCAACTATTATAGGATTAAAATTACTATTACGATCTCTTGGTACATCAATTTCAATTTTACCTTGTTGGGTTATTAATTTTTTTGAACTTATACCATTACGAGCATTGTCACTATTACTATGTTGATTCTTTTCATATCCCAAATAATTTTGCATCTCAGAATTCAACATTTTTTCTACTAATCTTTTTGTTAATTCTTTATACAATCCTCTCTCTTTAAAAACTGTTGTTAAATCTTCAGTATTTTCTAATAATAAATCTACTGCTTTTGATATTAGATCATTGTTATTAATATTTTGCTTTTTAGCCATCTGTAACTCACTCTTTCTAGAAAATTAATTATATTTACTAGAACTAATTAAACATAGTTATTTTTGTAAGTTACACAGATTACTAAACATTACCAATGAAGAAAATTATCCACAAAATAAGTCATCAACAAGTGGATATATAAAACATTAAATTTATCACAAATATAATGAATAAAAATAGTTACCATAATGGTAACTATTTTACAACTTATATTTAATAAAAATTATCGTTTTTTAGTAGTACTTTGTTGACGTTTCATTGATTGCATTACTGATTTAATTTGAGATTCAGTAGGTTTACGCCCCATTTGTAAATACATTGCACGAATCATATTTTCATTAATAGGAGGATTTTTCTGTAATTGTTTTTCGAAAATCTTCTTAGTAACAATAAAACCAACTAATCCACCAATTAACGCACTAGCAATGCCAATGATTAATACTGCTCACCAAACCATCATTATTAATTTCTCCTTACTTATTGTTTAAAAACTTATTAATTTTATCACACACTTGATTTGATGTAAAGCCATATTTTTCTAGTACTACCTTATCAGGAGCAGAAATACCAAAAGTACTTACGCCAATAACAAAGCCATTACCTGCAACATATTTATATCAACTATCTTTAGAACCCATTTCAATAGCAACTTTTATAATATCATTAGGTAAAATTTTATTTTGATATGTTTTATCTTGTTTATCAAAAATAAAAGTAGAAGGCATTGAAACTACACGAACATTAAGTTTTTGATCGTTTCATAGTTGTTCTTGACTAGCAATAGCTAATGAAACTTCACTACCGGTAGCAATAATAATTAAATCTAAAGCTTTACTACTATTCTCTTTACTAATAATATAAGCACCTTTTTGAACTGCCTCAATATTACTATTTGCAAGTTGTGGTAAATTTTGTCTAGTAATAATAATAGCACTAGGGTTAGTTTTACTAGATAATGCCATTAAATATGCACCAATTGTTTCTTTTGTATCAGCGGGGCGAATTACATTAAAATTAGGAATAGTTCTTAACATTGTTAGTTGTTCAACTGGTTCATGGGTAGGACCATCTTCGCCAACTGCGATACTATCATGACTAAAAATAAACAAAGATGGAATTGACATTAAAGCTGCTAATCGTAATGCAGGCTTTAGATAATCACTAAACACAAGAAAAGTAGAACCAAAAGGAATTGTGCCTTGATGTAACGTCATACCGTTAACAATAGCGCCCATTGCAAATTCTCTTACTCCATAATGAATATGTCTTCCTGAATGATCAAGAGGTAGAAAGTCTTTGTCTGTTACTAATGCTTTAGTTGAGCCAGCTAAATCAGCACTACCACCAATTAATGTTGGACAATGAGCTGATAAAAGTTTTAAAATATTACCAGAGTCTACTCTTGTTGCTTGTGGATTTACCCCAATAATTGAAGTTCAATCAATTTTATTTAATTGATAATCTTCATTAAAAATTTCATTTTTCAATGCTGATTTAATTTCTTTATACAATTTTGGATATAATTTTGCATATTTTTCAACTTTTTGATTTCAAACTAATTCTATTTTAGAACCATGATTAAGTGCTGTTTGTGTGAAGTAAGTAATTACTTCTTTTGGAACAGTAAATTCAGGATATTCTCAGTTTAAATTTTTAGCAACTGTTTTAATATCTTCCATTAAAGGAGAGCCATGAACACTCGGTGTTCCTTGTTTACTAGCCCCATAACCAATTATAGTTTTAATTTCAATTAAAGTTGGTTTATCACTAACTTTTGCTTTTTTAATAGCTTCAGAAATAAGTTTATCATCTTCACCATCTTCAACTTTTAAATAATTTCACTCTAATGCTTGAAGACGCATTTTTAAATTTTCTGAATATACTAATTTAACAGATGAATCTAATTGAACATCATTTGAATCATATAAAATAATTAGTTTATTTAATTTAAAATGTCCAGCAAAACTAAGTGCTTCTTGTGCAATACCTTCTTGTAAATCACCATCACCACAAATTGCATATGTATAATGATCAATAATATTAAGATCTTTTTGATTATATTTAGCACTAAGAAAACTCTCAGTAAGCGCCATTCCAACAGCATTAGCGATACCCTGACCTAATGGTCCAGTAGCCGTCTCTACTCCATAGTCTAAATGATATTCGGGATGACCAGGTGTATTACTATTTAATTGACGGAATTGTTTTATATCATTGATTGTATATTTATAACCAGCATGATGTAATATTGAATATAATAAAGCACTACCATGACCTGCTGATAAAACAAATCGATCACGATTAAATCATTTTGGATTTTTTGGATTAAAAGATAAATGATTTTTAAATAAAGAAAAAGTCATTGGTGAAGCACCTAAAACAATACCAGGATGGCCACTTTTAGCAGCATTAACTGCTTGTACTCCTAACATACGAATTGAATTAATAGTTAATTTATCTAAATTAATTTTATTTTCCATAATTTCTCCTTAAATTTTTAATAGTTATTATTTAATATAATATTAACAATATTCTTAATAAAATAGGTAATTTTTTAAAAATAATTAAAAAAGTATAAATAATAATGACAAAAAATATAATTTTATTTTAACTAAATTGAATCTTTGAACAAATTAAAAAAGAAAAGGTCACCCCAAGATAAAAAAAATAATATTTCATCTTAAATAAGATAACTCTTTTCTTAATATTTTACATTTGTGATGTTCTTGGTTTATTTAAGTTTATTAATGGTAGGTTTGCTGATTCATTGTTTACTTGTTGTTTATTAAAATCTTTTCCAGATGATTTTGAAAATAATGTTGGATTTGTTTTTGTTTTTTTACTACATGATTCTGATATTTTTTTTCATTTTTGACTAATTTCTATTTCAATTTTCTTATTTTTATTAATTTTTCCAAAAGTTACTAATTTAATTAAGAAATTTAAAATTATATTTATTTTTTGTTGTTCTAAAACTTTAATTTCTTCTATTTCAGATTTTTTGATTACTTGCATTAAATTTGATTGTGTTTTTGCTGATTTTTCAAGTTCTTCTTGTTCTTCTAAATATAAACCAATTGCTTTATTATTTCTTTCTTGTCTTTTTAATGATAAAGCCTCTAATGCAATTGCTCTATCAATATCTTCTTGCTCTTTCTCAGATACTTCTTCTGATGGTAATGTTTTATAAGGTTCATCAACAACTACAAAACCAAATTCATCATCTTCATTGGTTGCTTGTAAATCTAAACTACTTTCATAAAGAGATGGTGAAATGGTTGGTTCGGAAATTATTACCTTTTCTTGATGATTATTATTTGTATGTTGAGTAATCTTACTTCCTTTGGGTCTTACTCCTTGTTTTAGTATTTCCTCTTCAGTAACTAATTTTACTTCTGTCTCTACTTTAAATGTTTGGGATGAGGGCATTGATGTTTCTTTAAATTCTTTTACTATTATGTCAGATTGTTTTTCTTTTTCTAACGATAATTTTTTTGCCAGTTCCACTTGTTCTTCTTCTTCTGATAATCTCATCGCTTCAGCAATAAGATTTGGATCAATTGCAAATTGTTCCATTTGTTCAAGTGTGAATGTTCTTATTTGTTCCATTGTAAATACTGGTGTTTGTTTTTTATCAATCGCTTCTCTTTGCTCTTTCGTCAATGAACGGATTTGTTGTGTTGTGAATGCAAATGTTGGCGATAATTTTAATTTTCTAATATAAGTTTCAGCTGCCATTATTTTTTCTTCCTTTCTAAAAATAAAAAACCCATTTATTTTAAAATTAAAATAAGAGGATTAAAAAACTTTATATTCTTTTGTAGAATATTATCATAATAATAATATTTTTCCAATAAATAAATTATTATTTTTTTTCATTGGGTTATAAATAAATATTATAACTTAAAAAAGAACTTATTTAATATGCAAATTATTAATATTGAAACATATTGTAAAGTACATTTAATACACATTATTTATTTAAGTTTTTTAGTTTTTGCTAATTTCAAATAAAATGTTTATAATTAAATTAACACTTTTTAATGACTAAAGTGTTATAAAATATATAATTATTAATTTTTTAAATAATTATTTAAAAAATAGAGGTATAAAATTATGAATAAATATTTAATTTTTTTAAGTGTGATACCACCTTTAACTTTTTTAGGAAACAATATTAATAATAAAAATATTGAAAATACTGTACTAATAAATCAATTAGAAGAAAATAATACTTCATTCAATAACCAATTTAACTATTTAAGCAATAGTGAGTGAATTACTAATGAATCAATAACAGATCATAAATTTTATAGTTATGATACATTATCTTTAGCAAAATACACTTTTCCTAAAGCAAGGAATACTTTTTTAGTAGATAACTATGGTAACCTAGTTTATAACCCTAATATAAATATTCCTGATAAAGATAAAGTAAATATTGAAAATACAAAACAAGAAATGAACACCCACAAAAAAGTAACTATTATTAAAGATGATTATAATCCATATAGTAAAAGTGAATATTCTGATTCATACTTTACTGGTTATAATAATTGAAAATATATTCAACAAGGTGATATTGAAAAACATATTGATATTTCTAATCAAGCAGGTGCTGATAAAGTTGAACATAGCAATAATCTAAATGAAACACTAGGTTTATATTATATTGCTAAAGCAACACATGATAATAAAATTAGTAAGACAATAGCTAATAACTTAGCAGTGTATTTTATTAATCAAACTAGTTTAAAAGGGCAAATTAACAATCAATTAACTAGTAACATTATTAATTTAATTATTGATAATCAAAATGTTTATAATTTTTTGAATAAATCACCACTAACATTAACTACTAAAAACTATTCATTAAATTGAATTTTTGATAAAAGTAATAATCTAGTGGCTATTTATTATAATAATTGAAAAAACACTAATAATATTATTAATGATAAAATAAATTATTCTTTTTCAGATTGACATAATGGAACATCAATCGCTACTGATAATTCTAATGTTTATAATATTCTTAAGTGAAGCAATTACGCGAGAGAATGAAATACCTTCACTAATATGTATCCAACTTTTTCTTTTATTAATTCATATTTCAAAGTATCAACTTCAACAGGAATTGAAAGTAGTCCAACACTAGCAACTAATACTGCAAAAATTGAACAATATAAAAAAGCCGGTAATGCTAATGTTCTTTTTATTGCTTATATTAATACTAAAGATGGTGGAGAATGAGGAACAGAAATTGCTCTTAACTTAGATCTTTGGCATGATAATGATAATATTTACTTTCAATGGTATTGTTTTTTAAATTCTTCATTTGGTCGTATGACATATGTTAACATTGCATTAAACAACATTAATTTTCATAACATAATGAACAATTAATAACTTTATTTACAATTTTTAATTAATAAACAAAATTAATAATAAGGACAAAGTTTATTTTGTCCTTATTATGATTATAAAGATATATTTTTTGTTATTATAATAATTTAAGTAAATCTATTCGAAAAAATTTATCTAATTTTTCTCATCCAAGATCACGATTTTGTTCAGGAGTCATTATTCAACGACCAAAAGCTTCTGGAAATAAATCAATAGACTTCTTGCAAAACTATGATATTAATCACATTTTTTAAGTTTAAAAATTTATTTTAATAACACTTTTAATATTTTTTAAAAATTATTGTTCAAAATATGTTTTATTTTTTGTCATTAAAATACAACAAAAATTATTATTTCAAATAAAAAAATAAAATATTAAATTATCAAATATATTTAAATTAATAATTGTAAATTATAAATTGAAGCTATTAAATTAAATCTTAATGCAAATTTTTTTCTTCTATTTCGATATTTTTCACTAATAATTTTAAATTTTTTAAGAATCGCAAAAACATGTTCAATAACAACTCTCATTTTTGAAATAGCCTTATTATTTTTCTTTTCTTCTTTAGTTAAAGGGTTTTTCTTTGATTTTCGTTTAGGTAATAAGACATTTTTATGTATGTTTTGTATACCTTGATATCCTAAATCTACTAAAATAGTTGTTTCTGATAAAAATTTCGTTTTTGAATTTTTTAAAATTTTAAAATCATGATTTTTACCATAAGAAAAATAAGAACTTATATTTTTTTTACTATCTTTTTCAATTATGACTTGAGTTTTTATTGTATGTTTTTTCTTTTTTCCTGAATAATATTGTTTTTGACTTTTTTTGGGCGTTGAATAGTACTTTCAGTCACATCAATGATAACTGTTTTATCTTTAAAATTATTATTTAACAGTGATTTTTGCCCATCAAGTTGTTGAAAATCAGGATGTTTTATTAAAGTATTTTCTATTCACTTGATATTCCTATAGCAACTACTTTCACTAATTCCATAACTTTTAGCAATATGAAAATAAGTTCGATACTCTCTTCAATATTCTAAAGTCATTAATAAACGATTTTCTAATGATAATTTATTAGGTGTACCACCATTTTTAAACTTTTTTACTTCTTCTGTCTTTAAAATTTCTAGAATTTTATTAAAAATAATATCATTTATACCAGTTAATCTTAATAATTCTGGATTGTTAATAGTTTTTAATTTATCAAACATCATAGATTACCTATCTTTTTTATTTTTAATTTTATTTTAAAAATTAAATTTTTAATAGATAGGTTTTGCAAGAAGTCTAATATATGATGTTCTTCCATATCAACTTCTAACAATACCATAACTTAAAAGTTTTTGATAAGTTTATTGGGCGCATCACTTTAACCCTTAGATTAATAATTGGATAACAAAGAACGATATAACTATCGTTCTTTTTTTGTTAAAAGATTAAAACTTAATACCCTGTCGGAAAGAAAAAAAATAACTGTTGGCTATAGGCCTATCTTTCTATCAGTATAAAAGGATTCTAATGTTAAGCAAATTAGAAAATAACAGTATATCGCTTAATGTAATTATAGATTAATTTGAATAGCCTTATTATGGCTCAGTAAATACCCCATTAATCTAATTAATAATTACATTTGTATTATTTAAAAAAATAGGGGGTTTTATATATAAATACATACCTCATTAACAATATCATAACACAATAAATAAAATAAAGGAGAAAAAATAAATATGAAATATGTTTACTTATTAAAATATGAAGTTAATTATACTTCTCAAATAAAATATAAAGCCTTTTCTACAGTTGAAAATGCTAATAACTTTCATAGAAATTATAAACATCATTTAATCAAAGAGGCTTATATTGAAAAATATGAAATATTAGTAATGGAATTAGACATAAATTTAAATAATAAGGAATTAAATAAAAAACTTAATTAATGAAAGGTAAAAATATTTATGGAATATAGAGAATATAGAATGAATGGTTCTTGTGATAATTGTAGAAAACAATCTTCTTTTGGTAATAGATTATGTAATAAATGTTTTTGAATATTAATAGGTAGAAATAAATATGAGTAAATTAATTTTTAAAAAAGAAACACATCAATATTTTTTAGAAGATAAAGAATTAATTTCAGTTTCTAGAATTATTGATAATTATTTAGGTTTTGGATATAGTCATATCTCAGCAGAAGTATTAAAAAATGCTTCAGTTCGTGGTAAATGAGTTCATAAACTTAATGAATTATATTTACAAAATATTAATCAAGAAAATATTATTAATAATTTATTAAAAAAATTAAAACCAGTAACTAATAATATAAATTATTCTTATTGTAAAAAATCACTTATTTTTTTAAAAGAAAAATTTAAAGATAAAAATAATTATGAATTTATTATTGAAAAACCTATTACTGATACTTTAGTTGCAGGAACACCAGATTTAGTTTATTTAGATAAAAAAGAAAATAAATATTATTTAGTTGATTATAAAACATATGCTTGTATTGATGAAGATAAATTCAAAAGAATTAAATTACAATTAACTGCTTATTATTGTATGTTACTTGCTAATGGTATAAGTCCATGTAATAAAACTTATGTTTATTTAACTAATAAAAATAGTCAAGAAGAAATAGAAATTGAAATAACAAATGAATTATTAATTGAATGATTTAATGCAAAAACAAAATATTTTAAAGGAGAAAATAAAAATGAAAATAAAACAAATTAAAGAAAATATTAAATATTTAAATGAATTATTAGAATATGCACATGATGAAGTAATTGAATTTGAAATTAGAAAACAAATTAAATATGAATTAAGTTTACTAAAACAAGGATAAATAAATATGAATAAATGTAAAAAATGTAATAAAAGAATCTGATTAAGTAAAAATTGATGTATGAATTGTTTAGAAAAAATAGTTGATGAAATAGTAAGTAAGGATGATAATCATGGATAAGTCAATTTTAATTTTATTAAAACATTTAGGAAAAATTAATAAAAAATTAGATGAAATTTTAGAATTATTAAATAAAAAAGGAGAAGAAAATAATGAGTAATAATAAAAATGAATTAAAAATTCCTAATTTTATTAAAAGTAATAAAGAAGAATATATAAAATTTAGAAATTATTATGAAATGATTATAAATTCTAGTAAAGATTTAAAAAATATGAATACTCAAAGTTTAATTAATGCTTTAATAAATTTATATAAGTTAAATCTTTCTATTAATCCTATTAAAAAAGAATTAGCATTAATTCCTTATGGTGATGAATTACAAGTACAAATTCAAGAAGATGGTTGATTAACATTATTACAAAGAACTGGATTAGTAATTGATTTTCAAAGAGAAAAAATAACAACTGCACATAAATTTAATCAAGAAAATAATAAATGAGAAATTAATCCAGCATTAATTTTTGAAAGAAAAACTATTAATACTATTGGTTATTATTGTTATATTTCACTTTTAGATAAAAATGGTAAAATTAATAATTTTTATAAAGGAATGACTGTTGAAGAAATAAATCAACATAGAGATAAATATGGCAAAACTTATAATAAAAAAAATCAAGAATGAAAATTAAATCATATATGAACTTCTGCTTTTGACCAAATGGCTTTAAAAACAGTAGTTAAAGCATTAATTCGCGAAATTAATAAAACACCAATTATAGTATTAAATAATCAAGATGATATTAATTTAGCACTTCAATTAGACCAAGGTGTAGTAATTGATGAAGAAACAATTGCTTATAAAGATAATACTGGTGAAGAAGTAAAAATTATTAATTCAAATCATGAAATTGATAATAATGATATAAATTCTACTTTATCTAAATTAAAAGAATTAAGACATATTCCGTAATTAAATTTTTTAAAAGTCAATTAATAATTTTAAAATTTATTTTATAATTTTGTTATTAACAATAAATTTAGAAAAGTGTTGATAAAAATGATTTTTGAAAATTTAAAAAAATTAAAAAATGAAGAATTTTATAGATATTTTGGTATAAAACGTTTTCATTTTAATGAAATGTTAGAAAAATTAATTGAAATAGAAAAATTAGAAAAAAATAAAGGTCGAAAAAATAAACTTTCAGTAGAAGAAAGATTAATGATGACTTTATTATACTGAAAAGAATATTATACTTTTTTTCAAATGAGTATTAAATCTAAAATGAGCCCATCAAGTTGTTTTCGAAATATTACTTGAGTAGAAAATAAACTTAGTAACCACAAAGATTACCAATTTTTAAAAGAAAGATATAAATTAAAAATTGATAAAAAACAAGAAAATTCAAATGAATTTCAATTTTATTTAATTGATTCAACTGAGATTGAAATTGAAAGACCAACTAAAAAAAACTACAGTTAGAATATTTTTCTGGTAAAAGTTGAATGTATTCTATAAAATTTCAAATTGTATATGATTTTTTTAATAAAAAAATTGTTGATATTTTTGCTGATAATGGTAAAGTGCATGATTTTCAAATATTAAAAAATTCAAATCTTGAATTTTCAGAAAAAACAATAATTATTGGTGATTTAGGATATCAAGGTATACAAAATATTTATAAAAATACAATAATACCAATTAAAAGAACTAAAAATAAAAAATTAACTAAACAAGAAAGAAAATACAATAAGATTGTATCTAAAATTAGAATTAAAGTTGAACATGTCTTTGCTTGATTGAAAAGATTCAAAATTTTAGTAAATAAATGTAGAAAATCTAAATTTAGACTTATGTACTTAAGATTTAACTTACTTTGTGAAATTTTTAATAAAATAAAACCATTAAAATAAAAAAAATATTAAAAATATTTTTTTAAAATTTAAATTTTTATCGAGTTAATATAAAAATATTATTAACAATTTTTTGTTTAAAATGTAAACTCATTTTTTAAACTATTTTTTCAAAAAATATTTATTTCTATATTCAATAACACTAAATAGTTTTAAAACAATTTTATTGACAATTAATTAAATTTAATTACGGAATATGTCCTTAGAAAAGGAAGAAGAAATAATAGAAAATTTTGAAGTTTAATGAAAGGTAAATTTATCATGATATGTATGTGAACTGAAACTTAAAATGAAAAATTAATACAATGTCAAATTAAAGCTAATGAATCTATTGATGAAAATGGTAGAGCCTATTGTTTAGGGCATAGAATTAAAGTTGATGAAATTAATAAATCAAGACATAAAAATTGTATTAATAAAGAAAAAATAATTAATCATATTAATAATTTAATTAAATTAGAACCAGAACGTAGAACTGATGTAACTTTATTTATTTTAAAGGAATTAATTGAAAATGGAGAATTTGATAATGATAATTTATAAATGTGATTATTGTAAAAAATCAATAATGGATGGTAATTGAATAAAAAATTATAAAAAAATTTTTTGCTTCAAAAAAGTAAAGTGATATATGCATGAAATCTGTTTTATTCAATATGAAAATGAAGAATTAAATAAAAAATAAAAATAATTAATATTTAGGCATTTGACATATAACCCTTTACCCGTTCCTTTTTTTATTTTATTTAAATATGTCAATGTAAGTCCTAAATTTTATTTTATACAGAACGAAACTATAGAATTATTAAAATTTGGATAACATTATAATTCTATAGTCCACCGTTTATTACGGTGCTGATCAGTTCATAAAAGGATGTGAAATAATGAGAAATATTAGAACTGAATGATTTTATAATGAAAAAAGTCCAAAAGAAATAAAATGTCCAACAGTAAATTTATTAAAAAATAAAGAAGATGCTTTATGTTATTTATTAGGATTAAATTTATATCCAAAATTATATCCACAAGATATTTTTTATTCATGAATATTAGAAAATAATCAAACTGGATATTTAATTATAGTTGGTAATAATAGAGATACTATTGGAAATATGCAATTTAAATTTATAAAAGGAGAATAAAATGCCAAATACAGAAAACTCACAATCAAATTATACTTTAACCAAATTAATTAGAACTGGAATAAGCCCCTTATCAGCAATGATTGGAACAAGTGCTTATTATGGTCAAGTAATTAATAATTCAATACTAGCTAGTATAAATGCTTTATTATTTAGCAAGAAACTAGGAATTGATATATGAAATCTTAACCAAACGCCAAGCACAAATTCTCGATTACTTAATAGTTCTAAAAAAATATTATTAGGATTAGGAACAATTGGATTAGTTAATTATAGTAAATTTACTAATGCAGATATTAATCCTAATCCAACAGAAAGTCCCACAACAACTACAACAGTAAACCCATTTCCACCAGATTTATTATTTAGTAATCTTATTAACTCTTCTAATCATTTAATGGATTGAGATACATTTATTAGTTTAAATAGCTATGGTATAGCAAATTTAATTGCAGGAATTACTGAGTTAATACCTAATAAATTTGAAGCAATAAGAAAAATTTGTAATATGGCAACTGGTGGATGTTTGATTAATAGTGGTGTAGCAATGGGTATTAATAACGATTTTAATAATGCTTATGCATTACCTACAATAATTGCTGGTGCTTCTGAAATTATTCATAATTTACTACCTATGGAAACTACAAATCATATTGAAGAAATGCAAGAAACAGCATTTACAAATGAAGTTACAAGATTAATTAATGATAATAGATTTACAATTAATAGTGAAACAAGTAGTCAATATGGTAGTGATTTACATGAAGTACCATTAAATTATGATAATACTTCATTAAATTGAGATTATAATCATATGAGTTTATAATTATGTTATATTATACTTATTTAATATAAGGAGTAAATAATGAGACCAAAAAAAGATTGATATATAGACAATGATAATAAAGAAACATTTAATATGATTGGTTCAAGGCAATTAGGAAAAATTAATTATCATTTAGATAATTGCCAAGATAATAATTGTAATGATTATGCACACGCGTATATTAAACAAAAATAAAACACCAATTAAGGTGTTTTTTGGTAATGTTTAGTAATCTGTGTAACTTACAAAAATAACTATGTTTAATTAATTCTAGTAAATATAATTAATTTTCTAGAAAGAGTGAGTTACAGATGGCTAAAAAGCAAAATATTAATAATAATGATCCAATATCAAAAGCAGTAGATTTATTATTAGAAAATACTGAAGATTTAACAACAGTTTTTAAAGAGGGAGGATTGTATAAAGAATTAACAAAAAGATTAGTAGAAAAAATGTTGAATTCTGAGATGCAAAATTATTTGGGATATGAAAAGAATCAACATAGTAATAGTGACAATGCTCGTAATGGTATAAGTTCAAAAAAAATAATAACTCAACAAGGTAAAATTGAGATTGATGTACCACGAGATCGCAATAGTAATTTTAATCCTATAATAGTTGCAAAAAGACAAAGAAGATTTGATGGTTTTGATCAACAAGTTCTTTCTTTATATGCAAAAGGTATGACATTATCAGATATTAGAATGCAATTACAAGAGTTATATCATGGTGCTGATATTAGTGAAAGTGTTATTAGTCAAATTACTGATGATGTTATTGATGATGTAAAAGCATGGCAAAATCGACCATTAGAAAGTGTCTATCCGATTGTTTATTTTGATTGCATAGTAGTGAAAGTACGACAAGATAAAAGGATTATTAATAAATCAGTTTATATAGCTTTAGGAGTTGATTTAGAAGGTAAAAAAGATGTTTTAGGTTTATGAATTAGTGAAAATGAAGGTGCTAAATTTTGATTAGCAAATTTAACAGAAATGAAAAATCGTGGCTTAAATGATATTCTTATTGCCTGCAGTGATAATTTAACAGGCATGTCAGAAGCAATACAATCAGTTTATCTTAAAACAGAACATCAATTATGCATAGTTCATCAAATTAGAAATAGTTTGAAATATGTCTCATATAAGCATAGAAAATCTCTAGTTGCAGATTTAAAACCAATTTATACTGCATGTAGTGAAGAACAAGCAATGCAGGCTTTAGAATCCTTTGAAAATAAGTGAAATAAACAATATCCTCAAATTGCTAAATCTTGATATAAAAATTGAGATAATTTAATGGTTTTTATTAGTTATCCTACAGAAATCAAAAGAGTTATTTATACAACAAATGCTATTGAATCTGTAAATAGTCAATTACGAAAAGTTATCAGAAATAAAAAAGTTTTTCCTAATGATATGGCAGTTTTTAAAATATTTTATTTAGCAATTGAAAATATAACAAAAAAATGAACAATGCCCATTCAAAATTGAAATACAGCAATTGCTCATTTTATGATAAAATTTGAAGATAGAATTAATCTAAACTAGTACTTTGTAAAACAAAGATACACAGATTACATAAAAGCCTCATTCAAAATTGAAATACAGCAATTGCTCATTTTATGATAAAATTTGAAGATAGAATTAATCTAAACTAGTACTTTGTAAAACAAAGATACACAGATTACATAAAAGCCTCAATATTTTTATATTAACTCGATAAAAGCCTCTGTTTTTTTAATAAATACTTTTTACTTCTGGTTGTTTATTAATAGAATTTAATTTATTTTGTAATTTATTAATTTTATTTTGTTTTTTAATTTCTTTTTTATTAGGGTCTGTTAAAGATTTGCCAAAAGCAATAAATGCTTTTCCTAATTTAATTAAAACATAACCCCCATTAATACATAAATTAGCAACTATAATAATTGTTGTAGTATCCATATTAATCACCACCTTTCTAAAATATTTGATTAATTTTTAATATTATTTTTACAATGATAAATATAATTAAACCCGCTGTTGCTGACGATAGAATTACTCCAATTAAACCTAAAATAATTTTTATTATTTTAAAAAACATAATATTATTCCTGTAATTCTTCTAATTTTTTAAAAATATAATCTCTACCCATACCCCACATTATTCTATTGTTATAAATATTAATTTCAGTTTGTTGGTTATTGTTATTATTTGCTATTCATAAACTACTTTTTACAACGCTTGTATCTAATTGATAATAAAAATTAATTATTTGTCAACTATAATTTTTATTATTTTCTTTACTTGTATAATCACCATAACTTATATATATTCTATAATGTGTTTTATCTTTAAATATATATTTTATAAAATTTTGATTATTATTATTTTTATCTGTTATAACTTTTCCTACTTCTTTTCAATTTGAACGACTTGGACTTGGTTGTGGTTGTTTTTCTAATATTTCATTAATTGCTTGTAATAATTTTTTATTTTGAGTTTTTAATATTTTATATTCATTATTTTCTAATAATTCCTTACAAAGTAATGAATTTTCTTCATCATTTAGTAAAATTTCATTTGTTTCAGTATTATATTTAAAATAATCATTTGAAAATTTTTTGTCTTTTATTTTTTCTTTTAATTCATTAATAGCACCAACAACTGTTTTATTAGTAGTTTCTAAATTAGGAATTTCTTGACTTAGAGCATTTATTTGAAATGCAATCGGAAATTGTGCTTTTGTATCTTCTAATTTTTTATCTATTTCTTCTTTTTTATAATAATCTGATAAATCTACTTTACCACCAGTAGCACTAATAGTATTAGTTTTTTTCATCAATCTTAATATTTTCACCAGCAATTAATTTATCTTGTTTTTTATCAATTAAATTATCAACATATTCTTTAGTTGTAGCATCACTTAAAAAAGTAGGTGTACCAACATCAATAATACGTTTATCATTTGCACTAATACCTTTATCATCTTTTGGCTTTATAAAATTAGGATTATCTATATTAATTTCTCATAATGAATCAATATTACTATCAACATGAATTTTTAATTTAGGTATAGTATCAGTAATATCATCTATTTTTATACCAGTACCAGCAATTATTCCTTCTTTTCGTAAAAATGTTTTATTACCAGAATCTCAAGTTATTACTCTTGTATCACTTTCATCAAAAATACTAGGTGTATTAAAATTGTCTGTATTACATGAAATAGGATTATTAATTGCTTTTCTTGGAGTATGTAAATTTGCTTGTTGTAATAAATTATATACTTCCATTAAAACATAATCTGGTTCACTTGGTGGACTAATACTACTTGATAAACCATTACCACTAATAGAAACACTACTTCTTATAAATGCCATTCCATCAGTTAAATAATATATAGTCATTCTTGCTGTTGCTCTTTTAACTAAATTTTGTTGAGTTTCATTAAGATTTTTAAATCCTATTACTTCAATTTGATTACCAGTAATAGTATTAATTCTTTCACTTGAAATAGCAATTGCCATAATAGTAAAATCAGTTTTAGTATTATCAGTAGTAGTTTGGTCAGCATCTGGTATAAAACCATATATAGTTTTTAAATCATCTTTTGTAATATAATTTAAATTTACATTTCAATCAATATTATTTTTGTTTTCCATAATCTTTATACCTTCCATATCCTTGTACTGCTTGTGATTTATTAACTGTACTAATAACTGATTTATTAGGTTTAGTTACTGCTCTATTTAATTGACTAACATTTTTTCTAACAGTAGCATTCATTTCTTTTCTAGTTTTATTTACTCCACCTAAATACTCTCTGATAAATACACTATTAGCACCAGTACCATAAGCACCCATAGATTTACACATATCAATTCAAGTTTCTCTTGAAACATTAAAATAATCATATGATTTACTTAAATTAGTTCTATATGTTAATGTAGCAATACCATAAGTACCAGATTGTGCTTGTACTACTGGAGTTCACATACCACCCGCTAATGCACTACTAGAAAGATTTACATAAACTCCAATCATACTGTCATAATCTTCTTGTGTTAAAGAATTCATAATAATTTCTTTACCCTTATCCATTAATGACTTACCATTTAAATATTGTTTTTGAATATGTTGTAATTTAGCAATATTATTATTAGTAATATGTGTCATTATTTTTTTATGAATTACTGGTAAATTTGTTAATTTTTGTAAAACTTGTTGAAATTCAGATAATTCTTTTTGAGATTTACCTTGTCCTAATACTTTTGACATTAATTGATTTTTTAATATTCCTGCTGGATTTTTTAAAAAACTATTAAATAATGAATTATTTTTTTTAAATTTTTCTATTAATTCAGCAGTTTGTATATCACTAACAGCAGTTTCTAATATTATTCTTAAAAGTAAGATAATAGGCATTTAAATTACTTCTTTGTAAAAGTTACTTGTAAAGAACCATCATATAAAGTTTTACCTTCAACATTAGCACTTGTTGCTGTTAAATCTGAAAAATTAGCATTACCTTTTCGATAATTAGGATTTTTAGCAATAACTGCTTTTTCTACTTCATCTGCAGTTGGAGCATCACCAGCCATAGTTATTTTTCCTAAATTTGTAAATTCAATTGCTGTAGCAATATCTATACTTGAAGTAACTGTAAATCCTTTAACTAAATCTGGTCTTAATGCTTTACCTTCTGAAACTAAAAACTTATGAAAATTCTTAACATTACCATTACTTTGTAAAACAAAAGTATTATCTTGACCACGATTAAATGGAAATGCTAATGCTTCTTTATGTACTAATACAGCATCACATCCTAAAAAATTAAATGATTCTTGTTTATCAATAACTCCAGCTGGATAATTTCTTCCTAATCATGGACATTCTATAATTTTAATACCACCAATTTCTACAATTTTACCATCTTTTAATGCTTGACTTGCACTATCACTACCTAAAGTTGTAGTTGATAATAATACTAAAGGTTTAAAGAAACTAGATACTCATAATACATAATCTTCTTCATCTGTACCAATATATTCATCATTAATACGTGCTTTTAATGTTGCTAATGTATTTGATATTTTTAATCATAAAAGCATACGATAATCATCTATTTTTGGATTACTTGGTAATGCAATATTAATAATGCCATTATCTTTGGCTGTTTTAACTCCTAATGATAATAATTTAGCAACTAAATATATTTCTACTGATTTTGCTTTTGCATCAATTCAACTTGATGCTAAACTATCTGATACAAGAAGATTACCATCTTCATATTTTGCACCTAATAATTTTAAATCTAATGTTTCTTCTTCAAAATTAATTTCTTTTTTCTTATTTAACAAAATTTGTATTGAATCAGATGCAGTATTATTATTTGCTCCAGCACCAGCAGTATAATCTTCAGTAATATTTCTTTTAGTAATATTATAAATAGCAGTACCAGCATCTAATTGTTCTCTATTTTCTACTGTTGCATTAATTAATGCTACTCTTTTTGATAATAAAACTTTTAAATTTTTAATATATTTAACTGATAAATCTAATTTCCCAGTTGGATTACTTGGGTCATTAATTGTTGTTGATTGTGTTGTAATAATTGCCATATTTTTAACCTACCATTCCTATTTTTCTAGTATCTACTTCATCTTCTTTTTCTTCTTTAAATTTATCTTTTATATCTAAAGAATTACTAATATTTGTATCTTTATTTTTATTAAATAAATGTGGAAAATCTTTATTTAATAATGATAATTCTTCTTCAATATCTTCTTTATCTCCAAGATATCTTTTTAATAAATCAATATTTTCTTGTGATAAATCATATTTTTTATAACTTTCTGAATGTCTAATTTCTCTATCTTTATCAGTTTTTTCTTTATATAAAACTTTATATTTTTCTTCTAATTCTTTATATTTATCTTCTAAAGTTGGTTCTTTAGATTCTTCAGTTTCATTGTCTTTTGATTCACTTTCTTCGGTTTTTGATTCACTTTTTGGCTCTTTTGATTCATTTTCTGTTCAATTTGATTCAGTTTCTTTTTGTTCATCTTTTTCTTTTTCTTCCATACTATTACCTTCTTTCATTTCATTTTCATTTAACATAATTACCACCACCTTTCTAAGTTGAACTTTTTGGATTAATTACCAATGATGTAGTTTG
Organism: Spiroplasma endosymbiont of Colias croceus; assembly: GCF_964020095.1. NCBI lineage: Bacteria > Bacillati > Mycoplasmatota > Mollicutes > Entomoplasmatales > Spiroplasmataceae > Spiroplasma > Spiroplasma endosymbiont of Colias croceus. Next base: position 1,806,395 of record NZ_OZ026536.1, read on the forward strand.
TAAGTTTCAATTAGCATTAGCAAATCCAGGTTTGAGAATTTTTGTAGGTGCATCAAATGTAGTTATAAATTGATATTGAACTACAGACATATTCCGTAATTAAATTTTTTAAAAGTCAATTAATAATTTTAAAATTTATTTTATAATTTTGTTATTAACAATAAATTTAGAAAAGTGTTGATAAAAATGATTTTTGAAAATTTAAAAAAATTAAAAAATGAAGAATTTTATAGATATTTTGGTATAAAACGTTTTCATTTTAATGAAATGTTAGAAAAATTAATTGAAATAGAAAAATTAGAAAAAAATAAAGGTCGAAAAAATAAACTTTCAGTAGAAGAAAGATTAATGATGACTTTATTATACTGAAAAGAATATTATACTTTTTTTCAAATGAGTATTAAATCTAAAATGAGCCCATCAAGTTGTTTTCGAAATATTACTTGAGTAGAAAATAAACTTAGTAACCACAAAGATTACCAATTTTTAAAAGAAAGATATAAATTAAAAATTGATAAAAAACAAGAAAATTCAAATGAATTTCAATTTTATTTAATTGATTCAACTGAGGACATATTCCGTAATTAAATTTAATTAATTGTCAATAAAATTGTTTTAAAACTATTTAGTGTTATTGAATATAGAAATAAATATTTTTTGAAAAAATAGTTTAAAAAATGAGTTTACATTTTAAACAAAAAATTGTTAATAATATTTTTATATTAACTCGATAAAAATTTAAATTTTAAAAAAATATTTTTAATATTTTTTTTATTTTAATGGTTTTATTTTATTAAAAATTTCACAAAGTAAGTTAAATCTTAAGTACATAAGTCTAAATTTAGATTTTCTACATTTATTTACTAAAATTTTGAATCTTTTCAATCAAGCAAAGACATGTTCAACTTTAATTCTAATTTTAGATACAATCTTATTGTATTTTCTTTCTTGTTTAGTTAATTTTTTATTTTTAGTTCTTTTAATTGCTATTATTGTATTTTTATAAATATTTTGTATACCTTGATATCCTAAATCACCAATAATTATTGTTTTTTCTGAAAATTCAAGATTTGAATTTTTTAATATTTGAAAATCATGCACTTTACCATTATCAGCAAAAATATCAACAATTTTTTTATTAAAAAAATCATATACAATTTGAAATTTTATAGAATACATTCAACTTTTACCAGAAAAATATTCTAACTGTAGTTTTTTTTAGTTGGTCTTTCAATTTCAATCTCAGTTGAATCAATTAAATAAAATTGAAATTCATTTGAATTTTCTTGTTTTTTATCAATTTTTAATTTATATCTTTCTTTTAAAAATTGGTAATCTTTGTGGTTACTAAGTTTATTTTCTACTCAAGTAATATTTCGAAAACAACTTGATGGGCTCATTTTAGATTTAATACTCATTTGAAAAAAAGTATAATATTCTTTTCAGTAAAATAAAGTCATCATTAATCTTTCTTCTACTGAAAGTTTATTTTTTCGACCTTTATTTTTTTCTAATTTTTCTATTTCAATTAATTTTTCTAACATTTCATTAAAATGAAAACGTTTTATACCAAAATATCTATAAAATTCTTCATTTTTTAATTTTTTTAAATTTTCAAAAATCATTTTTATCAACACTTTTCTAAATTTATTGTTAATAACAAAATTATAAAATAAATTTTAAAATTATTAATTGACTTTTAAAAAATTTAATTACGGAATATGTCTTAAGTTTATTTTCTACTCAAGTAATATTTCGAAAACAACTTGATGGGCTCATTTTAGATTTAATACTCATTTGAAAAAAAGTATAATATTCTTTTCAGTATAATAAAGTCATCATTAATCTTTCTTCTACTGAAAGTTTATTTTTTCGACCTTTATTTTTTTCTAATTTTTCTATTTCAATTAATTTTTCTAACATTTCATTAAAATGAAAACGTTTTATACCAAAATATCTATAAAATTCTTCATTTTTTAATTTTTTTAAATTTTCAAAAATCATTTTTATCAACACTTTTCTAAATTTATTGTTAATAACAAAATTATAAAATAAATTTTAAAATTATTAATTGACTTTTAAAAAATTTAATTACGGAATATGTCTTACGATTAAGTTATCATCTTCACTTTGATATGCTTTTGTTTTAAAAGCCATTATTTTAAATCATGTTGATGAAGGTATTGTGTGACCACTACTTGGAGTATCATTTGTTCATAATAAATCATTAATATATATATTATTTAATCTTTCTGCATTTGTTAAAGAAGCAGTTTGACTAATTGGTAAACTAGTACGATTATTTATATTAAATATTCAATTATTATTACTATCATTATGATTTCCAGAATTATTATTATAAATAATATCCTTATTTTGAAAAAGCGCAGTATCATTTTGGTTATCTGGCAAATTACCAATATCATTTAAATTTATTTTAATAGGTGTAAATCAACTTTTTGAATTAGTATAACTCGGATTATCTGGAGAAAAATTTCAATTATCCTTCATATTTAATGTAAAATTAAATGTTATACTTTCATAATCTTCTTTAAATTTATCAATATTATCATAACCATATTGATTTACATAAATACCAATACTATTATGAAACTTACCTTTAACATCTTCTAAAGTATGCGGTCTCATTTGAAAAATATCATTTAGCGATGCTTCTAATGTTCTATTAATATCATTATTAATTCCATATTGACTTTGATTACTTAAATCAATAAATATAGGATGCGCTCTTTCTATTAATGGGGGTGGTTGAATTGTTTGTGGATAATTAAATGGTTGGTCAAATTTAAAAGTATTATTTGCTAAAATAAATGTATTTTGAATTAATCTACTATTATTACTTGCTTTACCAACTGTTTGATAAGTACCACTTCAAATACTAAAATTATCATTAACAGCACCACTTCTATTATCTGGCATTGAATAAAATGTTATTTTAAAATTACTTTTACCAACAACTTTTATATCAATCATATCAATTGCTCATTTAACAATATTTGTATTAGTAAAATCTGGTGTTTGTAATAATGAATTTGTAGAATCATCTTTTGGTAATAACCGTACTTGGTCAGGACTACCAGATGAAAATTGACCTAAATTTTCAGTTGTTTCTACTGAATCAAATAATATACTTCCATTTTCTGCATTAAATCTAGTCATATTAAGATTATCAGTTAAATTAAATGTAAATGATGTCATATGACTTGCTGTACCTAATACAGATTGAATAGTATCTGGTGTTTCATTTCTAAATACATCTAATGGAATTAATGCTGGATTAGTACTTTGTGAACTATATAATAATGTTGTATAAAAATTATATAATTCAGCAGATATTAAGCCATTTATATAAGGAAATTGAGGTATTAATAAATTACTACTTAACTTTGCACCAATATCTAAACCACCAACAAAAGCATTCATAAATGAACCAAATACTGGTATAGTATTAAGATTAATTTTAATAGTTTCTCTAACTGTTAAAGGTATTTCACTAATAGGATTATAAAGACATATTCCGTAATTAAATTTTTTAAAAGTCAATTAATAATTTTAAAATTTATTTTATAATTTTGTTATTAACAATAAATTTAGAAAAGTGTTGATAAAAATGATTTTTGAAAATTTAAAAAAATTAAAAAATGAAGAATTTTATAGATATTTTGGTATAAAACGTTTTCATTTTAATGAAATGTTAGAAAAATTAATTGAAATAGAAAAATTAGAAAAAAATAAAGGTCGAAAAAATAAACTTTCAGTAGAAGAAAGATTAATGATGACTTTATTATACTGAAAAGAATATTATACTTTTTTTCAAATGAGTATTAAATCTAAAATGAGCCCATCAAGTTGTTTTCGAAATATTACTTGAGTAGAAAATAAACTTAGTAACCACAAAGATTACCAATTTTTAAAAGAAAGATATAAATTAAAAATTGATAAAAAACAAGAAAATTCAAATGAATTTCAATTTTATTTAATTGATTCAACTGAGATTGAAATTGAAAGACCAACTAAAAAAAACTACAGTTAGAATATTTTTCTGGTAAAAGTTGAATGTATTCTATAAAATTTCAAATTGTATATGATTTTTTTAATAAAAAAATTGTTGATATTTTTGCTGATAATGGTAAAGTGCATGATTTTCAAATATTAAAAAATTCAAATCTTGAATTTTCAGAAAAAACAATAATTATTGGTGATTTAGGATATCAAGGTATACAAAATATTTATAAAAATACAATAATACCAATTAAAAGAACTAAAAATAAAAAATTAACTAAACAAGAAAGAAAATACAATAAGATTGTATCTAAAATTAGAATTAAAGTTGAACATGTCTTTGCTTGATTGAAAAGATTCAAAATTTTAGTAAATAAATGTAGAAAATCTAAATTTAGACTTATGTACTTAAGATTTAACTTACTTTGTGAAATTTTTAATAAAATAAAACCATTAAAATAAAAAAAATATTAAAAATATTTTTTTAAAATTTAAATTTTTATCGAGTTAATATAAAAATATTATTAACAATTTTTTGTTTAAAATGTAAACTCATTTTTTAAACTATTTTTTCAAAAAATATTTATTTCTATATTCAATAACACTAAATAGTTTTAAAACAATTTTATTGACAATTAATTAAATTTAATTACGGAATATGTCCTAAATAAAATAATGTAATGCATTTATAGTATTTAACTGTTTAAATTTATTATTATTCATATTATAATGAGTATTACCAATAAATTTTTTATTATTTTTATTATAATATTGAAAATATGGATTACCAGCAGTTGCATAATTATAATATTCAATTTCAGCACCATTTAAAAAATTATTATCTCAATAATTTACTAATCTTTTAGAAGCATCCAGTTTATTTGTAGTTGTTGTTTTTTCAACATTAGTTCTTAAATGACCTTCATAATGTTTTGTTGCACCATCATCATAATTTGGTGCAATTACTTTTTGCCAATCTTGATAACTATCCATTGTACTTTCACCACGTACAGTTAAAACATAATTAGTTTCTGGTAATGCTTGAAAACTTACTGGGTCATAAGTTGAACATTGATATTCTCATGGAAATAATAATTTACTTGGATATTGTCTATATTTATGTTGTTTAGTATTTTCATGATTATTATCAATATCTCTACCCCATAATGCTATTGAAATAGGTTTTACTGAACCATAAAAAGATATTTGACAATGAGTAACTGGTAATGGTGTTAAATAATTACTATCTAAAATAATATTATTATTTTCATCTAATGCTGGTAATGGAACGGGGTCAGCAGGCGCACCTAATTGTACATATTGATTAATTGCTAATCCACTATGTGCTAATTTATCATTTAATGAACTAAAAGTACATTGAATATATGCAAGTTCTTTATTTTCATTATTATAAGTTTTACTAGCAACTTCAAGAATATATCATTGTCTATCAACTTTAATTGATTTATCAGTATTTATAACTTTATTAATTTCTGGAATCATATATAACTTATATAAATTTGAAACAATATTATTAATAAAATCAAAATTCTTTTTTTCATTTGGGATATTAATAACTACATTTTTAATTGCTTGTTCTTGAATAAAAGCATTATTTGCTGGTGTTGCTGAATAAGTAATACCTAATTGGTCACTTAAAATATTTCCATAAAATACATCACCAACTTGTAATTGTTTATATGCTTCATCTGGATTATCTTTATTTTGGACATATTCCGTAATTAAATTTAATTAATTGTCAATAAAATTGTTTTAAAACTATTTAGTGTTATTGAATATAGAAATAAATATTTTTTGAAAAAATAGTTTAAAAAATGAGTTTACATTTTAAACAAAAAATTGTTAATAATATTTTTATATTAACTCGATAAAAATTTAAATTTTAAAAAAATATTTTTAATATTTTTTTTATTTTAATGGTTTTATTTTATTAAAAATTTCACAAAGTAAGTTAAATCTTAAGTACATAAGTCTAAATTTAGATTTTCTACATTTATTTACTAAAATTTTGAATCTTTTCAATCAAGCAAAGACATGTTCAACTTTAATTCTAATTTTAGATACAATCTTATTGTATTTTCTTTCTTGTTTAGTTAATTTTTTATTTTTAGTTCTTTTAATTGGTATTATTGTATTTTTATAAATATTTTGTATACCTTGATATCCTAAATCACCAATAATTATTGTTTTTTCTGAAAATTCAAGATTTGAATTTTTTAATATTTGAAAATCATGCACTTTACCATTATCAGCAAAAATATCAACAATTTTTTTATTAAAAAAATCATATACAATTTGAAATTTTATAGAATACATTCAACTTTTACCAGAAAAATATTCTAACTGTAGTTTTTTTTAGTTGGTCTTTCAATTTCAATCTCAGTTGAATCAATTAAATAAAATTGAAATTCATTTGAATTTTCTTGTTTTTTATCAATTTTTAATTTATATCTTTCTTTTAAAAATTGGTAATCTTTGTGGTTACTAAGTTTATTTTCTACTCAAGTAATATTTCGAAAACAACTTGATGGGCTCATTTTAGATTTAATACTCATTTGAAAAAAAGTATAATATTCTTTTCAGTATAATAAAGTCATCATTAATCTTTCTTCTACTGAAAGTTTATTTTTTCGACCTTTATTTTTTTCTAATTTTTCTATTTCAATTAATTTTTCTAACATTTCATTAAAATGAAAACGTTTTATACCAAAATATCTATAAAATTCTTCATTTTTTAATTTTTTTAAATTTTCAAAAATCATTTTTATCAACACTTTTCTAAATTTATTGTTAATAACAAAATTATAAAATAAATTTTAAAATTATTAATTGACTTTTAAAAAATTTAATTACGGAATATGTCTTTTGAATAGGAAAATAAGAATGGTCTCAAACTGCTTGTATTGCTTCTCTACCAGTGAATATCTTACTAAATGAAGTATAATCATTAGGAATACTAGTTGGTGGTTTATATCCCGTTTCTGTTGAATTTATAGCACCTAAAATAATAGTAAAAGGACAAACACGAAATTGTAAATCTTTATTTTGTGTAAAATCTTTTTCAATTTCACCTGTACTTTTTCATACAGTTTTAATTAATTGATGATTTATTTTCGGTATCATTTTTAGTTTCTCCATCAATATCTTTTACTAATTTATTATCAAAATCAATTTCTTCTTTTCTCATTCTTCTATTTTCTTCAAGAATGTTCATTGCTTCTTCTTCACTAACACCTTCTTCTTGCACAAGAATACGTTTTCTATTAGTTAAATCTAATGCTAATTTTCTCTCATTAATTTCTAATGATTTTAATCTATCTATAATAGTATTTTCTTTAATTTCAAATGTTCATTTAGATTTATCACCATCTAATCCCATTAAAATAAAACATCTTTGAAATATTTCATTTCAATCACTTTGATTTAAAGTTCTTTTAATTCTAGTAGTTTCCATATCTCTTGAATTAGTAATTAATACTTCTGCTTCAGTTTTTTGACTTGTAGTATCATTTACTGGACTATAGCCACTACCCTCAAATGCTTTATCAATAATAAATTGTATAAATTCACCATATTTATCTAAAATGGGATTACCTTGTAAAATAGCAATTGGTGGTGTTCCACTAGTACTTCCTAAACTTCTTAAATTTGCTTGTAAAATAAATTTACCTATTAATTTTTTTAAATCAAAAGCAGTTTTAGATTGATTTATTTCTTGTTCAGTAATATCTAAAAATACACGAGTAACATTATATTCAAGTTCATGTTCAATTGATTCAAATGTTTTATTCAATAATTTTTGTAATCCTTTACAAGCAGTCATATCTGGATAATAATCACCAATAACTCCACCAAAGAAATTCTTTTTAGGTAAATTTTGCATAAATTTAACTGGAATAATACCTAAATTATGATTTTCTATTAATGGTAATTGTAAATCTTTACTTATTTTTTCTTGTAAACCATCTAAAGTAACATAATCACTTGTAAAATATCTAATTATTTGATTTCGAGTATATGTTGTTTTAACATAAATACTTTGGTCATCATACTGTACTCTTGACCATGTTGATGCACTATATTCAGTTTCTAATACTCTTGCAACTCTTGATTGAGCATATGGCTGAGCAAAATTTAATGATATTCTACCAGTTTTACTTTTATCAATTTGAACAATACTATAACCATAACCAGATTTAATATGACAATCTTGATAAAATAAACTATCAAAATTATTTCATTCTTTTAATTTTTCAATAGCATTTTTATATTCTGGATGTTCACTTGTTAAAGTATAACCATTACCTCATAATAATTTTGAAGCATGATTTGCTATTATTTCTTGAAGATTTATCATACATCACTTAGGAGTTAATATTTCAGTATTATGATTATTCATATGTTACTTCCTTTCAAAATAAGGATTTATATTTGCACTTAAATTTCTAATATATGGTTCTATAGCATAATCAAAAGCATCTCTGAGGTGGTCATTGCCCGGCAAAGGTATTTGTTTAATACTTTTTTCATCTCATATTGCTAATCTAAATTCATCTAATAATTCTTGTGCATTCATACTAATATTTAAGCGTTCTGAAGCCATTAAAGCCACATTCTTACCTATTCTAAACTCAAGTCTTAATTTCACACAATCTTTAAAATAGAGCCATGAATTAACGTTATATTTAATTACTGTATCATTTAACATTTCAATAAATGTATAATTACTAAAATCACAATATACAGTTAATCCATATTCATATAACAAATTATTTTCTTTTGCTAATTTAATATAAAACTCTACTACTAATCTTGCTAATTGTTTATTATCATAACGAATTAATTTATTTTCTATTTTTAAACAATCAATAACATTAACAAATTTAAAATTATAATCAAAACCTATTAATAAACATGCCATAGCATCATCTTTAAACCCATAATCTTCCAGCACTAAATCTATAACTTGGTTGTAATAAACGTGATATTTTATGAATTAAATGTGTATATATTCCACCAGATTCATAACCTACTAAACCATGACTTCTTACTCTTGCAGATATTGGGTCTAATTTTTCTAATTCTAATAATCGTTGACCTTCATGTTTTGGTAATAAATAATTAAGTTTTCAATTTTGATAATGAACAATTCTTTTATCTTTTTCATTAAAATAAAATTGTTCATATTCATTAATTATTTGTTTTTCATTTTGTGGACAATATGTAACTACATTTTTAATATAATAATTTAAAATACTTCAAGGATTACAACTATTAATTTCTAATAATTGACTACAACCACGAATAGCATCTGCCATATCTTGTCAATCTTTTTCAGCAATTTGATGTGCTTCATCAACATGTCTAATTACATAATCATATTTTGAATTATCTGGTAAACCAGTTAATTTAATTTCACTATTATTTTGTTTATATAACGCACGACATTCAATTTCACTATCTCTATAATTAATAGTTTTACGAGTTTCAGACATTGTATATTCTAAACCAATAGCAAATAATACTCATCTATTTTTTAATTGTTTTCAAGTATCATATAATTGTTCACTCATATTTCTAAAAACATAAGTTTTAACTTTTGTATTAGGTAATACAGTTGCTTTACATTCAAAATCAAAATCTTGAATAGTTTTACCAGATTTACGACTACCTAATTGGTCAATTCTTTTAACAGTTAAAGATTTTTTATAATACATTTGTTTTAAAATATCATTAAGATATCCAAAATGTTCTAACATTTATTTTTACTCTTATTTTCTAAACTAATTGCTATAGGGGTGGTATTATCATTATTTTTTATATCAATTTTAGTAGATAAGTGATATTTATTAACATATGCTCTTTCTAAATATCATGAAGAATTAGAAGAGTGTGACTTTAAATATCTTTGTAAATTTAAGTGTTCAATTTGAGAATGCGCTCAATTAATTTGTTGTAAAAAAGTATTTCTCTTTTTTTCTTTTCATTTTTTTAAAGTATTTTCAGTTATATCTAAATAAATTAACATACCTAACTTAGTAGGAACTTCTTTATTATCATTACAATGAGTAAAATAATTTACTAATTCTTGTTTTAAGACTTTTGCATCATTAAAAATTGTTCTTATTTTTATTTTTTCTTCTTGCACATAAAAATCTCCTTTCATATGCTTTAAAAACACAAAAATTTATGCTATAATTAATATAATCTTTAAGTTAGACTTTGCTCGTAATAACTTATTAACTTTATTAATTACTTCATATATTTTTTTATTTAATTTTTATAATATAATTATAACAAAAAATAGCAGTATAATGCTATTTTTTACCATTTATTCCTTTTTTAAATAATTTTTCTTTATCTTTTAATATTTCTTCTTCTGTTTTATTTTCAATATCTCTTAATCAATGTTCTCTTACTAATCCTTTTAAAGCAAGACCCCAACCTCCATATTTTTGTATTTCACTTATATCCAGTTCTATATTATTTAATTTAATAATTTCACCATAGGCAAAAAATAAATTATATTCTTTATTTTTTAAAACTAATTTATAACTCTTAATTTTATTATTAAAATTTGGTCATTTTTTGTTAATATCACTTTTTTTATCTATTTTAATAATATTTTTATACATTAGGAATTCCATTTTTAATTTTATTTTTTATTTTTTTAAATTTAAATATTTTCTTAATTTTATTTTCTAAAATTTTTCAAAATTTATATTCGGGATGTTGTGATTTATATATAATCATGCAACCAATAAAAGTACCTATTATAGGCAATGGAATTGTTATCAAAAAAATACCAAAAATTTTATCATTATTACAATATTTAATTCCATAATGTATTAATAAAATTCATGTCATCTCTACTACTATTATTAATAATATCCATAATGTTCTTTCTAGCATTTTTTTATTTTCCTTTTCTATTTATATTTTTCTTTATTGTACATTATTTTATTAAAAAAGAAAAGATAACTTTTATTAGTTATCTTTTAAACGTAAATAGAATTTGCAGTTTATTTTATCGTTCTTTAATATTATACTCTAAAACCAAACATTTTTCAACAATATTTTAATAAATTTGATAGAATACTTGGAGTTAAAAAATAAATAGAAAGGTGTTAAAAAATGTTTAGTTTTAAAGAATTTCTAAAATCTGAAATCACTGATATTTTAGCAAAATATTTTCAAAAAATACAGGTTTTTGATGAATATTTTTTTCTAAATAGAGATAAAAATCAATATAAAGTTGCTTGAACATGTAATAGAACAGTAAATACTCCCATTGGAATAGGAACTTTTAGACAAAGAGTTTATTGAGATAAAATAAATAAAAAAACTTATTATCCAATTTATGAAGAATTTGGTATTAAAAAAAGAGCAAGAATTACTAATGATTTATATTTTGATATATTAGATAATTTAATTGAAAATTTAATAAGTAAAAAGGGTTATTTTAATATTCAATCAGAATTTAAATATACTTCTTTTTCTAAAAATCTTATTTCAAGAATTTTTAAAAATGCAAAAATTGCAAAATGAATACCAGAAGAAAAATTTAAAGTATTAGATAATCAAAAATTAAATATATGTGCAGATGATGCTTTTATTACTTGTTGAGATGAAAATGGTTTAAAACAGCAATATTGTTGTAGAATTTTAACTTTTAATTTAGGAAAAAAAGAAATTTATTCATATAGAAATAAATTAGATAAGAAAATAACTGCATTTTTATTATTTAAATCTGGTAATGGTTTAAATCAAGAACAATTATATAATTTTACAACACAAACTATTCTTAATCATTATGATATTAATTTAAATATATTAGGTGTTCAATGAGAATATCATAATTATAATTTAGTAGTTGCTGGTGATGGTGCATTATGAATTAAAGCAATGGCAAGTTGATTGGGATGTTATTATATTTTAGATAAGTTTCATGCTTTAAATTATTTATGAAAATCTTTTGTTGGAGTTCGTGGTAAGAAAAAAGAAACTCATGATTGAACTAAATATATTGAAGGTGCTACTACTTTTTCAAGTGGTGATTGTAATCAATTACTTTCTTTTTTAAAACCTAATGTTAATGAAAAAACTTATAATTATTTTAAAAATAATGCTCATGGTATTGTAAATCAAAATGCTAGTTGAAATATTGGTTGTTCTGCTGAAAGTGATGTTTATCATTTTTTAAAATCTTTAACTAATGGAGCAAAAATATATAATTATCAAACATTAAATAATATGTTAATAGCAAAAGCAAATTATTTAAATGCTAGAAGTTATATAAATAGTACTTAATAAGTTGAAACTTAATATTTTTAAAACCTAATTTTAATATTAGAATTTTTGTTTTGTTTAAATGTAATTTTGTAATTATATTTTTTAATATTTTTAAAATATATGTTATAATTTAAATAACAAATCATAGAATTTGCAGTTATATTGTTAATGTTACTCATAATTCTAAGGGTTAATCTCATACGTCCGATTTATTAGACTTCTTGCAAAACTATGATATTAATCACATTTTTTAAGTTTAAAAATTTATTTTAATAACACTTTTAATATTATTTAAAAATTATTGTTCAAAATATGTTTTATTTTTTGTCATTAAAATACAACAAAAATTATTATTTCAAATAAAAAAATAAAATATTAAATTATCAAATATATTTAAATTAATAATTGTAAATTATAAATTGAAGCTATTAAATTAAATCTTAATGCAAATTTTTTTCTTCTATTTCGATATTTTTCACTAATAATTTTAAATTTTTTAAGAATCACAAAAACATGTTCAATAACAACTCTCATTTTTGAAATAGCCTTATTATTTTTCTTTTCTTCTTTAGTTAAAGGGTTTTTCTTTGATTTTCGTTTAGGTAATAAGACATTTTTATGTATGTTTTGTATACCTTGATATCCTAAATCTACTAAAATAGTTGTTTCTGATAAAAATTTCGTTTTTGAATTTTTTAAAATTTTAAAATCATGATTTTTACCATAAGAAAAATAAGAACTTATAATTTTTTTACTATCTTTTTCAATTATGACTTGAGTTTTTATTGTATGTTTTTTCTTTTTTCCTGAATAATATTGTTTTTGACTTTTTTTGGGCGTTGAATAGTACTTTCAGTCACATCAATGATAACTGTTTTATCTTTAAATTATTATTTAACAGTGATTTTTGCCCATCAAGTTGTTGAAAATCAGGATGTTTTATTAAAGTATTTTCTATTCACTTGATATTCCTATAGCAACTACTTTCACTAATTCCATAACTTTTAGCAATATGAAAATAAATTCGATACTCTCTTCAATATTCTAAAGTCATTAATAAACGATTTTCTAATTATAATTTATTAGGTGTACCACCATTTTTAAACTTTTTTACTTCTTCTGTCTTTAAAATTTCTAGAATTTTATTAAAAATAATATCATTTATACCAGTTAATCTTAATAATTCTGGATTGTTAATAGTTTTTAATTTATCAAACATCATAGATTACCTATCTTTTTTATTTTTAATTTTATTTTAAAAATTAAATTTTTAATAGATAGGTTTTGCAAGAAGTCTATTATTAATCTTAGTTCCGTTTGCTAATGATGAAATCATATATTTTCTTGCATCAAAATTATTATTTTGTTTATTACGAATTAAAGAATCCAAAATATGACCATATTCATGTACCATAACTTCCATTCCATACTTTATATCTCTAAAAATATCTGTATCAAGTATTATTTTAGTATTACACATATTATCATTACAAGAACCAAAATGTGCTTCTCCTGACATATTTATTTTTAGATTGTTCTCACAACTTTTGATCTAATTCAATTTTTTCTAACATTTTAAAAACATTATTTTTTCCATATAATTGAGCTAAAATATTATAAAACCGACATATTCCTGTTTTTAATTCATCAATATTTGCATTTATATGATAATTACTAATTGTTTTAATAAATGATTCAAAATCAATTTTGCCATCAAATAAAAGATAATGATCATTAAATTGTTTTTTTAAATCTTCAAAATCTTTAAAATTATCATTATTATTTTCTAACTTTTTAAAAGCATTATTTGATTCTTCACTTGCTTTAAATTTAACTTGTTCATTTAAAATATTAATAAAATCATTTACAGCAGGTAAATTTTTAAATTCCTTATCATTTAAAATATCATTTTTTCCAAATAAAATTTCTTGATGATGTTGATAAGAGTAAGTAGGAACTTGTTTATCTCTTATATTCAAATCAGGAACAATATAATCTAACGTTACAAAAGATCTATTAGGACTATACTTAAGCTTTACTGTTCCAATATAGATATCTTCATTTATTGAAGTAATTATTGCTTCATTTTGATTAGTAACAATTTTAATTTCCAAACTAGTTACATCTATATTATATTTATTACTAAAAATATCTATAATTTCTTTTTTTACTTTTTCATCATCATTTATAGTAGTTATGTCTTGTCCAATATAAATTTTACCTAAATTTCTTTTTCCTTTAAGAAAAATTATTTCTAAGTTTTTTTTCTTTTCAATTTCAATTTCTTCTTCAATATTTTCTTCCATTTCAGAATTATATAAAATACCAGTAGTTGCACCACTAATTAAAACCGCAGAACTAATTATTCCAGCAATAATTTTTGAATTTTTATTTTTTTTAGACATATAATACTCCTCCATATTTTGATTTCAGAAATAAGTTCTTTATATTCTTGCCTTTGATATCAATAGATATAGACTAGTATTGTTTTTAATTCTAATTTGTTTTATTAACAATTAAGATGAAAATTGTTTTAGAAATCTAAAACAATCAGTAAAAATTTGTAAAATTAGTTGATAACGGCTATTGATAATAGTATAAATTTTATTAATAATCAAAAAATTATTGATTAGCACACTCTGGGCATTTCATAATTTTTCTTGCTGTTTTTGAGTTTGAAGCTAAATCATTACCATTAATTTCTTTATTACAGCTTGAACAATGTAACACTTTTCTTTTTTTCATATCTCAATCTCCTTTATTTTTTTTTATTAATGCTTAAAATTATAGCATCATTAATAAAAAATGCTTTTTTGATGAAAACAAAAAGGTAGTTATGCCACTCATCAATTAATAATTTTTATAAAATTTGATAATAATAACTATTATAATATTTTTTTCTTATTATTTATGTTGAAAATAAATTCTAAAAATATTATTAATTATTTATTAAAAATTGGTTTAATACTATTTTCAACCAAAATTATAAAAAAAATATTGGATAATGTATTGTCCAATATTTTAAGTTATTAATAATTATTTTATGACTTATTTACTATTAAATATTCATAAAATAGAACCAAACGCCATGATAATATGTGGTAAAGCATTAATATAAGTTCATGTTGACTTATAATCTACATCTTTGCCAACAAATAAACCAATAACTATTATAACTGAAAGAAATGATATAAATAGTGCTCATAGTCTTGATCATAATCCGGGTTTAACTGAAAATGGTATTAGAATATAAATAATACCTATTATAACTAATGTAGCTCCATTTTCATTTCAGCCATAGAAACTATAAGTTATAACTCCCGCTGCATACAATAAACTAAAAACAATAATTCATACAGCACCAATTAGCATTAATATTTTAGGTAAAGTTAATAACTTAAGACTTTTCATTTTTTTCCTCCTTAAATATTTGTTTTACATTAATTGTGATTTTAGTATTTTTTTAAGATTATTAATATCATCAATTGTAACATTTTCTTTTGTCCTATTAATTAAAAACCCTTTTTCACGAATATATTTTGGAATAATATGAACATGATAATGAAATACTTCTTGAAATGCTTCGCTACCATTATTAGTTAAAATATTAAATCCTTTAATTTCGGGAATAGTTTTTATTAGCAAATTAGCAATTTTATGAGTTGTGATACTAACATCGCTCACTATTTTAGGTGTAGTATCAATAAAAGTTTCAAAATGTTGCTTTGGAATTACTAGAATGTGTCCTTTAGTTACGGGATTGATATCCATGAATGCTGCTGTATTTGTATCTTCAAAAATTAAGTTATTTGTATCTTTAATAATTGTACAAAAAATGCATGCTTTATTTGTCATATATTTCACCTCAACTTACTTTATAAGTATAACTTAAAATATTAAGTATTATTATGGATAAAACTCTTTTACCTTATTTCAAAACTCTTCTTCATATATATTATTTTTTGGAATATATGTTGGAAATAAATTTTGGGCAGCGATTTTAAAGTTTTCAGCTGCTGGTGAATCTTTAGTTGCAGAATCAGTAGCAGATATAGAATATAACATTTGTCAAAATATATTTCACTTTGTTTCTTGGGTAATAGTGCTTTCCTTACCATCAGCTCTTATATACTTAGAGAAATCTGTCTTAAGACTAGCATTACCACTAATGTTTCATGAATGAATTAAATTACTAATTTCTGGAACTCAGCCTTCGTTTTTATTAATTAAAAAACTAAAATCTAAATTTTGTAAAAGGTTTAGGAAATAAATAGGAGCAGAGTAAGTAAATGTAGCAATATTATTATTCGTAGTGTAATGTAATCCACCATTAGATACTCAACCTGCAGCCAATTGATTATTAGTTGCAGTACTTAAGAAACCATTAGCACCAAAATTAGGATCAATTTCACTAATAGTTGAGGCATTACCGCTTGTTAATTGAGTAAAAAAATCAGAATTTAAAGTTTTTCCTTTTCCTGAATCATCATCTTTAACAATTGATTCTCACTTTGGAGGTTCAGAAGGACTACTATTTCATTTTTTATCAATGCTTTGCGCATTTGCTAAATCAGTAGTAAAGTTTCAATTTACATTATAGTTACTCTTTTGTCAACCAGTAGTATCTTGTAATTGACTTATGTAAAGATTATTTGTTTGTGTTGAAATTATAGGTTTACCTGCTTCATTATCTTTAATATCAATAATATTGTCTAAAATATAAGACATTGTAAATAAAGTTTGATTTAATGCTGGTAAAATTTCATATTGATAATATTGTTGATAACGAAAACGTAATCATCATTGGAAACGTTTTAAATATTTTGAATAAGTTGGAATATCAGTACCAGAAAGACTTTTTTGTGTTTTATTAATACCAGCACTACTATTTCATTTTTTAGCATCATTTGGTAATAATTTACCAATTTCATTACTATAATTGTCATCTGGATGTTTAGCAATGGCAGCTAATTGTTCATCAAAAGCAGCATCTTTATCACCATAATCTTTATATAAACTATCAGGAGTAAATATTTGATCAGGATCATTAACTTTACCAGTATCTTTATTTTTTTCTTTATAAAAATCTACATTTTGATAATTAAATTTACTTGTACCATCCTGATGTCAACTTTGATTTTGAAATAATAACTCATTATTATCTGCTGCTGATACTTTATCTAGTGAATTGGCTGTATTAATACCACTTAAGTACTTTTGAGTTAATAAACTTAATCCTAAATCATCTTTAAGTTTTATAAAAGCTTTATTGGCTTCTCCCATTATTGCAGTAGTACCATCTGCATTTTTTGTGTCTTCACTATAATGAAGTTTCTTATGAAAAAATTCATAAAATTTTTGCTGAGCAATTGTTCCTTCAACATCTTTTAAAATAAAATCAAGACCTTGTGAATAAGTATTCTTAAACTGAGCAGAAATCGTTTCATTAAAATTTACTCCTAAAAAATTAAATAATACACGATTTTTATAATCATCAGGAATTTTACCACTAGGTAAATTACTCATATCACGTTCATTATCACAAGCAACTAATAATAATACAGGGCCAGATAAAAGAGTAACTGAAGTTAATAATGGTAAAATCTTTTTTCTCTTTTTCATTTTTTATACCTCCCGTCTAAGAACTAATGATACTTGGATCATATCATCATAATGTTCGTTTCCCAACAACATCTAGATAATTAGCAATATTAGTATCCATACGAGCAACTGGTGCATCTTGTGTAAAGCCATCTCATGTATTATTAGTTTTTATAATATTATCCTTAAATGTTGCATTAATATTAATACCTTGTCTATTGTTTCAACGATTTTCTTTAGTTTTATCAAATCAACTTTTCATTTTTTCAACAAAGCTATTAATTTTCGTATCAGTTGGATCAAGAGGACTTGAACCAAATATATCCTGTAAATTTCAATGAATTAAACTCGAGTTATTATTAAAGTATAAATTATAATCTCATCAAGTTGCATCACCAAGGCTACCAGTACCTCCAGTAAAGGCTGTTAATGCATCATTTAAATTAAAAGTAAGAGTTGTATTTGGAGTATATTTTTGTAGTAAAAAACCAGTTTGTAAATAATCAAGATAAGGAGAATCAGATAATCCACCTGGACGCTCAGATAACGGTGCTAAGTCTTTTCACTGATAAGTATCTTTTCTATGATTTTTAAATGTTTTAATTATATTATAAGTTGATTGATCGCTTTTAGGTTTGTCTTGCTGTTGATATGTGATACCTGGCGTTTGAATAAAATGAATACCACCAGTATCAATAAAAATGCCAACTCCAGGTCCATTATTAACTGCAGCATCAGGAAGTTGTGGTCCTTTTATATCTTTCATATAAACTAAATCATTATATTGGCTAGTACCATCTTTACCTTTATCTTTAATAGTATCACGGTCTATATAAGGAATTAAGTCATCTAAACCCTTTTCCTTGTCATTTGGTGAAGTAAATTGTGTTAATTTATATGGTTGAATACCATCAACATTTTTACCAACACCTTCAGCACTAGTTACATAACGATATAAGTAATAATAAAAAGGACTATTCTCTTGTGAAGATTTAGTAATATTCATTAATCCTAAATCACCAGTTTTAGTAACATCAGTAGTAGCGGCCCCTTTTTCTTCAGTGAATGTTTGATCAAAACCATTAGTTCTAATATTCTTTAAAATTTCATTAATTTTAGTTTTATTTTGAGAAAACTGAGAAGCACTAATCTTTTCTTGTAAAGGTTTAGCATTAGAATCAAAAGGAATAACAATTTGACGAGTTCAAATTAATTCTTGATTTCTTAACATTACTTTAGCTATTTTAGATTGATTATCACTTAATAAGCCATCAATAGTATTGTATGAATCTATTTCATAATTACTATCATTTTTATCATCACTAGTTTTTACAACAGGAAGACTAATATTAACACCAGTTCATGTTTTAGCAGCTTTAACAGCATCATCTAATTGTTTAAAATCGGTAAGATCAGGATTTAAACTATTGGCATTAGCAACAACTCAAATTTTGCTAGAATATTTACCAGCATCAGTAATACTTGTTTTACCATTAATGTACTGTTTTACACTATCATAAGTACGATTTGGATTGTTTTCACTCTTTACTTGTTCTCATAAATCCTTTAATCAAATATTAATTTCATTTTGATTGTAGTATTTATAATCCTTATAATTACTAGTAACATAACTACGTTGAATAATACCTAAAGCACTCTTTTTTAAAATATTATCAATGTAAGTATTAACATCATCATCGCCCAATACTTTCTTTCATTGTTTTTCTCATGAACGACCATATTTTGCTTGTAATGATTTTATTTTATTTTCCATCTCAGATTCAGCTGCTGTCAAAGCAGCAAGATAATCATCTTTATATTCTGGAGTATTTTTTAAAATTGAAAGATTAATATATTGATTAATATCAGTATATAATGTTTTACCTCATCCACTATTGGGATTATTTAATAAGTAATTAAAAAAGGTGTCAGTCGTAGTACTTGTATCTATAAAAGCACTATTTCAGTCGAAAACATTAGTTGTGCCTCTTTCATTTGAATTATTACAAGCTATAATAGACATAGTTGATGTTGATGATAACGTGAAAGCTGCAACTAAGGCAAGAATATTGCGCACTTTATTCACTCCTTTTAATTAAATCTATAGCAAAAAAAGATTTTTTAATTTATTTTACTAAGATATCTTAACATAAAATTTATATTTAAGGGATAGTTTTTTCTAATTAATTTTAAAATGAAATAACTAATTACCAATTATTTATTTTAAAAAATTTAAAATATTAATTTTTTAAAATATTATTACTTTATAGTGCACAACTAATATTTTATTCATTTTTTAATTTTAAGAAAATTAGCACAAAATTAAGTGTATAATCATTAGTATAAGTATATTATATTTGGTGTAATGATATAGGAGTAAATATGAATAAAAAAATAAACATTAATGATAATACCTTTAAAACTGATTTTCCCTTTTTTAAAAATAATCCTGATTTAGTTTATTTAGATACAGCGGCTTCTTCACTAAAACCACAAATAGTTATTGATGCTGTTAGGGATTATTATGAAAAATATTGTATTAATCCACATAGTCAAGATTATCAACTTGCTGTTAAGGGAAATGATATATTTGAAGATACTAGAAAAACAATTAGTAAATTTATTAATAGTAACGAAAACGAAATAGTTTTTTGTCCTTCAGCAACTTTTGCTTATAATCAAATTGCTTTTGGCTTAGAAAAATATTTACAAGAAAATGATGAAATTTTATTAACCACTTTAGAACATAGCTCATTACTCTTACCATTTTATCGTTTGATACAAACTAAAAAAATTAAAATAAAATTTATTGAAACAAATAAACAAGGAGTCATTACTGTTGAAAATTTAAAAAAACTTTTAACACCTAAAACCAGAATAGTTGCTTTTGCAAATATTAATAATTCTTTAACAATAGAAAATGATACTGAAACATTAACTAATTTTATTAAAGAATATGGTAAAAAAAATGTTAAAAGTGATAATTGAATTTTTAAAAATATTTTAGTAATAATAGATGGTGCACAATCAATAGGACATATAAAAACCGATGTTAAAAATTGAAATATTGATTTTTTTGGATTTTCTGGTCATAAAGTTTTTGGTCCAACTGGAATCGGTGTCTTTTGAGGAAAAAACGAATGATTAAATATGCTAGATCCACTAATATTGGGTGGAGGCATGAATGGTGATATTTATGAAAATGGTAAATTTAACTTATTAGATAGTCCTTATCGTTTTGAAGGTGGAACACAAAATATTGCGGGTGTATTTGGGCTAGGTGCAGCTATTAAGTATTTATTAAACATTGGTATTGAAAATATTAGAAATCATGAAATTTTACTAAAAAAATACGCAATTGAACAATTAACAGCACAGTTAGGAAATAACATTGAAATTTATAATATTGATGGCAATAGTAGTAGCATAATATTTAATATTAAAAAAGTATTTGCACAAGATGTTGCTAATTTTTTAGGAACACAAAATATATGCGTCCGCAGTGGAACTTATTGTGCTAAATTATTACCTAATATAATTAACGCTGAAGTAACAATTCGTCTTAGTTTTTACATATACAATTGCAAAAAAGATATTGACTTATTAGTAATAGCTTTAAAAAAAGGGATTAATGAAGGAGGAGATTTTTTAAATGAATTCTTTTAATAACAATCAAGACTATTATCGCAAACTAATTGTTGAACACTATAGTAATCCAAAAAATAAAGGTTTTAAAAATTTACCAAATAGTTTGACATATCATCAAAACAATGAATCATGTGTTGATAATTTTCATGTTGAAATTTCTATCAAAAATAAAGTTATTAATAGAGCACGCTTTACTGGAATTGGGTGTGCTATTTCAACTGCAGCAACCGATCTTTTTTGTATTTTAATTGAAGGTAAAACAATATCACAAATAAAAGAAATTATTATTAATTATCAAGCAATGTTATCAGAAAAGCAATTTAATGATAAAATAATTGAAAATATGCTTGCTTTTAAAAATGTACCAAGACAACGTAATCGAATTAAATGTGCCCTTATTGGTATTAATGGTATTAATAAAATAATTGAGAAAGAATGTGAAAAAAATGGAAATGGAAATTAAGGATAAAATTAGTTTAAGAACCATTTATTTAAAAAAATTAAAAAATGTTTCTAAAAATAATTATCAAAAGTGAAATAAAATTATTTTGAATAAATTTAATGAATCACATTATTTTAAACAAAATAATGTATTTGCTCTTTATAATTCCTTACCATATGAAGTAGAAACTAAAGAAATTATTGAATTATTATGAAAAAATCTAAAACAAGTTTGTTTACCAAGAATGAATGGTGAGCATTTGGAATTTTACTTTATTAATAGTTGAAACGATATCGTATTTGATAATGATTTTAAAATTGGACAACCAAGTTTAAATTGCCAAAAAGTTATAGGAAGTCAAATTGATTGTATGTTAGTACCATTGATTGCTTTTGATAAAGATTATTATCGTATTGGTTATGGTAAAGGTTTTTACGATCGTTATTTATCTAAAAATAAATTTAACTTTAGTAAAATAGGACTTGGTTTTGCTATTCAAAAAATTCCTTATATAATTAATCACGATAATTGAGATATACCATTAGACTATATTTTTACTAATTAATATTTTAATCTAAAAATTAAATACACTAATCAATAGACTTCTTGCAAAACTATGATATTAATCACATTTTTTAAGTTTAAAAATTTATTTTAATAACACTTTTAATATTTTTTAAAAATTATTGTTCAAAATATGTTTTATTTTTTGTCATTAAAATACAACAAAAATTATTATTTCAAATAAAAAAATAAAATATTAAATTATCAAATATATTTAAATTAATAATTGTAAATTATAAATTGAAGCTATTAAATTAAATCTTAATGCAAATTTTTTTCTTCTATTTCGATATTTTTCACTAATAATTTTAAATTTTTTAAGAATCGCAAAAACATGTTCAATAACAACTCTCATTTTTGAAATAGCCTTATTATTTTTCTTTTCTTCTTTAGTTAAAGGGTTTTTCTTTGATTTTCGTTTAGGTAATAAGACATTTTTATGTATGTTTTGTATACCTTGATATCCTAAATCTACTAAAATAGTTGTTTCTGATAAAAATTTCGTTTTTGAATTTTTTAAAATTTTAAAATCATGATTTTTACCATAAGAAAAATAAGAACTTATAATTTTTTTACTATCTTTTTCAATTATGACTTGAGTTTTTATTGTATGTTTTTTCTTTTTTCCTGAATAATATTGTTTTTGACTTTTTTTGGGCGTTGAATAGTACTTTCAGTCACATCAATGATAACTGTTTTATCTTTAAAATTATTATTTAACAGTAATTTTTGCCCATCAAGTTGTTGAAAATCAGGATGTTTTATTAAAGTATTTTCTATTCACTTGATATTCCTATAGCAACTACTTTCACTAATTCCATAACTTTTAGCAATATGAAAATAAGTTCGATACTCTCTTCAATATTCTAAAGTCATTAATAAACGATTTTCTAATGATAATTTATTAGGTGTACCACCATTTTTAAACTTTTTTACTTCTTCTGTCTTTAAAATTTCTAGAATTTTATTAAAAATAATATCATTTATACCAGTTAATCTTAATAATTCTGGATTGTTAATAGTTTTTAATTTATCAAACATCATAGATTACCTATCTTTTTTATTTTTAATTTTATTTTAAAAATTTAATTTTTAATAGATAGGTTTTGCAAGAAGTCTATTCAATAGTTCTGTTTTTTCTTAGAATTTGATATAGAAATTCTGTTTTCATTGTTCCAAATCAAGATTCAGTAGCACCATTATCACAAGAATTACCTCTTCTAGACATCGAAATTTTTATTTTTAATTCGTCACATAAGGTTTTATAAGAAGGATTTGTATAATGAAATCCTTGGTCTGATTGTAAAATTCATGAAGTAGGTTTTTGAGCATTAACTCAAGCTTGAATAATGTTTTGGACAACAAATGTCATATCTAAACTTGCGCTTATTTTATAATCTAATATTTCATTATTATGAAAATCTTTAACAATTGATAAATAATATGTTTTACCATTAGTCAATAAATAAGTTATATCAGTACCTAATTTTTGATTTAAATCAGTAGTTGAAAAATCACGATTTAATAAATTATCATATCTTAAACTTCCTGATTTAGTTTTATAATCAAATTTCTTTATGCGAACCTTAGCTTTTAAACCCATATTTCTCATATATCTATATACAACATGAAATTTTAATTTTAAATTATAAATTTTGTTAATTAATAAAGTTATCATTTTATAACCATAAATTTCTTTAAATTCATAAAAAATATTTTTAATTATATTAGCTAAAAATTTATCTCATTTATTAAATTCATTTATTCCGTTTTTAATTCATTTGTAATATCCTGATTTTGAAACCTTTAAAAATCAACATAAATAACTAATCTGATATTTTTTCTTCAAGGAGAAAATCAGAAAATATTTCTTCTTTTTTGTCGATTTTTCTAAATACTTTTTTATATCGTTCATTACCTCAATATATTCAATTAATTCTTGTTTTGTCATTTCATTAAAATTTAAAGATTTGGTTCGACCTGTTCTTTTGGTTTTTTTAGCACGAATTCCATTGCCATATTCTAAACCTTCTTCACCTAATAATTTGTATGCTTTAATTCATTCTTTTATTGATGATCGGCCAATACCATATTCTAATGCAGTTTTATCAATCGTTTTAATTTTACTTATTTTTATTATTTTTAACTTTTCTTCTTTTGATAGTCATTTAGCCATAAAAAAAATTAACACCTTCCTTAAAGTATTTTTAACACAAAGGTTACAATTCTGTGTCTACTTTATTCTAGATGTTCAGTTCCTCTCATCTTAAAAATTTTCCGTAGAGGTGCATTAAAAAAAATCAAGGGAACTTTTCTAGAAGAATTACTTGAAAAATCAGGATTATTATAATAAATCCTAATATTTTTAATAATATTTATAAAATAAAAGACATATTCCGTAATTAAATTTTTTAAAAGTCAATTAATAATTTTAAAATTTATTTTATAATTTTGTTATTAACAATAAATTTAGAAAAGTGTTGATAAAAATGATTTTTGAAAATTTAAAAAAATTAAAAAATGAAGAATTTTATAGATATTTTGGTATAAAACGTTTTCATTTTAATGAAATGTTAGAAAAATTAATTGAAATAGAAAAATTAGAAAAAAATAAAGGTCGAAAAAATAAACTTTCAGTAGAAGAAAGATTAATGATGACTTTATTATACTGAAAAGAATATTATACTTTTTTTCAAATGAGTATTAAATCTAAAATGAGCCCATCAAGTTGTTTTCGAAATATTACTTGAGTAGAAAATAAACTTAGTAACCACAAAGATTACCAATTTTTAAAAGAAAGATATAAATTAAAAATTGATAAAAAACAAGAAAATTCAAATGAATTTCAATTTTATTTAATTGATTCAACTGAGATTGAAATTGAAAGACCAACTAAAAAAAACTACAGTTAGAATATTTTTCTGGTAAAAGTTGAATGTATTCTATAAAATTTCAAATTGTATATGATTTTTTTAATAAAAAAATTGTTGATATTTTTGCTGATAATGGTAAAGTGCATGATTTTCAAATATTAAAAAATTCAAATCTTGAATTTTCAGAAAAAACAATAATTATTGGTGATTTAGGATATCAAGGTATACAAAATATTTATAAAAATACAATAATACCAATTAAAAGAACTAAAAATAAAAAATTAACTAAACAAGAAAGAAAATACAATAAGATTGTATCTAAAATTAGAATTAAAGTTGAACATGTCTTTGCTTGATTGAAAAGATTCAAAATTTTAGTAAATAAATGTAGAAAATCTAAATTTAGACTTATGTACTTAAGATTTAACTTACTTTGTGAAATTTTTAATAAAATAAAACCATTAAAATAAAAAAAATATTAAAAATATTTTTTTAAAATTTAAATTTTTATCGAGTTAATATAAAAATATTATTAACAATTTTTTGTTTAAAATGTAAACTCATTTTTTAAACTATTTTTTCAAAAAATATTTATTTCTATATTCAATAACACTAAATAGTTTTAAAACAATTTTATTGACAATTAATTAAATTTAATTACGGAATATGTCGAAAATATCTATATTAACTTACCATTTTAAGTATAAAATAAAGAAAAATATTAAAAAAAATTAGTAATATTGTTACAAGTAACATTCATTTCTTTAAAAATAAAGAAATTGCTAACAAATTTAATATTTTAATAATCTTTAAATTTAAAATCAATTAATAATTTCTCATTCTAATGTTTAAAAATTCATAAAATTAATAATATTAATTTTAACTTCAAGATTAAATATAATGTTATAATGTTTTTATGTATTATTAAATTATACAAAAGAAAGAGGAATTAACTTATTATGAGTACAATTATTAAAAATGAAGAAAATGAATCAAATGTTCAACAATTTCAAGTTGGTGACATTATTACCGTAACTCCAACTGGAATAAAGGAATTTGGAGTTTTTTGTAAGTGTCCAAATGGATTTTCTGGTTTAATTCACATTAGTCGTATTACCCCTAAATTTGTTAAAAATGTTAGTGATTATTTTACAATTGGTACATCAGTTAAAGCAGAAATAACAGGTATTGATCATACTAAACAACAATTAAGTTTAAGTACAAAAGAACAAGGATTAGTTGCAAAGAATAATTCTTCAATTGAAGAAAATGGTAAAGGATTTGCACCAATAAGAGAAACTGTTGATAATTGATTTAAAAAAGAAGAAAATAATTAAAATACTATTTTTCTTCCAAATAATAAAAAATATTGCCATTAAATAGCAATATTTTTTATTTTTTTCTTGCAATCTAAAATTTTTACAACTATATTTTTATTATAAATATTAAATAGTATTATTACGAATTAATATTTTAATTTTAAATACTATAAGGAGGTTATAGAATAGTGATAAAAACTAATTTAAAGTTTACTAATTTAGATATGAAAGAATTATCAACTTTATATCAAGAAAAAGTAACGGTGATTAACGCTGAACTGGAAAGTAATGCTAAAAATGAAGATGGTTGATTAGGATGAATTGATTTTCCATTTGCATACCAAAAAGACATTACTTTTCAAGAGTCTTGAAAACGAATGAAAACTCTAGCATTGAAACTACAAAAAGAAATACAAGTTTTAGTAGTAATTGGTATTGGTGGATCATACTTAGGTGCTAGAGCAGGAATTGATATGGTGCAAGGTTTATTTAATAATATGGCTCCTGTTAAAGTAATTTATATGGGTAATACCATGAGTTCAACTTATGTTCACCAAGTTTTATCATATTTAAAAGATAAAGAATTTGCCATTAATGTTATTTCTAAATCAGGAACTACTACTGAACCAGCAATTGCCTTTCGTTTGTTAAAAGAACTATTAATTAAACAAAAGAAAAATAAGAATATTGTTAATAACAGAATTATCGCTACTACTGATAAAACAAGAGGAGTACTCCATGATTTGGCAAAAGAAGAAGGATATGAAAGCTTTGTTATTCCCGATAATATCGGTGGTAGATACTCTGTTTTAACTCCTGTTGGTATTTTTCCGATGATGGTAGCAGGAATTAACTGTGAAGAAATTATTGCTGGTGCGCAATTAGCAGCAAAAGAATGTAAAAGTGATAAAATTGATGTTAATGATGCCTATTTATATGCAGTTTCTCGCTATCATTTACATAAAACTAATAATAAAGCAGTTGAAATTTTAGTAAGCTATGAATTACAAATGCAAATGTTATGTGAATGATGAAAACAATTATTTGGTGAGTCAGAAGGTAAGGATGGCAAAGGATTATTACCAGCTAGTGTTGTTTTTTCAACTGATTTACATTCAATGGGCGAATTTATTCAAGAAGGTTCAAAAATGTTTTTTGAAACAGTAATAAAAATCAAAAAACCTAATAAAGATATCAAAATTCCACTTGATAAAGAAAACAATGATCAATTAAACTATTTAACAAAACATTCTTTACATGAAATTAATAATATTGCCTTACAAGGAACTATTGAAGCTCATAGTGATGAAATAGTAGGAAAAACACCAAATATTTTATTAGAATGGGATACAATGGATGGCAAAATGTTTGGTTATGCTAGTTATTTCTTTATGAAGGCTTGTGCTGTTAGTGCAAAATTATTAGGTGTTGACCCATTTAACCAACCTGGTGTTGAAGTATACAAAAAGAAAATGTTTACATTATTAGGTAAAAAATAATTTCCTAATAATAAATTTAATAAAACATTAAAATATAGTTATATAAAAACCATTCTGAAAAGAATGGTTTTTATATAACTTACTTAGTTGTTCTTCACTTATTAATTTACAATATTATATTATGACATTTTTTTGTAAATAATAATCTAAATAAATGTAATTATAAGTTAAGTTGTATTTTAAATGATGGTAAATGATATATACCAGTGCTAGTTGATGGTGCATTTATAAAATCAAATTGATTTATTTCATTTACCATTTTTTGTTCTTGTTCTTTAATTAAAAAACTTTCTACTATATGCTTAGTTATTTGCTCTTGAATAGAATATTGTGCTTTTTTTTCAGAAAAACCTTGATTAATACATTCAATAAAAATGAAAGATAATTTTTCATTTATTTCATTATTCTTAATAATCTCTTGATAAACATCATTAAATTCATTATTTAATAATTTTATATTTAATATTGATAAATCTTCATAACTCATATTTCTAAAATTTAAATTAAATTCAAATTTTTCAAAAATATTTATTATTAATTGCTGATTTTCAAATTCTTGATACTCGCTTTCTGATTGAATTACTTTACTAGCCATCTTTTAATCTTCCTTTTCTAATATTTTAATTTAATAAAACCTAATATAGAATAATTTCTATATTAGGTATAAACATTTATTAAATTATTTTATCATTTTATCATAATTTCTATTCTAAATATAAAAATTATTAAATAATATGTATAAAAATTTATTATTTATATAAATTTATTTTATTTAAAATTCTACTTTAATTAAATAACATCCTTAACAATAGTAATGCCATTTTTAAGCATTGAATATCATGCATATTGATTTAAAATATGAGCTGGATGCTCTGGTTGATCATAAGTATTTGTCATTGTCATTGGAACAATAACATTTACTTCTTTATTGTGCTGATTAAATCAAGTTTTACAACTAATAGCAAATTGATAAATACAAATATCAGTACAACAACCAACAATAATAATGTTATCCCATTGTAAATTTGGCTTAAAATCAAAAGCAAAAAAACCATTAGTACTATTTTTTTTAATAATCTTAATATTGTCAAATTTTAATTCTTCTACTAACTCTGATTCAATAGTATTTTCCAAACAATGACTAGGAAAAGTATGAAATTCGGGACTATGTTCATTATGAGCATCATTAAAAGCAATAACTTTAGTTTCATTAGTATTTACTTTTGCTAATAAATTTTTAATTGGTTTAATAATTGAATTAATATTGGGTGAAAATAAATTTCCTTTTTTAGCAAAGCCATTAACCATATCAACAATAAATATAATATTATGACCTTTTAAAGTTTTAAAATTTAAATTAACTGTTTTATCCAAAGTTTTATTTATAATTTCAATAAATGAATCATTATTTTTCATTATTCACCTCTATTTTTTAAAAATTAATCGTTTAATAATAAATCAAATTATACTACAGCCAGAACAAATTGGCATTAAGAAAATAGTAAAAATAATTCCTACTTTTAAAAAGAAAATATCTATTGTTATTCCCTGACTACTTTGATAGGTTAAACTATCAATTACACCATTTATATAAATAAAATTAAATCCATTAAAAATGTTTTCTATTTTAATACTTAATAACATAATTAACCCTAATAACAAAAATATAAAACCAGAAAAAAATAAAATAGTAATTATTTTTTCATCAAGAGGTAATTTTTTTCATCAATTTTTAGTTATCATTATTATCACCTATTTTTTTTAATTATATCATTGTTATATTACTGCTATAAAATAAATAAAAAAATTCTTACTTTAATGTGAAAAATAAGAATTTTTTAAAATTAATAAATTGCTATTTTTATTTTTTTACTACTTTTAAATAACAACTGTATCCAAAAATAATAAGACTTGTAAAAAATAATTAAAAATAAAATAATTTTACATTATCTTTAAAAAATAATTGTAAATGTGAAAAATATCTATTATAATGATTAAGGTTTTTTAAGAATAAATAATTCTAATAAAACAATAAATAAGGAGTATTAGCTCAGCTGGGAGAGCAATTGCCTTACAAGCAATAGGTCGGCGGTTCAAGTCCGTCATACTCCACCATTTACCTGCTGATGTGGCTCAATCCGGCAGAGCAACGGTTTTGTAAACCGTAGGTTGCAGGTTCGATTCCTGTCATCAGCACCATTATTATTTATGGAGGGGTAGCAAAGTGGCCAACTGCACCTGGCTGTAAACCAGATCTCTTCGAGTTCGGGGGTTCGACTCCCTCCCCCTCCACCATATTACTTATTGGGGTGTAGCCAAGCGGTAAGGCAACGGCCTTTGACGCCGTCATGCGTTGGTTCAAATCCAACCACCTCAGCCATATATTTTATTAATTTGTCCTCGTAGCTCAGCGGTAGAGCACTCGGCTTTTAACCGAGGTGTCGCAAGTTCGATCCTTGCCGGGGACACCATTTGATGCCCAGGTGGTGAAATGGCAGACACGTCGGGCTTAAGATCCGATGACTTTTACAGGTTGTGCGAGTTCGAGTCTCGCTCTGGGCACCATTTTATATATTTATTAATGACGAGGAAGTATTCCTCATTTTTTATAAGCAAGTAAACTATATTTTGCCCAGATGGCGAAATGGCAGACGCAGTAGACTCAAAATCTACCGAGAAATCATGCGGGTTCGAGTCCCGCTCTGGGCACCACTAATATTAAATTACTAGTATAAAAAGGTATTGTTTTAAGAATACCTTTTTATTTTTATAATATTAAATATTATTAAACTGATAATCGACGTTCTAAAAATTGTTGTTTAACAGGCAAACGTTCTTCAGAATTTAATGCTGCTGTATTAAGTGGTTTAGGATCAGCTATTTCAACAACATGAGAAGTTGACATGACTGATTGTGTTTCCTCTCCATTATTAATTTTTTCTGGATTAAAAGGTTTATTTAATAATGGATTATTATCATCACTATCTTCAGAACTTGATGATGATGGTGAAGATGTACTGCTAGAAATATTTTCATAATTATCTTCCTCATCAAAATCATTAACATCCGCACATCAATTTTCATATAATTCCATTCCAGTATTTACTAATAAACCATTACCAACTATTGCAAGACCAGCTATTGTTTCTCAAAAAGCCGTTGATCTTTTTTTATAAAATGGTTGATCATCATCATTATTATTTGGATTACTTAATTCATGATATGCAAAAAGACTAACACCAGTAATTGCACTAGCAATAGTTATTGGTGCTAATAAACTTGCAGCTGTATTACCTATTTTTTGTCATATATTACGTTGTTGATTTATTGCATTTTCTTCATTATTAGGTGCACAACATTCTGATATTTTTTTACTAATTGTCACTATATGATTTAAACTTGAAGCTGCTGCTGTAATAAAAGCATATGTAACAGGTAATGTATCTGGATTGAGTGTTGGTCAGTTAAGTAAAGCTACTGCTAGTGGTAATAATGGTGCTGTTGCAAAACTTTCTACTGTTAATAAATTATTAATCCTTACATTATTAATATTTCAATATCTTAATATTAAATTAGTTAACGAAATTTTTGAATTAATTGCTCCTTCCCCCATAAAACATAATGCTGGTGCTAGTGATAATACTCCATCTTGATATAATAAATAGTTACCCCCAGTTACCATTCAATTACCAAGAGTAAGTAACACATCTCTTATAGTAGATACTACCCTATTTCTATCATTAGTTGATATTAAATCATTTGATAATAATTGTTCTGTAGAAGAATAACTTCTTGCTGGTGATGAATCCATATTTTTCATCCTTTCTAAAAAATAATTTAAAGTAATAAAATTAATATAAAAACACCCATATTAAGAATTACAATGCTTAAATATGAGCTAAACTCTAGTCTTTATTTATTACTTGTTGTATTATAACCCTATATTAAATAAATGAAAGTAATATAATCATTAATATTGAAATTATGAAAAATAATTTTAATAACTTAAATAATTAAATTAATAATATTAAAAATAAATTTTTATTATTTCCTTATATAAGGAGGAGTTTTATTTTTTAATATTACTTTTTTAAAGTTTACTTAAAAACCTTGTTTTTTCTTATTAGACTTCTTGCAAAACCTATCTATTAAAAATTTAATTTTTAAAATAAAATTAAAAATAAAAAAGATAGGTAATCTATGATGTTTGATAAATTAAAAACTATTAACAATCCAGAATTATTAAGATTAACTGGTATAAATGATATTATTTTTAATAAAATTCTAAAAATTTTAAAGACAGAAGAAGTAAAAAAGTTTAAAAATGGTGGTACACCTAATAAATTATCATTAGAAAATCGTTTATTAATGACTTTAGAATATTGAAGAGAGTATCGAACTTATTTTCATATTGCTAAAAGTTATGGAATTAGTGAAAGTAGTTGCTATAGGAATATCAAGTGAATAGAAAATACTTTAATAAAACATCCTGATTTTCAACAACTTGATGGGCAAAAATCACTGTTAAATAATAATTTTAAAGATAAAACAGTTATCATTGATGTGACTGAAAGTACTATTCAACGCCCAAAAAAAGTCAAAAACAATATTATTCAGGAAAAAAGAAAAAACATACAATAAAAACTCAAGTCATAATTGAAAAAGATAGTAAAAAAATTATAAGTTCTTATTTTTCTTATGGTAAAAATCATGATTTTAAAATTTTAAAAAATTCAAAAACGAAATTTTTATCAGAAACAACTATTTTAGTAGATTTAGGATATCAAGGTATACAAAACATACATAAAAATGTCTTATTACCTAAACGAAAATCAAAGAAAAACCCTTTAACTAAAGAAGAAAAGAAAAATAATAAGGCTATTTCAAAAATGAGAGTTGTTATTGAACATGTTTTTGCGATTCTTAAAAAATTTAAAATTATTAGTGAAAAATATCGAAATAGAAGAAAAAAATTTGCATTAAGATTTAATTTAATAGCTTCAATTTATAATTTACAATTATTAATTTAAATATATTTGATAATTTAATATTTTATTTTTTTATTTGAAATAATAATTTTTGTTGTATTTTAATGACAAAAAATAAAACATATTTTGAACAATAATTTTTAAAAAATATTAAAAGTGTTATTAAAATAAATTTTTAAACTTAAAAAATGTGATTAATATCATAGTTTTGCAAGAAGTCTATTATTTATTTGTAATAATATCATTTTATTAAATAAAATAAAATTTTGATTTTCTATATATTTTCCAATACACATTATTAATAAATAACATCGCAAAATTTTATTTACTGAAATTGGTTTTAATAAAATATTTTTTTTGTATAATTAACTGTTATAAAGGAGGTCATTTATTAATATGAAAAAACAACGCTTAAATATCTCAAAATTAGGATTCTTACTTTCAGTAATGGGTTCGGCAGTAGGATTAGGTGGTATTTGAGGATTTCCAACTCAAATGTATAACCATCATGGTGCTTTTCTAATCCCTTTTTTAATATGTATGGTAATTTGTGCAATACCAGTTTTATTTATTGAAATGACAATTGGTAATAAATATCGAAAAAATCATATTGAATTTTTTAGTGAGGTTGGAGGTAAAAAGGGTGCTTTTTTCTCTTGATTGCATTCAACAACCGTTATTTTACTAAGTACTTATTATAGTGTTTTAGTAGGATGAACTTTAATTAATATTATTATTAGTTTTACTTCTAATTTAAATAAAGGTTCTTATTTTTATCATAATATTTTACAACAAACAAATGATCAAGATATTAGCAATTTAAATAGCCTAGGTAACTTAAATTGAATGATTTTACTTGCAACAATTGGTGTCTGAATTATTTTGGGTATCATTCTACTAGGTGGTGTTGAAAAAGGAATTGAAAAAGCCAATAAAATTATGATTCCATTTTTATTTTTAATGATTATTATTTTAGCAATTTATACTAGTACATTATCAGGTGCTAAACTTGGATTAAATCTAATGTTTGATTTAGATGCTAAAGAATTATTAAATCCTGGATTATGAAAAGATGCTTTTGGTCAATCATTCTTTATGTTATCAACATGTACAGGAACCATTTATATTTATGCAGCTCATGCTCCCGAAAAACAAGATAGTACTAATCAAGCTTTTGTAGTAGCCTTTGGTACTAGCGTTATTGGTATATTAACAACAATTATTGTTTTTAATTCAATAGGTGCAATTGCTCAAAATCAAGGTAAAACTGATATTAAAGATGTATTTCAAGCAGGACCTGCTTTGATTTTCCAAGTAATACCACAATTATTTGCTATTATTAATAATCAAGTTCCTATTTTAGGAAATATTTTAGCAATATTATTTTTTGTTACACTTTTCTTTGCGGGTATGTCCTCACTAATTGGTCAAGTTGAATCAATGGTAAATGGTCTAGAATATGAAATTCATTTAAAGCGCAAACAAGCATTAGCAATATCATTATTAGGAGCAATGGCAGTATCAGTATTATTCACCTTTAGTAATTCACCAGCGCTGTTTAATGGGCTAGCAATCTGAGTAGCACAAATTTGACTACTAATAATTGGGTTTATTTTATTAATTGGTATTAGTCCATATGGCTGAAAACTATATGATACATTAAAATTATATAATAATGAAAATTCATGAATGAAATGAACAAAAGGATATAAAATAGTAATTTTAATTATCGCACCAATTTTAATTTTAATTAATATTGCTACTGGTATCTATGATTTTATTATTAATATTATCAATGCTAATTTTGTTTATGGTACAGTTGGTCTAACACTTGGTGTTGGGTTAGTTTTACTTTTAACTTTTATCTTAACTTATCATAAAAATATTCATAATGGTTTTAATAAATTATTTAAAATAAAAACAAAAACTGAAAGAGGTTAAAAAACATGGATGTTGGAGCAATTATTTTAATGGTAATTTCTTTAGTAAGTATTATTGGTCTTTTTATTTTCTTTGTCATAATGGATTTTAAGAGTCATAAAAAACAAAAAAGAAAAGAAAAAAACAAAGAATAATATTTTTTAAAATATTTTAGTATACTTATGATAAAGTATTATAATTAGGTTTTTTTGTAATCTGGCATTTTGATGCCAGATTACAAAACTTATTATTAAATGGTGAGTGAAATGGAAAAAAATAAATTAAAACAAATTTTATTAATTAGCAAAATAACTTTAACAATTGCTTCTTTATTTTTATTTTTAGTTTGATTAATGTTTATGACTAATAATTTTTTTCCTAAATCTCAAAACTCATTTGTTGCCAAAATTATGAATACTTCAATTCAAATTATGATTTGACCAATTACTAGTATAATTCTATTTATTTTTATTATGCCAATATGAGTTACTAATAAAAAACAAATTTTATTAGTATTTTTAACATTGTCACTAATTATCACAATATTGTCCACAACTTTTCTTTTTAGTTTAAATATTAATAAATTCTGAATTATATGATTAATTGCTCATTTTTTTGCTATAGCTTCAATTATTTTTGTCATTGTTTCTTATTTCTTTAAAGAAAAACTTCTTTTATTTAAAAAGAAAAAAAATAAACATATTGAAAAAAAGATTAAAAAATAATTTTTTTTAACTTGTTTATCAAAAGTAGTTGACTTTAATTTTAGTAATATGATATAAATACATGGTGGTTAACATAACTGCGGGTGTCGTATAATGGTATTATTACAGCCTTCCAAGCTGAAGACGTGGGTTCGATTCCCATCACCCGCTCCATTATAAAAAAATAAAAGCCCTAATTAATAAGCCTTTTTTTATTTTATAATGGTTTATATTTTAGGACCTTTTTTAGTTTGTAGTACTGCTGCTGTTTCTTCATCACTAGAATTATTGCAAGCACATTTATTAACTATTTCTGCTCATGAATTTACTGGATACATAACTAAAGACATTCCATTAGTTCTTTCTGGTAATGATTCTAAATATTTTATTTTATTATTTGTGCATTCTTCTAAATTAATTTTCATTAGTTATCCCCTACTTCTTTTAAAATTCGACTATTAAAAGCATCTGCTAAGAACTTATAAACTTTTACTTCAGAAATATTTTTTAAATCATAACAATTAATGATATCAGTTAATTTTAAAATCACATCATGATATTTTATAAAGTAAGTTTTATTTTCAAGATTTGCTCACTTTTCTAAATTCATTGCATAATAAATTATTCCATCTCTATAAAATTGTGATTTCATATTTCTCACTCCTTTAAACGATATAATAAAACAAAAAACCTAATTTAAATACAAAAATTTAAACGAGGTCTATAAAAAAACCAAAATATTTTGTTCCAAAGTTCCTTTAAAACTTTAATACAATTGTAACTCATTTACAAGAAATTCCAAGTAAAATCAATAAAAAAAATTAATAACTTAAAATTAATATAAAGAGATAAATAAAGATTACAAATGTAATCTTTATTTATAATTGTCCTGAAATTGTTTTTAAAACAAAATTTTTTATATTCACTGATTGGAACTTCAGTTTTATTTATTAAATCACTCACTTGTTTTTGTCATTTTTTTAACTAATCTTTTCATCTCTACATAGTCAGGTGTAACAATAGAAACAAAAATAATCATTTGTTTCATAATTTGTAACTCAACCTCACAATGTTTCTTATTGACTAACCTGGGGTCTCAAGCATAAGCAAGAACTGTTCTATTGCTTACTGCTACTTTAATTAATTTGTTTTAGTTTTATCTTTAGGAATTTCTTTTAATCTTTTTTACTTTTCTTTAAAACTTTAATTTAATAAAAATCCTAACATAGAGATATATCTATATTAAGACTGAACAGTTATTAAATTATGAATATATAATAACATAAAAAATAATACTTTTGATGAAAATTATAATTAACACTTATATAAGTATTAATATTTAATTTCATATACATGTATTTTTTATAAACAATTCAATTATAAAACTTCTAAGGAGGTAACTATTTCTAATTAAACAATAGTTATCTAATACAAAAATAAATGAAAAATATCTATATTTAATATAGATACTATGATATAATTTTCCTAAAATTAATATAAGTTTTTACCTATTTACTGGAATGGCAACACTTTTTAGGACTATTTTTTGGTAAACATTTGTTGTTGATATTTAACTGGAGTTAAGTAGTTTAAAGTGCTGTGAATTCTTATATTGTTATATCAATTGATGTAATCAAATAATTCTAATTTTAATTGGATTAATGATGTAAAATTTTTATCATTAATAAATTCGGTTTTAAAAGTTTTAAAAGTTGCTTCAGCAACAGCATTATCATAAGGACAACCTTTTTTACTTAAAGAACGGTTAATGTTGAATGCTAGTAAAAGTTTATCAATAATTTTATTGTTAAATTCATTACCGCGATCACTATGAAATATTTGAATATCTTTTAAACAGCGATTTGATTGCATAAATGCTTGATGTACTAATGATGCATCTTTTTTAACTCCAACACTATGTCCGATAATTTCGCGGTTAAATAGGTCTATTAATAGGGAAATATAGTTTCACCTACCATTAACTTGTACATAAGTTAAATCACTAACAATAACTTCATTTTTAATCCTATTCTTAAATTTTCTATTAACAAGATTAGTTATTTGACTATCGTTAACTTTGTTATTATGATTTTTGAATGATAATTTAGTATATTTTGATATTAAATTATGTTCATTCATAATTTTTTTAATTTTTCTGCGCGATAAATAAATTTCTTGGTTTTCTAGAATTTTTTTTAATCTTCTAGTACCATAAACTTC
This sequence comes from Spiroplasma endosymbiont of Colias croceus, assembly GCF_964020095.1. Lineage (NCBI taxonomy): Bacteria > Bacillati > Mycoplasmatota > Mollicutes > Entomoplasmatales > Spiroplasmataceae > Spiroplasma > Spiroplasma endosymbiont of Colias croceus. The sequence goes on from NZ_OZ026536.1 coordinate 1,844,509, forward strand.
TTTATTTTCTTTAAAAGCACTAATAACAGCTTCATCATAAATATTATTTTTGATTTTATTTTCTTTTTTCTTTAAATTAAAATAATATGTTGATTTAGATATTTTTAAAAAACGACACATTGTGCGAATTTTATATTTAGCTTTATTTTTGACAATAATTTCTATTTTCTGCCTATTATTAGTGCTGCTTGCTTTAAAATATCATTTTCCATTCGTAATTGCTTTAATTCTTTTCTTAATTTAATTAATTCATTTTCTTCAAAAGAACGATTATCTTTAGTTTTAAAACTTCCTGAATTACTAAATTGCTTAATTCAATTGTAAGTAGCTGCTCTTGTAACATTATATTCTTTAGCAAGGCAAGATACTGATTTGCGACTTTGATATAAAGCTACTATTTGTTTTTTAAATTCATCGGTATATGAGTTAATATTGGCCATAATTATAGTTCCTTTCTTTTAACAAATTTGTTTACTTGTCTACGTAATTAGTGTCCAATAAATTGTAACCCATCCATTACTTTTATTTTAAAGTAAATAGGTTTTTAATTTGAAAAAGGAGATATTTAGAAGTGCTATATAGTAAAAAATCAGAAAATCTTATAACAGAAAAAGAAAAAACAACAACAAATTCAAGAAAAATTAAACCACAATTACCAATAACAACATCTCTTGCTGAAATATTACTAAATAATAATGAAAAACTTGTTGGTACTATTACTAGTGATCAGTATCTTAATAAAGATAACAAACAAGTACCATTATATAAACTAATTAAAAGTTCAGAACCAAATAAAAAAATAAACATTAAAGCAATAAATTCTATTAAAAATGACAAACAACCAACAACAATTATAAATAAAACCAATTCACAATCAATATAAAAATAAAATAAAATTATTAAAGATTGAAATTGAAATTTTTAATAATTTTATTTTTTATTATTTAATTCAAAGTTTATGTTTAGATTAACTACTAAAATTTATTTTCTTCTTATTTTATAGTATGATTTACCTATAAACTTAATTTTTTATTATAAAGGAGAAATAATAATGAATGTACTAAAAACATATGAGATTTGAAAAAAGCAAAACTTACCGCAACACTTAAAAAAACAATTAACTACAATGTCTAAAAATGAAATTGAAGATGCTTTTACTACAACTTTAGAATTTGGTACAGCTGGCATGCGTGGTATTACTGGAGTTGGTACCGGCAGAATTAATGAAATTATTATTATGAAGGCAACTGTCGCATTTATTCAATATTTAAAATCTGCCTTTTCTGAAAAAGACTTACTTCGTGGTGTTATTATTGCTCATGATAATCGTCACTTTTCAGCAGAATTTACAATGTTAACAGCAAAAACTTTAGCTAAACATAAAATTCCTGTTTTTTTATTTAAAAATAATGATTTAAGACCAACACCAGTACTTTCATATAGTATTAGAAAAGTTAATGCTCTTGCTGGAATTGTTATTACAGCCAGTCATAATCCTCCTGAATATAATGGTTATAAAATTTATGATCAATATGGCTGTCAATTTCTTCCTAATGTTACCAATATAATTAGCAATAAAATGGAACAATTGCCTGATGATTTTCAATTAACATTCGATTATGATACTAACCTAATTAAAGAAGTGCCTTCAACAGTAGAAGATAATTATCGTTACGATATTAAAAATTTACAGTTTTATCCACAAGTTAAAAATCGTAACTTTAAAATTGTATTTTCTAATCTACACGGTACTAGTCGTGAATGAGTTAAACCAATTTTAGAAAAATGCGGTTATGAAATTATTTTAGTAACAGAGCAAGCTAACTATGATCCTGATTTTAAAGGTGTAGTGTCGCCCAATCCCGAAGTAAAACCAACATTTGATTTAGCAATTAAACATGCTAAAAAACATGATGCACCATTAATTATTTTAAATGATCCTGATGCTGATCGCATTGGTATTGCTGTAAAACATAATAATGATTATGTATTATTAACAGGTAATGAAACAGCACCAATTTTATTAGAATATTTATTAAGCCATTATCAACTTAATAAAACAATGCCAAAAAATCCTGTTATGTACAATACATTTGTTACTTCAAATTTATCTGATATGATTGCTAAATCATATGGATGTCAAGTTATTAAAACGTTAACTGGTTTTAAATGAATTGGTGCAGAAATGCTAAAAGAAAAAGCACGTAACATTAACTTTGTTTTTGGTTTTGAAGAAGCATATGGTTATGTTATTAAAGATATTACTCGTGACAAAGATGGTATTCAATCAGCAATAGTAGCAGCAGAAGCGGCTTGATATTATCAAAAGTCACAAAAAACATTAGTTGATGTTTTAGAAAATATTTATCAAAAATTTGGATATTATTACTGTTATACTGTTAATCTTATTTTAAAAGGCAAAACAGGACAAAATACTATTAATAATATGTTAGAAACATTAAGAACTAGTAAAATACCAACACTTAATAATATTAAAACAATTAAAGTTGAAGATTATCAAACTGGTTTACATGGAATGCCATCGCAAAATTTACTAAAATTTTACTTCAGTGATGGTTCATGATTTGCTGTTAGACCTAGTGGAACTGAGCCAAAAATTAAATTCTATTTTGTTTGTGTTGATAAAACCATTAATGATGCACAATTAAAAATGAGAAAAATGTATGAAGAATTAGCTATCAAATATCTAAATATCAAAGATATAAAATGATAGAAAGGAACTAAAAAATGACTGTAATTAAAGATATTAAACCTAATAATGTTTTAAGTTTAGTAGTAATTATTAATCGAGTAATTCAAGGTGTTGCTTCTAACAATACTAATTATTTAAACTTACAATTACAAGATAAAACTGGGACAATTTCAGCAAGAATTTGAGACGTAAGCAAAGAAACTATTGAACAATTAACAATAGGACAAGTAATTAAAATTGAAGCAAATAGCATTAATTATAATAATGAAATACAACTAAAAATTAATAATTGAACTATTATTACTAATCCTAGTGAATATTATGATTTATTACTTACACAAGCACCAATTAATATTATTGAAGCATGAACTGAAATTAGTCAAACAATAAAGGAATTTAAAAATCCAATTTTAAAAAAAGTATTAATCCAATGTTTTAATAAAAAAAATATTGATGATTATAAGAAGTGACCAGCAGCAGTTAAAATGCATCATGCTGTTCAAAGCGGTTTATTATGACACTCAGTAACAATGTTAAGAATGGCAAAACAAGTAGTAGCACTTTATAATGATCGTAATATTAATAGTGAACTATTATATGCAGGAATCATTATGCATGATTATGGAAAAATGGTTGAATTAAATAATAATCCTATTAGTTCATATACACTATCAGGTAAAATGATTGGTCATATTTCATTAGGCGCAATGCAAGTTACACTCGCTTGTAAGGAATTAAATATTAACTTAGAAGAAGAAATCGTAGTTTTATTACAGCATCTAATATTAGCTAGTCATGGTAAATATGAATATGGTTCACCTGTCTTACCAAAAACAATAGAAGCTGAAATTTTACATCATTTAGATAACTTAGATGCAAAGATCTATGCAATTGATGAAGCATTGGTTAATATTAATGTTGGTGAATCAACTGCTCGTATTGCAAGTATTGAAAATAGAATGTTCTATAAACATCAAAATTTAAAAGAAAAAAATAAAAAAGTTTAAATAATAAAAACTCTCTTTTAATTAAAAGAGAGTTTATTTTTTATCATAAATTTTAATAAATTAATTTATATTTATTTTTATAGGATAAAAATAACCAGTTTCTGTATTACCATAAAAAATCAATACATTTGCTTCTTTATCTGATTCTTTATCTTTAAATCAATCATTAGGTACTGGCTTTTCATTTTTATCATAAATTTCATTTTCATTTCTAAGCTTATTAAAATCAATTTTTTCTTTATACATACCTTTTAATAAAACTTTAACAGCTAATTCTGAATCTTTTTGTAATTTTTTTAATTTATTTATAACATCTGTTACTGCTTCTTGTTTATTCATTGTTGCTTTAGTTGAAGTTGCTGGTGCTCATGAAGCGAATGGCAAAGTTGTCTTTGCAAAATAATTTTGCATATCAATATCTGAAATAATTGTTTGTTTAGTTATATCAATCATTGTTGAACCTTGATAATTTGGATCATTTGAATTACTACTTATTTTGACAACTATTTTAGATACTTTTTCAAGTTCTTGTTTATTGTTTGTTATTTCTTCATTATTTTCGTTATAAAATTGAAGTTGATAACCAGCAGCTAATGGTATTGACTTAAATTCATCAAAACTATTTATATTACTAATTAATTCTTTATAACTTTTACTTGGATTAGCAATAATGTCTAAACCAGTTAATTGAGTAATAGTACTTAAATCAGTTTTATCAGATTGTTCTTTTATATTTATTTTAATTGGCGCTGTTGAACCTTGATAATTCAAATCATTACTATTGCTAGTAATAACTATATATAAATCACCAACTTTTTGTAATTTAGTAGTTATATCATTTTTAGCTTCTTTATCACTAAAATATTTAATTACAGGGTTACCTAACTTTGGATTTAAGTTTTTAACTTCTATTGTATTATTTATTAATGTATCTAATTTTTTATTACTTTTATTAACATCTACAGTAATATTTGTTGTTAGTTTAGTAATTTTATCTTTTAATTCTGTTTTTTGTGTTGTGTTATTATCACAAGCAACAACTGATAATGGTATTGGTGTTGATATTGTTAAGATCGATAATAATTTTACTAAGTTTTTCATTTTTTACCTCGCTTAAAAATAATAAGTTAATTTAAAAACCAATAAAGATTTTGAATTAATAATATATGAAAACCGAATATTTTACAATATAACTTTAATATGCAAAAATACTTGTAAATTAAGTTATTTTTTAAAAAATTTCTTTTCTTTTTTATATATTTTAAAATTATTTTTTAATTAAAAATTATAATTATCTATTACTAGTAAAGAAAATGTGATATTATATTATTAAAATTTAATATAAGTTTTTGACCTATTTACTTTATTTCAAAATAAATAGGTTTTTTGTTTTAATTTAGAAAAGGAAGATAAAGAAATGCCTAAAAATAAATTTTTAACAGCTATTGAAGAAGGTGACTTACAAACAGTTAAAACTTTACTACTTAATCCTGATAACAATAAGTTCGATATGGAGGGTGCCTTAATAACAGCCGCTGATTATGGTCACATTGAAATAGTTCAATTTTTAATAGAAAATAATACTGAACATCTAGAATAAAGTAGACACAGAATTGTAACCTTTGTGTTAAAAATACTTTAAGAAAGGTGTTAATTTTTTTTATGGCTAAATGACTATCAAAAGAAGAAAAGTTAAAAATAATAAAAATAAGTAAAATTAAAACGATTGATAAAACTGCATTAGAATATGGTATTGGCCGATCATCAATAAAAGAATGAATTAAAGCATACAAATTATTAGGTGAAGAAGGTTTAGAATATGGCAATGGAATTCGTGCTAAAAAAACCAAAAGAACAGGTCGAACCAAATCTTTAAATTTTAATGAAATGACAAAACAAGAATTAATTCAATATATTAAGGTAATGAACGATATAAAAAAGTATTTAGAAAAATCGACAAAAAAGAAGAAATATTTTCTGATTTTCTCCTTGAAGAAAAAATATCAGATTAGTTATTTATGTTGATTTTTAAAGGTTTCAAAATCAGGATATTACAAATGAATTAAAAACGGAATGAATGAATTTAATAAATGAGATAAATTTTTAGCTAATATAATTAAAAATATTTTTTATGAATTTAAAGAAATTTATGGTTATAAAATGATAACTTTATTAATTAACAAAATTTATAATTTAAAATTAAAATTTCATGTTGTATATAGATATATGAGAAATATGGGTTTAAAAGCTAAGGTTCGCATAAAGAAATTTGATTATAAAACTAAATCAGGAAGTTTAAGATATGATAATTTATTAAATCGTGATTTTTCAACTACTGATTTAAATCAAAAATTAGGTACTGATATAACTTATTTATTGACTAATGGTAAAACATATTATTTATCAATTGTTAAAGATTTTCATAATAATGAAATATTAGATTATAAAATAAGCGCAAGTTTAGATATGACATTTGTTGTCCAAAACATTATTCAAGCTTGAGTTAATGCTCAAAAACCTACTTCATGAATTTTACAATCAGACCAAGGATTTCATTATACAAATCCTTCTTATAAAACCTTATGTGACGAATTAAAAATAAAAATTTCGATGTCTAGAAGAGGTAATTCTTGTGATAATGGTGCTACTGAATCTTGATTTGGAACAATGAAAACAGAATTTCTATATCAAATTCTAAGAAAAAACAGAACTATTGAATGAATAAAAGAAAATTTACCCAAATATATTTACTTTTATAATAACGATAGACCTCAAACAAAATTAAAAGGAATGAGTCCAATCGAATATCGATTAGCTCATTCCAAATCAACAAATAATTACTTCATATCTACAAATTTAACACTTACAAACACTATTTTATAAAATTTAATAAAAGGTTACTTTAATTGTCCACTTTTCTTGACAAATTCAGAACAGTAACCTTGTTAAATGTTTAATCTTATCTATTATAAAACTTTTTATTATTTATGCCATATTTTTAATATTATTAATTAATTGATAATTAATAGGATTATTAAAATTATTATCTTCGTGCACACATTTTCCAACGTGAATATCATTAATACCATTTTTTAATAAAACATTAATATTTTCTAAATTAACTCCACCACCAGCAAGAATTTTTATTGGTAAATTTAATTTCTTTAATTCTTTAAATTTATTAATATTATTTACAATATTATCTTGACCACCAGAAGTTAAAACTGTAGTAACACCTAATTTTACTAACTGTTCTAAAGCTTGTTTTTTATTAAAAATTTCATCAAAAGCACCATGAAAAGTTATTTTTAAAGGCTTTGCTAATTTAATAATTTCACTCATTCTTTCAACATCAATATTATTATCTTTAGTTAAAATACCACAAACAATACCTGATGCATGAGTTGTTTTAATAAATTCAATATCTCTTTTAAAGATTTTAAAATCATTATCAGTAATATTAAAACCATTATTATTATTATTTCTAACCATAACCATTACTGGTTTCAATGAAATTTTACATGCTTCAGCAATCAATTCATAATTTGGAGTATAACCACCAAATTCCATAGCAGTACAAAGCTCAACTTGATTAGCTAAAGAATTATTAATTTTTTCTATATCTTTTAAAGATGTAGCTATTACTTCTAAAAACATAAAATATCTCTCCCCATCTTATTTTTTTGATAAATAAGTTTTCAATAAACTAACTTTATCTAATTTCTCTCAAGGTAATTGTAAATCATTTCTACCAAAATGACCATAAGTTGATAATTGTTGATAATTTTGTTTAAATAACTCTAATTTATCAATCATAGCACTAGCAGAACAATCAAAGACTTGATAAATTATTTCTGTTAATTTTGCCTCTGTTAAACCGGAAATAATAGTTTGATGAGTATTAACAAATATTGCAATTGGTTCAGGAGTTCCAATTGCATAAGCTAATTGTACTTCACAAATCTTTGCTAAGTTAGCAGCAACAATATTTTTAGCAATATACCTAGCATAATAAGCACCCGTTCTATCAACTTTAGTGGGATCTTTTCCTGAAAAAGCTCCCCCACCATGACAAGCAGCTCCACCATAAGTATCAACCATTAATTTTCTTCCTGTTAAACCAGTATCACCAGCAGGTCCACCAATTACAAATTTACCAGTTGGATTAATTAAATATTTAAAATCAATATTTAAATGATATTTATTAGCAATATATTGCATAATTTCTTTATGAATAAATGTTTTAAATTGTTTTTCATCATAATTTGCTTGATGTTGAATGCTCATTAAAATAGTATGTATTTTTAAATTTTTAGGGTCTTCTTGATCAATAGTAACTTGCGCTTTCATATCAAGAAGTGCATACTTAAATTTTTTTTCCTTTCGTAATTTTGTAGCTCGTTTAATTAATTCATGTGCTAAAATAATTGCTAATGGCATATATTCTGATGTTTGTTGACATGCATAACCAAACATTATTCCTTGATCACCAGCACCAATTTGATGATTTTTTAATTCAACACCTTGTAAAATATCAGGTGATTGTTCATGAATTAACACTTTAATTTCACAAGTAAAACCATTAAATCCAATTTCATCATTTATATAACCAATTTCAGTAATAACTTTTCGCGCAATTGCTTGATAATCAACTTGAGCATGACTATGAACTTCACCACCAATTAAAACAAAATTTATAGTAATAAAAACCTCACATGCTACTTTGGCATGTGGATCTTGTTTTAAAAAAGCATCTAAAATTGCATCAGCAATTTGATCGCAAATCTTATCAGGATGACCAGGAGCAACAGACTCACTAGTAAAAAGAGGATGGGTAATATTAGGTATTAATTTCATATTTTTTAACCTTTCTCAAGTAAAATTTTTTTTGTAATTCATGGCATAATTTCATTATCAAATATATCTTTAATATTAGGTTCATTAATTAAAGCATGTTTACCATCAAAAATAAAAACATAACTATGATGTTTCTTCCAATATTTTTTATTAATTTTAAGTTGATGAAAATCACTAAATACATCATCAGCACTTTGCAAGATTAACGTTGGAAGTTTTGAATTACTAATTTCCATTATACTTTTTTTATTAATTTTTTTAAATTGTAGTAAAAAACGTAATGATCAATTTTGACGATTACTATATCTTTGATTTATATTAGTAATATGAGCATTATTACTAGAAATATCTTGATTTTCAACATAGATTGGCATTTGAATATTAGAATTAAAAATAAAAGCAAAACAAAAACAAATAATAAAACTTAATGAAAATTGATAAAGATTTTTTTTAGTTACTAAATTACTAGTAATTAATGCTGATACTTGTGAATTATTTTTAACAACATGACTGGCAATAGCTGCGCCTAATGATTCACCAAAAACAATAATTTTTTGATTAGGATATTTAGATTTTACTGCACTTATTATATCTTTTAAATCATTAATATCAGTACCTAATGATTTAAATTTTCAATCTTGTCCATTTTTACCATTACCTCTTCGATCATAAGTAATTAAAGATAGTTGTGATTTTTTACAAAAAGAACTTAATAATTTAAAATCATCTTTTTGACCTTGCAAGCCATGAGCACCAATAATAATGACTGTACTTTTATCAACCATTTGCTTAAATAATTTTACTTCATAACCATCACGTAAAATAATTACCTTTTCTCGTATTTCAGCAGCTTGTTGTACATGAACATTATCTTTAATTTTTGCCATTAATAAAATTCTTAAAATTATTAAAATAATTAATATACTAATCCCAATTAAAATCGAATATAAACCATTTTTATCAGTAAAAAAATTAGCATTGTTTCATATCATGTTAAAGTTAGTCCCTTCCTATATTTGTAATTATTCGTAAATTTTAAAATTAGGTGCTTGTGGATGAATAAAAATACGTTCAATTTTTTGTGCTTTATTTGTCTCATCATTAATAGTTAATAAAACAGCTGAAAATTGACCTTCACCATCAGCTGGACTAAATTTTGCCGGCATACTTTTTTTATCACGAATAATAACTTCTTCAGCTTTAGCACCAATAATAGAATAAAACGGACCTGTCATTCCAACATCGCTAATAAAAGCAGTACCTTTTGGTAATAAACGATTATCTGCTGTTTGAACATGAGTATGAGTCCCTACCACACAAGTAACTTGACCATCAAAATTTCAAGCAAAAGATAACTTTTCCGCTGTTGCTTCAGCATGAAAATCAATAATATGAATGTCACTTTTTTCTTCACTATTTTGTTTATCAATCGTAATAAGTTGTTCAAGAGCAAAATAAGGATTATCAGATTTATCCATGAAAGTACGACCAATTAAGTTTGTTACACGTACTTTTTTATTACCAACTTTAACTAAAATTGTACCATTACCTGGATGATAAGGATTATAATTTAAAGGACGCAATAAATCGGGAGTTGTATTAATATACTTAGCAACATCAGGATGACCAAAAATATGATTACCGGTAGTAATAATATGAATACCAGCATTTTTTAATTCATCATAGTGTTTTTTACATAATGATTTACCATGAGTAGTATTTTCACCATTCGCAACTACTAAATCAATCTTAAATTGATTTTCATATTCCTTTTTTATTTTAGGAATTCAATATTTAACCATTTGTCTACCAACAATACTGTAAATATCACCAATTATTAAAATTTTCATTAATTTCCACCTGCTTTATTCTATTTTATCAATTTCTTGTAAAACTTTAATAAAATTATACTTTTCCGTATATTTTTCATATATTACTTGTCGTTTTTTATATTTTTCATAAAGATGCAACTTACTTTCATATTTATTTAATAAAATAATAACTTTTTGTAGACTATCATGAACAGCCGTTCGTGATACTTTTTGTAAATCAGCGATTTCTTGTAAAGATAAATTCTCAATAAAGTAATTTGTAAAATATTGTTTTTGTTTTGCTGTTAATAATGTATTATAAAAAGCAAATAAAGTATAATATAAAACTTGTTTTTCTAAACTATTCATTTTCATACTCCACAAACAAATCACTTGTTAAACTAAAAATATACTTATCTAAATCAAACTCTTCCAAGTCATTAATACCTTCACCAAAACCCATTAATTTAACAGGAATATCTAATTCTTCCTTAATAGCAAGAATAATGCCACCTTTAGCAGTGCCATCCATTTTTGTTAAAATAATGCCAGTCAAAGAAACAATTTTCATAAATTCTTGCGCTTGATTAATACCATTTTGTCCAGTTGTAGCATCAATTACTAACAATGTTTCATTAGCTTCATGTCCTAATTTCTGAGTAATAATTTTATTAATCTTTTTTAACTCCTGCATCAAATTAACTTTATTTTCTAATCTCCCTGCTGTATCAACAATAATAACATCACAACCTTCAGATTTAGCTGCTTCAATTCCAGCATAAACAACACTAGCTGGATCTTGCTTTGGTGTTCCTAAATAACAAGGAATACCAATTCTTTCTGCTCAAATTTGCAATTGTTCAACTGCACCAGCACGAAAAGTATCAGCAGCAACTAGAATTGGTTTTTTACCTTGTGTTTTTAATTTAGCTGCTAATTTAGCTGCTGATGTTGTCTTACCATTACCATTAACACCAACAACTAAAAATAACGAAATATTATTACTACTAAAATTTAATCTTGTAGAAACCAACTGACCATCAGTATAAATAACAAACATTTTATCAATAATAATATCATTAATATCTTTTGGTTTTGTTAATTTTTGAATTTTAGCTTCATGACGAATTTCATCAGTAATAGTTTCTGCCATTTTGTATCCAACATCTGCTAAAATTAATACTTCAGTTAATTCTTCAAAATATTGTTCATCAAGTTGATGATAACGCGCTGCTAATGCTTTAATTTTAGATGCAAATAATGTTCTTGACTTTTTAAGGCCCTGATCATATTTAGTTGTCTTTTGACCAAATAATTTTGTCTTTAAATTTTTAAAAAATGCCATATTTTCACCTACATTGTTTATTATACCAATAAATAACTAGTTATTTATGACATTAATACTTTAATTTTATTAAAATATTAATAGTACGATTTAAAAGTTTTATTTAATAAGTAATTTATTATATTTTAATTTAATAATAAATCCAAAAAATATCAATCATTTTTTCTTGATTTTAGCTAAAAATAAAAGATTGCTTTTGCAATCTTTTAACTTGTTTTATTAAATACATGATGAATTTGATGGGTTATATCCATTTGTTGAAGGTTGATTTTCTAAATCCATTGCATTTATTTTTTTAGTTTTATTAAAACTTAATCGCTTTATTTTTTCTTCAAATACATGTTTCTCATTATTAGCAATTTCTTTTTCTAAAAATAAATTTTTAAGTTGATCAGTCTTAATTAAAATATCCTTATTTATATCTTTGTTCTTATTAACACAACCAAAAGTAAAAATAATAATAATATAATTTAATACTGAATTTGCTTTTTTCTGTTCAAAATGTGCAATATCTCTTTCAATATTGATAATTTCTCTTTCAATATTAGTAATTCTTTTAGTTATATTTAATAAGATTTGTTGATTTTGTTTTATTCTTAATTTTTGCATTTTTTTTAAAAAAAATTTAGAAACTTTCTTATCTTTTGAAAAATCTTTGGCAAAAGATAAACTATCATTACCCATTTTATCTTTCTCAATAAATTTAGCAACTTTATTAATTAATTAATTAATAAATTTTAAATCAGCATTACCCATTATACCATAATGTAAAGGAGTATTATCGCTATTATTTTTGGCATTTATATTAGCACCATATTTAATTAATAGATCTGCAGTTTCTAAAAAATTATGAAAACATGCATAATGTAAAGGAGTATTACCAGAATTATCTTTTTCATTTATATTTAAATTATTTATTTTCTTACTAATAAAATAAATAACTACCTTATTATTACCATTTTGTAAAAAGTAAATAAAAAGTTTTTGATCAAAAACTTTTCTTAAGTTTTCATCCGTTAATATTCTTTTTGCTTCATTCAATTCTTGCATTTTAAGTTTTGATTGAGGATTATTATTTTTATCTGGGTGAGTTTTTAGAGCAGTCTGTTTGAATTTTTTTTTAATTTCTGCTACTGATGCTGTTGGTAATACATTTAATATATCATAATAATTAGAAATTAATGATTCATCTTTCAAATTTCTTTTTTTCTCCTTTCAAAATAAAAACCCATTTACTTTAAAATAAAGTAATGAGTTAAAAACTATATTTAGTTTTCAAATAAAGTATACATATTTGACTATTAATTTGGTAAATTTAAATATTTAAATTTACCAAACATTCTTTAGTAAACTTTATTTTATTCATCAGATTTTAATAATTCAATTAAATTCATTTTATTTAATTCATGATTATTGATAATAAATGTTGATATATATATACCACCAATTATGGTAAAACTTACTGGTAATATTCATCATGTTATTGTAAATGGTAAAGCCACACCAACAAAACTAGTAAGAATAGAAATTAAACCATAAATAGCAAGGAAACCTAGAGCAAATCCTACAATATAACCAAGTAATGCTCAAGGTGTAAAAATACCTAAAGTAAAAGAATTAATTTCTCAATTAGTATATCCTTCTGCTTTCATATGAGCCATAAAACGACGAAATTGATCGGTAAATAAATCAGTAATCATAATAACAATTAATATTGAACAAATAATCGTTGTCACAATAAATAAAGCACTAGCACTGAAAGCAATATCTGACATTTTAGTAAGCATTGCTTGTTGTCTTGATAATAAATAATTTTTTTTGACCATTGGTATATTTTGATTACCACTTAAACTAGTGGTTGCATAAATAGTATAATCATCTAAATTTGATTTAAAACTCATTCTTCCAATTAAATCAAAAACATTAGCATTAGCACTTAACTTACCATTAAATCATTGAAATACATCCGTTCCTGAATAATAAGGATTATCATCAATATAACTATAACCCATAATTTCATTAGCTCATTTTTGATCAACATAGGCTTTAGGAGTATCATAAGAATCTTGAACTCCCACAACTTGATATGTATGAAGTGGATTATCATTACCCGTAATATTTTTTCATCATGTTGGCATGTTATTTTTAATATCTGCTTGTAAACTATCAGCATTAATATTATTTTCTTTAGTTAAAATATTATTATTAACCATTCCCATAAATCATTCTGCTGGGCGGTTTAATAAAATACTTAATGGATCTTTAGGATCAAATCCATTATATGGCTTTACCAAATCATATGAAAAAAGTCTAATTCATTCACCTGTTGAATCGGAAATACGTGATAAATCAAAATCAATTGTTTTAGCATTATCAGCTGTTGGAATTTTACCACTTTTAGCACTATCACTAATATCAGAAGGCAATTTTAATCAAATATCATTAACATTATTTCAAGTACTAGGTTCATTATTTATAATTGGTTGTCCTTTTTCATCATACATACCATTATACCTAGTGCCGTGGATATCACTATATTCTTTACTATTATCAGATAATTTTATTTTTTGATCACCACGATAATTTCATTTTGTTCCACTTTTTGATCAAATGCCACCATTTGTAGTATAAGAATCTGTTGGTGGTGTTTCACCGTAATATCAATTTTCTTTTGGTAAAGGAATACTTTTACCATCAATATTTTTATAACATAGAGTATTAACTTGTGGTACACCACTAAATTGTGAACCAACATCTAATCCAAATTTAGATTGAAAAGCACGATTGATAACCATTGGAATAGCATTAGCATTAGCATTATATTTTAAAGCTTTAACTTCATCATTTTTTAATACCAACATCGCAGTATTGGGATTAATACCAATAACATCCATTAGTTCTTTTTTAGCAATTTTTGTACTTTCATCAACACCAACTTTAAACTGTGTTACTAATTCTTCATCTGGTCCATTAATATCACCATTATTAGTAGTTTTTGGATTAAAAGCAATAGTATTATGACCAATACTAAAATAATCATAAGGATCTTCTTTAATATTAGGTCTTGGCAAACTATCAATACTCTGACGAACAAAGCCTGGTAATACTTGCTTTAAAATTTCTTTAATTGCCTCTGAACCAGGTGGCACTCCAGGATTGTGAACTTGCAAAATATTAGGTAATTGGCCACTTGCAAAATTAACAATATTATATGAAAATATTTTTGATGGTGTATTATCTTCTTTACTTAAATCAGTTATTAACTGATTACTAAAGGCTTTGCCACCTAATCAACTATATGATCAAACTAAATCATTAAGATCTAATGTCCCTGTTGATTGTTCTTGATAATAAGAGGACATTTTTTTTATAAACTCTGCTCTTTCAGATTCAGGAAAAGATGAATCAAAAGTAAAAATATCAGCAAAATTATTAGTTAATTTTTCTTTTTTAAACAATAATGGATTATATCATCCAACACGTGCCTTTTTCTCATCATAAACAATTTTATCTTCAGGTCAAGGCATAGCACCATAAGTTGGATAATATTTCTCACCGCTTGGTCGATTAAAAAAATCTCATGAATATAATCCATATTTACTCATTGGCATATTCGGCATTGGTGTTTGATACTCATAATAATTTTTATATTTTTGAGTTTTGAAATAATTAACTTTTAAACTATTAATAGTGGCAGGAACTAGTGTTGTTGCTACAATTGAAAGTGAAGCTAAAGTAATAACTCCCGAAGTAACTAAAATTTTTTTTCAACTAGTTTTTGATAATGATAATAAAAAACGAAGACGAAAATTATTTTGTAAAAACTTGCTAGCTCTACTTTTAGGAACACCTAAAGCTAAATCACTATCTTTTTTAATTAAAAATAAAGGATCACGTTTTAAAAGACGAAAGGCAGTTAATAAAGTAACAATTGTAATAAAACCAATAATTAAAACAATTGAAATAAATAATGGAACAACATCAAAGTTAAAAACATTATATGGTAAAACAAATAAAGTATTAAAAATCTCAGTTAAATATACCTGAATTACAAGACCAACAATTCAGCCAATTGGAATTGCAATTAATAGTGTTAATAATGGATATGCCAAATAAGAAATCGTAATTTGTCATGTTTTATAACCTATTGATTTTAAAATACCCATTGAAACTTGTCCATGTTGGATTGCTTTTTTAACAATTAAAGTAGTAATAAAAATAACAACCGTTAGTAAAAATAATACTCCTGCTATTGCTGCAAATAAAAATCCAATTATTGCTGAATTAAATATCTTTTCTTTACTATTATAAAGCGAAAACTGACTATTACTACTTGTAACTACAGGATTTGGATTAATAAGATATGTAGAAGAAGATTGTGGTGTTGGAACTGTATTACCATATTTCTCAACTAAATACTTATTATAATCATATTGATTTAAATCACTAACACCATTATCACTAAATATTGTTTTTTGAAAAAAATCATTAAATAAATCAACATCAAATTCATGAATACTATTTTTAGGAACATTATTTCATTTTGTAAAATACATTAAAGTATTATCAGTTTTATCTGCTGTCTTATATCAATTTCCATCATTTCATGCTGAAGGTGTAACATAAGCAATAAATTCAGTTCTTGTATTGGGAATTGGATCTAAGTCACTAATCGTTGGATAAATATCATAAGCATCACCACCAATACCACTAACAATAAAGTCAGTACCATTAATATTAATATGATCGCCTGGTTTATACGCTTTATTACTTTTATTTTTTCTTGCATATTGTGGCGTAATAACTATTTCATTTTTACTTGTTGGTGCAACACCTTCAAATACTTTTAGATTAGTATGATTTAAAGCATTAGGTAAACCAATATCAATAATTTTAGTATTAATTTGAGTATTATTAATTACTCCAGCACTGGCAGTAAATTGATTACGAACATATAAATCACGCATTTGTAATGCTGCAACCGCACGAATTAAATATGAAGAAAAAGCGTCTCTTTCAGTGCCATCACTAATCATATTATAGTTAAAAGGTGAATGATAACCAATAGAAGTATTAGTAAAATTAGTATAAATGTTACTATCTGATTCTGTTGCAGAAAAATTACGATAAATTCTCATTCATTGACCATTCATACCATACTCATTATCTAATCTTGGATCAATTTCAGTTTCCTTAACTACTTTAATAAAAAGTTCATTTCTTTCTGTTTGATCTTGTAAATTAACACTATCAGGAATAGTAGCATCATTAGAAGAAGATCTAAAATTTATTTTATTTTCTAAAATTCAAGTGGTAACTTTATCATTATCAGTCTCCTTTAATATCGGTTCTGTTGAATGTTTTGTAATCCATTCCTTAATAAAAGTATTAATAGATTGAAGAATATTGGGTGCTGTTTTTTTTAAAAAAACATCACGATATAAATCATCTGCTGCTGTTTTAAAATGGTTTTTTAAATTCTCATTAGCAGCATTTTTTGACTTTAATAATAATTGACCATAGATGCTTGCTTTAACATTATTATTATTCAAATTAAAAATTAAAGGATTATCTGGGGTTGTTCATCTTATATCATTAAACCCAGTAATATTACCTGTATTATCACGAGTATAATCAATAGTTAAGTTATCTTTAGTGATTGGTAGGATTTCTTGATCTGTGCCTATTTTTGTATCATCAAAATAAAGCGCTTTAGTACTTTTACTATCAGTTCCATTTTGAACATAAAATCGACCTAACTTTAAACTAAAAGCTTGATTAGCAATTTGTTTAATACCTTGCGACACTGGTGAATAAGGTAAAACAGCATCAAACTTAAGATCATTTAATCCTAATTGATTGCTTCTTTCAATCATTCTAACGTACGAAATTCAACTTCCAGTAACCAACGAAGTTGCAAAAGCAGTAAGTAATAATAAAATAACTAATTGTAATTTACTTTTTCATGTAGCAACTAAAGTCTGCTTTAATAGTAACGCATTCTTAAATAAACTTTTTTTTGCTTTCTTATTAGTAGACACCATTTTTTTATCATTCGCTTTTTCGCGTTTATTTAACCTTGCCATTACAGTTCTCCCTAATTCCTGAAATTAAAATTTTGCATAAATTTTGCATTTAATTTTAATTATTAACTTCACATATGGATTAATAATATCACACTTATACAAAATTAATATATAGGATAATTTTAAAATAAATAATAGATAGTTTTTATAATAGACTTCTTGCAAAACTATGATATTAATCACATTTTTTAAGTTTAAAAATTTATTTTAATAACACTTTTAATATTTTTTAAAAATTATTGTTCAAAATATGTTTTATTTTTTGTCATTAAAATACAACAAAAATTATTATTTCAAATAAAAAAATAAAATATTAAATTATCAAATATATTTAAATTAATAATTGTAAATTATAAATTGAAGCTATTAAATTAAATCTTAATGCAAATTTTTTTCTTCTATTTCGATATTTTTCACTAATAATTTTAAATTTTTTAAGAATCGCAAAAACATGTTCAATAACAACTCTCATTTTTGAAATAGCCTTATTATTTTTCTTTTCTTCTTTAGTTAAAGGGTTTTTCTTTGATTTTCGTTTAGGTAATAAGACATTTTTATGTATGTTTTGGACATATTCCGTAATTAAATTTAATTAATTGTCAATAAAATTGTTTTAAAACTATTTAGTGTTATTGAATATAGAAATAAATATTTTTTGAAAAAATAGTTTAAAAAATGAGTTTACATTTTAAACAAAAAATTGTTAATAATATTTTTATATTAACTCGATAAAAATTTAAATTTTAAAAAAATATTTTTAATATTTTTTTTTATTTTAATGGTTTTATTTTATTAAAAATTTCACAAAGTAAGTTAAATCTTAAGTACATAAGTCTAAATTTAGATTTTCTACATTTATTTACTAAAATTTTGAATCTTTTCAATCAAGCAAAGACATGTTCAACTTTAATTCTAATTTTAGATACAATCTTATTGTATTTTCTTTCTTGTTTAGTTAATTTTTTATTTTTAGTTCTTTTAATTGGTATTATTGTATTTTTATAAATATTTTGTATACCTTGATATCCTAAATCACCAATAATTATTGTTTTTTCTGAAAATTCAAGATTTGAATTTTTTAATATTTGAAAATCATGCACTTTACCATTATCAGCAAAAATATCAACAATTTTTTTATTAAAAAAATCATATACAATTTGAAATTTTATAGAATACATTCAACTTTTACCAGAAAAATATTCTAACTGTAGTTTTTTTTAGTTGGTCTTTCAATTTCAATCTCAGTTGAATCAATTAAATAAAATTGAAATTCATTTGAATTTTCTTGTTTTTTATCAATTTTTAATTTATATCTTTCTTTTAAAAATTGGTAATCTTTGTGGTTACTAAGTTTATTTTCTACTCAAGTAATATTTCGAAAACAACTTGATGGGCTCATTTTAGATTTAATACTCATTTGAAAAAAAGTATAATATTCTTTTCAGTATAATAAAGTCATCATTAATCTTTCTTCTACTGAAAGTTTATTTTTTCGACCTTTATTTTTTTCTAATTTTTCTATTTCAATTAATTTTTCTAACATTTCATTAAAATGAAAACGTTTTATACCAAAATATCTATAAAATTCTTCATTTTTTAATTTTTTTAAATTTTCAAAAATCATTTTTATCAACACTTTTCTAAATTTATTGTTAATAACAAAATTATAAAATAAATTTTAAAATTATTAATTGACTTTTAAAAAATTTAATTACGGAATATGTCTTTTGTATACCTTGATATCCTAAATCTACTAAAATAGTTGTTTCTGATAAAAATTTCGTTTTTGAATTTTTTAAAATTTTAAAATCATGATTTTTACCATAAGAAAAATAAGAACTTATAATTTTTTTACTATCTTTTTCAATTATGACTTGAGTTTTTATTGTATGTTTTTTCTTTTTTCCTGAATAATATTGTTTTTGACTTTTTTTGGGCGTTGAATAGTACTTTCAGTCACATCAATGATAACTGTTTTATCTTTAAAATTATTATTTAACAGTGATTTTTGCCCATCAAGTTGTTGAAAATCAGGATGTTTTATTAAAATATTTTCTATTCACTTGATATTCCTATAGCAACTACTTTCACTAATTCCATAACTTTTAGCAATATGAAAATAAGTTCGATACTCTCTTCAATATTCTAAAGTCATTAATAAACGATTTTCTAATGATAATTTATTAGGTGTACCACCATTTTTAAACTTTTTTACTTCTTCTGTCTTTAAAATTTTTAGAATTTTATTAAAAATAATATCATTTATACCAGTTAATCTTAATAATTCTGGATTGTTAATAGTTTTTAATTTATCAAACATCATAGATTACCTATCTTTTTTATTTTTAATTTTATTTTAAAAATTAAATTTTTAATAGATAGGTTTTGCAAGAAGTCTAATGTTTAATTTTTCTCTGTTTGATATATTACCATATTTAAATGGTTTATTTAAATAAATTTTAAAATTAAAATAACTAATGATACAATTTGTAAGAAATGAATTTAATTATTTTCAGAGTTAAATGTATTAAATTTTAGTAAAATAAAATTGACAAAAATAACACTTTATTTAAGGAGAACTGCTATGAAAAAAGTATTTACCAAGTTAGGAATTATCTTAATAGCAAGTGCCACTATTTTACCTCTATCAGCTTGTACCTTTAATTTTTATGTTAACCGTGTAACTAATAGTATCGCTAAAAGTTTTGCTGACCAAACTTCTGCTTTAATTAAAAGTATGGTTATGTCAAAAGAGTTAGGTGCTGATACTAGTAGTACTAATGATGATATTATGGGAAAAATTAAAAATAATAGTATTAATAATTTAACTAAAAATACTAGTTTAGATAATTGAGGTGATTTACAAACACGTTGAGGGGAAAATCGAAAAATTGATGTAAATAATTTTGATCCTGATATTTTTTTTAAAGCTTCTGGAACAGGTGAATTAACTAAAACCATCAATAGTAAAAAACAAGTTAATGATATTTTTTCATCACTTGATTATATTAGAACTATATCAATTATGGCTAACCCACAATTAGAAAATATAGTTGTAGGTGCTGGTATGGACCCCATTTCTAGTTTTTTAAAATCATTACAAGGTGACTTAAGCACTTTACCAGCTGGATTACAATTAGTTGCCAATTTAATTAATAACTATGGTTCTAATTTTTTAAATCCGCTAACTAGAATATTTGGTAATTTAGTCAATGGCAGTTGATCTGATCAACAAACTTCGACACCCACTGATGAAGAAACATTAACTAAGTTTATGAATAATTGAAAAGATGATAGTGGTCAACCTTATAGCGCTTGAAATGATGATGGAGAATGAAAAATAAGTCCAAGTTTTGGTCAATTTCCTGGTCATAAAGTTGAAAATTGAAAATCAAAACAAGATTATGATTTATATCATGGTGGCACTTTAATTAATTACTTGTTTTGAAAAATGAGTGAAGACAATAAAATTTTTGGTAAAGATGGTAAAACTCCAAGGTATTTAGGTAATATTCTTTCAGAATATATAACTGTTAATTGTATAAATCCACCGGATGTTCAAATTGATGATAAAGGATTTTTTGCTGATATTGAAAAATACTT
Source organism: Spiroplasma endosymbiont of Colias croceus (assembly GCF_964020095.1). NCBI lineage: Bacteria > Bacillati > Mycoplasmatota > Mollicutes > Entomoplasmatales > Spiroplasmataceae > Spiroplasma > Spiroplasma endosymbiont of Colias croceus. The sequence continues at coordinate 1,865,931 of NZ_OZ026536.1, forward strand.
TCCCTATCTTTTAACTAACCCACTTTATATCTTAACAATTATTGAAGCAATTATTCCGGTTATTAAAAAATGAATATTAGATATGCCCGATATTACTGAAGGTGTTAAAAATTTAACAATTGGTAATGGTTATTCATCAAAGCCAAGTGCTGGTAGCTATAATTTACTTGATATTATCAATACTATAAAATCTTTAATTAGCCAACCAGAAAAATTAAAACAAATACTTCTAACCGTATTTGGTAAAACTACAGCAGAAACTCGTGGTTTCGATACATTTCTTTATGATGTTAAACTTAATTTAAAAGTTAAAATTGGTCTTTTACCTATATCAGCAAATTTAACCTTAGGCGGGCTTATTGGTGATAGTGCATATGATCCTAGTCCATTAATTGATACCATTATCAAAGCAATTAATACAGATAGTGTTAAAAACATTATTACTAGTATTACTGATCTAATTACCAAAATTTCAGAACAATATCCAGGTAATGAAGGTATTAATATTGATTTACAAGATTTAGAGAATTTTTTATTTAATAATACTACTGGTCTCTTAATAATTTTTAAAAATGATACTATTGTTACTCTAAAAAACATAATTAATAAAAGTGATGTAACAGCAACCGATGTCGAAGAATTATATAAATCATTAAGTGGACACATTAATAAAGATGATCCAGAATATCCAACTTTTACTCAAGGTTCAATACTGGATATTTTACAAAAAACTATGCTTGAACCACACAGTCAACTAAATAATATCTTAAATTTATTACTTGGTACTACTGATGAAAGTCATAAATTAGGAATTAAAAATATTATTACTACTAATAATAATCAATGAATTAAAGATAACTATGAAGTTTATTTTGATGCTGATAACACAACCGGCATTAATAAAAAAATAGGTAATACTTCTAATATTACTATGACTAAAACTACCATCAATAATATTGAAACAATTAATTTAAAATATGATTTTACATATAAAATTAAAAACACTACATATCATTTTATTATCACTGCTATTGATATTGAAAATTTAATTGATTTTCAAGGTATACGTACTTTTAAATTTAAAAGTATTACTTTAGTAAAATAAAAAACTAATTTTAATAATATTATTTACTAGATATTTAATAAAAAATTATAGTTATCATAATAATAATTATTTTTAACTATAAAATATATGACTATATACTATACAATTTTAATTTTAATGCTATACTTAATTAAGTGCTTATTAATCTCATTATATCAGATATTATTATCAGATTTATCAATTAGGCGCCAGAAAGAAGAGGCATTGTTAATGGAAAACAATCAAACAATCGAAGCATTATTAGAAGAAATTAAAGTTTTAAAAGAAACAGTAATTACTATTAATGCAACTTTAACAACACTTGTAAAAATCACAGAAGAACGTGAAAAACGTTTTGCTGAACGTGGAGCAAGAACACAAGGGGATAGAAATTCTTCTGATCGTGGAAACTTTAGACCACGTTCTGACCGTGGTGATTCTAGTTGAGGAAACAGTGGTGGATTTAGCAGACGAGACCGTGACGACCGTAATCGTAAAGGATAATTTAAATATTAAAAATAACTATTTTAATTTCACTAATTTGTTAATTTTTCAAAATCTAAAACACCATCAACTCAACTATTATTAAAATTAGTATCATGAGTTGTCAATAATACAGTGCCTTCAAATTCTTGCAATGCTTTTAATAAAGACTCTTTAGCTAAAACATCAATATGATTAGTTGGTTCATCTAAAATTAATAAGTTGTAAGGTTTTAATGCCAATGCTGCTAATCTAACCTTAGTTTGTTCACCACCAGAAAGTAAGTTCATTGGTTTCATTACTAAATTACTACGCAAGCCAAAACTTGCTAAAATTCTTCTAATCTCAACATCATTTAATTTAATATCTAACTCTTTTAAATAATTAAATGGAGTAGTACTAGTCATTACTTCAGTCTGATGAAAATATGCTACTTGCATTCGATCATCTAAATTAATATTTCCAGCAAGTGCTGGAATATTACCGGCTAATGTTTGCAAGAAAGTAGTTTTACCAATTCCATTATACCCTTTAACAACTCACTTACTACCAGTCTTAATAACAAAAGTAAGTGGCTTAATTAATGGTTTATGATAACCTATTTCAAGGTTTTTAGCTTGCACAGCAATTGAACTCGTTGTTTTATAATACTTAAAATAAAACTTTGGAGGAGACTGCATTTGCTGTTTTTCTAAAACATTAATTTTAGATAATTGTTTTCTTCTTGATTCAGCACTTTTAGCAGTTGAAGCACGTGCTGCATTTTTACTAATATAAGTTTTTAATTTTTCAATTAATTTCTTTTGATTTGAATATGCTGATTCATATTGACGATGATGTAAACTTTTTTGTTCTAAAAAACTTTCAAAATTACCAACATAACGAGTAATCATATAATTATCAATATCAAAAATAATATTACATGTTGTATTAATAAAATTACGATCATGTGACACCAATAAAAATGCACTAGGGTAATTTTGTAAAAACTTAGCTAATCAATTAATTTGTTCAATATCCAAAAAATTAGTTGGTTCATCAAGTAATAAAAAATCATCTTCATTTAATAATAATTTTGCTAATAACACTTTTGCTCTTTGACCACCACTTAAACTACCTAAAGTTTGTTCTAAAAGCTGTAAATTAATACCCAATCCATCAACTAAAAGACCAATTTTTTTACTAATAGTATCAAATCCTTGGTGTGTCAATTCATCTTGAATTTTCATTGCTTTCGTTAATAACTCTTCATTATAATTATTAGCCATTTCTGCATATAAGTTTTCCATTTGTTGTTCACGTTCAAAAAGTTTTTGATAACTTTCACGCAAATATTGTAAAACTGTTAATTCTAAATTAACCTCTTGATGTTGATCCAAATAGCCAATTTTAATTTTAGGATGAATATTTAAATTAATATGATCTGCAGATACTGTTCCATTAATAATATTTAATAATGTTGTTTTACCAACACCATTCATACCAATTAATGCCACATGTTCACCTTTATTAATTTGTAAAGTGGCGTTTTTATACAAAACTTTTCCACCATTAGCATGTGTTAAATTCTCAATTGTGACAATACTCATCTTATACCTCATTAATATTTTTTTAATTACTTAGTAATAATAACATGAATATTAGCCATAAAATAAGAGAAAAGAGAAAATAGTATTAATTTTATAGATTAAAATTTTATTATTATCAACAAAATTGTTAACTTATTAATTATGTTGAAATAAACATTTTACTTTATTTCAAGTATTAGCTGAAATTGGAATATTATTAATACTCTTTGCATCAAATTTGAACGTATTTCAAATGTGGATATAATTTAATTTTCTTTAAATAAAAGATAAAATAAATTATTAATTATTATAAATATTATAACCCTAAATAGGGTTAATGTCAAGTCTTAATATAGATTTTATTAAATTTTATAAAATAAAAATTCCTAACTATTTAGGTTTAGATTTATTAAATTTTATAAATTTAAACAAACACTTTTAATTTATTAATTCTTGCTTGTTTTAATTTTAATAAATTAAAAAATGCTTCTTTTGAATAAATTTTTGCATTATTATTAGATATTGATTTTATTAAATGATAAACATCACTTTCAGCACTACAACCAATATTTCAAATAGCATTTTGATTTTCAATACCTTTTTTATTATTTTCTTTTGTTCTTTTACCTTTTCCTACAATAAATACTTGTTTTAATTTTTGTAATGGATGTCATTTATCTACAGCATAATCAATTTTTAAATAATTAGCAGTAGATTTAAGATAAGTTGCACCATCACCAGTTAATTTTAAATTTTCATTAGTATAACCAATAAAAATATTATCTAAATTAGTTATTATAGATTTAGCAAATTCTTTTTTAGTAATTCTTTGACCTTTTCTAGTTGAAATAACAAAAATATATTTATTTTCTAAAACATGTCTATTATCAGTAGATTTATTTAAATCAAAACCAGTACTAATACTTACTGTTCTATGCCTAAATTTTATTTTTTTCTTATTATCAATTAAATTATTATAAGATTCATCTGATTGAATATAAATATAATCAGTTGGTAATATTTTTATTTTTTCTTGTGGTAATTCTTGAACAAATATAATAGTTTTCTTTACTCTTCTACAAATAGTTGATAAAGATATATCTATTTTTAAATTATGTTTAATTATAGGATATGTAATATTATTTAAATCTGCATTTAATATTATTAATTTATTAACTCAATTTGTATAATTTTTATATTTATCAATATCAATATATGTTCTTGTTGGAGTTATAATTTCATTTGTTAATTTATTTTTATATGTTCTTAATGGTAAATAAGATATTCCAAATTCACTTTTTATTAAATGTTTTCTACGTTTTATTACTTTATATTTACTTCTATCATATTGATTTAAAAATCAATCATTATCATATTTTAATATTTTATTATCATAATCTAATAACATTTGTTTTTCATGATTTATTTTATGTTGATAGTTATCAAGTTTTTCAGATAGTAATACTCATTGATTAAAATCTCATCCTAATGAATTTGATATTAATGAAGAAGATAATAACATACAAAGTAATATAATTATTAATATTTGTGAACCAAGAAAAATAGAAAATAATGATTAGAAACCTATAATAAATATAGGTTTTTTTCTTTATTTTAAAGGATAAAAATGATATAATTAATATTAAGGAAACAGTAGCCATTCTGTGAGTTTAGGAGTTAAATATGGAAAACTTTAACTGAGATAAAAATAAAAATTATACTAATGAAGAATTAGAAAATTTATTAGAACAACACCGAAATTTTGTTTATAAAAATACTAAAACTGAATTAGAACCAAAAATAAATGAATATGAAACAAAATTAAAAGAATATGAAAATAAAGTTAATGAATATCAAGAAAAAGAATTATTTAATGGTTTTAATGATAAACAATTAAAAATAGTTAAATCATTAATTAATACTGAATATAAAGAACTTGATAAACATTCTGCTTTAAATAAAATAAAAGAAGATTATGCAGAAATATTTAATAATAATTTACATAATAAAGAAATTAAAAAACAAGAAATTATTAAAAATGAAGAATCTAAACAAGAGTTTTTTAATCCAAAAACACTTTTTGAATTAGATAATAATATTACATCTAAAAATGAAGAATTATTAAAAAATACAGAAGTTGTTGGTGCAAAAACTAAACAAGAAATGATTAAATTTTTAGAATTTTTATTTAGTAAATAATTAAATATTTCTCAAAAGGAGAGATATTATGGCTATTCCACAAGTTCCAACTGGTTTAATTACTGGTGGTAATAATGGAAATAAAGCAATGTTAACTGCTATGGAAGCACAAGTAAAAGGTATACTTTATAATGATGAAAGTATGATGTTTTTAAAAGCAAGTGCAGTTGCAGAACAAATAAGTGAAATACCTGGAGCAGTAGAAGCATATTATCGTATTGCTGAACGTTTACGTTGAGGTTCAAAATATGATGTTGAAGTTGGAACAAATAAACAATGAACAACATTAAGAACAACTAGTGTTATTTTAGACCAAATATTAGTTATTGATTGAAGAACTGAAGATTTTGATATGAATAGATTTATGTCAAGTCCAATTCCATTAAAAGCAAATATGTTATCAATATGAGCAGAAAGTGCATTAAGAAATTATTTATTTATTCAAGAATGTATTTTTTTACAAGGTATTAAAGATTATTGTATTGCTAAATCACAAGTAATTCCTATTAATATGTTAGAAATGACAGAAGATACAGCAAAATCAGCATTTTATCAAATTGGTGATAAAATGAATGAATTATTAGGAAATATAACTGAAACTGAAATTGGTACAAATGTAAGTGATTTTATTGGTGCATTAGGATTTACTCCAATGTTACAATTAACAAAAGCATATTTAAGATTAAATTATGGTCAAATTGCTGCTGATACTGTAGCAAGTGGTCAATTATATAAACAATCAGTATTTGGTATGTATTTATATAAACATATGTTTTTAAATAAAGATATGGTTAAAGATACTAAAACTGGTTTACATTTAGAAAAAACATTTGATTTAAAAAAAGTATTAGGAGTTTTTGTACATAAAAATGCATTTGCACAACCTAATAGTTTTCAAAAAATAGTAAATTTAATTGATAATAATACATTAAATCAAAAAACATTAGGTAAAGCACTTTATGGTATAACAACAGCAATTCGTGGTTGATTATCATTTATTATTATGGAAAAAATGCCAACTGTTGATGAAATTAAAGAAGCACAAAAACATTGTTGAACTAATTGAATTAAATTAACTCCAGAAAAAAGAGAAAAAGCACCAGTAACATTTAAAATTGCTGATTTTGATGATTTTAGAATTAGTTTAAATGATTTAATTTATTTTAAAAATTTAGGAAAAATTAAAATGGCTGGTGATACACCAACTAATGATGAATTAGAAACTGCAATAATAAATGCTGGTAATAATGGTTATGAAAAAGGTAAAGCAACATTTAGTAATATTACATCAATAAGTGCTACTATGACTGGTAATGATAAAGATTATATTGAAGAAATAGAATTAAAATTTTCTAAAAAATAATTATGGAATATATTTATAAATATTTTAATGAAAAAGCACATATTACTATTTATTCACCAAAACCAGAAGATTTAACTACTAGTAATGATATTAGAGCAATTTTATTAGATGAATATCCTAAATTAAGAAATGATTATTTTATTGTTAGTGATGTACATGATAGTTATGCTATATGTGTAGGAGATAATATACATTGTGAAGGTAAAGTAATAATTAAAATAGAAAAACAAACTAATGTAAAAGGAGTTAATGAAAATGCCAAATGACACCATTGTACAATCAAATAATTATACTTTATTAAAAATAATTCGTTCTTCAATTAGTCCATTATCAGCAATGATTGGTACAAGCGCTTATTATGGTCAACTTATAGGAAATCCAGTATTAGGTTCAATTAATAGTTTATTATTTGGTAAAAAATTAGGTTTAGATATATGAAGTTTAAATCAAATGCCAAGTACAAAAACTAAATTAATTAATAGTTCTAAAAAAATAGCATTAGGATTAGGAACAATTGGTTTAGTTAATTATGCTAAATTTACTAATATAAATATTAATCCTAATCCAACTCCTAATCCATTTCCAAGTACAACACCAGTTAATCCTTTTCCAGATGATTTATTATTTAGTAATAATAGCACTGATAATCATTTAATGGATTGAGATACATATATTAGTTTAAATGCTTATGGTATATCAAATCTTATTAGTGGATTAACTGAGTTAATACCTAATAAATTTGAAGCAATAAGAAAAATTTGTAATATGGCAACTGGTGGATGTTTGATTAGTAGTGGTGTAGCAATGGGTATTAATAACGATTTTAATAATGCTTATGCAGTACCTACCATAATTGCTGGTGCTTCTAAAATTATTCATAATTTACTACCTATGGAAACTACAAATCATATTGAAGAAATGCAAGAAACACCATTTAATAATGAAACTGCAAGATTAATTAATGATAATAGATTTTCAATTAATAGTGAGACAACTAGTCAATATGGTAGTGATAATATGAGCGAAGTACAATTAAATCAGGATAATGCTTCATTAAATTGAGATTATAATCACATGAGTTTATAATGAATCCTTTAATTATTGAATGAATATATAATGCTTTAGTAAGTAATGATATTAAATTAGCATTAATAAATGCTTTAAAAACTTATTATAAAAATCAATCATTAAAAGCAGTATTTGATAGTGAAAATATTAGTGAAAAAGAAATACATCAACCATATAGTGTTTTTAATCCAAATATACTTAAAAAATTAACAAGTATATTAAAACCAAGTGAATTATCTATATTACAAAATGAAATTAATAAATTTAAAAATCCAATAAATAGTTTTAAAAATTCTATTATACCAACAGAAATTAGAACTGTTAAAAATTATGTAAATAAATTTGATAATTTATTTAAAGAAAATGAAGAAGAAATACCAAATAATGCATGAGAAGTATTATCAAGTTCATGATTTAAAAAAGGTAGATTTATTGTTGATAATAAAAATTTAAAAATTGGAACTTTAACAACATTATTTCAAAGTGATAATGATAAAAGACAAATATGATATGGTCCATATACTTATCCAACATTTCCACAAGAAATATGAATATTAATGACACAAGCAAAAGGTAAAAATGGTTCTGGTGCTGGAACAATATTTTGAAAATTTTGAAATAGAAAATGATTACCAAGTCAATTAAGAAAATATGTTAAAAGTGAATTAGCTAAAAAAGGTAAATATTATGGTTCACAAGATACTAGTGTAATTTATCCAAATAATATTAATGTTCAAAAAACTATGCATTTTATTAATAGATTAGAAAAAGGTTTTTTTAAATTAAAAGAATATAAAACTTTATCTAAAAATGAAATTGGAAGTACACAATGAAGATATGAAAGAAAACAATTATTAAAAAATTCTTTACATACAAGAAAATATATAAAAATTAAACAAAATTCTAATTTTTATAAAACATGAAAGTAGGTGGTAATTATTATTGAATTAGATAAACCAATTAAACTAATTGGTATATGAAATACTATTAATCGATTAAGTAAAGATAATAAAGAATATAAAAGATTAAATAAGATTTGATTTAATAAAAATAGTACTCATATAGATAAAATTAAAATTTTAATATCAAATATTTTAAAAATAACTAGTCATAGTCTTGGTATGTTTATAACATTATTTTTTACAATAACACCTTGATTAATACCTAAAATACCAATATCAATGGGAATAGGTAATTATACTCATCCAATAACTAATTTAATTATTGATAATCAAACTAATCAATATAATTTTACTTGACCTGACCATTTAATATTAACCTTATTTCCTATGTTTGGTCATATTGGATTAAATCTTATAACTAAATTAGGTAATTATGGAAAATTAATTAAATATTTATTAATAGCTATTCCAATAATAATTACAAGTCCTTATTTAATATATCAATATAAAGAAATTAAAAAACATAAAAAAGAATGTCTTTTATGTAAACAACATTCAAATAAAATACAATTGGAGGAATAAAAAATGAATTTATCTACAACAGTAATATCAGCAGTATTAAGTGGAGCAGTTGCTAGTGGAGTAATTGTTACTATTGTTTTATTATTTTTATCAAAATTTATTAAAAAATCAAAACAATCTAATTTAGCAAAAGAATTAAAAAATAATAAAGAATTAGAATTTATTAAAGCAAATATTAAACAAATAAATTCTCAATTACAATTAGAAACTACATCAACTGCTAAATTACTTGATAGTTTTAATGTAGAACAAGAACAAATAGATAATTTTGTAATAGCACAAAAATCTAAAAAGAAAGAATTATCTGAAAAAGATAAGAAAAAAGTAACTAAATTTAAAATTTAAAGGGTTTAAATACCCTTTATTTTACATTAAGGAGTAAATTATTATGGCTATTAAAGACCCATTAATGTTTATTACAATTGAAGAATTTAAAAATTGAAAAGGATTTAATAAATCATTATTTGATGAAGTTACAACACCAGATAGTGAAATTAGATATGCAATAGAAATTGCAAGTAGTAATATTGATTTTTTAAGTGGTTTTACTATTTCAAAAAAATGACCAGAAATAAATCCAACAAAATTTACTGAAAATATACAAACAGCAACTACTCATTATGTTAATTTTTTATTAGGTAAAGGTGTTGAATATGCACGTGGTCAAGCAAGTATTGGTCAAGGTGGTATTACTTATTCACAAAATAATCCAGAAGAACCTTATTATATTGTTCCACAAGTATTTAATTATTTAAAAGAAATAAATGAATATCCAACTATGCAAGGTTTTAATCTTAATGTTTCACCTAAACAAAATTGATTTAAAAAATTTATGGGTAATGGTGGTGAACAAAATCCATGAGAAATTTATTTACAAACTCTTAATTTAAAATCATCAGACCCTAGAACTGAAATTACTATTAGTCATCCAAAAAATATTATGGGTTCAGTACTTTATATTGATACTAGGGGTATTAAATCAATAGATAATTTAACAACACTTGAATTATTTACTAAATATTTTAGTAATGATACTATGAAATTAGTTGATGGTAAAGAAACTCAAGAAAAGAAAGTTATTAGTGCTATTGGTGGTAATTCATTATGAGAAGTTAATAAAGATAATCCTAATTTTATTAATTCAAAAGATGATAAAGGTATTTCTGCTAATGATAAAAGAATTATTGATGTTGGTACACCTACTTTTGAAACTGATTCTACAAATAAAGTATATGTTGATACTTTATTAGATAAAAAACAAAATAAATTAACTGCTGGTGAAAATATTAAGATTGATGAAAAAACTAATACTATTAGTGCTACTGGTGGAAGTGCAGATTTATCAGATTATTATAAAAAAGAAGAAGTAGATAAAAAATTAGAAGATACAAAATCACAATTTCCAATTGCTTTTTCTATGAATGCTATTGGTCAAGAAATTCCTACTTTAGAAACTAGTAATAAAACTATTGTTGGTGCTATTAATGAAAATAAAATTAATATTGATAAAAAACAAGATAAAGAAAATTGAAAAATAATAGGTAAAAGTCTTGATAATCGTACATGAGAAGATTTTGCTCTTAGTTTTAATAAATATTATAGAGCATTTATAACATGAGATAAACCACCTTTTAATCAAACAAGTGTAAAACTAAAAATAGAATTTAAATCTAGTTCTACTCATATAGGTGGAGATTATATGCTTGTTAAAGGTAAAATTGATAATGAAGATGCTTCATTAATTATTAAATTAGGAACTGTTAATAGAAAAAGTCAATTAATTATTATTGGAGAAAATAAACAATATGGGAATATATTTTCATTAGAAGAATTACAAGATACTATTAAAGTTGATATTAAATCAAAATTACAAATAAGGTCTGGTAGTTTAACTACAAATGAAATAGAAGAAAATATTTGAGATATTGAATTAAAAAATACACCAACTCCAAGTATTCCACAATGAAAAGAAGTAGGAACAAAAATAAATATAAATCATATTAAATATACTTTTAAATCAAATACTAAATATAAAATTTATTATAATTTTGAAAATCAATCAAGTAATAAGAAATTTGCTTTTATGTGTAAAGAATTTTTATATGGTGAGTTGAATACTGATGTTCAAACATTATATTGAGATAAAGTTAATGAGAGAATAATAATTTCTTTACAAATGCAAAATGATACAATCGCTATTGTTAGTGACCCTACAAGATATGGCCAACTTTTAAAATTAGAAGAATTACAGGAATAATATTATGAATAAAGAATTTACATTTATATATGAAATAGTTTATTGATTATTAGGTGAATCTGATTTTACACATGATGAATATAATTTTAGTGGATCACGATATAGTAGTAAAACATTTAATGTTGCAATGATATTACCAGTATTATTTGCAGTAGCAATTAAATTAAATAAAAAAGTTGCTATTTATGGATTTAGAAAATTAAATAAAGATATTAATGATATGGTTAAAGAAATATATGAAGCATTTATTTCTGCTGGATTTAATGATTATGTAGACTTTAATTTAAAATATCCAAATAAACAAGCAGATTTTAGATTTAAAGGTAATAAATCATTTATACGAGTGATGGGTGTATATAGTAATAGTAATGATAGAATACCTTTAAAAGGTCTTTCTAGAGCAGAAATAAAAGGTTTTGATTTAGCAATAGAATGAGAAGAAGAAGCAAATGAATTTAGTCAAGCAGAATTTCAAGCAATAACATTTGCTATTGGTAATGCTAAAAAAAGAATTAAAATAACAACTTGTAATCCAGATAATATATATCAATATCATATTAATTATATGAATGAACGTGTACCTTTTAATTTAGAAATAATGAAAGTAAAAAATGAACAAATAAAATCAGTATTTGATAATAATAAATTTAAATTATTTCATTATTCAAATTGAAAATTAAATAAACATAACTTATCACAAGATATAATTAATAACTTAGAAGAATTAAAAGTATTAGACCCTATTAAAGCACAATCTTGATATTATGGTGTACCTAGTGTTTTACAAGGTGCTATATTTGCAAGATATTTAGATAAAGTAAATACTGAATTAGATTTTCAAGTTTCTAAAATAACTGGAGGATTAGATATAGGTATGGCAACAAGTAGTAGTGGTCATCCAACTGCTGCTTCATTATGATTTATTGGTGAAAATCATAATGGAAGAAGAGCACATAAAGTAAGTGAATTTTATCATAGTAATGCTAATATTAATGGTCAACCAGCAATGTATTTTAAAAATACTTATGAATTAGCAAATAGTATTATTGATTATTATTTAATTGAAGCACAAAAATATTTTGCTATGTTTAAAGGTTTTACTTGTTATGTTGATTATGGTAATGGTGGTCAAGCATTTATTGATGTTTTAAATGTAGAAAAAAATAAAAGAAATATGAATTGATTAAATTTTGAACCAGTAGATAAATCAGTAATGTATTTAAAAGATAGAATTGATTTTACTACTACTGGATTAATTAAAAATATATTAAGTTATGATTGAAATAATTGTCCAGAAACTAAAAGACAATATAGTTTAATTCAATGATTATCTAAATCTAAAATAGAAAATTCAAATAATGAACCTAAAATGTTAGATTTATATGATGATACTTGAGATAGTGATTGTTATGCATTAATGAATGATATGAAATGATTAATTGAACAAATAAATAATGAATTATTAATTAATAAAACTAAATTTGAATTTGGTAAACAATATAGTTTTATTAATAATAAGGAGTGATAATATGAATTATAGTCCAACAGAATATTTTAGTATACATGAAGATAATTGAGAATTAGATATACCTAGAATTATTGCAAATAAAAGTACAATGTTATGATTAGGTAAAGGTTTATTATTTAAAAGTGAAAATAAAGACTTATTAAATTTTTTAAATAAATTAAAAGATAAAGATAAATGAAATGAAAAATTATATCAATTTGGTATTCAAAATTCATTATTAGGTAAATGTTTTTTAATATGAATGTTAACTAAAAATGGTGAATTAAGTTTAACTTTACCAAGTCCAAGTTTTATGTCACGTGTTGCTAAATTTAATGAACAAGAACAATCAGCAGAATTATTTTTTATGAATGAACAAAGTGATAATGGTAGTTTAACATGAGTAACAATAGAAAATTCAAAAGTAAAAGTTGAAATATTTAATGGTAATAGAGAAATTTTATTAGGTAGTACAAAATCAAAAATTAAACCAGAAAGTCAATTAAAACAACAATATGAATTAAAAAATCCATTTGGTTATTTACCAATTGTTGAAATTACAAATTTACCACAAATTCATTTTTATGGTAATAGTACACAAATGAATGCATATCCAGATTGTGCACCAGTATGAAATTTAATATGAGATTTACAACATATTATTAAACAAAAAAGAAAAGAAAGAATATTAAATTTAACTAGATTTTATGGAATTATTGATAATGAAAAATTTAAAGCTTTAAATTTAAGTGATGATTTTCAATCAATTATTAAAGACGCATTTTTAAATATTACTACTGCAAATTATGTAAAAGGTGGTAATGGTGGAGTTGATATTGTACAAGGTAATCCAAAATTTGGTGAATATTGACTTGATTATAATGGTACAGCAAAACAAATATTTAATGGTGCTGGTTATGATTATGATGAATTTAATGGAATTAATTATGAAAATAAAACTAAAACATTAATGAATAATAAATTTGATATGCAAACAACAGAAGTAAAAATAACACATTATACAACTTATTTATATAGAATGTTTGATATGTTAGTAACTTCTTCTAAAAATGAAAATGGAAAAGTATATTGAAATGGTAAAAGTGAAAGACCTTATAGTTTTGAATTTATACCAATTGCTATGGTTGACCAATTAGTACAAGATGAATTAATTAATAGTAGATTAAATAATGGTACATTATCAGTAATTGAAGCAATTAGTTTATATGAAAATATTGATACATTAATGGCAAAACAAAAATTAGAACATATTATTGAAGAAAGTAAATTTTTAAATAAACATTTAGGAGATAATACAAATGATAATAAGCAACGCAATGAAAATTCAATTAATGAAACAAGCACATCTAGCATTAAAACAAACTCAACAATTAATAAAGAGATGTAGTTATTGAAAAATATTTCCATTTGTTATAAATAATGGAGCAATTCCTTTAACTGAAACTGGTTATAAACCAATTAATAGTAAAATTAGTGATTTTGGACAATATGAATTAATATTAACTGGTACTACTCCAGTTGTATGTATTTGAAAAAATAGTACAAAAATATATCAAAAAAATAAAGGTAAAATTAATGAAAAAACTCATAAAGTGTCTTCACAAGACCAATATTATACAAAACAATATAAAATTGGTGATTATTGAAATGCTTATTTAATTGATGATACAAGTGGTGTTGATTTTAGTAATTTACCAAATAATCAAATATTTAAAACAGTACAAACTAAAAGACAATATACTTTAGTAATGTTTGAAGAACATATTACAATTGATGATTATTTACAATTTTTTGTAGTATTTAATGATGAAAATGAAAATATTGGGGGTAATAGTGGTAAAAATCAAGATAGACAATTATTATATATTTCAAATGTAACAAATTATTATAGTCCTTATAATGGTGCATTTAGTATGCAAGTATTAACTTTTAGTAGTTTAAATGATAGAGTAGTTTCTACTGGTCAAAATACACTTGATTTTGTACAATATGCAAGCCCAGGTAGTGGTTATGCTTTCCCTACTATTCAACAAGGAAAAGTAACTTTAAATCGTACTTTAATGCGTGATATAGGAGTAAGATATAGTCATAGACAAAGTTATGGATTAGAATTATTATCAAGTTGTTATTATTATGGAAGACCTATTATTGAAGGACAAGAACCTATTCAACAAAATAATGAAGAAATATTTGAAAGTAAAGTATTTGCTTCAAGAAGATTATTTATTGCTGGTAATAATGAAAAATCTACAACTGATATTAAAAATAATGGTGGTTTACTTGCTGGTATAAATGATAAAATAACAACAAGTAGTCATCCTGAAACTACATTTTATAATATTATGGACGCTAAACCAACTGGATTTACTAATTTTAAAAATTTTACAGAATGATTAAAAACTTCATTAAATTTTCAAGAAAATTTATTTGTAACAAAAGATTTTAAAGGTATGTTAGCATTTGATAAAGATAAAGCAAGATTAAGTAATGGTACATCAGTAGGAGAAGCAAAATTCTTTTGAGATAGTGAATGAAATATAAATAATTTAACAGGTAATTATAATGTAGATATGTCAAATAATTTTAAATATAAAGACCCAGATACTCATTTAATTATAGGAAGTCCAACTGTTGATTATTCAAAAATAAGTCAAAAATATATGTCAGCAATATTAAATTTTAATAGTGTTGTATTTTCGCCATTAATACAAATGCCTTATGATAGTACTCAATGATTACCTTTTGCTTTAAGTGATATTCCTTTAATTGGTAAATTATTAAATGCTTTAACATTAGGTATTTGAAGTAGTTGAGTTATTACTCAAAATGTTCAACAATATAAAAAAATGTTATATTTTAATGGTTTTATGAGTGCATTTTTTACAAGTAATTTAGAAAATATTATTGGTAATGGTGGTTTAATTCCTTTAAATGCTTTTACAAATGATAATGATTTTGCTATTGGTAAATTATTAGGAGCAAATGTTTCTACAACTGCTATGACAATGAAATTAAGTGATAGAGTAAGTGTTTATCCATGAAATCCTGAAAATGGACAAAAATTAAAAGAAAAAGAACAAATAAGTACAGTTGATTTATCACAAAAGAAAAATAATAAAGTTTATATTTTAGCTGAAGATAGTGAGTTTTTAGATATAGCAAGTCCTTTTACAAATGAAGATACTAATTGTGAATGAAATCCTACAAGTAATGGAGTTATTGATGGTTCAAATTATGCTTATATTATTGATACAATTGTAACTCAATCATTACATCAAGGTGAAGAAAGACATACATTTTATAGTGATAATCCTTTTACTTATCAAGGTGATTATAATGAAATATCAGTTGCTCAGTTTAGATATAATAATATGGGTGCATTAACTGGAAATGCTTTTAATTGAACTACTTTATATAAATTAAATCATGATGAATATGAAGAAACTGAAGAAACTACATTTAGTTATCCTGCAAAAATATTACCACCAAGTCCACAAAATATAGCAAAATCAATAATTATTATTCCAAATTTAAAAGTAGAAATGACAACAAATGATGTATCATTAATTGATACAAGTTCGGTATCATATAAACCTAATTTTAATGTTTGACTTACTAATAATTCAAATAAATTAGGTAATTATGAAGTTGATTTAAAATCTTTATTAGACCCTACATTATTAATTAAGTATTTTAATGATTTAAAAAGATATTATAAATCAATAACTATTTATTACGATTATGTTATTGAAACAAAAGAAGAAATAAAAAATTCTCATGATAATAAATTAGTAGTATATTCTACAAACGAAACTTTTAGACCGGCAAAAAGTCAAAATATAAGTAAAACTATTGATTTAAAAGATTTAATATTAAGTAATAATAATCCAACAATTAATGAATATAAACAAGAATTTTTACATCCAAATGATAATAATGATGAAAATGGATTAGCATATATTTATACTTATAGTAATAATAATTCAATGCCATATAATTTAACTGGTTATGAATTTAATCTATCAGTACATTTTGGAAGTTTAGCAAGAACAGTAAATAAAAATTATGAAACAAATTCATGTATTGCGATGAGTATTGTTGATAATAAAAATCTAAAATGAAATTTTTATTTACAAGCAAATTTAGGTAAAATTGAATGTATAAATGATTGAAAAAACAATTTAATATATACACATGGAAAAAGATATATCAGTAATATTAAAACTAATATTTATAAAATAATTTTAAATTCAAGATAAAAATTATTTTATATGTTAAAATATTTATGTTTATGATAAATGTTTTTATGGAGTACTATTATATGAAAAATATTTTAAAAAAAATAAAATTTAAAGAAAAAAAAACATGATTAATAGTTATTAGTTTTATTTATTTAATTATATCAATTTATTATTTAGGGACATTAATTTATTGAGATAAATTTTATGATAATGTAAGTATTATTACTGATGATATGACTAAATATTTTAGTAGTGGAAGAATTTTTTTAATTAAAATGTTATCTTTATGATTTGTGGTTTCTATTGGTTTTTTTATAGGTTGAGTAATTTTAAAAGTTACAAAAAATAAGATAAAATCTAACCAAAATAATATTTCCCCACAATCTTAAATATTAATGTATAATTTATTGTAATACTTATCAAGGGTTATAGAGAAAGATAAGTATATAATTTTCACTGTTATATTATTAGGTTGGCACCTAATATAAAAGTTACCATTTAGGTAACTTTTTTTATATAAAAAAATATTAGTAAGGCAACACTAATGTACTTAGTTCATTATTATTTCAAATGAATACCATACTAACATAATATAATTATACCACATTTAAATTAAAATATTTCTTCAAAAAATTTAGGTCAAAATTTCTTTTTTACTTTAATATTATGAATTTTTAAATAATTTTCAACTTCTTTGTTTTTATCATTATATATTCTATTAATTCCATTTGCTATTTTATCTGCTACCATAATACCACTATATAAATGTGATTTACAATCATCTTTTACATAAAATATTATATTTTTTTCTCTAAAAATTCATTGTGAAAAAATAGTATATTTATCATTATTAGATTTATAATTTAAAAAATTTTCAATACTTTTTCCATTTAATTTATTAAATTGATTTCTAATTTGTTCATCAATATATAATGATATTTTACAATTTAATAAATTAAGTTGATTAATAATATATTGAGATAAAATTGCAATACAAATATTTAGTATTCTTTCAGTTTGAATATCATTTTTATATTTGTTTTTAAGTTTATTTATATTAATCATTAGTGAAAAACTTTTAATATTATGTTCACTTAATAATTTTAAGATTTTATTTTTATGTGATGTTCTACTTCAAAATTTAGAACCTTTTATTTCTTTTCCACCATTAATTTCTTTTAGTAATTCGCGAAAACATTTTTTAAAATTTAAATATTTTTCTTTATTATCAAATACTACTGCAGTATAGTTTGCAAATTTTTTATTATCATATAATTTACCACTATCATCAATAAATATTCAATATTCTTTTATATTATTACTCATAAATAAAAACTCATTCCCATTTTTTTATTTGTTAATAATATTATAAATTAAAAAAAATAAAAAAAGAGAAATTATTTAGGAATGAGTAATTTCTCTTTATTAATTATATCATATTTTCTATATTAAATATAGATAATTTAATTATTATCTCATTCAATATTTTTATAATCATTTAATAATTCAATATAATTATCAATATCATTTTTTACAAAATCAAATTTTTCTTCATCATATTCATTTTCATATTCATGTTTTAAAACTAAATTAGCTTTACCAACATAATGTAATTTAATATCTACTTCTTTATCTACTTTTCATTTAATTAAAAATTCACGTTTAGTCATTATTTACTCCTTATTTTTATAATATTCTTTTATTTCTTTTACTTTATTTTTAAATTGTTTTTTATGAAAATAACACATATTAAAAAATTGAACTACACTATCTTCTACATTTAAAGTTTTTAAAGTAACTAATACTTTACTATTACAATCTTTAACAATACATTTTAATAATACTTTTTCTTCTTTTTGTTTTTGCATTATTTAACTTCCTTATTATTTTTAATTATTTTATTAAAAATTTCATATTTATTTACTTCAAAAATAATATTTTTTTTCATACCTTCAAATATTTCAATATTTCATTTAACTTTTTTTAATTCATCAACATTTTTTTCCATTTTTTTATAATTTAAAATAGTAGGATTTTGAATAAATTTTTTCTTTTCTAAATAAATCAATTCTTCAATAACTTTTATTTTTTCTTTGCTCATTATTTATTCTCCTTATTTAAATAATATCAACCAATTAATAAACTATCTGCTTCATCATGATTTGATATTGTTATATTTCAATTATTTTCTTCTATTAAATTTTCACACGTAAATAAAGAAACATTTTTATCTCATTTATAATTTATACCATTTACAAATGTAATAGCAGAACAATATTTATCATTTTTTACATATCATTTTTTTCATTCACTTGGACTTATTAACATATTTTTTGTTAATAATTTATTAAATTGTCCAGCAATAAAACCTCTTAAATGTTCTTGAGTTTCATAACCAATACCATTTTTTGAATGAAAAGTACCACGTTCAATAATTAAATCTATATCTTCATCTCTTTTTCTCTGAAAAAATATTTCACCTTGAAAATCAATAAAATCTAATTTTTTATTGTTAAAACTAAAACTTCCCATTCATATTGGCTTTCATTTGTATACATATTCAATTTCATTATAATTAACTTCACATTCACTAATTCTTTTTGTTTTTTCTCATAAAGTAAATCCAGTATTTTTAATACTTGGGTCAATTGAAAGTAAATAATTATTCATAATTATTTCTCCTTAATTTAAACTTAGTTTTTTTAATATTTTCATTAATTGTTTATCTTTTTTTGCTACTTTAATTCCATGTTCAACTAATTTTTCATTATATTTAAATTGTTTTCTTTTATTCATTATTTTTTTTCCTTATTTTTATTTAAATTTATAACTAATATTTTTAAACAATTCATACATCAATATTGAGAAAATCAAATTCTTTTATTACAATATTTACATTTATTCATAATTTCTATACTCATTTTTATTATTATTTTTTACATTTTTAAATCTTTCACGAATTTCTTTAAATTTATCAAATAAAGTTTTTAAATAATTTTCACCCATTAATATTAAAAAATCTTTATTATTACTTGGATTTAATCTTTCCATATCTTCTCTTATACATTCATCAAATAAAACTGTATTTGTAATCATATATTTTTCAAAATAATCTAATTGTTTTTCACTTGGTTCTCATTTTTCATTTTGTATTTTTACATTATTATTAATATAATTATTTTGTTGCTTATTATTTTGAATTACATTAACATTATCATTATCTGGGTCAAGTTCATCTTCACTTAATAATAATAAATTCATTAAAAATATCTATAAACATAAGTTTCTGCACTACCTTTTGCTTTTGCTATATCTGTATTTTTAGCACAAGCAAGTATATCAAAATATTTTATTTCTTTATCATTATCTAAATCAATAATTGTATATCTTTTAAAATAAGTTATTTCTACTTCTTTAGTATCTAAATAATTTATTTTTCTATCAGTTGTTAATATATCTTCATGTGTAATAACAATATTTAATTCTTTACATAATAATTTAAATTTATTAAAAATATCACTTAATAATCAATATTTATAATTTCCAAATTTATTAAAACCATTTTTAGGTGTACTACCAATTTCTAATTGTAATTTAAGTATTTTTTTATATAAATTATTCATTATAATCACTCTTTCTATTTTTTTTAATTGCATTTTTAATTAAATCCCTTACAAAATCATTCATAGTTATATTTCTTTCATAACAATATGTTTTTAATTCATAATGGTCATTTTTAGTAAGACGAATTTTTAAATTTTTAATTAATAATTTATCTTCATGTTTTTTAAGTGCTGCTGCTACCATTTATATTCATCTCCTTTAACCTTTAATAATTCTTTTATAATCAATAATTACTTGTTCTAATTTATTTACATCTTCATATATAAAATAATCATTACTAATTTTTAAATCCCCATCATTATCAATTTCAACTTCAAAATCTTCATATTTACTATTAAATTCTTCTTGTAATTCTTCAAATTTTTCTATTAATTTCATTGCATTTTGTAATTCTAATCTATTCATATTTACACTCCTTTAAAATTTTCTAATTGTAATTCATTAATATAATATTCATATAAGTAATCTCAATTATTTGATGTTAAATACATATCGTTTTCAATCATTTCATCAATACATTTATTACAATAATATGTATTTTCTAATTCAGAAAATCAAATATATTTTTCATTATGGATATTACATTTCATTTTTTTCACCTATTAATTTATAAAAAAATTTATTACAAGTTCTATTTGCAAATGATGAATTTTTATGACATATATCACATGAGCCTTTAATTCTATATTCTCTACATTCCATAATTATTCATTCATTTCATTAATGTTTAGAAGCAATAATTATTAATGTTAAAATCATACTAATTATTCAAATTGTTAAAAATATAATTCTACTTTTTCATGATTTTTTATAAAATTCTTTTTGTTCTTCAATTAATTCAATTTGTTCTTTTAATAACTTATTTTGTAATTCTTTATTATCTTCTTGTATTTCTAAATTATCTTTTTCTTCCATTTTTAATCCCTTTCTATAATTTTTAATATTTCTTCAATTTCTATATATTTTTTATTTTTAAGTAATTTTTCATTACATAAATTTTTAATTAATTCTATTTTTTCAACATTTAATAACATATTAATTTCCTTTAATACTTTAAATAAAATATTTTTTCATTATGAGTATTTATATCTTTCATTGGTGTAACAATATAATTTATTGCTAAATCATTATCATTATATGGATTATTTATTTTAAAACTTTTCATATCTTGTTCTCATGTAATGTTATATTTAAAACATTCTTGATTTTTATCATTTGTAAAAATATAATAACCATTATATTGTTCATAAAATGTACAAGATATTAATTCATTTTCATTAGTAGTAATATCTGGAATATTTTTTATATATTTTAAAATATCACTACCTTTAATACTTTCAATATTTCTTTCAATATTTTCTTGTACTCATTTTTCACCTAATTTATAATCAAAATTTTCAAATATTTTTAATGCTATTTTTTTATTTTTTTCATCAATAGTAGTATATTGTTTAGGAAATCATGTTTCATATTCACCAATTTCTAATAATATACCACCTTTATTTTTTTCATTTTTATATGATTCTCCAACTTTACTTTTAATGTCAAAATTAACAGTTGTCATATAAATTCCTTTCTACGTATAAGCCTTATCACCTACAGTGATAAAAGGCTTATATACTACTAACTAAATACTTCTATCTACTATACGTAAGGCTTATGCTACTTACAGTAGCATAAGCCTTGGAGGGTAGGGGTTCTAGGGGAAGGGAACCAAAATTTCTGAAATTTTCAAAGAGCAACACAAAAATTACTATTGGTTAATTCCAGCACAATAGCCTACATAATTTTTTATTTAGTTATGTAATAATTAATTACTTTAATAAAGTGCTGGTTTAATAAAATAATTAATTATAATTGTTCAACAATTAAAAATGAGAGTTTTATCTCTCATTTATATTTTTATTAAATCATATCCAAGTTTGTAATGCGCCCTCAAATTTTTCTTGAGTTTGATGAGACAATTTTCTATTTTTAATTATATTAATATTTTGTTCAAAACTTGGTCTAATTTCATCAAAAGGTATGTTTTTTTGAGAACTTAAATAGTTTTTTAAAACTCTAGAATTGATATTATGAAAATCTATTTCTTTTAAGTCCTCCATTTCTAGTTTTTTTGCTTTTTTTGATTCTACCAAGTTTCACATTTTTTTTAATAAAGGTTTAATTCCATATTCTTTTAGTATCTGAACACCTAATACTGCTACAATTGCTAAAACTACACATCAACCTATAGGCAAAGCAGTAAGTGTTGCTATTCCTAAAGCCCCAGGAGTTCATCAGCAAAGCGCCATTGCAAAAGAAATTTTAAGTGCAAGAACAGAAATAATTCCTGAAACAACACCAAAAATATAAGTTTCAAAGGCAAAAATAAAAAATTTTCCAACTCACCTACCTAATCGTTTACCTAAAGTATTTTTACTTTCTTTAATCTTTTCATCATTATTATTGACACCATTAATATTTTCTTTATTTTTAAAATCTAAAATAGATTTTTTTCTAATAACTACTTGCTTATCATTTTCATTTTTTATGAATTGACTTTCTTCTAAAAGTTCTTTTTTACAAAAATAAACTCTATATTGTTCTATTATTTTTTGTTCAACATCAGTTTCTTTATTATTAATATATACTATCTTGGAATGGCAACACTTTTTAGGACTATTTTTTTGGTAAACATTTGTTGTTGATATTTAACTGGAGTTAAGTAGTTTAAAGTGCTGTGAATTCTTATATTGTTATATCAATTCATGTAATCAAATAATTCTAATTTTAATTGGATTAATGATGTAAAATTTTTATCATTAATAAATTCGGTTTTAAAAGTTTTAAAAGTTGCTTCAGCAACAGCATTATCATAAGGACAACCTTTTTTACTTAAAGAACGGTTAATGTTGAATGCTAGTAAAAGTTTATCAATAATTTTATTGTTAAATTCATTACCGCGATCACTATGAAATATTTGAATATCTTTTAAACAGCGATTTGATTGCATAAATGCTTGATGGACTAATGATGCATCTTTTTTAACTCCAACACTATGTCCGATAATTTCGCGGTTAAATAGGTCTATTAATAGGCAAATATAGTTTCACCTACCATTAACTTGTACATAAGTTAAATCACTAACAATAACTTCATTTTTAATCCTATTCTTAAATTTTCTATTAACAAGATTAGTTATTTGACTATCGTTAACTTTGTTATTATAGACATATTCCGTAATTAAATTTTTTAAAAGTCAATTAATAATTTTAAAATTTATTTTATAATTTTGTTATTAACAATAAATTTAGAAAAGTGTTGATAAAAATGATTTTTGAAAATTTAAAAAAATTAAAAAATGAAGAATTTTATAGATATTTTGGTATAAAACGTTTTCATTTTAATGAAATGTTAGAAAAATTAATTGAAATAGAAAAATTAGAAAAAAATAAAGGTCGAAAAAATAAACTTTCAGTAGAAGAAAGATTAATGATGACTTTATTATACTGAAAAGAATATTATACTTTTTTTCAAATGAGTATTAAATCTAAAATGAGCCCATCAAGTTGTTTTCGAAATATTACTTGAGTAGAAAATAAACTTAGTAACCACAAAGATTACCAATTTTTAAAAGAAAGATATAAATTAAAAATTGATAAAAAACAAGAAAATTCAAATGAATTTCAATTTTATTTAATTGATTCAACTGAGATTGAAATTGAAAGACCAACTAAAAAAAACTACAGTTAGAATATTTTTCTGGTAAAAGTTGAATGTATTCTATAAAATTTCAAATTGTATATGATTTTTTTAATAAAAAAATTGTTGATATTTTTGCTGATAATGGTAAAGTGCATGATTTTCAAATATTAAAAAATTCAAATCTTGAATTTTCAGAAAAAACAATAATTATTGGTGATTTAGGATATCAAGGTATACAAAATATTTATAAAAATACAATAATACCAATTAAAAGAACTAAAAATAAAAAATTAACTAAACAAGAAAGAAAATACAATAAGATTGTATCTAAAATTAGAATTAAAGTTGAACATGTCTTTGCTTGATTGAAAAGATTCAAAATTTTAGTAAATAAATGTAGAAAATCTAAATTTAGACTTATGTACTTAAGATTTAACTTACTTTGTTAAATTTTTAATAAAATAAAACCATTAAAATAAAAAAAATATTAAAAATATTTTTTTAAAATTTAAATTTTTATCGAGTTAATATAAAAATATTATTAACAATTTTTTGTTTAAAATGTAAACTCATTTTTTAAACTATTTTTTCAAAAAATATTTATTTCTATATTCAATAACACTAAATAGTTTTAAAACAATTTTATTGACAATTAATTAAATTTAATTACGGAATATGTCCAAAATAATGGTGAAGTTTGGAGTTTAATAGTTTTTGGTAATGATTTATATATTGGAAGTAGAAATCAACTATATGAAAGTAGACTATTTAAACTTTCTCTTAAAGGAGAAAAAAATAACAGAAACTATTGGTTGAAGAAATAATAAAAATTATGGTGAAATTTGAAGTTTAGCTGTTGTTAATAATGATTTATATGTTGGAAGTAGAGTTCAAGTTATTGATAATAAATTTTTTAAAGGTGGATTATATAAGTCATCTGATGGTGGTATTACTTTTACTGAAGTATTTGGTTGAAATAAAGATTATGGTGCGGTAGTAAGTTTATTAGCTGCAGATAATAATTTATATATTGGAAGCAAAAACTATAGTGATAAAACTAATCAAAATTATCAAGGGAAGTTATTTTTTAAAAGAATAAAATAAAATTATTAAAAAAATAAAAAACATTATAATAAAAATATTATAATATTTAGAAAATATTTAGTTTTTAAAATATTAATAAGATAAAGTATATTAATAAAAATTAATGAACATAGTAATTATTAATAATTTCACAATTTTCGATTGCATCTCAAAAATTATTATTTTTTTCTTCTATTTTAAAAATAAAAATAATTACTATGAATAGAAATACTGTATATAATAAAATTGGAACGATAATTATACAAAAGATAACTCCAATCTGTAATTGAATTCAAGGATAGTAATTATCAGGAAAATGATTTAAGTTACAGAAAGAACTTGCCGAAGTGCTAATAGTATAACTTAAACCAAAATGTTTTAATATTGTATATCCATCTTTAAAATTTGAATGACATTGTTCCTTATTATCGAATTTAAAATAAAAGTTACTAAATCAAATTAAGTATAAACCAGTAATTATAATTAAAACCATGATTGCAAATAATATTATAGTTGTTAACTGTAATATTTTAACTTTTTTCATTTTGATACCTCTTTAAATATAAAAAAAACATTTTTAGATAATAAAAATAATAAGTTAAGAACTATATTATTTTATGTAAAAATGATAACAAATTTATATTGTTTTTACAATTATTGATTGTATAAGCAAAGTTTTAATTAATTATATAAATGAATAATATTAAGAAAATATTTGAATATTTTCTTAATATTATTTTGATTTATTAATTTGATTCAATATTCTACTTGCATCTAAATTAAATGGTATTACAATAATTTCATAGTGAATAATTTCGCGATTAGGATATCCAAATTTTGTCACTATTTCTTTAAAACTTAGATGAAATAGTGTTGCTAATTCTAATGTTTCAAATGCTTTATATTTTATGTCATCACTTTGATTTGTTTTATATTTTAATAAATAAATTTCTTTGAGTTTTATTTTCATTTCATTTTTATTGCCATTCATTTTTTTACCTCTCAAACTTATATAATTTAACAACTAAATTATATATAAATTATATCATTTTACTTAATTCATATTTAGTATTTTTTATTAAAAAATTTTAATAAATATACAATAAAAATATGATTATGAAAACGTAGGTGATTTTGCAATAATATCATCATTAATTTTCTCTATATTCTCATTCTCATTTATATCTTTTATATCATCATCATTTAGTGTTGCTTCTTTTCCTAAATTTTGATTTCATTTTTCAATTTTTAAGATATGTATTTTAATCTTTGTCATTCTGAATCCCCTTTTAATAAAACCTTGTATGAATAAATTATACAAAAAATTTTTTTTACTTTTAAAAATATAAATTTTTATTATAAGAATATTAAATAAAAATTAAATAAAAATTAAATAAAATATTGTTATTATATATTGCAATCGTGCTTGAACAAATATATAATATCTCTGTTGCTCTTTTTGGGACTATAGCTCAGCTGGTTAGAGCGCACGCTTGATAAGCGTGAGGTCGATGGTTCAAGTCCATTTAGTCCCACCATTATATGTGAAATTATGAAATAAACAGTTTTGTTTATTTTTTTTTATTTAAATCAAATTAAAAATTATAATAAAGATGTAAATCAATTGATTTATTAAGAATATAAAAAGTTATATTAAAAACCTATGATTAATCAGATATTTTAATTAGTGATAGGTTTTTAGTAATTGTTATTTTTTTAGTATGTTTTATATTATTAATTTTTTTTATTTTTGAATTATAAATTAATATATAATATATTAGTATTAAGTAGACTTCTTGCAAAACCTATCTATTAAAAATTTAATTTTTAAAATAAAATTAAAAATAAAAAAGATAGGTAATCTATGATGTTTGATAAATTAAAAACTGGATGGTGGAATGGCAACACTTTTTAGGACTATTTTTTGGTAAACATTTGTTGTTGATATTTAACTGGAGTTAAGTAGTTTAAAGTGCTGTGAATTCTTATATTGTTATATCAATTGATGTAATCAAATAATTCTAATTTTAATTGGATTAATGATGTAAAATTTTTATCATTAATAAATTCGGTTTTAAAAGTTTTAAAAGTTGCTTCAGCAACAGCATTATCATAAGGACAACCTTTTTTACTTAAAGAACGGTTAATGTTGAATGCTAGTAAAAGTTTATCAATAATTTTATTGTTAAATTCATTACCGCGATCACTATGAAATATTTGAATATCTTTTAAACAGCGATTTGATTGCATAAATGCTTGATGTACTAATGATGCATCTTTTTTAACTCCAACACTATGTCCGATAATTTCGCGGTTAAATAGGTCTATTAATAGGCAAATATAGTTTCACCTACCATTAACTTGTACATAAGTTAAATCACTAACAATAACTTCATTTTTAATCCTATTCTTAAATTTTCTATTAACAAGATTAGTTATTTGACTATCGTTAACTTTGTTATTATGATTTTTGAATGATAATTTAGTATATTTTGATATTAAATTATATTCATTCATAATTTTTTTAATTTTTCTGCGCGATAAATAAATTTCTTGGTTTTCTAGAATTTTTTTTAATCTTCTAGTACCATAAACTTCTTTATTTTCTTTAAAAGCACTAATAACAGCTTCATCATAAATATTATTTTTGATTTTATTTTCTTTTTTCTTTAAATTAAAATAATAGACTTCTTGCAAAACTATGATATTAATCACATTTTTTAAGTTTAAAAATTTATTTTAATAACACTTTTAATATTTTTTAAAAATTATTGTTCAAAATATGTTTTATTTTTTGTCATTAAAATACAACAAAAATTATTATTTCAAATAAAAAAATAAAATATTAAATTATCAAATATATTTAAATTAATAATTGTAAATTATAAATTGAAGCTATTAAATTAAATCTTAATGCAAATTTTTTTCTTCTATTTCGATATTTTTCACTAATAATTTTAAATTTTTTAAGAATCGCAAAAACATGTTCAATAACAACTCTCATTTTTGAAATAGCCTTATTATTTTTCTTTTCTTCTTTAGTTAAAGGGTTTTTCTTTGATTTTCGTTTAGGTAATAAGACATTTTTATGTATGTTTTGTATACCCTGATATCCTAAATCTACTAAAATAGTTGTTTCTGATAAAAATTTCGTTTTTGAATTTTTTAAAATTTTAAAATCATGATTTTTACCATAAGAAAAATAAGAACTTATAATTTTTTTACTATCTTTTTCAATTATGACTTGAGTTTTTATTGTATGTTTTTTCTTTTTTCCTGAATAATATTGTTTTTGACTTTTTTTGGGCGTTGAATAGTACTTTCAGTCACATCAATGATAACTGTTTTATCTTTAAAATTATTATTTAACAGTGATTTTTGCCCATCAAGTTGTTGAAAATCAGGATGTTTTATTAAAGTATTTTCTATTCACTTGATATTCCTATAGCAACTACTTTCACTAATTCCATAACTTTTAGCAATATGAAAATAAGTTCGATACTCTCTTCAATATTCTAAAGTCATTAATAAACGATTTTCTAATGATAATTTATTAGGTGTACCACCATTTTTAAACTTTTTTACTTCTTCTGTCTTTAAAATTTTTAGAATTTTATTAAAAATAATATCATTTATACCAGTTAATCTTAATAATTCTGGATTGTTAATAGTTTTTAATTTATCAAACATCATAGATTACCTATCTTTTTTATTTTTAATTTTATTTTAAAAATTAAATTTTTAATAGATAGGTTTTGCAAGAAGGCTAATATTTCAAGAAATAAATTTATTAAATCAATTTAAGTTATATGCTGTATCTATTAATGAACCATTAACAGAAGCTAATATTAATAATTTATATATCATTAATAATTATTCACAACCTTATCAAAATCCAAAAACAAGAAGTACTAAAAGTATTACTATTATTAAAATTAAAGATTTTAAAACAAGAGATGGTTATCCAATCATTATTAAATTACAAAAACCATTAGATAAAGATACCATAGTTATTGGTTTAAAAATTAAAGCCCCTAGAAGCATCATTTTTGGCAATATAAAGGTACTTGGTGAAGTTGACAATATGGAAGTATACCCAAAGTTGTTTGTTAAAGATAAGATAGCATTTCCGCTATTATCAATGCCTATTGAAACTCAACCAAAAGTTAGAATATTACAACAATGATTCAGTGAACAAATATTACCTTGAAATCTTGCAAAACAATTTATTGGAGAAGAAAAATCAGTTTTAGATTTAATTGCTATTGGTGGTGGAAGTGAAACAAGAAAAGAAATTATTAATAATGCAAAAATAACATATGCTAAAATTGGTAAATATGATGGTGGAAAACCAGTACCGAAAAAATTACCAGATTTTGAAATGAAAAAGAACGAACAATATTTCTTATATAGTCATCAAGAACCAAACCCACCATATCCAAGTAGAGTTATTGCTATTGAATTATCACAAAACTTTAATTCAATTGAAATTGAAATAAATGATAAACCACCAATTGATAGTTTACAACAACTATTATTAGATATGCTAACTTATACATATACTTATAACAGAAATTTTGATGGTGCTGTATATGAAAACGGAAATCCTAAAAATGATATTGCTAAATTAAGACAAAAATTTGAAGGTCAAAAGCCTGATGATGTTATTACTAATTTATTTAAAGAATGAAAATTAGATTATCCAAATTATATAAATTTACCACAAGTTCAAATATTTAAACAATTAATTATTATGTTATCAAATAATATATATTCAAATATGTCAATTAATAAAGGATTAAATGACGATAATAAAATTTTATTACCTTATTATTTTGAATTAAAATCAAATCCTATACATACAGATACTGGTAAAGTTTGAGAATTTAAAGATGTAAAGGTAATATTAAAATCTAAATATTTTGATTTTACAGATATTAATAATATTAATTTAAAAAATAATGATATTAGTCAAAATGAATTATTTAAACTAGATGATAATCAATTTAATTGATTATCTATTACCAATGAATTAGAAAGTAATAATATTCCGTCATTAATTCCTGCTGATTGAACATTAGGAAATGGAGAATATGGAAAATATTTTACAATAGTAATTATTAATAAAATTAAAATTGAAAATGTTTTAAATTTATATGGTTCAAATAAATCTCAATTATTTTCTAAATTAGAATTTTATAAAGAAATTTCACAAATTGATAATAATATTGAATTTGAATTACAAATTGAAAATCCGATTAATAATTTAAATCGGATTGAAATTAGCGGAATATTTGGTTCTGGAAATTATGATTTAATTTTAATAACAGAGAAACAAGAAATTGATTTAAAAAATATTAATTTATTCGATAAATATAATGAAAATATCTCTTATATAAATTTAGAAATTTAATTATCAATCAAAATATCCATTTGGATATTTACCATCCCATTCTATATCAACTTTATGTTGTTTAACAGATGAAAAATATAGTGAAAATACATCTGATGAAGTTGTTTTATCAACTCAAATTTGATACTTACCAAAAACTATGTTAATGTTTAGTAATCTGTGTAACTTACAAAAATAACTATGTTTAATTAGTTCTAGTAAATATAATTAATTTTCTAGAAAGAGTGAGTTACAGATGGCTAAAAAGCAAAATATTAATAACAATGATCCAATATCAAAAGCAGTAGATTTATTATTAGAAAATACTGAAGATTTAACAACAGTTTTTAAAGAGGGAGGATTGTATAAAGAATTAACAAAAAGATTAGTAGAAAAAATGTTGAATTCTGAGATGCAAAATTATTTGGGATATGAAAAGAATCAACATAGTAATAGTGACAATGCTCGTAATGGTATAAGTTCAAAAAAATTAATAACCCAACAAGGTAAAATTGAAATTGATGTACCAAGAGATCGTAATAGTAATTTTAATCCTGTAATAGTTGCAAAAAGACAAAGAAGATTTGATGGTTTTGATCAACAAGTTCTTTCTTTATATGCAAAAGGTATGACATTATCAGATATTAGAATGCAATTACAAGAGTTATATCATGGTGCTGATATTAGTGAAAGTGTTATTAGTCAAATTACTGATGATGTTATTGATGACGTCAAAGCATGGCAAAATCGACCATTAGATAGTGTTTATCCGATTGTTTATTTTGATTGTATAGTAGTTAAAGTACGACAAGATAAACGGATTATTAATAAATCAGTTTATATAGCTTTAGGAGTTGATTTAGAAGGTAAAAAAGATGTTTTAGGTTTATGAATTAGTGAAAATGAAGGTTCTAAATTTTGATTAGCCAATTTCACAGAAATGAAAAATCGTGGCTTAAATGATATTCTGATTGCTTGTAGTGATAATTTAACAGGCGTGTCAGAAGCAATACAATCAGTTTATCCTAAAACCGAACATCAATTATGCATCGTTCATCAAATTAGAAATAGTTTGAAATATGTCTCATATAAGCATAGAAAATCTCTAGTTGCAGATTTAAAACCAATTTATACTGCATGTAGGGAAGAACAAGCAATGCAAGCTTTAGAATCATTTGAAAATAAATGAACTAAACAATATCCACAAATTGCTAAATCTTGATATAAAAATTGAGATAATTTAATGGTTTTTATTAGTTATCCTGCAGAAATAAAAAGGGTAATTTATACCACAAATGCTATTGAATCTGTTAATAGTCAATTACGAAAAGTCATCAGAAATAAAAAAGTTTTTCCTAACGATATGTCAGTTTTTAAAATATTTTATTTAGCAATTGACAATATAACAAAAAAATGAACAATGCCCATTCAAAATTGAAATACAGCAATTGCTCATTTTATGATAAAATTTGAAGACAGAATTAATCTGAATTAGTAACTTTGTAAAACAAAGAAACACAGATTATTAAAAAGCCTCAAAACTATACTATGGTCTGGTTTTTCATATGAATATTTGAAATTATTTTCATGGGTAAGAACCCCCCATGATTAATCCTATTGTTCCAGTTGTAGCACCAGTTAATGCTAATGCTAATGTTATTTTACTTAAATTTGTTTTTATTCATGTTTTCATATTAAATTACTCCTTTTTTAAATTTTATAAAACTGTACGATTATTTGAATAATAATGATTTTGTTCATTATTTGGCATTTTATTTATATGATTTACTAGATTTTGAATATTAGTATTTTTTTGTCTTTTTTTAAAAATTAAATTTCATATGTTAATTTCTTTATTTAATCTTTTTATTTTTTCATTAATTTCAAAAATTTTCTTTTTATTTTCTTTGTTTTTGTTAATAATCCCAAAACTAAAAAGTGTAATAAAAAAATTTTTAACTTTTGGTTGTTTTTTAATTTTTGTTATTTCATTATTCATATCATTAATTGTAGTTTTTGCTAGTTCAACTTTATTTTTAATTACTTCTTCATTACCATTATTAATTTGTGCAGATTTTAAAAAATTAAAAACTCAATTATATTCCAATTCTAATGTTTTCATTTTTTTCTCCTTTTTCCTTGATTTTACCTATAAATTATACTATTTTTGATTATTTTTACAAGTATGCTTTTAAATGCAAAATAAACGCCTAAATTAAAGATGTTTATTTTGTAATACCTATACTA
The DNA here is from genome assembly GCF_964020095.1 of Spiroplasma endosymbiont of Colias croceus. Classification (NCBI taxonomy): domain Bacteria; kingdom Bacillati; phylum Mycoplasmatota; class Mollicutes; order Entomoplasmatales; family Spiroplasmataceae; genus Spiroplasma; species Spiroplasma endosymbiont of Colias croceus. Next base: position 1,899,239 of record NZ_OZ026536.1, read on the forward strand.
TTAATTATATTGAAATTGTTTATTATATAGCAAATATGAAAGTTATTTTTTAAATAATTTTTATTTTATTTAAAATTACACTTATATATTTATATAATAATTAAGTAAATTAATTTTTTAAATATCTTTACAATAAATTTAGAATTTTTTAAAATAGTTAGAAGAAGTAAATGTGAATTTTAATTATAAATGAAATTTTAGAGAACAAAGTGCAAAAATTGATAAATTAGTTTTAGAACATATAACAAAGAAATGAGAAAAACTAGATTGAAGAATAAAAAATACAAGAGATAAAAAGAAATATAAAATTGTTGATTTTCAATATCGAACAAGAAAAATTATATATGGAATGGTAACTTATAAAAGAAGAATTTATGAATATTTTGATGAAAAATTACAAAAATGAGTTCGTATTTGTTTAGTTGATGAAATACTAGAACTACCAAAATATAAAAGAATCGGTGAAGATATTGAGCAAACTATCATTGAATATTTTGCTAATGGAAAAAGATACAGAGATATTTGAGATATTAGACTTCTTGCAAAACTATGATATTAATCACATTTTTTAAGTTTAAAAATTTATTTTAATAACACTTTTAATATTTTATTTTTTTATTTGAAATAATAATTTTTGTTGTATTTTAATGACAAAAATTATTATTTCAAATAAAAAAATAAAATATTAAATTATCAAATATATTTAAATTAATAATTGTAAATTATAAATTGAAGCTATTAAATTAAATCTTAATGCAAATTTTTTTCTTCTATTTCGATATTTTTCACTAATAATTTTAAATTTTTTAAGAATCGCAAAAACATGTTCAATAACAACTCTCATTTTTGAAATAGCCTTATTATTTTTCTTTTCTTCTTTAGTTAAAGGGTTTTTCTTTGATTTTCGTTTAGGTAATAAGACATTTTTATGTATGTTTTGTATACCTTAATATCCTAAATCTACTAAAATAGTTGTTTCTGATAAAAATTTCGTTTTTGAATTTTTTAAAATTTTAAAATCATGATTTTTACCATAAGAAAAATAAGAACTTATAATTTTTTTACTATCTTTTTCAATTATGACTTGAGTTTTTATTGTATGTTTTTTTTTTTTCCTGAATAATATTGTTTTTGACTTTTTTTGGGCGTTGAATAGTACTTTCAGTCACATCAAATAACTGTTTTATCTTTAAAATTATTATTTAACAGTGATTTTTGCCCATCAAGTTGTTGAAAATCAGGATGTTTTATTAAAGTATTTTCTATTCACTTGATATTCCTATAGCAACTACTTTCACTAATTCCATAACTTTTAGCAATATGAAAATAAGTTCGATACTCTCTTCAATATTCTAAAGTCATTAATAAACGATTTTCTAATGATAATTTATTAGGTGTACCACCATTTTTAAACTTTTTTTACTTCTTCTGTCTTTAAAATTTCTAGAATTTTATTAAAAATAATATCATTTATACCAGTTAATCTTAATAATTCTGGATTGTTAATAGTTTTTAATTTATCAAACATCATAGATTACCTATCTTTTTTATTTTTAATTTTATTTTAAAAATTTAATTTTTAATAGATAGGTTTTGCAAGAAGTCTATTATAAAAAAAGCAAATATTAGTCTTAGTTCTATTCATAGAGTTTTTAAAAATTTTGAAATAATTGAAGCAAATCCAGTAAAAGTAAAATTAAAAAAAATCAGCCTATTTTTGTAGCAATTGATGATGGTCACCGAAAATTTTGAAATTTTAAACGTAAAGGTATAAAACATTCTATGCGATTAATAGTAACATATACAGATAATATTAATCACAAAGTACAAAATAAAAGAGTAAAAGCAATTATAAGGCCAACAAAAACAGCAATTGGAATTAAAAAAACTGCTGAATTTGTTAAAGAACATTGTCAAAAATTTTATGAAAACATTGAACAAGCAAAAATTATTATTTGTGGTGATAGTGCAACTTGAATTAGAACTTTAGCAAAATATTTAGGAGCATATTATGTTTTTGATAAATATCATGGTTTAAAATATTTATGAACAGCATATAAACCTAATTCTGGTAAAAGAAAATTAATTATTAATAAAGAAAAATATAATAATTATAAAATTGCTAAAGATTATTTTTGTAATGGTAATTATGATGAATTAATAAAATTTTTAATTAAAACAAAAGTTAATAAAGAAACTTTAAGAATTTTTAAAAATAATAAACAAGGAATTGAAAATCAAGGTGCAAAATGAAATATTGGTACTTTTGCTGAAAGTAATATTTGATATATTTTAAAAGAAATGCTTGGTAATAGAACATATAGTATAGATATTTATATTAAAATGGTTATTTTTAAATGTAATAAGATAAATTTAGAAACATAGTTTTAATGTATGTAATAGTTACTTATTATTTCACAATTTTGAATAGCATCTCAAAAATTATTATTTTTTATTTTTACTTTTAAACCAATAATGAAAAAAGTTAATGATAAAATTATAATTATTAAAATTGGTACTAAAATTAGACAAAAAATCACTCCAATTTGTAATTGAATTCAATTATAATAATTTCCATTACAATTAGTTATTGAGCATACAAATTTCGGAGAACAACCTAAAATATGGATTATACTGGTTGTACTTAATATTTCAAATCCATTTTTTTCTAGATTTATATGTTTTTTTGTTAATAAATTATAAATATGAGAATGATAATCACAAGAACCTATAAGAGTTAAACCTATAGTCATAATTAAAATACTAAAAATAAATAGTAATACGGTTATTAACTGTAATTTTTTAAGTGCTTTAATTGTCATCTTTAAATTCTCCTTAACATTATTTCATAAGTTTAGCACTTACTAAATTTAATTATAAGTATTTTAGTTGCAATATTTTTAAAAAAATATATTATTTAAATACAATTTCATAAAAATCCAAATTATTTCTTGTCTAAAATTATAATACGACTATATGAATTAATTTATTCCGGATTTTTGACAATCTCCCAAATTTTTCTATCATTTTAAATTAAAGTATATTGTTTTAGTAATAATGCCTATTTATCGAATATTTTAATTAACTAAAATATTTTAAAACTACTCAATTTGAGTAGTTTATTTTTTCTTTTTAAAAATTTAAATATTAGACTTCTTGCAAAACCTATCTATTAAAAATTAAATTTTTAAAATAAAATTAAAAATAAAAAAGATAGGTAATCTATGATGTTTGATAAATTAAAAACTATTAACAATCCAGAATTATTAAGATTAACTGGTATAAATGATATTATTTTTAATAAAATTCTAAAAATTTTAAAGACAGAAGAAGTAAAAAAGTTTAAAAATGGTGGTACACCTAATAAATTATCATTAGAAAATCGTTTATTAATGACTTTAGAATATTGAAGAGAGTATCGAACTTATTTTCATATTGCTAAAAGTTATGGAATTAGTGAAAGTAGTTGCTATAGGAATATCAAGTGAATAGAAAATACTTTAATAAAACATCCTGATTTTCAACAACTTGATGCGCAAAAATCACTGTTAAATAATAATTTTAAAGATAAAACAGTTATCATTGATGTGACTAAAAGTACTATTCAACGCCCAAAAAAAGTCAAAAACAATATTATTCAGGAAAAAAGAAAAAACATACAATAAAAACTCAAGTCATAATTGAAAAAGATAGGACATATTCCGTAATTAAATTTAATTAATTGTCAATAAAATTGTTTTAAAACTATTTAGTTTTATTGAATATAGAAATAAATATTTTTTGAAAAAATAGTTTAAAAAATGAGTTTACATTTTAAACAAAAAATTGTTAATAATATTTTTATATTAACTCGATAAAAATTTAAATTTTAAAAAAATATTTTTAATATTTTTTTTATTTTAATGGTTTTATTTTATTAAAAATTTCACAAAGTAAGTTAAATCTTAAGTACATAAGTCTAAATTTAGATTTTCTACATTTATTTACTAAAATTTTGAATCTTTTCAATCAAGCAAAGACATGTTCAACTTTAATTCTAATTTTAGATACAATCTTATTGTATTTTCTTTCTTGTTTAGTTAATTTTTTATTTTTAGTTCTTTTAATTGGTATTATTGTATTTTTATAAATATTTTGTATACCTTGATATCCTAAATCACCAATAATTATTGTTTTTTCTGAAAATTCAAGATTTGAATTTTTTAATATTTGAAAATCATGCACTTTACCATTATCAGCAAAAATATCAACAATTTTTTTATTAAAAAAATCATATACAATTTGAAATTTTATAGAATACATTCAACTTTTACCAGAAAAATATTCTAACTGTAGTTTTTTTAGTTGGTCTTTCAATTTCAATCTCAGTTGAATCAATTAAATAAAATTGAAATTCATTTGAATTTTCTTGTTTTTTATCAATTTTTAATTTATATCTTTCTTTTAAAAATTGGTAATCTTTGTGGTTACTAAGTTTATTTTCTACTCAAGTAATATTTCGAAAACAACTTGATGGGCTCATTTTAGATTTAATACTCATTTGAAAAAAAGTATAATATTCTTTTCAGTATAATAAAGTCATCATTAATCTTTCTTCTACTGAAAGTTTATTTTTTCGACCTTTATTTTTTTCTAATTTTTCTATTTCAATTAATTTTTCTAACATTTCATTAAAATGAAAACGTTTTATACCAAAATATCTATAAAATTCTTCATTTTTTAATTTTTTTAAATTTTCAAAAATCATTTTTATCAACACTTTTCTAAATTTATTGTTAATAACAAAATTATAAAATAAATTTTAAAATTATTAATTGACTTTTAAAAAATTTAATTACGGAATATGTCTATAGTAAAAAAATTATAAGTTCTTATTTTTCTTATGGTAAAAATCATGATTTTAAAATTTTAAAAAATTCAAAAACGAAATTTTTATCAGAAACAACTATTTTAGTAGATTTAGGATATTAAGGTATACAAAACATACATAAAAATGTCTTATTACCTAAACGAAAATCAAAGAAAAACCCTTTAACTAAAGAAGAAAAGAAAAATAATAAGGCTATTTCAAAAATGAGAGTTGTTATTGAACATGTTTTTGCGATTCTTAAAAAATTTAAAATTATTAGTGAAAAATATCGAAATAGAAGAAAAAAATTTGCATTAAGATTTAATTTAATAGCTTCAATTTATAATTTACAATTATTAATTTAAATATATTTGATAATTTAATATTTTATTTTTTTATTTGAAATAATAATTTTTGTTGTATTTTAATGACAAAAAATAAAACATATTTTGAACAATAATTTTTAAAAAATATTAAAAGTGTTATTAAAATAAATTTTTAAACTTAAAAAATGTGATTAATATCATAGTTTTGCAAGAAGTCTATTACAAAAATTATAATAAATTAATTTATATATAGAATATGAATAGTTTAGTTTCTATTAATACTTATAATATATTATAAGTAGAAAAATAATCAAATTATTAGTTTACATAAATATTAAAATTAATATATTCACAACATTTTAATTATAAATATTATAGAATTTACTAAAACTTTAATAAAAGATATTAAAAGAAATTTTAGGAGGGTACTAGAGTGAAGGGAATATTAAAATTATTAGCAATTTTTGGATTAACAGCACCATTAGCAGTAAATGTAATGGCATGTGGAAATGGTAATAGTTCTGATACTGATGATGAAGTATCGGAAAATGCTGATGTACAAGAATTATTAAAAAAAGCTAAAGAGCAAATTAGTTTAGGACTTGCAAATTTAATTAGTGAATATAAGAATTTAACTTTTGAAGATGAATTTGGTGAATCTGGAAAAGATATTACTAATAATTTAAATAGTTTATCTAAAGATAGTGACACTCTAGTTGATAGTAAAATAAAAGATATATTTTTAACTAGGCTTCAAAAAGATATTACAAATCTTATTATTGAGGATTATTTATTACAACCATCTGATTTAAAACCATTATTTAATAATATAACTACTAGTGAAATTTTAAAAATTGATTTTAATGAAACAACAATGACAAATAAACAATTCAATTGAACTAAGGAAAATGCTGATTTTGGTATTGAAAATTATGATCCAGCAACGTATAACATAACAATGTGATATAAACTTACTGCAGATTTAAAATTAAAATTATCTTATAAAGATGAAAGTAACAAAAAGACAGAAATTGAAGTATCTAATATTTTTGATTTTAATTACGCTAATACTGGTGCTAATTTAAAAGATTTAATTGAAGCTTCAACTAGTAATGTAACAAAAGTATTAAAAAATTTTATGATAGAAATGGAAAACGCCACTACTGATAGTGAAAGTTTATTACAAAAAGCAAAAGAATTAATTACTGAAAAACTTAATAACAATAAAGTTAATATTACTAAAGTTGATATTAATGCTCAATCAGAAGTGCTTCAAAAAAATGATGTTTATGCTAGTAGTGATCATATGTATGAAGCGCTTACTAAACCTACAATTGATGAAGCAATTGATTCTTTGAAAAATTATTTATCACCAACAGCAACAGCTTTTTCAGATGAGATTACTAAGTGACTTGTTGGAAAACAAGGAGTGCCTGAAGAAAATAAAAAGAAAATTAATGCTTTTGGAAAAATCACTATTAGTGATTGAAGCATTTCAGGATTAAGATTAACACCAATGAATTTAGATTTTATTAATATTAGTCCTAATCAAACGCAAGGTGAATGAGCAGAGCAAACAGCAATAGCATTAGGTAAAATATTTTATACAAAAAGTGCATTTGCTGAAGGGCGTATTGATATAACTACTAATAATAATTTAACAATATATATGAATCCTGGAGATTTTGATGACTTTGTTCAAAATAATAAAAAAATGAGTGATATTAGTGACTATATTAGTTCAAAAATAAATTCTAAAGCTACAAGCGAAGATCTTATTAAAGGTAATATTTCAGTTACTTTAAATGGTCTTTGAAAAGGAGCAAAAAATACTACTTTAAGTGATATAAATAGTGTGGAAAAATTAGATGATAATACATTTAAAGTTAAAAGAAATGCGGGTGGTATGCATGGTTATAATTATTTAACTATTCGTTATGCAAACACTAGTTTTTTAACTGGAATGATTAAGAATCATAAAAATAATCATATTTTATTTGATAATTGAATTATTAAAAAAGCAGATACTAATGTTTGATAATTTAAATTATTTTTCAAATTTTTTTGTTATGATAAAAAATTTCTAATATAATTTAAATTTTTAAATTGATTAAAATTAAAAATTTGTATAGTATTTTAATTATTATTTTTATATTTTCATTTCTAAAAATTTATGGGAGCGTGTCGAAGATGTCGGTAACTAAAAAGTTTTAAAAATAGCTCCTTTCTTTTTTTACCCTTGAATTAAAAATAAATGACAAAAGACGAGAATAAAAATCTTGTCTTTTTTTTTGTAATTGTAAAATTTTAAAATTTTTATTATTAACATCCTTTAAATATCTACTACACGCAATGACCAAGTAGGAGAAAGTTAATAATTAATAACCCTCTTTAACGCTATTATCAACACGTGTTAGGGAACTAAAACAGTGAACTACAACACAGTTGTTAAAAATAGTAGCTAGAACATGTGGACTTGCATGGATAAATAAAAAGTGGAGTGATACCTAATAAAATATACTAACCAGTAATGGTAATTCTTGGGGTGGGAGCGAATTGGAAACTAGTATATATAGACCTGTTGTAGGGACCTATTGTATTAATTCTATTCTTTATTTAACCAACCTTGCCACTCCCCAGTGAGCAAGTGTTGGTTTTATTTTTTATTTTTTTTGAAAAATTTTTTGGGCGAGAAAATAAATTTCAAACTTGTAAAAAAAATTGAGCAGTGCCGGTTCAATTAAAATATTAATTTGTTAAACACAAATTAAATAAATATTGAATCGAATGCCTCAATGTTTTTTAAAATTTCACAATTTATTTTTGAGCCCAGAATTTCTGGAATGAATAAAACGAATAGTATTAATAATATAAAAATTAAAATATATGTCCTTTATGCTAGAAAGCAACAGGACATATTATGAAAGGATTATTATGGCAATAGAAATTCTTGATTATGAAGCACTAAGAAAGATTGATAATAAAATTAAAAAAAGAAGAAAAAGATGTGTTGAATGTAATGAATTATATGAAGATGACAAAATGAATATGCTTTATCGCTTTAAAACAGAATTAGAAGCAGAACAACATGATATTAAAAAATATGAAGATGATTATGATATAGAAGAACATTTGGATTATAAAAATCCATATGGATATGTTTGTGATTGATGTGCAGATTAATATGCAAATAGAATTTAAAAAAGAACAAATTGTTAAAGATAAACCACAATCTATTCTTATTGATTATGTTGAATATAAATTATCACTTCCAAAATGGATGATTAAAAATAATTCTTTTATTGTTGATAACAGTTACACATATTGAGTTTTTAATTTAGACAATGTTAAAAGAGAACTAAATGGTAATGAATTAGTAAAATTATTAGAACCATATATTTCTGAGCAAAAAATAACTGTTAATAAACCAACGACTCCAAAAGAATATTATCTTAATGATATAAAACTTGAACCATTAACATTTTATGAACAGCATAATAGTTGATTTATGGGTGAAATAACTGATAACAAAACTAAAATTTGGAATGGCAACACTTTTTAGGACTATTTTTTGGTAAACATTTGTTGTTGATATTTAACTGGAGTTAAGTAGTTTAAAGTGCTGTGAATTCTTATATTGTTATATCAATTGATGTAATCAAATAATTCTAATTTTAATTGGATTAATGATGTAAAATTTTTATCATTAATAAATTCGGTTTTAAAAGTTTTAAAAGTTGCTTCAGCAACAGCATTATCATAAGGACAACCTTTTTTACTTAAAGAACGGTTAATGTTGAATGCTAGTAAAAGTTTATCAATAATTTTATTGTTAAATTCATTACCGCGATCACTATGAAATATTTGAATATCTTTTAAACAGCGATTTGATTGCATAAATGCTTGATGTACTAATGATGCATCTTTTTTAACTCCAACACTATGTCCGATAATTTCGCGGTTAAATAGGTCTATTAATAGGCAAATATAGTTTCACCTACCATTAACTTGTACATAAGTTAAATCACTAACAATAACTTCATTTTTAATCCTATTCTTAAATTTTCTATTAACAAGATTAGTTATTTGACTATCGTTAACTTTGTTATTATGATTTTTGAATGATAATTTAGTATATTTTGATATTAAATTATGTTCATTCATAATTTTTTTAATTTTTCTGCGCGATAAATAAATTTCTTGGTTTTCTAGAATTTTTTTTAATCTTCTAGTACCATAAACTTCTTTATTTTCTTTAAAAGCACTAATAACAGCTTCATCATAAATATTATTTTTGATTTTATTTTCTTTTTTCTTTAAATTAAAATAATATGTTGATTTAGATATTTTTAAAAAACGACACATTGTGCGAATTTTATATTTAGCTTTATTTTTGACAATAATTTCTATTTTCTGCCTATTATTAGTGCTGCTTGCTTTAAAATATCATTTTCCATTCGTAATTGCTTTAATTCTTTTCTTAATTTAATTAATTCATTTTCTTCAAAAGAACGATTATCTTTAGTTTTAAAACTTCCTGAATTACTAAATTACTTAATTCAATTGTAAGTAGCTGCTCTTGTAACATTATATTCTTTAGCAAGGCAAGATACTGATTTGCCACTTTGATATAAAGCTACTATTTGTTTTTTAAATTCATCGGTATATGAGTTAATATTGGCCATAATTATAGTTCCTTTCTTTTAACAAATTTGTTTACTTGTCTACGTAATTAGTGTCCAATAAATTGTAACCCATCCAATTACTAATCCTTGTTTTAAATATAACATTACGTGAGAAGAAAACAGAAAAGGTTTTAAAATAAATAATCCATATAAACATGATGCTTTACCAATTAATTATATAGTTACTTCTTATAAGGAACTTTCAACTCATAATGAAAAAGTATTTTTGTTGAACATGTAAACAACATAAATTTGATTATTTATTCTTTAATACTGATGATATAAAAACAAGAAAATATTTTTTAAGAGATAAAAATAGTAAAGCAATTTGTTATGACTGTATTTTAAATATTAGGTTAAGTAGGAGGCATAAATATGGATAAAGAAAAACCATTTTCTGTTAAAGACCAAGAAATTATTAATGAATATAATAAAAAACGTAGTAAAGAAATAACAGAAGAATATTTAAATAATATAGAAAAATTAAGAAAAGATTTTAAAAAAGAAGTAATTAATGAATATAAAGAAAAAATAATTAATAGAATACTTGATTATGAAACCTTTTATATTGGTGATACACAAGGTTTAACTCCATTCGGATTTATTATTAAATTAAGAGATGAAATTAAAATGGTGACTTTGAATAATGAAATATGACTTAATTATTGGTATTGACCCTGCTGGTATTGGCAATAATGGAATTGTTATATATTCAAGCGAAACTAATAGTATTTTATTTTATAACACATTTAAAACAAAAACTGTTTTAGAAAGTAAAAACTTTTATAAAAAACACCTTTCAGGAATAAAAAAATTTTTTGATAATCATAAAATATTAGTTACTGTAGAAAATTTCTTTTTAAGTTCAAAACAATTATTAACTAATCCATTAGCAACTCCTAAAATTATTGGTGCATTAATGGTATTAGTTCAAGATGTTATGAATTGAGATTATCAAGAAAGTGAACCAAAAAATAAAACTAAAATAGAAAATTATAAAGGAAATATAAAATTTACAAAACATGAACAAGATGCATATAAGCATATTCAATATTATTTAAGGAAATTATAAACATGAAAGATAAAGCAAATTATGTCAAATTAACAGTAAAACTGAGTAACAGTATTGAAGCAAAATATTACGAAAAAGGTAATAAAGAATTATATTATAGTGTTCGTGGTCAATGAAATGGATTAAATTATGTTACTTTAATTTTTAATAACCCAAAACTTTATAATCGATGTATTTTATTAAACAAAAATGATGAAATTTTAGTAACTGGTGAAATCTTTAATAATTGAAATATGAATATAAATCGTGCATTTTGTTCAATCAATGTTAAATGATTTAAAAAATGAAAAGAGTAAAAAATGATATTATGAAAAATTTTATTAATAGTACCGATATTAATAACAAGTATAACTATTTTAATATTTTTAATTTATATAATTATAGATTTAAAAAATGAATATAAAGTTTTAAATCTATTAAATTCAATTGCAAAAGATTTAGAAAAGAAAGATAAAAATAAGGAGAATAAATAATATGATTAATGATTATGATTGAATATGATATTGTGATAGTTATCCTTGTAAAAATAATAATAGTAATCAAGAAATATATGTTTGTTCAATTACAAAAAATACAAAATTAGGATTATGTAAAACTCATTTAAATAATTATAAAAATATAAAAATTGATTATGTTATTGAAATTAAGGAGAATAAATAATGGAATATTGAACAAAGTATAAATGTGTTTTTTGTGGAGAAATAATAATTGGAGATGAAGAAAATATTGAACATGTAAGAGAACATAGAAAGGGTATTAGATAATGAAAAAAGTTGAAATTAATAAAGAAAAATTACTTGAACATATTAAAAATATAAATTTTAGAGGAATTTTCGGTTTATTAATTAAAAAAATAGAAAATGGAGAAATTAACTAATGACTAATTGTGAACATGAAGATGTAAGTATTGAATTAATATTTAGATGTAATAATTGTAAAGCTGTTCAATTTCAACATCCAAAAAAATAAGAAGGAGAAATAACTAATGAAAATGTGTATTGATTGTAAACAACATTATAATTGACCAAATTGTAAAAATTGTTTTAAAAATAATGATAATAAAAATTAAAAAGAATAATAAATGTGGTTATGGTAGAGTCTATTCCCATAAATGTAAGAACCTGTTTAGGATCTTTTTTCATGTTCAAAAAATTTTAACAAAATACAGGCAAATTATTTAAAAAGCACTTATATTTTTTTTAATAATAAAAATAAAAAAAATAAAATACATTTAATCATGTTATTTTTAACATAAATTAAAACTCAAAAACTGTATTAATAATTTTTCAAAAGATTCCAAACAGGTTCTAATAACTTATGTAAGCAAAAACAAAATAAAAGAGTTAGAAAAGAAAGGTTAAATTATGAATAAAGAAAATATACCATGTTGTTTTAGTGAAGTTAATGAACTTGGTAAACATATAACAAATTGTACTAATTTACCAACAAAATTAGATAAAGATAATGTACAAGTAAGATATTTTTGTGAAGAACATATGATTAAAGTTGAAAAAATAAGAAGAAAAATGGCTCAAAAATATATTAGACTTCTTGCAAAACTATGATATTAATCACATTTTTTGGTAATGTTTAGTAATCTGTGTAACTTACAAAAATAACTATGTTTAATTAATTCTAGTAAATATAATTAAATGACTAGAAAGAGTGAGTTACAGATGGCTAAAAAGCAAAATATTAATAATAATGATCCAATATCAAAAGCAGTAGATTTATTATTAGAAAATACTGAAGATTTAACAACAGTTTTTAAAGAGGGAGGATTGTATAAAGAATTAACAAAAAGATTAGTAGAAAAAATGTTGAATTCTGAGATGCAAAATTATTTGGGATATGAAAAGAATCAACATAGTAATAGTGACAATGCTCGTAATGGTATAAGTTCAAAAAAAATAATAACTCAACAAGGTAAAATTGAGATTGATGTACCACGAGATCGCAATAGTAATTTTAATCCTATAATAGTTGCAAAAAGACAAAGAAGATTTGATGGTTTTGATCAACAAGTTCTTTCTTTATATGCAAAAGGTATGACATTATCAGATATTAGAATGCAATTACAAGAGTTATATCATGGTGCTGATATTAGTGAAAGTGTTATTAGTCAAATTACTGATGATGTTATTGATGATGTAAAAGCATGGCAAAATCGACCATTAGAAAGTGTCTATCCGATTGTTTATTTTGATTGCATAGTAGTGAAAGTACGACAAGATAAAAGGATTATTAATAAATCAGTTTATATAGCTTTAGGAGTTGATTTAGAAGGTAAAAAAGATGTTTTAGGTTTATGAATTAGTGAAAATGAAGGTGCTAAATTTTGATTAGCAAATTTAACAGAAATGAAAAATCGTGGCTTAAATGATATTCTTATTGCCTGCAGTGATAATTTAACAGGCATGTCAGAAGCAATACAATCAGTTTATCTTAAAACAGAACATCAATTATGCATAGTTCATCAAATTAGAAATAGTTTGAAATATGTCTCATATAAGCATAGAAAATCTCTAGTTGCAGATTTAAAACCAATTTATACTGCATGTAGTGAAGAACAAGCAATGCAGGCTTTAGAATCCTTTGAAAATAAGTGAAATAAACAATATCCTCAAATTGCTAAATCTTGATATAAAAATTGAGATAATTTAATGGTTTTTATTAGTTATCCTACAGAAATCAAAAGAGTTATTTATACAACAAATGCTATTGAATCTGTAAATAGTCAATTACGAAAAGTTATCAGAAATAAAAAAGTTTTTCCTAATGATATGGCAGTTTTTAAAATATTTTATTTAGCAATTGAAAATATAACAAAAAAATGAACAATGCCCATTCAAAATTGAAATACAGCAATTGCTCATTTTATGATAAAATTTGAAGATAGAATTAATCTAAACTAGTACTTTGTAAAACAAAGATACACAGATTACATAAAAGCCTCCATTTTTTAAGTTTAAAAATTTATTTTAATAACACTTTTAATATTTTTTAAAAATTATTGTTCAAAATATGTTTTATTTTTTGTCATTAAAATACAACAAAAATTATTATTTCAAATAAAAAAATAAAATATTAAATTATCAAATATATTTAAATTAATAATTGTAAATTATAAATTGAAGCTATTAAATTAAATCTTAATGCAAATTTTTTTCTTCTATTTCGATATTTTTCACTAATAATTTTAAATTTTTTAAGAATCGCAAAAACATGTTCAATAACAACTCTCATTTTTGAAATAGCCTTATTATTTTTCTTTTCTTCTTTAGTTAAAGGGTTTTTCTTTGATTTTCGTTTAGGTAATAAGACATTTTTATGTATGTTTTGTATACCTTGATATCCTAAATCTACTAAAATAGTTGTTTCTGATAAAAATTTCGTTTTTGAATTTTTTAAAATTTTAAAATCATGATTTTTACCATAAGAAAAATAAGAACTTATAATTTTTTTACTATCTTTTTCAATTATGACTTGAGTTTTTATTGTATGTTTTTTCTTTTTTCCTGAATAATATTGTTTTTGACTTTTTTTGGGCGTTGAATAGTACTTTCAGTCACATCAATGATAACTGTTTTATCTTTAAAATTATTATTTAACAGTGATTTTTGCCCATCAAGTTGTTGAAAATCAGGATGTTTTATTAAAGTATTTTCTATTCACTTGATATTCCTATAGCAACTACTTTCACTAATTCCATAACTTTTAGCAATATGAAAATAAGTTCGATACTCTCTTCAATATTCTAAAGTCATTAATAAACGATTTTCTAATGATAATTTATTAGGTGTACCACCATTTTTAAACTTTTTTACTTCTTCTGTCTTTAAAATTTCTAGAATTTTATTAAAAATAATATCATTTATACCAGTTAATCTTAATAATTCTGGATTGTTAATAGTTTTTAATTTATCAAACATCATAGATTACCTATCTTTTTTATTTTTAATTTTATTTTAAAAATTAAATTTTTAATAGATAGGTTTTGCAAGAAGTCTAATTTTATATCTATGCCGGTGCGTGTTCCAAATTTAAGACATTTAACTGTATTTTTTGATATTCATGGAACTACAGATTTAACTATTCCACCAGATGTTTTATTTGGTCAAGTTAATATTTTTTCAAGTGAGAAAGTAACACCAGTTCCACCAAATAGTCCTTTTAATCCTGAGTATGAACGAGTTAGTTGATATGATGTTTTTGGTCAATTGCGTAATGCTTTTAGATGAGTACTTTATGGTGTTGTTGGTAAAGTTTTACCCGTTGAACCTTTAAGAGAATTTTTTGCTAAACTTGACGGATTATTGAGACGTATTTTTGATGATACTATTAGTTCTGTTTTAAATGTTGATTTTACTAGTGGTTTAGAACAAGTTTTAACTTTATGAGTATTTTTAAAAGCAGTAGGATTTTTAGTTGGTTAGGAGTTTATTATGAAAAAGAAAGATTTATTTGAAATTTGTAGTGGAGTTATTTTTTGTTTTTTAATATCATCGCTTACTGCGTTATTTTTTGATTTTGATGTAGACAAATTAAAGTTATTTTTTGAAAATGCTAGTTTTGGTTCAAAAATTTTAATTTTCTTTTTTGATTTTATTTTTCCCTTTATTTTAAGTTCATATTTTGTAGAGTTTTGTTTTTGAATTAAAAATAAGTTTAAAAATAAAAGTAAGGTGGTTAAATAATGCCTTGATATGGTTATTTACTTTTAGGAGTTATATTATTAATAATATTTTATCCATTTTTAATAACTAGAAAAAATATAAAAATATTACAACGTGTAGGTAGTTATATAATTTCAGCACCACCACGTACTGGTAAATCTGCTCTTGCTTGTTGTTTAGCACAAAAACATAAGGGTAGGGTAGTAAGTCCTATTCCTATTAAAGTTCCTAATGAGTATAGTTATCGTTGTTCTTATGATGATGTTTTTAAATTTAATCAATTAAATAGTAATTATGCTTTTAAAGAGTGTGATATGGTTGTTTTAGATGAGTTAGGTTTGAAAATTAATAGTAATGATTTGTCGCCCGAATTTAAAGAAACACAAGAAAGTTTAGGAATGTTTTGTAAATTAATAGGTCATAACTTTAATGGAATTATGTATATGATTGAACAACATCCCGATAGAATACCAAAACAAGCACGTGAAAAAGTTGAATATATTGTGCAAGTTAAAACAATGCGTATTTTGTTATTTTTAGTTAAGTTTAAACTAAATATTTATACTAATGTTGATGATTATAATAAAGTTGTATTATCTAAAAGACAAACAAAGCGAATAATTAAACGTGGTGGATTACCACCTAGTTATAGTGGTGAAACTATGACTTTTAGTTTATGATTTCCTAGGTCTTATTTACAAAGATATAATAGTCGTGCTTTAAATTATATTCATTCGTTAAAGAGTGAATTAAGTACTGTTAAAGACTATGAACAATCACAACCATTAGATTTTACTGTTGATGATATTAGAGCAGTAGGATTAGATAAGTTGGCTAATATATTACAAACTGAAAAGAAAGAAACTGAAAATACTGTATGCCGTACTTGTTATTATAGAAATAAATATTCTAAGAAAAATAAGAAAGATGTTAAAAAAGAGTAAACCTATATTATTGGTCGAAACCAACCAGAACCTTGGTTGGTTGGCCGTGGCGTTTACGCCACTGGGGTGAGTTGCGAAGCAACTAGGGGCAAAGCCCCTATATACTTGGTTTAAAATCTAGTCATATCTGGGATACGGCCAGTTTATAATGGCTGTTGAAAAACCTTTTAAAAATCGTCAAAATCAATTTCAAATTGATTTTATCACTATTAAAACTTGAATAGCTAATACAGAGGAATTAAAAACACTATTAAGAAAAAATGCAATTATTGGTATTAAAGGTAGAATTCAAACATTTGCTAATAAAGCTAATGATTTTTACTATACAGAAATTATTGCTGATCGTATTATTTATTTAACTTAAAAGTAATTAAAAAATGGTCTTAATTATTGACTAATTAAGACCATTTTTATTTTTACTACTAATAAGTTTATAGTCACTTTATATTTTTTCAAATTAAAACGATATATAGTAAAATAAATTTGTTATAATTTTACTATAATTTATTAGTATAAAAGGTTAGGAGCAAACAAAATGAAAATTGGAATTGTAAGTGATTCAGCTACTGGTTTTACCGTTGAAGATATGAAAAAATATCCTGAAATAATAATTATTCCTTTAAATATTATTGAAGGAGAAAATGCTTATGATGATAATAACATTGATATTGATAGCGAAACAATTCGTAAAAAGATGATTGATGAACACTGTATTTTAAAAACTAGTCAAACTAGTCGTGGTAAACTTGAACAATATTGAGATAATGCTTTAAGTAAATATGATCAAATTTTATTTTTACCAATTGCTAATAATGCTTCAGGACAATATGCAAGTTCACAAGTTTTACAAAAAGAAGAAAAATATAAAAATAAAGTTCATATTTTAGAAACAGGTGCTGCTTCAATAACTTTAAAATTTATGGTTTTAATTGCTTTTACTCTTGTTAAAAATGGAAAAAAAATTCCTGAAATTTTAGGAATTTTAAATAAATTTCGTAAAACTTATGAATCTTATATTGCTCCTAATGATTTAAAATTTTTGGCTCGTGGTGGTAGATTACCAATGAGTAAAGCAAGAATTGGTAATTTTTTACGTTTTAAACCAATTTTAAGATGTAAAGAAACAATTGATAATATTGGTAGAGTTAGAACCTTAAGTAAAGCTATGGAAGAAATGTTAGATATTATTACTAAAATTAAAGATGTTACTAAAGAAACAATATATATTATTGATGGTTGATGTAGAAAAGATATTATTGATGAAGCAATTAAAAAAGTAAAAAATAGAGGATTTACCAAATATAAAGTTGAACCATTATGTAATATTTTAAAAACACATACTGGTAATAATACTATTGGTTTTTCAGTAGTACCTAATCAATGAGTAAAAGAAGTCTAATAAAAAAGTAGTTTTATAAAAAATGATTAAGTATTCTGTTTTTTAGAAAATATATAAAAAACTTTAAATCTAAAAAAGAATGTTAGTAAAGGTTAATTTAGTTTACTAACATTCAGATTTTTTCAACTTATAAATAATAAAATATTAAATATTATGATTTAAATTCTTATTAATAATTAAAGTTTTAAACTAAAGAAATAATTGAAAAAATTTAATAAAATAAATATTTATAAATCAAAGTAATGGTTTTTTAATTTATTGAGTTTTAACTATAAAATTAAAAAATATTTTTATTAAGTATCCTTAACCATTTCATAGTATAACTATTTTATTTTTTTAATTTTAATAGCCATTTTCATTTAGTGGTATTTTAAATCAAAAACCTTCATAACAAACAACATTTCCAAAATTATTTTTATATTTTTGATAAGAACGACAAATATTATTATAGACTTGATAATAGCGTTTTTTATTAGTTTTATCAATGTGGTAAACTTTTAATATTGCTTCTTCCATAGTGTCATAAACATCTAAACAGTTATCTTCTTTATGATATCTCGCATAAATAAAATTATTTTTTTTCATTTTTAACTCCAATACTTTTTTATATATTCCCATAATTTAAGATTTACTTAGAACATAGATTATATTTATAATATTTAGGATTTTAAAAAAATATGAAATGGTGTAAGAACATTAAATTAGTTTGTAAATTTATAAAAAATAAAATGATAAGTTAAATTTATGACAATATTAAAAATATTGTTAATAACATAAATTGATAACAAATTATTTTTTTATAGAATATAGTTTTAATTGAAAAATTATTATTTATTGTTTATTTTTGAATTCTAAGTAAATCTTAATTTAAGTCTATAATTGAAAAAATGAATATACAATAATAAATTCACTTTTTTATAAAAAGGCGAATTTATTTCATAATTTTATATTTATTGTAAAATTAAAATTAAAATTTTATTTAATTTTTAACTAATATTTTTTAAATTTATTATTTTATTTTAAATAAATTTTTACTATTTTAGTGGTTTTTTATTTTTTTATTATAAATTATTTTTCATTTTTTTAGATTTATTTGAAAAAATATTAACTAAACACTTTCTATTTTAAATGATAAAAAGTAAAATAATGTTATTGTTAATAAAACAAGAAATAAGTATATTAATAGTTTTAAAAAAACTACTAAGATATTTTTAAAATTTAATGGAGGATGAAAATGCAAACTTTTATTGGAATTATAGGTTATTTAGCCGGAATATTGTCTATTATAACATTTATTCCACAAGCAATAAAAACAATAAAAACTAAGGAAACTAAACATATAATCTTATCAACTTATATTATTTATAATATTGCTAATCTTTTTTTCTTGATATTTGGAATACTTTCAGTAACATTACCAGTAATGTGACCAGAAGGTGCTGATACTCTTGAAATTGCAATTTGAGGTTCTACCTTAATAATACCGTATACAGTAACAATGACTGCAACTAATTGTATTATTTATGTTAAAGTAAAAAATATGAAAACGTTGGGCAAAAATGCTAAAACTTTGGAGGAATAAAAATAATGGCAAATACTGAATGATGAATTATTACTATAATAGGGATTATTGGAGCACTTATTGCTGTTATAGCATTTTGTCCACAGTCTTTAAAAACAATAAAAACTAAAAAAACAGATGGTATTTCTTTACTTACATTTATTCTTTATACAACAGCTAACAGTTTATGAGTATTATGGGGCATTATTCATTTATCATATCATGGTGGATCTGAATCAACAATTTTAATGAAAGATTTAGTTATAATTTGTCCTAATACACCTTGTGCAATATGATCAGGAATTATTCTTGGTATTAAAATTAATAATATGTATAAATATGGTGAAGATTGTAAAAAATGAAAAGGTAAAGTAAATATAAAGAGTGACTTTTAATAGTTTATTTTTTATTAAAAATAATAATTTATTACTAAAAATGCATTGTAATGATGCATTTTTTAATAGTTATAGTAGTAAAATACTTATCAAAATTAAAAATATAATTTAAGTTATAATATATTTATAATTAAAAATTCTGTGGGGTTAAATAATGATAATTCAAAATGATGTTTATAAAATTCTAGTACAAGTAATCCTAGAAAAAGGTCATTGTAATGTTTTATTAGCACAAATGATGCGAGATAAAAATCTAACATTATCAGAAAAAGAAGCAATTGAAAAGATAGTACTAGGAACCTTAAAAAATCAAATTTATTTAGATTATATATTAGACTTCTTGCAAAACCTATCTATTAAAAATTAAATTTTTAAAATAAAATTAAAAATAAAAAAGATAGGTAATCTATGATGTTTGATAAATTAAAAACTATTAATAATCCAGAATTATTAAGATTAACTGGTATAAATGATATTATTTTTAATAAAATTCTAGAAATTTTAAAGACAGAAGAAGTAAAAAAGTTTAAAAATGGTGGTACACCTAATAAATTATCATTAGAAAATCGTTTATTAATGACTTTAGAATATTGAAGAGAGTATCGAACTTATTTTCATATTGCTAAAAGTTATGGAATTAGTGAAAGTAGTTGCTATAGGAATATCAAGTGAATAGAAAATACTTTAATAAAACATCCTGATTTTCAACAACTTGATGGGCAAAAATCACTGTTAAATAATAATTTTAAAGATAAAACAGTTATCATTGATGTGACTGAAAGTACTATTCAACGCCCAAAAAAAGTCAAAAACAATATTATTCAGGAAAAAAGAAAAAACATACAATAAAAACTCAAGTCATAATTGAAAAAGATAGTAAAAAAATTATAAGTTCTTATTTTTCTTATGGTAAAAATCATGATTTTAAAATTTTAAAAAATTCAAAAACGAAATTTTTATCAGAAACAACTATTTTAGTAGATTTAGGATATCAAGGTATACAAAACATACATAAAAATGTCTTATTACCTAAACGAAAATCAAAGAAAAACCCTTTAACTAAAGAAGAAAAGAAAAATAATAAGGCTATTTCAAAAATGAGAGTTGTTATTGAACATGTTTTTGCGATTCTTAAAAAATTTAAAATTATTAGTGAAAAATATCGAAATAGAAGAAAAAAATTTGCATTAAGATTTAATTTAATAGCTTCAATTTATAATTTACAATTATTAATTTAAATATATTTGATAATTTAATATTTTATTTTTTTATTTGAAATAATAATTTTTGTTGTATTTTAATGACAAAAAATAAAACATATTTTGAATAATAATTTTTAAAAAATATTAAAAGTGTTATTAAAATAAATTTTTAAACTTAAAAAATATGATTAATATCATAGTTTTGCAAGAAGTCTATTAAATCAAATATGAAATGTTTTGAAATCAGTAATTACTATTCCTTTTCACATAACTATTTTATTATGAATAGTTTTATATGAAATCTATTTTTTAGAAATTACTAATAAAGAAATCTTCATTGAAAATACTTTAAAAAAAGTAAGCACCATTGATAATAAACTAACATTTATTATTTCTAAAGTATTAGATTTATGTTTTACTGAATTTAGATCAGAATTTAACTTACAAAACGAAAGTAAACAAAATATTAAATTAATTAAATATAGTTATCCTAGTTGATTATACTCTTTAATAAAATCACAATTTAGTATTAATATTGCAAATCAATTGATAAAAGATAACTTAAGAATGCCATTAATTAGTTTTAGAGTTAATACATTAAAAACTACTGTTAATAAAGTGTTAAACAATGAAAATTATAAATCTTTTAACTTTTGTTTAAGCGAGATAGTATCTGATGGTATTATTAGTTCAAAGTCAATTTTTAACACAAAATTATATGAAAATGGTGAAATTATTAAACAAGATCAAGCAAGTATGCTAGTTAGTCATATTTTAGATCCACAACCATATGATGAAGTATTAGATATGTGTGCAGGAATTGCTAGTAAAACAGCCCATATGGCAGCTTTAATGTCTAATCACGGTAAGATAGTTGCTTGTGATATAAATGAAGAACGATTAAAAATTGGTGCTACTTATTTGAAAAAATTAGGCGTAACAAATACTGAACTTAAATATGGTGATTCTACAATATTAGATTTTAATAATAAATTTGACAAAATTTTAATTGATGCTCCTAGTACTGCTTGAGGTTTAATTAAAAGAAAACCAGAAGTTAAACTTATCAATTAAAGTAAAGAAGAAATTAATCAGTTAATTACTGTTCAAGCAAAATTATTAAATAAGGCTTATCAACTTTTAAAACCTGAAGCGATAGTTGTGTATGTTACTTGTACTTTCAATATTAAAGAAAATCAAAATCAAATTGAGAATTTTGTTAAAAATCACCCAGATATGACAATCATTGCAGAAAAACAATTTTTTGGTTTTAATAACAATACTGATGGATTTTATATTTGTAAATTAAAAAAAGGAATATAGAGGGACAGTTTATGAAAATAAATGCTAGTTATAAAACAGATGTTGGTAATTATCGTACAAATAATCAAGATGCCGTTTTATATTTAACAAATAACACTGGACAAGTTATTGGTGTTGTTTGTGATGGATTGGGTCGTCATAAATGTGGTGAAGTGGCCAGTAATATGGCTGTTAGTATGTTAAAAAAATTTTTTGAAACAACAGATTTTACTAAATTAAAACATGATAAACAAATTCATGCATGATTACAAGAAAAGATAGAAATTATTCAAATTGAAATGAATAATTTTAGTTTAAGTAATGAACAAGCGCTTGATATGGGAACAACTATGGTAATAATTTTAATTACTAATAACAAAGCTTATTTAGTAAATATTGGTGATTCACGTATTTATCAATATAGTGAACAAGGATTAAAACAGTTAACAGTTGACCATAATATTTTAAATTTATATTTACAAAAAAATACAACTAAAGAATCAAGTTTTGATTTAAATCACACTTATTGAAAGGCATTGACTAGTGCTCTTGGTCCACGTAAGCCATTAAAAACCGATATTTTTCATTTACCATTAATAATTCCATCATATTTTCTTTTAACTAGTGATGGTGTTCATGATTTTTTAGAAGAATATGAAATAGTTAATATTTTAGAAAAAAATGGAAATATTAATAATAAAGTTAAATTATTAATTAAGCAAGCATTACTTAATGTTTCAACTGATAATGTTACTGCATTATTAATGGAAATAAAATTTTAGTCTTTTGATATTTTTGTGTAAAATATAAATTATAAATAAGTTAGTAATTTTTAAAAAATAAATTTAAAAGTAATGGTGAAACTAATGGAAATAAATAAATTATTGAATAATCGTTATCATATTTTAAAAATTATTGGTTCGGGTGGTATGGCTAAAGTTTATGAAGCACAAGATAAATATTTAAATCGGCAAGTTGCTTTAAAAGTAATTAATCCAATTTCACCGCTAGATGACTTAATAAAAGAACGATTTTTGCAAGAAATTAGAGCAGTATCTAGAGTTAGACATCCCAATGTTATTTTGGTATATGATGTTTTTATTGATAAGAAAGATTGATGCTTAGTTTTTGAATTATTAGAAGGTAAAACATTAAAAGAATATTTAAGTAATTATTCGGTTTTATCAGTTAATGAAGTTATAGTTATTATGAAAGAAATTTTAAAAGGGGTTAATGCGTGTCATTCAGTCAATATTATTCATCGTGATTTAAAACCTGAAAATATTATTTTAACTAGTAGTGGAGCAATTAAAGTTTTAGACTTTGGTATTGCTGTTATTGATGATTATGAAGTTAAAAAACATGCTAATCAAGTTGTAGGAACAATGAAATATATTGCTCCAGAAGTAGTAAAATTTCAAAAACCAACAATTCAAAGTGATATTTATGCTTTGGGTATTATATTATATGAATTATTAGTTGGTAAACCACCTTTTTTTCATAAAAATCCACAAATATTAGCCGCTAAACATATTAAAGAACCAATGCAATTAATTCATGAAATTAATAAGAATATTCCACAAAGTTTAGAAAATATTATTTTGAAGGCAACTGCTAAGAATATTAATGATCGCTATCGGACAATTAGTGAATTGAGTAATGATTTAGATTGTTGTTTAAAAACGGAAAATAAAAATAATATGTTATTTAAGAAAAATTACTTAAATTCACAAAAATTAAAAAAACCATTTTATTTAAAAAAAGAATTTTTATTATTTTTAATTTTAATTATATTATTACTTATTGGTGTTATTATAAGCATATTAATTTTATATTAATTGGAGGACACTATGAATTTTAAACAAGGAATAGTTATTGGAGTTGCAAATAACTTTGTTGAAGTAAGAATTGAAAATCAAATTTTTTCTTGTTTAATCAAAGGAAATTTAAAATTTCAAACAGCAAAAATTTTAGTTGGTGATTATGTTAAAGTTAATTTTAAAGATGATAAAAATCCTTTGGTTGAATCAATTTTACCTCGATTTAATGAACTATATCGACCAAGCATTGCTAATGTTGATCAAGTATTAATTGTTAGTTCTCTTGTTAATCCTTTTCTTAGTAGTTTTCTATTAAATAAATTATTAACAATTTTTAATTATTATCATTTAAAAATAATTTTAATATTTACAAAAATTGATTTGGTAACTAAAGATAATGAAGTTTGAACAAAAGTTAAAGCATATCAGAATTTAAATTTACCAACAATTTTTATTTCAAATGTTAAAAAAAATGGTATTGAAGATTTAAAAAAAGTTTTTACAAACAAGTTATCAATATTAACAGGTACTTCAGGAGTGGGAAAGAGTTCAACTTTAAATAGTTTGGATAATAATTTAAAATTATGAACACAGGATATTTCTACAAGTTTAAATCGTGGTAAACATACCACAACTAAAACTCGCCTTTATTTTTTACATGATGGTATTATTGCAGATACACCTGGTTTTTCGGTCTTTCAGTTACAAGGTCTAAGTAGTATTGATATTGCTACTAATTTTCCTAGTTTTACTAATATTTGACAAAATTGTAAGTTTCGTACTTGCTTACATCAGCAAGAACCAGAATGTGCAATTAAAAAAGCAGTTGCAAATAAAATAATTTCTAGTTTTTTTTATGAAGATTATTGTAAAATTTTAATAGAATTCAATAAAATTAATAATTTAAAATAAAGGATGGTAATATATGAAAAAAGAAGTAACAATTGCCGCTAGCATTTTAACTGCTAACTTTCTATCTTTAAAAGATGATTTATTAAATTTACAAAATGCAGGAATTAATTGAATTCATTTTGATGTTATGGATCATCATTTTGTTGAAAATTTAAGTTTTGGTGCAAAAATATTAAGTGATGTATGTAAATTTAGTTCTAATATCAATATTGATTGTCATATGATGGTAAAGATAACAACATCAAAAGTATGTGATTATTTAAAACCATTTATAATTTTACCGCAAGTTAAAAATATTACTTTGCATTATGAAGCATTAACAGAAGAACAATTAAAAGAATTTCTGCAGTGAAAAAATCCTGGTTTTAAAAAAGGAATTGCCATTAATCCTGATACACCAATTTCAAAAATTTATGATTATTTGAAAGATCTTGATACAATTTTAATTATGAGTGTGCAACCAGGTGCGGGTGGACAACGTTTTTTAGATTTAACTATTAATAAAATTAAAATGTTAGTAAAACATATCGATAATAATTTTCCAAATATTACAATTGCTGTTGATGGTGGCATTAATAATTTAACAGCAAATGATTGTATTGCTGCTGGTGCTAATTACCTAGTAGCGGGTAGTTATTTATTAAATAGTGATAATTCAGTAAAAAAACAAGTTGCGATGTTAACAAATTATGAAAAATAGTGATATTAAACAATTAGTAATTGTTTGTCGTGATTATAATTTAAATTGAGAACAATTTATTAATCCAATTTTTATTGGTGTTGAAACTGTGAATTTGTCAAGAAAAGTGGACAATTAAAGTAACCTTTTATTAAATTTTATAAAATAGTGTTTGTAAGTGTTAAATTTGTAGATATGAAGTAATTATTTGTTGATTTGGAATGAGCTAATCGATATTCGATTGGACTCATTCCTTTTAATTTTGTTTGAGGTCTATCGTTATTATAAAAGTAAATATATTTGGGTAAATTTTCTTTTATTCATTCAATAGTTCTGTTTTTTCTTAGAATTTGATATAGAAATTCTGTTTTCATTGTTCCAAATCAAGATTCAGTAGCACCATTATCACAAGAATTACCTCTTCTAGACATCGAAATTTTTATTTTTAATTCGTCACATAAGGTTTTATAAGAAGGATTTGTATAATAGACATATTCCGTAATTAAATTTTTTAAAAGTCAATTAATAATTTTAAAATTTATTTTATAATTTTGTTATTAACAATAAATTTAGAAAAGTGTTGATAAAAATGATTTTTGAAAATTTAAAAAAATTAAAAAATGAAGAATTTTATAGATATTTTGGTATAAAACGTTTTCATTTTAATGAAATGTTAGAAAAATTAATTGAAATAGAAAAATTAGAAAAAAATAAAGGTCGAAAAAATAAACTTTCAGTAGAAGAAAGATTAATGATGACTTTATTATACTGAAAAGAATATTATACTTTTTTTCAAATGAGTATTAAATCTAAAATGAGCCCATCAAGTTGTTTTCGAAATATTACTTGAGTAGAAAATAAACTTAGTAACCACAAAGATTACCAATTTTTAAAAGAAAGATATAAATTAAAAATTGATAAAAAACAAGAAAATTCAAATGAATTTCAATTTTATTTAATTGATTCAACTGAGATTGAAATTGAAAGACCAACTAAAAAAAACTACAGTTAGAATATTTTTCTGGTAAAAGTTGAATGTATTCTATAAAATTTCAAATTGTATATGATTTTTTTAATAAAAAAATTGTTGATATTTTTGCTGATAATGGTAAAGTGCATGATTTTCAAATATTAAAAAATTCAAATCTTGAATTTTCAGAAAAAACAATAATTATTGGTGATTTAGGATATCAAGGTATACAAAATATTTATAAAAATACAATAATACCAATTAAAAGAACTAAAAATAAAAAATTAACTAAACAAGAAAGAAAATACAATAAGATTGTATCTAAAATTAGAATTAAAGTTGAACATGTCTTTGCTTGATTGAAAAGATTCAAAATTTTAGTAAATAAATGTAGAAAATCTAAATTTAGACTTATGTACTTAAGATTTAACTTACTTTGTGAAATTTTTAATAAAATAAAACCATTAAAATAAAAAAAATATTAAAAATATTTTTTTAAAATTTAAATTTTTATCGAGTTAATATAAAAATATTATTAACAATTTTTTGTTTAAAATGTAAACTCATTTTTTAAACTATTTTTTCAAAAAATATTTATTTCTATATTCAATAACACTAAATAGTTTTAAAACAATTTTATTGACAATTAATTAAATTTAATTACGGAATATGTCCAATGAAATCCTTGGTCTGATTGTAAAATTCATGAAGTAGGTTTTTGAGCATTAACTCAAGCTTGAATAATGTTTTGGACAACAAATGTCATATCTAAACTTGCGCTTATTTTATAATCTAATATTTCATTATTATGAAAATCTTTAACAATTGATAAATAATATGTTTTACCATTAGTCAATAAATAAGTTATATCAGTACCTAATTTTTGATTTAAATCAGTAGTTGAAAAATCACGATTTAATAAATTATCATATCTTAAACTTCCTGATTTAGTTTTATAATCAAATTTCTTTATGCGAACCTTAGCTTTTAAACCCATATTTCTCATATATCTATATACAACATGAAATTTTAATTTTAAATTATAAATTTTGTTAATTAATAAAGTTATCATTTTATAACCATAAATTTCTTTAAATTCATAAAAAATATTTTTAATTATATTAGCTAAAAATTTATCTCATTTATTAAATTCATTCATTCCGTTTTTAATTCATTTGTAATATCCTGATTTTGAAACCTTTAAAAATCAACATAAATAACTAATCTGATATTTTTTCTTCAAGGAGAAAATCAGAAAATATTTCTTCTTTTTTGTCGATTTTTCTAAATACTTTTTTATATCGTTCATTACCTCAATATATTGAATTAATTCTTGTTTTGTCATTTCATTAAAATTTAAAGATTTGGTTCGACCTGTTCTTTTGGTTTTTTTAGCACGAATTCCATTGCCATATTCTAAACCTTCTTCACCTAATAATTTGTATGCTTTAATTCATTCTTTTATTGATGATCGGCCAATACCATATTCTAATGCAGTTTTATCAATCGTTTTAATTTTACTTATTTTTATTATTTTTAACTTTTCTTCTTTTGATAGTCATTTAGCCATAAAAAAAATTAACACCTTCCTTAAAGTATTTTTAACACAAAGGTTACAATTCTGTGTCTACTTTATTCTAGATGTTCACAAAGAAGAAAGACCAAAACTAATTATTAAAAAAGGAAAATGTTTAGTTTTTTTACATAAATAATTTTTAAAATTTAGAAAAACTAATTATTATTTTATGACAAAAGTATATTAATAAAATCTTAAAAAAAAGATAGTATAATAAAAATCATAAACTTAATATAAGTTTTCTAACCCTTATTTTTATTAAAAATAAATGGGTTTTTTTATTTTTTAAAAGAGGAGAAATTAAAAAATGGTAAAAGAAAAACTGTCATCTGCAACAGAGTTAATAAAAAAACTTGAAAGTATAAAGTTAAGATATCAAAAACAACATAATACTCAAATTCCTTATTTTAAAAGAATTATTGAAGAATTAAAAGGTATATCTTTGGTTGCAGATATTCCTAATGTTATTAAAAATCTTAAATATCTTCAAGATAATTGCGGAAAAAGTACTAAAAAATATTCTGATAAAGCAATAATGCCAATTTTATCTTTGTTTACTGTAACTATTAGTTTTTTAGAAGCACAAGCAAATAAGGGAACATTGGCAATAGATTTTAAAAATATATATAAATATGATTTAAGTAATGTTTTAACTACTTCAGAAGATAAATTATTTGTATTAGGTTCACAAACTGATTTAGAAGTTGAAATAAAGCATAGAGATAGTTCTAAAAGTTTAGATGATTTAACACTATATGATAGTTCAGACATTAATGAAATTTTTAAAGAAATGCAAGAAAAAATACATGATTTAAAAATACTAAAAAAAGCTAAAAATAAAATATGTGGACAAATTAATAATTTTAATTTGAATTTCAAAAATGAAAAACAATTAGCAAGAAGATGGTGACATTGACCACTTAAATTTTTAACTTGTGGAATGTGAAAAAGTAATAAAATTAAAGCAATTAATAATAAATATAGTAAGGATAGTTTTGATAAATTAATTGGCGAACATAATGGATTAAATACTAAAATTAATGAGTTAGAAAGTGATATTAAAATTTTAAAAACTAAAGTTAATAAATCAGAAAAAAAAACTAAAATATTAGGAAGTAGTAGTTTAAATTATGGTAAAAATGGGTAATGTTTAGTAATCTGTGTAACTTACAAAAAAACTATGTTTAATTAATTCTAGTAAATATAATTAAATGACTAGAAAGAGTGAGTTACAGATGGCTAAAAAGCAAAATATTAATAATAATGATCCAATATCAAAAGCAGTAGATTTATTATTAGAAAATACTGAAGATTTAACAACAGTTTTTAAAGAGGGAGGATTGTATAAAGAATTAACAAAAAGATTAGTAGAAAAAATGTTGAATTCTGAGATGCAAAATTATTTGGGATATGAAAAGAATCAACATAGTAATAGTGACAATGCTCGTAATGGTATAAGTTCAAAAAAAATAATAACTCAACAAGGTAAAATTGAGATTGATGTACCACGAGATCGCAATAGTAATTTTAATCCTATAATAGTTGCAAAAAGACAAAGAAGATTTGATGGTTTTGATCAACAAGTTCTTTCTTTATATGCAAAAGGTATGACATTATCAGATATTAGAATGCAATTACAAGAGTTATATCATGGTGCTGATATTAGTGAAAGTGTTATTAGTCAAATTACTGATGATGTTATTGATGATGTAAAAGCATGGCAAAATCGACCATTAGAAAGTGTCTATCCGATTGTTTATTTTGATTGCATAGTAGTGAAAGTACGACAAGATAAAAGGATTATTAATAAATCAGTTTATATAGCTTTAGGAGTTGATTTAGAAGGTAAAAAAGATGTTTTAGGTTTATGAATTAGTGAAAATGAAGGTGCTAAATTTTGATTAGCAAATTTCACAGAAATGAAAAATCGTGGCTTAAATGATATTCTTATTGCCTGCAGTGATAATTTAACAGGCATGTCAGAAGCAATACAATCAGTTTATCTTAAAACAGAACATCAATTATGCATAGTTCATCAAATTAGAAATAGTTTGAAATATGTCTCATATAAGCATAGAAAATCTCTAGTTGCAGATTTAAAACCAATTTATACTGCATGTAGTGAAGAACAAGCAATGCAGGCTTTAGAATCCTTTGAAAATAAGTGAAATAAACAATATCCTCAAATTTCTAAATCTTGATATAAAAATTGAGATAATTTAATGGTTTTTATTAGTTATCCTACAGAAATCAAAAGAGTTATTTATACAACAAATGCTATTGAATCTGTAAATAGTCAATTACGAAAAGTTATCAGAAATAAAAAAGTTTTTCCTAATGATATGGCAGTTTTTAAAATATTTTATTTAGCAATTGAAAATATAACAAAAAAATGAACAATGCCCATTCAAAATTGAAATACAGCAATTGCTCATTTTATGATAAAATTTGAAGATAGAATTAATCTAAACTAGTACTTTGTAAAACAAAGATACACAGATTACATAAAAGCCTCTCTTTATATGCAAAAGGTATGACATTATCAGATATTAGAATGCAATTACAAGAGTTATATCATGGTGCTGATATTAGTGAAAGTGTTATTAGTCAAATTACTGATGATGTGGAATGGCAACACTTTTTAGGACTATTTTTTGGTAAACATTTGTTGTTGATATTTAACTGGAGTTAAGTAGTTTAAAGTGCTGTGAATCCTTATATTGTTATATCAATTGATGTAATCAAATAATTCTAATTTTAATTGGATTAATGATGTAAAATTTTTATCATTAATAAATTCGGTTTTAAAAGTTTTAAAAGTTGCTTCAGCAACAGCATTATCATAAGGACAACCTTTTTTACTTAAAGAACGGTTAATGTTGAATGCTAGTAAAAGTTTATCAATAATTTTATTGTTAAATTCATTACCGCGATCACTATGAAATATTTGAATATCTTTTAAACAGCGATTTGATTGCATAAATGCTTGATGTACTAATGATGCATCTTTTTTAACTCCAACACTATGTTCGATAATTTCGCGGTTAAATAGTTCTATTAATAGGCAAATATAGTTTCACCTACCATTAACTTGTACATAAGTTAAATCACTAACAATAACTTCATTTTTAATCCTATTCTTAAATTTTCTATTAACAAGATTAGTTATTTGACTATCGTTAACTTTGTTATTATGATTTTTGAATGATAATTTAGTATATTTTGATATTAAATTATGTTCATTCATAATTTTTTTAATTTTTCTGCGCGATAAATAAATTTCTTGGTTTTCTAGAATTTTTTTTTAATCTTCTAGTACCATAAACTTCTTTATTTTCTTTAAAAGCACTAATAACAGCTTCATCATAAATATTATTTTTGATTTTATTTTCTTTTTTCTTTAAATTAAAATAATATGTTGATTTAGATATTTTTAAAAAACGACACATTGTGCGAATTTTATATTTAGCTTTATTTTTGACAATAATTTCTATTTTCTGCCTATTATTAGTGCTGCTTGCTTTAAAATATCATTTTCCATTCGTAATTGCTTTAATTCTTTTCTTAATTTAATTAATTCATTTTCTTCAAAAGAACGATTATCTTTAGTTTTAAAACTTCCTGAATTACTAAATTGCTTAATTCAATTGTAAGTAGCTGCTCTTGTAACATTATATTCTTTAGCAAGGCAAGATACTGATTTGCCACTTTGATATAAAGCTACTATTTGTTTTTTAAATTCATCGGTATATGAGTTAATATTGGCCATAATTATAGTTCCTTTCTTTTAACAAATTTGTTTACTTGTCTACGTAATTAGTGTCCAATAAATTGTAACCCATCCAATCGTGGCTTAAATGATATTCTTATTGCCTGCAGTGATAATTTAACAGGCATGTCAGAAGCAATACAATCAGTTTATCTTAAAACAGAACATCAATTATGCATACTATCTAATTTCTTTTTATCTAATCATTGCATTAAACTATATTGTCTTTTAGTTTCTGAACATCTTTCTCAATTAAAACTAATAATATTTTTAAGCATACAAAATGTTGTAAAATCAATTCTATCATTTAAATATAAAGTTGATTTATCTACTGCTATAAATTTTAATCATGTTATATTACGTTTTTTAACTCAACTTTTTAAAACATCAATAAATACTAATCCACCATTACCATAATCAACATAACAAATAAAACCAAATAACATTGCTATATAACGTTTACTTTCATTTAAATAATAATTAATAATATCATTTGCTAAAGTATCAGTATCTTTATATTGCATAGTAACATTACTATGATAAAATTCACTTTCTTTATGTGCTCTTCTACTATTATCATTTTCACCAATAAATCATAATGAAGCAGCAGTTGGATGACCACTTGAACTTGTTGCCATTCCAATATCTAATCCACCAGTTAATCTTTCAACTTGAAAATCTAATTTAGTACCTACTTTATCTAAATATCTTGCAAATATAGCACCAGTAAGAATACTAGGTACACCATAATATCAACTTTGTGCTTTTATCGGGTCTAATACTTTTAATTCTTCTAAATCATTAATCATATCTAATGTAAGATTATGAGCATTTACTTTTCAATTTGAATAATGAAATAATTTAAAAATATTATTGTCAAATATTGATTTAATTTGTTCATTATTTTCTTTCATAATTTCTAAATTAAAAGGTACTATTTTATCCATATATTCAATAAAATATTGATAAATATTATCTGGATTACAACTTTTTATTTTAATTCTTTTTTTAGCATTACCTAATGCAAAAGTAATTGCTTGAAATTCTGCTTGAGTAAATTCATTTGCTGAACGTATTTCAAATGTGGATATAATTTAATTTTCTTTAAATAAAAGATAAAATAAATTATTAATTTTTATAAATATTATAACCCTAAATAGGGTTAATGTCAACTCTTAATATAGATTTTATTAAATTTTATAAAATAAAAATTCCTAACTATTTAGGTTTAGATTTATTAAATTTTATAAATTTAAACAAACACTTTTAATTTATTAATTCTTGCTTGTTTTAATTTTAATAAATTAAAAAATGCTTCTTTTGAATAAATTTTTGCATTATTATTAGATATTGATTTTATTAAATGATAAACATCACTTTCAGCACTACAACCAATATTTCAAATAGCATTTTGATTTTCAATACCTTTTTTATTATTTTTAAAATATTCATATATTTTTTCATCAGCATTATTTTCTTTTAAATAATCTAATAATTTATAATAATTACCATTTAAAAATAATTTATAATAAGCATAATTTAATTTTTTATTATTTTCTTTTGTTCTTTTACCTTTTCCTACAATAAATACTTGTTTTAATTTTTGTAATGGATGTCATTTATCTACAGCATAATCAATTTTTAAATAATTAGCAGTAGATTTAAGATAAGTTGCACCATCACCAGTTAATTTTAAATTTTCATTAGTATAACCAATAAAAATATTATCTAAATTAGTTATTATAGATTTAGCAAATTCTTTTTTAGTAATTCTTTGACCTTTTCTAGTTGAAATAACAAAAATATATTTATTTTCTAAAACATGTCTATTATCAGTAGATTTATTTAAATCAAAACCAGTACTAATACTTACTGTTCTATGCCTAAATTTTATTTTTTTCTTATTATCAATTAAATTATTATAAGATTCATCTGATTGTATATAAATATAATCTGTTGGTAATATTTTTATTTTTTCTTTTGGTAATTCTTGTACAAATATATTAGTTTTCTTTACTCTTCTACAAATAGTTGATAAAGATATATCTATTTTTAAATTATGTTTAATTATAGGATATGTAATATTATTTAAATCTGCATTAATTATTATTAATTTATTAACTCAATTTGTATAATTTTTATATTTATCAATATCAATATATGTTCTTGTTGGAGTTATAATTTCATTTGTTAATTTATTTTTATATGTATGTAATGGTAAATAAGATATTCCAAATTCACTTTTTATTAAATGTTTTCTACGTTTTATTACTTTATATTTACTTCTATCATATTGATTTAAAAATCAATCATTATCATATTTTAATATTTTATTATCATAATCTAATAACATTTGTTTTTCATGATTTATTTTATGTTGATAGTTATCAAGTTTTTCAGATAGTAAAATCATAGGCATTAATCCTTTCTTTTAATTACAAATGATTATATATAAGAATAGTAGTAAATGTTATAATATATTTAATGATAATAATGATTTAAAGGTGATAATATGCCAAAACAAAGAAAAGAATTAGGAAATTATAAATTAAAAATAAGAAAATATTTTTCTAAAGAAAACCAACCATATACTAAGCAAGGATTAAATTTAGCATTAGGAATTGATAGAAAAAACATATTTCATTGGCGACACAGAAGCCCAAAATGAGCAAAAAACTTTATCATTGAATACGATAAAGCATGTCAAAAAATAGAAGTTGAACTATTAAAAGAAGCATTAGCAACTCCACAATTAAAATTTGATTATTGAAGATTAGCATTTCCACAAGAAGTAGAAGAAAATAACGAAAAAAGTAATATAATTATTAATATTTCTGAACCTAGAAAAATAGAAAATAATGATTAGAAACCTATAATAAATATAGGTTTTTTTCTTTATTTTAAAGGATAAAAATGATATAATTTAATAAAGCGATTATGTTATTTATTAACATAATTTACAAGGGAATTTATCAAAAATTTATTAACAAGGGAGCACATTTAAAATGAATAATTTTAATGTTGATAAAAAAGAGACTTATTCTTTTGAAGAAT
Organism: Spiroplasma endosymbiont of Colias croceus; assembly: GCF_964020095.1. Classification (NCBI taxonomy): domain Bacteria; kingdom Bacillati; phylum Mycoplasmatota; class Mollicutes; order Entomoplasmatales; family Spiroplasmataceae; genus Spiroplasma; species Spiroplasma endosymbiont of Colias croceus. The sequence continues at coordinate 1,934,430 of NZ_OZ026536.1, forward strand.
TACAAGATATATTAAAACAACAAAGAAATGTTGTATTTGCAGAAGCAAAAGATGAAGTAATTAAAAAAGAATTAGAACCAACAAAAAATAAATTAAATGAATATGAAACAAAAATAAAAGAATATGAAAATAAAATTAATAGTTTTGAAGAGCAACAATTATTTTCAAATATTAAAGATACTAAAAAAGTAAATTTAATTAAAAATTTAATGAGTACTGATAATTATAAATCTTTATCTAAACAAGAAGCATTTAATAAAATAAATGAAGATTATAAAGATTTTTTAATTGATAAAACAGAACCTATTAAACAAGAAAATAAACAACAAGATAATTCAATTAATCCTACTGATTTAATTTTACAATTACATAATAATTCATTAGACCATTTTAAAATTGCTCAAGATTTAAAAAATAAAGCAACGACACAAGGAATGACTAATAAAAAAGAATTAGAAGATTTAGTTGAAATTACTAGAAATGAAGCTTTTCAATCTATTAGTAAATAGAAAGAAGTTTTATTATGGGAGCTATAAAAATACCTGAAGCATTTTTTATTAAAGGTAATAATCCAACAGAAAATGCTATTTTAAGTGTACTTGAAGCACAAGTACGTGGTGAATTAACAAGTGAAAAATCAACCATGTTTATGCGTGGAACTTGTAGTGCTGCTCAAATTGGTGAAATGGCTGGAGTTGGTATTGCTATTTTTAGAGCAACAGTTCGTGTATTATGAGGTTCAACATGAGAATGAGATAAAGGTACTAAAAGACAAAAAGGTGATGTTTATACAACTAAATTAGAAATTAATAAATATTTAACAATTGATTTTGAAATTCCAGAATTTGATATTGAAAGATTTATGAAAGCACCAAAAGATATTGCAGTACAAATTGTTTCAAATTGAACAGCTTCATTTATGAGAAATTTAGGTGAAAACTTAGAATTAATATTTTTAAATGGTATTCAAGATTATGCTATTGCTAAATCATTAGTATTACCATTAGATTTAATTAATATGAATGCAGAACAAGCAAAAGAAGCTTATTATAAAATTTGAGCAAGAAATAATAAATTAATTAAATTAGTAAATTATATTACTGTAGGAACTAATAGAGAAGATTTAATGGGAGCAACTGGAATTGATAGTAATTTAGGTTTATCAAAAGCATTTACTGTTTTAAATTATAGTCAAATTTCAGCAGATACATTAGCATATGGTAGAAGATATACAAGTTTAATTGCTGGTATGGAATTTTGAGAAAGTTTTTATTTAGAACAAGAATTTATTCATGATACTGAAAAAGCAATGCATTTAGAAAAAGATTATAGTTTAAAAAATACACATGGTTTTGTAGTTAATAGATATATGTGAGGTATGCCAATTTCATTTACTAAAATAAGACAAAAATTAGATAATGATACAGATAATATTAAAATTATTGGTAAATGTTTATTTGCATTACCAAGTGCTATTAGACCAAATTTAATGTATTTAATTAGACCAACTATGCCTACAGTTGAAGAAATAAAAGAAGCAAGAGCAAAAGATTTTTTAACTAATCCTAAAAATGAAAATGCAACTTATCAATCAACTTTATATGATGATATAAATAAATTAAATTTAGAAGATGTTATTTATTATAGAAATTTAGGAAAAATTACTATGGCTGGTGCAACTCCTACTAATGATGAATTAGAAAATGCAATAATAAATGCTGGTAATGTTGGTTATGAAAAAGGTAAAGCAAAATTTGATATTAAATCAACAAGTGCAACTATGACTGGTAATAATAGTGATTATTATGGAGTAGTAAATTTAGAATTTACTAAAAAATAATTATGGAATATATTTATAAATATTTTGATGAAAAAGCACATATTACTATTTATTCACCAAAACCACAAGATTTAACTACTAGTAATGATATTAGAGCAATTTTATTAGATGAATATCCTAAATTAAGAAATGATTATTTTATTGTTAGTGATGTACATGATAGTTATGCTATATGTTTAGGAGATAATATACATTGTGAAGGTAAAGTAATAATTAAAATAGAAAAACAAACTAATGTAAAAGGAGTTAATGAAAATGCCAATTTCTGAAGATATACAATTAAATAATTATACTTTATTAAAGATAATTCGTTCTTCAATTAGTCCATTATCAGCAATGATTGGTACAAGTGCTTATTATGGTCAAGTAATAGATAATCCAGTATTAGGTTCAATTAATAGTTTATTATTTGGTAAAAAATTAGGTTTAGATATTTGAAATTTAAATCAAAGACCAAATACTAAAACTAAATTAATTAATAGTTCTAAAAAAATAGCATTAGGATTAGGAACAATTGGTTTAGTTAATTATGCTAAATTTACTAATATAAATATTAATCCTAATCCAACTCCTAATCCATTTCCAAGTACAACACCAGTTAATCCTTTTCCAGATGATTTATTATTTAGTAATAATAGCACTGATAATCATTTAATGGATTGAGATACATATTTTTCTTTAAATGCTTATGGTATTTCAAATCTTATTAGTGGATTAACTGAGTTAATACCTAATAAATTTGAAACAATAAGAAAGATTTGTAATATGGCTACTGGTGGATGTTTGATTAGTAGTGGTGTAGCAATGGGGATAAATAATGATTTTAATAATGCTTATGCAGTACCTACCATAGTTGCTGGTGCAAGTGAAATAATCCATAATCTTTTACCAATAGAAACAACACATCATAACCAAGAAATGCAAGAAACACCATTTAATAATGAAACTGCAAGATTAATTAATGATAATAGATTTACTATTAATAGTGAAACAAGTAGTCAGTATGGTAGTGATAATATGAGTGAAGTACCATTAAATCATGATAATGTTTCATTAAATTGAGATTATAATCACATGAGTTTATAATGAATCCTTTAATTATTGAATGAATATATAATGCTTTAGTAAGTAATGATATTAAATTAGCATTAATAAATGCTTTAAAAACTTATTATAAAAATCAATCATTAAAAGCAGTATTTGATAGTGAAAATATTAGTGAAAAAGAAATACATCAACCATATAGTGTTTTTAATCCAAATATACTTAAAAAATTAACAAGTATATTAAAACCAAGTGAATTATCTATATTACAAAATGAAATTAATAAATTTAAAAATCCAATAAATAGTTTTAAAAATTCTATTATGCCAACAGAAATTAGAACAGTTAAAAATTATGTAAATAAATTATCAAATTTATTTAAAGAAAATGAAGAAGAAATACCAAATAATGCATGAGAAGTATTATCAAGTTCATGATTTAAAAAAGGTAGATTTATTGTTGATAATAAAAATTTAAAAATTGGAACTTTAACAACATTATTTCAAAGTGATAATGATAAAAGACAAATATGATATGGTCCTTATACTTATCCAACATTTCCACAAGAAATATGAATATTAATGACACAAGCAAAAGGTAAAAATGGTTCTGGTGCTGGAACAATATTTTGAAAATTTTGAAATAGAAAATGATTACCAAGTCAATTAAGAAAATATGTTAAAAGTGAATTAGCTAAAAAAGGTAAATATTATGGTTCACAAGATACTAGTGTAATTTATCCAAATAATATTAATGTACAAAAAACTATGCATTTTATTAATAGATTAGAAAAAGGTTTTTTTAAATTAAAAGAATATAAAACTTTATCTAAAAATGAAATTGGAAGTACACAATGAAGATATGAAAGAAAACAATTATTAAAAAATTCTTTACATACAAGAAAATAAATAAAAATTAAACAAAATTCTAATTTTTATAAAACATGAAAGTAGGTGGTAATTATTATTGAATTAGATATACCAATTAAACCAATTGGTATATGAAATACTATTAATCCATTAAGTAAAGATAATAAAGGATATAAAAGATTAAATAAGATTTGATTTAATAAAAATAGTACTCATATTGATAAAATTAAAATTTTAATATCAAATATTTTAAAAATAACTAGTCATAGTCTTGGTATGTTTATAACATTATTTTTTACAATAACACCTTAATTAATACCTAAAATACCAATATCAATGGGAATAGGTAATTATACTCATCCAATCACTAATTTAATTATTGATAATCAAACTAATCAATAGACATATTCCGTAATTAAATTTTTTAAAAGTCAATTAATAATTTTAAAATTTATTTTATAATTTTGTTATTAACAATAAATTTAGAAAAGTGTTGATAAAAATGATTTTTGAAAATTTAAAAAAATTAAAAAATGAAGAATTTTATAGATATTTTGGTATAAAACGTTTTCATTTTAATGAAATGTTAGAAAAATTAATTGAAATAGAAAAATTAGAAAAAAATAAAGGTCGAAAAAATAAACTTTCAGTAGAAGAAAGATTAATGATGACTTTATTATACTGAAAAGAATATTATACTTTTTTTCAAATGAGTATTAAATCTAAAATGAGCCCATCAAGTTGTTTTCGAAATATTACTTGAGTAAAAAATAAACTTAGTAACCACAAAGATTACCAATTTTTAAAAGAAAGATATAAATTAAAAATTGATAAAAAACAAGAAAATTCAAATGAATTTCAATTTTATTTAATTGATTCAACTGAGATTGAAATTGAAAGACCAACTAAAAAAAACTACAGTTAGAATATTTTTCTGGTAAAAGTTGAATGTATTCTATAAAATTTCAAATTGTATATGATTTTTTTAATAAAAAAATTGTTGATATTTTTGCTGATAATGGTAAAGTGCATGATTTTCAAATATTAAAAAATTCAAATCTTGAATTTTCAGAAAAAACAATAATTATTGGTGATTTAGGATATCAAGGTATACAAAATATTTATAAAAATACAATAATACCAATTAAAAGAACTAAAAATAAAAAATTAACTAAACAAGAAAGAAAATACAATAAGATTGTATCTAAAATTAGAATTAAAGTTGAACATGTCTTTGCTTGATTGAAAAGATTCAAAATTTTAGTAAATAAATGTAGAAAATCTAAATTTAGACTTATGTACTTAAGATTTAACTTACTTTGTGAAATTTTTAATAAAATAAAACCATTAAAATAAAAAAAATATTAAAAATATTTTTTTAAAATTTAAATTTTTATCGAGTTAATATAAAAATATTATTAACAATTTTTTGTTTAAAATGTAAACTCATTTTTTAAACTATTTTTTCAAAAAATATTTATTTCTATATTCAATAACACTAAATAGTTTTAAAACAATTTTATTGACAATTAATTAAATTTAATTACGGAATATGTCCAATATAATTTTACTTGACCTGACCATTTAATATTAACTTTATTTCCTATGTTTGGTCATATTGGATTAAATATTATAACTAAATTAGGTAATTATGGAAAATTAATTAAATATTTATTAATAACTATTCCAATAATAATTACAAGTCCTTATTTAATATATCAATATAAAGAAATTAAAAAACATAAAAAAGAATGTCTTTTATGTAAACAACATTCAAATAAAATACAATTGGAGGAATAAAAAATGAATTTATCTACAACAGTAATATCAGCAGTATTAAGTGGAGCAGTTGCTAGTGGAGTAATTGTTACTATTGTTTTATTATTTTTATCAAAATTTATTAAAAAATCAAAACAATCAAATTTAGCAAAAGAATTAAAAAATAATAAAGAATTAGAATTTATTAAAGCAAATATTAAACAAATAAATTCTCAATTACAATTAGAAACTACATCAACTGCTAAATTACTTGATAGTTTTAATGTAGAACAAGAACAAATAGATAATTTTGTAATAGCACAAAAATCTAAAAAGAAAGAATTATCTGAAAAAGATAAGAAAAAAGTAACTAAATTTAAAATTTAAAGGGTTTAAATACCCTTTATTTTACATTAAGGAGTAAATTATTATGGCTATTAAAGACCCATTAATGTTTATTACAATTGAAGAATTTAAAAATTGAAAAGGATTTAATAAATTAGAATTTGATGATACTACAACACCAGATAATGAAATTTGATTTGCTATTTCAGTTGCAAGTAATAATATTGATTATTTAAGTGGTTTTGAAATTAGTAAAAAATGACCAGAAACTACATTAACAGAATTTACTGATGAAATACAAACTGCAACTGCATATTATGTTAGATTTTTATTAACAAAAGATAGTAATTATATTCGTGGTCAATCAAGTATTAGTCAAGGTGGAATGACTTATAGTGAAAATAATCCTACTGACCCTTATTTTATTGTTCCAGAAGTATTTAATTGTTTAAGAAAAATTAAAGAATATCCAAATATTACTGGTTTTAATTTAGATGTTTTACCTAAAAGAAATTATTTTTTTAGTAATTTTTATAGTAATTGTGGTGAAGATAGTCCTTTAACAAGATATTTAGAATTAATAAATTTAAAAACAAATGATACAAGAGTAAAAATATATCCTAAAAATCCTAAACATTTAATTGGAACTCAATTATGAATTGATACTACTGGTATTAAATCATTTGATAATTTAACAACAATTGAATTATTTACTAAATATTTTAGTAATGATAGTATGAAATTAGTAAATGGTAAAGAAGGTCAAGAAAAGAAAGTTATTAGTGCTACTGGTGGTAATTCATTATGAGAAGTAAATAAAGATAATTCTAATTTTATAAATTCAAAAGATGATAAAGGTATTAGTGCAAATGATAAAAGAATAATTGATGTTGGAACACCTACTTTTGAAACTGATTCTACAAATAAAGTATATGTTGATACTTTATTAGATAAAAAACAAAATAAATTAATTGCTGGTACTAATATAACTATTGATGAAAATAATAAAATTAGTGCTACTGGTGGAAGTGCAGATTTATCAGATTATTATAAAAAAGAAGAAGTAGATAAAAAATTAGAAGATAAAATGAATAAAGAACAATTTCAATATGCTTTTGCTATCAATACTATTGGTACTAAAATTCCTAATTTAGAAACTACTAATAAAACTATTGCTGGTGCTATTAATGAAATATTAAAAACAAAACAAGAAATTATTGATTTAATGTCATGAACTAAATATTTTAATAATGATTATTTTGAATGAAAAGATAATAAATTAATAGTTGATACAAATCCAAATTCTTCACTTGGTGTAGCAAATGAATTATTAAAAATTAATACTTATGGTGGCTCATTAAAAACATCTTCTAAATCAATTTTTGGTGCTATTAATGAATTAGCATTAAGAGTTGATGATTTATTAACTAGATTAACAAATGATGAACAAAATATGATAAATAAAGAGAAGTGAAAAGAAGTAGGAACAAAAATAAATATAAATCATATTAAACATACTTTTAAATCAAATACTAAATATAAAATTTATTATAATTTTGAAAGTCAATCAAGTATTAAAAAATTTGCTTTTATGTCTAAAGAATTTTTATATGGTGAGTTGAATACTGATGTTCAAACATTATATTGAGATAAAGTTAATGATAGAATAATGGTATCTTTACAAATGCAAAATGATACTATTGCTATTGTTAGTGACCCTGTAAGATATGGTCAACTTTTAAAATTAGAAGAATTACAGGAATAAAATTATGAATAAAGAATTTACTTATTTACATGAAATTAGTTATTGATTATTAAATAAAAGTGATTTTACTCATAGTGAATATAATTTAAGTGGAAGTAGATATTCAAGTAAAACATATAGTATTGCAGAAGAATTAGCAATGTTAATAGCAATTTCAATTAAAATTAATAAATTAATTGCTATATATTGTTTTAGAAAATTAAATAAAGATATTAATGAATTAACTAAAGAAATTAATGAAGCTTTAATTAATGTTCGTTTTGATTATAAAGATTTTATTTTAAAATATCCAAATAAACAAGCAGATTTTCGTTTTAAAGGTTCAAAATCATTTATTAGAGTTATGGGTGTGTATTCTAATAGTAATGATAGAATACCTTTAAAAGGGCTTTCTAGAAGTGAAATAAAAGGTTTTGATTTAACAATTGAATGATGTGAAGAAGCAAATGAATTTAGTCAAGCTGAATTTCAAGCAATTACATTTGCATTAGGTAATGCTAAAAAAATAATTAAAATTAGAAGTTGTAATCCAGATAATATTTATCAATATTTTATTGAATATATGAATAATAGAGTACCTTTTAATTTAGAAATAATGAAATGTAATAATGAACAAATAAAATCAATAGAAGAAAATCAAATGTTTAAATTATTTCATTATTCAAATTGAAAATTAAATGAACATAATTTAAAACAAGATAAAATTAATGATTTAGAAGAATTAAAAGAATTAGACCCTATTAAAGCACAAAGTTGATATTATGGTGTACCTAATGTTTTAACTGGTTCTATATTTGCAAGATATTTAAATAAACTTAAAACTGAATTAGATTTTAATGTTAATGAAATAGTTGGTGGTTTAGATTTAGGTTTTGCTACAAGTTCACAAGCTCATCCTACTGTTGCTGTTTTATGTTTTATTGGTGAAAATGAAAAAACTAGAAGAATACATCAAGAAAGTGAATTTTATCATAGTAATGCTATTATGAAATTTAAAGATACATATGAATTAGCTAATAATATTATTGATTATTATTTAGATGAAAGTATTAAATTTCAAGCAATGAAATTTGGATTTACTTGTTATGTTGATTATGGTAGTGGTGGACTGGCAGTTATTGATATTCTTAAAAAAGAAGTAGAAAAAAGAAAAATAAATTGATTAAATTTTACTCCAGTAGATAAAACTACAATGTATTTAAGAGATAGAATTGATTGAGATACTATTTGTATGATTAAAGGTATATTAAGTATTAATTGAAAAAGATGTCCTAATACACATGAAGAATTATCAAAAATGCAATGATTAGCAAAATCTAAATTAGAAAATTCAAATAATGAACCACAAATGCTTGATTTATATGATAATTATTGAGATGCAAGAATGTATGCTTCAATGCATAAAATGAAATGATTAATTAATAATATTAATAATGAATTATTAATTAATAAAAATAAATTTTAGGAATGATAAAAATGAATAATCCATTAGAATATCTTTCTTGTAATAGAAGAGAATGATATAGTAATATTCCTATGAGAATTGCTCAAAAATCAACTAAATTATGATTAGGTAAAGGTTTATTATTTGATAGTGAAAAAGAAAATATTTTAAAATATTTTACTAATAAAATTATTAGTGATAAATGATTTGAAAAATTATATAAATTTGGAATACAAGAAAGTTTACTTGGAAAAGTATATATAATGCCTATTATTTATAAAGATAATAGTACAAGTTTAAAAGTATTACCTAATTCATTTGCTGGTAGAGTTGCTAAATATAATGAAGAAGAACAATGTGCAGAATTCTTTTTTATAAATGAACAAGCAGATAGTGCAACATTAACTTGAGTAATTGCTGAAAATGGAAAAATAAGATTTGAAACTTATAAAAATGATAATAAAAATGAAAAAGAAATTATTTTAGGAACAGCACATACAAAATTAAAACCTAATTTAATACCAAAATATAGTTATGAAATTAAAAATCCTTGAAATTATTTACCAATATTAGAAATAACAAATTTACCAATGGTTAATTTTTATGGTAATTCAACAACTTTAAATGCATATCCAGATACTTATCCAGTTTGAAATTTAATTGAATATTATCATAAATCTTATACTCAAAGAAATGTTGATAGAGAATTAAATGTTACAACATTATTTGGTGCATTTGATAATGAAACTGTTAAAAATATGATTGAACATGGAAAAATAATTGATAATCCTAAAAAAAATATTGTAGTTAATGTTGGTACTGCTAGCTATAATAAATCTGGTGCTGGTGGTATGGAAGTTATTCAAGGTGATTTTAAAGCTAGTAATTATATTTTAGATAAAGATGATTTAGGAAAAGATATATGAAATGGTGCTGGTTATGATTATAGTGAATTTTCTGGTGTAAATTATGAAAATAAAACTAAATCATTATTTAATAATAAAAATGATATGGAAACTACAGAAACTAAAATAAGTCATTATTCATATTATTTTTATAGATTTTTTGATATGTTATTAATTCATGAAAAATTATGAGATGGTATTGGTGATAGACCTTATAGTTTTAAATTTTTACCTATTGCTATGACTGACCAATTATTAAAACAAGAAATGATTAGTCAAAGATTAGCAGATAGAACAATGTCATATACACAAGCTATTGCTGAATTAGATGAAGTAACAAAACAACAAGCAAAAAAACATTATAAAGAAATAATGGAAGAAGATAAAGAAGAAATAAAATTATTAGGAGAAAATAAAAATGATACATCAACAAATTCAATTAATGAAACATCTACATCTTCAATTAAAAAGACAACAATTGCTAATTAAAAGATGTAGTTATTGAAAAATATTTCCATTTGTTATAAATAATGGTGCAATTCCTTTAACTGAAACTGGTTATAAACCAATTAATAGTAAAATAAGTGATTTTGGACAATATGAATTAATATTAACTGGTACTACTCCAGTTGTATGTATTTGAAAAAATAGTACAAAAATATATCAAAAAAATAAAGGTAAAATTGACCCAGAAACTCATAAATCTAGTGGTCAAGATGAATTTTATACAAAACAATATAAAATTGGAGATTATTGAAATGCTTATTTAATTGATGATACAAGTGGTGTTGATTTTAGTAATTTACCAAATAATCAAATATTTAAAACAGTACAAACTAAAAGACAATATACTTTAGTAATGTTTGAAGAACATATTACAATTGATGATTATTTACAATTTTTTGTAGTATTTAATGATGAAAATGAAAATATTGGGGGTAATAGTGGTAAAAATCAAGATAGACAATTATTATATATTTCAAATGTAACAAATTATTATAGTCCTTATAATGGTGCATTTAGTATGCAAGTATTAACTTTTAGTAGTTTAAATGATAGAGTAGTTTCTAGTGGTCAAAATACACTTGATTTTGTACAATATGCAAGTCCAGGTAGTGGTTATGCTTTCCCTACTATTCAACAAGGAAAAGTAACTTTAAATCGTACTTTAATGCGTGATATAGGAGTAAGATATTCTCATAGACAAAGTTATGGATTAGAATTATTATCAAGTTGTTATTATTATGGAAGACCTATTCTTCAAGGTCAAGAACCAATTCAACAAAATAATGAAGAAATATTTGAAAGTAAAGTATTTGCTTCAAGAAGATTATTTATTGCTGGTAATAATGATTTATGTACAACTGATACTAAAACTAATGGTGGTTTAATTGCTGGTATAAATGATAAAATAACAACAAGTAGTCATCCAGAAACTACATTTTATAATATAATGAATGCACAACCTACTGGATTTACTAATTTTAAAAATTTTACAGAATGATTAAAAACTTCATTAAATTTTCAAGATAATTTATTTGTAACAAAAGATTTTAAAGGTATGCTTTCTTTTGATAAAGATAAAGCAAGATTAAGTAATGGTACATCAGTAGGAGAAGCAAAATTCTTTTGAGATAGTGAATGAAATATAAATAATTTAACTGGTAATTATAATGTTGATATGAGTAGTAATTTTAAATATAAAGACCCAGATACGCATTTAATTATAGGTAGTCCAACTGTAGATTATAGTAAAATATCTCAAAAATATATGTCTGCTATATTAAATTTTAATTCAGTTGTATTTAGTCCTTTAATACAAATGCCTTATGATAGTCAACAATGATTACCTTTTGCTTTAAGTGATATTCCTTTAATTGGTAAATTATTAAATGCTTTAACATTAGGTATATGAAGTAGTTGAGTTATTACTCAAAATGCTCAACAATATAAAAAAATGTTATATTTTAATGGTTTTATGAGTGCATTTTTTACAAGTAATTTAGAAAGTATTATTGGTAATGGTGGTTTAATTCCATTAAATGTATTTACAAATGATAATGATTTTACTATTGGTAAATTATTAGGTGCAAATGTTTCAACAACTGCTATGACAATGAAATTAAGTGATAGAGTAAGTGTTTATCCATGAGACCCTACTACTGGTAAAAAGTTAGAAGTTAAAGAACAAATAAGTACAGTTGATTTATCACAAAAGAAAAATAATAAAGTTTATATTGTAGCAGAAGATACAGAGTTTTTAGATATAGCTTCACCATTTACAAATGAAGATAAAGATTGTCAATGAAATCCTACAAGTAATGGAGTTATTGATGGTTCAAATTATGCTTATATTATTGATACAATTGTTACACAAAGTTTACATCAAGGTGAAGAAAGACATACATTTTATAGTGATAATCCTTTTACTTATCAAGGTGATTATAATGAAATATCAGTTGCGCAATTTCGTTATAATAATATGGGTTATTTAACTGGTAATGCTTTTAATTGAACTACTTTGTATAAATTAAATCATGATGAATATGAAGAAAGTGAAGAAACTACATTTTCATATCCAGCAAAAATATTGCCACCAAGTCCACAAAATATAGCAAAATCAATTATAATAATTCCAAATTTAAAAATAGAAATGATAGCAAATAATTTACCTTTAACAGATACAAGTTCAATTCCAGTAAAAGATAATACTGAAAATTGATGACTTGCTAATAAAAGTAAAGAAGTTAATTATGAAGTTGATTTAAAATCTTTATTAGACCCTACATTATTAATTAATACTTTAGACATATTCCGTAATTAAATTTTTTAAAAGTCAATTAATAATTTTAAAATTTATTTTATAATTTTGTTATTAACAATAAATTTAGAAAAGTGTTGATAAAAATGATTTTTGAAAATTTAAAAAAATTAAAAAATGAAGAATTTTATAGATATTTTGGTATAAAACGTTTTCATTTTAATGAAATGTTAGAAAAATTAATTGAAATAGAAAAATTAGAAAAAAATAAAGGTCGAAAAAATAAACTTTCAGTAGAAGAAAGATTAATGATGACTTTATTATACTGAAAAGAATATTATACTTTTTTTTCAAATGAGTATTAAATCTAAAATGAGCCCATCAAGTTGTTTTCGAAATATTACTTGAGTAGAAAATAAACTTAGTAACGACAAAGATTACCAATTTTTAAAAGAAAGATATAAATTAAAAATTGATAAAAAACAAGAAAATTCAAATGAATTTCAATTTTATTTAATTGATTCAACTGAGATTGAAATTGAAAGACCAACTAAAAAAAACTACAGTTAGAATATTTTTCTGGTAAAAGTTGAATGTATTCTATAAAATTTCAAATTGTATATGATTTTTTTAATAAAAAAATTGTTGATATTTTTGCTGATAATGGTAAAGTGCATGATTTTCAAATATTAAAAAATTCAAATCTTGAATTTTCAGAAAAAACAATAATTATTGGTGATTTAGGATATCAAGGTATACAAAATATTTATAAAAATACAATAATACCAATTAAAAGAACTAAAAATAAAAAATTAACTAAACAAGAAAGAAAATACAATAAGATTGTATCTAAAATTAGAATTAAAGTTGAACATGTCTTTGCTTGATTGAAAAGATTCAAAATTTTAGTAAATAAATGTAGAAAATCTAAATTTAGACTTATGTACTTAAGATTTAACTTACTTTGTGAAATTTTTAATAAAATAAAACCATTAAAATAAAAAAAATATTAAAAATATTTTTTTAAAATTTAAATTTTTATCGAGTTAATATAAAAATATTATTAACAATTTTTTGTTTAAAATGTAAACTCATTTTTTAAACTATTTTTTCAAAAAATATTTATTTCTATATTCAATAACACTAAATAGTTTTAAAACAATTTTATTGACAATTAATTAAATTTAATTACGGAATATGTCCTTTTAATAACTTAAAAAGATATTATAAATCAATAACTATTTATTATGATTATGATATTGAAACAAAAAAAGAAATTCATAATAATTCAATTCCTACTATAACATCAACTTTATATACTGATTTTTCCATAGAAGAAAATTTTTTAAATCCAAAGAAACATAATGGATTTCAAGAGATTATGCTTAAAGATTTAATTTTCAGAGATACACAACCACGTAATGGAAATCATATTTATCATTGAAATCACAATAAACAAGGTACTACAATACAACTTGAAAAAGAAAGTGGAATAGCATATATGTATGGAAGAACTGATACTGATTATCAGTTAAATAGTTATAATTTTACTATAAATGATAATGGTAATATTGGTGGTTGAAATATAAAATATGAAAATAATAAATTTCTAGGTTTTTGTATAATTGATAATAAAAATTTTAGATGAAATTTTTATTTACAATCAACATTAGGTAAAATTGAAGATATGTGATATATTACAGGAAAAATTGGCGAAGATGATAAAGCATATTCTAGAATATATATTAATAGTATTAAAGCAAATATATATAAAATAATACTAAATTCAAGATAATTATGATAATATAATATTATTAAATAATCAAGGAGTAAATTATGGATACAAAAAAATGTTATAACTCATGAAATAGAAAAGGAAAAATTTGTTGATAAAATCTATAATAATAAGTTTTTTTTAATAACTATTATGATGACAGCAACAATAATTTTGATGATAATAGTTGCTTCTCTATTTTTTGCTTTCTTTTGAAAATAATATTCCCCCACAATCTTAAAATAATGTATAATGTGAAAATACTTACCATTTAGGTAAGTATATCGGTATATGATTAGGTTGGCACCTAATTAAAAAGTTACCATTTAGGTAACTTTTATTTTTTTTCTAATCTGGTAATGTTTAGTAATCTGTGTAACTTACAAAAATAACTATGTTTAATTAATTCTAGTAAATATAATTAAATGACTAGAAAGAGTGAGTTACAGATGGCTAAAAAGCAAAATATTAATAATAATGATCCAATATCAAAAGCAGTAGATTTATTATTAGAAAATACTGAAGATTTAACAACAGTTTTTAAAGAGGGAGGATTGTATAAAGAATTAACAAAAAGATTAGTAGAAAAAATGTTGAATTCTGAGATGCAAAATTATTTGGGATATGAAAAGAATCAACATAGTAATAGTGACAATGCTCGTAATGGTATAAGTTCAAAAAAAATAATAACTCAACAAGGTAAAATTGAGATTGATGTACCACGAGATCGCAATAGTAATTTTAATCCTATAATAGTTGCAAAAAGACAAAGAAGATTTGATGGTTTTGATCAACAAGTTCTTTCTTTATATGCAAAAGGTATGACATTATCAGATATTAGAATGCAATTACAAGAGTTATATCATGGTGCTGATATTAGTGAAAGTGTTATTAGTCAAATTACTGATGATGTTATTGATGATGTAAAAGCATGGCAAAATCGACCATTAGAAAGTGTCTATCCGATTGTTTATTTTGATTGCATAGTAGTGAAAGTACGACAAGATAAAAGGATTATTAATAAATCAGTTTATATAGCTTTAGGAGTTGATTTAGAAGGTAAAAAAGATGTTTTAGGTTTATGAATTAGTGAAAATGAAGGTGCTAAATTTTGATTAGCAAATTTAACAGAAATGAAAAATCGTGGCTTAAATGATATTCTTATTGCCTGCAGTGATAATTTAACAGGCATGTCAGAAGCAATACAATCAGTTTATCTTAAAACAAAACATCAATTATGCATAGTTCATCAAATTAGAAATAGTTTGAAATATGTCTCATATAAGCATAGAAAATCTCTAGTTGCAGATTTAAAACCAATTTATACTGCATGTAGTGAAGAACAAGCAATGCAGGCTTTAGAATCCTTTGAAAATAAGTGAAATAAACAATATCCTCAAATTGCTAAATCTTGATATAAAAATTGAGATAATTTAATGGTTTTTATTAGTTATCCTACAGAAATCAAAAGAGTTATTTATACAACAAATGCTATTGAATCTGTAAATAGTCAATTACGAAAAGTTATCAGAAATAAAAAAGTTTTTCCTAATGATATGGCAGTTTTTAAAATATTTTATTTAGCAATTGAAAATATAACAAAAAAATGAACAATGCCCATTCAAAATTGAAATACAGCAATTGCTCATTTTATGATAAAATTTGAAGATAGAATTAATCTAAACTAGTACTTTGTAAAACAAAGATACACAGATTACATAAAAGCCTCTCTAATCTTTTTACTATTTTAATTAATTTTTCATCTTCATAAGCATTTTTAACTGCATTTTGTATTATTTTTTCATTATATTTAAATTGTTTTCTTTTTTTTGTCATTAAAACCACCTATTTACTTTTATATGTGTATATATTATATCATTTTTTAAATAATTTATTGTCAAATTCATTTATTACTTATCATTATAGAATTTAAAAATAAATTTTTAATATTAAGTTCTTTATTTTCTTTTATTTCCTTTATATCTTTTCCATATTTATTATCTGCAATATTGGTCATTAAATCTTCTCAATATTTTAAATAAGCATGTGTTTCACTACTTCATTTTAAATATAATCCCATTGAATTTAAAAATATACTACATGTAATTACAGATAATCTTTTATTTCCATTAAAAATTAAATGTCCTGTACATATTCTTATTAATAAATCAATTGCTAAGTCTAATATATCAATATTTTTTCTATTATGATACCATATTGTAGTTAAACTATATAATGTAGAACTTATTCCACCTTTATCTCTTTCTCTGTAATCACATTTTTCCATTCCATAAGAAGTATGAGTTTCTTTAACTAAATATATTGCTTCAGTTACTATTTTTAATAAATTTTCATGAAATTCTTTATCAAAATTAATTTTTATTTCGCCAATATTTACTTTTATATCTGAATAATTATTAGTATGAATAATAACTGTATTTTTACCTTTTTTTGACATTAAATTTCTTGAACGATTAAAAGCAATTTCATGTATGATTTTATCTTTTGTTTTATTAGCTATTCCAAAGATAAAATATCTTTTCATTTTTAACCGCCTTTAATTTTTTTATATTTAATATTATAAATTAAAATATAAAAAAGAGAAGTTATAAATAATTAGAAACGAGTTAACTTCTCTTTATTAATTATATAATATTTTCTATATTAAATATAGACAATTTAGTTATATTATCAATAATTAATAATTTTAGTTATAACATCTGTTAGTACTGAAATTGTCATTAAAAACAATATTACTGATACTGATACTATAGTTAATATTTCTCATCAAACCATTATTTACTCCTTATTTTTAAATTCATTTTTAATTTCTTTTACTTTATTTTTAAATTGTTTTTTATGAAAATAACACATATTAAAAAATTGAACTACACTATCTTCTACATTTAAAGTTTTTAAAGTAACTAATACTTTACTATTACAATCTTTAACAATACATTTAAGTAATACTTTTTCTTCTTTTTGTTTTTGCATTATTTTACTTCCTTATTATTTTTAATTATTTTATTAAAAATTTCATATTTATTTACTTCAAAAATAATATTTTTTTTCATACCTTCAAATATTTCAATATTTCATTTAACTTTTTTTAATTTATCTATTATTTCTAAAATATCTTGTTTAGTCATTTTTATTATCCTTTTCTATTTTAATAAATCCATTAAAATTAACCCTAAAATATAATGTAAATATAATGTATCTGTTGATATTTGAAAATCAATTAAGGTTGGTGTTGATTTAAAATTTCCTATTTTATATGCAGTAACACAATTATCTCTTTCAAATGAATAAAATTTATATCTTTCTCATATATTTTCAATATTTTCTTTATTTAAAATTAAATTTCAATATTCTTCTTTTGTTTCAATATTATAACAACTTAATTTATTTTCTTTTTTATTATATAAAATATAAATACCTCACATTTTTGAACCTTTATAAGGTTGTTTATTGGATAAATAATTTTTTAAAGCATTAGATATTTCAAGCATTATTTATTCTCCTTATTTAAATAATATCAACCCATTAATAATGAATCAGCTTCATCATGATTTGATATTGTTATATTTCAATTTTGTTGTCTAATTAAACCTCTAACTATATATAATGATTTTTCTTTATTTCATTTTTTATCTTTAAATAAATCATCTTCATCATATCTTAATTCTTTTAAATATCATTTCTTTCATTCACTTGGACTAATTAACATATTTTTTGTTATTAATTTATTAAATTGTCCTGCAATAAAACCACGTAAATGTTCTTGAGTTTCATAACCAATACCATTTTTTGAATGAAAAGTACCACGTTCAATAATTAAATCTAAAATACCATTTATTTTTTCTTCAAAATGAATTTTTTTAGAAATAAAATATTTTATTTGTTTATAAAAATCATCATCTTTTTTAATATTTTTAAAATCAAAACTTTTTACTCATATTGGTTTTCATTTGTATATATATTCTATTTCTCTATAATCAACTTCACATTCACTAATTCTTTTTGTTTTTTCTCATAAAGTAAATCCAGTATTTTTAATACTTGGGTCAATTGAAAGTAAATAATTAGTCATTATCAAATTCACCATTCATAATTTTGAAACTTAATTTTGTTAATTTTAAATTAGATAGCAACATTTCACTATTTATATCGTTTTTCATTATTTCATCATTAATGTATCTAACTAATTTTTCTTTATTCATTATTTATTCTCCTTTAAAATGTTTTAATGTTTCATAATTCATTAAATTACAATCAAGGTTTCCACAATCTTGACAATACATTATTTTTTTTCCTTATTTTTATTTAAATTTATAACTAATATTTTTAAACAATTCATACATCAATATTGAGAAAATCAAATTCTTTTATTACAATATTTACATTTATTCATAATTTCTATACTCATTTTTATTATTAGTTTTTAAATTTTTAAATCTTTCACGAATTTCTTTAAATTTATCAAATAAAGTTTTTAAATAATTTTCACCCATTAATATTAAAAAATCTTTATTATTACTTGGATTTAATCTTTCCATATCTTCTCTTATACATTCATCAAATAAAACTGTATTTGTAATCATATATTTTTCAAAATAATCTAATTGTTTTTCACTTGGTTCTCATTTTTCATTTTGTATTTTTACATTATTATTAATATAATTATTTTGTTGCTTATTATTTTGTATTAAATTAACATTATCATTATCTGGGTCAAGTTCATCTTCACTTAATAATAATAAATTCATTAAAAAATATCTATAAGCATAAGTTTCTGCACTACCTTTTGCTTTTGCTATATCTGTATTTTTAGCACAAGCAAGTATATCAAAATATTTTATTTCTTTATCATTATCTAAATCAATAATTGTATATCTTTTAAAATAAGTTATTTCTACTTCTTTATTATTATCTAAATAATTTATTTTTCTATCAGTTGTTAATATATCTTCATGTGTAATAACAATATTTAATTCTTTACATAATAATTTAACTTTATTAAAAATATCACTTAATAATCAATATTTATAATTACCAAATTTATTAAAACCATTTTTAGGTGTACTACCAATTTCTAATTGTAATTTAAGTATTTTTTTATATAAATTATTCATTATAATCACTCTTTCTATTTTTTTTAATTGCATTTTTAATTAAATCCCTTACAAAATCATTCATAGTTATATTTCTTTCATAACAATATGTTTTTAATTCATAATGGTCATTTTTAGTAAGACGAATTTTTAAATTTTTAATTAATAATTTATCTTCATGTTTTTTAAGTGCTGCTGCTACCATATTTATTTATCTCCTTTAACCTTTAATAATCTTTTTATAATCAATAATTGCTTGTTCTAATTTGTTTACATCTTCATATATAAAATAATCATTACTAATTTTTAAATCCCCATCATTATCAATTTCAACTTCAAAATCTTCATATTTACTATTAAATTCTTCTTGTAATTCTTCAAATTTTTCTATTAATTTCATTGCATTTTGTAATTCTAATCTATTCATATTTACACTCCTTTTAAAGTATTTTTATTAACGTAAATATTTTCAATATTATTTATAGTTATATCTATTTCCATTACCAATATTTCATAATGTGTAATAAATGCTGGTTCTTGATATTTTTGAGCATTATAACTACCAGTTAATACATGATGTTTATAATTTTTAAGAAAATTATTAGCATTTTCAATTGTAGAAAATAATTTATATTTTGTTTCATAAACATAATTAACTTTATATTTTAATAAATAAGCATATTTCATTTTTAATATTCTCCTTTAAAATTTTCTAATTGTAATTCATTAATATAATATTCATATAAGTAATCTCAATTATTTGATGTTAAATACATATCGTTTTCAATCATTTCATCAATACATTTATTACAATAATATGTATTTTCTAATTCAGAAAATCATATATATTTTTCATTATGTATATTACATTTCATTTTTTTCACCTATTAATTTATAAAAACATTTATTACAAGTTCTATTTGAAAATGATGAATTTTTATGACATATATCACATGAGCCTTTAATTCTATATTCTCTACATTCCATAATTATTCATTTCTTTCATTAATGTTTAGAAGCAATAATTATTAATGTTAAAATCATAATAATTATTCCAATTGTTAAAAATATAATTCTACTTTTTCATGATTTTTTATAAAATTCTTTTTGTTCTTCAATTAATTCAATTTGTTCTTTTAATAATTTATTTTGTAATTCTTTATTATCTTCTTGTATTTCTAAATTATCTATTTCTTCCATTTTTAATCCCTTTCTATAATTTTTAATATTTCTTCAATTTCTATATATTTTTTATTTTTAAGTAATTTTTCATTACATAAATTTTTAATTAATTCTATTTTTTCAACATTAAGTAACATATTAATTTCCTTTAATACTTTAAATAAAATATTTTTTCATTATGAGTATTTATATCTTTCATTGGTGTAACAATATAATTTATTGCTAAATCATTATCATTATATGGATTATTTATTTTAAAACTTTTCATATCTTGTTCTCATGTAATGTTATATTTAAAACATTCTTGATTTTTATCATTTTTAAAAATATAATAACCATTATATTGTTCATAAAATTCACAAGATATTAATTCATTTTCATTTGTAGTAATATCTGGAATATTTTTTATATATTTTAAAACTTCACTACCTTTAATACTTTTCATATTTTCTGTAATTGAATTTTTACCTAATTTATAATCAAAATTTTCAAATATTTTTAATGCTATTTTTTTATTATTTTCGTCAATACTAGTATATTGTTTAGGAAATCATGTTTCATATTCACCAATTTCTAATAATATTCCACCATTTTTTGTTTCTTGTATTTTTGTATTTAAATCTAAATTAACATTAATCATTACAAATCCTTTCTACGTATAAGCCTTATCACCTACAGTGATAAAAGGCTTATATACTACTAACTAATACTTCTACTACTCTACGTAAGGCTTATGCTACTGTAAGTAGCAAAGCCTTGGAGGGTAGGGGTTCTAGCGGAAGGGAACCAAAATTTCTGAAATTTTCAAAGAGCATGACAAAAATTACTATTGGTATATTCCAGCACAATAGCCTACATAATTTTTTATTTAGTTATGGAATAATTAATTACTTTAATAAAGTGCTGGTTTAATAAAATAATTAATTATAATTGTTCAACAATTAAAAATGAGAGTTTTATCTCTCATTTATATTTTTATTAAATCATATCCAAGTTTGAAATGCGCCCCATTTGCTTCTTCACATCATTCAATTGCTAAATCAAAACCTTTTATTTCACTACGAGAAAGCCCTTTTAAAGGTATTCTATCATTACTATTACTATATACACCCATTACTCTAATAAATGATTTACTACCTTTAAAACGAAAATCTGCTTGTTTATTTGGATATTTTAAAGTAAAATCTTTATAATCATTTAATCCAATTGTTATTAAAGCATTATAAATTTCTTTAACTAAATCATTAATATCTTTATTTAATTTTCTAAAACAATATACAGCAATTGATTTATTAACTTTAATTGAAATAGCAATTAATATTGCTAATTCTTCTGCAATACTATATGTTTTACTTGAATATCTACTTCCACTTAAATTATATTCACTATGAGTAAAATCACTTTTATTTAATAATCAATAACTAATTTCATGTAAATAAGTAAATTCTTTATTCATAATATTATTCCTGTAATTCTTCTAATTTTAAAAGTTGACCATATCTTGTAGGGTCACTAACAATAGCAATAGTATCATTTTGCATTTGTAAAGAAACCATTATTCTATCATTAACTTTATCTCAATCCAAAGTTTGAACATCAGTATTTAACTCACCGTATAAAAATTCTTTACAAATAAAAGCAAATTTTTTACTACTTGATTGACTTTCAAAATTATAATAAATTTTATATTTAGTATTTGATTTAAAAGTATATTTAATATGATTTATATTTATTTTTGTTCCTACTTCTTTTCATTGTGGAATACTTGGAATTGGTTGTATCTTATTATCAACATATCTTTTATTTACAGCATCTTGTGCTTGTATAGGGTCTGCTATATCAACCATTCTAGTATTATTTAAAGTAATAATTCTTTTTTCTTTAGGTTGTATTATATTTGGACTATTTTGGTCTATTTCTCATAATGATTCACTACCACCACCAGTAGCACTAATTTTATTATTTTCATCAATAGTAATATTTTCACCAGCAGTTAATTTATCTTGTTTAATATTTACTTTATCATCAACATATTGTTTTGTAGTTGCATCGCTTGGTGATGTAGGAGTTCCAAGACTAGTAATTTGCTTATTAGACATACTTAAATACCCACCACCATCATATTTACCACTAGAACCAACACTACTTTTTCAAATAAAAACTGTTTCACTTTTATTTTGTTTTTTATCTATTTCATTTTGTATTTTATTACTAATATCAGCATTTACAGTATGATTAGATTCATAATATTTAATATCTATAGTTTCTTTAGGACTTTTAAATTCTGGTATAGTAGTACTTGTATTAATACCCCTAGTATCAATATTAACAATTGGTCTTAACATA
The DNA here is from genome assembly GCF_964020095.1 of Spiroplasma endosymbiont of Colias croceus. Classification (NCBI taxonomy): domain Bacteria; kingdom Bacillati; phylum Mycoplasmatota; class Mollicutes; order Entomoplasmatales; family Spiroplasmataceae; genus Spiroplasma; species Spiroplasma endosymbiont of Colias croceus. Next base: position 1,957,577 of record NZ_OZ026536.1, read on the forward strand.
TTTTGTGGATGATATATAGTAATTTTAGTTCTAGAATCTAATGATTTTATATTATTATAAGGTATGTATGCATTTAACGGACTATCTTCACCACAATTTGAAATAAATTTATTAAATCAATTATTTTTTTGTGGTTCTATACCTTTTAAATTAAAACCTTTAATATTTGGATATTCTTTAATTTTTCTTAAACAATTAAATACTTCTGGTGGGATAAAATATGGGTCATCTGGATTAGTTTCACTATAAGTTAATCCACCTTGACTAATTGAACCTTGACCACGTAAATAATCTACATCTTTAGTTAATAAAAATCTAACATAATGAGTAGTTGCAGTTTGAATATTATCTGTAAAATCAGTTGGTGTTATTTCTGGTCATTTTTTTGAAATAGTAAAACCACTTAAATAGTCAATGTTACTACTTGCTACAGATATTGCAAATCAAATTTCATTATCTGGAGTAGTAATTTTATCAAATAATAATTCATTAAAATATTTAGATAATTTAAATTCTTCAACTGTTATAAATAAAATTGGGTCTTTAATAGCCATAATAATTTACTCCTTAATGTAAAATAAAGGGTATTTAAACCCTTTAAATTTTAAATTTAGTTGCTTTTTGTTTATCTTTTTCAGTTAATTCTTTCTTTTTAGATTTTTGTAATAAAACAAAATTATCTACTTGTTCTTTATCTACATTAAAACTATCAAGTAATTTAGCAGTTGATGTAGTTTCTAATTGTAAATGAGTATTTAATTGTTTAATATTTGCTGTAATAAATTCTAATTCTTTATTACGTTTTAATTCTTTTGCTAAATTTGATTGTTTTGATTTTTTTATTGATTTTCCAAATAATAGAAATGCTAAAGTAATACATATTCCACTAGCAACTGCTCCTCCTATTACTGCTGATATTAATTCTATTGAAAAATTCATTTTTTATTCCTCCAATTGTATTTTATTTGAATGTTGTTTACATAAATGACATTCTTTTTTATGTTTTTTAATTTTTTTATATTGATATATTAAATAAGGACTTGTAATAATAATTGGTATAGTTATTAATAAATATTTAATTAATTTTCCATAATTACCTAATTTAGTTACTAAATTTAATCCAATATGACCAAACATAGGAAATAAAGTTAATATTAAATGGTCAGGTCAAGTAAAATTATATTGACTTGTATAACTTCCAATTCCCATTTCTATTGGTATTTTAGGTATTAATCATGGTGTTATTGTAAAAAATAATGTTATTAACATACCAATAATATGACTTGTTATTTTTAAAATATTTGATATTAAAATTTTTATTTTATCTATATGAGTACTATTTTTATTAAATCAAATCTTATTTAATCTTTTATATTCTTTATTATCTTTTGATATTGGATTAATAGTATTTCATATACCAATTGGTTTAATTGGTTTATCTAATTCAATAATAATTATCACCTACTTTCATGTTTTATATTTACTTTTATTTTTATAAATTGAAATACGAATATTTTTATTTAAATTATTAGTTTTATGAAAAGTTAAATATTCTTTTCTTTCTACTCTTCATGCTCTACTACCTAATTCAGTTTTTGGTAATGTTTTAAATTCTTTAAGTTTAAAAAAACCACGTTCTAATTTATTAATAAATGCAGTTTTTTTTAAAACGTTAATATTAGTTGATTTAATAATGTTATAGCGTTGTTTACCTTTACTAATACCTTTCTGTTCTTTAAGTTGTTTCTTTACATATGAACGGATTTGACTGGGTAAAAAACCTCTTAAAAAATATCTTCAAAATATTGTTCCAGCACCATTACCATTTTTACCTTTTGCTGCTTTCATTAAATTTCAAGTTTCTTCTGGTACATTTGGATAAGTATATACACCATATCAACGTTTATTTTTACTTGTATCTGATTGAAATAAACCTTGTAATACACCAAATTTTAATGATTGATTAGATTTATAAAATAAACCCTTTTTAAATCAAGAACTTGATAATATTATTCAACCTTTATCATCTTTATCATCTTCTTCATTAGATTCTGATTCTTTATTATCATTATCTTTAAATAATTTATTAATTTTCTTTATAGGTTTAAACACTAATTTATCTAATTGAGTTTTTAATTCAGTTAATTCACTAGGTTTTAAAATTGAAATAAGTTTTTTAATAATATTTGGATTAAAAGTTGAATATGGTTGGTCAAGTTCTTCTTCATTAACATTTTCACTATCTAAAACTGATTTTAAACTTTGATTTTTACTATATAACTTTAATAAACTAATAATTGCAGTTCTAATATCATTAGTTTCTAATGCAGAATAGATAATTCTAATAATTAAAGGTAACATTATAAACTCATGTGGTTATAATCTCAATTTAATGAAGCATTATCATGATTTAATGGTACCTCGCTCATATTATCACTACCATAATATTGACTTGCAGTTTCACTATTAATTGTGAATCTATTATCATTAATTAATCTTGCAGTTTCATTAGTAAATGGTGTTTCTTGCATTTCAGTATTAATATGATTAGTTTCCATAGGTAATAAATTATAGACATATTCCGTAATTAAATTTTTTAAAAGTCAATTAATAATTTTAAAATTTATTTTATAATTTTGTTATTAACAATAAATTTAGAAAAGTGTTGATAAAAATGATTTTTGAAAATTTAAAAAAATTAAAAAATGAAGAATTTTATAGATATTTTGGTATAAAACGTTTTCATTTTAATGAAATGTTAGAAAAATTAATTGAAATAGAAAAATTAGAAAAAAATAAAGGTCGAAAAAATAAACTTTCAGTAGAAGAAAGATTAATGATGACTTTATTATACTGAAAAGAATATTATACTTTTTTTCAAATGAGTATTAAATCTAAAATGAGCCCATCAAGTTGTTTTCGAAATATTACTTGAGTAGAAAATAAACTTAGTAACCACAAAGATTACCAATTTTTAAAAGAAAGATATAAATTAAAAATTGATAAAAAACAAGAAAATTCAAATGAATTTCAATTTTATTTAATTGATTCAACTGAGATTGAAATTGAAAGACCAACTAAAAAAAACTACAGTTAGAATATTTTTCTGGTAAAAGTTGAATGTATTCTATAAAATTTCAAATTGTATATGATTTTTTTAATAAAAAAATTGTTGATATTTTTGCTGATAATGGTAAAGTGCATGATTTTCAAATATTAAAAAATTCAAATCTTGAATTTTCAGAAAAAACAATAATTATTGGTGATTTAGGATATCAAGGTATACAAAATATTTATAAAAATACAATAATACCAATTAAAAGAACTAAAAATAAAAAATTAACTAAACAAGAAAGAAAATACAATAAGATTGTATCTAAAATTAGAATTAAAGTTGAACATGTCTTTGCTTGATTGAAAAGATTCAAAATTTTAGTAAATAAATGTAGAAAATCTAAATTTAGACTTATGTACTTAAGATTTAACTTACTTTGTGAAATTTTTAATAAAATAAAACCATTAAAATAAAAAAAATATTAAAAATATTTTTTTAAAATTTAAATTTTTATCGAGTTAATATAAAAATATTATTAACAATTTTTTGTTTAAAATGTAAACTCATTTTTTAAACTATTTTTTCAAAAAATATTTATTTCTATATTCAATAACACTAAATAGTTTTAAAACAATTTTATTGACAATTAATTAAATTTAATTACGGAATATGTCCTATGAATAATTTCACTAGCACCCGCAATAATAGTTGGTATAACATAAGCATTATTAAAATCATTATTAATACCCATAGCAACACCACTACTAATCAAACAACCACCAGTAGCCATATTTGCTATTTTACGTATAGTTTCAAATCTATTTGGGATTAATTCAGTTAATCCACTAATAAGATTTGAAATACCATAAGCATTTAAAGAAAAATATGTATCTCAATCCATTAAATGATTATCAGTCCTATTATTACTAAATAATAAATCATCTGGAAATGGATTAATTGGTGTTGTAGTAGTTATTGGATTTTCTGTTGGATTAGGATTAATATCATTATTAGTAAATTTTGCATAATTAACTAAACCAATTGTTCCTAAACCTAATAATATTTTTTTACTACTATTAATTAATTTAGTTTTAGTATTTAATCTTTGATTTAAATTTCATATATCTAAAGCTAATTTTTTACCAAATAATAATGAATTAATACTTCCTAATATTGGATTACTTATTACTTGACCATAATAAGCACTTATACCTATCATTGCTGATAATGGACTAATTGAAGAACGAATTATCTTTAATAAAGTATAATTATTTGATTGTACAATGGTGTCATTTGGCATTTTTATTAACTCCTTCTACATTAGTTTGTTTTTCTATTTTAATTATTACTTTACCTTCACAATTTATATTATCTCCAACACATATAGCAAAATTATCATGTACATTACTTACTATAAAATAATCATTTCTTAATTTAGGATATTCATCTAATAAAATTGCTCTAATATCATTACTTGTAGTTAAATCTTCTGGTTTTGATGAATAAATAGTAATATGTGCTTTTTCATCAAAATATTTATATATAAATTCCATAATTATTTTTTAGTAAATTTTAGTTTTACTGTTCCATAATAATCTTTATTATTACCAGAAATAATAGCACTTGTTGATGTAATATTACTAAATGTTGCTTTACCTTTTTCATAACCATTATTACCAATATTTAGTATTACGGTTTCTAATTCAGCATTAGTAGGAATATCTCCAACCATAGTAATTTTTCCTAAATTTTTATAATAAATTACATCTTGTAAATCTAAAATATTCATATTATCATAATCAGTACTTTGATATGTTGCATTAATATTAGTTGTATCAACTTTATAATTTTTTGTTCTTGCTTCTTTAATTTCATCAAGTGTAGGTATTTTTTCTTGAATTATATACATTAAATTAGGTCTTATTGCTGCTGGTAATGAATATAATGCTTTACCAATAATACGAATATTATCTGTAGCATTATCTAATTTATTTCTTACTTTAGTAAATGAAATAGGCATACCTCACATATATCTGTTATAAACTACACCAAATAAATCTAATAATTTATAATCTTTTTCTAAATGCATACCAGAAACAGTATCATGTATAAAATCTTGTTCTAAATAAAAACTTTCATAAAATTCCATACCCATAATTTGATTTGTATATCTTTTACCAGTTGCTAAAGTATTTGCTGCAATTTGTCCATAATTTAATAATGTAAATGCTTTTGCTAAATTAAAACTACTATCAATACCACAAGCACCAGTTAAATCTGCTTTATTAATACCAACTGTAATATCATCTACTTTTTTAATTAATTTATTATTTCTTTCTCCGATTATATAATAAGCATTTAATGCTTGTTCTTTAGTCATATTATTTAAATTTAAAGGTAATACTAATGATTTAGCAATTGCATAATCTTTTGTACCTTGTAAAAATATTAATTCAAAGTTTTCTCTTAAATTTCTCATAAATGAACTTGTTCAATTTGAAACAATTTGTGTTGCTACATTTGCTGGTGAAGTCATAAATCTTTCAATATCAAATTCTGGAATATTAAAATCAATTGTTAATTCTTTATCAATAATTAATGTTGTTGTTTTAACTGTTCCTTTTTGTCTTTTAGTACCACTAAATTCATCTCATGTTGAACCTCATAATACACGAACAGTTGCTCTATATATTGCCATTGCTACACCACTAATATTTGCTATTTGGTCAGCAGTAACAGTATTTCTCATAAATAAAGTACTTAATTCAGCAGTTAATTCACCACGAACTTGTGCTTCAAGTACACTTAAAACAGCATTTTCAGTAGGAGAATTACCACCAATAATAAATGCTTTAGGTATTTGTGGAATTGCCATATTATCCTCTTTCTATTTAATAGATTGAAGTGCATTTCCTCTTGCTAAATTTACAAGTTTTTCTAATTCTTTAGGGTCAGTAATACCTGTAGTTTTTGCTTTTTCATTTAATTTTCTTTCTAATTCTTCTGGATTAATACTATTTGTATGTAAATCTAAAAGAGTTTTAGGATTAAAATCATTTGAATTAAGTTTATTTTCTGATTTAATAGGTTCTGTTTTATCAATAAGAAATTCTTTATAATCTTCATTTATTTTATTAAATGCTTCTTGTTTAGATAAAGATTTATAATTATCAGTACTCATTAAATTTTTAATTAAATTTACTTTTTTTGTATCTTTAATATTAGAAAATAATTGTTGCTCTTCAAAACTATTAATTTTATTTTCATATTCTTTTATTTTTATTTCATATTCACTTAATTTAGTTAATTTAGGTTCAATATCTTTTTTACTTTCAGCATATACTACATTTCTATGTTGTTTTAGTAAATTTTTAACATCATCTAAACTATAATTCTCTTTTTCATCAAAAGTAAAATCACTCATACTTTTAATCTCCCTTGTTAATAAAATTTTAATAATTCACTTGGTTAATAGGTCACTTTTATATATGTTAATTTAACATATTCACTTTAATATATTGTATCATTTTTTCCCTTTAAAATAAAGAAAAAATCTATATATAATATAGACCTTTAATCATCATTTTCAATTTTTCTTGGTTCACAAATATTAATAATTATATTATTTTTAGTGGTATTATCTTGATAATTTTCTTGTAAATCATCAAATTCTTCTGGATGACATTTTCTTAAATATTCTCATTGATACTTTGGGTCTTGCATAGTACTTCTTAATAAATAATTAGCAATTTTTTGACATGCTTTATCATAATCTTTTAAAAATTTTTGTTGTCATTTTGTCTGGTAGCGTCGGCAATCAAATATATATTTTCTATCAATTCCTAATGCTAAATTTAAACCAGTTTTTGTCATTCTAGTTGGAACATTTTTATTATCTCTAAAATATTCATTTATTTTTTCTTTATAATTTCCTAATTCTTTTCTTTTTGCTGGCATATTAATCACCTTATTTTAAAACATATATATTTAATTATATCATTTTACAATTATCATATTTCCAAACTTTTTTTCTAAAATTACTATAATGAAAATCATAAATTAAGAAAGGAAATAATATTATGAATTTTCTTAATAATGAACTTAATTATGATGAACTTGATAATCAAATTAAAAATAATGGTTTAAATTATTTTACAAATCTATTAAAAGCATATGATGATTTTTGATATCAAAATATATATGATAAAACTAAATATAAATATGTTAAAACTGCAAAAAGAAATCCAAATACTCAATATGGTAAAATAAATAATTTTTATCGTAGAGGTTATTTAATATTAGAAACTAATAAATATTATTATCCTTTAGATAATTATATAAAAATTAAAAAAAGAAAAAGAACACTTACAAGTTTAGAACATACAATAATAAAAAATTCAGGTAATGGTAAAAGACAATCTGATGTACAAGATATAATAAAAAATACTAATTTTTCTAAAACATATATGACTAATGTAATGAAAAATGCAATAATTGAAGTTGAAAAAATAAAAGAGAAAAAAGTAGTATTACCAAATGAAAAATTATTTATAAATATGGATGATTGTTTTATTTCTTCATTATTTAATAACAAAAAACAAAAAAATCGTATTCGTACTATTAGTGCAAATAAAGGTAAAGATTTAGATAAATCAACTAAAAGTAGAAATGTTTTAAAAGATAAAAAAATTACTTATATGAAAACTAAAAATGGTCAAAGAATTAAAAGACAAGAATTAATTGATAAAATTTATGAATTTCTTGATTTACAATATATTTATAGTAAAAGTAGTTTAATATTTATTGGTGATGGTGCACCTTGAATTAAAACTACTGCTAAAAAAGAAAATATTCCTTATGTAATTGATAGACATCATGCATTTAAAGCACTTAAAAAAGGATTTATTATTAATAGAAAAGTAGATAATAAAAAATTAACTAATGCATATGAATTATTTGTTAATGGTGAATATTATAAATTATTAGATTTTTTAAAAGAAAATAATGTAAATGAAGAAGTATATAAATATTTTAAAAATAATAAAGATGGTGTTATAAATCAAAAAGAAAATTGAAATCAAGGAGTTTGTGCTGAAAGTGATGTATCACATTTAGTTAAATCTTTAAAAGGATATGGTGCTAAAATTTTTAATGATAAAGTTCTTGATAATATGCTTATTATTAATTCAGCAAGAATTAATAAATTAAATCTTTTACTTTAATATTTTAAAAAATTAATAAATGTAAACCTAAATAGTTAGGAATTTTTAGTTTAGATAATTGTAAAATAATAACTTAAAACACTTGATTATAAATATAAAAAGGTATATAATGTAACCAACAATTAATAATTTAAAGTTGTCTTTTATTTAAAGAAAATTAAATTATAACTATTAACTTTACTCACCCTGCTTTTCATGTTTTATTTCTTGGAATAATGGCTGGAAGAAGAAAAAATAAAATAGCTAAATTACACTATGAAAATGCCATAAATTTATTTGCCAAAGGTCAATATTATGAATTAATTGATTTTTTACAATCACTAACTTTACAATATAAAAAATTAAAAGTTGGTTATTTTATTAATGCAAAAGATGGTGTATTAAACCAAGCATTAGTTGAAAATATTGGTTGCTTTACTGAAACTAATATTAAACAAATTTTAAAGCATATGATTGGTGATAGAACATATAACATTGATATGTATACAAAAATGGTTAATTTTAAATGCTATCAAATAAATACTGCCATCCAGTTATTATAAATTAAAATTAAAGATTTTAAAAAACCAAAAATAAAATAAAACTTATTAAATGTGTTTTAATAAGAATTTTTGAGTTATAAAAATAAGTATTATTGTTGACTAATATTTTTCAAGTGTTAAGATTATCATACAATTGCATATTGAAGTCAAAATTATTCTCGTCTAACTTTATAATTTTAAGACAAATTTGAATATTATTGACAACATCGGTACGCTCCCAATTTTTTATATAATATTGAAATGAGTTCTAAAGAACAACTGCAATTACTAACGGCAGAACAATTAACAATGGGAGATTGTCAAAAATCCGGAATAAATTACTTCATACACAGTCTTATTATAAATTTAGACAAGAAATAATTTGAATTTTTATGAAATTGTACATTCATCTTACTATTTTTTAAAAGATAATACAACTAAAATACTTATTTTTAAAAATTACTAAAAAATTAAAAAATAAATTTAATATTTATACACAACAAAAATTCTTATTAAAACACATTTAATAAGTTTTATTTTATTTTATTTTGATTTTTTAAAAAAAGTAAAATTTTAACTTATAATAATTGTATCTCTGTATTTATTTTATTACATTTAAAAATAACCATTTTAATATAAATTGAAATATTATAAGTTCTATTACCAAGCATTTCTTTTAAAACGTGTCAAATATTAGTTTCAGTAAAGCAACCAATATTTCATTTTGCACCTTGATTTTCAATACCTTGTTTATTATTTTTAAAATATTTTTTCTTTAATTTTTTATGATTATCTAATTCTTTATATAAAAAATCAATTAATTGTTCATATTGTCCATTATTAATTAAATTTTTACAGTGATTATATTCTTTTAAATATTTTCCTTTATTGCCAGCCATTATTCCAAGATATAATGTTCTAATTAAATGAAATTTATCTAAAACAAACTGGGCACCTAAATAATCAGCAATTTCTTTAATTCATCCTGCACTATCACCACAAATAATAATTTTTGCTTGTTCAATATTTTCATAAAATTTTTGACAATGTTCTTTAACAAATTCAGCAGTTTTTTTAACACCAATTGCTGTTCTTGTTGGTCTTATAATTGCTTTTACTCTTTTGTTTTGTACTTTATGATTAATATTATCTGTATATGTTACTATTAATCGCATAGAATGTTTTGTACCTTTACGTTTAAAATTTCAAAATTTTCGGTGACCATCATCAATAGCAACAAAAACAGGTTGATTTTTTTCTAATTTTACTTTTACTGGATTTGCTTCAATTACTTCTAAATTTTTAAAAACTCTATGAATAGAACTAAGACTAATATTTGCTTTTTTTATAATATCTCAAATATCTCTGTATCTTTTTCCATCAGCAAAATATTCAATAATAGTTTTTTCAATATCTTCACCAATTCTTTTATATTTTGGTAGTTCTAGTATTTCATCAACTAAACAAACACGAACTCATTTTTGGACATATTCCGTAATTAAATTTAATTAATTGTCAATAAAATTGTTTTAAAACTATTTAGTGTTATTGAATATAGAAATAAATATTTTTTGAAAAAATAGTTTAAAAAATGAGTTTACATTTTAAACAAAAAATTGTTAATAATATTTTTATATTAACTCGATAAAAATTTAAATTTTAAAAAAATATTTTTAATATTTTTTTTATTTTAATGGTTTTATTTTATTAAAAATTTCACAAAGTAAGTTAAATCTTAAGTACATAAGTCTAAATTTAGATTTTCTACATTTATTTACTAAAATTTTGAATCTTTTCAATCAAGCAAAGACATGTTCAACTTTAATTCTAATTTTAGATACAATCTTATTGTATTTTCTTTCTTGTTTAGTTAATTTTTTATTTTTAGTTCTTTTAATTGGTATTATTGTATTTTTATAAATATTTTGTATACCTTGATATCCTAAATCACCAATAATTATTGTTTTTTCTGAAAATTCAAGATTTGAATTTTTTAATATTTGAAAATCATGCACTTTACCATTATCAGCAAAAATATCAACAATTTTTTTATTAAAAAAATCATATACAATTTGAAATTTTATAGAATACATTCAACTTTTACCAGAAAAATATTCTAACTGTAGTTTTTTTTAGTTGGTCTTTCAATTTCAATCTCAGTTGAATCAATTAAATAAAATTGAAATTCATTTGAATTTTCTTGTTTTTTATCAATTTTTAATTTATATCTTTCTTTTAAAAATTGGTAATCTTTGTGGTTACTAAGTTTATTTTCTACTCAAGTAATATTTCGAAAACAACTTGATGGGCTCATTTTAGATTTAATACTCATTTGAAAAAAAGTATAATATTCTTTTCAGTATAATAAAGTCATCATTAATCTTTCTTCTACTGAAAGTTTATTTTTTCGACCTTTATTTTTTTCTAATTTTTCTATTTCAATTAATTTTTCTAACATTTCATTAAAATGAAAACGTTTTATACCAAAATATCTATAAAATTCTTCATTTTTTAATTTTTTTAAATTTTCAAAAATCATTTTTATCAACACTTTTCTAAATTTATTGTTAATAACAAAATTATAAAATAAATTTTAAAATTATTAATTGACTTTTAAAAAATTTAATTACGGAATATGTCTAAAAAATTGTTAATAATATTTTTATATTAACTCGATAAAAATTTAAATTTTAAAAAAATATTTTTAATATTTTTTTTATTTTAATGGTTTTATTTTATTAAAAATTTCACAAAGTAAGTTAAATCTTAAGTACATAAGTCTAAATTTAGATTTTCTACATTTATTTACTAAAATTTTGAATCTTTTCAATCAAGCAAAGACATGTTCAACTTTAATTCTAATTTTAGATACAATCTTATTGTATTTTCTTTCTTGTTTAGTTAATTTTTTATTTTTAGTTCTTTTAATTGGTATTATTGTATTTTTATAAATATTTTGTATACCTTGATATCCTAAATCACCAATAATTATTGTTTTTTCTGAAAATTCAAGATTTGAATTTTTTAATATTTGAAAATCATGCACTTTACCATTATCAGCAAAAATATCAACAATTTTTTTATTAAAAAAATCATATACAATTTGAAATTTTATAGAATACATTCAACTTTTACCAGAAAAATATTCTAACTGTAGTTTTTTTTAGTTGGTCTTTCAATTTCAATCTCAGTTGAATCAATTAAATAAAATTGAAATTCATTTGAATTTTCTTGTTTTTTATCAATTTTTAATTTATATCTTTCTTTTAAAAATTGGTAATCTTTGTGGTTACTAAGTTTATTTTCTACTCAAGTAATATTTCGAAAACAACTTGATGGGCTCATTTTAGATTTAATACTCATTTGAAAAAAAGTATAATATTCTTTTCAGTATAATAAAGTCATCATTAATCTTTCTTCTACTGAAAGTTTATTTTTTCGACCTTTATTTTTTTCTAATTTTTCTATTTCAATTAATTTTTCTAACATTTCATTAAAATGAAAACGTTTTATACCAAAATATCTATAAAATTCTTCATTTTTTAATTTTTTTAAATTTTCAAAAATCATTTTTATCAACACTTTTCTAAATTTATTGTTAATAACAAAATTATAAAATAAATTTTAAAATTATTAATTGACTTTTAAAAAATTTAATTACGGAATATGTCTTAAGTTTATTTTCTACTCAAGTAATATTTCGAAAACAACTTGATGGGCTCATTTTAGATTTAATACTCATTTGAAAAAAAAGTATAATATTCTTTTCAGTATAATAAAGTCATCATTAATCTTTCTTCTACTGAAAGTTTATTTTTTCGACCTTTATTTTTTTCTAATTTTTCTATTTCAATTAATTTTTCTAACATTTCATTAAAATGAAAACGTTTTATACCAAAATATCTATAAAATTCTTCATTTTTTAATTTTTTTAAATTTTCAAAAATCATTTTTATCAACACTTTTCTAAATTTATTGTTAATAACAAAATTATAAAATAAATTTTAAAATTATTAATTGACTTTTAAAAAATTTAATTACGGAATATGTCTAAAATATCGGCCGAATAAAAAATTGGTATATTTTATAAAAATGACATGAGAGATAAAACTCTCATTTTTAATTGTTAAACAATTATAATTAATTATTTTATTAAACCAGCACTTTATTAAAGTAATTAATTATTACATAACTAAATAAAAAATTATTTAGGCTATTGTGCTGGAATATTCCAATAGTAATTTTTAGTGTGGTCTTTTTAAGAAAAGAGAAAGAAAAAGTTTTTTCTCCCCCACACCCCCTCTTTTTCAAAAAGAAAGAGAAAAGAAATTTTTCTCTTTTTAAGACTTCTTTTAAATAAGACTTAAATTAAAGAAAGGATTATATTTTATGTTTAAAGAAAATATTAAAAAAGATTTATCAAAAGAAGAAATTACTAATTTACTTTTAGATTTTGATAAAGATAATATTTTTCAACAAAATTTAGAAGAAAAAGAAATACAAGAATTATTAGAAAAAACTAAAATTAATTTTACTTCTATTTTTTTATCAAAAATAGCAATTATTAATGAAACTAGTAAAGCAAGTTTTATTAAATTATTAAATGAAAATAATTCGAATGTTATTGGTGTATGAATTGATAAAAGATTTATTCATAGAAGTAAAGAAAAAAATGAAATAAGAATAAGTATTAAAAGAAGTTTTGATTTTACTATTTATGAATATGATTTAAAAAATAAAAATAATAAAAAATTAGAAAGTATTAAAGGTTATAAATTACTTTTAAAATTAAAAAATTTAAAAGCAAGTTTACCAATTGAAAATAATTTTTGAGAAAAATTACAAGAAAAAAATAATTTCATTAAAAAAGGTATTAATTATGTTACTTAATGTTGAAAAAATTGAATTAATTAAAAATTTATGTAATGAAAAATTACTTAAAAATAAAAAATATATAGAAATTGAAGAAATATTAAAAATTATAGAAAGAGAGTAAATAATTATGTTGAATTTAAAAGAAGAAAAAAGAATGTATTTAAAACATGAAATAAAAGTATATGGTTCATGTGATATTTGTCATAAAAATTCATCATTTGCAAATAGAACTTGTAATAAATGTTTTTATAAATTAATGAGTGATAATGATGAAATGTAATATACATAATGAAAAATATATATGATTTTCTGAATTAGAAAATACATATTATTGTAATAAATGTATTAATGACATGATTGAAGAAGATATGTATTTAACATCAAATAATTGAGATTACTTATATGAATATTATATTAATGAATTACAATTAGAAAATTTTAAAGGAGTGTAAATAATATGCAAAATAAAGGTTTTCAAGATATCAAAAATGATTATCAACAATTTTTTAAAGATATAGAAAATGGTAAATATGGTGAAAGAATTAAAGAATTATTTATGCAAGAAGAAAGTAGTGAATAAATATGGTAGCAGCTCCAAAAAAGAAACCAGAAGATTTAATTATTAAACAAATTCATATTAGATTAAATAAAAGTGAGTATTATGAATTAAAAAAGATGTGTTTAGAAGAAGATATTACAATTAATAGTTTTGTAAAGAATTTAATTAAAAATGCAATTAAACAATCAAAAAAATAATTTAATTTTTAAAAAAGAAACACATCAATATTTTATAAATAAAAAAGAATTAATATCAGTTAGTAAAATATTAGATTATTATTTAGGTAATTCATATTGTAAATGTAATAACTGTAAATATTGTTTTAATATTCATAATGCAAGAATTCGTGGTAATGCAGTTCATAAAGTAGCAGAATTATATTTTAAAAATATAAATATTAAAAATATTAGTAATCAAATTAAAAATTATATTAAAGATTTATTTTCACAAAATTATTTAAATTATTGTTATACATTATTAGATTATTTACCTACTAAATTTATTAATAATAATGAATATATTAGTGAAAAAATGTTTAATGCAGATATAGTTGCTGGAACACCAGATTTAATTTATAAAGAAAATAATTTAAATATAATAATTGATTTTAAAACTTATAAAGTTTTTACTAAAGAATTATTAGAAAAATCAAAATTACAAATAATAGCATATTATTGATTATTAAAAAATAATAATTATGAATTATCAAATATACATTTTATATGTTGAGTTAAAGAAAATAATATTGAATTAATTAAAGTAGAAATAACAAATGAATTATTAATTGAATGAGAAAAAGCAATTTGAACATGAAAGGAATTAAAATAAAATGGCAAATGAATTATTAGTTAAAAATATTAATAATGGTAATGTAGAAAAATTTATTAGACAAAAAGGTATTGTTAATAATTTAGAAATACAAAAATTTAAAAGTAATGTATTAGCAATTTCAAATCAATATGGTTTAGATAAAGCATATCCAGATACTATTATTAATAGTTGTTATCAAGCGGTATTATTGAATTTACCATTAGAAAAGAATTTTGGTTATTGTTATATTGTACCTTATTGAGATAGTAATACTAAAGTAAATAATGCTCAATTTCAAATGGGATATAAAGGTTATATTCAATTAGCATTACGTAGTCAACAATATAAAGAAATTAATGTAAGTGATGTTAGATTAACAGAAATTAAAAAAGTAGATAGACTTAAGGGAATTGAATTTAATTGAATACAAGATGATTTAGAAAGATTAAAACAACCTATTATTGGTTATGTAGCATATTTTCAATTGGTAAATGGTTTTGAAAAAACTTTATATATGTCAAAAGAACAAATTGAAAAACATTTTTTAAAATATTCAAAAACTTATGCAAAAAATAAAGAATTTATTGTTAGTGATTTTGATAGTATGGCATTAAAAACTGTATTAACTCAATTATTAAGAAAATGGGGAATTATGAGTACTGAAATGCAAATAGCATATGAAAGTGACCAAGCAATTATTACTGAAAATGAAAAAATATATATTGATAATCCAAATACTAATAATGTAATTGAAAATAATACAAATTTTCAACAATTAGAAGAAAATATTAATAAATTAGATAATTTGGTATTTAAAAATGAATAAATGTAAGTATTGTAATAAAAGAATTTGATTAACTAATTATTGATGTATGAATTGTTTACAAATAATAGTTATGAATTTAAATAAAAATAAGGAGAAAAAATAATGAATAAAAGAAAACAATTTAAATATAATGAAAAATTAGTTGAACATGGAATTAAAGTAGCAAAAAAAGATAAACAATTAATGAAAATATTAAAAAGACTAAGTTTAAATTAAGGAGAAATAATTATGACTAATTATTTACTTTCAATTGACCCAAGTATTAAAAATACTGGATTTACTTTATGAGAAAAAAGATGTCATGTAATAGATTGTGAAAATAATAATTGTATTGAATTAAAACTATGAACACCAACATGAATTAAAAGTTATAGTTTTGAAAAATTTAAAAATATTAATCCAACATTTGATGAACAAATAATATTTGAATTATTTATGATTGGTGAAATTGGAGATTTTGATAATATGAATATAATTATTGAACGTGGTACTTTTCATTCAAAAAATGGTATTGGTTATGAAACACAAGAACATTTAAGAGGATTTATTGCTGGACAATTTAATAAATTATTAACAAAAAATATGTTAATAAGTCCAAGTGAATGAAAGAAATGATATTTACTTCAAGATTATACAATTATTAATATTACTAGAAAACAAAAATGAACAAAAGAAATTTCATTATTTTTAGTTAATGAATTAATTCAAGAAAATAATTGAAATATAACAATATCAAATCATGATGAAGCTGATAGTTTATTAATTGGTTGATATTATTTAAATAAGGAGAATAAAAATGACTAAACAAGATATTTTAGAAATAATAGATAAATTAAAAGAATTAAAAAATTTAGATGGTATGACTATAAATATAAAAATTGAAGATATTAATATTGAAAATAATTAAGGAGAATTTGATTAATGAAATGTCTATTATGTGAAAATCAAGCAGTAGGAAGTGCAAAAATTGAAAATTATTCTGGATTTAATTTATATTTTTGTAAAACACATTTTATAAAAATATTACAAAACAATGATATAAAAATTGATGATTTAGATTTATAAAAAAAGAAAATGGAGTATTTGATTAATGCAAAAACAAAAACAAGAAAAAGTATTATTAAAATGTATTGTTAAAGATTGTAATAGTAAAGTATTAGTTACTTTAAAAATTGGAAATATTGAAGATAGTGCTGTTCAATTTTTTAATATGTGTTTTTTTCATAAAAAACAATTTAAAAATAAAGTAAAAGAAATAAAAGAATATTATAAAAATAAGGAGTAAATAATGAATTTATGAGACTTTTTAAAATATAGTGATAAATATAATGTTTTTAAAATATATACAAAAAATAAAGAAATATATTTTTCATGAAATGGTGGCAGTAGTGAATTAGATGATGACCGTACTTTATTAGGTTATGAATTAGCTGATTGAAAAGTATTATCATATAAACAATATCCAAATGAAATTAGAGTATTTATTAAATTAGATAATCAAGAAATGTGTTCATATAATCATTTTCCAAAAACAAAAGAAGAAAGATTAAATTATAATAAGGAGTAAATAATGACTAAACGTGAATTTTTAATTAAATGAAAAGTAGATAAAGAAGTAGATATTAAATTACATTATGTTGGTAAAGCTAATTTAGTTTTAAAACATGAACATGAAGATATATATGATGAAGAGAAATTTGATTTTGTAAGAGATGATATTGATAATTATATTGAATTATTAAATGATTATAAAAATATTGAATGAGATAATAATTAAATTATGTATATTTAATATAGAAAATATGATATAATTAATTTATAAAAATAGGTTTCCGTACATTAAATCGTAAGTTAAGAATTCGGTGAGCGTAATTAACTCTAATGTAATAAATAATGAAATATTTTCCTAATTTTTAAAGAAGATAGCCGTAGAAATAAATTTTTAATTTTATTTTGTAGAGCGGTGATATATGATGAATTTCATGTCTTCTTTTTTTTTATTTATAAAAATATAAAAAAAGTTACCAATTAAGGTAACTTTTTAATTAGGTGCCAACCTAATTATTTAGAACTAATATAAATTTGAGAACTTTTTATTTCATATACTTACATAAGTAAGTTATTTAATTATACATTATTTAAGATTGTGAGGGAAATTTACTAAATAATTGTTGTAAAAACAATTACTTCTATAAAAGATAAGAGTGATAATATTAAAAATATAGTACCAATAATGGTTTTTTTTTCTTTAAAATTTATTTTTTTATTTTCATTTACAGAATGACAAAATAATAATACACCAGGTATTAAAGTAAACACTAAAAAAAGAGCTCTTAATATTGCTAATTTAATTCCTAAAATTGGAGTTATACTTACTAAAAATATCATAAAATTATTCCTTACTTTTTTATTTTAATTCTAACATAATTATCTTGGGTTAAAAACAATTTTTGATATATTTAATTTATAGTATTTATAATATCTTATGTATTGTATTAAACCTGAAACTGATTTTTCACTAAAAATTCCAAGTTCTAATTGCATAATATTAGGTAATAATTGTATTTTTCACTTAAATTCTTTATCAGATAAATCACAAAAACCTAATAGTGTATCTTTTTGATTTTCAATACTTTGTGTAGCAATATTATCTTCAATTTTAGTTTGCATGTAAGTATTTTGAATTTTATATAAATTATATTCATTTCTGTCAATTTCTATTCCTATTTTACCATTTCCATAATATCCAGCATATAATCCATGATATGTTATATTATTGTCTTCATAATATTTTAAATTTAGTGGTTTATTGTATATTGACAATTCTTTTAAATTTCTTGAAAAAATAAAATTTTGAATTTTAGATGGTTTAAAAATTTCCATTGTAGAACAACCATCTGACTGATGATTAATAAATTCATCTGTTTCATATTCATAATGTAAATATACATCTACACTTTTATAATATCTTTTTAAATCATTAAAAGTTTTGATTAATAATGTAGGGTCTAAATAATCTTTAAAATTAATATTAATTTCTAATGGTTTGATTTTAGGAACTACATTTTCTACTCATGAATTATAGTCTCATATTAATTTATCTTGTGTATGAGCAAATATAACTGTTTTTGGTATATTAACTTCTACAGTTGGATTTTCTGGAATAATTATAATTTGTTTTGCTATATTTTGAGGACTTGGTGGCAATATTTTTGCAGGATATGAAAATGTTGTTTCTTCACTTTCTTCATATTCATCATGATTTAATTTATATAAAGTTGTTCAATTAAAAGCATTACCAGTTAAATAACCCATATTATTATATCTAAACTGTGCAACTGATATTTCATTATAATCACCTTGATAAGTAAAAGGATTATCACTATAAAATGTATGTCTTTCTTCACCTTGATGTAATGATTGAGTTACAATTGTATCAATAATATAAGCATAATTTGAACCATCAATAACTCCATTACTTGTTGGATTTCATTGACATTCAGTATCTTCATTAGTTAATGGTGAAGCAATATCTAAAAACTCAGTATCTTCTGCTAAAATATAAACTTTATTATTTTTCTTTTGTGATAAATCAACTGTACTTATTTGTTCTTTTACACTTAATTTCTTACCAGTAGTAGGGTCTCATGGATAAACACTAACTCTATCACTTAATTTCATTGTCATAGCAGTTGTTGAAACATTTGCACCTAATAATTTACCAATAGTAAAATCATTATCATTTGTAAATGCATTTAAAGGAATTAAACCACCATTACCAATAATACTTTCTAAATTACTTGTAAAAAATGCACTCATAAAACCATTAAAATATAACATTTTTTTATATTGTTGAGCATTTTGAGTAATAACTCAACTACTTCATATACCTAATGTTAAAGCATTTAATAATTTACCAATTAAAGGAATATCACTTAATGCAAATGGTAATCATTGTTGACTATCATAAGGCATTTGTATTAATGGTGAAAATACTACACTATTAAAATTTAATATTGCTGACATATATTTTTGTGATATTTTTGAATAATCAACAGTTGGACTTCCTATAATTAATCCAGATTCTGGGTCTTTATATTTAAAATTACTACTCATATCAACATTATAATTACCAGTTAAATTATTTATATTTCATTCACTATCTCAAAAGAATTTTGCTTCTCCTACTGATGTACCATTACTTAATCTTGCTTTATCTTTATCAAAAGATAACATACCTTTAAAATCTTTTGTTACAAATAAATTATCTTGAAAATTTAATGAAGTTTTTAATCATTCTGTAAAATTTTTAAAATTAGTAAATCCAGTAGGTTTTGCGTCCATAATATTATAAAATGTTGTTTCTGGATGACTACTTGTAGTTATTTTATCATTTATTCCAGCAAGTAAACCACCATTATTTTTAATATCAGTTGTAGATTTTTCATTATTACCAGCAATAAATAATCTTCTTGAAGCAAATACTTTACTTTCAAATATTTCTTCATTATTTTGTTGTATTGGTTCTTGACCTTGAATTATTGGTCTTCCATAATAATAACAACTTGTTAATAATTCTAATCCATATGATTGTCTATGACTATATCTTACTCCTATATCACGCATTAAAGTACGATTTAAAGTTACTTTTCCTTGTTGAATAGTAGGGAAAGCATAACCACTACCTGGGCTTGCATATTGTACAAAATCAAGTGTATTTTGACCAGTAGAAACTACTCTATCATTTAAACTACTAAAAGTTAATACTTGCATACTAAATGCACCATTATAAGGACTATAATAATTTGTTACATTTGAAATATATAATAATTGTCTATCTTGATTTTTACCACTATTACCACCAATATTTTCATTTTCATCATTAAATACACAAAAAAATTGTAAATAATCATCAATTGTAATATGTTCTTCAAACATTACTAAAGTATATTGTCTTTTAGTTTGTACTGTTTTAAATATTTGATTATTTGGTAAATTACTAAAATCAACACCACTTGTATCATCAATTAAATAAGCATTTCAATAATCACCAATTTTATATTGTTTTGTATAAAATTCATCTTGACCACTAGGTTTATGAGTTATAGGGTCAATTTTACCTTTATTTTTTTGATATATTTTTGTACTATTTTTTCAAATACATACAACTGGAGTAGTACCAGTTAATATTAATTCATATTGACCAAAATCACTTATTTTACTATTAATTGGTTTATAACCAGTTTCAGTTAAAGGAATTGCTCCATTATTAATAACAAATGGAAATATTTTTCAATAACTACATCTCTTTATTAATTGTTGAGTTTGCTTTAATGCTAGATGTGCTTGTTTCATTAATTGAATTTTCATTGCGTTGCTTATTATCATTTGTATTATCTCCTAAATGTTTATTTAAAAATTTACTTTCTTCAATAATATGTTCCAATTTTTGTTTTGCCATTAATGTATCAATATTTTCATATAAACTAATTGCTTCAATTACTGATAATGTACCATTATTTAATCTACTATTAATTAATTCATCTTGTACTAATTGGTCAACCATAGCAATTGGTATAAATTCAAAACTATAAGGTCTTTCACCTTTACCATTTCAATATACTTTTCCATTTTCATCTTTAGAAGAAGTTACTAACATATCAAACATTCTATATAAATAAGTTGTATAATGTGTTATTTTAACTTCTGTTGTTTGCATATCAAATTTATTATTCATTAATGTTTTAGTTTTATTTTCATAATTAATACCATTAAATTCATCATAATCATAACCAGCACCATTAAATATTTGTTTTGCTGTACCATTATAATCAAGTCAATATTCACCAAATTTTGGATTACCTTGTACAATATCAACTCCACCATTACCACCTTTTACATAATTTGCAGTAGTAATATTTAAAAATGCATCTTTAATAATTGATTGAAAATCATCACTTAAATTTAAAGCTTTAAATTTTTCATTATCAATAATTCCATAAAATCTAGTTAAATTTAATATTCTTTCTTTTCTTTTTTGTTTAATAATATGTTGTAAATCTTATATTAAATTTCATACTGGTGCACAATCTGGATATGCATTCATTTGTGTACTATTACCATAAAAATGAATTTGTGGTAAATTTGTAATTTCTACAATTGGTAAATAACCAAATGGATTTTTTAATTCATATTTTTCTTTTAATTGACTTTCTGGTTTAATTTTTGATTTTGTACTACCTAATAAAATTTCTCTATTACCATTAAATATTTCAACTTTTACTTTTGAATTTTCTATTGTTACTCATGTTAAACTACCATTATCACTTTGTTCATTCATAAAAAATAATTCTGCTGATTGTTCTTGTTCATTAAATTTAGCAACACGTGACATAAAACTTGGACTTGGTAAAGTTAAACTTAATTCACCATTTTTAGTTAACATTCATATTAAAAAACATTTACCTAATAATGAATTTTGAATACCAAATTGATATAATTTTTCATTTCATTTATCTTTATCTTTTAATTTATTTAAAAAATTTAATAAATCTTTATCTTCACTTTTAAATAATAAACCTTTACCTAATCATAACATTGTACTTTTATTTGCAATAATTCTAGGTATATCTAATTCTCAATTATCTTCATGTATACTAAAATATTCTGTTGGACTATAATTCATATTATCACTCCTTATTATTAATAAAACTATATTGTTTACCAAATTCAAATTTAGTTTTATTAATTAATAATTCATTATTTATTTGTTCAATTAATCATTTCATATCATTCATTAATGCATAACAATCACTATCTCAAGTATCATCATATAAATCTAACATTTTAGGTTCATTATTTGAATTTTCTATTTTAGATTTAGATAATCATTGAATTAAACTATATTGTCTTTTAGTTTCTGGGCAATTATTTCAATCATAACTTAATATATTTTTAATTAATCCAGTAGTAGTAAAATCAATTCTATCTTTTAAATACATTACTGATTTATCTACTGGTTCAAAATTTAATCAATTCATATTTCTTTTATTTTTTTCTACATTTAAAACATCAATAAATGCTTGACCACCATTACCATAATCAACATAACAAATAAAACCTTTAAACATAGCAAAATATTTTTGTGCTTCAATTAAATAATAATCAATAATACTATTTGCTAATTCATAAGTATTTTTAAAATACATTGCTGGTTGACCATTAATATTAGCATTACTATGATAAAATTCACTTACTTTATGTGCTCTTCTTCCATTATGATTTTCACCAATAAATCATAATGAAGCTGCAGTTGGATGACCACTACTACTTGTTGCCATACCTATATCTAAACCACCAGTTATTTTAGAAACTTGAAAATCTAATTCAGTATTTACTTTATCTAAATATCTTGCAAATATAGCCCCTTGTAAAACACTAGGAACTCCATAATATCAACTTTGTGCTTTTATAGGGTCTAATATTTTTAATTCTTCAAGATTATTAATCTTATCTTGTTTTAAATTATGAGAATTTACTTTTCAATTTGAATAATGAAATAATTTAAACATTTGATTTTCTTCTATTGATTTTATTTGTTCATTATTACATTTCATAATTTCTAAATTAAAAGGTACACGTTCATTCATATAAGTAATAAAATATTGATAAATATTATCTGGATTACAACTTCTTATTTTAATAGTTTTTTTAGCATTACCTAATGCAAATGTAATTGCTTGAAATTCTGCTTGACTAAATTCATTTGCTTCTTCACATCATTCAATTGCTAAATCAAAACCTTTTATTTCACTACGAGAAAGACCTTTTAAAGGTATTCTATCATTACTATTACTATATACACCCATAACTCTAATAAATGATTTACTACCTTTAAAACGAAAATCTGCTTGTTTATTTGGATATTTTAAATTATATTCTTTATAATCAAAACCAATATTAATTAAAGCTTCATCAATTTCTTTAGTTAATTCATTAATATCTTTATTTAATTTTCTAAAACAATATATAGCAATTGATTTATTAACTTTAATTGAAATTGCTATTAATATTGCTAATTCTTCTGCAATACTATATGTTTTACTTGAATATCTACTTCCACTTAAATTATATTCACTATGAGTAAAATCACTTTTATTTAATAATCAATAACTAATTTCATTTAAATAAGTAAATTCTTTATTCATAATTTTATTCCTGTAATTCTTCTAATTTTTTAAAAATATAATCTCTACCCATACCCCACATTATTCTATTGTTATAAATATTAATTTCAGTTTGTTGGTTATTGTTATTATTTGCTATTCATAAACTACTTTTTACAACGCTTGTATCTAATTGATAATAAAAATTAATTATTTGTCAACTATAATTTTTATTATTTTTTTTAGTTGTATAATCACCATAACTTATATAGACATATTCCGTAATTAAATTTTTTAAAAGTCAATTAATAATTTTAAAATTTATTTTATAATTTTGTTATTAACAATAAATTTAGAAAAGTGTTGATAAAAATGATTTTTGAAAATTTAAAAAAATTAAAAAATGAAGAATTTTATAGATATTTTGGTATAAAACGTTTTCATTTTAATGAAATGTTAGAAAAATTAATTGAAATAGAAAAATTAGAAAAAAATAAAGGTCGAAAAAATAAACTTTCAGTAGAAGAAAGATTAATGATGACTTTATTATACTGAAAAGAATATTATACTTTTTTTCAAATGAGTATTAAATCTAAAATGAGCCCATCAAGTTGTTTTCGAAATATTACTTGAGTAGAAAATAAACTTAGTAACCACAAAGATTACCAATTTTTAAAAGAAAGATATAAATTAAAAATTGATAAAAAACAAGAAAATTCAAATGAATTTCAATTTTATTTAATTGATTCAACTGAGATTGAAATTGAAAGACCAACTAAAAAAAACTACAGTTAGAATATTTTTCTGGTAAAAGTTGAATGTATTCTATAAAATTTCAAATTGTATATGATTTTTTTAATAAAAAAATTGTTGATATTTTTGCTGATAATGGTAAAGTGCATGATTTTCAAATATTAAAAAATTCAAATCTTGAATTTTCAGAAAAAACAATAATTATTGGTGATTTAGGATATCAAGGTATACAAAATATTTATAAAAATACAATAATACCAATTAAAAGAACTAAAAATAAAAAATTAACTAAACAAGAAAGAAAATACAATAAGATTGTATCTAAAATTAGAATTAAAGTTGAACATGTCTTTGCTTGATTGAAAAGATTCAAAATTTTAGTAAATAAATGTAGAAAATCTAAATTTAGACTTATGTACTTAAGATTTAACTTACTTTGTGAAATTTTTAATAAAATAAAACCATTAAAATAAAAAAAATATTAAAAATATTTTTTTAAAATTTAAATTTTTATCGAGTTAATATAAAAATATTATTAACAATTTTTTGTTTAAAATGTAAACTCATTTTTTAAACTATTTTTTCAAAAAATATTTATTTCTATATTCAATAACACTAAATAGTTTTAAAACAATTTTATTGACAATTAATTAAATTTAATTACGGAATATGTCCTATATATTCTATAATGTGTTTTATCTTTAAATATATATTTTATATAATTTTGATTATTATTATTTTTATCTGTTATAACTTCTCCTACTTCTTTTCATTCATTAGTTCTTGGATTTGGTGAATCATTATCTCTTAAATCAACATCTCATTCATTTTCTTTAATTTCTAAACTAAGAATTGCTCCATAATTAATATCTCCACCATTAATTTGTAAAATTGATGTTTTTGAATTAATTGTTATATCTAATGTAGCTTCTTCATTACCAATTTTTCCATTAATAATAGTATGTTTTGCAGTATTAAATGCTTTAGCAGTTTTAAATAAAATCATTATTGGATAACCTACTAATTCAGTTTCTCATGTAATAATAACTTTATAAGTTTTATTAATTTGAATTTTAAAATCTGTTCATGTACGATTATTAAGACTTTTACCAACAGCAACTCATTTATCTTTACTTTCTTTTTTATTTATTTCATTAATAGCATCAACAACAGTTTTATTAGTAGTTTCTAAATTAGGAATTTCTTGACCAATAGCATTTATTTGAAATGCAATCGGAAATTGTGCTTTTGTATCTTCTAATTTTTTATCTACTTCTTCTTTTTTATAATAATCAGATAAATCTACTTTACCACCAGTAGCACTAATAGTATTAGTTTTTTCATCAATCTTAATATTTTCACCAGCAATTAATTTATCTTGCTTTTTATCAACATATTCTTTAGTTGTAGCGTCAGTTTCAAAAGTAGGTGTTCCAACATCAATAAGTCTTCTACCATTAACATCAATACCTTTATCATCTTTTGGCTTTATAAAATTAGGATTATCTTTATCAACTTCTCATAATGATTCATCACCACTACCAGTTGTACTAATAACTTTCTTTTCTTGACCTTCTTTACCATCAACTAATTTCATAGTATCATTACTAAAATATTTTGTAAATAATTCAAGTGTTGTTAAATTATCAAATGATTTAATACCCCTAGTATCAATATCAACTACTGAACCCATAATATTTTTTTGATGAGTAATATTAATTTTAGTTCTAGGGTCTGATGATTTTAAATTAATAGTTTGTAAATAAATTTCTCATGGATTTTGTTCACCACCATTACCCATAAATTTTTTAAATCAATTTTGTTTAGGTGAAACATTAAGATTAAAACCTTGCATAATTGGATATTCATTTATTTCTTTTAAATAATTAAATACTTGTGGAACAATATAATAAGGGTCTTCTGGATTATTTTGTGAATAAGTAATACCACCTTGACCAATACTTGCTTGACCACGTGCATATTCAACACCTTTACCTAATAAAAAATTAACATAATGAGTAGTTGCAGTTTGAATATTATCTGTAAATTTAGTAGGATTTATTTCTGGTCATTTTTTTGAAATAGTAAAACCACTTAAAAAATCAATATTACTACTTGCAATTTCTATTGCATATCTAATTTCACTATCTGGTGTTGTAACTTCATCAAATAATGATTTATTAAATCCTTTTCAATTTTTAAATTCTTCAATTGTAATAAACATCAATGGGTCTTTAATAGCCATAATAATTTACTCCTTAATGTAAAATAAAGGGTATTTAAACACTTTAAAATTTAGCTTTAGTTACTTTTTTCTTATCTTTTTCAGTTAATTCTTTACTAGAAGCTCTTTTACTAATAATATGGTTTTCAATTAATTCTTCTTTTTCTTCATTATTATTAAAACTATCTAAAGATTTAGCAACTGATGTAGTTTCTAATTGTAATTGAGAATTTATTTGTTTAATATTATTTGTAATATAATTAATTAATTTTTCTTGCTTTAATTCTTTTGCTAATTTACTTTTTTTTGATTTTATAATTGATTTACCAAATAATAGAAATCCTAATGCAATACATATTCCACTAGCTACTGCTCCTCCTATTACTGCTGATATTAATTCTATTGAAAAATTCATTTTTTATTCCTCCAATTGTATTTTATTTGAATGTTGTTTACATAAATGACATTGGACATATTCCGTAATTAAATTTAATTAATTGTCAATAAAATTGTTTTAAAACTATTTAGTGTTATTGAATATAGAAATAAATATTTTTTGAAAAAATAGTTTAAAAAATGAGTTTACATTTTAAACAAAAAATTGTTAATAATATTTTTATATTAACTCGATAAAAATTTAAATTTTAAAAAAATATTTTTAATATTTTTTTTATTTTAATGGTTTTATTTTATTAAAAATTTCACAAAGTAAGTTAAATCTTAAGTACATAAGTCTAAATTTAGATTTTCTACATTTATTTACTAAAATTTTGAATCTTTTCAATCAAGCAAAGACATGTTCAACTTTAATTCTAATTTTAGATACAATCTTATTGTATTTTCTTTCTTGTTTAGTTAATTTTTTATTTTTAGTTCTTTTAATTGGTATTATTGTATTTTTATAAATATTTTGTATACCTTGATATCCTAAATCACCAATAATTATTGTTTTTTCTGAAAATTCAAGATTTGAATTTTTTAATATTTGAAAATCATGCACTTTACCATTATCAGCAAAAATATCAACAATTTTTTTATTAAAAAAATCATATACAATTTGAAATTTTATAGAATACATTCAACTTTTACCAGAAAAATATTCTAACTGTAGTTTTTTTTAGTTGGTCTTTCAATTTCAATCTCAGTTGAATCAATTAAATAAAATTGAAATTCATTTGAATTTTCTTGTTTTTTATCAATTTTTAATTTATATCTTTCTTTTAAAAATTGGTAATCTTTGTGGTTACTAAGTTTATTTTTTACTCAAGTAATATTTCGAAAACAACTTGATGGGCTCATTTTAGATTTAATACTCATTTGAAAAAAAGTATAATATTCTTTTCAGTATAATAAAGTCATCATTAATCTTTCTTCTACTGAAAGTTTATTTTTTCGACCTTTATTTTTTTCTAATTTTTCTATTTCAATTAATTTTTCTAACATTTCATTAAAATGAAAACGTTTTATACCAAAATATCTATAAAATTCTTCATTTTTTAATTTTTTTAAATTTTCAAAAATCATTTTTATCAACACTTTTCTAAATTTATTGTTAATAACAAAATTATAAAATAAATTTTAAAATTATTAATTGACTTTTAAAAAATTTAATTACGGAATATGTCTATTCTTTTTTATGTTTTCTAATATTTTTATATTGATATATTAAATAAGGACTTGTAATAATAATTGGTATTGTTATCAATGCATATTTAATTAATTTTCCATAATTACCTAATTTAGTTACTAAATTTAATCCAATATGACCAAACATAGGAAATAACGTTAATATTAAATGGTCAGGTCAAGTAAAATTATATTGATTAGTATAATTACCTATTCCCATTGATATTGGTATTTTAGGTATTAATCAAGGTGTTATTGTAAAAAATAATGTTATAAACATACCAAGACTATGACTAGTTATTTTTAAAATATTTGATATTAAAATTTTAATTTTATCAATATGAGTACTATTTTTATTAAATCAAATCTTATTTAATCTTTTATATTCTTTATTATCTTTACTTAATGGATTAATAGTATTTCATATACCAATTGGTTTAATTGGTTTATCTAATTCAATAATAATTACCACCTACTTTCATGTTTTATAAAAATTAGAATTTTGTTTAATTTTTATATATTTTCTTGTATGTAAAGAATTTTTTAATAATTGTTTTCTTTCATATCTTCATTGTGTACTTCCAATTTCATTTTTAGATAAAGTTTTATATTCTTTTAATTTAAAAAAACCTTTTTCTAATCTATTAATAAAATGCATAGTTTTTTGTACATTAATATTATTAGGATAAATTACATTTGTATCTTGAGACCCGTAATACTTACCTTTTTTAGCTAATTCACTTTTAACATATTTTCTTAATTGACTTGGTAATCATTTTCTATTTCAAAATTTTCAAAATATTGTTCCAGCACCAGAACCATTTTTACCTTTAGCTTGTGTCATTAATATTCATATTTCTTGTGGAAATGTTGGATAAGTATATGGACCATATCATATTTGTCTTTTATCATTATCACTTTGAAATAATGTTGTTAAAGTTCCAATTTTTAAATTTTTATTATCAACAATAAATCTTCCTTTTTTAAATCATGAACTTGATAATACTTCTCATGCATTTTCTGGTATTTCTTCTTCATTTTCTTTAAATAAATTATTAAATTTATTTACATAATTTTTAACAGTTCTAATTTCTGTTGGTATAATAGAATTTTTAAAACTATTTATTGGATTTTTAAATTTATTAATTTCATTTTTTAATATAGATAATTCACTTGGTTTTAATATACTTGTTAATTTTTTAAGTATATTTGGATTAAAAACACTATATGGTTGATGTATTTCTTTTTCACTAATATTTTCACTATCAAATACTGCTTTTAATGATTGATTTTTATAATAAGTTTTTAAAGCATTTATTAATGCTAATTTAATATCATTACTTGCTAATGCATAATATATTCATTCAATAATTAAAGGTAACATTATAAACTCATATGACTATAATCTCATCTTAAATTTGATTCACTAATTTCACTAATAGCACCATATTGACTTATACTATCATTAATAAGATTTGCAGTTTCATTATTAAATGGTGTTTCTTGCATTTCTTCAATATGATTTATAGTTTCCATAGGTAATAAATTATGAATTATTTCACTTGCACCAGCAATTATGGTAGGTATTGCATAAGCATTATTAAAATCATTATTAATACCCATAGCTACACCACTACTAATCAAACATCCACCAGTACCCATATTCGCTATTTTACGTATAGTTTCAAATCTATTAGGAATTAATTCTGTAATTCCATTAATAAGATTTGAAATACCATAAGCATTTAAACTAATATACGTATCTCAATCCATTAAATGATTATCAGTAGTAGAATTACTAAACAATAAATCATCTGGAAATGGATTAGGATTTGGATTAATTGAATTAGTAGTAAATTTAGCATAATTTGATAAACCAATTGTTCCTAAACCTAATAATATTTTTTTAGAACTATTAATTAATTTAGTTTTAGTGTTTGGTCTTTGATTTAAATTTCAAATATCTAAACCTAATTTTTTACCAAATAATAAACTATTAATTGAACCTAATACTGGATTTGCAATTACTTGACCATAATAAGCACTTGTACCAATCATTGCTAATAATGGACTAATTGAAGAACGAATTATCTTTAATAAAGTATAATTATTTGATTGTATATTGTCAGAAATTGGCATTTTCATTAACTCCTTCTACATTAGTTTGTTTTTCTATTTTAATTATTACTTTACCTTCACAATGTATATTATCTCCAACACATATTGCATAACTATCATGTACATCACTTACTATAAAATAATCATTTCTTAATTTAGGATATTCATCTAATAAAATTGCTCTAATATCATTACTTGTAGTTAAATCTGCTGGCTTTGGTGAATAAATAGTAATATGTGCTTTTTCATTAAAATATTTATAAATATATTCCATAATTATTTTTTAGAGAATTTTAATTCAATTTCTTCAATATAATCTTTATCATTACCAGTCATAGTAGCACTTGTTGATGTAATATTACTAAATGTTGCTTTACTTTTTTCATAACCAACATTACCAGCATTTATGATTGCATTTTCTAATTCATCATTAGTTGGTGTATCACCAGCCATAGTTATTTTTCCTAAATTTTTAAAATAAATTAAATCATTTAAACTAATTCTAAAATCATCAAAATCAGCAATTTTAAATGTTACTGGTGATTTTTCTCTTTCTGCTGGAGTTAATTTAATTCAATTAGTTCAACAACGTTTTTGAGCTTCTTTAATTTCATCAGCTGTTGGCATTTTTTCCATAATAATAAATGATAATCAACCACGAATTGCTGTTGTTATACCATAAAGTGCTTTACCTAATGTTTTTTGATTTAATAGACTTCTTGCAAAACTATGATATTAATCACATTTTTTAAGTTTAAAAATTTATTTTAATAACACTTTTAATATTTTTTAAAAATTATTGTTCAAAATATGTTTTATTTTTTGTCATTAAAATACAACAAAAATTATTATTTCAAATAAAAAAATAAAATATTAAATTATCAAATATATTTAAATTAATAATTGTAAATTATAAATTGAAGCTATTAAATTAAATCTTAATGCAAATTTTTTTCTTCTATTTCGATATTTTTCACTAATAATTTTAAATTTTTTAAGAATCGCAAAAACATGTTCAATAACAACTCTCATTTTTGAAATAGCCTTATTATTTTTCTTTTCTTCTTTAGTTAAAGGGTTTTTCTTTGATTTTCGTTTAGGTAATAAGACATTTTTATGTATGTTTTGTATACCTTGATATCCTAAATCTACTAAAATAGTTGTTTCTGATAAAAATTTCGTTTTTGAATTTTTTAAAATTTTAAAATCATGATTTTTACCATAAGAAAAATAAGAACTTATAATTTTTTTACTATCTTTTTCAATTATGACTTGAGTTTTTATTGTATGTTTTTTCTTTTTTCCTGAATAATATTGTTTTTGACTTTTTTTGGGCGTTGAATAGTACTTTCAGTCACATCAATGATAACTGTTTTATCTTTAAAATTATTATTTAACAGTGATTTTTGCCCATCAAGTTGTTGAAAATCAGGATGTTTTATTAAAGTATTTTCTATTCACTTGATATTCCTATAGCAACTACTTTCACTAATTCCATAACTTTTAGCAATATGAAAATAAGTTCGATACTCTCTTCAATATTCTAAAGTCATTAATAAACGATTTTCTAATGATAATTTATTAGGTGTACCACCATTTTTAAACTTTTTTACTTCTTCTGTCTTTAAAATTTTTAGAATTTTATTAAAAATAATATCATTTATACCAGTTAATCTTAATAATTCTGGATTGTTAATAGTTTTTAATTTATCAAACATCATAGATTACCTATCTTTTTTATTTTTAATTTTATTTTAAAAATTAAATTTTTAATAGATAGGTTTTGCAAGAAGTCTAATGTATTATTATCAATTAAATTAACAATTTTTTGAAAACTATTAGGTTGTGCAAATGCATTTCTATGTACAAAAACTCCTAATACTTTTTTTAAATCAAATGTTTTTTCTAAATGTAAACCAGTTTTAGTATCTTTAACCATATCTTTATTTAAAAACATATGTTTATATAAAAACATACCAAATACTGATTGTTTATATAATTGACCACTTGCTACAGTATCTGCTGCAATTTGACCATAATTTAATCTTAAATATGCTTTTGTTAATTGTAACATTGGAGTAAATCCTAATGCACCAATAAAATCACTTACATTTGTACCAATTTCAGTTTCAGTTATATTTCCTAATAATTCATTCATTTTATCACCAATTTGATAAAATGCTGATTTTGCTGTATCTTCTGTCATTTCTAACATATTAATAGGAATTACTTGTGATTTAGCAATACAATAATCTTTAATACCTTGTAAAAAAATACATTCTTGTATAAATAAATAATTTCTTAATGCACTTTCTGCTCATATTGATAACATATTTGCTTTTAATGCAATTGGACTTGACATAAATCTATTCATATCAAAATCTTCAGTTCTTCAATCAATAACTAATATTTGGTCTAAAATAACACTAGTTGTTCTTAATGTTGTTCATTGTTTATTTGTTCCAACTTCAACATCATATTTTGAACCTCAACGTAAACGTTCAGCAATACGATAATATGCTTCTACTGCTCCAGGTATTTCACTTATTTGTTCTGCAACTGCACTTGCTTTTAAAAACATCATACTTTCATCATTATAAAGTATACCTTTTACTTGTGCTTCCATAGCAGTTAACATTGCTTTATTTCCATTATTACCACCAGTAATTAAACCAGTTGGAACTTGTGGAATAGCCATAATATCTCTCCTTTTGAGAAATATTTAATTATTTACTAAATAAAAATTCTAAAAATTTAATCATTTCTTGTTTAGTTTTTGCACCAACAACTTCTGTATTTTTTAATAATTCTTCATTTTTAGATGTAATATTATTATCTAATTCAAAAAGTGTTTTTAGATTAAAAAACTCTTGTTTAGATTCTTCATTTTTAATAATTTCTTGTTTTTTAATTTCTTTATTATGTAAATTATTATTAAATATTTCTGCATAATCTTCTTTTATTTTATTTAAAGCAGAATGTTTATCAAGTTCTTTATATTCAGTATTAATTAATGATTTAACTATTTTTAATTGTTTATCATTAAAACCATTAAATAATTCTTTTTCTTGATATTCATTAACTTTATTTTCATATTCTTTTAATTTTGTTTCATATTCACTTAATTTAGGTTCAATATTTTTTTTACTTTCAGCATATACTACATTTCTATGTTGTTTTAGTAAATTTTTAACATCATCTAAACTATAATTCTCTTTTTCATCAAAAGTAAAATCACTCATACTTTTAATCTCCCTTTTATTAAATTTTAATAATTCACTTGGTTAATAGGTCACTTTTATATATGTTAATTTAACATATTCACTTTAATATATTATATCATTTTTTCCCTTTAAAATAAAGAAAAAAACCTATATTTATTATAGGTTTCTAATCATTATTTTCTATTTTTCTAGGTTCACAAATATTAATAATTATATTACTTTTTGAGTTATTATCTTCTTCATTAATATCAAATTCATTTGGATGAGATTTTAATCAATGTGTATAAATTAACTCTGGTTTTACTAATGCTTTTTCTAACATATGAGTTGAAATAATACTACGTGCTTTATCATAACTTTTTAAAAAATTACGTTGTCATGGATTACTTCTGCGTCGGCAATCAAATATAAATTTTCTATCAATTCCAAGTGCATTATTTAATCCTTGTGGTGTTAATGTTTTATTTTTAGTTCTTAAATAATTACTAATCGTAACATCATAATTTCCTAATTCTTTTCTTTTTGCTGGCATATTAATCACCTTATTTAAAACTTATATATTAATTATATCATTTCTAAAATTATTAAATTACAACAATTTAATTTTAATAGTCATATAATCAATTCATAAATTTAAGAAAGGATTTATATCATGCCTTGAATTAATGATAAATATGATTATGATACTTTTGATATTCAACATGCAAATCAAAAATTAGAAGATTATAATAAAGATTTATTAGATTATGATTATTATTGATATAAAAATAAATATGATAAAACTAAATTTAAATTAATACAAAGAAGAATGAAATTATTAATTAATCCTTTTGGAAAATCTTATCTTCCATTAAGAATATATAAAAATTTAGAAACTAATGAAAATATAATTCCAGTTAAACAAGCAATAGGAATTCCTAAATATAAAAATTGTACTAATAATTTAACATTATTTATAATTAAACAAATACATAAAGGTAAAAGACAATCTGATATTAAAGATATGTTACCATATTGTGGAATTTCAAAACAAACTTATAGTAATATAATAAAAAATACAAAAATTGAAATACAATTACCAATAAAAAAATATGAAGTTAAAGATTATTTGCATATTGATATGGATGATTGTTTTGAATATTTAGCAAATGAACAAGGAATAATAGAAAAATATTGTATTAGAATTTTCAGTCTTTATACTCATAAAATTAATATTTATAAAAATAGGAATCAATTACAAAATAAAATATGAGCATATATGATTTTTAAACCAAGTGATAATATAACTCAAGATAAAGTATATGAATTTGTATATGAAACTATTATTAATAATTATGATATTAAACTTAATTATTTAACTAATGTATTTTGACAAAATAATAATTTAATTATTGGTGGAGATGGTGCATTATGAATTAGAGCAATGGCAAAATGATTTGGTGGAAAATATATATTAGATTGTTTTCATGGTATTAGATATTTATGAAAAGCATTTATTAATGTAAAAGGTAAGAAAAAATCTGATACAAATTGACCTAATTATTTTGATACATCATTTAATTTTAAAAATGGTAATTATAATGAATTAATTAATATTTTAAAACCTAATGTTGATAAACAAACATTTAATTACTTTGCTAATAATGAACAAGGAATTATTAATCAAGGTAAAGATTGAAATATTGGTTGTCATGCTGAAAGTACTGTTTCACATTTAGTTAAATCTTTAAAAGGTTATGGTGCAAAATCATATAATTATAAAACATTTGTAAATATGTTAAATACAAGAATTGCTCATATAAATAATCAAAATATAGTTATTTGTTAATGTTATAAAATTAAATAATTCTAAACCTAAATAGTTAGGAATTTTTAGTTTTTATTAATAAAATAAAACACTAAAATACTTTATTTTTTAAAAATAGTATGGTATAATAATACCAACAATTAAAGATATTTTTCTCTCAAAAAAATATACTTTATACGCATTTTTTAAACGGCCAAAATATCTATAAAATTCTTCATTTTTTAATTTTTTTAAATTTTCAAAAATCATTTTTATCAACACTTTTCTAAATTTATTGTTAATAACAAAATTATAAAATAAATTTTAAAATTATTAATTGACTTTTAAAAAATTTAATTACGGAATATGTCTTTTGTATTTTTTCATTAAAATATTCATAAATTCTTCTTTTATAAGTTACTAATCCATGTATAGTTTTTCTCGTTCGATATTGATAATCAACAATTTTATATTTCTTTTTATCCCTTGTATTTTTTATTCTTCAATCTATTTTTTCTCATTTATTTGTTATATGTTTTAAAATTAATTTATCAATTTTTGCATTTTGTTCTCTAAAATTTCATTTATAATTAAAATTCAAATTTACTTCTCCTAACTATTTTAAAAAAATCAAAATTTATTGTAAATATATTTAAAAAATTAATTTACTTAATTATTATATAAATATATAAGTGTAATTTTAAATAAAATAAAAATTATTTAAAAAACCACTTTCATATTTAAAATATAATAAACAAGTTGAATATCATTAATAGAATAGGTATCACAAAATAAACGCCTTGCATTTAGGCGTTTATTTTGCATTTAAAAGCATACTTGTAAAAATAATGAAAAATAGTACAATTTTAAAGTAAAATTAAGACATAAGGAGTAATTAAAATGGAAATAGGAAAAATAGAAATTTTAAGAAATAAAATTCAAGAAATTCATGAAATGATTAATTATATAAATAATATAATAATTAAAGAGAAAGAAAAAAATAAACCCAATGAACATGATTTAAAAATTTATTCAAGGGAAATTGTTAGTTTTGAAAAAGAACTAGAAATTTCTAAAAGAAAATTATCAAATGAACTAAGTAAAATTACAGAATTAACAGAAGTAACACCATTGTTATGATTAAATGATGTCAGTATTATTAATTCATATAAATCTATTAATAATCAAGAAAAAAGTAGTAAAGTCTTTATTAAAAATAATAATTGTGTAATATCTTAAATTTCATTTCAAAATAGGAGTAAATTATCATGAATAAAGAAAAGTTATCAGGTGTTGTAAATAATTTGAAATCTTTTAAAAAGATTTTACAAAATGAATGTTATTTGTCAAAGTAAAAATTGTAATAACAAATGAAGTAATATTGTATTATTGGAATTAAAATCAACAACGTTTAGTCTTTTTCTTTGTAAAAATCATGCAATTAATTTAGAACATGAATTATTACCAAAATGATTAAAAACTTGTGAAGAGTTAAGAAAAAATAATAAAATAAAAAAGGAGTAATTTAATATGAAAAAATGAATAAAAACAAATTTAAATAAAATAACATTAGTATTAGCACTAACCGGTGCAACAACTGGAACAATAGGATTAATCATGGGGGGGTGCTTACCCATAATATGGAAAATTACTATTTAAAACCAAATGGCGAAAAAGTATTTGGTACTACTACTATTTGAGAAAATAAATGTGATAGTTGTAAACCTACAATATCATTATATTTTGATATTAAACCAAGAGAAAAAAATGATATAAAATGAGATGGTAAATATCCTGATGGATATTTTAATAAATAAAATAAATTTAAGGACTTTAAACTATGATTAATGAGAAAATTGTGATTAAAAAATTACAAGAAAAAATTATAAATATTAATAACTTTTTTGATTATTTGAAAATACAACTCGAAAAAGAAGAAAGTAAAGAAAATCCTAATGAAAAATTTATTTTGAATACAAAACAAATGATGGTGCGTTCTGATATTGAAATTAACATTTATAAAAATTTAATTAAAAAAATAAAAAAAGGAGAATTTATGAAAAATATTTGATTAAATTAGATATATTAAATTTCTAAATTAATGTAAGAAATATTTTCATTATATTTATCAAATAAATTAATATTTTTTAAGTTTATTTCTTGTTTATCAGTTAATAAAGTTAAATCATAATTTCCAGCACCAAATATACCACTAATTTCAATCCGATTTAAGTTATTAATCGGATTTTCAATTTGCAATTCAAATTCGCTAATAGTATCAATTTGTCCGATTTCTTTATAAAATTCTAATTTTGAAAATAATTGAGATTTATTTGAACCATATAAATTTAAAGCATTATCAATTTTAATTTTATCAATAATTGTTTTTGTAAGGTATTTCCCATATTCACCATTTCCTAATGTTCAATCAGCAGGAATTAATGAAGGTATATTAGACTTCTTGCAAAACCTATCTATTAAAAATTTAATTTTTAAAATAAAATTAAAAATAAAAAAGATAGGTAATCTATGATGTTTGATAAATTAAAAACTATTAACAATCCAGAATTATTAAGATTAACTGGTATAAATGATATTATTTTTAATAAAATTCTAAAAATTTTAAAGACAGAAGAAGTAAAAAAGTTTAAAAATGGTGGTACACCTAATAAATTATCATTAGAAAATCGTTTATTAATGACTTTAGAATATTGAAGAGAGTATCGAACTTATTTTCATATTGCTAAAAGTTATGGAATTAGTGAAAGTAGTTGCTATAGGAATATCAAGTGAATAGAAAATACTTTAATAAAACATCCTGATTTTCAACAACTTGATGGGCAAAAATCACTGTTAAATAATAATTTTAAAGATAAAACAGTTATCATTGATGTGACTGAAAGTACTATTCAACGCCCAAAAAAAGTCAAAAACAATATTATTCAGGAAAAAAGAAAAAACATACAATAAAAACTCAAGTCATAATTGAAAAAGATAGTAAAAAAATTATAAGTTCTTATTTTTCTTATGGTAAAAATCATGATTTTAAAATTTTAAAAAATTCAAAAACGAAATTTTTATCAGAAACAACTATTTTAGTAGATTTAGGATATCAAGGTATACAAAACATACATAAAAATGTCTTATTACCTAAACGAAAATCAAAGAAAAACCCTTTAACTAAAGAAGAAAAGAAAAATAATAAGGCTATTTCAAAAATGAGAGTTGTTATTGAACATGTTTTTGCGATTCTTAAAAAATTTAAAATTATTAGTGAAAAATATCGAAATAGAAGAAAAAAATTTGCATTAAGATTTAATTTAATAGCTTCAATTTATAATTTACAATTATTAATTTAAATATATTTGATAATTTAATATTTTATTTTTTTATTTGAAATAATAATTTTTGTTGTATTTTAATGACAAAAAATAAAACATATTTTAAACAATAATTTTTAAAAAATATTAAAAGTGTTATTAAAATAAATTTTTAAACTTAAAAAATGTGATTAATATCATAGTTTTGCAAGAAGTCTATTATTACTTTCAAGTTCATTAGTTATAGATAATCAATTAAATTGATTATCATCTAGTTTGAATAATTCATTTTGACTAATATCATTATTTTTTAATTTAATATTATTTATATCTGCAAAATCAAAATATTTAGATTTTAAGACCACTTTTATATCTTTAAATTCTCAAATATCATCATTATTTCTATGAATAGGATTTGATTTTAATTCAAAGTAATAAGCTAATAAAATCTTGTTATCATCATTTAATCCTTTATTAATTGACATACTTGAATAAATATTATTTGATAACATAATAATTATTTGTTTAAGTATTTTTACTTGTTCCAAATTAATATAATTTGGATAATCTAATTTTCATTGCTTAAATAAGTTGGTAATAACTTCTTCTGGTTTTTGTCCTTCAAATTTTTGTCTTAATTCTCCAATTGGTTGTAATTTATCACTTTTTGGATTAAATCCGTCAAAATTACGATTATAATTATATGTATAAGTTAGCATATCTAATAATACTTTTTGTAAACTATCAATTGGTGGTCTATCTTTTATTTCTAATTCAACATCATGAAATTTATTAGTTGTAGAAATAAATAAATTATAGTTACCTACTAAAAATCATGATTCTATTTTTTTATCTTTTAATTCTATTTCATCGGATAATGGTCATACTTTTAAATTTTTAGTAACATCATAACCAATTTTAGCATTAGTTACTCTTGCATTATTAATAATTTCTTTTCTTGTTTCACTTCCACCACCAATAGCAATTAAATCTAAAACTGATTTTTCTTGTCCTATAAATTGTTTTGCTAAATTTCAAGGTAAAATTTGTTCACTAAATCATTGTTGTAATATTCTAACTTTTGGTTGAGTTTCAATAGGCATTGATAACAGCGGAAATGCTATCTTATCCTTGACAAATAACTTTGGGTATAATTCCATATTGTCAACTTCACCAAGTACCTTTATATTGCCAAAAATCATGCTTCTAGGGGCTTTAATTTTTAAACCAATAACTTTGGTATCTTTATCTAATGGTTTTTGTAATTTAATAATGATTGGATAACCATCTCTTGTTTTAAAATCTTTAATTTTAATAATAGTTATATTTTTAGTACTTCTTGTTTTTGGATTTTGATAAGGTTGTGAATAATTATTAATGATATATAAATCATCAATATTATTTTCAGTTAATGGTTCATTTATACTAACTGCATATAATTTAAATTGATTTAATAAATTTATTTCTTGAAAAATTAAATTTTTAATATCAGTCATACTATATTCAATAGTATTATCATTAATATTAGTACTTGCTCTTTGATTTAATTGCATAGTAAAGTCTGATGTTTCAATAGCAGTAGTTTTTAATACTTTATCAATATCAATAAAACCTATTTTAATAGTATTTGCTGAAAATTTTAAACTATTATTTTCATTATTTTTAAATAAACGTTCAATTTCATAAATATAAATTGTTCTTTTTTTAAATTCATCATATGCTCTATTAATATCTGGGTCACTAGTAGCGCTCATCATATTAGTAAAATCATAAGGAATATTATCAATTAAATAATCATTTTCTACTTCTGCTTGATTAAGTTTAGTTTGCTTCTGTTTTTGTGGAAACTTCGTTTGTGGTTTGTTGTTTTGATTGTCCATTGTTATCTCCTATTAATTGGTTATTTTCGGGATTAAATAATTTTAATTTAACTGTTAAATTATTAATTTCTTGTTCATCATTAATATTAAATGTTTTACTATTTAATAAATCTTTATCCATACGTACTAATATTTGAATAAATTTAAGAATGTCAATATTAAATTGTCATAATTTTTGTTCAATATAATTAATAGTTGAAATATTAACTGCTGTACTTTCAGGAACTGATTGTTGTGCAGATTTCTTTTGACTTGGTATATGAATACCACAACGTTTAAATATTTCATTAACATTTCAATCGTATATATCAGTTAAGTTTTTACCTTTAAAGTTGCTATTTGTCATATTGATATTTTCGTTTTGTTCATTATTATCTCCAACACTTTTAAATATGTAATTTTTAGTAACTAATGTTCTTACTGCTTCTTCTAATGTTGATTGAACATTACCATAAGTTTGACTAAATATAAATTTAGGTGAATTTAAAATGGTATCTAAAACAATTTGTTCATAAATAACATCTAATGCTTTAATTTTATCCATTACTTTATTACAATCTGCTAATTCATTTGCTTTATTTCGCATAATTGCTATTGGAATATAATTAATATTTAATATTTGCTCTTGTTCTAAATTGGAATTATTAATGAATGATTTAAAAACTAATGGAAATTGTTTTTTATTATCACTAATACTATAAATTGCACGATTAATAGTTACTTGTTCATTATTTAATAGACTTCTTGCAAAACCTATCTATTAAAAATTTAATTTTTAAAATAAAATTAAAAATAAAAAAGATAGGTAATCTATGATGTTTGATAAATTAAAAACTATTAACAATCCAGAATTATTAAGATTAACTGGTATAAATGATATTATTTTTAATAAAATTCTAGAAATTTTAAAGACAGAAGAAGTAAAAAAGTTTAAAAATGGTGGTACACCTAATAAATTATCATTAGAAAATCGTTTATTAATGACTTTAGAATATTGAAGAGAGTATCGAACTTATTTTCATATTGCTAAAAGTTATGGAATTAGTGAAAGTAGTTGCTATAGGAATATCAAGTGAATAGAAAATACTTTAATAAAACATCCTGATTTTCAACAACTTGATGGGCAAAAATCACTGTTAAATAATAATTTTAAAGATAAAACAGTTATCATTGATGTGACTGAAAGTACTATTCAACGCCCAAAAAAAGTCAAAAACAATATTATTCAGGAAAAAAGAAAAAACATACAATAAAAACTCAAGTCATAATTGAAAAAGATAGTAAAAAAATTATAAGTTCTTATTTTTCTTATGGTAAAAATCATGATTTTAAAATTTTAAAAAATTCAAAAACGAAATTTTTATCAGAAACAACTATTTTAGTAGATTTAGGATATCAAGGTATACAAAATATTTATAAAAATACAATAATACCAAT
The DNA here is from genome assembly GCF_964020095.1 of Spiroplasma endosymbiont of Colias croceus. NCBI lineage: Bacteria > Bacillati > Mycoplasmatota > Mollicutes > Entomoplasmatales > Spiroplasmataceae > Spiroplasma > Spiroplasma endosymbiont of Colias croceus. The sequence goes on from NZ_OZ026536.1 coordinate 1,999,978, forward strand.
TAAAAGAACTAAAAATAAAAAATTAACTAAACAAGAAAGAAAATACAATAAGATTGTATCTAAAATTAGAATTAAAGTTGAACATGTCTTTGCTTGATTGAAAAGATTCAAAATTTTAGTAAATAAATGTAGAAAATCTAAATTTAGACTTATGTACTTAAGATTTAACTTACTTTGTGAAATTTTTAATAAAATAAAACCATTAAAATAAAAAAAATATTAAAAATATTTTTTTAAAATTTAAATTTTTATCAAGTTAATATAAAAATATTATTAACAATTTTTTGTTTAAAATGTAAACTCATTTTTTAAACTATTTTTTCAAAAAATATTTATTTCTATATTCAATAACACTAAATAGTTTTAAAACAATTTTATTGACAATTAATTAAATTTAATTACGGAATATGTCCTTTGAACAATAATTTTTAAAAAATATTAAAAGTGTTATTAAAATAAATTTTTAAACTTAAAAAATGTGATTAATATCATAGTTTTGCAAGAAGTCTAATGTATAAATTTCAAATAATCTTACCATTTGTGCATTTTGCTCATAACTATCATAAAAAATAGTGCATTGAATTAATTTACCAGTAATATCATAAACTCTTTGTTGTATATCAACGACTTGAAAATATAAATCATCATTAGCAATAAAAATTAAATAACCACTAATTCCTAATTTACTTAATTTAAAAATAGAATTTCAATTTTTTCTATAAAATTCTTGTTGAATTAAATATTGTTTAATAGTTTCATTATTTATTTCTAATGGAGCATTATATAAATTAGCATTATTTTCTGCTACAAAATCAGTAAAATAAGTTGCATGATTAAAATCATTAAAACCAAAATAATTTAAAATTGAAGCATGAGTACTTTTATTTTTATTAGTTAAAAATTTTACTTTTTCATTTTGATTATCACTAATATTTGATTTATCTTTTCTTTTAAATAAACTTAACATAATATTCACCACCTTTCTTTAAAATATTTGATTAATTTTTAATATAATTTTTACAATAATAAATATAATTAAACCAGCAGTTGCAAATGATAGAATTACTCCAATTAAACCTAAAATAATTTTTATAATTTTAAAAAACATAATCTTATTCCTGTAATTCTTCTAATTTTCATACATTACCTTTTAAATTACCTTTTACAGTATAAATAGTAATCAATTTTGCATGTTGAACTGATAAAATTACTATATTAGCACTATCATTAAAGGTTTGTATTTGTACACCAGCAATTTTTTTATTAGTTATAATAAATTCTTGAATAGTATAAACTGGATTATATATACTTCAAGAATAATAAACTCTATAATGTTTATTCTCTTCAAAATCATAAGTAATTTGTCAATAATCTCATTTATTTTTTTCTCTTGTTCCTACTTCTTTTCAATTATTTATAGTTGGAGTTGGTTGTGGTTGTTTTTCTAATATTTCATTAATTGCTTGTAATATTTTTTTATTTTGAGTTTTTAATATTTTATATTCATTATTTTCTAATAAATCCCTACAAAGTAATGAATTTTCTTCATCATTTAATAAAATTTCATTTGTTTCAGTATTATATTTAAAATAATCATTTGAAAATTTTTTGTCTTTTATTTTTTCTTTTAATTCATTAACAACCCCAGCAATAGTTTTATTAGTAGTTTCTAAATTAGGAATTTCTTGACCAATAGCATTCATAGAAAAAGCAATTGGAAATAATGCTTTTGTATCTTCTAATTTTTTATCTATTTCTTCTTTTTTTATAATAATCAGTTAAATCAGTAGAACCACCAATAGCACTAATTTTATTATTTTCATCAATCTTAATATTTTCACCAGCAATTAATTTATCTTGTTTTTTATCTAATAAATTATTAGTTTCTAGTTTTGTATAATAATCACGTTCAGTATTTTCTTCTGCTATAAATTCAGTTGGTGTATCTATTCCTTGATATTGATATATTTTAGAAATAAATCCTGAATAATATGTTCCGGGTGTAGCACTAGCGCGAATTTTATAATTAACGCAAGTTAAATATAATCTAATATTATTAGTTTCATCTGAATAAAAAGTATCTAATAGAGTATATGATTTTATTGCAGATTCTTCATCTAATTTAAATATAGATTTTCTAGTATATTTATATTTATAAATATTACTCTCATAAATATAACCTCATATTACTAATATTTCTTTATTTAAATTATCAGTTGAAAGTTCATTAGATATCTCTTTTCATAATGGACTAGTTTCAATATTAAATCAGTTATTTTTAATATCATCAATATTTTGTTTATTAATCTCAATTTTATTTTCTAATAATTTGATATTATTATCAACTTTAGTTTCTAATAATTTAATACTATTTTCATTTGTAGTAATTCTTTTTTGTTGTTTAGCAGAAAAATCACAAGTTGGTGCATGTGTATAATCCCCAATTTGTGGATTATTTTGTAATGCGTCAGGTGGTAATGTACCAATTTCATCAGGTCAATCTAAAATCATAGTTTCAGTTTCTTTATCATAATCTGTTGCTACATAACCCTTATTAATAAAATTTGTAACAGGAACCCTATATATTTCATTTTCATTATCATCAACTAAATCATCATATAATTTCATTTGTTTTGATAATGTAAATTCTTTTTGTTCTTTAATTAATTCATCAACTTGATTTCTAGTATAAAATGCTTTTAAGTCAATTTTTTCAACATCTATTTCATCATCATTATAACTTGAAAATATTTGTTTTAATTCTGTTAATCTTGCTCATATTTTCATTCTAGTAGGTGCTAAATCTCAAACATTAATTGTTGGAATACTACTTGCACTAAATTGATTACCATTATTAAATTGAATAGTTGCATCAACATTAAATTCAATTGGTGTACGATTAAATACTCAATGTTCAACCATTACATAAACCATATCTCTTAATGTTTCTTTAATTAATTCATCTTTAAAACTATCAAAAGGAAATTTAGATAAAATAAAATCAAGATAGGCATTAATATCATTTTGCGCACGTATTCCAAATGTTTTAAATCAATCATTAACATTTGGTCATGTTTTTATATATTGCTGTGGTGTTTCTGTAATTTTTCCAGTTAATGGATATCAGTTATTATAATTTTCAAGACTGACACCAGTTCAAAGTTTATTAATCATATTTTATCATTCCTTAAAAAATGCTTTTTTATAATGTTTAGTTTTTGTTTTAGTTTTTCTATGTGTGATATGTTCAATTTCTTTTTGTATTTTATTTTTTCCTTTTTTTAAGTTTTTACTTTTTGTTACAACTTGACTATATGCAAATTTTTCTAAATGATGTAATAATCAAGTACCAAATAAAGTATTTACTGAAAACTTTAAACCAACATTTTTAAATGATTTATTAATATTTTCAATAGGATTATTAATAACATTTACTACTTTATGATAAGTTCTTATTATTCTAAATATTTCTCTATATACTTTAAAACTATCTCTAATTACTTGTTGTACAACTGGTGGAGCAAATGCTATTGCTTTTAATTATTTATTACGATTAACACCATAACCAATGTATCAACCACTATATCAACGATATCAATGAAATGGATGTATTTGAGTAACAAAAGTTTTTGCTTTAAGAATACTATCAACAACTGTAATTGGCTTATATTTAGGATTACGATGATAAATAGTAATTGCACATTTATCTAATGACAAAGGTTGAATTTTACAACCCATAAATACTGGTGAATTTAATGGAATTAATTGTGCGTGTTTAATTGCTCTTTTTTCTGCACTAGTAAATAAATCAGTTGCTTTTTCTTTTAATTTATTAATTTTTTCAAATGCTTGTTTTTCTAGTTTTTCAAATTTTTCTTGTAATTTATATATACTTTCTCGTATTTTTTCAAAATATGAAGTATCTTTTCAAAATTTATTTAAACCTTTTTTTAAATAAAATCTAATATCAAAATATTTAAAAATTTGATTTGCTTTTAAAACAAGTTGATGAATAATACTATTTTTAAAATTAAATTTAATAGCATTAGCACGAATTTTTTGTAAATCCAAAATTAAAGTTTTTCCATATCTATTTTCTGTGTGTATTGTATGAACTAAATTTAATCAATCATGTTGGTTCATAGATAATACTTTTTTTAAATCAGTATTATATTTTTTAAAAAGTTATTTGCTTTTTCAATATCTTTGATTTTAAATTTAGGAGTTAATTGTGGACTTAATTTTATTAATGTATTTTGTAATAATAAATAATCTTTTAATTCTTGTGCTTCTAATTTTTGAAAATTATTTTTATATTGTCTTTCAGCAACATAACCTAAATTTTGGATTATTGTTTCACGATTTGGAGCAAAACTGTAATTAAATAAATAACGATTTTTACCAACAATTTTATCTGTTAAAATTTCTTTTCCACTTACTTGACTAATAATTTCTTGTAAATTTTTTGCTTCTTTAACACCTATTTGTTCTAATGTTTTAGTTTTTTGTGCTAAATTAATAAATTTAGTAGTACGATAACCACGACTAATTTTATTAATTCCAGCAAATGCTGGTAATATATTAAAAAAAGTATTTAATGGTGTTACATTTCCTTTTAAATAATCATAAACTTGATTAATAGTAAAATCAGTTAAAAATTCTACACCAACAGCACTAATACTAGCAACTAAATCACTTGCACCTAATCCAAGTGCAAAACTTTCACTTAATCCACCAGTAAAAGGAGCAAGTGCTACTGCTATTACTTGTACACCAATCATTTCTAAAATTTCTCATCAAAAACTTTTATTTTCTTGTTGTTTACTTATTCTAGTATGTTTTGGTTTATTTATGTTTAAAAGTATTGCTGTATTAGTTGTACCGATTGGCATGATATTAATGTCCTTTATTTAAGAGTTATTTTAATTGGATTTGTTGTTCCTTTATAATTTAAGTCATTAACATTTGCAATAATAGTTATATATAAATCACCTGCTTTTTGTTTTTGATTACTTACATTAGTTTTGCCTTGTGCATCACTAAAATATTTAATAGTTGGATTTGTTAAATTAGGATTTAATGATTTAAGTTCATTAGTACTTTTTATTTGTGTATTTAATTCACTATTATTGTTATTAACATTTGCAGTAATATCAGTTGTTAAAATTGTAATTTTAGTTTTTAAATCAGTTTTATCACTATTAATAATTCCACATAACATTCAGCGTGAAGTTGTTTCTTCATCTGTTATATAGGGTATTGCTTCACCAGTTACTTCTCCCCCAACTAAATATCTTCTTCCAACTTTACCATCATTAATATCTTGAACATATACAACTGTATTTTGTAACATATATCTTTTCATTGCTCTTGGTGTTGCTAAAACAAAAGACATAATTTTAGTTTCATTATTATCAGTAAAAGTCATATAATCATCCATTACAATTTGACATAGTACACCTTTGATATATAAATTTGTTCCATTTAATCTTAATTGTTGTGCTATTTGGTTATCAGTAATTAAACCTTTATTATCTGCTAAATAAACTAAACTATCATATAAATTATTAGTAATAAAAAATTGACAATTATTACTATTTCTTAATTGAAATAAAGTATTTCAAGCAGATAGCATTGATTTTAAATATCCTACTGGTGTTTTATCAGTAATATCTAATTTAGTTGCATATTTTGTAATTACATTTGTATCATTATTTGCTAAATAATCTGCTAAATCATTAGCAACTTCATATTGCATTGTGTTTAACAAATTTTGTCCATTTTCTGCATTTAAATCAACATTAGCAATTATTTCACCTGCAACTGCTTCTTGTTTAATTTCTTTTAAAATTTTAATAGTTTCAGCGTAACTAACATCTAATCCTTTGCTTTTATCATTTCATTTTAGTACTTTAATTTCTGAATTTTTTGGTTTTTTAACTATAAATTCAATTTTTGTAGAATTAACCATTTCAATAGGAAAAAAACTTGCTCATGGTGAATTTGATTGTTTATAAAATTCTATAAACTCAGGTGCCTCTACTAATTTTTCGGTATTATCTAAATTTTGATTGAATGGTACTGACATTTTTTTTATTTCCTTTCTGTTATAAATTATTTTTCTTTTTATAATCCAATAATGTACTTTTTATTGAATTTGGTTGATTTGTTATTATTGTTTGTGGTTTGCCACCTGTATTAATTATTTCTTTAAATACTGGTTGTTCTTTAATCATTTTTTTAATAGTTTCTTCAATTTTTGAATTTTCTAAATTATTAGTTTTAAATTTTAAATAATCATAAAATTCAGTTTTAACTTGATATTTTTTAAATATATTAATAATTTCTTTTTCTTTAATTTCTAAATTAAGTTTATTTAACTTATTTTCTGCTTCATTAACTTTATTTTCTATTTCTTGTGAAGAAGCATTGTTTTCAGTTAAAGGTTCAGTTGTTTGTTGAACATTATTTTCATTTTCTAACATTTACATCACCACTTTATTATTTATTTTCTTTATTAATCTTTTCATTTAACTTTGCTAATTTTTTTTGATGTTTGATAATTTTGTTATTTGCTCTAACATGTTTTGGAGTTGTGATAAATCTTTTTAATAAAAAAATAATTTCTCTGCAAATTAATGTTCCAACACTTGTTCCAATAATTATTAATTCATGTAAAAATTCTTTCATTTGAATATTTTCCTTTCAATTATTTATTTTTAATTTTTAATTATTCATCAAATTGACCACCATTAATTCTTTCAATCATTGATTGTGAATTACTTATAATTTCTACTAATACAGATATTTCTTTATTTAATTGTTCCAATCTTTCTTTATATGTCTGAATTTCATTATTATAATATTCAAGTATTTTTTCTTTATTCATAAATTATTCACCTCCTTTATAAACTCATGTGATTATAATCTCAATTTAATGAAGCATTATCGTGATTTAATGGTACTTCACTCATATTATCACTACCATATTGACTAGTTGTTTCACTATTAATTGTGAATCTATTATCATTAATTAATCTTGAAGTTTCATTATTAAATGCTGTTTCTTGCATTTCTCTACTATGATTTGTTTCTATTGGAAGTAAATTATGAATAATTTCACTTGCACCAGCAACTATGGTAGGTATTGCATAAGCATTATTAAAATCATTATTAATACCCATAGCAACACCACTACTAATCAAACATCCACCAGTTGCCATATTACAAATCTTTTTTATATTTTCAAATCTATTAGGTATTAACTCAGTTAATCCACTAATAAAATTTGAAATACCATAAGCATTTAAACTAATATATGTATCTCAATCCATTAATGACTGATGTTCTTGTTTATCTAATAGTAATCACGGAGGACCCTCAGTTGTAGTTGTAGTTGTTATTGGAGTTGGTGGTGTTGGAATAATTGGAGTAATATTATTTTCACTTCATTTACTATAATTTGCTAAACCAATTGTTCCTAAACCTAATAATATTTTTTTACTACTATTAATTAATTTAGTTTTAGTATTTGGTCTTTGATTTAAATTTCATATATCTAAACCTAATTTTTTACCAAATAATAAACTATTAATTGAACCCAATATTGAATTATCTATTACTTGACCATAATAAGCACTTGTACCAATCATTGCACAAATAGGACTTATACCAGTTCTAATTAATTTGGTTAAAGTATATTTTGATTGTGTATTTTCGTTTGGCATTTTATTCTCCTTTATTTGTTTTTATCAGTTCTCTTATAACATCTAATAAGGAATCTACTACATAAGAATTTAATTCAAATTCATAATTTCTAATTTTAATTTTTTCCTTTTGCATTTGTTTAATCTCCTTTAATTTCTAATTTTTTAACTGTTACTTTAATTCAACCTTGATAAACATCATTATCACCAACTATTAATGCAACATTACTTTCGGGGTCAGAAACAATTATGTGTTTTGATTTAACATTTGGGTATTGTCTTAAAATAATTGCTCTAATATCATTACTTGTATGAATTGCTTTTGGAAATGGTGATAATACTTCAATTTCATCTTTATTTTCAAACAAAGTAGGTAATATTATCATTAATTATTCTCCTTATTTTTAATTTGATTAGCAATTTCACTTAATATTTTCAATACTTTATATTCATTTTTTAATTCTTTAATAATAAATATTAAAATTATTATTAGTGTTATACTGGTTATTAATATTGGTGCTATTAATAAAATTTTTCATAATATCATTTTTTACTCTTTTCATTTTTTAAATCATTTAACATTGATTGAACAAAATGCACGATTTTTAGGAATGTTTAAAGTGTTAAAGATTTGACCAGTTACAATAATTTCATCGTTTTTGTTTAATAAAATACAGCGTCTATAAAGTTTTGGGTTATTAAAAATTAAAGTAACATAATTTAATCCATTTCATTGACCACGAACACTATAATATAATTCCTTATTACCTTTTTCGTAATATTTTGCTTCAATAGTGTTACTAAGTTTTACTGTTAATTTCACATAATTTGCTTTATCTTTCATTTTTATAATTTCCTTAAATAATTATCAAAAATCAATATTTTCTTATGATTTTTTAAATAATATTGAATATGCTTATAAGCATCTTGTTCATGTTTTGTTAATTTTATATTTCCTTTATAATTTGTTATTTTATTTTTATTTTTTGGGTGGTTTTCTAGATAATCTCAGTTGAAAACATCTTGTACTAATACCATTAATGAACCAATAATTTTAGGAGTTGCTAATGGATTAGTTAATAATTGTTTTGAACTTAAAAAGAAATTTTCTACAATAACTAATATTTTTTTATCAATAAATTTTTCTTTAATTAATTGAAATTTTTCTTTATACATATTTTTAGTCCATAAAACAGTTAATGTATTGAATGTTTCATTAAAAACAATATTATTAGTTTCATTTGAATATATAACAATTCCATTACTACCTATTCCTGCTGGGTCAATACCAATAATTAAGTCATATTGCATTATTAATCAAATTCTTTGGATTGTATTTTATTAATTAAGAATTGAATAGTATCAATTGAACCTTTTAATTGATTTCGATAAAATGTTTCTTTTTCTTTTTTGTATTGTTCTATATAATGACCTAAAAATATATTTAATGAACAAATTAAATTTTTCTTATATTCATTAATAACTTCTTTTTTAAAATCTTTTCTTAATTTTTCTATATTATTTAAATGTTCTTTTGTTATTTCTTGATTACGTTTTTTATTATATTCATTAATAATTTCTTGGTCTTTATAAGAAAATGGTTTTTGTTTATTCATATTTATACCTCCTACTTAACCTAACATTTAAAATACAGTCATAACAAATTGCTTTACTATTTTTATCTCTTAAAAAATATTTTCTTGTTTTAATATCATTAGTATTAAAGAATAAATAATCTAATTTATTTTGTTTACATGTTCAACAAAAATACTTTTTCATTATGAGTTGAAATTTCCTTATACAAAGTAACTATATAATTAATTGGTAAATCATCATGTTTATATTGATTATTTATTTTAAAACCTTTTCTGTTTTCTTCTCACGTAATGTTATATTTAAAACAAGGATTAGTAATTTTAGTTTTGTTATCTGTTATTTCACCCATAAATCAACTATTATGCTGTTCATAAAATGTTAATGGTTCAAGTTTTATATCATTAAGATAATATTCTTTTGGAGCAGTTGGTTTATTAACAGTTATTTTTTGGTCTTTAATATATGGTTCTAATAATTTTATTAATTCATTACCACTTAATTCTCTTTTAATATTGTCTAAATTAAAAACTCAATATGTGTAACTGTTATCAACAATAAAAGAATTATTTTTAATCATTCATTTTGGAAGCGATAATTTATATTCAACATAATCAATAAGAATAGATTGTGGTTTATCTTTAATAATTTGTTCTTTTTTAAATTCTATTTTCATAATAATCCTTTCCTAATATGTTCTTTATGCTAGAAGCAACAGAACATATATTTTGATTTTTAGATTATTAATACTACTACTATTCGTTTTATTCATTCCATGAAAACTGGGCTCAAAAATAAATTGTGAAATTTTAAAAAACATTGAGGCATTCGATTCAATATTTATTTAATTTGTGTTAAACAAATTAATATTTTAATTGAACCGGCCTCGCTCAATTTTTTTACAAGTTTGAAATTTATTTTCTCGCCCAAAAAAATTTTCAAAAAAAAATAAAAAATAAAATCAACACTTGCTCACTGGGGAGTGGCAAGGTTGATTAAATAAAAAATAGAATTAATACAATAGGTCCCTACAACAGGTCTATATATACTACTTTCCAATTCGCTCCCACCCCAAGAATTACCATTAAATGGTTAGTATATTTTATTAGGTATCACTCCACTTTTTATTTATCCATGCAAGTCCACATGCTCTAGCTACTATTTTTAACAACTGTGTTGTAGTTCACTTTTTTAGTTCCCTAACACGTGTTGATAATAGCGTTAAAGAGGGTTCTTAAAAATTTTAAAATTTTACAATTACAAAAAAAGACAAGAAATAATCTTGTCTTTTTCCTTGTTAATAATTTTTATTTTATCTTTTAAATGTATATTTTTTAAAATACGTCGAATATTAAATTTAAGGGTAAAAGAGAATTTAATTTGTCTATCATCATTTTTAAATGGTAATTTTGGAAATAAGTTACTAATATGATAATTAATTATTTCGTAAATTTGACAACCGTCCAATTACAATTATTAACGAAAAAACACATTAAAATGTTTAATAAAAAACAAATTCAAGCATTTACAGAAGAACAAATACCACATTTCACAAAAGAACAAATTCAAGTATTTACTTTACAACAAGTTTCATGATTTACTAAAGAGCAGAATTCATGATTTACTAAAAAACAACTTGCAGCCTTTACACCAGCACAAGTTTTAAAGTTTAAGAATAAAAGAATTGGAATGGCAACACTTTTTAGGACTATTTTTTGGTAAACATTTGTTGTTGATATTTAACTGGAGTTAAGTAGTTTAAAGTGCTGTGAATTCTTATATTGTTATATCAATTGATGTAATCAAATAATTCTAATTTTAATTGGATTAATGATGTAAAATTTTTATCATTAATAAATTCGGTTTTAAAAGTTTTAAAAGTTGCTTCAGCAACAGCATTATCATAAGGACAACCTTTTTTACTTAAAGAACGGTTAATGTTGAATGCTAGTAAAAGTTTATCAATAATTTTATTGTTAAATTCATTACCGCGATCACTATGAAATATTTGAATATCTTTTAAACAGCGATTTGATTGCATAAATGCTTGATGTACTAATGATGCATCTTTTTTAACTCCAACACTATGTCCGATAATTTCGCGGTTAAATAGGTCTATTAATAGGCAAATATAGTTTCACCTACCATTAACTTGTACATAAGTTAAATCACTAACAATAACTTCATTTTTAATCCTATTCTTAAATTTTCTATTAACAAGATTAGTTATTTGACTATCGTTAACTTTGTTATTATGATTTTTGAATGATAATTTAGTATATTTTGATATTAAATTATGTTCATTCATAATTTTTTTAATTTTTCTGCGCGATAAATAAATTTCTTGGTTTTCTAGAATTTTTTTTAATCTTCTAGTACCATAAACTTCTTTATTTTCTTTAAAAGCACTAATAACAGCTTCATCATAAATATTATTTTTGATTTTATTTTCTTTTTTCTTTAAATTAAAATAATATGTTGATTTAGATATTTTTAAAAAACGACACATTGTGCGAATTTTATATTTAGCTTTATTTTTGACAATAATTTCTATTTTCTGCCTATTATTAGTGCTGCTTGCTTTAAAATATCATTTTCCATTCGTAATTGCTTTAATTCTTTTCTTAATTTAATTAATTCATTTTCTTCAAAAGAACGATTATCTTTAGTTTTAAAACTTCCTGAATTACTAAATTGCTTAATTCAATTGTAAGTAGCTGCTCTTGTAACATTATATTCTTTAGCAAGGCAAGATACTGATTTGCCACTTTGATATAAAGCTACTATTTGTTTTTTAAATTCATCGGTATATGAGTTAATATTGGCCATAATTATAGTTCCTTTCTTTTAACAAATTTGTTTACTTGTCTACGTAATTAGTGTCCAATAAATTGTAACCCATCCATTTTGAATCTTTTCAATCAAGCAAAGACATGTTCAACTTTAATTCTAATTTTAGATACAATCTTATTGTATTTTCTTTCTTGTTTAGTTAATTTTTTATTTTTAGTTCTTTTAATTGGTATTATTGTATTTTTATAAATATTTTGTATACCTTGATATCCTAAATCACCAATAATTATTGTTTTTTCTGAAAATTCAAGATTTGAATTTTTTAATATTTGAAAATCATGCACTTTACCATTATCAGCAAAAATATCAACAATTTTTTTATTAAAAAAATCATATACAATTTGAAATTTTATAGAATACATTCAACTTTTACCAGAAAAATATTCTAACTGTAGTTTTTTTTAGTTGGTCTTTCAATTTCAATCTCAGTTGAATCAATTAAATAAAATTGAAATTCATTTGAATTTTCTTGTTTTTTATCAATTTTTAATTTATATCTTTCTTTTAAAAATTGGTAATCTTTGTGGTTACTAAGTTTATTTTCTACTCAAGTAATATTTCGAAAACAACTTGATGGGCTCATTTTAGATTTAATACTCATTTGAAAAAAAGTATAATATTCTTTTCAGTATAATAAAGTCATCATTAATCTTTCTTCTACTGAAAGTTTATTTTTTCGACCTTTATTTTTTTCTAATTTTTCTATTTCAATTAATTTTTCTAACATTTCATTAAAATGAAAACGTTTTATACCAAAATATCTATAAAATTCTTCATTTTTTAATTTTTTTAAATTTTCAAAAATCATTTTTATCAACACTTTTCTAAATTTATTGTTAATAACAAAATTATAAAATAAATTTTAAAATTATTAATTGACTTTTAAAAAATTTAATTACGGAATATGTCTTGTGTATCTTTGTTTTACAAAGTACTAGTTTAGATTAATTCTATCTTCAAATTTTATCATAAAATGAGCAATTGCTGTATTTCAATTTTGAATGGGCATTGTTTATTTTTTTGTTATATTTTCAATTGCTAAATAAAATATTTTAAAAACTGCCATATCATTAGGAAAAACTTTTTTATTTCTGATAACTTTTCGTAATTGACTATTTACAGATTCAATAGCATTTGTTGTATAAATCACTCTTTTGATTTCTGTAGGATAACTAATAAAAACCATTAAATTATCTCAATTTTTATATCAAGATTTAGCAATTTGAGGATATTGTTTATTTCACTTATTTTCAAAGGATTCTAAAGCCTGCATTGCTTGTTCTTCACTACATGCAGTATAAATTGGTTTTAAATCTGCAACTAGAGATTTTCTATGCTTATATGAGACATATTTCAAACTATTTCTAATTTGATGAACTATGCATAATTGATGTTCTGTTTTAAGATAAACTGATTGTATTGCTTCTGACATGCCTGTTAAATTATCACTGCAGGCAATAAGAATATCATTTAAGCCACGATTTTTCATTTCTGTTAAATTTGCTAATCAAAATTTAGCACCTTCATTTTCACTAATTCATAAACCTAAAACATCTTTTTTACCTTCTAAATCAACTCCTAAAGCTATATAAACTGATTTATTAATAATCCTTTTATCTTGTCGTACTTTCACTACTATGCAATCAAAATAAACAATCGGATAGACACTTTCTAATGGTCGATTTTGCCATGCTTTTACATCATCAATAACATCATCAGTAATTTGACTAATAACACTTTCACTAATATCAGCACCATGATATAACTCTTGTAATTGCATTCTAATATCTGATAATGTCATACCTTTTGCATATAAAGAAAGAACTTGTTGATCAAAACCATCAAATCTTCTTTGTCTTTTTGCAACTATTATAGGATTAAAATTACTATTGCGATCTCGTGGTACATCAATCTCAATTTTACCTTGTTGAGTTATTATTTTTTTTGAACTTATACCATTACGAGCATTGTCACTATTACTATGTTGATTCTTTTCATATCCCAAATAATTTTGCATCTCAGAATTCAACATTTTTTCTACTAATCTTTTTGTTAATTCTTTATACAATCCTCCCTCTTTAAAAACTGTTGTTAAATCTTCAGTATTTTCTAATAATAAATCTACTGCTTTTGATATTGGATCATTATTATTAATATTTTGCTTTTTAGCCATCTGTAACTCACTCTTTCTAGTCATTTAATTATATTTACTAGAATTAATTAAACATAGTTATTTTTGTAAGTTACACAGATTACTAAACATTACCAAAGTATTTTCTATTCACTTGATATTCCTATAGCAACTACTTTCACTAATTCCATAACTTTTAGCAATATGAAAATAAGTTCGATACTCTCTTCAATATTCTAAAGTCATTAATAAACGATTTTCTAATGATAATTTATTAGGTGTACCACCATTTTTAAACTTTTTTACTTCTTCTGTCTTTAAAATTTTTAGAATTTTATTAAAAATAATATCATTTATACCACTTAATCTTAATAATTCTGGATTGTTAATAGTTTTTAATTTATCAAACATCATAGATTACCTATCTTTTTTATTTTTAATTTTATTTTAAAAATTAAATTTTTAATAGATAGGTTTTGCAAGAAGTCTATTATATAAAATAAAACATTTTGTTGATTCACTAAAAATAATACTTAATATATTTTAAAAACAAAATACCTAATGAACATAATAACTGTTAATTATTTCACATTTTTGGATTGCATCTCAAAAATTATTATTTTTTATTTTTACTTTTAAACCAATAATTAAAAAAGTTAATGCAATAGTAAAAAATCCAAAAATTGGAGTTAAAATTATACAAAAAATAACTCCAATTTGTAATTGAACTCAATCATAATAACCATCATAATTATGAACTACTGATGAACATATATTTTCTGCAGAATGATTTAAAATATAATTTACACTCATATAATTTAATAAACTAAATCCATTTGTTATTTCTATTGTTATTTCTATAATAAGTCTTTTTTCTTTATATAATTTAAGATGTTCAAAAAAACTTTTATCAAAATTAGAAAAACCAATTAACATTAAACCAATTACCATAATTAAAATAGTTAAAATAAATAAAAATAAGGTTACTAATTTTAATTTTTTATATTTTTGCAATATCATTTATAATTTTCCTTTCAAAATAAAAACCCATTTGCTTTTATCTCAACAAACAATGGGTTAAAAACTACTATATTATTTATATTTTTTATACACAAGAATAATAACAAATTTATATTAATTTTACAATTAATAACCTATATAATTAAAACTATTTTATATAATTAGTATGAATATTAAATTATAGTTATCAAAATTTAACCCATTTTCATAAAATCAATACTTATTTTTAAGTATTTAAATTCACTTTACTTTAAAAGTAAAATTAAAACTATGGGGCTTGGGAACATAGTCACTGCTTATCAAATCTTTTCCAATATGAAATCTAATTTTTTTAATATCATTAGTCTTAATAATATCAGTTGCCTTTAATGATAAGTTATTACCATCAATATCTAAAAAAGTAAAAGCACTTAACTCATTAATTTGCACCTTTAAAGCTTTAACAAAATATCCTTTAAAAGTAGCAAGTGATTTAATAACAAGATTTCAATTAATATTTGGATCAACCGTCGAATCAGGATAATCTAATAAGAAAAAAGTAGAATTATTTTTTGCAAATTGATACATTTCTTGTCAATATTTATTTTCTAAAAAAGTTTCTAAATTACCAATATTAATATAATCATTAACATTAATATTTTCAATACTATTATTTATTGAATTTGAAAAGCCAAAATAATAACTCAATTCCTTATATTTAAAATGATTACCACTATTATCACTAGTCAATAATACATGTGGAGGACTATATTTTATTAATGATTCATCACTATCTACTGCTTCTTGTACCATACTAAAAGGAACAAAATCAATAGTATTAACTTTAAGATAATCAATAACCTTTTCAATACTTGTTGGTTTTAAATCAATGAAATCATAAACAACATTTGGATTAGAAATATATGTTATATAAAAAGGTTTTAATGGAAAATTTGAAGAATATGAATAAAGATTAACATATTCTTTGGAACTATTCACAGCATTACCAACATAATTTAATTCGGGATTATGAACTAATTCGAAATATGGTTTAATAGTAGCTACATCATTAAAATCAATATCTGCTAAAGGAATTGTTGATATTATTGGATAAAGATGAGTATCACTAGCAAATTCTTCTTTATAATCATTAATAAATTTATTAATTTCATCTTCGATTGTTTTATAAATAATAGTATTATCAATTTTATCCGCATAATAAAAATTAGTTGGTAAATAACCATGTGTTCATTGCTCTTGCAAATAATCACTACCATTTGGAAATTTTCCCGAAA
This sequence comes from Spiroplasma endosymbiont of Colias croceus, assembly GCF_964020095.1. NCBI lineage: Bacteria > Bacillati > Mycoplasmatota > Mollicutes > Entomoplasmatales > Spiroplasmataceae > Spiroplasma > Spiroplasma endosymbiont of Colias croceus. Next base: position 2,016,555 of record NZ_OZ026536.1, read on the forward strand.
CATGTTTACTAAATTTTCCTTCAAATTGATTAAACATCATAAATTTTTCATAAAATTTACCAGTATTTTTAATTAATGCAATTACTGGTATTTTAAATTCAATAAATGAAGATTGTAACTTTAATTTTAAATCAAATTTAGTAACACCATCAGTTTGAATTAAACTCTTATCTAATTCATCATTACTATTGGGTTTATAAAAAGTGAAATCATAATTAGTAATATTAGTTGGAAAAAAACTATCTCATCAAGATTCTTTTATTAATAAATCAAAAACTTGTTTTTTTGATTCTTCTTCAAAAAATGGCAAACGTAAATTTTTATTACTACTATCAATTGGAATATCATTCATATCAACAATAATTGATTCTTCTGGAATATTTTGTTTAAAATCACCAATATTAAAAGCACTCTGCATAGCAAGAGCAATAAAAAAAGTGCTAATTGCTAAACCAATTATCATAATTAAAGAAATAGTTATTGTCAGAAAAGTTTTTTTTACTTTTACTGGTTCTACTTTACCAGTAACGTATTTAGTAATATTATTTAGTTTTCTTCAATCATCATTATCTTTCTTTTTAGCCATATATTATTCACCTAAATTTCCATTATCTAAAACTTAATTCATACATTTTAATAATACTTTTAATTAAATATTTTTTATTTTCAATAGTATTTAATCATCAATGCAAAATAGCAATTCATCATAATAAGAGTGCTATAACCGCGAAAATCAATACTGTGATTCGATAAGGACTGTCACTATAAGAAAACATAAAAAAACTAATACCAATAATTATTAAATTAACAATAGAACCAAATATTAAAAAAAATAAACAACTTAAACCAATACCTCTAATAGTTTTAGATAAAAAAATGGGTAAAACCATAATTAAAATTATAAAAGCAAATAAAACAGTAACTAACATTGCTACTACTTTTAATATTGCACTTTGAAAAACTGGTGCTGATGGTATACCAGGAAGATTAGCAACCAATTGACCAAAACCAATGCCATTAAAAAAAATCAAGCCAATTCAAAAAATTTGAATAGTTAAAATAAATATTCGCGAAAAACCATCACCAAGACTAGTAAAGTAAACTCTTGTTAAATTTAAATCTAATAATGAAGGTAAAGGAGTTTCCTTTAATTTCTTTAACTCTTTTTGACCAATAAGATTACTTGTAGTTAAAAATTGTTTATCTAATGATTTATCCATATCTTTCACCCATCCTATAAAATAATTATAATGCATTTTATTTAAAAACTATATAGTTAACTTATATCCGAATTTTAAATATATAAAATAATCAAATTATTATTTTAAAATAAATACAAACATAATTAATAATATCTATTTTTAAGTACAAGTAATATGAAAAATAAACAATAGACTTCTTGCAAAACTATGATATTAATCACATTTTTTAAGTTTAAAAATTTATTTTAATAACACTTTTAATATTTTTTAAAAATTATTGTTCAAAAGACATATTCCGTAATTAAATTTTTTAAAAGTCAATTAATAATTTTAAAATTTATTTTATAATTTTGTTATTAACAATAAATTTAGAAAAGTGTTGATAAAAATGATTTTTGAAAATTTAAAAAAATTAAAAAATGAAGAATTTTATAGATATTTTGGTATAAAACGTTTTCATTTTAATGAAATGTTAGAAAAATTAATTGAAATAGAAAAATTAGAAAAAAATAAAGGTCGAAAAAATAAACTTTCAGTAGAAGAAAGATTAATGATGACTTTATTATACTGAAAAGAATATTATACTTTTTTTCAAATGAGTATTAAATCTAAAATGAGCCCATCAAGTTGTTTTCGAAATATTACTTGAGTAGAAAATAAACTTAGTAACCACAAAGATTACCAATTTTTAAAAGAAAGATATAAATTAAAAATTGATAAAAAACAACAAAATTCAAATGAATTTCAATTTTATTTAATTGATTCAACTGAGATTGAAATTGAAAGACCAACTAAAAAAAACTACAGTTAGAATATTTTTCTGGTAAAAGTTGAATGTATTCTATAAAATTTCAAATTGTATATGATTTTTTTAATAAAAAAATTGTTGATATTTTTGCTGATAATGGTAAAGTGCATGATTTTCAAATATTAAAAAATTCAAATCTTGAATTTTCAGAAAAAACAATAATTATTGGTGATTTAGGATATCAAGGTATACAAAATATTTATAAAAATACAATAATACCAATTAAAAGAACTAAAAATAAAAAATTAACTAAACAAGAAAGAAAATACAATAAGATTGTATCTAAAATTAGAATTAAAGTTGAACATGTCTTTGCTTGATTGAAAAGATTCAAAATTTTAGTAAATAAATGTAGAAAATCTAAATTTAGACTTATGTACTTAAGATTTAACTTACTTTGTGAAATTTTTAATAAAATAAAACCATTAAAATAAAAAAAATATTAAAAATATTTTTTTAAAATTTAAATTTTTATCGAGTTAATATAAAAATATTATTAACAATTTTTTGTTTAAAATGTAAACTCATTTTTTAAACTATTTTTTCAAAAAATATTTATTTCTATATTCAATAACACTAAATAGTTTTAAAACAATTTTATTGACAATTAATTAAATTTAATTACGGAATATGTCCAAAATATGTTTTATTTTTTGTCATTAAAATACAACAAAAATTATTATTTCAAATAAAAAAATAAAATATTAAATTATCAAATATATTTAAATTAATAATTGTAAATTATAAATTGAAGCTATTAAATTAAATCTTAATGCAAATTTTTTTCTTCTATTTCGATATTTTTCACTAATAATTTTAAATTTTTTAAGAATCGCAAAAACATGTTCAATAACAACTCTCATTTTTGAAATAGCCTTATTATTTTTCTTTTCTTCTTTAGTTAAAGGGTTTTTCTTTGATTTTCGTTTAGGTAATAAGACATTTTTATGTATGTTTTGTATACCTTGATATCCTAAATCTACTAAAATAGTTGTTTCTGATAAAAATTTCGTTTTTGAATTTTTTAAAATTTTAAAATCATGATTTTTACCATAAGAAAAATAAGAACTTATAATTTTTTTACTATCTTTTTCAATTATGACTTGAGTTTTTATTGTATGTTTTTTCTTTTTTCCTGAATAATATTGTTTTTGACTTTTTTTGGGCGTTGAATAGTACTTTCAGTCACATCAATGATAACTGTTTTATCTTTAAAATTATTATTTAACAGTGATTTTTGCCCATCAAGTTGTTGAAAATCAGGATGTTTTATTAAAGTATTTTCTATTCACTTGATATTCCTATAGCAACTACTTTCACTAATTCCATAACTTTTAGCAATATGAAAATAAGTTCGATACTCTCTTCAATATTCTAAAGTCATTAATAAACGATTTTCTAATGATAATTTATTAGGTGTACCACCATTTTTAAACTTTTTTACTTCTTCTGTCTTTAAAATTTCTAGAATTTTATTAAAAATAATATCATTTATACCAGTTAATCTTAATAATTCTGGATTGTTAATAGTTTTTAATTTATCAAACATCATAGATTACCTATCTTTTTTATTTTTAATTTTATTTTAAAAATTAAATTTTTAATAGATAGGTTTTGCAAGAAGTCTAATAATTATTGAAAATTATTGTTTATTTTAATAATATAGTATTGTTTAAATATTTTTTCGATTATATGGAGTATCCAGAAATATTTGCACTTGCTAATTTTGAGTGATAATCTGATAAATCTATTGCGTTTATTTGTTTTCACTTATCAACTTCATTATTTAGATTTTCTACATTTTCATCACATACAGATTGTAATTCAATATTATCCATAATTAATATTTCTTCTTCATTATTTATATTTATTAATTCTTGTGATTTATTTGCATTATTTCTTTCTAAGTTATTATTCGATTTAAAATTAGTTCTAATTTTTTTAAAAATAAAACCTATTAAACCTCCAACTAAACAAAGAGAAAAAATAGGTAAAATTCAAAAAGACATTGAAACTAATTTATTGTTTTCAATTTGCTCTGACTCTAATTTAAATGTTGACAATTGTTCTTGATTAAATCATGAAATTTGTTCTTCTGACAGTTCTGCTTTTTGTATTGGAGTTAATAACAGAATTTGGTCTAATGACAATGATTGAATTTCTGATTTTGATAATAATTGCATTGGTTTTGAATTAAATTCTTCAACTTGTTTTACTGTTGTTGAATCAACTGTTGTGCTATTAAAATACTTATCTATTTTTCCCTCAAAAATTTTTCGTTGTTCTGCTGTAAAAGATTGAATTTGTTTTTCTGTAAAATTTAAAATTTGTTCTTGATTAAATCATGAAATTTGGTCAGGAGTAAATGCTTGAATTTGTTCGGTTGTAAAAACTTGAATTTGTGCAGTTGTAAATTTTTCTATTTGTTCAGTTGTAAATTTTTCTATTTGTTCTAGTTCAAATTTTGGTATTTGTTCGTTTGTGAATGATTGAATTTGTTTTGGACTAAATGATTGAATTTGTTTTTCTGTAAAAGATTGAATTTGTTCAGTTGTAAATTGTGTAATCTGAGTTGGTGTAAATCATGAAATTTGGTCAGATGTAAAAAAAGCAATGTCTGCATGACTGAATATTTGTATTTGTTGTGGTGTTAGTGCTTGAATCTGTCATAATGTAAATCATGAAATTTGGGTAATGTTTAGTAATCTGTGTAACTTACAAAAATAACTATGTTTAATTAATTCTAGTAAATATAATTAAATGACTAGAAAGAGTGAGTTACAGATGGCTAAAAAGCAAAATATTAATAATAATGATCCAATATCAAAAGCAGTAGATTTATTATTAGAAAATACTGAAGATTTAACAACAGTTTTTAAAGAGGGAGGATTGTATAAAGAATTAACAAAAAGATTAGTAGAAAAAATGTTGAATTCTGAGATGCAAAATTATTTGGGATATGAAAAGAATCAACATAGGACATATTCCGTAATTAAATTTAATTAATTGTCAATAAAATTGTTTTAAAACTATTTAGTGTTATTGAATATAGAAATAAATATTTTTTGAAAAAATAGTTTAAAAAATGAGTTTACATTTTAAACAAAAAATTGTTAATAATATTTTTATATTAACTCGATAAAAATTTAAATTTTAAAAAAATATTTTTAATATTTTTTTTATTTTAATGGTTTTATTTTATTAAAAATTTCACAAAGTAAGTTAAATCTTAAGTACATAAGTCTAAATTTAGATTTTCTACATTTATTTACTAAAATTTTGAATCTTTTCAATCAAGCAAAGACATGTTCAACTTTAATTCTAATTTTAGATACAATCTTATTGTATTTTCTTTCTTGTTTAGTTAATTTTTTATTTTTAGTTCTTTTAATTGGTATTATTGTATTTTTATAAATATTTTGTATACCTTGATATCCTACATTATCAGATATTAGAATGCAATTACAAGAGTTATATCATGGTGCTGATATTAGTGAAAGTGTTATTAGTCAAATTACTGATGATGTTATTGATGATGTAAAAGCATGGCAAAATCGACCATTAGAAAGTGTCTATCCGATTGTTTATTTTGATTCCATAGTAGTGAAAGTACGACAAGATAAAAGGATTATTAATAAATCAGTTTATATAGCTTTAGGAGTTGATTTAGAAGGTAAAAAAGATGTTTTAGGTTTATGAATTAGTGAAAATGAAGGTGCTAAATTTTGATTAGCAAATTTAACAGAAATGAAAAATCGTGGCTTAAATGATATTCTTATTGCCTGCAGTGATAATTTAACAGGCATGTCAGAAGCAATACAATCAGTTTATCTTAAAACAGAACATCAATTATGCATAGTTCATCAAATTAGAAATAGTTTGAAATATGTCTCATATAAGCATAGAAAATCTCTAGTTGCAGATTTAAAACCAATTTATACTGCATGTAGTGAAGAACAAGCAATGCAGGCTTTAGAATCCTTTGAAAATAAGTGAAATAAACAATATCCTCAAATTGCTAAATCTTGATATAAAAATTGAGATAATTTAATGGTTTTTATTAGTTATCCTACAGAAATCAAAAGAGTGATTTATACAACAAATGCTATTGAATCTGTAAATAGTCAATTACGAAAAGTTATCAGAAATAAAAAAGTTTTTCCTAATGATATGGCAGTTTTTAAAATATTTTATTTAGCAATTGAAAATATAACAAAAAAATGAACAATGCCCATTCAAAATTGAAATACAGCAATTGCTCATTTTATGATAAAATTTGAAGACAGAATTAATCTAAACTAGTACTTTGGACATATTCCGTAATTAAATTTAATTAATTGTCAATAAAATTGTTTTAAAACTATTTAGTGTTATTGAATATAGAAATAAATATTTTTTGAAAAAATAGTTTAAAAAATGAGTTTACATTTTAAACAAAAAATTGTTAATAATATTTTTATATTAACTCGATAAAAATTTAAATTTTAAAAAAATATTTTTAATATTTTTTTTATTTTAATGGTTTTATTTTATTAAAAATTTCACAAAGTAAGTTAAATCTTAAGTACATAAGTCTAAATTTAGATTTTCTACATTTATTTACTAAAATTTTGAATCTTTTCAATCAAGCAAAGACATGTTCAACTTTAATTCTAATTTTAGATACAATCTTATTGTATTTTCTTTCTTGTTTAGTTAATTTTTTATTTTTAGTTCTTTTAATTGGTATTATTGTATTTTTATAAATATTTTGTATACCTTGATATCCTAAATCACCAATAATTATTGTTTTTTCTGAAAATTCAAGATTTGAATTTTTTAATATTTGAAAATCATGCACTTTACCATTATCAGCAAAAATATCAACAATTTTTTTATTAAAAAAATCATATACAATTTGAAATTTTATAGAATACATTCAACTTTTACCAGAAAAATATTCTAACTGTAGTTTTTTTTAGTTGGTCTTTCAATTTCAATCTCAGTTGAATCAATTAAATAAAATTGAAATTCATTTGAATTTTCTTGTTTTTTATCAATTTTTAATTTATATCTTTCTTTTAAAAATTGGTAATCTTTGTGGTTACTAAGGACATATTCCGTAATTAAATTTAATTAATTGTCAATAAAATTGTTTTAAAACTATTTAGTGTTATTGAATATAGAAATAAATATTTTTTGAAAAAATAGTTTAAAAAATGAGTTTACATTTTAAACAAAAAATTGTTAATAATATTTTTATATTAACTCGATAAAAATTTAAATTTTAAAAAAATATTTTTAATATTTTTTTTATTTTAATGGTTTTATTTTATTAAAAATTTCACAAAGTAAGTTAAATCTTAAGTACATAAGTCTAAATTTAGATTTTCTACATTTATTTACTAAAATTTTGAATCTTTTCAATCAAGCAAAGACATGTTCAACTTTAATTCTAATTTTAGATACAATCTTATTGTATTTTCTTTCTTGTTTAGTTAATTTTTTATTTTTAGTTCTTTTAATTGGTATTATTGTATTTTTATAAATATTTTGTATACCTTGATATCCTACATTATCAGATATTAGAATGCAATTACAAGAGTTATATCATGGTGCTGATATTAGTGAAAGTGTTATTAGTCAAATTACTGATGATGTTATTGATGATGTAAAAGCATGGCAAAATCGACCATTAGAAAGTGTCTATCCGATTGTTTATTTTGATTCCATAGTAGTGAAAGTACGACAAGATAAAAGGATTATTAATAAATCAGTTTATATAGCTTTAGGAGTTGATTTAGAAGGTAAAAAAGATGTTTTAGGTTTATCAATTAGTGAAAATGAAGGTGCTAAATTTTGATTAGCAAATTTAACAGAAATGAAAAATCGTGGCTTAAATGATATTCTTATTGCCTGCAGTGATAATTTAACAGGCATGTCAGAAGCAATACAATCAGTTTATCTTAAAACAGAACATCAATTATGCATAGTTCATCAAATTAGAAATAGTTTGAAATATGTCTCATATAAGCATAGAAAATCTCTAGTTGCAGATTTAAAACCAATTTATACTGCATGTAGTGAAGAACAAGCAATGCAGGCTTTAGAATCCTTTGAAAATAAGTGAAATAAACAATATCCTCAAATTGCTAAATCTTGATATAAAAATTGAGATAATTTAATGGTTTTTATTAGTTATCCTACAGAAATCAAAAGAGTTATTTATACAACAAATGCTATTGAATCTGTAAATAGTCAATTACGAAAAGTTATCAGAAATAAAAAAGTTTTTCCTAATGATATGGCAGTTTTTAAAATATTTTATTTAGCAATTGAAAATATAACAAAAAAATGAACAATGCCCATTCAAAATTGAAATACAGCAATTGCTCATTTTATGATAAAATTTGAAGACAGAATTAATCTAAACTAGTACTTTGGACATATTCCGTAATTAAATTTAATTAATTGTCAATAAAATTGTTTTAAAACTATTTAGTGTTATTGAATATAGAAATAAATATTTTTTGAAAAAATAGTTTAAAAAATGAGTTTACATTTTAAACAAAAAATTGTTAATAATATTTTTATATTAACTCGATAAAAATTTAAATTTTAAAAAAATATTTTTAATATTTTTTTTATTTTAATGGTTTTATTTTATTAAAAATTTCACAAAGTAAGTTAAATCTTAAGTACATAAGTCTAAATTTAGATTTTCTACATTTATTTACTAAAATTTTGAATCTTTTCAATCAAGCAAAGACATGTTCAACTTTAATTCTAATTTTAGATACAATCTTATTGTATTTTCTTTCTTGTTTAGTTAATTTTTTATTTTTAGTTCTTTTAATTGGTATTATTGTATTTTTATAAATATTTTGTATACCTTGATATCCTAAATCACCAATAATTATTGTTTTTTCTGAAAATTCAAGATTTGAATTTTTTAATATTTGAAAATCATGCACTTTACCATTATCAGCAAAAATATCAACAATTTTTTTATTAAAAAAATCATATACAATTTGAAATTTTATAGAATACATTCAACTTTTACCAGAAAAATATTCTAACTGTAGTTTTTTTTAGTTGGTCTTTCAATTTCAATCTCAGTTGAATCAATTAAATAAAATTGAAATTCATTTGAATTTTCTTGTTTTTTATCAATTTTTAATTTATATCTTTCTTTTAAAAATTGGTAATCTTTGTGGTTACTAAGGACATATTCCGTAATTAAATTTAATTAATTGTCAATAAAATTGTTTTAAAACTATTTAGTGTTATTGAATATAGAAATAAATATTTTTTGAAAAAATAGTTTAAAAAATGAGTTTACATTTTAAACAAAAAATTGTTAATAATATTTTTATATTAACTCGATAAAAATTTAAATTTTAAAAAAATATTTTTAATATTTTTTTTATTTTAATGGTTTTATTTTATTAAAAATTTCACAAAGTAAGTTAAATCTTAAGTACATAAGTCTAAATTTAGATTTTCTACATTTATTTACTAAAATTTTGAATCTTTTCAATCAAGCAAAGACATGTTCAACTTTAATTCTAATTTTAGATACAATCTTATTGTATTTTCTTTCTTGTTTAGTTAATTTTTTATTTTTAGTTCTTTTAATTGGTATTATTGTATTTTTATAAATATTTTGTATACCTTGATATCCTACATTATCAGATATTAGAATGCAATTACAAGAGTTATATCATGGTGCTGATATTAGTGAAAGTGTTATTAGTCAAATTACTGATGATGTTATTGATGATGTAAAAGCATGGCAAAATCGACCATTAGAAAGTGTCTATCCGATTGTTTATTTTGATTCCATAGTAGTGAAAGTACGACAAGATAAAAGGATTATTAATAAATCAGTTTATATAGCTTTAGGAGTTGATTTAGAAGGTAAAAAAGATGTTTTAGGTTTATGAATTAGTGAAAATGAAGGTGCTAAATTTTGATTAGCAAATTTAACAGAAATGAAAAATCGTGGCTTAAATGATATTCTTATTGCCTGCAGTGATAATTTAACAGGCATGTCAGAAGCAATACAATCAGTTTATCTTAAAACAGAACATCAATTATGCATAGTTCATCAAATTAGAAATAGTTTGAAATATGTCTCATATAAGCATAGAAAATCTCTAGTTGCAGATTTAAAACCAATTTATACTGCATGTAGTGAAGAACAAGCAATGCAGGCTTTAGAATCCTTTGAAAATAAGTGAAATAAACAATATCCTCAAATTGCTAAATCTTGATATAAAAATTGAGATAATTTAATGGTTTTTATTAGTTATCCTACAGAAATCAAAAGAGTGATTTATACAACAAATGCTATTGAATCTGTAAATAGTCAATTACGAAAAGTTATCAGAAATAAAAAAGTTTTTCCTAATGATATGGCAGTTTTTAAAATATTTTATTTAGCAATTGAAAATATAACAAAAAAATGAACAATGCCCATTCAAAATTGAAATACAGCAATTGCTCATTTTATGATAAAATTTGAAGACAGAATTAATCTAAACTAGTACTTTGGACATATTCCGTAATTAAATTTAATTAATTGTCAATAAAATTGTTTTAAAACTATTTAGTGTTATTGAATATAGAAATAAATATTTTTTGAAAAAATAGTTTAAAAAATGAGTTTACATTTTAAACAAAAAATTGTTAATAATATTTTTATATTAACTCGATAAAAATTTAAATTTTAAAAAAATATTTTTAATATTTTTTTTATTTTAATGGTTTTATTTTATTAAAAATTTCACAAAGTAAGTTAAATCTTAAGTACATAAGTCTAAATTTAGATTTTCTACATTTATTTACTAAAATTTTGAATCTTTTCAATCAAGCAAAGACATGTTCAACTTTAATTCTAATTTTAGATACAATCTTATTGTATTTTCTTTCTTGTTTAGTTAATTTTTTATTTTTAGTTCTTTTAATTGGTATTATTGTATTTTTATAAATATTTTGTATACCTTGATATCCTAAATCACCAATAATTATTGTTTTTTCTGAAAATTCAAGATTTGAATTTTTTAATATTTGAAAATCATGCACTTTACCATTATCAGCAAAAATATCAACAATTTTTTTATTAAAAAAATCATATACAATTTGAAATTTTATAGAATACATTCAACTTTTACCAGAAAAATATTCTAACTGTAGTTTTTTTTAGTTGGTCTTTCAATTTCAATCTCAGTTGAATCAATTAAATAAAATTGAAATTCATTTGAATTTTCTTGTTTTTTATCAATTTTTAATTTATATCTTTCTTTTAAAAATTGGTAATCTTTGTGGTTACTAAGGACATATTCCGTAATTAAATTTAATTAATTGTCAATAAAATTGTTTTAAAACTATTTAGTGTTATTGAATATAGAAATAAATATTTTTTGAAAAAATAGTTTAAAAAATGAGTTTACATTTTAAACAAAAAATTGTTAATAATATTTTTATATTAACTCGATAAAAATTTAAATTTTAAAAAAATATTTTTAATATTTTTTTTATTTTAATGGTTTTATTTTATTAAAAATTTCACAAAGTAAGTTAAATCTTAAGTACATAAGTCTAAATTTAGATTTTCTACATTTATTTACTAAAATTTTGAATCTTTTCAATCAAGCAAAGACATGTTCAACTTTAATTCTAATTTTAGATACAATCTTATTGTATTTTCTTTCTTGTTTAGTTAATTTTTTATTTTTAGTTCTTTTAATTGGTATTATTGTATTTTTATAAATATTTTGTATACCTTGATATCCTAAATCACCAATAATTATTGTTTTTTCTGAAAATTCAAGATTTGAATTTTTTAATATTTGAAAATCATGCACTTTACCATTATCAGCAAAAATATCAACAATTTTTTTATTAAAAAAATCATATACAATTTGAAATTTTATAGAATACATTCAACTTTTACCAGAAAAATATTCTAACTGTAGTTTTTTTTAGTTGGTCTTTCAATTTCAATCTCAGTTGAATCAATTAAATAAAATTGAAATTCATTTGAATTTTCTTGTTTTTTATCAATTTTTAATTTATATCTTTCTTTTAAAAATTGGTAATCTTTGTGGTTACTAAGTTTATTTTCTACTCAAGTAATATTTCGAAAACAACTTGATGGGCTCATTTTAGATTTAATACTCATTTGAAAAAAAGTATAATATTCTTTTCAGTATAATAAAGTCATCATTAATCTTTCTTCTACTGAAAGTTTATTTTTTCGACCTTTATTTTTTTCTAATTTTTCTATTTCAATTAATTTTTCTAACATTTCATTAAAATGAAAACGTTTTATACCAAAATATCTATAAAATTCTTCATTTTTTAATTTTTTTAAATTTTCAAAAATCATTTTTATCAACACTTTTCTAAATTTATTGTTAATAACAAAATTATAAAATAAATTTTAAAATTATTAATTGACTTTTAAAAAATTTAATTACGGAATATGTCTTAAGTTTATTTTCTACTCAAGTAATATTTCGAAAACAACTTGATGGGCTCATTTTAGATTTAATACTCATTTGAAAAAAAGTATAATATTCTTTTCAGTATAATAAAGTCATCATTAATCTTTCTTCTACTGAAAGTTTATTTTTTCGACCTTTATTTTTTTCTAATTTTTCTATTTCAATTAATTTTTCTAACATTTCATTAAAATGAAAACGTTTTATACCAAAATATCTATAAAATTCTTCATTTTTTAATTTTTTTAAATTTTCAAAAATCATTTTTATCAACACTTTTCTAAATTTATTGTTAATAACAAAATTATAAAATAAATTTTAAAATTATTAATTGACTTTTAAAAAATTTAATTACGGAATATGTCTTTTGTAAAACAAAGATACACAGATTACATAAAAGCCTCAAAATGAAAGACCAACATCCACTTCTAGTGTAAGTACTATAAATTCGATGTATTCTACAGGTACTTTTCATTTCACTAGTGATGAAAGACCAACATCCGCTTCTACAATTTCAAGTTTATAAAGTTACTAGTTCAGATTACATAAAAGCCTCTAATTAACATTACCCTATATTTTTACAAAGTGTTGTTTTTCCAACTCCATATATTTTTTTACTGTAATTTTTCACTTATATAAAGTGATGGTTTACTTTTACTTGTTCCTCCTGCATAAATATTACCATCTTTATCAGTTGCTAAACTTTGAATTACACCACTTGTTCCTGTCATTTCCGTAAAATTATCTGTTCCATTTGATTTATAAACTGTTCCATTGCTACTTCCTGCATAAATATTACCATCTTTATCAGTTGCTAAACTTTGAATTACACCACTTGTTCCTGTCATTTCCGTAAAATTATCTGTTCCATTTGATTTATAAACTGTTCCATTGCTACTTCCTGCATAAATATTACCATCTTTATCAGTTGCTAAACTTTGAATTACACCACTTGTTCCTGTCATTTCCGTAAAATTATCTGTTCCATTTGATTTATAAACTGTTCCATTGCTACTTCCTGCATAAATATTACCATCTTTATCAGTTGCTAAACTTCAAATTGCACCACTTGTTCCTGTCATTTCCGTAAAATTATCTGTTCCATTTGATTTATAAACAGTGCCATCATAATTTCCTGCATAAATATTACCATCTTTATCAGTTGCTAAACTTAAAATTACAGTACTTGTTCCTGTCATTTCCGTAAAATTATCTGTTCCATTTGATTTATAAACTGTTCCATTGCTACTTCCTGCATAAATATTACCATCTTTATCAGTTGCTAAACTTCAAATTCTACGACTTGTTCCTGTCATTTCCGTAAAATTATCTGTTCCATTTGATTTATAAACAGTACCATTATCGTCATTTGTTGAAACATAAATTAGATTGTTAATTTTTAAAATATTTGAAATTCTAAAATTGGTTTTTATACCATTAGTATTAACACTTTTAAACATGCTAATAGTAAAATTTAAAGAAACTTCACCTCGGTAATCATTATTACCAATTATTTTAGCGCTTGTAGAAGTTATATTACCTTCAAAATCAAAATCACTTTCATTTAATGTACTTGCTGATTGATTTTTAACTTTAATACTATCTAAAATTTGACTTTTATTTGGTTTTTCTAATTGTCCAACATAAATAATATCTAAATTTGTAGTTGTAATTATTGTCGTTAAATCAGTTCTGGTATCATTTTGAGTATAGTTAACTACAATATTGTCTTTATTACCTTCAAATTTATTTCCTTTAGCAACAATTTTAATATTTAAAGAATTACCTGCAATAATATCAGAATTTTGTATAGCAGTTGTAGTTCCTGCTTTATAAACATCATAATCACTAGGTGTTATAGTATTCAATTCTGTAATTCGTGCTAATGCTGTTTGTAATTTTGCTAAGAAATCTGATTTTGTATTTTCATCTAATTGTCCTAAAGCAATTGGACTGGTGATTTTCTTTTCAATATCAGTTCTTGTATCTGGAGTGGGAGGAGTTGGATTTTCACCACCACATGCAACAACGCTAGTACTTGCTGATCCAATTAAAGTCATAACTCCTATCATACTTAGTAATTTCTTCATATCTTTTACCCCCTAAATTTCTTTTAAATAATTAAATTTTTCTAAGTTAATTTTACAATATTTCTTCAATTAATAATTTTTAATATGCTTTACATCAAAATTAACTGCACCAAATAAAAATATTTAACAAATAGGATTTTAACCATGATTACGATTTTTTAACTTTAAAGTGGAATGGCAACCTTTTTTAGGACTATTTTTTGGTAACATTCTTCATTGACATCCACTTTTTAATACATATAAAACTGCACAAAATACTTCATATAAATCTAAATTTATTGGTTTTGTTTTCTTTTTGCTATTTTCTAAAATTGATCTTATGTTCTCAAATTGTTCTTTAGTAACATGACTTGGATAATTTTTATGCATATATACCCCTTATCTTAAAATATATAGTCATTTTACGTTATTTTATAAAAGATTCCAAACAGGTTCTTATAATTTTCTATTAGTGAATTATCAGCATTAGTATTATTTAAACTATTATTATCTTGTTTGCGATAATCTAAAAAAGTAACATTCTCAGAAACAAGTTCAGTAATATACTGTTCTTTTCTATCTTGATTGATTATTTTTCTTACTGACAGTCTTCCTGATAACGAAATCAAAGAACCTTTTCCTAAAAATGAACTTTATTTTATTACAACTATTAAAAATATTGACAACTCAATTAATGAAGAAGTTATTCATTTTCAACAACTCATAAAGGGTAATATAAAAGTCTTTAAACAAACCAAACAATATCAAAATATCAACGAATATAGTAAAGATATTATATTAATAGAAGAATCTTCAAACCATAATACTAATAATTCTCATTTTGTACAAATTAAAGATTTTTTAAAACTACAACATGAGTGCAAACTAAAACCAACTAAAACTGATTGAAAAATATGAGGAATTATTTTTGGGATTACTTTGCTTCTTTTGGTTGTAGCTCCTATTTGCACTTTTGTTATTCCTGCACTTATACCTGTAACAGCAACAGCATTATTACTTGAAACAAAAATTATAATTGCCATTTCTTTAGCTTTTAGTGGTTTGATATTTAAAGGAATTTCATCAATATTTGAAAATTCAACTAAAAAATTTCATTCATGAATGAAACAAAAATTTCATTTATGAATTCGTAAAATACCATTTGTAAACAAAAGAAATTTTGGTAAAACTAAAGAAGAAATAGAAATTAAAAATAATATTAAAAAAACAACGGAAAATTTAAATTTAGTAAATATAACTCATTTTTTAATAAATAGTCTAAAATTTCAGTATTTATTTGACTATTATCAATTTTATCATTTATTAACATTTCACATTTTTCAAAAATTTGATTAGTTGTTATCTTTAAAAAATCAAAATAATTTTCGTCATTTTTAAATTTATCACCAAAAATATTGATAAATTCTAAACTTAATTGTTCTTTTATTAAACTTTTATTTGTAATAATTTCATAATAAAAATTTTCTTTTTTATTAAAATTTTGTGATCCAACATAAATAAAATAATCTTTGATTTTTTCTATTTCTCAATCTTCTTTTAAAAATTCAATTGGTTTTTTTATTCAATTAATTTCAGATTAATGTCCATATTTATCATAAAATTTTTTAAAATTAGTTTTAACTAAAAAATTTCTTAACTTTTTAATTTCATCATCTGAATTTAATAAATTATTTTTTTTCAACATTATCAAATTCATTAATTCATCACAATTTTTCAATTCTTGATTTTGATATTTAGCTTTTTCTTTTGAAATTATTTCATTTATATTTTTAAAATATTTAAAACAAGTTGAAAATTCATTTTTTATAATTTGTTTGTCATTTGAAACAAATTATAAATAAGCTTTATATTTTGCAATTTTTTTATAAAATAAAAGTTGTTGCTGATCAACTGTTAATTTTGAATAATCATTTCAATTTATTTTAAAATCTGTAATTAAACTTGAAAAATTATATTTTTTTATTTCTTGATTTTTATTTTTTAAATAAAAGTTTTTTAATTTATTTAATTCAGTTTCTTTTAATTTATAATCACTTTCTTTTGAAATTATAATTTCTCAGTTAATTGCTTGATAATCTTTTTTTAAATCATTTAATTTTTCTAAATCTAAAATAGTTTGTTTTGTTTTTATAGTATTTTGATAATATTTTTCTAAATAATTAACTTCTAAAGATTCTTTTATTTTTAATAATCTTTTTTCAATTTCATAATTTTCCATATTTTCTCCTAAACTTTATAAATTTGTCATTATTCTTTTTTGATTTTTAAAACTTTGCTTTTGTTTATTTTTTGTTTCTAATTTATGAGTTGGAACATTTGGTAATAGAGAATCTAATTCAGATCAATCTGGAATTTTTTTATTTTCAACATTATTTGATTTTTGATTTTCATTAATTTCTTTTTTTACTTGTGTTCAACTTTGAGATTGAATTGCTTGTAATTTTTGTAATTCGCTTTGTTTAGCAATTTCTAATTCTTCTAAGTTTTTTAAGGTTTCTTGATATTTTTGTTCAAGTAAATCTTGTTCACTTTCAACTTTATCACTTTGTTTTTTAGGATGATATTTACCACTAGAACCTTTAACTCCACCTTTATTTGAATTTGAAGTAGAAACAATAGATGTTGTACTTTGTGTAGAAACATTTTGTGAAGATTGAAAACCACTTGCACCATCTTTATCAGAATCATCATCTTTTTTCTTTTGAGTTTCTTGAAAATCTTTACATCCACTTGTTGAAGGTTGTAAAATCTGTTCTTCTTCAGTTACTTTTTCAACTTTTAATGAACTTAATTTTTTTTCAAATTCTTGGCTTTCATTTTGACTTGAAACTATTTTACTTCCTTTCGGAATTGCTCCCATTTTTTTAGCTTGTTCTTCAGTTACTTCTTTTGTTTGTTGTTTTTGAAACAAACTTTTTAAACCAGAAAATGTTTTAGAATAATTACTTGTATCATCTTGATCTGGTTCATTCTTTTTTATTATTCACTCATCAAAACTAATATTATTTACACTAAATTCTTTAGTTGTTTTTAATTGTCTATTAATTATAAAACATCCAGTATAGTAATCATACTCATTTATTAATTTTTGTTGTTGTGGTTTATATTTTTTTTCAATTTTGCCAATTGCTTCATTGATTTTTCTTTCTTGTTCTTCATATGCTTGTTTTTGATTTTCGGTCATTTCTTTAATTTGTTCAAAGTCTATATTAGTTTTTTTCAAGTTATTATTTGTTATTAGTTTTTTAAATCTTTTATATGATTGACATAAACTACTATTATTTAATTTTAATCCTGTTGTTGAATTTGAATTAATAACATTTTTTTATTATTTTTTATTGGTAATTTCATTTCATTATCATTGAAATCTTGTTTTGTTATTTTTTTTCAAAAAAATTTAATAATTCTAAGTAAGAAGTTTGTTCTCTAAAATAATTTTCAAAAGTTTCAAAATTTATTTTGTTTGTTTCATTATCTTTAAATAATTCAATAGCATAATCTAATGGAGTATAACCTAAATTATTATTTTCATTAATTTCAGCACCATTTTTAATCAATAATTTAGCTATTTCTCAATTTTTATTTTTTAATGCCGTGTGTAAAGGAGTTTCACCAAATTTATTTTTAACTTCAATTTCAGCACCATTATCAAGTAATAATTCTACTATTTCTAAATTTTCACCTTGTGTTGCTCAATGTAAAGAAGTATAATTAGTGTAACTTCCTTCATTAATAAAGTTTTTAATTTTATCAATATCATTGTCATATTTTTCTTTTGCTTTATCAATTAATAATTTAACAATTTTTGTATTATTCTGTTCTGCTGCAAAATGTAAAGGAGTTTCACCAAATTTATTTTTAACTTCAATTTCAGCACCATTATCAAGTAATAATTCTACTATTTCTAAATTTTCACCTTGTGTTGCTCAATGTAAAGAAGTATTGTCTTCTTTATCTGGAATATTAATTTCAGCACCATTTTTAATCAATAATTCAGCTATTTCTCGATTTCCACCTTGTGTTGCTCAATGTAAAGGACTTTCACCAATTTTATTTTTTTCATTAATAAAGTTTTTAATTTTATCAATATCATTGTCATATTTTTCTTTTGCTTTATCAATTAATAATTTAACAATTTTTGTATTATTCTGTTCTGCTGCAAAATGTAAAGGAGTTTCACCAAATTTATTTTTAACTTCAATTTCAGCACCATTATCAAGTAATAATTCTACTATTTCTAAATTTTCACCTTGTGTTGCTCAATGTAAAGAAGTATTGTCTTCTTTATCTGGAATATTAATTTCAGCACCTTTATCAAGTAATAATTCTACTACTTTTGAATTATTATTTAGTGTTGCTAAATGTAAAAGTGCACATCCATTTGTATCTTGTGCATTAATATCAGCATCATTTTCAAGTAATAATTCTACTAATTTAATACTATTTTCTTCATTAATCAAAATTGATAAATTTAAATAATTTGTTATTTTATCTTTGTTTTTATTAAAAATTGTTTCTTTATTTATTTTTACTAAAATTTTAACTAAATCAAAATTGTTAAAAACAATTGCTGAATAAAAACATGAATTATTTTCTTCAAATAAATTTGTTCAAAACATTTCTTCTGCTAAGAAAATATTTGAAATTTGCTTATCCAATTGATTTAATTCATATGATTTATTTTTCTTAGAAAGAGGAAAATCACCAATAAATTTTTTTTGATATTCATCTCTAATGTTTTTAAAAAATTCATTATAAAAAATTAAATTATAGTTAAATAAATATAAAATCTTATCTTCTAAACTTTTATATTTATTTTCACCCTTGTTAATAATATTCAAAATTTTTGGTTTTAATTCATTAATTAGAACATCATTATCATAAAGTCCCATTCTGCTTATATGATCACTCATAATTTTTTTAAATTCTCCTTTTGAATTAGAAAAAAAGTCGTTAATATTTTTTAAATTTATTAATTGTTCTAGAATTTCTATTCTAAACTTATTAATTTTTTCTGAATAGTGTTTTCAACAACCTATTATTTGTTTTTCATAATCATTTCAGTTTAATTCATTTTTTTCATTAATTAAAACATTTTGAACATCTTCTAAAATATTTTTACTTTCATTGATAATTTTTTCTAACTCTTCTTTATTTTTAATTGTTGCAAATAGCTTTAAAGTTTTTTCATCACATTGAAATCTCATTGATTCACTTGTTATAAAAATTAATCTAGTTAAGTCATGTTTAATGTCTTCTTTATTATTTTCATTATAATTTGCTAAATTTTTAATTGATTCTTCTAAAGTTTTTTTTGAAATTTTAATAAATTTATTTTTTTCTTTATCTAAATTATCATTTTTTGAAACATTTAATCCACTTTCAGAATATGCTCCTGTATAACCTAAATTATATTTTTGACAACCATATTCTTCTACTATTTTATTATTCAACGTTTTTAGTACTTTTTCTTCTTCTTTTAAACTTTTGCCTTCTAAATTTTTAATTTTATTAATTAAATATTTTTTGTCATTATCATGATTTAATTTATTAATAGAAACTAATTTCACTGATTTTGATTTTAGTTTTAATATTTCTGTTTTTAGTTTGTCAATTTCTTTTTTATTATTACTTTTTCCTGCTATTTTTAAATCTTCTTTAAGATTATCTATTTTTTTTTGATTTCCAATTTCATCTGTAACTAATTGTTCAATATTTCTTATATTCTCTTCAATTTTTAATGAACTTAATTTTTTTTCTAATTCTTCGCTTTCATTTGTACTTTGACTTGAAACTATTTTACTTCCCTTGGGAATTGCTCCCATTTTTTTAGCTTGTTCTTCAATTTTTTTTCATCTTTTTTTGCTATTTTTAAATCTTCTTGTCATTTTTCTAATGTTTTTAACTTTGTAAGATCCTTTTTAATATTTCATTCTAAATTTTTGAATTGTTCTTTAGTAAATGATTCGATTTCTTTTTTAATTAAACTCTCATGAGAGTTTAAATTTTTTATTAAACTTTTTAGTTTGTCAATTTCTTTTTTATTTTTTTCTTTAACTTTTTCTATAAGTTCATCGTCAAAATGAAAATACTTATTTTCATTTATAAAACCTTGAACATAAAAATTTTCTAAATTAATTAATAATTTTATCTTTTCGTTTTGATTATTATTTAAACTTAAACTTAGAATTGATAGTTGAGTTTTTGCTTTTTCTTTAATTCAATCAGCTATTTTTTTGTCTAATTCATCTAATTTATCAAAAACAGTTTCACTTTTGTAACCTTTTTTCTCATTAAATGGTTTAGCAATAAGGCCACCAAAATCAAAAGTTCTTGCTGGATGAATATACTTTTCTTCTTTTAACTGTTCTAACATTTTTTTTATATTTTTAGAATAATTTTCATCTAATGTAATTTCTTTTTCAATAAATTCAATTGTTGATGCTTTTTCTGTAGATGTTTGTGCTTCTACCTTTGAAGTTGAAGCTTGTTCAGAAAGATTTGATTGAGATTGTTTTGATTTTTTATTTTTTCGTGGCATTTTTTCACTTTTCCTATCTTAAAATTTTACTTTTAAAAGTAAAATATATAGTTTGTGCTTATTTTTTAACAAATTTTATAAATTAAACAATCTTTTTTTAAAAAATAAAAAAAGTTCGCAAATAAAAATTTGGAACTAAAGTTTTATGGGTTATTTGGAATTTTTGCATTTATTTTTTTTAAAATTATTAGATTATTCTTTTAATTTAAAAAGTTTTTAATTGATAAAGGTTCAATTTTAATATTTTTATCATTTTGATTTTTGATACTAATGTCTTTATTTAATTTATTTGATTTAAGACCATGATTTACAACATTATTTGTAAATACTGGTTTTAAATTACTTGCACTTATACCTACTAATGCACTAAGAGTGATTGTAGTTAGTAATTTTTTTCATTTTATTGGTTCTCCTTTAATTTATAATTATTTAACATAATTAATTATCTCAAACAATAACTTCTTCATTAAAATCCAAATCGTTATTTTCATATAAATTTTCAATTCCTGAATTATTTAAAGTGTAATTAACATTTTTAAAAGCACTATCTAAATCAATTTTCTTATCAGTTGTTAATGCTGAATTTTCAATATTAGCATTATTTAATTTATTTTCTTGTTTGCGATAATCTAAAAAGGTAACATTTTCAGCAACTACTTCAGTAATATATTGGGTGGTTGGTGGCAAGTGGCATGTTCAGTTGCTCATTTTTATATTTTAGTAATAGTTTATTTTGGAGTTCAAGTTTTTAATAAATCATTTTTAATATTACCTACTTGTGGGCCATAAATTACCTGAATTGCTGTACCTCTTTTAAAGATACCAACTGCACCAGTTGATTTTAAAATATTATCATCAACTTTAGTTTCATCAAAAACTGTAACACGCAATCTTGTAGCACAATTGTCTAATAATTTAACATTACTTCGTCCACCAAGACCTTTAAAGATATTTTCTAACATATCATTATTTTTATCTTTATTAGTATCAGGTGTTAATGTTTGCTTCTTTGTCATTTCTGCTTGTAAAGTTTTATGAATAGACTCTGCACCATCAAGATAAGTAATTTCAACTTTATTGGCAATTACTTTAATATTTTTAGTTCCACTTAATCTTAATAAAGCTTTTGAATAAATATTTGCATCTTTTAAAGTTGCAACTAATACTTTATCTTTAGCCTTAACATCAATGATATTTAATGGTCCACCAAGTCCAAGTAATAAATTTTCTACTTTTGTTCTACCTTTTTTTGAAGACTTATCTAAAGAACTTTCAACACTTTGTAAAGCTAAGTTGGTTGCTAATTCTCCTTCTTCACGACCTAAAGTTTTGTAATTTCTTCACTTAATAATGTAATAGAACCCAAAGAAATAAGCAGGTGCCATAATTAATCCAGTAACAAATACTCAATAGAATCCTGTTTCTTTACCAAGAATACTTGGTAATATTCCAAAGAAAGAAAAGTCAATAAATCCAGCAGCAAAACCTTGACCAACAACTATATTTAATAAATACGCCATCATAAAACTAATTCCCGCCATAAATGCATGGAAAACAAAACATAATGGTGCTACAAATAAGAATGAAAACAACAATGGTTCTGTAACCCCTGTTAAGAAAGAAGTTAGAGCAGCAGATCCTAAAATACCACCAACCATTTTTTTATTTTCTGATCGTGCTAACATTCACATAGCAAGCGCTGCAAATGGATAGCCATATTGCATATATGCAAATCGCCCACTCATAAACATTGTTCCTGGTGTTTGATTCATGTGTCCTATTGCATTAGAAGCAAATTGTCCAAAGAAAATATTGTACGCTCCAACAAAATGATCACCAGATTCATTAATTCAATTTCCACCAATTCCAGTATATCAAAAAGGTGCATATTGAACGTGATGCAATCCTGTTGGTATTAATAAACGTTCAGTAATTCCAAAAAACATTGCAATAAATGCTCCACCAACTGTCGGATGAAAATTATCACCAGTTAACTGTCCATCAGTAAGTTGACCTGTATTCATACCAGCTGCTAAGCCATTACCAATTTCTCTAAAAGCAATTAATAACATTGGTCAAATAAAGAAAAAAGCTAATCCCATTGCTATTCCAACAAAAACAGCTAAAATTGGCACAAAACGTTCACCACCAAAAAAAGCTAATACTCTTGGCATACGAATATTGTATGAATGATTATGAACAATTGATACTAATCAACCAACAAGAATGCCACCTAAAACTGAAGTATCAAACGTAGGAAATAATCCTAAGACAGAAGAAAATAAACCGGAAGATTTACCACTTTCTGGAGTAATCTTTGCACCTTCACCTAAACCTCATGGATCAAACCCTAACATTCCTGTTTTAGAATTTCAAAAAAACATGCCACTAATAACTGAAGTCATAACAATAAAAGTAATAAATCCAGAAAGAGCAGCTACACCTTTACTATCTTTTGCAAAACCAAAAGCAATAGAAATAGCAAAAATCAATCCTAAATTAGCAAAAACAACGTTTCCGGCTGATTGCATAATTGAAAAAATATTAATAATTGCAACAAGACTATCATGATTAGGTAATTGCTTTAAAGCACTAGCAACTCCACCACCAATTCCTAACAATAAGCCAGCTATTGGTAATGTAGCTATTGGTAAAACAATGGCTCTTGATAAGTTTTGCATTTTTCCAAACATTTTGCCACCTAATTTATTGAAAGTTCCTTTAAAAGTAAAACTAGGATTTTTCTTATCCTCAGGAGATGTTTGTTTACTATGAAAAAATTTACTCATTTTCTCAGCTCCATTCTATATTGGACATATTCCATAATTAAATTTAATTATGGAATATGTCCAAAATCTCATTATTTCAAAAAATATTACTTATTAAATTAGTTGTTTCATCATTTGATTTTTTAGTTTTTCCTTTTATTGCATTTCTTATTTTTGAAATTAAACTAAATATGTTGTTGAATTCTTTTGTCGTTTTCATTTGTTCTAATATATTATTTTTAGTTCATAGTATCTTAATAATTCCTTTTTTATCAATTTTTTCTTTTTCTATAAGTTGTGCTATTATTTCAAAAAATATTTTTAAATCATCAATATTATTAACCATTTTAGTAGTTAACCTTTTAAAGGTTATATGTCCATCAATACCGCTTTGCTCAAAAAAACTTGTAAATATATTATATGATTTTCAAATTATATCTTTTTCTATGATTATTTTATTATCTTTTCTTGACAAATTTATTCACAACATAGGTTACAACTCGTTTATTTTCAAACTTCTTTACGTAAAAGAAAGACAAAAATATATCTTTATAGATAGGTCTAAATTTTCAAGGGTCGTACCTACTTAGTTATTCAATTTTTATAATTTAACTTTATCATAATTATGATAAATATCAAGTAAAAATAAAAAAATGTGTCATTATTTAGTAAAAATTTCCTATTAGTTATCGAGTAATAATTTCCCAAAACTGAAGTTATTTATATAACTTATAATTAATAATAATTCAATTTAAAACAGCCGTAAAAAGGGCTGTTTATTTTTTGAATACTATAAAACCATATAAATTTTTAAATCGTTTGAATATGAGCAAATTTGGTGCCTTAAAATTCATTTTAAATATATAAAGATATTGCAATTGCAATATCTTTTTTATAATTTTAGTGAGTTTATTTTAAAACCCTTATAATTTTTATTTTCAAAGCTATTAATTTCAACTTCATCAAACTTTTTTATTTTTAACTTTTCTAAATTTTTGTTATAAATTTCCATTTTTAAATTTGATTTTTTTTTAATTCTTCTTTTATTGAATTAAATTTAATTTCAAAATAATTTACTTTTTGAGAAATAATTCTATGTTCATTTTCATATTTTCTTATTTCATTTCTTATTTTTAATTCATTTTTATTGTTAATATCTTGATTTGTTAAACAAGATATTTTTTTATTTATTTCTTTTTCTTTTCTTTTTTCATTATCTAGCTTTTTCTCCAAACTTCTAAATTCATTACTTAACTTAGAAATTTGATTTTGAATTTCTTGTAATTGTTTATCCATATATTAAAAATCCTTTCAAAATTAGAAACCTAATTGTTTAAAAATAAAACAATTAGGTTTCTAAAACTATTTTTAATTCATATTTATTATATTCATTAAAAATTGGTTTGTAAATAAAAAAGTTCCTATATGAAAACAAGGAACTAAAGTTTTAGAGGTTATTTGGAATTTTTGAATTTATGTTTATTTAACAGTTTAACTTTCGAAAATTTTTTACTTTTTTTGAGAAATTATTTTGGGAAATTTTCATTTGATATTGACAGTAAAAATAAAAAAATTGTTACTGATGCCGACCCTTAAAAGACCACACCAGTAACTTTATTATTGTATCGTAAATAAATGATAAATTAAAATAAAACATTAGAAAATTTTAAAATTTTCTAATGTTTGTTACTGCATGTACAACAACGACTACGACAACACTTACATATAGAGCAAATCCACATATGTGGAATGGCAACTGGAATGGCAACACTTTTTAGGACTATTTTTTGGTAAACATTTGTTGTTGATATTTAACTGGAGTTAAGTAGTTTAAAGTGCTGTGAATTCTTATATTGTTATATCAATTGATGTAATCAAATAATTCTAATTTTAATTGGATTAATGATGTAAAATTTTTATCATTAATAAATTCGGTTTTAAAAGTTTTAAAAGTTGCTTCAGCAACAGCATTATCATAAGGACAACCTTTTTTACTTAAAGAACGGTTAATGTTGAATGCTAGTAAAAGTTTAGCAATAATTTTATTGTTAAATTCATTACCGCGATCACTATGAAATATTTGAATATCTTTTAAACAGCGATTTGATTGCATAAATGCTTGATGTACTAATGATGCATCTTTTTTAACTCCAACACTATGTCCGATAATTTCGCGGTTAAATAAGTCTATTAATAAGCAAATATAGTTTCACCTACCATTAACTTGTACATAAGTTAAATCACTAACAATAACTTCATTTTTAATCCTATTCTTAAATTTTCTATTAACAAGATTAGTTATTTGACTATCGTTAACTTTGGACATATTCCGTAATTAAATTTAATTAATTGTCAATAAAATTGTTTTAAAACTATTTAGTGTTATTGAATATAGAAATAAATATTTTTTGAAAAAATAGTTTAAAAAATGAGTTTACATTTTAAACAAAAAATTGTTAATAATATTTTTATATTAACTCGATAAAAATTTAAATTTTAAAAAAATATTTTTAATATTTTTTTTATTTTAATGGTTTTATTTTATTAAAAATTTCACAAAGTAAGTTAAATCTTAAGTACATAAGTCTAAATTTAGATTTTCTACATTTATTTACTAAAATTTTGAATCTTTTCAATCAAGCAAAGACATGTTCAACTTTAATTCTAATTTTAGATACAATCTTATTGTATTTTCTTTCTTGTTTAGTTAATTTTTTATTTTTAGTTCTTTTAATTGGTATTATTGTATTTTTATAAATATTTTGTATACCTTGATATCCTAAATCACCAATAATTATTGTTTTTTCTGAAAATTCAAGATTTGAATTTTTTAATATTTGAAAATCATGCACTTTACCATTATCAGCAAAAATATCAACAATTTTTTTATTAAAAAAATCATATACAATTTGAAATTTTATAGAATACATTCAACTTTTACCAGAAAAATATTCTAACTGTAGTTTTTTTTAGTTGGTCTTTCAATTTCAATCTCAGTTGAATCAATTAAATAAAATTGAAATTCATTTGAATTTTCTTGTTTTTTATCAATTTTTAATTTATATCTTTCTTTTAAAAATTGGTAATCTTTGTGGTTACTAAGTTTATTTTCTACTCAAGTAATATTTCGAAAACAACTTGATGGGCTCATTTTAGATTTAATACTCATTTGAAAAAAAGTATAATATTCTTTTCAGTATAATAAAGTCATCATTAATCTTTCTTCTACTGAAAGTTTATTTTTTCGACCTTTATTTTTTTTCTAATTTTTCTATTTCAATTAATTTTTCTAACATTTCATTAAAATGAAAACGTTTTATACCAAAATATCTATAAAATTCTTCATTTTTTAATTTTTTTAAATTTTCAAAAATCATTTTTATCAACACTTTTCTAAATTTATTGTTAATAACAAAATTATAAAATAAATTTTAAAATTATTAATTGACTTTTAAAAAATTTAATTACGGAATATGTCTATAGTAATAGTGACAATGCTCGTAATGGTATAAGTTCAAAAAAATTAATAACCCAACAAGGTAAAATTGAGATTGATGTAGCACGAGATCGCAATAGTAATTTTAATCCTATAATAGTTGCAAAAAGACAAAGAAGATTTGATGGTTTTGATCAACAAGTTCTTTCTTTATATGCAAAAGGTATGACATTATCAGATATTAGAATGCAATTACAAGAGTTATATCATGGTGCTGATATTAGTGAAAGTGTTATTAGTCAAATTACTGATGATGTTATTGATGATGTAAAAGCATGGCAAAATCGACCATTAGAAAGTGTCTATCCGATTGTTTATTTTGATTGCATAGTAGTGAAAGTACGACAAGATAAAAGGATTATTAATAAATCAGTTTATATAGCTTTAGGAGTTGATTTAGAAGGTAAAAAAGATGTTTTAGGTTTATGAATTAGTGAAAATGAAGGTGCTAAATTTTGATTAGCAAATTTAACAGAAATGAAAAATCGTGGCTTAAATGATATTCTTATTGCCTGCAGTGATAATTTAACAGGCATGTCAGAAGCAATACAATCAGTTTATCTTAAAACAGAACATCAATTATGCATAGTTCATCAAATTAGAAATAGTTTGAAATATGTCTCATATAAGCATAGAAAATCTCTAGTTGCAGATTTAAAACCAATTTATACTGCATGTAGTGAAGAACAAGCAATGCAGGCTTTAGAATCCTTTGAAAATAAGTGAAATAAACAATATCCTCAAATTGCTAAATCTTGATATAAAAATTGAGATAATTTAATGGTTTTTATTAGTTATCCTACAGAAATCAAAAGAGTTATTTATACAACAAATGCTATTGAATCTGTAAATAGTCAATTACGAAAAGTTATCAGAAATAAAAAAGTTTTTCCTAATGATATGGCAGTTTTTAAAATATTTTATTTAGCAATTGAAAATATAACAAAAAAAATGAACAATGCCCATTCAAAATTGAAATACAGCAATTGCTCATTTTATGATAAAATTTGAAGATAGAATTAATCTAAACTAGTACTTTGTAAAACAAAGATACACAGATTACATAAAAGCCTCAATACTTTAATAAAACATCCTGATTTTCAACAACTTGATGGGCAAAAATCACTGTTAAATAATAATTTTAAAGATAAAACAGTTATCATTGATGTGACTGAAAGTACTATTCAACGCCCAAAAAAAGTCAAAAACAATATTATTCAGGAAAAAAGAAAAAACATACAATAAAAACTCAAGTCATAATTGAAAAAGATAGTAAAAAAATTATAAGTTCTTATTTTTTTTATGGTAAAAATCATGATTTTAAAATTTTAAAAAATTCAAAAACGAAATTTTTATCAGAAACAACTATTTTAGTAGATTTAGGATATCAAGGTATACAAAACATACATAAAAATGTCTTATTACCTAAACGAAAATCAAAGAAAAACCCTTTAACTAAAGAAGAAAAGAAAAATAATAAGGCTATTTCAAAAATGAGAGTTGTTATTGAACATGTTTTTGCGATTCTTAAAAAATTTAAAATTATTAGTGAAAAATATCGAAATAGAAGAAAAAAATTTGCATTAAGATTTAATTTAATAGCTTCAATTTATAATTTACAATTATTAATTTAAATATATTTGATAATTTAATATTTTATTTTTTTATTTGAAATAATAATTTTTGTTGTATTTTAATGACAAAAAATAAAACATATTTTGAACAATAATTTTTAAAAAATATTAAAAGTGTTATTAAAATAAATTTTTAAACTTAAAAAATGTGATTAATATCATAGTTTTGCAAGAAGTCTATTTTAAAAACATTATATTTATCACTATATTTTAAAAAGTCTCATAAATTCATAATTACTCCTTATTTTTTATTTCTTTTATTTTATTTTTAAATTGTTTTTTATGAAAATAACACATATTAAAAAATTGAACAGCACTATCTTCAATATTTCCAATTTTTAAAGTAACTAATACTTTACTATTACAATCTTTAACAATACATTTAAGTAATACTTTTTCTTGTTTTTGTTTTTGCATTATTTTACTTCCTTATTTGTTTTTATCAGTTCTCTTATAACATCTAATAAGGAATCTACTACATAAGAATTTAATTCAAATTCATAATTTCTAATTTTAATTTTTTCCTTTTTCATTAGACTTCTTGCAAAACCTATCTATTAAAAATTTAATTTTTAAAATAAAATTAAAAATAAAAAAGATAGGTAATCTATGATTTTTGATAAATTAAAAACTATTAACAATCGAGAATTATTAAGATTAACTGGTATAAATGATATTATTTTTAATAAAATTCTAGAAATTTTAAAGACAGAAGAAGTAAAAAAGTTTAAAAATGGTGGTACACCTAATAAATTATCATTAGAAAATCGTTTATTAATGACTTTAGAATATTGAAGAGAGTATCGAACTTATTTTCATATTGCTAAAAGTTATGGAATTAGTGAAAGTAGTTGCTATAGGAATATCAAGTGAATAGAAAATACTTTAATAAAACATCCTGATTTTCAACAACTTGATGGGCAAAAATCACTGTTAAATAATAATTTTAAAGATAAAACAGTTATCATTTATGTGACTGAAAGTACTATTCAACGCCCAAAAAAAGTCAAAAACAATATTATTCAGGAAAAAAGAAAAAACATACAATAAAAACTCAAGTCATAATTGAAAAAGATAGTAAAAAAATTATAAGTTCTTATTTTTCTTATGGTAAAAATCATGATTTTAAAATTTTAAAAAATTCAAAAACGAAATTTTTATCAGAAACAACTATTTTAGTAGATTTAGGATATCAAGGTATACAAAACATACATAAAAATGTCTTATTACCTAAACGAAAATCAAAGAAAAACCCTTTAACTAAAGAAGAAAAGAAAAATAATAAGGCTATTTCAAAAATGAGAGTTGTTATTGAACATGTTTTTGCGATTCTTAAAAAATTTAAAATTATTAGTGAAAAATATCGAAATAGAAGAAAAAAATTTGCATTAAGATTTAATTTAATAGCTTCAATTTATAATTTACAATTATTAATTTAAATATATTTGATAATTTAATATTTTATTTTTTTTATTTGAAATAATAATTTTTGTTGTATTTTAATGACAAAAAATAAAACATATTTTGAACAATAATTTTTAAAAAATATTAAAAGTGTTATTAAAATAAATTTTTAAACTTAAAAAATGTGATTAATATCATAGTTTTGCAAGAAGTCTATTATTTTAATTTAAAGAAAAAAGAAAATAAAATCAAAAATAATATTTATGATGAAGCTGTTATTAGTGCTTTTAAAGAAAATAAAGAAGTTTATGGTACTAGAAGATTAAAAAAAATTCTAGAAAACCAAGAAATTTATTTATCGCGCAGAAAAATTAAAAAAATTATGAATGAATGATAATTTAATATCAAAATATACTAAATTATCATTCAAAAATCATAGGACATATTCCGTAATTAAATTTAATTAATTGTCAATAAAATTGTTTTAAAACTATTTAGTGTTATTGAATATAGAAATAAATATTTTTTGAAAAAATAGTTTAAAAAATGAGTTTACATTTTAAACAAAAAATTGTTAATAATATTTTTATATTAACTCGATAAAAATTTAAATTTTAAAAAAATATTTTTAATATTTTTTTTATTTTAATGGTTTTATTTTATTAAAAATTTCACAAAGTAAGTTAAATCTTAAGTACATAAGTCTAAATTTAGATTTTCTACATTTATTTACTAAAATTTTGAATCTTTTCAATCAAGCAAA
Source organism: Spiroplasma endosymbiont of Colias croceus (assembly GCF_964020095.1). NCBI lineage: Bacteria > Bacillati > Mycoplasmatota > Mollicutes > Entomoplasmatales > Spiroplasmataceae > Spiroplasma > Spiroplasma endosymbiont of Colias croceus. The sequence continues at coordinate 2,047,748 of NZ_OZ026536.1, forward strand.
GACATGTTCAACTTTAATTCTAATTTTAGATACAATCTTATTGTATTTTCTTTCTTGTTTAGTTAATTTTTTATTTTTAGTTCTTTTAATTGGTATTATTGTATTTTTATAAATATTTTGTATACCTTGATATCCTAAATCACCAATAATTATTGTTTTTTCTGAAAATTCAAGATTTGAATTTTTTAATATTTGAAAATCATGCACTTTACCATTATCAGCAAAAATATCAACAATTTTTTTATTAAAAAAATCATATACAATTTGAAATTTTATAGAATACATTCAACTTTTACCAGAAAAATATTCTAACTGTAGTTTTTTTTAGTTGGTCTTTCAATTTCAATCTCAGTTGAATCAATTAAATAAAATTGAAATTCATTTGAATTTTCTTGTTTTTTATCAATTTTTAATTTATATCTTTCTTTTAAAAATTGGTAATCTTTGTGGTTACTAAGTTTATTTTCTACTCAAGTAATATTTCGAAAACAACTTGATGGGCTCATTTTAGATTTAATACTCATTTGAAAAAAAAGTATAATATTCTTTTCAGTATAATAAAGTCATCATTAATCTTTCTTCTACTGAAAGTTTATTTTTTCGACCTTTATTTTTTTCTAATTTTTCTATTTCAATTAATTTTTCTAACATTTCATTAAAATGAAAACGTTTTATACCAAAATATCTATAAAATTCTTCATTTTTTAATTTTTTTAAATTTTCAAAAATCATTTTTATCAACACTTTTCTAAATTTATTGTTAATAACAAAATTATAAAATAAATTTTAAAATTATTAATTGACTTTTAAAAAATTTAATTACGGAATATGTCTATAATAACAAAGTTAACGATAGTCAAATAACTAATCTTGTTAATAGAAAATTTAAGAATAGGATTAAAAATGAAGTTATTGTTAGTGATTTAACTTATGTACAAGTTAATGGTAGGTGAAACTATATTTGCCTATTAATAGACCTATTTAACCGCGAAATTATCGGACATAGTGTTGGAGTTAAAAAAGATGCATCATTAGTACATCAAGCATTTATGCAATCAAATCGCTGTTTAAAAGATATTCAAATATTTCATAGTGATCGCGGTAATGAATTTAACAATAAAATTATTGATAAACTTTTACTAGCATTCAACATTAACCGTTCTTTAAGTAAAAAAGGTTGTCCTTATGATAATGCTGTTGCTGAAGCAACTTTTAAAACTTTTAAAACCGAATTTATTAATGATAAAAATTTTACATCATTAATCCAATTAAAATTAGAATTATTTGATTACATCAATTGATATAACAATATAAGAATTCACAGCACTTTAAACTACTTAACTCCAGTTAAATATCAACAACAAATGTTTACCAAAAAATAGTCCTAAAAAGTGTTGCCATTCCACCATCCAGTTTTTAATTTATCAAACATCATAGATTACCTATCTTTTTTATTTTTAATTTTATTTTAAAAATTAAATTTTTAATAGATAGGTTTTGCAAGAAGTCTATTATAAAATAAGCGCAAGTTTAGATATGACATTTGTTGTCCAAAACATTATTCAAGCTTGAGTTAATGCTCAAAAACCTACTTCATGAATTTTACAATCAGACCAAGGATTTCATTATACCAATCCTTCTTATAAAACCTTATGTGACGAATTAAAAATAAAAATTTCGATGTCTAGAAGAGGTAATTCTTGTGATAATGGTGCTACTGAATCTTGATTTGGAACAATGAAAACAGAATTTCTATATCAAATTCTAAGAAAAAACAGAACTATTGAATGAATAAAAGAAAATTTACCCAAATATATTTACTTTTATAATAACGATAGACCTCAAACAAAATTAAAAGAAATGAGTCCAATCGAATATCGATTAGCTCATTCCAAATCAACAAATAATTACTTCATATCTACAAATTTAACACTTACAAACACTATTTTATAAAATTTAATAAAAGGTTACTTTAATTGTCCACTTTTCTTGACAAATTCACATAGCAGCAGATGTACCTGCACTAGCTGCTATTCCTAAATCAGAACATTGAAAGCCATCAATTCCACCAACCGCTAATGTTACTACTGTAGCAGTACCGGCAGTTATTATAGGTAAATTTTTTACAAAATTTTTTTTAAATTTCTTTCGAAAACTTTTTTTCTTGATAGTGAAGGTTTAACAACTTCCACTACATAATTATTTTCATCTTACATTGAAGAAGCAAATGAAGATTTACTAATATCCATTTTTATTTCTCTCTTTCTAATCTATGAAAAATATCCTTCTGATTAATATAATTTAATAAAAAACTAATATAAATAAAAAATACTTATATTAGTAATGAACATATATTAAATTATTAATAATACTATCACAAATATTGATTTTAATAAAATTTAATATTTCATTTTATTACTAAAATAATTTCTTATAATAAATATTACAAATAAAGTAATTTCTCGTTTACAAAAAAATATTAGATATAATACTTGTAAACTAAAGATATAGTTTTTGACCTATTGTTTTATTTTTTAACAAATAGGTTTTTATTTTAAAAGGGGGACAAAATGAAAACAATTAAAAAAGAACAAATATTTACTAACAAAGCATATTTAATAAATTATGAAACTGTAGAAAAAATTAAAAAACAATTACTAAATTTAAAAGGAGAAAAAATAAAACTTATTGAAAAAAGTGAGAAAATTGAAAAAGAAATTAATAATTATCAAAAAACTATTCAATTTTGAATTAAACAAAATAAAGAAATAGAAGATAAAGTATTTGAATTTAATATTCAAATCTATAAATTAAAGGAACAAAAAATTAACAAAATTAAAAATTTTTTTATTAATCTTTTTTCATTTGGAAAAATAAATAAAAATAAAAGTATTAATAATTTAATTGAAACAGAAGAAATAAATTGTGAATTATTTAAAAAAACAAAATTAAATAATCAACAAAAAATTAATATTTTAAATTCAAATTATATTGAAAAACAAACAAAATACGCAAATTTAATAACTAATATTAATCAAATAACTAAATATGAAAACAAATTATTAGAAGATAAAAATAATTTGTTAAATAATAATAATAATAATTTATTAATTGATTTAATAAATCAAAAAGAACAGCAAGAAAAAGAAACAATTGTCGAAGTCAATGAGCAAATAGTTGAACAATTTGAATCAGAAATATTTCAACTTACTGAAAAAATTTGTGATTTGGAAAAACAATTATTATCTAACAGTAGTGATGAAGGCTTTAATTCAAAATCTACATCAACAGATTCTTTAAATTCAGATATTTCAGTACCTCTAAAAATACAACCAAAACCACAAATATCTAACCCTATTAATAAACAAAAAGAAAAAGACATCCCTTGAGAACAAACACTACGTAAATATGAAAATGATATTCCAACAAAAAATTATAAGCAAAGAATAAAGCCAACTAATTCAAGAATAATAAAATTTTAAAAATTAAACATATTTAAATAAACGCCTTTTATGGCGTTTATTTAAATTATATATTAAAGAAATTTTCAATCTTTAGAAATTAGCAATATCAACTTTATCTTTTGCTTTTGGTATATCAATTACTGGTGGAGATTCTGGATATACTTTATTCATACTACTTGCTAAATTTCTTACTCATTTACCACGATGATAAATAAATAAAGAAATAATCATTTTAATAACATCACAAGAACGCATAATAGCATAAATATAAACAATATCTAAAGGACTATAATGTACCTCAATAAATAAAATTAATATTGAAAAACATCAAGTAGAACAACTATCAACAAGTAAAACAGTAATTGCTAAGCCACCAGCACGAAATGCATAAATACAAGTATACAAAATAGTATAAGCACTAAAAACTATAGCATCAACACGCATCATTCAACTAGAAATTCGTAAGGCTTCTGTTGTTGCATTAAATAATAATTGTGGTAAAAAAAATGAAGATAAAACTAATAAACCAGCAAAAAATAATGAAACAAAAAAGCCTAACCTAATTAAATGTTTAGTATTATATTTAGCACCAATCAAATCATCGGCACCTAAACGATTGGCAATTAACACCGAAGAAGCAATACCAAATCCAATATATAAAGTATAGAACATGGTATTAATCGTGGAAGCAATTGCCGAACCACTTAATGCTTCAAAGCTTCATTGCGAAATTAATCTAATAATCATTGTCGTAGCAACTGCAAATAATAAATCATTTAACATTAATGGCCATGTTTTAATTATAATTTTTTTAAATAAATCACCCCTAATCTTAAACATTTTCAAAACTTTTGGTTGAAATTCATATTTCTTTCATATAATAAAACTACTAATTAATGCCAACTGAGCAATTCTCGCTGTTAAAGTAGCAACTCCTGAACCTCGTGCTCCAATTCCTGCAACTGCACCAATACCATTAATTAATAACAAATTTAATAAAAAGTTAATAAATACTGAAACAAAAGTTAATATTAATGGAATATAACCACGTTTTGTTTCACGAAATACTGAAACAAAAGCAAAGTTTATTCCTAACAATGGATAAGAAAAAACAATTCATTGATTATAATCAATACCTTGTGCTGTTGCTAAAGATGCTGAATGAAATTCATAATAACGTAAAATAATTTGTACAAATTGGGGATCGTTTTTATCAATATTATGAACATTCATAAAATCAATAAGTGAATTTTCATCAAAAGCATGATTATAATTTAAAATGTCCTTTAGCTCATTAATATCATTAAGAGTTAATCCTTTAGCAGCACATAATTGATTAAATTTATCCAATGCACTACTAGGACTAGTAGTATAAGAAATTAAATATTCACCCACTGTATAAGATAAAATAATAACTATCACTCCAATTAAAAATCCAAAAATAATTCTCATTCTTACTGTTTGTCTTAAAGAACCATATCTTCCAGCTCCATAAAATTGAGCACCAAAAATACTAACACCGTTGATAAAACCTCCCATAACGGCATAAATAATAACAAAAATTTGATTAGAAGCAGTAACTCCCGAAACAGCAATTTGTCCTGCTGAATATTGCAAATGATAAAAATGTTCTAAACCATTATCTTTTCATCAACTTCAATTATCTCAAAGTCCTAATGAAGTAAAAATATCCCTAATATGTTCATTCATTGGCTTTAAATCACTAATAAAACTATCCTTTAATTCTCCAACCATAATATTATCTAGTAAATTCATTGATGCTGATAATATTTGTTGCAATACTGCCGGAATAATAATCATTAATGCTAATAAATACCATTTTTTAGTAGCAAAAAAATTACTAATTTTATGTGGATTTGCTCTATTATTAATTTTAAATCCACTAATTTTCATAATTTCACCCTTATCATTAATTTGCTCTATATTATAATAATAATTTTACATCATTTAAATAATGAGGTTTGAAATTTAATATATAAAAAATCAACATCTTTGATGTTGATTTTTTATAAAAGATACTAAACTGCTAAGTAAAATCTCTACGATTAAATACTAATCATGAAGAACAAAATAAACCAATACCAAGCAAAACATACACAGTCAATAAAACTGGAAAATTAAGAATTTTACTATTAGTTGCTTTATTGGTATCAACTTGATAATTTGTGTTAACTTTATTAAAACTAACTAAATAAGGATCTGCTGTCATAGAATACTCACTTGGATAAGCAAAGATTGAACTTTGTTCAGTCGATATTCCATCTCAAATATATTTTAATTGATAAAAAATATTTAAATAACGCATTGCTTTAACTTGTGATGTCTTAGTATTAAGAGCATCATATTGTGATTGAGAAAGAGATGTATTTAAACCCGTAATCATAAGATTTACTGAATAATCAACATTATTGCTACCAACACCATTTGATCTTTTGGGACGAAGGTTATCTAGTCCAACTTTTTTACCTGTCATTAATTCTTCAAAACTTTGTTCTTTTCATTGACGAAAAGCATTACTAATATTGTAAATATGAGTAACTAAGTCCTTAGGAGCATCAGCAGTTGGTGGAGTACTAGTACTACCATTCTTAATTGCTAATACTATTGTTTGTTCTTTTTGATAATCATAATTATTAGGATACTTAACTTCTTTAATATATGTATCGTAAATACTAAACATAGCCTTTTGAATAGATTCAATAGTAGTTGTTGGGTCTTTTCTATATACGTCATTAATTCAATCAATATCAGTTTTATCTAATTTAGCTTTTACATTATTATAAACTGCTAATGACTGTGAAACAACATAATATGTAGGATCAAATGTTACTAAACCATTAATTAATGTCGCAAAAATATTGAATAAGGCAGCCATTCCAATCATAATTGCAACTAAAGCCTTAGCATTTAAAATTAATGAAAATAAAATAGCAATTGAAGAAATAATTAAATCAAAAATAATAGCAACACCAAATAAAATTCATAAATAAGGAAATACCGCATTATAAATAGTTGAGCTACCAATGCCAGGAATAGTAATAACAAAACTAGCAATAAAAATAGATAAAAATAAATATAAAATAATTACCACTTGTAAAGATAATAACTTTTCAGTTCAAATTCTAATTCTACTAACTGGCTTTGATACTAAAATCAATAAAGTACCATCATCAATTTCATCACGAAAAACTTGTGTTGCTTTAACTGAAATAAATACAAAAATCATAATTGATAAAAGTACCGAGAACGATAATACTTTTCATTGTGGTACATAAAAGTTTAATGCTTGATCATAAGTTAATTGTTTTATTGCTTCAGAACCCACAAATAACGAAATTAAAGACCAAGATAAAGCAAGAAAAATTAAAGTTATAATAAAAATAATTCAAGTTGAAGGAGTAGCAATCATCTTTTTAAAAGTATAACGAAATATTGGCATTATTTTTCTCCCTTCTTATTTTTTTCATTAGCTTCCATAACAATTCGTTCATACATTGGACATATTCCGTAATTAAATTTAATTAATTGTCAATAAAATTGTTTTAAAACTATTTAGTGTTATTGAATATAGAAATAAATATTTTTTGAAAAAATAGTTTAAAAAATGAGTTTACATTTTAAACAAAAAATTGTTAATAATATTTTTATATTAACTCGATAAAAATTTAAATTTTAAAAAAATATTTTTAATATTTTTTTTTATTTTAATGGTTTTATTTTATTAAAAATTTCACAAAGTAAGTTAAATCTTAAGTACATAAGTCTAAATTTAGATTTTCTACATTTATTTACTAAAATTTTGAATCTTTTCAATCAAGCAAAGACATGTTCAACTTTAATTCTAATTTTAGATACAATCTTATTGTATTTTCTTTCTTGTTTAGTTAATTTTTTATTTTTAGTTCTTTTAATTGGTATTATTGTATTTTTATAAATATTTTGTATACCTTGATATCCTAAATCACCAATAATTATTGTTTTTTCTGAAAATTCAAGATTTGAATTTTTTAATATTTGAAAATCATGCACTTTACCATTATCAGCAAAAATATCAACAATTTTTTTATTAAAAAAATCATATACAATTTGAAATTTTATAGAATACATTCAACTTTTACCAGAAAAATATTCTAACTGTAGTTTTTTTTAGTTGGTCTTTCAATTTCAATCTCAGTTGAATCAATTAAATAAAATTGAAATTCATTTGAATTTTCTTGTTTTTTATCAATTTTTAATTTATATCTTTCTTTTAAAAATTGGTAATCTTTGTGGTTACTAAGTTTATTTTCTACTCAAGTAATATTTCGAAAACAACTTGATGGGCTCATTTTAGATTTAATACTCATTTGAAAAAAAGTATAATATTCTTTTCAGTATAATAAAGTCATCATTAATCTTTCTTCTACTGAAAGTTTATTTTTTCGACCTTTATTTTTTTCTAATTTTTCTATTTCAATTAATTTTTCTAACATTTCATTAAAATGAAAACGTTTTATACCAAAATATCTATAAAATTCTTCATTTTTTAATTTTTTTAAATTTTCAAAAATCATTTTTATCAACACTTTTCTAAATTTATTGTTAATAACAAAATTATAAAATAAATTTTAAAATTATTAATTGACTTTTAAAAAATTTAATTACGGAATATGTCTATTGTTTGCAAATCAACAGTATATGGTTTTAAATAAGTAATGATGATATTAGCACTTAAAGCAATTGCTAATACTTCTGCAACTTGTGCTTCAGTTTTAATATTTACCAATAAACGATTTTCATTAACATCTACTGAAAATTTTTTATCTATTAATAACTTCATTAATTTATTATTGTTATTATTAGAACTTATTTCATATAATGAATCAGTTTTATTAACCAATCCTGTATAAACAACTTTACTATAATTTAAAACAGTAACTTCATCGGCTAAATTTTGTAATTCAGATAAAATATGTGATGAAATAAAAACAGTTTTACCTTGTTCACGAAGCTTTCTTAAATCATTAAACAATTCTGTTCTTGCTGTTGGATCAAGATTAGCGGCTGATTCATCTAAAATTAAGACATCTGGATTATTTAATAGTGATTGTGCTAATAACACCTTTTTCTTCATACCCGAAGAATAAGCATTAGGGTTGCGTTTTTTAAATTTCCATAAATCTAATTCCTTTAAAATCATTTCTGTCTTTTCCTTAGCAATTTTATATTTCAAACCACTAATTTGTCCCATTGAAATTAAATAATCATAAGTAGTAATTCGTTTAGGAAATCTTGCAGCTTCTGGAATATAACCTACTTGTTTTTTTGCTTCAACTGTTCATGAACGCTTACCATGAATAATTAAATCACCGTGTGTTTCAACCATAGCGCTAATTAAACACTTAATAGTAGTAGTTTTACCTGATCCATTTGGACCAATAAAACCATGAATAGTACCTTTTTTAACTTTGGACATATTCCGTAATTAAATTTAATTAATTGTCAATAAAATTGTTTTAAAACTATTTAGTGTTATTGAATATAGAAATAAATATTTTTTGAAAAAATAGTTTAAAAAATGAGTTTACATTTTAAACAAAAAATTGTTAATAATATTTTTATATTAACTCGATAAAAATTTAAATTTTAAAAAAATATTTTTAATATTTTTTTTTATTTTAATGGTTTTATTTTATTAAAAATTTCACAAAGTAAGTTAAATCTTAAGTACATAAGTCTAAATTTAGATTTTCTACATTTATTTACTAAAATTTTGAATCTTTTCAATCAAGCAAAGACATGTTCAACTTTAATTCTAATTTTAGATACAATCTTATTGTATTTTCTTTCTTGTTTAGTTAATTTTTTATTTTTAGTTCTTTTAATTGGTATTATTGTATTTTTATAAATATTTTGTATACCTTGATATCCTAAATCACCAATAATTATTGTTTTTTCTGAAAATTCAAGATTTGAATTTTTTAATATTTGAAAATCATGCACTTTACCATTATCAGCAAAAATATCAACAATTTTTTTATTAAAAAAATCATATACAATTTGAAATTTTATAGAATACATTCAACTTTTACCAGAAAAATATTCTAACTGTAGTTTTTTTTAGTTGGTCTTTCAATTTCAATCTCAGTTGAATCAATTAAATAAAATTGAAATTCATTTGAATTTTCTTGTTTTTTATCAATTTTTAATTTATATCTTTCTTTTAAAAATTGGTAATCTTTGTGGTTACTAAGTTTATTTTCTACTCAAGTAATATTTCGAAAACAACTTGATGGGCTCATTTTAGATTTAATACTCATTTGAAAAAAAGTATAATATTCTTTTCAGTATAATAAAGTCATCATTAATCTTTCTTCTACTGAAAGTTTATTTTTTCGACCTTTATTTTTTTCTAATTTTTCTATTTCAATTAATTTTTCTAACATTTCATTAAAATGAAAACGTTTTATACCAAAATATCTATAAAATTCTTCATTTTTTAATTTTTTTAAATTTTCAAAAATCATTTTTATCAACACTTTTCTAAATTTATTGTTAATAACAAAATTATAAAATAAATTTTAAAATTATTAATTGACTTTTAAAAAATTTAATTACGGAATATGTCTTTTAATAATAGCATTATCAACAGCTTTAAATTTTTTAAACTGTTTAGTAAAATCACGAATTAAAACTGCATATTGAGCATCTTCGGGATTAACTATTACATTACGGTTATAATGATTACGTCAGTTTTTAAAATATGATTTAATAAAATTTAGAAATTTATGTTTTTCTTTTGATTTAGCATTAACATCATCTTCAACTAAAGAACTATTAATAACTGGTTTTAATATTTCTTGTTTTTTCATACTCATTCTCCTAACTACTTAAATATAATAATTACTATGGACATATTCCGTAATTAAATTTAATTAATTGTCAATAAAATTGTTTTAAAACTATTTAGTGTTATTGAATATAGAAATAAATATTTTTTGAAAAAATAGTTTAAAAAATGAGTTTACATTTTAAACAAAAAATTGTTAATAATATTTTTATATTAACTCGATAAAAATTTAAATTTTAAAAAAATATTTTTAATATTTTTTTTATTTTAATGGTTTTATTTTATTAAAAATTTCACAAAGTAAGTTAAATCTTAAGTACATAAGTCTAAATTTAGATTTTCTACATTTATTTACTAAAATTTTGAATCTTTTCAATCAAGCAAAGACATGTTCAACTTTAATTCTAATTTTAGATACAATCTTATTGTATTTTCTTTCTTGTTTAGTTAATTTTTTATTTTTAGTTCTTTTAATTGGTATTATTGTATTTTTATAAATATTTTGTATACCTTGATATCCTAAATCACCAATAATTATTGTTTTTTCTGAAAATTCAAGATTTGAATTTTTTAATATTTGAAAATCATGCACTTTACCATTATCAGCAAAAATATCAACAATTTTTTTATTAAAAAAATCATATACAATTTGAAATTTTATAGAATACATTCAACTTTTACCAGAAAAATATTCTAACTGTAGTTTTTTTTAGTTGGTCTTTCAATTTCAATCTCAGTTGAATCAATTAAATAAAATTGAAATTCATTTGAATTTTCTTGTTTTTTATCAATTTTTAATTTATATCTTTCTTTTAAAAATTGGTAATCTTTGTGGTTACTAAGTTTATTTTCTACTCAAGTAATATTTCGAAAACAACTTGATGGGCTCATTTTAGATTTAATACTCATTTGAAAAAAAGTATAATATTCTTTTCAGTATAATAAAGTCATCATTAATCTTTCTTCTACTGAAAGTTTATTTTTTCGACCTTTATTTTTTTCTAATTTTTCTATTTCAATTAATTTTTCTAACATTTCATTAAAATGAAAACGTTTTATACCAAAATATCTATAAAATTCTTCATTTTTTAATTTTTTTAAATTTTCAAAAATCATTTTTATCAACACTTTTCTAAATTTATTGTTAATAACAAAATTATAAAATAAATTTTAAAATTATTAATTGACTTTTAAAAAATTTAATTACGGAATATGTCTTATATGGTTAATATACTAGACTTCTTGCAAAACTATGATATTAATCACATTTTTTAAGTTTAAAAATTTATTTTAATAACACTTTTAATATTTTTTAAAAATTATTGTTCAAAATATGTTTTATTTTTTGTCATTAAAATACAACAAAAATTATTATTTCAAATAAAAAAATAAAATATTAAATTATCAAATATATTTAAATTAATAATTGTAAATTATAAATTGAAGCTATTAAATTAAATCTTAATGCAAATTTTTTTCTTCTATTTCGATATTTTTCACTAATAATTTTAAATTTTTTAAGAATCGCAAAAACATGTTCAATAACAACTCTCATTTTTGAAATAGCCTTATTATTTTTCTTTTCTTCTTTAGTTAAAGGGTTTTTCTTTGATTTTCGTTTAGGTAATAAGACATTTTTATGTATGTTTTGTATACCTTGATATCCTAAATCTACTAAAATAGTTGTTTCTGATAAAAATTTCGTTTTTGAATTTTTTAAAATTTTAAAATCATGATTTTTACCATAAGAAAAATAAGAACTTATAATTTTTTTACTATCTTTTTCAATTATGACTTGAGTTTTTATTGTATGTTTTTTCTTTTTTCCTGAATAATATTGTTTTTGACTTTTTTTGGGCGTTGAATAGTACTTTCAGTCACATCAATGATAACTGTTTTATCTTTAAAATTATTATTTAACAGTGATTTTTGCCCATCAAGTTGTTGAAAATCAGGATGTTTTATTAAAGTATTTTCTATTCACTTGATATTCCTATAGCAACTACTTTCACTAATTCCATAACTTTTAGCAATATGAAAATAAGTTCGATACTCTCTTCAATATTCTAAAGTCATTAATAAACGATTTTCTAATGATAATTTATTAGGTGTACCACCATTTTTAAACTTTTTTACTTCTTCTGTCTTTAAAATTTTTAGAATTTTATTAAAAATAATATCATTTATACCAGTTAATCTTAATAATTCTGGATTGTTAATAGTTTTTAATTTATCAAACATCATAGATTACCTATCTTTTTTATTTTTAATTTTATTTTAAAAATTAAATTTTTAATAGATAGGTTTTGCAAGAAGTCTATTATTAAAATTAGGTTTTAGTTCAATAGTAATTAATAATTTTTTATTAAGAAATATTAATTGAGATTTGGAAGTTGAAGAAATTATTGCATTAGCTATTAAGGAAATAAAATATGGGTATTAGTAGTTTTAATAATTTTGTTGGACAAAATAATGTTATTGAACGTATTCTAATTTTAATCAAAGGTAGTAAAATTCAAAATATTGCTTTAAGTCATATTTTATTAATTGGTCCTCCTGGTATTGGAAAAACAACTATTGCACGATTAATAGCAGAAGAATTGCAAGTAAATTTTCATAGTTTAGAAGGAACAAGCATTAATAAAACTAGCGATATTATTAGTATTTTAGCAAATATCAAACAATCTGATATAGTTTTTATTGATGAAATTCATGTTGTTAACTATGAAATATTAGAAGTATTATATTCTGCATTAGAAGGTAATTTTATTAATATTATGATTGGTAAAGATTATAATAATAAAATTGTTAAAATTAATTTACCCTCTTTTACATTTATTGGTGCTACTAATAAAGTAGGAATCTTAACTAAAGCGTTGATAAGTCGTATTCCTAATATTTTACAATTATCTGATTATAATTATCAGGATATTAAAAGTATTATTTCACAAGTTTCTTTAAGTTTAAATTGAAAATTAGAAAATAATATAATAAATATTATTGCTAATCATTGTCGTAATATTCCGCGACTCATTATTAACATCATTAAACAATTGTATAATTATTGTGTTGTTATGAATGTAGATTTAAATGAAACTAATATTTTGCAAATTTTATTTTTTTTGCAAATTTATCCTTTAGGTTTAAATAGTTTACAATTGGCATATTTAGCATTGTTTAATAATGTAAATTTAGATAAAAGTTTGAGTATTGAAACTATTTGTCAACTTTTGAATGAAGAAAGAAAAAATCTTGAAATTCATTATGAACCTTGACTTATTCATTGTGGTTTAATTATTAAGACAACTAAGGGTCGTAAAATAACAATTATTGGTAAAGAGTATATTAATAATAATATAATTTGATTTAGAAAATAATTATTTTTGATATTACTGTAAAACAATTGTTATTTATAACGAATGTTGGTATTCTTATATAGTCCTTAAATAATATACAATCTATGTTTATACAAATAAAATGATTTAGGAGTGAAGAAATATGAACACTTCTTCTAGGACAAGAAAAACTAAAAATCTTGGATTTTTTTTAAGGATTTTTAGTTTAATAATTATTGTTTCTGCAATAATAATTTCAGTAGTGTTTAGTGCTAAATATGTTGAAAATAATAGTAAATTAAGTATTGAGTTTGCTGGTGGTTATCAAACACAAGTTCAATATGAGGGTAAAGGTAAACAAAAAGATGTTATTAATTTATTAAAAGACAGAGTTGACCCTTTAGGTACTAGTAACGTTTATATTGAAAGCATTACTAGCAATAATAATAATAAGTATAATTTAGCGTTGAGTAAAGATGCGGGAGTTGATATTTCTACTTTTGTTCACAGTGTATCACGACGTGGTTATTCTTATATTGTTGATAAAGATGGTAATGATTTATTAGCAACCGAAAAGAAAGATGACAAAGCTACTACTTGAACAAAAAGAGATAAAAGATTATTAACTAGTGATGTTTTTTCTGCTATTAAAGCTGTTAATAATTCTGTTACTCATCGCCCAGAACTTGTTTTTGATGTTAAAAATGATTCAGTTTTAAAAGAACTTACTTCTGCCAAAGAAAATACATTTTATATTTATTCAGATATTGGTCAGTTATTAGATTATATTCGAAGTAGTATGGAGGGTATTCGCTCCCTTGCTTTTATAATTGATAATCTTAAAAATGATACTGATGGTAAGATTAAAGCATCATTAACATCATTATTAGATAATAATACACCAGGTCTTGGTAAAGGTACTGATATTTTAGCTAGAGCTAAAGCACAAGACCCTACTTTAGCACGACTATTAAATCCTAATCAAAATGGTCAATTTGGTATTAATTGAATTTATTCTGATAATTTAGGTTCAGTTCATAGTCTTTCTGTTGATACTAATGATGAAAAAAATACATATGATCCTGCTAATCGCTTTGATCCTTTTGCTTCTCCTATTGTTGGTTCACCTATGAATGCATGATTGCCTTATATTAAAGATTTATTACGTTTACCAGATGTTTCAGATATTTTACATGAAGATGTTATTGATTATCGTTATATTCCAGACATATTCCGTAATTAAATTTTTTAAAAGTCAATTAATAATTTTAAAATTTATTTTATAATTTTGTTATTAACAATAAATTTAGAAAAGTGTTGATAAAAATGATTTTTGAAAATTTAAAAAAATTAAAAAATGAAGAATTTTATAGATATTTTGGTATAAAACGTTTTCATTTTAATGAAATGTTAGAAAAATTAATTGAAATAGAAAAATTAGAAAAAAATAAAGGTCGAAAAAATAAACTTTCAGTAGAAGAAAGATTAATGATGACTTTATTATACTGAAAAGAATATTATACTTTTTTTCAAATGAGTATTAAATCTAAAATGAGCCCATCAAGTTGTTTTCGAAATATTACTTGAGTAGAAAATAAACTTAGTAACCACAAAGATTACCAATTTTTAAAAGAAAGATATAAATTAAAAATTGATAAAAAACAAGAAAATTCAAATGAATTTCAATTTTATTTAATTGATTCAACTGAGATTGAAATTGAAAGACCAACTAAAAAAAACTACAGTTAGAATATTTTTCTGGTAAAAGTTGAATGTATTCTATAAAATTTCAAATTGTATATGATTTTTTTAATAAAAAAATTGTTGATATTTTTGCTGATAATGGTAAAGTGCATGATTTTCAAATATTAAAAAATTCAAATCTTGAATTTTCAGAAAAAACAATAATTATTGGTGATTTAGGATATCAAGGTATACAAAATATTTATAAAAATACAATAATACCAATTAAAAGAACTAAAAATAAAAAATTAACTAAACAAGAAAGAAAATACAATAAGATTGTATCTAAAATTAGAATTAAAGTTGAACATGTCTTTGCTTGATTGAAAAGATTCAAAATTTTAGTAAATAAATGTAGAAAATCTAAATTTAGACTTATGTACTTAAGATTTAACTTACTTTGTGAAATTTTTAATAAAATAAAACCATTAAAATAAAAAAAATATTAAAAATATTTTTTTAAAATTTAAATTTTTATCGAGTTAATATAAAAATATTATTAACAATTTTTTGTTTAAAATGTAAACTCATTTTTTAAACTATTTTTTCAAAAAATATTTATTTCTATATTCAATAACACTAAATAGTTTTAAAACAATTTTATTGACAATTAATTAAATTTAATTACGGAATATGTCCTATGTTTGTCATTAATAAAGAACATGTTGTCATTAGTTTTATTAAATTTTTCATGGTTATTTATTCTCCTTTTAATTTATTTTTAGTTTTTAATTTATTGTTTTCATTTTCTTCATATTCTTCAATAGTTTGTAATTCTTTTTTAGAAAATAATACTATATTTTTAAAAAATAAATATTTTTATAAGAGTTAGTTATAACTTTTAATTATTTATTTTGTAATCCATAATTTTATGTAAAAATAATTATTAAATCTTTGATAATACTTGTTTTTTTAAATAAGTTTCTATATAATTATTAATGCTTTAAGCAATGTAGTCCCGGTAAAAATTACACTGTAAGGAGAAAAAAATGCGTCAAACAACAATGAATTTCAGTAACATTGAAAAAAAGTGATATGTTATTGATGCCAGTGGTTTAATTTTAGGACGCCTTGCAACTAAAGTTGCAATGATATTGCGTGGTAAAAATAAACCTTCATTTACACCACATTTAGATTGTGGAGATTATATCATTATTATTAATGCAAACAAAATTAAATTAACAGGTAATAAATTACAAGATAAGAAGTATTATAACCATTCACAATATCCTGGTGGATTACGTGTACGTAATGCACAAAGTATGATTGCTAAAGATGCTTCTGAATTAGTAGAGATAGCGATTAAAGGTATGCTACCAAATACTACCTTAGGTCGTAAGCAATTTACACATCTTCATGTTTATAACCATGATCAACATCAACATCAAGCCCAAAACCCCGAAGTTTTAATATTAGGCCAAGAGGAGTAGACTTTTATGACAACATCTAATAAACCCGTAACTTATTCAAGTTCAGGCGGACGTAAAACGTCAACTGCCCGTGTTCATTTAAAAAATACTGGTCAATCAAAAATATTAATTAATGGTTTTGAGCCTTTAAAATATTTAGAACAAGAAATCTTAGTTCAAGATATGTTATTACCTTTAAAAGTAACTAATACGTTAGAAAACTTTGAAATTAATATCAAAGTTGAAGGTGGCGGAAGAACTGGTCAAGCTGGTGCAGCACGTTTAGCTTTATCTAATGTTTTAGTTAAGGTGTCAGAAGATTATCGAGTATTATTAAGACAATTTGGATTATTAACTCGTGATGCACGTAAAAAAGAACGTAAAAAATATGGTTTAAAAGCAGCCAGAAAAGCACCGCAGTTTTCAAAACGTTAATAGTAATTAAAAAAAGAGTCTCAGACTCTTTTTTTAATTACTATTATCTAATATTTTTTTATTATTATAGTATTACTAGAATTTTATATATTAGACTTCTTGCAAAACCTATCTATTAAAAATTTAATTTTTAATAGATAGGTTTTGCAAGAAGTCTATTACATAACTAAATAAAAATTATTAAAGGCTATAGTGCAGATATAACTAATAGTAATTTTTGTGTTGCTCTTTTAAAACTTGATATTTTTTGGTTCCATTCCCCTAGAACCCCTATCCTCCAAGGCTTATGCTACTTACAGTAGCATAAGCCTTACGTATAATAGTAGAAGTATTAGTTAGTAGTATATAAGCCTTTTATCACTGTAGGTGATAAGGCTTATACATAGAAAGAATTCGTAATGATTAATGTTAATTTAGATATTAAAAATAAAGTAAGAGAAACAACTAAAGGTATGTTATTAGAAATTGGTGAATATGAAACATGATTTCCAATTAAAGATACTATTATTAATCAAAATAATAAAAAAATAACATTAAAAATAATTGAAGATTTTAATTATAAATTGGTAATGTTTAGTAATCTGTGTAACTTACAAAAATAACTATGTTTAATTAATTCTAGTAAATATAATTAAATGACTAGAAAGAGTGAGTTACAGATGGCTAAAAAGCAAAATATTAATAATAATGATCCAATATCAAAAGCAGTAGATTTATTATTAGAAAATACTGAAGATTTAACAACAGTTTTTAAAGAGGGAGGATTGTATAAAGAATTAACAAAAAGATTAGTAGAAAAAATGTTGAATTCTGAGATGCAAAATTATTTAGGATATGATAAGAATCAACATAGTAATAGTGACAATGCTCGTAATGGTATAAGTTCAAAAAAAATAATAACTCAACAAGGTAAAATTGAGATTGATGTACCACGAGATCGCAATAGTAATTTTAATCCTGTAATAGTTGCAAAAAGACAAAGGACATATTCCGTAATTAAATTTAATTAATTGTCAATAAAATTGTTTTAAAACTATTTAGTGTTATTGAATATAGAAATAAATATTTTTTGAAAAAATAGTTTAAAAAATGAGTTTACATTTTAAACAAAAAATTGTTAATAATATTTTTATATTAACTCGATAAAAATTTAAATTTTAAAAAAATATTTTTAATATTTTTTTTATTTTAATGGTTTTATTTTATTAAAAATTTCACAAAGTAAGTTAAATCTTAAGTACATAAGTCTAAATTTAGATTTTCTACATTTATTTACTAAAATTTTGAATCTTTTCAATCAAGCAAAGACATGTTCAACTTTAATTCTAATTTTAGATACAATCTTATTGTATTTTCTTTCTTGTTTAGTTAATTTTTTATTTTTAGTTCTTTTAATTGGTATTATTGTATTTTTATAAATATTTTGTATACCTTGATATCCTAAATCACCAATAATTATTGTTTTTTCTGAAAATTCAAGATTTGAATTTTTTAATATTTGAAAATCATGCACTTTACCATTATCAGCAAAAATATCAACAATTTTTTTATTAAAAAAATCATATACAATTTGAAATTTTATAGAATACATTCAACTTTTACCAGAAAAATATTCTAACTGTAGTTTTTTTTAGTTGGTCTTTCAATTTCAATCTCAGTTGAATCAATTAAATAAAATTGAAATTCATTTGAATTTTGTTGTTTTTTATCAATTTTTAATTTATATCTTTCTTTTAAAAATTGGTAATCTTTGTGGTTACTAAGTTTATTTTCTACTCAAGTAATATTTCGAAAACAACTTGATGGGCTCATTTTAGATTTAATACTCATTTGAAAAAAAGTATAATATTCTTTTCAGTATAATAAAGTCATCATTAATCTTTCTTCTACTGAAAGTTTATTTTTTCGACCTTTATTTTTTCTAATTTTTCTATTTCAATTAATTTTTCTAACATTTCATTAAAATGAAAACGTTTTATACCAAAATATCTATAAAATTCTTCATTTTTTAATTTTTTTAAATTTTCAAAAATCATTTTTATCAACACTTTTCTAAATTTATTGTTAATAACAAAATTATAAAATAAATTTTAAAATTATTAATTGACTTTTAAAAAATTTAATTACAGAATATGTCTAAAGAAGATTTGATGGTTTTGATCAACAAGTTCTTTCTTTATATGCAAAAGGTATGACATTATCAGATATTAGAATGCAATTACAAGAGTTATATCATGGTGCTGATATTAGTGAAAGTGTTATTAGTCAAATTACTGATGATGTTATTGATGATGTAAAAGCATGGCAAAATCGACCATTAGAAAGTGTCTATCCGATTGTTTATTTTGATTGCATAGTAGTGAAAGTACGACAAGATAAAAGGATTATTAATAAATCAGTTTATATAGCTTTAGGAGTTGATTTAGAAGGTAAAAAAGATGTTTTAGGTTTATGAATTAGTGAAAATGAAGGTGCTAAATTTTGATTAGCAAATTTAACAGAAATGAAAAATCGTGGCTTAAATGATATTCTTATTGCCTGCAGTGATAATTTAACAGGCATGTCAGAAGCAATACAATCAGTTTATCTTAAAACAGAACATCAATTATGCATAGTTCATCAAATTAGAAATAGTTTGAAATATGTCTCATATAAGCATAGAAAATCTCTAGTTGCAGATTTAAAACCAATTTATACTGCATGTAGTGAAGAACAAGCAATGCAGGCTTTAGAATCCTTTGAAAATAAGTGAAATAAACAATATCCTCAAATTGCTAAATCTTGATATAAAAATTGAGATAATTTAATGGTTTTTATTAGTTATCCTACAGAAATCAAAAGAGTTATTTATACAACAAATGCTATTGAATCTGTAAATAGTCAATTACGAAAAGTTATCAGAAATAAAAAAGTTTTTCCTAATGATATGGCAGTTTTTAAAATATTTTATTTAGCAATTGAAAATATAACAAAAAAATGAACAATGCCCATTCAAAATTGAAATACAGCAATTGCTCATTTTATGATAAAATTTGAAGATAGAATTAATCTAAACTAGTACTTTGTAAAACAAAGATACACAGATTACATAAAAGCCTCTATAAATTAGGTAAAAAATCAATTACAAAAAATATTGAAAGTATTAAAGGTAGTGAAATTTTAAAATATATAAAAAATATTTCAGATATTACTACAAATGAAAATGAATTAATAGCTTGTGATGAAAAACTTAATGAACAATATAATGGTTATTATATTTTTACAAATGATAAAAATCAAAAATGTTTTAAATATAACATTACATGAGAACAAGATATGAAAAGTTTTAAAATAAATAATCCATATAAAGATAATGATTTAGCGATTAATTATATTGTTACACCAATGAAAGATATAAATACTCATAATAAAAAATATTTTATTTAAAGTATTAAAGGAAATTAATATGTTATTAAATGTTGAAAAAATAGAATTAATTAAAAATTTATGTAATAGATTTCTTGCAAAACTATGATATTAATCACATTTTTTAAGTTTAAAAATTTATTTTAATAACACTTTTAATATTTTTTAAAAATTATTGTTCAAAATATGTTTTATTTTTTGTCATTAAAATACAACAAAAATTATTATTTCAAATAAAAAAATAAAATATTAAATTATCAAATATATTTAAATTAATAATTGTAAATTATAAATTGAAGCTATTAAATTAAATCTTAATGCAAATTTTTTTCTTCTATTTCGATATTTTTCACTAATAATTTTAAATTTTTTAAGAATCGCAAAAACATGTTCAATAACAACTCTCATTTTTGAAATAGCCTTATTATTTTTCTTTTCTTCTTTAGTTAAAGGGTTTTTCTTTGATTTTCGTTTAGGTAATAAGACATTTTTATGTATGTTTTGTATACCTTGATATCCTAAATCTACTAAAATAGTTGTTTCTGATAAAAATTTCGTTTTTGAATTTTTTAAAATTTTAAAATCATGATTTTTACCATAAGAAAAATAAGAACTTATAATTTTTTTACTATCTTTTTCAATTATGACTTGAGTTTTTATTGTATGTTTTTTCTTTTTTCCTGAATAATATTGTTTTTGACTTTTTTTGGGCGTTGAATAGTACTTTCAGTCACATCAATGATAACTGTTTTATCTTTAAAATTATTATTTAACAGTGATTTTTGCCCATCAAGTTGTTGAAAATCAGGATGTTTTATTAAAGTATTTTCTATTCACTTGATATTCCTATAGCAACTACTTTCACTAATTCCATAACTTTTAGCAATATGAAAATAAGTTCGATACTCTCTTCAATATTCTAAAGTCATTAATAAACGATTTTCTAATGATAATTTATTAGGTGTACCACCATTTTTAAACTTTTTTACTTCTTCTGTCTTTAAAATTTCTAGAATTTTATTAAAAATAATATCATTTATACCAGTTAATCTTAATAATTCTGGATTGTTAATAGTTTTTAATTTATCAAACATCATAAGACATATTCCGTAATTAAATTTTTTAAAAGTCAATTAATAATTTTAAAATTTATTTTATAATTTTGTTATTAACAATAAATTTAGAAAAGTGTTGATAAAAATGATTTTTGAAAATTTAAAAAAATTAAAAAATGAAGAATTTTATAGATATTTTGGTATAAAACGTTTTCATTTTAATGAAATGTTAGAAAAATTAATTGAAATAGAAAAATTAGAAAAAAATAAAGGTCGAAAAAATAAACTTTCAGTAGAAGAAAGATTAATGATGACTTTATTATACTGAAAAGAATATTATACTTTTTTTCAAATGAGTATTAAATCTAAAATGAGCCCATCAAGTTGTTTTCGAAATATTACTTGAGTAGAAAATAAACTTAGTAACCACAAAGATTACCAATTTTTAAAAGAAAGATATAAATTAAAAATTGATAAAAAACAACAAAATTCAAATGAATTTCAATTTTATTTAATTGATTCAACTGAGATTGAAATTGAAAGACCAACTAAAAAAAACTACAGTTAGAATATTTTTCTGGTAAAAGTTGAATGTATTCTATAAAATTTCAAATTGTATATGATTTTTTTAATAAAAAAATTGTTGATATTTTTGCTGATAATGGTAAAGTGCATGATTTTCAAATATTAAAAAATTCAAATCTTGAATTTTCAGAAAAAACAATAATTATTGGTGATTTAGGATATCAAGGTATACAAAATATTTATAAAAATACAATAATACCAATTAAAAGAACTAAAAATAAAAAATTAACTAAACAAGAAAGAAAATACAATAAGATTGTATCTAAAATTAGAATTAAAGTTGAACATGTCTTTGCTTGATTGAAAAGATTCAAAATTTTAGTAAATAAATGTAGAAAATCTAAATTTAGACTTATGTACTTAAGATTTAACTTACTTTGTGAAATTTTTAATAAAATAAAACCATTAAAATAAAAAAAATATTAAAAATATTTTTTTAAAATTTAAATTTTTATCGAGTTAATATAAAAATATTATTAACAATTTTTTGTTTAAAATGTAAACTCATTTTTTAAACTATTTTTTCAAAAAATATTTATTTCTATATTCAATAACACTAAATAGTTTTAAAACAATTTTATTGACAATTAATTAAATTTAATTACGGAATATGTCCATAGATTACCTATCTTTTTTATTTTTAATTTTATTTTAAAAATTAAATTTTTAATAGATAGGTTTTGCAAGAAGTCTATTTTAATAAATAAGCATATTTCATTTTTAATATTCTCCTTTAAAATTTTCTAATTGTAATTCATTAATATAATATTCATATAAAGAAGCTCAATTATTTGATGTTAAAAACATATCGTTTTCAATCATTTCATCAATACATTTATTACAATAATAACTATTATCTATTTCACTAAATCAAATATATTTTTCATTATGAATATTACATTTCATTTTTTTCACCTATTAATTTATAAAAACATTTATTACAAGTTCTATTTGCAAATGATGAACTTTTATGACAAATATCACATGAACCAAATATTTTATTCTCCATTAAATAATTAGGTTTATTTTCATTATTTTCTTTTAAATTAAGCATAATTAATTCTCTCTTTCTATAATTTTTAATATTTCTTGTATTTCAATATATTTTTTATTTTTAAGTAATTTTTCATTAGACTTCTTGCAAAACCTATCTATTAAAAATTTAATTTTTAAAATAAAATTAAAAATAAAAAAGATAGGTAATCTATGATGTTTGATAAATTAAAAACTATTAACAATCCAGAATTATTAAGATTAACTGGTATAAATGATATTATTTTTAATAAAATTCTAGAAATTTTAAAGACAGAAGAAGTAAAAAAAGTTTAAAAATGGTGGTACACCTAATAAATTATCATTAGAAAATCGTTTATTAATGACTTTAGAATATTGAAGAGAGTATCGAACTTATTTTCATATTGCTAAAAGTTATGGAATTAGTGAAAGTAGTTGCTATAGGAATATCAAGTGAATAGAAAATACTTTAATAAAACATCCTGATTTTCAACAACTTGATGGGCAAAAATCACTGTTAAATAATAATTTTAAAGATAAAACAGTTATCATTGATGTGACTGAAAGTACTATTCAACGCCCAAAAAAAGTCAAAAACAATATTATTCAGGAAAAAAGAAAAAACATACAATAAAAACTCAAGTCATAATTGAAAAAGATAGTAAAAAAATTATAAGTTCTTATTTTTCTTATGGTAAAAATCATGATTTTAAAATTTTAAAAAATTCAAAAACGAAATTTTTATCAGAAACAACTATTTTAGTAGATTTAGGATATCAAGGTATACAAAACATACATAAAAATGTCTTATTACCTAAACGAAAATCAAAGAAAAACCCTTTAACTAAAGAAGAAAAGAAAAATAATAAGGCTATTTCAAAAATGAGAGTTGTTATTGAACATGTTTTTGCGATTCTTAAAAAATTTAAAATTATTAGTGAAAAATATCAAAATAGAAGAAAAAAATTTGCATTAAGATTTAATTTAATAGCTTCAATTTATAATTTACAATTATTAATTTAAATATATTTGATAATTTAATATTTTATTTTTTTATTTGAAATAATAATTTTTGTTGTATTTTAATGACAAAAAATAAAACATATTTTGAACAATAATTTTTAAAAAATATTAAAAGTGTTATTAAAATAAATTTTTAAACTTAAAAAATGTGATTAATATCATAGTTTTGCAAGAAGTCTAATGAATAATTATTTACTTTCAATTGACCCAAGTATTAAAAATACTGGATTTACATTATGAGAAAATAAAAAACCAGTATTAGTAAAAAGTTGTAGTTTTAAAAATAAAAATAAAGATTTTATAAATATAACTGATGTTTTATATGAATATTATTATTTACGAAATTTACGAATTAATATTTTTTATGAACATTTAAATTTAATTATTGAACGTGGTACTTTTCATAGTAAAAATGGTATTGGTTATGAAACACAAGAACATTTACGTGGTTTTATTGCTGGACAATTTAATAAATTATTAACAAAAGATATGCTTATTAGTCCAAGTAAATGAAAAAGTTGATATAGATTAAATTTTAATATTGATGATAATTTTTTAATTAAATGAACTAAAGAAATATCAATTAAATTAGCAAAACAAGTAATTCAAGAACAAAATTGAAATATAACTATATCAAATCATGATGAAGCAGATAGTTTATTAATTGGTTGATATTATTTAAATAAGGAGAATAAATAATGAAAAAGGAAAAAATTAAAATTAGAAATTATGAATTTGAATTAAATTCTTATGTAGTAGATTCCTTATTAGATGTTATAAGAGAACTGATAAAAACAAATAAGGAAGTAAAATAATGCAAAAACAAAAACAAGAAAAAGTATTACTTAAATGTATTGTTAAAGATTGTAATAGTAAAGTATTAGTTACTTTAAAAATTGGAAATATTGAAGATAGTGCTGTTCAATTTTTTAATATGTGTTATTTTCATAAAAAACAATTTAAAAATAAAGTAAAAGAAATAAAAAATGATTATGAAAAGAAAAAATAAAAATTATATTCCAAAAGGTGAATATGGTTGTTGATATTGTGATTGAAAATTAAGATTAAAAGTATATAAAAATAAAAAACAAAAATTAAAAGAAAAGGAGTAAATAATGAATTTATGAGACTTTTTAAAATATAGTGATAAATATAATAGATTTATAATCTACACGAAAAATAAAGAAATATATTTTTCATGAAATGGTAATTATTGTGCTATTGATGATAACAGATTATTTGATTTAAATTTAGCAGATTGAAAAGTATTATCATATAAAGTAGATTTTGATGATGATGAAATACAAGTATTTATTGCACCAGATAATCAATTAATGCATAATTATAATCATTTTCCAGAAACAGAAAAAGAAAGATTAAATTATAAATAAGGAGTAAATAATGACTAAAGAAATTGAACAAAAAATTATAGAATTTACTAATGAAATAAGTCATAAATTAAATACAACTGAACAACAAGTATTAAATAAAATTATTAATAATTATATAAATTTAAGTAAAACTTTAAATGAAATAACTGCACATCACAAAAAAGAACATATTTAATTAAATTATACATATTTAATAAATATTTATGATATAAAAAATACAAAAGACATATTCCGTAATTAAATTTTTTAAAAGTCAATTAATAATTTTAAAATTTATTTTATAATTTTGTTATTAACAATAAATTTAGAAAAGTGTTGATAAAAATGATTTTTGAAAATTTAAAAAAATTAAAAAATGAAGAATTTTATAGATATTTTGGTATAAAACGTTTTCATTTTAATGAAATGTTAGAAAAATTAATTGAAATAGAAAAATTAGAAAAAAATAAAGGTCAAAAAAATAAACTTTCAGTAGAAGAAAGATTAATGATGACTTTATTATACTGAAAAGAATATTATACTTTTTTTCAAATGAGTATTAAATCTAAAATGAGCCCATCAAGTTATTTTCGAAATATTACTTGAGTAGAAAATAAACTTAGTAACCACAAAGATTACCAATTTTTAAAAGAAAGATATAAATTAAAAATTGATAAAAAACAAGAAAATTCAAATGAATTTCAATTTTATTTAATTGATTCAACTGAGATTGAAATTGAAAGACCAACTAAAAAAAACTACAGTTAGAATATTTTTCTGGTAAAAGTTGAATGTATTCTATAAAATTTCAAATTGTATATGATTTTTTTAATAAAAAAATTGTTGATATTTTTGCTGATAATGGTAAAGTGCATGATTTTCAAATATTAAAAAATTCAAATCTTGAATTTTCAGAAAAAACAATAATTATTGGTGATTTAGGATATCAAGGTATACAAAATATTTATAAAAATACAATAATACCAATTAAAAGAACTAAAAATAAAAAATTAACTAAACAAGAAAGAAAATACAATAAGATTGTATCTAAAATTAGAATTAAAGTTGAACATGTCTTTGCTTGATTGAAAAGATTCAAAATTTTAGTAAATAAATGTAGAAAATCTAAATTTAGACTTATGTACTTAAGATTTAACTTACTTTGTGAAATTTTTAATAAAATAAAACCATTAAAATAAAAAAAATATTAAAAATATTTTTTTAAAATTTAAATTTTTATCGAGTTAATATAAAAATATTATTAACAATTTTTTGTTTAAAATGTAAACTCATTTTTTAAACTATTTTTTCAAAAAATATTTATTTCTATATTCAATAACACTAAATAGTTTTAAAACAATTTTATTGACAATTAATTAAATTTAATTACGGAATATGTCCAAACTTAATATAAGTTTTTAACTCATTACTTTATTTCAAAGTAAATGAGTTTTTATTTTGAAAGGAAAAATAAAAATGATTTTTGAATATTTAAAAAAAGAAAAATTAATTAATGATAAATTAGAAAAAATAATTAATAATAAAAATCAATTTGCTTCTGAATTTATTAAAGAAAAAGTTGATGAAGCCGTAAATATAATTATTGATATTGATACAAAAATGAATAAATTAAAACCTAATAATTTTAAAAAAATTTATTTTTCAATATTAAAAATATTCACTTTTGGAAAAATCAATAAAAATAAAATAATGGAACAGAAAATAAATTTTCTTTGAAAAAGAAAAGAAAATATATTGAAAAATATTAAAAAAATAAATGAATTGTATATTAGAAAATCAAATAAATATATAGAAATAGAAAAAATAAAAAAAGAAATAAATTCTACTGATTTACAAAATCAACCTTCAACAAGTGCATATAAACCAATTTTACCAAAAATGTAAACAAAAAAAGTTACCAATAAGGTAACTTTTTAATTAGGTGCCAACCTAATAACATAATATTCAGAACTTTTTTATTTCATATACTTACTTATGTAAGTAATATAATTATACATTATTTAAGATTGTGAAGAAATATTATTTTGATTATGTAATTTATTATTTTTTACTATATAAGCTATGCAAAAAAACAAAATAGAAGTAAATCCAAATACAATACCAAAACCTAATATTATATAACCAAATGTATTAGATAGTTTTTGATAATCATTAATAGGGTTTTTAACAACCATACATGCAGCAGCAATTATACAACCTATTGTAAAAATTATATACATAGCACTAAATAATGATAATCAAAAAAAATCTTTTTTCATAATAAACGGACATCCTTTTTTATTTTTAATGGTAATGTTTAGTAATCTGTGTAACTTACAAAAATAACTATGTTTAATTAATTCTAGTAAATATAATTAAATGACTAGAAAGAGTGAGTTACAGATGGCTAAAAAGCAAAATATTAATAATAATGATCCAATATCAAAAGCAGTAGATTTATTATTAGAAAATACTGAAGATTTAACAACAGTTTTTAAAGAGGGAGGATTGTATAAAGAATTAACAAAAAGATTAGTAGAAAAAATGTTGAATTCTGAGATGCAAAATTATTTAGGATATGATAAGAATCAACATAGTAATAGTGACAATGCTCGTAATGGTATAAGTTCAAAAAAAATAATAACTCAACAAGGTAAAATTGAGATTGATGTATCACGAGATCGCAATAGTAATTTTAATCCTATAATAGTTGCAAAAAGACAAAGAAGATTTGATGGTTTTGATCAACAAGTTCTTTCTTTATATGCAAAAGGTATGACATTATCAGATATTAGAATGCAATTACAAGAGTTATATCATGGTGCTGATATTAGTGAAAGTGTTATTAGTCAAATTACTGATGATGTTATTGATGATGTAAAAGCATGGCAAAATCGACCATTAGAAAGTGTCTATCCGATTGTTTATTTTGATTGCATAGTAGTGAAAGTACGACAAGATAAAAGGATTATTAATAAATCAGTTTATATAGCTTTAGGAGTTGATTTAGAAGGTAAAAAAGATGTTTTAGGTTTATGAATTAGTGAAAATGAAGGTGCTAAATTTTGATTAGCAAATTTAACAGAAATGAAAAATCGTGGCTTAAATGATATTCTTATTGCCTGCAGTGATAATTTAACAGGCATGTCAGAAGCAATACAATCAGTTTATCTTAAAACAGAACATCAATTATGCATAGTTCATCAAATTAGAAATAGTTTGAAATATGTCTCATATAAGCATAGAAAATCTCTAGTTGCAGATTTAAAACCAATTTATACTGCATGTAGTGAAGAACAAGCAATGCAGGCTTTAGAATCCTTTGAAAATAAGTGAAATAAACAATATCCTCAAATTGCTAAATCTTGATATAAAAATTGAGATAATTTAATGGTTTTTATTAGTTATCCTACAGAAATCAAAAGAGTGATTTATACAACAAATGCTATTGAATCTGTAAATAGTCAATTACGAAAAGTTATCAGAAATAAAAAAGTTTTTCCTAATGATATGGCAGTTTTTAAAATATTTTATTTAGCAATTGAAAATATAACAAAAAAATGAACAATGCCCATTCAAAATTGAAATACAGCAATTGCTCATTTTATGATAAAATTTGAAGATAGAATTAATCTAAACTAGTACTTTGTAAAACAAAGATACACAGATTACATAAAAGCCTCTTTTTAATTATAACAAATTATCTTGAATTTAAAACTATTTTATTAATATTTGACTTAATAATATTTATATATCTCAATTTAAACTATTATTATCTTGAATAATAAAATTAATTGATGTTAAGTTATTAAATAATAAATCAAATCCTCCCCTATTTCCATTATCTTTTAATGTTATTTCGTAATTATTTATTGAATAATTACTTTTTATTTTATAGTATGTATAAGATTTACCAGTTAAATTACCATCTGCTGGATTATAAAGTGCTGACCAATCTATATTATGAGACCAACTATATTGTTTTTCTATTATATTAGATTGATATTTTTCAAAAATTAAATCTTTCAAATTAATGGTTATACTTGTATTTTTAATTTCTTTTGTTGGATTAAAACTTTCTGTTGTAGAAAATTTTGTTTCTACTCATGTTCTATTATGATATCCAGAAGCATTTTGAATTTCTTCTTTAGTTTCAATATTATAACTATAATAAATAGTTATTGATTTATAATACCTTTTTAAATCATTAAAAGTATTAATTAATAATGTGGGGTCTAAATAATCTTTTAAA
The DNA here is from genome assembly GCF_964020095.1 of Spiroplasma endosymbiont of Colias croceus. Taxonomy (NCBI): domain Bacteria; kingdom Bacillati; phylum Mycoplasmatota; class Mollicutes; order Entomoplasmatales; family Spiroplasmataceae; genus Spiroplasma; species Spiroplasma endosymbiont of Colias croceus. The sequence goes on from NZ_OZ026536.1 coordinate 2,077,688, forward strand.
TTAATATTTTTAGATGAAATTACTGGTTGATTATTATTAAATCACTCTTCAGTATTTTAGACATATTCCGTAATTAAATTTTTTAAAAGTCAATTAATAATTTTAAAATTTATTTTATAATTTTGTTATTAACAATAAATTTAGAAAAGTGTTGATAAAAATGATTTTTGAAAATTTAAAAAAATTAAAAAATGAAGAATTTTATAGATATTTTGGTATAAAACGTTTTCATTTTAATGAAATGTTAGAAAAATTAATTGAAATAGAAAAATTAGAAAAAAATAAAGGTCGAAAAAATAAACTTTCAGTAGAAGAAAGATTAATGATGACTTTATTATACTGAAAAGAATATTATACTTTTTTTCAAATGAGTATTAAATCTAAAATGAGCCCATCAAGTTGTTTTCGAAATATTACTTGAGTAGAAAATAAACTTAGTAACCACAAAGATTACCAATTTTTAAAAGAAAGATATAAATTAAAAATTGATAAAAAACAAGAAAATTCAAATGAATTTCAATTTTATTTAATTGATTCAACTGAGATTGAAATTGAAAGACCAACTAAAAAAAACTACAGTTAGAATATTTTTCTGGTAAAAGTTGAATGTATTCTATAAAATTTCAAATTGTATATGATTTTTTTAATAAAAAAATTGTTGATATTTTTGCTGATAATGGTAAAGTGCATGATTTTCAAATATTAAAAAATTCAAATCTTGAATTTTCAGAAAAAACAATAATTATTGGTGATTTAGGATATCAAGGTATACAAAATATTTATAAAAATACAATAATACCAATTAAAAGAACTAAAAATAAAAAATTAACTAAACAAGAAAGAAAATACAATAAGATTGTATCTAAAATTAGAATTAAAGTTGAACATGTCTTTGCTTGATTGAAAAGATTCAAAATTTTAGTAAATAAATGTAGAAAATCTAAATTTAGACTTATGTACTTAAGATTTAACTTACTTTGTGAAATTTTTAATAAAATAAAACCATTAAAATAAAAAAAATATTAAAAATATTTTTTTAAAATTTAAATTTTTATCGAGTTAATATAAAAATATTATTAACAATTTTTTGTTTAAAATGTAAACTCATTTTTTAAACTATTTTTTCAAAAAATATTTATTTCTATATTCAATAACACTAAATAGTTTTAAAACAATTTTATTGACAATTAATTAAATTTAATTACGGAATATGTCCTCCATATTGAGTTGGTGAAGTTAAAGTAACTAACAATAGTATTTCAATTAATTCAGATACTTTTAATCTTGAAAGAGTTGAACAAATGAAAAGTGTTTTAACATCAGGATTGTCAAAAAATAATTTTACTATGTTATCTTATGCTAATGTTAGTCCAACGCTAGGTGCAACATCTTTAAAAATTGCAGTTGTTATTATTATATTAGTTACCTTTGTTCTTATGACTATTGTTCTGTTTTATTATCGTATGTTAGGAGTTATTGTTCTAATTATAATATCATTATTTTTATTATTTACTATTGTTAGTTTTGTTTTCATTAATGGCATAATTGCTCCTGAAAGCGTAATTGCTTTAATTATTGGTTTTGCACTATTATTAGATACAATTATTAATTTGTTGGAACGTTTTAAAAATGAATATATGCAAGGTAAAACTTTGATTAGTGCTTTTAAATCAGCAAATAAGAAAACATTATCTTCTTCATTAGATTGTAGCGCTATTATTTTAATTGTTAATTTAACTATTTTCTGATTTGGAACTCGTGCTATCAAAGGTTTTATTATTATGACTTCTATTGCTACTTTTGGTGTAATTATTTTTGGAATTATCTTATTAAGATTAATGTTATGAACATTATTACGAAATAACTGGTTAGAAAATAAACCTCAACTTTTAGGAACTAATAATATTAGTAGAAAAAGCACTATAGTTTTAAATAATTCAATAGATACAAATAATATTAAAAGTAGTGATAAAAAAATAAAAAAACAATTAATTTCAGAAAAATGTCAGCTTCAAATTAGTTATAAAAATAAAGTTAAAGAATTAATTAAAAAATTTAAAGTTGATAAGCAGCAATTAAAAAAAAACATAGTAAATCAAGATCAGTTTATAAGTCAAAAGTAAAAGATTTAAAATTAAATCTTTCACAAGAAATTAATAAATTGAAACAAGAATTAATTAATGCATTAAAACCGTTAAAAATTCAAATAGTTAAAGCAAAAGACAAAAAAATATTAGTTAATTTTAAAAATGTTTTTTCAAAACTTAAAATAAGTAACTGAAATTATTTTCATAAATTAACAAAATGAATTCTTTCAGGTTCTGCTGTTATTGTTCTTGCTTCAGGTATTACTTATGGTGTAATTGGTTCTAATTTTGGTTCTGGTTTTGATCAACGAACTGATTTTGTTGGAATGGGTACAATTACTCAAGATCCAAGTGATCCTAGTTACAATATTATTAAAGAAGCAGAATTAGCAAAAGATTTTATTAGTAAAGAAATTCAAAATAATAGTCAATTTAGTAAATATTTTAAAAATATTAATTTTTTCTTAATTGCTGGTGGTGAAGGAAAACCATATCAGTTTAAAATTATTCTTCAAACAACAGTAAATTCTCAAAGTATGCAGCAAAGGTTTAAGAATTGTTTAGGGGAGATTAATAGAAATTGAAAACAAGAATCTATTTTACAATGAGGAGAAATTGATCTAGTTGTTGCTAAGTCAGGTTTAGATTTATTAGTGAGGCTTTTATGTAATCTGTGTATCTTTGTTTTACAAAGTACTAGTTTAGATTAATTCTATCTTCAAATTTTATCATAAAATGAGCAATTGCTGTATTTCAATTTTGAATGGGCATTGTTCATTTTTTTGTTATATTTTCAATTGCTAAATAAAATATATTAAAAACTGCCATATCATTAGGAAAAACTTTTTTATTTCTGATAACTTTTCGTAATTGACTATTTACAGATTCAATAGCATTTGTTGTATAAATAACTCTTTTGATTTCTGTAGGATAACTAATAAAAACCATTAAATTATCTCAATTTTTATATCAAGATTTAGCAATTTGAGGATATTGTTTATTTCACTTATTTTCAAAGGATTCTAAAGCCTGCATTGCTTGTTCTTCACTACATGCAGTATAAATTGGTTTTAAATCTGCAACTAGAGATTTTCTATGCTTATATGAGACATATTTCAAACTATTTCTAATTTGATGAACTATGCATAATTGATGTTCTGTTTTAAGATAAACTGATTGTATTGCTTCTGACATGCCTGTTAAATTATCACTGCAGGCAATAAGAATATCATTTAAGCCACGATTTTTCATTTCTGTTAAATTTGCTAATCAAAATTTAGCACCTTCATTTTCACTAATTCATAAACCTAAAACATCTTTTTTACCTTCTAAATCAACTCCTAAAGCTATATAAACTGATTTATTAATAATCCTTTTATCTTGTCGTACTTTCACTACTATGCAATCAAAATAAACAATCGGATAGACACTTTCTAATGGTCGATTTTGCCATGCTTTTACATCATCAATAACATCATCAGTAATTTGACTAATAACACTTTCACTAATATCAGCACCATGATATAACTCTTGTAATTGCATTCTAATATCTGATAATGTCATACCTTTTGCATATAAAGAAAGAACTTGTTGATCAAAACCATCAAATCTTCTTTGTCTTTTTGCAACTATTACAGGATTAAAATTACTATTGCGATCTCGTGGTACATCAATCTCAATTTTACCTTGTTGAGTTATTATTTTTTTTGAACTTATACCATTACGAGCATTGTCACTATTACTATGTTGATTCTTTTCATATCCCAAATAATTTTGCATCTCAGAATTCAACATTTTTTCTACTAATCTTTTTGTTAATTCTTTATACAATCCTCCCTCTTTAAAAACTGTTGTTAAATCTTCAGTATTTTCTAATAATAAATCTACTGCTTTTGATATTGGATCATTATTATTAATATTTTGCTTTTTAGCCATCTGTAACTCACTCTTTCTAGTCATTTAATTATATTTACTAGAATTAATTAAACATAGTTATTTTTGTAAGTTACACAGATTACTAAACATTACCTTATTAGTTAATATGATTATTTCAATTGCTTTATCTTTTATTGTTATTTTAATTTATATTATTATTAGATTTCAATTAACTTATGTTATTCCTTTAATTTTAGCTATTATTTTTAGTTTACTAATGACACTTGCTATTATTAGTATTTTCCAAATTGTAATTTCTACTTCAATTGTTGGAATATTATTGGGAGTAATGATTTTAACAATAATTAGTATTATGTCAATTTTTGATAATATTCGTGAAATTAAGATTAATAATAATCAAACACAAGTTATTAGCACAGAAGAAATAATTGAAATTTCAAATAAAAGTGTTCAAAAGGTTTTACCAAGAACATTAGTTATTAATGGTGTAGTATTAATAACATCAGTAATTGTTATGTTTATTATTCCTAGTTTCTGAATAGTTAGTTTATCATTATTAATAGGTTGTATAGTAAGTTTAGTATCATCTTACTTTATTGCTCCTTTTATTTGAATTTATTTTGAGAAATGAAGAGTTTATAGATATAAAAAACGTATTAATAAAATTAAAAAACATTTCATTGGTGCAGATGAATATGTTATTAAAGGTATTAATGAATAGGTGGTTGCAATGACAAAAGAATCATTAAAAAAAATTATTATTAATATTCCTGATTTTCCAATTAAAGGTATCCAATTTAAAGATATTAACCCAATATTAAGTAATCCAGAAGCATTTCAAAGTGTTGTTAATATTTTTGTAGATTTTATTAAAAAATGTGGAGCAACAGCAATTTTAGCACCTGAAGCAAGAGGATTTATTTTTGGTGCTGCTATAGCATATAAGTTGGGTATCAAATTAGTTCTTGCACGCAAAAAAGGTAAATTACCAGGTAAAACCTATAAAGTAACTTATGATTTAGAGTACGGTACTGCTATATTAGAAATGCAGCAAAATGTACTTTCAACAAAAGATAAAGTAGTAATAATTGATGATTTGATTGCAACTTCGGGAACAATTAATGCTTGTCTTAATTTAATAAAACAAAGTAATGCTCAATCAGTTGGGATTGCTACTTTAATTTTGCTTTCTGAATTTGCTAATAAACATCATTTTGATAATATTCCGCTGTTAGAAATAATTCAGTTTTAATAAGTAGTAAATAATGAATAATTTAACTTGTAAAGATTTTAACCAATTATTAGCGGAAGCAAAAACATTTATCAAAGATCCTAAGCAAATTACAAAAATTAAAGTAGCTTATGAATATGCATTATTAAAACATAAAGATCAATATCGAAAGAATGGTGATCCTTATGTTTATCATGTTTTATCAACAGCATATAATTTAGTATTATGACATTTAGATGTCTCTTCAATACAAGCAGGATTTTTACATGATATTTTAGAAGATACACCAACAACTTTTGATGAGTTAGTAGCAGAATTTGGTTTGGAAGTTGCTAATTTAGTTTTAGCTGTAACTAAAGTTAGTCATTTTGCAAAAGAAAAAAGAAATGAAATTAAAGCTAATTATTTACGTAAATTATATTTAAGTTTAGCTCATGATATTCGTGTCATTATTATTAAAATGGCAGATCGTTTACATAATATTAGAACTATTAATTTTTTAAATCCCGAAAAACAAATAATTATTGCTAAAGAAACTTTAGAAGTTTATGCTTCTATTGCTCATCGTCTAGGTATGCGTAAATTACAATCAGAACTAGAAGATCGTTCTTTTGCAGTATTACATCCTAAAGAGTATAAAAAAATTGATAACCTTATTAATTTGGATCGTGAAAAACGTGAAAAATTAGTTAATGAAATTATTAAAGAATTAAGTAAAACATTATCACAACATAAAAATTTAATTTTTAAAATTTATGGTCGTAGTAAACACTTATATTCTATTTATCGTAAAATGTATTATTTTGGAAAAGATTTTGATGATATACATGATATTTTAGCAATTAGAGTTGTTACTAATTCTATTGATAGTTGTTATGCCATTTTGGGTTATATTCATCAAAGTTTTACTCCTGTTCCGGGTAGATTTAAAGATTATATTGCAACACCAAAAAATAATATGTATCAATCATTACATACATCTGTTGTTTTTGATAATGAAATTTATGAATTACAAATTAGAACTGAAGAAATGGAAGATTTTGCTGAAGCAGGTGCAGCTTCGCATTGAAGATATAAAGAAGGGGAAAATAAAAATCCTAAGAAACGTCAAGCAGAAATTGATGAAAAATTAAATATTTTTCAAGAAATATTAAATTTAAATGACTTAAATCCAAATGTTGATGAAAACATATTAGCAGATAATATTGCCAAAGATAATAATTTAGAAAAAGAAATTCGACAAGATATTTTTAGTGATTTAATTTATGTATTAACTCCAAATGGTAATGTTATAACATTACCATTTGGTTCAACTGTTTTAGATTTTGCTTTTAAAGTTCATACTGAAATTGGTGAAACAACAGTAGGTGCAAGAATAAATGGTATTTACTCTCCTATTAATACTGTTTTAAAATCAGGTGATATTGTTGAAATTAAAACTGCTAAAACTGCACGCCCTTCTCGTGATTGATTAAATATTGTTAAGACTAATTTTGCTCAACATAAAATAAAAAAATATTTAAATAATCAGCAAGAAAAATTTAATCAAGAAAATAAAATTAAAGATACAGAAAACAAAGAGAAAATAAAAAAAACAAAGGAAAAAATAGAAGAATATATTATTGAAAATCACATTCGTTGAAAAATTGCAAAACGTAATGTTATTATGTCAAGAATTAGATCATTAAAATATAAAACGTATGAAGATTTTTGCTTAGATGTTGCTAATGGAACTTATACAATTGAACAGGCGGTTACTACTATTTTATATAGTGATTCAGTAACATTTCAAGAATTAAAAACTAAACAACAAACAACAATGAATTTAAGTAGTAATAATGAAATTATTATTGAAAATGCCCCCAATACTAAAACATCATTGGCTCATTGTTGTTTACCTATCCCTGATGAACCAATTGCGGGTTATATTACTAAAGGGCAAGGTATTAAAGTTCATCGTTTAATTTGTCCTAATGTTAGTTTGCCAGAGCGTAAAGAACGTATTATTGATACTAAGTGAAATTTATTAGCAACCAGTCATCATCTTTATAATTCAAAAATTCAAATTCAATATTTAGATCGACCAGCATTGATGACTGATGTTTTAAATATTTTGGGCTATTTAAAGGCACAAATTCAAAGTATTGATGCTAATAATAAGCTTAAGGAAAATCATGGAAGTTTAAAAATTTTAATTAAAGTTTCTAATATTGAACGTTTACATCAAATTATTTCATCAATTAAAAAAATTCCTGATATTATTGCAATAAACAGAATAATTATGTAATATTTTAGTATAATATTTTCAGCATTTATTTCAGCATTTAAAAGTAAATTTAGGGTAAACATTAAGAGACAGTGTGGTTGGTGCAAACATTGGTTAACTAATTTTATGACATTAAATAGCTTGTATTATTAATTAATTAAATATGATAAATTATAATTAAGTGCATTTACTTTGTAAATGAATTAGGATGGTACCGGGTTAAGAAACGTTCCTAAAATAAAGGAACGTTTTTTTAGAAGATTTATTTTTTATTAAAAGGAGTAAAAAAAGTATGCAATTTCAAAAAGCAAGAGGAACACGTGATATGTATAATGAAGAGGTTATTATATATCGTAATATTATTAAATCTTTAACACAGTGTGCAATTAAATATAATTATCAAGAATTTATTACTCCTATTTTTGAAAATGCTCAACTATTTTTACGAGCCGTGGGAGATACAACTGATATTATTCAGAAAGAAATTTATCAATTTAATGATAAAAATGATAGATTATTAGCTCTTCGTCCTGAAGGAACAGCGGGTATTGTTCGTGCTATAATTGAAAATAAATTATATAAATCTAAGCAAACGTTAAAGTATTTTTATTATGGTTCAATGTTTCGATATGAAAGACCTCAAAAAGGGCGTCAACGTCAATTTAATCAATTTGGTATCGAAACTGTTGGTGTTAAACATCCTTTAGTTGATGTTGAAGTAATGATGATGGCCCTAGAAATGATAAAAAGTTTTTCAATACCAAATTTAACTTTAAATATTAATTATTTTGGATCTAATGAAACAAAAAATAAATACCAAATAGCACTTAAAGAACAATTATTAAATCAAAGTAAGCAATTGTGTGAAAATTGTCAAATTAGAGTTAAAGTATCGCCGTTAAGAGTTCTTGATTGTAAAATTTGTACTAAATTAAATTTAGAAATACCATATTTAAATGATTTTTTAACTAATGAAGAAAAAACATATTTTACAACCATTATTAATAGTTTAAAAAATAATAAAGTTAATTTTATTATTGATGAGCATTTAGTTCGTGGTTTAGATTATTATAATGGTATTATTTTTGAAATAACTACTATTGATTCACGAATTGGTGAAAGTCAAAATACTTTACTTGGTGGTGGTAGATATGATAATTTATTTAATGAATTGGGTTCACCATTAAAAATACCTGCTATTGGTTTTGCAATTGGTATTGAAAGATTAATGTTATTATTGGTAGAAAATAAAAATATTAATAAACCACCAATTATTGATTTACAAATTATTGCTTTAAGCGAATTAGGATTAATAATAGCTTCCGATTTATTATTACAATTACGTAAAGAAAATTATCATATTGATATGGAATATAATTTATATCAAGATAAAAATAAGTCACAGATTATTGATCGTAGTTTAGCCAAAAATATACTATTTTTAAAAGAAAAAAATCAGGTTAGTTTTTATTCTTTTGTTAAAAAAGAAATGATAAAATTAATTTTTGATACTGAACAGCAATTGCTTAGTAAGGTTAAAAATCTATTATTAGAGGAGAATGAAGAATATGGAAAAACTCTTTAGAACTCATACATGTGGTAATTTAACGCAGGGTGATATTACAAAAGAAATTATTATTAGTGGTTGAGTTAAAGATATTCGTATTAATAAATTTGGTATTTTTATTGATTTACGTGATATGTATGGAACAACACAAGTCATTGTTAAACCAGATAACGGATATTATCAAGAAATAAAAAATGTTAAAGTTGAATCTGTTTTAAAAGTAATTGGAACAGTTGTCTTACGAAAAAATAAAGATGCAAAAACTGCTAATGATATGATTGAAGTAGTAGCAAAAGATATTGAAATATTAAGCAATTCTATTAATTTACCATTTGTTATTAAAAATGATAATACGCTTGCTAGTGAAGAATTACGTTTACAATATCGCTATTTAGATTTAAGAAGACCAGCAATGAATTATAATATTAAATTTAAACACCAAGTTCTTAGTTGCTTACGAACATTTTTGAATCAAAATAATTTTTTAGAAATTGATACTCCTTGCTTAACAAAATCAACACCAGAAGGTGCTCGTGATTTTTTAGTTCCTGCTCGTATTCAAAAAAAACATTTTTATGCTTTACCACAATCACCACAAATTTATAAGCAATTATTAATGATATCAGGTATTGACAAATATTATCAAATTGCTAAATGTTTTCGTGATGAAGATTTTCGTGCTGATAGACAACCCGAATTTCAACAATTAGACTTAGAAATGGCATTTACTACTAGTAAAGAAATTAAATTAATAGTAGAAAATATGATAATAAGTCTTTTTAATACTTTAAAAATTGGTAATATTCCCTCAACATTTTCATCGATTACCTATGATCAAGCAATGGATTTATATGGTAGTGATAAACCTGATTTGCGTTGTACATGTAAGTTAATAAATATTAATATTAACAATAATAGTGATGGATTTATTTATAAGGGTTTTATAGTTAATGATAAAATGAATGAAACAACTATAAAAAAAATAACAGAAATTAGCAATCAGCATGGAGGAAAAACATTAATAATTTATGACTTAATTAAGAAAAAAATTATTCATAATAATTCTAAAGTAAAGTTTGATGATTTAGTTTTAGCAGAAGAAATATCAAAAATAAAATATAATAATAATTTTTTAATTTTCGTATATGAACAACAAGATGTTGCTAATAAAGTTATGGGTGCTATTAGAAGTTTTTATATTAATGATTTGTCAAAACGAATTAATCATAAAGATTTTATGAATAATATTGAAAACTTTGAATTTATTTGAATTATTGATTGACCAATGTTTGAACAGGAAGAAAATAAATGACAAGCTTGTCATCATCCTTTTACAAGTCCAAAAAATCCTGAAAAATTATTAGATATAAAAAATAAAGATTTAGGAACTTTAACTGCAGATGCTTATGATTTGGTTTTAAATGGTTTTGAAATTGCTGGTGGGAGCATTAGAATTCATGATTATAAATTACAAAAAAAGATTTTTGAATTATTAGATTTAAGTAAAACAGAAATTGAAAATAAATTTGGTTTTTTCTTATCAGCTTTTAATTACGGAGTTCCTCCACATGGTGGTATTGCTTTTGGCATTGATCGTTTATTAATGATTTTAATTAAGAATGAATCAATTCGTGATACTATTGCTTTTCCTAAAAATAATCGTGGTATTTGTTTATTAACAAATAGTCCTAGTGAAATTTCATCTGATCAGTTATCAATATTAAATTTGGAATTTAAGAAGTAAAATTTTAATTTTAAAGTGATTAGAAGTTTAATAAAATTAGAAAATATAAATATTAAAAATCTCTAATGAAAAATAATTAAATTGTTTTTCATTAGAGATTAATTATGTAATTTAATTGAAATCAATTTTTCAATAATGTTAAATTAATAATTATTAATTTCAATTATATTTTTTTTGATATTTGTTAATATTCAAGTTCAATAAATGGTTCACTATCTTTGGTTTTTAGATGTCATATAGCTGGTAAATTTTTTTGAACTAAAGTAAAGACATTATTTGGTGGTAAGCATTTATAAAGTGAACCGTCATTAGTTTTAGTTTTTCCATCTCCGTTTCATGTAGTAACATATAAAAAATTTGTATTTTTATTAAAAACTAATGATAGTACTCCGCCTTTTATTCCAGACATTGGTTTAAAGTTTGTTTCTTCTGCTAAACATTTGTAAACTTCACCATTACTAGGAGATTGATATGAACCGGTTCAAACTCCTGCATAAATATTATCATCATTGTCAAAAGTTAAAGAAGAAACAGATTTATTTATACCATCCATTTTTTTAAAAGTATTTTGATTTTTTTGATATTTATAAACGTTACCTTTAAAATTACTTTCTCTAGTACCTATATAAACATTTTCATTTTTATCAATAGCTATTGTTCATATTTCACCATATATTCCTAATATTGGTTTAAAGTTTGTTTCTCCTGCTAAACATTTATAAATAGCACCATGTCAAGAACTATTTCTAGTTCCAAGATAAAGATTACCTTTTGTATCAGTTGCTAAAGAACATATTTCACCAGGTATTATTAAATTTATTTTTGAAATTATAATTTTTTTATTATTATTTTTTATTTCTGCTTGTTGTTGATTTTCTATTAACTGTGTTTCTAATTCTGTAATTTTATTTGCAAGATTTGTAATTATTTTTCTTTTATCTAATGCATCTCTTTCTGATTTTGCATAGAAATCACTTATTTCTTTTAAATCATCAAGAGTTTCTTGTAGTTTTTTATTTAATTTTTCAATTTTGGTTTTATATTTATTATTAGTTAGACTTTCTTTTTCTAATATAAGAATTAAAAACAATGAATTATATTTTAAATCATTTAAGGAGTGAAAAAATGGAAAATATTAAAGCAAACCAAGATTTATTAAAAGATAACGTAATTCCTTGCTGTTGAAGTGAGGTTAATAAAGATGGAAAGCTCATTACTAACTGTCCTAATACCCCAACTAAAAGAGATGAAGATAATCATCAAATTAGATATTTTTGTGAAGAACATATGAAAAAAGTTGAAGAAATAAGATATATAATGTACTTGAAAATGAAAGAAAAATACGAACCAAATTTAAATATTATTAATAAAGAAAAATTATTTGAATATTGTAAAAATAAATTTTTAGAATTAAAAGAAGTAAATTTAAACAATCAAGCAATAGGGTATTGAGATATTTATATGAAAATTGAATATGGAGAATTTGATAATGAATAATTATTTACTTTCAATTGACCCAAGTATTAAAAATACTGGATTTACTTTATGAGAAAAATTTAAGCATTATTGTGATAAAAAAGAATGTTTAAAAATATATTATTGAAAACCAATATGAATAAGTAGTTATAGTTTTAATAATAAAAAATTAGATTTTATTGATTTTCAAAATGAGATATTTTTTCATAGAACAAGAAATGAAGATATAAATTTAATTATTGAACGTGGTACTTTTCATTCAAAAAATGGTATTGGTTATGAAACACAAGAACATTTGAGAGGTTTTATTGCTGGACAATTTAATAAACTTATAACAAAAGATATGTTAATAAGTCCTAGTAAATGAAAAAAATGATATATAGATAATATTATTACTAATATTTCTTTAAGAAATTGAAATAAAAAAATAAGTGAAGATATATGTTTTTATTTAAATGAAAAATATGAATGAAATATTGATATTAATAATCATGATGAAGCAGATAGTTTATTAATTGGTTGATATTATTTAAATAAGGAGAATAAATAATGACATCAGTAGAAATATGAATACTTAGTTTAGTAACAATAATAATTGGAGTATTAGTTTTATTTGGAATTACTGTGTTTATTGCATATTTAATAGATTTAATAAAAGGAGAATAAATAATGAAAACTAATTTTATAAAAATTAAATGTATGGCTAAAGATTGTAAAGTGCAAATTATTATTGAAGTAAATAAAGTAATTATTGATAATAAAGAACAATTTGAACCAAAAGAAATGTTAAATTTTTGTCCAATACATAAAGAACAATTTAATAATAAATTAAAAGAAATTAAACAAAATTATTCTAAAAAAGAATTACAAACTAAATTTGCTAATGATATTGCTACTAATATAACAGAAACATTTAAGAAAAAAATAAACCTCATTAAGAGGTTTATTATTTATAAATAATTAAATTTTAGAGGCTTTTATGTAATCTGTGTATCTTTGTTTTACAAAGTACTAGTTTAGATTAATTCTATCTTTAAATTTTATCATAAAATGAGCAATTGCTGTATTTCAATTTTGAATGGGCATTGTTCATTTTTTTGTTATATTTTCAATTGCTAAATAAAATATTTTAAAAACTGCCATATCATTAGGAAAAACTTTTTTATTTCTGATAACTTTTCGTAATTGACTATTTACAGATTCAATAGCATTTGTTGTATAAATCACTCTTTTGATTTCTGTAGGATAACTAATAAAAACCATTAAATTATCTCAATTTTTATATCAAGATTTAGCAATTTGAGGATATTGTTTATTTCACTTATTTTCAAAGGATTTTAAAGCCTGGATTGCTTGTTCTTCACTACATGCAGTATAAATTGGTTTTAAATCTGCAACTAGAGATTTTCTATGCTTATATGAGACATATTTCAAACTATTTCTAATTTGATGAACTATGAATAATACTCCTAAAATGTTAGATTTACATGATGATACTTGAGATAGTGATATGTATGCTTTAATGCATGAAATGAAATGATTAATTAATGGTATTAATAATAAATTATTAATTGATAAAAATAAATTTAATGGTGATGAATTATGATAAATACAATGGAATATTTAAGTTGTGATAAATCAAATTGATATATTGACATACCTATGATTATTGCTCAAAAATCAACTAAATTATGATTAGGTAAAGGTTTTTTATTTAATTCAAGTAAAAAAGAAATATTAGATTATTTAAATGAAATGAATTTAAAAGATAAATGATTAGAAAAATTTTATAAATTTGGATTACAAAATAGTTTAATGGGTAAAGTATTTATAATGATTATAGTTAATGAAGATAATAGTAAATCACTTAAAATATTACCTAATAGTTTTTGTGGTAGAGTTGCTAAATATAATGAACAAGAACAATCAGCAGAATTTTATTTTATTAATGAACAAGCAGATTCAGCAACTTTAACTTGAGTAACAATACAAAATGGAAAAGTTAAATATGAAACATATAAAGATAATAATAAAGATATTATTTTAGGTTCTACAAGAACTAAATTAAAACCAAATATTACTCCATTAAAAACTTATGAAATTAAAAATCCATTTAATTATATACCTATTTTTGAAATTACTAATTTACCAATTATAAATTTATATGGTAATGCTACAACTTTAAATGCATATCCAGATTGTACACCAGTATGAGATTTAATTTGACATTTAAATCGTGTAATTAGACAAAAAAGATTAGAAAGAGAATTAAATGTTACTACTTTATTTGCTGCATTAGATAATGAAACAGTTAAAGAAATGCAAGAAAATGGTAATATTGCAGAAAATCCTAAAAAAGATATGTTTGTGAATGTTGGTAGTGCTGGTTATGATAAAAATGGTAATGGAGGTATGCAAATTATTCAAGGTGACCCTAAATTTAATGAATATTGATTAGATTATAATGGTACTGCTAAAGTAATATTTAATGGTGCTGGTTATGATTATGATGAACATGGTAATGATGTTTATACTAATAAAACACAATCAATGTTTAATAATAAATTTGATATGGGAACAACAGAAATAAAAATAGCATTTTATAGTGCTTATTTTTATCGTATATTTGATTTATTACTTATTAGTGAAAATTTATGAAATGGTATTGGAGAAAGACCTTATAGTTTTAAATTTATTCCAATTGCTATGACTGACCAAATAGTACAAGACCAAATTATTAATTCAAGATTAAATAATGGCACAATGACAATAATTGAAGCAATTGGTGAATATGATAATATTGACCAATTAATGGCTGAAAATAAATTAGAAAATATTATTAATGAAAATCAAAAATTAAAGAAAAATTTAGGAGGTAATGAAAATGAGCAGACATCAACAAATACAATTAATGAAACACGCTCATCTGAGATTAAAGATGCAACAAATATTAATTAAAAGACAAAGTCATTGAAAAATATTTCCATTTATTATAAATAATGGTGCTATACCTTTAACTGAAACTGGTTATAAACCAATTAATAGTAAAATAAGTGATTTTGGTCAATATGAATTAATATTAACTGGTAATACTCCAGTTGTATGTATTTGAAAAAATAGTACAAAAATATATCAAAAAAATAAAGGTAAAAAAGAACCAGAAACACATAAAGTTACTGGTCAAGATGAATTTTATACAAAAGAATATAAAATTGGTGATTATTGAAATGCTTATTTAATTGATGATACAAGTGGTGTTGATTTTAGTAATTTACCAAATAATCAAATATTTAAAACAGTACAAACTAAAAGACAGTATACTTTAGTAATGTTTGAAGAACATATTACAATTGATGATTATTTACAATTTTTTGTTGTATTTAATGATGAAAATGAAAATATTGGTGGTAATTCTCGTAAAAATCAAGATAGACAATTATTATATATTTCAAATGTAACAAATTATTATAGTCCTTATAATGGTGCATTTAGTATACAAGTATTAACTTTTAGTAGTTTAAATGATAGAGTAATTAGTAGTGGTCAAAATACACTTGATTTTGTACAATATGCTTCACCAGGTAGTGGTTATGCTTTTCCTACTATTCAACAAGGAAAAGTAACATTAAATCGTACTTTAATGTGTGATATAGGAGTAAGATATAGTCATAGACAAAGTTATGGATTAGAATTATTATCAAGTTGTTATTATTATGGAAGACCTATTATTCAAGGACAAAAACCAATACAACAAAATAATGAAGAAATATTTGAAAGTAAAGTATTTGCTTCAAGAAGATTATTTATTGCTGGTAATAATGAAAAATCTACAACTGATATTAAAAATAATGGTGGTTTACTTGCTGGTATAAATGATAAAATAACAACAAGTAGTCATCCAGAAACTACATTTTATAATATTATGGATGCAAAACCTACGGGATTTACTAATTTTAAAAATTTTACAGAATGATTAAAAACTTCATTAAATTTTCAAGATAATTTATTTGTAACAAAAGATTTTAAAGGTATGCTTTCTTTTGATAAAGATAAAGCAATAAAAAGTAATGGTACAGCAATTGGTAATGCTAAATTCTTTTGAGATAGTGAATGAAATATAAATAATTTAACTGGAAATTATAATGTTGATATGAGTAGTAATTTTAAATATAAAGACCCAGATACTCATTTAATTATTGGTAGTCCAACTGTTGATTATAGTAAAATATCACAAAAATATATGTCAGCAATATTAAATTTTAATAGTGTTGTATTTTCACCATTAATACAAATGCCTTATGATTCAAATCAATGATTACCATTTGCATTAAGTGATATACCTTTAATTGGTAAATTATTAAATGCTTTAACATTAGGTATTTGAAGTAGTTGAGTTATTACTCAAAATGTTCAACAATATAAAAAAATTTTATATTTTAATGGTTTTATGAGTGCATTTTTTACAAGTAATTTAGAAAATATTATTGGTAATGGTGGTTTAATTCCTTTAAATGCTTTTACAAATGATAATGATTTTACTATTGGTAAATTATTAGGTGCAAATGTTTCAACAACTGCTATGACAATGAAATTAAGTGATAGAGTAAGTGTTTATCCATGAGACCCTACTAGTGGTAAGAAATTAACTACTAAAGAACAAATAAGTACAATTGATTTATCACAAAAGAAAAATAATAAAGTTTATATTTTAGCAGAAGATACTGAATTTTTAGATATAGCAAGTCCTTTTACAAATGAAGATAAAAATTGTCAATGAAATCCTACTGCAAATGGTGTAATTGATGGTTCAAATTATCCTTATATTATTGATACAATTGTTACACAAAGTTTACATCAAGGAGAAGAAAGACATACATTTTATAGTGATAATCCTTTTACTTATCAAGGTGATTATAATGAAATATCAGTTGCTCAGTTTCGTTATAATAATATGGGTTATTTAACTGGTAATGCTTTTAATTGAACAACTTTATATAAATTAAATCATGATGAATATGAAGAAACTGAAGAAACTACTTTTAGTTATCCAGCAAAAATATTACCACCAAGTCCACAAAATATAGCTAAATCAATTGTTATTATTCCAAATTTAAAAATTGAAATGATAACAGATGATGTAGCATTAATAAAAAATGGATATAGTAATATAAAAGAATGAGAAGATAAAAATAAAAGTAAATTTAGTAAATATGAAATAGATTTAAATTCTTTATTAGACCCTACATTATTAATTAATACTTTTAATGATTTACAAAGATTTTATAAAAGTATCACAATATATTATAGTTATAAATTTGAAACAATATCAAATTCAAAGAATTCTGATTTAAATACTATTGATATTAATAGTGAAACTTTTAGACCGGCAAAAAGTGAAAACATAAGTAAAACTATTGATTTAAAAGATTTAAAAATAAACAAAGTTAATTTTCCAGAGGCTGACTGTTTTAGTAAATTTGGAACAATTGCTCCTAAAGAAGTTACTGATTATTTTGCAAATGCTTATTATAAAAGTATTTGTAATTATAATGTTTTTACTTCATATTCATTATGTGCTTATGCATTTGATTTAAAAATTAAGAAGTCTTATGATTCTTATGAACAAAAAATAAGTAATGATTATCCTATAGCATTTAGTATAATTAATAACTCTGAAAAATTAAATTGAATTATTTATTTACAAGGTAATTTAGGTAAAATAGAATATACCAATTCTGCACAAAGAGAACCTGATAAAAGTTGAGCATATAGATATATATCAAATATTAAATCTAATATTAATAAAATAGTTTTAAATTCGAGATAATTTGGTAAAATTAAAATATAATTAAGTTCTAGGAAGTGAATAAACATGTATTTTTTAAATCGTAATGAATTTTGACCATGATGAGGTAATTTTATAAATTCTCCTTACACAATTTCAATTGCCATGTCTTTGACATTTTTATTTCTAATGTTTGTACCATACAAATTATTTATTCGTTTTTGTGATAATAAAAATTTTAAAAATTATATATATATATATATATACCGCCTTAACTTTTTTATTTATATGTCCTTTACTTTTTTATTTTTTTGCTAATAATTTAAATATAAAAAGTGTTTATTATATATTTATTATTTTTGGATGTATTGAGTTATTATATTTTTATTTTATTCCAATAATTTTAAAATTAATTAAAAGATTTCCAAAATTAAAATCTATTTTTAAATTTAAAAGAAAACCTAAACAAAATAATATTTCCCCACAATCTTAAATATTAATGTATAATTAATTGTAATACTTATCAAGGGTTATAGAGAAAGATAAGTATATAATTTCACTGTTATATTAGTTATATTATTAGGTTGGAACCTAATTAAAAAGTTACCTTAATTGGTAACTTTTTTTATAAAAACTAAAAGAACCTAATTAAAGGTTCTAATGACTATCTGTTGCAATTAATAAATAAGACTGCTTTATTAAAGCTCCTAGTCGTCATTTATTTTGTCTTAGCAAGGGAAAATGATAAACCCTTTACTTTAAATCAGCTTGCCTGCTCTCTAAGAACACACCAGCAACTTTATTTCCAGTAGTATTTACCTGACTAGAATCTGACTTTAATAGTATTTTAAATTGAAATTTCATATTAATTATATCATATTTTCTATATTAAATATAGATAATTTAACTAATTATTCATTATCAAATTTATCCTTTCTAATTTTTTCATATATAAAATTTAATCTTTCCATTTCATATTTAAGTTCTTCAATTAATTTTTCTTTATTCATAATTTAACCTTTCTTCTTTTGTTTTTGGAAAATGATTATATGAACACATTTCTTGATTATCTAATTTAATAAATACTCTAATTTCATTTGGATATTGTTTATATGATAAAACTTTTCAATCAGCTAATTCATAACCTAATAAAGTACGGTCATCATCTAATTCACTACTTCCACCATTTCATGAAAAATATATTTCTGTATTTCTTGTATATATTTTAAAAACATTATATTTATCACTATATTTTAAAAAGTCTCATAAATTCATTATTTACTCCTTATTTTTTATTTCTTTAACTTTATTTTTAAATTGTTTTTTATGAAAATAACACATATTAAAAAATTGAATTACACTATCTTCTAAATTTACAGTTTTTAAAGTAACTAATACTTTACTATTACAATTTTTAACAATACATTTAAGTAATACTTTTTCTTGTTTTTGTTTTTGCATTATTTACTCCTTAATTTTTTCTAATTTTATTGTAAATTCAGAATTACCAGTTCATATAAATTTTAATATTCCAATTATTATTGCAGGAATAATTATTAAAATTAAAAATATTGGTACAAGTATAATTCTTAATAAAATAGCAAATATTTTCATTAATCAAATACTCCATTCTTTATTAATTGTAAAATAACATTTGTTTGTTCTATTGAACCATTTATATGATTTTCATTATAAAGTTTAGTTATTAATCTTTTATTATCCATATCAATACATAAATTTAAATAATCAATTAATTTTTGTTTATATTGTTTTATAGCAAATTCTTTTCTCTCTTGATTTATTTTATTAACTATTTTTCAATGATTTTCACAATAAACTCTATTATTATTAAAATCTTTATGTGGTTTAATTTTACTATATTCTTCACATCTTATATTATTTTCATAATAATCACATTGTCATCCAGTTACTATAATCATTTTTTATTCTCCTTGTTGTTTTCTTCTATAAATATTTCGAAATTAAATGGGCTTTTTCGTCCTTTGTATTTTTCGTTTTGCATTTTATTGTCCTTATTTAAATAATATCAACCAATTAATAAACTATCAGCTTCATCATGATTTGATATTTTTATATTTCAATTATTTTCTTTTATTAAATTTTCACACATAAACAAAGAAATATTTTTATCTCATTTATAATTTATACCATTTACAAATGTAATAGCAGAACAATATTTATCATTTTTTACATATCATTTCTTTCATTCACTTGGACTAATTAACATATCTTTTGTTAATAATTTATTAAATTGTCCAGCAATAAAACCTCTTAAATGTTCTTGAGTTTCATAACCAATTCCATTTTTACTATGAAAAGTACCACGTTCAATAATTAAATTTATATCTTCATTTCTTGTTCTATGAAAAAATATCTCATTTTGAAAATCAATAAAATCTAATTTTTTATTATTAAAACTATAACTACTTATTCATATTGGTTTTCAATAATATATTTTTAAACATTCTTCTTTATCACAATAATGCTTAAATTTTTCTCATAAAGTAAATCCTGTATTTTTAATACTTGGGTCAATTGAAAGTAAATAATTATTCATTATTATTTCTCCTTATTTTTATTTAAATTCATAACTAATATTTCTAAACATTTAATACATCAATTTTTACTTAATCAAATTCTTTTATTACATGTTCTACATTTATTCATTTTTAAATACCAAATTATCTAATTTATTTATATTTGCTTCTAATTGTTGAAAATTTGTATTATTTTCAATTACATTATTAGTATTTGGATTATCAATATATATTTTTTCTGTTTCAGTAATAATTGCTTGGTCATTTTCATATGCAATTTGCATTTCAGTACTCATAATTCCCCATTTTCTTAATAATTGAGTTAATACAGTTTTTAATGCCATACTATCAAAATCACTAACAACAAATTCTTTATTTTTTGCATAAGTTTTTGAATATTTTAAAAAATGTTTTTCAATTTGTTCTTTTGACATATATAAAATTTTTTCAAAACCATTTACTAATTGAAAATATGCTACATAACCAATAATAGGTTGTTTCAATCTTTCTAAATCATCTTGTATTCAATTAAATTCAATTCCCTTAAGTCTATCTACTTTTTTAATTTCTGTTAATCTAACATCACTTACATTAATTTCTTTATATTGTTGACTACGTAATGCTAATTGAATATAACCTTTATATCCCATTTGAAATTGAGCATTATTTACTTTTGTATTACTATCTCAATAAGGTACAATATAACAATAACCAAAATTCTTTTCTAAAGGTAAATTTAATAATACTGCTTGATAACAACTATTAATAATAGTATCTGGATATGCTTTATCTAAACCATATTGATTTGAAATTGCTAATACATTACTTTTAAATTTTTGAATTTCTAAATTATTAATAATACCTTTTTGTCTAATAAATTTTTCTACATTACCATTATTAATATTTTTCACTAATAATTCATTTGCCATTTTATTTTAATTCCTTTCATGTTCAAATTGCTTTTTCTCATTCAATTAATAATTCATTTGTTATTTCAACTTTTATTAATTCAATTTCATTTTCTTTAACTCAACATATAAAATGAATATTTGATAATTCATAATTATTATTTTTTAATAATCAATAATATGCTATTATTTGTAATTTTGATTTTTCTAATAATTCTTTAGTAAAAACTTTATAAGTTTTAAAATCTACTATTATATTTAAATTATTTTCTTTATAAATTAAATCTGGTGTTCCAGCAACAATATCATAATTAAATATTTTTTCACTAATATATTCATTATTATTAATAAATTTAATTGGTAAATATTCTAATAATGTATAACAATAATTTAAATAATTTTCGGGAAATAATTCTTTAATAATATTTTTAATTTGATTATTTATATTTTTAATAGTTATATTTTTAAAATATAATTCTGCTACTTTATGAACACAATTACCACGAATTCTTGCATTATTTATATTAAAACAATATTTACATTTATTACATTTACAATATGAATTACCTAAATAATAATCAAGTATTTTACTTACTGATATTAATTCTTTATTTTGAATAAAATATTGATGTGTTTCTTTTTTAAAAATTAAATTATTTTTTTGATTGTTTAATTGCATTTTTAATTAAACTCCTTATAAATCCATTAATTTTCATATTTTTTTCTTCACAAATTTCTTTTAATGTTTCATAATCTTTTTCAGTAAATCTTAAATGAACAATAATTTGTTTTATCATTAATTCTTCTGGTTTCTTTTTAGGAGCTGCTACCATTTTTATTCACTACTTTCTTTTAACCTTTAATAATTCTTTTATAATCAATAATTGCTTGTTGTAATTTATTTACATTTTCAAAGTCAAAATAATCACTACTAATTTTTAAATCACCATCATTATCAATTTCAACGTATAAATCTTCATATTTACTATTAAATTCTTCTTGTAATTCTTCAAATTTTTCTATTAATTTCATTGCATTTTGTAATTCTAATCTATTCATTATTTTTACACTCCTTTAAAATTTTCTAATTGTAATTCATTAATATAATGTTCTTTTAAAAAATCTCAATTATCACTTGTTAAATACATATCTTCTTCAATCATTTCATCTATACATTTATTACAATAATATGTATTTTCTGATTCAGAAAATCATATATATTTTTCATTATGAATATTACATTTCATCATTATCACTCATTAATTTATAAAAACATTTATTACAAGTTCTATTTGCAAATGATGAATTTTTATGACAAATATCACATGAACCATATATTTTTTCAATTTCTTCATATTTTAAATATATTCTTTTATCTTCTTTTAAATTCAACATAATTAATTCTCTCTTTCTATAATTTTTAATATTTCTTGTATTTCAATATATTTTTCATTTTTAAGTAATTTTTCATTACATAAATTTTTTATTAATTCTATTTTTTCAACATTTAATAACATATTAATTTCCTTTAATACTTTAAATAAAATATTTTTTCATTATTAGTATTTATATCTTTTATTGGTGTAACTATATAATTAATTGCTAAATCATTATCTTTATATGGATTATTTATTTTAAAACTTTTCATATCTTGTTCTCATGTAATGTTATATTTAAAACATTCTTGATTTTTATCATTTGTAAAAATATAATAACCATTATATTGTTCATAAAATTCACAAGATATTAATTCATTTTCATTAGTAGTAATATCTGAAATATTTTTTATATATTTTAAAATATCACTACCTTTAATACTTTCAATATCTTTTGTAATTGATTTTTTACCTAATTTATAATTAAAATCTTCAATTATTTTTAATGTTATTTTTTTATTATTTTTATTAATAGTAGTATCTTTAATCGGAAATCATGTTTCATATTCACCAATTTCTAATAACATACCTTTAGTTGTTTCTCTTACTTTATTTTTAATATCTAAATTAACATTAATCATTATGAATCCTTTCTACGTATAAGCCTTATCACCTACAGTGATAAAAGGCTTATATACTAGTAACTAAATACTTCTACTACTATACGTAAGGCTTATGCTACTGTAAGTAGCAAAGCCTTGGAGGGTAGGGGTTCTAGGGGAAGGGAACCAAAAAATATCAAGTTTTAAAAAAGCAACACAAAAATTACTATTGGTTAATTCCAGCACAATAGCCTACATAATTTTTTATTAAGTTATGTAATAATTAATTACTTTAATAAAGTGCTGGTTTAATAAAATAATTAATTATAATTGTTCAACAATTAAAAATGAGAGAATTATCTCTCATTTATATTTTTATCAAATCTAACTATTAATGAAATACGCCCTAAATAAAGAAACTTTAAGGATTTTTGAAAATAATAAAGAAGGTATTATTAATCAACCTGCTAGTTGAAATATAGGTTGTAGTGCTGAAAGTGATATTCAACATTTAGTTAAATCTCAAACTAAAGGTGCAAAAATATATGCTTATCCAACGTTAATTAATATGTTAATGGCTAGAGCCAATTATTTAAATAGTAGAAATTATATTAATAGTGCTTAAAATAATACAATTTAATATTTTTTAATTCTAATTTTAAGATTAGGATTTTTGTATTATTTAAATGTAATTTTGTAATTATATTTTTTAATCTTTTAAAAATTTATGGTATAATTTAATTAACAAATATTTAGATTTGCTAGTTTTATTGTTTGAAGTTAGAAAATCTATCCGTTATATTAATTCGTCCCTTTATTTACTTTAGTTTCAATTAAAAATGCTATTAATTTATCATATTGACCATTACAAAAATATTTTCAAGACTTTAAAAAGTTTTTTAAATTTTCTGGATTAACTTTATTTTTTCTTTTATCAGGTTTATATGCAGTTCATAAATAATAAAAAGCATGATATTTATCTAATACATAATATGCCCCTAAATATTTTGCTAAATTATATATTCATCCAGCACCATCTCCAGAAACTACTAATTTAGCATTTTCAAATTCATAATATTTTTTTAATCCATTTCAAGTAAAATCAACTGTTGGATTTGCTTGTAAATAATCTTCTTTAGGACTATATTTATAATCACCCATAAAAGTATAAATTTTATTTGATAACTTATTTCTATTTTTACCTATTTGTTTTTTACCAGTATTGTAACTAATACTACGAATTTTTTGCATTTCTCTTTTATGATTTTTATTTCAAACTGGAACATAACAATCATCAGCATTAATATAAATAAATTCACTATTTTTAACTTTAAATTTTTGTTCTGGTAATTTTTCTTGAACTTTTGCATTTTTATGAATTTTACTAATTGTTACTTTTGAAACATAAGTATATTTTAAAATATCTTGTATATCTTGATAATGTTTCTTTCTTCCAATATATGATATTATTTCTTCTCTTAATCAACTAATAATTTTTGCTCTTTTTTCAATATTAAACTCTTCATAAACTGGATAATAATATTCTTTCTTTAATTTATCTCAATAAACTCTTTGATTAAAAATCATTTTACCAAATTCAAAAATAATACTACGATTACATTTTTTAGCAACTTTATATCTATCTTTATCTCTATTTTGAAAAAAATATTCATCAAAAGCATGGATTTTATTAACATGATTTGTTATAATTCTATTAATTTCATATTCAAGATTATTTTTATAATTAAACATTTTTTCACTCCTTTTTTTATTTATATATTTCACGGTCATTCTAACAAATTTACTAAATTATTGTTGAAAAAAGTTTTGTTTTAAAGTATAATAATAAAGAACGATTGAAATAACTAGCAAATCTATTGCAACGTTTAAAGATAACTTTTATTAGTTATCTTTTCTTTTTTAATAAAATAATGTAAAATAAAGAAAAAAGTAAATAGAAAAGGAAAATAATATAAGTGGAATATATTGCATGATGAATATTACTAGGAATATTTATATTTAGTATCTTAGGATTTATAGGTTTATATGGTTGAAATCTATGTGAAAAAAATAAAGTTTTTGGAGTATTATTTTTAACTATCTCTTTAAATATTATTGGGACTTTTATAGGATGTATGATTATATATAAATCACAAAATCCCGAATATAAATTTTGAAAAAGTTTAGGAAATAAAATTAAAAAATTTTTTAAATTTAAAAAAAGAAAAAAGAAAAAAATAGCAGTATAATGCTATTTTTTGTTATAATTATATTATAAAAATTAAATAAAAGAATATATGAAGTAATTAATAAAGTTAATAAGTTATTGCGGAGAAACTTAACTTAAAGATTATATTAATTATATCATAAATTTTTGTGTTTTTAAAGCATATGAAAGGAGATTTTTATGTGCAAGAAGAAAAAATAAAAATAAGAACAATTTTTAATGATGCAAAAGCATTAAGAGAAAAATTAGAAGAATATTTTATTCATTGTAAAGAGTTTGATGAAGTACCAACTAAAATTGGTATGTTAGTTTATTTAGATATTACAGAAAATACTCTTTATAGTTGAAAACAAAAAAAGAGAAATACTTTTTTACAACAAATTAATTGAGCATATTTACAAATACGCCATATTAATACGCAAAGATATTTAAAAGCAAATGCAAATAATACTGCATGATATTTAGAAAGAGCATTTGTGAAAGAATATCATTTATCTACAAAAATTGATATAAAAAGTAGTGATAATACAGCCCCTATAGCAATTAGTTTAGAAAATAAAGGTAAGAATAAATGTTAAGTAATTTTGGTTATTTATTAGATATTGCTAAAAGAATGTATTTAAAACAACCTTTAAATATTACTAAAATTAAACAATTAGGTTCACGAAAATCTGGTAAAACATTTAGTGATATTGAATTCTTAGGTATTTTATTAATGTTAGATAATATTAATATTCATGCTTATTTAATTCGTAATATGTCAAAGCAATTAAATGATAGTTGACAAGAATTAAAACAAATTATTAGAGCAACATATCCTAGTATTAATTTTATTATTAGCGAAACTAAAAAAACTATTGAATTTAATGGTAGTAAAATAACTTGTAAATATTTACATGCACAAGATAATAGTAATGTTAAATTAACTGGATTAGCAAGTAATTATTTATATGATTATGTAATTATATGAAGTGATGAAAGATATGAAATTACCGAAAATGATTATCAAGATTTAAAAGATGCTATTCGTGGTGCAAATCAATTATTAGAAATAGAGAGCTGTAATCCTTGGTCAATTCTTAATGAATTTATTAAAAAAACTATAAATGCTTGTCCACAAAATGAAAAGCAAATAATTAATGAATATGAACAATTTACTATTATTGATAATACTATTTATCATTATCAAAATTGAAAACTTAATAGTTACTTAAAAGATAGTGATAAACAACAATTATTAGAAATAGAAGTTCTAGACCCAATATCTGCAAGAGTAAGAAGTCATGGTTTAGTAGGTTATGAATCTGGTGGAATATATTCACATCTTATTCATAAGATTAGTAGATTATTACAACCAAGTTATAGATTTAGTGCTGGATTAGATTATGGTTTTAAAGATGATGCTTTAGCATGTTTATTAATAGGTTTTGATTATAATTTTAAATTTGTTAATGTTATTGATTGTTTAAAAATAGAAAATAAATTAATTCGTTATGATAATAAACAATTAGCAAGATTAGTAGTTGAATTTTATATTAAATTAGCAAAAGAAAATAATTTGTTATATGAATATGGTTTAACTGTATATTGTGATTTTAGTAATTATACATTTATTGAAATGTTAAATGATACAGCAATTAAATATCAAGTTAATTCATGATTATATTTTAAAGATTGTGTGAAATTAAGACTTGAGTTTAGAATAGGTAAGAATGTGGCTTTAATGGCATCAGAACGCTTAAATATTAGTATGAATGCACAAGCATTATTAGATGAATTTAGATTGGCTGTATGAGACCCTAAAAGTATTAAACAAATACCATTAGCGGGTAATGACCATTTAAGAGATGCATTTGATTATGCTATAGAACCATATATGAGAAATTTAAGTGCAAATATAAATCCTTATTTTGAAAGGAAGTAACATATGAATAATCATAATACTGAAATATTAACTCCTAAGTGATGTATGATAAATCTTCAAGAAATTATAGCAAATCATGCAAGTAAATTATTATGGGGTAATGGTTATACTTTAACAAGTGAAGATGATGATTATAAAAGAGCAATTGAAAAATTAAAAGAATGAAATAATTTAGATTCATTATTTTATCAAGATTGTCATATTAAATCTGGTTATGGTTATAGTATTGTTCAAATTGATAAAAGTAAAACTGGTAGAATATCATTAAATTTTGCTCAACCATATGCTCAATCAAGAGTTGCAAGAGTATTAGATACTGAACAAGGTGCTAGTACTTGGTCAAGATTACAATATGATGACCAAAGTATTTATGTTAAAACAACATATACTCCAAATCAAATAATTAGATATTTTACTAGTGATTTTATTACTTTAGATGGATTACAAGAAAAGATAAGTAAAGATTTACAATTACCATTAATAGAAAATCATAATTTAGGTATTATTCCAGTTAAATTTATGCAAAATTTACCTAAAAAGAATTTCTTTGGTGGAGTTATTGGTGATTATTATCCAGATATGACTCCAATTAAAAGATTACAAAAATTATTAAATAAAACATTTGAATCAATTGAACATGAACTTGAATATAATGTTACTCGTGTATTTTTAGATATTACTGAACAAGAAATAAATCAATCTAAAACTGCTTTTGATTTAAAAAAATTAATAGGTAAATTTATTTTACAAGCAAATTTAAGAAGTTT
Organism: Spiroplasma endosymbiont of Colias croceus; assembly: GCF_964020095.1. NCBI lineage: Bacteria > Bacillati > Mycoplasmatota > Mollicutes > Entomoplasmatales > Spiroplasmataceae > Spiroplasma > Spiroplasma endosymbiont of Colias croceus. Next base: position 2,106,102 of record NZ_OZ026536.1, read on the forward strand.
AGGAAGTACTAGTGGAACACCACCAATTGCTATTTTACAAGGTAGTCCAATATTAGATAAATATGCAGAATTTATACAATTTATTATTGATAAAGCATTTGAAGGTAGTGGATATAGTCCAGTAAATGATACTACAAGTCAAAAAACTGAAGCAGAAGTATTAATTACTAATTCAAGAGATATGGAAACTACAAGAATTAAAAGAACTTTAAATCAAAGTGATTGAAATGAAATATTTCAAAGATGTTTTATATTAATGGGATTAGATGGTGATAAATCTAAATGAACATTTGAAATTAAGGAAAATACTATTACAGATAGATTAAAATCACTTGAAATTGATGAAGCAGAATTAAGATTAGGAATTACTAATATTAAAAGAATTATTGTTAAAAGATATGGTGTTAGTGAAGAAGAAGCAGAACAGATTATTAATGAAAATAGAAAATATCAAAAAGAAGAAATTGAATTTAATAATACTTTTTTAGGAGAAACTAAAAATGATACCGAAAATAAATCATCAATTAATTAAAACAGTTTGAAAATCAACTGGTGAAATTGAAAAAGATTTTACACAAAATAAAGATTTACAATTTCGTGTATGTCCTTTTACTATTATTTTAGGTGCTATAAATTCAACAGAAACTGGTTATAAACCACCAACTTCAATTCCTAATGATTATACTTCATTTAGTAAAATCTTTACTGGAAGAGAAGCAATACAAGCAGTATGAGACCATTCTTATTATCGTATTCAAAATAAAGATAATCCAGATGAAGCATATAAACAATTACAAGTTGGTGATGTATTTTATGGAAATATTGTAAGTGACCAATTAGGTATTACTTATTCAGCAACTCCAGCAAATAATGCTTTTATTCAAGAACAAGCAATTAAAAATGTAGTTATTAATATTCCAAATGAAAAAAAGAATTTTAATTTTATTAATAATATTGTTTCAAATTTATATAAATTATATATGATTCCAGAAATTAATAAAGTTATAAATACTGATAAATCAATTAAAGTTGATAGACAATGATATATATTAGAAGTTGCTAGTAAAACTTATAATAATGAAAATAAAGAATTAGCATATATTCAATGTACTTTTAGTTCATTAAATGATAAATTAGCACATAGTGGATTAGCAATTAATCAATATGTACAATTAGGTGCACCTGCTGACCCAGTAGCATTACCAGCATTAGATGAAAATAATAATATTATTTTAGATTCAAATTATTTAACTCCATTACCAGTTACTCATTGTCAAATATCTTTTTATGGTTCAGTTAAGCCTATTTCAATAGCATTATGAGGTAGAGATATTGATAATAATTCTATTAATACTAAACAACATAAATATAGACAATATCCAAGTAAATTATTATTTCCATGACAATATCAATGTTCAACTTATGACCCAGTAAGTTTTCAAGCATTACCAGAAACTAATTATGTTTTAACTGTACGTGGTGAAAGTACAATGGATAGTTATCAAGATTGACAAAAAGTAATTGCACCAAATTATGATGATGGTGCAACTAAGCATTATGAAGGTCATTTAAGAACTAATGTTGAAAAAACTAAAAATACTAATAAAGTTGATGTATCAAATAGATTAGTTAATTATTGAGATAATAATTTTTTAAATGGTGCTGAAATTGAAGATTATAATTATGCAACTGCTGGTAATCCATATTTTCAATATTATAATAAAAATAATAAAAAATTTATTGGTAATACTCATTATAATATGAATAATAATAAATTTAAGCAATTAAATACTATAAATGCATTACATTATTTTATTTATAATCCTATTAGTGAAATACCATTAACAGTTAGAGAAACTATTAAAATTAATCTTAATACTATTCCAGTATTTGGTTCGTTTATGAATTTCTTTGTTGGTGGTTTAGATATTGGAGCAAAGTTAAGTAGTAACTTGTTAATTCCACAATTTAATTATATAAATGGCTTAATATCTGCTGAATTATATAATTTTTATACAACATTATTATATAGTTCACAAAGTACTAATCCAGCATTAATTCCATTAGATGTATTTAGAAATGATACTCCAGATGCTATACAAGCAGTTGCTGGAACAGCAAGTCATATGACATCATTTACATTTAATTTAACTGATAGTCTAGGAATGGCAAGATTTGATATTAATAATAATACTGTTACAAATGGTTATAATAAAACTACTGAAAATTTAGGTCAAATAGACACAACAGATAATTCAAAAATATTTTTATTACCAGATGATAATGATGTTAATAGTTTATTAAAAGCACCAGATTTTACTAATACTAATATAGTAAAATGAGCAATTGATATGATTGATATTAAAGTTTTAGGTAAAAGTAATTTTAAAATAACATTTTATTCAATGCCAGATAATAGAAATGGTGCTGTTAATGATAATTTTAGTATTTGAAGTGGTACTTATCAAACAGTTGGTAAAGCAAGTAATAATAGTAGATTAATTCAAAATACATTTATTTTAGCAAATAATACTTTTAAATTTGACCAACCATTTAATTATCCTCAAGCAATTCAACCTCCACCATTAATAGAAAGAGCGCACCCTATATTTATTGATTTAAGTAATCAAAATCAATATGGAATTAGAAATAGTATTATTAGTACTACACCAGAAAATAATAGTTATCAAATGAGACCTTATGTAAATGAAGAATTAAGTGGTTATGGTAAAGCAATATTATTTTCATTTAAAGATTATGGTTATGATAGTTTTGATAAATTTAAAGAAGATTATGAAAGTATGACATTTAATTTTAATTTTAATATGAGTGGTTCATTTCCATTGAAAGGAACATCAACAACTGGTAATAAAAAATCATGATTTTCACCTATAAAAATTAATTTAAGTGATTTAAAAGATATTAATGAAAAAAATCCTCAATTTGAATCAAATAATATTAATTATAGTAATAATTCTGGAAACCATAATGATGCTACAAATAATTGAACATTTAATATAAATAATAGTATTAATGAAGGTAAAAATAAACAAATAGCAACTTTAACTCCTAATGATAGTATTTCTAATACTTATATTAATGATTTATTATGAACTAATGATTTACCAACTACAACTGGTATAGATTCATTAGGAAGTGTTTGATTTAAAATAGTTGCTTATATTAGTTTTAATAAATATATAGTACTAAGATATCAATTTATTTCGACTCTTACAAGTTGAAGTTATCTTGGAAGCACATTTGTAGCAAAAGCAGATTGAAATCTTCAAACTACGTCATTGGTAATTAATCCAAAAAGTTCAACTTAGAAAGGTGGTGGTAATTATGTTAAATGAAAATGAAATGAAAGAAGGTAATACTATGGAAGAAAAAGAAAAAGATGAACAAGAAGAAACTAAAGAAGAAGTAAAATCAGAAGAAAATACTGAAAAAGAATCTGAATCTGAAGAGAAAAAAGAACCAGAAACTGAAGAAGTTAAAGAACCAACTTTAGAAGATAAATATAAAGAATTAGAAGAAAAATATAATGCTTTATATAAAGAAAAAACTGATAAAGATAGAGAAATTAGACATTCAGAAAGTTATAAAAAATATGATTTATCACAAGAAAATATTAATTTATTAAAAAGATATCTTGGAGATAAAGAAGATATAGATGAAGAATTATCAAATTTAAATAAAGATTTTCCACATTTATTTAATAAAAATAAAGATACAAATATTAGTAATTCTTTAGATATAAAAGATAAATTTAAAGAAGAAAAAGAAGATGAAGTAGATACTAGAAAAATAGGAATGGTAGGTTAAAAATATGACAAAAATTGAATTTAATGAAAAATATAGAAAACAAGATATCAGAATTGATAGGGATTTTGAATTACATATTGATAATTGTTTTAAATTTACTGATATTAACACATTAGAAAATGCGGTTAATGATTATAAAACATTAATAAATGAAATGCCACAATTAGTTAAAGATTGACTATTAGGCTAATATAAAAGGAGAATAAAAATGGCAATTATTACAACACAATCAACAACAATTAATGACCCAAGTAATCCAACTGGTAAATTAGATTTATCAGTAAAATATATTAAAAATTTAAAAGTTTTATTATCAAAAAGAGTTGCATTAATTAATGCTACAGTAGAAAATAGAGAACAATTAGATGCTGGTACTGCTATTTATAATATTACTAAAAGAAATATTACTGAAGATTATACTGCTGGTGCTGGAGCAAATAATAATACTGCATCTGATTCAATACAAATTTTGTTAAATAAGAAAAAAGAAATTAATTTTGAAGAAGAAACATTAGATTTAAAATTATTAGGTGCAAAATATGAAGATGGTAATGTTCTTGTATCAGATAGTTTAGCATCAAGTTGAATTGATGCAAAAGCAAAATCAGTAGAAATATATTTAGTTGCTAAATTATTATCATTAGCAGTTAAAACAGCCAAAGATAATGGCATTATTAATATTGCATTACCAAGTAATCCAAAAATAGATGATTATCGTATGCTTTTATGATTAAAAATATCAAATACATTAGCAACATTAAAAGCACGTATTAATGATGAATATATTGGTACAGATGAAGAAGATTATGTATTATGAGTATCTAGTTTCTTTAAACCATTAGTATTATTATCAACAACTACATTAGGTAGTGATAGTGCAAGTCAAGCATTAAAAGATGGTAAAATTGTAGAAATTGGTGGAATTAAAATTATAGAATGTCCATGATTAGGAAGAAATTATCCTGCTGGAGTTATTGATAAACAAGAATCATTTAATTTTTTAGGATGTGATGCTGTATTAATACATAAAGAAGCATTAGCATTTCCATTTAATAGAGGACAAGATAATACTTTTGTTTTACAAAGTAATGGTAATGTTAAGAATTTTCATAAGTTTTTAGTTTCAGAAGGTAAAGCATTAAGACCAGATTTAGTTAAAGGATTTACAGTTACTTCAAGTATAGATATTGCTACAGCAATTGAATTTACTAATTTAGGTGCTATTACTATGGCTGGTGATACTCCAACAGCAGATGAAGTAGAAAAAGCAGTTATTGCTAAAAATCCTAATTATCGAAAAGGTAATGCTAATTTTTCAAATTTAACAGCAACAAGTGCTAATGTTGAAGGTAAAACTTTATATGATGGTTCTTTACAAGTAACTTTTACAAAAAAGAAGTAATTTAAATGCCTATTATATTATTATTAAGAATGATATTAGAAACTGCTGTTAGTGATATACAAACTGCTGAATTAATTGAAAAATTTAAAAAAAATAATTCATTATTTAATAGTTTTTTAAAAAATCCAGCAGGAATATTAAAAAATCAATTAATGTCAAAAGTATTAGGTCAAGGTAAATCACAAAAAGAATTATCTGAATTTCAACAAGTTTTACAAAAATTAACAAATTTACCAGTAATTCATAAAAAAATAATGACACATATTACTAATAATAATATTGCTAAATTACAACATATTCAAAAACAATATTTAAATGGTAAATCATTAATGGATAAAGGTAAAGAAATAATAATGAATTCTTTAACTGAACAAGATTATGATTCTATGATTGGAGTTTATGTAAATCTTTCTAGTAGTGCATTAGCAGGTGGTATATGAACTCCAGTAGTACAACAACAATCTAGTACTTATGGTATTGCTACATTAACATATAGAACTAATTTAAGTAAATCATATGATTATTTTATGATATCAAAAGAAATGTGAATTGATATGTGTAAAGCAACTGGTGCTTACGGTACTGGTGCTAATTCAGTACTTATAAGACAGTATTATCATGGTGGATTAGATAAAGAAGATAAAGAATACTTAGCACGTAGAAATTCTAAAAATATAGGTAAAAAAGTAATTCAACAAAAGAAATATAAATCAGTTATTGGTGTAGTTAATAAATCACAAGCAGTAAATGGATATGAAAGGTTTAAAAATTATGGAAAACAAAAATAATATTGATTGAAATGTAAATTTAAATTATATTACAAAAGATGATTTAAAAACTATATATGGTTTTATACCAGATGCAGACCAAACTACTACTGATAATACTAAAACTGATTTTACTATTATGGCTATTGCTATATCAAGTGAACGCATTAATACTATTACTGGTAATCAAATTGAAGTCATAGGATTTAAAAATCTTAATGAAACTCAACAACAATTAGTTAAAAGAGCAACAGCAAGAATGACTATATATTATTTAACTGATGGAATGGCATTTATAAGAAGTTCAGTTTCTATTAGTGGTAATGGTTTATCAAGTAGTATTAGTCCTCCAAGTGAACCAGATTATGTTTTAATGGAAGTATATAATTTATTACAACAAGCAAATTTACATACTCCAAGAAAAGCAATTAATAATTCGATTTCATGTAATACAGATAATTTTAATACACCTAGTATATTTGATGAAAGTGATACAAGAGTTATTACTTGAGATTCTGCTAATAAAACATTTTTACAAAAACAAGGAATAATTGCTGGAATTGGCATAAAAATAGATGATGTTAGTGATACTATACCTAAATTAAAAATTCATGTTGATAGTAATATTGATTCATTATGAGAAGTTAATAAAGATAATCCTAATTTTATAAAGCCAAAAGATTTTAAAGGTATTGATGTTAATGGTAAAAGAATTATTGATGTTGGTACACCTACATTTTTAAGTGATGCTACAACTAAACAATATGTAGATGATTTATTAGATAAAAAACAAAATAAATTAATTGCTGGTACTAATATAACTATTGATGAAAATAATAAAATTAGTGCTATTGGTGGAACTTCAGATTTATCAGATTATTATAAAAAAGAAGAAGTAAATAAAAAATTAGAAGATAAAATGGATAAAAACCAATTTAAATATGCTTTTTCTATTAATACTATTGGTACTGAAATTCCTAATTTAGAAACTACTAATAAAACAGTTGCTGGTGCTATTAATGAAAATAAATCAAATATTGATAAAAAACAAGATAAAGAAAATTGAAAAATAATAGGTGAAAGTATAAATAATCGTGAATATAGTAATTTTAAACTTTGATTTGATAAACTTTATAGGGTACTTATAACTTGAGAAAAACCACCATTTAATCAAGTAAATACAAGAATTATAGTAGAATTTAAAACTGGTAAATATTTAGGTGGTAATGCTGGTGATAAAATTTTTCTTACACAAGGAGAAATTGATGGAATTGAAGCAAATTTATATTTAGTTGTAGTAAATGCAAATAATTTTAAATTAATTATAGAAGGTGCTAATGAAAAATATGGAAATATATTTTCGTTAGAAGAATTACAAAATACTATTAAAGTTAATATTTTACCTTTAAATATTATTTCTAAAACTTTAAATATAAAATTACTAGAAAAAGATGCCTTTAATATTGAATTAAAAGATATTCCACCAAAACCAAGTCCAAGTGGTTCAAATTGAAAAGAAGTAGGAGAAGTTATAACAGATAAAAATAATAATAATCAAAATTTTATAAAATATATATTTAAAGATAAAACACATTATAGAATATATATAAGTTATGGTGATTATACAAGTAAAGAAAATAATAAAAATTATAGTTGACAAATAATTAATTTTTATTATCAATTAGATACAAGCGTTGTAAAAAGTAGTTTATGAATAGCAAATAATAACAATAACCAACAAACTGAAATTAATATTTATAATAATAGAATAATGTGGGGTATGGGTAGAGATTATATTTTTAAAAAATTAGAAGAATTACAGGAATAATATTATGTTTTTTAAAATTATAAAAATTATTTTAGGTTTAATTGGAGTTTTATTATCTTATGCTGTTGCTGGTTTAATTATATTTATTATTGTAAAAATTGTATTAAAAATTAATCAAATATTTTAGAAAGGTGGTGATTAATATGGATACTACAACAATTATTATAGTTGCTAATTTATGTATTAATGGGGGTTATGTTTTAATTAAATTTGGAAAAGCATTAGTTGCATTTGGTAAATCTTTAACAGACCCTAATAAAAAAGAACTAAAAAAACAAAATAAAATTAATAAATTACAAAGTAAATTAAATTCTATTAATAAACAAACAGAAGTAAAAAGTATTTATTAATAATAAAAAATGCCTTTAATAGGCATTTTTACTTATTTATAAACTCATGTGATTATAATCTCAATTTAATGAAGCATTATCGTGATTTAATGCTACTTCGCTCATATTATCACTACCATATTGACTAGTTGTTTCACTATTAATAGTAAATCTATTATCATTAATTAATCTTGCAGTTTCATTATTAAATGGTGTTTCTTGCATTTCTTCATTATGATGTGTAGTTTCCATAGGTAATAAATTATGAATAATTTCACTTGCACCAGCAATTATGGTAGGTATTGCATAAGCATTATTAAAATCATTATTAATACCCATTGCTACACCACTTGAAATTAAACAACCACCAGTAGCCATATTACAAATTTTTCTAATAGTTTCAAATTTACTTGGAATTATTTCAGTAATTCCAGCAATTAAATTAGCAATACCATATGAATTAAGACTAATAAATGTATCTCAATCCATTAAATGATTAGAAGAGGTATTAGGATTACTAAATAATAAATCTGGTGGAAAAGGATTAACTGTTGTAGTTGTGGTTGGACTTTCTGTTGGATTAGGATTAATATCAGCATTAGTAAAAGTAATGTTTAGTAATCTGTGTAACTTACAAAAATAACTATGTTTAATTAATTCTAGTAAATATAATTAAATGACTAGAAAGAGTGAGTTACAGATGGCTAAAAAGCAAAATATTAATAATAATGATCCAATATCAAAAGCAGTAGATTTATTATTAGAAAATACTGAAGATTTAACAACAGTTTTTAAAGAGGGAGGATTGTATAAAGAATTAACAAAAAGATTAGTAGAAAAAATGTTGAATTCTGAGATGCAAAATTATTTGGGATATGAAAAGAATCAACATAGTAATAGTGACAATGCTCGTAATGGTATAAGTTCAAAAAAAATAATAACTCAACAAGGTAAAATTGAGATTGATGTACCACGAGATCGCAATAGTAATTTTAATCCTATAATAGTTGCAAAAAGACAAAGAAGATTTGATGGTTTTGATCAACAAGTTCTTTCTTTATATGCAAAAGGTATGACATTATCAGATATTAGAATGCAATTACAAGAGTTATATCATGGTGCTGATATTAGTGAAAGTGTTATTAGTCAAATTACTGATGATGTTATTGATGATGTAAAAGCATGGCAAAATCGACCATTAGAAAGTGTCTATCCGATTGTTTATTTTGATTGCATAGTAGTGAAAGTACGACAAGATAAAAGGATTATTAATAAATCAGTTTATATAGCTTTAGGAGTTGATTTAGAAGGTAAAAAAGATGTTTTAGGTTTATGAATTAGTGAAAATGAAGGTGCTAAATTTTGATTAGCAAATTTCACAGAAATGAAAAATCGTGGCTTAAATGATATTCTTATTGCCTGCAGTGATAATTTAACAGGCATGTCAGAAGCAATACAATCAGTTTATCTTAAAACAGAACATCAATTATGCATAGTTCATCAAATTAGAAATAGTTTGAAATATGTCTCATATAAGCATAGAAAATCTCTAGTTGCAGATTTAAAACCAATTTATACTGCATGTAGTGAAGAACAAGCAATGCAGGCTTTAGAATCCTTTGAAAATAAGTGAAATAAACAATATCCTCAAATTGCTAAATCTTGATATAAAAATTGAGATAATTTAATGGTTTTTATTAGTTATCCTACAGAAATCAAAAGAGTTATTTATACAACAAATGCTATTGAATCTGTAAATAGTCAATTACGAAAAGTTATCAGAAATAAAAAAGTTTTTCCTAATGATATGGCAGTTTTTAAAATATTTTATTTAGCAATTGAAAATATAACAAAAAAATGAACAATGCCCATTCAAAATTGAAATACAGCAATTGCTCATTTTATGATAAAATTTGAAGATAGAATTAATCTAAACTAGTACTTTGTAAAACAAAGATACACAGATTACATAAAAGCCTCTTAGTAAATTTACTATAATTAACTAAACCAATTGTTCCTAAACCTAATAATATTTTTTTACTACTATTAATTAATTTAGTTTTTAAACTTAGCATTTGATTTAAATTTCAAATATCAATTCCTAATTTTTTACTAAATAATAAAGCATTAATACTTCCTAAAATAGGATTTCCTATTAATTGACCATAATAAGCACTGGTACCAATCATGGCAGATAATGGTGATATTCCAGTTCTTATTAATTTTAATAAAGTATAATTTGAGTTTGTATTTTCTGTATTTGGCATTTTTTATTCTCCTTTTATAATAATGTTCATAATTTTATAAATTAAATAATTGTTATAAAAATTACATTCTTTGTAATCTTCTATTAAAGATATTAATAATTCCATGTTATTCATTATTAACCTTCTTTTATAAATTTAAATTGCATATTTCCTATTGTATCTCTATTATTACCACAAATAATTAAATAGCCAGTTTGATTATTTTCTAATATTCATGAATAATAAATATATTGTGGATATAATTTTGGATATAAATTTAATGTTAATAAATAACATAAAGCATCTTCTTTATTTTTTAATAATCCTACTGTTGGACATTTTATTTCTTTAGGACTTTTATCATTATAAAATCATTCAGTTCTAATATTTCTCATTATTTCACATCCTTTTATGAACTCATCAGCACCGTAATAAACCGTGGACTATAGAATTATAATGTTATCCAAATTTTAATAATTCTATAGTTTCGTTCTGTATAGATATAAAATTTAGGACTTACATTGACATATTTTAAGCGAGAATAAAAAATAGGGAATAGGAGTTAAATTAAGAACAGTATATGTCAAATGCCTAAATATTAATTATTTTCAATATTAATATCTTCAATTTTTATATTTACAGTTATTCCATCTAAATTTTTTAATTCTTTTAATTTATCTATCATTTCTAAAATATCTTGTTTAGTCATTATTAAATTCTCCTTGTTTTATAAATTCAAGTACTTTATAATAAGCAGTAAGTTTAGCGGCTTCTTTTAAAAAATCACATAAACAAATATTAATTTGTTTATTTAATCAAAGAATTAATTTTTCTTTATTCATATTAAACTTCAAAATTTTCTATTATTTCTTCTTCTTTTTCTAATTCTTTTAATTTAGATAAAGCAGAATTTATATCAGTATTATCAATATTATTATTTGAATTAATAATTTTAACTTCATCACCAGTATTATCTTTATAAGCAATTGTTTCTTCATCAATTACTACACCTTGGTCTAACTGAAGTGCTAAATTAATATCATCTTGATTATTTAAAACTATAATTGGTGTTTTATTGATTTCTCTAATTAATGCTTTAACTACAGTTTTTAATGCCATTTGGTCAAAGCTAGTATTTCATGGACTATTTTCAAGTTTAGTTTTACTAAATTTTTTTCTTCATTCTTGACATTCTTCAATAGTCATTCCTTTGTAAAAATTATTAATTTTACCATTTTTGTCTAAAAGTGAAATATAACAATAATAACCAATTGTATTAACACTTTTTCTTTCAAAAATTAATGCTGGATTAATTTCTCATTTATTATTTTCTGGATTAAACTTATGTGCGGTTGTTATTTTTTCTCTTTGAAAATCAACAACTAATCCAGTTCTTTGTAATAATGTTAATCAACCATCTTCTTGAATTTGTACTTGTAATTCATTACCATAAGGTATTAATGCTAATTCTTTTTTAATAGAATTAATAGAAAGATTTAATTTATATAGATTAAATAAAGCATTAATTAAACTTTGTTGATTGATGGTTCTTAAATCTTTACTAGAATTTCTAATCATTTCATAATAATTTCGAAATTTTATTAATTCCTCTTTATTATTTTTAATAATATTAGGTATTTTTAATTCATTTTTACCATCATTATTACTCATTATTTTGTTCTCCTTTTTTATTTAATAATTCTAAAATTTCATCTAATTTTTTATTAATTTTTCCTAAGTGTTTTAATAAAATTAAAGTTTGATTATCCATAATTTTTCTCCTATCATTTTTTAATTGTTTTAAATCTATTATCTAAATGTACTTCAATATTTTTACTAGGATTAACTATTAAATGACTATTAATCTCAATTCAATTATTTAAATTACTATCTAATTTTTTAGGTAATTTATCAAATTCAATTGAATTACAAGAATAAATAGTTTTTTCTTTAATTGATTTTTCATTAATCATTTTTATCATTCTTTTCTAATCTAAATTTAAAAATAAAATCTATATCATTTTCTTCAAATTCTTTTTTTACTATTTTATTTCAATTTTTATATTGAATTTCATTTTTAAAACTTAATAATATACCTAATAAGTTATCTTTTACTTCTTCATAATTTCATTGTTCATCTGTGATTACTGATGTAGAACAAATAATTTTTTTTACTTTTCTATTCATTTTATTTCTCCTTATTAATTTAATTTTTTACAATCTCAACATAATTTTTTTTGACAACATTCGTATTTTTGATGTTCATGGCAATAGTATAAAAAATTACATTTGTTCATTTTTATTTCTTCTTATTAATCATTCTTTAATATTATTTTTCAAAATATTTAATTCTTTAATTTGACCTCTTAAAACATCTAATTCTCATACATTTATTTGACTTAAATTAATTTCTTCAATTTGAAATTCTAAAAATTCAATTCTAGCATTAATATTTTTAACTAATAATTCATTAAAATTACATTTTTTATTTTTACAATATTCCAATTTATATTCCATTTTTATCTTCTCCTTTAAAATATTTTGTTTTTGCATTCATTCATTCAAGTATTAATTCTTTTGTTATTTCAATTTCAATTGCTTCTTGATTATTTTTATTTGTTAAATAAACATAAGTTTTATTAGATGGTCATATACCATTAGCCAGTAACATACAATAATAAGCAGTTAATTGTAATTTAATTCTTTTTAATTTATCTTCATCAATACAAGAATATGTTTTATAATCTATTAAATAATACTTATTTTCTTTTTTATCTAAATAAACTAAATCTGGTGTTCCTGCAACTAAGGTATCAGTAATTGGTTTTTCAATAATAAATTCATAATTATTTTTATCTTTAAATTTTTCTTTTAAAAACATAAGTGATTTTTTACAATAAGAATAATTTATTGAATTTGTTACTGGTTTTAATTTTTTTAATAAATTATTGATAATATTTTCTTGATTAATATTTTGTAAATATAATTCATTAATTTTATGAACTCATTTACCACGAACTGAAGCATTTTTTAATACTTCTGATAAGATATGACTATAACCAAATCCTAAATAATTATCAATAATTCTAGAAACTGATATTAATTCTTTATCTTCTAAAAAATATTGATGTGTTTCTTTTTTAAAGATTAATTTACTCATATTTATTTCTACCTATTAATAATCAAAAACATTTATTACATAATCTATTACCAAAAGAAGATTGTTTTCTACAATTATCACAAGAACCAACCATTCTATATTCTCTATATTCCATAAATATTTTTCCTTTCATTAATTAAGTTTTTTATTTAATTCCTTATTATTTAAATTTATGTCTAATTCCATTACTAATATTTCATATTTTTCAATATAAGCATCTTTGAATAAATGATGTTTATAATTTCTATGAAAGCTAGTAGCATTTTCTACAGTTGAAAAAGCCTTATATTTTATTTGACCAGTATAATTAACTTCATATTTTAATAAGTAAACATATTTCATATTTATTTTTCTCCTTTTATTTTTTTATTGTGTTATGATATTGTTAATGAGTTATGTATTTATATATAAAACCCCCTATTTTTTTAAATAATACAAATGTAATTATTAATATAGATTAATGGGGTATTTACTGAGCCATAATAAGGCTATTCAAATTAATCTATAATTACATTAAGCGATACAGTGTAACATTTTAACTTGCTTAACATTAAATGCTCTTTTATTCTGATATAGAAGTATTTACATAAAGTACTCACTATTAGACTTCTATGACAGTTTTATGAAGTTTTAATCTTTTAACAAAAAAAGAACGATAGTTATATCGTTCTTTGTTATTATTAAATCTATCTATTAAATTAATGCGCCCCTAACAATGAAACAAATTCCTTTTTTTGTGTTTTTGGGTTATAATGTGTACAAATACGTCGTTTATAATTTAATAAACCTTTTTTTGCTTTTAATCTTCTTTTTCTAAATCTATATATGATTTATATTAGACTTCTTGCAAAACTATGATATTAATCACATTTTTTAAGTTTAAAAATTTATTTTAATAACACTTTTAATATTTTTTAAAAATTATTGTTCAAAATATGTTTTATTTTTTGTCATTAAAATACAACAAAAATTATTATTTCAAATAAAAAAATAAAATATTAAATTATCAAATATATTTAAATTAATAATTGTAAATTATAAATTGAAGCTATTAAATTAAATCTTAATGCAAATTTTTTTCTTCTCTTTCGATATTTTTCACTAATAATTTTAAATTTTTTAAGAATCGCAAAAACATGTTCAATAACAACTCTCATTTTTGAAATAGCCTTATTATTTTTCTTTTCTTCTTTAGTTAAAGGGTTTTTCTTTGATTTTCGTTTAGGTAATAAGACATTTTTATGTATGTTTTGTATACCTTAATATCCTAAATCTACTAAAATAGTTGTTTCTGATAAAAATTTCGTTTTTGAATTTTTTAAAATTTTAAAATCATGATTTTTACCATAAGAAAAATAAGAACTTATAATTTTTTTACTATCTTTTTCAATTATGACTTGAGTTTTTATTGTATGTTTTTTCTTTTTTCCTGAATAATATTGTTTTTGACTTTTTTTGGGCGTTGAATAGTACTTTCAGTCACATCAATGATAACTGTTTTATCTTTAAAATTATTATTTAACAGTGATTTTTGCCCATCAAGTTGTTGAAAATCAGGATGTTTTATTAAAGTATTTTCTATTCACTTGATATTCCTATAGCAACTACTTTCACTAATTCCATAACTTTTAGCAATATGAAAATAAGTTCGATACTCTCTTCAATATTCTAAAGTCATTAATAAACGATTTTCTAATGATAATTTATTAGGTGTACCACCATTTTTAAACTTTTTTACTTCTTCTGTCTTTAAAATTTTTAGAATTTTATTAAAAATAATATCATTTATACCAGTTAATCTTAATAATTCTGGATTGTTAATAGTTTTTAATTTATCAAACATCATAGATTACCTATCTTTTTTATTTTTAATTTTATTTTAAAAATTAAATTTTTAATAGATAGGTTTTGCAAGAAGTCTATTCAGATTTATCACATATACTTCATAAATAATCATCAATTTTTGCAAATAATTCTTCTGTTTGTTTTAAACTTAATTCATCTTGATTAAAATCGTGTTTGTCTCAATCAAAAAGATTAGGAAATGGTAATATAAACATTTTTAATGTTCCTTTCTAAATTTTGTTTGTTAATAATTTAATTGTATTGTTTATAAAAATTAGGGAGTAAAATATGGCTTTTATTAGTAGTTATGCACAACTGAATAAAAAATATAATCTTAATTTTAGTGATAATAATTATGGTTTTAATTGAGATATTTTTAAAGCATTTGTTGGTGATGAATGAGCAGAATATTTTACTACTAATTGTTTTTATCGTTTTATACCAACAGCACGTGGAACAAGAAAAACTTGAAACTGCTTAGCATTTGATTTATTTATATGTTGTAATTTTAGTGATAGTAGTGTCCAAGAAGTAAGAAGATATGAAAATACTCATAGTGAAACTACAATTGGTGCTTTAATGAATGTTTGTCAAGTTTTATTAGATACATATCATATTAATTTATTACCTAATAATCCACATGGTATTAAATGAAAAATAACTAAGGATGGTGGTTGTATTATTTTTCCTAATAATCAACAAATTGACTTTATTGGTTATGCTAATGGTAATAAGATTTTTGGAAAAGAAGCAGGTGGTTCAAGTTTTTTAGGTTCAAGAACAGATGAAATAATCATGGCAGAAGAAAAAGAAACACTTACTGATAAAGAATTAACATATCGCTATGAGCGATTAGAAATATCTATGTTTAGAAGTAACAGAATTAAAGTGTCAAATGAACCAATTAAAGAATGAAATTGAACTTTTATTGATAAAAATATATATAGCCCTACTTTTGGAAAAAAGGAGGCTTTTTAATAATCTGTGTTTCTTTGTTTTACAAAGTTACTAATTCAGATTAATTCTGTCTTCAAATTTTATCATAAAATGAGCAATTGCTGTATTTCAATTTTGAATGGGCATTGTTCATTTTTTTGTTATATTGTCAATTGCTAAATAAAATATTTTAAAAACTGACATATCGTTAGGAAAAACTTTTTTATTTCTGATGACTTTTCGTAATTGACTATTTACAGATTCAATAGCATTTGTGGTATAAATTACCCTTTTTATTTCTGCAGGATAACTAATAAAAACCATTAAATTATCTCAATTTTTATATCAAGATTTAGCAATTTGTGGATATTGTTTAGTTCATTTATTTTCAAATGATTCTAAAGCTTGCATTGCTTGTTCTTCACTACATGCAGTATAAATTGGTTTTAAATCTGCAACTAGAGATTTTCTATGCTTATATGAGACATATTTCAAACTATTTCTAATTTGATGAACGATGCATAATTGATGTTCGGTTTTAGGATAAACTGATTGTATTGCTTCTGACATGCCTGTTAAATTATCACTACAAGCAATCAGAATATCATTTAAGCCACGATTTTTCATTTCTGTGAAATTGGCTAATCAAAATTTAGCACCTTCATTTTCACTAATTCATAAACCTAAAACATCTTTTTTACCTTCTAAATCAACTCCTAAAGCTATATAAACTGATTTATTAATAATCCGTTTATCTTGTCGTACTTTAACTACTATACAATCAAAATAAACAATCGGATAAACACTATCTAATGGTCGATTTTGCCATGCTTTGACGTCATCAATAACATCATCAGTAATTTGACTAATAACACTTTCACTAATATCAGCACCATGATATAACTCTTGTAATTGCATTCTAATATCTGATAATGTCATACCTTTTGCATATAAAGAAAGAACTTGTTCATCAAAACCATCAAATCTTCTTTGTCTTTTTGCAACTATTACAGGATTAAAATTACTATTACGATCTCTTGGTACATCAATTTCAATTTTACCTTGTTGGGTTATTAATTTTTTTGAACTTATACCATTACGAGCATTGTCACTATTACTATGTTGATTCTTTTCATATCCCAAATAATTTTGCATCTCAGAATTCAACATTTTTTCTACTAATCTTTTTGTTAATTCTTTATACAATCCTCCCTCTTTAAAAACTGTTGTTAAATCTTCAGTATTTTCTAATAATAAATCTACTGCTTTTGATATTGGATCATTATTATTAATATTTTGCTTTTTAGCCATCTGTAACTCACTCTTTCTAGAAAATTAATTATATTTACTAGAACTAATTAAACATAGTTATTTTTGTAAGTTACACAGATTACTAAACATTACCGAAAAAAGATTACTCGTTATTTTTATAAAAACTTTTGGAATGGCAACACTTTTTAGGACTATTTTTTGGTAAACATTTGTTGTTGATATTTAACTGGAGTTAAGTAGTTTAAAGTGCTGTGAATTCTTATATTGTTATATCAATTGATGTAATCAAATAATTCTAATTTTAATTGGATTAATGATGTAAAATTTTTATCATTAATAAATTCGGTTTTAAAAGTTTTAAAAGTTGCTTCAGCAACAGCATTATCATAAGGACAACCTTTTTTACTTAAAGAACGGTTAATGTTGAATGCTAGTAAAAGTTTATCAATAATTTTATTGTTAAATTCATTACCGCGATCACTATGAAATATTTGAATATCTTTTAAACAGCGATTTGATTGCATAAATGCTTGATGTACTAATGATGCATCTTTTTTAACTCCAACACTATGTCCTATAATTTCGCGGTTAAATAGGTCTATTAATAGGCAAATATAGTTTCACCTACCATTAACTTGTACATAAGTTAAATCACTAACAATAACTTCATTTTTAATCCTATTCTTAAATTTTCTATTAACAAGATTAGTTATTTGACTATCGTTAACTTTGTTATTATGATTTTTGAATGATAATTTAGTATATTTTGATATTAAATTATATTCATTCATAATTTTTTTAATTTTTCTGCGCGATAAATAAATTTCTTGGTTTTCTAGAATTTTTTTTAATCTTCTAGTACCATAAACTTCTTTATTTTCTTTAAAAGCACTAATAACAGCTTCATCATAAATATTATTTTTGATTTTATTTTCTTTTTTCTTTAAATTAAAATAATATGTTGATTTAGATATTTTTAAAAAACGACACATTGTGCGAATTTTATATTTAGCTTTATTTTTGACAATAATTTCTATTTTCTGCCTATTATTAGTGCTGCTTGCTTTAAAATATCATTTTCCATTCGTAATTGCTTTAATTCTTTTCTTAATTTAATTAATTCATTTTCTTCAAAAGAACGATTATCTTTAGTTTTAAAACTTCCTGAATTACTAAATTGCTTAATTCAATTGTAAGTAGCTGCTCTTGTAACATTATATTCTTTAGCAAGGCAAGATACTGATTTGCCACTTTGATATAAAGCTACTATTTGTTTTTTAAATTCATCGGTATATGAGTTAATATTGGCCATAATTATAGTTCCTTTCTTTTAACAAATTTGTTTACTTGTCTACGTAATTAGTGTCCAATAAATTGTAACCCATCCAATATTATTAGTTTCATTTGAATATATAACAATTCCATTATTACCAATACCAGCAGGGTCAATACCAATAATTAAGTCATATTGCATTATTAATAAAAATATCCATTATTTATTTTTTGAATTAATGAATAATATATTGCATCATGATTTGCACTTCTATATCCATCATTTTCAATTTTACTTTCTAAATATGTAATGAATTTTGCTTTATTAAAAGAATTATGGTGTGGAGAATCGCAAATTCCAGTAGTATTTTCAGTTAAACTTTTACATATAATACATCTAGTCATATTTATATTTATACCTCCTACTTAACCTAATATTTAAAATACAGTCATAACAAATTGCTTTACTATTTTTATCTCTTAAAAAATATTTTCTTGTTTTTATATCATTAGTATTAAAGAATAAATAATCTAATTTATTTTGTTTACATGTTCAACAAAAATACTTTTTCATAATAGTTCTTTCTAATATATTCTGTTGCTTGTAGCATAAAGAATATATATTTTTATTTTTATATTATTAATACTATTCGTTTTATTCATTCCATCAATTCTGGGCTCAAAAATAAATTATGAAATTTTAAAAAACATTGAGGCATTCGATTCAATATTTATTTAATTTGCGCTTAGCAAATTAATATTTTAATTGAACCGGCACCGCTCAATTTTTTTTACAAGTTTGAAATTTATTTTCTCGCCCAAAAAATTTTTTCAAAAAAAATAAAAAATAAAACCAACACTTGCTCACTGGGGAGTGGCAAGGTTGGTTAAATAAAGAATAGAAATAATACAATAGGTCCCTACAACAGGTCTATATATACTAGTTTCCAATTCGCTCCCACCCCAAGAATTACCATTACTGGTTAGTATAATTTATTAGGTATCACTCCACTTTTTATTTATCCATGCAAGTCCACATGCTAGCTACTATTTTTAACAACTGTGTTGTAGTTCACTTTTTTAGTTCCCTAACACGTGTTGATAATAGCGTTAAAGAGGTTTATTAAAAATTTTAAAATTTTACAATTACAAAAAAAGACAAGATTTTTATTCTCGTCTTTTGTCATTTATTTTTAATTCAAGGGTAAAAAAAGAAAGGAGCTATTTTTAAAACTTTTTAGTTACCGACATCTTCGACACGCTCCCAAAAAATTTAATGATAATATATTTTTTAAAATTGGTTCATTGATACCATTTTCTAATGTTAATACATTATTCACTGGTATCAATGTCTCAACATTATTGCTACTTACGATACTTGAAGATGAGTTATTAAAGATTAATAAATTATTTATCATATTTTTGCTCATTTTTAAAAATTAAAAACTATTATAAAATAATAGCTAAATTTAAATAAAATTATATTTATTATTTAAACTATACGTGTATTTTAATATTTTTAATTTACTTAATCAATCAAAAACTTTCTTCCATAATGAATAAAATAATTATTCATTATACCAATAAAAAAAAGAGTAAGACTTTTTACTTACTCTCTAAATTAATACTGCTTATGTTTTATTTTCTAAATGGCGGTCTTGACGGGGATCGAACCCGCGATCTCCTCCGTGACAGGGAGGCGTATTAACCACTTTACCACAAGACCGTGGTTGCGGAGACTGGATTTGAACCAATGATCTTCGGATTATGAGCCCGACGGGATACCACTTCCCCACTCCGCGATGTATAAAATTTAATAATAATGGAGGAGGCTGAGGGATTCGAACCCTCGAGCACTTGCGCACTGACAGTTTTCAAGACTGTTCCCTTCAACCGGACTTGGGTAAGCCTCCGAGTATTTAAGTATGGTGGACCCTATCGGATTCGAACCAATGCTCGCCCGGTTATGAGCCGGGAGCTTTAACCAACTAAGCTAAGGGTCCTAGACTATGGTAGCGGGGATGGGACTCAAACCCATGGCCTCTCGGGTATGAACCGAACGCTCTAATCAACTGAGCTACCTCGCCAGTTTTAGTTTAAATGTTTAACCGATATATAATGGTGGACCCTATCGGGATCGAACCGACCACCTCCTGCGTGCAAGGCAGGCGCTCTACCAAATGAGCTAAGGGCCCTTATTTAATAATGGTCGGGAAGACAGGATTCGAACCTGCGACCTCTCGGTCCCAAACCGAGCGCTCTACCAAGCTGAGCCACATCCCGATGGTGCGCCTGGCAGGACTTGAACCCACAACCTTTTGATCCGTAGTCAAACGATCTATCCAATTGATCTACAGGCGCATTTAATTACTAAAATTTATAGTAACTCATTAAATCATTAAATCATTAAACCTAATCAATTATAACTTATTAAAAGTAATATTTACAAGTATATTTGCAAATATTATTAATATTTTGGAGGAGCCGATCGGATTCGAACCGACGATCAAAGTTTTGCAGACTTATGCCTTAAACCAC
This sequence comes from Spiroplasma endosymbiont of Colias croceus, assembly GCF_964020095.1. Taxonomy (NCBI): domain Bacteria; kingdom Bacillati; phylum Mycoplasmatota; class Mollicutes; order Entomoplasmatales; family Spiroplasmataceae; genus Spiroplasma; species Spiroplasma endosymbiont of Colias croceus. The sequence continues at coordinate 2,127,525 of NZ_OZ026536.1, forward strand.
TTGGCCACGGCTCCAAATATAATTAAAAAAATTTAAAGACTTTTCAATATTACCAAGACTAGTTACTATTTGCAACTTGTTTTACAATATTATTCATAAAATATTTAAATATTTTTTTATTATTTATTTCACTAATTAAAATTTTATAAAGGTATTTATAATTAATTATTAAATTAAATAATAAAAAAAGCACAATTGTGCATTTAATTTATGGTGGAGATGGCGGGGATCGAACCCGCGTCCAAAAGTTAACTGACTAACTCTATCTACAGTTTAGTATAATTTAGAAAAATCACTATTTAATAATAAATTATACGAAATTATGAATAGCTAGTTAATGGAAATTCGAAAAAATTTATTAACATCATTTTTTCTAGTTTATCCTATGATACGTTACTAATAATGATAAACTTGCTATTAGTAACGGTAGTATTTACTTCTTAAGTAATTAAGCAGGTAAAACTGCTTGATTTCCTAAACCAAATCCAAAGTTGTTTAACTTTGTTGTGAATCAGTTAGGTACTACGGTTTTAGTTTGTTTTCCGGTTATGAAACCTCGTAGTATTATGGTCTACCAAACCACTGCCACAATTAGTTGTTCACTCCTGTCGAAACCAGAACATCCCCGCTAATATTATACATTACTTTCTACTATAAAGCAATTTTTGGTTTTCTTAAAAATCACTAATAATTCTTTCAAACTTTCATCATAAATTATAAAATCTAAAAATTAAAATTTGGCAATTTATCAATGCTATTACTAATTCAAGAATTAATGGCAAAATTATCATGAATTATTACTTTTGAAACATTTCATTGTGATAAATTTTGATCAAACGTTATTGCACCGGCAAATATAGAATGCATAGTTATTACATTTGAAACATCTCAACCCGAAATATCTTGATTAAATTTTCTTGCACCAGCAAACATACCATGCATATCTGTCACTTTATTTACATTTCAACTTGAAATATTTTGATCAAAAGCATGTGCATTAAAAAACATACCTCTCATAATTTTTACTTTTTCTACTCTTCAAACTGAAATATTCTGATTAAATGAAGTTGCATATGCAAACATATCACTCATATCTGTAACATTTGAAACATCTCAACCCGAAATATCTTGATCAAACGATGAAGCACTTTGAAACATCTGTTTTGTACTTGTTATTTCTGATGGTAACTGATCTGGTACTTTTTGAATTGTTTTTGGCATTTTAACAGCTTGAATTTCTCCAATTTTATTTTCATAAAATCCAATTTGAACAATTTCAATAGTTTTTATATCTGATAAGTCTATTTTACTAGTTGTTTGCTCTTCTCCATTACTATCAACGTAAATTGTATCTTGTTGTTGTATTATTGTATATTTATAACGATTTGATTGTCTATTTGAATTTGGTGGTTTAGGTAATAAAATCTTTGGATTAGATTGTGATTTTATTTTTTTTCTTTTTCATTTTCTTCCTCGTTTTTTGCTTCTATATCAGAAGTATACAAAATACCAGCAGTGGCTCCACCAACTAAAGTAGTACCACCAACAATTGCAGTAATAATTTTATTTTTTTTACTTTTTTCAGACATAAAAAAACCTCTCTTAAATTCTTATTTTTTTTATAATGGCATGACCATATTTTATATAATTTTATGTAGTAAAGTATTTAATATACTTAAATTTTATTTCAATTGTGATTTGTTAAAACATGATGCTTTTCTGTCACTCAATAATTTGAAGAAAATAACGTAATAAATATTAAACTAATAACAGTTAATAACGCAATAATATTACCAATATAAAACATTATTTCATTATTTAAAGTAATTAAATTATAATTAATAAAACTATCGAGTAAATCAACACTACAAGTTAAAATAGCTATACATGATGCATAAATTCCTGTAATAGGCATTAATTGTCGATAATTTCAATCTAAAACCAAACTATATATAACAAAATTGCAAATGCCAAAAGCAATATTGGATAAAATTTGTGAAATCAAAACTGCGTAAATATTAATAGTTACTAAACTAATCATAATACTTACTATATAGATTCCAAAACCAAAATATAAAGCAATATTAGCACTGAAAAAATAATATAATCATCATCCCAATAAAAAAACACCAATTACTTGTGGCAAAGTAGTAAATAAAGTTTTATAAACATGCCATCTTTGATCAATATTACTTATTTTATAATTAAAAAATTGAGAATTCATTAAATAATAAATTAAATAAATAGTTAATCCAAACATAATTAAAATTATTATTTTTCATTGAGAAAAAGTTTTAATTTTTTTTAAAACTATTTCATCATGCATACCCATATTTTTTGGATCTTCTCGCAAAAGAAAAGACATGAAAAAAGTCAAAATGAAAAAACACAAAGCAGCAATAATAAAATAACTGATTTTTGAAATTGTAATAGTTGAAATATTAAGCGTAAGCATATTAATCGGTATAATAATTAAACTTGCCAATAATCCTGGAACAATAAGTATAGTAAAAGTTAAAAAAGCATGTGATTTTACAAAATATTGTTCATTGAACATTAATTCATGAACTCCTAATGATGCAGTACTCATTCCTAACGCAATATTTAACAAAATCAAAGATCAAAAATTTGGTACAATTAAAACTAAACAACAAGTAACCAAAAGTCAACTATGCATTCATCAAATATACAACTTTCTTTTTTTAAATTTTGCAGTAAAAAAAGTAGCTGGTATAGCAAAAATAATTACAGTAACTGAAACAATCACTGTAATACTAATTGCTTCAGTTACTAAATTAGTTAATGATAAAACTAAAAAATTATTAATAGCTTTTAAACTATTAATACCAAGATAAAGAAAAAAATAATAACTAATAAATAATCATTGCCACTTATCTATCTTTTGCTTAAAAAGAAAAAATAAATAAAAACTTGTAAATAAACAAAAGATTATTAAGAAAGATAATTATATTATCATAGTTTTTTTTCCTTTCTGAATTAAATTATTATTTTTTGATTTGTCTTACTGCATCACGATTTTTAATGGTTTCTCTTTTATCATAATTTTTTTTACCACGAGCCAATGCTATTTCTAACTTTGCTCTACTTTTACTATTTAAATATATCATTGTTGGAACAAAAGTTAAGTTTTTTTGCTTTTGTTCTTGTTGAATTTTTTTAATTTCACGAGCATTTAAAAGTAATTTTCTTTTTCTTAATGGATCAAGTATATAACTAGTAGTAAATTTATAAGTAGTAATGTTCATATTAATAATATAAGCTTCATTATTACTAAAAGTTACATAACTATCCTGTAAAGATACATTACCTAAACGAATTGATTTAATTTCAGAACCAGTCAAAACAATTCCCACTTCTAATTTTTCTAATAATTCATAATTAAAGTACGCTTTTTTATTTTTTGCAATTATTTTCATTGTTTCCACCATTATTTTCATAAACTTTATAATTAGATTATATAATAATAATTTCATAAATACTGAAATACTTACTTAAATTTGTTTTTTATTAAGAACATGCTATAATCTAATGAAGGTTAGATTAATCAATAGTTTTTCTAGCAATGATTAATGTAAAATTAAACATAAAATTAATATTTGTTGTATAGCGACCCAAGAAATAGATTTTATATTTGTTTTACGGCTTTTTGTTAATTTTATATATTAATAAACAACTGAAAGGAGTCTAAGGACATGGCAGGAGAGTTAAATACTAAACCAATAGCAGTAAAAAATAGTCAATTTTATCAAGGCGATTTGGGTTTTGATAAAAATAATAATGATAAAGTAATTATTTATAAGATTTTAACTGGTAAAAAACTTGAGGTTTGCAAAATTATTATTGATGAACAAAATCATATTTTAAAAATTTCTACGAAAACGGAAATTATTAATGAAGATGAATTCGAAATTTACACATTTGCTTTAGAAGCAGATACTGCTGATTTTATTTTAAAACTTATTGCTAAAAATCAAATTAATGCTGAAATTAATTATGCATTTATAAATAATATTGAAGATTCTTATAATATATCTGAATCAGACTCATTAGAAGAAAAAAAGAAAAAAATTAGGAAACTCTTTTAACTATTTATAAATTTCTTCTCAATTATAAACTGAACCATAACACAAAGCTTTAATTTTAAAATCATTGTTATTATTGATAATTTCTAAAATAGTTTGGGCAATAGAAATCCCTGAGGCAACTATATCATCAATAATAATAATTTTTTTTTTATTAAAAAATTTAATATATTTAGGTAATAAATGAATTTTATTAGTAATTTCCATTTGTCTTTCGCTAACTTTTAATTTATTTTCTCAAAATTTACGGTAGTTATCAACTTGGAAAATATTATTAATAAATAATATCTCATAATTTAATTTTTTTTTAATAATTTTAACTAATTCAATTATTACCAATTCTAAACTACTAACTGAAGTAGGTTTTTTTGGCATCATAATAAAATAATCTAAATTTTCAAACAAATTAAATTTTTGACCAACTTCAAATAAATTAGTTGCTAATCTTATTATAGTATCTTGTTCAATATTTACTTGCTTAATTAAGTTATAATCTTCATTAACTCATAATAAATCCGGATATTGTTTTAAGCCTGGCGATTTAAAATAATTATAATAATAGCATTCAATGTTAAGATTGCTTTGTTGAATTAATCTTTTTTGCCCTTGTATTTTCATTTTTTTACTCCATTTTTCTTTTCATTTTTATTTTTTTTAACTTTACCATTTAGTTTTATCTTTTTTCTATATTTAAAATTATTTGCTTTATACATTTTTGATGATTGATTATTATTATTTTTATCACGGTTTTTATTTTGCTGACCATTTTCTTCTAAAATAAAATCAATAGTTCTAGCAACTTTATTTGCACTTTTAACAAGAACACTGACCTTTTGACCAAGAGCATACTGTTTTCGTTTTCTTTCACCAAACAAAATCATTGCTTTTTCATTAAAAATATAATAATCATCAGTCATGTCTGCAATTCTAATTAAACCCTCAATTGTATTATCTAACTCAACAAATAATCCAAAGCCATTTACACTAGAAATTATACCTTCAAATTTATGACCAATAAATTGCATCATGTATTCTGCTTTTTTCATTTGATCTACAGCTCGTTCACACTCTAATGCTTTTAATTCCATATTACTAGATTGCTCAGCAGCTCAATTACTAAAACTTTGATATTTCTCAATTATTTTAGCATTTATTTCTCTTTTAACTATATATTGGCGCAATAAACGATGAACTATTAAATCAGGATAACGTCTAATTGGCGAAGTAAAATGTGTATAATAATCACTAGCAAGTCCAAAATGGCCAATACATTTATTAGTATACTGTGCTTTTTCCATACTTCTTAATAATAAAGTTGATAAAACTTGAAATGTTGGTAATTGTTTTAAAGAATTTAATAATAATTGTAAATCTTTTGAACTAATATTTGTGATTTTTGGATTTAGTTTAATGCCCATTAATTTCAGAATTGTAACCATTTGATGCATTTTTTTAGAACGAGGATGTTCATGAACACGATAAATAAAAGGTAATTTCATATCAAATACAGTTTTAGCAACTACTTCATTAGCTCTAATCATAAAACTTTCAATTAATTTTTCAGCGATATCACGAGTTCTTAAAATAATATCAGTTACTTCTCCATTGTCATTAATAATTGTTTTTGCTTCATTAATTTCAAAATCAATTACTCCAGCATCTTGTTTAAACTTTCATAAAATTTGGTGCAATTCTTTTGCTTTTAGTAACATTTCTCAAATTTGTGGATGTGTTTTAATAAAATTTGGATTTTTACCATTATATCCATCATTTACTTCATCATAATTCATTCTTCTTGCTGATTTCATAAATGCCTGATAAATTTTATGTTTTACTGTTAAACCATTCTTATCAATCTCCATATCACAAACCATACATAAACGTTCTACTTGTTCATTTAAAGAACAAATACCATTTGATAACTGCGTTGGTAACATAGGAATAACACGATCTGCTAAGTAAACAGATGTACCGCGAGTAAATGCCTCTTCATCTAAAGGACTATTTTCTGTTACATAATGACTAACATCAGCAATAGCTACAATTAAACGATAATTACCATTAGCTAGTTTAGTAACACAAATAGCATCATCAAAATCTTTAGCATCTTTACCATCAATTGTAACTAATAACTCTTTAGTCAAATCAATACGACCAATTTTATCTGATTCTAACACTGTTAATGGCACCTTATCTGTTGCTGCTAATGTTTCAACATCAAATTGTGCTTTAATGCCAATTTCATAAATAACAGCTAAAATATCAACACCAGGATCATTAATATTACCCAATATTTTAGTAATAGTAACATTAAAAATATTCTGTTCAAAATTTTTAATTTTTGCAACAACAATATTATTTTCTAACGCTTTATCAGGATTTAAAATATTAACTTCATACTGTTGTAACTTTGCATTTTGAATTAATAATGTTTTTACTTTCGTATCTGCATTAACAATAACAGTACCAACAAGAAGATTAGTATCACGTTTAATAATTTTTAATACTACAGCCTCATCATTCTGATTATTAATTTTCACTAACTTACATAATACTTCATCATTATTTAACGCATTATTTATGTTTTTTATATTAACGTAATATTCTTCTTCACTATTTAATAATTTAACAAATCGAAATCCTTTTTTAGTAATTTGAATTTTGCCAATAAATAAATTATTATTTTTTAGCATATAAAATTGTTGTTCTTTATTTTCCAAAATAATTTCACTATTTTTCAATTCTTCTAAATCAGCAATAAGTTCTTGCTGTTGATGATGATTAGTAATATTAAGTTTCACTATTAAATCAACCGTTGATAAAGGTGTAATACTATTTTGTAACTCATTAATAATCTCTTGCTTCATTTCAATCAATCCCAACTTTATCCTAATTATATAATTAATTATAATCTATCTTTTAAAATTTATAAAAAGGCACATTTTAGTGTGCCTTTTTATAAAATAATTATCATTAATTTATAACTCCAATAGTATTAATAAGAATTCTTACTATTATTGCCATAGTAAATAACGATATACCTAATACTAAAGTGGCAATAGAAAATAACTTACTTCAACCACGTTCTTTAGTACTAGCAAATAATTCTTGATTACCCCCACTTAAAGCACCAAGTCCATTATGATTTTTTTTACCTTGTAATAAACCTAAAATTACTAATAATATAGCGATAATTAAGGCAATAATTTCAAAAGCAAAAATAATGTTTTGACTCATTTTGTCACTTCCACTTCTTTATAATATTATTAATTTTACACTTAATTTTACTAAAAATAAAAAAATTTTCATAATTATTATTATGACTTATTCCAAAATTAAAATTTTAATTATGAAATAAGCCTAATATGTTATGTTTTATAATTCTTTTATAGGAAAATTTATTAACTTTATTCTGGTTCAATTTCTAAGTAATTTCCAACAGCATTTGTTACAATCTTTCATCCATGTTGATTGGTCATCAATAAAAAATGTTTATTTCTGAAAAATTATTATACATAACTTTAACCAAAGTTTTTAAATTACTATCACTTAAACTATTTGCTAAGGTTCCTATCAATTGTGGAAATTTAGTAATTTCACTTAAAATTTTTTTTCAAAAAGTTGATAGTTATCTTTATTATCTTGATAAATTTCTGCTAATTTTATTCACATATCATTACTAATACCTAATTTAATTTTACTTGATTCTGTATATTGTGGAGTTTTATTGTCTAAAGGTATGTAATATTTTTCTATTTTATTATATTGATTATGGGAATTGATATCAGCATTATGAGCATGCGATCAATTATACACTAAATATGCTATTCCACCAACTATAATTACTCCACCCACAACTCATCCAATAGGCCCTCCTTCAATCATAACAGATGCACCACCTTCAACAACCTCTTCGCCAATAGCAATCGCACCTTCTTCACCAACCTCTAATAAAGGCACTGCTTCTTCTGTTTCAACTACTGTTGTAGCTTGTGGAGAACTTATTCATTTAACAACTTTATATGCAGGTGGAATACTCATAGTTGTGGTAGTGGCTAGACCTTTTAATAAATATTCATTTTTATTAGGTGTTATAAAAACTATTCCATATTTATGCAATTCAACAATTTTTTCAAATTGTGTTCAACTAGCATCAGTAAAATGTTGTCCATAAATTTCTGTTAGTTTTTTTCTTACATTATTTTTACTTTCTGTAGATGTGGTGTGATAAATATCTAATAATTTTTGATCAATAATTTGTGTTTTTAAAATATCACACTTTGGTTTCTGATTTATTCTAGAGCCTGTACTTTGATTACTTTGTTGATTTCTATTTCTAGAACTAGTTCCAATGTTAAAAGATTGTTCAGATGTTGATGGCAAAACAGCGCTTCCACCTGCTAAAGGTGAAGGGGTTGTTGTTGTAGTGATGTGCAAATTACTTGGTTTATAATTTGATATATCTTCAAGTGTAGTAAAAGTAACACTAAAATCACAATCATAAATAATATTCAAATTTTCTGTAAATATTATACTGTTTGGACGAAACATATCTGATAGCGGAATTATTAATGTAGTTGAAGTTAAAAATGAAGAGAAATCTATACCCGGCACAAAGTCGAAATGAAAAACTAAATCAGGATTTAATTCTCATAACCTTTCCATAATAGTACTCGGATCATTACGTCTAATTTGTCCTAAATTAGTATTTCTAAGTAAAGTTGATAATCTTACGCTTTGTTCATTAATAGTAAAAGTTACATTTAAATCACTATCAAAAACAATATGAGGATTTGGAATGGCAACACTTTTTAGGACTATTTTTTGGTAAACATTTGTTGTTGATATTTAACTGGAGTTAAGTAGTTTAAAGTGCTGTGAATTCTTATATTGTTATATCAATTGATGTAATCAAATAATTCTAATTTTAATTGGATTAATGATGTAAAATTTTTATCATTAATAAATTCGGTTTTAAAAGTTTTAAAAGTTGCTTCAGCAACAGCATTATCATAAGGACAACCTTTTTTACTTAAAGAACGGTTAATGTTGAATGCTAGTAAAAGTTTATCAATAATTTTATTGTTAAATTCATTACCGCGATCACTATGAAATATTTGAATATCTTTTAAACAGCGATTTGATTGCATAAATGCTTGATGTACTAATGATGCATCTTTTTTAACTCCAACACTATGTCCGATAATTTCGCGGTTAAATAGGTCTATTAATAGGCAAATATAGTTTCACCTACCATTAACTTGTACATAAGTTAAATCACTAACAATAACTTCATTTTTAATCCTATTCTTAAATTTTCTATTAACAAGATTAGTTATTTGACTATCGTTAACTTTGTTATTATGATTTTTAAATGATAATTTAGTATATTTTGATATTAAATTATGTTCATTCATAATTTTTTTAATTTTTCTGCGCGATAAATAAATTTCTTGGTTTTCTAGAATTTTTTTTAATCTTCTAGTACCATAAACTTCTTTATTTTCTTTAAAAGCACTAATAACAGCTTCATCATAAATATTATTTTTGATTTTATTTTCTTTTTTCTTTAAATTAAAATAATATGTTGATTTAGATATTTTTAAAAAACGACACATTGTGCGAATTTTATATTTAGCTTTATTTTTGACAATAATTTCTATTTTCTGCCTATTATTAGTGCTGCTTGCTTTAAAATATCATTTTCCATTCGTAATTGCTTTAATTCTTTTTTTAATTTAATTAATTCATTTTCTTCAAAAGAACGATTATCTTTAGTTTTAAAACTTACTGAATTACTAAATTGCTTAATTCAATTGTAAGTAGCTGCTCTTGTAACATTATATTTTTTAGCAAGGCAAGATACTGATTTGCCACTTTGATATAAAGCTACTATTTGTTTTTTAAATTCATCGGTATATGAGTTAATATTGGCCATAATTATAGTTCCTTTCTTTTAACAAATTTGTTTACTTGTCTACGTAATTAGTGTCCAATAAATTGTAACCCATCCAATTATTCTGTTGAAAATCATAAACATTTTCTGATAAAATTTGAAAATTATTTATGCCTATAGGATGTCTATTTGTAAAACTAGGATAACGTAAATGCAAATCGGGATTTAAAAAATTTAGTCTCTCTATTATTGTTAATGGTGCATTATCTAACAATTCTCCTAACTCAGTTCTAATAAGAATACTTGATAATGTTAATCTTTGAGGTGTAAAGTTAATAGTAAAATTTAAATTTTTTGGAATATTTCTTGCGGGATTTTGATCGTAAATGTTAATACCAGCATGCACTGTTGCATTAATATTTATAATGTTTTCAAATTCAATATTTTCTAAAAAATCTTCTCTAGATAAAATTGGATGATTAATTTCTCTTAATCTTTGAATAATATGTTGTTTATCATTCGCTTCAATTTGACCAATATTAATTGTTGTCATTGTTTTTTGTAAACTTGGTGGAGTTTGCCTTTTAACTCTTTTTTTTGTAGAATTTACTCTTTCATCTTTTTCTTCTAATTCATTTTCTGTTTCAGTTTCTATTTTAGTTAAAGTACCACTTTCAGCAGGAATACCACTAGTTAATGCAATTGATGCAATGATTGTTTTAATAATTTTCTTTTTTCATAATATAACCCTCTCTTTAAATCTTTAAATTTTTCATAATGTAATCATTTTATATGATTTATGAAATAAAACAGATTTGATATAAAAATATCGGGGTTTTAGAAATCTAAAATATATTCTTTGATAATTAGAAAAACACAACATATTGATTTACATCATTAATATTTTCATCAATATTTCAATATTGATTTGAGTTTTTAAGTGGTCATTCATTTATTTGGATTTTTTTATTTTTATTACTTAATGAGTTTTATTTTTTTGACTTATTTATATAAATTTTTCTTGATTTTTAAAAAGTAATATGCTGATAGTTTTGATTTAATATATTTTCTTAGATATCTAATTGAAAAATATTTTTTCCGTCTTTAATAATTTTTAATTTTGAAAAAATATTTAACTTATTAATAAAATCCTTTCATGTCAAAATTAGTGTTAATTATATAACACAATTGTTTTTACAATACATTAAGTTTTTTAGAATTAATGTTCTGATAAAAAATCTAAGAAACAAGAATCAACCATTCCAAAAACAACATATTAACTATTTTATATATCTTTCAATGATGAAAGTCCATTTTTAAGTAAAAAATATATGTTATAATTTAATAAATAAGTAAAAAATATTATAGTTAGGTTGAGAAAATTGAAAAAAAAAATTGGTATTGTCGCTGATTCCTCTTCAGGATTTTCAATTAAAGATTTAAAAGAAATGAATATTGGATTTTGTCCATTATTAATCACTTTTAGTGATGATACAACTATTACTGATGAACCTAACATTCTAAAGGATGAAGAATTCTATAATAGAATAGTTCATGAAAAACAATCTGCCAAAACTTCGCAAACACCACTTGGTCAAATGAGTATAATTTGAGAAGATGCTTTAACTAAATTTGAAAAGATTATTTTTATTCCTTTATCAAAGGGGTTATCGGGTCAATATAACACTGCTACTATGTTATCAAAAGAATCTAATTTTAAAGATAAAGTTTTTGTTTTTGATAGTAATGGTGTTTCAGTTATTAACTGACTATTAGTTAAAAAAGCATATCAAATGTCACTTAACGAAAAAAATAATGTTAATAATATTATAGAAGCACTAAAATTAATAAGAGATAACTATATAGCATTTATTTTACCTTATGATTTAAATTATTTAGTTCGTGGTGGTAGGATTTCAAAATCAGCAGCAGCCTTAGCTACTATGTTAAAAATAACTCCAATTTTATCTTTTGACGGAACCATTGATAAATTTGATAAAACAAGAACATGAGATAAAGCTATTAAAAATACTCTTAAAGAAATTAATAAAAGTAAAAAAATAGAAAGCATTACTCTCTTTTACATTATTCATGCTTTTGCTGAGGCAAAAGAAATAGAAAAAATTACAAAATTTGTTAAAGATTATGGCATTAAAAACGTCAAAACTATTAATTTAGCAAACGTAATTTGTGCTCATACAGGAATTGGAACCTTCAGTTTTGTTGCTTTTAATTTAGATAAAGATAAGTTACCAAAATTATAACAATAAAAAATTCACTTTTATGAGAAACATTTAAAAGTGAATTTTAATAATGGCAGGGGTGGCAGGACTCGAACCCACAACACTCGGATCTGAAGGCCGATGTTCTACCATTGAACTACACCCCTAAAATATTTAATTTAAATAGTACATGTTCAATTTTACGCGAAAGAAGTTTTAAGTTCAATTAAAATTTCATTTTTTTTATTTTTAATTCACATTTATCACAAATTCCATGAATTTCTAACTTATAATGTGAAAAATAAAAATTATTTTTAGTTGCTAATTTTTCAAGTTTTTCTTCTTGTAATGGTGAAATTTGTTGTTTATCTTCGAAAGAGGCATGAATAATTTTATTACAAAAATTACAAATAATATGAACGGTATTTTCTGATAGTTCATAAATTATTTGTTTTCCTTCAAAAACATTAGCATGAATAATATGTTCTGTCATTAATAAATCAATAGTATTATAAATACTCATAATATTAATATTATCATTACCTTCTTTTGTTAAAAAACTAATAATATCATTAATACTAACATGTTGCTTAAACGTTAATACTTTAATAACTGCTTTACGAACATCAGTTAAACGATAGTCTTTATCTTTCAACTTTTGGATAATATTTTCAAAATTTTTATTCATACTAATCTCCTGATAAAATATAATATTACTTTTTTTTATTTTTTTCAATTGCTACTAATCTTTTAATTTCATTTATTAAATCTTGAACTGTTTTTGTTTGTAAATCCAGTAATTTATTATCATTAATTTTTACATTATGTTTTTCTTCTATTTTAATAACAATCATTACTAATTTAAGAGAGTCAATTTTTACATCTTTAAATTTAGTTTTGGGTGTAATTTTTTCTTTAATTTCTGGATAATCTTTTTTAATAATTTGATGAATTTCACTTAAAATATCCATAAATTCACTCCTAATTTAAATCATTTTTATTAATAGTTATACTTAGTATAACATAGAGCATTAAATTTTATTTGTTATTTTAAAATATCATTCTAAATAATCTAGTTTTAAATTAGTATTATATTCAACTCATACAGCATTATTTAAAATATTAAAATGAAAAATAAAATTATTAATTTTTCATTGTGGAAATGTTTTAATAATTAACTTTAAAAATATGTATTGAAATAAATCTTGATTAAATTGTATTTTATATATAATCTGTGACTGATTTGCTAAGATAGTACTATTTTTATCTAAAATAATTGTAATACTTTCATTTAATTTTTTAATATCAATAGCTTCTACAACTATGTCTGGATTTAAATTTTCTTTTTTATCATCTACGGTCTCTAATTCTACATCATATTCTTTTACCATTTCATTTAAATTTTTATTAGTTGAAAAATTTTTGATAATAAAAAATAACATAATACTTAATGTAATAGTGATAGTAATAATTAAAATGCTAATTTGTAACCTACGTATAAACATTTTATACCTTTATTTGACTATGAATTAAATACTTATAATCAATAAAACTAAAGTTATCACTACTATAAAATTTTAATATTTCATTGTAAGTTAAACTAAAATTAGTGGTTGTCACTCAATTTTCACTATTATTTCTTATTAATTTTTTAATAAAAATAGAATGATATGGACCACCAATAATTGGTTCACTACTTTCTTCAATAAATTTTAAATTAATATCATATTTAAAAAAGGTTTGAAAATTAAATGGAATATTTATATTAAAGTGAAAACATTCAAATCTTGGTAAATCAAATTGATTTTTTCCTATTTCATCATTCAATACTATTTTATTTACAATGCTATTATAAATAGTACTATAAAATTCTAAATAATATTCATCAATATTTTTTTTATTACGTAATAAAAAAGCTGGTATTTTATTATTTTGATAAAATTTTGATAGATTTTCATTAATATTTAATGATGTATTTTGTTGTAAATCAAAATTATTATTAAATATTAATATTTTACGTAATATTGTTTCTTTATCATCATAATAATAATCTTTTACTTTTGGAAAATGTGATACTAGATAACGTTTTATTCTTATTGGCACTATATTTGCAGTATTAATATTATTACCAGAAAACTTAAAAACCTCATCTAATCTTGATTTTCCACCAACTATCATGTTCTTCATGATCTTTTTAGAAAAAATATGATAAAATCCTTTATCAGAGAAATTTGTCGTTAAAATAATGGGATTTTTAATTTCCAAATTAAAATTTGTTGTAATAAACATTTTTGGTTTAATTTGTAATTGATACTGTGGATTACTATTAAAATAAAAACTAAGTGTTCCATAATTATGTTTATTATTAATATGACGAACTTGTTTTAAATTACTAGGTTTTTTACAATTAAAACTATAATTTAAAATATTTATATTATCTTTTTTAATTGCTATTGCTGGTAAAATTATCTTATAAGTTTTCATAACCATATGTAAAAAAGAAATATCAGCATATGGACCAAGTTTATTATTTTCAAGTAATTCTAAATATGAAGAAGTAAGAAATACTCACTTAATTGATTTAGATATCACAAGTTGTCCACTTGCCTGCTTAATATTACTATAATTCAAATCATATTGAAACGTTACATCGTCAAGTAATCCTTCACTTGGTTCTTTGTTAATATCAAAATCATAACTATATGCTTCTACAATTTGAAGTTCAATATAATAATAACTGCTTTTTTGCAAAGTTTGGATTGGAAAGCCAACCACTGTAAATCTATCTTGGAATTAAAAATAATTCTTTTTCATAAATGGGGCTGTTTTTTACATCACTCGTTAAATTCATCTTTTGTTCTAAAAAACTACGCGAATTCAATAAATCAATGCTATTAATCTTCATTTTATATCCTTAAATTAAATATAAGTATAAAAAACGCTTAATAGCCGTTTTTTCTAATTTTTCATATTCTTTGATATGATAATATTTTTGGACGGTTGTCAAAGGACGTATGAGATTAACCCTTAGAATTATGAGTAACATTAACAATATAACTGCAAATTCTATTATTTTTTAATTTAATTATAACATATATTTTAAAAATATTAAAATATATAATTTCAAAATTACATTTAAATAACACAAAAATTCTAATCTTAAAATTAGAAATAAAAAATATTAAGTTTTAACTTATTAGACTTCTTGCAAAACCTATCTATTAAAAATTTAATTTTTAATAGATAGGTTTTGCAAGAAGTCTAATGTATAATTTGATTGATTTTCTATATTTGGCATTTTAATCTCCGTTCATATTCAATAATTTTTCTAAAACATAATTAGTTTTATCAAAATCTCTAATAAGTCATTTTTTTGTTTCTGAACGATTGTTAGTAACATTAATTAACTTTTCTATCATATCGATTAACTCTTTTTTATCTGCTCTATCAAAAATGACTTGTAAAATTTCATCTAACATAATTTAATCTCCTTTTATAAATTTAAATTGCATATTTCCAATAGTATCTCTATTATTACCACAAATAATTAAATATCCAGTTTGATTATTTTCTAATATTCATGAATAAAAAATATCTTGTGGATGGAATGGCAACACTTTTTAGGACTATTTTTTGGTAAACATTTGTTGTTGATATTTAACTGGAGTTAAGTAGTTTAAAGTGCTATGAATTCTTATATTGTTATATCAATTGATGTAATCAAATAATTCTAATTTTAATTGGATTAATGATGTAAAATTTTTATCATTAATAAATTCGGTTTTAAAAGTTTTAAAAGTTGCTTCAGCAACAGCATTATCATAAGGACAACCTTTTTTACTTAAAGAACGGTTAATGTTGAATGCTAGTAAAAGTTTATCAATAATTTTATTGTTAAATTCATTACCGCGATCACTATGAAATATTTGAATATCTTTTAAACAGCGATTTGATTGCATAAATGCTTGATGTACTAATGATGCATCTTTTTTAACTCCAACACTATGTCCGATAATTTCGCGGTTAAATAGGTCTATTAATAGGCAAATATAGTTTCACCTACCATTAACTTGTACATAAGTTAAATCACTAACAATAAATTCATTTTTAATCTTATTCTTAAATTTTCTATTAACAAGATTAGTTATTTGACTATCGTTAACTTTGTTATTATGATTTTTGAATGATAATTTAGTATATTTTGATATTAAATTATGTTCATTCATAATTTTTTTAATTTTTCTGCGCGATAAATAAATTTCTTGGTTTTCTAGAATTTTTTTTAATCTTCTAGTACCATAAACTTCTTTATTTTCTTTAAAAGCACTAATAACAGCTTCATCATAAATATTATTTTTGATTTTATTTTCTTTTTTCTTTAAATTAAAATAATATGTTGATTTAGATATTTTTAAAAAACGACACATTGTGCGAATTTTATATTTAGCTTTATTTTTGACAATAATTTCTATTTTCTGCCTATTATTAGTGCTGCTTGCTTTAAAAGACATATTCCGTAATTAAATTTTTTAAAAGTCAATTAATAATTTTAAAATTTATTTTATAATTTTGTTATTAACAATAAATTTAGAAAAGTGTTGATAAAAATGATTTTTGAAAATTTAAAAAAATTAAAAAATGAAGAATTTTATAGATATTTTGGTATAAAACGTTTTCATTTTAATGAAATGTTAGAAAAATTAATTGAAATAGAAAAATTAGAAAAAAATAAAGGTCGAAAAAATAAACTTTCAGTAGAAGAAAGATTAATGATGACTTTATTATACTGAAAAGAATATTATACTTTTTTTCAAATGAGTATTAAATCTAAAATGAGCCCATCAAGTTGTTTTCGAAATATTACTTGAGTAGAAAATAAACTTAGTAACCACAAAGATTACCAATTTTTAAAAGAAAGATATAAATTAAAAATTGATAAAAAACAAGAAAATTCAAATGAATTTCAATTTTATTTAATTGATTCAACTGAGATTGAAATTGAAAGACCAACTAAAAAAAACTACAGTTAGAATATTTTTCTGGTAAAAGTTGAATGTATTCTATAAAATTTCAAATTGGACATATTCCGTAATTAAATTTAATTAATTGTCAATAAAATTGTTTTAAAACTATTTAGTGTTATTGAATATAGAAATAAATATTTTTTGAAAAAATAGTTTAAAAAATGAGTTTACATTTTAAACAAAAAATTGTTAATAATATTTTTATATTAACTCGATAAAAATTTAAATTTTAAAAAAATATTTTTAATATTTTTTTTATTTTAATGGTTTTATTTTATTAAAAATTTCACAAAGTAAGTTAAATCTTAAGTACATAAGTCTAAATTTAGATTTTCTACATTTATTTACTAAAATTTTGAATCTTTTCAATCAAGCAAAGACATGTTCAACTTTAATTCTAATTTTAGATACAATCTTATTGTATTTTCTTTCTTGTTTAGTTAATTTTTTATTTTTAGTTCTTTTAATTGGTATTATTGTATTTTTATAAATATTTTGTATACCTTGATATCCTAAACCACCAATAATTATTGTTTTTTCTGAAAATTTAAGATTTGAATTTTTTAATATTTGAAAATCATGCACTTTACCATTATCAGCAAAAATATCAACAATTTTTTTATTAAAAAAATCATATACAATTTGAAATTTTATAGAATACATTCAACTTTTACCAGAAAAATATTCTAACTGTAGTTTTTTTTAGTTGGTCTTTCAATTTCAATCTCAGTTGAATCAATTAAATAAAATTGAAATTCATTTGAATTTTCTTGTTTTTTATCAATTTTTAATTTATATCTTTCTTTTAAAAATTGGTAATCTTTGTGGTTACTAAGTTTATTTTCTACTCAAGTAATATTTCGAAAACAACTTGATGGGCTCATTTTAGATTTAATACTCATTTGAAAAAAAGTATAATATTCTTTTCAGTATAATAAAGTCATCATTAATCTTTCTTCTACTGAAAGTTTATTTTTTCGACCTTTATTTTTTTCTAATTTTTCTATTTCAATTAATTTTTCTAACATTTCATTAAAATGAAAACGTTTTATACCAAAATATCTATAAAATTCTTCATTTTTTAATTTTTTTAAATTTTCAAAAATCATTTTTATCAACACTTTTCTAAATTTATTGTTAATAACAAAATTATAAAATAAATTTTAAAATTATTAATTGACTTTTAAAAAATTTAATTACGGAATATGTCTATTGTATATGATTTTTTTAATAAAAAAATTGTTGATATTTTTGCTGATAATGGTAAAGTGCATGATTTTCAAATATTAAAAAATTCAAATCTTAAATTTTCAGAAAAAACAATAATTATTGGTGATTTAGGATATCAAGGTATACAAAATATTTA
The DNA here is from genome assembly GCF_964020095.1 of Spiroplasma endosymbiont of Colias croceus. Classification (NCBI taxonomy): domain Bacteria; kingdom Bacillati; phylum Mycoplasmatota; class Mollicutes; order Entomoplasmatales; family Spiroplasmataceae; genus Spiroplasma; species Spiroplasma endosymbiont of Colias croceus. The sequence continues at coordinate 2,146,136 of NZ_OZ026536.1, forward strand.
TAAAAATACAATAATACCAATTAAAAGAACTAAAAATAAAAAATTAACTAAACAAGAAAGAAAATACAATAAGATTGTATCTAAAATTAGAATTAAAGTTGAACATGTCTTTGCTTGATTGAAAAGATTCAAAATTTTAGTAAATAAATGTAGAAAATCTAAATTTAGACTTATGTACTTAAGATTTAACTTACTTTGTGAAATTTTTAATAAAATAAAACCATTAAAATAAAAAAAATATTAAAAATATTTTTTTAAAATTTAAATTTTTATCGAGTTAATATAAAAATATTATTAACAATTTTTTGTTTAAAATGTAAACTCATTTTTTAAACTATTTTTTCAAAAAATATTTATTTCTATATTCAATAACACTAAATAGTTTTAAAACAATTTTATTGACAATTAATTAAATTTAATTACGGAATATGTCCAAAATATCATTTTCCATTCGTAATTGCTTTAATTCTTTTCTTAATTTAATTAATTCATTTTCTTCAAAAGAACGATTATCTTTAGTTTTAAAACTTCCTGAATTACTAAATTGCTTAATTCAATTGTAAGTAGCTGCTCTTGTAACATTATATTCTTTAGCAAGGCAAGATACTGATTTGCCACTTTGATATAAAGCTACTATTTGTTTTTTAAATTCATCGGTATATGAGTTAATATTGGCCATAATTATAATTCCTTTCTTTTAACAAATTTGTTTACTTGTCTACGTAATTAGTGTCCAATAAATTGTAACCCATCCATAGTTCTGATAAAAATTTCGTTTTTGAATTTTTTAAAATTTTAAAATCATGATTTTTACCATAAGAAAAATAAGAACTTATAATTTTTTTACTATCTTTTTCAATTATGACTTGAGTTTTTATTGTATGTTTTTTCTTTTTTCCTGAATAATATTGTTTTTGACTTTTTTTGGGCGTTGAATAGTACTTTCAGTCACATCAATGATAACTGTTTTATCTTTAAAATTATTATTTAACAGTGATTTTTGCCCATCAAGTTGTTGAAAATCAGGATGTTTTATTAAAGTATTTTCTATTCACTTGATATTCCTATAGCAACTACTTTCACTAATTCCATAACTTTTAGCAATATGAAAATAAGTTCGATACTCTCTTCAATATTCTAAAGTCATTAATAAACGATTTTCTAATGATAATTTATTAGGTGTACCACCATTTTTAAACTTTTTTACTTCTTCTGTCTTTAAAATTTCTAGAATTTTATTAAAAATAATATCATTTATACCAGTTAATCTTAATAATTCTGGATTGTTAATAGTTTTTAATTTATCAAACATCATAGATTACCTATCTTTTTTATTTTTAATTTTATTTTAAAAATTAAATTTTTAATAGATAGGTTTTGCAAGAAGTCTATTGAATCTGTAAATAGTCAATTACGAAAAGTTATCAGAAATAAAAAAGTTTTTCCTAATGATATGGCAGTTTTTAAAATATTTTATTTAGCAATTGAAAATATAACAAAAAAATGAACAATGCCCATTCAAAATTGAAATACAGCAATTGCTCATTTTATGATAAAATTTGAAGATAGAATTAATCTAAACTAGTACTTTGTAAAACAAAGATACACAGATTACATAAAAGCCTCAATTATGTTAATTTATCACAAGTTAAAATATTTAAACAAATATTTACTATGTTATCAAAATACATTTATTCATCATTATCAATAAATAAAGGATTAAATGATGATAATAAGATTTTATTGCCATATTATTTTGAATTACAATCAAGTCCAATACAACCTAGTGAAAATGATATTTGACAGTATAAAGATATAAAAGTAATATTAAAATCTGTATATTTTGATTTTACTGATGTTAATAACATTAAACTAAAAAATAAAGATATTAGTCAAAATGAATTATTTAAATTAGATGATAATCAATTTAATTGATTATCAATAACAAATGAATTAGAAAGTAATAATATACCTTCATTAATTCCTGCTGATTGAACATTAGCAAATGGTGATTACAAGAGTAATTATTGATAAAATTAAAATTGAAAATGCTTTAAATTTATATAGTTCTAATAAATCACAATTATTTTCTAAACTGGAATTTTATAAAGAAATTTTAAAAATTGATAATAATAGTGAATTTGAATTACAAATAGAAAATCCTATTAATAATTTAAATCGGATTGAAATCAGCGGAATATTTGGTGCCGGAAATTATGATTTAATTTTAATTACTAATAAACAAGAAATAAACCTACAAAATATTAATTTATTTGATAAATATAATGAAAATATTTCTTATATTAACTTAGAAATATAAATTATTTATTAAAATATCCATTAGGATATTTACCGTTTCATACTATATCTGTACTGTAATATCAATTTTGAAAAGATATATCAAATTTTCTTCTTAATGGTTCATCTGCAAAATATAACTCAAATTTATAATCTTTTTTTAAAGTATCATTTGGATTAGTTGTTCAAATAGTTTGAACACCTCATTCAACTTGTTTATGTGGAGTTAAATAATATTTCACTTCACTAACATTATGGGTAAGCACCCCCCCATGATTAATCCTATTGTTCCAGTTGTAGCACCAGTTAGTGCTAATGCTAATGTTATTTTACTTAAATTTGTTTTTATTCATGTTTTCATATTAAATTTCTCCTTTTTTCCTTGATTTTACTTATAAATTGTACTATTTTTGATTATTTTTACAAGTATGCTTTTAAACGAAAAATAACGCCTAAATTAAAGGCGTTTATTTTGTGATACCTATACTATTAATTATATGTCACTTGTTTATTATATAGCAAATGTGAAGATAATTTTTTTCACAGTAGCATTATTATTTTACCCATAATTATATTTTTATATGGATTTAAAAATTATTCTTGATTTGCTTTAATAATTTTTTCAAGTTTTTCATCAGGTAAATTATCTAAAATTTTTGGTAATTCTTTTTCTTCAAAATCATCTGCATGCTCAAAGCAGAAAAAAAATTTTCCAAGTTCTTTAATTTCTATAACATTACTTCATTCTTGTGGACACAACATTTTTTGACAAAAAATAAGATTAGTATTTTCTTCTTTATATTTATTTACTTTATTTATTAACAAATCACAATTTTGATTTTTAAATTTATTTTGTTTTTTTACTTTTTTTCTTGTTTTACACCTTGTACTCATTTAAATTCTTCCTTTTTCCTTAATTTTACTTCTAAATTGTACTATTTTTGATAATTTTTACAAGTATGCTTTTAAATTCAAAATAATGCCTAAATACAAGGCGTTTATTTTATGAGACCTATACTATTAATTATATTGAAATTGTTTATTATATGTTAAATATGAAAGTTGTTTTTTAAATAATTTTTATTTAATTTTAAATTACACTTATATATTTATATAATAAACAAGTAAATTAATATTTTAAAAATATTTACAATAAATTTAGATTTTTAAAAAATAGTTAGGAGAATAATATGGATTTTAATTATAAATGAAATTTTAGAGAACAATATGCCAAAATTGATAAACTAGTTTTAGAACATATAACAAATAAATTAGAAAAATGAGATTGAAAAATATTTAAAACAAGAGATAAAAAGAAATATAAAATTGTTGATTATCAATATCGAACAAGAAAAACATTATATGGAATGGTAAATTATAAAAGAAGAATTTATGAATATTTTAATGAAGAATTACAAAAATGAGTTCGTGTTTGTTTAGTTGATGAATGACTAAAATTACCTAAATATAAAAGAATTGGTGAAGATGTTGAACAAACTATTATTGAATATTTTGCTGATGGAAAAAGATATCATGATATTTGTGCTATTTGTAAAAAAGCAGGTATTAGTGTTAGTACTGTTCATAGAATTTTTAAAAATTTAGAAGTAATTGAAGCAAATCCAGAAAAAGTAAAATTAGAAAAAAATCAACCTATTTTTGTAGCAATTGATGATGGTCATCGAAAATTTTGAAATTTTAAACATAAAGGTATAAAACATTCTATGCGATTAATAGTAACATATACAGATAATATTAATCATAAAGTACAAAACAAAAGAGTAAAAGCAATTATAAGACCAACAAAAACAGTAATTGGAGTTAAAAAGACTGCTGAATTTGTTAAAGAGCATTGTCAAAAATTTTATGAAAATATTGAACAAGCAAAAATTATTATTTGTGGTGATAGTGCAGGATGAATTAAAGAAGTTGCTGATTATTTAGGTGCACAGTTTGGTTTAGATAAATTTCATTTAATTAGAACATTATATCTTGGAATAATGGCGGGAAATAAAGGAAAATATTTAAAAGAATATAATCATTGTAAAAATTTAATTAATAATGGTAATTATGAACAATTAATTGATTATTTATATAAAGAATTAGATAATCATAAAAAATTAAAGAAAAAATATTTTAAAAATAATAAACAAGGTATTGAAAATCAAAGTGCAAAGTGAAATATTGGTTGCTTTACAGAAACTAATATTTGACATGTTTTAAAAGAAATGCTTGGTAATAGAACATATAATATTTTAATTTATATTAAAATGGTTATTTTTAAATGTAATAAAATAAATACAGAAATATAATTATTATAAATTAAAAATTTAGTTTTTTTAAAAAAAAGCAAAAATAAAATAAAACGAGGCTTTTATGTAATCTATGTATCTTTGTTTTACAAAGTACTAGTTTAGATTAATTCTATCTTCAAATTTTATCATAAAATGAGCAATTGCTGTATTTCAATTTTGAATGGGCATTGTTCATTTTTTTGTTATATTTTCAATTGCTAAATAAAATATTTTAAAAACTGCCATATCATTAGGAAAAACTTTTTTATTTCTGATAACTTTTCGTAATTGACTATTTACAGATTCAATAGCATTTGTTGTATAAATAACTCTTTTGATTTCTGTAAGATAACTAATAAAAACCATTAAATTATCTCAATTTTTATATCAAGATTTAGCAATTTGAGGATATTGTTTATTTCACTTATTTTCAAAGGATTCTAAAGCCTGCATTGCTTGTTCTTCACTACATGCAGTATAAATTGGTTTTAAATCTGCAACTAGAAATTTTCTATGCTTATATGAGACATATTTCAAACTATTTCTAATTTGATGAACTATGCATAATTGATGTTCTGTTTTAAGATAAACTGATTGTATTGCTTCTGACATGCCTGTTAAATTATCACTGCAGGCAATAAGAATATCATTTAAGCCACGATTTTTCATTTCTGTTAAATTTGCTAATCAAAATTTAGCACCTTCATTTTCACTAATTCATAAACCTAAAACATCTTTTTTACCTTCTAAATCAACTCCTAAAGCTATATAAACTGATTTATTAATAATCCTTTTATCTTGTAGTACTTTCACTACTATGCAATCAAAATAAACAATCGGATAGACACTTTCTAATGGTCGATTTTGCCATGCTTTTACATCATCAATAACATCATCAGTAATTTGACTAATAACACTTTCACTAATATCAGCACCATGATATAACTCTTGTAATTGCATTCTAATATCTGATAATGTCATACCTTTTGCATATAAAGAAAGAACTTGTTGATCAAAACCATCAAATCTTCTTTGTCTTTTTGCAACTATTATAGGATTAAAATTACTATTGCGATCTCGTGGTACATCAATCTCAATTTTACCTTGTTGAGTTATTATTTTTTTTGAACTTATACCATTACGAGCATTGTCACTATTACTATGTTGATTCTTTTCATATCCCAAATAATTTTGCATCTCAGAATTCAACATTTTTTCTACTAATCTTTTTGTTAATTCTTTATACAATCCTCCCTCTTTAAAAACTGTTGTTAAATCTTCAGTATTTTCTAATAATAAATCTACTGCTTTTGATATTGGATCATTATTATTAATATTTTGCTTTTTAGCCATCTGTAACTCACTCTTTCTAGAAATTTAATTATATTTACTAGAATTAATTAAACATAGTTATTTTTGTAAGTTACACAGATTACTAAACATTACCAATAAAACTTATTAAAGATACTTTAATAAGCATTTTTGTTGTGTATAAATATTAAATTTATTTTTTAATTTTTTAGGAATTTTTTAAAATAAGTATTTTAGTTGAAATATATTTTAAAAAATAGTAAGATGAATGTACAATTTCATAAAAATCCAAATTATTTCTTGTCTAAAATTATAATAAGACTATATAGATTTAATTTATTCCGGATTTTTGACAATCTCCCATATTTTTTTCATAAATTTTTATTTGATTTAACTAAGAACGTTCTAACAATATAACTATATTCATTTTTTGGTAATAATGCTAAAACTGTATCAACAATTTGTACATGTTTTTCATAATTTTTTAAATCCTTATTTATCGCTATCTTATTAGCATAGTGAACACTATCCTCTTTCAAAACATAATTTTCTTTAAAATTATTATTTGCTAATGTTAATTTTGCTTGTTCATATTTAACAAAAATAGCAGCAATTAGTTGCTTATCAGCACTTATTTGTTCTTTCATTATTATCACCTCAATAATAATTTAAAAACAAATAATTATCTTTCCTCTATTTTATTTCTATTTAACTGACTAATTTTAATATGATCTTGCAAAATAAGTTCAGACACTATTAGGAGTTTGACACTTAAAACAATTACTTGGTTTTTTATACGGTTCTAAAGGAATACAACGTGATGTTGTACCAGTTAAACTTTTAATTTCTTCTTCACACTTTATTTGATCACAAAAAGGTACAATAAAGAAACCTTTATGAATTTTAACTAATTTATGATATTCATTGAAATCTGTTAACTCTTTTAAACTTGTATTTAATTTTTTTTGTGAATTATTAAATAAATCTTTATTTAATTTATTTAATTGATTAATAATAGTTGTTACTAATAGTTTTTGATTATTAATTTCAACATCAATAGTATCTAAATTATGACGTAAAATTAATTTAATTACTTGATTTTCAATTTCTTGCTCACCAATTGCAATAGTAATTGGAATACCTTTAATTTGACTTTCACTTTTCTTATAAGAAAAACTTTTATTATCTTCATTTATTAATACTCGGAAATGAGAACTTAAAATTTTAAATATTCTTTCAACAGTTATTTTAAATTTATCACTTTTAGGTGATAAATTTAAAAGCATAATCTGATGTGGTGCAATTGTAGATGGCAATACTAAACCCAGATCATCGCTATGCGCCATAATTAAAGCACCAATTAATCTTGTCGATACACCTCATGATGTTTGATATCCTAATTCTTGTTTATTGTCTTTATTACTAAATTTAATATTAAATACCTTTGTGAACTCTTGACCAAAATAATGACTAGTACCGGCTTGTAATGCTTGTCCATCTTGCATCATAGTTTCAATTGTATATGTCATTTTTGCTCCAGCAAAACGTTCGTGAATTGTTTTTGCACCAACAATAACTTTAATTGCTAATTGTTTTTCAACAAAATCAGCATACAACTTAATCATTTTTAATGTAAAGTTTTTTGCTTCTTCATCGTTATTATGCATTGTATGTCCTTCTTGTCATAAAAATTCACTAGTTCTTAAAAATGGTTTTGTATTTTTTTCTCATCTAACAACATTACATCATTGATTATATAATAATGGTAATTGTTTATATGAACTAATTATTTTTGAAAAATGACGACAAAATAAAACTTCTGAAGTAGGACGAATAATTAGTTCCTCTGATAATTGATTATTTCCAACTTTAGTTACAGTTGCACATTCTGGTGCAAAACCCTCAATATGATCTTTTTCAACTTGAAATGCTTTTTGACTAATTAAAAGTGGTAGCATTACATTTTCAATATTTAAAATTTTAAATCTTTGATTTAATAAATGTTGAATATTTTCTCAAATTGCATATCCGCGAGGACGAAAAATAATGGTACCGGCCGCTGAACCATTTTCTGCACCATAATCACAAAGTTCTGCTTGCTTAATAACATCAGTATATCATTTGGCAAAATCAATATCTCTTGCTGTAATATTTTTATTCTTTGCATTATTCATAATGATCTATTCACCTTTCGTTGATTGACTTTTATGTCACTTCCAATAATTTGGGTAATTTAAAGCATCTAGCACTTTATTTGCTTGTTTTGATTCTAATACTTTTCCTAGTAAATAGTCAACCTTTAATCCTTTTAAAACAATAATTTCAGGAACGTTAATAATACCACGAGCTAAAATATTTTTAATACCTAAAATTCTTAAATAATGCAAACAAATAATAACATCAATATATTTACTAAAACTAAAAGTAACTTGTTCTAATAAATTAGAAGTTAAAACTACATAATCAGGTTTAAAATGATTAATTAATTTAAAATTATCAATATGACGTAAATCATGAGTAAAAGAAATTTTTATTTTATTACTACGAATAGTTTTAATAATTGAATCATACTTATTCCAACTATTAATTTCACCAATATCTTGAAAATCAAAAATTAAATCACAATTTTCAAAAAGATTTTTTCTCTTATTAACAAGAGCAATTAACTTTGTTAAAATAGTTTTATCTTGTAACTCAATTAAACTAACAGGAAGAATAAGGTTTTTTTCTTGTTTTAATTTTGCAAATTTTTCAAATGTTTGAATAAATAAAGGCTCATTTACTTTTCATCACAATCCTGAATCTTGAATATTACGCATCAAAACAATAAACGAAACATAATAAGAATTTTTAACAAAATTTCATCAAGCATAGTAACAATTTGGTTCATTTGAATTATCACTTTTATATACTGGTCTAATACTAACACTTAATAATTTTTCCATTTGTTCTGATTGTAGAAGTGAATAATGATTATAATCGGGATAATTTAAAATATCATTTGTCTTCAATTTGATTTCAATTAAGTCTCTACTTTGTACTACTTCTAATTGATTCTTATCAATAATTTTATTATATAATATATAGACATTTGAAGCATCAGTTTTTACTGAAGCATAAACACATAATATTTGACTTTGAATCTGCAAATAACTACTTTTTTCTACTAAATTACGTTTAATATAACTATTTATTTTTTTTTGGAATCGATATAAATTTATTTTCTTATTTCTAGAATAAATTAAAAACTGACCATCATAATATTTACAAATAATAGTATTATCTAATCCTAAAGTTATTTTACTATAATATGAAATTAATAATTCCATTCGTTCAATATTATTAACAGTTAAAATATTTTCTAATGCTAAATAATTCTTTATTTTTATTAAAATCATATATTCAAATTGACTATTTATTTTTTTATTATATTTTTTTTGACTAAAATTATCTAAAATAGTTTGTACAAAAACTGACTTTACCACTGTTAACTCATTTTGTTGTAAAATAATTGCTTGTGAAATAGCAAAACGATTATAACGAATATTACTTTGCATTTGACCATACAAAACTTTATTATTATTATCAAAATAATCAATTGATAAATCATAAACAATAACTTTACTTCCTAATTGAAAGGAAACCGAAAAATGACACGGCTCAAATGGAACTTTATTCACTAATAAATCTTGAATAAAAATTTCAATTTTTACTTTAGTTTTACGATTCATCATTGATTTAAATACAAACAATGAAATTCGTTTTTTACGATTTAAAACTTCTAAGCGTTCAGAAAAAGTAATGATTTCATTTTTTAAATCAATTTTCAATGGAACTAAACTTAACAAATCACCATGGATAACATTATAATATTGATTATTACGATGATTTAAACGTATAAATAAAATAATTATTATTGTCATAAAAGGAATTAAAGCAATAATTACAATTGCAGATCAACGCATAATTTTACCTCCATTTAATCAGAGCCTAAAGTAATATTACCATTATTTCCTTGGAAAAGTTTTAACTTTAGTCTTTGATTATCAATATATAATTTAGCTAAACGAAACATTTTGCGATCTTTAACCAAAATTCAATCAATAGCTTCAACAGGAATTGTTTCGTATATTTGAACACGATTAGTATCAACATTTAAACCTCAATCTTTAGTAGTGCTTTGAAATAGTTTATGAATATCAACAGAAATAATAGCTATTTTATTAACATCAACATTTTGCTCTGCACATCACTTTCAAAAAAAATGACGTGTTGAATTACCTAACTCTAATTCTAAATAAGTAGCATGTTCTAAATAAGTTCAAACAATATATTCTTGCTTTGGCAATAATTTAATTTGTGAAGAAGGTTTAATTCCTTGTTCTAATATTAAAGTAATATTACTAACATCAGTATAAAAAAATAAGTTAAAAATATTTTTATTTTCTAAATGTTTAATAATTTGAATAGTTGATCTTCTTCTAAAATTTAAAAAAATATTATTACGTTTTTTATTATTCGTTGAAGTAGAAGATTTATTAGATTTTTTTTGTTTTTTAAACCTATTAAAAAAAGGAGTTTTTTTTTCATTGTCTTCTGATAATTTAGAAATATCCAAATTAGGTTGATTTTCATCACTAAAATATTCTTTAATTTTTTTAATTCGTCGACTTCAACCCATAAATTATGACCACCTTATTATTAATATTTATCTAATTATACTAAATTTTTTTAAAATAATGGTGCTAAAATTCTAAGCAATAATAAAAATACACCCCGATAGGCAAAACTACGATGTAGTAGTGGATTACTAATAATTAAACTAGAATGAATAAAATCTTTTTCAAATGAAGCAGATAAATCACTATTTGTTTTACTATCATAAACAATTACTAAAGTTTGATGATCTGAATAAAGACTACGATAATCAAGATTAGTTGAACCAATAATAGTAATATCATCATCAAAAATACCAGACTTAGAATGGTTAAAAACATTATTATATTCGTAAATTTTAACACCTGACTCAATCAATGAATCATAATAAGTTCTTGACATGTCTAATGATAAAAATTTATCAGTAATTCCGGGTAATGATAATCTAACATCAACACCAGAATAAGCACTATTACGCAATGCAGTAATTAAATCGCTAGTTGGAATTAAATAAGGAGTACTAATTCAAACTCGCTTTTTAGCATTACTAATAAATTTAATAAATAAATCTTTTTGAATTGTTTCTTTAGTAATAGGTCCATCATCAATTACTTGGACAATAATATTATTTTTAATTTTTATTTCAGATTTTTCAGCACTAATATCAAGAATATTACCAGTAATAAAATGCCAATCTTGTCTAAATATTAAATCAATTGATTTAACAGCTTCCCCAACAATTCTAATTTGGGTATCTCTTCAAAAGCCATACTTTGCAGAAAGATAAATATAGTTATCTGCTAAGTTAACTCCACCAGCATAACCAATATTCCCATCAATAATAATATCTTTACGATGATTACGAAAATTATAATTTCCTGTCATAAATGGTAATCTAACTGGTGAAAATTTATGAATAATAATTCCCATTTTTTTCATTTTTCATATTTTATATTTTGATAAACTAAAATATGAACCAACAGCATCATAAATCATATAAACTTTAACTCCTGCTTCAATCCTTGCTTTTAAAACATTAATAATTACTTCTAACAGCTCCCCTTCACCAAGAATAAAATAATTAATAAAAATATAACTTTTTGCTTGTTTTAAATCTTCAATTAATTTAACAAATTTATTAGGACCATTATTTAAAATTTGAACATCAGTATTATTATAAAATGGTCGATGAGAAATTCTTGTTGTATAGTTAAATAAAGATAAAGTATCTTCACTCAAAGTTATTTTTTTTGATTCTAAAATTGAATTAGCAAAAGTTCAATCTTCTTGGGTATAAAAATAACTATTTGTTTTTAAATAAGCTTTTTGTTTTCGTCGATAACGATAAGGACGACCAAAAGTTCAATATAAAAAAATACCGATGATTGGCAAACATAAGGTAACCATAATTCATGATAGTTTTGCATCTTGCATACGATTGGTAATGAAAATAATAATACCAGTTAAAATAGTTAAAGTAATAATTATCATCAAAATAATTCATGAATATTTAATATAATTAAATATAACAAAAACTATTGTTGCAATCAAAGCAATATATAAGATTAATGATAAAAGTAAGTTTACTCGTTTACGCATGATTTCTCCTTAATATAAAGAGTTCTTTATTAAATTATATCTAATTATTAATAAATTTATTATTTAAAAGTAAAAAAAGCAATTAATGCTTTTTAAATAATGGCGGAATGGGAGAGATTCGAACTCTCGCGACAGTTTCCCGTCCTAACTGATTAGCAATCAGTCCTCTTCAGCCTCTTGAGTACCACTCCAAAGTTATAATAATTATTTTTTTTACAATTATTATTATAACTTTAATTTTAAAATTTACTATGTATTTTTTAATTTTTTTTAAAAAATCCTATATTCCAAAATAAAATTTCACTATTTTTTAAATTAAATAAATAATATATTACTAAATTTGTTACAAATTTATTTTTTTACTTGAAACTACTATTTAATTTATACAACACAAACATTGCATTGATAATTTTCACTATCCTCTAAAACCTCTTGACGAATACGAACATAATAAATTGATGAACAACCTTTTTTAAAGGCTCTAATATAAGCTTTATTTAAATCACGAGTTGTCGCTTTATCAGTAATAAATAAAGTTAAAGAAATTGCTTGATCAACGTGCTGTTGTGCAGCTGCTACAATATCAATAATTGGATTAGGACCTAATTCATATCCACCTTCAGTGTAATATGATAAATTATTATCATCAATCTTATAAGCAGGAACATAAACACGACCTAATTTCCCTTCTTTTCGTACCTCAACAGGAGCGACTACCGGTTGTAGACTTGGTGTACACGAAGATAAATAACTAATTGAACCAGTGGGTGCTACTGCCATTAAATGTGAATTAGCCAATCCCGTTTCTTTAATTTTTATTACTAATTCTTTCCATTGCTTCTGAGTTGGAATCATAATGTTATATTTTGTAAATAATTCTTGTATTTTTTTTGTTTCAGGAGTTCATTTATCTGACTGACATTTTATATATTTATCAAAATATGAACCATCAGCAAATTTTGAATTTTTAAATCCACCAAAACTTCCAAATTTTAATGCTAATTTATTTGAAGCACTAAAAGCATGATAAGCCATAACATAAAAGAAAATATTAGTAAAATCAATTGCTTCTTTTGAATCATAAAAAATATGATTTGTTGCTAAAAATCCATGTAAATTCATAGCGCCTAAACCCAAAGCATGATTTTTTTTATTTCCATATGCAACTGACGGAGCACTAGAAAAATCACTACTTCTTGATACGTGGTCTAATGAATGAATTGCTTGAAAAATAACCTCACCAAATTCACTTCCACTTTCCATTACTTTTGCAATATTAATACTTCCTAAATTACAACTAATATCTTCACCAATTTCTTTAAAACTTAAATCACTATTAAATTCACTAGCTGTACTTACTTGAATAATTTCACTGCACAAATTACTCATAACAATTCTACCGGGATGAGCATTATTTTTATTTACTGTATCATCAAATAATAAATAAGGATATCCACTTTCAAAATGTAATTCAGCAATCATTTGAAATAATTTGCGAGCACTAATAAAATTTTTACTAATATCAGGGTTTTTTAACATATTATAATACTCTTTAGTAATAGAAATATCTGTCATTGCTTTACCATAAACTTTTGCAATATCATAAGGACTAAAAAGTGCCATCTGTTCATTGTTTTTTGCTAATTCAAAAGTAATATCAGGAATAACTACTCCTAAAGACATTGATTTAATACGAATTTTTTCATCTGCATTTTCACGCTTTGAATCTAAAAATAACATAATATCTGGATGATGAACATTTAAATAAACTGCCCCAGCACCTTGTCTTTGACCTAGTTGATTAGCATATGAAAATGAATCTTCAAGAATTTTCATAACTGGGATAACGCCTGTTGCTTGATTTTTAATATTTTTAATTGGAGCTCCAAATTCTCTTAAATTTGTTAAACACAAAGCAACTCCACCACCACGTTTTGATAACTGTAATGAAGTAGTAATAGCGCGAGCAATTGATTCCATGTTATCTTCAATTCGTAAAAGATAACATGAAGTGTATTCACCTCTTTGTTTTTTTCCTGCATTTAAAAATGTGGGAGTAGCTGGTTGAAATCTACCAGACATAATTTGTCTTAAAATTTTACTAGCATGTTCAATATTACCATCAGCGAAAAATAAACTATTCATAACAACTCTATCTTCATAATTTTCTAAATATTGTTTACCATTAAAACTTTTTAAAGCATAAGAATTATAAAATTTTAAAATACCCATAAAACTCGTAAACTGATAATTAAAACTGTATGCTTCATTTGTTAATCGTTCAATTTCCGTAATTGAATATTTATTAATTATTGTTTCATCATAATATTGATTTTTTACTAAATATTCTATTCTTTCTTTAACGGTTTTAAAAAACAATAAATTTGGTTTAATATGATTTTTCATATAAGATTGTGCTGCTTGCAAATCAAATTGTGCATTATTAGTAGTTTTTGATCTAGCATTTAAAGTAACATATTCATCACTTTCTAAAGTTCCAGATAAAGTATTTATTTCATTCGTATTTTTTTTATCTTTATCTCAAAAATCTACTAATATATTTTTTATTGTTGATACATCATTATTAGTTCCTAATAATTCAAATTGAAATAATAGTGGGACATTTAATTTTTTTGAAAGAATTGGCCCGGCAATTGCAAAAGTATCACCAAAATTAGTATTCCCCGACGCAATAACACCACGACAAAAATTACGATTTTGCTTATTATTTAAAAATTTAATTACCTGTTTAGGAACCGCCCCTTCTTTAATATCACCACCCCCACTATATGTTGGTGTTATTAACACATAATCTTTATCAACTAAAATTTCCTCTTGTAGATCATGAGGAATTCTTGAATTTAAAACCTCTAATTTTTGAATAAAACGATGAGTATTATTTGACAAAGAAGAAAAATAAACAACATGAATTTTTCCTTCTGGCTTTAATATTTTTTGGTTTGAAACTTTTACAAGATCATTATGCATTTTTTTCTCCTTTAAAATTAAAATTCTCAATCTTCATCTTGCGTTTCTACAGTAATGCCCATTACATAAGATGAACCATTACCTGAAAAGAAATCGTGATTTTCATCAGCTCGAGCTGATAATTGATTAAAAATTTCTGGCTTAATTCTTGTTTGTTCTTCACTAAAAGGTGAATCATATCCTAAATTTTGTAAAAACTTACCAGCATTATATAAACTAAACTTAATAGCATCTTCAGCTAAATTAAATTCTTGATATAATTCTGTTAAATATTGCTTTTCTAAATCAATTAATTTAAACAATAAATCAAATACAAATTTTTTCATTTCTTCTTGTTTTTCTTTTGGTAACTTTTCAACTTTTCTTTGATATTTATAGCCACTATAATAATTATGAATAACTTTATCACGTAAAATTAATCTAATAATATCTGAAGTATTAGGTAATTTACTACGAGCAGATAAATAAAATGGTAAATAAAAACCACCATATAATAAAAAACCTGGCATTAAAGCGGCAGCTACTTTAGATTTTAAAGGATCATCACTTGTATAATAAGGAATTAGTGCACGTGCTCTGGCTTGTAAACTTTCATTATTAATCACTCATTCATGAGCAGATTCAATCTGCTCACTAGAACATAAAGTTGAAAAAATTGTTCCGTATGATCGAGCATGAACTGCTACCATAAAAGCAAAATTTGTGTAAATAACTTGTTCATGATCAGTTAAAGAATTAGGTATTTGTGCGATATCACCAACTGTTGCCTGAATTGTATCTAATAAAGTTAAACCTGTAAATGTTCTTGTTATTAACTCTTGTCATTTTGGATTTAATGTTTTTCAAGAAGTTAAGTCATTAGAAACAGGAATTTTTTCTGGTAACCAAAAATTTTGAGTAATACGGTTTCAAACCTCTAAATCTTTTTCATCATTGATTACATTTCAATTTACAGACCGCATTTTTCCATTAAAATTTTTCATAATATATTCTAATGGTGACTGTGATTGTTGAAAATATTTGTTATCTTTTGCCATTTATTATTACCCCTCTACTTAATTACACAACTAAAAACATCCCCTATATTATATAAAGGATGTTGTCATTATTAAAAATTAGTTTATTAAAATTACAAATATTAAAAAATAAAAGTAATTATTAAAAATAATCATTAATTCACACCCAGGAATATAATATCACTTAAAAAATTAGACCGGTCTACTGGCTTAGTTTCATTTTACTTGTTACCCTTCTCAAAGTTTTATCTTCAATGGTTTTGTAACGTTCATCAACATCACAGTTGCTGGGGCAGCAAAGAATTCTCATCTTTTTCCCAAACATCTAAAGTTCCTTGTTATTTAGTTGTATAAATATTCTACTACAAGAAAAACAATTTTGGTAATTTATAAATACATTACTATGTATTTTTTTAACCTCAACTATTTTAAAATTATTCTTAATTTTTTTATTATGAAAATTTTCATTTTAATATACAAAAATAATTTAATATATTCTTTACTGTTGTTTTTTAAAGTAAAAAACATTAATCTTTATACTTTATTTGTTAATAACTTTTTTTCAACTTTTTGTAATTGTTTAATAAAATCATTAATAGTACCGTTATTTTTAACAATAAAATCAATATCTTTATTTAAAATTAAATATTTTTTTTGTTGATTTAATAATGAAATAACTTGTAAATCATTAACATTATCACGTTCTTTTATTCGTTGGATTTTTTTATCTTCTTCAGCCTCAATTAAAAGAATTTTATCAACTAATAAATTTAAATTTGCATTAAATAATACTGCACAATCAATAACAATTAACTTTTGGTGTATTTTATTACGAATAATATCTTCTTCGACAATTTTTATCATTTTTGGTCAAATAATATTTTCTAATTTACGTAAAATATGAGGGTGCTGAAATGCTTCATACCGTAATTTTATTTTATTAATTGTTTTATCATTATTAATAAAAGTATCACCGAATTCATTAATTAATGCTTTTTTTGTTTCTTTTAGTGTATAAATATGTTTAACAACTTTATCAACAAAAATAACATACGCACCTTTATTTTGAAAAAAATTTGTAGCAGTTGTCTTACCTACTCCCGCTTCACCAATAATACCAATAATCATGAGTTCACCCTTACTTATGTTCAATTTGATAACTTGCAAGAATACCAATCATTGCTGCATTATCAGTACAGTATTCTAATTTTGGAACAATTATTTTTAAATTTGGATATTTAATTTTTAAATCTAATACTGCTAATCTTAATTGCTGATTAGCACTAACTCCTCCTGCTAAAACTAAAGTTTTTGGATTATGTTTTTTTAATGCTAATTCAATTTTATTAATCAATACTTGAATAACTGTTGTTTGAAAAGAAGCTGCAAAATTATTAAATTGTAACTTACCTTTTTCTTTATTTATCAAATTAGCACATGCTGATTTTAAACCACTAAAACTAAAATCTAAACTATTATCATTTTTAGGTAATGGTAATTTATAAGTTGGCTTTCCCAATTTAGCACTTCGTTCAATTTCAGGACCACCCGGATATTTTAAATCTAACATTCTTGCAACTTTATCATAACATTCACCAACAGCATCATCTAATGTTTGACCAAGTATAGTGAAATTTAAATGTTCATTTGCCAACATCAACTGTGTATGACCACCACTAACTAATAAACCAAGTACTGGAAATTCTCATTCATTATTAATTAAAGAAGCATACAAATGTCCATACAAATGATTACATGGAAGCAATGGCTTTTCTAAATAAGCAGCAATAGTTGCTGCTATAATTTTACCTACGTATAAACAACTAGCCAGACCAGGAGTATTAGTATAAGCAACAAAATCAATATCCATAATTGAAATGTTAGATTTTTCAATTGCTGTTTGTAAGACAGTAGGAATATTTTCACTATGAGCTCGTGCTGCTAATTCTGGAACAACACCACCATATTGTTGATGAAGCTTAATTTGTGAAGCAATAATATTACTTAAAACCTTTTTATCTTTAATAACAGCAACACTAGTTTCATCACAACTAGTTTCTATCGCTAAGATTATCATCAATATCCTCTTCTTTATAATAAGCAACTGCTGATTCTAAAGCTAAAATCATCATTTTTTTAAAACTAGTTTCGCGTAATGCTGCTGAAATTGATTCACTGGTAATAAAAGAATCAGAAATTGTTAATAAACAAGCCGCATTTTTTTCTAAATGTTTTGCATTAGCAAATAAGGCAAAAGATTCCATTTCTACTGCTAA
Source organism: Spiroplasma endosymbiont of Colias croceus (assembly GCF_964020095.1). Classification (NCBI taxonomy): domain Bacteria; kingdom Bacillati; phylum Mycoplasmatota; class Mollicutes; order Entomoplasmatales; family Spiroplasmataceae; genus Spiroplasma; species Spiroplasma endosymbiont of Colias croceus. Next base: position 2,164,574 of record NZ_OZ026536.1, read on the forward strand.
GCATTTACTAATTAAAGGATTAGTTTTATAATCATTATCATTAATACGATAAAATACATCACTTGAATGAATTAAACCCGATCTTAAATTTATTTTTTCACTTACTATATACGAAGAATTTTCATTTTTTTGCTGATCAAATTCATTATCAATTTTTTGTGCCACTTTATTAATAATTTTGCTAATATTACCAACAGATTCAATTTGATTTTCATCAATATTAGCAGCATATTTAGCGAAAGTAGATTCACTATATACTTTAGTAGTATTAATAATATCATAAACTTTAACATCTTTTTGATATGAACCAGCGCTACCAACACGAATAATACAGTCAACATCATAAAATTTAAATAACTCATATGAATATATACCAATTGAAGGCATACCCATACCACTAGCAGCAATAGTAATATTATATCCTTTATATTTTCCAGTAAACATTAACATATTACGAACATTATTTACTTGTTTTCAATCTTGTAAAAAATTAGAAGCAATGAATTGAGCACGTAATGGATCACCTGGCATAATTACTACTTTTGCAATTTGATCACGAGCAGCTTTAATATGAGCTGTTGGAATTTTTTCTTTATTTTCCATATATTCTCCTTTTTTTAAATAATAATAGTTATTATAATATATTGTTAATTTAGTAACAACATTAATATTTTTAATGACTAGTTTTTTATTTTAAAAATTAAATTTAATTTTATAACTTTTCATACTAATTAAAGAAAATAAAAAATATTCTAAAAAAAGTTTAATCAACACCTTTTTTAGTTTTTTAGTATAATTTATTAAAACTAAATAATGTTTAGTTTATAAAAAACTCATTTACTTTATTTTAAAGTAAATGAGTTTTTATTTTAAAAAAGTGGGAAACATAAATGTTTAAAAATTTAACTAAAGGAAATAAAAAAGAAATAGAAGAATGCCAAAGAAAAATGAAAAGTTCTTCTGAAAATCGGAAATATTTACAACAAAAAATATATTTTGAATGAGAAAAATTAGATCAAATAAATTGAAGAACAGAAGCAGAACGAGTAATTGAAACAAATGATACTATAAGACCATTAGAACAAAAATTGCGAAAAGAAGAAAAAATATGAATAAATAATTATAAACAAATAGAAGTAATAAAAAATAGACCATATTGTCAAGAAGAAAAAAAACAACGAGAAGCATTAAAAAGTCAAGAATTTGAAAAATTAAAGCATGTACGTATGAATGAACCATCTGTTTATCATGATGGAACTTTTGGCATACTTTTTGATACAGTTTTAAAAACTGGTGAAAAGTTAAAAAGTTCATGAAATGAAACTAATAAAATCAAAATTAATGAAATACCTAGTTGTTCTCAATGAGAAAGAAGGGCAAATAGTAATCCATATAGTTCTCCATTTAAATAAATTTTTATATTTAAAAATAACTAATTTCATTAATGAGATTAGTTATTTTTTATTTCTATCATAAACTAAACACTTATTGCATTTATTTTTAAACGACTTAAAATATAATTAACTTCTTAAACTTAAGAAGTTATTGGGAAAAACAAAAAAGGAGATCTTAATGAAAACATTAATCAAAACATTAAGTGTTTTAACACTTGCAACAACCACAGGTAATTTAACTAGTTTCTTAAACACAACTTTACAAAAAACTAATATTACAACTAATTATATTGAAAATAAAACACAGCAAGATACAATTTACATTGATAAAGATGGCAAACAAATAACAACTAGTGAAAGAGATTTGTCAAATATAAATAGTAAAGAAGTTATTCAAATTGGATTTTTTAAAAATAATCAACAAATACAAGTAGTAACAATGCCAGAAACTATTGAAAAAATTCCTAATCAATTACCACCAGAAATAACATCTTTGAGAGAAATGTTCATAGGACATATTCCGTAATTAAATTTAATTAATTGTCAATAAAATTGTTTTAAAACTATTTAGTGTTATTGAATATAGAAATAAATATTTTTTGAAAAAATAGTTTAAAAAATGAGTTTACATTTTAAACAAAAAATTGTTAATAATATTTTTATATTAACTCGATAAAAATTTAAATTTTAAAAAAATATTTTTAATATTTTTTTTATTTTAATGGTTTTATTTTATTAAAAATTTCACAAAGTAAGTTAAATCTTAAGTACATAAGTCTAAATTTAGATTTTCTACATTTATTTACTAAAATTTTGAATCTTTTCAATCAAGCAAAGACATGTTCAACTTTAATTCTAATTTTAGATACAATCTTATTGTATTTTCTTTCTTGTTTAGTTAATTTTTTATTTTTAGTTCTTTTAATTGGTATTATTGTATTTTTATAAATATTTTGTATACCTTGATATCCTAAATCACCAATAATTATTGTTTTTTCTGAAAATTCAAGATTTGAATTTTTTAATATTTGAAAATCATGCACTTTACCATTATCAGCAAAAATATCAACAATTTTTTTATTAAAAAAATCATATACAATTTGAAATTTTATAGAATACATTCAACTTTTACCAGAAAAATATTCTAACTGTAGTTTTTTTTAGTTGGTCTTTCAATTTCAATCTCAGTTGAATCAATTAAATAAAATTGAAATTCATTTGAATTTTCTTGTTTTTTATCAATTTTTAATTTATATCTTTCTTTTAAAAATTGGTAATCTTTGTGGTTACTAAGTTTATTTTCTACTCAAGTAATATTTCGAAAACAACTTGATGGGCTCATTTTAGATTTAATACTCATTTGAAAAAAAGTATAATATTCTTTTCAGTATAATAAAGTCATCATTAATCTTTCTTCTACTGAAAGTTTATTTTTTCGACCTTTATTTTTTTCTAATTTTTCTATTTCAATTAATTTTTCTAACATTTCATTAAAATGAAAACGTTTTATACCAAAATATCTATAAAATTCTTCATTTTTTAATTTTTTTAAATTTTCAAAAATCATTTTTATCAACACTTTTCTAAATTTATTGTTAATAACAAAATTATAAAATAAATTTTAAAATTATTAATTGACTTTTAAAAAATTTAATTACGGAATATGTCTAAAGTTACTAATTCAGATTAATTCTGTCTTCAAATTTTATCATAAAATGAGCAATTGCTGTATTTCAATTTTGAATGGGCATTGTTCATTTTTTTGTTATATTGTCAATTGCTAAATAAAATATTTTAAAAACTGACATATCGTTAGGAAAAACTTTTTTATTTCTGATGACTTTTCGTAATTGACTATTAACAGATTCAATAGCATTTGTGGTATAAATTACCCTTTTTATTTCTGCAGGATAACTAATAAAAACCATTAAATTATCTCAATTTTTATATCAAGATTTAGCAATTTGTGGATATTGTTTAGTTCATTTATTTTCAAATGATTCTAAAGCTTGCATTGCTTGTTCTTCACTACATGCAGTATAAATTGGTTTTAAATCTGCAACTAGAGATTTTCTATGCTTATATGAGACATATTTCAAACTATTTCTAATTTGATGAACTATGCATAATTGATGTTCTGTTTTAAGATAAACTGATTGTATTGCTTCTGACATGCCTGTTAAATTATCACTACAAGCAATCAGAATATCATTTAAGCCACGATTTTTCATTTCTGTTAAATTTGCTAATCAAAATTTAGCACCTTCATTTTCACTAATTCATAAACCTAAAACATCTTTTTTACCTTCTAAATCAACTCCTAAAGCTATATAAACTGATTTATTAATAATCCTTTTATCTTGTCGTACTTTAACTACTATACAATCAAAATAAACAATCGGATAAACACTATCTAATGGTCGATTTTGCCATGCTTTGACGTCATCAATAACATCATCAGTAATTTGACTAATAACACTTTCACTAATATCAGCACCATGATATAACTCTTGTAATTGCATTCTAATATCTGATAATGTCATACCTTTTGCATATAAAGAAAGAACTTGTTCATCAAAACCATCAAATCTTCTTTGTCTTTTTGCAACTATTACAGGATTAAAATTACTATTACGATCTCTTGGTACATCAATTTCAATTTTACCTTGTTGGGTTATTAATTTTTTTGAACTTATACCATTACGAGCATTGTCACTATTACTATGTTGATTCTTTTCATATCCCAAATAATTTTGCATCTCAGAATTCAACATTTTTTCTACTAATCTTTTTGTTAATTCTTTATACAATCCTCCCTCTTTAAAAACTGTTGTTAAATCTTCAGTATTTTCTAATAATAAATCTACTGCTTTTGATATTGGATCATTGTTATTAATATTTTGCTTTTTAGCCATCTGTAACTCACTCTTTCTAGAAAATTAATTATATTTACTAGAACTAATTAAACATAGTTATTTTTGTAAGTTACACAGATTACTAAACATTACCTAAAACTTTTTCAACATTTACTTAAAAATATCTTCATTATTTATTTTTCTGCTTTCATAATAATTTAGGATTATCACTAATATAGCCAGCTACTTGATTACCATAGATTTCATTTATCTTCACAGCTTCTTCATCACTCTTAAATGTTCATATATTTAACGGTTTTTTTAATTTTTTTAACTTACTAATCATTTCAAAATCTAAAACTACGGAAATTGAAGGATGCAAATAATCAAAGTTTTTAATATACCTTTCACTAAAATCATTTTTATTTTCAAATAAATAACCTTTTTTCATAGGATATTTAATTCTTTTAACAATTTCGTTTAATAACTGGTGATTAAATGAAGAAACAATAATTTCAGCTTTACTTTTTTTTTCTAATTTTTTAATTTCTGAAAAAATAACCATTAATTGATTTGGGGTATATTTACGATTAATTTCTTCTTTAATTTCAACATTAATCATTTGATAATTTTTACTTAATTTTTCAATAAAATCATTAAATAATGGTGGAATTCATTCTTTATTATTTTTAAAAAATTCCAAATTAATAATTTCTTCATATAATAAACTACTAACCTCACTTTTATTATTGGCAATTCTTTCAAATGTATCATCATGAAAAATAATTACTTTATTATCTTTTGTTAATCGAATATCAAACTCTACTGCTTGGCAAATTTTCAAAGCATTTTGAAAATCAATGATTCGATTTTCACCTTCTGTAGAACGAAATCCACGATGTGCCACTAATAATGCCATAAAATAAACACCCCCAATATTCCTATACCTAATTATTTTACACTAGACTTGTTTTGTAATTAAAAAAGTACTTTGTGTTTCCCAGAAATTCAACTATAAAATTTTATTTTTTTAAGTTTAAGTAAAAATTAACAATTAAAATTAATATTTAATTAAGGAATAAATCTCGTTACTGAATTATAATCATAAATATCATTATCTAAATTACTTGCACATAGAATACTATTATTTCATTCAAAGTTTTGTTCTGCTATTTTTTCACTAAGTAACAATTGTTCAATAGATTGATCTAATTCTAAATTATTTGATATATCTTTTATAATTTGTTCATCACACATACCATCAAAAATTAAATTAGATGATAAATTTTCACTACTTAATACCGAACTTTGTTCTTCATTAGCCATATATTCAAACTCTATTTCCTCTAACAACCCATCCAATATGCTTTGCTCCTCCTATAAACATAATTAATTAAATTTAATTTAAACTTTTACCACATTTTTTCTATCTATCAAAAATTATATTTATTTTTTTTGATAAATAAAACTGTATTATTGCAATTTTTTTCAAATTCTTAATAAAATAAAAAATTTTATAGTATAAAATACCCATAAAATTTTTTATTTTATTATATTTTTAATTAAATCTTAGAAAATATTACTAAAAAAGTAAAATTTAATTTCAAAATTAATTCATCATTAAAATTATTAATAAATAATTTTATCGTTTAGATTTATTGAAAGCAATACCCAATGCTTTTGGTGTTTTACTTCATTTTGATGTAAACACTAAAACTAATAAAGATGTTACAAAAGGCAATATATTCCATATATCAGAATTACTTAATATTCATTGAGGAATATTTGGTAAAAACGTAATTCTGGCACCTGTTGTTTCAACAATAGCAAATAAGGCAGCACCAATTGTAATCAATGGTACTCTTCATTGTCCAAAAATTAAAATAGCTAAAGCAATAAAACCATTTCCACTAACTGTTCCACGAAAAGTTTGACTAGCATACATTGGAAAAATACCACCAGCAATTCCTACTAAAAAACCAGATAATAATACAGCAACATATCGTTGTTTAATAACATTAATTCCTGCAGCATCAACCGCATTGGGATTTTCACCAGTCGCAACATGATGTAATCCTCATTTAGTATATTTTAGAATAATAGCAATACTTACTAAAACTATAATTGCTAAAAATAAATATAAATTAAAAAATTCATTATTACCAATTTTTGGTAATTGATAAATATTTGTTAATGAAATAAAACCATTATTCCCTGGTAACTGAACAACAAAAACTGCAATTGCTGCTGCTAAAATATTAATTGCAACGCCAGAAATAATTTGATCAGATTTTAAAGTAACTGATGCAAAAGCATGGAAACAAGCAAATCCCATTCCCGCTAATCCAGCTACTAATAAAGCAACAATTTGTGATCAATTACCTCAATTAACACCTATATTTTTTCCAAATGAAGAAAAAGCAAGAGCACCAATTGTCATCATTCCTTCAATACCAATATTAACAACACCAGCACGTTCTGAAATTAATCCAGATAATGCACCAAGTACTAAAACAACAAAAATTAAACTAGAATGTTCAAGAATTATTTTGAGTGCTTCCATTAACTTTTTCCTCCTGCTCTTTCAGTTTTTATTTTCATAATTGCTTGTTGTTCATTTTTAAATATATCAGTAAATTTATTAATAAAAGTTGTCTTTTCAATTTCCGCTTTTTTAGTAAATTGTTTAGTTAATATATTAATATTACTATTAATTGAGATAATTTGACTTTTTAATTGCTGTTTGTCAATTTTATAATTTTTAATTAAGTCTTTAACATTATTTTTATAATTAGTTTGAAGTTGATGTTTTGCTAAAATTAATTGTTTTTTTATTTTTTTATCGTCAGTTTTAACTGTTTGATTTTTTAATAACTTTAATTCATCACTTAATTCTTGTTTCAATTTATTAATTTCTCGATAAAGATTTAATTTTAAGTCTTTTACTCTTGACTTATCTAATATTGCTTTTTGTTTTTTTAATAATACTATTTCACGAATTAAATCTTGCTTATAGTTATAAACATTATTTTCATATTTCATTTTTTCATTAATATACATATTTAAACTTTCACCATAAATCGTTTTTATTTCTTGTTGAAAATTATTTCAATTACCAATTTTACCTTTTTTTCAAATTGCATTATATTGTTTATATATATAATGATTTAAAGCTTTATTTTCTTGGAAAAATTGTGCTCAATTAACACCAACTTTATCATTTTTATTATTAATAACTGCTTGTAACTGTAAGTTGATATCACTATTAACTTTATTAATTTCTTGTGAAAAATTTTGTTTTAAATTTTTAACTTTTGACTCATAATCTGATAATGATTTATTATATTCTATCTTTAAGTGATTAATTTTATTATTTTTTTCTTTAATTAAATCTGATTTTAACTTATTATATTGTCTCTTTATTTTAAAATTTTCAATAAAATGATAGTACATCTTGGCAGTAAAACTATTTGTAACTTTTCGTTTTTCTCCATCAAAGGCTATATTTAAATAACGAATTAAAAATTTAATTGGCTGTAAACGAGATAATAAAACTGCACAAGCAGCTGAATAAATAATAACACCAAAAATAATATCACCAGTTGCTGTTGGTAATGTTAATACTGAACCAATTGAACCACCACTCTTAATTAAGCCTCAAAGAAAAGCAGAACCCACAACACCTATTGGATTAATTTGACCAACTAAGGCAACAGCTATACTATCAAAACCAATAGTTGGTAAATCATCAGTTAAAAAACTAATTGAAGGATTTTTGGCAATGTAATAAATAACAGCCATTACTCCTGCTAATGCTCCTGAAATAACAAATGATGTTATGCAATAATGTTTATGATTAATACCACTATAAACCGCAGCAAATGGATTTAAACCTACTGTTCGAATTTTATAACCTAAAGTTGTTTTTTTCAATAACAATCAAACTGTTATTATTAAAATAATAGAAATTAATAATGGTAGTATACAATTATAACCATTAATACTCATACTCATACTATCATGAATAGTTGCTGATGTTCCATGATCAGCATCATATAAATCTTTATTGATTTTAAATAGTCATTTTACTAAATATCAAATTGTTCAATTTAATAAAATAGAAGTAACAACCTCATGAACATTAAAAAAAACTTTTAATAACACTGTTACCAACGCCACCAATATTGCTGCTAATACTCCAGCAAAAAGCGCGCTAATTATAGCTAATGGTTGTGATAAGTCATAACGGACACCAATTGCGATAACAACAGCTCCTGCTGCTAACATTTGACCCGCAACTCCAATATTAAACATTCCTGAGCGGAAAGAAATAACTAGTGCTAATCCTGCTACAATATAAATTGCTCATCAAACTAAAGTATTATCTCAATTATTAGCTGGCCAACTTGTAAAAGCATATGTTAATAACAACTGAAAATAAGTAAAAGCATTTTGACCTGAACCAATTATAACAAAACAAGCAATAATTAATCCAAAAATAATGGCAAAAATTGAACCCTTAAATTTAGTAAGACTACTATTCATTTCTTTTGAACCAAGATATAAACGACTTCGTCGTTTTAAAAATCATGTTTTTTGTTTAAACATTATCTTCATTTCCTTCCATTAACATTTTTTGTCCCGCCATCATTAATCCTAATTGTTCACGAGTAACATTTTTAGCACTAACATTACCAGTAATTTTACCAGCATGTAAAACAACAATTCGATCTGCTAATGACATAACTTCTGATAATTCATAAGAAATTAATAATACTGCATTACCTTCATTTTTTTCATCAAGAATACGACTATGAATATATTCAATAGCACCAATATCCAAGCCACGTGTTGGCTGAGCAACAACTAAAATTTTATGTTTTCTTGTTAATTCTCTACCAACAACCGCTTTTTGTTGATTACCACCTGACAAACCTCTAACTAAAGCAAAACCACTTTTACTACCACGAACATCATAATTATTAATAATATTTTGTGCATAAGATTGAATAGCTTTACTGCGAATCAAACCATGCTTAGAAAAAGGATATTCGCTAATATTTTGTAAAACCATATTATCAATAACATTATAATCTAAAACAAGTCCATATTTATGACGATCTTCAGGAATATGACTTAAACCACTTTTATATAAACTTCGAATTGAACTGTGTTTCATATTCTTATTACCAAAAAAAATATCACCTTTTTCTGGCTTAATCAAACCAGTAATTGCTGAAATTAATTCAGTTTGACCATTACCCTCAATACCAGCAATAGCCACAATTTCTCGTGACTTAACTTCTAAACTAAAATCAGAAAGACCCATTATTGATTTCCTATTACCAATTTTATGAACAAATAAATTATCAATTTTTAATAATACTGGCCCTAATACAACATTACCTTGATTTCTAATATCAACTAAATCTCTACCAACCATCAAAGTAGCAATTTCTTCTTTAGTTTTACTCTTAGATTCAAAAGTTTCAATAACTTTACCTAAACGAATTACTGTAACATTATCAGCAACTTGTTTAACCTCTTCTAATTTATGACTAATAAAAATAATAGTTTTACCATCACATCTAAGTTCTTCAATAATTGTTAATAAACTAGTAATTTCTTGTGGTGTTAAAACCGCGGTTGGTTCATCAAGTACAATAATACTAGCACCACGATAAAGAACTTTTAAAATTTCAACACGTTGTTGCATACCAACACTAGCATTCTCAATTTTTAAATTAAGTTTAATGTCTAATTTATATTTTTTTGAAATTTCTAAAATTTTAGATTTAGCTTTTTTATAATTAATTCACTGTCATTTATGAACTGGCTCACTACCTAAAATAATATTTTGTAAAATAGTGAAGTTATCAACTAATTTAAAATGTTGATGTACCATTCCAATACCTAATTCGCCTGCTCTAATTGGTCCTGATATTACTACTTCTTTACCATTAATTTTAATAATACCTTTTGTTGGTTGATATAGTCCAAATAAGATTGACATTAGTGTCGATTTACCTGCACCATTCTCGCCAACCAAAGCGTGAATTTCTCCTTTTTTAATTTTAATAGAAATATTATTGTTAGCAATAATAGTATCTAAAAAAACTTTAGTAATACCTTCCATTTCAACAGCATATTGTAAGTTCTGTTTTTCAATATTTACTTGCATTTTATCACCCCTCTTAATTATTTAAATGGATCATATTCTTTTTTAATACCATTAATTCAATAATGATCTTTTAAATTGAGTACTTTTTGTCATCCAGCAGAAATTTTATCTAATCAATTAGTAGTTTCTGTCATTAATGGTGTATAAATATCTTTATCACCATCTTTAATTGCTTTATTTGGTGCTATTCCAGTAAAATTAGGCCCACCTCTGTATGGTGCATCATCAATAAATGTTTGATCGTCAGTTGGATCAGTTGGATGCTCTGGATTCTGATCAGTTTTACCAACTGATTTTCAGAGCATAAGTTTAATTGAACTAATTAAATCTTTTTCTGCAGAAGTAATAAACCTATCTGCAGATTGTGGGTATTGAAGTTGTTGATCTGTATCAACACCAATAATTTTACCTTGACCAGATTTTTTTAATGATGATAAAGTATCTTCGGTTTGTGGTCCTGCTACTGGAAAAATAATATTAGTTTTTTGTCGAGCAAGATCATCATTAATTGCTTGTGAACCTTTTGAACCTTGAGTAAAATCACCACTAAATTGAGTACCTGAAGTTATAAATTTAATATTTGGTAATGATTCTTTAAAATCTGAATTTAAAATTTTAACTCATGATATTAATTTTTCTTCATCTTCTTTATTTTTAAATTTATTATTAAAAAACTGTATGGCTCAATAATAACCATACATATAATTAGTAACTGCTGGAATATCAAGTCCACCATAGGTTGACATTTTTAAATTATCAAGTCCACCATATTGATTAGCATGAGCAGTTAACCATATTGCCCCTGCTAATCCGGCTAAAAAGCCTGATTGTTCTGCTTTGTAAAGTAAACCAGCCAATTGTTTATTAGATTTTGGTACTTCTTTATTTGGAGTATCACCATCAATAAAAATAAATTTCACTTTATGTTTTAAAATAGTATTTTGTGCTTTAACCAAAGCATTATGATGTAAAAATCCTGAAGCAATAATTACTTTACTGTTTATGAAAACGGCTTTATTATATGATGTCATTAAATCATCAGTATTAGTTAATTGGGGATTATCTCAAGAAACCTCAACTCTTTTATTTTTATATTGAGGATCAACATAATCACTATGTGTTCAATCATTAAACTCTTGTTTAAACTTGAGGGCAGCATTATATGATGATTCATTAAAAGAAGCATCATTAATAGTATGTCCATCAGTTACAACAGTTATTCGATAAATATTTGGATCATTAAACTGACTATTGCAAGCAATAATTGGTAATATCATTATTACTGACAATGATATTGCACTAAATACAGTAAAAATTTTACGCATACTATTATATTCCTCCTACAATTATATATAAATATTTATATAAAAAAAATATAAAAAAAGAAAGCAAAAACATTGCTTTCTTAATTCAATTATTCAAAATAAAATAAAACTGTGTATAAATAAATTTTTAAAATAAATGGGTGGGAATAACTTACTATTAAAAAATACAGTATATATGTATTTAATATTAATTATTTTCTTATTTTCACAATTAACTCTAAACACTAGTTTCTCCTTTTAATTGCATAACTACCATTATATAAGATAATAAAACTTATTCTTTAAAAATTCAAGAATAATTATAAATTTTTTAAAATATATAGTAAAGTTTTATTAAAACTGTGGTTTATACTTTTCAACACTTTCATCAACATAATTTTTTCAAGCATTTTCTCACTTATCACGAGTAGAATCATTAGCTAAATCAGCAACTAATTTATTATAAGCATCAGTTACTTTTTGTGCTAAATGTCAATAATCATTACTATCAATAATTAAGTTATTATAAATAGCACTAATAGAATCATTATTAGCAATTCCAAGATATTGCTGACCACCTAATGCTGGTTGTGGTATGCTACCATCAAAGTATTGTTCACCATTAATAGGTTTAATACCATCCTCATTATAATCTAAATTAAAAGAATGTCATAATCAAGTATTAACTGACTTATGAATTCCTTTTAAAGCTGATGTAATAAAAATATCTTTAGCATAACTATATTGAACACTTTGATCAACATCGACACCAATAATTTTTGCTTTGCTATTAGTAGTAGAGTTTTTAACAGCTGATACTAAATCAATTGTTTGTGCTCCTGCAACAGGCATTACAATATCATCTTTATATCCATCAATTAATTGTGAAGTTATCGCTTTTGATGATTTTGTACCGGATTCAAAACTACCTGTAAATTGTTTAGCAATTTTATCAAAATGAATATCAAATTTATTAGTTCATTTTTCAATTTTTTTCTTACCCTCTTTAATTCTAATGGCATTAGTCATTTCCAATAAATTATCATTGCTATTACGATATTTATTAAAATAATATACACCTCAATAATAACCCATCATATAACTAACAATAGTATCAGCTGGTAAACCACCAAAAGTTGACATTTTTAAACCATTATCATCATATGTTTCATGATTAGCAGCTAATCATATTGCTCCTGCTAATCCTGATAAAAACCCTGATTGTTCTGCTGAATAACTTAAACACGCTACATCAACTGGTTTTTCTAATTTAGCATCAACTAAAATAAAACGAACACCTAACTTTTTATATTGATTTTGAATAGCTGGTGTTAATGCACCAAGATGATTAAACCCAACAACAATAATTGTTTTAGCACCAGCAAATGTTGCTAAATTATAATTATTTTGTAAAGTTGAAACTGTACTATCTCGTGAAATAATTCAACGCGTTTTCATTTTTTTATTTTTTCAAACTTCATTACCGGGTAAATTACTAATCATAATACGATTATCATTAAATGTTTTAGTAAACTCTTTTGAACCTTCTAATACTTGCTGATTAAAAGCTTTATCGAATAAATCACCACCATCAGTAATTATTCAAATATCACCAACACTAGGAATACTACATCCAATTCATCCTACTGATGAACTATTTATTAACAAAGTAATAATTAATAATTTTAAAAAATATTTCATAAATTTCTCCTATAAATAAAAAAATGTACTACAGTAAAAATATTAATATTTATTTACAATTTTTTTATACTTTATTTTTACCATATTTTTCATCAAAATTAATAATTCCTCTATTATATGCATCAATAATAATTCGTGCACAATGAACAGGATTATATAAAATATTAGTTTTTAATTGTGAATTAGCCATTAACAGTTTAATAAATAGTTCAAAATCATTTTCTTTTAATACAAAATCATGCGTAAAACCTTTTATATCATTCATATCTACTAATAATGCTAAAAGAATTTTATGAATTATTCCTCATGAAGAATTTTTAGCATTACTCTCAATTCTACTAATTGTTGCTTGACGAACACCTACTAATTTCCCCAAATATGCTTGCGTTCAACCAAGTCTTAGACGTATACGCCTAATTTCTACTTCAATTGCCATTTTATTTCCCTCTCTAATTTTAGTTATTCCCAAACTTATTATGTTATGAAAAATTATAAAAAGATAAATTTTATTCTATATTTGCATAAAATATACTAAAATTAATATGGTGATACAAAATGGAAAATGAATTAATTAAATACTGAACAAAAAAAAGTTTTTTTTATGTTAGCATTTTGTGATTAATTGTTCAAATTATATTTATAATAATAGGTTCAATTTTAATAAATACTACTAGTGAAAAAATAATTAATATTTTATTAATAGTTGGCATAAATAGTTTAATTCTATTAATTTTGTTTGCTTTTTCTATTAATCATTATACTTATGAAACAGTTTATCAAATTAAAGTCAAAGGTAGTACTTTTCAAACTAAATTTTATCGTTATCTAATTATTCTATTTAGTTTTGGTTGATTAATTTTTTTCATTTTAAATGCATTATTTATGTTAGTTGAAACTGCCGTTTTTAAAAGCAAACTTGATTATTTTAATACTTTAAACGATCATTGATGAATTTTACTTATTGTAACAATATTTAACGTTTTAATTATTAGCATACATCGACAATTAATGCATTATACATTAACAAATTTACAATTACCATGAAGTAAATACATAAATAACAAATAGTAGATATAATCTACTTTTTCTTTGCATCTCATAAATTTATAATATTTTTTGCACTAATTAAACCAAATAATGATCCACAAGCAACTAAACCACCATTTAATCCAATAAAAACAAATGATAATCCTAATACTAAAGTTATTACTCCATTGCCAAGACTGGCAATACTAACAATAATTAATAATAATAATGTAACAACAATTGAACCAACTCCAATTACTAAACCAAGAATATAACCAATTCTTTGTTCAAATGCTTTTCTTGAATTTATCATAACTAAAATAAATATAAGAATACCATAAGTTGTTAGACAAGCTATCAATATAATTCATCCTAATCATTGAATAGTACTTAATCCAAAATCAAAAACTTCTTGTAATCATTCTCCAAACTTCCATAATAATTCATAAGAACTTTCCATTAATCCTTTTAAAGAAATCATAATTATAGAAATAACCATTACTGGCATTAATGTTGTCAAAAGTAGATAAATACCAATGTTAGATAATGTTTTTGAAAATTTTAACATCCTTTTACCTCTTTATAATTATTATTTCGCAATATTTCTAGTAAACTATTCATACTTTATTTTTAACATCTTATGCAAAAAAAATTTAAAATCTATAAACAATAATTTTATTTATCAATCATTTTTTAAATTATTAAAAACTAAATGTAATTAATAATTAAGTATCTAATTTTACATTTATCTTAACATTTAGCCAATATAAATCAACAATAATACGTAATTTAAATAGTTAATAATAACTATATCTTGTCTTTTAAACTTTAAAAATAAATATATTATCTTTATTGATTGTAAAATTTCAAAAAAAATGTTAAAAAAACTACAAACTAAATATAGTTTTTAACCTATTTACTTTGTTTCTCAAAGTAAATAGGTTTTTATTTTTAAAAGGAGAAAAAACATGAAAAAAATATTAAAAATAATAAGTGGTTTAATAATTATTACAAGTACAAGTTTAAGCGCTATTGGATGTTATAAAAATAACAATATTTATGATTTAAAAGTGTTACAATCAATAATTTGACAAGAATCAGCAGAAAGAAAAATATCCTTATTAAATACTTTTCGTGCAGCAATAAAACAGTATGATGATGTTATAGAAGCAAATAAAACATTTATCATTAGATGTTATTTACGCAACCGCAAATAAACCTAATGCCAAAAATGATGAAGAAGATAAAAATTACACTGTGCATTATAATGAATCAAAAATTGAAGCTAATAAATATGTACCTACTGTTATTACTGATTTGGATGAAACATTCATAAATAATATTGGTTTTTCAATTTATAAATTTTTTAATCCAAAAATGAAAGATATGGATTATGAATTTAAAAAATGAGTTGATCATCAAGTCAATTTTGAAGAACAACTTTATAATGGAGTTTTAGAATTTGTTAAACATGTATGAAAAAGTGGTGGTATTGTTTTATTTGATTCAAATCGTTTTCAAGGCGAAAATATCAAGTATGGAGATGAAGCAATACCAACTAAAAAACTACTAGAAAATAATTATTATCCAAAGGCATTTCTTGATAGTTATGTTTGATGAATGCAAGGAGTAACTAAATATAATTCAAATAATTATAAAGATTTAATAGACTTCTTGCAAAACTATGATATTAATCACATTTTTTAAGTTTAAAAATTTATTTTAATAACACTTTTAATATTTTTTAAAAATTATTGTTCAAAATATGTTTTATTTTTTGTCATTAAAATACAACAAAAATTATTATTTCAAATAAAAAAATAAAATATTAAATTATCAAATATATTTAAATTAATAATTGTAAATTATAAATTGAAGCTATTAAATTAAATCTTAATGCAAATTTTTTTCTTCTATTTCGATATTTTTCACTAATAATTTTAAATTTTTTAAGAATCGCAAAAACATGTTCAATAACAACTCTCATTTTTGAAATAGCCTTATTATTTTTCTTTTCTTCTTTAGTTAAAGGGTTTTTCTTTGATTTTCGTTTAGGTAATAAGACATTTTTATGTATGTTTTGTATACCTTGATATCCTAAATCTACTAAAATAGTTGTTTCTGATAAAAATTTCGTTTTTGAATTTTTTAAAATTTTAAAATCATGATTTTTACCATAAGAAAAATAAGAACTTATAATTTTTTTACTATCTTTTTCAATTATGACTTGAGTTTTTATTGTATGTTTTTTCTTTTTTCCTGAATAATAGGGTGAGTAAAGTTAATAGTTATAATTTAATTTTCTTTAAATAAAAGATAAAATAAATTATTAATTGTTGGTTAAATTATATACCTTTTTTCATTTATAATCAAGTGTTTTAAATAATTATTTTATAATTATAAATGAAAAAAATTCCTAACTATTTAGGTTTAGATTTATTAAGTTTTAAAATATTAAAGTATAAGATTTAATTTATTAATTCTTGATGAATTAATTATAAGCATATTATCAAGTACTTTATCATTAAAAATCTTAGCACCATATCCTTTTAAAGATTTAACTAAATGTGATACATCACTTTCAACACAAACTCCTTGATTTCAATTTTCTTTTTGATTAATAACACCATCTTTATTATTTTTAAAATATTTATATATTTGCTCATCAACTTTATTTTCTTTTAAAAAATCTAATAATTGATAATATTCACCATTAACAAATAAATCATATGCATTTGTTAATTTTTTATTATCTACTTTTCTATTAATAATAAATCCTTTTTTAAGTGCTTTAAATGCATGATGTCTATCAATTACATAAGGAATTTTTTCTTTTTTAGCAGTAGTTTTAATTCAAGGTGCACCATCTCCAATAAATACTAAACTACTTTTACAATAAATATATTGTAAATCAATAAATTCATAAATTTTATCAATTAATTCTTGTCTTTTAATTCTTTGACCATTTTTAGTTTTCATATAAGTAATTTTTTTATCTTTTAAAACATTTCTACTTTTAGTAGATTTTTCTAAATCTTTACCTTTATTTGCACTAATTGTACGAATACGATTTTTTTGCTTTTTATTATTAAATAATGAACTTATAAAACAATCATCCATATTTATAAATAATTTTTCAGTTGGTAATACTACTTTTTTCTCTTTTATTTCTTCAACATTTATTATTGCATTTTTCATTACATTAGTCATATATGTTTTAGAAAAATTACTATTTTTTACTGTATCTTGTACATCAGATTGTCTTTTACCATTACCTGAATTTTTTATTATTGTATTTTCTAAACTTGTAAGTGTTTTTTTTCTTTTTTTAATTTTTATATATTCATCTAAAGGATAATAATATTCATTAGTTTCTAATATTAAATAACATCTACGATAAAAATCATTTACTTTACCATATTGAGTATTTGGACTTCTTGGAGCTGTTTTAACATATTTATGTTTAGTTGTATCATATATATTTTGATATCAAAAATCATCATATCCTTGTCATATATTTGTTACATAATTAATACCATTATTTTTAATTGTAATATCAAGTTCATCATAATTAAGTTCATTACTAAGAAAATTCATAGGACATATTCCGTAATTAAATTTAATTAATTGTCAATAAAATTGTTTTAAAACTATTTAGTGTTATTGAATATAGAAATAAATATTTTTTGAAAAAATAGTTTAAAAAATGAGTTTACATTTTAAACAAAAAATTGTTAATAATATTTTTAATATTTTTTTTATTTTAATGGTTTTATTTTATTAAAAATTTCACAAAGTAAGTTAAATCTTAAGTACATAAGTCTAAATTTAGATTTTCTACATTTATTTACTAAAATTTTGAATCTTTTCAATCAAGCAAAGACATGTTCAACTTTAATTCTAATTTTAGATACAATCTTATTGTATTTTCTTTCTTGTTTAGTTAATTTTTTATTTTTAGTTCTTTTAATTGGTATTATTGTATTTTTATAAATATTTTGTATACCTTCATATCCTAAATCACCAATAATTATTGTTTTTTCTGAAAATTCAAGATTTGAATTTTTTAATATTTGAAAATCATGCACTTTACCATTATCAGCAAAAATATCAACAATTTTTTTATTAAAAAAATCATATACAATTTGAAATTTTATAGAATACATTCAACTTTTACCAGAAAAATATTCTAACTGTAGTTTTTTTTAGTTGGTCTTTCAATTTCAATCTCAGTTGAATCAATTAAATAAAATTGAAATTCATTTGAATTTTCGAGGCTTTTATGTAATCTGTGTATCTTTGTTTTACAAAGTACTAGTTTAGATTAATTCTATCTTTAAATTTTATCATAAAATGAGCAATTGCTGTATTTCAATTTTGAATGGGCATTGTTCATTTTTTTGTTATATTTTCAATTGCTAAATAAAATATTTTAAAAACTGCCATATCATTAGGAAAAACTTTTTTATTTCTGATAACTTTTCGTAATTGACTATTTACAGATTCAATAGCATTTGTTGTATAAATCACTCTTTTGATTTCTGTAGGATAACTAATAAAAACCATTAAATTATCTCAATTTTTATATCAAGATTTAGCAATTTGAGGATATTGTTTATTTCACTTATTTTCAAAGGATTTTAAAGCCTGCATTGCTTGTTCTTCACTACATGCAGTATAAATTGGTTTTAAATCTGCAACTAGAGATTTTCTATGCTTATATGAGACATATTTCAAACTATTTCTAATTTGATGAACTATGCATAATTGATGTTCTGTTTTAAGATAAACTGATTGTATTGCTTCTGACATGCCTGTTAAATTATCACTGCAGGCAATAAGAATATCATTTAAGCCACGATTTTTCATTTCTGTTAAATTTGCTAATCAAAATTTAGCACCTTCATTTTCACTAATTCATAAACCTAAAACATCTTTTTTACCTTCTAAATCAACTCCTAAAGCTATATAAACTGATTTATTAATAATCCTTTTATCTTGTCGTACTTTCACTACTATGCAATCAAAATAAACAATCGGATAGACACTTTCTAATGGTCGATTTTGCCATGCTTTTACATCATCAATAACATCATCAGTAATTTGACTAATAACACTTTCACTAATATCAGCACCATGATATAACTCTTGTAATTGCATTCTAATATCTGATAATGTCATACCTTTTGCATATAAAGAAAGAACTTGTTGATCAAAACCATCAAATCTTCTTTGTCTTTTTGCAACTATTATAGGATTAAAATTACTATTGCGATCTCGTGGTACATCAATCTCAATTTTACCTTGTTGAGTTATTATTTTTTTTGAACTTATACCATTACGAGCATTGTCACTATTACTATGTTGATTCTTTTCATATCCCAAATAATTTTGCATCTCAGAATTCAACATTTTTTCTACTAATCTTTTTGTTAATTCTTTATACAATCCTCCCTCTTTAAAAACTGTTGTTAAATCTTCAGTATTTTCTAATAATAAATCTACTGCTTTTGATATTGGATCATTATTATTAATATTTTGCTTTTTAGCCATCTGTAACTCACTCTTTCTAGTCATTTAATTATATTTACTAGAATTAATTAAACATAGTTTTTTTGTAAGTTACACAGATTACTAAACATTACCGAATTTTCTTGTTTTTTATCAATTTTTAATTTATATCTTTCTTTTAAAAATTGGTAATCTTTGTGGTTACTAAGTTTATTTTCTACTCAAGTAATATTTCGAAAACAACTTGATGGGCTCATTTTAGATTTAATACTCATTTGAAAAAAAGTATAATATTCTTTTCAGTATAATAAAGTCATCATTAATCTTTCTTCTACTGAAAGTTTATTTTTTCGACCTTTATTTTTTTCTAATTTTTCTATTTCAATTAATTTTTCTAACATTTCATTAAAATGAAAACGTTTTATACCAAAATATCTATAAAATTCTTCATTTTTTAATTTTTTTAAATTTTCAAAAATCATTTTTATCAACACTTTTCTAAATTTATTGTTAATAACAAAATTATAAAATAAATTTTAAAATTATTAATTGACTTTTAAAAAATTTAATTACGGAATATGTCTATAATATTAATTCCCTTCTTAATTTATGACTTGATTATATGCTTATTAAAATTAAATTGTTGTAATTTAATAATTTTGAAAATGATATAATTAGTATATAAATATTGAATAGGTGATAATATGCCAGCAAAAAGAAAAGAATTAGGAAATTATAAATTAAAAATACGTAAATATTTTTCTAAAGAAAACCAGCCATATACTAAGCAAGGTTTAAATTTAGCGCTAGGAATTGATAGAAAAAACATATTTCATTGGCGACACAGAAGCCCAAAATGAGCAAAAAACTTTATCATTGAATACGATAAAGCATGTCAAAAAATAGAAGTTGAACTATTAAAAGGAGCATTAGCAACTCCACAATTAAAATTTGATTATTGAAGATTAGCATTTCCACAAGAAGTAGAAGAAAATAACGAAAAAAGTAATATAATTATTAATATTTCTGAACCTAGAAAAATAGAAAATAATGATTAGAAACCTATAATAAATATAGGTTTTTTTTCTTTATTTTAAAGGGAAAAAATGATATAATTACTATTAAGGAAACAGTAGCCATTCTGTGAGTTTAGGAGTTAAATATGGAAAACTTTAACTGAGATAAAAATAAAAATTATACTAATGAAGAATTAGAAAATTTATTAGAACAACACCGAAATTTTGTTTATAAAAATACTAAAACTGAATTAGAACCAAAAATAAATGAATATGAAACAAAATTAAAAGAATATGAAAATAAAGTTAATGAATATCAAGAAAAAGAATTATTTAATGGTTTTAATGATAAACAATTAAAAATAGTTAAATCATTAATTAATACTGAATATAAAGAACTTGATAAACATTCTGCTTTAAATAAAATAAAAGAAGATTATGCAGAAATATTTAATAATAATTTACATAATAAAGAAATTAAAAAACAAGAAATTATTAAAAATGAAGAATCTAAACAAGAGTTTTTTAATCCAAAAACACTTTTTGAATTAGATAATAATATTACATCTAAAAATGAAGAATTATTAAAAAATACAGAAGTTGTTGGTGCAAAAACTAAACAAGAAATGATTAAATTTTTAGAATTTTTATTTAGTAAATAATTAAATATTTCTCAAAAGGAGAGATATTATGGCTATTCCACAAGTTCCAACTGGTTTAATTACTGGTGGTAATAATGGAAATAAAGCAATGTTAACTGCTATGGAAGCACAAGTAAAAGGTATACTTTATAATGATGAAAGTATGATGTTTTTAAAAGCAAGTGCAGTTGCAGAACAAATAAGTGAAATACCTGGAGCAGTAGAAGCATATTATCGTATTGCTGAACGTTTACGTTGAGGTTCAAAATATGATGTTGAAGTTGGAACAAATAAACAATGAACAACATTAAGAACAACTAGTGTTATTTTAGACCAAATATTAGTTATTGATTGAAGAACTGAAGATTTTGATATGAATAGATTTATGTCAAGTCCAATTCCATTAAAAGCAAATATGTTATCAATATGAGCAGAAAGTGCATTAAGAAATTATTTATTTATTCAAGAATGTATTTTTTTACAAGGTATTAAAGATTATTGTATTGCTAAATCACAAGTAATTCCTATTAATATGTTAGAAATGACAGAAGATACAGCAAAATCAGCATTTTATCAAATTGGTGATAAAATGAATGAATTATTAGGAAATATAACTGAAACTGAAATTGGTACAAATGTAAGTGATTTTATTGGTGCATTAGGATTTACTCCAATGTTACAATTAACAAAAGCATATTTAAGATTAAATTATGGTCAAATTGCTGCTGATACTGTAGCAAGTGGTCAATTATATAAACAATCAGTATTTGGTATGTATTTATATAAACATATGTTTTTAAATAAAGATATGGTTAAAGATACTAAAACTGGTTTACATTTAGAAAAAACATTTGATTTAAAAAAAGTATTAGGAGTTTTTGTACATAAAAATGCATTTGCACAACCTAATAGTTTTCAAAAAATAGTAAATTTAATTGATAATAATACATTAAATCAAAAAACATTAGGTAAAGCACTTTATGGTATAACAACAGCAATTCGTGGTTGATTATCATTTATTATTATGGAAAAAATGCCAACTGTTGATGAAATTAAAGAAGCACAAAAACGTTGTTGAACTAATTGAATTAAATTAACTCCAGAAAAAAGAGAAAAAGCACCAGTAACATTTAAAATTGCTGATTTTGATGATTTTAGAATTAGTTTAAATGATTTAATTTATTTTAAAAATTTAGGAAAAATTAAAATGGCTGGTGATACACCAACTAATGATGAATTAGAAACTGCAATAATAAATGCTGGTAATAATGGTTATGAAAAAGGTAAAGCAACATTTAGTAATATTACATCAATAAGTGCTACTATGACTGGTAATGATAAAGATTATATTGAAGAAATAGAATTAAAATTTTCTAAAAAATAATTATGGAATATATTTATAAATATTTTAATGAAAAAGCACATATTACTATTTATTCACCAAAACCAGAAGATTTAACTACTAGTAATGATATTAGAGCAATTTTATTAGATGAATATCCTAAATTAAGAAATGATTATTTTATTGTTAGTGATGTACATGATAGTTATGCTATATGTGTAGGAGATAATATACATTGTGAAGGTAAAGTAATAATTAAAATAGAAAAACAAACTAATGTAAAAGGAGTTAATGAAAATGCCAAATGACACCATTGTACAATCAAATAATTATACTTTATTAAAAATAATTCGTTCTTCAATTAGTCCATTATCAGCAATGATTGGTACAAGCGCTTATTATGGTCAACTTATAGGAAATCCAGTATTAGGTTCAATTAATAGTTTATTATTTGGTAAAAAATTAGGTTTAGATATATGAAGTTTAAATCAAATGCCAAGTACAAAAACTAAATTAATTAATAGTTCTAAAAAAATAGCATTAGGATTAGGAACAATTGGTTTAGTTAATTATGCTAAATTTACTAATATAAATATTAATCCTAATCCAACTCCTAATCCATTTCCAAGTA
Organism: Spiroplasma endosymbiont of Colias croceus; assembly: GCF_964020095.1. Classification (NCBI taxonomy): domain Bacteria; kingdom Bacillati; phylum Mycoplasmatota; class Mollicutes; order Entomoplasmatales; family Spiroplasmataceae; genus Spiroplasma; species Spiroplasma endosymbiont of Colias croceus. Next base: position 2,188,176 of record NZ_OZ026536.1, read on the forward strand.
CAACACCAGTTAATCCTTTTCCAGATGATTTATTATTTAGTAATAATAGCACTGATAATCATTTAATGGATTGAGATACATATATTAGTTTAAATGCTTATGGTATATCAAATCTTATTAGTGGATTAACTGAGTTAATACCTAATAAATTTGAAGCAATAAGAAAAATTTGTAATATGGCAACTGGTGGATGTTTGGACATATTCCGTAATTAAATTTAATTAATTGTCAATAAAATTGTTTTAAAACTATTTAGTGTTATTGAATATAGAAATAAATATTTTTTGAAAAAATAGTTTAAAAAATGAGTTTACATTTTAAACAAAAAATTGTTAATAATATTTTTATATTAACTCGATAAAAATTTAAATTTTAAAAAAATATTTTTAATATTTTTTTTATTTTAATGGTTTTATTTTATTAAAAATTTCACAAAGTAAAGTAATGTTTAGTAATCTGTGTAACTTACAAAAATAACTATGTTTAATTAATTCTAGTAAATATAATTAAACATAGTTATTTTTGTAAGTTACACAGATTACTAAACATTACCAATTCTAATTTTAGATACAATCTTATTGTATTTTCTTTCTTGTTTAGTTAATTTTTTATTTTTAGTTCTTTTAATTGGTATTATTGTATTTTTATAAATATTTTGTATACCTTGATATCCTAAATCACCAATAATTATTGTTTTTTCTGAAAATTCAAGATTTGAATTTTTTAATATTTGAAAATCATGCACTTTACCATTATCAGCAAAAATATCAACAATTTTTTTATTAAAAAAATCATATACAATTTGAAATTTTATAGAATACATTCAACTTTTACCAGAAAAATATTCTAACTGTAGTTTTTTTTAGTTGGTCTTTCAATTTCAATCTCAGTTGAATCAATTAAATAAAATTGAAATTCATTTGAATTTTCTTGTTTTTTATCAATTTTTAATTTATATCTTTCTTTTAAAAATTGGTAATCTTTGTGGTTACTAAGTTTATTTTCTACTCAAGTAATATTTCGAAAACAACTTGATGGGCTCATTTTAGATTTAATACTCATTTGAAAAAAAGTATAATATTCTTTTCAGTATAATAAAGTCATCATTAATCTTTCTTCTACTGAAAGTTTATTTTTTCGACCTTTATTTTTTTCTAATTTTTCTATTTCAATTAATTTTTCTAACATTTCATTAAAATGAAAACGTTTTATACCAAAATATCTATAAAATTCTTCATTTTTTAATTTTTTTAAATTTTCAAAAATCATTTTTATCAACACTTTTCTAAATTTATTGTTAATAACAAAATTATAAAATAAATTTTAAAATTATTAATTGACTTTTAAAAAATTTAATTACGGAATATGTCTTTTGATTAGTAGTGGTGTAGCAATGGGTATTAATAACGATTTTAATAATGCTTATGCAGTACCTACCATAATTTTGCTGGTGCTTCTGAAATTATTCATAATTTACTACCTATGGAAACTACAAATCATATTGAAGAAATGCAAGAAACACCATTTAATAATGAAACTGCAAGATTAATTAATGATAATAGATTTTCAATTAATAGTGAGACAACTAGTCAATATGGTAGTGATAATATGAGCGAAGTACAATTAAATCAGGATAATGCTTCATTAAATTGAGATTATAATCACATGAGTTTATAATGAATCCTTTAATTATTGAATGAATATATAATGCTTTAGTAAGTAATGATATTAAATTAGCATTAATAAATGCTTTAAAAACTTATTATAAAAATCAATCATTAAAAGCAGTATTTGATAGTGAAAATATTAGTGAAAAAGAAATACATCAACCATATAGTGTTTTTAATCCAAATATACTTAAAAAATTAACAAGTATATTAAAACCAAGTGAATTATCTATATTACAAAATGAAATTAATAAATTTAAAAATCCAATAAATAGTTTTAAAAATTCTATTATACCAACAGAAATTAGAACTGTTAAAAATTATGTAAATAAATTTGATAATTTATTTAAAGAAAATGAAGAAGAAATACCAAATAATGCATGAGAAGTATTATCAAGTTCATGATTTAAAAAAGGTAGATTTATTGTTGATAATAAAAATTTAAAAATTGGAACTTTAACAACATTATTTCAAAGTGATAATGATAAAAGACAAATATGATATGGTCCATATACTTATCCAACATTTCCACAAGAAATATGAATATTAATGACACAAGCAAAAGGTAAAAATGGTTCTGGTGCTGGAACAATATTTTGAAAATTTTGAAATAGAAAATGATTACCAAGTCAATTAAGAAAATATGTTAAAAGTGAATTAGCTAAAAAAGGTAAATATTATGGTTCACAAGATACTAGTGTAATTTATCCAAATAATATTAATGTTCAAAAAACTATGCATTTTATTAATAGATTAGAAAAAGGTTTTTTTAAATTAAAAGAATATAAAACTTTATCTAAAAATGAAATTGGAAGTACACAATGAAGATATGAAAGAAAACAATTATTAAAAAATTCTTTACATACAAGAAAATATATAAAAATTAAACAAAATTCTAATTTTTATAAAACATGAAAGTAGGTGGTAATTATTATTGAATTAGATAAACCAATTAAACCAATTGGTATATGAAATACTATTAATCCATTAAGTAAAGATAATAAAGAATATAAAAGATTAAATAAGATTTGATTTAATAAAAATAGTACTCATATAGATAAAATTAAAATTTTAATATCAAATATTTTAAAAATAACTAGTCATAGTCTTGGTATGTTTATAACATTATTTTTTACAATAACACCTTGATTAATACCTAAAATACCAATATCAATGGGAATAGGTAATTATACTCATCCAATAACTAATTTAATTATTGATAATCAAACTAATCAATATAATTTTACTTGACCTGACCATTTAATATTAACTTTATTTCCTATGTTTGGTCATATTGGATTAAATCTTATAACTAAATTAGGTAATTATGGAAAATTAATTAAATATTTATTAATAGCTATTCCAATAATAATTACAAGTCCTTATTTAATAGACATATTCCGTAATTAAATTTTTTAAAAGTCAATTAATAATTTTAAAATTTATTTTATAATTTTGTTATTAACAATAAATTTAGAAAAGTGTTGATAAAAATGATTTTTAAAAATTTAAAAAAATTAAAAAATGAAGAATTTTATAGATATTTTGGTATAAAACGTTTTCATTTTAATGAAATGTTAGAAAAATTAATTGAAATAGAAAAATTAGAAAAAAATAAAGGTCGAAAAAATAAACTTTCAGTAGAAGAAAGATTAATGATGACTTTATTATACTGAAAAGAATATTATACTTTTTTTCAAATGAGTATTAAATCTAAAATGAGCCCATCAAGTTGTTTTCGAAATATTACTTGAGTAGAAAATAAACTTAGTAACCACAAAGATTACCAATTTTTAAAAGAAAGATATAAATTAAAAATTGATAAAAAACAAGAAAATTCAAATGAATTTCAATTTTATTTAATTGATTCAACTGAGATTGAAATTGAAAGACCAACTAAAAAAAACTACAGTTAGAATATTTTTCTGGTAAAAGTTGAATGTATTCTATAAAATTTCAAATTGTATATGATTTTTTTAATAAAAAAATTGTTGATATTTTTGCTGATAATGGTAAAGTGCATGATTTTCAAATATTAAAAAATTCAAATCTTGAATTTTCAGAAAAAACAATAATTATTGGTGATTTAGGATATCAAGGTATACAAAATATTTATAAAAATACAATAATACCAATTAAAAGAACTAAAAATAAAAAATTAACTAAACAAGAAAGAAAATACAATAAGATTGTATCTAAAATTAGAATTAAAGTTGAACATGTCTTTGCTTGATTGAAAAGATTCAAAATTTTAGTAAATAAATGTAGAAAATCTAAATTTAGACTTATGTACTTAAGATTTAACTTACTTTGTGAAATTTTTAATAAAATAAAACCATTAAAATAAAAAAAATATTAAAAATATTTTTTTAAAATTTAAATTTTTATCGAGTTAATATAAAAATATTATTAACAATTTTTTGTTTAAAATGTAAACTCATTTTTTAAACTATTTTTTCAAAAAATATTTATTTCTATATTCAATAACACTAAATAGTTTTAAAACAATTTTATTGACAATTAATTAAATTTAATTACGGAATATGTCCAATATATCAATATAAAGAAATTAAAAAACATAAAAAAGAATGTCTTTTATGTAAACAACATTCAAATAAAATACAATTGGAGGAATAAAAAATGAATTTATCTACAACAGTAATATCAGCAGTATTAAGTGGAGCAGTTGCTAGTGGAGTAATTGTTACTATTGTTTTATTATTTTTATCAAAATTTATTAAAAAATCAAAACAATCTAATTTAGCAAAAGAATTAAAAAATAATAAAGAATTAGAATTTATTAAAGCAAATATTAAACAAATAAATTCTCAATTACAATTAGAAACTACATCAACTGCTAAATTACTTGATAGTTTTAATGTAGAACAAGAACAAATAGATAATTTTGTAATAGCACAAAAATCTAAAAAGAAAGAATTATCTGAAAAAGATAAGAAAAAAGTAACTAAATTTAAAATTTAAAGGGTTTAAATACCCTTTATTTTACATTAAGGAGTAAATTATTATGGCTATTAAAGACCCATTAATGTTTATTACAATTGAAGAATTTAAAAATTGAAAAGGATTTAATAAATCATTATTTGATGAAGTTACAACACCAGATAGTGAAATTAGATATGCAATAGAAATTGCAAGTAGTAATATTGATTTTTTAAGTGGTTTTACTATTTCAAAAAAATGACCAGAAATAAATCCAACAAAATTTACTGATAATATACAAACAGCAACTACTCATTATGTTAATTTTTTATTAGGTAAAGGTGTTGAATATGCACGTGGTCAAGCAAGTATTGGTCAAGGTGGTATTACTTATTCACAAAATAATCCAGAAGAACCTTATTATATTGTTCCACAAGTATTTAATTATTTAAAAGAAATAAATGAATATCCAACTATGCAAGGTTTTAATCTTAATGTTTCACCTAAACAAAATTGATTTAAAAAATTTATGGGTAATGGTGGTGAACAAAATCCATGAGAAATTTATTTACAAACTCTTAATTTAAAATCATCAGACCCTAGAACTGAAATTACTATTAGTCATCCAAAAAATATTATGGGTTCAGTACTTTATATTGATACTAGGGGTATTAAATCAATAGATAATTTAACAACACTTGAATTATTTACTAAATATTTTAGTAATGATACTATGAAATTAGTTGATGGTAAAGAAACTCAAGAAAAGAAAGTTATTAGTGCTATTGGTGGTAATTCATTATGAGAAGTTAATAAAGATAATCCTAATTTTATTAATTCAAAAGATGATAAAGGTATTTCTGCTAATGATAAAAGAATTATTGATGTTGGTACACCTACTTTTGAAACTGATTCTACAAATAAAGTATATGTTGATACTTTATTAGATAAAAAACAAAATAAATTAACTGCTGGTGAAAATATTAAGATTGATGAAAAAACTAATACTATTAGTGCTACTGGTGGAAGTGCAGATTTATCAGATTATTATAAAAAAGAAGAAGTAGATAAAAAATTAGAAGATACAAAATCACAATTTCCAATTGCTTTTTCTATGAATGCTATTGGTCAAGAAATTCCTACTTTAGAAACTAGTAATAAAACTATTGTTGGTGCTATTAATGAAACTAAAATTAATATTGATAAAAAACAAGATAAAGAAAATTGAAAAATAATAGGTAAAAGTCTTGATAATCGTACATGAGAAGATTTTGCTCTTAGTTTTAATAAATATTATAGAGCATTTATAACATGAGATAAACCACCTTTTAATCAAACAAGTGTAAAACTAAAAATAGAATTTAAATCTAGTTCTACTCATATAGGTGGAGATTATATGCTTGTTAAAGGTAAAATTGATAATGAAGATGCTTCATTAATTATTAAATTAGGAACTGTTAATAGAAAAAGTCAATTAATTATTATTGGAGGAAATAAACAATATGGGAATATATTTTCATTAGAAGAATTACAAGATACTATTAAAGTTGATATTAAATCAAAATTACAAATAAGGTCTGGTAGTTTAACTACAAATGAAATAGAAGAAAATATTTGAGATATTGAATTAAAAAATACACCAACTCCAAGTATTCCACAATGAAAAGAAGTAGGAACAAAAATAAATATAAATCATATTAAATATACTTTTAAATCAAATACTAAATATAAAATTTATTATAATTTTGAAAATCAATCAAGTAATAAGAAATTTGCTTTTATGTGTAAAGAATTTTTATATGGTGAGTTGAATACTGATGTTCAAACATTATATTGAGATAAAGTTAATGAGAGAATATAATGGGCGGTTGTCAAAGTTACGAAATAATTAATTATCATATTAGTAACTTATTTCCAAAAATGAATTATTTGAAAAATAATGAAAATTAGACAAAATTACTCTCTTTAACCCTTAAATTTAATATTCGACGTATTTTAAAAAAAATAAAAGATACATTTTGTAAGTTAAATTAAAATTATTATCAAGGAAAAAGACAAGAAATAATCTTGTCTTTTTTTGTAATTGTAAAATTTTAAAATTTTTATTATTAGCAACCTTTAAATATCTACTACACGCAGTGACCAAGTAGGAGAAAGTTAATAATTAATAACCCTCTTTAACGCTATTATCAACACGTGTTAGGGAATTAAAAAAGTGAACTACAACACAGTTGTTAAAAATAGTAGCTAGAACATGTGGACTTGCATGGATAAATAAAAAGTGGAGTGATACCTAATAAAATATACTAACCATTTAATGGTAATCCTTGGGGTGGGAGCGGATTGGAAACTAGTATATATAGACCTGCTTAGGGAACCTACTATATTAATTCTATTCTTTATTTAACCAACCTTGCCACTCCCCAGTGAGCAAGTGTTGGTTTTATTTTTTATTTTTTTTGAAAATTTTTTTGGGCGAGAAAATAAATTTCAAACTTGTAAAAAAAATTGAGCGGTGCCGGTTCAATTAAAATATTAATTTGTTTAACACAAATTAAATAAATATTGAATCGAATGCCTCAATGTTTTTTAAAATTTCACAATTTATTTTTGAGCCCAGAATTCCTGGAATGAATAAAACTAATAGTATTAATAATATAAAAATAAAAATATATATTCTTTATGCTACAAGCAACAGAATATATTAGAAAGAACTATTATGAAAAAGTATTTTTGTTGAACATGTAAACAACATAAATTAGATTATTTATTCTTTAATACTAATGATATAAAAACAAGACAAAACTTTTTAAGAGACAAAAATAATAAAGCAATTTGTTATGACTGTATTTTAAATGTTAGATTAAGTAGGAGATATAAATATGAATAAAAACCAAGAAATTAATTCATTAAAATTGGAAATAGAACTACTTAAACAAAATAGTGATAAATTATATAACGGTTTATGAAAAAGATTTGAGAACTTTATTGATAAAGCAAAATTAATTAAATATTTAGAAAATAAAATTGAAAATGATGGATATAGAAGTGCAAGTAATGATTCCATATATTATTCATTAATTAAAAAAATCAATAATGGTGAGTTTGATTAATAATGCAATATGACTTAATTATTGGTATTGACCCCGCTGGTATTGGCAATAATGGAATTATTATATATTCAAATGAAACTAATAATATTGTTTTTAATGAAACATTCAAAACTAAAACAGTTTTAAAAAGTAAAAATATATATAAAGAATATTTTAAATTAATTAAAAAACAATTTATTAATAAAAAAATATTAGTGATTGTTGAAAATTTCTTTTTAAGTTCAAAACAATTATTAACTAATCCATTAGCAACTCCTAAAATTATTGGCGCTTTAATGGTATTAGTAGAAGATGTTATGAACTGAGATTATTTAGAAAGTGAACCAAAAAATAAAACTAAAATAGAAAATTATAAAGGAAATATAAAATTTACAAAACATGAACAAGATGCATATAAGCATATTCAATATTATTTAAGGAATTATAAAAATGAAAGATAAAGCAAATTATGTCAAATTAACAGTAAAACTTAGTAACACTATTGAAGCAAAATATTACGAAAAAGGTAATAAGGAATTATATTATAGTGTTCGTGGTCAATGAAATGGATTAAATTATGTTACTTTAATTTTTAATAACCCAAAACTTTATAGACGCTGTATTTTATTAAACAAAAAAGATGAAATTATTGTAACTGGTCAAATCTTTAACACTTTAAACATTCCTAAAAATCGTGCATTTTGTTCAATAAATGTTAAATGATTTAAAAAATGAAATGAATAAAAATGAATAAATGTAAACAATGTAAGAAAAGAATATGGTTAAGTAAAAATTGATGTATGAAATGCTTAGAAATAATGATTAATAATTTAACTAAAAATAAGGAGAATTTGATTAATGAAGTGTAAATTAGATTGTAATAATGAACAATATATATTAGAAAAATACGAAAATGGAAGTCTAGAATCATTGTATTGTATAAATCATTATATGAAAAAAAATGGTAAATTTGACTAATGAATAAATTAAAGTTAAATTCTTTTGAGAAGTGAATAGAAGCAAACACTAAATTGTATTTTGATGAAAAAGAAGAAACATTTAAAAATAATGATAATAAAAATTAAAAAGAATAATAAATGTGGTTATGGTAGAGTTTTTGCTCATAAATGTAATAACTTATGTAAACAAAAACAAAATAAAAGAGTTAGGAAAGAGAGATTAAATTATGAATAAAGAAAAATTAATTATTTCTATGAAAGAAAGAATAGATTTATTGAATAATTCATTAAGAGAATATTCATCCAAACTTTATGAATTAGAAAACTGAATTATAAGACTTGAAAGAGGTGAATTTGACTAATGATAATATTACCTACTTTGTTTGAAAATAAAGATGAAATTGAAATATTATCACCATTTCCAAAAGCAATTCATACAAGTAATGATATTAGAGCAATTATTTTAAGACAATACCCAAATGTTAAATCCAAACACATAATTGTTTCTGACCCAGAAAGTAATGTTGCATTAATAGTTGGTGATAATGATGTTTATCAAGGTTGAATTAAAGTAACAGTTAAAAAATTAGAAAATTAAAGGAGAATAAAATGCCAAATATAGAAAATCAATCAAATTATACTTTAACCAAATTAATTAGAACTGGAATAAGTCCAATTTGTGCAATGATTGGTACAAGTGCTTATTATGGTCAAGTAATAGGTAATCCAGTATTAGGTTCAATTAATAGTTTATTATTTGGTAAAAAATTAGGTTTAGATATATGAAATTTAAATCAAATACCAAATACTAAAACTAAATTAATTAATAGTAGTAAAAAAATATTATTAGGTTTAGGAACAATTGGTTTATCAAATTATAGTAAATGAACAGAAAATAATATTATTCCTATTATTCCAACACCACCAACTCCAATAACTACTACAACTACAACTGAGGGTCCTCCATGATTATTATTAGATAAAAAAGATAATCAGTCATTAATGGATTGAGATACATATTTTTCTTTAAATGCTTATGGTATTTCAAATTTATTAGTGGCTTAACTGAGTTAATACCTAATAAATTTGAAAAAATAAGAAAAATTTGTAATATGGCTACTGGTGGTTGTTTAATTTCAAGTGGTGTTGCAATGGGGATAAATAATGATTTTAATAATGCTTATGCAGTACCTACCATAATTGCTGGTGCAAGTGAAATTATCCATAATTTATTACCTATGGAAACTACAAATCATATTCAAGAAATTCAAGAAACATCATTTAATGATGAAACTACAAGATTAATTAATGACAATAGATTTACTATTAATAGTGAAACTGCAAGTCAATATTATGGTAGTGATAATATGAACGAAGTACCATTAAATCATGATAATGCTTCATTAAATTGAGATTATAATCACATGAATTTATAAAGGAGGTGAATAATTTATGAATAAAGAAAAATTAATTAATTATCTTGAAAATGAATTTAATAAAGAACTTAAAAATGATATTAGTGATAAAAATGAAATAGATATTAGTAATAATAATTGTAATCTTATATTTATATCACAATTACAAGAAAAAATAAAAAAAGGAGAATTTGATGAATAATCAAAAATAAACAATAAATAGTTGAAAGGAAAATTTGAAATGAAAGATTTTTTACATGAATTAATAATTATTGGAACAAGTGTTGGAACATTAATTTGCAGAGAAATTATTGTTTTATTAAAAAGATTTATCACAACTCCAAAACATGTTAGAGCAAATAACAAAATTATCAAACATCAAAAAAAATTAGCAAAATTAAATGAAAAGATTAATAAAGGAGAAAAATAATATGACAAAAATTGAATTTAATGAAAAATATAGAAAACAAGATATCAGTATTGATAGAGATTTTGATTTACATATTGATAATTGTTTTAAATTTTCTGATATTGATACATTAGAAAATGCAGTTAAAGATTATAAAAAACTAATAAGTGAAATGCCACAATTAGTTAAAGATTGATTATTGGGATAAGATTAGGAGAATGTTAAATGTTAGAAAATGAAAATAATGTTCAACAAACAACTGAACCTTTAACTGAAAATAATGTTCAACAAGAAATAGAAAATAAAGTTAATGAAGCAGAAAATAAGTTAAATAAACTTAATCAAGAAATTAAAGAAAAAGAAATAATTAATATATTTAAAAAATATCAAGTTAAAACTGAATTTTATGATTTTTTAAAATTTAAAACAAGTAATATAGAAAATTCAAAAATTGAAGAAACTATTAAAAAAATCATTAAAGAACAACCAGTATTTAAAGAAACAATTAATACAGGTGGCAAACCACAAACAATAATAACAAATCAATCAAATTCAATAAAAAGCACTTTATTAGATTATAAAAAGAAAAATAATTTATAACAGAAAGGAAAATAAAAAATGGCAGTACCATTCAATAAAAATTTAGATAATACCGAAAAATTAGTAGAAGCACCAGAATTTATAGAATTTTATAAACAATCAAATTCACCATGAGCAAGTTTTTTTCCTATTGAAATGGTTAATTCTACAAAAATTGAATTTATAGTTAAAAAACCAAAAAATCCAGAAATGAAAATACTAAAATGAAATGATAAAAGCAAAGGATTAGATGTTAGTTATGCTGAAACTATTAAAATTTTAAAAGAAATTAAAGAAGAAGCAGTTGCAGGTGAAATAATTGCTAATGTTGATTTAAATGCTGAAAATGGACAAAATTTATTAAATACAATGCAATATGAAGTTGCTAATGATTTAGCAGATTATTTAGCAAATAATGATACAAATGTAATTGCAAAATATGCAACTAAAGTAGATATTACTGATAAGTCACCAGTAGGATATTTAAAATCAATGTTAGATGCTTGAAATACTTTATTTCAATTAAGAAATAGTAATAATTGTCGTTTTTTTATTACTAATAATCTTTATGATAATATTGTTTATTTAGCTAATAATAAAGGTTTAATTACTGATAATCAGATTGCACAACAATTAAGATTAAATGGAAATGACTTATATATTAAAGGTGTGCTGTGTCAAATTGTAATGGATGATTATATGACTTTTACTGATAATAATGAAACTAAAATTATGTCTTTTGTTTTAGCTACACCAAGAGCAATGAAAAGATATATGTTACAAAATACAGTTGTATATGTTCAAGATATTGCTGATGGTAAAGTTGGAAGAAGATATTTAGTTGGTGGAGAAGTAACTGGTGAATCAATACCATATATAACAGATGAAGAAACAACTTCACGCTGAATGTTATGTGCAATTATTAATAATGATAAAATTGATTTGAAAACTAAAATTACAATTTTAACAACTGATATTACTGCAAATGTTAATAACAATAATAGTGAATTAAATACACAAATAAAAAGTACTAATGAACTTAAATCATTAAATCCAAATTTAACAAATCCAGCTATTAAATATTTTAGTGATGCACAAGGAAAAACTAATGTAAGTAATCAAAAACAAAAAGCAGGTGACTTATATATAACTATTACTGCAAATGTTAATGACTTAAATTATAAAGGAACAACAAATCCAATTAAAATAACTCTTAAATAAAGGAAATTAATACCATGCCAATCGGTACAACTAGTACAGCAATACTATTAAATATAAATAAACCAAAACATACTAGAATAAGTAAACAACAAGAAAATAAAAGTTTTTGATGAGAAATTTTAGAAATGATTGGTGTACAAGTTATAGCAGTAGCACTTGCTCCTTTTACTGGTGGGTTAAGTGAAAGTATAGCACTTGGATTAGGTGCAAGTGATTTAGTTGCTAGTATTAGTGCTGTTGGTGTAGAATTTTTAACTGATTTTACTATTAATCAAGTTTATGATTATTTAAAAGGAAATGTAACAAAGTTAAATACTTTCTTTAATATACTACCTGCATTTGCTGGACTTAATAAAATTAGTCGTGGTTATCGTACTACTAAATTTATTAAACTAGCAGAAAAAACTAAAACATTAGAACAAGTTGGAATTAAAGAAGTAAAAAACTTACAAGAAATTATTAGTCAAGTAAGTGGAAAAGAAATTTTAACAGATAAAATTATTGGTAATAAACGTTATTTAATGAATTATAGTTTTACTCCTAATCGTGAAACAGTATTACGAGATTTAGGTTATGTTGCTGAAAGACAATATAAGAATAATTTTCAAAAATTAGAAGCACAAGAATTAAAAGATTATTTATTATTACAAAATACATTAATAAAATTAAGTCCACAATTAACTCCTAAATTTAAAATCAAAGATATTGAAAAAGCAAATAACTTTTTAAAAAAATTTAATACTGATTTAAAAAAAGTACTATCTATGAACCAACATGATTGATTAAATTTAGTTCATACAATACATTCAGAAAATAGATATGGAAAAACTTTAATTTTAGATTTACAAAAAATTCGTGCTAATTCTATTAAATTTAATTTTTAAAATAATGTTATTCATCAACTTGTTTTAAAAGCAAATCAAAGTTTTAAATATTTTGATATTAGATTTTATTTAAAAAAAGGTTTAAATAAATTTTGAAAAGATACACCATATTTTGAAAAAATAAGAGAAAGTATATATAAATTACAAGAAAAATTTGAAAAGTTAGAAAAACAAGCATTTGAAAAAATTAATAAATTAAAAGAAAAAGCAACTGATTTATTTACTAGTGCAGAAAAAAGAGCAATTAAACATGCACAATTAATTCCATTAAATTCACCAGTATTTATGGGTTGTAAAATTCAACCTTTGTCATTAGATAAATGTGCAATTACTATTTATCATCGCAATCCTAAATATAAACCAATTACAGTTGTTGATAGTATTCTTAAAGCAAAAACTTTTGTTACTCAAATACATCCATTTCATTGATATCGTTGATATAGTGGTTGATACATTGGTTATGGTATTAATCGTAATAAATGATTAAAAGCAATAGCATTTGCTCCACCAGTGGTGCAACAAGTAATTAGAGATAGTTTTAAAGTATATAGAGAAATATTTAGAACTATTAGAACTTATCATAAAGTAGTAAATGTTATTAATAATCCTATTGAAAATATTAACAAATCATTTAAAAATGTTGGTTTAAAATTTTCAGTAAATACTTTATTTGGTACAGGATTATTACATCATTTAGAAAAATTTGCATATAGTCAAGTTATAGCAAAAAGTAAGAAAAAATTAAAAAAAGGTAAAAATAAAATACAAAAAGAAATTGAGCATATAACACATAAAAAAACAAAAAAACATACTCATCATTATAAACAAGCATTTTTTAAGGAATGATAAATTATGATTAATAAACTTTGAACTGGTGTCAGTCTAGAAAATTATAATAACTAATATCCATTAACTGGAAAAATTACAGAAACTCCACAGCAATACATACAAACATGACCTAATGTTAATGATTGATTTAAAACTTTTGCTATTCGTGCGCAAAATGATATTAATGCTTATCTTGATTTTATTTTATCTAAATTTCCTTTTGATAGTTTTAAAGATGAATTAATTAAAGAAACATTAAGAGATATGGTTTATGTTATGATTGAACATTGAGTATTTAATCGTACACCAATTGAATTTAATGTTGATGCAACTATTCAATTTAATAATGGTAGTCAATTTAGTGCAAATAGTACTCCTACAATTAATGTTTGAGATTTAGCACCTAGTAGAATGAAAATATGAGCAAGATTAACAGAATTAAAACAAGTATTTTCAAGTTATAATGATGATGAAATAGATGTTGAAAAAATTGACTTAAAAGCATTTTATACTAGAAATCAAGTTGATGAATTAATAAAAGAACAAAAAGAATTTACATTATTAAAACAAATGAAATTATATGATGATTTAGTTGATGATAATGAAAATGAAATATATAGAGGTCCTGTTAGTAAATTTATTAATAAAGGTTATGTTGCAACAGATTATGATAAAGAAACTGAAACAATGATTTTAGATTGACCTGATGAAATTGGTACATTACCACCCGAAGCATTACAAAATAATCCACAAATTGGTGATTATACACATGCACCAACTGCTGATTTTTCTGCTAAACAACAAAAACGAATTACTACAAATGAAAATAATATTAAATTATTAGAAACTAAAGTTGATAATAATATCAAATCAATAGAAAATAAAATTGAGATTAATAAACAAAATATTGATGATATTAAAAATAACTGATTTAATATTGAAACTAGTCCATTATGAAAAGAGATATCTAATGAACTTTCAACTGATAATTTAAATAAAGAAATATTAGTAATATGAGGTTATATTTATGAGAGTGATATTTATAAATATAAATATACTAGAAAATCTATATTTAAATTAAATGAAGAATATTCAATAAAATCATATACTCTATTAGATACTTTTTATTCAGATGAAACTAATAATATTAGATTATATTTAACTTGCAGTAATTATAAAATTCGTGCTAGTGCTACACCCCGGACATATTATTCAGGATTTATTTCTAAAATATATCAATATCAAGGAACTGGAACACCAACTGAATTTATAACAGAAGAAAGTACTGAACGTGATTATTACACAAAAATAGAAACTAATAATTTATTAGATAAAAAACAAGATAAATTAATTGCTGGTGAAAATATTAAAATTGAAAATAATGTTATTAGTGCTACTAGTAGTGATGGTGAATCATTATGAGAAGTTAACAAAGATAATCCTAATTTTATTAATTCAAAAGATGATAAAGGTATTAGTGCTAATGATAAAAGAATTATTGATGTTGGTACACCTACTTTTGAAACTGATGCTACTACAAAAGAATATGTTGATAATTTATTAGATAAAAAACAAGAAAAATTAACAGCAGGTACTAATATTATTATTGATGAAGATAATGTTATTAGTAGTTCTGGTAGTGAAATTGACTTAAGTGATTATTATAAAAAAGAAGAAGTAGATAAAAAATTAGAAGATACAAAAGCACAATTTCCTATTGCATTTCAAATAAATACTATTAGTCAAGAAATTCCTAATTTAGAAACTACTAATAAAACAGTTACTGGTGGTATTAATGAATTAAAAGAAAAAATAGAAACAGGTTTTAAATATATTGTACATGATTTTGATTTAGTAACAGAAGAATTAAAAAAAATAGATAAAAAAATTATTAATAATAGTAATATTTGAGAAGAAGTTGGTCATAGATTAAATAATTATACTTGAGTCTATTTTATATTAGAACCGTTTACAAATTATAGAGTATTTTATATATATAATGATAATGATGATAAAACAAATCCTATAAAAAAGAAATTAGAATTTTCTACTAATGAAGCCATACAAGATGGAATATTTATACTTGATAATATAAAAAAAATTAATGAACTATATATTACTCTAAAATTAGATATAAAACCTCTTATTTTTAATACAATATTTTTTGAAAATTGTAATAATGATAATTGTTATATTTTCACATTAGAGAAATTAAAAAAAACTAAAATAAATAATTATAAAATAATTAGTAATACATTAGATATTACTTCACCAAATAAAATTAATATGGAAAAACCAATAAAAATTATTTCAAATAGTTTAGAAACACATGAACTTGAAGAAAATTATTGAAAGATTGAATATAATATTCCTCCAACACCATATATTCCTCAATGACAAGAAGTAGGAATAAGAGAAAAAAATAAATGAGATAATTGACAAATTACTTATAATTTTCAAGAGAATAAACATTATAGAGTTTATTATTCTTGAAGTATATATAATCCAGTTTATACTATTCAAGAATTTATTATAACGGATAACAAAATTGCTGGTGTACAAATACAAACCTTTAATGATAGTGCTAATATAGTAATTTTATCAGTTCAACATGCTAAATTGATTACTATTTATACTGGCAAAGGTAATTTAAAAGGTAATGTATGAAAATTAGAAGAATTACAGGAATAATATTATGTTTTTTAAAATTATAAAAATTATTTTAGGTTTAATAGGAGTAATTTTATCATCAGCAACAGCAGGTTTAATTATATTTATCATTGTAAAAATAATATTAAAAATTAATCAAATATTTTAAAAAAGGTGGTGAATATTATGTTAAATCCATTTAAGAGAAAAGAAAAAAGTAATATTAGTGATAATCAAAATGAAAAAGTAAAATTTTTAACTAATAAAAATAAAAGTACTCATGCTTCAATTTTAAATTATTTTGGTTTTAATGATTTTAACCATGAAACTTATTTTACTGATTTTGTAGCAGAAAATAATGCTAATTTATATAATGCGCCATTAGATATTAATAATGAAACTATTAAACAATATTTAATTCAACAAGAATTTTATAGAAAAAATTGAAATTCTATTTTTAAATTAAGCAAATTAGGAATTAGTGGTTATTTAATTTATATTGCTAATGACGACTTATATTTTCAAGTAGTAGATATACAACAAAGAGTTTATGATATTACTGGTAAATTAATTCAATGTACTATTTTTTATGATAACTATGAACAAAATGCACAAATTGTAAGATTATTTGAAATTTATACATTAAATAATGAACAAGTAACTATTAATCGTGCAATTTATAGTATTAGTGATAATAAAAAACAATTTCCATTAGATTTCAAAACATATAGTAATAATTCAAATTTAGAACAAGAACAAATACTAAATATTAATTATATACCAATATCAATTATGCGAAATAAAGCAAATGAGTTAGCAGATTGTAATAAAGTAATGGATAAGATTAAAGCATTAGATGTTATTTATGAACAAATTGTTTTAGATACCATTTTAAATTCACCTAAATTTATATTTAGTCAAACTTATGGTAATGTTCAATCAATATTAGAAGAAGCAGTAAGAACATTAGTTAATAAAAATTACATATTTAAAAGTGGCGGAGATAATAATGAACAAAACGAAAATATCAATATGACAAATAGTAATTTTAAAGGTAAAAATTTAACTGATATATATGATTGAAATGTTAATGAAATATTTAAACGTTGTGGTATTCATATACCAAGTCAAAAGAAATCTGCACAACAATCAGTTCCCGAAAGTACAGCTGTAAATATTTCAACCATTAATTATATTGAATAAAAATTATGGCAATTTAATATTGATATTCTTAAATTTATTCAAATATTAGTACGTTTAGATAAAGATTTATTAAATAGTAAAACATTTAATATTAATGATGAACAAGAAATTAATAATTTAACAGTGAGATTAAAATTATTTAATCCCGAAAATAATCAATTAATAGGAGAGAACAATGGACAATCAAAACAACAAACAACAGACCAAATTTCCACAGAAACAAACTAAACTTAATCAAGCAGAAGTAGAAAATGATTATTTAATTGATAATATTCCTTATGACTTTACTAATATGATGAGAGCAACTAGTGACCCAGATATTAATAGAGCATATGATGAATTTAAAAAAAGAACAATTTATATTTATGAAATTGAACGTTTATTTAAAAATAATGAAAATAATACTTTAAAATTTTCAGCAAATACTATTAAAATTGGTTTTATTGATATTGATAAAGTATTAAAAACTACTGCTGTTGAAACATCAGACTTTACTATGCAATTAAATCAAAGAGCAAGTACTAATATTAATGATAATACTATTGAATATAGTATGACTGATATTAAAAATTTAATTTTTCAAGAAATTAATTTATTAAATCAATTTAAATTATATGCTGTATCTATTAATGAACCATTAACTGAAAATAATATTGATAATTTATATATCATTAATAATTATTCACAACCTTATCAAAATCCAAAAACAAGAAGTACTAAAAGTATTACTATTATTAAAATTAAAGATTTTAAAACAAGAGATGGTTATCCAATTATTATTAAATTACAAAAACCATTAGATAAAGATACCAAAGTTATTGGTTTAAAAATTAAAGCCCCTAGAAGCATGATTTTTGGCAATATAAAGGTACTTGGTGAAGTTGACAATATGGAAGTATACCCAAAGTTATTTGTCAAGGATAAGATAGCATTTCCGCTATTATCAATGCCTATTGAAACTCAACCAAAAGTTAGAATATTACAACAATGATTTAGTGAACAAATATTACCTTGAAATTTAGCAAAACAATTTATAGGACAAGAAAAATCAGTATTAGATTTAATTGCTATTGGTGGTGGAACTGAAACAAGAAAAGAAATTATTAATAATGCCAGAGTAACAAATGCTAAAATTGGTTATGATGTTACTAAAAATTCAAAAGTATGACCCTTATCTGATGAACTAGAATTAAAAGATACAAAATTAGAGTCATGATTTTTAGCAGGTAACTATAATTTATTTATTTCTACAACAAATAAATTTCACGATGTTGAATTAGAAATAAAAGATAGACCACCAATTGATAGTTTACAAAAAGTAGTATTAGATATGCTAACTTATACATATACTTACAATAGAAATTTTGATGGTGCATCGTTAAGTAATGTTTTAAAAGAAATGAATGATTTAGATAAAATGCGTGCTAAATTTGAGGGACAAAAACCAAATGAAGTTATTACTAATTTATTTAAACAATGAGAATTAGATTATCCTAACTATACAAATTTATCACAAGTTAAAATATTAAAACAAATACTTATAATGCTATCAAAAAATATTTATTCAACCATGTCTATTAATAATGGTTTAAACGATGACTATAAATTATTATTGCCTTATTATTTTGAATTAAAATCAAATCCTATACATTCTACACCCGATAAGGTTTGAGAATTTAAAGATATAAAAGTAGTATTAAAATCTGCATATTTTGATTTTACAGATATCAATAATATTAAACTAAAAAACAATGACATTAGTCAAAATGAATTATTGAAATTAGATGATAATCAATTTAACTGACTATCCATAACTAATGAATTAGAAAGCAATAATATACCATCATTAATTCCGGCAGATTGAACACTAGGTAATGGTGAGTATGGTAAATATTTTACACGATTAGTAATTGATAAAAATAAATTAGAAAGTTTTTTAAATTTATATGGTTCAAATAAATATCAATTATTTTCTAAATTAGAATTTTATAAAGAAATTTCACAAATTGATAATAATAATGATTTTGAATTACAAATTGAAAATCCGATTAATAATTTAAATCGTATAGAAGTTAGTGGTATTTTTGGTGCTGGTAATTATGATTTAATTTTAGTAACAGATAAACAAGAAATAAATTTAAAAAATATTAATTTATTTGATAAATATAATGAAAATATTTCTTATATAAATTTAGAGATTTAATTATCAAAATATCCATCTGGATAAATACCATCTCATTTTACTGCGTCATCAGTTAATTTATTTGATGCTCAGTAAAGAGTAATTTTATGTTTATTACTTACTGCTCTTGCTCAAATAGTTGGCCCCCCCAGTGCGCTTCATGGTCGTAATCAAAAAAATATGTTAATTGATTAGTTTTATTATATGAAACTATTCCTAAGATTAAACCAGTAAAACCAGTTATTACAGCAAATGATAATGCTATTTTTTGAAAATTTGTTTTTATTCATGTTTTCATATTAAATTTCTCCTTTTTTATTAATTATTTTTTTAATGAGTAATTATGTTCTTCTATAATATTATTTATTTTATTTTTTATTTCTTGTTCAAGTTCAATAATGTCATCTAATATTTTAATTTCTCATTTTTCAAAAAAAGATTTATTATTTAAATTATTATCAACAATATTATTTTTATACTTTTTTGTAATTATTTTTGGTTTAAATTTGTTTTTTCTTTTTTTTGACATTTTCTTCTCCTTTTTTCTTAATTTTACTTATAAATTGTACTTATTTTTGATTATTTTTACAAGTATGCTTTTAAATGCAAAATAACGCCTAAATTAAAGGCGTTTATTTTATAATACCTATACTATTAATTGTATTGAAATTGTTTATTATATTTTAAATATGAAAGTGGTTTTTTAAATATTTTTGATTTAATTTTAAATTACACTTATATATGTATATAATAAACAAGTAAATTAATTTTTTAAAAATATTTACAATAAATTTAGATTTTTTTAAAATAGTTAGGAGAAGTAAATGTGAATTTTAATTATAAATGAACTTATAAAGAACAATATCCTAAAATTGATAAATTAATTTTAGAACATATAACAAAAGACATATTCCGTAATTAAATTTTTTAAAAGTCAATTAATAATTTTAAAATTTATTTTATAATTTTGTTATTAACAATAAATTTAGAAAAGTGTTGATAAAAATGATTTTTGAAAATTTAAAAAAATTAAAAAATGAAGAATTTTATAGATATTTTGGTATAAAACGTTTTCATTTTAATGAAATGTTAGAAAAATTAATTGAAATAGAAAAATTAGAAAAAAATAAAGGTCGAAAAAATAAACTTTCAGTAGAAGAAAGATTAATGATGACTTTATTATACTGAAAAGAATATTATACTTTTTTTCAAATGAGTATTAAATCTAAAATGAGCCCATCAAGTTGTTTTCGAAATATTACTTGAGTAGAAAATAAACTTAGTAACCACAAAGATTACCAATTTTTAAAAGAAAGATATAAATTAAAAATTGATAAAAAACAAGAAAATTCAAATGAATTTCAATTTTATTTAATTGATTCAACTGAGATTGAAATTGAAAGACCAACTAAAAAAAACTACAGTTAGAATATTTTTCTGGTAAAAGTTGAATGTATTCTATAAAATTTCAAATTGTATATGATTTTTTTAATAAAAAAATTGTTGATATTTTTGCTGATAATGGTAAAGTGCATGATTTTCAAATATTAAAAAATTCAAATCTTGAATTTTCAGAAAAAACAATAATTATTGGTGATTTAGGATATCAAGGTATACAAAATATTTATAAAAATACAATAATACCAATTAAAAGAACTAAAAATAAAAAATTAACTAAACAAGAAAGAAAATACAATAAGATTGTATCTAAAATTAGAATTAAAGTTGAACATGTCTTTGCTTGATTGAAAAGATTCAAAATTTTAGTAAATAAATGTAGAAAATCTAAATTTAGACTTATGTACTTAAGATTTAACTTACTTTGTGAAATTTTTAATAAAATAAAACCATTAAAATAAAAAAAATATTAAAAATATTTTTTTAAAATTTAAATTTTTATCGAGTTAATATAAAAATATTATTAACAATTTTTTGTTTAAAATGTAAACTCATTTTTTAAACTATTTTTTCAAAAAATATTTATTTCTATATTCAATAACACTAAATAGTTTTAAAACAATTTTATTGACAATTAATTAAATTTAATTACGGAATATGTCCAAAGAAATGAGAAAAGTGAGATTGAAGAATAAAAAATACAAGAGATAAAAAGAAATATAAAATTGTTGATTTTCAATATCGAACAAGAAAAACAATGTATGGATTAGTAACTTATAAAAGAAGAATTTATGAATATTTTGATGAAAAATTACAAAAATTAGTTCGTGTTTGTTTAGTTGATGAAAAAATGGAACTTCCAAAATATAAAAGAATTTGTGAAGATATCGAAGATACTATTATTGAAAATTTTGCTGATGGAAAAAGATATCGTGATATTTGTGCGATTTGTAAAAAAGCAGGTATTAGTGTTAGTAGCGTTCATAGAGTTTTTAAAAATTTAGAAGTAATTGAAGCAAATCCAGTAAAAGTAAAATTAGAAAAAAATCAACCTATTTTTGTAGCAATTGATGATGGACATCGAAAGTTTTGAGATTTTAAACGTAAAGGTATAAAACACTCTATGAGATTAATAACAACATATACAGATAATATTAATCATAAAGTACAAAATAAAAGGGGAGATTGTCAAAAATCCGGAATAAATTAATTCATATAGTCTTATTATTATGTTAGACAAGAAATAATTTGGAATTTTATGAAATTGTATTTAAATAATATAATTTTTTTAACTTAAATGCAACTAAAATGATTATTTTTAAAAATTACTAAAAAATTAAAAAATAAATTTAATATTTATACACAACAAAAATTCTTATTAAAACACATTTAATAAGTTTTATTCTATTTTGATTTTTAAAAAAAAGTTAAATTTTAATTTATAATAATTGCATCTCTGTATTTATTTTATTACATTTAAAAATAACCATTTTAATATAAATTGAAATATTATAAGTTCTATTACCAAGCATTTCTTTTAAAACATGTCAAATATTAGTTTCAGTAAAGCAACCAATATTTCATTTTGCACCTTGATTTTCAATACCTTGTTTATTATTTTTAAAATATTTTTTCTTTAATTTTTTATGATTATCTAATTCTTTATATAAATAATCAATTAATTGTTCATATTGACCATTATTAATTAAATTTTTACAGTAATTATATTCTTTTAAATATTTTCCTTTATTTCCCGCCATTATTCCAAGATATAATGTTCTAATTAAATGGAATTTATCTAAAACAAACTGTGCACCTAAATAATCTGCTACATCTTTAATTCATCCTGCACTATCACCACAAATAATTATTTTTGCTTGTTCAACATTTTCATAAAATTTTTGACAATAGACATATTCCGTAATTAAATTTTTTAAAAGTCAATTAATAATTTTAAAATTTATTTTATAATTTTGTTATTAACAATAAATTTAGAAAAGTGTTGATAAAAATGATTTTTGAAAATTTAAAAAAATTAAAAAATGAAGAATTTTATAGATATTTTGGTATAAAACGTTTTCATTTTAATGAAATGTTAGAAAAATTAATTGAAATAGAAAAATTAGAAAAAAATAAAGGTCGAAAAAATAAACTTTCAGTAGAAGAAAGATTAATGATGACTTTATTATACTGAAAAGAATATTATACTTTTTTTCAAATGAGTATTAAATCTAAAATGAGCCCATCAAGTTGTTTTCGAAATATTACTTGAGTAGAAAATAAACTTAGTAACCACAAAGATTACCAATTTTTAAAAGAAAGATATAAATTAAAAATTGATAAAAAACAAGAAAATTCAAATGAATTTCAATTTTATTTAATTGATTCAACTGAGATTGAAATTGAAAGACCAACTAAAAAAAACTACAGTTAGAATATTTTTCTGGTAAAAGTTGAATGTATTCTATAAAATTTCAAATTGTATATGATTTTTTTAATAAAAAAATTGTTGATATTTTTGCTGATAATGGTAAAGTGCATGATTTTCAAATATTAAAAAATTCAAATCTTGAATTTTCAGAAAAAACAATAATTATTGGTGATTTAGGATATCAAGGTATACAAAATATTTATAAAAATACAATAATACCAATTAAAAGAACTAAAAATAAAAAATTAACTAAACAAGAAAGAAAATACAATAAGATTGTATCTAAAATTAGAATTAAAGTTGAACATGTCTTTGCTTGATTGAAAAGATTCAAAATTTTAGTAAATAAATGTAGAAAATCTAAATTTAGACTTATGTACTTAAGATTTAACTTACTTTGTGAAATTTTTAATAAAATAAAACCATTAAAATAAAAAAAATATTAAAAATATTTTTTTAAAATTTAAATTTTTATCGAGTTAATATAAAAATATTATTAACAATTTTTTGTTTAAAATGTAAACTCATTTTTTAAACTATTTTTTCAAAAAATATTTATTTCTATATTCAATAACACTAAATAGTTTTAAAACAATTTTATTGACAATTAATTAAATTTAATTACGGAATATGTCCAATGTTCTTTAACAAATTCAGCAGTTTTTTTAACTCCAATTGCTGTTCTTGTTGGTCTTATAATTGCTTTTACTCTTTTATTTTGTACTTTGTGATTAATATTATCTGTATATGTTGTTATTAATCTCATAGAGTGTTTTATACCTTTACGTTTAAAATTTCAAAATTTTCGATGACCGTCATCAATTGCTACAAAAATAGGTTGATTTTTTTCTAGTTTTACTTTTACTGGATTTGCTTCAATTACTTCTAAATTTTTAAAAACTCTATGAATAGTACTAACACTAATACCTGCTTTTTTACAAATAGCACAAATATCATGATATCTTTTTCCATCAGCAAAATATTGAATAATAGTTTGTTCAACATCTTCACCAATTCTTTTATATTTAGGTAATTCTAGTCATTCATCAACTAAACAAATACGAAGGACATATTCCGTAATTAAATTTAATTAATTGTCAATAAAATTGTTTTAAAACTATTTAGTGTTATTGAATATAGAAATAAATATTTTTTGAAAAAATAGTTTAAAAAATGAGTTTACATTTTAAACAAAAAATTGTTAATAATATTTTTATATTAACTCGATAAAAATTTAAATTTTAAAAAAATATTTTTAATATTTTTTTTATTTTAATGGTTTTATTTTATTAAAAATTTCACAAAGTAAGTTAAATCTTAAGTACATAAGTCTAAATTTAGATTTTCTACATTTATTTACTAAAATTTTGAATCTTTTCAATCAAGCAAAGACATGTTCAACTTTAATTCTAATTTTAGATACAATCTTATTGTATTTTCTTTCTTGTTTAGTTAATTTTTTATTTTTAGTTCTTTTAATTGGTATTATTGTATTTTTATAAATATTTTGTATACCTTGATATCCTAAATCACCAATAATTATTGTTTTTTCTGAAAATTCAAGATTTGAATTTTTTAATATTTGAAAATCATGCACTTTACCATTATCAGCAAAAATATCAACAATTTTTTTATTAAAAAAATCATATACAATTTGAAATTTTATAGAATACATTCAACTTTTACCAGAAAAATATTCTAACTGTAGTTTTTTTTAGTTGGTCTTTCAATTTCAATCTCAGTTGAATCAATTAAATAAAATTGAAATTCATTTGAATTTTCTTGTTTTTTATCAATTTTTAATTTATATCTTTCTTTTAAAAATTGGTAATCTTTGTGGTTACTAAGTTTATTTTCTACTCAAGTAATATTTCGAAAACAACTTGATGGGCTCATTTTAGATTTAATACTCATTTGAAAAAAAGTATAATATTATTTTCAGTATAATAAAGTCATCATTAATCTTTCTTCTACTGAAAGTTTATTTTTTCGACCTTTATTTTTTTCTAATTTTTCTATTTCAATTAATTTTTCTAACATTTCATTAAAATGAAAACGTTTTATACCAAAATATCTATAAAATTCTTCATTTTTTAATTTTTTTAAATTTTCAAAAATCATTTTTATCAACACTTTTCTAAATTTATTGTTAATAACAAAATTATAAAATAAATTTTAAAATTATTAATTGACTTTTAAAAAATTTAATTACGGAATATGTCTGAACTAATTTTTGTAATTTTTCATCAAAATATTCATAAATTCTTCTTTTATAAGTTACCATTCCATATAATGTTTTTCTAGTTCGATATTGATAATCAACAATTTTATATTTCTTTTTATCTCTTGTTTTAAATATTCTTCAATCTCGTTTTTCTCATTTATTTGTTATATGTTCTAAAACTAATTTATCAATTTTTGCACTTTCTTCTCTAAAATTTCATTTATAATTAAAATTCACATTTACTTCTCCTAACTATTTTAAAAAAATCTAAATTTATTGTAAATATATTTAAAAAATTAATTTACTTAATTATTATATAAATATATAAGTGTTATTTTAAATAAAATAAAAAATATTTTAAAAAATGCTTTCATATTTAAAATATAATAAACAATTTCAATATAATTAATAGTATAGGTCTCACAAAATAACGCCTTTAATTTAGGCGTTATTTTGCATTTAAAAGCATACTTGTAAAAATAATCAAAAATAAGTACAATTAAATAATAAAATGTTATGAAAAAGGGAATAAGATATGATAAATAGAGAAAAAGAGTTAAAAAGTATAAATAAACTGAAATCTTTAAAAAAGATTTTACAAAATGAATGTTATTTGTCAAAGTAAAAATTGTAATAACAAATGAAGTAATATTGTATTATTAGATTTAAAATCAAAAACATTTAGTCTTTTTCTTTGTGAAAATCATGCAATTAATTTAGAACATGAATTATTACCAAAATGATTAAAAACTTCTGAAAAATTGGGAAAAAATAAAAAGTTAAAAAAGGAGATTAAAATGCAAGATAGTAAAGAGATATTAAAAAATATTCAAAATGAAGTTGAACAACAACAAGAAAAAATAAACTCTAAAATAAAAAAATGAATAAAAAGAAATTTCTATAAAATAACAACTATTATAGCATTAATTTTTGCATGTATTGCCTTAGGTTTTGCATGTAAAGACGGAAGACAAAAATTAAGTTTTTATTTAAAACCAGACCATACTGCAGTATTTGGGGGGGACTATATGAGAACATCGTTATGATAAAAGTACAGTTTCATTTTATTTTGCAAATAATAAAAAAGATAAAACAGATATAAAATGAGATGGTAAGTATCCTACTGGATATTTTTGATGAGATTAAAATTCAACATTAATATATGATATTGTTTCATCATTATTATTAAATAATGAAATATTATTAATGTTTATAATTTTATTTTCTATTTCTAATAAAATATCATAATTTCCAGCACCAAAAATACCTGAGATTTCTATTTTATGTAAATTAGAAATTTCTTTTTCTATATTGAATTTAACTGTATCATTAAAATAATTTTTTTGAACAAAATTAAATCAATCTCAACTTGAAAAATATTGTTTTTGACTATTAAATAATTTTAATAATTCTAAAACATTATTAATTATACTTTTAACCATATACTTTCCATATTCACCATTACTTAAACTCATATCTTGTGGTAATAATGAAGGTATATTATTATTTTCTAGTTCATTAGTTAATGATAATCAATTAAATTGATTATTACTTAGTTTAAATCATTCATTTTGATTAATATTTTTGTTTTTTATTTTAATATTATTAAGGTCAGTAAAATCAAAATACTCAGATTTTAAAACAACATAAACATTTTCAAAATTTCATCTATCATGAGTTGATTTTCTTGTTGGTTTTGATTTTATTTCAAAATAATAGGGTAACAATAATTTATAATCATCATCTAAACCTTTATTTATTGATAAGTAAGAAAGTATATAATTTGATAACATCATAACTACTTGCTTAAATTTTTTTATTTTTGGATTATTAATAAAATCTGGATTATCTAATTTTCATTGTTCAAATAAATTAGTAATAACATCATGTGGTTTTTGGTTTTCAAATTCATTTCTTAATTTTGTAATATCTGGTAAATCATCATGTTTTTCGTCATATTTAGGGTCATAACCTTTAAAATTCGCTTGATAATTATAAGTATAACTTAACATGTCCATTAATAATTTTCCTAATGTTGTAAGTGGTTTAACTTTATCATAAGTTAATAATACACTATCAATATTATTAATTTTTCAATGAGTTTGTACCGTTTTACCTTGTGACATTTTTACTTTTTGGTTTTTACTTCCTCCAACTCCAACTTTATTAACTCCACTTTGTCAATCATTATATGCTAATATGTAATCACTTTCATTTTCTTTAGAAAACATAAAATATTGTTCTTTTTGAATATTATCTATTTGTTTGTCTTCATTAGTAGTTATAGTTTCAACATTTTTAAACTCAATTTTTTTAACATGTTTAAATTCTTGTGCTGGTCGATTAGGTATAATTTCACCAATATCTAAATATTCTAAAATAGAATTTTGATTAATGAAATTTTTAGCAATATTTCACTCTAAAATTTGGTCACTAAATCATTGTTGTAAAATATTAACTTTTGGTTGAGTTTGAATTGGTAAAGCATATAATGGAAATAATTGGTTATCATCAGCAATTAATAAATTTGGTGATACTTTTAATCCATCAATTTCACCATTTACTTTTATATTGCCAAATAACATTGTTTTAGGAAATTTTAAAGTTATACTTTTAACCTTGGTATCTTTTTCTAATGGTTTTTGTAATTTAATAATGATTGGATAACCATCTCTTGTTTTAAAGTCTTTAATTTTTATAATAGTTATACTTTTAGTACTTCTTGTTTTTGGATTTTGATAAGGTTGTGAATAATTATTAATGATATATAAATTATCAATATTATTTTCAGTTAATGGTTCATTGATAGATACAGCATATAACTTAAATTGATTTAATAAATTTATTTCTTGAAATATTAACTTTTTAATATCAGTCATACTATATTCAATTGTATTGTCATTAATATTAGTACTTGCTCTTTGATTTAATTGCATAGTAAAATCAGATGTTTCAACAGCAGTAGTTTTTAACACTTTATCAATATCAATAAATCCAATTTTAATAGTATTTGCTGAAAATTTTAAACTATTATTTTCATTATTTTTAAATAAACGTTCAATTTCATAAATATATATTGTTCTTTTTTTAAATTCATCGTATGCTCTATTAATATCTGGGTCACTAGTAGCACTCATCATATTAGTAAAATCATAAGGAATATTATCAATTAAATAATCATTTTCTACTTCTGCTTGATTAAGTTTAGTTTGTTTCTGTGGAAACTTCGTTTGTGGTTTGTTGTTGTTTTCCATTGTTTTCTCCTATTAATTGGTTATTTTCGGGATTAAATAATTTTAATTTAACTGTTAAATTATTAATTTCTTGTTCATCATTAATATTAAATGTTTTACTATTTAATAAATCTTTATCTAAACGTACTAATATTTGAATAAATTTAAGAATATCAATATTAAATTGCCATAATTTTTGTTCAATATAATTAATGGTTGAAATATTTACAGCTGTACTTTCTAGAACTGATTGTTGTGCAGATTTCTTTTGACTTGGTATATGAATACCACAACGTTTAAATATTTCATTAACATTTCAATCATATATATCAGTTAAATTTTTACCTTTAAAATTACTATTTGTCATATTGATATTTTCGTTTTGTTCATTATTATCTCCACCACTTTTAAATATGTAATTTTTAGTAACTAATGTTCTTACTGCTTCTTCTAATGTTGATTGAACATTACCATAAGTTTGACTAAATATAAATTTAGGTGAATTTAAAATGCTATCTAAAACAATTTGCTCATAAATAACATCTAATGCTTTAATTTTATCCATTACTTTATCACAATCTGCTAACTCATTTGCTTTATTTCGCATAATTGCTATTGGTATATAATTAATATTTAGTGTTTGTTCTTGTAATAGATTAGGATTATTAATAAATGATTTAAAATCTAATGGAAATTGTTTTTTATTATCACTAATACTATAAATTGCACGATTAATTGTTACTTCTTCATTGTTTAATGTATAAACTTCAAATAGTCTTACTGTTTGTGCATTTTGTTCATAGTTATCATAAAAAATAGTACATTGAATTAATTTACCAGTAATATCATAAACTCTTTGTTGAATATCTACTACTTGAAAATATAAGTCATCATTAGCAATATAAATTAAATAACCACTAATTCCTAATTTACTTAATTTAAAAATAGAATTTCAATTTTTTCTATAAAATTCTTGTTGAATTAAGTATTGTTTAATAGTTTCATTATTAATATCTAATGGAGCATTATATAAATTAGCATTATTTTCTGCTACAAAATCAGTGAAATAAGTTTCATGATTAAAATCATTAAAACCAAAATAATTTAAAATAGAAGCATGAGTACTTTTATTTTTATTGGTTAAAAATTTTACTTTTTCATTTTGATTATCACTAATATTTGTTTTATCTTTTCTTTTAAATAAACTTAACATAATATTCACCACCTTTCTTTAAAATATTTGATTAATTTTTAATATAATTTTTACAATAATAAATATAATTAAACCAACAGTTGCAGATGATAGAATTACTCCAATTAAAGCTAAAATAATTTTTATAATTTTAAAAAACATAATCTTATTCCTGTAATTCTTCTAATTTTCATACATTACCTTTTAAATTACCTTTTACAGTATAAATAGTAATCAATTTTGCATGTTGAACTGATAAAATTACTATATTAGCACTATCATTAAAGGTTTGTATTTGTACACCAGCAATTTTTTTATTAGTTATAATAAATTCTTGAATAGTATAAACTGGATTATATATACTTCAAGAATAATAAACTCTATAATGTTTATTCTCTTCAAAATCATAAGTAATTTGTCAATAATCTCATTTATTTTTTTCTCTTGTTCCTACTTCTTTTCAATTATTTATAGTTGGAGTTGGTTGTGGTTGTTTTTCTAATATTTCATTAATTGCTTGTAATATTTTTTTATTTTGAGTTTTTAATATTTTATATTCATTATTTTCTAATAAATCCCTACAAAGTAATGAATTTTCTTCATCATTTAATAAAATTTCATTTGTTTCAGTATTATATTTAAAATAATCATTTGAAAATTTTTTGTCTTTTATTTTTTCTTTTAATTCATTAACAGCCCCAGCAATAGTTTTATTAGTAGTTTCTAAATTAGGAATTTCTTGACCAATAGCATTCATAGAAAAAGCAATTGGAAATAATGCTTTTGTATCTTCTAATTTTTTATCTATTTCTTCTTTTTTATAATAATCAGTTAAATCAGTAGAACCACCAATAGCACTAATTTTATTATTTTCATCAATCTTAATATTTTCACCAGCAATTAATTTATTTTGTTTTTTATCTAATAAATTATTAGTTTCTAGTTTTGTATAATAATCACGTTCAGTATTTTCTTCTGCTATAAATTCAGTTGGTGTATCTATTCCTTGATATTGATATATTTTAGAAATAAATCCTGAATAATATGTTCCGGGTGTAGCACTAGCGCGAATTTTATAATTAACGCAAGTTAAATATAATCTAATATTATTAGTTTCATCTGAATAAAAAGTATCTAATAGAGTATATGATTTTATTGCAGATTCTTCATCTAATTTAAATATAGATTTTCTAGTATATTTATATTTATAAATATTACTCTCATAAATATAACCTCATATTACTAATATTTCTTTATTTAAATTATCAGTTGAAAGTTCATTAGATATCTCTTTTCATAATGGACTAGTTTCAATATTAAATCAGTTATTTTTAATATCATCAATATTTTGTTTATTAATCTCAATTTTATTTTCTAATAATTTGATATTATTATCAACTTTAGTTTCTAATAATTTAATACTATTTTCATTTGTAGTAATTCTTTTTTGTTGTTTAGCAGAAAAATCACAAGTTGGTGCATGTGTATAATCCCCAATTTGTGGATTATTTTGTAATGCGTCAGGTGGTAATGTACCAATTTCATCAGGTCAATCTAAAATCATAGTTTCAGTTTCTTTATCATAATCTGTTGCTACATAACCCTTATTAATAAAATTTGTAACAGGACCCCTATATATTTCATTTTCATTATCATCAACTAAATCATCATATAATTTCATTTGTTTTGATAATGTAAATTCTTTTTGTTCTTTAATTAATTCATCAACTTGATTTCTAGTATAAAATGCTTTTAAGTCAATTTTTTCAACATCTATTTCATCATCATTATAACTTGAAAATATTTGTTTTAATTCTGTTAATCTTGCTCATATTTTCATTCTAGTAGGTGCTAAATCTCAAACATTAATTGTTGGAATACTACTTGCACTAAATTGATTACCATTATTAAATTGAATAGTTGCATCAACATTAAATTCAATTGGTGTACGATTAAATACTCAATGTTCAACCATTACATAAACCATATCTCTTAATGTTTCTTTAATTAATTCATCTTTAAAACTATCAAAAGGAAATTTAGATAAAATAAAATCAAGATAGGCATTAATATCATTTTGCGCACGTATTCCAAATGTTTTAAATCAATCATTAACATTTGGTCATGTTTTTATATATTGCTGTGGTGTTTCTGTAATTTTTCCAGTTAATGGATATCAGTTATTATAATTTTCAAGACTGACACCAGTTCAAAGTTTATTAATCATATTTTATCATTCCTTAAAAAATGCTTTTTTATAATGTTTAGTTTTTGTTTTAGTTTTTCTATGTGTGATATGTTCAATTTCTTTTTGTATTTTATTTTTTCCTTTTTTTAAGTTTTTACTTTTTGTTACAACTTGACTATATGCAAATTTTTCTAAATGATGTAATAATCAAGTACCAAATAAAGTATTTACTGAAAACTTTAAACCAACATTTTTAAATGATTTATTAATATTTTCAATAGGATTATTAATAACATTTACTACTTTATGATAAGTTCTTATTATTCTAAATATTTCTCTATATACTTTAAAACTATCTCTAATTACTTGTTGTACAACTGGTGGAGCAAATGCTATTGCTTTTAATCATTTATTACGATTAACACCATAACCAATGTATCAACCACTATATCAACGATATCAATGAAATGGATGTATTTGAGTAACAAAAGTTTTTGCTTTAAGAATACTATCAACAACTGTAATTGGTTTATATTTAGGATTACGATGATAAATAGTAATTGCACATTTATCTAATGACAAAGGTTGAATTTTACAACCCATAAATACTGGTGAATTTAATGGAATTAATTGTGCGTGTTTAATTGCTCTTTTTTCTGCACTAGTAAATAAATCAGTTGCTTTTTCTTTTAATTTATTAATTTTTTCAAATGCTTGTTTTTCTAGTTTTTCAAATTTTTCTTGTAATTTATATATACTTTCTCGTATTTTTTCAAAATATGAAGTATCTTTTCAAAATTTATTTAAACCTTTTTTTAAATAAAATCTAATATCAAAATATTTAAAAATTTGATTTGCTTTTAAAACAAGTTGATGAATAATACTATTTTTAAAATTAAATTTAATAGCATTAGCACGAATTTTTTGTAAATCCAAAATTAAAGTTTTTCCATATCTATTTTCTGTGTGTATTGTATGAACTAAATTTAATCAATCATGTTGGTTCATAAATAATACTTTTTTTAAATCAGTATTATATTTTTTTAAAAAGTTATTTGCTTTTTCAATATCTTTGATTTTAAATTTAGGAGTTAATTGTGGACTTAATTTTATTAATGTATTTTGTAATAATAAATAATCTTTTAATTCTTGTGCTTCTAATTTTTGAAAATTATTTTTATATTGTCTTTCAGCAACATAACCTAAATTTTGGATTATTGTTTCACGATTTGGAGCAAAACTGTAATTAAATAAATAACGATTTTTACCAACAATTTTATCTGTTAAAATTTCTTTTCCACTTACTTGACTAATAATTTCTTGTAAATTTTTTGCTTCTTTAACACCTATTTGTTCTAATGTTTTAGTTTTTTGTGCTAAATTAATAAATTTAGTAGTACGATAACCACGACTAATTTTATTAATTCCAGCAAATGCTGGTAATATATTAAAAAAAGTATTTAATGGTGTTACATTTCCTTTTAAATAATCATAAACTTGATTAATAGTAAAATCAGTTAAAAATTCTACACCAACAGCACTAATACTAGCAACTAAATCACTTGCACCTAATCCAAGTGCAAAACTTTCACTTAATCCACCAGTAAAAGGAGCAAGTGCTACTGCTATTACTTGTACACCAATCATTTCTAAAATTTCTCATCAAAAACTTTTATTTTCTTGTTGTTTACTTATTCTAGTATGTTTTGGTTTATTTATGTTTAAAAGTATTGCTGTATTAGTTGTACCGATTGGCATGATATTAATGTCCTTTATTTAAGAGTTATTTTAATTGGATTTGTTGTTCCTTTATAATTTAAGTCATTAACATTTGCAATAATAGTTATATATAAATCACCTGCTTTTTGTTTTTGATTACTTACATTAGTTTTGCCTTGTGCATCACTAAAATATTTAATAGTTGGATTTGTTAAATTAGGATTTAATGATTTAAGTTCATTAGTACTTTTTATTTGTGTATTTAATTCACTATTATTGTTATTAACATTTGCAGTAATATCAGTTGTTAAAATTGTAATTTTAGTTTTTAAATCAGTTTTATCACTATTAATAATTCCACATAACATTCAGCGTGAAGTTGTTTCTTCATCTGTTATATAGGGTATTGCTTCACCAGTTACTTCTCCCCCAACTAAATATCTTCTTCCAACTTTACCATCATTAATATCTTGAACATATACAACTGTATTTTGTAACATATATCTTTTCATTGCTCTTGGTGTTGCTAAAACAAAAGACATAATTTTAGTTTCATTATTATCAGTAAAAGTCATATAATCATCCATTACAATTTGACATAGTACACCTTTGATATATAAATTTGTTCCATTTAATCTTAATTGTTGTGCTATTTGGTTATCAGTAATTAAACCTTTATTATCTGCTAAATAAACTAAACTATCATATAAATTATTAGTAATAAAAAATTGACAATTATTACTATTTCTTAATTGAAATAAAGTATTTCAAGCAGATAGCATTGATTTTAAATATCCTACTGGTGTTTTATCAGTAATATCTAATTTAGTTGCATATTTTGTAATTACATTTGTATCATTATTTGCTAAATAATCTGCTAAATCATTAGCAACTTCATATTGCATTGTGTTTAACAAATTTTGTCCATTTTCTGCATTTAAATCAACATTAGCAATTATTTCACCTGCAACTGCTTCTTGTTTAATTTCTTTTAAAATTTTAATAGTTTCAGCGTAACTAACATCTAATCCTTTGCTTTTATCATTTCATTTTAGTACTTTAATTTCTGAATTTTTTGGTTTTTTAACTATAAATTCAATTTTTGTAGAATTAACCATTTCAATAGGAAAAAAACTTGCTCATGGTGAATTTGATTGTTTATAAAATTCTATAAACTCAGGTGCCTCTACTAATTTTTCGGTATTATCTAAATTTTGATTGAATGGTACTGACATTTTTTTTATTTCCTTTCTGTTATAAATTATTTTTCTTTTTATAATCCAATAATGTACTTTTTATTGAATTTGGTTGATTTGTTATTATTGTTTGTGGTTTGCCACCTGTATTAATTATTTCTTTAAATACTGGTTGTTCTTTAATCATTTTTTTAATAGTTTCTTCAATTTTTGAATTTTCTAAATTATTAGTTTTAAATTTTAAATAATCATAAAATTCAGTTTTAACTTGATATTTTTTAAATATATTAATAATTTCTTTTTCTTTAATTTCTAAATTAAGTTTATTTAACTTATTTTCTGCTTCATTAACTTTATTTTCTATTTCTTGTGAAGAAGCATTGTTTTCAGTTAAAGGTTCAGTTGTTTGTTGAACATTATTTTCATTTTCTAACATTTACATCACCACTTTATTATTTATTTTCTTTATTAATCTTTTCATTTAACTTTGCTAATTTTTTTTGATGTTTGATAATTTTGTTATTTGCTCTAACATGTTTTGGAGTTGTGATAAATCTTTTTAATAAAACAATAATTTCTCTGCAAATTAATGTTCCAACACTTGTTCCAATAATTATTAATTCATGTAAAAATTCTTTCATTTGAATATTTTCCTTTCAATTATTTATTTTTAATTTTTAATTATTCATCAAATTGACCACCATTAATTCTTTCAATCATTGATTGTGAATTACTTATAATTTCTACTAATACAGATATTTCTTTATTTAATTGTTCCAATCTTTCTTTATATGTCTGAATTTCATTATTATAATATTCAAGTATTTTTTCTTTATTCATAAATTATTCACCTCCTTTATAAACTCATGTGATTATAATCTCAATTTAATGAAGCATTATCGTGATTTAATGGTACTTCACTCATATTATCACTACCATATTGACTAGTTGTTTCACTATTAATTGTGAATCTATTATCATTAATTAATCTTGAAGTTTCATTATTAAATGCTGTTTCTTGCATTTCTCTACTATGATTTGTTTCTATTGGAAGTAAATTATGAATAATTTCACTTGCACCAGCAACTATGGTAGGTATTGCATAAGCATTATTAAAATCATTATTAATACCCATAGCAACACCACTACTAATCAAACATCCACCAGTTGCCATATTACAAATCTTTTTTATATTTTCAAATCTATTAGGTATTAACTCAGTTAATCCACTAATAAGATTTGAAATACCATAAGCATTTAAACTAATATATGTATCTCAATCCATTAATGACTGATGTTCTTGTTTATCTAATAGTAATCACGGAGGACCCTCAGTTGTAGTTGTAGTTGTTATTGGAGTTGGTGGTGTTGGAATAATTGGAGTAATATTATTTTCACTTCATTTACTATAATTTGCTAAACCAATTGTTCCTAAACCTAATAATATTTTTTTACTACTATTAATTAATTTAGTTTTAGTATTTGGTCTTTGATTTAAATTTCATATATCTAAACCTAATTTTTTACCAAATAATAAACTATTAATTGAACCCAATATTGAATTATCTATTACTTGACCATAATAAGCACTTGTACCAATCATTGCACAAATAGGACTTATACCAGTTCTAATTAATTTGGTTAAAGTATATTTTGATTGTGTATTTTCGTTTGGCATTTTATTCTCCTTTATTTGTTTTTATCAGTTCTCTTATAACATCTAATAAGGAATCTACTACATAAGAATTTAATTCAAATTCATAATTTCTAATTTTAATTTTTTCCTTTTGCATTTGTTTAATCTCCTTTAATTTCTAATTTTTTAACTGTTACTTTAATTCAACCTTGATAAACATCATTATCACCAACTATTAATGCAACATTACTTTCGGGGTCAGAAACAATTATGTGTTTTGATTTAACATTTGGGTATTGTCTTAAAATAATTGCTCTAATATCATTACTTGTATGAATTGCTTTTGGAAATGGTGATAATACTTCAATTTCATCTTTATTTTCAAACAAAGTAGGTAATATTATCATTAATTATTCTCCTTATTTTTAATTTGATTAGCAATTTCACTTAATATTTTCAATACTTTATATTCATTTTTTAATTCTTTAATAATAAATATTAAAATTATTATTAGTGTTATACTGGTTATTAATATTGGTGCTATTAATAAAATTTTTCATAATATCATTTTTTACTCTTTTCATTTTTTAAATCATTTAACATTGATTGAACAAAATGCACGATTTTTAGGAATGTTTAAAGTGTTAAAGATTTGACCAGTTACAATAATTTCATCGTTTTTGTTTAATAAAATACAGCGTCTATAAAGTTTTGGGTTATTAAAAATTAAAGTAACATAATTTAATCCATTTCATTGACCACGAACACTATAATATAATTCCTTATTACCTTTTTCGTAATATTTTGCTTCAATAGTGTTACTAAGTTTTACTGTTAATTTCACATAATTTGCTTTATCTTTCATTTTTATAATTTCCTTAAATAATTATCAAAAATCAATATTTTCTTATGATTTTTTAAATAATATTGAATATGCTTATAAGCATCTTGTTCATGTTTTGTTAATTTTATATTTCCTTTATAATTTGTTATTTTATTTTTATTTTTTGGGTGGTTTTCTAGATAATCTCAGTTGAAAACATCTTGTACTAATACCATTAATGAACCAATAATTTTAGGAGTTGCTAATGGATTAGTTAATAATTGTTTTGAACTTAAAAAGAAATTTTCTACAATAACTAATATTTTTTTATCAATAAATTTTTCTTTAATTAATTGAAATTTTTCTTTATACATATTTTTAGTCCATAAAACAGTTAATGTATTGAATGTTTCATTAAAAATAATATTATTAGTTTCATTTGAATATATAACAATTCCATTACTACCTATTCCTGCTGGGTCAATACCAATAATTAAGTCATATTGCATTATTAATCAAATTCTTTGGATTGTATTTTATTAATTAAGAATTGAATAGTATCAATTGAACCTTTTAATTGATTTCGATAAAATGTTTCTTTTTCTTTTTTGTATTGTTCTATATAATGACCTAAAAATATATTTAATGAACAAATTAAATTTTTCTTATATTCATTAATAACTTCTTTTTTAAAATCTTTTCTTAATTTTTCTATATTATTTAAATGTTCTTTTGTTATTTCTTGATTACGTTTTTTATTATATTCATTAATAATTTCTTGGTCTTTATAAGAAAATGGTTTTTGTTTATTCATATTTATACCTCCTACTTAACCTAACATTTAAAATACAGTCATAACAAATTGCTTTACTATTTTTATCTCTTAAAAAATATTTTCTTGTTTTAATATCATTAGTATTAAAGAATAAATAATCTAATTTATTTTGTTTACATGTTCAACAAAAATACTTTTTCATTATGAGTTGAAATTTCCTTATACAAAGTAACTATATAATTAATTGGTAAATCATCATGTTTATATTGATTATTTATTTTAAAACCTTTTCTGTTTTCTTCTCACGTAATGTTATATTTAAAACAAGGATTAGTAATTTTAGTTTTGTTATCTGTTATTTCACCCATAAATCAACTATTATGCTGTTCATAAAATGTTAATGGTTCAAGTTTTATATCATTAAGATAATATTCTTTTGGAGCAGTTGGTTTATTAACAGTTATTTTTTGGTCTTTAATATATGGTTCTAATAATTTTATTAATTCATTACCACTTAATTCTCTTTTAATATTGTCTAAATTAAAAACTCAATATGTGTAACTGTTATCAACAATAAAAGAATTATTTTTAATCATTCATTTTGGAAGCGATAATTTATATTCAACATAATCAATAAGAATAGATTGTGGTTTATCTTTAATAATTTGTTCTTTTTTAAATTCTATTTTCATAATAATCCTTTCCTAATATGTTCTTTATGCTAGAAGCAACAGAACATATATTTTGATTTTTAGATTATTAATACTACTACTATTCGTTTTATTCATTCCATGAAAACTGGGCTCAAAAATAAATTGTGAAATTTTAAAAAACATTGAGGCATTCGATTCAATATTTATTTAATTTGTGTTAAACAAATTAATATTTTAATTGAACCGGCCTCGCTCAATTTTTTTACAAGTTTGAAATTTATTTTCTCGCCCAAAAAAATTTTCAAAAAAAAATAAAAAATAAAATCAACACTTGCTCACTGGGGAGTGGCAAGGTTGATTAAATAAAAAATAGAATTAATACAATAGGTCCCTACAACAGGTCTATATATACTAGTTTCCAATTCGCTCCCACCCCAAGAATTACCATTAAATGGTTAGTATATTTTATTAGGTATCACTCCACTTTTTATTTATCCATGCAAGTCCACATGCTCTAGCTACTATTTTTAACAACTGTGTTGTAGTTCACTTTTTTAGTTCCCTAACACGTGTTGATAATAGCGTTAAAGAGGGTTCTTAAAAATTTTAAAATTTTACAATTACAAAAAAAGACAAGATTATTTCTTGTCTTTTTCCTTGTTAATAATTTTTATTTTATCTTTTAAATGTATATTTTTTAAAATACGTCGAATATTAAATTTAAGGGTAAAAGAGAATTTAATTTGTCTATCATCATTTTTAAATGGTAATTTTGGAAATAAGTTACTAATATGATAATTAATTATTTCGTAAATTTGACAACCGTCCAAATGGATATAGTAATATAAAAGAATGAGAAGATAAAAATAAAAGTAAATTTAGTAAATATGAAA
This sequence comes from Spiroplasma endosymbiont of Colias croceus, assembly GCF_964020095.1. Taxonomy (NCBI): domain Bacteria; kingdom Bacillati; phylum Mycoplasmatota; class Mollicutes; order Entomoplasmatales; family Spiroplasmataceae; genus Spiroplasma; species Spiroplasma endosymbiont of Colias croceus. The sequence goes on from NZ_OZ026536.1 coordinate 2,228,565, forward strand.
TAGATTTAAATTCTTTATTAGACCCTACATTATTAATTAATACTTTTAATGATTTACAAAGATTTTATAAAAGTATCACAATATATTATAGTTATAAATTTGAAACAATATCAAATTCAAAGAATTCTGATTTAAATACTATTGATATTAATAGTGAAACTTTTAGACCGGCAAAAAGTGAAAACATAAGTAAAACTATTGATTTAAAAGATTTAAAAATAAACAAAGTTAATTTTCCAGAGGCTGACTGTTTTAGTAAATTTGGAACAATTGCTCCTAAAGAAGTTACTGATTATTTTGCAAATGCTTATTATAAAAGTATTTGTAATTATAATGTTTTTACTTCATATTCATTATGTGCTTATGCATTTGATTTAAAAATTAAGAAGTCTTATGATTCTTATGAACAAAAAATAAGTAATGATTATCCTATAGCATTTAGTATAATTAATAACTCTGAAAAATTAAATTGAATTATTTATTTACAAGGTAATTTAGGTAAAATAGAATATACCAATTCTGCACAAAGAGAACCTGATAAAAGTTGAGCATATAGATATATATCAAATATTAAATCTAATATTAATAAAATAGTTTTAAATGCGAGATAATTTGGTAAAATTAAAGAGGCTTTTTAATAATCTGTGTTTCTTTGTTTTACAAAGTTACTAATTCAGATTAATTCTGTCTTCAAATTTTATCATAAAATGAGCAATTGCTGTATTTCAATTTTGAATGGGCATTGTTCATTTTTTTGTTATATTTTCAATTGCTAAATAAAATATTTTAAAAACTGACATATCGTTAGGAAAAACTTTTTTATTTCTGATGACTTTTCGTAATTGACTATTTACAGATTCAATAGCATTTGTGGTATAAATTACCCTTTTTATTTCTGCAGGATAACTAATAAAAACCATTAAATTATCTCAATTTTTATATCAAGATTTAGCAATTTGAGGATATTGTTTAGTTCATTTATTTTCAAATGATTCTAAAGCTTGCATTGCTTGTTCTTCACTACATGCAGTATAAATTGGTTTTAAATCTGCAACTAGAGATTTTCTATGCTTATATGAGACATATTTCAAACTATTTCTAATTTGATGAACGATGCATAATTGATGTTCGGTTTTAGGATAAACTGATTGTATTGCTTCTGACATGCCTGTTAAATTATCACTACAAGCAATCAGAATATCATTTAAGCCACGATTTTTCATTTCTGTGAAATTGGCTAATCAAAATTTAGAACCTTCATTTTCACTAATTCATAAACCTAAAACATCTTTTTTACCTTCTAAATCAACTCCTAAAGCTATATAAACTGATTTATTAATAATCCGTTTATCTTGTCGTACTTTAACTACTATACAATCAAAATAAACAATCGGATAAACACTATCTAATGGTCGATTTTGCCATGCTTTGACGTCATCAATAACATCATCAGTAATTTGACTAATAACACTTTCACTAATATCAGCACCATGATATAACTCTTGTAATTGCATTCTAATATCTGATAATGTCATACCTTTTGCATATAAAGAAAGAACTTGTTCATCAAAACCATCAAATCTTCTTTGTCTTTTTGCAACTATTACAGGATTAAAATTACTATTACGATCTCTTGGTACATCAATTTCAATTTTACCTTGTTGGGTTATTAATTTTTTTGAACTTATACCATTACGAGCATTGTCACTATTACTATGTTGATTCTTTTCATATCCCAAATAATTTTGCATCTCAGAATTCAACATTTTTTCTACTAATCTTTTTGTTAATTCTTTATACAATCCTCCCTCTTTAAAAACTGTTGTTAAATCTTCAGTATTTTCTAATAATAAATCTACTGCTTTTGATATTGGATCATTGTTATTAATATTTTGCTTTTTAGCCATCTGTAACTCACTCTTTCTAGAAAATTAATTATATTTACTAGAACTAATTAAACATAGTTATTTTTGTAAGTTACACAGATTACTAAACATTACCAAATTAAAATATAATTAAGTTCTAGGAAGTGAATAAACATGTATTTTTTAAATCGTAATGAATTTTGACCATGATGAGGTAATTTTATAAATTCTCCTTACACAATTTCAATTGCCATGTCTTTGACATTTTTATTTCTAATGTTTGTACCATACAAATTATTTATTCGTTTTTGTGATAATAAAAATTTTAAAAATTATATATATATATATATATACCGCCTTAACTTTTTTATTTATATGTCCTTTACTTTTTTATTTTTTTGCTAATAATTTAAATATAAAAAGTGTTTATTATATATTTATTATTTTTGGATGTATTGAGTTATTATATTTTTATTTTATTCCAATAATTTTAAAATTAATTAAAAGATTTCCAAAATTAAAATCTATTTTTAAATTTAAAAGAAAACCTAAACAAAATAATATTTCCCCACAATCTTAAATATTAATGTATAATTAATTGTAATACTTATCAAGGGTTATAGAGAAAGATAAGTATATAATTTCACTGTTATATTAGTTATATTATTAGGTTGGAACCTAATTAAAAAGTTACCTTAATTGGTAACTTTTTTTATAAAAACTAAAAGAACCTAATTAAAGGTTCTAATGACTATCTGTTGCAATTAATAAATAAGACTGCTTTATTAAAGCTCCTAATCGTCATTTATTTTGTCTTAGCAAGGGAAAATGATAAACCCTTTACTTTAAATCAGCTTGCCTGCTCTCTAAGAACACACCAGCAACTTTATTTCCAGTAGTATTTACCTGACTAGAATCTGACTTTAATAGTATTTTAAATTGAAATTTCATATTAATTATATCATATTTTCTATATTAAATATAGATAATTTAACTAATTATTCATTATCAAATTTATCCTTTCTAATTTTTTCATATATAAAATTTAATCTTTCCATTTCATATTTAAGTTCTTCAATTAATTTTTCTTTATTCATAATTTAACCTTTCTTCTTTTGTTTTTGGAAAATGATTATATGAACACATTTCTTGATTATCTAATTTAATAAATACTCTAATTTCATTTGGATATTGTTTATATGATAAAACTTTTCAATCAGCTAATTCATAACCTAATAAAGTACGGTCATCATCTAATTCACTACTTCCACCATTTCATGAAAAATATATTTCTGTATTTCTTGTATATATTTTAAAAACATTATATTTATCACTATATTTTAAAAAGTCTCATAAATTCATTATTTACTCCTTATTTTTTATTTCTTTAACTTTATTTTTAAATTGTTTTTTATGAAAATAACACATATTAAAAAATTGAATTACACTATCTTCTAAATTTACAATTTTTAAAGTAACTAATACTTTACTATTACAATTTTTAACAATACATTTAAGTAATACTTTTTCTTGTTTTTGTTTTTGCATTATTTACTCCTTAATTTTTTCTAATTTTATTGTAAATTCAGAATTACCAGTTCATATAAATTTTAATATTCCAATTATTATTGCAGGAATAATTATTAAAATTAAAAATATTGGTACAAGTATAATTCTTAATAAAATAGCAAATATTTTCATTAATCAAATACTCCATTCTTTATTAATTGTAAAATAACATTTGTTTGTTCTATTGAACCATTTATATGATTTTCATTATAAAGTTTAGTTATTAATCTTTTATTATCCATATCAATACATAAATTTAAATAATCAATTAATTTTTGTTTATATTGTTTTATAGCAAATTCTTTTCTCTCTTGATTTATTTTATTAACTATTTTTCAATGATTTTCACAATAAACTCTATTATTATTAAAATCTTTATGTGGTTTAATTTTACTATATTCTTCACATCTTATATTATTTTCATAATAATCACATTGTCATCCAGTTACTATAATCATTTTTTATTCTCCTTGTTGTTTTCTTCTATAAATATTTCGAAATTAAATGGGCTTTTTCGTCCTTTGTATTTTTCGTTTTGCATTTTATTGTCCTTATTTAAATAATATCAACCAATTAATAAACTATCAGCTTCATCATGATTTGATATTTTTATATTTCAATTATTTTCTTTTATTAAATTTTCACACATAAACAAAGAAATATTTTTATCTCATTTATAATTTATACCATTTACAAATGTAATAGCAGAACAATATTTATCATTTTTTACATATCATTTCTTTCATTCACTTGGACTAATTAACATATCTTTTGTTAATAATTTATTAAATTGTCCAGCAATAAAACCTCTTAAATGTTCTTGAGTTTCATAACCAATTCCATTTTTACTATGAAAAGTACCACGTTCAATAATTAAATCCAATTCATTATCATTAACTTTTATATCTCAATAAAATCTTCTTTGTCCATCATATTCTTTTAAATTATAACTTTTAAGAAATATTGGTTTTCAAATTATTTCATTTTCATAACAATTTTTACATTCTTCAACAATTTTTAATGAAGCATTTTCATCATTATGAATTTCACAATATACATATTCTCTAGTAGGTCAATAATTTAAATTTTTATCATATTTATATTCTTTTTCTCATAATGTAAATCCTGTATTTTTAATACTTGGGTCAATTGAAAGTAAATAATTATTCATTATTATTTCTCCTTATTTTTATTTAAATTCATAACTAATATTTCTAAACATTTAATACATCAATTTTTACTTAATCAAATTCTTTTATTACATGTTCTACATTTATTCATTTTTAAATACCAAATTATCTAATTTATTTATATTTGCTTCTAATTGTTGAAAATTTGTATTATTTTCAATTACATTATTAGTATTTGGATTATCAATATATATTTTTTCTGTTTCAGTAATAATTGCTTGGTCATTTTCATATGCAATTTGCATTTCAGTACTCATAATTCCCCATTTTCTTAATAATTGAGTTAATACAGTTTTTAATGCCATACTATCAAAATCACTAACAACAAATTCTTTATTTTTTGCATAAGTTTTTGAATATTTTAAAAAATGTTTTTCAATTTGTTCTTTTGACATATATAAAATTTTTTCAAAACCATTTACTAATTGAAAATATGCTACATAACCAATAATAGGTTGTTTCAATCTTTCTAAATCATCTTGTATTCAATTAAATTCAATTCCCTTAAGTCTATCTACTTTTTTAATTTCTGTTAATCTAACATCACTTACATTAATTTCTTTATATTGTTGACTACGTAATGCTAATTGAATATAACCTTTATATCCCATTTGAAATTGAGCATTATTTACTTTTGTATTACTATCTCAATAAGGTACAATATAACAATAATCAAAATTCTTTTCTAAAGGTAAATTTAATAATACTGCTTGATAACAACTATTAATAATAGTATCTGGATATGCTTTATCTAAACCATATTGATTTGAAATTGCTAATACATTACTTTTAAATTTTTGAATTTCTAAATTATTAATAATACCTTTTTGTCTAATAAATTTTTCTACATTACCATTATTAATATTTTTCACTAATAATTCATTTGCCATTTTATTTTAATTCCTTTCATGTTCAAATTGCTTTTTCTCATTCAATTAATAATTCATTTGTTATTTCAACTTTTATTAATTCAATTTCATTTTCTTTAACTCAACATATAAAATGAATATTTGATAATTCATAATTATTATTTTTTAATAATCAATAATATGCTATTATTTGTAATTTTGATTTTTCTAATAATTCTTTAGTAAAAACTTTATAAGTTTTAAAATCTACTATTATATTTAAATTATTTTCTTTATAAATTAAATCTGGTGTTCCAGCAACAATATCATAATTAAATATTTTTTCACTAATATATTCATTATTATTAATAAATTTAATTGGTAAATATTCTAATAATGTATAACAATAATTTAAATAATTTTCGGGAAATAATTCTTTAATAATATTTTTAATTTGATTATTTATATTTTTAATAGTTATATTTTTAAAATATAATTCTGCTACTTTATGAACACAATTACCACGAATTCTTGCATTATTTATATTAAAACAATATTTACATTTATTACATTTACAATATGAATTACCTAAATAATAATCAAGTATTTTACTTACTGATATTAATTCTTTATTTTGAATAAAATATTGATGTGTTTCTTTTTTAAAAATTAAATTATTTTTTTGATTGTTTAATTGCATTTTTAATTAAACTCCTTATAAATCCATTAATTTTCATATTTTTTTCTTCACAAATTTCTTTTAATGTTTCATAATCTTTTTCAGTAAATCTTAAATTAACAATAATTTGTTTTATCATTAATTCTTCTGGTTTCTTTTTAGGAGCTGCTACCATTTTTATTCACTACTTTCTTTTAACCTTTAATAATTCTTTTATAATCAATAATTGCTTGTTGTAATTTATTTACATTTTCAAAGTCAAAATAATCACTACTAATTTTTAAATCACCATCATTATCAATTTCAACGTATAAATCTTCATATTTACTATTAAATTCTTCTTGTAATTCTTCAAATTTTTCTATTAATTTCATTGCATTTTGTAATTCTAATCTATTCATTATTTTTACACTCCTTTAAAATTTTCTAATTGTAATTCATTAATATAATGTTCTTTTAAAAAATCTCAATTATCACTTGTTAAATACATATCTTCTTCAATCATTTCATCTATACATTTATTACAATAATATGTATTTTCTGATTCAGAAAATCATATATATTTTTCATTATGAATATTACATTTCATCATTATCACTCATTAATTTATAAAAACATTTATTACAAGTTCTATTTGCAAATGATGAATTTTTATGACAAATATCACATGAACCATATATTTTTTCAATTTCTTCATATTTTAAATATATTCTTTTATCTTCTTTTAAATTCAACATAATTAATTCTCTCTTTCTATAATTTTTAATATTTCTTGTATTTCAATATATTTTTCATTTTTAAGTAATTTTTCATTACATAAATTTTTTATTAATTCTATTTTTTCAACATTTAATAACATATTAATTTCCTTTAATACTTTAAATAAAATATTTTTTCATTATTAGTATTTATATCTTTTATTGGTGTAACTATATAATTAATTGCTAAATCATTATCTTTATATGGATTATTTATTTTAAAACTTTTCATATCTTGTTCTCATGTAATGTTATATTTAAAACATTCTTGATTTTTATCATTTGTAAAAATATAATAACCATTATATTGTTCATAAAATTCACAAGATATTAATTCATTTTCATTAGTAGTAATATCTGAAATATTTTTTATATATTTTAAAATATCACTACCTTTAATACTTTCAATATCTTTTGTAATTGATTTTTTACCTAATTTATAATTAAAATCTTCAATTATTTTTAATGTTATTTTTTTATTATTTTTATTAATAGTAGTATCTTTAATCGGAAATCATGTTTCATATTCACCAATTTCTAATAACATACCTTTAGTTGTTTCTCTTACTTTATTTTTAATATCTAAATTAACATTAATCATTATGAATCCTTTCTACGTATAAGCCTTATCACCTACAGTGATAAAAGGCTTATATACTAGTAACTAAATACTTCTACTACTATACGTAAGGCTTATGCTACTGTAAGTAGCAAAGCCTTGGAGGGTAGGGGTTCTAGGGGAAGGGAACCAAAAAATATCAAGTTTTAAAAAAGCAACACAAAAATTACTATTGGTTAATTCCAGCACAATAGCCTACATAATTTTTTATTAAGTTATGTAATAATTAATTACTTTAATAAAGTGCTGGTTTAATAAAATAATTAATTATAATTGTTCAACAATTAAAAATGAGAGAATTATCTCTCATTTATATTTTTATCAAATCTAACTATTAATGAAATACGCCCTGAATATTGTTTTTGACTTTTTTTGGGCGTTGAATAGTACTTTCAGTCACATCAATGATAACTGTTTTATCTTTAAAATTATTATTTAACAGTGATTTTTGCCCATCAAGTTGTTGAAAATCAGGATGTTTTATTAAAGTATTTTCTATTCACTTGATATTCCTATAGCAACTACTTTCACTAATTCCATAACTTTTAGCAATATGAAAATAAGTTCGATACTCTCTTCAATATTCTAAAGTCATTAATAAACGATTTTCTAATGATAATTTATTAGGTGTACCACCATTTTTAAACTTTTTTACTTCTTCTGTCTTTAAAATTTCTAGAATTTTATTAAAAATAATATCATTTATACCAGTTAATCTTAATAATTCTGGATTGTTAATAGTTTTTAATTTATCAAACATCATAGATTACCTATCTTTTTTATTTTTAATTTTATTTTAAAAATTTAATTTTTAATAGATAGGTTTTGCAAGAAGTCTAATATCAAAAGAAAATCGTTTTAATTATATTAATAATAACAATTTTAAATTATCATCAAAAGATAAAAATAGTATGCAAATAAAAAATTGAGAAAATGATTTAATACCAATAAAAAATGTACCATCACATATTGTAATGAGATTGGGTGATAACATTAATGATTTTCATTCTAATTTAACTAATTCAAAATTAATTGATAAAATATCATTAAAAAATGAATTAATAAATAATAAAAATTTTAATAACTTAATTGGTAAAGTGGGAGATGAATTTTGATTTACAAAAAATGAAAATGGAGAAATAATAGAACATTATTGAAAAGAAAATGAAAAAAATAGTTTAATTGATAGTGATCTAAAAAATCTTGGTTTTGTAAAAGAAATTAAACTAGAAGAAGGAAAAATTGGTTGAAAAGAAACTTATGTACTAGTTGGCGGTAATGATGTATATGGTAATTTTTTATGAGATTTAGAAAAAAAATATGGTTCTAATTTAGATAATTGATTAAATTTACTAAAACATTATTTCAAAAAATATGAAAATATATGAAAATAATTTACAAAGTTAATATATTTGATATATATATATGTTTATTAATTGTAAATTTTCAAAAAGATGTTAAAAATAACTACAAACTAAATATAGTTTTTAACCTATTTACTTTGTTTCTCAAAGTAAATAGGTTTTTATTTTTAAAAGGAGTAAAAAATGAATAAAGAAATTGAACAAGAAATAAAAAACTTAATGTTTAAAGAAATAAAAAAAATTAAAAACATATGCTATTAATTATCATAATTACAAAAAGAAAATACAATTTAATGATATAAATATTCAAAATATAAATAATAGTATTGAAGATAAAAGTAAAAAAATTAATATAAACAGTATTATGAGAGAACATAATTATGCAAAAACATTACCTATTTTATAAAAAAATTTAATTTAGTTATAAAAAGTTTTAATATCAAAAATAGTAAGAACATATGTTCTTACTATTTTTGTAAACTTTGGTCTTGATAATTTTTTCAATAATTTAAAATTACATCATCATTAAATAAATTAATTTCATTTTTCTTAATTCCTTTTTTTAATTTATTTATATTTTGTCATAATATATTTTGTAAAGGTATTGGATACTTTCATATTCGACGATTAGTTTTAAATTCTTTCAAGTCTAACAGTTTATAAGAACGATTAGGAAATACTTTAACATCTAAATCATAATCAATGTATTTAACTGTTTGCGAATCTAAAATAAAAGGACTGGCAATATTACAATAATAATGAACACCATCATTACGAATCATACAAATAATATTGTATCAATCATTTTTAAAAAATAACCAAATTGCTGGATCAACGGTTGTTCATTTACGACCATTAATTTCAGTAATTGTTACATTCTCATTTACTAAAACTAAATATTTTTGAGTATCTTCTAAAACAATTGAATTATTTCAACTACGATATAAATCGCCATTATGCTTATATGCATGAATTGAAAGTATTTGCCCTTCTTTAAGGTACATATAGATTTAAACCTCAACTTTCTGCAAATCATAAAACATAATAATTATACCATTATTTATTTAGTAAATAAAAAGCGAAAAATAAATTTATAATAATATTTATTTAAAAAAGAAAAAACTCCAAAAAGGAGTAGTAAAAAAACATAATTTTATTAAATGGGGCGACTGACGGGATTCGAACCCGCGAATGTCAGTTCCACAAACTGATGCGCTAGACCGCTACGCCACAGTCGCCATATTAGTTTCTATAAGTAAAACCGTTAAATATTATACAATAAATTTATGATTTTTTAATATTTTTTTTCATAAAACTACAAAAATAATCATCTAATTTTCCTATATAACAATAACAATAATAAAAAACAATGTTACTATTAACAATTAGAACACAATTTTAAATTAATAATTATGGTTAATTATTAATTTAAATACTCTTAAAATAAAGTTTTATTATGCCCTTAATAAAAAGCATAAAAATGTAATAGATAATATCTTATTAAATCAATTTATTAATCAAATTTTATTAACAATACTAACTTACAAGTAATTTAGATACTAATACTTATGATTAAAAATTTAGCAATATACTCATTCCTTTCTCAATTAATTTTAATTAAGAGCACCAAAAACAAAACAAAATAATAGTTTTAAAGATTGAAAAAAACATTTAAAATTGGTATAATTTATACAATTTTAATTTATATATCTTATTAATCTTATTTTTAAAACTTTGAAAAAGTTATAATATACATTTTTATGTATCAAAAAATATTATTTTTAATAAATAGCAAAAAATATATAATAAAAGTTTAAATAAAATTAACTTTAATTATATTTAGGGGAAAAAGATATGAATAATAGTTTAAGTATACTACTTCTTCATTTCAAACCAATGAAGAAATATTTAATAAACAATCTAAAAAAAGAAAATGACAAGAATATGAACAAAGACCTGAAGTAAAAGCAAAAAAGAAAAAATATGATCAAATGTGATACCAAAAAAAATAAACAAAGAAAGAAAAAATATGATCAAAAACCCTAAGTAAAAGTAAAAAAGAAAAAATATGATCAAATGTGATACCAAAAAAATAAACAAAGAAAGAAAAAATATGATCAAAAACCCGAAGTAAAAGCAAAAAATAAAAAATATTATCAAAGATCCGAAATAAAAGTAAGAAAGAAAAAATATGACCAAAAAAGACATCAACTTATTAAAGAAAAAGAAAGAGAATTGCGAGGCTTTTATGTAATCTGTGTATCTTTGTTTTACAAAGTACTAGTTTAGATTAATTCTATCTTCAAATTTTATCATAAAATGAGCAATTGCTGTATTTCAATTTTGAATGGGCATTGTTCATTTTTTTGTTATATTTTCAATTGCTAAATAAAATATTTTAAAAACTGACATATCGTTAGGAAAAACTTTTTTATTTCTGATAACTTTTCGTAATTGACTATTTACAGATTCAATAGCATTTGTTGTATAAATCACTCTTTTGATTTCTGTAGGATAACTAATAAAAACCATTAAATTATCTCAATTTTTATATCAAGATTTAGCAATTTGAGGATATTGTTTATTTCACTTATTTTCAAAGGATTCTAAAGCCTGCATTGCTTGTTCTTCACTACATGCAGTATAAATTGGTTTTAAATCTGCAACTAGAGATTTTCTATGCTTATATGAGACATATTTCAAACTATTTCTAATTTGATGAACTATGCATAATTGATGTTCTGTTTTAAGATAAACTGATTGTATTGCTTCTGACATGCCTGTTAAATTATCACTGCAGGCAATAAGAATATCATTTAAGCCACGATTTTTCATTTCTGTTAAATTTGCTAATCAAAATTTAGCACCTTCATTTTCACTAATTCATAAACCTAAAACATCTTTTTTACCTTCTAAATCAACTCCTAAAGCTATATAAACTGATTTATTAATAATCCTTTTATCTTGTCGTACTTTCACTACTATGCAATCAAAATAAACAATCGGATAGACACTTTCTAATGGTCGATTTTGCCATGCTTTTACATCATCAATAACATCATCAGTAATTTGACTAATAACACTTTCACTAATATCAACACCATGATATAACTCTTGTAATTGCATTCTAATATCTGATAATGTCATACCTTTTGCAAAACCATCAAATCTTCTTTGTCTTTTTGCAACTATTATAGGATTAAAATTACTATTGCGATCTCGTGGTACATCAATCTCAATTTTACCTTGTTGAGTTATTATTTTTTTTGAACTTATACCATTACGAGCATTGTCACTATTACTATGTTGATTCTTTTCATATCCCAAATAATTTTGCATCTCAGAATTCAACATTTTTTCTACTAATCTTTTTGTTAATTCTTTATACAATCCTCCCTCTTTAAAAACTGTTGTTAAATCTTCAGTATTTTCTAATAATAAATCTACTGCTTTTGATATTGGATCATTATTATTAATATTTTGCTTTTTAGCCATCTGCAACTCACTCTTTCTAGTCATTTAATTATATTTACTAGAATTAATTAAACATAGTTATTTTTGTAAGTTACACAGATTACTAAACATTACCAGAATTGCAATATGATCATGTTTCTAGTTCAAAACAAATTTTTGATTTAAGTAATTTTAATAGTAATAATATGTATGATGAACAAGTTATAAAAAATGCATTAAATAATTTAGAATTAGATCAATTAAATTTATTAGATAAAGCTATTGAACAATTGTTAGTTAGTGAAAAAATAGCAAAACAAAATGTTGAATGAAATAACAGTATTGTAGTTACAAGTAACTTAGATAGTGATATTTATGATTATAATTTAGCAACCGGACTTACTCCTTAATTAATTTTAATTATTAATATGTTTTAAATTTAAATTAAGAATTTTTAATTAAAAAAATAATAGGGAGTATAAGAAAAAAAATGATAAATATTATGACACTTGTTGCAAAATTTTTATTTTAACTAAATATTAATAAATATTTAAAATTAGTAAACCTAATTCATATACGTTTATTATTGTGAATAATAATCATCAATAAATGGAATTCTTCAAAATATTTCTGGATGATAAGTATAAGATATAAGAAATGCTAACAATCCTACACCAATAATAAAGAAAAATATATCTTTAAAATCAATATGGTATTGACGAAAACGTGTTCTTTTACCTTGTGGATCATAACCCCTTGAATCCATAGCATATGCTAAATCTTCTGCTTTTTGAAATGAAGAAACTAATAAGGGAATAATTAATGATACTAACGATTTAACTTTTTCTTTAAAATGACCATTTTTTAAATCTACACCACGTGATGCTTGTGCTTTTAAAATTCTGCCCGCTTCATCTAATAATGTAGGAATTGAACGAAGAGCAATAGAAATAATCATTGAAATAATATGTACTGGAAATTTAATTAATTTTAGTGGTAACATTAAATCTTCTAATGCTAATGTTAAATCTAATGGTTGAGTTGTGGTTGTTAAAATTGTTGTAATTAAAATCATTAAATAAATTCTAAGAGCAATATAAATACTAACAAATATAGCTTTATACGATACTTTAATACCATGCCAACGTCAAATCATTCCTACATTAGGGCCATCAGTTAAAAAACAGTTAATTATAAATAAAATAAATGCCATAAATAAAATGGGGCGCATTAATTTTAATAACATCATAAAAGGTAATTTTGCACAAAAGAAAATTGTTATGACAGTAAAACCAATAAGAGCGTAACCTTCAAAACCAGTATCAAAAAAAAGTGAAGCAATTAAACAAATTAAAACTAGTAATTTAATTCTTGGATCTACACGATGAATGATTGAATTTAAAGGTAAATAACGACCAAAACTAACTTTCATTATTTATTACTCCTTACTTTTTATTGCTATTTTTTTTGGATAATATTTTTGACAACTGGTCAATTAATTCTGAATCACTTCTAGCAGTAATTTTTGATGTATCAAATCCTGCTGCTTCTAATTTATATAAAAAACTATAAATTTTTGGTGGCTCAATTCCGGTTTCGGTAATTAATTTTTTATCTCTAAAAATAGTAATTGGATCTGCTTTTTTATAAATCTGTGTATTATGTAATACAATAACTTCATCAGCAACCATTAGTAAATGATTCATATTATGAGTTACTAAAATAATAGTTTTATTTTCTTTATGATTTAAATCATAAAATAAATTAATTAATTCTTTTTCACCATCGGGATCAAGTCCTGCTGTTGGTTCATCTAAAATTAAAGTATGACCTTGTAATGCCAAAATACCAGCAATAGCAACTCTTCGTTTTTGACCACCAGACAAATCAAATGGACTTCTTGATAAGTATGTTTCGTCTAATCCAACCAAATTAATATATTTTTTTGCTAACTCTCGTGCTTTATCTTTTTTCTCACCAAAATTAACTGGTCCAAACATAATATCTCGTTCAATAGTTTCTTCAAATAACTGATATTCGGGAAATTGAAAAACTAAGCCAATTTGTTTACGTATTTTTTTAATATCACGAATTTTTTTTTGATTAGCCTTAATAATAAAATCATTAATAGCAACTGAACCTGCCATTGGAACTAATAAACCATTAATATGTTGAATCATAGTTGATTTACCACTACCAGTTTCACCAATAATAGCAACTATTTTTTGTTCAACAATTTCAATAGTAATATCTTTTAATGCTTGATATTGATAAGGGGTTTTTGGAGAATAAGTATAACTTACTTCTTTGAATTTAATTGACATAAGCTAGAAATCAGCTCCTCTTCACTTAATGTTTCATTAATATTAATTCCCTTATTTTTTAAACCTAACGATACTTTTAAAACAAAAGGAATATCTAAATGAATACTTTGTAAAAACTCTCATTCTTTTAATATTTCAGATGGAGTTCCATAACGAACTAATTTACCTTTATTCATAACAATAATTTTATCGGCATTAATAATTTCATCCATATCATGAGTAATAGAAATAATAGTTTTATTGCGTTGTTCTTGTAATTTTAACATAATTTCTTTAACTTCTCGTTTACCTTTTGGATCAAGCATACTAGTTGCCTCATCAAAAATAATAATATCAGGTTCTAAAGCTAAAACTGAAGCAATAGCTACACGTTGTTTTTGACCACCAGATAATCATAGTGGTTCATGATCTAAATATTTTTCCATACCCACTGCCCTAGAAACTCTGTCAATAATTGCTGGCATATCACTGGATTCAACTAAATGATTTTCCAAGCCAAAAGCAATATCATCACGAACAGTTGAACCTATAAATTGGTTATCAGGATTTTGAAAAACAATACCTAAGTGACGACGTAATTGTTTAATGTTTTTATTAGTAATTGTTTCACCAAATAATTGAATTGTACCTTTTTGTTTGTGTAAAACACCAATAATAATTTTTGAAAGTGTTGACTTACCACTACCATTATGACCAATTATAGTAATATATTCACCATGATTAATATCAAAACTAACATTATCAACAGCGTTATTGTATTCTGGTTTATAACGAAATTCAACATTTTTTAAACTTAATGAAATTTTAGATTTACTCATATTACTTCTAACTCCATTTTAAATATTATGCTAGTAAAATTATAACAGTAATTTTATATATATCAATTTATAATTTATAAAAATTATAAAAAAAGAAAAAAATGAACAATATCTGTTCAAAATTGAAGTAAAATTATTGTTCATTTTCTAATAAAATTTAGTTTATAAATTAAAGTTATATAAATTTCTATTCTATGAAATTAATGTAAAGAAACATCCAGATTTTTAGAATTTTCTTTTAATAAAGAATCATTTTTTGTTACTTCTTCTGTTGATTTCAATAATTTGTCACTTCAACTTTTAGATGAACTGGGTACTGCTGATGAAGTTGAAGGTTGCGGATCATTATTTGAAACATTATTTTTTGATAATTTTTCTAGTTCTTTTTTAATATCTTTTAATTCTCGTTTTTTTTCTTATATTTTTCTTGTTGTTTTGCCATAATTATTATAACAACCACAGCTCATAAGTAATCAAAATTTATTTCAAAAATCTTTTAATTTTTCGGCTTCTAAT
Source organism: Spiroplasma endosymbiont of Colias croceus (assembly GCF_964020095.1). Taxonomy (NCBI): domain Bacteria; kingdom Bacillati; phylum Mycoplasmatota; class Mollicutes; order Entomoplasmatales; family Spiroplasmataceae; genus Spiroplasma; species Spiroplasma endosymbiont of Colias croceus. The sequence continues at coordinate 2,244,568 of NZ_OZ026536.1, forward strand.
TTCCTAATTTCCGCTTCTAAAGATTTTTCTTTTCTTTGATAATATCCTAATGTAATTTTTTGTTTACTACCTCTATAAAGTTTAGTAAATGGTTTATATATACGTTTAAACCATGGTTTTGCATTTTGCTGAACAGAAGTAGCGTTTTCTTCTGGTGAAATTACTATTGATTCTTCTAATGAATTATTTTTTATTTGTTTTAAGACATCTTTTTTTGTTGTAATTTCTTTGGTAATTTCTATAGAAGATTTTTCAAGCCTACATATTGTCAAAAGTAAACTTAAAATTTTTGAATTAATATTTGCATCATCTATAACCACTATATTTAGTTTATGCTGTAATTCATATATTTCACAAATTTTCTTGTTTTTTTTTGATCTCCAATTCTGCTATTTTAACTTCATTTTCTGTTTTTTTATTTGAATATAATTTATGATTTGCTTTTATTAATTGTTCTTTATTTTCTAAAATAATTTGTTTATGTTTAAATTCTTCAAATTCTAATAATGTTATTTCTTTCTCTTTTCTTTTTAAACTATCAGATAAATTAGCAATTTTTAATCTTACTTCTAATATTTCATTTTCTTTTTCTTTAATCAAAATATTCACATTACTATCATCATCAACTATCGTTTCTTTTAATTTACCTATTTCTTCTTCCATTTCTTTCTCATTTTTTTTGAATTTTTCTAATTGATTTATTATTTCTTGTTCATTTTCTTTTAATTTTGTTATATTTTCTTGTATTTGTTGTTGTTGCTTTTCTTCTACTTCAATTTTATTTTCAATTTCTTTTCTTAAATTTTCTAATTTTATTAAATCTTTTTCTTTAAACTTTATCTCTTTTTCTTCATATTTAATATTTTTTTCTTTTTTTTCCTTTAATTTATTTTTAATTTCATTTAAGGCTATCTTAAGTTTTTTAATTTCTTTACTTAAATCTTTTTTTTCATCATTAATATTTAACTTTAGTTTTTCTCATTTTTTTATTTCTTTTTTTTCATTTTTAATTTGCTTATCATTTTCTTTGATTTCTTTTTCAAAGGCTTTAATTACTTTTTTTTATTTCTGAACTTTCTTTTTTACGTTTTTCTTGTTCAGTAACTGGCATCAAAATCTTCCTTTCAAAATAAAAAAATCGATTATTTTTTTAAAAAAAATAATGGATTGAAAACTATATTTAGTTTTTCATATATATTATATATAAACTTTATTAAATATATATTATACTTGCTAGATAACACTTTTAAATTTTTATAAAATATTTAAGATTTATTAAAAAAGTTTATTTTTAAACACTAAAATCTTGTTGTATAAGAAACAGTATCAGTAACTAAACTATCTGAAAAATTATAGGAGATTGTCAAAAATCCGGAATAAATTAATTCATATAGTCTTATTATTTTTTAGACAAGAAATAATTTGGATTTTTATGAAATTGTATTTAAAAAATATAATTTTTTTAAATTAAATGCAACTAAAATACTTATTTTTAAAAATTATTAAAAAATAAATTTAATATTTATACACAACAAAAATTCTTATTAAAACACATTTAATAAGTTTTATTCTATTTTGATTTTTAAAAAAAAGTTAAATTTTAATTTATAATAATTGTATCTCTGGAATGGCAACACTTTTTAGGACTATTTTTTGGTAAACATTTGTTGTTGATATTTAACTGGAGTTAAGTAGTTTAAAGTGCTGTGAATTCTTATATTGTTATATCAATTGATGTAATCAAATAATTCTAATTTTAATTGGATTAATGATGTAAAATTTTTATCATTAATAAATTCGGTTTTAAAAGTTTTAAAAGTTGCTTCAGCAACAGCATTATCATAAGGACAACCTTTTTTACTTAAAGAACGGTTAATGTTGAATGCTAGTAAAAGTTTATCAATAATTTTATTGTTAAATTCATTACCGCGATCACTATGAAATATTTGAATATCTTTTAAACAGCGATTTGATTGCATAAATGCTTGATGTACTAATGATGCATCTTTTTTAACTCCAACACTATGTCCGATAATTTCGCGGTTAAATAGGTCTATTAATAGGCAAATATAGTTTCACCTACCATTAACTTGTACATAAGTTAAATCACTAACAATAACTTCATTTTTAATCCTATTCTTAAATTTTCTATTAACAAGATTAGTTATTTGACTATCGTTAACTTTGTTATTATGATTTTTGAATGATAATTTAGTATATTTTGATATTAAATTATGTTCATTCATAATTTTTTTAATTTTTCTGCGCGATAAATAAATTTCTTGGTTTTCTAGAATTTTTTTTAATCTTCTAGTACCATAAACTTCTTTATTTTCTTTAAAAGCACTAATAACAGCTTCATCATAAATATTATTTTTGATTTTATTTTCTTTTTTCTTTAAATTAAAATAATATGTTGATTTAGATATTTTTAAAAAACGACACATTGTGCGAATTTTATATTTAGCTTTATTTTTGACAATAATTTCTATTTTCTGCCTATTATTAGTGCTGCTTGCTTTAAAATATCATTTTCCATTCGTAATTGCTTTAATTCTTTTCTTAATTTAATTAATTCATTTTCTTCAAAAGAACGATTATCTTTAGTTTTAAAACTTCCTGAATTACTAAATTGCTTAATTCAATTGTAAGTAGCTGCTCTTGTAACATTATATTCTTTAGCAAGGCAAGATACTGATTTGCCACTTTGATATAAAGCTACTATTTGTTTTTTAAATTCATCGGTATATGAGTTAATATTGGCCATAATTATAGTTCCTTTCTTTTAACAAATTTGTTTACTTGTCTACGTAATTAGTGTCCAATAAATTGTAACCCATCCAGACTTTAGAATATTGAAGAGAGTATCGAACTTATTTTCATATTGCTAAAAGTTATGGAATTAGTGAAAGTAGTTGCTATAGGAATATCAAGTGAATAGAAAATACTTTAATAAAACATCCTGATTTTCAACAACTTGATGGGCAAAAATCACTGTTAAATAATAATTTTAAAGATAAAACAGTTATCATTGATGTGACTGAAAGTACTATTCAACGCCCAAAAAAAGTCAAAAACAATATTATTCAGGAAAAAAGAAAAAACATACAATAAAAACTCAAGTCATAATTGAAAAAGATAGTAAAAAAATTATAAGTTCTTATTTTTCTTATGGTAAAAATCATGATTTTAAAATTTTAAAAAATTCAAAAACGAAATTTTTATCAGAAACAACTATTTTAGTAGATTTAGGATATCAAGGTATACAAAACATACATAAAAATGTCTTATTACCTAAACGAAAATCAAAGAAAAACCCTTTAACTAAAGAAGAAAAGAAAAATAATAAGGCTATTTCAAAAATGAGAGTTGTTATTGAACATGTTTTTGCGATTCTTAAAAAATTTAAAATTATTAGTGAAAAATATCGAAATAGAAGAAAAAAATTTGCATTAAGATTTAATTTAATAGCTTCAATTTATAATTTACAATTATTAATTTAAATATATTTGATAATTTAATATTTTATTTTTTTATTTGAAATAATAATTTTTGTTGTATTTTAATGACAAAAAATAAAACATATTTTGAACAATAATTTTTAAAAAATATTAAAAGTGTTATTAAAATAAATTTTTAAACTTAAAAAATGTGATTAATATCATAGTTTTGCAAGAAGTCTAATATCTACATTTCCGAAAAGTATTGCTATATGGAATATATTTCATCCTTTAACTGAATTAATATTTGAGTTAGGATCTAATGATTTTCATATTTCATTATTAGTAAACAATAAATTAACATTAGAATTATTAATTAAAAATTCAATAACTTCATTATCAAATTCACCATATTTGATAAAACGTTTGGCAGCATATTCGAAAGCACATTCAATAGGTGTTTTTCCTTTTTTATTTTTATTATTAATTAATTCTTTATTAATTGATAATAAATATTTTAAAATATCAATTTGACCATTATTTGCAGCAATATGAAAAAGATTACTCTCATTATCAATTATTTCTTCTAAACTAATAATATTAGTTAATAATTTTATACCTTTGATATTTCCTTCTTCAATTAATTTTTTTGCTAATGCAAAACTTAATTTACTTTTAAATAAAATTGAATTATTAACTTTAAATAAATTTACTAATTGTTCCTTTTAATCATTCATAATAAGAAAATTAGCACATTTATAACTAATATTAATATCATATTTATTTACTATTATATTTTCTAATTCTTCTAAAAACAATTCTATCTTTTTTAATTCTGCAGAATCTTTTAAACTATCTCCATCTTTTTCATATTCATAGTTAATTAATCTTTCTTTTATTATTTCAAGATTATCTTGTAATTTTAATTTTATCTCTTCTATAATTTTAAAATTTTCTAGTTCTTTAAAAGATTTATCAATAAGTTGATAAGTATTAATTTTTTCTTGAAATAATCTTTTTACATTTTTAATAAATATCTCTATATCTAAATTATTAATATTTTCTATAGATATCATCTTTCATTTTCTCCTTTTTATTCAAATCAAAAGTAAAATTTAATAAACATAAAAGAAACTAATATAGATAAAATATCGATATTAGTACTAAACATTTATTAAACATTTATTAAATTATGAATTAATAATATCATAAAGGTTTTCTAACTTTATATAATTTTAAAAAATATATAAAAAACTAAATTTTACTATATAAAAAATAAAACCAAAAAAATCAAAATTACTATGTCATAAAAATAGAAATTGCTATTAATAGTAAATTCTATTTTTATTCTTTTAAAGAATACTATTTTTGATTAACAAAGGCCTGATCTAATTTTCAAAACATACCTAATTTAACAAAAAGTGATTGTTTATCAAAACTTTTATCAGCATTTGAATTTAAAATAAATTCTTTAATATCTTTATCAGCATGTGATTTAATTAAGTTATTTTGAAATCCAAATTCTCTTTCAACTCAAAGCGCACTAATATTTACTGTAACTATAATAAAAATACCATAAAAAATATTTATCAATAATTGTATTAAAAAATACAATTTTATTTAAAATTGTCAACATATAAAAAAGAGAAAACATAAAAATGCTTTACTCTTTCCAAAAATTTTCTTGCTTTAATATTTTTAATTAAACAAAAGTAATTACTACCATTGGTGCATTATCACCAGTTCTATTATCTACTTTAATTAACTTTGTATATCCACCTTTACGGTCTTTATATCTTTCAGCAATATTGCCAAATAATGTTGGAATAACACCATCCTTTGGATGCTCTTTAGTTGTAATTTTACGCAATTTAGCAATTGCCATTCTTCTTGAATGCAAATCACCACGTTTAGCTAACGTTACTAAAGGTTCAATAAATGTTTGTAATCTTTTTGCTCTTTTTTCTAACAAAACTAATTTTCCATGAACAATTAATTCACTTGCTAAATTACGGATTTCAGCATCTACTTTAGCACTATTTCTTCCGATATCGTTAATATATGACATTTTTTCTTATCCTCCTTCTTAGTTTTTAATAGAAAACTCTAAATTATGTTTTGATACACAATCTTCAATTTCTTTAATTGATTTTGAACCTAAATGTTTAATTTGTTTAATTTCATCTAAACTTTTAGTTACAATATCACCCAAAGTTTTATAACCATCACGTTTTAAACAATTGTATGAACGAACAGTTAAATTCAACTCTTCTAAGGCTTTGTTTAAATCATTATTTTCTTGCTCATTAGTAATTGAAATAACTTCAAAGTTTTTAACATTATCATCTAAATTAACAAAAAACTCAATATGACTCATTAAAATTTTAGCTGCCATTGCAATAGCTGATGCTGCTTTAACTGAACCATTAGTTTGTACACCAAGAATTAATTTTTCATATTCAATACCCTTTACTGTTTTAGTTACAGGTTCAATTTTATAATCAACTTTTTCAACAGGTGAAAAGTTTGAATCAATAGCAATAATGCCTGAACTATTAGCAATTTCTTTTTTATTTTCCTCAAATGAAGAATAACCACGAGATTTCTTTACCATTAATTCCATTTCAAAAAGAACATTTCTTGAAGTTGTTCGAGCAATAATTAATTCTGGATTAACTACTCTAACATCAGTTGGACAAATAATATCTCCGGCAGTAATATCTTGTTTACCAGTAATACTAATTTTTAAATTAGCAATTTTTTCGTCCTTTTGAATATCACCATCAAAAGCTAAAACTAAGTCCTTAACATTTAAAATTATTTCAGAAACATTTTCAATTACACCTTTAACTGCAGTAAATTCATGAGATACACCACTTATTCTAATTGCATATACAGAAATACCTGGTACTGAAGATAACAATGTTCTTCTTAAGGCATTAGCTAAAGTTGTTCCATAACCACGTTCTAATTGACTCACAATAAATTCACTGTAATTAATAGCACTATTTTCACTGTTTAAACTAAATTTTGGTTTTAAAAATTGTTGTTCCATGTTTTATTTTCACCTACTTTATTTTCTTGGTTTTTTTGGTGGACGACAACCATTATGAGGGATTGGTGTCACATCATTTAAATCTTTGATTTCAAAACCTACTGCTTGTAAACTACGAATTGATGGTTCTCTTCCTGGTCCTGTTCCATTAACAAAAACACTTAAAATTTTAACTCCGTGTTCCATAGCAGTTTTACCTGCAGCTTCAGCTGCTAACTGTGCTGAGTGAGGAGTTGATTTACGAGTTCCTTTGAAACCTACTGCTCCAGCACTTGATCAAGCAATAACATTACCATTAAGATCAGTAATAGTAACAATAGTATTATTAAAACTTGCTTTAATAAATGCTTTTGCTTTAATAAAATTAGGATTAACTTTAATTTTTTTCTTTACTGTTGTTTTTATATTCATTATTTTTTTCCTCCTAATTAACTTGCTTTTTTCTTGTTAGCAACCGTTTTACGTGGTCCCTTGCAAGTTCTTGCATTAGTTTTTGTTGATTGTCCTCTGGCTGGTAATCCTTTACGATGACGAATACCACGATAACATCCAATTTCCATTAATCTCTTAATGTTTAAAGACACTTCACGTCTTAATTCACCTTCAGTTTTATATTTCTTTTCAATTAATTGACTAATTGAACTTAATTCTTTTTCTGTTAATTCATTAATTTTTTTAGTTTCTTCAATTTTTAGTTCTTTTAATATTTCTGAAGATTTGCTGCGACCAATGCCATAAATTCTTGTTAAACCAATTACTGTATGTTGATTTCCAGGAATATTTACTTGCGCAATTCTTCGACTTGCATTGTTAGTATTTGATGTCATATTTATTTTTCCTCCTTAATATTTCTATCCTTGACGTTGCTTATGTTTAGGATTTTCACAAATGATTACATTACGTTTTTTACGTTTGATTGATTGACATTTGTCACAAATTTTTTTAACTGATGCTTGTACTTTCATCATTTTCCTCCTGTTAAACTATTAGTTTTCTTTGTTTTCATCATCTTTATTTATCGGTAAATGTGTAGTAGCCATTCTGTTACGAAAAGTAATTCGTCCTTCAGTTAAATTATAAGTTGATAATTCAACTTTTACATGATCACCTTTGATAATTTTAATTTTATGTGTTTGCATACGACCCGATGGTCTTACAATAGGAGTAAAGTCATATTCATTCAACTTTACTTTAAATCTAGCATTAGGTAAGACTTCTATTACTATACCTTCACATTCAATAGTACTATCATTAGTTTTTTTTACTTTTTGAACTTTGGGTTTAACTACTTGTTTTGGTTTAGCCATTAATTACATTCCTCATTATTTTTTTGATTTTCATTAAGTATTGTTAGTACTTCACATCCATCATTAGTTACTAGGATAGTGTGTTCAAAGTGAGCAGTTTGCTGTTTATCAGCAGCAACTACTGTTCACTTATCACTTAAAACCAGAATTTTATCAGTTGTTGTTTGAACCATTGGTTCAATACAAATTGTCATTCCTGACTGCAATTTTATTCCAGTGTTGGGCTTACCAACATTAGGAATAGCTGGGTCTTCGTGGATTTTTTTACCAATACCATGCCCAGTATACGATGTTGGTAAATAAAAGCCTTCGCTTTCTACATAAGTTTGAATGGCGTTACTAATATCACCAATTCTAACTCCTGGTGCAATAATTGCTATTGCTTTATTTAATGATTCTTTAGTCACATTAATAAGTTTTGCTTGTTCTGGTGTTGGTTTCCCACCAACACACATTGTAAAGGCAGCATCTGCATGATAACCATTAACAGCAGCACCAGCATCAATTTTCACAATATCATTCATTTTAAAAGGTTTATCATTAGGAATGCCATGAATTAATTGTTCATTAACTGAAACACAAATTGTGGCAGGAAACCCATGATAATTTAAAAAAGAAGGTACAGCATTATTTTCTTTAATAATTTGTGCTGCCACTTTATCAAGCATTTTACCAGTTATTCCAACTTTTATTATCTTTGCTAACTCTTTATGAATAACTGCTACAACTTGACTAGCGGCTTTGATATTTTGAATTTCACTTTGACTTTTAATGCTAACCATTATTTTTATTTCCTTTTAATGATGATAAATATGATTTAATTTGTTCTTTAATATCACTATTATCTTGGTTGGCATCCACTGTTCTTAACAGTCCACGTTCTTGATAAGAATCTACCAATGGTGCCGTTGCTACTTTGTAAGTTTTTAAACGATTGATAATTGTCTTTTCATCACTATCATCAATTCGCTTAATTAATTTTACCCCATCATTATCACAAATACCAGTAATCTTTGGTGCTAGGAAATTAAGATTATAAATTGCTTTACATTGAGGACAAGTAACTCTTGAAGACAAACGTTTAATAACTGTTTCTTCATTAATATCTAGATACAATACCATTGAAAGCGTTTCATTCAAACTTGTTAATACTTTATCTAATGATGCTACTTGTGAGATTGTTCTTGGATAACCATCAAGAATAAAATTATGTTTAATATTTTTTAAAGTATTACTAATAATCTCATTTGTAATCTCATCAGGAACATATTGACCCTTATTAACATAAGTTTGAGCTTTTTTACCTACTGGTGATTGTTTTGTGATTTCATCACGAAACAAATCACCAGTTGATAAATGCATTAAATTATATTGTTCTTTCAGAAACTGTGACTGTGTCCCTTTCCCTGATCCTGGTGGACCTAAAATAATTAAATTCATCGTTACCCCCTAAGACCATAAGTGTTCTTTAACATCTTTGTTGTCCTTATAATTTAAGAATGAATGTTGAGTAATTCGTCCCTTAATTTGTTTTGTTGTATCTAATGCTACTCCAACCATAATTATTAATCCAGTTCCACCAACTGATAATGAAGAAGGTAGATTAGTAAATTTAGAAATCAAAAATGGAGTTACTGCAACAGCAGTTAAGAAAAAGGAACCAATCGTACTTAAACGATTTAACATTCTTTTAATATAAATTTCTGTTTCCTTTCCTGGCTGAACGCCAGGAATATAAGTTCCTGATTTTTGAAAATTCTTAGCCATTTGTTCGGGATTAATTTGCACTTGTGCATATAAGAAAGTAAACATAATTGTCATTATAGCAAAAATACTAATTCCCGGCCACGACTGTAAAGATAAATAATTTGTAGCAAAATTAGGAAAACCACTATTTTGATCAACAATTTGTGCCACTGTCATTGGAGCAGTAATTAGTGCCGAAGAAAAAATAACAGGAATTACTCCGGCTGAGTTAACTTTTAAAGGTAAATAAGAACTTTTATCACCCTTTAAAGTTAAACCACTACCAGTTTGTTGAATTGGTAAGTGTCGCTCTGATTCACTAAAGAATACAACAACAAGAATAATGAGTAGGAAGGCTGCAAAATAAAGAGCAAATTTTAAAGCCCCTTGAAAAATAACACCGTTATTAGTATCTGGTCCTACTCAAGACTTAAAAGTTGAAGCTAAGTTAAATGGTAAATTAGCAGCAATTCCAACAAAAATAATTAGTGAAATTCCATTACCAATACCACGATTAGTAATCTGATCAGCCATTCATAATGATAACATTGTCCCTGCTAGTAAAATAGCTGGAATCAATACATAATAGAAAACTTCTGGTCCAGCTGCTCCCGATCCCGAACTTCAATCAACACTAATAATATGTTGAGATTGTAAACCAAAGATTGTGGCAAAACCTTGCATAATAGCAAACGGGACAGTTAATACTCGATTCATTAACTCTAATTTTTTCTTACCTTTTTCGCCTGATTTAGCCCATCTTGTTAAAGTAGGAACAACATCAGTTGATAATAACTGCACAATAATTGATGCAGTAATGTAAGGTGAGACTCCAAGTGCAAAAACAGAAAATCTGCTAATAGCACCACCACCTAACATTGAAATTAAATTAAAGAATTCAATACCACTACTATTACTGCTACTTAAATCTTCATTCAAAGTTACTCCTGGAACTGTAATAAATGCTCCAACACGAAAAATAAATAAAATAAAAATGGTAAATAAAATTCTAATTATAACTTCTTTATACTTTTTTATTAATTTACGGGTTGTTGTGAACACTTAGATCACCTGCGCTTTTCCTCCGGCTTGTTCAATAGCAGTAATTGCTGATTTTGAAAATTTATGAGCTTTAATTGTTTTTGGTGTTGTTAATTTACCTTTACCAAGAACTTTAATACCATCTTTTTTACTTCTAATCAATTTTAATTGAAATAAAAGTTCAGGTGTTATTTCATGCTCTTTAATTAAATCAATTTGTTCTAAGTTAATAATACTATAATTGGTTGTAGTAAAGTTAGTAAACCCTCGTTTTGAAATACGACGGTACAGTGGTGTTTGTCCTCCTTCAAATCCGGGTCTTGTTCCACCACCGGTACGGGCATTTTGTCCTTTTGTCCCTTTACCAGCCGTTTTACCTTTTCCAGATGAAGTTCCTCTACCTAAACGTTTAATGTCTTTACGAGAACCTGGTGTTGGTTTTAAGTTATGTAATGTTGTTTCCATAATCCACCTCTAACCATTACTACGCTTAGTAGTAAGATTTTTATTTTTTATAAAATATTCTGCTGGTTTAACATTGCCAAGACCTGCAATTGTTGCTCTAGCTAAATTAATTTTATTTCTAGATCTAAATGCTTTTGAATAAATATTATGAATACCAGCTAATTCTAAAATATCACGAGCAGATCCACCAGCTTTAATTCCGATTCCTTCTCTAGCTGGTTTTAATAAAATTTCACTTCCACAATATTTACCTTTAACTTCATGAACAATAGAATTATTGTTTTTAGTTATCGTAATTGTTGTTAAATTTTTGTGAGCAGCTTCAATTGCCTTTTTAATTGCATCAGGAACTTCATTGGCTTTAGATATACCAAAACCAACTACTCCTTTACCATTACCAATAGCAACAACAGCAGAGAAACGCAATCTTCTTCCCCCAGTTGTTACTTTGTTAATTTTTCTGATTCAAATCACTTTTTCAATAAATTCACTTGGAGTTTTTGGTTTACGTTCAAAATTTTTACGTGGTTCACGAACTTTATTTTCTTTTTTATCGTGGCTATTTCTTGGTTGTGATGAATTAGTATGTCTAATTTTATTTTCATTACCAGCAGGATTTTTTACTTCTGCTTTAACAGAAGGTTTTGCTACTGATTTTTGAACTTCAGTATTTTCTTTATCATCAATAATTGTTTTTTTATTTTCTAAACTCATACTTTTAATTCTCCTTTTTTAGAATTCTAATCCAGAACTACGCGCCGCTTCTGCGAATGCTTTCACTTTACCATGATATAAATATCCACCACGATCAAAAACCACTTTTTTAATTTTTTTCTTAATAGCTAAATTAGCAATTGTTTCTCCAAGTTTAGTAGCAGCATCTATATTGCTTTTTGATGCTAAATCTTTAAATGTTAATGTTGATACACCAATAATTGTATTTGAAGCAGTATCGTCAATAATTTGAGCATAAAAACTATTATTAGATTTAAAGATATTTAAGCGTGGTCTTTCACTAGTACCCATAATTTTACTACGAATACGATAATGACGAACTTTACGAGCTTGTTGTTTATTAATCATTTTCTATTCTCCTTAAGTGCCAGTATAAGATTATTTACCTTTACCAGCAGCTTTTCCTTCCTTACGACGAATGTGTTCATTTTTATATTTAATTCCTTTACCTTTATATGGTTCTGGTTTACGGAATTTACGAATTTTGGCTGCAACTTCTCCAATTAATTGTTTATCAATACCACTAATTTCTAATACTGTTGGTTTGGGAGCAACAATGGTAATTCCTTGCGGAATTTCAAACTTAATAGGATGAGAATATCCTAATGTTAAATTTAAGATATTAGCTTGAACAGCAGCACGATATCCAACACCATTTATTTCTAATTCTTTCATGAAACCTGTTGATACACCAACTAACATTCCATTAATTAATGAATTAGTTGTTCCGTGAAGTTGTTTATTTTTTTTGTTATCATCAGGTCTTGTTGTAGTAATTGTTTTTTTCTCTTCATCAACGTTAATTTTAATAACATTTGGTAATAGTTTTTTTAAAGAACCTTTTGCTCCTGTAACAGTTAACAAGTTACTTGCATCTAGCGTTATTGAAGTATTTACTGGAATGGTAAGGATACGGTTACCAATACGTGACATATAGTTTCCTCCTTATCATACATAAGCAAGAACTTCGCCACCAAGACCAAGTTTTTTTGCTTGTTTATTTGTCATAATACCTTTTGATGTAGAAATGATTGCAATTCCATAACCATTTAACACACTTGGTAAGTCTTCACATTTTGCATACATTCTTAATCCTGGTTTAGATATTCTTTTTAAACCAAGAATTGGACTTTTACCAGTATGAACTAATAAAAGTTCTAATTTAGGTTTGCTAGGATTTTCTTTAGTAACACGATATTTTTCAATATAACCATTTTTTTGCAAGATATCAGCTATCTTAACTAGTTGTTTTGAAGAAGGTACACTAACTACTCGATGTTTACTGCTATCCCCAGCGCTAATAGCATTACGAATAACTGTTAAAATATTACTTATTGGATCTGTCATCATAATTATATACCTCCTATCATGATGCTTTTCTAATACCAGGAATTTGTCCTTGGTATACTAAACCGCGAAAACAAATACGGCATAACATAAATTTACGAATAACCGCATGAGGACGGCCACACTTTTGACAGCGTGTATATGCTTGCGTACTAAACTTTGATTTACGGGCTTGTCTTACTTTTAATGAAGTTTTTGCCATCTTATGCCACCTGCTTTCCTTGTTTTTTAAACGGTAATCCTATTTTTTTTAATAACAATAATGCTGTTGCATTATTTGATGTTGTGGTAATAATTGAGATTTCCATACCACGAACTTTATCTACTTCTTCATAATTAATTTCAGGGAAAATAATTTGTTCTTTAATACCAACAGTGTAATTACCATTTTGATCAAATGCTTTAGCTGATAACCCTTGAAAATCACGAATTCTTGGTAAAGAAATTGAAATAAATTTATCAAGGAAATCATACATTTTTTCGCCACGTAATGTAACTTTACAACCAATTGGCATTCCTGCTCTTAATTTAAAGCCGGCAATTGATTTTTTTGCTTTAGTGATAATTGGTTTTTGACCAGTAATTTTTGATAATTCAGATACTGATTTATCAATGGCTTTTGGATTACTACTTGCATCTCCAACGCCAATATTAATAACAACTTTTTCAATTTTGGGTACTTGCATTATTGATGTAAAATTTAATTCTTTTTGCAATTGGGGAATAATAGTTTTATTATATTTTTCTTGTAAACGATTCATTTTTATGCTGTTACTCCTTTATTATCGTAATTCTGTTTCAGATCTTCGTGCAATACGAATTTTTTTGCCATCTTTATCAATTTTGTACCCAATTTTTGTTACTTTTTTATCTTTTTTACCATCAAGGATCATTACATTAGAAATGTGAACACTAGTTTTTACTTCCACAATTCCACCTTCTTGATCATTTTGGGTAGGTTTTTTATTTTTCTTAGCAGTAATACCTTCAATAATAACACGATTTTTTTCACGAAGTACTTGGATAATTGGTCCGGTATGACCTTTATGCTTTCCTGCAATGATTTTAATTTGGTCGCCTCTTTTTAATTTAGTATCAAGACTAATAACTGGTTTCTTTTTGCTTGCCATTTATTTCATCCTCCTAAACAATTTCTTCTGCTAAAGAAGCAATTTTATTATAACCACGCTCTTTAACTTCACGAGCCAAGACACCAAATACTCTAGTACCACGTGGCGTTTTATCTTCTTTAATAATTACTACTGCATTATCATCAAATTTTACACAAGAACCATCATTACGTTTTACACCAAATTTACTACGTACGACAACTGCTTTAACAACTTGTCCTTTTTTCATTGCACTATTAGGTGTTACTGATTTTGCTGAACAAACAACAATATCACCAATTTTAGCAAATTTTTTAGTACTACCACCCAAAACTCTAATAACCATAACTTCTTTAATACCAGTGTTGTCAGCCACATTGGCTCACGATAGATTTTGTAACATCTTTCTTATCCTCCTGGTTAATTAAGCTTTTTTATTTGTTTTAGATTCAATAATCTTTAACAAACGGAAGCGTTTTAGAGCTGAAAGTGGACGAGTTGAAATGATTTCAACCTTGTCACCAATTTTAGCTTGGTTAGTTTCATCATGGGCATGATACTTTTTAGTTGACTTAAAACTTTTATGGTACATTGGATGTCGTTTTGAAGTTTCAACAACAACAGTAATTGTTTTATCATTTTTGTCAGAACTTACAATTCCAACAAAAGTTTTACGTTGTTTGTTTGGAATAATATTTGTCATTATTTTTTGTCCTCCTTAGCTGGTGTCACAGTTTTCTTAACTGTAGGTTTTTTAAATGGTTTTTCTACTTTAGTAGTAGTAACTTTTTTAACTTCTTTGTTTGATGATTTTGCTTTAGTTGTTTTTTCAGTAACTTCTTTTTTAGCAATTTTATCTGATTCTTTAATAACTTCTGATTTAGTTATTGTTTTAACTTTAATATCTTTTTTATCATCAACTTTAGCAACTTTTTTAGTTTTTTTGCTTTCTTTATTTTCTTCTGGTAATACCATTTTATTAATATGTAATGGTTTGATTTTTTCACCATTATTAATTCTGATAGTTAATTCAGTTTTAATACGAGCAATATCCTTACGAAGATTATTTATCATATGCGGAGTTTCTAGTTTACCTAACGAACTTTGAATTCGTAAAGCAAACAATTGCGCACGAAGAGTTTCTTCATGTTGTTGTAATTCTAAACTTGATTTATTTTTAATTACTTGCATTTCCATTTGCTTCACCCAATTCTGTTGTTAAATTTTTAGCAACCTTTACTTCTTCTGTTGGTTTTATTTCTCTAGTAACAATTTTACATTTGATTGGCAACTTGTGCATTGCAAGACGCAATGCTTCACGTGCTGTTGCTTCATTAGGATATGATACTTCAAACATAACTGTTTTTGCTTTTACTACTGAAACTCAATGATCAATTGAACCTTTTCCTGAACCCATACGTACTTCCGCTGGTTTTCTAGTAATTGGTAAATGTGGAAAGATTCTAATTCAAACTTTTCCACCACGTTTCATGTAACGTGTCATTGCTACTCTGGCTGCCTCAATTTGTCTTTCAGTAATGTAAGAACCTTCTTCAGCACGAAGTCCGTAAGTTCCAAAAGCAACTGTTTTACAACCTTTTGCAGTTCCTTCATAACTTAAACGGTGGACGCAAGAGTGTTTATATCTCTTAGGTATAGCCATATTACTTTACCTCCTTACGTGGTTGTTGTGAGTAATTATTTCGGCGATTGTTATTATTTCTTTGATTATATTTTGAAATAATTTCAGGTTGAGTTGAGTCAGTTCCTGATAAAATTTCACCTTTATATACTCAAACTTTAATACCAATTTGACCAAAAGTTGTTTTTGCTTCAGCAGTAGCATAATCAATATTACTACGTAATGTTGCTAAAGGAACACTACTTTCTGAATAACCTTCAACACGTGCCATATCCGCTTCACCAAGTCTTCCTGAAACACGAGTTTTAATTCCCTTTGCTCCAGCACGAAGTGCTTTACGAATTGCTAATTTTTGTGTTGTACGATGTGACATACGATTGCTTATTTGTTGTGCTAATGTATTAGCAATTGTTTGCGCATCAATATCAGGATTTTTAATTTCAACAACATTAATTCTAATACCTATTTTACGATTTTTAATTGTTTTACGAACTAGTGTTGTTAATACTTCAATGTTTGAACCGCCTTGCCCTAAAACTGAACCAACACGAACACAGTGGATAAATAAGGTAATTTGTGATTTAGTTCTTTCAATTTCAATTTTAGAAACACCAGAAGTTTTTAAATGTGCAAATAGTGCTTTTCTAATTTTGTGGTCTTCTAAAATTCATTTTGCTAAATCTTCGTTACTAGTTGCATATCAACGTGATTGTCAATCTTTATTGATACCATATCTTAATCCATTTGGACTAACTTTGTGACCCATATTACTTATTTACCTCCTAATTATCGCTAACCACGATAGTGATTTTGCTTGTTCTTTTTAAGATTTGATATGCTCTACCATGAGCACGGGGCATAAATCTTTTCATAGTTGGACCTTCATTTACAAATATTTCCTTAATACGTAATTTGTTGGCTTCCATTCCATAGTTATTAGCAGCATTAGCAACTGCTGAATTAATTAATTTTATAATTGGCTGTGCTGCGCGTTTTTTTTCATGAGCTAGAATTACTAGAGCTTTGGCAACAGCATTATCACGAACTAAATTCGCTACTAAACGCACTTTTCTTGGACTAATGCGTAATTTATCTAAATGAGCTTTTGCTTCCATAATTTCTATCTCCTAACGCTTTTTCTTGTCAGAACCGTGACCACCAAATTTACGTGTGGGTGCGAATTCTCCTAATTTATGACCAACCATATCTTCTGTTACATATACAGGTAAATGTGTTTTGCCATTATGTACACCGAATGTATGTCCAACAAATTGTGGGAAAATTGTTGAACGACGAGATCAAGTTTGAATAATTTTTTTTGATTTATTTTTATTTTGAGTTTCCACTTTGTTTAATAAATGACTATCAGCAAAGGGTCCTTTTTTTAAAGATCTTGACATATATTACTTTCCTCCTACTTTGTTGCATTTCTTCTTCGTACAATTAATTTATTTGATGCTTTTTTACTATCACGAGTTTTTAAACCTAATGCTTTTTTACCTCATGGTGTTACTGGAGCTTTTCTTCCGATTGGAGCTTTACCTTCTCCTCCACCATGTGGGTGATCATTTGGATTCATAACACTACCACGAACAGTAGGTCTAATTCCTTTTCAACGATTTCTTCCCGCTTTACCAATGTTTACTAAGTTATGATCATCATTTCCAACTGTACCAATTGTAGCTCGACAATTACTTAATACTTTTCTAACTTCACCTGATGTTAATTTTAATAATGTATACTTAGCTGTTTCATCACGACCAAGAATTTGAACACTACCACCAGCACTTCGTGCCATTTGTCCACCTTTACCTGGTTTTAATTCAACATTATGAACAACTGTTCCTTGTGGAATCTGTGATAATGGTAAACAGTTACCAACAGTAATATCAATTTTAACAGTATCACTGTTTTCACCACTTAATAACTTATCTCCTACTTTGATTCCTTTTGGTGCTAAGATATAACGCTTTTCACCATCAAGATAAGAAATAAGACAAATGTTAGCATTACGATTTGGATCGTATTCAATTGTTTTAACTGTTCCAACTACATTGTCTTTGTTACGTTTAAAATCAATAATACGGTATTTAACCTTATGACCATTACCTTGATGTCTTACTGTAATTTTACCTTGATTATTTCTACCAGCTTGTTTAACTAAATTTACTAATAAAGATTTTTCAGGGCTATTACCAATAGTTAAGTTCTGTTTGTAATCCAGAACGGTCATATTACGTCTTCCTGCAGTAGTGGGATTAATTTTTCTAATTGCCATTGTTTTTTTCTCCTTCCAATCTCATTAGCTTTGTTCTTCAGAACTAAACAAACTTAATTGTTCACCAGGAGCTAATTTAATAAGAGCTTTTTTTACTGCCGATGTTTTTCCAACAAATCTACCAACAGTTTTAGTTTTTGGTTTACTATTAATAATATTAACGTTTGCTACTTTAACTTCAAAAATCTGTTCAAAGGCTTTTTTAACGTGACTTTTATTAGCTTTACGGTTAACAGTAAATGTATAGATACCTTCAGCCATTTGTTTATAAGTTTTCTCAGTTAATACTGGTTTTACTATAACTTCACTTAAATGCATATTAAATTAAAGCCTCCTCAACGATTTTAATTGCCTCAGTAGTAAACAATACTTTTTTAGCATTTAATAAATCGTAAATATTAATACTATTAGCAGCGATTGTTGTTGTTCTAGGTAAATTACGACCTGATTTAATAACTGTTTCTTTATTGCTTATTCCTGAAACAATTAGTGTTTTATTGTTTGCTAATTCTAAAACTTTTAAAGTTTCTAACATAATTTTAGTTGAAGGTTTTTCAAAGTTTAATTCATCAATTACAACTATGTTTTTATTTTGGAATTTGGCAGCCAATGCTGATTTTATTGCCAATCTTCTTACTTTTTTTGGTAATCCAATTAAATAATTACGATCAGTATTTGGTCCAAAAACAATCCCCCCACCTTTTCATTGTGGTGAACGAATTGAGCCTTGACGCGCATTCCCTGTTCCTTTTTGTTTTCATGGTTTTCTACCACCGCCAGCAACTTCAGCACGACTTTTAACAGCGTGTGTTCCTTGACGTTTTGTAGCATTATAACTTAATAAACTATCAAACTGCGCTTGCTTGTGCGGTTCAATTCCTCAAATTTTTTCGTTTAAAGTTAATTCGCTAACTTTTGTTCCAGCGTTGTTAACAACATTAATTTTCATTTTGCTATCCTCCATAATTAACTTTATTGACCATCAGTAACTTCGGTTGTAGTATTTTGATTTCTAACAACTAATGATACTGGGGTTTTGAGAATTGGTTTTTTAACTGCTTGTTTAATAACAAGAAAGCCTTGTTTTGGTCCTGGAACTGAACCTTTTAGTAAAAGATAATTATTTTCTTTATCTACTTTAATAACTTCTAAGTTAGCAACACTACGTTTAACATTTCCCATTTGCCCTGGCATTGGTTGTGATTTAAACACACGGTTAGCATTAATAGAACCTGTTGAACCCATTTGACGATGTAAACCTGATCCATGACCCATTGGACCACGTGATTGATTATGACGTTTAATACGTCCTGTAAATCCTTTACCTTTAGAAGTTCCTTGGACATCAACGAATTCACCTGCTGTGAATACGTCAGCAACATTAATAAGATCTTTATGATTAAATCCGTTCATGTTACGAATTTCTTTCACGAAGCGCTTAGGTTGACTGTCGGCTTTTTTAAAGTGTCCGATTGTTGGTTTGTTTGATAAAGTAACGCGAAGATCGAACGTTGCAAGTTGTAAACTACTATATTTGTCTTCTACATTTGTTTTAACTTGACTTACTACATTTGGTTGTACTTCGATAATTGTTACTGGAACTAGTTGTCCGTTGTTTAAGAAAACTTGTGACATTCCTAGTTTCTTACCTAAGATTCCTTTCATAATTTCCTCCTTGGAATATGTTGTAAATAATTAATATTTATCGATTTTAATAATTTTTTTTATTAATCTTTTTTGATACTTGATTTAAAGTTGATTTTTTTTCATCTTTAGATTCGATTATCAAAGAGATACTAACACTATTAGGGATAGTAAGTCCACTTAGAGCATTTAAAGATTTTGGTGATAATTGAGCACCAATAATTCTTTTGTGAGTTCTCTTTTCAAATTGTTCACGTGAATCTTTATGTTTATGCGGTGAACGAAGAATAGTGAAAATTTCTTTATGAGTTGGTAATGGAATTGGACCTACCACTTCAGCACCTTCTTTTTTTAACACATCTTTAATTTTCTGTGCTATTTGGTCAATAGCTGAGTGATCATAACTTTCTAAACGAATTTTTACTTTGTCTCCTATGATTGCCATTGGCTATATCCTCCTTAGAACGATTTTTAATAAAATAAAGAACAAAACATGTGATATAATGACAACTAATATTAGTGTATCAGCATTTATAAACAAAAATCACGCCTTGTAAGTATAACATAGTGTAATGGTAAAAGGGAATAGCAAAATACAAAAAAAACAAAAAAAATAATGGGTTTTTTGTTCATAATCTTTTAACTATTAATTTAGTTGTAAAAAATAAAGATTTTTATTAAAAAAATAATAAAATACCGTTATTTTTTTATTATTTTCTTACTTTAAAAAAGTAAAAGGTAATAGACTTCTTGCAAAACCTATCTATTAAAAATTTAATTTTTAAAATAAAATTAAAAATAAAAAAGATAGGTAATCTATGATGTTTGATAAATTAAAAACTATTAACAATCCAGAATTATTAAGATTAACTGGTATAAATGATATTATTTTTAATAAAATTCTAGAAATTTTAAAGACAGAAGAAGTAAAAAAGTTTAAAAATGGTGGTACACCTAATAAATTATCATTAGAAAATCGTTTATTAATGACTTTAGAATATTGAAAAGAGTATCGAACTTATTTTCATATTGCTAAAAGTTATGGAATTAGTGAAAGTAGTTGCTATAGGAATATCAAGTGAATAGAAAATACTTTAATAAAACATCCTGATTTTCAACAACTTGATGGGCAAAAATCACTGTTAAATAATAATTTTAAAGATAAAACAGTTATCATTGATGTGACTGAAAGTACTATTCAACGCCCAAAAAAAGTCAAAAACAATATTATTCAGGAAAAAAGAAAAAACATACAATAAAAACTCAAGTCATAATTGAAAAAGATAGTAAAAAAATTATAAGTTCTTATTTTTCTTATGGTAAAAATCATGATTTTAAAATTTTAAAAAATTCAAAAACGAAATTTTTATCAGAAACAACTATTTTAGTAGATTTAGGATATCAAGGTATACAAAACATACATAAAAATGTCTTATTACCTAAACGAAAATCAAAGAAAAACCCTTTAACTAAAGAAGAAAAGAAAAATAATAAGGCTATTTCAAAAATGAGAGTTGTTATTGAACATGTTTTTGCGATTCTTAAAAAATTTAAAATTATTAGTGAAAAATATCGAAATAGAAGAAAAAAATTTGCATTAAGATTTAATTTAATAGCTTCAATTTATAATTTACAATTATTAATTTAAATATATTTGATAATTTAATATTTTATTTTTTTATTTGAAATAATAATTTTTGTTGTATTTTAATGACAAAAAATAAAACATATTTTGAACAATAATTTTTAAAAAATATTAAAAGTGTTATTAAAATAAATTTTTAAACTTAAAAAATGTGATTAATATCATAGTTTTGCAAGAAGTCTAATATAATGTTTTTTTATTAAATCTTGAACAACTTTAAATTCAAGTATTCCTTGATTTTTAAATCAAGTACCTCTTTCAAAAAGATTTATAAAACTATATTCTTCTTTATTTTCATCTTGTAATCAAAATTTTAAACTAGTAATATTATCAATTTCTTTCTCAATAATCGTCATTTCTTTTTTCTTATGAATAACTTTTTCATATAAATTTGTATTATTAATATTATGAAAAATGCAAAAATCACTTAAATTTACTTTAATAATTCCATTAAAATTAGTATTGAATTTAATTGAAGAAATAGCAAAATTAAATAATCTTTGAGTTAATAAACCTGATGTGTCATTTGTTATTGTTCTTACAATAACATTTGATTTTTTAATAAACTTGTTTTTTTCTTTGCCTAATTTTATTGCCATAATTTACCCCTTACATATAATTGATAATTCTAATCATTATAACATATTGATATAGGTATTTCTCGTAATTGATATAAGTATTTCTCGTATTATATAATAATTATTAATAACTACCAAAAAATTATAAATATTATTTTCAATTTTAATAATATTAACTATTAAAGTGTTCAAAAATCAAATAAAAAATTAATAAATAAGAAAATAAAAAATATTTAATTACGAGAAATACCTATATCAATATGTTGGTAATAAATTAAAAATTAGTATTTTTTATATTTAAATATTTTTATAAAATTGTTATTTATAATTCAAAAATCCAATAATTTATTGTACAATTATCTAGTTACTGGTGTGGCTTCGCGGTTGGCATCAGTAACGATTGTATTTAATTAAAGATTTGATTTGCAATCAAAAATTAAATATGGTAAAGTTAAATTATAAAAATTGAATACTAAAAATAGGTACAACCGCGAAAATATAAATGCCTATCTAATTTTTTCATATCTTTCTTTTAAACAAGAAATTTTAAAGATAAATGAGTTGTAACCTATGCTGGTTGCGATTTTTATTTTTAAAACTACTTTGAAAGGAAGATATTTTTATGAATAAAGAATATTTAAAAATTATTAAAGTTGAATTTATGCATGGTGTTGAAGAACCTTGATGTAACAACAAAGGTGTTGCAATATTACCCTATGTTTTAAAAGATAATGATTATTATTATTTACTAACTCAAGAATATAATCCATTATTTAAAAATAAACAAATAAGTCAGTACAGTACTATTACGGGTGGTTTAGAAAATAATAACCACTATCAAACAGTAATTAATGAAATGTTTGAAGAAACTGGCATTGATATCAGAAATAAAAAAGTAAAAATTCACTATTTAGGAAAACATTTTGCAAATAAGATAAGTACAAAATTATGATATTTTTATGGAATTGACTTAACAGATATGAATTTAGATTTAAATATCATTTATAAAGGTGCTGGGGACAATTCAGTTGGTGAAAAAGAAATTAGTGCGAGATTTGTTAATGAAAAGCAATTAAACAGATCAAATGATTCATTGAGTTTAGCTACACATAGCAAATTAACTTTAAAAAATCTTATTAGCTTTGATAACAACAGAAATCAAAAATTAGATATGATTTTACAAATTTTAAATGACCAAAAAAATAATAATAAATCTGATGAAAATAATTGAAAAGATTAGGAGTTGAAAAAATATGCAATTAACAAATAAAGAACAAAAACTTCTATCAACGTATCAAAAGTGATTAAAGGAAAATAAATTAAATGATAAGTGCAATGCTTATTTTATTTCTAAAACTTCGATGTTGGTATTTCAAGTATGATATTTAGAAAAATTGATAAGCGAAACAATTTGATTAAAAATTAATAATGAAAAATGACAATATTATATTAAAACTTTAGGTGAAAAATTTAATAAATCTTTTTCATTAGAAGAAATTTTAAAAATTGAAAAAGATTTTGTAGTAAAAAATTTTAAAGAAAAAGATATAACTAATCATGAATAATAAACACACTTATAAACAAGAAAACTATAAAAAAGGTTTAAGAGCGATATTTCCTATTTGCAAAATTTATGATAAGGAAATATTAGTCAAATCTTTAACTAAAGATAAAAAAAACAAAAAAATAAATAAAATAACAAATGATAGAAATTATGAAAGAAATTCTAATTTGTAAACAACATGTAACAATGTATACTAATATAGTGTTTGAACAATTAAAAGCGTTTAATTTAAGAATATGAATACAAAACCATTCATATTCTTAAACCTCGCTAAAAACAGCAAATATAAGCCAAATAAAGGCATATTAATTTAGGTGGTGGTTTTATGCAAAAAGTTGATGGTAAAGATATAGCGTGATTATTACGTTGTAAAGAGTGTTCTAAAACTTTGAAAATTAAAGATGTTAAAGAAACCATTACTGGTGATTTTAAAATGTGTGATCAGCATTTAGAAATGATAGAAAAAAAGTATAATAAAACTTGAAATGTTAATTAAAGGAGAATAAATAAAATGAAAAACTTATTAAGTGTCCTTGCAGTTTCTACTTTGGTAGGTACAAGTGCAAGTAATTTAAAACCAGTTTTTACAAATAATATTATAAATCATGGTTTTAAATCAAATCAATTAAATAAAAATATAAAAGTGCCTGATAATTTAAAAAAGTCAAGTGATTTTATTACAAAATCACTTGATAAAGATGACATACTTTCAATTGCTTTACAAAAGAAAAATCAAAATTATATATATGCAAGGAGTTGAAAAAGTGGTTTGTATAAGTCAACAAATGGTGGAGAAAGTTTTGATAAAGTAAAAGGTTTAGGACTTCATGAAAATGGTCTAAAAAGTAAAATAAGTTCAGTTACTGTTATTCCAAACGGAACAATCTATGTGACTGAACAATGATTTGGTTTGTATAAGTCAACAAATGGTGGAGAAAGTTTTGATAAAGTAAATTTTGATTATAGTTTTGTTACTTATGTTACAAATGATTTAAACGGAACAATTTATATTGGAACAAATAAGAGTTTATATAAATCAACATATGGAATAAATTTTAATCAAATAAATTTTTACGATTCTGTATGATCTATAGCAATACATCCTGATGGTACGATTTATGTAGGTAATGCTAGTGGTATATATAAAAGTACTAATGGTGGAGAAAGTTTTGATAAAGTAAAAGATGAAATTGGTGAAGTTAGAGGTTTGGCAATTTCTCTAAATGGAACAATTTATATTGGAACAAGTCAAGGTTTATGAAAAAGTATTGATGGAATTAAATTTATAAAAATAAATAATATTTTTAATAATGCTGATATTTTATCTATTACAATTTCTTCTGATGATCGTATTTATGTTGGAACAAGTCAAGGTTTATATAAAGTTGATTTACTTAATAGTTTATTTACAATAACTAAACCTGATTATTTTGGCTATTTATATAATGGCTTTGTTTATAAAAACGATCAAACAATTGAATTAAGTTCCAACTATTTGAAAACTGCCACACTAGATGGAATACTAATTGATGTTTCTTCAAAACAAAAAATTACTGTAGGAATAAAACATAATTTAATTTTAACTTTAAACAATAAAGACAATTGTAATCAATATCTTGACTTATTTGGTGGTGATCCCAATAGTGGACTAATAACATTTAATTTTTGAATTAAAAATGAAATTACTCAAGATGAATTTAATTACAGTACCATTAGTCATGATACAGACTTATTGACTGGTTTGGTATCGGATTTAGGTAATACTATTGGTAAACCAATTATTCAAACTAAACAAAAAGATGGTACTGGAGTAATCACTTTAAATACTAAAATTACTTCAAAAATGATTAATTTTGAAACTAGTTACTATGAACAAGGAACGGTTAATGAAACAACAAATGATTTTACAGCAAGCAGTTCTAAACAAGTTGTTTCTAAAAATTTATCAATTCAGACTGATGGTATATATCATTTACATTTAGTTGATATGATTGGCAATGAATATGATAGTTATTTAGAACTTGGTGAAAGTAATTGGAAATTACAAGGTAAATTTGATGATCAAGCTTTAAATGATAAAGCAAATAAATTAAATGTTACAGTTGATAGTCATTCTGCAAGTCAAGAGTTAAAACAGGAAGCTAATGCTTGATTAGATAACTATAAAAATTTAGCTGATAGCAGTTTTAACAGCACTGTTTTAAGTAAAGGTAAGGGATTCAATATAACAATATTAAGTGATTTAAAAGGTGATTATAAGTCATTTTTAGACCCTGTTATCTATATTGATAGTAAAACTTCATATGCTATAAATCAAATAAAATTAAATGATGAAATCAATAAAATTGCAGTACAAAAATTACAAGATGGTTTAACAAAAGTAAAATTAATTACTGAACATTTAAATGTTGATGCTAAAAATGTAGTGAATAAATCAACATTGGACAATTATACAAGTTGAATAAAAGGTTATGATATTTTCATAAATAATAATAAAGACCAATGAATAAATGAAATTGAAAAAATAGCTTCTCGTGGATTTGCAACAACCGAACAAGAAAATAAAATAAAAGCACAAATTAGTCAATTTTTAAATAATGATAATATTAAAAATTACTTAAAAAATATTGTTTGAGAAGACAATAAATTATTAAAATCTACAAGCAATGATTATCAACAATATATTGAATTAGATAAGTTACAACAAGATACTATTACCTGAGTAAATCAAAATTTACCAGATATAGATAAAGCATATCAACAAGCTATTAAAAATGCTGAAAGTGGTTTTGATTTACACGGATATACTATTTCAGAAATTTTAAATGGTAAATCAAAACCACAAACAAAAAGTGAAATTGATAATTTTGCAGATGGACAAAGTTATCATGATTGATTGCAAAGTCAAGCAAATATTAAATTTCATGGTTGACAATTAAAAATTGGTTTACCTATTGGTTTAATTTCATTAGTTGTTGCAGTTGTTGCTGGTATTTTAATTCGTAGACGTATAAACCCTAAATATAATCCCTTTACCAGAGGAAAAAAAGAACAGAAGAAAGATGATAAATTGACAAAGAATATAAAAAAAGCATCTATAAAAAAAGAAAGAAATAAAAATGAATAAAAAACAATTAGGATATTATATTGGACATTTTATTCATTTAAATCCTAAGTCAAGCAAATATCCAAATTTTAATAAATATAATTTGAGTTCTTTTTTAATTATTCAAAATCAATTTAAAAATAATAAACAATACATTATTGCTTCAAATTATGATGATATTTTTTATAATAAACATAAATTTTTAGAAGGAAAACGGTGAATAATATGGATGGGTTACAATTTATTGGACACTAATTACGTAGACAAGTAAACAAATTTGTTAAAAGAAAGGAACTATAATTATCGCCAATATTAACTCATATACCGATGAATTTAAAAAACAAATAGTAGCTTTATATCAAAGTGACAAATCAGTATCTTGCCTTGCTAAAGAATATAATGTTACAAGAGCAGCTACTTACAATTGAATTAAGCAATTTAGTAATTCAGGAAGTTTTAAAACTAAAGATAATCGTTCTTTTGAAGAAAATGAATTAATTAAATTAAGAAAAGAATTAAAGCAATTACGAATGGAAAATGATATTTTAAAGCAAGCAGCACTAATAATAGGCAGAAAATAGAAATTATTGTCAAAAATAAAGCTAAATATAAAATTCGCACAATGTGTCGTTTTTTAAAAATATCTAAATCAACATATTATTTTAATTTAAAGAAAAAAGAAAATAAAATCATAAATATTATTTATGATGAAGCTGTTATTAGTGCTTTTAAAGAAAATAAAGAAGTTTATGGTACTAGAAGATTAAAAAAAATTCTAGAAAACCAAGAAATTTATTTATCGCGCAGAAAAATTAAAAAAATTATGAATGAAAATAATTTAATATCAAAATATACTAAATTATCATTCAAAAATCATAATAACAAAGTTAACGATAGTCAAATAACTAATCTTGTTAATAGAAAATTTAAGAATAGGATTAAAAATGAAGTTATTGTTAGTGATTTAACTTATGTACAAGTTAATGGTAGGTGAAACTATATTTGCCTATTAATAGACCTATTTAACCGCGAAATTATCGGACATAGTGTTGGAGTTAAAAAAGATGCATCATTAGTACATCAAGCATTTATGCAATCAAATCGCTGTTTAAAAGATATTCAAATATTTCATAGTGATCGCGGTAATGAATTTAACAATAAAATTATTGATAAACTTTTACTAGCATTCAACATTAACCGTTCTTTAAGTAAAAAAGGTTGTCCTTATGATAATGCTGTTGCTGAAGCAACTTTTAAAACTTTTAAAACCGAATTTATTAATGATAAAAATTTTACATCATTAATCCAATTAAAATTAGAATTATTTGATTACATCAATTGATATAACAATATAAGAATTCACAGCACTTTAAACTACTTAACTCCAGTTAAATATCAACAACAAATGTTTACCCAAAAATAGTCCTAAAAAGTGTTGCCATTCCAAATAATTCTTTTGTCAAGTAAAAATATTTTTGAATATCATAAAAGAATTAGAGATGAATTTCCTTATTGTAAACAAAGAAAATTAACCAAAATATTACTAGATGATTTGTTTTTTTGAGTTGATAAAAATATAAAAAAAATTATTATTGATGTATCGGAAACAAATTTTGATATTGAATTAAGAAAAAAAATAAAAAAAATACGTCATTTTTTAGATGAAGAAGATTGAAGTAATTATTTTTTTAATTTACAAAAATTAATGCATGAACAAATAATGAATTTCCTTAATTGAAAATCTGAAAATTTGAATTGAAATAATTATAGTAAAGCTTTAAAAATAATATTAACAAACTATTTTGATAATGAAATAGTTGATAAGTATTTTCAAAAAATTGAAAAGACATATTCCGTAATTAAATTTTTTAAAAGTCAATTAATAATTTTAAAATTTATTTTATAATTTTGTTATTAACAATAAATTTAGAAAAGTGTTGATAAAAATGATTTTTGAAAATTTAAAAAAATTAAAAAATGAAGAATTTTATAGATATTTTGGTATAAAACGTTTTCATTTTAATGAAATGTTAGAAAAATTAATTGAAATAGAAAAATTAGAAAAAAATAAAGGTCGAAAAAATAAACTTTCAGTAGAAGAAAGATTAATGATGACTTTATTATACTGAAAAGAATATTATACTTTTTTTCAAATGAGTATTAAATCTAAAATGAGCCCATCAAGTTGTTTTCGAAATATTACTTGAGTAGAAAATAAACTTAGTAACCACAAAGATTACCAATTTTTAAAAGAAAGATATAAATTAAAAATTGATAAAAAACAAGAAAATTCAAATGAATTTCAATTTTATTTAATTGATTCAACTGAGATTGAAATTGAAAGACCAACTAAAAAAAACTACAGTTAGAATATTTTTCTGGTAAAAGTTGAATGTATTCTATAAAATTTCAAATTGTATATGATTTTTTTAATAAAAAAATTGTTGATATTTTTGCTGATAATGGTAAAGTGCATGATTTTCAAATATTAAAAAATTCAAATCTTGAATTTTCAGAAAAAACAATAATTATTGGTGATTTAGGATATCAAGGTATACAAAATATTTATAAAAATACAATAATACCAATTAAAAGAACTAAAAATAAAAAATTAACTAAACAAGAAAGAAAATACAATAAGATTGTATCTAAAATTAGAATTAAAGTTGAACATGTCTTTGCTTGATTGAAAAGATTCAAAATTTTAGTAAATAAATGTAGAAAATCTAAATTTAGACTTATGTACTTAAGATTTAACTTACTTTGTGAAATTTTTAATAAAATAAAACCATTAAAATAAAAAAAATATTAAAAATATTTTTTTAAAATTTAAATTTTTATCGAGTTAATATAAAAATATTATTAACAATTTTTTGTTTAAAATGTAAACTCATTTTTTAAACTATTTTTTCAAAAAATATTTATTTCTATATTCAATAACACTAAATAGTTTTAAAACAATTTTATTGACAATTAATTAAATTTAATTACGGAATATGTCCAAAGTATTAATTTATATAGTAATACTTTATGTAAAGCAATTATAGGCAAATCTGAAATTCATAAAAAATTATTTAGTCAATGAAATAATTTTTCTAATATTGAAAAAAAGAAAATTGCTTTTGAACTTTTTTTCAATTTATTAGATGTGATAAATACTATTGACTTGATAAATGATAAAAAAAGCATATAATAAAAGTAACTTCATAAATAAAAATAATAAAAAATGCAATAGGCGTACTGGAAATACCCTATTGCTGACAGGTTCACTCTGAAAACGTACAACCTGCAACTTAATTATATATTTTTTAATAATTATTTGCAAACGACATTTTAGAGTAATCTGAATGTCGTGGAATGGCAACACTTTTTAGGACTATTTTTTGGTAAACATTTGTTGTTGATATTTAACTGGAGTTAAGTAGTTTAAAGTGCTGTGAATTCTTATATTGTTATATCAATTGATGTAATCAAATAATTCTAATTTTAATTGGATTAATGATGTAAAATTTTTATCATTAATAAATTCGGTTTTAAAAGTTTTAAAAGTTGCTTCAGCAACAGCATTATCATAAGGACAACCTTTTTTACTTAAAGACCGGTTAATGTTGAATGCTAGTAAAAGTTTATCAATAATTTTATTGTTAAATTCATTACCGCGATCACTATGAAATATTTGAATATCTTTTAAACAGCGATTTGATTGCATAAATGCTTGATGTACTAATGATGCATCTTTTTTAACTCCAACACTATGTCCGATAATTTCGCGGTTAAATAGGTCTATTAATAGGCAAATATAGTTTCACCTACCATTAACTTGTACATAAGTTAAATCACTAACAATAACTTCATTTTTAATCCTATTCTTAAATTTTCTATTAACAAGATTAGTTATTTGACTATCGTTAACTTTGTTATTATGATTTTTGAATGATAATTTAGTATATTTTGATATTAAATTATTTTCATTCATAATTTTTTTAATTTTTCTGCGCGATAAATAAATTTCTTGGTTTTCTAGAATTTTTTTTAATCTTCTAGTACCATAAACTTCTTTATTTTCTTTAAAAGCACTAATAACAGCTTCATCATAAATAATATTTATGATTTTATTTTCTTTTTTCTTTAAATTAAAATAATATGTTGATTTAGATATTTTTAAAAAACTACACATTGTACGAATTTTATATTTAGCTTTATTTTTGACAATAATTTCTATTTTCTGCCTATTATTAGTGCTGCTTGCTTTAAAATATCATTTTCCATTCGTAATTGCTTTAATTCTTTTCTTAATTTAATTAATTCATTTTCTTCAAAAGAACGATTATCTTTAGTTTTAAAACTTCCTGAATTACTAAATTGCTTAATTCAATTGTAAGTAGCTGCTCTTGTAACATTATATTCTTTAGCAAGGCAAGATACTGATTTGCCACTTTGATATAAAGCTACTATTTGTTTTTTAAATTCATCGGTATATGAGTTAATATTGGCCATAATTATAGTTCCTTTCTTTTAACAAATTTGTTTACTTGTCTACGTAATTAGTGTCCAATAAATTGTAACCCATCCAAACATGTTCAATAACAACTCTCATTTTTGAAATAGCCTTATTATTTTTCTTTTCTTCTTTAGTTAAAGGGTTTTTCTTTGATTTTCGTTTAGGTAATAAGACATTTTTATGTATGTTTTGTATACCTTGATATCCTAAATCTACTAAAATAGTTGTTTCTGATAAAAATTTCGTTTTTGAATTTTTTAAAATTTTAAAATCATGATTTTTACCATAAGAAAAATAAGAACTTATAATTTTTTTACTATCTTTTTCAATTATGACTTGAGTTTTTATTGTATGTTTTTTCTTTTTTCCTGAATAATATTGTTTTTGACTTTTTTTGGGCGTTGAATAGTACTTTCAGTCACATCAATGATAACTGTTTTATCTTTAAAATTATTATTTAACAGTGATTTTTGCCCATCAAGTTGTTGAAAATCAGGATGTTTTATTAAAGTATTTTCTATTCACTTGATATTCCTATAGCAACTACTTTCACTAATTCCATAACTTTTAGCAATATGAAAATAAGTTCGATACTCTCTTCAATATTCTAAAGTCATTAATAAACGATTTTCTAATGATAATTTATTAGGTGTACCACCATTTTTAAACTTTTTTACTTCTTCTGTCTTTAAAATTTCTAGAATTTTATTAAAAATAATATCATTTATACCAGTTAATCTTAATAATTCTGGATTGTTAATAGTTTTTAATTTATCAAACATCATAGATTACCTATCTTTTTTATTTTTAATTTTATTTTAAAAATTAAATTTTTAATAGATAGGTTTTGCAAGAAGTCTAATGAAAAAGAAACAATTGAGTTTTTAAAGGATTTTGAAAATTTAGATAATGAAATAAAAAAATATGAAAATGACTTAAAAAATTCAGAATTATCTAAAGAAGACAGAATCAAAATTGAAAATTAATTAAAAATTTTAGATCAATCAAAACAAGAACTTTTAAAAATAAATAAGGAGATAATTCCTATAAATAAAAAAGTAAATAATTATGAGCAACAAGAAAATATGAAAGATCAATATGAAAATCAAAGTCAAAGTAGAAATGAAAGCGAGGAATTAAAAAAGAAAAAAGATGATGATTCTGATAAAGATCATACAAGTAATTATTCTGAAACATTTTCTGGTTTAAAACGTTATTTTCAAAAATCATCAAAAGAAGTAACTGAAGAACAAGCTAAAAAAATGGGAGCAATTCCTAAAGGAAGTAAAATAGTTTCAAGTCAAAATACAAATGAAAGTGAAAAATTAAAAATAAAATTAAGTTCATTAAAAATCGAAGAGGAACAAACTTCAACAAGTGGATGTAAACCTTTTCAAGAAACTCAAAATAAAAAAGATGATGATTCTGATAAAGATGATAAATTTAAATCAAGTGAAAAAAATATTTACGATTTAAAAAAGGATTTTTAAATATTGACAGTCATTCACAATCAAATAAAGGTGGAGTTAAAAGTTCTAGTGGAAAATTTCATCCTAAAAAACAAAGTGACAAAGTGACAAAGTTGTAAGTGAACAAGATTTACTTGAACAAAAATATCAAGAAACCGTAAAAAAAATAGAAGAATTAGAAATTGCTAAACAAAACCAATGACAAAAATTACAAGCAATTCAATCTCAAAGTTGAACACAAGTAAATGAAAAAATTAATGAAAAACAAACAATAAAATTACATCAAATTGAAAAAAATAAAAATTTTTCAATTTGATCTGAATTAGATTCTCTATTACCAAATGTACCAACTCATAAATTAGAAAAAACAACTTCAAAACAAAAAGAAAAATTATTAAAATCACAATTAACAATGAAATGTTAAGAGATATTGAAAATGCAATCTCTTTATATATTTAAAATCAATTTTAAGTAATCAAATTTGCTCATATTCAAACGATTTAAAAGTTTATATGGTTTTAATGTATTCAAAAAATAAACATCTCTAATGAGAGATGTTTTAAATGAAATAAAGATACTTATTTTTGAGTTTCACTTTCATATATTTTTTTGTTTTCTTCTGCCATTTTTACATATTTAGATTTTTCTTCATTTGTCATTTCTTTTCAGTGATTACCAATCAATTTTGCAATCTCTGCAACTTTTGATTTAAGTTCAGGATTTTGTTGAATAATCTCTGATCTTTTTTCCTTACTAAAAAGCATATAAGCATTCATAGGTCTTTTAATTTTATTTGACATAATTTTACCCCCTAAGTATTTAGTAATTATAATTTTACATGATTTCAAAATTAATTTTGCACATATTGGTGTTTAATAAAGAAAACTATCCACGATTACGATTTTTTAACTTTAAAGCTTGTACACAAATTTGCTTTTTAAGTTCCTGATTTTCTTTTTCTAACTGTTTAATTTTGTTTAAATTAATTTCATAATTGAGGTTTTCTTTTATTTCCATTTCTTGTATTTTAGTAAATAAAGTACTATTTTTATCCAATTGAATTGGTTTATTAAAATTATCTCTTCAAATACGATTAATTCATTCAATTGGTATAGTTCTATAATAAATTGACCGTATGTACTGAATTTGATTATCAATTTTAATTTTAAAATAATCATGACCACTTGGTTCAGTAGTCATTAACTGTACTTTTACATGACTTGGATAAGATTTAATAACAATGCCTGGACGATACTTTTGCTTACCAGTTTTATTATCAATATCATTGGGAATTTGAACCTTAATACCACGTCCTTTCTGTAATTTTTTTCAATCTCAATTATGTTTTTGCATATGTATTTAAATTCCTAACTTTTTAAAATTATCTTTAAATTGTTATTACAATATGATATAATATTATTTGTAAGAAGGAGTAAGCCTTCGCATTCCCAACCTTACCTGTTGGGCTTTTTTATTTCAAAATTAATTTTGGTAAATGATTTACTTTATAATATTAAAAATTATTATTAAAATTTTTCTGGTGCATTTTCAATTAACATTTGAATAATTTTAGAGTTACTATAACCTTGTTTATTTCATTGATTTAATTTTTTGATATGAATACTATGTAAATAAAAAGTTTTTAATCCACCCGATTGTTCTTTATTTTTGTTATTTTTTAATAACAATTTTTCTTTATTAAAATTTAATTTTATTTCATTTTCATTTAACCGGCTATCATCTAAATTAATTTCGGTTGTTTTTCTTAATTTTTGAGCTCTTTGTGCTGCTTCTTTAGTTTTATTTAATTCTTCTTTACTGCTTAATTCATCAAAAATATTTTTCATATCATTTATTCTCCTTGCAATTAATTACAACATATATTATAACATGTTATTATTAGTACTAGTATTATAATTATTTTTATAACTAGTAATTATAATATTTTTTTGTTAAATAATTCTTGAACTATTTTTTCTATAGGATTACCTAAATTTACAATTGATTTATTTTTTGAAAGTGTTTTATTATTGTTTATGGCATTTTTAATGATGGCATATTCTCTCAAGGTATTTTCTAGAACAATATCTGAAAATTCACGGTTCATAAAATCTACAATTTGTTTACTTGCTGATTTGTTTTCTAAACGATTTAAAATAATTGTTCTAATTGTGTTTTTTATTTCAAAATCATGACAAATTCCAGATCAATCAGAAATTAAATTCATAATACCTTTTACAGAATATCTACTTTCATCACAAATTAAAATAATTTCATCTGAAATTAATAACATATTTTGATTTATTAAATTTAAACTAGGATTAGTATCAATTAATATATAATCATAATTATTTTTTAATTGATTAAAAAACGGTGTAATATTTTTAAATAAAACTTTTTGTTTAATATTATAATTTAAAATTAAATTATTAATCTCATCTAAATCAATATTCGAACTAATTATCTCTAAATTTTTAATACTTGTTTTTTTAATTATTTTAAATAAATTAAATTTATTTTTACTAAATAATATTGCCGTGTTGTTTTCATATAAATCAAACATACTTGATAAATTACCTTGTGGATCTGCGTCTATTAATAAAATTCTTTTATTTTTGATTTCCGATAAATACGTTGATATTAAGTAAGTAATAGTAGTTTTACCAACTCCTCCTTTTCTAGAAACAAATGATATAATTTTCATAATTTCCTCCTTAAACTTTAATTAAAACTTGTTGTTGTTATTATTATAATATCATAAATAATTATTGTACTAATATATATTAATAATAATAACAATATATATAACAACAATATGTAATAATATTTATTACTACCTATTAATAAAAAAATCATTAATTATCTATAACAAACATATTTTTGAGTTAAATTTAATTACTATCAATATTATCTAAAATATTTTGTAGTTGTTCATTACTTAAAATTGGTTTTTCAATTATTTGATTTTTTTTATTTTCAAAATTATTTGCCATTAGCTTTGATTTATTTGAATACTTTTTATATTCTTTTTTAGTTGGTACTTTTTCTAGTTCAGGATTTTGAGCATTAAATTTTTCTAAATCTAAATGCGTATTTAAAATTATTTTACTATATTTTTTACCAACTTTTATCAATTCATAAGTAAAAATAATGTCAGTTTTCAACAAATCTTTTTTCACTGGTTCTAAAACATATCTTTTTAAATCATTAATTCTTTTAAAATAACTACTATTCAAACCTATATTTAAAATTTTTGCTAATTGTCCAAAATCTCATTCATGTTTAAAATTTGGTGTTTTTTTAGTTTTAGCATTCATATACAAATAACTTCGCAAATACTCATATAAACGTAATGAATATTTACTTGAAACAGTTTTTGTATAAGGTAAATAAATATTTGTATAATCAGACTTTAAATCAATAGACTTCTTGCAAAACCTATCTATTAAAAATTTAATTTTTAAAATAAAATTAAAAATAAAAAAGATAGGTAATCTATGATGTTTGATAAATTAAAAACTATTAACAATCCAGAATTATTAAGATTAACTGGTATAAATGATATTATTTTTAATAAAATTCTAAAAATTTTAAAGACAGAAAAAGTAAAAAAGTTTAAAAATGGTGGTACACCTAATAAATTATCATTAGTGTTATTGAATATAGAAATAAATATTTTTTGAAAAAATAGTTTAAAAAATGAGTTTACATTTTAAACAAAAAATTGTTAATAATATTTTTATATTAACTCGATAAAAATTTAAATTTTAAAAAAATATTTTTAATATTTTTTTTATTTTAATGGTTTTATTTTATTAAAAATTTCACAAAGTAAGTTAAATCTTAAGTACATAAGTCTAAATTTAGATTTTCTACATTTATTTACTAAAATTTTGAATCTTTTCAATCAAGCAAAGACATGTTCAACTTTAATTCTAATTTTAGATACAATCTTATTGTATTTTCTTTCTTGTTTAGTTAATTTTTTATTTTTAGTTCTTTTAATTGGTATTATTGTTTTTTTATAAATATTTTGTATACCTTGATATCCTAAATCACCAATAATTATTGTTTTTTCTGAAAATTCAAGATTTGAATTTTTTAATATTTGAAAATCATGCACTTTACCATTATCAGCAAAAATATCAACAATTTTTTTATTAAAAAAATCATATACAATTTGAAATTTTATAGAATACATTCAACTTTTACCAGAAAAATATTCTAACTGTAGTTTTTTTTAGTTGGTCTTTCAATTTCAATCTCAGTTGAATCAATTAAATAAAATTGAAATTCATTTGAATTTTCTTGTTTTTTATCAATTTTTAATTTATATCTTTCTTTTAAAAATTGGTAATCTTTGTGGTTACTAAGTTTATTTTCTACTCAAGTAATATTTCGAAAACAACTTGATGGGCTCATTTTAGATTTAATACTCATTTGAAAAAAAGTATAATATTCTTTTCAGTATAATAAAGTCATCATTAATCTTTCTTCTACTGAAAGTTTATTTTTTCGACCTTTATTTTTTTCTAATTTTTCTATTTCAATTAATTTTTCTAACATTTCATTAAAATGAAAACGTTTTATACCAAAATATCTATAAAATTCTTCATTTTTTAATTTTTTTAAATTTTCAAAAATCATTTTTATCAACACTTTTCTAAATTTATTGTTAATAACAAAATTATAAAATAAATTTTAAAATTATTAATTGACTTTTAAAAAATTTAATTACGGAATATGTCTATTAGAAAATCGTTTATTAATGACTTTAGAATATTGAAGAGAGTATCGAACTTATTTTCATATTGCTAAAAGTTATGGAATTAGTGAAAGTAGTTGCTATAGGAATATCAAGTGAATAGAAAATACTTTAATAAAACATCCTGATTTTCAACAACTTGATGGGCAAAAATCACTGTTAAATAATAATTTTAAAGATAAAACAGTTATCATTGATGTGACTGAAAGTACTATTCAACGCCCAAAAAAAGTCAAAAACAATATTATTCAGGAAAAAAGAAAAAACATACAATAAAAACTCAAGTCATAATTGAAAAAGATAGTAAAAAAATTATAAGTTCTTATTTTTCTTATGGTAAAAATCATGATTTTAAAATTTTAAAAAATTCAAAAACGAAATTTTTATCAGAAACAACTATTTTAGTAGATTTAGGATATCAAGGTATACAAAACATACATAAAAATGTCTTATTACCTAAACGAAAATCAAAGAAAAACCCTTTAACTAAAGAAGAAAAGAAAAATAATAAGGCTATTTCAAAAATGAGAGTTGTTATTGAACATGTTTTTGCGATTCTTAAAAAATTTAAAATTATTAGTGAAAAATATCGAAATAGAAAAAAAATTTGCATTAAGATTTAATTTAATAGCTTCAATTTATAATTTACAATTATTAATTTAAATATATTTGATAATTTAATATTTTATTTTTTTATTTGAAATAATAATTTTTGTTGTATTTTAATGACAAAAAATAAAACATATTTTGAACAATAATTTTTAAAAATTATTAAAAGTGTTATTAAAATAAATTTTTAAACTTAAAAAATGTGATTAATATCATAGTTTTGCAAGAAGTCTATTATATTAACCATTGAAGAAAACATTAATAACAATCTTAAAGCATATTCAATAATTACTAATGAATTAATAAAAATTATTGCTACTTTCGCAGTTTTTACTAGCGGACTAGCTTTTGCTAGTTCTATAAGTATTATAAAAAACGATATAGCCAATGATTTACCTTTAAATCCAACATCCTTTGTTAAAACTTTTACTGCTCTTGAAACTATTATTGTGTCCTTTTTAGCATTAATAATTTTTAAATTAAAATTTAATCTATTTGAAAATGGATTAAAAAATATTAAACGCTCATTATTATGACAATGCATTAAAAAAATTATTAATAAACCTACTATTAGTTAAGCTGATATTGAATTAGAATATGAAAAAATAACTGCTTTAAAAAGATGATATGATTTAAATTTTATTAAACTAGAATTTAATTTAAATGAAATACAAAATATTTTAGAAATACAAACTTTAAATCCTAATAATAACTACAATAGCAATATTTGTAAAAATATTAAATATTTATTTACTTGATTAATATCAATAGTATCTTCAATGACACTTGATAGTTATTTTGATATTATTACTGCTCAAATAAGTGCTAACAAAAAAATAGATTTTATAAAAGATTTAAAACTACTAATAACTAAAGAAAATATAATAGTTGCAATAATAGCCCAAATTGGTTTTTCATTTAAACTTAATATTACTGATTTTTGTTGAGAAAAATTTAAAAATACATATACTTGTCAAACATTAAGTTATATATGTAATTTTCCTAAAAAATATTATCAGTCTGTTTACTCAAACAATTCAATTTTCCAATTAAATTCAAATATTACTGAAGAAAATTTAGAAAAATTAGTCAAAAATTATTATGAAAAATTTGATAAAAATATTAAAATCTTAGAAAAAATAAATATTAAATTAAATGATACTATTGATACAAGTAATCGATTAAATATTAATAAAATTAATAATTCTCAACTACCACCATTATTAAAAACACTACAAAAAATAGAATCAAATATTATTTCAATACCAATTAACTAAAAATATTGTTAAATAACTTTTTTATAACTTTATTTACTTGTACTATAATTTTTCATATATTGAACTAATGTTTTAACTAATACACCCATACCACGATCATTTTTATAAGCAGTTCCCGCAATATCTAAATGTAAAAATGGTTTATCTTCGCTAAATTCTTTTAAAAATGCAGCAGCATTTGATGAACCACCATATGGATCTTTAGAAACATTACTTAAATCAGCTATTTTAGATGAACGCATATTTAAAATATTTTGTTGATGAATTGGCATTCTTCAAATTTCTTCATTAGTTTGTTGTGATGATAAATCAAAATCATTAAATAATTTATCATCAGTAGCAAAAGCACCAGTCATATAACTACCTAATGCAACTAGCATTGCACCAGTTAAAGTTGATAATTCAATAATACGATTTGCTTTTCCTTTACGTAAAGCATATGTCATACCATCTGCTAATAGCAACCTTCCTTCGGCATCGGTATTATTAATTTCTACAGTTTTACCATTCATTGAAGTAAAGACTGTTTCTACTAAAGTAGCATGACTACCAATCTTATTTTCTGTTAAACAAGCAACAGCTACAAAGTTTATTTTTAATTGTAATTTAGCAGCAGCAATGGCAGCATTACATACACTAGCTGCACCCGACATATCAAATTTCATACCTTTCATTGCTGAAGAAGGTTTTAGTGAATAACCACCACTATCAAAAGTAATTCCTTTACCAACTAATCCTAAAATATCATCGGCATGCTGTGGATCACCTTTATATTCTAAAACAACAACACAAGCATCAAAATTACTTCCAGCATTAACTGCTAATAATAAATTCATATTTAGTTCTGTTATTTCTTTTTGTCCTAAAACCTTTATTGATAAATTTTTAATACCTTTTGCTGCATCTTGAATTTTTTTTGCAAAAACTTCGGGATATAACAAATTAGGTGGCATATCTTGCAAATTACGTGCTAAATTAATACTTTCTCCTTGAATTTCGATTTGTTGTTGTGAAGTATAGTTAGGGAATTTTGCTGTTGAAACAACATTATATTTAACTTTTTTTTCTTCATTGTTTTTACTTTTTAAAGTATATTCTTTAAAAGTACCGAATCATAATGCTTCATATATAGTTTGTAAAAGTATACTTTCATCTAAATTACTCGTAACAAAAGATTTGACATCAATATCCAAATCTTGACTATTATTACTACTAAAATTTACAAAAAAATTATAAACATCATTACGAGTTAAGCCTTTACTATCACCTAAATATAGGTAATAAGTTTTATCTTCAGAAATTAATGTTAATTTATTTTTTTCTTTAGCAATCAATTCATGAGGAACTTTATCAGCAAATACCGCTGTTAATTTTAATTTTAATTCAAGTTTACTACTAACATTAAGTAGAATATTTTTATCCATATTTTCACTCCTAAATGGTAATATTAAAATAATTACAATATATCTGAATTAATATTTTCGAAAATTACAACAAAAATAGATAAGTTAAACAATATTATTGTATTATTATTGTATTGTAATATTACCATAGAATGGAGCAAAAACTATGAAGCGTTCTGAATTAAATGAAAAAGATAAAAAAAAGTACTGCTGAGATTTTAAGCATTTATTTATTAATAATGAATCTTGAAAAAAAGCTTTACCTGAGTTTGATAAATTTGCCAATCAACTTTTAACTTTTAAAGGAAAATTAAATAATATTGATAACTTTAAAAAATATTTAGCAATTAGCAAAGAAATATCAATGTTAGGCTCTAAAGTTGTGCAATATTTACATTATGGAGATTTAGATCAAACTAACTTAGAATTACAACAATTATCTAGTTTATTTGCGACTCAACAAAGTAAGTTATCGGAAAAGTTAGCATGAATTGAACCAGAAATCAAAACTATTGGTTTACAAACTATTAAAAACTGAATTAATAATGACCCCTCA
Organism: Spiroplasma endosymbiont of Colias croceus; assembly: GCF_964020095.1. NCBI lineage: Bacteria > Bacillati > Mycoplasmatota > Mollicutes > Entomoplasmatales > Spiroplasmataceae > Spiroplasma > Spiroplasma endosymbiont of Colias croceus. The sequence continues at coordinate 2,285,850 of NZ_OZ026536.1, forward strand.
TTAATGATATATAAACATTATATGGAAGTTTTTTTTAAATTTGAAAAATTTATTTTAAGTGAGCACGATGAAACTTTACTAAGCAAAGTTAGCAAATCAAGAAGTGCTGCTGGTGGTTTATATGATAGTTTGGTTTATGCTGATAAACAAAAAACAATGTTTAATTATCAAAATAAAGAACAAGAATTAACACAAACTTTATATTTAGACATTTTAGAAAATAGTAATCCAGTAAAAGATCAACAATTAAGAATTGATATTTCAAAAAAATTTTATGAAGATATTAAAAATAAAAAACATTCATTAGCACAAGTTTATGAAAGCATTTTAGAAGTAGCTGTTGAAGAAATAAAAATTCGTAACAACGATAAAGAAAAAGATAATAAAAAACATTTAACTACTTTAGAATATAGTTTATTAAGTGATGATGTACCATTAATACTATATGAAAATTTAATAAAAACAGGACAGAAACACGCTATTTTAGTAGAAGAATTTTATAATTTAAAACGTAAATTTTTTAAATTTAAAAAATTTTATAGTACCGATACTAGTTTAAAAATGACAACAATACCAACTAAAAAATTCAGTGTTGAAGAAGGTATTAATTCAGTCAAAGAAATTTTAAGTATCTTAGGTGATGAATATTTAGAGCAGTTAAACTTAGCATTATTACCAGGTAGAATTGACTATTATGAAGACACAAATAAACGAACTGGTGCTTATTCAACAGGTGGTAATGGCGTAGAACCCATTATTTTAATGAATTGAGATGATACTATTAATTCACTTAATACACTAGCTCATGAATTAGGTCATTCTGTTCACACCCTATTTTCAGAAAAATATCAAAAATATCCAAATGCTGACTATCCAATTATTTTAGCTGAAGTTGCTTCAACAGTTAATGAACATCTAGCCTTTGATTATTTATATAATAAAGCGTCAAATAATCAAGAACGCATTTACTTACTACAAACTCATATTGAAACTGTAATTGGTACTTTTTTTCGTCAAATTCAATTTGCTGAATTTGAATGAGAAGCACATAAATTAGTAGAAAAAGAAGTGCCATTAAACGCCGATATTTTGGCTGATTTATTTGAAAATACAGCTAATAAATATGGACAAAAAGCATTAGATAAATACGAAGAAAAAGCAAAAGGATACTCATGACCACGAATTCTTCATTTTTTCCACTCACCTTATTATGTTTATAAATATGCTACTTCAATTACCGTTTCTTATAAACTTTATGAAGATGTTAAAAATGGCAAAAAAGAAAATTTACTTAACTTTTTAAAAGCCGGTGGCAGCAAATATCCATTAGATATTTTAAAAGATGCGGGTGTTGATTTAACACAAATTGATGTTTATAACCCATTAATTACTAATTTAAAGAAAATCATTAACCAATTATCAGACTTAATTAATAATAAAGATAATTAAATTGCAAAAAAATAATATATAATACTAATGGTGTTTTAGTCCTTTAGCATTTTATTTAAAACGTTATAAAATAATATGTACATATTTTGACTATTACAATTAGTAAAGACTAAGGAGAATAAATAAAAAATGAATGTGAAATTTGATTTTGAAGATATAAATCTAATTGCAAATAAAGGAATAGTTAAATCACGAAAAGAATGTGATACCAGTGTTAAACTAAATGGTTTTACTTTTAAAATTCCAATTATTCCGGCAAATATGAGTGCTGTCATTAACCAAGAATTATGTATTTGATTGGCTAAAAATAATTACTTTTATGTAATGCACCGTTTTAATATCGATCAAATTAAATTTATTAAAAGTATGCATGAACAAAAGTTATATGCTTCAATTAGCATTGGTGTTAAAAAAGAGGATAAAGAGTTACTTGAACAATTAATCAAACTGAATCTAATTCCAGAATTTATTACTATTGATATTGCACATGGTCATAGTAATGCTATGGAAGAAATGATTAAATTTATAAAAACTACTTTTGCTAAAACAAATACTAAACCTTTTATTATTGCTGGTAACGTTATGACAAAAACCGCTGTTAAAGATTTAGAAAAATGAGGCGCTGATGCAATTAAATTTGGTGTTGGCCCAGGAAAAGCTTGTATTACTAAACTAAAAACTGGATTTGGTACAGGTGGTTGACAATTAAATGCTTTACAAGATGTTGCCAATAGCACCACTAAACCATTAATTGCAGATGGTGGTATTAGATGTAATGGTGATATTGCTAAAGCAATAGCTTTTGGTGCCACTATGATTATGGCAGGAAGTATTTTAGCGGGTTATGATGAATCACCTGGCAAAATTGTTACAATAAATGGTCAATCTTACAAAGAATATTTTGGATCAGCAAGTATTTTTAACAAAGCGGAAGCGAAAAATATTGAAGGTAAAAAAATACTTGTTCCATATAAAGGTTCAATTGCTGATACTTATAAAGAAATGGAAGAAGATTTACAATCTGCTATTTCTTATGCTGGTGGTAAAGATTTATCTGCATTAACAAAATGTGATTATGTTATTGTTAAAGGTACTATTAATAATGGTGATGATCGTTAATAATTTTTAATTTTTCTTTAAAAATAATTGCGACGGTAACAAAAACGGAGGATATAATTACTTTTTAAACATTTCTTTAAAATTATAGACAAGAAATAATTGTAATTATATGCAATTGTACATTTATATTACTACTAAATTAAATTAATTTCAATTAAAATACAAATATTAAAAAATCACTAAGAAAATTTAATATCAATATACAACAAAAATGCTTATTAACTTTTAATTTAATAAGTTTTTAATATTTTTAATTAAAAATAAAAAAATGATTATGTTTTAGAATTTACAAGATTACATTTAAAAATAACCATTTTAATATAAATATCTATACTATATGTTCTATTACCAAGCATTTCTTTTAAAATATATCAAATATTACTTTCAGCAAAAGTACCAATATTTCATTTTGCACCTTGATTTTCAATTCCTTGTTTATTATTTTTAAAATATTGTTTTTTTAATTTTTTATGATTTTTTAATATTTCATTCATATACTTTATTAATTTATCATATTGACCATTTTCAATAAAGTTTCTACAAGTATTATATTCTTCAAAATATTTTCCTTTGTTTCCAGCAATAATTCCTACATACAACTTTTTAACTAAATGGAATTTATCTAAAACAAATTGTGCACCTAAATAATTAGCAACATCTTTAATTCATTCTGCACTATCTCCACAAATAATGATTTTTGCTTGGTCAAAATTTTCAAAAAATCTATTTCCTTGTTCTAAAATAAATTCAGCAGTTTTTTGAACTCCAATTTTAGTTTTTGTTGGTCTTATTATTACATCTACTCTTTTATTAACTAATTTATGATTAACATTATCTGTACAAAATAACACTAAACGCATTGAATATTTACCAGAATTTCGTTTAAATTTTCAAAACTTTCGATGTCCGTCATCAATACTAATATAAATAAATTGATTTGGTTCTAATTTTATTTTAGGAACATCTAATTTACTAACTTGATATTCTTAAAATAATCTACTAATACTTGTTGTGCTAAATTTTGTTTGTTTCATAGTATGTAAAATATCAATATACCTTTTTCCATCTGCAAAATGTTCAATAACATTATTCTTTATATCTTGACAAGTTCTTTTATATTTAGGTAATTCTAATTCTTCATCTAATAAACAAACGCGAACTCATTTTTTTAATTGTTCATCATAATATTTATAATCACGACAGTTATAAATAACAAGACCATTGATAGTATTTCTAGTTCTTGTTTTAATTTTAACTGGAATATATTTTCTATCTCTTTCTTTTAATATTCTTCAATCTCTTTTTTCTCATTGATTTTTTACATCATCTCTAAAAGATTGATACATTCTTTTTGTTGCTTCATTTAAAGTTCATAAATAATTAAAACTCATATTTTTCTCCTAACTATTTTAAAAAAATCAAAATTTATTGTAAATATATTTAAAAAATTAATTTACTTAATTATTATATAAATATATAAGTGTAATTTTAAATAAAATAAAAATTATTTAAAAAACCACTTTCATATTTAAAATATAATAAACAAGTAACATACAATTAATAGTATAGGTATCACAAAATAACGCCTTTAATTTAGGCGTTATTTTGCATTTAAAAGCATACTTGTAAAAATAATCAAAAATAGTACAATTTATAAGTAAAATCAAGGAAAAAAAAGAGAAATTTATTATGAAAACATGAATAAAAACAAATTTTTATAAAATAACATCAATATTAGCATTATTTTTAGCAACAACTGGTTTAATAGTTGGTTCAATAGCACAAAATAAAACTAATGGTTATCAATCATTTTTAGGACATGATTATACAGTCTACTGGGGGGGCTGGAACAACAATTTGAGAAACTAAAAATTTATATGATGAAAATAAAATAGATTTATATTTTGATATTAAGCCAAAATTTAAAGAGGATATAAAATGAAATGGTCAATATCCTGATGGATATTTTGATAATTAAATTTCTAAGTTTATGTAAGAAATGTTTTCATTATATTTATCAAATAAGTTAATATTAGTTAGATTTATTTTTTGCTTATCAGTTATTAAAATTAAATCATAGTTACCAGCACCAAAAATAGCACTAATTTCTAGGCGATTTAAGTTATTAATTGGGTTTTTAATTTGTAATTCAAATTCATTAATATTATCAATTTGTAAAATTTCTTCATAAAATTCCAATTTTGAAAATAATTGAGATTTATTTGAACCATATAAATTTAAAGCATTCTCAATTTTATTGTTACTAATAATTACTCTTGTAAAGTATTTTCCATATTCACCATTTGCTAATGTTCAATCAGCAGGAATTAAAGAAGGTATATTATTACTTTCTAATTCATTTGTAATAGATAATCAGTTAAATTGATTATCATCTAGTTTGAATAATTCATTTTGACTAATATCATTATTTTTTAATTTAATATTATTTATATCTGTAAAATCAAAATATGGAGATTTTAATATAACTTTTACGTTTTTATATTTTCAAATATCTTTATCACTAGGTTTTATTGGACTTGATTTTAATTCAAAATAATAAGGTAATACTATTTTATTATCATCATTTAATCCTTTATTTATTGATAAAGATGAATAAATATATTTTGATAACATAATAAATACTTGTTTAAATATTTTAAATTGTGATAAATTTATGTAATTTGGATAATCTAATTCTCACTGTCTAAATAAATTAGTAATAATTTCATCAGGTTTTTGTCCTGAAAATGTATCACGTAATATTGCCATTTTATTTGTTGGTTTACCTGTTTTTTCATCATATGTAGCACCTTCAAAATTTCTATTATAGTTATATGTGTAACTTAGCATATCTAATAATAGTTGTTGTAAACTATCATTAGTTGGTGCATCTTTAATTTCTATTTCAATATCATCAAATTTATTATTAGTTGCAACATATTGATAAAATTGACTTTCACCTACAAAATCTCAAACTTCTTTATCTTTTAATTCTTTTTGGCTTTTTAATGGTCATTTACCACCTAAAACATTACTAAACTCATATCCTAATCAAGCATGAGTTATTCTTGCATTATTAATAACTTCTCTTCTTGTTTCAGTTCCAGTACTAATTTTAATTAAATCTAAAACTGATTTTTCTTGCCCTATAAATTCTTTTGCTAAATTTCAAGGTAATATTTGTTCACTAAATCATTGTTGTAATATTCTAACTTTTGGTTGAGTTTCAATAGGCATTGATAATAGCGGAAATGCTATCTTATCTTTAACAAATAACTTTGGATATACTTCCATATTGTCAACTTCACCAAGTACCTTTATATTGCCAAAAATCATGCTTCTAGGGGCTTTAATTTTTAAGCCAATAACCTTAGTATCTTTATCTAATGGTTTTTGTAATTTAATAATGATTGGATAACCATCTCTTGTTTTAAAATCTTTAATTTTAATAATAGTAATACTTTTAGTACTTCTAGTTTTTGGATTTTGATAAGGTTGTGAATAATTATTAATAATATATAAATTATCAATATTATCTTCCGTTAATTGTTCATTTATACTAACTGCGTATAATTTAAATTGATTTAATAAATTAATTTCTTGAAAAATTAAATTTTTAATATCAGTCATACTATATTCAATAGTATTATCATTAATATTAGTACTTGCTCTTTGATTTAATTGCATAGTAAAGTCTGATGTTTCAGCAGCAGTAGTTTTTAATACTTTTTCAATATCAATAAAACCAATTTTAATAGTATTTGCTGAAAATCTTAAACTATTATTTTCATTATTTTTAAATAAACGTTCAATTTCATAAATATAAATTGTTCTTTTTTTAAATTCATCGTATGCTCTATTAATATCTGGGTCACTAGTTGCTCTCATCATATTAGTAAAGTCATAAGGAATATTATCAATTAAATAATCATTTTCTACTTCTGCTTGATTAAGTTTAGTTTGTTTCTGTGGAAACTTCGTTTGTGGTTTGTTGTTGTTTTCCATTGTTCTCTCCTATTAATTGGTTATTTTCAGGATTAAATAATTGTAGTTTAACTGTTAAATTATTAATGTCTTGTTCATCATTAATATTAAATGTTTTACTATTTAATAAGTCTTTATCTAAACGTACTAATATTTGAATAAATTTAAGAATATCAATATTAAATTGTCATAACTTTTGTTCAATATAATTAATAGTTGAAATATTTACTGCTGTACTTTCGGGTACTGATTGTTGTGCTGATTTCTTTTGACTTGGAATATGAATACCACAACGTTTAAATATTTCATTAACATTTCAATCGTATATATCAGTTAAATTTTTACCTTTAAAATTACTACTTGTCATATTAATATTTTCATTTTGTTCGTTATTATCTCCACCACTTTTAAATAAGTAATTTTTAGTAACCAGTTCTCTTACTGCTTGCTCTAACGTTGATTGAACATTACCATAAGTTTGATTAAAAATAAATTTAGGTGAGTTTAAAATAGTATCTAAAACAATTTGTTCATAAATAACATCTAATGCTTTAATTTTATCCATTACTTTATTACAATCTGCTAGCTCATTTGCTTTATTTCTCATAATTGCTATTGGTATATAGTTAATATTTAGTGTTTGTTCTTGTTCTAAATTTGGATTATTAATGAATGATTTAAAATCTAGTGGAAATTGTTTTTTACTATCATTAATACTATAAATTGCACGATTAATAGTTACTTGTTCATTATTTAGTGTATAAATTTCAAATAATCTAACCATTTGTGCATTTTGTTCATAACTATCATAAAAAATAGTACATTGAATTAATTTACCAGTAATATCATAAACTCTTTGTTGTATATCAACTACTTGAAAATATAAATCATCATTAGCAATAAAAATTAAATAACCACTAATTCCTAATTTACTTAATTTAAAAATAGAATTTCAATTTTTTCTATAAAACTCTTGATTAATTAAATATTGTTTAATGGTTTCATTATTAATATCTAATGGAGCATTATATAAATTAGCATTATTTTCTGCTACAAAATCAGTAAAATAAGTTTCATGATTAAAATCATTAAAACCAAAATAATTTAAAATGGAAGCATGTGTACTTTTATTTTTATTAGTTAAAAATTTTACTTTTTCATTTTGATTATCAGTAATATTACTTTTTTCTTTTCTCTTAAATGGATTTAACATAATATTCACCACCTTTCTAAAATATTTGATTTATTTTCATTAATACCACCAATAATTGATTTATCAATAGTTTTTAAATTTTTTGAACATTTATAATTATTATAAGTTAATCCTTTACACATTAATGTTTCATCTCCAACACTAATTGTATTATCTTTATCCACATTAATAAATGAACCTTTTTTTAATTTATCTTGTTTTTTATCTATTTTTATATCTATTTCTTCTTTTATATAATAATTATCTAAATTAGGAATTTTATCATCTATATATTTTTTATTTGGAATATCTAAATCATCAGTTATAACTGGATTATTTCTATAAATTAAAGTTTTACCACCAACATTAGTTTTAATAATTTCATTAACTAATCTTGTAGTACTAACTTTATCATCTTTATTATTAAATATTCTATTTTCATCAACTGAACTACCACCAGTAGCACTAATAGTATTAGTTTTTTCATCAATCTTAATATTTTCACCAGCAGTTAATTTATTTTGTTTTTTATCTAATAAATTATTAGTTTCTAGTTTTGTATAATAATCACGTTCAGTACTTTCTTCTGCTATAAATTCAGTTGGTTTATCTTTTCCTATATATTGATATATTTCTTCTATATCACCAATTAAATTAATTTTTCCACGTTCAGGATAAGAATTACCGCCACCACTAAATTCTTTCTTTTTATTGTTATAGTAGACTTCTTGCAAAACCTATCTATTAAAAATTTAATTTTTAAAATAAAATTAAAAATAAAAAAGATAGGTAATCTATGATGTTTGATAAATTAAAAACTATTAACAATCCAGAATTATTAAGATTAACTGGTATAAATGATATTATTTTTAATAAAATTCTAGAAATTTTAAAGACAGAAGAAGTAAAAAAGTTTAAAAATGGTGGTACACCTAATAAATTATCATTAGAAAATCGTTTATTAATGACTTTAGAATATTGAAGAGAGTATCGAACTTATTTTCATATTGCTAAAAGTTATGGAATTAGTGAAAGTAGTTGCTATAGGAATATCAAGTGAATAGAAAATACTTTAATAAAACATCCTGATTTTCAACAACTTGATGGGCAAAAATCACTGTTAAATAATAATTTTAAAGATAAAACAGTTATCATTGATGTGACTGAAAGTACTATTCAACGCCCAAAAAAAGTCAAAAACAATATTATTCAGGAAAAAAGAAAAAACATACAATAAAAACTCAAGTCATAATTGAAAAAGATAGTAAAAAAATTATAAGTTCTTATTTTTCTTATGGTAAAAATCATGATTTTAAAATTTTAAAAAATTCAAAAACGAAATTTTTATCAGAAACAACTATTTTAGTAGATTTAGGATATCAAGGTATACAAAACATACATAAAAATGTCTTATTACCTAAACAAAAATCAAAGAAAAACCCTTTAACTAAAGAAGAAAAGAAAAATAATAAGGCTATTTCAAAAATGAGAGTTGTTATTGAACATGTTTTTGCGATTCTTAAAAAATTTAAAATTATTAGTGAAAAATATCGAAATAGAAAAAAAATTTGCATTAAGATTTAATTTAATAGCTTCAATTTATAATTTACAATTATTAATTTAAATATATTTAATAATTTAATATTTTATTTTTTTATTTGAAATAATAATTTTTGTTGTATTTTAATGACAAAAAATAAAACATATTTTGAACAATAATTTTTAAAAAATATTAAAAGTGTTATTAAAATAAATTTTTAAACTTAAAAAATGTGATTAATATCATAGTTTTGCAAGAAGTCTAGTAAATCGTTCCGGTATTTAAAATTCTTTTATTTTGGATTTCTTCACTATACGTCATGGAATCAACATTTAGCAATTCAAATTCATTAAAAACATTATTTAAATAAATTTTAATTACTTTATAAAATTTCATAAAGTTATTTTCTGTTGAATATTGATAACTGATTTTAATAAAATATCATTTAAATATTTCTATATTATTATTTTCAACTTTTTTTCATAAAGGACTAGTTTCAATATTAAATCAATTATTTTTAACATCATTAATATTTTCGTTTGTTTTAATTAATTCACTATTTAATTTGGTAATTTCATTTTCATTAGTAGTAATTCGTTTTTGTTGTTTAGCAGAAAAATCACAAGTTGGTGCATGTGTATAATCACCAATTTGCGGATTATTTTGTAATGCTTCTGGTGGTAATGTACCAATTTCATCAGGTCAATCTAAAATCATTGTTTCAGTTTCTTTATCATAATCAGTTGCAACATAACCTTTATTAACAAATTTACTAACAGGACCTCTATATATTTCCTTTTCATTATCATCAACTAAATCATCATATAATTTAATTTGTTTTGATAATGTAAATTCTTTTTGTTGTTCAATTAATTCATCAACTTGATTTCTAGTATAAAATGCTTTTAAATCAATTTTTTCAACATCTATTTCATCATCATTATAATTTGATAATATTTGTTTTAATTCTGTTAGTCTTGCCCATATTTTCATTCTACTTGGTGCTAAATCTCATATATTAATTGTAGGAATACTACTTGCACTAAATTGACTACCATTATTAAATTGAATAGTAGCATCAACATTAAATTCAATTGGTGTACGATTAAATACTCAATGTTCAGTGGTTACATAAACCATATCTCTTAATGTTTCTTTAATTAATTCATCTTTAAAACTATCAAAAGGAAATTTAGATAAAATAAAACCAAGATAAGCATTAATATCATTTTGAGCACGAATAGCAAAAGTTTTAAATCAATCATTAACATTTGGTCATGTATTGATATATTGTGGTGGAGTTTCTGTAATTTTTCCAGTTAATGGATATCAGTTATTATAATTTTCTAGACTGACACCAGTTCAAAGTTTATTAATCATATTTTATCATTCCTTAAAAAATGCTTGTTTATAATGATGAGTATGTTTTTTTGTTTTTTTATGTGTTATATGTTCAATTTCTTTTTGTATTTTATTTTTACCTTTTTTAATTTTTTTCTTACTTTTTGCTACAACTTGACTATATGCAAATTTTTCTAAATGATGTAATAATCCACTACCAAATAAAGTATTAACTGAAAATTTTAAACCAACATTTTTAAATGATTTATTAATATTTTCAATAGGGTTATTAATAACATTTACTACTTTATGATAAGTTCTTATCGTTCTAAATATTTCTCTATATACTTTAAAACTATCTCTAATTATTTGTTGAACAACTGGTGGAGCAAACGCTATTGCTTTTAATCATTTATTTTGATTAACTCCATAACCAATGTATCAACCACTATATCAACGATATCAATGGAACGGATGTATTTGAGTAACAAAAGTTTCTGCTTTAAGAATACTATCAACAACTGTAATTGGTTTATATTTAGGATTGCTATGATAAATAGTAATTGCACATTTATCTAATGATAAAGGTTGAATTTTACAACCCATAAATACTGGGGAATTTAATGGAATTAATTGTGCATGTTTAATTGCTCTTTTTTCTGCACTAGTAAATAAATCAGTTGCTTTTTCTTTTAATTTTTTAATTTTCTCAAATGCTTGTTTTTCTAACTTTTCAAATTTTTCTTGTAATTTATATATACTTTCTCGTATTTTTTCAAAATATGGTGTATCTTGGATGGGTTACAATTTATTGGACACTAATTACGTAGACAAGTAAACAAATTTGTTAAAAGAAAGGAACTATAATTATGGCCAATATTAACTCATATACCGATGAATTTAAAAAACAAATAGTAGCTTTATATCAAAGTGGCAAATCAGTATCTTGCCTTGCTAAAGAATATAATGTTACAAGAGCAGCTACTTACAATTGAATTAAGCAATTTAGTAATTCAGGAAGTTTTAAAACTAAAGATAATCGTTCTTTTGAAGAAAATGAATTAATTAAATTAAGAAAAGAATTAAAGCAATTACGAATGGAAAATGATATTTTAAAGCAAGCAGCACTAATAATAGGCAGAAAATAGAAATTATTGTCAAAAATAAAGCTAAATATAAAATTCGCACAATGTGTCGTTTTTTAAAAATATCTAAATCAACATATTATTTTAATTTAAAGAAAAAAGAAAATAAAATCAAAAATAATATTTATGATGAAGCTGTTATTAGTGCTTTTAAAGAAAATAAAGAAGTTTATGGTACTAGAAGATTAAAAAAATTCTAGAAAACCAAGAAATTTATTTATCGCGCAGAAAAATTAAAAAAATTATGAATGAACATAATTTAATATCAAAATATACTAAATTATCATTCAAAAATCATAATAACAAAGTTAACGATAGTCAAATAACTAATCTTGTTAATAGAAAATTTAAGAATAGGATTAAAAATGAAGTTATTGTTAGTGATTTAACTTATGTACAAGTTAATGGTAGGTGAAACTATATTTGCCTATTAATAGACCTATTTAACCGCGAAATTATCGGACATAGTGTTGGAGTTAAAAAAAATGCATCATTAGTACATCAAGCATTTATGCAATCAAATCGCTGTTTAAAAGATATTAGACTTCTTGCAAAACTATGATATTAATCACATTTTTTAAGTTTAAAAATTTATTTTAATAACACTTTTAATATTTTTTAAAAATTATTGTTCAAAATATGTTTTATTTTTTGTCATTAAAATACAACAAAAATTATTATTTCAAATAAAAAAATAAAATATTAAATTATCAAATATATTTAAATTAATAATTGTAAATTATAAATTGAAGCTATTAAATTAAATCTTAATGCAATTTTTTTTCTTCTATTTCGATATTTTTCACTAATAATTTTAAATTTTTTAAGAATCGCAAAAACATGTTCAATAACAACTCTCATTTTTGAAATAGCCTTATTATTTTTCTTTTCTTCTTTAGTTAAAGGGTTTTTCTTTGATTTTCGTTTAGGTAATAAGACATTTTTATGTATGTTTTGTATACCTTGATATCCTAAATCTACTAAAATAGTTGTTTCTGATAAAAATTTCGTTTTTGAATTTTTTAAAATTTTAAAATCATGATTTTTACCATAAGAAAAATAAGAACTTATAATTTTTTTACTATCTTTTTCAATTATGACTTGAGTTTTTATTGTATGTTTTTTCTTTTTTCCTGAATAATATTGTTTTTGACTTTTTTTGGGCGTTGAATAGTACTTTCAGTCACATCAATGATAACTGTTTTATCTTTAAAATTATTATTTAACAGTGATTTTTGCCCATCAAGTTGTTGAAAATCAGGATGTTTTATTAAAGTATTTTCTATTCACTTGATATTCCTATAGCAACTACTTTCACTAATTCCATAACTTTTAGCAATATGAAAATAAGTTCGATACTCTCTTCAATATTCTAAAGTCATTAATAAACGATTTTCTAATGATAATTTATTAAGTGTACCACCATTTTTAAACTTTTTTACTTCTTCTGTCTTTAAAATTTTTAGAATTTTATTAAAAATAATATCATTTATACCAGTTAATCTTAATAATTCTGGATTGTTAATAGTTTTTAATTTATCAAACATCATAGATTACCTATCTTTTTTATTTTTAATTTTATTTTAAAAATTAAATTTTTAATAGATAGGTTTTGCAAGAAGTCTATTATCAGATATTAGAATGTAATTACAAGAGTTATATCATGGTGCTGATATTAGTGAAAGTGTTATTAGTCAAATTACTGATGATGTTATTAATGATGTAAAAGCATGGCAAAATCGACCATTAGAAAGTGTCTATCCGATTGTTTATTTTGATTGCATAGTAGTGAAAGTACGACAAGATAAAAGGATTATCAATAAATCAGTTTATATAGCTTTAGGAGTTCATTTAGAAGGTAAAAAAGATGTTTTAGGTTTATGAATTAGTGAAAATGAAGGTGCTAAATTTTGATTAGCAAATTTAACAGAAATGAAAAATCGTGGCTTAAATGATATTCTTATTGCCTGCAGTGATAATTTAACAGGCATGTCAGAAGCAATACAATCAGTTTATCTTAAAACCGAACATCAATTATGCATAGTTCATCAAATTAGAAATAGTTTGAAATATGTCTCATATAAGCATAGAAAATCTCTAGTTGCAGATTTAAAACCAATTTATACTTCATGTAGTGAAGAACAAGCAATGCAGGCTTTAGAATCCTTTGAAAATAAGTGAAATAAACAATAGACTTCTTGCAAAACCTATCTATTAAAAATTTAATTTTTAAAATAAAATTAAAAATAAAAAAGATAGGTAATCTATGATGTTTGATAAATTAAAAACTATTAACAATCCAGAATTATTAAGATTAACTGGTATAAATGATATTATTTTTAATAAAATTCTAGAAATTTTAAAGACAGAAGAAGTAAAAAAGTTTAAAAATGGTGGTACACTTAATAAATTATCATTAGAAAATCGTTTATTAATGACTTTAGAATATTGAAGAGAGTATCGAACTTATTTTCATATTGCTAAAAGTTATGGAATTAGTGAAAGTAGTTGCTATAGGAATATCAAGTGAATAGAAAATACTTTAATAAAACATCCTGATTTTCAACAACTTGATGGGCAAAAATCACTGTTAAATAATAATTTTAAAGATAAAACAGTTATCATTGATGTGACTGAAAGTACTATTCAACGCCCAAAAAAAGTCAAAAACAATATTATTCAGGAAAAAAGAAAAAACATACAATAAAAACTCAAGTCATAATTGAAAAAGATAGTAAAAAAATTATAAGTTCTTATTTTTCTTATGGTAAAAATCATGATTTTAAAATTTTAAAAAATTCAAAAACGAAATTTTTATCAGAAACAACTATTTTAGTAGATTTAGGATATCAAGGTATACAAAACATACATAAAAATGTCTTATTACCTAAACGAAAATCAAAGAAAAACCCTTTAACTAAAGAAGAAAAGAAAAATAATAAGGCTATTTCAAAAATGAGAGTTGTTATTGAACATGTTTTTGCGATTCTTAAAAAATTTAAAATTATTAGTGAAAAATATCGAAATAGAAGAAAAAAATTTGCATTAAGATTTAATTTAATAGCTTCAATTTATAATTTACAATTATTAATTTAAATATATTTGATAATTTAATATTTTATTTTTTTATTTGAAATAATAATTTTTGTTGTATTTTAATGACAAAAAATAAAACATATTTTGAACAATAATTTTTAAAAAATATTAAAAGTGTTATTAAAATAAATTTTTAAACTTAAAAAATGTGATTAATATCATAGTTTTGCAAGAAGTCTAATCTATTTCTGCATCTTTAAATTGAGTTTCTAATTTTATAATTTCTTTTTTTATAGTGCTATCTAATTCTTTATTGGGAAAAATCATTTTTGTAAAATCATTATTATTAAATTTTTTATCAATTGTTTTTTCAATGATATTTTGAATACAAATTGTTTCTATTATAAATGGTTTATTATCATTATCTTCAATTTCTTTTCTTATTTTTTCAATTTCTTCATTAGTATGTTGTATTCTTATTTTTCTTTTGGGCATATTTTTTGATTCTCCTTCTATATTTAATTTAATAAAAATCTAATATAAATATTAATCTATATTAAATTAAGATGTTTATTAAACCATTAATGAATGATTTTCCAATCTTTAATTAGTAATTTTAAGGTTTATTTTAAATTACAAATATCATTTATAAGTTTTTTATTCATTATTTTGAAACAACTATTATATTTAAAATAATAGGTGTATAATTTAGTTAAAATTTATAGTGGTGTTTTCATGATAACTTTACAGCAAAATCAAATTAAAGAAATTAGTCAAATCATTGCTAATGGCGAAGTGGTTGCTTTACCAACAGATACAATTTATGGTCTTGCTTGTAAATTTAATGATGACAAAGCTATTAATAAAATTTATCAAATAAAAAAACGTGATTATACTAAAGAACTGCCAATTTTAGTTGCTAGTTGAGAACAAGCTAAAAGCATTGGTATAATTAGCGATCAATTACAGTCATTTTTAATAAATAATTTTAGTGCTGGTAAAGTTACTGTTATAGTTTTAAAACAACCTAGTTTAAACACATCATATTGAATAAATAAAAAGACAATAGCAATTAGAGTTAGTGCTTCACATTTTATTCAAAAATTAATTAAATTAACAGGGCCTTTAGTAGCTACAAGTTGTAATTTAAGTAATGAACAACCAATTAACGATTATCATAATATAAACTTGCCTAACTTAAGGTATAGAGTAGCAGGTGAGATTTTAACAAATAAACCATCAACTATTTTTAATAGTTTTAATGATAAAATTATTAGATAATAATTAGATAACAGTATTAAAAAAGGAGATAATACTATGAATTGATGAATAATTTTAATTATTATTGCATGCACAACAATATTGATTTTATTAATTGCACTAATTTTATTAATTAAAAAAAATAAACAAAAGAAAATATTAAAAATTACTAAAGATATAAATACTTTATATAAATATTTAAAATTAAAAAAAATAAATACTAAAGAATTACCAGTTTCAATAGAAAAAATTAAAGAAGATATTTATTATAGTGACAAAGTCATTTTGGGAAAGTATGAAGATCTTAATAAGATTTCTGGCCAAAATATTCTTTTAAAAACTGAATATAGTGATGCCAAAAAATTATTTTTACGTTATAAAATTAAAGACATTAATCTTATCAAATCATCAGATTTTATACCTTTAAATCAAATAGACTTGTTAATTTCACGAAATAATCTTTATTTTATTGATTCTTTTGAACTACAAATAATACCATTAGTTAATGTTAAAAGTATTACATTTTTTTGAGAAAAAAATAATTATATAAAAAATAAACAAAAATATATTGGTATTGAAATTAATTTTCAAAATAAACGTTTATTTTTTCTTTTTAATAAATATGAAGAAGCAATTAGTTTTGCTGTTCATGTTATTAGTTTATAACAATTATTATTTAATAATTGGACGAATAAATTTTGTGGATATATTTTAATAATCTAACGAAAGAAAATTAGTAAAATCTATATTTATGCTTTAATTATAGCACTTTTGGTTTATTACTTCAAGAATTATAATTAAAATTTTTACAATTTAATTATAACAAAAATGCTAAGTCAATGACTTAGTTTTTATTTTTTAAATAATTAAATTTATATTCTACTATTTAAAAAATTAGCCCGTGAAATTAACATATTATTTAAAGTTTTATAATTATATATTTTTGCACCTTTAGTTTGACTTTTAACTAAATGAAATACATCACTTTCTGCACTACAACCAATATTTCAACTAGCAGTTTGATTAATAATACCTTCTTTATTATTTTTAAAAATTCTTAAAGTTTCTTTATTAACTTTTGTTTTAATTAAAAATTTTATTAATTCATCATAATTACCATTACAAAAATAATCTTTAGCAATTTTATAATTATTATATTTTTCTTTATTAATAATTAATTTTCTTTTACCAGAATTAGGTTTATATGCTGTTCATAAATATTTTAAACCATGATATTTATCAAAAACATAATATGCTCCTAAATATTTTGCTAAAGTTCTAATTCAAGTTGCACCATCACCACATACTACAAATTTTGGATTATAAAAATCATAATAGTTTATTAATCCTTTTCAAGTTGAATCTACAGTAGGATTATCTTTATAATAATCTTCTTTAGTATCAAATTTATAATTAAACATAAAATTATATTTTTTATTTAATAATTTATTACGATTTTTACTTATTTGTTTTTTACCAGTATTATATGAAATACTTCTAATTTTTTGCATTTCTCTTTTATTATCTTTATTTCAAACTGGTACAAAACAATCATCTACATTTATATAAATATATTCATTAGACTTCTTGCAAAACCTATCTATTAAAAATTTAATTTTTAAAATAAAATTAAAAATAAAAAAGATAGGTAATCTATGATGTTTGATAAATTAAAAACTATTAACAATCCAGAATTATTAAGATTAACTGGTATAAATGATATTATTTTTAATAAAATTCTAGAAATTTTAAAGACAGAAGAAGTAAAAAAGTTTAAAAATGGTGGTACACCTAATAAATTATCATTAGAAAATCGTTTATTAATGACTTTAGAATATTGAAGAGAGTATCGAACTTATTTTCATATTGCTAAAAGTTATGGAATTAGTGAAAGTAGTTGCTATAGGAATATCAAGTGAATAGAAAATACTTTAATAAAACATCCTGATTTTCAACAACTTGATGGGCAAAAATCACTGTTAAATAATAATTTTAAAGATAAAACAGTTATCATTGATGTGACTGAAAGTACTATTCAACGCCCAAAAAAAGTCAAAAACAATATTATTCAGGAAAAAAGAAAAAAACATACAATAAAAACTCAAGTCATAATTGAAAAAGATAGTAAAAAAATTATAAGTTCTTATTTTTCTTATGGTAAAAATCATGATTTTAAAATTTTAAAAAATTCAAAAACGAAATTTTTATCAGAAACAACTATTTTAGTAGATTTAGGATATCAAGGTATACAAAACATACATAAAAATGTCTTATTACCTAAACGAAAATCAAAGAAAAACCCTTTAACTAAAGAAGAAAAGAAAAATAATAAGGCTATTTCAAAAATGAGAGTTGTTATTGAACATGTTTTTGCGATTCTTAAAAAATTTATAATTATTAGTGAAAAATATCGAAATAGAAGAAAAAAATTTGCATTAAGATTTAATTTAATAGCTTCAATTTATAATTTACAATTATTAATTTAAATATATTTGATAATTTAATATTTTATTTTTTTATTTGAAATAATAATTTTTGTTGTATTTTAATGACAAAAAATAAAACATATTTTGAACAATAATTTTTAAAAAATATTAAAAGTGTTATTAAAATAAATTTTTAAACTTAAAAAATGTGATTAATATCATAGTTTTGCAAGAAGTCTATTATCTTTTACTTTAATTTTATGTAAATTAATAAAATTAATATTACTTTTATTTTTAATATTATTAATAGTCATTAATGGAGGCTTTTATGTAATCTGTGTATCTTTGTTTTACAAAGTACTAGTTTAGATTAATTCTATCTTCAAATTTTATCATAAAATGAGCAATTGCTGTATTTCAATTTTGAATGGGCATTGTTCATTTTTTTGTTATATTTTCAATTGCTAAATAAAATATTTTAAAAACTGCCATATCATTAGGAAAAACTTTTTTATTTCTGATAACTTTTCGTAATTGACTATTTACAGATTCAATAGCATTTGTTGTATAAATAACTCTTTTGATTTCTGTAGGATAACTAATAAAAACCATTAAATTATCTCAATTTTTATATCAAGATTTAGCAATTTGAGGATATTGTTTATTTCACTTATTTTCAAAGGATTCTAAAGCCTGCATTGCTTGTTCTTCACTACATGCAGTATAAATTGGTTTTAAATCTGCAACTAGAGATTTTCTATGCTTATATGAGACATATTTCAAACTATTTCTAATTTGATGAACTATGCATAATTGATGTTCTGTTTTAAGATAAACTGATTGTATTGCTTCTGACATGCCTGTTAAATTATCACTGCAGGCAATAAGAATATCATTTAAGCCACGATTTTTCATTTCTGTTAAATTTGCTAATCAAAATTTAGCACCTTCATTTTCACTAATTCATAAACCTAAAACATCTTTTTTACCTTCTAAATCAACTCCTAAAGCTATATAAACTGATTTATTAATAATCCTTTTATCTTGTCGTACTTTCACTACTATGCAATCAAAATAAACAATCGGATAGACACTTTCTAATGGTCGATTTTGCCATGCTTTTACATCATCAATAACATCATCAGTAATTTGACTAATAACACTTTCACTAATATCAGCACCATGATATAACTCTTGTAATTGCATTCTAATATCTGATAATGTCATACCTTTTGCATATAAAGAAAGAACTTGTTGATCAAAACCATCAAATCTTCTTTGTCTTTTTGCAACTATTATAGGATTAAAATTACTATTGCGATCTCGTGGTACATCAATCTCAATTTTACCTTGTTGAGTTATTATTTTTTTTGAACTTATACCATTACGAGCATTGTCATTATTACTATGTTGATTCTTTTCATATCCCAAATAATTTTGCATCTCAGAATTCAACATTTTTTCTACTAATCTTTTTGTTAATTCTTTATACAATCCTCCCTCTTTAAAAACTGTTGTTAAATCTTCAGTATTTTCTAATAATAAATCTACTGCTTTTGATATTGGATCATTATTATTAATATTTTGCTTTTTAGCCATCTGTAACTCACTCTTTCTAGTCATTTAATTATATTTACTAGAATTAATTAAACATAGTTATTTTTGTAAGTTACACAGATTACTAAACATTACCCATTAATGAGATATTTACATTTGGTATTATATCTAAAATATCTTTATTTTTTTTACCAGTATTCATGTTATTAATAATTTTAGTTTTTATATAATTTATTATTCGTGAATAAGGTTCTATACCAATATATAAATCTGTTGGAATAAAAATTTCTTTAGTTAATTTATTTTTATAAATACGTCTTAAATAAGTTAATAAACCATATTCAGTTCAAATAGTACGATATCTACGTTTTATAACTTTAAAGTAATTTTTATTATGATAATTATAAAAATAATCATTATCATAATTTGGGCGTATAAAGTTAATAGTTATAATTTAATTTTTTTTAAATAAAAGATAAAATTAAAATAAATTATTAATTGTTGGTTAAATTATATACCTTTTTTCATTTATAATCAAGTGTTTTAAATAATTATTTTATAATTATAAATGAAAAAAATTCCTAACTATTTAGGTTTAGATTTATTAAGTTTTAAAAAATTAAAGTATAAGATTTAATTTATTAATTCTTGCTGAATTAATTATAAGCATATTATCAAGTACTTTATCATTAAAAATCTTAGCACCATATCCTTTTAAAGATTTAACTAAATGTGATACATCACTTTCAGCACAAACTCCTTGATTTCAATTTTCTTTTTGATTAATAACACCATCTTTATTATTTTTAAAATATTTATATATTTGCTCATCAACTTTATTTTCTTTTAAAAAATCTAATAATTGATAATATTCACCATTAACAAATAAATCATATGCATTTGTTAATTTTTTATTATCTACTTTTCTATTAATAATAAATCCTTTTTTAAGTGCTTTAAATGCATGATGTCTATCAATTACATAAGGAATTTTTTCTTTTTTAGCAGTAGTTTTAATTCAAGGTGCACCATCACCAATAAATACTAAACTACTTTTAGTATAAATATATTGTAAATCAAGAAATTCATAAATTTTATCAATTAATTCTTGTCTTTTAATTCTTTGACCATTTTTAGTTTTCATATAAGTAATTTTTTTATCTTTTAAAACATTTCTACTTTTAGTAGATTTTTCTAAATCTTTACCTTTATTTGCACTAATTGTACGAATACGATTTTTTTGTTTTTTATTATTAAATAATGAACTTATAAAACAATCATCCATATTTATAAATAATTTTTCAGTTAGTAATACTACTTTTTTCTCTTTTATTTTTTCAACTTCAATTATTGCATTTTTCATTACATTAGTCATATATGTTTTAGAAAAATTAGTATTTTTTATTATATCTTGTACATCAGATTGTCTTTTACCATTACCTGAATTTTTTATTATTGTATGTTCTAAACTTGTAAGTGTTCTTTTTCTTTTTTTAATTTTTATATATTCATCTAAAGGATAATAATATTCATTAGTTTCTAATATTAAATAACATCTACGATAAAAATCATTTACTTTACCATATTGAGTATTTGGACTTCTTGGAGCTGTTTTAACATATTTATGTTTAGTTGTATCATATATATTTTGATATCAAAAATCATCATATCCTTGTCATATATTTGTTATAAAACTTAAATCATTATTTTTAATTATAATATCAAGTTCATCATAATTAAGTTCATTAATAAGAAAATTCATAATAATAATCTCCTTCTTAATTTATGATTTGATTATATGACTATTAAAATTAAATTGTTGTGATTTAATAAAAATAGAAATGATATAATTAGTATATAAGTTTTAAATAAGGTGATAATATGCCAGCAAAAAGAAAAGAATTAGGAAATTATAAAGAAAAAATAAGTGAATATTTTAAAGAAAATAAAAATGTTCCAACAAGAATGACAAAAACTGGTTTAAATTTAGCATTAGGAATTGATAGAAAATATATATTTGATTGCCGACGCTACCAGACAAAATGACAACAAAATTTTTTAAAAGAATATGATAAAGCATGTCAAAAAATTGCTAATTATTTATTACGAAATTGGATGGGTTACAATTTATTGGACACTAATTACGTAGACAAGTAAACAAATTTGTTAAAAGAAAGGAACTATAATTATGGCCAATATTAACTCATATACCGATGAATTTAAAAAACAAATAGTAGCTTTATATCAAAGTGGCAAATCAGTATCTTGCCTTGCTAAAGAATATAATGTTACAAGAGCAGCTACTTACAATTGAATTAAGCAATTTAGTAATTCAGGAAGTTTTAAAACTAAAGATAATCGTTCTTTTGAAGAAAATGAATTAATTAAATTAAAAAAAGAATTAAAGCAATTACGAATGGAAAATGATATTTTAAAGCAAGCAGCACTAATAATAGGCAGAAAATAGAAATTATTGTCAAAAATAAAGCTAAATATAAAATTCGCACAATGTGTCGTTTTTTAAAAATATCTAAATCAACATATTATTTTAATTTAAAGAAAAAAGAAAATAAAATCAAAAATAATATTTATGATGAAGCTGTTATTAGTGCTTTTAAAGAAAATAAAGAAGTTTATGGTACTAGAAGATTAAAAAAAATTCTAGAAAACCAAGAAATTTATTTATCGCGCAGAAAAATTAAAAAAATTATGAATGAACATAATTTAATATCAAAATATACTAAATTATCATTCAAAAATCATAATAACAAAGTTAACTATAGTCAAATAACTAATCTTGTTAATAGAAAATTTAAGAATAGGATTAAAAATGAAGTTATTGTTAGTGATTTAACTTATGTACAAGTTAATGGTAGGTGAAACTATATTTGCCTATTAATAGACCTATTTAACCGCGAAATTATCGGACATAGTGTTGGAGTTAAAAAAGATGCATCATTAGTACATCAAGCATTTATGCAATCAAATCGCTGTTTAAAAGATATTCAAATATTTCATAGTGATCGCGGTAATGAATTTAACAATAAAATTATTGATAAACTTTTACTAGCATTCAACATTAACCGTTCTTTAAGTAAAAAAGGTTGTCCTTATGATAATGCTGTTGCTAAAGCAACTTTTAAAACTTTTAAAACCGAATTTATTAATGATAAAAATTTTACATCATTAATCCAATTAAAATTAGAATTATTTGATTACATCAATTGATATAACAATATAAGAATTCACAGCACTTTAAACTACTTAACTCCAGTTAAATATCAACAACAAATGTTTACCAAAAAATAGTCCTAAAAAGTGTTGCCATTCCATATTTTTTTATTTGAAATAATAATTTTTGTTGTATTTTAATGACAAAAAATAAAACATATTTTGAACAATAATTTTTAAAAAATATTAAAAGTGTTATTAAAATAAATTTTTAAACTTAA
The DNA here is from genome assembly GCF_964020095.1 of Spiroplasma endosymbiont of Colias croceus. Classification (NCBI taxonomy): domain Bacteria; kingdom Bacillati; phylum Mycoplasmatota; class Mollicutes; order Entomoplasmatales; family Spiroplasmataceae; genus Spiroplasma; species Spiroplasma endosymbiont of Colias croceus. The sequence continues at coordinate 2,309,351 of NZ_OZ026536.1, forward strand.
AAAATGTGATTAATATCATAGTTTTGCAAGAAGTCTAATATATTTTTAATTAATCCAGTAGTAGTAAAATCAATTCTATCTTTTAAATACATTACTGATTTATCTACTGGTTCAAAATTTAATCAATTCATATTTCTTTTATTTTTTTCTACATTTAAAACATCAATAAATGCTTGACCACCATTACCATAATCAACATAACAAATAAAAGCTTTAAACATAGCAAAATATTTTTGTGCTTCAATTAAATAATAATCAATAATACTATTTGCTAATTCATAAGTATTTTTAAAATACATTGCTGGTTGACCATTAATATTAGCATTACTATGATAAAATTCACTTACTTTATGTGCTCTTCTTCCATTATGATTTTCACCAATAAATCATAATGAAGCTGCAGTTGGATGACCACTACTACTTGTTGCCATACCTATATCTAATCCTCCAGTTATTTTAGAAACTTGAAAATCTAATTCAGTATTTACTTTATCTAAATATCTTGCAAATATAGCACCTTGTAAAACACTAGGTACACCATAATATCAAGATTGTGCTTTAATAGGGTCTAATACTTTTAATTCTTCTAAGTTATTAATTATATCTTGTGATAAGTTATGTTTATTTAATTTTCAATTTGAATAATAGACTTCTTGCAAAACCTATCTTTTTTATTTTTAATTTTTAAAATAAAATTAAAAATAAAAAAGATAGGTAATCTATGATGTTTGATAAATTAAAAACTATTAACAATCCAGAATTATTAAGATTAACTGGTATAAATGATATTATTTTTAATAAAATTCTAAAAATTTTAAAGACAGAAGAAGTAAAAAAGTTTAAAAATGGTGGTACACCTAATAAATTATCATTAGAAAATCGTTTATTAATGACTTTAGAATATTGAAGAGAGTATCGAACTTATTTTCATATTGCTAAAAGTTATGGAATTAGTGAAAGTAGTTGCTATAGGAATATCAAGTGAATAGAAAATACTTTAATAAAACATCCTGATTTTCAACAACTTGATGGGCAAAAATCACTGTTAAATAATAATTTTAAAGATAAAACAGTTATCATTGATGTGACTGAAAGTACTATTCAACGCCCAAAAAAAGTCAAAAACAATATTATTCAGGAAAAAAGAAAAAACATACAATAAAAACTCAAGTCATAATTGAAAAAGATAGTAAAAAAATTATAAGTTCTTATTTTTCTTATGGTAAAAATCATGATTTTAAAATTTTAAAAAATTCAAAAACGAAATTTTTATCAGAAACAACTATTTTAGTAGATTTAGGATATCAAGGTATACAAAACATACATAAAAATGTCTTATTACCTAAACGAAAATCAAAGAAAAACCCTTTAACTAAAGAAGAAAAGAAAAATAATAAGGCTATTTCAAAAATGAGAGTTGTTATTGAACATGTTTTTACGATTCTTAAAAAATTTAAAATTATTAGTGAAAAATATCGAAATAGAAGAAAAAAATTTGCATTAAGATTTAATTTAATAGCTTCAATTTATAATTTACAATTATTAATTTAAATATATTTGATAATTTAATATTTTATTTTTTTATTTGAAATAATAATTTTTGTTGTATTTTAATGACAAAAAATAAAACATATTTTGAACAATAATTTTTAAAAAATATTAAAAGTGTTATTAAAATAAATTTTTAAACTTAAAAAATGTGATTAATATCATAGTTTTGCAAGAAGTCTAATATATATAGGTATTATCAATAACTACTATAAATTTTAATAATATATTGTAATTAAAAAAATAGTAAGTATTTTAAAACACTTACTCTTTTTATTTTTTTAATTTTAAGTATTAATTTAAATTAAACCAAATATCTAAACCAATAAATTTAATAATTAACGTACCAATACAATAAGTAAAAACTAAAGTTGTTAACATATATAAAATTCATGATTCTTTTATTCTTTTATGATCAAGAAATTTATTAAAAGGAATTGCTTTTACAGCAAATCCGCTAGCAATAAAACTAAAAAGATAAATACTTATTTCAATTATTCATTTTATTAAATGTGAATCATGCATATTTATTAACCTCCACTAACCCTTTTAATACGCTCATCAAATACCTTTGTTTCTTGCTCTTTTAAAATTGATGTATATTCAACTTTATCACTAATAATACGAACCATATGTAAATCAGTTACCAAAAGTCCACCAGAAATCGTTAAATTACGAATTTTTTCTTTAATTTTAAATGACATTTTCGATATTTGAATATTAGCAATCAAAGGTGTATGCCATTCAAGAATACCAACATATCCTTCAGTTGTTTTAACATTAACTCACTGTACTTCTCCATCGAAAAAAATACCATCAGGAGTAATAATTTTAAGATTTAATGCCATACTATCACCTTCAATTATCTCAATTTCTTTGCCTTTTCAATTGCTTGTTCAATAGTTCCTACATATAAAAACGCTTGCTCTGGTAAATCATCACATTCACCATCTAAAATTTGTTTAAAACTATTAACAGTTTGACTAATCGGAATATAAATACCATTTAAACCCGAAAATTTTGCAGCAACATGAAATGGTTGTGAACAAAAATTACGAATTCTTCTTGCTCTAGCTACTATTTTTTTATCTTCTTCACTCAACTCATCCATTCCTAAAATACCAATGATTGGTTCTAATTCAGAAAAACGTTGAATTGTTTCAATAACTCTTTGCGCAACATCATAATGCTCCTGACCAACAATAGCAGGATCTAACATTCTTGATGAAGATTGTAAAGGATGAACAGCAGGATAAAGCCCTAAAGCAGCAATATTACGATCTAAAACAATTTTGGCATCCAAGTGAGTAAATGTTGTCGCAGGAGCTGGATCAGTTAAATCATCAGCTGGTACATATACTGCTTGTACAGATGTAATAGAACCACGTGTTGTTGATACAATACGTTCTTGTAAAGCACCCATTTCTGTCGATAATGTTGGTTGGTACCCTACTGCTGAAGGCATTCTTCCTAATAAAGCTGATACTTCACTACCAGCTTGTGTAAAACGAAATATATTATCAATAAATAATAATACATCTTGTTGTTTTTCATCACGGAAGTATTCAGCAATTGTTAAACCAGTTAATGCAACACGCATTCTAGCACCTGGTGGTTCTGACATTTGACCAAACACTAAAGCAGTTTTACTAATAACACCTGACTCTTGCATTTCATAATATAAATCATTACCCTCACGTGTTCTTTCGCCAACTCCTGAAAAGACAGAAATACCAGCATGTTCTTTAGCTATGTTATTAATTAATTCTTGAATTAAAACTGTTTTACCAACTCCAGCTCCACCGAATAAACCAATTTTTCCACCTTTAGCATAAGGTGCTAATAAATCAATGACTTTAATTCCTGTTTCTAAAATTTCAGATTTTGATTGTAATTCATCAAAACTAGGAGGTGTACGATGAATAGGATATTTTAATTTAGTTTTAAGTTCTTTACCATCATCAATGACTTCACCCAATACATTAAAAAGTCTACCCAAAACTTCTTCACCAACAGGAACACTAATTGGTATTCCTAAATCAACTGCTTCAAGACCACGTAGTAATCCTTCAGTTGGACCCATTGAAATACAACGAACACTATCATCACCAATATGTTTTGCAACTTCAACAATTAATTTTTGACCATTATTATCAATACTAATAGCATTATTTAAATTAGGTAAACTATTATCATTAAAACGAATATCAATAACTGGACCTGAAATTTGAACAATTTTTCCAATATTTCGTTTAGTTGGTAATTGTTTACTAGTTTTAACACTTTCTTTGCTATTAACTACTTTTTTAGTCACTTTTGCTTTTACTTTAGCAATAACTTTAGTGTTATCTTTTTTTAAAGAGTTTTTATCACTAACATTTTTTTCTTTAATTGTTATAGATTTTTTACTAGTTGCATTTTTCATTTTAGTTTACTCCTTTATTATGATGATTGGGCATCAGCGCCACCAATAATTTCTGAAATTTCTTGGGTAATAGCACCTTGACGGGCACGATTATAACTTACTAATAATTTATCTTTCATTTCTTTGGCATTATTTGAAGCATTTTCCATTGCTAATCTTCGTAATGCTTGCTCTGACACTTGTGATTCTACTAATGCACCATAAACAATGGCACCAACATATAAAGGAATAGCACTATTAATAACAGTATTAGCGTCTGGTTCAAAATCAGTTTGAATTAAATTACTTTCTTGATTAGTTTTAATAGAAACAATTGGTAATAAATCAATAATTGTTGGAATTGTTGTTACCGTATTTACATATTTTGTATATGCAATTTTAATAGCATCAGTTTCTTTATTATTAAACTTAGAAAGTAACAACAAAGATATCTCTTGCGAATCATTATATGATGATTGAATGTTAATTTCAGTATAAGATTGCATAATTTTACAATGATGATTAGTAAAGTATGAAACTCCTTTACTACCAATAACAACTATTTCATCTTGTGGTTGATATTGTTCTAGTACTAATTTATTTAAATTATTATTAAAACCACCACATAATCCTAAATTAGAATTAAAAACGACTCATATTGTTTTATTAATAACTTGATCTTTTGTTTTTAAATAAATTGAATTACTTAATTTAGGTATTAATTGATTGAATGTATCATAAACTTCAGAATAATAAGGTTTAATCATCTCAATTCTTTTACCTACTTTTTTTAATTTAGCTGTTGATACTAGTTGCATTGCTTTAGTAATTTTATAACTAGTATTAACAGATTTAATTTTTTGTCTAATTTGTTCCATGCTTTGAGCCATGATATTTCACCTTACCTTCCTAAATACATTATTTGAATGTTTTAATTAATGTTTCCCATTCTTCAAGACTACCATATATTTTAGGATTATAGTCATTTAGCTTATTGGTCAAATTATAAACAACCTGCATAATGCCTTGACTAATGCTCACTTGTAACTCTTCACTAAACGCTTGATCTTGCTGTAATTTTAAATAACTTTTTCGTTGTTGTTTTTGAAAATAAGTTATTACTTCCTTTTTAAAAGAATCCATCATTTCTACTGGTAATCATTTAATTGCCTTATTTTTAATTGCTAATAAAATAATTGCTTGATCAATTTGATTTAATGGCTCATTTTGTTTTTGTTTTAAAATTTCAATGGCACGTTTACCATGTTCAATAACAGCTCTAGTGTTTTCATCTAAATCAGAACCAAATTGTGAAAAAGCTTGTAATTCACGAAATTGTGCTAATTCTAATTTTAATGTTCCACCTGCTTGTTTTATTGCTTTAATTTGTGCTGATGAACCTACCCGTGAAACCGATAAACCTACATCAACTGCTGGACGAATTCCGGCATTAAATAATTCTGACATTAAAAAAATTTGACCATCAGTAATTGAAATAACATTAGTAGGAATATATGCAGAAATATCACCGGCTTGTGTTTCAATAATAGGTAAGGCAGTAATACTCCCACCACCATGTTTTTCATTTAATTTAGCTGCACGCTCTAATAAACGTGAATGAAGATAAAAAACATCTCCTGGATAAGCTTCTCTTCCTGGTGGTCGTCTTAATAATAAGGAAATAGCACGATAGGCCACTGCATGTTTACTCAAATCATCATAAACAATTAAGACATCTTTACCTTCTTCCATTCATTCTTCGGCAATAGTTACTCCTGTATAAGGAGCAATATATTGCAAAGGAGCAACTTCACTAGCAGTAGCAGCAACAATAGTTGTATACTCCATTGCCCCTAGTTGTGTTAATTTATCAACAATTTGAGCAACAGTTGAAGCTTTTTGACCAATAGCAACATAAACACAAAAGACATTTTTACCCTTTTGATTAATAATAGTATCAATAGCAATCGTTGTTTTTCCAGTTTGACGATCACCAATTATTAACTCTCGTTGACCTTTGCCAATCGGAATCATTGCATCAATTCATAATAATCCTGTTGCTAAAGGTTCTGATACAGATTTTCTAGTCATCACACCCAGCGCTATTCTTTCAATCGGTCTAGTTTTCGTAGTTTTAATTGGACCTTTACCATCAATCTTTTGCCCTAGTGCATTAACAACTCTTCCTAAAAGCATATTACCAACTGGTGTTTCAACAACATTACCTGTTCTACTAACAATATCTCCTTCTTTGATACCTGTGTCATCCCCCATTAAAGTAACACCAACAGCAGTTTCTTCTAAACTCAAAACCATACCATAAATATTACTTTTAGGAAAAAATACTAATTCACCATTAACAGCCTTATCTAAACCATGAATTAGCGCAATTCCATCACCGACAGTAACAACAATGCCTTCCTCATTAGCACTAATTTTTTTACCATAATTTTTAATTTGGCTTTTTATAATTTCTGAAATTTGATTAACGTTTAAGGACATTTGTTTTACCTCTATTCATGACTTAATAATTCTTGTTTTAATTGATCAATTTGACCTTTAACGGAACCATCAAAAACTTGATTCTGTACTTTAACTTTAATACCACCAATTAATGATTTATCAATCTTGTTAACGACTTTAATCTTATGTTTAATGACTTTCGCAATTTTCAATTTTATTTGATTTATTTGTTGGTTTGAAAGTTCTATTACTGAATAAATAATGCCATAGTTTACATCTTGATATTCATTACATAATTTGCGAAATTCTTTTAAAATGAAACGAACACACTGGAAATGATGTTCATCAATCAACAAAAAGAAAAAATTTAACATATATGGTTCAATATGATTTTTAAAAGTTTCACTAATAATTTGTTTACGTGTTTCAATAGTTATATTACTACTACTAGTAATATCAATAAATTCTGGATAAGTAGTAAAAATATCAATTAATTTATTACTTTCTTCAGCAAATTGAGTAATTTTTTTTATTTCTCTTGCTAATTGAAAAAGACCATTACTTCATTGATTAGCTAATCCTTCATCTATCATTTAACTTCACCACTATTCCAAATTCTTAATAAAATCAGTAATTAATTGTTCATGTTTTTTAGCATTCATTTCAGCACCAATAATTTTTTTAGCTGCTTCTAATGCTACTACTTTGATTTCTTCGTTAATCTTTGCTTCTGCCTCTTTACGAGCACGAACTAAATCACGATTTGATTGATTGGTAATACGCATACTCTCTTCTTGCGCTTTATCAATAATTTGTTTACGCTTATTGTAACCATCATTTTGTGCATTAGCAATAATTTCCTGAGCTTCAATTTTAGCAGCTTTTAATATTTGACTAGCTTCACCACGATCTTGATTAGCTAATGATTGCTTGCAAGCAGCATCATCAAGTTTTTCTTTAATTACTAAATGTCGCGAATGTAAAGCCTTACGAAACGGAGCATAAACTCATCTTCAAAGTACCATTAATAAAATTAATGTTGCAAAAATATGAGCAATAAAAACAGGAAGATTGGGAAATAATTGATTAACAATATCATCACCTGATACTAAATCATTGAAATTAAAATTCATAAAATCACCTACTTTTTAATATTTTTTAATACCTTATGATGCTCCAAATATTAAAATTAGAGAAACAACTAATCCATAAATAGCACCTGATTCAGCAATAGCTGCACCAATAACAAATTGTGTTCTAATTTTAGATTCTACTTCAGGATTACGAGCAACCGCTTCAACAGCTTTACCGGCAGCAAAACCTTGACCAATTCCACTTCCTGCACAAGAAATAGTTGAAATTCCAGCTCCAACAAACTTTAAACTCACTAAAGAATTAGGATCGGTTGCTAAATGATTAAAAAAATGAAAGACATGTGTCATTACTGTTGTTAATAGTTCCATAATAAATAAATTCTCCTTTTTGTGTTTTATTTTTTTTCCATAATTGAACGTTCGGTATAAATTTCTTCTTCATGATTTATTGCTTGTTGTTTACGAAGTTTTCTTGGTAATTTAATAGTAAGTTCTCACTTATGAGAACTTCCTTCTTCCATTTGTAACTTCCAATAAACAAGAGTTAAGGTGCCAAAAATTAAGGCTTGAATACTTCCAGCAAATAAATCAAAATAAATATGTAAGAATGGTCCAATTACACCAATTAATAAATTCATCTGACCAATAATTGGGATATTACTTCAAATATTAGAAGTTACCCCATAAAGCATTGCCAAAATAATACTTCCACCTAAAATATTACCAAATAAACGAAAAGATAAAGAAATCAAAGGTGCAAATTGAGTAATTAATTCTAGAGGGTTAATAATAAATTTTTTAAAAAATAAAAGTTTCTGAAATTTAATAGCAATATAATATATTCCAATAAAAGTAACTAATGCCATTGATAAAGTAACAGTATACATTGATGACTGTGGTTCAAGACCAATAATCGATAATCAATTACCAATTAAAATATAACCCATTACATATAACAAATAAACTGTCAGGTTTTTATACTTTACGCCAAGAACATCAACAACAATTTTTTCAACTGATTTAATTATTAATTCAACAACTAAAACAATACCTCTTGGATCTTCATCAGGCTTCATTCGTTTTACTTTATAATAATAAATATAACTAATAACACTGATAAAGACTGTTGTTATCAAAATTGTTATCAATTGTGGCATAATTTGTAAATAATTCCAACTTTCCAATACAGCTAAAGTTTCCATTTAAATTCCTTCTTTTAAGTTATTTTTTTGATATACACATAATGTTGCAGTAATAGTAGCAACCATTAATATTGACATTCCGGCAATTATAGTAAAAATATTAGCAAAGTTAAAGAAAATATTCAAAACTATAATTGAACCATAAATTAACATTCTTAATAAGAATCCAAAATATGCTAAGGTTTGTTTTAAATGTATTCCGCTGGTTAATCATTTTGACGATAAATATAAAAAGCATAACCCAATCATACTTCCTATAAAACCAATATTAAATCCAGCAATTAATAACCAATGGTTTGTATTAATTATAACAGTTATAATTAATCCTACATTAATTAATAATCAGTAGCATAAAATTGTAAAAACTATTGAAAGAAAAAGGTTATTTCTAATTTTTTCCATTAAAATATTTATTTAGTTCCAAAAATTCGATCACCAGCATCACCCAATCCAGGTACAATATAACCATCATCATTTAATTCTTTATCCAACGCTGCTAAAAAAATCTTAACATCAGGATGATTATGATTAATTTTCTTAATAGCTACTGGTGCTCCTACAATGGAAACTAAAGTAATATTTTTAAAACCTACTTTTTTTAATTCTTTAATAGCAGCGTCAGCAGTACCACCAGTAGCAAGCATTGGATCTAAGATAAATACTAATGCATCACTTATATTTTTAATATTTTTGGGATATTTAAAAAAATATTTTTGTGGTTTTAAAGTTTCTTCATCACGATAAAGACCAACATGACTAATAATTGCATTAGGTACTACATACTCAAATCCATTTGTCATCCCTAATCCTGCTCTTAAAATCGGAGAAAGAATGATTGTCTTGGTTAATGTTTTACCAATAACTTTAGTAATGGGTGTTTCAACTTCAATTTCATCAAGAGGAATATCTTTAAATACTTCATAAGCCATTAACGTTGCAATTTCGCTTAAATTCTCTTTGAAATCTTTTTTTTGGGTTAAGTGATTTCTAATTCTTGTTAATTTATCTTGTATTAAAGGATGATTAACAATAAACAGATTTTTACTACTTTCCACTAAAAACACTCCTTTATCTTTAATGCGTATATTTTCAATAATTTAAAATATATACTAATATGAAATTTTACGCCTTTTAATTTATAAATCAATAAAATAACAATAAAAATAACGAAAAAAGATAAAAGATTTATTCAAAAATTATTTTTTTAATTGTTAATAACATTCTTATAGTTCAAAATTAACTAAATAAAAATATAATTTATAAATTTTATTTTAATAACTTTGTTTTTATTTTAAAAAATTATAATCTAAAATATAAATTTAATAAATTTCTTTTATTGATATAGAAAATTATATATTTACAATAAACTATTAATAGTAATTTTTGTCTTATTTTTATCAAAAAAAATCTTATGTTAAAATTAAAAGATAAAACTTCATACAAGTTTTTAAACTATTATTTTAATTTTAAAATAAATAGTTTTTTTATTTTGAAAGGAGAAAAAATGAAAAAAATTCAAAAATACTTTACATATACAAGTGGAATATTAGGTGGTAGTGCAGCACTAAGTGGCATAAGTTATTTTTATTATGATTTAATTTCAAAAAATAAGGAAGCTTTACATGATCCAGAAGCAGGAATGGCACTCTTTGGAATAATGGTTAGTATAACAGGTTCAACTTTTATTGGAGCATTTTTAGGTTCTAAACTAGGGTATGGAATTAGCACTTCCATTTCAAATATTTATGATAAATGTTTTACAACAAATATTTATGATATTAATGTTGAAAGTAATAACGAACAACAAATATCTGAAAGAACTCCATTATTAAGAAATAACGATATAACAAGTATTAATGGTGAACAATTACCAATAATTAATCAAAATCATTGTCAATTAACTTTTTCATAAACTTAATAAAAATAAATGTTGGTAATTTACTAACATTTTTTATTTATTATTAAATAACAATAAAAAAAGTTACTGTTTAACACCCATTTTTTTCATTTCTTCATATAACCTATTATTATTTCTATTATTTCATGTACCAAATTGATGATTAAAAGAAGTAAGCAAAGGATAAGAAAACCCAAGTTCCACTAATTTTTTAATACATTTAAAATAATCTTCTTTTAATGGTAAAACAACTTCAGTAACTTTCTGTTTTCATGGTTGTTTATATTGAATACCACTATAAATATCATTTAATTCAGGAACAATAAAAGCATAAATTCCACCAACACCAACTTCCATAAAATTATGTTTATTTGAATGAGGATATTCAAAAATTTTAATATGCAAAACCAAATGTTCTAATAAATTACAATAAACTAATCGATCAGCATATTGATAGGCAAATGGTGACTTTTGAGCTCATTTGGGAGTAGATAACAAAATTGCTTTATCTTCATCAATATGATGAATATATAAACCTTCTTTTCCCCTTGTTATTCCTTGTGATTTCTTAGACATTGTTGCATCTGAAAAATAATTTTTTGAAATACATCCATATTTATTTTTTAAAAAATTACAAACATTTTCATAATTCATTGTTAATAATTTTTCTACTTCTGACATGCTTACCCCATACTATACTACTTTATTTTTATGATAATAATGAAAATCAAGTTTTCTTTTTTATTACCCAAAATAATATAAATTAATCTTTAACAAAAGCTAAGACAAAACTAAAACTACCATGTAATAAAAAATGATAATCATCTTCAATAGCATTAACATTAATATGAACATCATCAAATGTTTTAATAGATTCTGATAAAGTATGACCTTCTACATTAACAATATAGTCACTATCTTGTTTTGCTGTTGGAACAATAGCATTAATTTTACTTTCAATTAATGATAAACAACGTAAAGCAATTGCTTCACCAAAAGTAGTGGTATTAATTTTAATTTTTTCTTCTTGCTTATCAATATTAACATTACTAATGTCTTTAGCTTTTGATACTAATTTTACACAAGCATTAAAACTACCTTTTAAAAAATTACTATTATTTGAAGCAGATACATTAACAGCAAGTGATTCAAATTTATCAATTTTAGCATACATATCATTATGATTAACAATTGTTATTTTATAATCGGTTCCATTTTCTGGTTTTTTTCCTTCTGGAACTAATTTATTAATTTCAGTTTGTACTTTAGTTTTAAATTTAATTAAAGCTGTATTATAAATATCTTTATTTAATTCAACAGGAGCATTAGTAACTTCCATATTAATATTACTAATATCAACATATTTTTGATTTGCATCATTTACCTTATCACATGCAATAAGTGGTAAAGAAATAATGCTCGTTAAAAACATCGCTTTAAATACTTTTAATATTTTTCTCATAGTTTTTCACCTATTATTCTCTCGAAAAAACTAATCTTCTTAGTTTTAAGTTTATATTTCTTAATTATTTTTGATTATTAACTTATTATTATTTTGTTTTCTTGAATATTTTTTATAACTATTTGTTCCAATAAAAATATAGTAAATTAAAATATTAATAGAACCTATTAATACTGATACTAAACCAAAATATAACAATAGGCTAACTTTAAAAGAAGAAAAAGAAAATATAATTCCTAAAGTAATTAAAAAAAAACCAGTAAATTGAATAAACTTTCAAGTATTAAATTTAAAGTGTTTTTTTGCCATAATTTTGCTCCTAATAATATATTTTGTATAATTATATCATTTTCACAAAAAAAGCAAAATTTTTAATTATTAAGGGCGCATAAAGTTGATGGATAGTTTTATAAATAATAAGAACGATAGAAATATCGTTCTTATTTATTATTAGCACCTTTAAATATCTAATAACACGCTGTGACCATGTTAGGAGAAAGTTAATAATAAAAATTTATATTTATAAAACTTCATAACACTGTCGTAATAAAAATAAATGGACATGTCTTTAGGGCATTTATTATATCAGGATAAAAGGGATACTAACCTTTAGCAAGTTAACTATTCAGTCTGTATTTGGCTAAAACGGGAAATGATTATATGTGAGATTAATTTCAAAGCATCATATCTTAACTGTCGGGATGTCCGAAAAACTATAATTCCTTAATTAAAATGGTTCACAAGGGGCGGATGAGTGAAAGAAATAATTATAGTGCTACTTTTCTAAGGAACATACTGGACATATTCCGTAATTAAATTTAATTAATTGTCAATAAAATTGTTTTAAAACTATTTAGTGTTATTGAATATAGAAATAAATATTTTTTGAAAAAATAGTTTAAAAAATGAGTTTACATTTTAAACAAAAAATTGTTAATAATATTTTTATATTAACTCGATAAAAATTTAAATTTTAAAAAAATATTTTTAATATTTTTTTTATTTTAATGGTTTTATTTTATTAAAAATTTCACAAAGTAAGTTAAATCTTAAGTACATAAGTCTAAATTTAGATTTTCTACATTTATTTACTAAAATTTTGAATCTTTTCAATCAAGCAAAGACATGTTCAACTTTAATTCTAATTTTAGATACAATCTTATTGTATTTTCTTTCTTGTTTAGTTAATTTTTTATTTTTAGTTCTTTTAATTGGTATTATTGTATTTTTATAAATATTTTGTATACCTTGATATCCTAAATCACCAATAATTATTGTTTTTTCTGAAAATTCAAGATTTGAATTTTTTAATATTTGAAAATCATGCACTTTACCATTATCAGCAAAAATATCAACAATTTTTTTATTAAAAAAATCATATACAATTTGAAATTTTATAGAATACATTCAACTTTTACCAGAAAAATATTCTAACTGTAGTTTTTTTTAGTTGGTCTTTCAATTTCAATCTCAGTTGAATCAATTAAATAAAATTGAAATTCATTTGAATTTTCTTGTTTTTTATCAATTTTTAATTTATATCTTTCTTTTAAAAATTGGTAATCTTTGTGGTTACTAAGTTTATTTTCTACTCAAGTAATATTTCGAAAACAACTTGATGGGCTCATTTTAGATTTAATACTCATTTGAAAAGAATATTATACTTTGGACATATTCCGTAATTAAATTTAATTAATTGTCAATAAAATTGTTTTAAAACTATTTAGTGTTATTGAATATAGAAATAAATATTTTTTGAAAAAATAGTTTAAAAAATGAGTTTACATTTTAAACAAAAAATTGTTAATAATATTTTTATATTAACTCGATAAAAATTTAAATTTTAAAAAAATATTTTTAATATTTTTTTTATTTTAATGGTTTTATTTTATTAAAAATTTCACAAAGTAAGTTAAATCTTAAGTACATAAGTCTAAATTTAGATTTTCTACATTTATTTACTAAAATTTTGAATCTTTTCAATCAAGCAAAGACATGTTCAACTTTAATTCTAATTTTAGATACAATCTTATTGTATTTTCTTTCTTGTTTAGTTAATTTTTTATTTTTAGTTCTTTTAATTGGTATTATTGTATTTTTATAAATATTTTGTATACCTTGATATCCTAAATCACCAATAATTATTGTTTTTTCTGAAAATTCAAGATTTGAATTTTTTAATATTTGAAAATCATGCACTTTACCATTATCAGCAAAAATATCAACAATTTTTTTATTAAAAAAATCATATACAATTTGAAATTTTATAGAATACATTCAACTTTTACCAGAAAAATATTCTAACTGTAGTTTTTTTTAGTTGGTCTTTCAATTTCAATCTCAGTTGAATCAATTAAATAAAATTGAAATTCATTTGAATTTTCTTGTTTTTTATCAATTTTTAATTTATATCTTTCTTTTAAAAATTGGTAATCTTTGTGGTTACTAAGTTTATTTTCTACTCAAGTAATATTTCGAAAACAACTTGATGGGCTCATTTTAGATTTAATACTCATTTGAAAAAAAGTATAATATTCTTTTCAGTATAATAAAGTCATCATTAATCTTTCTTCTACTGAAAGTTTATTTTTTCGACCTTTATTTTTTTCTAATTTTTCTATTTCAATTAATTTTTCTAACATTTCATTAAAATGAAAACGTTTTATACCAAAATATCTATAAAATTCTTCATTTTTTAATTTTTTTAAATTTTCAAAAATCATTTTTATCAACACTTTTCTAAATTTATTGTTAATAACAAAATTATAAAATAAATTTTAAAATTATTAATTGACTTTTAAAAAATTTAATTACGGAATATGTCTTTAATAATTCTGGATTGTTAATAGTTTTTAATTTATCAAACATCATAGATTACCTATCTTTTTTATTTTTAATTTTATTTTAAAAATTTAATTTTTAATAGATAGGTTTTGCAAGAAGTCTAATGTATATTTAACTGAAAATGAATTTAAAAAAGTAAAAGAATTTTGTGAAATTAAAAATATAAAAATATCTGCTTTAGTTAGAAAATTACTTAATAATGTCATTGATTTTTAAAAAAGATACACATCAATATTTTTTAAATAATAAAGAATTATTTTCAGTTTCTAAAATACTTGATAATTATTTAGGTTCAAATTATGACAAAATTCCAAAAGCAAAATTAGAAAAAGCAATTATTAGAGGTAATTGTGTACATAAAGTAGCAGAATTATATTTTAAATATAAAAATAATCAAAATGTAGTAAATGAAATAAAAACAAAAATTAAAAATAAATCAGTATTTACTGAAAAAATACTTGAATATTGTTTTACATTATTAGATTTTTTAGAACAAAAATTTAAAAAAGATAAAGAATATTATATTAGTGAACAAATATATTATGCAGATATTGTTGCTGGAACACCAGATTTAATATTTAAAACTGAATTAGATTTATATTCAATTATTGATTTTAAAACTTATAAAGTAATGACAAAAGAATTAAAAGAAAAAGCAACATTACAATTAACTGCATATTATTGATTATTAAAACAAAATGGATTTAAGTTAACTAATACACATTAGACTTCTTGCAAAACCTATCTATTAAAAATTTAATTTTTAAAATAAAATTAAAAATAAAAAAGATAGGTAATCTATGATGTTTGATAAATTAAAAACTGGATGGGTTACAATTTATTGGACACTAATTACGTAGACAAGTAAACAAATTTGTTAAAAGAAAGGAACTATAATTATGGCCAATATTAACTCATATACCGATGAATTTAAAAAACAAATAGTAGCTTTATATCAAAGTGGCAAATCAGTATCTTGCCTTGCTAAAGAATATAATGTTACAAGAGCAGCTACTTACAATTGAATTAAGCAATTTAGTAATTCAGGAAGTTTTAAAACTAAAGATAATCGTTCTTTTGAAGAAAATGAATTAATTAAATTAAGAAAAGAATTAAAGCAATTACGAATGGAAAATGATATTTTAAAGCAAGCAGCACTAATAATAGGCAGAAAATAGAAATTATTGTCAAAAATAAAGCTAAATATAAAATTCGCACAATGTGTCGTTTTTTAAAAATATCTAAATCAACATATTATTTTAATTTAAAGAAAAAAGAAAATAAAATCAAAAATAATATTTATGATGAAGCTGTTATTAGTCCTTTTAAAGAAAATAAAGAAGTTTATGGTACTAGAAGATTAAAAAAAATTCTAGAAAACCAAGAAATTTATTTATCGCGCAGAAAAATTAAAAAAATTATGAATGAACATAATTTAATATCAAAATATACTAAATTATCATTCAAAAATCATAATAACAAAGTTAACGATAGTCAAATAACTAATCTTGTTAATAGAAAATTTAAGAATAGGATTAAAAATGAAGTTATTGTTAGTGATTTAACTTATGTACAAGTTAATGGTAGGTGAAACTATATTTGCCTATTAATAGACCTATTTAACCGCGAAATTATCGGACATAGTGTTGGAGTTAAAAAAGATGCATCATAGTACATCAAGCATTTATGCAATCAAATCGCTGTTTAAAAGATATTCAAATATTTCATAGTGATCGCGGTAATGAATTTAACAATAAAATTATTGATAAACTTTTACTAGCATTCAACATTAACCGTTCTTTAAGTAAAAAAGGTTGTCCTTATGATAATGCTGTTGCTGAAGCAACTTTTAAAACTTTTAAAACCGAATTTATTAATGATAAAAATTTTACATCATTAATCCAATTAAAATTAGAATTATTTGATTACATCAATTGATATAACAATATAAGAATTCACAGCACTTTAAACTACTTAACTCCAGTTAAATATCAACAACAAATGTTTACCAAAAAATAGTCCTAAAAAGTGTTGCCATTCCACATTTACAGAACAACAAATTCCATACTTTACAAAAGAGCAGATTCAAGAGTTGACAATGGAACAGATTCAATCTTTAATAGGCCAACAAATTCAATCGTTTACAAAGGAGCAAATTCCATTTTTTACAGATATGCAAATTCAATGGTTTAGAGCTGACCAACGTAAATTTTTTAAAGTAATAAGAATTCCAATTATTAATAAACTAAAAACTAGTTCATTAATAATTAAAGAAAATCAAATTTTTGTAGAAGAGAAAATTAGAAAAAAAGTAATCAATGAAGTTTAAAAAAAATTTGATTTTTAGTTATTAGTTTTTTTTTCACAACAACTTCAATATTTAGTTTATTTTATATTTTTAAAAAAATAAAAATCAACTTAGAAAAAAAATCAAATTAAAAAAAGAAGAAGATAATTTTAATGAAAATAGTTTAAATAAAATGTTAGAATCTAAAATTAATTTTATTGAACTTACAAAATCAGAAATTAACAAGGAATCTTTTAATAAAAGTAATATTAAATCATATAATAGTCAAGTTTTTTATAGTAATTAAAATAATTATAGTAAATTATTTTTTCTAACTTCGAAGAGAAAGAAAAAAATATAATATAAATACAATTTTTTTTGGGTACTAAGTTTTCTAAGTTTTTTTATGTTAAAATAATAAAGATTTTATTACTTTA
Organism: Spiroplasma endosymbiont of Colias croceus; assembly: GCF_964020095.1. Classification (NCBI taxonomy): domain Bacteria; kingdom Bacillati; phylum Mycoplasmatota; class Mollicutes; order Entomoplasmatales; family Spiroplasmataceae; genus Spiroplasma; species Spiroplasma endosymbiont of Colias croceus. The sequence goes on from NZ_OZ026536.1 coordinate 2,326,989, forward strand.
CAAGTAATAATAAGTATAAGTAATAATAAAGAAAAAAATGGTGATTTACTTTATGTGAGATCGTAAAATTTTACGAAAAATTAATAAACAAGTTAAGGCAATAATTAGCCTTGATGAAACAATAAGAAAAATTAAAGATGAAGAATTAGCAAATAAAACAGTTGAATTCAGAACCAGATTGGCAGAAGGTGAGACTTTAGATGATATTTTAGTTGAAGCTTTTGCGACAATTAGAGAAGCAGCAAGAAGAATTAGTGGATTACATCCATATCCTGTTCAATTAATTGGTGGTATTGTTCTTCATAATGGTGATGTTGCTGAAATGCGAACTGGTGAAGGAAAAACTTTAACTGCCGTGATGCCAATTTATCTAAATGCTTTAAGTAGTAAAGGTGTTCATGTTATTACTGTTAATGAATATTTAGCGGCAAGAGATGCTGAATTAAATCGACCAATTTTAGAATTTTTGGGAATTACTATTGGTGTTAGTCTTCGTGATCATTCTACTAATCAAAAACGTGAAGCGTATTTAAAAGATGTTACATATACAACTAATTCGGAATTAGGCTTTGATTATTTGCGTGATAATATGGTTAAGGTTTATCCAGAAAAAGTTCAACGTCAGCTTAATTATGCTATCATTGATGAGGCGGACTCTGTTTTAATTGATGAATCAAGAACACCTTTAATTATTTCTGGTGGTTCAAAAAATCGTACGCCTTTATATCAAGCATCAGATGTTTTTGCAAAAACTTTAATACCTGAAGATTATAAAATTGATTGAGAATCACGCCAAATTGCATTAACAGTAACGGGTGTTAATAAAGCTCAAAAACAGTTTAATTTAAAAAATTTATTTGATATTGATAACTCGGAATTATTTCATCATATTCAAAATGCACTTCGTGCTAATCATGTTTTCAAATTAGATGTAGAATATGTTGTTAAAGATGGTGAAATTGTGCTAGTTGATCAGTTTACTGGTAGATTAATGCCTGGTAGAGTATATAGTGATGGACTTCATCAAGCTTTACAGGCTAAAGAAAATGTTACAATTCAACAAGAAACAACAACAGTAGCTACTATTACTTATCAAAACTTTTTCCGTTTATATAATAAATTAAGTGGTATGACAGGAACTGCTAAAACCGAAGAAGAAGAATTTGTAAAAATTTATAATATGAGAGTAATTAAGATTCCTACTAATAAACCAATTATTCGAGAAGATAAACCCGATCATGTTTTTGCTTCATTAAATGCTAAATTTAAATCTTTAATTGCAGAAGTTAAAGAACGACATACTAAAGGACAACCAATTTTGATTGGTACTGCTAATGTTGATGTATCAGAACGAATTGCTAATATGTTAACTTTGGAAGGAATTAAGCACGAGATTTTAAATGCTAAAAATCATGCTCGTGAAGCTGATATTATTGCTAGAGCTGGTGAAAAAGGATCAATTACTTTAGCAACTAATATGGCAGGACGTGGAACTGATATTAAACTTGGTAAGGGTGTTATTGAACTTGGTGGCCTTGCTGTATTAGGTACTGAAAGAAACGAAGCACGAAGAATTGATAATCAATTACGTGGAAGAGCCGGAAGACAAGGTGATCCTGGATTTTCACGATTTTATGTTTCGATTGAAGATGATTTGATGTTACGTTTTGGTGGTGAAAAATTAAAAAAAGCTTTTGCAAGTTTAGGTGAAGACTATATTAGATCAAAAATGTTAACTAGATCAATTACTAGAGCACAACAAAAAATTGAAGGTATGAATTTTGATGCACGAAAAAACTTATTAGATTATGATAATGTTATTGCTCAGCATCGTGAAGCTACATATCATCAACGTGATAATATTTTACTTGCTGATGATTTATTAGATTTAATCAAAAATATGCACAGAACAGTAGCACGTGATTTACTAAATATTTTTAATAAAGTTGTTGGTAGAGAACAGTTTATTGATTATGATGAATTAGTTAAAGGTATTGAAAATAAATTAATTAAGCCTAATGATTTAATAGCAGAAAAGTTAAATCGATTAAGTACTGAAGAAAATATTGATTTAATTGTTGAAAAATCTTATAATTTTTATCTTGAAAAAAGAGAAAAATTAAATGATGTTATTATAAAACAAATTGAAAATAGTGTTGTTTTACAAACTTTTGATCAATATTGAACTAATCACATTGATGCTTTAAGTAAACTGCGTGCAGGAATTCATTTGCGTGGTTATGCGCAGTTAAATCCCTTACAAGCTTATATTGAGGAAGCTTCAAAATTATTTAATCGTATGAAAATCAATGTTGCTCATCAAGTTATTATTATGTTACATAGCATTGATCCAGAACAACATCAGGTCCGTGGTGGTCAAGATGTATTGGATACAGTATTAGCAAGTAATGTTGAAACTAAAACTAAAATTGGATAATTAATCTTTATTTAAAAAACTAAGTATTAAAATACTTAGTTTTTTAAATATGTTTTTTTTATTCTATTTGATTTTTCTGGACGGTTGTCAAAGGACGTATGAGATTAACCCTTAGAATTATGAGTAACATTAACAATATAACTGCAAATTCTATGATTTGTTAATTTAATTATAACATATTGGATGGGTTACAATTTATTGGACACTAATTACGTAGACAAGTAAACAAATTTGTTAAAAGAAAGGAACTATAATTATGGCCAATATTAACTCATATACCGATGAATTTAAAAAACAAATAGTAGCTTTATATCAAAGTGGCAAATCAGTATCTTGCCTTGCTAAAGAATATAATGTTACAAGAGCAGCTACTTACAATTGAATTAAGCAATTTAGTAATTCAGGAAGTTTTAAAACTAAAGATAATCGTTCTTTTGAAGAAAATGAATTAATTAAATTAAGAAAAGAATTAAAGCAATTACGAATGGAAAATGATATTTTAAAGCAAGCAGCACTAATAATAGGCAGAAAATAGAAATTATTGTCAAAAATAAAGCTAAATATAAAATTCGCACAATGTGTCGTTTTTTAAAAATATCTAAATCAACATATTATTTTAATTTAAAGAAAAAAGAAAATAAAATCAAAAATAATATTTATGATGAAGCTGTTATTAGTGCTTTTAAAGAAAATAAAGAAGTTTATGGTACTAGAAGATTAAAAAAAATTCTAGAAAACCAAGAAATTTATTTATCCCGCAGAAAAATTAAAAAAATTATGAATGAACATAATTTAATATCAAAATATACTAAATTATCATTCAAAAATCATAATAACAAAGTTAACGATAGTCAAATAACTAATCTTGTTAATAGAAAATTTAAGAATAGGATTAAAAATGAAGTTATTGTTAGTGATTTAACTTATGTACAAGTTAATGGTAGGTGAAACTATATTTGCCTATTAATAGACCTATTTAACCGCGAAATTATCGGACATAGTGTTGGAGTTAAAAAAGATGCATCATTAGTACATCAAGCATTTATGCAATCAAATCGCTGTTTAAAAGATATTCAAATATTTCATAGTGATCGCGGTAATGAATTTAACAATAAAATTATTGATAAACTTTTACTAGCATTCAACATTAACCGTTCTTTAAGTAAAAAAGATTGTCCTTATGATAATGCTGTTGCTGAAGCAACTTTTAAAACTTTTAAAACCGAATTTATTAATGATAAAAATTTTACATCATTAATCCAATTAAAATTAGAATTATTTGATTACATCAATTGATATAACAATATAAGAATTCACAGCACTTTAAACTACTTAACTCCAGTTAAATATCAACAACAAATGTTTACCAAAAAATAGTCCTAAAAAGTGTTGCCATTCCATTGATAAACAAATAATTTTAATAAATTTATTAATACATCAAGAAAAAAAATATAGAAAGGAAAGTAAATAATAGACTTCTTGCAAAACTATGATATTAATCACATTTTTTAAGTTTAAAAATTTATTTTAATAACACTTTTAATATTTTTTAAAAATTATTGTTCAAAATATGTTTTATTTTTTGTCATTAAAATACAACAAAAATTATTATTTCAAATAAAAAAATAAAATATTAAATTATCAAATATATTTAAATTAATAATTGTAAATTATAAATTGAAGCTATTAAATTAAATCTTAATGCAAATTTTTTTCTTCTATTTCGATATTTTTCACTAATAATTTTAAATTTTTTAAGAATCGCAAAAACATGTTCAATAACAACTCTCATTTTTGAAATAGCCTTATTATTTTTCTTTTCTTCTTTAGTTAAAGGGTTTTTCTTTGATTTTCGTTTAGGTAATAAGACATTTTTATGTATGTTTTGTATACCTTGATATCCTAAATCTACTAAAATAGTTGTTTCTGATAAAAATTTCGTTTTTGAATTTTTTAAAATTTTAAAATCATGATTTTTACCATAAGAAAAATAAGAACTTATAATTTTTTTACTATCTTTTTCAATTATGACTTGAGTTTTTATTGTATGTTTTTTCTTTTTTCTTGAATAATATTGTTTTTGACTTTTTTTGGGCGTTGAATAGTACTTTCAGTCACATCAATGATAACTGTTTTATCTTTAAAATTATTATTTAACAGTGATTTTTGCCCATCAAGTTGTTGAAAATCAGGATGTTTTATTAAAGTATTTTCTATTCACTTGATATTCCTATAGCAACTACTTTCACTAATTCCATAACTTTTAGCAATATGAAAATAAGTTCGATACTCTCTTCAATATTCTAAAGTCATTAATAAACGATTTTCTAATGATAATTTATTAGGTGTACCACCATTTTTAAACTTTTTTACTTCTTCTGTCTTTAAAATTTCTAGAATTTTATTAAAAATAATATCATTTATACCAGTTAATCTTAATAATTCTGGATTATTAATAGTTTTTAATTTATCAAACATCATAGATTACCTATCTTTTTTATTTTTAATTTTATTTTAAAAATTAAATTTTTAATAGATAGGTTTTGCAAGAAGTCTATTTTTTTAAAAAATACTAAAATATATTTATCTTCTTAAATTTTAAGAAGTTATTGGAGAAAACTTGGAGGGTGATTAATTATGAAATCATTATTAACAACATTAAGTATTTTAGCAATTACGGGTAATTTAACTAATGTTATCTTAAATACAAGTTCACAAAAAATTCAATTTTTAGATAATAAAATTCAGCAAGATACAATTTACATTGACAAAGATGGAAAACAAGTGAAAACGAGTGAAGTAGATTTATCAAATATAAATAGCAAAGAGGTTATTCAAATTGGATTTTTTCAAAATCGAGAAGGAATAATTCAAGTTGTTAAAATGCCAGTAACAATAGAAAAAGTATCTGATCATTTACCATCAGAAATTAGATCTTTGAAAAATATGTTTATGGATGCAAGAGCATTTAATCAAGATATTTCAAAATGAAATACATCAAATGTAGTAGATATGAGTTATATGTTTAGTAATGCTTCATCATTTAATCAAAATCTATCAAGTTGAAATATTGCACACGTAACAAATATGAGTTCAATGTTTGCTGGAGCAAAAAAATTTAATCAAGATATTTCAAACTGAGATGTAGTTAATGTAACAACTATGCATGCAATGTTTTATGATGCTTTATCATTTAATCAAAATTTATCTTGAAATATAATTAATGTGAGAGATATGAGTTCAATGTTTTATGGTGCTTCGTTATTTAATGGTAATATTACAAATTTACTCTATGATAATAATGTAACAAATATGAATAATATGTTTCGAAATTGTTTATCATTTAATCAAGATATTTCAAAATGAATTGTAAATGATGTTACAAGCATGCGTTGTATGTTTGCTGGAGCAGTGGCATTTAATCAAGATATTTCGAAGTGAGATACTTCAAAAGTGGTGGATATGGGTTATATGTTTTATAAAGCTTCGTTATTTAATAAAGACTTATCAAAATGAAATGTAAATGAAGTATTATGACATGGATGATTTGCTAAAAATTCAGGGTTTGAAAATGATCCTAACAAATGACCCAAATTTAAAAATTAAAATTTTAAAATAATAAATATTTTTTTGTGCCATTTTATTTAATTAGTAAAGTCACTTGCTAATTAGCATTAGCAATATTTTTGCTTTTAGTTGTAATTTTAATTAGATAAAATTTAATATTATTGTAAAATTAAAATAAACAATAGAGGAGTCATAATTATGGCAAGTAAATTTTATGCAGTAAAAAAAGGTAGAGTCATTGGAATATTTGAAAACTGGAATGAATGTGAAACACAAATTAGAGGTTATGCTGGTGCTCAGTATAAAAAATTTGCAACTAAAAAAGAAGCTCAAGATTATTTAGATGATAAAATTCAAATAAAATCTGAAAATCAGTATAAATATGAAGTAATAGCATATACTGATGGTAGTTTTAAAGAAGAAATTAATCAATTTTCTTATGGACTTGTTTTCTTAAATAATGGCAAAAAAGATATATTTTATGAAAAATTTGATGATGAAAATTGAGCAAAATTAAGAAATGTTGCTGGAGAAATAATGGGTGCACAAAAGGCAATGCAGTTAGCTTTGGAAAATAATATAAAATCAATTTTAATTTGTCATGATTATGTTGGAATTAGTAAATGATGTACTGGTGAATGAAAAACTACTAAAGTAGAAACAAAGGCATATAAAGCATTTTATGATAAAATAGCAAAAGATGTTAATGTTTATTTTAAATGAGTTAAAGGTCATAGTGGTAATATATATAATGATGAAGCAGATGCTCTTGCTTGAAAAGCATTTAATTTAAAAAAAATGTCTAAACCAATAATTTAAATGTTAAAAAGGTGGTAAATAACATGATTAATAAAAAAATAATATTATCAACTTGTTTAGGACATATTATTGGAGGTAGTTTGTTTACTCTTTCTGATCTATATCAAAAAAGAGAACAAAATATTCTTGAATTTGATATTACTTCAGCTATAACAGTGCTTTCAGGATGTTTTACTGGTGCTCTTTTTGGTTTTATTTCAGGTCTTTTTTGTTGTTTAAATGATGAAGAAGATAATGGTGATTATAGAGAATTTTTTGAAAGTCAACAAATCATTGATAACACTCATTCTTTTCAATCTTCAAACGAATTTGCGCCTTTATTGCAAGAATATATTCTTGAAATTAATGATGAACAATTCATTCTTAATAATAATGCAGATCTTGTTTTTAATCCTCGTTTAGTTTATTAAATATAATAAAATTATTCAAAAAATTTAATACCTTGATCATTAATTATTTTATTAATATCAATTTTATTATTAAGGATGTCTCTAATTTTTAAATCGATAGTATTAGCACAATATAAATTAATAATTTCTCTAGTTTTATTATCGTTTAATTGAGTTGGAAAAAAGCGACTTTCAGCTTGCTCATTTTCGGTTGGGTTTAATTCACGATCTAGAAAAATCATAACATCACCTTCATCTAATGTGATACCAACATTAGTAGATTTAATATTACATAAAATAATTTTAACTTTTTTACTTTGAAAATCACTAATCGCTTTAAGCCTTTGTTCATGATTTACTTTACCAGTAATTAATTGATGATTTAATTTATGTTTATCTAAAATGTTACTTAAAATGTTAATTCCTTTATCACTAAAACTACTATAAATAATAATTGAATCATTTTCATTATCATGTAAGTAGTCTAGTAGTCAATTAAATTTTGCTCCTAATTCTTTCATTCCCTCATTAATAGGTGTTGAACAAATAGTTCTTAATTTCGTAAATATTTGTAAAAAAGTTATTTTAGATTTTTTATTATAAAATAATTCTTGTTTCATAGTTTCAAGAGTATCATAATAAATTGCGGTTTGTGCTTTGGGCATAGTTAAAATTAAATCATTTTTAATAATTTTTGGCATTTCATTACGTACATCAATTTGTTTGCGCATAATTGATATTTTTTTAACTAAATAATCAAACTCTGCTGCTAGTTGTGCTTTAACATTTGGTTTTGGTATATTAATAGTTACAAAATTGGTAATACGTTTTCTAATTATTCCAAAATAACGAGCAACAAAATCTCAATAATCAATATTTTTATATAGTTTATTATCAATAATTTTTAATATACCAAAAATATCACTAGGATGATTATTGGCGGGGGTACCAGTTAAACAATAAACTGATGATACTTTATTTGCAACTTCCAAAATTGTTGAACTTTGTGCAGTTTTATAGTTTCTTAAAAAATGTGCTTCATCAATAACTAATGTAAAATCAAATTTAGTTAATAATTTATTTTTTATATCATTTTTAAAAGTGTTTTTAGAAACTACTAAAATACAATTATTACTATTTTTAAATTGATTATATTTTTCTGTTCGCACTTTAGTAATATCATCTTTAATAGTAATACAATTATAGGTAGTTCATTTTTTAATTTCAGGAACCCATGTTAATAAAATAGTTGACTTAGGAACAACAAATAATATTTTATTAGTTTTCATTTCTGATAATGCCGTTAAAATAGTTGGTGTTTTCCCAGTACGCATTTCATTAAACAAGCCAAATCTTTTATTTGCTTTTAAAATTGCAACATCAACACGTTGATAATGTCTTAGTTTAGGATTACCTGGATAATCATTTAAGTTTTTTTCTTGTTGGATTTTTTTTCATGATATTAGTGAGTATTCATATATTTGTTTTCATTTATAATTATTATTTGTATATTTAAGTAGTATTTCAAGAGCAAACGGAGTATTAAATATTTTAAATTCATTAGTATTATTGATATCAATAATGCCTAGTGCATTTAAAATTTCTTTTTTATTTTTTTTCACTTTAATTGTAATATGTTCATTATTAAAACTTATGATTTCTAACATTATTAACCTACTTTAGTGTTTGTATATGATATTAAATATTATAATAAAATTAATATAAATTAAAAAATAATTTATTTTTAAAAGAATTATAAGTTATTGAATTGTATATAGAAAATAGTATTAATGTATATATCATGTAAATTTATTATATTTATATACAATGTAAAAGAAAAACTAAATATAGTTTTCAATCTATTATTTTTTTAAGAAAGTAATGATTTTTTTTATATTAGACTTCTTGCAAAACCTATCTTTTTTATTTTTAATTTTTAAAATAAAATTAAAAATAAAAAAGATAGGTAATCTATGATGTTTGATAAATTAAAAACTATTAACAATCCAGAATTATTAAAATTAACTGGTATAAATGATATTATTTTTAATAAAATTCTAGAAATTTTAAAGACAGAAGAAGTAAAAAAGTTTAAAAATGGTGGTACACCTAATAAATTATCATTAGAAAATCGTTTATTAATGACTTTAGAATATTGAAGAGAGTATCGAACTTATTTTCATATTGCTAAAAGTTATGGAATTAGTGAAAGTAGTTGCTATAGGAATATCAAGTGAATAGAAAATACTTTAATAAAACATCCTGATTTTCAACAACTTGATGGGCAAAAATCACTGTTAAATAATAATTTTAAAGATAAAACAGTTATCATTGATGTGACTGAAAGTACTATTCAACGCCCAAAAAAAGTCAAAAACAATATTATTCAGTAAAAAAGAAAAAACATACAATAAAAACTCAAGTCATAATTGAAAAAGATAGTAAAAAAATTATAAGTTCTTATTTTTCTTATGGTAAAAATCATGATTTTAAAATTTTAAAAAATTCAAAAACGAAATTTTTATCAGAAACAACTATTTTAGTAGATTTAGGATATCAAGGTATACAAAACATACATAAAAATGTCTTATTACCTAAACGAAAATCAAAGAAAAACCCTTTAACTAAAGAAGAAAAGAAAAATAATAAGGCTATTTCAAAAATGAGAGTTGTTATTGAACATGTTTTTGCGATTCTTAAAAAATTTAAAATTATTAGTGAAAAATATCGAAATAGAAGAAAAAAATTTGCATTAAGATTTAATTTAATAGCTTCAATTTATAATTTACAATTATTAATTTAAATATATTTAATAATTTAATATTTTATTTTTTTATTTGAAATAATAATTTTTGTTGTATTTTAATGACAAAAAATAAAACATATTTTGAACAATAATTTTTAAAAAATATTAAAAGTGTTATTAAAATAAATTTTTAAACTTAAAAAATGTGATTAATATCATAGTTTTGCAAGAAGTCTATTAAATAAAAAAGAAAGAAAGAAGTTAGTGATAGAAACAATTAGAAAGGAATCAAAAATTTTTAAAGAAGAAATCAAAAAAATAGATAGTGTAATAAAAACAAAACAAAATAATAGTTTTAAAGATTGAAAAACAAAAATTAGAAAAAGAAAGAAAAAAACATTTTGAACAAATTAAAAAAATAGACAAGATTATAAATATTAATGAACTTTATGAAATACAAAAACAAATAGAAAAAAATAGAGAAGAAATATTAAAATTAAAAAATCAATTACCAAATAAACAATTACAAACAACATATATGATAAAAAAATGAAAAGAAAACATAGTGGCATTAGATGAAGAGATATCCAAAGAAATGATACGAGAAGAGAAATTAGATAATGAAATAAGAGTATTGGAAGTTGAAGGAACAAATATAGAACAGCAAATTGAAAATTTTAATGCTCATGATTTAAATAAAAAATTAATTTTATCAAAGTTAAAATTAAAAACAGGAAGATTAACTGTTAAGTTAGGACATATTCCGTAATTAAATTTAATTAATTGTCAATAAAATTGTTTTAAAACTATTTAGTGTTATTGAATATAGAAATAAATATTTTTTGAAAAAATAGTTTAAAAAATGAGTTTACATTTTAAACAAAAAATTGTTAATAATATTTTTATATTAACTCGATAAAAATTTAAATTTTAAAAAAATATTTTTAATATTTTTTTTATTTTAATGGTTTTATTTTATTAAAAATTTCACAAAGTAAGTTAAATCTTAAGTACATAAGGTAATGTTTAGTAATCTGTGTAACTTACAAAAATAACTATGTTTAATTAATTCTAGTAAATATAATTAATTTTCTAGAAAGAGTGAGTTACAGATGGCTAAAAAGCAAAATATTAATAATAATGATCCAATATCAAAAGCAGTAGATTTATTATTAGAAAATACTGAAGATTTAACAACAGTTTTTAAAGAGGGAGGATTGTATAAAGAATTAACAAAAAGATTAGTAGAAAAAATGTTGAATTCTGAGATGCAAAATTATTTGGGATATGAAAAGAATCAACATAGTAATAGTGACAATGCTCGTAATGGTATAAGTTCAAAAAAAATAATAACTCAACAAGGTAAAATTGAGATTGATGTACCACGAGATCGCAATAGTAATTTTAATCCTATAATAGTTGCAAAAAGACAAAGAAGATTTGATGGTTTTGATCAACAAGTTCTTTCTTTATATGCAAAAGGTATGACATTATCAGATATTAGAATGCAATTACAAGAGTTATATCATGGTGCTGATATTAGTGAAAGTGTTATTAGTCAAATTACTGATGATGTTATTGATGATGTAAAAGCATGGCAAAATCGACCATTAGAAAGTGTCTATCCGATTGTTTATTTTGATTGCATAGTAGTGAAAGTACGACAAGATAAAAGGATTATTAATAAATCAGTTTATATAGCTTTAGGAGTTGATTTAGAAGGTAAAAAAGATGTTTTAGGTTTATGAATTAGTGAAAATGAAGGTGCTAAATTTTGATTAGCAAATTTAACAGAAATGAAAAATCGTGGCTTAAATGATATTCTTATTGCCTGCAGTGATAATTTAACAGGCATGTCAGAAGCAATACAATCAGTTTATCTTAAAACAGAACATCAATTATGCATAGTTCATCAAATTAGAAATAGTTTGAAATATGTCTCATATAAGCATAGAAAATCTCTAGTTGCAGATTTAAAACCAATTTATACTGCATGTAGTGAAGAACAAGCAATGCAGGCTTTAGAATCCTTTGAAAATAAGTGAAATAAACAATATCCTCAAATTGCTAAATCTTGATATAAAAATTGAGATAATTTAATGGTTTTTATTAGTTATCCTACAGAAATCAAAAGAGTTATTTATACAACAAATGCTATTGAATCTGTAAATAGTCAATTACGAAAAGTTATCAGAAATAAAAAAGTTTTTCCTAATGATATGGCAGTTTTTAAAATATTTTATTTAGCAATTGAAAATATAACAAAAAAATGAACAATGCCCATTCAAAATTGAAATACAGCAATTGCTCATTTTATGATAAAATTTGAAGATAGAATTAATCTAAACTAGTACTTTGTAAAACAAAGATACACAGATTACATAAAAGCCTCGTACATAAGTCTAAATTTAGATTTTCTACATTTATTTACTAAAATTTTGAATCTTTTCAATCAAGCAAAGACATGTTCAACTTTAATTCTAATTTTAGATACAATCTTATTGTATTTTCTTTCTTGTTTAGTTAATTTTTTATTTTTAGTTCTTTTAATTTGTATTATTGTATTTTTATAAATATTTTGTATACCTTGATATCCTAAATCACCAATAATTATTGTTTTTTCTGAAAATTCAAGATTTGAATTTTTTAATATTTGAAAATCATGCACTTTACCATTATCAGCAAAAATATCAACAATTTTTTTATTAAAAAAATCATATACAATTTGAAATTTTATAGAATACATTCAACTTTTACCAGAAAAATATTCTAACTGTAGTTTTTTTTAGTTGGTCTTTCAATTTCAATCTCAGTTGAATCAATTAAATAAAATTGAAATTCATTTGAATTTTCTTGTTTTTTATCAATTTTTAATTTATATCTTTCTTTTAAAAATTGGTAATATTTGTGGTTACTAAGTTTATTTTCTACTCAAGTAATATTTCGAAAACAACTTGATGGGCTCATTTTAGATTTAATACTCATTTGAAAAAAAGTATAATATTCTTTTCAGTATAATAAAGTCATCATTAATCTTTCTTCTACTGAAAGTTTATTTTTTCGACCTTTATTTTTTTCTAATTTTTCTATTTCAATTAATTTTTCTAACATTTCATTAAAATGAAAACGTTTTATACCAAAATATCTATAAAATTCTTCATTTTTTAATTTTTTTAAATTTTCAAAAATCATTTTTATCAACACTTTTCTAAATTTATTGTTAATAACAAAATTATAAAATAAATTTTAAAATTATTAATTGACTTTTAAAAAATTTAATTACGGAATATGTCTTTAGAAAGAAGAACATACAAAACAAAAAGAATATTTTGTAAAATTGCTAGAAATGAACTTGAAATAGCAAATAAATTTTTTTCAATAAAACAAGAAAATTGATGATTATGTCCAAATCTAAAATCAGAAAAAGAGGTTTTAGATGCAAGATTAAAAATAAGATTAAAATTGAAGATGGAAAATATTTGTGATTTAAATCGTAGTATGAGTAGAAGAAATTTAGATATTGCAAAAATAGATAAAAAAATTGCAAAATTAAATTTTAGTATAAATAAAAAAAATATTGAAATTAATGGTTGTCTTGCAGCAGTAAGACAAATTTATAATTCACAAAGTATAAAAACACAGGGAGCGTGTCGAAGATGTCGGTAACTAAAAAGTTTTAAAAATAGCTCCTTTCTTTTTTTACCCTTGAATTAAAAATAAATGACAAAAGACGAGAATAAAAATCTTGTCTTTTTTTGTAATTGTAAAATTTTAAAATTTTTAATAAACCTCTTTAACGCTATTATCAACACGTGTTAGGGAACTAAAAAAGTGAACTACAACACAGTTGTTAAAAATAGTAGCTAGCATGTGGACTTGCATGGATAAATAAAAAGTGGAGTGATACCTAATAAATTATACTAACCAGTAATGGTAATTCTTGGGGTGGGAGCGAATTGGAAACTAGTATATATAGACCTGTTGTAGGGACCTATTGTATTAATTCTATTCTTTATTTAACCAACCTTGCCACCCCCCAGTGAGCAAGTGTTGGTTTTATTTTTTATTTTTTTTGAAAATTTTTTTGGGCGAGAAAATAAATTTCAAACTTGTAAAAAAAATTGAGCGGTGCCGGTTCAATTAAAATATTAATTTGTTTAACACAAATTAAATAAATATTGAATCGAATGCCTCAATGTTTTTTAAAATTTCATAATTTATTTTTGAGCCCAGAATTTCTGGAATGAATAAAACTAATAGTAGTAGTATTAATAATCTAAAAATCAAAATATATGTTCTTTATGCTAGAAGCAACAGAACATATTAGGAAAGGATTATTATGCAAATAGAATTTAAAAAAGAACAAATTGTTAAAGATAAACCACAATCTATTCTTATTGATTATGTTGAATATAAATTATCACTTCCAAAATGAATGATTAAAAATAATTCTTTTATTATTGATAACAGTTACACATATTGAGTTTTTAATTTAGAAAATATTAAAAGAGAATTAAGTGGTAATGAATTAATAAAATTATTAGAACCATATATTAAAGACCAAAAAATAACTGTTAATAAACCAATTGCTCCAAAAGAATATTATCTTAATGATATAAAACTTGAACCACTAACATTTTATGAACAGCATAATAGTTGATTTATCGGTGAAATAACCGATAACAAAACTAAAATTACTAATCCTTGTTTTAAATATAACATTACGTGAGAAGAAAACAGAAAAGGTTTTAAAATAAAAAATGATTAATATAAACATGATGATTTACCAATTAATTATATAGTTACTTCTTATAAGGAAATTTCAACTCATAATGAAAAAGTATTTTTGTTGAACATGTAAACAAAATAAATTAGATTATTTATTCTTTAATACTAATGATATAAAAATAAGAAAAAACTTTTTAAGAGACAAAAACGGTAAAGCAATTTGTTATGACTGTATCTTAAATGTTAAGTTAAGTAGGGGGTATAAATAATAGACTTCTTACAAAACTATGATATTAATCACATTTTTTAAGTTTAAAAATTTATTTTAATAACACTTTTAATATTTTTTAAAAATTATTGTTCAAAATATGTTTTATTTTTTGTCATTAAAATACAACAAAAATTATTATTTCAAATAAAAAAATAAAATATTAAATTATCAAATATATTTAAATTAATAATTGTAAATTATAAATTGAAGCTATTAAATTAAATCTTAATGCAAATTTTTTTCTTCTATTTCGATATTTTTCACTAATAATTTTAAATTTTTTAAGAATCGCAAAAACATGTTCAATAACAACTCTCATTTTTGAAATAGCCTTATTATTTTTCTTTTCTTCTTTAGTTAAAGGGTTTTTCTTTGATTTTCGTTTAGGTAATAAGACATTTTTATGTATGTTTTGTATACCTTGATATCCTAAATCTACTAAAATAGTTGTTTCTGATAAAAATTTCGTTTTTGAATTTTTTAAAATTTTAAAATCATGATTTTTACCATAAGAAAAATAAGAACTTAT
Organism: Spiroplasma endosymbiont of Colias croceus; assembly: GCF_964020095.1. Lineage (NCBI taxonomy): Bacteria > Bacillati > Mycoplasmatota > Mollicutes > Entomoplasmatales > Spiroplasmataceae > Spiroplasma > Spiroplasma endosymbiont of Colias croceus. Next base: position 2,342,475 of record NZ_OZ026536.1, read on the forward strand.
AATTTTTTTACTATCTTTTTCAATTATGACTTGAGTTTTTATTGTTTGTTTTTTCTTTTTTCCTGAATAATATTGTTTTTGACTTTTTTTGGGCGTTGAATAGTACTTTCAGTCACATCAATGATAACTGTTTTATCTTTAAAATTATTATTTAACAGTGATTTTTGCCCATCAAGTTGTTGAAAATCAGGATGTTTTATTAAAGTATTTTCTATTCACTTGATATTCCTATAGCAACTACTTTCACTAATTCCATAACTTTTAGCAATATGAAAATAAGTTCGATACTCTCTTCAATATTCTAAAGTCATTAATAAACGATTTTCTAATGATAATTTATTAGGTGTACCACCATTTTTAAACTTTTTTACTTCTTCTGTCTTTAAAATTTCTAGAATTTTATTAAAAATAATATCATTTATACCAGTTAATCTTAATAATTCTGGATTGTTAATAGTTTTTAATTTATCAAACATCATAGATTACCTATCTTTTTTATTTTTAATTTTATTTTAAAAATTAAATTTTTAATAGATAGGTTTTGCAAGAAGTCTAATGAATAAAGAAAAACCATTTTCTTATAAAGACCAAGAAATTATTAATGAATATAATAAAAAAAGTAATCAAGAAATAACAAAAAAACATTTAAATAATATAGAAAAATTAAGAGCAGATTTTAAAAAAGAAGTAATTAATGAATATAAGGAAAATTTAATTAATTATCTTGAAAATGAATTTATGGAATTACTTAAAGATGATATTAGTGATGTAATTAAAATTAATATTAGTAATTGAAAACTTAAATTAATAATGAAATTACAAGAAAAAATTCAAAATGGTGACTTTGAATAATGCAATATGACTTAATTATTGGAATTGACCCTGCTGGTATTGGTAATAATGGAATTGTTATATATTCAAATGAAACTAATAATATTATTTTTAATGAAACATTCAATACATTAACTGTTTTATGAACTAAAAATATTTATAAAGAAAAATTTCAATTAATTAAAGAAAAATTTATTGATAAAAAAATATTAGTTATTGTAGAAAATTTCTTTTTAAGTTCAAAACAATTATTAACTAATCCATTAGCAACGCCTAAAATCATTGGTGCATTAATGGTATTAGTTCAAGATGTTTTCAACTGAGATTATCTAGAAAACTACCCAAAAAATAAAAATAAAATAACAGAATATAAAGGAAATATAAAATTAACAAAACATGAACAAGATGCTTATAAGCATATTCAATATTATTTAAAAAATCATAAAAAAATATTAATTTTTGATAATTATTTAAGGAAATTATAAACATGAAAGATAAAGCAAATTATGTAAAATTAACAGTAAAACTTAGTAACACTATTGAAGCAAAATATTACGAAAAAGGTAATAAAGAATTATATTATAGTGTTCGAGGTCAGTGAAATGGTTTAAACTATGTTACTTTAATTTTTAACAACCCAAAATTTTATAGACGATGTATTTTATTAAACAAAAATGATGAAATTTTAGTAACTGGTCAAATTTTTAATACTTTAAATATTCCTAAAAATCGTGCATTTTGTTCAATCAATGTTAAATGATTTAAAAAATGAAAAGAGTAAAAAAATGATATTATGAAAAATTTTATTAATAGCACCAATATTAATAACAAGTATAACACTAATAATATTTTTAATTTATATAATTAAAGATTTAAAAAATGAATATAAAGTATTGAAAATATTAAGTGAAATTTCTAATCAAATTAAAAATAAGGAGAAAAAATAATGACAATAAATGAATTTTTAAACAAATGAAAAGAAGAATGAGAAGGAATTAATATTGGTCATTTTTCAATAAATGGAGATTTTACTTTAAACCTAGATGATATTTGTATTGATAAATATGACTTAAATAAGTTTAAAAAATTGATAAATGATTTTGAAAATAATTTTAAAAATTGAGAAAAACTTGAAAATTGTAATAGTTGTGGAAATATCATATGAGAAGAAAATAAATAATGATAATAAAAATAAAAAAGAATAATAAATGTGGTTATGGTAGAGTTCTTGCTCATAAATGTAATAACTTATGTAAACAAAAACAAAATAAAAGAGTTAGGAAAGAAAGGTTAAATTATGAATAAAGAGAAATTACTTAAATATATGAAAGATATAATTAAATGAACTAAAAAAATTAATTATACAAACTCTGATTTTGACAAAAATATTTTAAATTTATTAATTGAAAAAATAGAAAATGGTGAATTTGATAATGAATAGATGTACATGAACTGAAACAATAACATTTGAAAAATTTATTCATGAACCACATTATGATGAAATTAAAAATGAACAAAGACAAAGACAATGTGAAAATATGACAGAAGAGCAATTTGATGAATATGGTAGAGCATATTGTAAAGAACATAGAATTAAAGTTGATGAAATTAACAAAAAAAGACAACAAGAATTTATTAAAGAATTTAAAGAAAATATCATTAAAGAATTAGAATTAATTAAATGTAGAATTGTTTCACATCCACTAAATATAATAATAGAATGTGAACATGAACAATGTCAAGAAATTGAAGAATTAATATTTAGATTAAAATTAGGTGAATTTGATAATGAATAGATGTACATGAACTGAAACAATAACATTTGAAAAATTTATTCATGAACCACATTATGATGAAATTAAAAATGAACAAAGACAAAGACAATGTGAAAATATGACAGAAGAGCAATTTGATGAATATGGTAGAGCATATTGTAAAGAACATAGAATTAAAGTTGATGAAATTAATAAATCAAGACATAAAAATTGTGTTAATAAAGAAAAAATAATTAATTTTATTATAACAACTCTAAAAGAAAATAAAGAATCTAATTCTAGTGATTCATTTAAAATAGGAAAAGAAAGTGTTTTATTTAATCTTCAGATTTATATTAATGAAGGAGACTTTGATTAATGATTATATTACCTACTTTGTTTGAAAATAAAGATGAAATTGAAATATTATCACCATTTCCAAAAGCAATTCATACAAGTAATGATATTAGAGCAATTATTTTAAGACAATACCCAAATGTTAAATCAAAACACATAATTGTTTCTGACCCAGAAAGTAATGTTGCATTAATAGTTGGTGATAATGATGTTTATCAAGGTTGAATTAAAGTAACAATTAAAAAATTAGAAAATTAAAGGAGAATAAAATGCCAAATATAGAAAATCAATCAAATTATACTTTAACTAAATTAATAAGAACTGGTATAAGCCCAATTTGTGCAATGATAGGTACAAGTGCTTATTATGGTCAAGTAATAGATAATTCAATATTGGGTTCAATTAATAGTTTATTATTTGGTAAAAAATTAGGTTTAGATATATGAAATTTAAATCAAAGACCAAATACTAAAACTAAATTAATTAATAGTTCTAAAAAAATTTTATTAGGTTTAGGAACAATTGGTTTAGCAAATTATAGTAAATGAACAGAAAATAATATTAATCCTATTATTCCAACAACACCAATTCCAGTAACTACTACAACTACAACAGAAGGTCCACCATGATTACTATTAAATAAACAAGAAAATCAGTCATTAATGGATTGAGATACATATATTAGTTTAAATGCTTATGGTATTTCAAATCTTATTAGTGGATTAACTGAGTTAATACCTAATAAATTTGAAACAATAAGAAAGATTTGTAATATGGCTACTGGTGGATGTTTGATTAGTAGTGGTGTAGCAATGGGGATAAATAATGATTTTAATAATGCTTATGCAGTACCTACCATAGTTGCTGGTGCAAGTGAAATAATCCATAATTTACTACCTATGGAAACTACACATCACAATGAAGAAATGCAAGAAACATCATTTAATGATGAAGCTGCAAGATTAATTAATGATAATAGATTTACTATTAATAGTGAAACAACCAGTCAATATGGTAGTGATAATATGAGCGAAGTACCATTAAATCACGATAATGCTTCATTAAATTGAGATTATAATCACATGAGTTTATAAAGGAGGTGAAAAGTAATGAATAAAGCAAAAATTATTGAATATTATAATAATGAAATTCAGACATATAAAGAAAGATTGGAACAATTAAATAAAGAAATATCTGTATTAGTAAAAATTATAAGTAATTCACAGTCAATGATTGAAAGAATTAATGGTGGTCAATTTGATGAATAATTAAAAAATAAATAATTGAAAGGAAAATATTGAAATGAAAGAATTTTTAAAAGCACTTGAAACAATTGGAATAAGCACTGGTATATTAATTTGCAGAGAAATTATTGTTTTATTAAAAAGATTTATCACAACTCCAAAACATGTTAGAGCAAATAACAAAATTATTAAACATCAAAAAAAATTAGCAAAGTTAAATGAAAAGATTAATAAAGAAAATAAATAAAAAAGTGGTGATGTAAATGTTAGAAAATGAAAATAATGTTCAACAAACAACTGAACCTTTAACTGAAAATAATGCTTCTTCACAAGAAATTGAAAATAAAGTTAATGAAGCAGAAAATAAGTTAAATAAACTTAATCAAGAAATTAAAGAAAAAGAAATGATTAATATATTTAAAAAATATCAAGTTAAAACTGAATTTTATGATTATTTAAAATTTAAAACAAGTAATATAGAAAATTCAAAAATTGAAGAAACTATTAAAAAAATGATTAAAGAACAACCGGTATTTAAACAAACAATTAATACAGGTGGCAATAAACAAATAATTATTAATAATAAAACAAATGATAAAGAAAATTTTTTAATTAATTATAAAAAGAAAAATTATTTATAAACGAAAGGAAGAAATAAAATGTCAGTACCATTTAATCAAAATTTAGACAATACAGAGAGATTAGTAGAAGCACCAGAATTTATAGAGTTTTTTAAAATTTCAAATAGTCGATGGGCAAACTTTTTTCCTACTGAAATTGTTGACTCAGTAAATATTGAGTTTATTGTTAAAAAACCAAAAAAACCGGAAGTAAAAATTATTGCTTGGGATGATAAAAGTAAAAGATATGAATTACCATATGTTGATACAGATAAAATTAGTAAAAAAATAACTAAAAAATATCTTGCAGGAGAAATTATTGCAGATGTAGATTTAAAAGCAAATAATGGACAAAATTTATTAGATAGTATGCAATATGAAGTTGCAAATGATTTAGCAGATAAATTAGCAATTGATGATACACAAGCAATTGCAAAATTTGCTACTAAAATCGATATTGAAGATACAACACCAGTAGGCTATTTAAAATCAATGTTATCTGCTTGAAATACTTTGTTTCAATTTAGAAACATTGCAAATAGTAAATTTTTTATTACTAATGGTCTTTATGATAGTTTAGTTTATTTAGCAGATAATAAAGGTTTAATTACCGATAATCAGTTGGCACAACAATTACGTTTAAATGGAAATAATTTATATGTAAAAGGCGTATTATGTGAAATCGTTCTTGATGACTATATGATTTTTACTAATGATAAAAATGAACAACAATTAATGACCTTTGTTTTAGCAACACCAAGAGCGATGAAAAGATACATGATAGAAAATACAGTTATTTATGTAGATTTTATTAAAGATGCTAAAGCTGGAAGAGCATATAAAGTTGCTGGTGAAGTTGTTGGAGAAGCAATCCCATATATTTCTAATAATGAAACAACATCAAGATGAATGTTATGTGGAGTTATTAAAACAGAAAAAATTGATTTAAAAACTAAAATTACAGTTTTAACAACAAATATTACTGCAAATGTTAATAACAATAATAGTGAATTAAATACAGAAATAAAAAGTACTAATGAACTTAAATCATTAAATCCAAATTTAACAAATCCAACTATTAAATATTTTAGTGATGCACAAGGAAAAACTAATGTAAGTAATCAAAAACAAAAAGCAGGTGACTTATATATAACTATTACTGCAAATGTTAATGATTTAAATTATAAAGGTTCAACAAATCCAATTAAAATAACTCTTAAATAAAGGAAATTAATATCATGCCAATCGGTACAACTAGTACAGCAATACTTTTAAACATAAATAAACCAAAACATACTAGAACAAGTAACCAACAAGAAAATAAAAGTTTTTGATGAGAAATTTTAGAAATGATTGGTGTACAAGTTATAGCAGTAGCACTTGCTCCTTTTACTGGTGGATTAAGTGAAAGTTTTGCACTTGGATTAGGTGCAAGTGATTTAATTGCTAGTATTAGTGCTGTTGGTGTAGAGTTTTTAACTGATTTTACTATTAATCAAGTTTATGATTATTTAAAAGGAAATGTAACACCATTAAATACTTTTTTTAATATATTACCAGCATTTGCTGGACTTAATAAAATTAGTCGTGGTTATCGTACAACTAAATTTATTAAGTTAGCACAAAAAACTAAAACATTAGAACAAGTTGGTATTAAAGAAGCAAAAAATTTACAAGAAATTATTAGTCAAGTAAGTAGAAAAGAAATTTTAACTGATAAAATTATTGGTAATAAACGTTATTTAATGAATTATAGTTTTACTCCTAATCGTGAAACAGTATTACGAGATTTAGGTTATGTTGCTGAAAGACAATATAAGAATAATTTTCAAAAACTAGAAACAGAAAAATTAATGGAACACTTATTATTACAAAATACATTAATAAAATTAAGTCCACAATTAACTCCTAAATTTAAAATTAAAGATATCGAAAAAGCAAATAACTTTTTAAAAAAATTTAATACTGATTTAAAAAAAGTACTATCTATGAATCAGCATGATTGATTAAATTTAGTTCATACAATACATACAGAAAATAGATATGGAAAAACTTTAATTTTAGATTTACAAAAAATTCGTGCTAATGCTATTAAATTTGATTTTAAAAATAATGTTATTCATCAACTTGTTTTAAAAGCAAATCAAACTTTTAAATATTTTGATATTAGATTTTACTTAAAAAAAGGTTTTAATAAATTTTGAAAAGAAACACCATATTTTGAAAAATTACGAGAAAGTATATATAAATTACAAGAAAAATTTGAAAAATTAGAAAAACAAGCATTTGAAAAAATTAATAAATTAAAAGAAAAAGCAACTGACTTATTTACTAGTGCAGAAAAACGAGCAATTAAACACGCACAATTAATTCCATTAAATTCACCAGTATTTATAGGTTGTAAAGTTCAACCTTTGTCATTAGATAAATGTGCAATTACTATTTATCATCGCAATCCTAAATATAAACCAATTACAGTTGTTGATAGTATTCTTAAAGCAAAAACTTTTGTTACTCAAATACATCCATTTCATTGATATCGTTGATATAGTGGTTGATACATTGGTTATGGTGTTAATCGTAATAAATGATTAAAAGCAATAGCATTTGCTCCACCAGTGGTGCAACAAGTAATTAGAGATAGTTTTAAAGTATATAGAGAAATATTTAGAACTATTAGAACTTATCATAAAGTAGTAAATGTTATTAATAATCCTATTGAAAATATTAACAAATCATTTAAAAATGTTGGTTTAAAATTTTCAGTAAATACTTTATTTGGTACAGGATTATTACATCATTTAGAAAAATTTGCATATAGTCAAGTTATAGCAAAAAGTAAGAAAAAATTAAAAAAAGGTAAAAATAAAATACAAAAAGAAATTGAGCATATAACACATAAAAAAACAAAAAAACATACTCATCATTATAAACAAGCATTTTTTAAGGAATGATAAAATATGATTAATAAACTTTGAACTGGTCTCAGTCTAGAAAATTATAATAACTGATATCCATTAACTGGAAAAATTACAGAAACACCACAACAATATATAAATACATGACCTAATGTTAATGATTGATTTAAAACTTTTGCTATTCGCGCGCAAAATGATATTAATGCTTATCTTGATTTTATTTTATCTAAATTTCCTTTTGATAGTTTTAAAGATGAATTAATTAAAGAAACATTAAGGGATATGGTTTATGTAATGGTTGAACATTGAGTATTTAATCGTACACCAATTGAATTTAATGTTGATGCTACTATTCAGTTTAATAATGGTAGTCAATTTAGTGCAAATAGTACTCCTACAATTAATGTTTGAGATTTAGCACCAAGTAGAATGAAAATATGAGCAAGATTAACAGAATTAAAACAAGTATTTTTAAGTTATAATCAAGATGAAATAGATGTTGAAAAAATTGATTTAAAAGCATTTTATACTAGAAATCAAGTTGATGAATTAATTGAACAACAAAAAGAATTTACATTTTCAAAACAAATTAAATTATATGATGATTTAGTTGATGATAATGAAAATCAAATATATAGAGGTCCTGTTAGTAAATTTATTAATAAAGGTTATGTTGCAACTGATTATGATAAAGAAACTGAAACAATGATTTTAGATTGACCTGATGAAATTGGAACATTACCACCAGACGCATTACAAAATAATCCACAAATTAGTGATTATACACATGCACCAACTTGTGATTTTTCTGCTAAACAACAAAAACGAATTACTACTAATGAAAATGAAATTACCAAATTAAATACTGAATTAATTAAAGCAAATGAAAATATTAATGATGTTAAAAATAATTGATTTAATATTGAAACTAGTCCATTATGAAAAAAAGTTAAAAATGAAAATATTAAAACAGATACATGATATATTATTGATTGAACATATTCTTTTATCGATAGTAAACAACTTATTATAAGTAATAATAAATTAACTAAATCTAATATAAGAATTACTAATGGTAAAATAGAACAAAAACAAATAATAATTGAAAATATTGATGTTAATATTGACAAAGTAACATTATTATATGATGTTGATTTAATAAAGTTTATTATTACTAATAGCACAAAAAAGTATACACCAATAATTCATAATATATATCAATATATAGGTACTGGTAATCCAACTGAATTTATAACAGAAGATAGTGATGAACGTGATTATTATACAAAACTAGAAACTAATAATTTATTAGATAAAAAACAAAATAAATTAATTGCTGGTACTAATATAAATATTGATGAAAATAATAAAATTAGTGCTACTGGTGGTAAAACTGATTTAACTGATTATTATAAAAAAGAAGAAATAGATAAAAAATTAGAAGATACAAAAGCATTATTTCCAATTGCTTTTTCTATGAATGCTATTGGTCAAGAAATTCCTAATTTAGAAACTACTAATAAAACAGTTGTTGGTGCTATTAATGAAAATAAACTAAAGACATATTCCGTAATTAAATTTTTTAAAAGTCAATTAATAATTTTAAAATTTATTTTATAATTTTGTTATTAACAATAAATTTAGAAAAGTGTTGATAAAAATGATTTTTGAAAATTTAAAAAAATTAAAAAATGAAGAATTTTATAGATATTTTGGTATAAAACGTTTTCATTTTAATGAAATGTTAGAAAAATTAATTGAAATAGAAAAATTAGAAAAAAATAAAGGTCGAAAAAATAAACTTTCAGTAGAAGAAAGATTAATGATGACTTTATTATACTGAAAAGAATATTATACTTTTTTTCAAATGAGTATTAAATCTAAAATGAGCCCATCAAGTTGTTTTCGAAATATTACTTGAGTAGAAAATAAACTTAGTAACCACAAAGATTACCAATTTTTAAAAGAAAGATATAAATTAAAAATTGATAAAAAACAAGAAAATTCAAATGAATTTCAATTTTATTTAATTGATTCAACTGAGATTGAAATTGAAAGACCAACTAAAAAAAACTACAGTTAGAATATTTTTCTGGTAAAAGTTGAATGTATTCTATAAAATTTCAAATTGTATATGATTTTTTTAATAAAAAAATTGTTGATATTTTTGCTGATAATGGTAAAGTGCATGATTTTCAAATATTAAAAAATTCAAATCTTGAATTTTCAGAAAAAACAATAATTATTGGTGATTTAGGATATCAAGGTATACAAAATATTTATAAAAATACAATAATACCAATTAAAAGAACTAAAAATAAAAAATTAACTAAACAAGAAAGAAAATACAATAAGATTGTATCTAAAATTAGAATTAAAGTTGAACATGTCTTTGCTTGATTGAAAAGATTCAAAATTTTAGTAAATAAATGTAGAAAATCTAAATTTAGACTTATGTACTTAAGATTTAACTTACTTTGTGAAATTTTTAATAAAATAAAACCATTAAAATAAAAAAAATATTAAAAATATTTTTTTAAAATTTAAATTTTTATCGAGTTAATATAAAAATATTATTAACAATTTTTTGTTTAAAATGTAAACTCATTTTTTAAACTATTTTTTCAAAAAATATTTATTTCTATATTCAATAACACTAAATAGTTTTAAAACAATTTTATTGACAATTAATTAAATTTAATTACGGAATATGTCCTAAATATTGATAAAAAACAAGATAAAGAAAATTGAAAAATAATAGGTAAAAGTCTTGATAATCGTACATGAGAAGATTTTGCTCTTAGTTTTAATAAATATTATAGAGTATTTATAACATGAGATAAACCACCTTTTAATCAAACAAGTGTAAAACTAAAAATAGAATTTAAATCTAGTTCTACTCATATAGGTGGAGATTATATGCTTGTTAAAGGTAAAATTGATAATGAAGATGCTTCATTAATTATTAAATTAGGAACTGTTAATAGAAAAAGTCAATTAATTATTATTGGAGAAAATAAACAATATGGGAATATATTTTTATTAGAAGAATTACAAGATACTATTAAAATAGATATTCAACCAAAATTAAAAATTAATTCAAGAAGTTTAGAAACTAATGAAATTGAAGAAAATATTTGAGATATTGAATTAAAAGATATTCCTCCAACACCAAGTCCAAGTGGTTCAAATTGAAAAGAAGTAGGAACAAGAGAAAAAAATAAATGAGATAATTGACAAATTACTTATGATTTTCAAGAGAATAAACATTATAGAGTTTATTATTCTTGAAGTATATATAATCCAGTTTATACTATTCAAGAATTTATTATAACTGATAAAAAAATTGCTGGTGTACAAATACAAACCTTTAATGATAGTGCTAATATAGTAATTTTATCAGTTCAACATGCAAAATGGATTACTATTTATACTGGAAAAGGTAATTTAAAAGGTAATGTATGAAAATTAAAAGAATTACAGGAATAATATTATGTTTTTTAAAATTATAAAAATTATTTTAGGTTTAATAGGAGTTTTATTATCTTCTGCGGTTGCTGGTTTAATTATATTCATTATTGTAAAAATTGTATTAAAAATTAATCAAATCTTTTAAAAAGGTGGTGAATATTATGTTAGGTAGATTTTTTAGAAAAGATAAAAGTAATATTAGTGATAATCAAAATGAAAAAGTAAAATTTTTAACTAATAAAAATAAAAGTACTCATGCTTCAATTTTAAATTATTTTGGTTTTAATGATTTTAACCATGAAACTTATTTTACTGATTTTGTAGCAGAAAATAATGCTAATTTATATAATGCGCCATTAGATATTAATAATGAAACTATTAAACAATATTTAATTCAACAAGAATTTTACAGAAAAAATTGAAATTCTATTTTTAAATTAACTAAATTAGGAATTAGTGGTTATTTAATTTATATTGCTAATGATGATTTATATTTTCAAGTAGTAGATATACAACAAAGAATTTATGATATTACTGGTAAATTAATTCAATGTACTATTTTTTATGATAGTTATCAACAAAATGCACAAATGGTAAGATTACTTGAAATTTATACATTAAATAATGAACAAGTAGGGTGAGTAAAGTTAATAGTTATAATTTAATTTTCTTTAAATAAAAGACAACTTTAAATTATTAATTGTTGGTTACATTATATACCTTTTTATATTTATAATCAAGTGTTTTAAGTTATTATTTTACAATTATCTAAACTAAAAATTCCTAACTATTTAGGTTTAGATTTATTAATTTTTTAAAATATTAAAGTAAAAGATTTAATTTATTAATTCTTGCTGAATTAATAATAAGCATATTATCAAGAACTTTATCATTAAAAATTTTAGCACCATATCCTTTTAAAGATTTAACTAAATGTGATACATCACTTTCAGCACAAACTCCTTGATTTCAATTTTCTTTTTGATTTATAACACCATCTTTATTATTTTTAAAATATTTATATACTTCTTCATTTACATTATTTTCTTTTAAAAAATCTAATAATTTATAATATTCACCATTAACAAATAATTCATATGCATTAGTTAATTTTTTATTATCTACTTTTCTATTAATAATAAATCCTTTTTTAAGTGCTTTAAATGCATGATGTCTATCAATTACATAAGGAATATTTTCTTTTTTAGCAGTAGTTTTAATTCAAGGTGCACCATCACCAATAAATATTAAACTACTTTTACTATAAATATATTGTAAATCAAGAAATTCATAAATTTTATCAATTAATTCTTGTCTTTTAATTCTTTGACCATTTTTAGTTTTCATATAAGTAATTTTTTTATCTTTTAAAACATTTCTACTTTTAGTTGATTTATCTAAATCTTTACCTTTATTTGCACTAATAGTACGAATACGATTTTTTTGTTTTTTGTTATTAAATAATGAAGAAATAAAACAATCATCCATATTTATAAATAATTTTTCATTTGGTAATACTACTTTTTTCTCTTTTATTTTTTCAACTTCAATTATTGCATTTTTCATTACATTAGTCATATATGTTTTAGAAAAATTAGTATTTTTTATTATATCTTGTACATCAGATTGTCTTTTACCATTACCTGAATTTTTTATTATTGTATGTTCTAAACTTGTAAGTGTTCTTTTTCTTTTTTTAATTTTTATATAATTATCTAAAGGATAATAATATTTATTAGTTTCTAATATTAAATAACCTCTACGATAAAAATTATTTATTTTACCATATTGAGTATTTGGATTTCTTTTTGCAGTTTTAACATATTTATATTTAGTTTTATCATATATATTTTGATATCAAAAATCATCATATGCTTTTAATAGATTTGTAAAATAATTTAAACCATTATTTTTAATTTGATTATCAAGTTCATCATAATTAAGTTCATTATTAAGAAAATTCATAATATTATTTCCTTTCTTAATTTATGATTTTCATTATAGTAATTTTAGAAAAAAAGTTTGGAAATATGATAATTGTAAAATGATATAATTAAATATATATGTTTTAAAATAAGGTGATTAATATGCCAGCAAAAAGAAAAGAATTAGGAAATTATAAAGAAAAAATAAATGAATATTTTAGAGATAATAAAAATGTTCCAACTAGAATGACAAAAACTGGTTTAAATTTAGCATTAGGAATTGATAGAAAATATATATTTGATTGCCGACGCTACCAGACAAAATGACAACAAAAATTTTTAAAAGATTATGATAAAGCATGTCAAAAAATTGCTAATTATTTATTAAGAAGTACTATGCAAGACCCAAAGTATCAATGAGAATATTTAAGAAAATGTCATCCAGAAGAATTTGATGATTTACAAGAAAATTATCAAGATAATACCACTAAAAATAATATAATTATTAATATTTGTGAACCAAGAAAAATTGAAAATGATGATTAAAGGTCTATATTATATATAGATTTTTTCTTTATTTTAAAGCGAAAAAATGATACAATATATTAAAGTGAATATGTTAAATTAACATATATAAAAGTGACCTATTAACCAAGTGAATTATTAAAATTTTATTAACAAGGGAGATTAAAAGTATGAGTGATTTTACTTTTGATGAAAAAGAGAATTATAGTTTAGATGATGTTAAAAATTTACTAAAACAACATAGAAATGTAGTATATGCTGAAAGTAAAAAAGATATTGAACCTAAATTAACTAAATTAAGTGAATATGAAATAAAAATAAAAGAATATGAAAATAAAATTAATAGTTTTGAAGAGCAACAATTATTTTCTAATATTAAAGATACAAAAAAAGTAAATTTAATTAAAAATTTAATGAGTACTGATAATTATAAATCTTTATCTAAACAAGAAGCATTTAATAAAATAAATGAAGATTATAAAGAATTTCTTATTGATAAAACAGAACCTATTAAATCAGAAAATAAACTTAATTCAAATGATTTTAATCCTAAAACTCTTTTAGATTTACATACAAATAGTATTAATCCAGAAGAATTAGAAAGAAAATTAAATGAAAAAGCAAAAACTACAGTTATTACTGACCCTAAAGAATTAGAAAAACTTGTAAATTTAGCAAGAGGAAATGCACTTCAATCTATTAAATAGAAAGAGGATAATATGGCAATTCCACAAATACCTAAAGCATTTATTATTGGTGGTAATTCTCCTACTGAAAATGCTGTTTTAAGTGTACTTGAAGCACAAGTTCGTGGTGAATTAACTGCTGCATTAAGTACTTTATTTATGAGAAATACTGTTACTGCTGACCAAATAGCAAATATTAGTGGTGTAGCAATGGCAATATATAGAGCAACTGTTCGTGTATTATGAGGTTCAACATGAGATGAATTTACTGGTACTAAAAGACAAAAAGGAACAGTTAAAACAACAACATTAATTATTGATAAAGAATTAACAATTGATTTTAATATTCCAGAATTTGATATTGAAAGATTTATGACTTCACCAGCAAATGTAGCAACACAAATTGTTTCAAATTGAACAAGTTCATTTATGAGAAATTTAAGAGAAAACTTTGAATTAATATTTTTACAAGGTACAAAAGATTATGCAATTGCTAAATCATTAGTATTACCTTTAAATTTAAATAATATGACTAAAGAACAAGCATTAAATGCTTATTATATAATCGGAGAAAGAAATAATAAATTAATTAAAAAAGTAGATGATATTACAGTTGGTATTAATAAAGCAGATTTAACTGGTGCTTGTGGTATTGATAGTAGTTTTAATTTAGCAAAAGCATTTACATTATTAAATTATGGACAAATTGCAGCAAATACTTTAGCAACTGGTAAAAGATATACAAATCAAATTATGGGTATGGAATTTTATGAAAGTTTTTATTTAGAACAAGATTTTATACATGATACTGTTTCTGGTATGCATTTAGAAAAAGATTATAAATTATTAGATTTATTTGGTGTAGTTTATAACAAATATATGTGAGGTATGCCTATTTCATTTACTAAAGTAAGAAATAAATTAGATAATGCTACAGATAATATTCGTATTATTGGTAAAGCATTATATTCATTACCAGCAGCAATAAGACCTAATTTAATGTATATAATTCAAGAAAAAATGCCTACACTTGATAAAATTAAAGAAGCAAGAACAAAAAATTATAAAGTTGATACAACTAATATTAATGCAACATATCAAAGTACTGATTATGATAATATGAATATTTTAGATTTACAAAATGTAATTTATTATAAAAATTTAGGAAAAATTACTATGGTTGGAGATATTCCTACTAATGCTGAATTAGAAACCGTAATACTAAATATTGGTAATAATGGTTATGAAAAAGGTAAAGCAACATTTAGTAATATTACATCAACAAGTGCTATTATTTCTGGTAATAATAAAGATTATTATGGAACAGTAAAACTAAAATTTACTAAAAAATAATTATGGAATTTATATATAAATATTTTGATGAAAAAGCACATATTACTATTTATTCATCAAAACCAGAAGATTTAACTACAAGTAATGATATTAGAGCAATTTTATTAGATGAATATCCTAAATTAAGAAATGATTATTTTATAGTAAGTAATGTACATGATAATTTTGCTATATGTGTTGGAGATGATATAAATTGTGAAGGTAAAGTAATAATTAAAATAGAAAAACAAACTAATGTAGAAGGAGTTAATAAAAATGCCAAATGACACCATTGTACAATCAAATAATTATACTTTATTAAAGATAATTCGTTCTTCAATTAGTCCATTATCAGCAATGATAGGTATAAGTGCTTATTATGGTCAAGTAATAAGTAATCCAATATTAGGAAGTATTAATTCATTATTATTTGGTAAAAAATTAGCTTTAGATATATGAAATTTAAATCAAAGATTAAATACTAAAACTAAATTAATTAATAGTAGTAAAAAAATATTATTAGGTTTAGGAACAATTGGTTTAGTTAATTATGCAAAATTTACTAATAATGATATTAATCCTAATCCAACAGAAAATCCAATAACTACTACAACACCAATTAATCCATTTCCAGATGATTTATTATTTAGTAATAATAGGACTGATAATCATTTAATGGATTGAGATACATATTTTTCTTTAAATGCTTATGGTATTTCAAATCTTATTAGTGGATTAACTGAATTAATCCCAAATAGATTTGAAACTATACGTAAAATAGCAAATATGGCTACTGGTGGTTGTTTGATTAGTAGTGGTGTTGCTATGGGTATTAATAATGATTTTAATAATGCTTATGCTATACCAACTATTATTGCGGGTGCTAGTGAAATTATTCATAATTTATTACCTATGGAAACTAATCATATTAATACTGAAATGCAAGAAACACCATTTACTAATGAAACTGCAAGATTAATTAATGATAATAGATTCACAATTAATAGTGAAACTGCAAGTCAATATTATGGTAGTGATAATATGAGCGAGGTACCATTAAATCATGATAATGCTTCATTAAATTGAGATTATAACCACATGAGTTTATAATGTTACCTTTAATTATTAGAATTATCTATTCTGCATTAGAAACTAATGATATTAGAACTGCAATTATTAGTTTATTAAAGTTATATAGTAAAAATCAAAGTTTAAAATCAGTTTTAGATAGTGAAAATGTTAATGAAGAAGAACTTGACCAACCATATTCAACTTTTAATCCAAATATTATTAAAAAACTTATTTCAATTTTAAAACCTAGTGAATTAACTGAATTAAAAACTCAATTAGATAAATTAGTGTTTAAACCTATAAAGAAAATTAATAAATTATTTAAAGATAATGATAATAAAGAATCAGAATCTAATGAAGAAGATAATAAAGATGATAAAGGTTGAATAATATTATCAAGTTCTTGATTTAAAAAGGGTTTATTTTATAAATCTAATCAATCATTAAAATTTGGTGTATTACAAGGTTTATTTCAATCAGATACAAGTAAAAATAAACGTTGATATGGTGTATATACTTATCCAAATGTACCAGAAGAAACTTGAAATTTAATGAAAGCAGCAAAAGGTAAAAATGGTAATGGTGCTGGAACAATATTTTGAAGATATTTTTTAAGAGGTTTTTTACCCAGTCAAATCCGTTCATATGTAAAGAAACAACTTAAAGAACAGAAAGGTATTAGTAAAGGTAAACAACGCTATAACATTATTAAATCAACTAATATTAACGTTTTAAAAACAACTGCATTTATTAATAAATTAGAACGTGGTTTTTTTAAACTTAAAGAATTTAAAACATTACCAAAAACTGAATTAGGTAGTAGAGCATGAAGAGTAGAAAGAAAAGAATATTTAACTTTTCATAAAACTAATAATTTAAATAAAAATATTGGTATTTCAATTTATAAAAATAAAAGTAAATATAAAACATGAAAGTAGGTGATAATTATTATTGAATTAGATAAACCAATTAAACCAATTGGTATATGAAATACTATTAATCCAATATCAAAAGATAATAAAGAATATAAAAGATTAAATAAGATTTGATTTAATAAAAATAGTACTCATATAGATAAAATAAAAATTTTAATATCAAATATTTTAAAAATAACAAGTCATATTATTGGTATGTTAATAACATTATTTTTTACAATAACACCATGATTAATACCTAAAATACCAATAGAAATGGGAATTGGAAGTTATACAAGTCAATATAATTTTACTTGACCTGACCATTTAATATTAACTTTATTTCCTATGTTTGGTCATATTGGATTAAATTTAGTAACTAAATTAGGTAATTATGGAAAATTAATTAAATATTTATTAATAACTATACCAATTATTATTACAAGTCCTTATTTAATATATCAATATAAAAAAATTAAAAAACATAAAAAAGAATGTCATTTATGTAAACAACATTCAAATAAAATACAATTGGAGGAATAAAAAATGAATTTTTCAATAGAATTAATATCAGCAGTAATAGGAGGAGCAGTTGCTAGTGGAATATGTATTACTTTAGCATTTCTATTATTTAGAAAATCAATAAAAAAATCAAAACAATCAAATTTAGCAAAAGAATTAAAACGTAATAAAGAATTAGAATTTATTACAGCAAATATTAAACAATTAAATACTCATTTACAATTAGAAACTACATCAACTGCTAAATTACTTGATAGTTTTAATGTAGATAAAGAACAAGTAGATAATTTTGTTTTATTACAAAAATCTAAAAAGAAAGAATTAACTGAAAAAGATAAACAAAAAGCAACTAAATTTAAAATTTAAAGGGTTTAAATACCCTTTATTTTACATTAAGGAGTAAATTATTATGGCTATTAAAGACCCAATTTTATTTATAACAGTTGAAGAATTTAAATTATCTAAATATTTTAATGAATTATTATTTGATAAAATTACTACTCCAGATAATGAAATTTGATTTGCAATATCTGTAGCAAGTAGTAACATTGACTATTTAAGTGGTTTTACTATTTCAAAAAAATGACCAGAAATAACACCAACTGATTTTACAGATAATATTCAAACTGCAACTACTCATTATGTTAGATTTTTATTAACTAAAGATGTAGATTATTTACGTGGTCAAGGTTCAATTAGTCAAGGTGGATTAACTTATAGTGAAACTAATCCAGATGACCCATATTTTATCCCACCAGAAGTATTTAATTGTTTAAGAAAAATTAAAGAATATCCAAATATTAAAGGTTTTAATTTAAAAGGTATAGAACCACAAAAAAATAATTGATTTAATAAATTTATTTCAAATTGTGGTGAAGATAGTCCGTTAAATGCATACATACCTTATAATAATATAAAATCATTAGATTCTAGAACTAAAATTACTATATATCATCCACAAAATATGTTAAGACCAATTGTTAATATTGATACTAGGGGTATTAATACAAGTACTACTATACCAGAATTTAAAAGTCCTAAAGAAACTATAGATATTAAATATTATGAATCTAATCATACTGTAAATGCTGATATTAGTAATAAAATACAAAATGAAATAGATAAAAAACAAAATAAAAGTGAAACAGTTTTTATTTGAAAAAGTAGTGTTGGTTCTAGTGGTAAATATGATGGTGGTGGGTATTTAAGTATGTCTAATAAGCAAATTACTAGTCTTGGAACTCCTACATCACCAAGCGATGCAACTACAAAACAATATGTTGATGATAAAGTAAATATTAAACAAGATAAATTAACTGCTGGTGAAAATATTACTATTGATGAAAATAATAAAATTAGTGCTACTGGTGGTGGTAGTGAATCATTATGAGAAATAGACCAAAATAGTCCAAATATAATACAACCTAAAGAAAAAAGAATTATTACTTTAAATAATACTAGAATGGTTGATATAGCAGACCCTATACAAGCACAAGATGCTGTAAATAAAAGATATGTTGATAATAAGATACAACCAATTCCAAGTATTCCACAATGAAAAGAAGTAGGAACAAAAGTTAATATAAATCATATTAAATATGATTTTAAATCAAATACTAAAGACATATTCCGTAATTAAATTTTTTAAAAGTCAATTAATAATTTTAAAATTTATTTTATAATTTTGTTATTAACAATAAATTTAGAAAAGTGTTGATAAAAATGATTTTTGAAAATTTAAAAAAATTAAAAAATGAAGAATTTTATAGATATTTTGGTATAAAACGTTTTCATTTTAATGAAATGTTAGAAAAATTAATTGAAATAGAAAAATTAGAAAAAAATAAAGGTCGAAAAAATAAACTTTCAGTAGAAGAAAGATTAATGATGACTTTATTATACTGAAAAGAATATTATACTTTTTTTCAAATGAGTATTAAATCTAAAATGAGCCCATCAAGTTGTTTTCGAAATATTACTTGAGTAGAAAATAAACTTAGTAACCACAAATATTACCAATTTTTAAAAGAAAGATATAAATTAAAAATTGATAAAAAACAAGAAAATTCAAATGAATTTCAATTTTATTTAATTGATTCAACTGAGATTGAAATTGAAAGACCAACTAAAAAAACTACAGTTAGAATATTTTTCTGGTAAAAGTTGAATGTATTCTATAAAATTTCAAATTGTATATGATTTTTTTAATAAAAAAATTGTTGATATTTTTGCTGATAATGGTAAAGTGCATGATTTTCAAATATTAAAAAATTCAAATCTTGAATTTTCAGAAAAAACAATAATTATTGGTGATTTAGGATATCAAGGTATACAAAATATTTATAAAAATACAATAATACCAATTAAAAGAACTAAAAATAAAAAATTAACTAAACAAGAAAGAAAATACAATAAGATTGTATCTAAAATTAGAATTAAAGTTGAACATGTCTTTGCTTGATTGAAAAGATTCAAAATTTTAGTAAATAAATGTAGAAAATCTAAATTTAGACTTATGTACTTAAGATTTAACTTACTTTGTGAAATTTTTAATAAAATAAAACCATTAAAATAAAAAAAATATTAAAAATATTTTTTTAAAATTTAAATTTTTATCGAGTTAATATAAAAATATTATTAACAATTTTTTGTTTAAAATGTAAACTCATTTTTTAAACTATTTTTTCAAAAAATATTTATTTCTATATTCAATAACACTAAATAGTTTTAAAACAATTTTATTGACAATTAATTAAATTTAATTACGGAATATGTCCTAAATATAAAATTTATTATAATTTTGAAAGTCAATCAAGTAGTAAAAAATTTGCTTTTATTTGTAAAGAATTTTTATATGGTGAGTTAAATACTGATGTTCAAACTTTGGATTGAGATAAAGTTAATGATAGAATAATGGTTTCTTTACAAATGCAAAATGATACTATTGCTATTGTTAGTGACCCTACAAGATATGGTCAACTTTTAAAATTAGAAGAATTACAGGAATAATATTATGAATAAAGAATTTACTTATTTACATGAAATTAGTTATTGATTATTAAATAAAAGTGATTTTACTCATAGTGAATATAATTTAAGTGGAAGTAGATATTCAAGTAAAACATATAGTATTGCAGAAGAATTAGCAATGTTAATAGCAATTTCAATTAAAATTAATAAATCAATTGCTGTATATTGTTTTAGAAAATTAAATAAAGATATTAATGATTTAGTTAAAGAAATTTATAATGCTTTAATAACAATTGGATTAAATGATTATAAAGATTTTACTTTAAAATATCCAAATAAACAAGCAGATTTTCGTTTTAAAGGTAGTAAATCATTTATTAGAGTAATGGGTGTATATAGTAATAGTAATGATAGAATACCTTTAAAAGGGCTTTCTCGTAGTGAAATAAAAGGTTTTGATTTAGCAATTGAATGATGTGAAGAAGCAAATGAATTTACTCAAGCAGAATTTCAAGCAATTACTTTTGCATTAGGTAATGCTAAAAAAAGAATTAAAATAAAAAGTTGTAATCCAGATAATATTTATCAATATTTTATTGAATATATGAATAAAATAGTACCTTTTAATTTAGAAATTATGAAAGAAAATAATGAACAAATTAAATCAATATTTGACAATAATATTTTTAAATTATTTCATTATTCAAATTGAAAAGTAAATGCTCATAATCTTACATTAGATATGATTAATGATTTAGAAGAATTAAAAGTATTAGACCCGATAAAAGCACAAAGTTGATATTATGGTGTACCTAGTATTCTTACTGGTGCTATATTTGCAAGATATTTAGATAAAGTAGGTACTAAATTAGATTTTCAAGTTGAAAGATTAACTGGTGGATTAGATATTGGAATGGCAACAAGTTCAAGTGGTCATCCAACTGCTGCTTCATTATGATTTATTGGTGAAAATGATAATAGTAGAAGAGCACATAAAGAAAGTGAATTTTATCATAGTAATGTTACTATGCAATATAAAGATACTGATACTTTAGCAAATGATATTATTAATTATTATTTAAATGAAAGTAAACGTTATATAGCAATGTTATTTGGTTTTATTTGTTATGTTGATTATGGTAATGGTGGATTAGTATTTATTGATGTTTTAAAAAGTTGAGTTAAAAAACGTAATATAACATGATTAAAATTTATAGCAGTAGATAAATCAACTTTATATTTAAATGATAGAATTGATTTTACAACATTTTGTATGCTTAAAAATATTATTAGTTTTAATTGAGAAAGATGTTCAGAAACTAAAAGACAATATAGTTTAATGCAATGATTAGATAAAAAGAAATTAGATAGTAATAATAATACTCCTAAAATGTTAGATTTACATGATGATACTTGAGATAGTGATATGTATGCTTTAATGCATGAAATGAAATGATTAATTAATGGTATTAATAATAAATTATTAATTGATAAAAATAAATTTAATGGTGATGAATTATGATAAATACAATGGAATATTTAAGTTGTGATAAATCAAATTGATATATTGACATACCTATGATTATTCCTCAAAAATCAACTAAATTATGATTAGGTAAAGGTTTTTTATTTAATTCAAGTAAAAAAGAAATATTAGATTATTTAAATGAAATGAATTTAAAAGATAAATGATTAGAAAAATTTTATAAATTTGGATTACAAAATAGTTTAATGGGTAAAGTATTTATAATGATTATAGTTAATGAAGATAATAGTAAATCACTTAAAATATTACCTAATAGTTTTTGTGGTAGAGTTGCTAAATATAATGAACAAGAACAATCAGCAGAATTTTATTTTATTAATGAACAAGCAGATTCAGCAACTTTAACTTGAGTAACAATACAAAATGGAAAAGTTAAATATGAAACATATAAAGATAATAATAAAGATATTATTTTAGGTTCTACAAGAACTAAATTAAAACCAAATATTACTCCATTAAAAACTTATGAAATTAAAAATCCATTTAATTATATACCTATTTTTGAAATTACTAATTTACCAATTATAAATTTATATGGTAATGCTACAACTTTAAATGCATATCCAGATTGTACACCAGTATGAGATTTAATTTGAGATTTAAATCGTGTAATTAGACAAAAAAGATTAGAAAGAGAATTAAATGTTACTACTTTATTTGCTGCATTAGATAATGAAACAGTTAAAGAAATGCAAGAAAATGGTAATATTGCAGAAAATCCTAAAAAAGATATGTTTGTGAATGTTGGTAGTGGTGGTTATGATAAAAATGGTAATGGAGGTATGCAAATTATTCAAGGTGACCCTAAATTTAATGAATATTGATTAGATTATAATGGTACTGCTAAAGTAATATTTAATGGTGCTGGTTATGATTATGATGAACATGGTAATGATGTTTATACTAATAAAACACAATCAATGTTTAATAATAAATTTGATATGGAAACAACAGAAATAAAAATAGCATTTTATAGTGCTTATTTTTATCGTATATTTGATTTATTACTTATTAGTGAAAATTTATGAAATGGTATTGGAGAAAGACCTTATAGTTTTAAATTTATTCCAATTGCTATGACTGACCAAATAGTACAAGACCAAATTATTAATTCAAGATTAAATAATGGCACAATGACAATAATTGAAGCAATTGGTGAATATGATAATATTGACCAATTAATGGCTGAAAATAAATTAGAAAATATTATTAATGAAAATCAAAAATTAAAGAAAAATTTAGGAGGTAATGAAAATGAGCAGACATCAACAAATACAATTAATGAAACACGCTCATCTGAGATTAAAGATGCAACAAATATTAATTAAAAGACAAAGTCATTGAAAAATATTTCCATTTATTATAAATAATGGTGCTATACCTTTAACTGAAACTGGTTATAAACCAATTAATAGTAAAATAAGTGATTTTGGTCAATATGAATTAATATTAACTGGTAATACTCCAGTTGTATGTATTTGAAAAAATAGTACAAAAATATATCAAAAAAATAAAGGTAAAAAAGAACCAGAAACACATAAAGTTACTGGTCAAGATGAATTTTATACAAAAGAATATAAAATTGGTGATTATTGAAATGCTTATTTAATTGATGATACAAGTGGTGTTGATTTTAGTAATTTACCAAATAATCAAATATTTAAAACAGTACAAACTAAAAGACAGTATACTTTAGTAATGTTTGAAGAACATATTACAATTGATGATTATTTACAATTTTTTGTTGTATTTAATGATGAAAATGAAAATATTGGTGGTAATTCTGGTAAAAATCAAGATAGACAATTATTATATATTTCAAATGTAACAAATTATTATAGTCCTTATAATGGTGCATTTAGTATACAAGTATTAACTTTTAGTAGTTTAAATGATAGAGTAATTAGTAGTGGTCAAAATACACTTGATTTTGTACAATATGCTTCACCAGGTAGTGGTTATGCTTTTCCTACTATTCAACAAGGAAAAGTAACATTAAATCGTACTTTAATGTGTGATATAGGAGTAAGATATAGTCATAGACAAAGTTATGGATTAGAATTATTATCAAGTTGTTATTATTATGGAAGACCTATTATTCAAGGACAAAAACCAATACAACAAAATAATGAAGAAATATTTGAAAGTAAAGTATTTGCTTCAAGAAGATTATTTATTGCTGGTAATAATGAAAAATCTACAACTGATATTAAAAATAATGGTGGTTTACTTGCTCGTATAAATGATAAAATAACAACAAGTAGTCATCCAGAAACTACATTTTATAATATTATGGATGCAAAACCTACGGGATTTACTAATTTTAAAAATTTTACAGAATGATTAAAAACTTCATTAAATTTTCAAGATAATTTATTTGTAACAAAAGATTTTAAAGGTATGCTTTCTTTTGATAAAGATAAAGCAATAAAAAGTAATGGTACAGCAATTGGTAATGCTAAATTCTTTTGAGATAGTGAATGAAATATAAATAATTTAACTGGAAATTATAATGTTGATATGAGTAGTAATTTTAAATATAAAGACCCAGATACTCATTTAATTATTGGTAGTCCAACTGTTGATTATAGTAAAATATCACAAAAATATATGTCAGCAATATTAAATTTTAATAGTGTTGTATTTTCACCATTAATACAAATGCCTTATGATTCAAATCAATGATTACCATTTGCATTAAGTGATATACCTTTAATTGGTAAATTATTAAATGCTTTAACATTAGGTATTTGAAGTAGTTGAGTTATTACTCAAAATGTTCAACAATATAAAAAAATGTTATATTTTAATGGTTTTATGAGTGCATTTTTTACAAGTAATTTAGAAAATATTATTGGTAATGGTGGTTTAATTCCTTTAAATGCTTTTACAAATGATAATGATTTTACTATTGGTAAATTATTAGGTGCAAATGTTTCAACAACTGCTATGACAATGAAATTAAGTGATAGAGTAAGTGTTTATCCATGAGACCCTACTAGTGGTAAGAAATTAACTACTAAAGAACAAATAAGTACAATTGATTTATCACAAAAGAAAAATAATAAAGTTTATATTTTAGCAGAAGATACTGAATTTTTAGATATAGCAAGTCCTTTTACAAATGAAGATAAAAATTGTCAATGAAATCCTACTGCAAATGGTGTAATTGATGGTTCAAATTATGCTTATATTATTGATACAATTGTTACACAAAGTTTACATCAAGGTGAAGAAAGACATACATTTTATAGTGATAATCCTTTTACTTATCAAGGTGATTATAATGAAATAGCAGTTGCTCAATTTCGTTATAATAATATGGGTTATTTAACTGGTAATGCTTTTAATTGAACAACATTATATAAATTAAATCATGATGAATATGAAGAAAGTGAAGAAACTACATTTAGTTATCCTGCAAAAATATTACCACCAAGTCCACAAAATATAGCAAAAAATATAACAATTTTAAGTTCAAAAGAAGTATCTGCAAAATATATTAATCAAAATGTAAATTTAATTAATTCTAAAATTACAAATAATTATTCTAATTGATATGGTAGTACTGAAATTGGTGATATAAATGAAAATGATTTAAAAGTTTATTCTATTGATTTAAAATCATTATTAGACCCTACATTATTAATCAATACTTTTAATGATTTAAAAAGATATTATAAATCAATAACTATTGAATATTATATAAATGCTGATTTAACTACTAATTTTCCTATACAAGGTTTTAATTACAATGCTTCATTTCAAAATCCAGATAATGTAACAACTACTAAAACAATTTTATTAAATGATTTATTATTTAATAATCATTTTTCAAGAATAATGAAAAATGATTTTATTCATAATAGTTGAGAAAGTCCACGTGGCCGTGGTTATATTGCTTATGCTTATTCACAATCACAATGAACTTATGTATTTCAAAAAGCAAAATTTAAAATACAGTTTAATGGTCAAGGAACAAATTATAATAATGTATTAGATTATATTCCTTTATGTGGTATAAATTTTGATAATTCATCAAATAGTTTAATATGAAATATTGGTACTTCAACTTCTTATTTTGAGTTAGATTGTACACCAAATGAAATTGATAATAGAATTGGTAATATAAAAAATGGAAATAACAATTCTTTAATAATTAATAAAATTGTGTTAAATGCAAGATAAAAATTATTTTTTTGTTATAATTTCTTATGATAGATTAGATAAATTAGGTTATATTAATTATAATAAAAGGGGTATTTTCATATGAAACGTATTTTAAAGTTATTAAGTATTATTAAATTAACAACAATATCAGTGACAGTCACTACTGCTTGTGGCATTGAACAAGGTCTTCCACAAAATTTTACAGCAAAATTTGATAAAATTAGTAAATTTAATGTTATCATTATTAATATGTCAATTCCAGTAATGGATTTAAAACTTTATAAAAGTGATGTATTAGATAATGCCGGCTCTCTTAATGATTTTTATAATAAAGAAGGATATATAAAAATTGAAATTAGCGGAACAATGTTTAGTAAATTTTTAAATGTATATGGATTAAATATGAATAATACCAAAAGTGAAATAAAAGATAAATTAAATAATACTATTGTTTCAAATGGTAATATTACTATTGTTAAATATGCACCTTATGTTAATTTTTATTATCTTAATGATTTTTCTGGTAAAGTCTATCCAAATAACATTCCATCAAAATCTTAAAATAATGTATAATAAAAAGACTTACATAAGTAAGTATATGAAATAAAAAAGTTCTCAAACTTATATTAAGTTTTATATAATTAGCTTGGCACCTAATTAAAAAGTTACCTTATTGGTAACTTTTTTTACTTATATATTTAAATTTACTATAAACTTGTTATATTATTTGTAGAGAAATTTGTTTTATTATTAATTGCTAAATGTTGTTCATGATTAATAGATTTTGTAAATTCATTAGTTCATTTAGTTGAATTAGAAATAATATTTCTTTTTTTTCTATCATTAGAATTTGAAATTTGAGCTTCTGTATCATCATTATATAATCTAAAACCATTACCTACTTTCATTCAGCAATCCAAGCTAGCACCAGAACCTTGTCAATTTAAATATTGATATGTAATAAATTGTAAATAATAATTATTATTTTCTCGATATCAACTTAATCCTGCTCTTTGTCTGCTTTCATATCACATTGTATGTAACAAATTAGCTCCATTAACTTTTTGTAGTAACATTGGAAAATTTTCCTCTATATTATTATTTTGTATGTTTATCTCATCAAATTTTTTATTTTTAATTATATCATGAAAATTATTATTTCTACTACTCATAAAATATCTTAAATCATAATGATTTGATGGTCAATAGTTTTCCTTATTACCGTCAGAAACTCAACTACCTCATGCCGATTTTACTCCTCATTTATCAGAATAAACATCACCAATAAATTCCATTTTTTTGTAATTATTAACTGGATGAATACTTTTTAAATTTATAGTAAAAATTTCATTATGTTTAAGAGAATCTGTTAAAAACAATATTTGATGATGGTAAACTTCGTTTTCATGATTATAATTATAATATATTTTTAATTCTTTATTTAAATCACAACTTTGAATATTATTCAATTTTTCTGAACCTCAACCTACTAAATTTAAATGATAAATTTCACATTTATCATTTATTACATAAGCACTACCATTTCCATCTAAAACAATATCTTTTATTGGAAAATTTAAATTATCAAATCTATCAACTTTCTTTTCTCCATGAATTAAATATACTCCATTATCAGTTCCAGCATAAATATCTCCTGCTTTTAAATTACCACCTTGTGTATTTTCATCTAAAACTTTTATTGCTGTAATTTTTCCTTTAATTTTATCAATTTGTGGTTTTAAATCACAAAATTTTTCATGTCAATAAGTATTTTTTAATTCTCTTTTTCCTCTGCGACAATTTGCGTTTCTTCCAATATTTCTTATTCTTTGAAATTCAAAATAGCCAAGTACAACTTGAACTGCTGGTGAATTTAATTCTCTTGTAAAATCAACGATAGAAGGAGGACTTATCATCATATTTGGAGTATTTTGAATAGTATTGGCTATTTGTAATAATCATCTAAATATACTATCTCTTGAATTTCTACCTCAACTAACTAAAATTTTATAAATTTCATTATTTTGATTTAAACCCAAAGTAATATATTGTTCATCATCATCGTGAGGATTAATTAAATGTGTTACAATACGTGCATAAATATCTGAAAATCTCATTGCTTCTGAAGTAACTAAAATTACATCACCCAAAGATCTAGCTAAATTACCTAAAGCACCTTCTATCAAAATTCCTTGCTCATTAAAATTATCATCCATACGATTTATCAATTGAAAAAAAGAACCTCAAATATTACTTCAGTAAATATTTTCATCGTTTTCACCTATCATATCCCTGTAATCTGGACTAATTCGATTTAATTCTCTACTTGTTGTTCCTTGAATTTGTGTTAAAAGTGGAACTGAATCATCTCTAATAGCTAATGGTTGTCTATTTCATCTTTGTAATAAATTTCTTTGATATATTGTTAACTCATTTGCTTGACGATCTATATAATTTCTACCTTCATAAATTTCTCTAAAATCAAAATGATAATAAGTAGAAATTTCTCCGATATGAGAACCTCTTTCAGTAACTATAAAACCTTGAAGATATAAATTATCGGTTCTTAAAACTAATTCTAAATTTCTTTGAAGACTTTGTCTATCTTGTTGTCATCTAATTTGAACAGGCATTCGAAAATAACCATAATTTTCAGTATTTAAAGTAAAAATTCTGCTATTTTCTCCTCAATTTCTATTATTACTATCGTCAAAAACTATATTTAATATATTATTATTTGTTAATTCTTGAAGAATTTGTTGAAAACTATTTCTATATTCACCAGGATTATTATTATTAATAATTAATTTTTCATTTAATTTAAAAATTTTTTTAGATGGCCTTGGATTTGGTGTAACTTGTTTTTTAATTCTTCTACTTTTTTGATGGCGATGTTTGTGATGTTCATTATGTGTAGTTAAATTAGTATTTCATAATGGTAAATTTAATAAAGAAGTTTGATTATTTGATAAATTTAGTTCTTGATTTTCTAAAAATGATATATTAGTAGTATTTTTGCTAGCTCAATCTTTAATATTTTGATTATCAATTGACTTAGCATATATACCTTGATTTTCAGAATTAAATAATGGTGCAGATAATAGTCATAATTTAAATCAATAAGTTGGATTAAAATATTTCATTATAAATATTTCCTTTCATTAATAAATATGTGTTAAAAACAAAAAAAAGAAAAAACTACTCTAACTTCAACGAATTAGAAAGGCTCTTCTTTTTATTTTATCTATTTAAATAAAAATATTTTCATTAAGTTTTTAACAATTAAATTATACATATAAAAATTTTAAAGTGTGAAAATATAATTTTTTAAAATTTAATTTAATTATTTTTATAATATTCTCTTATTTCTTTTATTTTATTTTTAAATTGTTTTTTATGAAAATAACACATATTAAAAAATTGAATAATACTATCTTCTATAGACATATTCCGTAATTAAATTTTTTAAAAGTCAATTAATAATTTTAAAATTTATTTTATAATTTTGTTATTAACAATAAATTTAGAAAAGTGTTGATAAAAATGATTTTTGAAAATTTAAAAAAATTAAAAAATGAAGAATTTTATAGATATTTTGGTATAAAACGTTTTCATTTTAATGAAATGTTAGAAAAATTAATTGAAATAGAAAAATTAGAAAAAAATAAAGGTCGAAAAAATAAACTTTCAGTAGAAGAAAGATTAATGATGACTTTATTATACTGAAAAGAATATTATACTTTTTTTCAAATGAGTATTAAATCTAAAATGAGCCCATCAAGTTGTTTTCGAAATATTACTTGAGTAGAAAATAAACTTAGTAACCACAAAGATTACCAATTTTTAAAAGAAAGATATAAATTAAAAATTGATAAAAAACAAGAAAATTCAAATGAATTTCAATTTTATTTAATTGATTCAACTGAGATTGAAATTGAAAGACCAACTAAAAAAAACTACAGTTAGAATATTTTTCTGGTAAAAGTTGAATGTATTCTATAAAATTTCAAATTGTATATGATTTTTTTAATAAAAAAATTGTTGATATTTTTGCTGATAATGGTAAAGTGCATGATTTTCAAATATTAAAAAATTCAAATCTTGAATTTTCAGAAAAAACAATAATTATTGGTGATTTAGGATATCAAGGTATAAAAAATATTTATAAAAATACAATAATACCAATTAAAAGAACTAAAAATAAAAAATTAACTAAACAAGAAAGAAAATACAATAAGATTGTATCTAAAATTAGAATTAAAGTTGAACATGTCTTTGCTTGATTGAAAAGATTCAAAATTTTAGTAAATAAATGTAGAAAATCTAAATTTAGACTTATGTACTTAAGATTTAACTTACTTTGTGAAATTTTTAATAAAATAAAACCATTAAAATAAAAAAAATATTAAAAATATTTTTTTAAAATTTAAATTTTTATCGAGTTAATATAAAAATATTATTAACAATTTTTTGTTTAAAATGTAAACTCATTTTTTAAACTATTTTTTCAAAAAATATTTATTTCTATATTCAATAACACTAAATAGTTTTAAAACAATTTTATTGACAATTAATTAAATTTAATTACGGAATATGTCCTATATTTAAAGTTTTTAAAGTAACTAATACTTTAGTATTACAATCTTTAACAATACATTTAAGTAATATTTTTTCTTGTTTTTGTTTTTGCATTATTTTACTTCCTTATTTAATTTATTTAAGTAATCATTTAAATAAATAATAGTTATATCTTTTTTAATTTGTTCATTACTATAAAGTAAATACATATGTAAAAAAGAAGCTCTTTCATCTAATAATTTATTAATTTTTGTTATTTTTTTAATTTAAAATTCATAAACATTATTTATTCTCCTTATTTAAGTAATATCAACCAATTAATAAACTATCTGCTTCATCATGATTATTAATAATAGGTTCTCAATTATAATTATTTTTTAAATAATTTGCTAATTTAAAAGATAATTCTTTTTTAAGATAAATTATTCATTTTTTATATATTTTTTTATTAATATTTATATTTTTAATATTATTTTCTTTAATAAAATTATTCATAATTTTATGTGTTAATATTTCTATTATTTCTTTATAATTTTCTTCATAATATGCTCATCATTCTGTATTACTTATTAACATATCTTTTGTTAATAATTTATTAAATTGTCCAGCAATAAAACCTCTTAAATGTTCTTGAGTTTCATAACCAATACCATTTTTACTATGAAAAGTACCACGTTCAATAATTAAATCCAATCTACTAATTTTTCTTGTAATTTCAATTAAATCATTAATTTGTAATTTTATTTCTTTATGAAAATCATATTGTTTTTTAAAATCAAAACTTTTTACTCATAATGGTGTATGGTGATGACATATTTCTTTACCACATCCACCATGACATCATTTAACATCTCATAAAGTAAATCCAGTGTTTTTAATACTTGGGTCAATTGAAAGTAAATAATTATTCATATTATTTCTCCTTATTTTTTATTTAAATTCATAACTAATATTTCTAAACAATTCATACATCAATAATTACTTAATCAAATTCTTTTATTACAATATTTACATTTATTCATAATTTCTATACTCACTTTTATTATTAGATTTTATATTTTTAAATCTTTCTCTTATTTCTTTAAATTTATCAAATAAATTTTTTAAATAATTTTCACCCATTAATATTAAAAAATCTTTATTATTATTTGGATTTAATCTTTCCATATCTTCTCTTATACATTCATCAAATAAAACTGTATTTGTAATCATATATTTTTCAAAATAATCTAATTGTTTTTCACTTGGTTCTCATTTTTCATTTTGTATTTTTACATTATTATTAATATAATTATTTTGTGGTTTATTATTTTGAATTAAATTTATATTATCATTATCTGGGTCAAGTTCATCTTCACTTAATAAAAGTAAATTCATTAAGAAATATCTATAAGCATAAGTTTCTGCACTACCTTTTGCTTTTGCTATATCTGTATTTTTAGCACAAGCAAAAATATTAAAATCTTCTCTAAATTCTATATTATCTAAATCAATAATTGAATATTTTTTTTGATATGAAACTTCTATTTCTTTTGTTACATTTTGTATTTTATTATTATTTTTATCTATAAATTCTTTAATATTTTCTATTTTATTTATATTCATATTTTCTGAAATATCTGAATGTAAAATAAGTATATTTAATTCTCTACATAGTACTTTTAATTTATTAAAAATATCACTTAATAATCAATATTTATAATTACCATGAGTATTAAAACCATTTTTAGGTGTACTACCAATTTCTAATTGTAATTTAAGTATTTTTTTATATAAATTATTCATTATAATCACTCTTTCTATTTATTTATTGCATTTTTAATTAAACTTCTTATAAATCCATTAATTTTCATATTTTTTTCTTCACAAATTTCTTTTAATGTTTCATAATCTTTTTCAGTAAATCTTAAATGAACAATAATTTGTTTTATCATTAAATCTTCTGGTTTCTTTTTAGGTGCTGCTACCATATTTATTCACTACTTTCTTTATTCATAAATAATTCTTTAATTCTTTGACCATATTTACCATTTTCTATATCTTTAAAAAATATTTGTAAATCATTTTTCATATCTTGAAAACCTTTATTTTTCATATTATTACACTCCTTTAAAATTTTCTAATTGTAATTCATTAATATAATATTCATATAAGTAATCTCAATTATTTGATGTTAAATACATATCTTCTTCAATCATGTCATTAATACATTTATTACAATAATAACTATTATCTAATTCACTAATTCAAATATATTTTTCATTATGTATATTACATTTCATTTTTTTCACCTATTAATTTATAAAAACATTTATTACAAGTTCTATTTCCATATGATGAATTTTTATGACAAATATCACATGAACCTTTAATTCTATATTCTCTACATTCCATAATTAATTCTCTCTTTCTATAATTTTTAATATTTCTTTAATTTCTATATATTTTTGATTTTTAAGTAATTTTTCATTACATAAATTTTTAATTAATTCTATTTTTTCAATATTTAATAACATATTAATTTCCTTTAATACTTTAAATAAAATATTTTTTCATTATGAGTATTGATATCTTTCATTGGCATAACAATATAATTTATTGCTAAATCATTATCATTATATGGATTATTTATTTTAAAACTTTTCATATCTTGTTCTCATGTAATGTTATATTTAAAACATTCTTGATTTTTATCATTTTTAAAAATATAATAACCATTATATTGTTCATAAAATTCACAAGATATTAATTCATTTTTATTTGTAGTAATATCTGGAATATTTTTAATATATTTTAAAATATCACTACCTTTAACACTTTCAATATCTTTTATTATTGATTTTTTCCCTAATTTATAATAAAAATCTTCAATTATTTTTAATGCTATTTTTTTATTTTTTGTATCAATAATAGTATCTTTAATTGGAAATCATGTTTCATATTCACCAATTTCTAATAACATACCTTTGGTTGTTTCTTTAATTTTATTTTTAATATCTAAATTAACATTAATCATTACGTATCCTTTCTATGTATAAGCCTTATCACCTACAGTGATAAAAGGCTTATATACTACTAACTAAATACTTCTACTTACTATACGTAAGGCTTATGCTACTGTAAGTAGCAAAGCCTTGGAGGGTAGGGGTTCTAGGGGAAGGGAACCAAAATTTCTGAAATTTTCAAAGAGCAACAGAAAAATTACTATTGGTTAATTCCAGCACAATAGCCTACATAATTTTTTATTTAGTTATGTAATAATTAATTACTTTAATAAAGTGCTGGTTTAATAAAATAATTAATTATAATTGTTCAACAATTAAAAAATGAGAGTATTATCTCTCATTTAACTTCTTTTTAAATCTAACCATTAACTTTATACGCCCGAACAAGTAACTATTAATCGTGCAATTTATAGTATTAATGATAATAAAAAACAATTTCCATTATCTTTTAAAGAATATATTAATAATCCAAATTTAGAACAAGAACAAACATTAAATATTAATTATATTCCAATAGCAATTATGCGAAATAAAGCAAATGAGCTAGCAGATTGTAATAAAGTAATGGATAAAATTAAAGCATTAGATGTTATTTATGAACAAATTGTTTTAGATACAATTTTAAATTCACCTAAATTTATATTTAGTCAAACTTATGGTAATGTTCAATCAACATTAGAAGAAGCAGTAAGAACATTAGTTACTAAAAACTACATATTTAAAAGTGGTGGAGATAATAATGAACAAAACGAAAATATCAATATGACAAATAGTAATTTTAAAGGTAAAAATTTAACTGATATATATGATTGAAATGTTAATGAAATATTTAAACGTTGTGGTATTCATATACCAAGTCAAAAGAAATCTGCACAACAATCAGTTCCCGAAAGTACAGCTGTAAATATTTCAACCATTAATTATATTGAACAAAAATTATGACAATTTAATATTGATATTCTTAAATTTATTCAAATATTAGTACGTTTAGATAAAGATTTATTAAATAGTAAAACATTTAATATTAATGATGAACAAGAAATTAATAATTTAATAGTTAAATTAAAATTATTTAATCCCGAAAATAACCAATTAATAGGAGAGAACAATGGAAAACAACAACAAACAACAGACCAAGTTTCCACAGAAACAAACTAAACTTAATCAAGCAGAAGTAGAAAATGATTATTTAATTGATAATATTCCTTATGACTTTACTAATATGATGGGTGCTACTAGTGACCCCGATATTAATAGAGCATACGATGAATTTAAAAAAAGAACAATTTATATTTATGAAATTGAACGTTTATTTAAAAATAATGAAAATAATACTTTAAAATTTTCAGCAAATACTATTAAAATTGGTTTTATTGATATTAATAAAGTATTAAAAACTATTGCAGTTGAAACATCTGATTTTACTATGCAATTAAATCAAAGAGCAAGTACAAATATTAATGATAATACAATTGAATATAGTATGACTGATATTAAAAATTTAATATTTCAAGAAATAAATTTATTAAATCAATTTAAGTTATATGCTGTATCTATTAATGAACCATTAACTGAAAATAATATTGATAATTTATATATTATTAATAATTATTCACAACCTTATCAAAATCCTAAAACAAGAAGTACTAAAAGTATAACTATTATTAAAATTAAAGATTTTAAAACAAGAGATGGTTATCCAATCATTATTAAATTACAAAAACCATTAGATAAAGATACCAAAGTAATTGGTTTAAAAATTAAAGCCCCTAGAAGCATGATTTTTGGCAATATAAAGGTACTTGGTGAAGTTGATAATATGGAAGTATACCCTAAATTATTTGTTAAAGATAAGATAGCATTTCCGCTATTATCAATGCCTATTGAAACTCAGCCAAAAGTTAGAATATTACAACAATGATTTAGTGAACAAATATTACCTTGAAATTTAGCAAAACAATTTATAGGACAAGAAAAATCAGTTTTAGATTTAATTGCTATTGGTGGTGGTAAAGAAACAAGAAAAGAAATAATTAAAAACGCAAGAGTTACACATGCTTGATTAGGATATTTTTTAAGTTCTTATTCTTTTGGAGAATGACCATTAAAAGAAAAGAAAGAACTTAAAGATAAAGAAGTATGAAAAATTCATAGTGGTCCAATTGGAAAAGAATATACAAGTATTGCTACATATGATAAATTTGATGATATTGAAGTTGAAATAAGTGACAAACCACCAATTGATAGTTTACAACAACTTTTATTAGATATGCTAAGTTATACATATAATTATAATAGAGGTTTTGATGGTGGAGAATATGATGAAAAAAAACATAAACCAACGAATGAAATAGCAAAATTGCGTGATAAATTTGAAGGACAAAAACCCGATGAAGTAATTACTAATTTGTTTAGACAATGAGAATTTGATTATCCAAATTATATAAATCTACCACAAATGCAAATAT
This sequence comes from Spiroplasma endosymbiont of Colias croceus, assembly GCF_964020095.1. Lineage (NCBI taxonomy): Bacteria > Bacillati > Mycoplasmatota > Mollicutes > Entomoplasmatales > Spiroplasmataceae > Spiroplasma > Spiroplasma endosymbiont of Colias croceus. The sequence goes on from NZ_OZ026536.1 coordinate 2,379,382, forward strand.
TTAAGCAAGTATTTATTATGCTATCAAAATATATTTATTGATCACTATCAATAAATAAAGGTTTAAATGATGATAATAAGATGTTATTACCTTATTATTTTGAATTAAAATCAAGTCCAATAAAACCTAGTAAAGGTGATATTTGAAAATATAAAGATGTAAAAGTAATATTAAAATCTCCATATTTTCATTTTACTGATATAAATAATATTAAACCAAAAAATAATGATATTAGTCAAAATGAATTATTTAAACTAGATAATAATCAATTTAATTGATTATCTATTACAAATGAATTAGAAAGTAATAACATTCCATCATTAATTCCAGCAGATTGAACATTAGCTAATGGTGAATATGGAAAATACTTTACAAGAGCAATCATTAGTAATAATAAAATCGAAAATGCTTTCAGTTTATATGGTTCAAATAAATCTCAATTATATTCCAAATTAGAATTTTATAAAAGACATATTCCGTAATTAAATTTTTTAAAAGTCAATTAATAATTTTAAAATTTATTTTATAATTTTGTTATTAACAATAAATTTAGAAAAGTGTTGATAAAAATGATTTTTGAAAATTTAAAAAAATTAAAAAATGAAGAATTTTATAGATATTTTGGTATAAAACGTTTTCATTTTAATGAAATGTTAGAAAAATTAATTGAAATAGAAAAATTAGAAAAAAATAAAGGTCGAAAAAATAAACTTTCAGTAGAAGAAAGATTAATGATGACTTTATTATACTGAAAAGAATATTATACTTTTTTTCAAATGAGTATTAAATCTAAAATGAGCCCATCAAGTTGTTTTCGAAATATTACTTGAGTAGAAAATAAACTTAGTAACCACAAAGATTACCAATTTTTAAAAGAAAGATATAAATTAAAAATTGATAAAAAACAAGAAAATTCAAATGAATTTCAATTTTATTTAATTGATTCAACTGAGATTGAAATTGAAAGACCAACTAAAAAAAACTACAGTTAGAATATTTTTCTGGTAAAAGTTGAATGTATTCTATAAAATTTCAAATTGTATATGATTTTTTTAATAAAAAAATTGTTGATATTTTTGCTGATAATGGTAAAGTGCATGATTTTCAAATATTAAAAAATTCAAATCTTGAATTTTCAGAAAAAACAATAATTATTGGTGATTTAGGATATCAAGGTATACAAAATATTTATAAAAATACAATAATACCAATTAAAAGAACTAAAAATAAAAAATTAACTAAACAAGAAAGAAAATACAATAAGATTGTATCTAAAATTAGAATTAAAGTTGAACATATCTTTTCTTGATTGAAAAGATTCAAAATTTTAGTAAATAAATGTAGAAAATCTAAATTTAGACTTATGTACTTAAGATTTAACTTACTTTGTGAAATTTTTAATAAAATAAAACCATTAAAATAAAAAAAATATTAAAAATATTTTTTTAAAATTTAAATTTTTATCGAGTTAATATAAAAATATTATTAACAATTTTTTGTTTAAAATGTAAACTCATTTTTTAAACTATTTTTTCAAAAAATATTTATTTCTATATTCAATAACAGTAAATAGTTTTAAAACAATTTTATTGACAATTAATTAAATTTAATTACGGAATATGTCCAAAGAAATTTTAAACATTGATAATAATACCGAATTTGAATTAAAAATTGAAAATCCGATTAATAACTTAAATCGGATTGAAATTAGTGGAATATTTGCTGCTGGTAATTATGATTTAATTTTAATAACTGACAAACAAGAAATCAATTTAAAAAAGATTAATTTATTTGATAAATATAATGAAAATATTTCTTATATAAATATAGAAATTTAATTATCAAAATATCAATCAGGATAGTTACCATCTCATTTTATATCATCTTCATGTTTTGGTTTTTTAGAAAAATATAATTCAAAATATCATTCACTGGTATGTGTATTAACTCATATAGTTGTTGTTCCATACACCATTTCCCCATTTCGTTCTTGATAATATTTAACATTATTACCTATATTATGGGTAAGCACCCCCCATGATTAATCCTATTGTTCCAGTTGTAGCACCAGTTAGTGCTAATGCTAATGTTATTTTACTTAAATTTGTTTTTATTCATGTTTTCATATTAAATTACTCCTTTTTTCCTTTATTTTACTTTAAAATTGTACTATTTTTGATTATTTTTACAAGTATGCTTTTAAATGCAAAATAACGACTAAATTAAAGGCGTTTATTTTGTGATACCTATTCTATTAATGATATTCAACTTGTTTATTATATTGCAAATGTGAAGATACTTTTTTTCACACTAGCATTATTTTTACCCCTAATTACATTTTTATATGGATACAGTGCATAAAACAGAGCATCATAAGGGTCTTGGTACATATTCTTATCAGGAATGTTAGTTTTTGTTTCATCATAACGTAATTCTTCTAAACATTGAGTAGTTTTTGGTAAATCATCTTTATTTGCATAAAAGTTTCCATAACTCATAATATTTCTCATTCAAACTACTCTATTAGTTAATCCTGCTTCTTGATTTAAATTTGAAGCATGTTTAATAGCAGTTTGTGTTATTAAAATAGTATTATGTTCATCAATTAATTTTTGATTTAATCAATCAATTGCTGTTCTAGCTTTATCATCATAAAAATAAATTGCTTGGTCAAAATTTTCAAAATTATCCATTAATCCTAAAATTTCATTAACATAAGCATTAATTTTTTCATTTTCATTAATAAAATCATTTGGAGTAACTATTAATTCACAAATAACATAAGGATCATAATATCCACTATTTTTATATTCTTTAAACCCAACTACCATAAATACAGTATGGTCTTTTGGTCCCGTAGCTCAATCAATACCAACACTATAAAAATCAAATTTATACATATCTTTTTCTTGATTATAAAATTGTTTTAAATCATATGATTGTCAATATTTTACTGTTTTTTGAAATGGAAAAATTGTTGCATCACTATCTAAAAATTCAAAACCATAATAAACAGTATTATATTCATCTTCATTACTTTTTTTCATTTCTAATAATTTTCTTTGTTGGATATCCGGTAACTTATCTCAAAATGGTTTAATAGTAAATCTTAAAACAAATAAACCTAAACCACTAAACATGTCTTTATTTTCATAATAAACTTTGCCAATTTTTTTAAGATTTTTCATTACTTCATTATTTAATGGTAAAAATGGCGTACAGTATTTTAAATAAAATGGATGATATTTATCATAAGGATTGCATGTAAAAGTCATAAAAAAGTTTTTATAAAAATAACGAGTAATCTTTTTTCCAAAAGTAGGGCTATATATATTTTTATCAATAAAAGTTCAATTTCATTCTTTAATTGGTTCATTTGACACTTTAATTCTGTTACTTCTAAACATAGATATTTCTAATCGCTCATAGCGATATGTTAATTCTTTATCAGTAAGTGTTTCTTTTTCTTCTGCCATGATTATTTCATCTGTTCTTGAACCTAAAAAACTTGAACCACCTGCTTCTTTTCCAAAAATCTTATTACCAATAGCATAACCAATAAAGTCAATTTGTTGATTATTAGAAAAAATAATACAACCACCATCCTTAGTTATTTTTCATTTAATACCATGTGGATTATTAGGTAATAAATTAATATGATATGTATCTAATAAAACTTGACAAACATTCATTAAAGCACCAATTGTAGTTTCACTATGAGTATTTTCATATCTTCTTACTTCTTGGACACTACTATCACTAAAATTACAACATATAAATAAATCAAATGCTAAGCAGTTTCAAGTTTTTCTTGTTCCACGTGCTGTTGGTATAAAACGATAAAAACAATTATTAGTAAAATATTCTGCTCATTCATCACCAACAAATGCTTTAAAAATATCTCAATTAAAACCATAATTATTATCACTAAAATTAAGATTATATTTTTTATTCAGTTGTGCATAACTACTAATAAAAGCCATATTTTACTCCCTAATTTTTATAAACAATACAATTAAATTATTAACAAACAAAATTTAGAAAGGAACATTAAAAATGTTTATATTACCATTTCCTAATCTTTTTGATTGAGACAAACATGATTTTAATCAAGATGAATTAAGTTTAAAACAAACAGAAGAATTATTTGCAAAAATAGATGATTATTTATGAAGTATATGTGATAAATCTGAATATAAATCATATAGATTTAGAAAAAGAAGATTAAAAGCAAAAAAAGGTTTATTAAATTATAAACGACGTATTTGTACACATTATAACCCAAAAACACAAAAAAAGGAATTTGTTTCATTGTTAGATAATTATCTTGGTGTTAAAAAATATAGTAAACTTGCACCAAATGTTATTAAACAAATTTTAAAATATTTTGCTGATGGTAAAAAGTATCGTGATGTTTGTGATACTTTTATTGAAGATTTAATAAGTACTAGTACAGTTTGTAGAACATATAAAAATTTGAATTACCAAAAGCTAATATTCCAAAAATACCATTACAACCAAATCAAAATTTATACTTAAATATTGATGATGGACATAGAAAATTTAAGTTTAATGAAAGACACAATACTAAAAATTGTAAAAAATGTTCTATGAGATTATTAGTATTTTGTACTGGTAAAAAGAAAAATGGAAAATTAATTAATAAAAGAGCTGTATGTAAAATAAGAATATCAAAAACAGAAATTGGTGCAGAAAAAACAGCAAAATTAATTCAAACATATGGTAATTTATTTTTTGAAAATTTTGACCAAGCAAATTTAATAGTTTGTGGCGATAGTGCAAAATGAATTAGAAAAACTGCTACAATTTTAAATGCTAAATTTATTTTAGATAAATTTCATGCTTTTCATGTTTTATTTCTTGGAATAATGGCTGGAAGAAGAAAAAATAAAATAGCTAAATTACACTATGAAAATGCCATAAATTTATTTGCCAAAGGTCAATATTATGAATTAATTGATTTTTTACAATCACTAACTTTACAATATAAAAAATTAAAAGTTGGTTATTTTATTAATGCAAAAGATGGTGTATTAAACCAAGCATTAGTTGAAAATATTGGTTGCTTTACTGAAACTAATATTAAACAAATTTTAAAGCATATGATTGGTGATAGAACATATAACATTGATATTTATACAAAAATGGTTAATTTTAAATGCTATCAAATAAATACTGCCATCCAGTTATTATAAATTAAAATTAAAGATTTTAAAAAACCAAAAATAAAATAAAACTTATTAAAGTTTACTTTAATAAGAATTTTTGAGTTATAAAAATAAGTATTATTGTTGACTAATATTTTTCAAGTGTTAAGATTAACATACAATTGCATATTGAAGTCAAAATTATTCTCGTCTAACTTTATAATTTTAAGACAAATTTGAATATTATTGACAACATCGGTACGCTCACAAAACACAAATAAAAATATTATTAAAATCTCCTTTTATTTGATTGAATAAACAATTTCAAAAATATAAATATGAAGTAACGTTAAATCAATATCAATCTCAATTAGAAAAATTAGAAAAAGAAATCCAAAAATTAGAAACAAATAAAGGAGGGCGAAATTTTTCTAATAAATTTTGAGTTATTATTAGTTGTGGTCGTTTTAATAATAGTAGAAGCAATGAAATTAAACAACAAAAAAAGGCAAAATTATATGAAATTAAACAAAAGATTTCTGGATTAAGAAATCAAGCAACTATGCAATCTCAATCTTTAACATCTAGACATGCTGTATCTTGAAATGAAATGGATCCTAATCGCTTTTTCAATGAAATTGGATATAACGATGATAGGGGATTTACTTCTTCGTTTTAATATATTAAATAATTGTAATAATAGACTTCTTGCAAAACCTATCTATTAAAAATTTAATTTTTAAAATAAAATTAAAAATAAAAAAGATAGGTAATCTATGATGTTTGATAAATTAAAAACTATTAACAATCCAGAATTATTAAGATTAACTGGTATAAATGATATTATTTTTAATAAAATTCTAGAAATTTTAAAGACAGAAGAAGTAAAAAAAGTTTAAAAATGGTGGTACACCTAATAAATTATCATTAGAAAATCGTTTATTAATGACTTTAGAATATTGAAGAGAGTATCGAACTTATTTTCATATTGCTAAAAGTTATGGAATTAGTGAAAGTAGTTGCTATAGAAATATCAAGTGAATAGAAAATACTTTAATAAAACATCCTGATTTTCAACAACTTGATGGGCAAAAATCACTGTTAAATAATAATTTTAAAGATAAAACAGTTATCATTGATGTGACTGAAAGTACTATTCAACGCCCAAAAAAAGTCAAAAACAATATTATTCAGGAAAAAAGAAAAAACATACAATAAAAACTCAAGTCATAATTGAAAAAGATAGTAAAAAAATTATAAGTTCTTATTTTTCTTATGGTAAAAATCATCATTTTAAAATTTTAAAAAATTCAAAAACGAAATTTTTATCAGAAACAACTATTTTAGTAGATTTAGGATATCAAGGTATACAAAACATACATAAAAATGTCTTATTACCTAAACGAAAATCAAAGAAAAACGCTTTAACTAAAGAAGAAAAGAAAAATAATAAGGCTATTTCAAAAATGAGAGTTGTTATTGAACATGTTTTTGCGATTCTTAAAAAATTTAAAATTATTAGTGAAAAATATCGAAATAGAAGAAAAAAATTTGCATTAAGATTTAATTTAATAGCTTCAATTTATAATTTACAATTATTAATTTAAATATATTTAATAATTTAATATTTTATTTTTTTATTTGAAATAATAATTTTTGTTGTATTTTAATGACAAAAAATAAAACATATTTTGAACAATAATTTTTAAAAAATATTAAAAGTGTTATTAAAATAAATTTTTAAACTTAAAAAATGTGATTAATATCATAGTTTTGCAAGAAGTCTAATTTATTTTTTATTAAAAATATAATTGAATATAAACTAAAAAGCAAAAAATATGGAAAAAAAGTAAAACTATTAAAGATGATATCATAAAGAAATATAATCAAAATAAATATAAAATAATGATAAAAAATCAGAAAAAAAGTTTTAGACAAAGTAGTTTAAATATTAAAAATAATTTAATTATTAGATTCTTTAATATCATTAAACAATTATCACAGTGAATTCAATTATCATCATAGGCAGTTTGATTTGCTTGTATTTTGGGAGGTTCCCAAAAACATAGGAATATGAATTACTAGATAAATAAATTCTTTTGAATATTACCATTTAAAAATGATGATAGACAAATTAAATTCTCTTTTACCCTTAAATTTATATTCGACGTATTTTAAAAAATATAGATTTTATAAGATAAAATAAAAATTATTCTCAAAGTTATTATTAAGGAAAAAGACAAGAAATAATCTTGTCTTTTTTTGTAATTGTAAAATTTTAAAATTTTTTAATAACCGTCTTTAACGCTATTATCAACACGTGTTAGGGAACTAAAAAAGTGAACTACAACACAGTTGTTAAAAATAGTAGCTAGCATGTGGACTTGCATGGATAAATAATAAGTGGAGTGATACCTAATAAAATATACTAACCATTTAATGGTAATTCTTGGGGTGGGAGCGAATTGGAAACTAGTATATATAGACCTGTTGTAGGGACCTATTGTATTAATTCTATTCTTTATTTAACCAACCTTGCCACTCCCCAGTGAGCAAGTGTTGGTTTTATTTTTTATTTTTTTTGAAAAATTTTTTGGGCGAGAAAATAAATTTAAAACTTGTAAAAAAAATTGAGCGGTGCCGGTTCAATTAAAATATTAATTTGCTAAACACAAATTAAATAAATATTGAATCGAATGCCTCAATGTTTTTTAAAATTTCACAATTTATTTTTGAGCCCAGAATTGCTGGAATGAATAAAACTAATAGTATTAATAATATAAAAATAAAAATATATATTCTTTATGCTACAAGCAACAGAATATATTAGAAAGAACTATTATGAAAAAGTATTTTTGTTGAACATGTAAACAACATAAATTAGATTATTTATTCTTTAATACTAATGATATAAAAACAAGACAAAACTTTTTAAGAGACAAAAATAATAAAGCAATTTGTTATGACTGTATTTTAAATGTTAGATTAAGTAGGAGATATAAATATGAATAAAAACCAAGAAATTAATTCATTAAAATTGGAAATAGAACTACTTAAACAAAATAGTGATAAATTATATAACGGTTTATGAAAAAGATTTGAGAACTTTATTGATAAAGCAAAATTAATTAAATATTTAGAAAATAAAATTGAAAATGATGGATATAGAAGTGCAAGTAATGATGCCATATATTATTCATTAATTAAAAAAATCAATAATGGTGAGTTTGATTAATAATGCAATATGATTTAATTATTGGAATTGACCGTGCTGGTATTGGTAATAACGGAATTGTTATATATTCAAATGAAACTAATAATATTTGTTTTTAATGAAACATTCAATACATTAACTGTTTTATGAACTAAAAATATTTATAAAGAAAAATTTCAATTAATTAAAGAAAAATTTATTGATAAAAAAATATTAGTTATTGTAGAAAATTTCTTTTTAACTTCAAAACAATTATTAACTAATCCATTAGCAACACCTAAAATTATTGGTGCATTAATGGTATTAGTACAAGATGTTATAAATTGAGATTATCTAGAAAGTGAACCAAAAAATAAAACTAAAATAGAAAATTATAAAGGAAATATAAAATTTACAAAACATGAACAAGATGCATATAAGCATATTCAATATTATTTAAGGAAATTATAAACATGAAAGATAAAGCAAATTATGTCAAATTAACAGTAAAACTGAGTAACAGTATTGAAGCAAAATATTACGAAAAAGGTAATAAAGAATTATATTATAGTGTTCGTGGTCAATGAAATGGATTAAATTATGTTACTTTAATTTTTAATAACCCAAAACTTTATAATCGATGTATTTTATTAAACAAAAACGATGAAATTTTAGTAACTGGTGAAATCTTTAATAATTGAAATATGAATATAAATCGTGCATTTTGTTCAATCAATGTTAAATGATTTAAAAAATGAAAAGAGTAAAAAATGATATTATGAAAAATTTTATTAATAGTACCGATATTAATAACAAGTATAACTATTTTAATATTTTTAATTTATATAATTATAGATTTAAAAAATGAATATAAAGTTTTAAATCTATTAAATTCAATTGCAAAAGATTTAGAAAAGAAAGATAAAAATAAGGAGAATAAATAATATGATTAATGATTATGATTGAATAGGTAATGTTTAGTAATCTGTGTAACTTACAAAAATAACTATGTTTAATTAATTCTAGTAAATATAATTAAATGACTAGAAAGAGTGAGTTACAGATGGCTAAAAAGCAAAATATTAATAATAATGATCCAATATCAAAAGCAGTAGATTTATTATTAGAAAATACTGAAGATTTAACAACAGTTTTTAAAGAGGGAGGATTGTATAAAGAATTAACAAAAAGATTAGTAGAAAAAATGTTGAATTCTGAGATGCAAAATTATTTGGGATATGAAAAGAATCAACATAGTAATAGTGACAATGCTCGTAATGGTATAAGTTCAAAAAAAATAATAACTCAACAAGGTAAAATTGAGATTGATGTACCACGAGATCGCAATAGTAATTTTAATCCTATAATAGTTGCAAAAAGACAAAGAAGATTTGATGGTTTTGATCAACAAGTTCTTTCTTTATATGCAAAAGGTATGACATTATCAGATATTAGAATGCAATTACAAGAGTTATATCATGGTGCTGATATTAGTGAAAGTGTTATTAGTCAAATTACTGATGATGTTATTGATGATGTAAAAGCATGGCAAAATCGACCATTAGAAAGTGTCTATCCGATTGTTTATTTTGATTGCATAGTAGTGAAAGTACGACAAGATAAAAGGATTATTAATAAATCAGTTTATATAGCTTTAGGAGTTGATTTAGAAGGTAAAAAAGATGTTTTAGGTTTATGAATTAGTGAAAATGAAGGTGCTAAATTTTGATTAGCAAATTTAACAGAAATGAAAAATCGTGGCTTAAATGATATTCTGATTGCTTGTAGTGATAATTTAACAGGCATGTCAGAAGCAATACAATCAGTTTATCTTAAAACAGAACATCAATTATGCATAGTTCATCAAATTAGAAATAGTTTGAAATATGTCTCATATAAGCATAGAAAATCTCTAGTTGCAGATTTAAAACCAATTTATACTGCATGTAGTGAAGAACAAGCAATGCAGGCTTTAGAATCCTTTGAAAATAAGTGAAATAAACAATATCCTCAAATTGCTAAATCTTGATATAAAAATTGAGATAATTTAATGGTTTTTATTAGTTATCCTACAGAAATCAAAAGAGTTATTTATACAACAAATGCTATTGAATCTGTAAATAGTCAATTACGAAAAGTTATCAGAAATAAAAAAGTTTTTCCTAATGATATGGCAGTTTTTAAAATATTTTATTTAGCAATTGAAAATATAACAAAAAAATGAACAATGCCCATTCAAAATTGAAATACAGCAATTGCTCATTTTATGATAAAATTTGAAGATAGAATTAATCTAAACTAGTACTTTGTAAAACAAAGATACACAGATTACATAAAAGCCTCATTGAATATGATATTGTGATAGTTATCCTTGTAAAAATAATAATAGTAATCAAGAAATATATGTTTGTTCAATTACAAAAAATACAAAATTAGGATTATGTAAAACTCATTTAAATAATTATAAAAATATAAAAATTGATTATGTTATTGAAATTAAGGAGAATAAATAATGGAATATTGAACAAAGTATAAATGTGTTTTTTGTGGAGAAATAATAATTGGAGATGAAGAAAATATTGAACATGTAAGAGAACATAGAAAGGGTATTAGATAATGAAAAAAGTTGAAATTAATAAAGAAAAATTACTTGAACATATTAAAAATATAAATTTTAGAGGAATTTTCGGTTTATTAATTAAAAAAATAGAAAATGGAGAAATTAACTAATGACTAATTGTGAACATGAAGATGTAAGTATTGAATTAATATTTAGATGTAATAATTGTAAAGCTGTTCAATTTCAACATCCAAAAAAATAAAGACATATTCCGTAATTAAATTTTTTAAAAGTCAATTAATAATTTTAAAATTTATTTTATAATTTTGTTATTAACAATAAATTTAGAAAAGTGTTGATAAAAATGATTTTTGAAAATTTAAAAAAATTAAAAAATGAAGAATTTTATAGATATTTTGGTATAAAACGTTTTCATTTTAATGAAATGTTAGAAAAATTAATTGAAATAGAAAAATTAGAAAAAAATAAAGGTCGAAAAAATAAACTTTCAGTAGAAGAAAGATTAATGATGACTTTATTATACTGAAAAGAATATTATACTTTTTTTCAAATGAGTATTAAATCTAAAATGAGCCCATCAAGTTGTTTTCGAAATATTACTTGAGTAGAAAATAAACTTAGTAACCACAAAGATTACCAATTTTTAAAAGAAAGATATAAATTAAAAATTGATAAAAAACAAGAAAATTCAAATGAATTTCAATTTTATTTAATTGATTCAACTGAGATTGAAATTGAAAGACCAACTAAAAAAAACTACAGTTAGAATATTTTTCTGGTAAAAGTTGAATGTATTCTATAAAATTTCAAATTGTATATGATTTTTTTAATAAAAAAATTGTTGATATTTTTGCTGATAATGGTAAAGTGCATGATTTTCAAATATTAAAAAATTCAAATCTTGAATTTTCAGAAAAAACAATAATTATTGGTGATTTAGGATATCAAGGTATACAAAAGACATATTCCGTAATTAAATTTTTTAAAAGTCAATTAATAATTTTAAAATTTATTTTATAATTTTGTTATTAACAATAAATTTAGAAAAGTGTTGATAAAAATGATTTTTGAAAATTTAAAAAAATTAAAAAATGAAGAATTTTATAGATATTTTGGTATAAAACGTTTTCATTTTAATGAAATGTTAGAAAAATTAATTGAAATAGAAAAATTAGAAAAAAATAAAGGTCGAAAAAATAAACTTTCAGTAGAAGAAAGATTAATGATGACTTTATTATACTGAAAAGAATATTATACTTTTTTTCAAATGAGTATTAAATCTAAAATGAGCCCATCAAGTTGTTTTCGAAATATTACTTGAGTAGAAAATAAACTTAGTAACCACAAAGATTACCAATTTTTAAAAGAAAGATATAAATTAAAAATTGATAAAAAACAAGAAAATTCAAATGAATTTCAATTTTATTTAATTGATTCAACTGAGATTGAAATTGAAAGACCAACTAAAAAAAACTACAGTTAGAATATTTTTCTGGTAAAAGTTGAATGTATTCTATAAAATTTCAAATTGTATATGATTTTTTTAATAAAAAAATTGTTGATATTTTTGCTGATAATGGTAAAGTGCATGATTTTCAAATATTAAAAAATTCAAATCTTGAATTTTCAGAAAAAACAATAATTATTGGTGATTTAGGATATCAAGGTATACAAAATATTTATAAAAATACAATAATACCAATTAAAAGAACTAAAAATAAAAAATTAACTAAACAAGAAAGAAAATACAATAAGATTGTATCTAAAATTAGAATTAAAGTTGAACATGTCTTTGCTTGATTGAAAAGATTCAAAATTTTAGTAAATAAATGTAGAAAATCTAAATTTAGACTTATGTACTTAAGATTTAACTTACTTTGTGAAATTTTTAATAAAATAAAACCATTAAAATAAAAAAAATATTAAAAATATTTTTTTAAAATTTAAATTTTTATCGAGTTAATATAAAAATATTATTAACAATTTTTTGTTTAAAATGTAAACTCATTTTTTAAACTATTTTTTCAAAAAATATTTATTTCTATATTCAATAACACTAAATAGTTTTAAAACAATTTTATTGACAATTAATTAAATTTAATTACGGAATATGTCCAAAATATTTATAAAAATACAATAATACCAATTAAAAGAACTAAAAATAAAAAATTAACTAAACAAGAAAGAAAATACAATAAGATTGTATCTAAAATTAGAATTAAAGTTGAACATGTCTTTGCTTGATTGAAAAGATTCAAAATTTTAGTAAATAAATGTAGAAAATCTAAATTTAGACTTATGTACTTAAGATTTAACTTACTTTGTGAAATTTTTAATAAAATAAAACCATTAAAATAAAAAAAATATTAAAAATATTTTTTTAAAATTTAAATTTTTATCGAGTTAATATAAAAATATTATTAACAATTTTTTGTTTAAAATGTAAACTCATTTTTTAAACTATTTTTTCAAAAAATATTTATTTCTATATTCAATAACACTAAATAGTTTTAAAACAATTTTATTGACAATTAATTAAATTTAATTACGGAATATGTCCTAAGAAGGAGAAATAACTAATGAAAATGTGTATTGATTGTAAACAACATTATAATTGACCAAATTGTAAAAATTGTTTTAAAAATAATGATAATAAAAATTAAAAAGAATAATAAATGTGGTTATGGTAGAGTCTATTCCCATAAATGTAAGAACCTGTTTAGGATCTTTTTTCATGTTCAAAAAATTTTAACAAAATACAGGCAAATTATTTAAAAAGCACTTATATTTTTTTTAATAATAAAAATAAAAAAAATAAAATACATTTAATCATGTTATTTTTAACATAAATTAAAACTCAAAAACTGTATTAATAATTTTTCAAAAGATTCCAAACAGGTTCTAATAACTTATGTAAGCAAAAACAAAATAAAAGAGTTAGAAAAGAAAGGTTAAATTATGAATAAAGAAAATATACCATGTTGTTTTAGTGAAGTTAATGAACTTGGTAAACATATAACAAATTGTACTAATTTACCAACAAAATTAGATAAAGATAATGTACAAGTAAGATATTTTTGTGAAGAACATATGATTAAAGTTGAAAAAATAAGAAGAAAAATGGCTCAAAAATATATTAGACTTCTTGCAAAACTATGATATTAATCACATTTTTTAAGTTTAAAAATTTATTTTAATAACACTTTTAATATTTTTTAAAAATTATTGTTCAAAATATGTTTTATTTTTTGTCATTAAAATACAACAAAAATTATTATTTCAAATAAAAAAATAAAATATTAAATTATCAAATATATTTAAATTAATAATTGTAAATTATAAATTGAAGCTATTAAATTAAATCTTAATGCAAATTTTTTTCTTATATTTCGATATTTTTCACTAATAATTTTAAATTTTTTAAGAATCGCAAAAACATGTTCAATAACAACTCTCATTTTTGAAATAGCCTTATTATTTTTCTTTTCTTCTTTAGTTAAAGGGTTTTTCTTTGATTTTCGTTTAGGTAATAAGACATTTTTATGTATGTTTTGTATACCTTGATATCCTAAATCTACTAAAATAGTTGTTTCTGATAAAAATTTCGTTTTTGAATTTTTTAAAATTTTAAAATCATGATTTTTACCATAAGAAAAATAAGAACTTATAATTTTTTTACTATCTTTTTCAATTATGACTTGAGTTTTTATTGTATGTTTTTTCTTTTTTCCTGAATAATATTGTTTTTGACTTTTTTTGGGCGTTGAATAGTACTTTCAGTCACATCAATGATAACTGTTTTATCTTTAAAATTATTATTTAACAGTGATTTTTGCCCATCAAGTTGTTGAAAATCAGGATGTTTTATTAAAGTATTTTCTATTCACTTGATATTCCTATAGCAACTACTTTCACTAATTCCATAACTTTTAGCAATATGAAAATAAGTTCGATACTCTCTTCAATATTCTAAAGTCATTAATAAACGATTTTCTAATGATAATTTATTAGGTGTACCACCATTTTTAAACTTTTTTTACTTCTTCTGTCTTTAAAATTTCTAGAATTTTATTAAAAATAATATCATTTATACCAGTTAATCTTAATAATTCTGGATTGTTAATAGTTTTTAATTTATCAAACATCATAGATTACCTATCTTTTTTATTTTTAATTTTATTTTAAAAATTAAATTTTTAATAGATAGGTTTTGCAAGAAGTCTATTTTATTTTTTCATTAATATTTTTTTCTAATTCATAATTTCATGAATTTTCATTAATATTAATGACAGAAATATTCTTATATTTATCTAAATTATAATTACTATAGATATTTACCTTTTCAATTAATATACAAGGTTTTTGATTTAGTAAATGAAGCTTAAAATTATTACTTAAGTTATTTTTTAGGGAAATAATTAAAATATTAGGGAAATTTACTTTTATAAATGAAGTTATTTGAATTTTATTAGCATAGGAGTCATCAATTAAGAATATATAAGGGAATGTTTCAGTTCTCATTTGCTATAAAACTTTTATGAAAAGTAATCATTAAAAATTTATGTTATAAAAGATTAAGATTGGGAAAATAATTATTTTTTAATTGCGAATTTATAATAAAAAGGAGTTGTTGCCCTCATTGGTAGTCACTTTCTATTTTAAAAGTATCATCCAAGGCAAAACTAATATCACTATAATAATTAAATTGTAATTTAAATCAATTATCACTAAGAAAACTATTCAAATTACTTTTAAAAGTATTTGAATATAAAGACACCTGATATTCATAAGTAATAAAAGAAAATATTTTTTGAGTAATGTTACTAATTTCTGAAGTTATATTTGGAAATAATTGACTGTCAACTTTAATATTAAGTAAACAAATGAAATTAAAATAATTGGTTTCAAACTTATCAAACTCGATAGCAAACTCTTTAGCAATTATTAATCTAAAATGTTCGACTTCTTTTTTTATACTTAAGTTTAAATTAAATTCAATTTGTTCATCTTTTTCAAGAAAAAAATTAAGTTTAATTTTTCGTACATGAATTGTTAAAAATCATATTAGTTGATCATCATAATATTTTTTATAACCGATATTGATCATTATAATTTCTATTTTTTTGTATATATAGGTTAGGACTTTATCGTTAGTTAAGAGAATTTTTTTATCTTTACTAATAAGTTTTATAATAATAATAGTGGTTATAAATCTTAAATGTCATTCATAACCATCTAATTGAAACCCTTTATTATGTTCAAATTTTAATTTTAATCTTAAATTTTGTTCAAAGAAAAAGTTATTCAAGTAAATAATGTCTTTTTTTAAATTATACTTATTTGTGTTACTTATATTGATAAGTCACTCACTACTTAAATATTTTTTTGTCATACACATATTAAGGACAAATTACTCATTCTAACAAAAAGATATTCATTGGATATGTGGATAAACTGTGTAAGCAAAGTATTTATTGCTATTATTTCATTGTCACCATTAATTACAAAGTAATCTTGCTTTCTGGAAATATTACAATTACTAATTTTTATTAACATTAGACTTCTTGCAAAACCTATCTATTAAAAATTTAATTTTTAAAATAAAATTAAAAATAAAAAAAATAGGTAATCTATGATGTTTGATAAATTAAAAACTATTAACAATCCAGAATTATTAAGATTAACTGGTATAAATGATATTATTTTTAATAAAATTCTAGAAATTTTAAAGACAGAAGAAGTAAAAAAGTTTAAAAATGGTGCTACACCTAATAAATTATCATTAGAAAATCGTTTATTAATGACTTTAGAATATTGAAGAGAGTATCGAACTTATTTTCATATTGCTAAAAGTTATGGAATTAGTGAAAGTAGTTGCTATAGGAATATCAAGTGAATAGAAAATACTTTAATAAAACATCCTGATTTTCAACAACTTGATGGGCAAAAATCACTGTTAAATAATAATTTTAAAGATAAAACAGTTATCATTGATGTGACTGAAAGTACTATTCAACGCCCAAAAAAAGTCAAAAACAATATTATTCAGG
Organism: Spiroplasma endosymbiont of Colias croceus; assembly: GCF_964020095.1. Taxonomy (NCBI): domain Bacteria; kingdom Bacillati; phylum Mycoplasmatota; class Mollicutes; order Entomoplasmatales; family Spiroplasmataceae; genus Spiroplasma; species Spiroplasma endosymbiont of Colias croceus. The sequence continues at coordinate 2,396,374 of NZ_OZ026536.1, forward strand.
AAAAAAGAAAAAACATACAATAAAAACTCAAGTCATAATTGAAAAAGATAGTAAAAAAATTATAAGTTCTTATTTTTCTTATGGTAAAAATCATGATTTTAAAATTTTAAAAAATTCAAAAACGAAATTTTTATCAGAAACAACTATTTTAGTAGATTTAGGATATCAAGGTATACAAAACATACATAAAAATGTCTTATTACCTAAACGAAAATCAAAGAAAAACCCTTTAACTAAAGAAGAAAAGAAAAATAATAAGGCTATTTCAAAAATGAGAGTTGTTATTGAACATGTTTTTGCGATTCTTAAAAAATTTAAAATTATTAGGACATATTCCGTAATTAAATTTAATTAATTGTCAATAAAATTGTTTTAAAACTATTTAGTGTTATTGAATATAGAAATAAATATTTTTTGAAAAAATAGTTTAAAAAATGAGTTTACATTTTAAACAAAAAATTGTTAATAATATTTTTATATTAACTCGATAAAAATTTAAATTTTAAAAAAATATTTTTAATATTTTTTTTATTTTAATGGTTTTATTTTATTAAAAATTTCACAAAGTAAGTTAAATCTTAAGTACATAAGTCTAAATTTAGATTTTCTACATTTATTTACTAAAATTTTGAATCTTTTCAATCAAGCAAAGACATGTTCAACTTTAATTCTAATTTTAGATACAATCTTATTGTATTTTCTTTCTTGTTTAGTTAATTTTTTATTTTTAGTTCTTTTAATTGGTATTATTGTATTTTTATAAATATTTTGTATACCTTGATATCCTAAATCACCAATAATTATTGTTTTTTCTGAAAATTCAAGATTTGAATTTTTTAATATTTGAAAATCATGCACTTTACCATTATCAGCAAAAATATCAACAATTTTTTTATTAAAAAAATCATATACAATTTGAAATTTTATAGAATACATTCAACTTTTACCAGAAAAATATTCTAACTGTAGTTTTTTTTAGTTGGTCTTTCAATTTCAATCTCAGTTGAATCAATTAAATAAAATTGAAATTCATTTGAATTTTCTTGTTTTTTATCAATTTTTAATTTATATCTTTCTTTTAAAAATTGGTAATCTTTGTGGTTACTAAGTTTATTTTCTACTCAAGTAATATTTCGAAAACAACTTGATGGGCTCATTTTAGATTTAATACTCATTTGAAAAAAAGTATAATAAAGTCATCATTAATCTTTCTTCTACTGAAAGTTTATTTTTTCGACCTTTATTTTTTTCTAATTTTTCTATTTCAATTAATTTTTCTAACATTTCATTAAAATGAAAACGTTTTATACCAAAATATCTATAAAATTCTTCATTTTTTAATTTTTTTAAATTTTCAAAAATCATTTTTATCAACACTTTTCTAAATTTATTGTTAATAACAAAATTATAAAATAAATTTTAAAATTATTAATTGACTTTTAAAAAATTTAATTACGGAATATGTCTTTAGTGAAAAATATCGAAATAGAAGAAAAAAATTTGCATTAAGATTTAATTTAATAGCTTCAATTTATAATTTACAATTATTAATTTAAATATATTTGATAATTTAATATTTTATTTTTTTATTTGAAATAATAATTTTTGTTGTATTTTAATGACAAAAAATAAAACATATTTTGAACAATAATTTTTAAAAAATATTAAAAGTGTTATTAAAATAAATTTTTAAACTTAAAAAATGTGATTAATATCATAGTTTTGCAAGAAGTCTATTGTATTAATAAAAGTAATATTTCTTTGTAAAGTTCGAAATGTAACATTAAATTTTTCCATTAGAAATGCTATATTAACCGAACAAGAATACTGAAAATATTTTAATATTTCAATGATACGCCACATTAAAACTGCCCCCGTTATCCTAATTGAAAGATTAAATGAGATTTTCCTTTTCAAAAAATAAAATAGTCACCTTTTGAGTGACAAAATTATTGTTCTTAAATTATTTTTATATGTTATAATGCTTACCAAATAAATAGCATTCTTCATTTATTATTAATATCTTTAATAAATTTGTAATTATATTGTGGTAAATACTTTTTAATAAGAATAGTTAGTGCTTCTTTTTGATCAAAACCAAATTCAAATGCTAATAAAAAAGATTTTTCTAAAACTGCATGACATTTTTGAAAAATTACTTCGTAAAAATATAATCCTTTATGATCAGCAAATAAAGCTAATTTTGGTTCATATTGTAAATTATGTTTTGAAAAAGTATTTGCTGTTTCATCAATATATGGTGGATTTGAAACAATAATATTAAATTTATGATTTTTAAGATTTGTAAATATATCGCTTTCAACAAAATTAATATTTTTTAGGTTAAAATTATCGTTATTAATCTTAGCAATAGTTAATGCATCTTTGCTAATATCACTTGCTACTATATTTCAATTAGGTTTCTTTAACGCTAAACTAATAGCAATAGCACCACTGCCTGTCCCTAAATCTAATACTTTTAAATTATCATTATTAAAAATGTTTTGCGCATAGACAAAAACATTTTTAACTAGTTCTTCAGTTTCATTACGAGGAATTAATACTCTATTATCAACAACAAACTTATGATCAAGAAATCATTGATAACCAATAATATATTGTAAAGGATAGCCAGCAACAAATTTTTTAACTAGTTGTAAATATGATTCTAAAAAATCTATTGCTATTGTTTGACTAAGATTTGCATATAATCAAGATAAATCTTTATTAATAAACTTTAATAAAATTATCTTATTAATTTGTTCATTTTTTTTATTAATTTTTTTTGCTAATAAAAGATAATCTCTATAAGTCATTAATTTATACTCCAAAAATAAATATTTTATTGAAAATTAACAGATGAATTATTATTTCTTGAAGTTTTTTTTATTAAACTATTAACAACGAGAATTAAAACAATAATACTAAAAATAAATAAAAAACTAATTGTTAATAAACAAATAATTGGAAAAAGAATAATGTAACTACAAATACTAATAATAAAACCAAAATTATTAATATTATTACCATTAATATTTCGTAAAAATTCTAAATTTTTTCATAATAAATAATGAAAAATTAAACTAGATGCACTAGCAAAAATCATAATGTTAAAACTAAAAATAAAATGTGAATAATACCACTACTAAAAGTTAATGTAATAAATGTTCCTAATGTCGCATATAAAAAAATAACTGATATTAAAAACAAAATTTTTGTTCTAGAGTCTAAAATCTTAAAATCCATAATAATTTCTTCCTTTTTTTATTTTAATACTGTAATATTTTCATCAATATTTTCTAATTTTTCTTTTTGTTCACTACTAATTAAAGCAATAATAATTTCATCAATATTACCTTCCATAATACGATCTAACTTTAATAAAGATAATCCAATTCGATGATCGGTTACTCTATTTTGTGGATAATTGTATGTTCTAATTTTTTCTGAACGATCACCGCTACCAACAGCTGTTTTTCTTAAATTACCAATTCTTCCCTGTTCTTCTTCAACTTTTTTTTCATAAAGTTTAGCTCTTAATACCCGCATTGCTTTATCTTTATTATCATGTTGACTTCGTCCGTCCTGTGAAGTTACAACAACACCTGTTGGAATATGAGTAATTCTAATTGCTGAATCGGTAGTATTAACATGTTGACCACCAGCACCACTAGAACGATAAGTATCAATTCTTAAATCAGAATTATTTATTTTAATTTCAACTTCATTAACTTCTGGCAATACAGCAACCGTTGCAATTGAAGTATGAACTCGTCCTTGTGATTCGGTTTTTGGAACTCTCTGAACACGATGTCCACCAGCTTCAAACTTTAATTTAGCAAATACATGTTTACCTTTAATCATAAAAGCAATATAACTAAATCCACCATTTATTGCTTCTTTTGCTTCAATAGTTTCAATTTTTCATCGTTGAATTTCACAATACTTACTATACATACGATATAAATCACCAGCAAAAATATTTGCTTCATCGCCACCAACAGCTCCTCTAATTTCAATAATAACATTTTTATCATCATTTATATCTTTAGGAATTAGTGTTAGTTTTAATTCATTTTCTGCTTTTTCTAATTCAATTTCATTTGCTTTAATATCTGTTTTAAGCATTTCACAAAGTTCTTGATCCTGTTCGGTTGCTAATGCCTTTTTTGCTTCAATAATTTCTTTGTTAATTTTTTCATATTTTCAATATTGTTCAATAATTGGTTCTAATCTACTATGTTCTTTTGTTAATTCAGTGTATTTAGCACGAGGAATTAATTCGGGATTTTCTAATTGCTTTTCAATTTCACTATATTTTTTAGTAAGTTGCATTAACTGTTCTAATGTTTTTTCATTCATAATATCACACCTGATTTATCTATTCTGATTATTTGTTAAGACACGATGATGACTACGACATCGAGCTTCATATTGTTCTTGCGCACCAATTAAAATAATTTCATCATCATATCTAGCTTCCCGGCCATTAATAATACGTTGTGTTCTTGTTGCTGCTTTACCACATTTTACACAAACAGCATCTAATTTAGTTACAAATTCTGCTAAAGCTAATAATTCTTTAGTAACAGGAAATGGTTCACCACGAAAATCTTGATCTAAACCAGCAACAATAACTTGCTTATTTTGATTTGCTAATGTTTTAATAACTTCAATAATTGATGGTTTAAAAAATTGTACTTCATCAATTGCAACTGCTTCTATTTCTTTATCTATATGTTTTAATATTTGCATTGGATCATTAATTACTATCGCTGTGATAGATACTCCTTTATGACTTACTACTTTTTTAGCATCATAACGAATATCAACCTTGGGTTTAAAAACTAGCACTTTGCGTTTAGCATACTGTAAACGATTTATACGTCGCATAAACTCTTCGGTTTTTCCAGCAAACATACAACCAGTAATTACTTCAATTCATCCCTCATTATAACGACTATACATTTATATCCAACTCCATCTCTAATTTTAATTGTTTGTTAATTCTGGTGATTTACTAGCAATTTTATCTAAACTATCAATCAATTTTTCAACTTCATTAATATTTTGTAAATATGCACCAGCAGCTGTCTGATGACCACCACCACCAAACTTTGCAATAGCATCATTAATTATTCATCTTGCACTACGAACACTAACTTTAATTTTACTATTCATTTGATCATAAGCAGCAATTAATCAAATTTTAATACCATCAATATTTGACATTACATTAACTTGACTAGTTAAATCTTCTCTACTTAAAACAACTTCGCCTTTAATATTTAATATTTTATTTTGACTAATAATTTTTGTTTGTAAGTCAGTAATTATTTTATCGTTAAATATTATATAAGCAACACCATTATCAGTAATTTTAAAATTTGATAATATATATCCTTTCAATCTTGTGATTTTTAAATTTTGAATATATAAACTTTGATATAAGTCTAATAAATTAAAATTTTGTTTAACTAAAAAACTAGCAACCTGAAAAGTTTCTTCATTAACAGAGCGATACAAAAATCTACCAGAATCAGTAACTAAACCAAGAAATAAATTTCTAGCTGCTAAAGCTGAAATTTTTAAATTCAATACTTGTGCTCATTTCGCCACTACTTGGCAAGCAGCAGAAGCCTTTTCTTCAATTAAATCAATATCACCATATTTATCAACAATTGGATGATGATCAATTTTAATTATCTTTTTTCCTTCTTCTCAAAATTGACCACTAATTCGTTCGCGATTAGCTGTATCAGTGACTATTACTAGTGCATTTTCATAATCTTCTTTTTTAACAAAAGTTGGTTGTGGAAATAATGATGCCAAATGTTCATTTGTTTCGCCTGGAACAAGTACTTTTTTATTTTGAAAATTATCTTCAATAATTTTTTTTAATCCTCATTGTGAACCCAAAGCATCTCCATCAGGATTAATATGACGATGAATAATAATTGGATTACTGATTTTTATTAATTCATAAATTGCTTGTGCTTCTTTTTTAAACTTATTCATATTATATATCCTTTCTATCATGTACCAATTAATTGTTTTGTTTCATCATCAAAAACAAAAATTGAATTTTTAGTAATACTAATTCAACCAACAGTTCCCACTTCTAAATTATCATTATTATTTGTTAAAACTTCAAATTGTTCTGATTTAGTAGTTTCAATCAATAAATATGCTTTTTTATCATCAACTTTAGTAATATTTTTAATAACACCATTAATAATAATTGAATTTTTTAAAAAAGTAAATCGTGGTTTCTTTGCACTAAACAAAATGGCATTTGATTTAAAAGCAATAGTAGAAGCAGTTTTAACATCAAACTTACCTAAATTTACATTATAAAAATATAAATTATGAGCATTTCATTCTCCCTTTGCAATATTAATATGCTGTTCATTTATTTCTTTCAATAAATTTAAAGATAATGGTTTATCAGTGATTTCACTAACATTCCCTTGTTGAATAATTATTTCATTTTCAATAACAGTAACATTAGTCGCTAATAAATTAATATCAACTTGATTATTAGTTGTAAAAATAATAATTATTTTCAAAAATTTTTGTAATTTTTTAATTCAATTTGCTAATTGTTCTTTATTATCAACATTTAAAAGTTCAAATGTGTTATGTAAAATTAAAATTTTAGTAGGTACAATTAATTGTTGAATGATTTTTATTATTTGTCGTTCTACTATTGTTAATTGTGTTAAACGTAGTGACAATAAATGACTTAGTTCTAAATGTTTAAATATCATAACAATATTTTCACTAATTAAATCACGGACATCAATTAACTGTGAATATAAAGTTTGTAATTGTTGTTGATATGTTTCTTTATCTTGTAACTGTGGATTTTTTAAAATTTTATCATGATAAATTTTAATTTCATCTTTAATATTTTTTAAAAGTAAATGCATTTCATCTGGTAAAAGTTGCATTGCCACAAAATCTTGTTTCATATTAAATTTAATTCTTTGTACTTCTGCTAAGTCAATTCACTGGTCTAAAATTTGATCAATTTGACTACGAGTACATTTAATTTGTTGATATGAAACTAAATGATTAAGTTCGCTATTAAAATTTTGATTATGATTGTTACAAGTTTTTAACGTAGTTCTAATTTCACTTCTAGTAGTACTAATCTCTCTATTTAAATAATTATTTATTTCTTTAATAACAAAACTAATTTCTCGTAGTTGAAACTCTCATTTTCTTTCTTTTGGTGGATTACATCCACAAAAACATGGTCCCACTAAACTTTCTAAACTAGAAATACGATCTTGCAAAGATTGTAAAAATAATAAGTTATTATTTGCAATAATATTTTTTTCTTCGGCAGTAAATTTTTTAATTAGAATATCTGTTAATTTTTCACTTCCAGCAAAATTAAATTTCTCTTGAGCAAAGTTTTTATGAAAATGATTAATTTGATATTGATATTCTTTAATAAAATTATTACGAGTGCTTTGTGTTTCATTAATAAAATTTTTAATAATATTAATTAATTTTTCTTTAAAATAACCACTGTCTAAATTTAAACCTGTATTTTTTAAGTTTTCAATATCAGTCTTAATTTTTTGATTAATATTGCTTATTTCTTGTAAAAAGGGTTTATTAGTAATTGCTGTTCTTGCTAAGTTACGTTGAATACTAAATAATTTATTTCAACTCTGTAAATGCATACTAACATAAGCCATTTTTCGTTCAAAACCAATACTATTATAAGTAACATCAATATCATCAATTAAAATTTTACCCTCCATAATAGCAGAAGAACCTGCTAGAGCATTAATTAATTTTTCAATATTATCTTCATCATTACTAAAAATTGCCAAGCAACTAGGATATTTTCCTTCAAAACTTCAATCTTTTACGGCTTTTTCAACGGATAAATTAATAATACTAAAATTAAAGTTACTAGTTTGCTCAGTATTATATCTAATACCTTTACTTATTACCAATTTATTAAAATCAGATGATTTTTCCATAAAACCATTCCCTACCTTAAAGTTTTTTATTTCATATACTATTAAAATTATATTCTATATTTATTGGGTTGTATACATACAATATTTTAACTTAATTAATGGTAAATATGTCTGTAAATAATTTTATTTTTAAAGTATAAAAAAAAGAAACTATTATTAGTTTCTAGTTTAATTAAAATTATTTTTTAACTTGTTTAGTATCAGTTAGTTTTAGAACATCTTTTGCTGTTTCTAATACAATAGTTTTAGTATTTTGTGGTTTTGCTTTGTTTATTTCAACAGTTTTTGATTTTGTTTCAACTTGTTTACTTGCTTTTGTATTAAAGCGTTCAACTCTTCCTTTTGCTGAAACAAATGATTGTTTTCCAGTATAAAATGGATGACAACTTGAACATGTATCAACACGGATTTCTTTACCCTTAGTTGAACCACTTATAAAATTATTGCTACATGTTATACATGTTACTTTAGTTTGAAAATACTCTGGATGGATGCTTGCTTTTGCCATGGTTTCACCTCACTTATAAAATTACTATTAATAAAAAGTACTTAAAAATAATATCATTAACAATATAAAAAAGCAAATAAATATTAATGATAGATAGAGTTTTTATTTTGATAGATTATATTGTAAAAATGTGTTCTAATTCAATTAACTAGATATCATGAATTTTATTTTTTTTAAATTATATATTAGACTTCTTGCAAAACCTATCTATTAAAAATTTAATTTTTAAAATAAAATTAAAAATAAAAAAGATAGGTAATCTATAGACATATTCCGTAATTAAATTTTTTAAAAGTCAATTAATAATTTTAAAATTTATTTTATAATTTTGTTATTAACAATAAATTTAGAAAAGTGTTGATAAAAATGATTTTTGAAAATTTAAAAAAATTAAAAAATGAAGAATTTTATAGATATTTTGGTATAAAACGTTTTCATTTTAATGAAATGTTAGAAAAATTAATTGAAATAGAAAAATTAGAAAAAAATAAAGGTCGAAAAAATAAACTTTCAGTAGAAGAAAGATTAATGATGACTTTATTATACTGAAAAGAATATTATACTTTTTTTCAAATGAGTATTAAATCTAAAATGAGCCCATCAAGTTGTTTTCGAAATATTACTTGAGTAGAAAATAAACTTAGTAACCACAAAGATTACCAATTTTTAAAAGAAAGATATAAATTAAAAATTGATAAAAAACAAGAAAATTCAAATGAATTTCAATTTTATTTAATTGATTCAACTGAGATTGAAATTGAAAGACCAACTAAAAAAAACTACAGTTAGAATATTTTTCTGGTAAAAGTTGAATGTATTCTATAAAATTTCAAATTGTATATGATTTTTTTAATAAAAAAATTGTTGATATTTTTGCTGATAATGGTAAAGTGCATGATTTTCAAATATTAAAAAATTCAAATCTTGAATTTTCAGAAAAAACAATAATTATTGGTGATTTAGGATATCAAGGTATACAAAATATTTATAAAAATACAATAATACCAATTAAAAGAACTAAAAATAAAAAATTAACTAAACAAGAAAGAAAATACAATAAGATTGTATCTAAAATTAGAATTAAAGTTGAACATGTCTTTGCATGATTGAAAAGATTCAAAATTTTAGTAAATAAATGTAGAAAATCTAAATTTAGACTTATGTACTTAAGATTTAACTTACTTTGTGAAATTTTTAATAAAATAAAACCATTAAAATAAAAAAAATATTAAAAATATTTTTTTAAAATTTAAATTTTTATCGAGTTAATATAAAAATATTATTAACAATTTTTTGTTTAAAATGTAAACTCATTTTTTAAACTATTTTTTCAAAAAATATTTATTTCTATATTCAATAACACTAAATAGTTTTAAAACAATTTTATTGACAATTAATTAAATTTAATTACGGAATATGTCCTATGATGTTTGATAAATTAAAAACTATTAACAATCCAAAATTATTAAGATTAACTGGTATAAATGATATTATTTTTAATAAAATTCTAGAAATTTTAAAGACAGAAGAAGTAAAAAAGTTTAAAAATGGTGGTACACCTAATAAATTATCATTAGAAAATCGTTTATTAATGACTTTAGAATATTGAAGAGAGTATCGAACTTATTTTCATATTGCTAAAAGTTATGGAATTAGTGAAAGTAGTTGCTATAGGAATATCAAGTGAATAGAAAATACTTTAATAAAACATCCTGATTTTCAACAACTTGATGGGCAAAAATCACTGTTAAATAATAATTTTAAAGATAAAACAGTTATCATTGATGTGACTGAAAGTACTATTCAACGCCCAAAAAAAGTCAAAAACAATATTATTCAGGAAAAAAGAAAAAACATACAATAAAAACTCAAGTCATAATTGAAAAAGATAGTAAAAAAATTATAAGTTCTTATTTTTCTTATGGTAAAAATCATGATTTTAAAATTTTAAAAAATTCAAAAACGAAATTTTTATCAGAAACAACTATTTTAGTAGATTTAGGATATCAAGGTATACAAAACATACATAAAAATGTCTTATTACCTAAACGAAAATCAAAGAAAAACCCTTTAACTAAAGAAGAAAAGAAAAATAATAAGGCTATTTCAAAAATGAGAGTTGTTATTGAACATGTTTTTGCGATTCTTAAAAAATTAAAATTATTAGTGAAAAATATCGAAATAGAAGAAAAAAATTTGCATTAAGATTTAATTTAATAGCTTCAATTTATAATTTACAATTATTAATTTAAATATATTTGATAATTTAATATTTTATTTTTTTATTTGAAATAATAATTTTTGTTGTATTTTAATGACAAAAAATAAAACATATTTTGAACAATAATTTTTAAAAAATATTAAAAGTGTTATTAAAATAAATTTTTAAACTTAAAAAATGTGATTAATATCATAGTTTTGCAAGAAGTCTATTATAAAAAGATTAAAAAAACTGTTAAAATAACAAATAATACTTTGGAAATAATAAGCAAAATTTTAAAATTAAATGATACTGAAATAAATATTTTTTTAAGTTTAAGTTGAAATAAAATTCAAGAAATAACTACAGAAAAAATCATAAATATCGAAGAAATTAATGATTTATTAAATGAACCTTTTGTAAATACTTCATATATTAATCAAAAAAATTTAATATAGATTTCTAATTTAATATCTTTCTAAAATACTTACATTAACTTCATAAATAACACTCAAAAGTATTATAAATACTATTTTATTTTTGAAATAATGTAAAATTATTTTATAAAAGGGGTTAAACTTTGAAAAAGGGGTATTTTATGAAAAATTTAAAAAGTATACTATCAATTGTAGGTGTTTTAGGATTTACAGCAGCAACAACAAGCAATGTCACTGCATGTATAAGTAATATAACAAGTAATTTTCAAGAAATAACAAATTGAAAAGAAAATAATGGTGAAATTCAAATCTTAGTTAATAATAAAAATACTATTTATGCAGGAACCAAAACTGGTGATGACAAAGGTAATTTATTTAAGATTACAAAAGATGACACAACAACACCTTTAACAAATTGAAAAGAAAGTAATGGTAAAGTTCAAAGTTTATTAACTGTTAATGATACGATCTATGTTGGAACAAAAACTGGTGATGGCAAAACTAATTTATTTAAAATTACTAATGATAATACAATAACAGCACTATCTAAATGAGATGAAAACAACGGTGAAATATGTAGTCTATTAATCGTTAATGATACTATTTATGTAGGAACCAAAACTGGTGATGACAAAGGTAATTTATTTAAAATTACTGATGATGATACAATAACAGCACTATCTGATTGAAAAGATACTAATGGTGAAGTTCGTGGTTTACTAAATGTCAATGGCACAATCTATGTTGGAACTAAAACAACACCCGTTAATAATGCATATACAGGAAAGTTAATTAAAATTACAAAAGATGACACAATAACAATATTATCAAAATGAAATGTAAATAATGGTGAAATTTATAGTTTAACTAGTTCAACAAACGAAAGTATTTATATTGGAACCAAAACTAGTGATGGTCAAGGAGATTTATATAAAGTTAAAGAAGATGGTACAAGTACACTAGTAACCAACTGAAAAGAAACTAATGGCGAAGTTTTAAGTCTAGTTAATGACAATAATACAATCTTTGTTGGAACAAAAACTACTGATGGTAAAGGAAGATTATTTAAAGTTGTCTATACAGTAGCAATTGGTATTTTTAGTTGAAGTAGCAGTGGGGGTGAAGTACATAGTTTATTAAATGTCAATGGCACTGTTTACGCTGGAACTAAAATTAGTGATAATAAAGGAAAACTATTTAAAAGTTTAAATCCAGAAGGATAATAAAAACTAATTAATTTAATTTATTAACTTCTTTTAAAAAAACCTAAAATTTAATTTTAGGTTTTTTATTATTTTTATCCTGTATAATTTTCAAACTTACCTCATTTTGGAATAAAAACAGTTACTACTTTTCCTGTTGGGCCATTTCGATGTTTAGAAATAAGAATTTCAGCAAGATTACTTTCTTGTGAACTTGTTGTTTCTTCACTATTTTTTTCCTTATAATAATCATCACGATATAAAAACATAATTACATCAGCATCTTGTTCAATAGCCCCTGACTCACGTAAATCAGACATTAAAGGACGTTTTTCTTCACGTCTCTCCACCATTCTTGATAATTGTGATAAACAAACAATTGGTACTCTTAATTCTCTTGCCAAAATTTTTAAACTACGAGAAATATTTGAAACTTCTTGTTGACGTGATTCACTATCTCTACCAGTTAATAACTGTAAATAATCAATAATTACTAACTTAATGCTATTTTCACGACTTAATTTTCTTAATTTAGTTTGTAACTCTAAAACTCTTAAACCAGGTGTATCATCAATAATAATTCTTTTTTGTTTCAATTGCTCAGCAGTAGCACTAATACGATTTCAATCAGCCTGTGTAAATTTAGACTTATTACGTAAACGATTAGCATCAAAATGTCCTTGACAAGAAATCATTCTTGTAATTAATTGATCTTTTGGCATTTCTAATGAAAAAATAACAACAACATCGTTTTTATTATCTTGTTCATTAGCAGCATTTAAAGCAAAATTAAGTGCTAAGGCGGTTTTCCCCATTGAAGGTCTAGCTGCTAAAATAATTAAGTCACCTCGCTGAAAACCACTAGTAATCATATCCAAATTGTTAATACCTGAACTTGTACCAGTAATATTAACTGTTGATTTTTGTAGTTGTTCAATTTTAGTTACCACATCATCAATGTGTTCACTAATTGGCAACATCTCTTCATGATTACGTTCACTACTTACTTGTACAATTTGAGCTTCAGCAGCAATTAAAACTTCATTAATTGACTTTTCACTTTGTAACTCTTTACCTATATTTTTTAAAGCATTTTCTAATTGTCGTTTAGTAGTTCTTTCAATCAAAATATCAATGTGTTCTTTTAAATTAGCATCAGTAATATATTGAGCCACTAAAGAAGATAAATATTCAATTCCACCAATTTTATCCAAATTATTTTGCTTAACTAATTCTTCGGCAATAGTTGTTATATCAATACCAGAATTATTTTTATAAAGATTGGTAATTGTTTTAAAAATAATTTGATTAGAATTAATTGTAAAATCATGTGGTGCCAATAAATTTAATGCACTTTCACATGCTGGTGATGATTGAATCATCGCACTTAAAACATTAACTTCTGCATTATTTATATATTGACTATTGTTAGACATAATTATTCTCCTAAAACTTCAACCTTTAATTGTGCAATAATTGTAACATCTAATTTAATATTAATGTTAGTTATACCTAATTCATTAATAGGATTAAATTTAACAAATTTATGTTTATCAATTTTAATGTTAAATTTTTGCACTATTTGTTCACAAATTTGTTTTGAAGAAATAGCACCAGAAACTTTACCATTATTACTTTTTAATTTAAATTGTAAAGTAATTAAAGCTAATTGTTCTTTAATTTTTTGTAAATCTTCTAATTCCATTTCTCGTTGTATTTTTTTATTTTCAATTACTTTTTGATTAATTTTTAATGCTTCTGATGTAGCAATTACAGCTAATTTTCTTGGTAATAAATAATTTTTACCATAACCATCACTAACACTAACAACTTCACCTTTTTTACCATAATTTTTAACATCCGTTAAAAGGACAACTTTCATTGTAAACATCTCACTTTCTATTTTAATAATTTTAATACCTTTCAGTAGTAGCACTCTCGCTTTGATATACGCCACTTTCAATTAATTTTACCAATTCATCATACAATGCTCTAATTCCCAATTTACTACTTTGGACAGCAGCAGCACTAAAGTGACCACCACCACCTAAGTTTTCACAAATAATTTGAACATTTATTTCACCGTTGCTTCGTGCTGATAAACAAGCACGTCCTTGACGATCATAAGCAATAGTAAATGATGCTTTACAATCACGTAAGTCTAACAACATTTCTGAAATTTGGGCTAAATATGAAGTATGTACTTCTAAGTTTTCATCACCAACAGCAACTAAAAATCCTTTTTTAATTTCTTGGGCGTGACTAATTAAAGCAAATTTATCAATTAGTTCATTTAAACTATTTTTCAATAATCCTTTAACTTTAGAAGGAGAAGCTCCTCAATCAGTTAATAATCCACAGGCTTCAAAAGTTCTTCTTGTTGTTCTTACTTGGAAATTATTAGTATCAATTAAAATACCTGCAAACATTATATTTCATAAAAATTCTGATTCAATATTATTAAAATCATTATAATAAATAATTTCTGTCATTGCTTCAGCTGTTGAAGAAGTTCCTGCATCAATATAAGAAGTAATGGTGCTACTAATTGATTCATCAGAAACACGATGATGATCAATAACAATAATTTTTACAGCTTTACTTAATAAATCAGGACTATCAACACGTTGTGGATTATGAGTATCAACAACAATTAATAAAGTATTTGCATGAAGAAATTTAAGTGCTTGTTTACCTGTAATAAAATTACGACTAATATAACTTTCAGGAACAAGTTCATGAAGAATTTTTAATGTTTTTTCATCAACTTCATTTTGATTAATAACATAATGAGCACTTTTATTTAAGCTTTTAGCAATTTCAATAATAGCTGTTCCTGAAGAAATACTATCAAAATCAGCAGCCGCATGTCCCATAACTAAAATGTTTTCTGCTAATTTTATTTCATTATATAATGATTGTGCAAACATTCTAATATTAATTTTAGATTCTGATTGTTTTGCTTCAATAGTACCTCCAATAAAAACTGTATTACCACCAAATTCACGAATAACTACTTGATCACCACCACGATAAACTGCTAACTCTTTACTTTCAATAGCCAAATCATATAGATCTTTACTAATAGCATTACCATAAGAGAAACCAGCAGATAACGTAATATCTGCTTTAAATTTTTTAACACCTTCTCGAATATTTTTAATAAGTGGAAAGTTATCATTTCTTGCTTTATTAAATTCATTTTGATAAAGTAAAATATTGTAACCATCTTCAATATTACCTAATAATAAACCTGAATAATTATTAGCAAAATCATTTAATTCAGTTTTAATAAATGCTTCAACACGAATTTGATTCTCAACTCTTAATTTTTGTAAAGAATTATAAAAATTATCAATACTAATTACACCAAAAACTAATTTTTCTTGCTGCAATTTATTATATAAGAAATGATATTTAGTTGTTTCTTGTAACAAAATTGTTCTAGTTTGTACTAAATAAATAGCATCATAAAGCATATCTTCAATTTTAAGTGTAATTTGAGTAATATTATTACTAATTAATTGTTCTAAATCTCTTGATAGTTTAACAATTGATTTTCCAATTAATCTACCTAAACCTTTATCTTCTAAAAATTCACTTACTCACATAATTGATAAATCACTATCTAAAACAATCATACCAACACTACCAAAAGTTAAAGCTTGTGCATTATTTAATTTTATGATTTCAGCTGTGTTAATATAACGATGACGAATTCATAAACTAAATAGAAAAATATAAAGACAAACAATAATAAAATTACCTAAAACTAAACTTAAAATTACAGTAATAGTGACCACTTGTTCTGCTGTCTCAATATTAACAATAAAATAAGTCAAGCCAATTAAAATTTCAACTACTAATCAAACAATCATTATTAAATGATAATTTCTTAACGATTTGAACACTTTGTCACTTCCTTCTAATATTATTAATTGTACTATAACACTAATATTAAAAACAGCCATTATCTTTTATGTAATATAATACTATTAAAGTCTTTTTATTTTTATTTTAAACTATTATTTAAAATAAAATATTTTTAAGATAAAAATAAATAAAAATTGAGTAAGATTTGTAAACTTACTCAATTTTTTTATCTTGAATATTTTAATAATCCCATGATTTGGGCACGTTTTATATTTTTAGCAATTAAACGTTGATACTTTGGATTAGTACCTGTTGTTCTTGCTGGCAAAATTTTGTTATTATTACCCATAAATTTACTTAATAATTCAATATCTTTATAATCAATATAAGTAATATTATTTTTAGTAATAAAACAAGATTTTCTTCTTGTAAAATTTCTTGGTTTACCAGTGTTCATAATTATCCTCCTTTAATTATTTAAATCTCAAATGATATCTTCTTCATCAAATTCTATATTTTGAATAGCCGCTTCTTTTTCTTGAAGCTGATTAGTATTAGTAAAGGCAATATCAGTACTATAATTAGGACTTTTAAAAGCATCATCTAAATGAATTTTATTCTCATCTCTTGGTTTTGAATAATTAATATTAGTGTTATTACCACTACTATCTTTTTTACGATTATCTAAAAAAGTAACAGTTTGTGCAACCACTTCAGTAATATATAGTTCTTTTCCATTCTGATCTGTTGATTTTCTTACTGACAGTCTTCCTGAAACTGAAATTAAAGAACCTTTAACTAAATAATTAGTCATATTTTCAGCAACTTTATTTCAAGCCACACACGAAATATAATCAGCTTGATTTTGAATATTATTAACTGCAAGTGTAAAAAAAGTAAAAGGTTTTCCTGTTGAAGTTTGATGTAACTTTAAATCACGAGTGATTCTACCAATTAATGTAACAATATTCATTTTTTATCCTCACTTTTAACTTAGATTTTATTAATCTTTTTGTTCAGTATTCGATGCATTATTATTAGTATTTGTTTTTGAATTTTGGTAATTAGTTTTTGTACGATAAGATGACTCAGTACCAGCGATTGGTCTTGGTTTTCTTTCACCATTTTCATCACGATTATAAGAAGGACGATTTCCTGGTCTTGTTGGTCGAGAGAAAGAACTAGATTCTACTTGGCGTTTTGGTTTAAACTTATTAATTTTTTCACTATCTAAATTAATAACCAAAAAACGCATTACGTCTAATTGTCTTTGTTTATTTAAAGCTACACGATTAAAGTTAGCAATGTTTTCTGGTGAAGTTAACACTTCAATAATAAAATAATGACCCTTAACTTTTTTGTTAATAGGATAAGCAAATTGACGAATAGAATCTTGTTCTTTAGTAATTTTTCCAGCATTTTTAGTTAAAATTTCACAAAATTCTTTTTTAATTAATTGTGCTTTTTCTTGATTTTGATCATCAACGATGTACATAATTTCATAATTATGCTTTTGTTTTAAATCTTCCAATGTTCGAAGACCTCCTTTTGGGCATATGGCTCTGATGAGCAAGGAGTAAATATATTAAGTTTGATTTTTAAATATTTGACTCATACAGTATTATAACGTAATTACCTTTAAAGTAAAGGAAAAATAACAATAATTATTAATATAACATGAGAAAAAATGACTAAATAAAAATTTGATTTCAATAAGAAATTTTATTTTATATAATCAATTATTTTTTGCACTATTTCCTTAGGAGTTAAATCATTAGTGTCAATTACTAAAAAATTAAAGTTATTTTTTTCTTTTTCATATCACTGTTCATATTTTTTATTTAATAAACTTCAGTATTCATGAGGTACATGTTTTTCTGATTCACGACCACGAAGGTTTATGCGTTCAATTGTGTTTTCAAGATTTGCTTTTAAATAGACAATTAAATCGGGTTTAATTTGTGGATCAAAATAAAGTGATGAAATAATAACATTATTATAAAAATTTAAATACACTTCATAATCTCTATCATTCATATTGTTTTGAGCTTTTAATACTTCAACGAAAATAGGATCTTCTAAAATACTGCGATCAAAAATAACATTGTTAAAATTTTGTGCTTCTTTTAATTGTTTACTTCGTGCCATCAACATAAATACTTGCATTTTAAAAGCATATTCTAAAGGATTTTGATAAAAATCATCTAAATAGGGATTACTAGTAACTGGCTCGTCCATAATTTTATATTTTAATAATTTTGCTAATTCTCTACTAATAGTGCTCTTACCAACACCAACTACACCAGATAATACAATTTTCATTTTTTGCCTCCCATAATATATGATTACAATTAATTTATCTTAATATATAAATTTTCTCCCTCCAAATAAAAAATTTTAAAAAATATTTAATAAATTAAATTTTACTTTTTTTACTAAAACTTATTCCTTATATTTTCAAAGATTAACGTAATATCAATTGTATTTTTAAAATTATTGATAATACACTTTCTTGATTCTATACACCCTTTAATAACTATATTTATCATAACATATAAATTTTACTCTAACTTAAATCTATTATTTTTAGTTAACTTCCATATTATTATTTTTAAACTTATTTATATATAAAAATTTTTATATTTTTCGAACATAATTTTTAATATATAGATTCCACAAAAAATTTAATAATTAAAAATACTCTAGAAAAAGTATCTCAATTATTTTTTCACTAGAGTATAATTATTACAATTTAAGGAGAATCTTTCTTACAAATAATTTATTTTTTATCTTTTTGTTCTGTAATTTTTTCTTCTAAATCTTGAATCTTTTGTTTCATTGCAGCTAATTCATCATTGTTAGAAGTTTCTGATTTAACTTCAGCATTAACAACAGTTTCATTAGTTGTTTTTGATTCTCAACTCGGAACGTTAAAGTTACGATGAATGAAGTTTTCATCTTGTGATTTTTCAACTTCGTCTTCAAATTTTCCAGTAAAAATTGCAACACCACAGAAAATTCCAATAATTCCAATTCCCAATCCAAGCATAGTTAATACTCCTGGAAGAATAGAACTATTTAATTTTCCCTTAATTAATAATATGTTAGCAATAATTTGCGGTACATTAATTAATGAAATAATTAATGCAAAAAAAGCCATTCCATGAACAATTTTACCAAAAATTGCTGCATTTGCAGCATCTCCTGCCCCAGCAATTTGATTAGCAGCAAAGTTTCCAAAAGCAAACATTCCAATTGCTATTAACATTCCTATAACTACAGCAATAGAACCAACTACAAGTGCAGTAATATCTCCTGATTTCATTGCTGAACCAGGCATTCTTCCTTTTTTAATAAAATAAATTATGATATTATTTTAAAGCGTATTATTTTCTGAAATAAATAATAAATTACTAACAATGTAAATTTAGACTTTAAATTTATCAATTGTTATAATAAGAATAAATTTGTAAAGGGTCAGGTGAATTTTTATGTACAGTGAAAGTTTAAAAAATAATTTAAATGAAGATATTAGTAAGCATTTTACACACTTAAAAACAATAGAAAAGATTATAAAATTACTCATGAAGGTGTATCAAGAATGGTAATGCTTGATCGTTATGCACAAAAAGATAAAAATTTAATTTCTTTAAAACCAGGTGATTTGGTAATTAGTATTATCCGTGAAGATGCTATTTTTCTAACTAGAGGAATTGGTTATGTTGTTGAAGAATTAGAAAATCAAGTTTATGCTATCAAAATTGAAGATGAATACCTCGGCTCAATTGATCCTGAACTAATAAAAATTTCTGGTAAAGCTGGCATTATCCACAAACAAAAATATGAACTTGAAAAACCACTAGAGTTATTTTATGAACAAATTGCT
This sequence comes from Spiroplasma endosymbiont of Colias croceus, assembly GCF_964020095.1. Lineage (NCBI taxonomy): Bacteria > Bacillati > Mycoplasmatota > Mollicutes > Entomoplasmatales > Spiroplasmataceae > Spiroplasma > Spiroplasma endosymbiont of Colias croceus. The sequence goes on from NZ_OZ026536.1 coordinate 2,416,483, forward strand.
TATCGTGTTAGTAAATCATTAACTACAAAAGAATCACCAAAATTAAGATCTGTTTATTTATCCCAATTTTATGAACAATTAAAATCGCTAAATATAGTACCTGCTGGAAGAGTTTTATATGGGGCTGGTAGTGATTCTGATGTTACTTTTTTTAACTGTTTCGTAATGCCTTTTATTCATGATTCACGAAGTGGAATTGCTGCCCATCGTCAAGAAGTTATGGAAATTATGTCACATGGTGGTGGTGTTGGTTCTAATGGTTCAACACTAAGACCAAAAGGTACTGTTGCTAAAACAGTTGGTGGTAAATCTTCAGGAGCTGTTTCTTGATTAAACGATTTATCTACATTAACTCATTTAGTAGAACAAGGTGGATCACGACGTGGCGCACAAATGATTATGCTAGCTGATTGACATCCAGATATTATTGAATTTATTATTTCAAAAATGCAAAATGCAAAAATTTTATTATGGTTAAAAGAAAATTCAAAATCAAGTTTAATTCGTGATGAAGCAAGTAAAAAATTAAAATTTGAAGTACTTAGTGACCAAGATCGTAATATTTTTGAATCAATCTTAAATAATGAACAACTTTTTAATGAAGAAATAATAGAAAATGCTAAAAATAAACTAGCACTTGGTGGATCTTGAGAAGTAATTAAAAGTGATTTTTTAACCGGAACTAATATCTCAGTAACAATTAGTGATGAATTTATGAATGCCGTTGCAACAAATGGTAAATGAAATTTACGTTTCCCTGACTTAGATAATTATACTGTAACTCAAAAACAAGCTTATGACAAACATTGAAATAAAATTGGTGATGTTCATGATTGAGAAAAAATGGGTTACCCAATTAAAACTTATTATACAATTAATGCATCTGACTTATGAGATTTAATTAATTTCTGTGCTACATATTCAGCAGAACCTGGTATTTTTTTCATTGATAGAGCTAATGAAATGACTAATGCTCAAGCATATGGTATGCGTGTTGTTGCTACTAATCCTTGTGGTGAACAACCATTAGCACCCTATTCAGTGTGTAATTTATCAGCAATTAATTTAGCTAATTTTGTTAATAAAAAAACAAGTGAAATTCTTTACGATGAACTAAGTAAATCTGTAACAACTTGTGTTCGTATGCAAGATAATGTTATTGACAGCACTCCATACTTTTTAGAAGCAAATAAAAACAAGCACTTGGTGAACGAAGAATTGGTCTAGGAGTAATGGGTTTACATGATTTACTAATTTGAAGTAATCTAAAATACGGCTCAAAAGAAGCTAATGAAGTAGTTGATAAAATTTTTGAAACTATTACTACTAGTGCTTATCGTGCATCAATTAATATTGCTAAAGAAAAAGGAAGTTTTCCATTTTTAAAATCACGCTAAGCATTTATTAATAGTGGATTCATGAAAACAATGCCTGAAGACATCAGAAATGATATTCTTAAATATGGTATCCTTAACTCACATTTATTAACTGTTGCTCCAACAGGTTCAACTGGAACTATGGTTGGTGTATCAAGAGGACTTGAACCATACTTTGCCTTTTCATATTTCCGTTCAGGAAGACTTGGCAAATTTATGGAAGTAAAAGCAAAAATTGTAAATGACTGATTACAGTATCATCCAGAATTTAAAGAAAAACCATTGCCAGATATTTTTAGACATATTCCGTAATTAAATTTTTTAAAAGTCAATTAATAATTTTAAAATTTATTTTATAATTTTGTTATTAACAATAAATTTAGAAAAGTGTTGATAAAAATGATTTTTGAAAATTTAAAAAAATTAAAAAATGAAGAATTTTATAGATATTTTGGTATAAAACGTTTTCATTTTAATGAAATGTTAGAAAAATTAATTGAAATAGAAAAATTAGAAAAAAATAAAGGTCGAAAAAATAAACTTTCAGTAGAAGAAAGATTAATGATGACTTTATTATACTGAAAAGAATATTATACTTTTTTTCAAATGAGTATTAAATCTAAAATGAGCCCATCAAGTTGTTTTCGAAATATTACTTGAGTAGAAAATAAACTTAGTAACCACAAAGATTACCAATTTTTAAAAGAAAGATATAAATTAAAAATTGATAAAAAACAAGAAAATTCAAATGAATTTCAATTTTATTTAATTGATTCAACTGAGATTGAAATTGAAAGACCAACTAAAAAAAACTACAGTTAGAATATTTTTCTGGTAAAAGTTGAATGTATTCTATAAAATTTCAAATTGTATATGATTTTTTTAATAAAAAAATTGTTGATATTTTTGCTGATAATGGTAAAGTGCATGATTTTCAAATATTAAAAAATTCAAATCTTGAATTTTCAGAAAAAACAATAATTATTGGTGGTTTAGGATATCAAGGTATACAAAATATTTATAAAAATACAATAATACCAATTAAAAGAACTAAAAATAAAAAATTAACTAAACAAGAAAGAAAATACAATAAGATTGTATCTAAAATTAGAATTAAAGTTGAACATGTCTTTGCTTGATTGAAAAGATTCAAAATTTTAGTAAATAAATGTAGAAAATCTAAATTTAGACTTATGTACTTAAGATTTAACTTACTTTGTGAAATTTTTAATAAAATAAAACCATTAAAATAAAAAAAATATTAAAAATATTTTTTTAAAATTTAAATTTTTATCGAGTTAATATAAAAATATTATTAACAATTTTTTGTTTAAAATGTAAACTCATTTTTTAAACTATTTTTTCAAAAAATATTTATTTCTATATTCAATAACACTAAATAGTTTTAAAACAATTTTATTGACAATTAATTAAATTTAATTACGGAATATGTCCAATTTGAAATTTTATAGAATACATTCAACTTTTACCAGAAAAATATTCTAACTGTAGTTTTTTTTAGTTGGTCTTTCAATTTCAATCTCAGTTGAATCAATTAAATAAAATTGAAATTCATTTGAATTTTCTTGTTTTTTATCAATTTTTAATTTATATCTTTCTTTTAAAAATTGGTAATCTTTGTGGTTACTAAGTTTATTTTCTACTCAAGTAATATTTCGAAAACAACTTGATGGGCTCATTTTAGATTTAATACTCATTTGAAAAAAAGTATAATATTCTTTTCAGTATAATAAAGTCATCATTAATCTTTCTTCTACTGAAAGTTTATTTTTTCGACCTTTATTTTTTTCTAATTTTTCTATTTCAATTAATTTTTCTAACATTTCATTAAAATGAAAACGTTTTATACCAAAATATCTATAAAATTCTTCATTTTTTAATTTTTTTAAATTTTCAAAAATCATTTTTATCAACACTTTTCTAAATTTATTGTTAATAACAAAATTATAAAATAAATTTTAAAATTATTAATTGACTTTTAAAAAATTTAATTACGGAATATGTCTTTTGTTTCAGCAATGCAATTAACACCTGAAGATCATGCTAATGTACAATGTATTATTCAACGTTGAGTTGATTCTTCAATTTCAAAAACTGTTAATGCTCCAAAAGGTTACACTGTTAAAAAAGTAGAACAAATATATTACAAATTATATAAAGATGGAGCAAAAGGTGGAACTGTTTATGTTGATGGAAGTAGAGATAGTCAAGTCTTATCTTTATCCGATGATGATAATCAAATGCAAGAGCAAGTTAACTTAAGTGATCTTGGTCTAACTGAAACTTTTGCTGATAGTATTAATGAAACAAAACCAATTAAACCAGGATGACGTAATGATCGTCAAGATCGTAAAATTGGCACTGATTTAGGTGACTTATGTACAATGTGTAAAGAAGGAGTCCTTGTCTTTAGCGCTGGTTGTTATACTTGCAATAATTGTGGTATTCAATCTAAATGCGGATTATAAAAATAAAAAACTACTTAATTAATTTTAAGTAGTTTTTTATTTTTATATTTATTTACATTTTAGATGTTTGATAATTATTAGTTACATCCTGTTGTCCTAAAGATGTTACTGAATGCAATTTATTTACTTCTTCACCTATATTTTTTCCTCACTCTTGAAGTTTTGTTTCAGATTGAAATGATTGATCATCTTCAAAAAATTTTTTTCTACACTCTTCATTGTACAATTTATGTTTTCTTAAAATATCAGATAAATTTTCTTCTCTTAATTCACTGTCAGATTCTATTGTTATAGTATTTTCTTCTTGCAAATTTACTTCTTCTACAATACTTTCTAGTCTTGGAATGGCAACACTTTTTAGGACTATTTTTTGGTAAACATTTGTTGTTGATATTTAACTGGAGTTAAGTAGTTTAAAGTGCTGTGAATTCTTATATTGTTATATCAATTGATGTAATCAAATAATTCTAATTTTAATTGGATTAATGATGTAAAATTTTTATCATTAATAAATTCGGTTTTAAAAGTTTTAAAAGTTGCTTCAGCAACAGCATTATCATAAGGACAACCTTTTTTACTTAAAGAACGGTTAATGTTGAATGCTAGTAAAAGTTTATCAATAATTTTATTGTTAAATTCATTACCGCGATCACTATGAAATATTTGAATATCTTTTAAACAGCGATTTGATTGCATAAATGCTTGATGTACTAATGATGCATCTTTTTTAACTCCAACACTATGTCCGATAATTTCGCGGTTAAATAGGTCTATTAATAGGCAAATATAGTTTCACCTACCATTAACTTGTACATAAGTTAAATCACTAACAATAACTTCATTTTTAATCCTATTCTTAAATTTTCTATTAACAAGATTAGTTATTTGACTATCGTTAACTTTGTTATTATGATTTTTGAATGATAATTTAGTATATTTTGATATTAAATTATGTTCATTCATAATTTTTTTAATTTTTCTGCGCGATAAATAAATTTCTTGGTTTTCTAGAATTTTTTTTAATCTTCTAGTACCATAAACTTCTTTATTTTCTTTAAAAGCACTAATAACAGCTTCATCATAAATATTATTTTTGATTTTATTTTCTTTTTTCTTTAAATTAAAATAATAGACTTCTTGCAAAACCTATCTATTAAAAATTTAATTTTTAAAATAAAATTAAAAATAAAAAAGATAGGTAATCTATGATGTTTGATAAATTAAAAACTATTAACAATCCAGAATTATTAAGATTAACTGGTATAAATGATATTATTTTTAATAAAATTCTAGAAATTTTAAAGACAGAAGAAGTAAAAAAGTTTAAAAATGGTGGTACACCTAATAAATTATCATTAGAAAATCGTTTATTAATGACTTTAGAATATTGAAGAGAGTATCGAACTTATTTTCATATTGCTAAAAGTTATGGAATTAGTGAAAGTAGTTGCTATAGGAATATCAAGTGAATAGAAAATACTTTAATAAAACATCCTGATTTTCAACAACTTGATGGGCAAAAATCACTGTTAAATAATAATTTTAAAGATAAAACAGTTATCATTGATGTGACTAAAAGTACTATTCAACGCCCAAAAAAAGTCAAAAACAATATTATTCAGGAAAAAAGAAAAAACATACAATAAAAACTCAAGTCATAATTGAAAAAGATAGTAAAAAAATTATAAGTTCTTATTTTTCTTATGGTAAAAATCATGATTTTAAAATTTTAAAAAATTCAAAAACGAAATTTTTATCAGAAACAACTATTTTAGTAGATTTAGGATATCAAGGTATACAAAACATACATAAAAATGTCTTATTACCTAAACGAAAATCAAAGAAAAACCCTTTAACTAAAGAAGAAAAGAAAAATAATAAGGCTATTTCAAAAATGAGAGTTGTTATTGAACATGTTTTTGCGATTCTTAAAAAATTTAAAATTATTAGTGAAAAATATCGAAATAGAAGAAAAAAATTTGCATTAAGATTTAATTTAATAGCTTCAATTTATAATTTACAATTATTAATTTAAATATATTTGATAATTTAATATTTTATTTTTTTATTTGAAATAATAATTTTTGTTGTATTTTAATGACAAAAAATAAAACATATTTTGAACAATAATTTTTAAAAAATATTAAAAGTGTTATTAAAATAAATTTTTAAACTTAAAAAATGTGATTAATATCATAGTTTTGCAAGAAGTCTAATATGTTGATTTAGATATTTTTAAAAAACGACACATTGTGCGAATTTTATATTTAGCTTTATTTTTGACAATAATTTCTATTTTCTGCCTATTATTAGTGCTGCTTGCTTTAAAATATCATTTTCCATTCGTAATTGCTTTAATTCTTTTCTTAATTTAATTAATTCATTTTCTTCAAAAGAACGATTATCTTTAGTTTTAAAACTTCCTGAATTACTAAATTGCTTAATTCAATTGTAAGTAACTGCTCTTGTAACATTATATTCTTTAGCAAGGCAAGATACTGATTTGCCACTTTGATATAAAGCTACTATTTGTTTTTTAAATTCATCGGTATATGAGTTAATATTGGCCATAATTATAGTTCCTTTCTTTTAACAAATTTGTTTACTTGTCTACGTAATTAGTGTCCAATAAATTGTAACCCATCCACTTTTAATTCATTATTTATTTTTTCTATAGTTTCTTTCATCTTTTATTCTCTTTCTATTTTTTGACTACAAAGATGGTTTAAATTTATTTTCTAAAGATAAATTTTGTAATCTTGTTGAATCTTCATCTAAATTTATATCTTGTCAACCATCAGTTTTTATGTTTTCTCTTTCTAAAAATAATTTGTCTCTTAACACGTCTTTATATAAGGTTGTAACTATATCTAATAATGCATCATAACATTTTTTATCACCAATCTTTAATTCTTTAATAGTTTTTTTAAAATTACTTGCATATTTCTCATATTCTTTTAATATAAGTTTCTTATTACTTTTATCTTGAAAATAATTATCTAAAATAATTTTTCATATTTTATTTTCAATATCTCGTATTTCTCTATCTTCTTTTGATAAGAAATTATTTTTCTCATTTTTACTTTTTTCTTCTAATATTTTACATCTTTGTAACTCTAAATCTTTTACTTCTTCTTTTTTATCATCTATAAATAAATGCAAACAAGCGATTTTTTTATTAAGTCTTGCTTTTTCATTCTTTAATTCTACAATTTCTTTTTCATTCTTATTTTTTTTATTTTTTCTTTATTTTTTGTTTCAATTTTTTCTATTTTTGTTTCAATTTTTTCTATTTTTTTTAATTTTATGTTTATCTTTTTTTCTGCTTTTTCAATTTCTTCAAGTTTTTCATCTTCATCAAAAAACATATATTTAAAAAATATTTCTTTACTGTGTAACTTCATATATTCTGAATTTCTTAATTTTTCTTTTTCAAGTTTTTGTTCAAAAAGAAAAACTCACTCTTCTACTATTTTTGAATTAACTAAATTTTCAATTGCTTCTGCTATATTTCTACTCATTTTTCCTATTCCCTTTCAATATTTTATAAAAAACCCATTTACTTTAAAACAAAGTAAATGGGTAAAAAACCAATCTTTTAATTTAAAATTAACACATTTTATTTTTTTTACAATAAAATTATTTTTAAAAATTGCATTAAATTTAATAAATAATTAAATTTATATAATCATTCTTTAAAATCAATTTTTATTTTTGTAATAAAACCTTATTTACTCATTACTACTAATATGGTAATATGAAGGTAATAACTTACTATTAAGTTAAGTTATTAATTTTTAAAAGAGAATATAGTTTTCTTTTAAAAATTACCTTCATATTTAAATTTTTAATGAGAAAAGGAATTTATCAAATGAAAACATTTTTAATAAATATCACTCTGACAGCAATAACTTTAACTGCTAGAAATGAAATGATAGCAAAACATTTTAATGAACCAATAAGTGTTAAATAACAATTATATGTCCTTGGTGACAGTTTATCAGATAATGGTAATTTAGCTAATATTTTTACTTATGATACTTGAAATATAGATAAAGTTAAATTTCAAGAACCTTTTTATCATAATTCATTTACTAATGGCGATGTTGCTGCTAGTATTTTAGCGAAAAAACTAGGAACAGAACTATTACCAGCTTGATATCAAAAAGGTAATAACTATGCTGTAGGTGGAGCACAAGCCGGACAAAATCATAGTTGAGAATATCAATTATTCTTAAATCATTATTCTATTGACCACCAAGCTAATCAATTATTAAAAGATCATAAAATACAAAAAAATGATGATATTTTTATTGAAATAGGTGGTAATGATCTGCTTTCTGCTATGGATGAAAATTCAACAGCAAAACAAGAGTCAATTATTAATAATGCAATAACAACTGAATTTGAAACTGTTGATACATTAGACTTCTTGCAAAACTATGATATTAATCACATTTTTTAAGTTTAAAAATTTATTTTAATAACACTTTTAATATTTTTTAAAAATTATTGTTCAAAATATGTTTTATTTTTTGTCATTAAAATACAACAAAAATTATTATTTCAAATAAAAAAATAAAATATTAAATTATCAAATATATTTAAATTAATAATTGTAAATTATAAATTGAAGCTATTAAATTAAATCTTAATGCAAATTTTTTTCTTCTATTTCGATATTTTTCACTAATAATTTTAAATTTTTTAAGAATCGCAAAAACATGTTCAATAACAACTCTCATTTTTGAAATAGCCTTATTATTTTTCTTTTCTTCTTTAGTTAAAGGGTTTCTCTTTGATTTTCGTTTAGGTAATAAGACATTTTTATGTATGTTTTGTATACCTTGATATCCTAAATCTACTAAAATAGTTGTTTCTGATAAAAATTTCGTTTTTGAATTTTTTAAAATTTTAAAATCATGATTTTTACCATAAGAAAAATAAGAACTTATAATTTTTTTACTATCTTTTTCAATTATGACTTGAGTTTTTATTGTATGTTTTTTCTTTTTTCCTGAATAATATTGTTTTTGACTTTTTTTGGGCGTTGAATAGTACTTTCAGTCACATCAATGATAACTGTTTTATCTTTAAAATTATTATTTAACAGTGATTTTTGCCCATCAAGTTGTTGAAAATCAGGATGTTTTATTAAAGTATTTTCTATTCACTTGATATTCCTATAGCAACTACTTTCACTAATTCCATAACTTTTAGCAATATGAAAATAAGTTCGATACTCTCTTCAATATTCTAAAGTCATTAATAAACGATTTTCTAATGATAATTTATTAGGTGTACCACCATTTTTAAACTTTTTTTTACTTCTTCTGTCTTTAAAATTTCTAGAATTTTATTAAAAATAATATCATTTATACCAGTTAATTTTAATAATTGTGGATTGTTAATAGTTTTTAATTTATCAAACATCATAGATTACCTATCTTTTTTATTTTTAATTTTATTTTAAAAATTAAATTTTTAATAGATAGGTTTTGCAAGAAGTCTATTAATTAATGCTGGTGCTCAAAATTTAATAATTGCCAATGTGCCTAACATTAGTAATATTCCAAAATATGTTAATGAAAAACAATCTGTTAAAGAAGTAGCAAACCACTTATCAAATGAATATAATAACAAATGAAATGATAAAATTACTGAATTAATGAAAAATAATTCTGATATTAATATCAGACCGTTTGACTTAGAAACTAATTTTAGTGATTTATTATCTGAAGCACAAGAAATAGGAAAAAATATTACTAATGAATCAATAAAATGATCAATTCCCGGTTTAGCTTTAAATTTAAATCCAAGATATATTGATGGAACAACTCAAGAAACTATTAATAATAATTTTTTCTTTGATTATGTTCACCCAAATAAATGAGCACATGATCAAATTGGTCTTGAACTATTCACTGAACTTACTTCATAAAAAATGTAACACAAACAATTAATTAACAATATTTTTATTCTTAATTTATTTTAATATATATAGTATTAAAGTAGTATAATACATATAAAGCCAAGAAAGAAGGTGTATTTAATGATTAAAAAGATTAACGATGATCTAAATGATTATATTAGTGAACATCTAAAATATCAAATGCTTAGTTTTAAATTAAGTAATAATGCAAATCAAAAAGGATATCCTGGGTTTGCACGCTTCTTCCAAGTAGAAGCAGCTGATGCTGTTGTTCATATTCGTAAAATTTGTAACTATTTAATGGATCAAGATGCTCAAGTTGAAATTAAAGACATTAAAGTTCCAACTTTTACTACAAAAAACATTGAAGAAGCATTAAAAAAATTAAAATCTACTAAAGAAGAATTACTTGATTTTACTAATAAACTTGTTAAAAGTGCTCGTGAAAATAATGATAATTTAACTGCGAAATTTTATGACTGATTCTTAATTGATTTCTATGAAGAAATTGCTTATGAAAAAGACTTATTGGATTGAATTGCAATGTCTAATAGTAACCTTTATAAAATTGACAAACGTTTACTAAAAACTGAAGAGCCAGATACTTTAAAAGTTATTGTTCCATTTTATGAACCCGAATAAATTTCATATTTAACTCTTAATTTTCACCAAAAATGTATAAAAAAATTATACATTTTTTATTTTTTTATAAAAATTTGTTGTATTTTTTTGTTTTTCTTCTACTTGATAGTTTAAACTGTATTTAATATTTCTGCTTTTGTTTCCAAAGGTAATTGAGATTCTATTAAGCCCCTATTCTCTCATTTTTGTTTGCTTGCATTTTTTGATTGTTCTGATAAAGGTTGCTGTAACTCTGGAATTTCAGTACTTATTAATTTTCATACTTCATTTAAAGATGTTAATTTTATTTCTTCTTCATTTAATTTATTTTTAATTTTTTGTTCTTCTTTTTTTTGATCTTGTCAACTAGGTTTCTCATTTTCTTCATTTATTTCGGTTTGGATTTCAATACTTACTAATTTTGATTGATTAATTGTTCTTAAAGTCTCCTAAATTTTTTCCTTTTTTTCTCTAATTGCATTTTCTATTATTTCTTACAGTAATTGGTATTTCTCCAATTCATACAAAATGAATTGAATATTTATTATCTATAACTGGCATTTTTTTAATAACTCTTATATTTTATTTAAATGCATTGTTTAAAAATGATAATTCATCTTCAATATTTAATCTTGGAAATAATAATTCTTTTTTATTAACAGATTTATTAAAAACTTTATTCAAGTTAATATTGACTATTGGTTTAGTAATTTTTAAGACACCCAATTGTTCATGAATTTTTAATGAACTATTAACCAAAATTGGACTTAATAAAGCACTACTAATAATTAAAATATTTGCTAATAAATTTAAAATATTATGTAATTTAATAGTTTTATTATTTTTATGTAAATCTCATGGTTTTGTTAAATCAATTAATTTATTACCACTAGTTATTAATTTAAAAACGACATTAATTGCTTCATGAATTTGATACTCATCCATTTCAATATTAAAATCATTAATAATACTTTTAATAATTTTAATTATTTCTATTGCTTCTGGTTGTAGCTTATTTAAATTAACTTTGGGAATTTTACCATCACAATATTTAATGATCATTGTAACTGTTCGCGAAAGCAAATTACCTAAATCATTAACAAGATAAGAGTTATAACAATTTAAAAATAATTCATGACTATATTTTGCATCATGACCAATAATAATTTCTTTCATTAAAAAAAACCGTAATCCATCGGCACCATAACGATTTACTAATACTAAAGGATCAATAACATTACCTTTTGATTTTGACATTTTTCCTTCTTCATTAGTAATTCAACCGTGGGCCAAAATTCGATTTGGTTGTCTCAAGTTTAATGCCATTAATAAAATTGGCCAATAAATCATATGAAAACGACTAATTTCTTTACCAACTAAATTCACAATTTCACAATTTGAATCTAGTCAAAATTTTTTAAAATTAATGTCATCATCTTGTAAATAACCTAATCCTGTTAAATAATTACTTAATGCATCAATTCAAACATAAATAACATGTTTTGGATCTTCTAATACTGGTACCCCTCAAGTAAAACTCGTTCTAGTAACACTTAAATTTTCTAAACCTGGCGTAATAAAATTATTAATCATTTCCGTTTTACGATTAAGTGGTCATAAAAATAATGGATGTTCATCATAATATTTTAATAATTGTTTAGTATATTTTTCCAATTTTAAAAAATATGATGGTTCTGATAAAGTAGTAATATTACCTTGACATATTTTACATGTATTATTAGTTTTATTAATTTGGCTATCTGTCAAAAATTCTTCACAAGAAATACAATATGACCCTTCATATTTTCCCAAATAAATATCATTTTGTTTTAATAATTTGCTAAATATTTTTTGAAGACTTAAAATATGATTTTTATTAGTTGTTCTAATAAATTTATCATAATCAATATTTAAGTTTTTTCATAAATTCTTAAACCCAACAACAATATCATCAACAAATTTTTGTGGAGTTTGTTTATTTTCATCCGCCTTTTTAGCAATTTTTTGACCATGTTCATCACTTCCAGTTAAAAAGAATACTTCATAACCTTGCATTTTCTTATAGCGAGCTAAAACATCAGCAATAATTGTTGTATAAGCATGTCCCAAGTGTAATTTAGCACTAGGATAATAAATAGGGGTAGTAATATAAAATTTTTTTGTCATTATTTGCTCCTAAATTTAATAATTATAATTTTACATTAAAATAGCATTATTTATTGTAATACTTATTTAAATTAATAATATTTTATTAATTTTTATTTTTTTATAAAATGGAACATTTTTGTTGATATTGATTTTCATTAAAACCATTATCAGAGTTAACAGCATCTATATCAACGTTTAAGTAAAACTGATAATAACTATTTACGTGTTAAATAACACTAATTTTTTCATTATCATAATTATTTACTGGTAAATACTGATTACCGTTACTCATTAATGGTTGATTTTGTAATTTTCTTGAACTTGCAAAATCATATCAATGTCTCAAAAGATCATTTTTTTCTCATTGTCTTCTTTTTTCTTTTTCTATTTTTTCTAAAATATTATTAAGTTTTAAAATTTTTAATCCAACCTTTTTCAATTCTTCTTTTTGATTACTTATATTAACTTTTTCACATACTATTTTGTTAATTCGTTTTTTTTCAAAATTATAATAACCAAAAGTTAAAAACTTAACTAATTTATTCTTAAATTTAAAAATTTTACTTGTTTTTTGTTTTTCGAAAATTTCTAACTTTTTAATACTATTTATATTATAAGAAAGAAATATAGATTGTTTTTTAATATTTGACTGCAATGTTTTTTCACATTTATATTTCTTATTATTAATATAATATAATATTATTTTTATTTTATTAATTTTCTTTTTTAATAAATTAACATCTATTTCTCCATTATCTTTTAAGTATCGATCATCTAAAACATCATAAAAGTGTTCTTCACTATCATATCTTGTAATAAAATTAAAATCTTGATCTATAAAAGGAAAACTATTATCGATTTTGTATTTCTTCATAATTTTCACTCCTTAAACTTATATAATCTAGTGACTAATTACAATATTTTCTTAATCTTTTATATTTATTGATTATTAGATAAAATAAAAAAACAAAAATTAATAAATTAAATGCTAATTAAATTTAATATTAAACATTATTTATCTTTAAAAACTTTTTTAAAAATATAATCAACATTTATTAAAAAAATATTATTATTACAACATTCATTTAACTGTTCACTAGTTAAATATTGATTAATATTATTCTTTATTAATACATCTTTAAAATTAATCATTTTATTTTGTGCTTCTAAAGTGCATTTTTGAATAAAATCATAAGCAATTTCACGTGTTATTTTTGGATTATTTTTAATAATAGCCAATAAAACTACTTGTGAAAAATAAAGTTCATTAGCTTTAGCAATATTATTTGCCATGGCACTAGTATTAATTACTAAATTATCTAAAATATTTATCATTCTATTAATAATAAAATCTAATATATGATAAATATCAGGTAACATAATGCGTTCATTAGAACTATGAGAGATATCACGTTCATACCATAATAAATTATTCTCATATACTATACTATTATAACTTCGAACTAATCTTGCTAAACCACAAATATTTTCAGAACCAATTGGATTTTTTTTATGTGGCATTGAACTTGAACCTTTTTGTGAAATAGAAAATCCCTCTAAAAGTTCATTAACTTCGCTACGTTGACTCAAACGAATTTCTAAAGCTATTTTTTCAATTGTTGTAGCAATTGAACTTAATTGTGTAATTAAAAAAATCAAACGATCACGTTGTACTACCTGCGTAGCAGAACTGTCAACTTCCATTTTTCATTTTTTGGCAATAAATTCACTAACTTTTGGCGAAATATGAACAAAATTACCCATAGCACCCGTAATCTTAATAACTTCAACTTGTTTTCTTGCTAATTCCAACCTTACTAACTGTCTATTTATTTCATCGTATCATAAAGCAAATTTTAATCCTAATGAAGTTGGTTCACCAAAAATACCATGACTGCGACCAATTACTAATTGATCTTTATATTTAAACGCTAACTCTTTTAATTTCAATTGTAAAGTAATTAAAGCTTTTTCAATAATTTCATTTGAAAATTTTATTTGTAGATTTTGGACACTATCAACCATATCAGTTGAAGTTAAACCATAATGAATTCAACGACTTTCAGTTTTTAAGTTAGCACTTAACATTCTAGTAAACGCAACTACATCATGTTTAGTTTCTAATTCTAATTTATTCATTAATTCAATATCTAACTTAGCATTTTTTTTAATTAATTGAAAATCTTTAAAAGGAATTATATTTAAATGTTGTAATGATTCACAAACATCAATTTGAAAATTCATTCATAAGTTTAAACGATTTTTCATATTTCAAATATTAGTCATTGCTTTTGTTTCGTAACGTTCAATCATTTTTACTCCTTAATAAATATAGTTTGTTTACGATCTGAACCAACAGAAAATATTCTAATTGGAACACCCAGCAACTCACTAATTTTTTTTAAATAATTTTTAGCATTTTCTGGTAATTCATCATAACTAGTAATATTAGTAATATCTTCATTTCAGCCAGGCATAGTAATAAAATGTGGTTGACATTTATTAAAGTTATTAATTTGAGAAGGTATGTATCTAATTATTTCGCCATTTAAAGTATAATGCGTACAAATGCTTAATGTTTCAATACCAGTAAGCACGTCTAACAACATAATAGCTAAACTAGTAAATCCATTAATTTGGGCACTATACTTAGCAATAACTGCATCAAATCATCCAATTCTTCTTGGTCTTTTTGAAACTGTGCCATATTCATTACCAGTCATACGAATATAATCTGCTAATTTACCAAAAACTTCACTAGGAAACGCACCAGCACCAACTCTTGTACTGTATGCTTTAGTTACACCAATAATTTCATTAATTGCTTTTAAAGAAATACCTGAACCAATAGCAATTGAACTAGCACTTGGATTAGAAGATGTTACAAAAGGATATGTACCATGATCTAAATCTAATAAAGTACCTTGTGCTCCTTCAAATAATATCTTTTTATTTCTAACTAATTGTTCATTTAAAAATTGACCAGTATCAATAATTAAATCTTTAAAGTATGGTAATAATTCTAATAAACGATTATATATTGTTTGCGCATTAAATTCTTTTTCATACCCATAAACATTTTTTAATATTTTATTTTTAATTAACAAATTATCAGTAATCAATTCTAATAGTCGTTCCTTATCTAATAAATCGCCCATTCGAATTCCAATCCGATTAACTTTATCAGCATAACAAGGTCCAATTCCTTTTTTAGTAGTGCCAATAGCTTTATCACCCTTAATTTTTTCTTCATATTCATCAAATGCTAAATGATAAGGTAAAATAATATGAGCACGATCAGAAATTCGTAAATTTTGACAACTAAAACCAGCAGCTTTTAAATATTCAATTTCAGAAACTAATTTTTCTGGATTAACAACACAACCATTAGCAATAACACAATATGAATCTTTATTAAAGATACCAGAAGGAATAATACTTAATTTATATTTTTGATGATCAAAAACAATTGTATGTCCGGCATTATCACCACCACTTCAACGAACAATAACATCAGAATTTTGACTATAATAGTCAGTTATTTTACCTTTTCCTTCGTCACCTCATTGACAACCAATAATAGCAGTAGTTTTAAATGGTTTTGGTTGATCAATTTTTGATATTAAAATATTTTTAGTATTGACAATTTTATTAGTAATTTTTTGATTTTCTTCTTTTATTATATGTTTTGACTTTTCAAAATCTACTTTCATCTTATTAATGATTGGCTTAACAGTTTCAGTTTTTATTGATTGCGTTTTTACTTTAGTTGCTTTTTTTACATCTTTAACTTTTGGTTTAATAGTTTTATTAAGTTGTTCAACTTTAGTTTTTGCCTTTTCTATTGTTGGTTTGATTATATTTTTTTTTGCTTTCATATTGTCTCCTTTATACTCAAAAAAAAGTATTTATAAATTTATAAATTAATTATATAATTATTTAATAATGATTATCAAAATATTGTTATTAAAAATAAACTAGTAAAGGAAACTTAAAAAATGAAATGAAATTTTGATAATGACAGTTTTCAAAATGATAATAATGATGATTTTGACAAACTTTGTCCTATTTGTAAGCAGAAATTACTAGAAGCAAAACTTGAAAAAATAAATGAAATAAATCAATATCAGCAAACACAAAATGATATTTTATTAATTGAAGAAATTAAAAAAGAATTAGAAAAAATTAAAAAAGAAAAAGAAACACAACTTTATGTTTACTTATGTAGAAAACATAAAAATGAAAATATTCTTTAATATTTTTATAATATATTAATTATTTTTTATTATATTTATTCATAATATTTTCAAATTTACTATCAGTAATTCAACTACTAATGCTTTCTACAAAAAATTGTTTATGATCGTTTATATTCTTTAACTCATCATTACTAAACTTACTCAAAACTCAATCAGCCGTGTTAAAATTAGGATTTTTACCAACACCAATTCTTAATCTTTGAAAATCTTTACTACCAATTTGATTAAAAATACTTTTAATTCCATTATGACCAGCAGCACTAAATTTTTGTTTATATTGAAATTGACCAAAATTTAAATCAACTTCATCGTGAATAATTAACACATTTTCAATTTTAATTTTAAAATAATTCATAAAATTTGAAACACAAAAACCTGATAAGTTCATAAAAGTTAATGGTTTCAAAAAAATAACATCAGTGCCATTAACAACAGTTTTAACATATTGACCATTAAATTTAGTTTGATTAATTTTTAATTGTAATGTTTCACAAATCATATCAATAACAATAAAACCAATATTATGACGTGTCAATTCATACTCTTTACCTGGGTTTCCTAATCCAATAACTAATTTCATCTACTTTAAATTTCCTCTTTATTATTTTTTACTATTTTTATTATTAATTTTTTTTATTAATTCATTTGTTTTATCATCATAAACTTTTGTTAATGATTTATTATTAATTGAAGCATCAATCATTTTTGCAATAAAATCAGCAATTGAAATAATTTTTAAGCCATTAAATTTTTTTTCTTCAGAAATTTCAATAGTATTACTAATAACAACTTCCTTAATAATTCCATCAATAACAGCTTGTTTCAAATTTTTTGAAGCTTGCCCACTAAAAATACCATGAGTAGCTAAAATATAAACTGATTTTGCACCATGTTCTTTAATAGCTTTTGCTGCATTAATAATAGTACCACCTGTATCAATCATATCATCAATAATAATAGCATTCTTTTCTTTAACATCTCCTAATACAAACTTAACTTGACTTTGATTAGGAGTTGTTCTTCTTTTATCAATAATTGCCAAAGGTACACTTAAATAATTACCTAATCTTCGAGCACGAGTAACACCACCATGATCTGGAGATACAACAACTAAATTAGTTAAATTTTCTTCAATTAAATAAGATGCTAAATCTTGAGTTGCTCGTAAATCATCAACAGGAACATCAAAAAATCCTTGTTCTTGTGGTGAATGTAAATCAACAGTAATAACACGATCAACACCCGCAACAGTTAATAAATTTGCAACAAGTTTACAAGTAATAGGTTGTCTACCACCTTGTTTTCGATCTTGACGAGCATAACCAAAATAAGGAATTACTACATGAATTTTAGCAGCAGATGCACGAACTAAAGCATCAACAAAAATTAATAATTCCATTAAATTATCATTAGTTGGCGGCGAAGTTGATTGGATAATATATACCACTTTCCCTCGTACTGATGTTATAGATTGAATGTTAAATTCACCATCAGCAAAACGACTAATTTCTGCTTTTCCAGGTTCAATATTAAGTTTTTTACAAACTTCTTGTGTAAATTTTTGACTAGCACTTAAACCAAAAACTACAATGTTTTCTACATTATTCATTAAATCCTCCTTTACATGTTTCTAAAAATTATAATTATAATTTCATTATACAATGTTTATTACAATTTAAGTATATTAAATTTAAAGACTATTAATTAAAAATAATTAATAAAAAGTTATATCTTTTGCAAGAAAAAATAAAATCATTATAATAGTTAACGGATAATAAATATTTAAAAATATGTTTATTAATAAACAAGGATTATTGCTGAGGTGTTTTATATACTTATTATCCACAATCTAATATCATTAATTTTAATAATTATTCTGAAACGTATTTATTATTAATAATAGTAAATAACTGGTAAAACATTGAAAATGTTAATTCTTCAGATCTTATTGTTAATGATCAAGATAAGTCGTTAATTAAATTAACGGCTTTTTCTTTACTATTTAAATAAATACCCAAATTGTTAACTAATGTTTTTCTCTTATTAACAAAGCAACTTCTTACAAATTTTCAAAATAATTGTGGTTCATCAAGTTGAAATTTAGGATTTACTTTAAAATAAACAACACTACTTGTGACATTAGGTATCGGAGTAAAATTATTAGGACTAACATCAAAAATAATTTTAACATCACAATAAAATTGACACATAACAGAAAGATTATTATATACTTTAGTTTTAGGTTTAGCACAAAATCTTTGTGCAACTTCTTTTTGCATCATTAATGTAAATGAATCAAATAATTCAATATTTTCTAATAATTTTAATACAATTTGTGAGGTAATATAATAAGGCAAATTTGCAATTACATGAATTTTTTGATTTATTACAAATTCTTCATTAATGATTTTTTTTAAATCTAAATTTAAAAAATCATCATTTATAATTTTTAAATTTTTGTATTCATTTAACTCTTTTTCTAAAACAGGAATTAATTTTTTGTCAATTTCAATTGTCACAACTTTTTGCGCAGTGCTGAGTAATTTATTGGTTAAATGACCAATGCCCGCTCCAATTTCAACAATGCCATCTTCATCTTTAAAATTACTAGTTTTAACAATTTTATCAATTATATTATTATTAATTAAAAAGTTTTGTCCAAACTTTTTAACTGCATGTAAGTCGTATTTTTTCAATATTTTTTTTGGATTTTCCATTATTATTCTCCAATTCACATTTTTAGTTAATTATATACTAGTAATAATTAAACAAATAGTTAGCCAACTAATCATATATGCTAAATTTACTACTAGCAAATCTACATGTGGTAATATTAACATATATCAACTTAATAAATAAATATTAATTTGAGTGGGAAAAGGAGATGATTTTTATATGGCAACAAAAATAGAGGTTGCTAATGACGGACACAATAACCAAGACGTTAATATTGTTTCTCTAGATTTAGGAACAAGAAATTTAATTGTCAGAGTTAATGGAAGGGTTGTTTATAGTCAACCATCAGCAATTGTATTTGATACAGAAAACGGAGAAGTATTCATTGGTGAAGCTGCTTTATTAATGAAAGAAAAAACTCCAGCGAATAAAATTTTCAGAGAACCAATGGCTAATGGTGTTATTAGTGACAATAATGCTTTGATTGCTTTATTAACTGAAATTTTTACACAAATTATTGATGTGAAAGCTGAAAAAATTTGAGAAAATTCAGTAGCACTTGTAGCTATTCCATCTAAGGTTTATAAATTAGATAGAACTGTTTTACGTGAAATTCTACAAGGAAAAAAAGTAGCTAAAATTCCAATTTATAGTGATAAATTTCCCAATAGATATAATGCAAGTAATGAAAGCGTAATGAAAGCTGAAAAAGTTGTTATTGTTCCTGAAGTAAAATTGGCAGCTATTGGTGCTGGGGAAGCACTTTGAGATGCTTCAGGAGTATTTATTCTTGATATTGGTGGTGGAACTTCTGACTGTGCCATTTTATCAAGTGGAGAAGTTATTGTTCAAGATTCAATTCCAATTGCTGGAAATGCTATTGAACGTAGTATTAAAGAACATTTTGAAAAAATGCACTATATATCTCTTAGCTCAATGGAGGCTGAAAAAGCAAAAATTAGTGCTGGTATTTGAATAGATGGTGAAAAAGATAGTGAAAATAAAATTACTATCCATGGAAAAAGTACTAAAACTAAAAAACCTGAACAAATTACAGTTCCTAAGCAAGAAGTAGCTAGAGTAGTTACCGAAGCCTTTGAACCAATTGTTGCACTATGTAGTGACATTATCGATAAAGCCGGACCTGCCTTTTCAGAAATGATTATGAAAGACGGTTTAACTATCACTGGTGGGGGTGCTTTGCTTGAAAATATTACAACTTATCTAAAAAAACGACTAAATTTAGAACATGTGGTATCTGCTAATAATCCAAGAGAGTGTGTAATTAGAGGAACTCAAGCCTATGAAACTCATAAACAAGATGTATATGAAAAAGGATTCATTAGACCAAGTAATTAAAATTCCAGGTGTGTAGAAGGAGGAAAAAAAATGGGATTATTTGATAAAAAACCCAAAGAAAACTTAAATAAAAAAAGTAATATTAAGTCTATTAATGACTACCAATGATTAGCTTTAGATATCGGAACAGAAAACTTTAAAGCAAGGTATGTTAACATTGGACTTACATATGATGCTCCAACTTATCTTGCTGAAGACTATGAAAAAAATGTTATTCTTTATGGTGAAGAAGCTAAAGCTTTAATTGATAAAACAAATGAAAATGTTGTTATTAAACGTCCAGTTCGTGATGGTAATATTGCTGATCCCGATGCTTTACAACGTATCCTTGCTAAAATTTTTCAAGATTTTAGACTTGAAATTAAAGATTCAAAACAAGCTGATAAAAACCGTAATTTAATTGTTTTAATGGCAACACCAAGTGAAATTAATTCAATACAAAGAGAAGCACTAGAAAATATAGTTCATCGTTTAGGAGCACTTCGTGGATTTGTTCAAGAAGAAGTTAAAATGGCAGCATTAGGTTCAGGCCAAGATATTTTTGGAACTGCAATTATGTGTGTTGATATTGGTGGGGGAAGTACTGATATTGCAGTACTTAGCAACGATTCAATCCTATATTCATATACAACACATTGTGCTGGAGACTATTTAACACAAAAAATTCAAGAATACATAGCTAAAAAGCATGCTTTAAAAATTGGTACTAAAGAAGCAGAAGATGTTAAAAAGAACATCGGTTCACTTCTTAAATATCAAGATGAAAAACCATACACTATTTCAGGTGTTTCATTACCTAGATTAGACTCTCAACCAGGAGAAACAATGTCAATTTCTAAAACTATTGAAATTACACCAGAAGAAATTCGTGAAAATGTAATGCAAGTTCAATTTAGAGAACATGTTATTCCATCAATTCGTAGAGTACTAAGAACTTCTGGGGAAAAAGCTGCTGGTAGTGTTAGTGACTTAAAGAAAAAAGGTAAGGGAATCACAATTTGTGGTGGTGGAGCTTACATTAAAAAAATTGATGAATTTATTAAAGAAGAATTGGCTAAGGAATATTTCATCGAAGTTAAAGCTGAAAAAGGTACAAAACCAATTCGTCAAAAATATGAGGGAGATATCTTTGAAGTACGTGTTGCTCAAAATCCTTTAGATAATGTTATTGATGGTTGTGTAAAATATCGTGATACAATTTACAAACAATTAATAGCTGAACAAAATCCTAACCGCGAAATTCTAACAAAAGACGAAGATTTAGGATAAAAAATAAGTTTAAATAAAATGCACTTTTAAAATTTATAGAAGTGCATTTTTTACCTATATAAATAATAAATTACTATATAAAATTAAAAAATTAATAATCACGCTTAAAATATATCATTAACTATTTCAAAAAAAATATCATAAAAATCATATAAAATTATTAATACATCTTAAAAGATTTAAAGATTATAAGAGTATTAAACTAAGATATGAAAAGATTACTAATCATTTTAGGGACAGTAATTTTAATTAAGAACAAGTTTAACTATTATGGCATGTAGTGAAACCAAACAATAAATACAATCCTTACCAATACAAGTATCAAAATGAAATGAAAATAATGGTAATGATTTAGTTATCAGTTTCAAAAAAAGCAAACAAAAATATGAAATGCCTAGAAGGTACCAATTACTATTTTTTTCTTTCTGTAATTATTAATTTAAATAAGGAATTTGAAATTATTAATAATAATTTTTTTAAAAGAAGATTTTATGAAAAAATATCGTAAATTTTTTATAATTTTCATAGTTTTATTGGTTACTGGTTTACTTGCTTGAATTATTGTTTGAAGTTGCCAAGCTAATTATAATCGTGATTATTATCTTAGTTTATTACGTTATCGTTGATCATCAGAAATGACTAGTTTTATTAAAGAGAATGAACGAAAAATTAAAAAGCCAGTTAGTCAAATGGCAAATAATGAATTTAATAGTTTTTATGATACTGCTAGTAAACCATTACCTTTTCTTGATTTTAATCAATTAGCACATGATTTAACTAATACACGACTAGGAACTCAAAACAATGATGTTGATTGAGAAAAATTATATAAAGATGTTGGTTTAAGTCAACTTGCTACTGAAACAGCAAAAAAAGAACAATTACGTTTTTATAATATTATGGCAGGAGTATATGGTAAAAATAACATTTTACGTTTAATGCAAAGTGTTACTCAAGCACCAATATCAAATAAAAACGTCATTGCTTATAATCAATATTCTTATCTAATTAATAGTCAACGTCAAATTTATGGTCCAGATTTTGTTAATATTAAAGAAATTATCGCAAACTATCAAGCGGGTTGATGAGCAACTAATAACATAATTAGTGTTAGTACTCATGAATATGGTCATGCTTTCGATAATTTTTTATCATTAACGGATGCTGATCGTATTACGTTTAATAACAATTGAAATTGACCTAAAAATAATAAAATCGAAAATTGTTTATTTAATAAAAATATTTTTAAAATTAATAATGATTATTCATCTGTTTGAAGAGCACAAAATCACGTGATGAGGCCGCCAATTTCTGATTGTAGTCAATTATTAATGGATTACTTAAATGATAAAGTTAATATTAGTAATAGTGATTATCAAAAAAAATAGTATTCCCAATGATTATTGTGCAAAGTAATTATGGTCGTATATTTTGAAGCCAAGCAAAACCCTATAAAAAAGGTGAATTTTTTGCCGAAGCCTTTGCTGAATGATTATTAACGCCGCAATCTGGACGAGGGTGAAATTGAGAATTATTAAATGATTTTTTTATTAAAAAATTACCAACTTATTTATAAATTTTTCCATAAAATATTTTAATTAATAAACTTTTTTACTTCTTCTGTTTTTAAAATTCCTAGAATTTTATTAAAATTAATATTATTTATATTAGTTAATCTTAATAATCTTGTATTTTTAATAGTTTTTAATTTATCAAATATCATAGATTTCCTATCTTTTTTAATTTTAATATTTTAATCCAAGAAGTCTATTATATAGAGAAACATGAAGCAATATTAATAAAGGAAAATTATATAAAATAATAACCTAAAAATAAAATAATATTTATTTTTTACAAATTAATTATTATTAATAAGTTTTATTATTTTTTTTTGTCTAACAAAATAACCAATTAAAATTAAAACTCCAGGAATAACAAATGTTGTTAAACTAAATAAACCTGTTAAAAATAATCATTTTTCTTCAATAAAATAATTATTTAAACAAAGTAAAAAGGGAATCACTTGAAATAGTCCATAAATAATTATTAAAATAATAACTAGTGAAAAATAATTAAAAAATGTAAATATTCCATAAATAATACAGCTAATAAGTAATATTATTGACATAATCATTCCAATTATTAAACCTATTTTAATAAAATTATTATTATTATTTATCATTTTTTCATTACTCCTTTTTTTACTTTATATAAAATGTTATAATATTATTATACTACTTATGGGAGAAACATAATCTAATGCAAAAAATAAATATTTTGTTTAAAAATCAGATTCAAAAGAAAATTAAAGTAAATAATTTATTAAAACATAAAAATCAAATTGTATATTTTTATAATGTAATTGTCTTTAAAACATATATATTAGTTTATTATTATTACTATAAATAAAAAATACAAACTTAAAATACTACCAATTGACTTTCCAATTGATAATACTACTACTTTTTCATCTAAAATAATAATTTAACAAGTTAATATTATTATTTTTTTTTTTTTTTTAAAAAAAAGAATACTATAAAAATAGTAGCACTGCTTATAAAAAAATAAATAATATAAAAACTTTTTTTAACTAAAAGCAGATTGTAATTGAAAGTTTTACACTTCAAATTACAATCTGCTTTAATAATTTTATATTAGACTTCTTGCAAAACTATGATATTAATCACATTTTTTAAGTTTAAAAATTTATTTTAATAACACTTTTAATATTTTTTAAAAATTATTGTTCAAAATATGTTTTATTTTTTGTCATTAAAATACAACAAAAATTATTATTTCAAATAAAAAAATAAAATATTAAATTATCAAATATATTTAAATTAATAATTGTAAATTATAAATTGAAGCTATTAAATTAAATCTTAATGCAAATTTTTTTCTTCTATTTCGATATTTTTCACTAATAATTTTAAATTTTTTAAGAATCGCAAAAACATGTTCAATAACAACTCTCATTTTTGAAATAGCCTTATTATTTTTCTTTTCTTCTTTAGTTAAAGGGTTTTTCTTTGATTTTCGTTTAGGTAATAAGACATTTTTATGTATGTTTTGTATACCTTGATATCCTAAATCTACTAAAATAGTTGTTTCTGATAAAAATTTCGTTTTTGAATTTTTTAAAATTTTAAAATCATGATTTTTACCATAAGAAAAATAAGAACTTATAATTTTTTTACTATCTTTTTCAATTATGACTTGAGTTTTTATTGTATGTTTTTTCTTTTTTCCTGAATAATATTGTTTTTGACTTTTTTTGGGCGTTGAATAGTACTTTCAGTCACATTAATGATAACTGTTTTATCTTTAAAATTATTATTTAACAGTGATTTTTGCCCATCAAGTTGTTGAAAATCAGGATGTTTTATTAAAGTATTTTCTATTCACTTGATATTCCTATAGCAACTACTTTCACTAATTTCATAACTTTTAGCAATATGAAAATAAGTTCGATACTCTCTTCAATATTCTAAAGTCATTAATAAACGATTTTCTAATGATAATTTATTAGGTGTACCACCATTTTTAAACTTTTTTACTTCTTCTGTCTTTAAAATTTTTAGAATTTTATTAAAAATAATATCATTTATACCAGTTAATCTTAATAATTCTGGATTGTTAATAGTTTTTAATTTATCAAACATCATAGATTACCTATCTTTTTTATTTTTAATTTTATTTTAAAAATTAAATTTTTAATAGATAAGTTTTGCAAGAAGTCTATTATAACTTTATTTTAAATATTTAATTAATAATCTATTGCAAATTTCAATCCATACCCTAAACTTCTAGTTAAATAGAAATTAGAAAATGACATATCGAATGTTAATTTTGCAGGAAATAAAAATTGAATGTGTCAATCAAGATTATCAAAAAATAATGCAGTAGTTATACCTCTAACAACTTCAGCAGTTGCTAAAAAATCTTTATACGATTCTTTAAATGAAAAATTCATTCTATTATATGCTACTTCTTCATCTGTAATTTTTCCCTCATTAATTTTATTAATTTCTTTTCCCATTATTTTTAAAGGAACAGAAAATACATCATAATGTTCTGAACCTCAGTCTATTTTATCTGAACCATTATTTAAAAATCATTCTAATATTCTAATAGATTTTGGTTTTTGAAAAGATTTTAAACCTGTAGAAACTACAAAATCTCAACTTTCATAAGCTGGATTTGATACTGATGAAGTTTTATAACTATGAACAATATCTTTTTTATTTTCACTAAATTCATAAGTTATTTCTTTAACTTCTTTTGGACTATTATTTATATTTAAAAAATTATTTGCATTTGTAAACGCTAAACCAATCGTTCCTAATAATGTTACTAAAGTTTTCATATATATTTTCCTTTCATAAATTAAAATATTACATTTTTATTTTTATAAATATTCCATAATTTATTTTATTAAACCTCTGGAACTCAATTAACTTTTAAATCGTTATTTTCACCAATAAAATGGTTCTTTCCTTCATCTGTTAATGTTAATTTAACATGTGTATCATGTTCTTTTAAATCTTCTGTAGTTAAAGGATCACCATCTACTTTTACAATATTAATCATATTAATATCTAATTTTGAAAAACCATTTTGTTTTTTTAATTCTTTTACTAAAATAGTTTTAAATTCAGCAATATCTGCTTTACAATTTACAGTTGGAGTTGTTAAAAATTTTAAGTTTTGTTTAACAAATAAATTTAATGAAACATCATATTCAACTGTTTGATCTACTAGTTCAACTTTATTTGTTTCTTGTTTTACTCCTTTATATAAATTTAATTTAACTTTAATTGTAATAAAATTTTCTGAACCAATAATTAAACCTTGTTGATCTTCTGCAGAATATATTGCTACTAATTCATTTTCTTTAACTTCAATATTTTTATCTTTGGAAATTTTTTGAACTGGAACTGTATTATTAATTGGTACTATAATAGTTGCTAAATCTACTGTTAATTTTGATCAAACAAAATCATATGTATTATTTTCTTCGTTATATTTAATACCAAAACCTTCTAAATTACTAAAGTCATCAACATTATAACTAGAAGCAAATGATTTACTTAAAATACTTTCTGATGTTTTACAAGCAACTATTGCTGTTGTACTTACTGTTGTAAATACAATCGTTCCTAAAATATTTAATCATTTTTTCATTTTTATAAAAACCCCCTTTTTTATACACTTATTATATTATTATTTTAAAAAAAATAAAAAAATACATTTTTAAATGTCAACAATATTTTTTATCGATTAAAATGTATTTTTTATATTTAAAATTATTATTTTAACTGTATAAAAAGTATAAGCCATTAACTATTTTAAAAGTAATAACTTTAACTTTATATAAAAAAATACAAATTAAAAAACTAATTGTTTTTTAATTTGTTCACTAATTTCTTTACTTTCTAAAACTTCAATTAACTTTAAACCAAATTCAAATACAGCACCAATTGATTTTCCAGTTATAATATTATTATCAACTACTACTTTTTCATCTAAAATAATACTTTTATTTAAACCAATATTAGTGCCTGGATAATGCGTAATTTTTTTGTTATCTATTAAATTTAATTGCCCTAAAATTTGCGGTGCTGCACAAATAGCAGCAATAAACTTATTACTATATTTAGCAAAAATAACTAACATTGATTTTAATAATTCATTTTTGCTTAAGTTTTCTACTCCAATTTTACCACCCGGTAAAATTAGCATCTTATAACTTAACAAATCAATATCACTGATTTTCTTTTCACATAAAATAAAAACATTATGACTTGATTTGATTTTTAAGTCATTTTCAATACTTACTAAATCAATAATAATATTAGCCCTTCTTAATAGATCAATAGTAATTATTACTTCACCCATTTCATAGCCTGTTGCTAAAAAAATGGCTACTTTAAACTTCTCATTATTACTCATTATTTCTTTTCAATTCATTATTTAATTTAAAAACATTAATAGCATTTTCCCTAGTTGCATTAATAATACTTTGTTTTGGGATCTTCTTTAATTCAGCTATTTTATTAACTGTAAATATTATATTTTCTGGATGATTAATTGTTAATCCATTTTTGGGATTTTTGCCTCTTTTTGGTTCAGGAGTTAAATATGGCGCATCTGTTTCAACTAATATTTTATTAATTGGTATATTTTTTGCTAGCTCTTGTAACTTCAAAGCATTTTTATATGTCACATTACCTGCAAAAGAAATATAAAAACCTTGTTTTATAAATTTTTCAGCTATTACTTTTGTTCCCGTAAAACAATGAAGAACACCATTAGTAATATTTTCTTTTTTAATAATTTCAAAAGCATCTTCAAACGCATTACGAATATGTAATAATACAGGTAATTTATGTTCTTTAGCTAATTTTAGTTGTTCAATAAATCATTTTTTTTGCAATTGTGGTTCTGTAAATTTATGATAATAATCTAATCCAATTTCACCAATAGCAACTACTTTACCGGTTGCTATTAATTTTTTCAATTCTGAAATAGTATTACTATCGCAAGTATTTACTTCTGTTGGATGAATACCTACAGCTGCATAAAGATTAGGAATTTTTTCTTCACTCTCAAATTCATAAATTTGACTAACAGCTTGCTTACTAGTATTTAAGTCAAAACCAACATTACAAATACTACCAATACTATCACCTGCTGAATAAGCATCAGTTAATAATTTTAATATTTCTGTTTCATCATAATGTTTTGACATTAAATGACAATGAGTATCAAAAATTCCATTATTAGCCATATATTTTACCTTCCCTTTTATTTTCCTAAACAAAATCTTTTAAAAATTTCATCTAATAAATCAGTTTCAAATTTTTTACCTTGCATTTCTAAAATCTTATTTCATGCAGTTTGTAAGTGAACAATAATTAAGTCTATCGAAATATTCTTTTTTAAATCTTTTAATGCTTCTGAAATACTAAGTTCAATTTCATCCAAATATGCTAATTGTCTTGTATTCGCAAAAAGTAATTCTTTATCAAAATTAATTTCAGTAGTTATAATTTTATTTTTTATTCCTAAAATTAGATTTTCAATTTCGCCCATTATTGCACTAACTTTTACCACATTAAAATTATTTTTAATGTCTAATTTTAATTTTAACCTTAAATCCGTTTTATTAATAGCAATAAGGTAATTTTTATGTTTTATTTTTTCTAATAATTGTTTATCCTCAATACTTAAATCTTTTGAACCATCTAGTACTAATATTATTAAATCTGCTTCGTTTAAAGCCTTATGTGATTTATCAATACCTGCTTTTTCGATATCATTTAAAGTATGACGTATACCTGCTGTATCAATTAAATTTAAACTAATATCACCCAAATTAATTTTGCCTTCTACCAGATCTCTTGTTGTTCCTTCTTCATTAGAAACAATAGCTTTATCTTCATTTAAAAGCACATTTAATAGGGAAGATTTTCCAACATTAGGTTTTCCAATAATAACTGTATTAATTCCCTCTTTTATAGTTTTAGTAATTTTACTATGTTCTTTAATAACTTTTATTTTATTTAAAAATTTTTCAACTAAAGGAATAACATTATTAATTGTTTTTTCCTCAACCCCATCGTATTCAGGATAATCAATATTAACTGTTATATTAGCAATTAAAGTTAGTAATTCTGAAGATAATTCATCAATTAGTATTCTTGTTTTACCACTTAAACTATTAATAGCGGTTTTTAAAATAGTATTATTTTCAGCCATAATTAAATCATTAATAGCTTCTGCTTCAATTAAATCAATTTTATCATTTAAGTAAGCTCTTCTCGTAAATTCTCCTCTTGTTGCCATTCTCATACCTGTAGATAGTAATAATTGCAAAATTTTTTGTGTTATTAGCACTCCACCATGACAATTAATTTCAATTGTATCTTCACCTGTAAAAGATTTGGGAGCGCGATAACATGCCAAAACAACTTGATCAATTTTATTCTTATTATGATCAATAATATATCCTGTTATTAAAGTGTGACCTTTTTGATTTAAAATATCTTTATCAAAAACCTTATTTAATAGCTCATAAGTATCTTTTCCTGAAATTCTAATAATACTAATTGCTTGATTTAAAGGGGCTGTTGCAATTGCAGTAATAGTATCATTTAACATTTTTTCCTCTTTTCATTTAAACAATCTAAGATTTTAAATCTTAGATTACTCTAATTTTCCAATCTAATTACTACATGACGGTTATAACCTATACCTTCAGAAAAACTTGATATTCCTTCAATATTTTTAACTATTTCATGTATAATTTTTCTTTGGTTATTAGGCATTGATTCAAAATGAAACATTTCTTTACTTATTCTTATTTTTTTTATAATTTCATATATTCTAATTTTTAAATTTTGTTTTTGAATATTTAAATAATTATTAACATTTATTACTATTTGATAGTTTCTTTTAAATTTTGTTTCTAAATAAGTAATAAGTAAATTTTGTAAAGCACTAATTGTATAACCTTTTTTGCCAATTAAAATTGAATTTTCATTTTTACAATTAATATTAATATAAAATTTATTGCCATTTAATATTATTTCTTCTTGATAATTTTTTATATTAAAAAGTTCCAATAAATCATGTCATTTATCATTTAAATAATTTTTAACATCATTTTCGTTAAAAATAAAAATTTTAGTAATGGTTTTAAATAAACGTTTTTCTATACCTAATTTTATATAAAATGTCTTGGGGGGTAAATTTTTGATAGTTTTTTCTAAATCAATATTTTTTTTAAATGATTTAATTTCCATCTTTTTTTCTCCACATTATAATAAATTACTTATTTTTTTTAGGTTGAACAACTATTTCAGATTTTGTAAATATCTTTTTAATCTTACTTGAAAATGGTGTACTAATTGTACCATTTTTTTTATAACGGCTACGTTTATGTTTATTATAGTAATGAAAACCAAGAGTTTGAAATATTTGTAATATTCCAGAAATAATTCAATAAATGCCTAATCCTGAAGGAGCAACACATACATAAAATAAAAACATAAAAATCATAACGCTTTGAATAATAACTTGTTTTTTTAATGCAGCTTTTGCTTCTTTAGTTTTAATCTTCTGTCGTGAACGATTTAAAAACATCGGTAATAACATAGAAACTAATTGTGTTGGTATATATATAACAATAATTATTAAATACATAAATTGGCCATGGGTAACCATAGTTCATGGTTGTTCAACTAAACTAATAGCACCAACAACAGTATTTTTTAATAAATTAGTTGATTTCATAACAGTAAACATAGCTGTTAAGAAAGGAAGTGATAAAAACATTGGAATAAAAGCAGCCATTGGATTTATTCCTTTTTTTTTATAAATAGCCATTAATTCCATTTGTTGTTTTTGTTTTGCACTTGGATCACGTGAATGTTTATATTTGGCTTGAATTTCGCAAGTTTTCATTTGCACTGATTGCATTTTTTCCTGATTTTGTTGGGCTTTAAAAGTAAATACTAATGTAATAAGTTTAATAATTAAGGTTGTAAAAATAATAGCAAAAATAACACTTACTGATCAATATTTTGAATTTACATCAACTCCACCACTTAATCCAGCAGAAATACTAACTAAGATTCAAGCAATTGGATAAACAAACATTCCAAAGAACGGTGATTTAGTTTGCGTTCAAGCTTCACTTCATGTTCTAATCCCTGTAAATCCATATTCATAAATATTATTACCATTAAAATGAAAAATGTGATTTTTTGCTACATCACTGTTACCAATAAGTAATTCAAAAAAAACAGCCGCTACATTATATTTTTGAAAATCATAAGCTGAAATAACATCACTAGTTGCAACATTAGGATCACCCATAGTCTGACCGCAACCTCAAAGTGTTGACATCAATAAAAAAGTCCCTAAAATAATTTTAGTTCATTTTCATGTTATTTTTAATCAAACGTTTTTTTTCTGTTGTTCAGGAAATAAAAACTTTTTATATTGCATTAATTTTACTCTCCTATAATGGGATTTTCATTAAAAGATGTAATAAAGATCTAAGATTTTCTTCATATGTATTAGATAAATAATTTTTTCTAATCATAATTACTATATCTACTGGTCAATCTTTTTTAATATCTACTAACATTCCTAGTACTTGACGTTTAATCTTATTACGTGCAAAAGCAAAACGAACTAGTTTTTTTCCTACTGATACACCTACTCGTATAGTTTCAAAATCTACTCTATTCATATAATAGATAAAAAATTGACCATTTGAAATACTTTTTCCTTCATTAATTAAATATTTAAAATGATGATTTTTCAAAAGGCGGTATTTTTTTTCCATATTTTGTTCACCTTATTTTATTTTTTAAACTATGCTGTTAATTTTTTACGTCCTCTTTGACGTCTTCTTTTAATAACATTAATCCCTGTCGCAGATTTCATTCTTGCAAAAAAACCATGAGTTTTTTGATGTTTTCTCTTACTTGGTTGATATGTCGGTTTCATTTTTTTCTCCTTTTTTTAAAATTCTAATAAAAAATTATTAAGAGTATTCTAACATAATATTTATATCTTAACAAATTATTCTGTTTATTTTTAATAAAAACAATATTAGTTTAACAATAAAATAAATCATTTATAATATTAAATAATAAATATTTTTTTTTATTTTTTTTAAAAGTATAATACAGATTATAATTATAAAAAAGTTATCAACATTAATCCACAATTTATCCACAATAATTATATTAATTAAAGAGGTTTTTAAA